>NZ_JAVJRB010000013.1:0-242532 GCF_040218635.1 Thalassospira sp.
ACTGGTCAAGGAAGCTGTGCAGAATTATAATACAATGAGACCGCACCTCGCTCTGGCTATGCAAACGCCAGATCAAGTGCATCAAAAAGCCAGCAGATATATTCCGCTGGCTCCATGAAAAATCGTCAACTTATTTTAGGATGGCACACAGCATCACATTGGCTCCCTGCCTCAACCGTGGTAACGCGGACTCGTGATCACGCCATCAATTTTGCCCTTAATTCCCGAAGTCACACATCGCAGCCATAATCGAATAATGCACATTTTCTGAACACCCGAAGGCCATTTCCTGCCGTTTATAGCGGCATAAACCGATCGTTGTTCAAAATATCGCACACCCCTCTTTACAGATTGAAGAATTGCTTCATCCTGTTATCAGAACGAACCGACATCTTGGCGCAGGCGCAACACTCAATGAGTGCGCAGCAGGTCATCAGGGACTGTCGCCCAATGAAATCGGTTCATCGTGACATTGATCAAGGGGAGAATGCTGGTGCCAGAGGCGGTTTTGGATCGTGCGCATGAAGACGTGCACAAGACGCAACCTTGGAACAATCCAGACGCGGTTCCCTATATCCGCTTTGAGAATGTGACCAAGAAGTTCGGTGACTTCTACGCCGTTGATGATGTCTCCCTTGATATTTATCGCCACGAACTTTTCGCGCTTTTGGGCGGTTCGGGCTGTGGGAAGACAACCTTGCTGCGCATGCTGGCCGGGTTTGAAGAACCAACATCAGGCAAAATTTACATCGATGGCGTCGATATGGCCGGTGTTCCGGCCTATGAGCGCCCGACCAATATGATGTTCCAGTCCTATGCCCTGTTCCCGCATATGAATGTGGAACAAAACGTTGCCTTTGGCCTGCATCAGGACGGTTTGCCAAAATCGGAAATCCGGACCCTTGTTTCGGACATGCTTGCCCTTGTGCAGATGACCAAGTTTGCCAAACGCAAACCTCATCAGCTTTCAGGCGGGCAACGCCAGCGTGTGGCATTGGCCCGCTCGCTTGTGAAAAACCCCAAAGTGCTGTTGCTTGACGAACCACTGGGCGCGCTTGATAAGAAATTGCGCGAACAGACCCAGTTCGAACTGGTCAATATTCAGGAAAAAATCGGCACGACCTTTGTCATGGTCACCCATGATCAGGAAGAAGCCATGACCATGGCTTCACGCATTGCCGTGATGAATGAAGGGGTGATCAACCAGACCGGTACCCCGTTTGAGCTTTATGAATATCCCAACAGCCGCTACACCGCGAACTTCCTTGGTCAGGTCAATCTGATCGAAGGCGTTCTGATTGATGACGATGAAAAATACGCGGTCATCAAATCGGATGAAGCCGGTTGCGAGATTTATATCGATCACGCCGTTCAGGGGCATGAAGGCATGACATTCTGGGCTGCCCTTCGCCCTGAACGTTTGCTTCTGACCAAAGAAGCCCCCGAAGATACCAAATATAACTGCGTATCGGGGAAGGTCGAGGAGATCGGCTATCTGGGCGGTATTTCGACCTATCACGTGCGCCTTAAAAGCGGCAAACGCATCAAGGTGACCGAACCGAATTCCACCCGCCAAATCGAACCACGTTATACGTGGGAAGACACTGTTTGGGTGTCGTGGGAGGCCGGGGCTGCTTCGGTTCTGAACAAATGAGCAGTGACAAACAAGAACTTCCTGCTTTGAGCATAAAGCAAAGATTTGATCGATGGATGATCAAGCATGGCCGGGTATTGGTCATTGGCATCCCGTATCTCTGGCTTTTCCTGTTCTTCCTTGTGCCATTCCTGATCGTTCTCAAGATCAGTTTTTCCATGGCCGAATATGCCCAGCCGCCATACACCTCTTTGTTTGAATGGATCGACGAAGGCATCACGATCACTCTGAATTTCGGGAACTATCTGTTTCTGCTGTCTGACAGCCTTTATGCCACGGCCTATCTTAATTCCATCCGGATCGCCGCGATATCGACCATCATCACCCTTCTGATCGGCTATCCGATGGCGTATGGCATCGCCCGTGCCCACGGGTCTTTGCGCAGCATTCTTTTGATGATGGTGATCCTGCCGTTCTGGACCAGTTTCCTGATCCGCGTTTATGCATGGATCGGCATTCTGGATCGTGAAGGTCTGATCAATGCATTTTTGCTTTGGACCGGGATCATTTCCGAACCGCTGATCATGCGCCAGACCGAATTCGCGGTTTATGTCGGGATTGTTTATACCTATTTGCCCTTCATGATCCTGCCGCTTTATTCCACGCTTGAGAAAATGGATGGCAGTTTGATTGAGGCCGCCCTTGATCTTGGCTGCAAGCCTTGGCAGGCATTTGCGAAAGTCACCCTGCCCCTGTCGCTTCCGGGCATTTTGGCGGGATCTCTTCTTGTGTTTATTCCGGCTGTTGGTGAATTTGTCATTCCGGAACTGCTGGGCGGTCCGAACACCTTGATGATCGGGCGCACACTCTGGAACGAGTTCTTTGCCAACCGTGACTGGCCGATTGCATCTGCGGTTGCCATCGCCATGCTGATGTTCCTGGTTATTCCGATCATGTGGTTCCAGCATATCCAGTCCAAGCAGGAGGAAGGACAGTCATGAGCGGTAAAAGATCCACCTTCCTGATTTCGGCACTGGTGTTTGGCTTTGCCTTTCTTTATGTGCCGATCCTGCTTGTCATGATCTACTCGTTTAACGAGGGCAAGCTTGTCACCGTCTGGACGGGCTTTTCGACCAAATGGTATGTCTCGCTGTTTAGCAATGACGGCATGATTGACGCGGCATGGAACAGCCTGAGGATTGGCGTGATGTCGGCAACCCTTGCCTTGGCACTTGGTACACCTGCCGGGCTTGTTATGTCGCGCTTTGGCCGGTTTAAGGGACGCACCCTGTTTTCAGGGATGATTGCCGCCCCGTTGGTGATGCCGGAAGTCATTACCGGGCTTTCGCTGTTGCTGTTGTTCGTGACCCTTGAACAATTGATCGGTTGGCCTGCAGGGCGTGGCGTAGCAACGATCACGATTGCGCATACGACATTCTGTGCGGCCTATGTTGCCGTTGTCATTCAATCAAGGCTGTCGGGCATGGATATTTCGGTTGAAGAAGCCGCAATGGATTTGGGCGCGAAACCGGCAAAGATTTTCTTTGTCATTACGCTTCCAATGATACTGCCGGCCCTTTTGGCCGGATGGCTTTTGTCCTTCACCCTGTCGCTTGATGATCTTGTGATTGCAAGCTTTGTCGCCGGTCCGGGATCAACCACGCTTCCGATGAAGGTATTTTCATCCGTCCGTCTTGGGGTGTCGCCGGAAATCAACGCCCTTGCCACACTGATCATTGTGTCGGTGTCGGTCATGATCCTGATTTCCAGCCTGCTGATCCTGCGTTCTGAACGCAACCGCAGCCGGTCTTCGGCGAGTGCTGAAATTCAGCCCTGACCCCGCCGATTGCATAATCTGAACATAAAAAAGCAGCGCCGGAATATCTTCCGGCGCTGCTTTTCGTTTAGGCCATTTAAGGTAACCAATCAGTCGGCACAACTGCCCTCAGCCGCACGGCGCATCATTTCACGGCATTTCATGCCCGGTGCAAGCACACGCCAATAGGACACGACGGCTTCTTCTGCTGCTTCATCAAAATCAACAATCAGATTGGTCAGCGCGTTTTGTTCCATCAGCTTTTTGACCCGGTCGGGCAATTGCGACATTTGCCACAAACCGATCACCAGCGCATAGGATGACCGCATAAGCTTGCTGGCTTCATCGGGTGTGATTTCATAAAGCTCGGCCAAGGCATCGGCGGTTCGTTTGACCATCGAGGCCAGAAAACGACGTTGGCCAACGACCATTTCATCGTCAGAACCAGATTCGAGCACACCCTGCGCCAAGGACGCCAGATACAGGAATTTTTCGTTCTTTACGAGATACTGAACGAACTGGCGCGCGACACGGGTTGAATCCCGTTCTTCGGGTCGACGCAGTGCCTCTTCATCGATCACATCAAGATTGTTCTCAAACCAGCCTTTCTGGAAATGCCGCAGCACTTCAAGAAACAAAGCTTCCTTGCTTGAGAAATAAAGATAAAGCGTGCCCTTGGCCAAATTGGCCTTTCGCGCCACTTCCGCAGCAGACGGCAATGTGCCATCGCCTTCGAGATAAAGTTCGCGTGCTGCATCAAGAATATCGGCACGGCGCTTTAGTTTTTGCTCGTGGCTTCTCGCACGAACAAGATTTTCTTGTTCCATGTAGTACTTCCCCCAACATTTTCCCCTGAACATATTATTGCATGTTAATTCACTTCAAAGTCAAATCGCAGTCGGCCAATAAATAGACAAAATTTATGAAACACTGAAAAAACAGGTATTTCTCTTGTCAGAACGCACCTTCATTAGATGAATTGCGGTCACATAGCTTCAACCATACAATGTGATTCCGAACATATATCGCGAATCAGTACAGTTTTTTCGTCGAGTCGGATTCGGGTTTTCTCGCGGGGTTAGCAACCCATCAGGTTTCAGCCCTGACAAGCAGATAAAAAGCGCCCCTGCGCTAAACCTAGATGAGTTGCACCGACCGTTTGCAGCTTATTCTTTTTGCTTAAACCGGAAGTTCCGTCGTTCGCTTGACTTCGCGCAATGTAATGACAGTCTGCACACGTTCGACACCGGGAAGCTGGGTCAGGACTTCGCTGTGAATGCGTTCGTAATCGGCGGTGTCGCTATAGACGACATGCACCAGATAGTCGCTTTGTCCGGCAAGAAGGTAGCATTCGACAACTTCGGGAACCTTTTGAACTTCCTTCTCGAAAGTCTCCAAAGCTTCACGGGTCTGACGGTTAATGGCAATATTGACAAATGCATTGCCCGGCTTGCCAATCCGTACCGGATTTAGCAGCATGGTATAATGGTCAATAAAGCCCGCTTCTTCGAGCAAGCGGACACGACGCAGGCAAGCTGATGCTGACAGGTTGACCTTATCGGCCAGTTCCGCATTGCTGATACGGCCATCTTTCTGCAGTAAACGCAGTATCATCCGATCACGTTCGTCCATCTGCATTCGAATATTCCTCCGAGATCACGGTGTTTCTTTTAAATTATCTAGCAATGATAGCACTAAACACCTCTTGAATTGAAGGATAATTGCCCAATTTTTAGGGTATCATGCACACACAATAAAAAGACTGGCATAAAATGCCCGGGCATCCCGGCACAGACCGAGAGAGAGCCCGATTGCCACCATTTTCGTCGGGAGAAAACGAAATGCTGATAGGTGTTCCAAAGGAAATCAAAAACAACGAGTATCGTGTCGGACTGACCCCAAGCTCAGTCCGAGAACTTGTTACCCACGGCCACAAAGTTAAAATCGAAACCATGGCCGGGGCCGGCATTGGCTGCACAGATGAAGATTACATCGCTGCAGGTGCCGAAATCACCCAAACCGCTTCTGACATTTTTGCCACCGCTGAAATGGTCATAAAGGTCAAGGAACCGCAACGCGTTGAATATGAACAACTGCGCGAAGGCCAGTTGCTGTTTACCTATTTGCACCTTGCTCCGGATCCGGATCAGACGGCGGGCTTGATCAAATCCGGCGTCACGGCAATTGCCTATGAAACTGTTACGGATCGTAATGGCGGATTACCGCTTTTGGCCCCGATGTCCGAAGTTGCCGGACGCATGGCCCCACAGGTCGGGGCCGCGGCCCTGCAAAAAGCCAATGGCGGACGCGGCATGTTGCTGGGCGGTGTTCCGGGCGTTGCCCCGGCCAAGGTCATTGTGATTGGCGGCGGTGTTGTTGGCACCAATGCCGCACGCATTGCAGCGGGCATGGGGGCCGATGTCACCATTCTTGACAAGAATGTCAAACGCCTGACTTATCTTGATGATGTGTTTGGCCCGCGGATCAAAACGCAATACGCCACGATTGATGACACCGAAGCACTGGTTTATGAGGCCGATATGGTTGTCGGTGCGGTTCTGATCCCCGGTGCGGCGGCGCCAAAACTGATCAAGAAAGATCAGCTTTCAAAAATGAAGCCCGGATCGGTCATTGTTGACGTTGCGATTGATCAGGGCGGGTGCTTTGAAACATCCAAAGCCACCACGCATGCAGATCCGACCTATATCGTTGATGATGTTGTGCATTATTGTGTGGCCAATATGCCCGGTGCTGTTGCCCGCACATCAACCTTTGCCCTCAACAATGCCACCCTGCCCTTTGCCTTGGCCTTGGCCAACAAAGGTTGGAAGCAGGCTTGCAAAGATGATGCGCATCTTGCCGCAGGCCTTAACGTGCATCAGGGCAAGATCACTTATAAAGCCGTTGCTGACGCCTTGGGCTATGACAGCCTTTCGATCGAACAGGCTTTGTCGTAACCCATCCTTGTCAGGCCAAGATCAAAAAAAGGGGCACCATCCGGTGCCCCTTTTTGCGAGATATCAAATCAGATAAAATCAGAATTCGACCTGTGTCACATCACGAACAGCACCCTGATCGGCACTGGTTGCCATGGCGGCATAGGCGCGAAGGGCGGTTGTGACTTTGCGTTTGCGTGGCTTGGCCGGACGCCATGCTTCGGGTCCTTTGGCCTCCATCGCCTTGCGACGTGCGCTCAGCACTGCATCATCCACCGCGATTTTGATCGTGCGGTTGGGAATGTCGATCTCGATGGTATCGCCCGGCTCAACCAGTGCGATATCCCCACCAGCCGCAGCTTCGGGTGACACGTGACCGATGGAAAGACCAGACGTCCCGCCTGAGAAACGGCCATCCGTGATCAATGCGCAGGCTTTACCAAGCCCCATCGATTTCAGATAGCTGGTCGGATAGAGCATTTCCTGCATGCCCGGACCACCTTTGGGACCTTCATAGCGAATGACGACAACGTCGCCTTCCTTGACTTCACCACCAAGAACCTTGGCGACGGCTTCGTCCTGACTTTCACAGACCACAGCCGGGCCGGTGAATTTCAGAATGCTTTTGTCAACACCACCGGTCTTAACCACACATCCATTTACCGCCAAATTGCCGAACAGAACGGCGAGCCCGCCATCCTTGCTATAGGCATTTTCGATGTCACGAATGCAGCCTTCTTTTTCGTCAAGATCAAGGTCATCCCAATAGCGTTCCTGACTGAACGCGGTTTGGGTCGGCACACCACCGGGCATGGCACGGAAGAATTTATGCACGGCTTCGTTGGTTGTGCGTTTGATATCCCATTTTTCAAGGGCATCGGCCATGGTTTTGGCATGCACGGTCGAAACATCCGTGTGCAGCAAGCCGCCGCGTTCCAGTTCGCCAAGGATACGCATGATGCCACCGGCACGATGGACGTCTTCCATGTGGAACATCGGATGGTTTGGTGCGACTTTGGAAAGATACGGGACCTTGCGCGACAGGCGATCCATGTCGGCCATGGTGAAATCGACTTCGGCTTCCTTGGCGATGGCGAGCAAATGCAGAACCGTGTTGGTCGAGCCGCCCATGGCAATATCAAGCGCCATGGCGTTTTCAAACGCCTCGAACGTTGCGATACCACGCGGGGTCGCGCCAATGTCTTCTTCTTCGTAATAACGACGTGCCAGCTTGACCGAAGTACGGGCAGCTTCAAGGAAAAGCTCCTTACGTGCACCGTGGGTCGCCAGGACCGAGCCATTGCCCGGAAGTGCCAGACCAAGTGCCTCAGCCAGACAGTTCATCGAGTTGGCCGTAAACATGCCAGAGCATGACCCACAGGTCGGACATGCAGAGCGTTCGACTGCTTTGACCTGTTCATCAGAGATGTTAGGATCAGCTGCCTGAACCATGGCATCAACCAGATCAAGGTGATGTTCTTTGCCTTCGATGGTGATTTTGCCAGCTTCCATCGGGCCACCGGACACAAACACGGCTGGGACATTGAGGCGCATTGCAGCCATCAGCATACCGGGGGTGATTTTGTCACAGTTGGAAATGCACACCATCGCATCGGCGCAATGGGCATTGACCATATATTCAACGGAATCAGCAATGATTTCACGGGATGGCAAGCTATAGAGCATGCCGTCATGGCCCATCGCGATGCCATCATCGACCGCAATGGTATTGAATTCTTTTGCGACACCACCTGCGGCCTCGATTTCACGGGCAACCAACTGACCAAGGTCTTTGAGATGCACGTGACCGGGCACAAACTGGGTGAAGCTGTTTACGACCGCAATGATCGGCTTGTCGAAGTCTTCATCTGTCATACCAGTGGCGCGCCAAAGGCCGCGCGCACCAGCCATATTGCGGCCATGGGTTGTTGTACGGGACCGATATTCCGGCATGGAAGGAACCTCTCTTACTTCGCGGGGTGAGTTTCTTTATATATCTGCGGTTCTAGCACAGTCTTCGCGCGTTTTGACAGTTTTTTGCCCGAAAATTTCGCGTTATTCCATCATATGGTATGATTGCTACGCGACGGCAAACTTGTGCCTGGATCAGACGACCTAATATTAGCGTCTTTTACGCATGACCGGGAATTTGTGACCCAGTTCACAGGCTGTCTGGCAGCCTTTTGAAAACCTATCCCAAATACCACAAAACACTATCCCCTTGGATAGGCGATCTTCGACCAAACTGGCCATATCTTAGTAGGTGATTATCGCCGCCAGGCGATTCTCCCACTCCCATTCTCGCCCCGGACCCGGAAAGGTTCGGGGTTTTTTTTCGCTTGAATACCCGACCCAAAATGCGCCTTGCACAACTGTATGCTTTAAAGCGCAGCCAGAACCCTTTAATGTCTTCAAACGGTTATCTGAACAGCACATCCTAGGCGGAGACACGCACCCACATGTCCGACCAACTCAAGACACTGTTGCGACGCGGGTTGAGTGCGCATGAGGGCAATCGCCCGGAGGAAGCCGAAAAGATCTATCGTCAAATCCTTGATATTTCCCCGGCCAATGCCGAGGCCGAACATCTTCTGGCAACGCTTTTAACCGGTCAGGGCCGCAATGGCGAAGCCATTGATCTGTTTGAAAGCTGCCTTTCAAGTGTCGGAGCCAATCCGGCAGCGCGGTGTAATTATGCCATTGCCCTTGAAAGTTCGGGCCAGATTGAAAAGGCAATTGATCAGTTTAAACAAGCGATTAGTTACCATGGGGATTTTCCGACCGCGCTTTATCACCTTGCCCGACTTGAAATACCGCGCGGGCATTTGGGGCAAGCAGTTGATCTTCTGGGTCGGCTTCTTGGACTGAAACCGGATCATTTTGAGGGCCTGTTGCTGTTTGGCAATGCGCTTCATGCCTTGGGGCAGGAAAAAGCCGCCCTGATGTCTCTTGATCATGCCGCCGAGGCCGCAGGCATTACCCCGGACATGATTTGCCGGGTTGCAACGGCACATCTGCGTCTTGGCTATCCCGGGCCGGCACAGGGACTTTATCAACGTGCGCTCAGCATTGATGCCAAATTTGTTCCGGGCCTGCGCGGACTTGGCCAATCTCTTGCCCATCAAGGTCAGTATGCCAAGGCGATTGCGTTGCTTAAGACCGCCCGACAACTTGCCAAAGACACCGATGACATTGATCTTGTTCTGGCCGATATCACGCTTAAATGCGGGGACGTTTTTGGCACCATCGAGATCCTTGAAGCAGTTCTGAAAGCAAACCCGGACAATGCGATGGCCGATGCCCTGTTGTTGCGCAGCAAGGCGAAACTGGCATCGGGCGACGGGACGGAATTTGCCAAAGAAGCCAAGAACTGGGCAAAGCATCACATGCCGATCGCCGCAAAGCCGGTATTTGCCAATACGCGGCAATCGGACAAGCGATTGCGGATCGGCTGGATATCGCCGTTTTTCTGTGAACATCCGTCCTTTAAACTTCTGGGGTCGCTTGCCCGCAATCTGAACCGGCATGAAGTTGAACTGTTCCTGTATTCCGCAACACCGCGCCCGGATGACGTGACAAGATCCTGGCAGGTTATGGCCGATGGCTGGCGGGAAGTTTTCGGGCAGGACCCGATGCAGATCGCTGATCGCATCCGCAAGGACAAGATCGATATCCTGATTGATCTTTGTGGCGCCCATCCGACCCAACCGATTGAAGTGTTCGCCCTTCACGCGGCCCCGGTTCAGGCAAGCCTTTCGCCCACGACGACCGGCATGACACAGATCGATTATCTGATCGGTCATAAGGAAGTTTTCAGCGGGAAGCTTGCCAATAACAAAGGCCTTTCCGAGCATCCGCAGAAACTTGAACTTGGTCCTTATCTGCCCGGTGAACTTGACGATACATTTCCGGTCAGTCCACTTCCGGCCGCCTTTAACGATGATATCATTCGGTTTGGCTGCATTGATAAGCTGGCCAATATCAGTGATGAAACGCTTATGTGTTTTGCCCGGATTCTTAACAAGATCACGAACAGTCGCATTGTCATTCAAGATGATGTTCTTGAGGATTCGTATGCGGCGAAAACGTTCCTTGATCGCACCCGACAGGCCGGGATCAATCGCGACCGACTTGATCTTGCAGGAACCGTTGCGGCTGAAGACCGCCCCGCCCTTTTCGCCCAGATCGATATCGGGCTGGCACCGTTTCCGGCCATTTGTCTTGAAAACCATTTTGAAATGCTGTGGTCGGGTGTGCCATTTGTGTCGCTTGCCAGTGATTTACCCGGATCACGATTGGGCCTAGCAATTTTGGCCGATATTGGACTTGAGGCATTATGTGCCCATACCGAAAAGGGCTATGTCGATAAATGCATCATGCTGAGCACGGATCTTAAAGCATTGGCCAGTATTCGCGAAAACATGCGCGACCGCATACGCAACGCCAAAGCATTCCATGCGCCCGCCGTCGCACGCGAATTCGAGGAATCCTGTCGTGAGATGTGGCAGAACTGGTGCCTTCGGAAATAGGCGCCGAAACGTTTCTAGCGTGTGATCAAGGTGCCTAGGATATGGTCAACGGCCGATGCCAAATCATCGGCAATGAAATCCGCCTCGGATGCCTCAGGCAATTGGGTTTCCTTGGCCCCGTGGCCGGTTCTAACCATGATGGCACGGGCTTGAACGCCATGTGCTGCACGGACGTCATTGATCCGGTCCCCGACCAAAACACTTTCAGTCAATGAAATTGCAAATTCGGACGCGGCAGCAACAAGCATTCCTGATCCGGGCTTACGACAGTCGCTTTCGCGGCGATATTCGCCCTCGCCCTTCATATGGAAGGGCGAATAATAAATGCCCTGCACAGATGCCTTTTCCTGCGCCAGCATGGCAACCAAGGCCTGATGAATTTCAAGCAACTGATCTTCGTTTAGATACCCGCGCGCGACACCGGACTGGTTGGTCACGATAATGACGGGAATGTCCGCGTCATTCAGACGTCGAATGGCGGATGCAGCCCCGTCGATCAGTTTCAGTTCTTCTACACGCGACAGATAGTGGACTTCTTGATTGATCACACCGTCGCGGTCGAGAAAAACCGCCGGCAGCAGATTGCGGCGGTCCCGAAAACGCGGGGCCGGATCAATCAAATGACGTCTGACGGTTTCTTTTGCGTGTCCGCTCATCACTGACCTTTGTTCAATTCAATTTGTGCAACAATGCCGATGCCTGCCCAAGATGACAAGATGATCTGACATACACATTGCCATTCCGCACTGCGGAAAACAAATTGGTATTACCATTATTCGCTTGCAGGAGAAGTGCCCGCCGTGACATTTTCGGGTTAAAAGCACCTGATTGAGGAATACGTAATCAATGTTTGCCGATATTTTTGCAATTCTGGCACCGGTTTTCGTCACAACGGGACTGGGCTATTTCTGGTCGCGTGCCGGCAAACATTTCGATACCAATCTTGTCACCTCGATTGTCACGTATTTTGCGACCCCATGCCTGACCTTTGCAGCGCTTGCCACGGTTAAGCTTGGCGGTGACACCCTGATATTGATGGGCACAGCAGCGATTGCAGCGAATATCATCTTTGCCCTGATCGGCTGGCCGATATTAAAGGTGTTTAACCTGTCGCCCCGCACGTATTTGCAATCGCTGACCTGGCCAAATGTCGGCAATGTCGGCTTGCCACTTTGCATGCTGGCCTATGGGCAGGAAGGGTTGGCTCTTTCGGTTGCGTTCTTTGCGGCATATGTTGTCATACAGTTGACCGTCGGTGTTGCCTTTGTCTCTGGCAGTTTTTCGCTTAAATCGTTGGCGAAAATGCCGATCATTCCAGCAACCCTGATCGCCATTGCCTTTTTGGCAACCGATACGGCAGTTCCGGCCTGGCTTTACAACACCACCAACCTGATTGGTCAGTTGACCATTCCATTGATGCTGTTCACCCTTGGCGTGTCCTTGGCGAAACTGCGCCCGGTAAGCCTTGCACGCAGCACGGCGTTAAGCGTTCTGCGTCTTGCCATGGGCTTTGGCGTTGGTCTTGGCCTGTCCGAGGTTCTTGGCCTGACCGGGGTTGAACGCGGTGTGGTGATTTTGCAGTGTTCGATGCCGGTTGCGGTGTTCTGCTATTTGTTCGCACAGCTTTACAATCGCGAACCCGAAGAAGTGGCAGGTGTCGTGATCAGTTCAAGCTTCCTTGCCGCCATCGCCCTGCCCGCACTTCTTTGGTATGTGCTTTAGGCATCAGACTTATTTCAAAATCAGACGATATGCCCCGCCATCCGGGGCATTATCGGGCCCCTTTGTCGGGTAAAAGCCGATTGCGCATTCAAAGCTCCCCTTTTCAAGATCGGGGTCACCGTTTTCGGTTGCGCGTTCATGCACATATGCCCGACAGGCAGAAATATCTGAAAATTCTGCTTCTGAAATTTCAAGATCATTGGGTTTGGTTGCATCTGGGGTATAGACCGCAGTGACCTTTTCCCAAGGAGCCGCATCATCTGTCCAAATCAGATCGGCAATATAGCGTTCCGGGTTGCCATAACTGACCGCTGCCAGAACCGCAATCCCGGTCGCAAGAATGGCACGGCGCCACATTCGTTTGTTCATTTTATTCCTTTAGATCCCTTTTCCGCCAAGTCCTGAAAAATCAAAATTGCGAAAAGGTGCATCAAATTCAAGATGATATTCTTCAAGTGGCGGCGGTGACTGGGCTGTGTTGCCCAGCATGACATGAACCTGCCCGCGATGGTGGGTTTGATAGACAAAAAGATGCGACAGGATGTCTGCAACGGCCTCATAGCCAACCGTGCCATCCGCCCGTTTGAGTTCAACTTCGCGAACGGCATCCTTGTCATTAAGCTGGTCACAAAATGCCATCAATTTAAAATCGGCATCGCGCTGGGCTGCTGCCAGTTTGGCGATGTCGATATAGGGCATTTCATTGGCAAAGCAGTCTTGTCCTCGTCTGCCATTGACCAACGCATCAAGATAATACCAATCAACGGTCAAGGCGTGGTTCAAGGATTCAAGGAGTGTCGGAGAAAACGCTGTCCGTTTGGTGCTGAGCTCGTGTTTGGTCAGTTTCTGACAAACATCAAACAGACGGTGATTTGACCAGGCATTGTTACGGGCCTGATGGAAGAACGAAGTTCCCGGCATGCCGCAATTGTCCCAACGTTTAGCGCCCTGTCACATTCCGTCGAAGGTTTTCAACCGGTTACAGGATGCGCATGATTTAGCGGACCGTTTCCTTTGCCGTAATTTGGTGCGGTTCGGATGGCTTCGCGGACATATGCCCGCGCCCGTGCAACAGAATCACTTAACTCCATGCCCTGTGCCAGCCCGGTTGCAATCGAGCTTGCAAGCGAGCAGCCCGTACCATGATTATTTTCAGACGGAATGCGAGATCCTTCAAAGCCCTCAACATCGCCATCCCGACGCCACAAGATATCGACGATTTTGGCACCCTCGGCGTGACCACCTTTTATCAGGACAGCTTTTGCACCGAGCTCGCCAATTTTGTGCGCTGCAGCAATCATATCACCTTCGTCGGTGATTTTCATACCTGATAGTACTTCGGCCTCGGGAATATTTGGTGTCAGGACCGTTGCAAGCGGGATCATGTTGTCGATCAGAGCCTGAACTGCGTCTTCCTGCAGCAACCGTGAACCGCTTTGCGATACCATCACAGGATCGACAACAATTGGAATACCTGCTGCTTTTGTCTTGATGAATTCCGCCACCGCGTTAATCACCGGCACGCTGTGCAGCATGCCGGTTTTAATCGCGTCTGCACCAATATCATCAATTGTTACCGTCGCCTGATGGACGATCATTTCCGGGGAAATGCCCAAAACGTCAAAGACTCCGGTGGTATTTTGCACCGTCAAGGCCGTGATCGCAGTTGCAGCATATCCGCCAAGGGCCGTAACCGATTTAATATCGGCCTGAATACCCGCCCCGCCCGAACAATCGGACCCGGCAATAATCAAGACACGCCCCTTCATGATCGACTTCCTTCATACTCGTACAATTTCGTTATTTTCCGCCGACCAGTTCACTGATCAGCCGGTCAGCCCGCAACAGCGACGATTTCAGCGACGATGCTATCGACAATCTGTTCAACCTTGATCGCATCATCGCCTTCGGCCATGACACGGATCAATGGTTCGGTTCCCGATTTACGGATCAAAACACGGCCATCACCATTAAAGGCCTTCTCAGCACTTGAAATGGCGTCAATCACGCTGTTTTGCGACAAGGGATCAGAGCCCGCCGCATAACGGACATTTTTCAAAATCTGCGGCAGCGGTTCAAACACGCGGCTCATTTCTGAAACCCGGCCTTCGCGGCTGGACAGAACGGCAAGAACCTGCAAAGCCGCCAAAAGGCCATCACCGGTTGATGCGAAGTCAGACAAAACGATATGGCCTGATTGTTCACCGCCGACATTGCAATCAAGGGCGCGCATCTGTTCAACAACATAGCGATCGCCAACCTTGGTCCGGATCAGGCGGATATCGTTTTTTTCAAGATAGCGTTCAAGCCCAAGGTTGGACATCACGGTCGCAACCAGTGCATTGCCGCGCAATTGGCCTGTGCGTTTCCAATGGGTGGTGACAAGGCCCATCAATTGATCGCCATCGATCAGCTGGCCTTTTTCATCACACATCTGAACGCGGTCCGCATCCCCGTCCAAGGCAATCCCGACATCGGCCTTTTCGGCCAGAACACGATCACACATGGTTTTGGTATAGGTTGATCCGCACTGATCATTGATGTTCATGCCGTTCGGGCTGGTGCCGATTGCGATCACATCCGCGCCTAGTTCCCGCAGAACTTTGGGGGCGACCGAATAGCCAGCCCCATGGGCGCAATCAAGGACGATGCGCAAGCCTTCAAGGGTTACAGAACCCGGAAGCGATGATTTCACAGCTTCGATATAGCGACCCGGCGCGTCATCAATACGTTGCGCGCGGCCAAGGGCATTGGCCGGCACCAGTTTGTGGGAAAGATCGCTTTCCATCAGGCTTTCAATTTCAAGTTCGACCTCGTCAGACAGTTTAAAACCGTCCGGGCCAAAAAGCTTGATCCCGTTATCCTGAAACGGATTATGTGAGGCCGAGATCATGACACCGATATCAGCGCGCATTGATTTGGTCAGCATGGCAACGGCCGGGGTTGGCATCGGACCAACCAGCATCACATCCATTCCCATAGAGGTAAAACCAGCCACCAGTGCCGGTTCAAGCATGTAACCGGAAAGTCGGGTGTCTTTGCCAATGACGACCTTGTGACGATGATTGCCGCGGGTGAAATAATGTCCTGCGGCCATACCGACCTTAAGTGCGACTTCGGCGGTCATCGGCGCTGAGTTGGCCGTTCCGCGAATGCCATCGGTCCCAAAATATTTGCGGCTCATGCTTTTTATCTCTGTTGTGCTTCACAGACATGTTTGTCTGCTTCATGAATTCTGATTGCCGGTTATATCAAAGTGACGTCGCAATGCTACCGGCAAGTAAGACATTTTAACGGCAAGTTGGCGAGTAATCCGTTAACACGGTCACATGCCTGCCTGTAAGGATATGCCCCTATAAAAGCAATGACCTGTTGGCGAAAAGACGCTATCAGAAACAATCATGAATTAAAGCTTTGAAACCGGGGGAACTTTGCGCGACAGCCGCCCAAATATGGCACTGATTGCGGTGCTGGCAGTGATCGCCACCGGTCTGCTTGCCATGTTCCCGTCCAATGCCAGTGCCCATCTTGATGGTCCGCATTTTGTTGTCGGCAGCAATGGTCCGCAAAGCGACATTGATCTGAGCCGGTTTCTGTCGCGTCTGACAACAGATCGTCAGGTAACGATGCCGATGGATCTGGTAAATGTCCCTGAAACTGAATTCATCACGGTTTTTAATACCCCGACTGCCGGATACACAAAACGACCTGTCTGGTATCGTGCCCCCTTCACGGTTGAAAGCACCATCAATGACGTTGGTCAATCAGCGTTTATTGAAATAAAGGCGGCCTATCTGAACGATATACGACTGACCATTCTGTCATCGGAAACAGGCGAGACAGTCTGGTCAGATCAGGTTGGCGACAGGATTCCAAGCCCGCCAGACCGCCCGGCAAGCCTTAAGCACATCGCGAAATGGCCCCACCTTGCGCCCGGTCATTACTGGTTGACGATCCGGGTTCAGACCAACAGTGCGCATGTGTTTGAGGCCCACCTG
The DNA here is from genome assembly GCF_040218635.1 of Thalassospira sp. Taxonomy (GTDB): domain Bacteria; phylum Pseudomonadota; class Alphaproteobacteria; order Rhodospirillales; family Thalassospiraceae; genus Thalassospira. The sequence goes on from NZ_JAVJRB010000013.1 coordinate 16,596, forward strand.
CAAACCGAGGCAACAGTCTTTGCCGGTACCGGCAGTGACAGCTATCGCAACGGCAGTTATCTGGGTGTTTTGATCGTCATTTTCGGGCTGTATCTGACATTTGGTCTGCTATCGCGGGACCGCGCCATTATCTGGTATGCGGTCTACATTTTGGGGCTGTTCCTGCTTAATCTTGGCACCAGCGGCTATGCGCATCTGTTGTTCAAAGGGATGTGGCCCTTTGCCAGTGATTTGGTAACCGGGTCCGGGACGGCTTTGTCACTCGGATCAGCGGTCGCCATGTGGTCATATATCATCCATCTGGACCGTCAAAATCCGATCCTGTTTCGCATTATGATGAGCTTTGCGTTCCTTGCCATTGCTGGCCAGGTTACCGCGATGTCGGATTACTACATCATCTATGCACAACTGTTCTTCATTCCTGACATTTTTCTGCTGACAACCCTTCTGGGCTATATGATTTTGACCGGCTATCGGCTTTACAGTCCTGTTGTCTATTTGTTCTATATGTTTGCGTTGGGCATCCCGACAGTGGCCGGGATCGTTCATTTGCTCACCTTGTTGGGCGGTTTACCGATCAACAGTTTTACCGCCAATGCCTATCAGGCCAGTTCGACCATACATCTGATCATGATCGCGGTTGCGATGGGCTTGCGCATCTATAAACTTGCCAACAAGCGGGCCGATGCATTCCACACCAGCGCACGGGCCGATCAACTGGCCGGTGAACAACGAACATTCATCACCATGTTGTCGCATGAGTTCCGAACACCGCTTGCCATCATTCAGCGGTCAGCCGAAATTCTAAGCCTTCATCTGCGTGACGAAAAAGAAGCAATCCACAGCCGTCTTTCCACGATCCGAACCAATGCCGGGCAGTTATCCGCCCTTGTTGATGCGTTCCTGACCAAAGAAACACTTGATAGCGCGACCTTCACCACCTCGCGTGAGCTGATCGCGATTGACCAGTTTCTAAGCGATCTGATCGCCAGACGTCGTCGCGAAGTACAGGAACACAATGTCACATTGATCAATTCGGAATTTGCGATTGTCGATATTGACCGCATGCTTCTGGAACGCGCCGTGGTCAACCTGATTGAAAATGCCCGAAAATATGCGCCGGGTGCCGCCGTATGGATTGCGTGTAACCGGTCTGCGAACGGTTATGTTTATATTCGTGTTGTTGACGAAGGACCGGGCATTCCACCCGACGATCTGAACAAAGTACTGAATGCCTTTTTCCGCGGACGACATGCCGCAACCACCCAAGGTGTCGGGTTGGGGCTGCATATTACCAATCGCATCATCGAGGCCCATGACGGCACGATGTCGATCAGTGTCGGTGAAAAGGGCGGCACAACGATTTTGCTGAAACTTCCTTACAACTATGATGCCACAGCCACCAGAACCAACGAGACGTTGTTTGGTGTTATGGACACAGCCCGCCCGTCACCAAACGGCAAGGGACGTTGATCATGGCACATTATTTCCGATCCGAACCGATAAGATTTGTCCGTCTTGCGATGATGGCACTAATGGCGCTGATGGTATTGGCCCTGTCAGCCGCAAGTGGTTCTGCACAGCCCACAAGCCCCCCGGCACAGGAAACGCCACACCTTCAGTTGGCCGGTACGCTTGACAGTCCGGTTACCCTGACCGGGCTATTGTCATGGCACGTCGATAAAACCCGCAAACAAGTCCTGAGCGATGTCGTTGCCCTGCCCGATGATGCTTTTGCCAAGGATATGGCAATTCCATCCTTTGGCTATACACGCGATGTTATCTGGTATCGGCTCGACTTTTCCGTGCAGGAAAAGATGACAGAGCGATCTTATCTTGAACTGCAACCGAGTTATCTGAACTTCATTGATGTCGCCCTGATCGGCAAAGGCCATAACGAGCCGTTCTGGCGATCAAGTATGGGGGATAACACCCCGGCAAGCCTGCGCCCCTATGGGGGGCCTGCCCATGTCACGGCCTTGCCCTTACTTGATGCCGGAGACTACCGGATGTTTATCCGGGTACAAAGCAACAGTGCCAGTTTCATGCGCGTCAAACTTTGGCCACAGACAGATTTGATCACGGCCCTGACGGTGCGCAGTCTGGCGGTCAATGTGTTCTTTGGACTGGTGGTTACCCTTGGCCTTGCCTATCTGACGCTGGGCATTGTCGCCAAAGATTCGGCGGTAATCCTTTACGGTGTGTGGGTGTTTACCGTTGGATCAGTTGTGGCGATTGTTGCCGGGATTGTGCTGAGTGAAGTCAAACCCGAGATCACCTGGTTGAATGATTTCCTGTTGGGCGAGATCAATATCATATCGCACGCCGTCACTGCATTTCTGTGGCTTTACATCGTCGACATCCGAAAACGCCATCCCCTAATTTACAAAATTTGCTGTGCGTATGCGCTGTTTATATTGTCTTTTCTGGTCGGAGGTGCCGGTGACCTTTACACGATAGTTGGCAACTACATCATCCCAAGCCATTCGATATTTATGATCATCATGAGCCTGTATCTGGTCAGGAAACTGTTTGATGATGTGCGCAATTGGCTAACCTGGTCCTATTTGTTCATTCTCGCCCTTCCGACTGGCCCTGCTGTTATGCTTCAGCTTGCCCTTGCCGGTTTGATCGAAGCAACGCCAATGCGGCTTGAACTTCATCAGTTCTCAGCCTTGTTCCATATGATCGCCATGGGCATTCTGATGGCTGTCCGGCTGGCCCATATGGATCGCGAACGGATTTCCATATCGCTGAAGGCTGAAGAAACCACCACACTGGTTGAAGAACAGCGCAACCTGATTTCCATGCTGTCGCATGAATTCCGCACCCCGCTTGCGGTTATTCAGCGGTCATCTGAAATGCTGATGCTGCGGCTTCAGGGACGTAAAGGGGATGTATTGAACCGCCTGCAACGTATCCAGTTGCAGGCGAGAAAGCTTGCCCGGCTTGTTGATATTTTCCTCAGTAAGGATGGCATTGAGCAGCATGATTTTTCTCTTGCCCGTGAATTAACGTCGCTTAGTCGTTTCATGCAGGAATTCATCGCCAATACGTCACGCGAAGATGCCGAAATTCTTGTCAATGAACATAACACCCAAAACCTTGAGGTGTTTATTGACGAGACGCTTATCGGCTTGGCGCTCACCAACCTGATTGAAACGGCCCGGCGTTTTGCCCACGGACAGCCCATTCAGATCGAACTCTATCGCAATTCCAGTTTGCTGGTTGAAATTGCCATCCCGTGTAAAGGAGAAGGTCTTGATGATGATGAAATCAGATTGATCGGCGATGCAATATTCAGACGTGAAATGGAAACCAAGGAACTTCGCAGCGCGTTGGGGCTGCACATTTCACAGCGGATCATTGACGCCCATGGCGGCACGATCAAACTGCGAGACCGGGGCAATGACGGCATCGAGCTTTGCCTGTTAATGCCCTGTGAAGAAATCGAAGGAAGCAAAGCCTAAAGCCACTTGCCCGTTCTCCGATCCCATCATCTCTTAAAGGGAGAAGTGATCACGGCACTGATCTTGGGCGGAAGATGTCAGGAAACTTCAGCAGCGCCAAAAACGACGGCTGGTGAGGTGAAGGCATACCCCCGACCATACGCGGTGCGGACCGGCAATTCTCCGCCAACTTCTTTCATGACCTTCTGACGTACACGTCGAATGGCCGTATCAAGATTGCGGCAGTTCTCAGCCGTGTCTGCCTTGCCCAACGCCACAACAATTTCCGGCCGGGTTAGCCAGGCACCATTGGCCTCGATCAGAAGTCTGATGATGGTGCGTTCGGTCGCAGTAAGCGATGCTTCATCGCCAGCCGGATTGCGCAAAGTCCAGTTGAGCATATCAAGAACCCAACTGTCTGCGGGGATTTCCTGTTCCTGCGGCTCAGGACCTTCGGTGCGGTGCGAGCGCCGCAAAAGCGGCTGCAGGGCGGCTTCGATAACCGAAAGCGGACTATCCTTGGTCAGGTAGACATCCGCACCGGATTTATACCCGGTAAGATGATGATCCATCCCCGACAGCGATGTCAGCATCATGATCCCGCAATCAATGTTCTTGCGAACATATTGTGCAAGCTCATAACCATCTGCATCGGGCAGCATAATATCAAGGATGACGGCAGCGGGTTGTTGTGTCTTGAGCGCACGGTAAAACGCGGCACCGGTTTCACAACCGACAACCTCGAACCCGCACATTTCAAGATACTCACACAGATCCTTGTTCAGATCGGTGTTGTCTTCAACGACAAAAACACAATGTGCCATAACATCCCGGCCCGTTGCCACGCCGCCAAAATCCGGCTGCGTCAGGCCGCCAATTCCGTTCATACAAAGACCTTCGCGTTTGCTCTGTTACCCAACCAAAGAGTGTGACTTTTGCGCCACTTGTATTCTTTCAATACTTTGTATGTGCCGATGTTCACAAGACTGCAAGCCTCAACCGCACAAGGTCAGAAAATGCCAGAATCCGGACTAAAGCATTTTGCATTTAATCTGCCGCATTTTGTTTGTTTTTGGCGTGTCGTTTGGCAAGGCACAGCGTGCAGGGCGATGCAGCGCATCGGGCAAACGGTGTAACGTCGTCAAACGCCGCCAAAATCAAACCCTTCGGGCCGGGACAGCCTTCCGCCCCACAGCGTCAAGAACCTTGAGCGTAGCCCCGCTACGCCCTGCGGTTCTTTCCTTGCCGGACAGAAGGCTGCCTCCGGCAAAATGAGGTAGATTAAATGCAATATGCTTAAAAAAAAGCAGGGCGGATAAATGCGTTGAAATTGCACATTTCAACGAACCACCCCGCCCTGTTTCTAAGCCTTGCAGCAAAAATGACAAGCTATACAGATCGTATGTATCGCCAATATTGTACTATACGATGGATGTAGAACTCATGATTGAAATCGCCTGAACGGTTTCCTGAACATCATGTACCCGGATCATTTGCGCCCCATGACGCCATCCATTGACCGCAGATGCAATCGATCCACCCAGTCTTTGCTTGGGATCGGCCTTTGGATCGATCTTGCCGATAAACGATTTGCGCGATGTTCCAAGCAAGATCGGGCAACCCAATCCGTGGAAGATGGCCAAGCGCGACAGCAGTTCCAGATTATGCGACAGCGATTTACCAAACCCGATGCCCGGATCAATACAAATCCGGTCCCGCGCAATCCCCGCACGTTCACAGCTTTCAATTCGGTCGAGCAGATAGTCATAAATATCAAGCACCGCGCAATCATATTGCGGGTCGGCCTGCATGGTGCCCGGTTCGCCCTGCATATGCATCAGCATCACAGGCTTGCCTGACGTGGCGGCCACTTCCATGGACCGTTCATCGCCTTCAAGCCCGGTAACGTCATTAATGATGCTTGCACCAGCCTCAATCGCAGCTTCCATGACACCGGCATGGCGCGTATCGATCGAAATGACATGACCGTCGGTGGCAAGTTCACGAATGACCGGCACCACGCGGGCAATTTCTTCGGCCTCGGACACATCCGCGGCCCCCGGACGGGTGGATTCGCCCCCGATATCAAGGATGGAGGCACCCTGTTCGATCAATTCGCGACCACGGGCAACTGCCTGATCGGTGGTGTTGTAATCCCCACCGTCAGAAAAGCTGTCCGGGGTGACATTGACGACCCCCATCACATGGCAGGACGCCATATCCAACCCGGCAAAATCCGGGCGTTTGGTCATCAAACGATCAAGCACATTGTTGATTTCATCAACCCGCCCGCTGTTTTGAACCCAGCCTTCAAGGGCCAGCAGCGGCAAGATCATGCTTTCGGCACCGCCTTCTTCGCGGCGCCGGATGATTTCAAGTGCAGAAAACCCGCGCCGTGATCCGGCAAGCGGCAATGTATTGGGATCATCGGCATGATCGATGAACCCGGTAGGTGCGTAATATAACGGTCCGTCAAAATCAGCAAAGCCCCGCACATCGGCGGGGCTTCGCAGGACCGATCTTTTGATCTCGTCCATCAGTCTCTTTCAGTTAGCTTCCCGGCTGCGGTTCCGGGGACAGATCCCCGCCACCTTCATCCGGGTTTTCCTTACGTGCACCGCCGGAGCTCGGGACCGTCGAACGACGTCCACCAGCATCCTTGCCGCTGCCGCTTGAATGACCCGGACGGTCAATTGACTCGCCACGCAACAGCGCATCGATTTCCTTGCCCGACAGGGTTTCGTATTCCAGAAGTCCTTTGGCCAAAATATGCAGGTCATCAAGATATTCGGTCAGAACCCGCTTGGCGAATTCATAGGCCTCGTCAGAGTAACGACGTACTTCCTCATCAATCATCTGGGCGGTTTTTTCCGAAACATTCTTATGCTGGGCAACGCTATGCCCCAGGAAAACCTCTTCCTGGTTATCGACATATTTCACGTTCCCAAGAACATCCGAGAATCCCCACTCCGTCACCATCTTGCGCGCATATTGCGTCACCATGTTGATGTCGGAAGATGCCCCCGTCGTGACCTTGTCCTTGCCAAAGATAAGCTCTTCGGCAACGCGCCCCCCCATGGCAACAGCCAGATCAGAAATCAGCTGTTCATAGGATTTGGAAACCTGATCACGTTCCGGAAGACGCATCACCATCCCCAACGCACGACCGCGCGGAATGATGGTGGCCTTATGGATCGGATCAGATGCCGGGGTATGAAGGGCAACCAATGCGTGACCGCCTTCGTGATATGCCGTCAGCTTTTTCTCGTCATCGGTCATGATCATGGAGCGACGTTCTGCCCCCATCATGACTTTGTCCTTGGCATTTTCGAAATCAGCCATGGTGACAACGCGCTTGCCAAGACGGGCAGCAAGAAGGGCTGCTTCGTTGACAAGGTTGGCAAGATCAGCACCCGAGAAACCCGGTGTACCACGTGCAACCGTACGCAGATCAACATCCGGCCCCAATGGAACCTTGCGGGCATGAACACCAAGAATGCGTTCGCGGCCTTCAAGATCAGGGTTCGGAACCACAACCTGACGGTCAAAACGACCCGGACGCAGCAATGCAGGATCCAGAACGTCCGGACGGTTGGTTGCGGCAACAAGGATCACGCCTTCGTTGGCTTCGAAACCATCCATCTCGACCAAAAGCTGGTTAAGCGTTTGTTCGCGTTCATCGTTCCCACCGCCAAGACCGGCACCACGATGACGGCCAACTGCGTCGATCTCATCGATAAAGATGATGCATGGCGCATTCTTTTTGCCCTGTTCGAACATGTCACGTACACGCGATGCACCGACACCAACGAACATTTCAACAAAGTCAGAACCCGAAATCGTAAAGAACGGTACGTTGGCTTCACCCGCAATCGCACGGGCCAAAAGCGTTTTACCGGTACCCGGAGGACCGACAAGCAACATGCCTTTGGGGATTTTACCGCCAAGACGCTGGAACTTCTGCGGATCGCGCAGGAAGTCGACGACTTCTTCAAGTTCAGCCTTGGCTTCTTCAATGCCTGCAACGTCTTCAAACGTTACGCGACCGGATTTTTCCGTCAGCATTTTGGCTTTGGATTTGCCAAAGCCCATGGCTTTGCCACCGCCGCCCTGCATCTGACGCATGAAGAAAATCCACACCCCGATGATCAGCAGCATCGGCAACCAGCTGATCAGCGCACTCATCAGCGGCGACAGGCTTTCTTCCGGTTTTGCGATGATCCGAACACCCTTGTCGTTCAGTTTTTCAACAAGGTTCGGATAAGCGGGGGTGTATACATTAACCGTGCGATTGTCGCGCGTTTTTGCAATTAGCGTGTCACCTTGAATAGTGACTTCTGAAATCTGGCCGCTTTCGACTTCTGCTAGGAAGTCCGAAAACGCCAGCGACGACTGGCCGGACTGTCCGGAGGGCGACTGAAACAGGTTAAACAAGGCCACCAAAAGGATGGCAATGATAACCCACAGTGCAAGATTTTTTCCCATATTCATTCCAAGCTACTGGTCGCAATATATGTGTGCCGTGACGCAAAACTTCCCGCGCAAGGCTTGACCATCAGATAGTCACAAGCCCCGCTTACGCAAGTAGGTTGTCGGGTTTCGGCGACGATTTAAAACCACTTTCCCACAAAGGTACTCGGGGTGCAAACCGCCATCGCCCGCCAAATGCAAATTCGCCTCTGCCCAGAGGCCGTTCGCAGTCGGCGGCGGATAATACGTCGGAAAGCTCTGAAACCTCAAGCCCGCCAACGGATCGCAAGCCTTCTTTATCGTAGAGTGCGGGCATGGATGCAAGGGCTGCGCGTGGTAAATTACCAATAAATGGCACTATTTCGCGTAATGCACTGCGAAATGCCTTTGTGTGAAACACATCACAAAGGTCAATCGGCCCGATCATAAGCCCTGCCTCAGGCAAATTTTCAGGATCATCCGGCATTAAATCAAACCGGTTATCCCAGCGAAAACCGTCCTGAAACCCCAGGTTTTCAAATGAAACAGGAACCGCAACCCGATACATCCGGCCTAACTCCCGGTAAATGTAAATCTGCCCCTTACGCCCATGTAACATACAGCCACCAAGGCTGATCCGGGCGACCTTGTCCCGGCTAAATTGCGCAAGTGCGTCACGCAGGGCGTCAAACCCCGGCATATATGCCGCCCCGCCAACCGTGCGCACCACCTGCCCCAGTGCATAGATATCCGCACCATTATTATTGGCGCATGTGAAAAAGGCATCTTGGTCGATCATGGCAATGCCACTGCCATGGAGGGTCACGGATGACGCCAAGATGTCACCGATGCTGGTTTCAAGCGCGATGCGGTGATCGGATGTACTTTGATCTCGCCGTCCCTCACCTGCGGCACGTGACAAATCGTTGCGCACGCGCACACGCTCGAACTTCTCATTGGTATTTGACGGGTCTTCGATCCATTCCTGATCAAAGGTCGCCAACGTTGCCATTAGATCAGCTTTGCTAACCGGCAACAAAGGCCGCAACATGCGCCCGTGCCGAAGAAACCTGCGCGCAGTCATCCCTGAAAGCCCCAAGGCCTTTGTCCCGTGCGCATCACGCATGGCAATGGTTTCGGCCTGATCATCGGCGTGATGGGCGATCAATAGATGGAAGATGCCGTGATCGCGTAAGACGTTATCAAGGATGTGATAACGGGCAATCCTTGCCTGTTCCTGAATGGCACCGGTTGGTTTATCGCCAACCCACGGTGCAATCACATGATCGATGCCGCGTTTGGCAAGCTGATCGCCGACCTTTTGTGCCTCGGCTGCCGAATCATCTCGCAAACCATGATCAACCGTCACCGCCAACAATGCCCCGCCCCGTTTGCGGCACCAGTCATGGGCAAGCAGGGTGAGTGCCATGCTATCAGCCCCACCAGAAACCCCGACGGCAAGTTTCGGGTTCTTTTCAAACGGCAAGAACGGCGTCATAAGCCGTTCAAAGACAACGGCGTCCAATGGAGTTCCACTGGACGCCGCAGAATGGGATTGTTGTGATCGGACGCGGTCGGTCATGACAGGCCTGTTGTCGTTCCCTTATTGCGCGCATCCGCGATTTTTACGTTCCTGACGCGCACGGTCCAAAACAACGTTGGATGCATTCGGGAAGTTATCAATCAAATGACCAAATGCCGTGCAGGCATCTTCATTCTTGCCAAGGTTGGCCAAAGACATCCCCAGTTTCAAAAGATTGTCCGGTGCCTTGGTGCTATCGGGATAGGTCTGGAAACCTTCGGTAAAGGCAATGGCGGCATTTTCAAACTCGCCACGCACATAGAAGGTCTCGCCAAGCCAATATTGTGCGTTGCCTGCCAGTGGATCATTCGGATGGCTGGAAACGAAACTGCTAAGGGCAGCTTCGGCGGCCGGGAAATCCTGTTTGCGCAGCAGGCCAAAGGCCTCGCGATATTGTTCTTCTGGCGTTCCGGTCGACAAAGCCGCTGATTGGGTTTGCGACGCGGACGCGATGGTTCCAGTCGGACCGGATGGAATTTGCGGCGGCTGGCCTTCATTTTCGATCACACCAAACAGTTTGGTGCCACGTTCATTAATCGCTTCGCCGCTTGCGGCCCCGCCAAGTTCACTTGAGGCAACGCCATTACCGGTCGGGGCTGTGTTATTTGGTTGTCCTGCCGCCAAGGGTGCGACGGCACCGTTCGCGCCATTGCCGGAAACAGCACCACCTTCAAGCTGGCTAAGGCGAAAATCAATATCGGAAACCAACCGTTCAAGCCGGTCTTCGATCTTGCGAATCCGAAAATCAAACTGTTCAATCTGCCCGGTTAACTGGGTTGCACTGCGCTGAATCTCGTTGATCTGAACTTGCTGGCGTGCCGCAGCCGGTGTTGACGGATCGACACCGGAACTTAGCGCAGATGACGCAGCAGAACCGGCAGCACCGGTTCCTTCGCGGTAAACATAACGCTGAAGCAGATCAAGGTCTTTGCGCAACTGATCGACCTGCCGCGACATATTGGCGTCCTGCGCATAAACAGGCAAAGATCCAAGCGACGTCATCCCGACAACAGCCCCGATGGCAAGTGCCATCAAAAGAGACGGGCCTTTGCGCGCGGATGAGACCACTTTTGCGCGGCAAACTGCTGTGCCAATCAATTTGACTTGGTTGGGCGCACAGGAACGGTTTTGCGTTTCAGTGGTGGATCGAACTCGGATCATTGTCGGGTCCTTTGTCGTCAATGCTGTCTTCTTCATGTCACTATGAAAGATACAATGACACTTTCAAACATTTTCAGGCGGCAAAAATAAGGCGCCTGCCCCAAACGGGACAGGCGCCTTGATATTCAAGTCAGGCTTTCACCTGCACGCGCTTAACGGATAACCGATACAGCGCGGCGGTTTTTCGCCCAGCTTTCGTCGTCATGACCAAGAGCAACTGGACGCTCTTTGCCATAAGAGATGGTTTCGACGCGCGACGGATCGATACCCAAAGCAATCAGGTAATCTTTAACCGAGTTCGCACGACGTTCGCCGAGTGCAAGGTTGTATTCACGGGTGCCGCGCTCGTCGGCATGACCTTCAACAACAACTTTGTACTGCGGGTATTTTTTCAGCCAAGCGGACTGCAGTTCGAGGGTGCGACGTGCTTCACCGGCCAGGTCATATTTGTCGAAGCCAAAGAAGACGCGGTCACCAACGTTTACAGCGAACCACTCAGGGCTGCTTTCCGACAGTGACGTGGTGGTGGACGGCTGGTTTACAGTCGATACACCTTCGCCACCAGTGGTAGCAGAACTATCAGGTGCAGTTTCACAAGCGGCCAAAAGTGCGACAGCTGCGAAAACGCTGAGAATACGAAGTTTCATTTAAGTTTTTCCCCTTAACACCGGACGCATTCGCCCGAGGTTGGTGTTTTCCATGTCTCGCGACACCGAAAATGCCCGCGATTTAAGCGAATCGCATTCAGTGCTTCGCGATGACTATACTCTTGAGATATCAGGGAATCAAGGGTGACCATGCAGGATCCGACCCATCCGCAGGTGTAACGATCTCTCGCTCGTTATAACCTGTGAGATCAATCGAATACAAACGATAGCGATCCTTGGTTCCATCTTTAGACGGATGTTGGCGGTGATACATCAAAACTCTTCCGTTCGGCGCCCATGTTGGTCCCTCTACGAGGTACCCTTCGGCCAGCAGTCTTTCTCCACTACCGTCTGGCCTCATGACGCCGATATAGAACCGACCTCCTTGCGATTTGGTGAATGCGACCAGGTCTCCGCGTGGCGACCAGACTGGTGTGGCATAGAGACCACCGCCAAAACTGACACGTTGCACGCCGCCACCATCGGCATTCATCACGTAAATCTGTTGCGAACCACTGCGATCGGAGTTGAACGCAATGCGCGACCCATCAGGCGAATAGGAAGGCGAGGTATCCACGGCAGCATGACGCGTAAGCTGTTGCTTTTCACGCGTGCGCAGGTCCAGTTCATAAATTTCACTGTTCCCGTCAAGCGCTTGCGACATGACAACCGAGTTCCCGTCTGGTGCGAATCGGGGGGCGAACGTCATCCCCGGAAAATCACCCAGCAATTCCAACTCGCCAGTATCGATATCCAAAACATAGACACGTGGCTTGTCGTTAAAGTACGACATATAGACCACTTCCTGTGCCGTCGGCGAGAACCGCGGGTTCAGCACAAGGAACCGACCATCGGACAAGAACCGATGATTTGCACCGTCCTGATCCATGATCGCCAATCGCTTGTTGCGGTTGTCGGCCGGACCAGTTTCAGAAACATATACAATCCGCGTATCGAAATATCCGCTTTCGCCTGTGATGCGCTTATAGATCTCATCAGCGATCTTATGCGCAATACGGCGCCAGTTATTGGGTTGTGTACGGTAGGCAACACCAGACATCTGGGTTTCAGCCAACACATCCCAAAGACGGAATTCGACGCGAAGCATTCCATTTGGTTCGGTAACAACGCGACCATTAACCAATGCCTGCGCATTGATGGCACGCCATTCGGCAAAATTCGGGTTCACCGCCAGGGAAGAGGCGCTCTGAATAAATGCCTTCTCACTGATCGGTGAAAACAATCCCGAACGTTCGAGGTCGGCAGCAATCACCTGGGTCAGGTTCTGGCCAACTTCGGTCTCCGCAACCCCGTCACCCGGGAACCGGGTTACGGCGATTGGCATCGGTTTAAGTTCACCCCGGGTAATATCAATCCGAAGTTCAGCCTGTGCCGACGACACAAACCCGACATTCAGGCCAGCGACAACGGCAAGGGCACACAGCATCGGAATGCTGCTTTTTACCCAAAATCGTTTTATTGCGTTGGTCTCGATCGTCATCCTGCCTCGCTATTTTCCACGCGTGTTCAAGAACTTATCTATTAAAGGCCCAGCATTTCACGCATGTCAAAATTGAACGTGAATGTGCGCCACATTTCATATTTATCCAGCGGCAGTTTCAGAGGGCTGCATTGCGGATTTAGCACAGCTCTAAGGGCACTTTCCGCAATCGTACGGCGCGACACATCCCCCTGAATGTCGTTCAGGTTGCTAATTCGTGCCTGTCTTACAGTCCCGTCCGGGTTTGCACTGACATGTATTTCTACCGCAAAGCTACCCGCTTCCTTCGCCCCTGCCGGTGGACTCCAGCATCTTTCGATCTGACGTTTGACCGCATCAAGCTCGCTCATGGTCAGGTTGGCATCCAGTCTGGTTGCGACAACCTCGCTGGCGTTTTCCTGTGGCGCCTCGTCTGGCTGCGTATCAGGCGTTGCTTCCGCTGTTTCCTTGAGCTTGCTGACATCCTTAAGAACGCTCATCAAATCGCGTTTTTTCGGCTCTTCCTTTTTCGGCTCCGGCTTTTTGACCGGTTCCGGTTTCGGCGGTGTCGGTTTTGGCTCAGGCGGCTTTGGCTTTGGCTCCGGCTTTGGTTCAGGTTCTTTTTTCACTTCTGGCACAGGAACCGGTTCTGGTTTGGGTTCCGGCTTTGGCTCGGGCTTTGGTTCTGGTTTCGGTTCCGGCTTCGGCTCTGGTTTTGGCTCAGGCTTGGGTTCCGGTTTTGGTACAGGTTTCGGTTCTGGCTTCGGGACCGGCTTCGGCTCTGGTTTTGGCACCGGCTTTGGTTTGGCTTCTTCTTTCGGCTCCGGCTTTGGCAACGCCTTGGTCGGTGCCGCAGAAAACTCCGCCACATCCACAACTTCAACCGAAATCGATTGAAGTTCTATCGGTGTTTCTTCGAACAGGTCCGGCAAGCCCAGCCATGCGACCAAAAACAGCACAGCATGTAGGCCAAACGATATGAGAGCGTAACGTAGCATATTCTGTTACGAACCCTTTTCCGGCAGTTCGGCGATCAGCGCGACCTTCGTAAAACCGGCATTCTTGATCAGGCCCATAACTTCCATCACGCGGCCATAATCAATCGACTTGTCGCCCCGAACAAAAATACGGGTTTCCGCTTTGTTGTCCGTGATCGCAGAGAGCTTTTCGCTCAGCGTGTCCTGGGCGATTTCACTATCCATAATATAGATCGTGCCTTCGGCCGAGACCGAGACCACCAGCGGTTCATCCTGCCCGGTCATCGGCGCAGCACTTGTTTCTGGCAGATCAACTTCAACACCGACCGTCATCAACGGTGCTGCAACCATGAAGATCACAAGCAACACCAACATCACATCGACCATCGGTGTGACGTTAATGTCGCTCATCGCGGCACGGCGGTTATTGCGGCGTCCACGACGTCCGCCACCACCTGATCGGGATGAAAGCTGTGCACCCATGATCAGTCTTTCGTGTCGTCAAGTTGACGCGACAGGATCGAGGTAAACTCGTCCACGAATGCTTCGAGACGGTTGTTATACCGGTTCAGGTCGCTGGAAATCTTGTTATAGGCAACAACAGCCGGGATTGCAGCAACAAGGCCCATGGCAGTTGCCAAAAGCGCCTCTGCGATCCCCGGTGCGACAACCGCAAGCGAGGTATTTTTTGACGCTGCAATCGCCTGGAACGATACCATGATGCCCCAAACGGTCCCGAACAGACCGACAAACGGTGCGGTTGAACCAACCGATGCCAGGAAGGTCATATAGCGTTCAACCCGGTCCATCTCGCGACCAAGGGTGACTTCCATGGATTTTTCAAGGCGCTGCTGCATCCGCGCACGCATGGTGTCACCTGTGACCCCACGGGCGTTTGAACGGCGCCATTCGCGCATCGCCGAGACAAAGATCGCCGCCATCGGATCGCGCGGCTTGTCGGCAATACGATCATAAAGATCTTCAAGCGACCCACCCGACCAGAAGGCTTCTTCAAAGGTCGTTGCCTGCGCGCGCAACTTGCGAAGGCGCAGCAATTTTTCGATGACAATAGCCCAGACCCAGACCGATGCCATTAACAGTCCGATCATCACCGTTTTGACGACCAGCCCAGCCTGCATGAATAGTCCCCACAGAGACATGTCATGTGCCATGACCGACTGCCCCAGCGTTACCGCGTCGACCACTTGATTTTCCATATTCTCTTTAGTCCTTGTTCACATCCAGATAGCGACTAAATGCCGTTCTTAGTTCTTCGGGCAGTCTTTGGGCCCGAAGTTCTTCAAGCGACATGCAGGCGAGATAAATCTCGATCACCACCAGTTCCTCGCCGTCGCGCATTACTTTTTGTTCAAACCCAAGTGATGCGCCCCCAAGCTTAATCACCCGGCTTTCAACCGTAAGGCGGTCTTCCAACTGAGCCGCCCGACGAAAATCGACGGTACAGTGTCTAACGGCTATGGCAACTTTGTGGCGTTCTGCAACATTTCGATTGGTAAAGCCCAACTGGTTAAGCATCGCTGAACGCGCACGTTCGGCAAAAGCCAGATAGTTCGCGTGATAGACGATCCCGCCAGCATCCGTATCCTCATAAAATACGACTAAAGGATAAACATGCCGCTTACCGTCCAAATAGCCGAGCAACGCTTCATGATCGTTTTGTGTCATCAGGAATCGTCCCCGTTTGATCCATCCCCCTGACGATCAAACAGATCCGCCAACGGCACCCCGCCCGCTTCACGCGGCGGGATCAGACCAAGATGCTTGTACCCTTTGATCCCCAACATACGTCCACGCGGTGTCCGCTGGATCAGGCCCTGCTGCAGCAAATAGGGTTCAATCACATCTTCAATTGTGTCGCGTTCTTCGGAAAGGGCTGCGGCCAGGGTATCAACGCCCACCGGCCCGCCACCATAATTCCCGGCGATACAATTAAGATAACGACGGTCCTGACTGTCCAGACCAAGATTATCGACTTCAAGCCGGGTCAGTGCCGCATCGGCAATAAATTTATCGACCGGCGATTTTTCCGCAACAGAAGCAAAATCACGCACACGTCGCAATAAACGCCCGGCAATACGTGGTGTTCCGCGTGACCGACGGGCAATTTCCATCGCCCCTTCTTCGGTCAATTCGAAATGCAAAAGCCGCGCGCCACGCGCAACGATGCTGACCAGTTCTTCAGGTTCATAGAACCGTAGACGCAGCGGAATGCCGAACCGATCGCGGAGTGGTGTGGTTAAAAGGCCCGAACGGGTTGTGGCCCCAACAAGGGTAAAGGGCGGCAGATCAATCCGGACAGATCGTGCAGCCGGACCTTCGCCAATGATCAGATCCAGCTGGAAGTCTTCCATCGCCGGATACAGAATTTCTTCGACCGCCGGGTTCAGACGGTGAATTTCATCGATGAACAAAACGTCGCGCGGCTGAAGATTGGTTAAAAGGGCGGCAAGATCACCGGCCTTGGCTATTACCGGGCCGGAAGTTGCGCGAAAACCAACACCGAGTTCGCTGGCAACGATCTGCGATAATGTTGTTTTGCCAAGTCCCGGGGGGCCAAAGAACAACACATGATCCATCGCCTCTTCACGGGACCGCGCAGCCTGAATAAAGACATCAAGGTTCTCGCGCACTTCTTTCTGGCCGGTGAAATCATCCAGCCGGCGCGGACGCAGCGATCCATCCTGATGGTCTTCTTCGCGACGCTCACCACTGAGCAAACGGTCTTCTTCTTCGCTCACGCGCTAAGCTCCTTTAGTCCCAAGCGGATCAGCGTATCAATCGACTTGTCATCCCCTGCCTGCTGGGCGGCTTTGCCCACCGCCCCGAATGCTTCGGAGCGGCCATAACCCAGATTAACCAGTGCAGAAACCGCATCGGACAAAACAACGCTGTCATCAATGACCGGTTCTGCCGGGGCGGCAGCAACATTTACATCCGTGCCCGATTTCGATGATTTTTTTGATTTTGAGGCGGATTTATCGGCCTCAGGCGCCGGGACTGTCGGTGCAGCAACCGGGCCAAGGTTAAGTTTGGCGGCCTTGTCTTTAAGTTCCCCAACAATACGGGTGGCGACCTTTGGCCCAATGCCCGGCGCGCGACACAGTGCGGTTGTGTCCTGTGCGGCCAAGGCGCGCAGAAGATCCGTCGGGGTTAAAACCGACAGCAAGGCCAAGGCAACCTTTGCGCCAACACCCTGTACGGTGGTCAGAAGTGAAAACCACTGTTTTTCGGCATTGTCGGCAAAGCCATAGAGATGAATATGATCTTCACGTACATGGGTTTCGATCATTAATCCGGCATCGCCGCCCTTGGCAGGCAGCATTGATAATGTCCGGCGCGATGCAAAAACAAGATAGCCAACACCATTCACATCAATGATGACATTGTCTTCGCCAATGAAATCGATAATTCCACGCAGTTTCGCGATCACCTGTATCTTCTCCCGTTTCCTGTTGGCTTGGCCGCCATACTTGCCGCCAGCGCCCGGTTCCCGGCATGTTGCGCATGACAGATGGCAACTGCAAGGGCGTCTGCGGCATCGGCCCCGGCAATTTCACATCCCGGAAGCAGGGTCGAAACCATCATTTCCACCTGTTGCTTGGCAGCATGACCTGCACCTACCACAGTCTT
Organism: Thalassospira sp.; assembly: GCF_040218635.1. Taxonomy (GTDB): domain Bacteria; phylum Pseudomonadota; class Alphaproteobacteria; order Rhodospirillales; family Thalassospiraceae; genus Thalassospira. Next base: position 33,992 of record NZ_JAVJRB010000013.1, read on the forward strand.
TTTGACGGCATTGGGTGTATATTCCGTTACCGGAATGCCACTGCGTGCCGGGGCAAGCAGCGCCACACCACGTGCCTGACCAAGTTTCAGGGTCGATACGGGATTTTTATTTACGAAGGTTTCTTCGACCGCGGCTTCGTCCGGCTTCCAGATTTCAATCACTTCGATCAAGCCTGTATGAAGCTGATCAAGGCGTTCGGCCAGTGAAAGCGATTGGGTCGATGTCACGACCCCGTTGGCGACATGACGCATACGGTTATCTTGAAGGTCAATGACCCCCCAGCCCGTACGTTGAAGACCGGGATCAATCCCGAGTACTCTGACCACAGTGTCACCCTAATTTCCATGAAGCAGATACAAAACACCCGCCATTCAAAAGCGAAAGGCGGGTGTTGGCAACATTAATTGGACGAATTAGTTTTCCAGACCCGCGACGATTTCGTCGGTCCAGGCAACGTTGGTCCAGACATTCTGAACGTCGTCGTTATCTTCAAGCACATCAACAAGTTTCATGATGCTCTGGGCCTGATCGACTGTGATCTCGGCTTCGGTCACGGCACGGAAGACCATTTTGGCACTTTCCGGGTCACCGAATTTTTCGGTCAGAGCTTCGCGTACCGCGTTGAGGTCTTCGAGCTCGGTATCGATGACATGGCTGTCTTCATCAGACTCTGCATTGGCAGCCCCTGCTTCAAGGGCGGCTTCAAAGATCTCGTCCGCATCGGCCTTATCCGCCAGATAGACGATTTCGCCTACACGCGTGAACATAAAACCAACCGAACCGGTTTCGCCAAGGTTGCCACCGCTTTTGGTGAAAGCAGCGCGCACTTCGGATGCGGTACGGTTACGGTTATCGGTCAATGCTTCGACGATAACAGCAACACCAGCGGTGCCGTATCCTTCGTAGCGAACTTCTTCGTAGTTATCGCCTTCGCCCGCACCGGTCGCCTTTTTAATGGCGCGTTCGATGTTGTCTTTGGGCATGTTCTGAGCCCGGCCTGCGGAAATTGCGGCACGCAGACGCGGGTTGCTGTCGATATCGTCGCTGATTTTCGCAGCTACGGTAATTTCGCGGGCAATCTTGGTGAAGATCTTGGCGCGTTTTTTATCTTGCGCACCTTTGCGGTGCATAATGTTCTTAAATTGGGAATGGCCGGCCATAACCTAAAACCTGTATTCATTGAACTCGATGTGGAACGGTATCGGATGATACCACGCCGGTCATGCGGGAGTTCCCTGTCAGACCAGCCCGCCCGAATGTCGACAAATCCGATAACTTCGAAATCTGCAAACACACGGACGAAAATTTCGACCGCTCCTATAGCCTGTTTACTCTGCAACGTCCAGCCATGCTTGGTCGAACCTTATGAATAGATACGCCGATGTGCCAGCTTCCCCGCCCAATGCCGTGCACAACCCCAATGGCAATTTTCGGGCATTTTATACAATGCACATTGTTAGATGTTGCAGATGCAATGATATTCTTCCATTAATGTTGCTGAACGTATGTATTAAACTAAAGAAGTACGACTCTCAGGGATAAACTTGCTGCCGGACAAAAATCAGGCTCATCACATGCGGCGCTTTTAAATACCCGTATGGACATAGAAGCCAATCGGGCACAGTCAGGAAACAAAAGGTTAGATAGAATGGGAAGTAAATTCGGGGTCCAAAGCAAACTATTGATTTCGTTTGCTTTGGTTGGATTCATGGCGGTAATTTCCGCTGTCGTCGGGGCCGTATCTTTCAACAAATTCGGTGATGCGCTTACCACCATCACAGAAGAAAAACTTCCACCCATCGCTGCGGCGCAAGCCCTGGCAACCGGCAGTGCCGAGATTGTCGCAATCGCACCACGGATTGTTGCCTCGGCCAATTCGGAAGAAGAAACTGCGATCAATGACGAACTTGCTGTTCGCCTTCAGGCACTGGTTGAAGACATCAATAAAATTGAAGCAACCGGCTTCATGCCCGAAGTCATTGCGAGCATCAATAACAACCGTGCCCTGCTGCAGGACAATCTTGAACAGCTTCATGCGGTGACGCAGGAACGTTTCCAGATCACGAATGAAAAGGCTGAAAAGCTTACTGAATTCCAGAATCTGGCAAAGCGTTATGCAGACACCCTAAAGCCGGTGCTGTCCTATACCCAGAATGACATTTCCCAAGGCGGTCAATACGCAGCGTCATTCGAAAAAGATCCGTCACGGCAATATAGTGCCGAGAAAGAAGAAATTCTCGAAACATTCAAGAAATACGCATCCGCGATTGAGACCCGCACCCCGATCCTTGAGATCGAGCGTCTTGGATCTGCGGCATCAAACATGATCATTTCCAGCACCACGGAAACACAGGCCGTGCGTCTGTCGATCATTCCGGTGCGTATTCGTGGCACATATGCCGATGCCTTGGCCAAACTGGACTCGATTGGCAATGACCGTCTCAAAGCATTCTATGTTGATCTGATTGACAAGATGCAGGCTCTGTCGATTGGCGATGGCAGCTTGCCTGATCTGCGCAAACGCGAACTTGAAGCCAGCGAAAGCAGCCAGTCCCTTGTCGTGCAAAGTGGCGAATATGCCAATGCAATGCGCAACAGCGTTGCCGAACTGGTTGCTGGTTTGAATGTCGAGGTTAATGACGCTGCCGCACAGGCAAAGGTCGTTGAGAAGCAAAGCTTGACCGCCCTGGCAATTGTTGCTGCTGCTGCGATCGTGATTTCGCTTTTGATCTATGTGCTTTATGTCCGTGGCAACGTTCTGCGTCGTCTTGGTCTTTTGCAGAAAACCATGGTTCAGCTTGCCGATGGCAATCTTGAAGTGATCGTCCCTGCCAAAGGTAATGACGAGATCAGTGCGATGGGTCGTGCGGTTGAAGTCTTTAAGGAAAATGCCCTTAAAGTCCGTGGCATGCAGGCCGAAGAAGAACGCCTGAACCGCGAACGTAACGAAGCATTGCGCGATGAACTTCTGGGTCTTGCCGACACGCTTCAGGGCGAGGTTGAAAGTGCTGTGAACGAAATCGCAGCCCTTGGCCAGCAGCTTCAGGGTGTTTCGGGTCAGATGACCACAAGTGCGGAACTGGTATCGGGTCAGACCGAAGAAGTCGCCAATTCGGCACAGGAAGCAACCGGCAACGTTGAAACGGTTGCGGCCGCTACCGAACAGCTTTCGGCATCCAATGCGGAAATCAACCGCCAGATGGCGGAATCCACCCGGATTTCGGGCGAAGCATCGACCCGTGCACAGGAAACCAACGAACTGGTTGTCAGCCTGTCGCAGTCGGCGGATCGCATCGGTGAAGTGATTGCATTGATCACGGATATTGCCGAACAGACCAACCTTCTGGCCCTGAACGCAACCATTGAGGCTGCGCGTGCTGGCGATGCCGGCAAAGGCTTTGCCGTTGTTGCCGCCGAAGTCAAAAACCTTGCCAACCAGACCGAAAAAGCGACCGAGGAAATCTCGGGCCAGATTTCCGGTATTCAAAAGGCAACCGGTCAGTCTGTGAGTGCCATTGGTGACATTGGTCGCATCATTGAAAACATCAATGAGATTGCCACCACCATTTCAGCCGCCGTTGAAGAACAAGGTGCAGCAACCGACGAGATCACCCGTAACGTCCGTGGTGCAGCCGATCGTACACGTTCGGTATCGGCATCGATCACGGAAGTTGCCAGCGAAACCGGCAAAACGGGCGAATTGTCCAGTCAGGTCTTCGCAACGGCACAGGATGCATCAGAGAAGGTCGAAAATCTGCGGTCGCGGATCAACGGCATTCTCGAAGATCTGCGCCAACAGGCACGTGATCGCGCTGCTTCCTGATTAAAACCTTAGTCTCCTGACATTAGAGGCCCGCCAATTTGGCGGGCCTTTTTCCGTATCCGACATGTGGGCTGAAGACAAATCCCCCTACCCCATTCGCGCACAAACAGAACCGACAAATCCAGCAATGCAACCTATGCGATACAACCTCATAAAAGTGCATGCTAAATTTGTATGGACTATGATATATGGGCATTAACTATAACATATAAGGCACTTTTTTCCCGACACTGCCCCACCTTACCAAGGCAGATCGGGACCCATCGAAAGTGTCACATCCTGGGAAGTTACATCTGAGAGACCCGTAAAATGTGCGTCACCGCAGTGCTGTGCTGACGCGCAACTTCTTCGTCTATGGGGTATCATGAACTATGGGACTTACATCAAAACGCGGCACCCCCGCGTCGCCGTCCAACACGGCACATAAATCGGGACTTGGGGTGCGCGAAAAACTTGCTGGTGCGTTCTTTCTTGTCGGCTTGATTGCCATTCTTGCTGCATCGGCTTCGGTTTTCTCATTTACCAAATTCGGCAGTCAGCTTGATAAAATTGCCTATGAACAATTGCCACCAATGTTCACGGCACAACAGCTTTCGACCGACAGTGTAAAGGTCGTTGCATCTGCGCCGCGGATGATTGCCGCCACCACACTTGAAGAAGAACAGGTTGTAAAGATCGAGCTTGATATGTTGCTTGACAGCCTGCGCGAGAAACTTGAAGACCTTGCGCATTCGGGGCTTCCACCTGCATCGCTGTCGCATATCGAAACCAGCGGCAAAAACCTTGCGGACAATCTTGAAGCCCTGCATGACATCACCATCAAACGCTTTGAAGCTGCAAATGAACTCGCAGCAAGTCTTGGTCAGTTCCAACAGCTTGATGGTCGTTTTTCATCGATGCTTAAACCGCTGACCTCGATGTCGGAAAACCAGCTTGCCAGCATTGGTGCCCAGGTCGATGAACTTCGCAAGGCCGGTGCGTATCTCACCAATGATCAATTAGCGCAGAGCAAGGACCTTCTGATCAGTCTTGATGACACGATTGCAAGCCGTGCGCCCATTCTTGAGCTTACCAAACTTGGCAGCGACTTGGCCAACACGGTTCTATCGGCCGCATCCAGTAGCGATGATGCCCGCCTGAAAATCACAAGCGTGCAGGTCAGAGGCACAATCGGGCAGATCGAAACCCTGATCGAAGGTCTTGAGAACAAGAAACTGAAGGCCTTCTACACCGACCTGATCAATGACATCAAAGTTCTGGCCGTTGGTGACAAAAGCATCCCGACACAGCGTATGGCCGAACTTGAATTGATCAAAGCGCAGGCGGCTATCGTTGCAGAAAGTGCTGATTACGCGACAGCCATGGAAAGTGGTGTTGATGCGCTTGTCGAAGCCTTGCAAACCGATGTTGATCGTTCTGCCGGTGCGGCCAATACGCTCAATACCCAAAGCACCTATGCCATGTATGGTGTTGGTGCAGCGGCCATTTTCATTCCGCTTTTGATCTATATTGTCTATGTCCGTGGCAATCTGTTGCGCCGTCTGGCCGGTTTGCAGAAAACCATGGTGTCCTTGGCAGAAGGCGACCTTGACGTTGACGTCCCGTCCAAGGGCGGTGATGAAATCGCCGCCATGGGCCGTGCGGTTGACGTGTTTAAGGCAAATGCCACCAAGGTCCGTGACATGCAGGCCGAAGAAGAACGTCTTAACCGTGAACGCAACGAAGCCCTGCGCGATGAACTTCTGGGTCTTGCCGATACGCTTCAGGGTGAAGTCGAAACCGCTGTGAACGAAATCGCCGCCCTTGGCGAACAGCTTCAGGGGGTTTCGGGTCAGATGACCGAAAGTGCGGCCCTGGTGTCAAACCAAAGCGAAGATGTTGCGACCTCTGCACATGAAGCAACGGGCAATGTTGAAACGGTGGCAGCAGCGACCGAACAACTTTCGGCATCCAATTCTGAAATCAATCGTCAGATGGCCGAAAGCACGCGGATTTCGAACGAAGCCGCACAGCGCGCACAGCACACCAATGAACTGGTTGTCAGCCTGTCACAATCGGCAAGCCGCATTGGCGAAGTGATCGCCCTGATCACGGATATTGCCGAACAGACCAATCTTTTAGCCCTGAACGCAACGATTGAGGCTGCCCGTGCTGGTGATGCCGGCAAAGGCTTTGCCGTTGTTGCCGCCGAGGTCAAAAACCTTGCCAACCAGACCGAAAAAGCGACCGAGGAAATCTCGGGCCAGATTTCCGGTATTCAGAAGGCAACCGGTGAGTCTGTGACGGCAATTGGTGAAATCGGATCGATCATTGATAACCTCAATGAAATTGCCACCACCATCTCGGCTGCGGTTGAGGAACAAGGTGCGGCAACCGATGAAATCACGCGAAACGTCCGTGGTGCAGCCGATCGCACCCGTGCGGTTTCGGCATCGATCACGGAAGTCGCGAATGAGACAGGCCGAACCGGTCAATTGTCCGGTGAAGTTTTGACCACCTCGCGGACCGCGTCCGAGAAAGTCAGTGAAATGCGTAACCGTATTTCGACCATTCTGGATGATCTTCGCCAACAGGCCCGTGACCGCGCGGCCTGATACGCTTACTTTGATCACAACAAAGAAGGCCCGCCATTTGTTTGGCGGGCCTTTCTATATTCAAGCACGGATCGACAAGGTTTAGGCGCTTGGCCAGCTTCCTTTAAGACGCCCGCCGATACGAACCGATTCAATCCGTTTTGCCAAACCGGTTTTGTCATCGGTTTCAACAAATACGCCGCACACCGTTGCCGGACCATCCGCCGGTTCAAACCGCCCTGCCGGCATCTTGGTCAGGAATTTGCGGACCGAGTTTTCTTTTTTCATGCCAATAACAGAATCAAAATCACCGCACATGCCAACATCGGTCTGATAGCCTGTGCCATTGGGAAGAATTTGCGCATCAGCGGTTGGAACGTGGGTGTGGGTTCCCAGAACAAGCGATGCCCGCCCGTCGCAATGATGGCCAAATGCCATTTTCTCGGACGTGGTTTCGGCATGGAAATCAAGTATGATCGCATCAACATTCTTCCCAAGCTTATGCTTGGAGAACAGTTTATCAGCGCCTTGGAACGGACATGACAGCGGGTCCATAAACAGACGCCCCATCATGTTGATCACACAGACCTTTTTGCCCGACCTGGTTTTAAACACATAGTCGCCCTTGCCCGGTGTCCCATCGGGAAAGTTCCAGGGACGCAGGAGTTTTTCATCCTCGTCGATATAGGCAATGATTTCGCGTTGATCCCAGACATGGTTGCCCGTGGTCAGAACATCCGCACCCGCCTTATAGAATTCCTGACAGATTTTGGCGGTGACGCCAAATCCGTGGGCTGCGTTTTCAACATTCACCACTGCGATATCAACAGACAAACGATCGCGGAGCATTGGCAATGCATCAAGTGCAGCCGTGCGACCGGTTTGACCCAGAACGTCGCCAAGATGGAGTAAACGCATATTCATTCCTGTGTTTTTACACACCTGAATGCAGGCATGCTTTTATGAGCGCACCCTGTTCAAGGACGCACCGCAAATTGCATTACGCATAAGAAAAGGGGATGTGGTCAAGAAGTGCCAGAACCAATCGTTCTGACAGAGAATAAGCGGGAGCCACCATTGCCGTTGGTCATATGGTAATTCCTCGTGACCTGCGAGTGCAGGTGGGCGCCGTATAACGAGACCACGGCCTCGACAGGGACAGCTCCCTAGAGAAATGAGCATCGGCCCCGGGAATTAGCGAACCTGACGAACAGGGCAGCTCCCTTGGTGCTGGGTTCTTGATTGCCGCGAACGGCACATCGCAAACTGTCAGCGACCGGAACTTAGTCCTCGATTGCGGTAATTTCAAGTAGATTGCATGGATCAAGACGCAATAGACATCTGCTACGCGTCACTGAAAACGGTGATGGCAGACCCGATCTGGCAACGCGAACGCTCAATCCTTGGCGAGTTTACCGGCGATGGCTTCGATCCGTTCGGCCATGTTTTCGATATTTCCGGCCAATGCATCGCTTTCGACAGCAGAAAGACTACCCGGTTCAGCCGTTGTTTTTTGATCCGTTGCAAGCTGTTCATGGGCATTGCTGAGTTCATCGGCGATCAAAAGACTGGTCATAACCAGAAGGCGTTGCTCGCCAATCTGACCGACAGAATCGGAGATTTCCCTAACCCGTTCATCGACATAGCTCGCCAGCGCATGAATGCGTTCTTCCTGACCGTCATCACATGCGATGTCGTAACTGCGGCCATTAATGCGAATGGAAACCTGTGCCATGGATTATGCCTGTTCCTTTGCGGGTTCTTCGGCAAGAACGAACTTCAGCTGATCGACCGCGCCATCAAGGCGGGCCGAAACGGTTTCGGTGGTTTTGGTCAAACGATCATAGTCGGCACGTATCGCAGAAAGCTGTCCACGCAGGGCGTCGACTTCTTCCATATCTGAAACATGAGACTGGCTTTTCTGTTCGATTGCCGACTCCGCGACCGTTTCCAGACGGTCCAATGCTGCTTTTAGTCGTTCACTTGCTTGTTGCAGCCGCGACATAGATCACTACCCGATTTTAGCTGTTTATCCGAGGATCACAAACATTCTGGTCTGTGACGAATCACCTGACTGGCCATCAAGCCGATGGATGATGGCATGATAATGGCCGATTTAACATTGGGCATTCTAATCAACAACAGTTTTACCCTGATTAACCCAAAAGCCACTGCGTCGAAGAAGTCCTGTAACGCTATGAAAACATAGAACCTCAAACAAGGCAGCGTCAACACGCCCCGCAAAAGTCACATACATTGAATATATCCGTTAGCCGGATTTAAAGTAAAAGGCGCAGTTTTTCGACAGAAGCGGTTGACGTAAGGCCGCCATAAGGGCATCTTCCGCGCGAATTCCGTTAATATGAAAAAAGTGTTTTCATCGCCCGACCGCGAAACCCCCAGGAACCGCATCAAATGACGACGCAAACAGAACACAACCGCATGGCGAATGCCATCCGCTTCCTTTCGGCCGACGCAGTCGAAAAAGCCAATTCCGGACATCCGGGCATGCCGATGGGCATGGCAGACGTCGCGACTGTTCTTTACAGCAAATTCTTGAAATTCGATCCGAAGCACCCGAACTGGCCGGACCGCGACCGTTTCATCCTGTCCGCAGGTCACGGTTCGATGCTTCTTTATTCGCTTCTGCACCTGACCGGTTACGAAGACTTCGATCTTGATCAGATCAAGAATTTCCGTCAGATGGGCTTCCGCACCGCGGGTCACCCGGAATACGGTCACGGCGAAGGTATTGAAACCACCACCGGTCCGCTGGGTCAGGGTATTGCAACGTCTGTTGGTTTCGCCCTTGGCGAACGCATCATGAATGCCCGTTACGGCAATGACGTTGTTGATCACTTTACCTATGTGATTGCTGGTGACGGTTGCCTGATGGAAGGCATCTCGCAGGAAGCCATTTCGATGGCTGGCCACATGAAACTGTCGAAACTGATCGTTCTGTTTGACGATAACGGCATTTCGATTGATGGTCCGACTTCGCTTTCGACGTCCGAAGATCACACCAAACGCTTTGAAGCCGCTGGTTGGGACGTTCAGGAAATTGACGGTCACGATCCGGTCGCGATTGAAGCCGCAATTGCCAAAGCAAAAACCACCAACACCCCGTCGATGATTGCATGCAAAACCGAGATCGGTTTTGGCGCACCGACCAAAGGTGGCACGTCTGCAACGCACGGCTCCCCGCTTGGTGCCGAAGAACTTGCCGGTGCCCGTAAAAAACTTGGCTGGACGTCCGAGCCGTTTGATATTCCCGCTGACGTTCAGGACGCGTGGAATGCGGTTGGCGCACGTGGTGCCGAAGACTTCAAAGCTTGGGGCGCACGGTTTGATGGTCTTGAAGCTGGTCTGAAAGACGAGTTCGAGCGCCGCGTTGAAGGCAAACTTCCGGAAAACTGGATTGAAGTTTTCAACGACTATAAAAAGCAGATCACTGCTGAACTGCCAAAAGTCGCAACCCGGAAATCTTCGCAGAACGTTCTTGAAGTTCTGACCAAAGCGATCCCGGAAATGATCGGTGGTTCTGCCGATCTGACCGGTTCGAACAACACCAAGACCGGCGTTCAGGCCCCCATCACCGCTGATGGCGGCTATGAAGGTGCATATATCTATTACGGTATCCGTGAACACGGCATGGCAGCAGCCATGAACGGTTTGGCCCTGCATGGCGGCGTTCTGCCATATGGCGGCACCTTCCTGGTCTTTACCGATTACTGCCGCCCTGCGATCCGTTTGTCTGCTTTGATGAACCAGCGCGTTGTTTACGTCATGACCCACGATTCGATCGGTCTTGGCGAAGATGGCCCGACCCACCAGCCGGTCGAACATGTCGCAGCCCTTCGCGCCATGCCGAACGTCACCGTGGTTCGCCCGGCCGATGCGGTTGAAACCGCCGAAGCATGGGCAATGGCAATCACCAATGAAAGCGGTCCGACCGTTCTGGCCCTTACCCGTCAGAATCTGCCGACCCTTCGTACCGAATACCGTGAAGACAACCTTGTCGCACGCGGCGGTTATGTGATTTCCGATTGTGACGGTGATCGTCAGGTCACCCTGATCGCGACAGGTTCCGAAGTCGAAATCGCTGTTGACGCGCAGGCCAAGCTGAAAGCTGATGGCATCAATGCTGCTGTCGTTTCGCTGCCAAGCTGGGAATTGTTTGACGCCCAGTCACCAGAATATCGCAAAGAAGTTCTGGGCAGTGTTCCGCGCGTTGCCATCGAAGCACTTTCGGTCTTCGGTTGGGAAAAATACGTTGGCGATAACGGCAAGGTTATCGGCATGCATGGTTTTGGTGCCTCGGCACCTGCCCCGGTTCTTTACGAGCATTTCGGCATCACTGCCCAGGCGCTGGTTAAAGCAGCCAAGGAACTGGTTTAATTTACAGGGCCGGATCGGTAACATGCCGATCCGGCCTTTTTTCTATGGGTTTGAACCCTAAGCCGTGATTGGTACTCCCCAGGTAGCAATCAGTATAATTTTGGAGGGATGAATGGCTATTCGCGTAGCGATTAATGGTTTTGGCCGTATCGGCCGTCTGGTTCTGCGTTCTATCGTTGAAAGCGGTCGTACCGACGTTGAAGTTGTTGCCATCAACGATTTGGGTGACGTCAACACCAACGCACATCTTCTCAAATATGATTCCGTTCATGGCGTTCTTGCTAATGACGTCAAGGCTGTCGGCGACGATCTGGTCATTGACGGCAAAGCGATCAAAGTTTGCTCCGAGCGTGACCCGGCGAACCTGCCGTGGGCAGCCCTGAATGTTGACATCGCATTTGAATGCACCGGGATCTTCCTTGACGAAGCGGGTGCAGGCAAACACCTGACCGCAGGTGCCAAACGCGTTCTGATTTCCGCCCCGGCAAAGGGCGATATCAAAACCGTTGTTTACGGTGTTAACAGCGACACGCTGAGCGCATCTGACGTGATCGTTTCAAACGCATCTTGCACCACGAACTGCCTTGCACCTGTTGCAGACGTTCTGAATAAGACCGTTGGCATCACCAAGGGCTTCATGACCACTGTTCACGCCTTTACCGGCGATCAGAACACCGTGGACAGCCTGCATAAAGACATGCGTCGTGCGCGTTCGGCATCGCTTTCGATGATCCCGACCTCGACCGGTGCGGCCAAGGCTGTTGGTCTTGTTCTGCCGGAACTGAATGGTAAACTTGACGGTACTTCGGTTCGTGTTCCGACCCCGAATGTCTCCATGATCGATCTGACCTTTGTTGCCGGTCGTGACACCACGGTTGATGAAATCAATGCTGCGATCAAAGAAGCTGCGAACGGCCCGCTTAAAGGCGTTCTTGGCGTTTGTGACGAGCCGCTGGTTTCGATTGATTTCAATCACAACCCGAACAGCTCGACCTTTGATGTCACCCAGACTCAGGTTATCGGCGGCAACTTCGTTCGTATCCTGTCTTGGTATGACAACGAATGGGGCTTCTCGAACCGTATGAGCGACACCGCCGTTGCCATGGCGAAGTTCCTCTAAGCTTCGGCTGATCCAAATCTTTGCGAAGTGCCCGAAGTATTCCTGCTTCGGGCACTTTTCTTTTCCGGACCAATCGGTCACTGTTTCATTCGACATTCCCAATCCAGACACACAGGAGCCCGGCCGTGAGCCTTTTGTTCAAGGAACTTGATTATCGGCCAACCCCGATGGGTGTTCTGAGCCTGCGCCGCCGGCGTGAGCTTAGCCTTGATATCGATGTTTACGAGATCAAGCTGGATGAAGAATATCTGATGTCGAGCCTGTTTACCGATGCCGAGATTGCCCTTGCCGATTTGGGACTGGCGGAACTTGAGCGTGAAAACCTTGATGTTGTTGTTGGCGGTTTGGGCCTTGGCTATACCGCCAAGGCGGCCCTTGATAATCCCAAGACCGGCAAACTGACGGTGCTTGATACCCTGCCAGAAGTCATTGAATGGCATCAGCAAGGGTTGCTTCCGCTTGGCGAACAACTTTCAAACGATCCGCGCTGTGCGCTTGTGCATGGGGATTTCTTTGGCGCGTCACTTTCCGGTGTACCGGGCATGAACCCTGATGCGCCGGACAAGAAACATGACGCGATCTTGCTCGATGTTGATCATTCACCGGGCAACGTTTTGCACGAAGATCACAAGCGCCTTTACACCAAGGATGGCCTTGCCAAACTGGCAAACCATCTTGTACCGGGCGGGATTTTTGCCCTGTGGTCGACCGAAATGCCCGAACCATGGTTTGAAGAAAATCTGGCAAGTGCGTTTGACACCATCCGGGCGGACGTTATTACCTTTAAGCATCCATTGATTGACCGCGAAGACATCAACACGGTTTATGTCGCGCGCACCCATTCTTAAAGCAGGCTTGGGCTTAGGCTTTGCCATGACAGACCTTTCCGATCAGATCATTCGCATTCATGGCATCAAAGGTGCCAGATCGGCCTGCCGTGTTATGGCAAAACGGCCCTTTATCCTGCTATCCCCTGAAAATGCCGCCCTGTCCCACGGCGCACAATGGTTTGGCGATCTGGTCAAACTGGTAAGGGCCGAATTCCCAACTGTGGCGTTTCGCACCATCCTTGATTGCCGTGGAAGATTATCTGGCGCATTGGCCGCCATCGAAAACGGGTTTGATGGCGTGATCATTGATCCGCTGCCCACCGACCACCAAGATCAGAAAGACCGTCTGTCCGACCTTGGCCGTCAATCCGGTTGCGTTATTTACGACGACCTTTCAGCCTTGGGTGAAATCTATGAGATGGCAGATCATATGCTGCCGGACACCGAATTGGATCGCCGCCTGCAAATCCACCTGGCAAGCTTGGACAAAGCATAGCTGCCGACCGTCATGATCCTCGGCAATTGCCAAATGCCGTGGCAAAGGGTACATAACGGACAGGAAATCATCAGGAATTATCATTGTGAACGCTGACGAACTTGCAGGTCTTTACCTTCTGACCCCGCCAAAAATCGAACTCGCTTCTTTCAGCGAACAGCTTAAGTCCGTTCTTGATACAGGTGCGGTCGACTGCCTGCAGTTGCGCCTTAAAGACGTCAGCGACGATGAAATCCGCAAGGCGATTGATGCCATCCTGCCGCTGTGCAGTGATCGCGATATTCCGCTTATCCTGAATGACCGCCCTGACATTGCCAAGAAATCCGGCTGCGACGGTGTGCACGTTGGCGAAGATGATGCCAGCTATGACGATGCCCGCGCCATCATGGGCGATGAACATATTGTCGGTGTATCGTGCTATGACAGCCGCCACCGGGCCATGATCCTTGGCGAAAAGGGTGCCGATTACGTCGCCTTTGGCGCGTTCTATCCAACCCAGACCAAAGAAGCCAAAACCAGCGTCACCCCGGAAATCCTGGAAATCTGGACGACATTCACAACGGTTCCTTGCGTTGCGATTGGCGGGATTACGGCCGAAAACCTTGCCCCGATTGTCTTGGCAGGTGCCGATTTCATCGCGGTTACCGGCAGTGTCTGGAATCACCCGGATGGTCCCGATGCAGGCGCGCGGGCGATCAAGGCGGCAATTGCCGCGACCGAAATCTGATCGATATCGGCTGGATCAATCGGCAAAACATTTGACCGCCCAGATATTTGCCCGAAGCCATGCGCGAATGACGGGGTGTTATGCGCGATACCCCTGATCAATCTGCTTGCAGCAAAACAGGCAAACTGGTACTTAACGCTCCTTAAATGGGGCAACTGCCCCTTATTGCATTGTGAATCTGTGATCTGAAAGAACGGTTGGTGCCATGAAAATCAACGGCAACGAAATCCGTCCGGGTAACCTTATCGAACATAAAGGTGCCCTGTGGCGTGCGGTAAAATGCCAGGCTGTCAAGCCGGGTAAAGGCGGTGCTTTTAATCAGGTTGAACTTAAAGACATTCGTAACGGCACCAAGCTGAACGAACGTTTCCGTGCATCGGAAACTGTCGAAAAGATTCGTCTTGAGCAGAAAGAATACACCTACCTGTTCGCCGATGGTGACATGATCACCTTCATGGACAGCGAAACGTACGAGCAGATCACAGTTAATGCCGAACTTGTTGGCGAGCCAGCTGTTTATCTTCAGGACAATATGGTTGTAACCATCGAATCCTTTGAAGATGAACCACTTGCCGTGACCCTGCCCGAGCATGTTGTCTTCCGCATTGTTGAAGCCGACGCTGTGGTTAAAGGTCAGACCCAGTCTTCTTCTTTCAAACCTGCTGTTCTTGAGAACGGTGTTCGTGTGATGGTGCCCCCGCATATTGAATCGGGTACGCGCATCGTCGTGAATACTGTTGAAGGCACCTATCTTGAGCGTGCCAAGGACTAAAGGCATTTCTGCCTTCAGGTTCTTGTTTTTTTAATTCAAACACCGGGAGATATGCCGTGCGAGGCGCCGCCCGTCGTTCTGCAAATATCAACGTCATGTACAAGGCTGTCGAAAAGGCAGCCTATGGACTGAAACGCGACTTCGGTGAAGTCGAAAACCTTCAGGTTTCGATGAAAGGCCCGGCAGATTTCGTATCTGCGGCGGATCATCGTGCCGAAAAACGCCTGCGTGAAGAGCTTGAGCGTGCCCGTCCAGGGTATGGCTTCCTTATGGAAGAAGGCGGCGAGATCAAGGGGACCGATCCGGAACATCGCTGGATCATTGACCCGCTTGATGGCACCACCAACTTCCTGCACGGCATTCCGCATTTTGCCATTTCCGTTGCCCTGCAAAAGGGTGACGAAATCATTGCTGGCATGATCTATGACGTTGCCAAGGATGAATGCTTCTGGGCAGAAAAAGGCGTTGGCGCGTTTCTTGATAACCGTCGCCTGCGTGTTTCGGGCCGTCGCCGTCTGAACGAATGTGTTCTGGCCTGTGGCGTTCCGCACCTTGCCCATGGTGATCATGCTGTTTTCGAAAAGCAGCTCCATTCGGTCATGGACCGTTGTGCAGGCGTTCGTCGTATGGGTGCAGCCGCACTTGATATGGCCTATGTCGCAGCGGGCCGTTATGACGGTTATTGGGAATCTCACCTGAATGCGTGGGACATTGCAGCCGGTCTTGTGATTGTTGCCGAAGCAGGCGGTTATGTCCGCGATGCCAAAGGTGGCACCAACATGCTTGGTACCGGCAGCGTCGTTGCAGCCAACGACTACATCCAGCCAGTACTTGCGAAAACGCTAAAGAAAGCAGTCACGGACTAACGTCCCGCTTTTGTTACCGTTTTTTGAAAGGGGCGCTTCGGAATTTACCGAAGCGCCCCTTTTGCTTTATCGGTCAAAGCGGTTGTCCATTATCTGTCTCTAAGCTATGGTGCATGGTACTGCGTTGCCCGAGAGTGGACACGCAGACTACAGGGGGGGCATTCGATAAATATGCGAGTGCCTAACGATCGACACAAAACTGTGTGAAATAGAAAAACGTTGTAAAAGCGATTTCAAACACAGGGTATTAAGGGGCCTGCGATTTGATGAAGGGGTATTCCAAGATTTCGGTGCTTGCGATGACAGCTGCACTGGGAACCACTGCGGTCTTTGGCAGTGATGCGTCTGCACAACAATACTCCCCCGTTTCAGTTGACAATAGCGTTCAGGTGAACTGGGACGTCGCAGACGGTGTCGGTGGACAACCGACTGTTCCGCAATATCTTTCTTCAAACGTTTCACGCGAACATATCGTGATGCCCGGCGGAGATTTGATCTTCCCCGAAACAAAGCCGCGATCAACTTTCCTTGCCAATGACCAATTCGCCGATGCAAATACATTTGGCGGATATGAGGGTGACTTTGAAACCGTTGTCATTGATGGGGCAAGTGGCGGCAGCGCCTTCCCGACCCAATCAGAATTTTATGGCGTGTCCGGTGCGCCAAGCGGTGGTTACGAAGCCGCAGTTGCAATGGATGATGGTGCGAACCAGACCATTGCCCTTCGTCAACCCGAACCGGCATCCGCACCCCGCAGCAAACCAGTGGCCCCTGCGGTCGCGGCCAGCACTGCAAGCACCAGCAGTTCGGCAAACGCGCCGACACCGCTGAGCAAACCAGAACCTGAGCCAGCACCCGCACCTGTGATGGCCGAAGCCGCGCCGGAACCGGTTGCAGCACCAGCCCCGGCAGCAGAAACGGCTGAAATGGTCGAGCCGCCGAAGGCACCGCCGCTGATGTCCGAAGAAAGCAAAGCGCCTGCGGCCCCTGCGGCACCGATCGTTGAACCGATTACCAATGCCAATGAAGTGGCACCTGCACCAACACCGGCACCCGATACAACACAATCCGCGCCATCAATGGCAGAAGCCGCACCGGAACCAAAGGCCGCACCGGCCCCGGAACCTGTTGCACCTGCTGCTGAAGAAGCCTCCATCCCGCCTGCGGCAACCGCACCGGAACCGATGCCTTCACTGGGGGCAGATGAATACAGCCTTGGTTTCGCAGCCGACAGCTTTGAGCTCAGCAATGCGGCAAAGAGCGAGCTTAATCAGGTCATTTCGGCCATGAACAAAGATGACAGTCTTCGCATTCAGCTTCAGGCCTATGCCCAAGGTGATGGTGCCAATGCGTCCAAGGCACGTCGTCTGTCCTTGTCGCGTGCGCTTCAGGTCCGTTCTTATCTGATCGATCAGGGTGTGCGTTCTACGCGCATTGATGTTCGTGCCTTGGGCGCGAATGTTCCGTCCGGCCCGGCAGATCGCGTCGATATCAAAACCGTTCAACGCTAGGATTTATCCGTCATGAGCAGTCATTCGGCAAATGGCGCAGGCACACACCTGCCTATTACCAAACCCGGAAGTTATCTGACACGGATGGCCGTGTTCGTCGTGATTATCTTTGGGGTTGGCGCCCTGCTGTTCCCGACCCTATCGGGCGCCTTTATGGCCAATGCTGTTCTAAACGGTTTGATCCTTGGCGTTTTTGTCGTCGGGGTTATTTACACCTTCCGCATGGCGGCAAGCCTGTCGCCGGAAGTCACCTGGATCGAAGATTTCCGCCGGTCGCGCCCTGGCCTGACATCACAGGTTCCGCCGAAACTTCTGGCCCCGATGGCCAGCATGATGGCCGAACAGCGCCGCGACCGTCCGCAGCTTTCGACCATGTCGACCCGAACCATCCTTGATTCAATTCGGTCGCGCCTTGATGAAAGCCGCGAATTGTCGCGCTATGTCGTTGGGCTTCTGGTGTTTCTTGGCCTGCTTGGTACGTTCTGGGGACTTTTGCAGACCGTGAATTCGGTCGCCGGTGTCATCAGCAACGTCAATGTCGGCAGCGGATCGAACATGGACCTTTGGTTCTCGGAACTTAAAACCGGTCTTGCCGAACCGCTTGGTGGCATGGGGACGGCGTTTTCATCCTCGCTGTTTGGTCTTGCCGGGTCGCTTGCCCTTGGTTTGCTTGATATGCAGGCCGGTCAGGCGCAAAACCGGTTCTTTAACGACCTTGAAGAATGGCTTTCAAGCTTTACCCGTCTGGGTTCAGGCAGTGCGGTTGGCGATGGAGAACAATCGGTTCCGGCCTATCTTTCGGCCCTGATTGAACAGATGGCCGATAATATGGAAGGGTTGCAAAACTCGATCCAGCGATCTGAAAGTTCACAGATTAAATCGCACAACACCCTGATTGATCTGGCCGATAAGCTGTCCACCCTGACCGATCAGATGAAGGCCGAACAACAATTGATGGTGAAACTGGCCGAAAACCAGATGCACCTTAAGCCGGTTCTTGATCAGCTGGCGGATTCCATGAAAATGGGCAGCTTCGGGATTGATGATAACACCCGTGCGCATATCCGTTCGCTTGATAACCAGCTTGGCCGTATTGGCGAAGAGCTTACCAGCGGACGCCAGCAATCCACACAGGAAATCAGAAGCGAAATCAAACTTCTAGCCCGTACCATCGCCGCCATCGCCGAGGAGGGCTGATCGCATGATCGGGCTTTCGCGCCGTCGCAATCGCGATGTAAATACATGGCCGGGCTTTGTTGATGCGCTGGCAACGCTTTTGATGGTGATCATCTTTCTTCTGATGATCTTTGTCATTGCACAGGTCTATCTGGGTGCGGCGCTTTCGGGCCGTGACGAGGCCTTAAGTGATTTAACCGCACAGGTAAATGAACTGACCAGCCTTCTGTCACTGGAACGCGGGAACAATCAGCGGATGGAACTGGAACTGACCCAGTTAACCACCGAGCTTTCCAATACCAGTGATCAGCGCGATGACCTTAAAGCGCGTGCAGCCGCCCTTGCGACCCAGCTTGCCGATGCGCAATTGTCTGCCGACGATATCGAGAAAAAGCTTCTTGCTGCCCTTGCCTCCCTTGAAAACAAGGAAGCCGAGCTTTCCGAACTGCGCGATAACAGCGAAGACAAAATTGCCGATCAGGACACCCGCATTGCGGAGCTATCTGCCCTTTTGGCATCGCGTGCGGCAGAATTGGAAGATCAGAAAAACCTGAGTGCTGAAGCACAGGCACAGGTCGCAGCACTTAATCAGCAGATGCTTGCCTTGCGTCAGCAGCTTGCCCGTATTGAGGCCGCGCTTGAAACGTCTGAGCGTGAAAACGAAGATCAGGCTGCCCAGATCGTCAATCTTGGCAACCGCCTGAATGCCGCCCTTGCCACCAAGGTTGCCGAATTGCAGCGCTATCGTTCGGAATTCTTTGGTCGCCTGCGCGAAGTTCTTGGTGATCGTCAGGATATCCGGGTTGTCGGGGATCGCTTTGTTTTCCAGTCCGAAGTTCTGTTTGGATCGGGCTCAGCCGATCTTGGCGAAGGTGGTCAGGAACAGTTGGCCAAGCTTGGCGATACGCTCAAAACCATTTCGGCTGAAATCCCAGATGATATTGATTGGGTAATGCGGGTCGACGGGCATACCGACAAGGTGCCAATCCGCAACCTGAAATTCGCGTCAAACTGGGAACTTTCAGCCGCGCGCGCGATTTCGGTGGTTAAATTCCTGATCGACCGCGGCGTTCCGCCAAATCGTCTGGTTGCCGCAGGGTTTGGTGAATACCAACCGCTTGATAACCGCGACGATGAAATCGCTTATCGCCGCAACCGGCGTATCGAATTCAAGATCACGGAACGTTGATCTGAAATAGGTCCTTTGCGAAAAACAGCCTCCGAATTCGGGGGCTGTTTTTACATCCGCCTGCACTATTTAAGGTAGAAATTCATAGCTACAGGAAACATAATCACTTTGTGAAAACAAAGAACCGAACAAGGTGGGACATGTTTATCAAAGCATTATCAACAATTGGACTGACTTTGTCGCTTGCTGGATGCGTCACCGGTCAGGGCACGACTGATGCCGGTGGTCGTTCGATCAGCCTCGAAAGCCGGGGAAGCTTTCAACCCCAAGAAAGCCGTTTCAACACGTTTACATTTCTCAAACCATCGCGTGAATATGTAACGGAATCAGAAGAACGCGATAACGGGCAAGGCTGGAATGAAGATGTAAAATGGGAAGATGAGCGATATTTCTTCGCCATCCAGTATATCAACACAGCTTGGTTTTCGACGCGTACCGAGGCCCGTATGCTTGAGGTCGAACAGTTTAAACGGCTTGCCAACGCCTACCAAATTGCAGATTTGAACTTTGTCCAAGTTGATCAGGTTTCCCCGCGTGTCAAAGGCTGGATCGCATCGAACGGGAAATGTTCAGCCGGGCTTTTTGCCAAACGTTTCAAAGGCCTGTCACCTTATGATAATGATCGCGGCGCGTCCGATGCGGTTGTCAGCTTTGCCGGATGTAGTCAATTTGCCGCCTCGGTCGAAGAAATCATGCAGGGCATTGATTTGATGACGGATGAGGAAGAAGCAAAACTTGCAGTCACATACGCCGAAATTGGCACGCTGAACGAACCCGCATCCGCCCGCACAGGCATAACAGAAGAACTTAGCGTCTTAACAGGAAGCTGGGATGGCGTTTCCGAAAGCCTGTCTGGCGACGTTCGGAAAAAGGGTGCTGCACAGATCGAATTTTCATTCACGATCCCGGAAACCAAAGCCGATTGTGTCGGGACTGCTGTGACATCAAGCATGTCCGATCTTGCCGGAACGTGGAAGCTTAGTTGCGACGATGGATCAAGTGCCGATGGCATCTGGACCAACCGCGAAACACAACCCTTCATCGCAAGCGGATCAGATAGCAAAAAACGTCCTGTGTCATTCAAACTTCAATCCTGATCTTTGCGTCCCCAAACCAGAGTTTGGCGAATGCTATGCCCCGCAGGCAATCACCTGCGGGGCTTTGATTTTTTCTGGTGAGAACAAAGACTTCCGGGTAGGGTCGAAAATATCGCCACCCAGATCATTTTCGCAAAATCTCGATACGCCGGAGCCCCCATGCTGCGTGATATTTCGCCCCAAAGTATTTTCATGGGCCTGTTGGCAGGCTTTGTCGGGTCTGCCAGTTCGTTTGCCGTTGTGTTGCAGGGCCTAACTGCGGTTGGTGCAACGCCCGAACAGGCAGCATCGGGCCTGATGGCCTTATCCATCGCCATGGGCCTATGCGCCATTGTCCTGTCGCTTAAAACCCGCATGCCGATCAGCATTGCATGGTCGACCCCCGGTGCCGCATTGCTTGCAACCTCGGGTGCGGTTGAGGGCGGCTTTGGCGTTGCGGTCGGGGCCTTTATCATCTGTGCTGTTTTGATCATTATCAGTGGCGTTTGGCGCCCTTTGGGGCGCGCGGTTGCGGGCATCCCTGCCCCGCTTGCAAATGCGATGTTGGCAGGTGTGTTGCTGGGCCTGTGTCTGGCCCCGGTCAAGGCGGTTGCCTTTGATCCGATGCTTGGCCTGCCGATTGCCATAGCCTGGCTTGTGGTCGGGCGGCTTAACCGTTTGCTTGCCGTTCCCGCCGCGTTGCTGGCCTTTATTGCCGTAATGATCTTTGGCGTCGACTTCCCGGAAAATGCGCTGGCGGATTTAGGCGGTTCGATTGCACCGCCTGTCGAATTTGTCATGCCGCACTTCACACTGGCCGGATTGGTCGGTATTGCCTTGCCATTGTTCATCGTCACCATGGCATCGCAAAACATTCCGGGCACAGCCGTCTTGCGGGCCAATGATTATAACACGCCCCCCGGACCGCTTTTCACCGTTACAGGTATCTTTTCGTTGTTATCCGCGCCGTTTGGCGGCCATGCGGTGAACCTTGCGGCCATTACCGCCGCCCTTTGCGCAGGAAAAGATGCCCATCCTGATCCGGCTAGGCGGTATTGGGCAGCGGTTGCTGGCGGGGTTTTCTATATCGTGTTCGGATTACTGGCGGGGCTTGTCACCGCCTTTGTCAGCCTTGCGCCGGGCATTTTGATTGAAGCAGTCGCCGGTCTTGCCCTGATCGGGGCCTTTGCCGGATCAGCCGTTGCCGCATTCAAGGATGAAGACGCCCGCGAAGCGGCAGCTGTGACCTTTATCGTCACCGCTGCTGGCCTGACTTTTTATGGAGTTTCAGGGGCCTTTTGGGGATTGCTGGCAGGTGGATTGATTTATCTGCTTACCCATCTTCGAAACCGATAGGCATTAGAACAAAGAAGCCCGACACATGATGCGCCGGGCTTCTTGTTTGCTGATAGCTGATAGCCAATAGTCGTTAGCCGTTTTGCGCCGTTTTATCGGGCTCTGGCGTTTTTGGCTTAAGGATCGACACCGTTGGTTCCTTTGCAAGTGCTGTTATGGCCTCGTACTGCGACAAGAAAACCTTCCCTGTCAGTTCTTCAAGGAAATGTGCACATTTCAATCGGTCCATCACCGGGCCTTTGACCTCGGAAAGGTGAAGGACGATCCCCATTTCATCTAGTCGATGGTTGATTGCCTCAAGTGATTCCAGCGCACTCAGATCAATCTCATTGATGGCCGAACACATCAGAATGACGTGTTTAAGCTTTTTGTCGCCAACCACCCGATCAAGCAGGAAGTCCTCAAGAAAACGGGCATTTGCGAAATACAGGCTTTCATCAATTCTGATGGTCAGGACGCTCGGATCTGTAACGACCTTATGACGGTTGATATTGCGAAAATGCTGCGTGTCAGGCACGAGGCCGACTTCGGCTATATGCGGGCGTGATGTTCTGTATAAGAACAGCCCAATCGACAATACCACACCTGACGTCACACCAATTTCCACCCCAAACCCAAGGGTTAAAAGAACCGTTGCCGAGACCGCAACAAAGTCCGCTTTTGAATAACGCCAGCTGGTTTTCAGGATGCTGAAATCAACCAGGGATAACACGGCAACAATAATGGTCGCGGCAAGCGTTGCCTTTGGCAGGAAATAGACAAGCGGGGTCAGCGCCACGGCGGCAATCGCCAAACCAACGGCGGTAAAGGCACCTGCGGCCGGGGTTTGTGCCCCGGCATCAAAATTGACGACCGAGCGGGCAAAACCACCGGTAACCGGATAGCCCCCCGTAAAGGCCGCCCCGATATTGGCCGCACCTAGACCAATCAGTTCCTGATCCGGGTTGATGCGTTGACGACGCTTGGCGGCAAGGGTTTGCGCAACCGAAATCGATTCAACAAATCCAATGACCGAAATCAGGATCGCGGGCACCAGAAGGTCCGCCATCAAGGTTGGTGAAAAGTCCGGGATGGTGAGTGGCGGCAGGCTTTGGGGAACACTGCCAACGATTTTAACCCCCTTGTCGGCCAGTCCGAGATACCAAGTGGCCGCCGTGGTCGCAAACACCGCAAAGACCGGCCCGGCCTTGGTGATGACATCGGCAGAACGTGCGCCAAGACCAAGCTTGCGCAAGGCGGGTTTAAGCCCCTTGCGCACCCAGAACAAGAACCCGGTGGCACAAGCGCCAATGATCAGGGTCGTTTGGTTGGTTTCAGGCAAATGGGCAATCAGGGAGGTGACAATCTCCCACAGGTTATGACCGCTGGCATCCACACCCAGAATATGTTTGAGCTGACTTGCCGCGATAATCATCCCAGACGCAGTGATAAAACCGGCAATTACCGGATGGGACAGGAAGTTGGCTAAAAACCCCAGCTTGAACACCCCCATCGCCAGCAATATCGCACCGGATAGGGCCGCAAGGGTCAGCGCGGCAAGCGCATAGCCCACGGTTCCAGTTTCTGCCAGATTGCCAATGGCAGCCGCCGTCATCAGCGACACCACCGCAACCGGCCCGACCGCAAGCGCACGACTGGTCCCGAAAATCGCATAAAGAATGATCGGCGCAATGGAGGCATATAGACCCGCTTCTGGCGGCAATCCCGCCAACAGCGCATAGGCAAGCGATTGCGGGATAAGCATGATCGTTACAATCACCGCTGCAATCATGTCATTGCCTAAGGCCGTCTTGTCATAGTCCCGACCCCAATCAAAGATCGGGATATACTTCCTGAGAAAATTGTGGCGCATATTGATCTCTTCGATCTGAGTTGGCCAAAGGCAGTGATCCCGCCTTTGGCTAAACCTGTTTAGCTGCTTGTGACTTTCTCGGGTTTGGCCAGCCATTCCTTGCCGCGCAGCATGGCTTTCCAATAGACCGGTGGCAGAACTTTTTCCTTAAGCAACCAGGCCAGACGCGATGGCTGAGTTCCATCGATCAGCCATTTCGGGAAGGAAGGCTGCAATGTGCCCCCATAACCAAATTCCGCCAGCACGATCCGGCCACGCTCCACCGTCAGCGGGCAGGACCCGTATCCGTCATACTGGGCAACGGGGGATTTACCATCGATATCGGCCGCCACGTTTTCGGCAACAACCGGTGCCTGTTTCCGTGCAGCGGCCGCTGTTTTGGCATTGGGTGCATTCATCACATCGCCAAGCGACCAGACATTAGTAAATGACTTGTGACGCAAAGTTGCCTGATCGACATCGACCCAACCAGCCGCATCGGCCAGCGGCGAAACGCGGATAAAGTCGGGTGCCATCTGCGGCGGGCAGACATGGATCATGTCAAAGGACTTTTCGATGCGTTCAACCTTCTCGTCTGGTTTGGTCACTTCAAACCAAGCCTTTTTTGCCGCACCATCAATCGCCACCAGATTGTGGAAGAAATTGAGCTTTGCATCATACTTCTTCACATAGCGCTCAAGGGCCGGCACATAGTCCTTCACTCCAAACAACACGCCACCGGCATTGCAAAAATCAATGTCGATCTTATCGATCACCCCGTTGCGAGACCAGTGATCCCCCGACAGATACATCGCCTTTTGCGGCGCACCGGCGCATTTGATCGGCATGGGGGGCTGGGTAAAGATCGCTTTGCCTTCACGCATGGAAGACACCAGATCCCACGTGTAGGGTGCTAAATCATAACGATAGTTTGATGTCACCCCGTTCCGGCCAAGCGTTTCCACCAGACCATCAATCCGGTTCCAGTCGAGTTTAAGCCCCGGACAAACGATCAGGCGTCCATATTTGACCACCCGGCATCCATCCAGAATGACCGCGTCATCCATTGGCTCAAACGCCGCGACGGCCGCCTTGATCCAATGAACACCTTTGGGGATCAGTGACCCCATGGTCTGTGCAGTTGAACTTGCGTCAAAGACGCCGCCGCCAACCATGGTCCAGCCCGGCTGATAATAATGAATATCAGCCGGATCAATGACCGCAATCTCAAGCCCGGAACGACGCGCAAGTAAGCTTGATGCCACGGAAATGCCCGCGGCACCGCCGCCAATGATGACGATGTCGAATTTTGCATCGCCCTGATCGGTTGGCGTCCTGCCACCATTAACGATCCGGCGAATAACGCCGCCCATGTCATAGCCCGCAGCCTTGGTCGCGCGTAGAATTTCACTTGTACCAAGCAGTTCAGCCTGACTAAGCGACCAAAGGGTGGTTGAACGGGTTCCCGTGCGGCAATAGGCAAAGACCGGCTTGGGCAATTCATCAAACAGGCACCCGAAATCCTTGGCATCGTCATCACTGACCTTGCCCGACACAATCGGCTGGTAGCGGACTTCAAGCCCAGCTTCCTTGGCCGCTGAAGAGATTTCTTCAAAGGTCGGTTGGTCGGCACCTTCGCCGTCCGGCCGGTTGCAGACAATGGCGCGGAAACCAAGTTTGGCGATTTCCTTGACATCAGCCGGATTAATCTGCGTGCTAACGGAAAAACCGCTGCTGATTTTTTTCGTTTCCATAAGTTTTCCTCCCTTTTGTGCCATCAAATGCCGTTTACCGGAACTTTGAGCATTTTCTTACCGCTGGAGTCCGTCGGCACTTGGCCTGCGCGCATATTAACCTGGAGGGACGGAATGATCAGACGTGGCATATCAAGTTGCGCATCACGATCGTTCCGGTATGCGATGAACTGTTCGCGGGTTTTGCCTTCGCCAACGTGGATATTGTGCTTTTTCTCGTCACCAACCGTGGTTTCCCATTGGATATCACGCCCATTCGGGCCGTAGTCGTGGCACATGAACAGACGCATATCGTTCGGCAGGGCCAAAAGTTTCTGGATACTGTCATAAAGGGTTCCGGCATCCCCGCCCGGGAAATCGGCACGTGCGGACCCGCCATCGGGCATAAACAGGGTATCGCCAACAAAGGCGGCATTGCCCATGACATGAACCATGCAGGCAGGGGTATGGCCCGGGGTGTAAATAGCAAAGCAGGTCATGGCGCCAACCTGATAGGTGTCCCCATCTTCGAACAGGCGATCAAACTGGCTGCCATCGCGCTGGAATTCGGTGCCTTCGTTGAACACCTTGCCAAACGTGTCCTGAACAACGGTTATTTGGCTGCCTATTCCAAGCTTGCCACCGAGCCTTTCCTGAATATAGGGCGCTGCGGATAAATGATCGGCATGTACGTGTGTCTCAATGATCCATTCGAGTTTCAGGTCATTTTTCGTGATGAACTCGATAACCCGATCCGCATGATCAAAGGTGATACGCCCTGCCGCGTAATCAATATCCATGACGGAATCGACAACCGCGCAGGCATTGCTTTCGGGGTCCTTGACCACATAACTGATAGTGTTGGTATCTGGATCAAAGAAGGCCGTGACTTCGGGCTTCACAGACATGTTTACCGGGTATTCAAACATTGAGATCCTCCTAAACAGCGTGGTCCGGAACGCCTTATTTCTGGCACGCAGCGGACAGGTTCACGATGCCCCGCAGCCGGTAATTTCACAGGCTGGAAACATCTGACTATGCTTTTCATTCTAGGAGTTCGTGAATTGAGTTCAGTGACCTTGTCACCAAACATCATAATATTAATATTTAATGATACTAAAATTCCAGAAACGTCTGATACGAGGGTATAATCCCGCTCTGTCTTCAGCTTTGAGCGAGCTTGGCGATCGGGTCGGGGTTGATCAAGCGGATGGTGCCACGGGACTGTTCAATCCACCCACGACGCTGAAATTCCGAAAGTTGCCGAGAAATAACTTCACGTGCCGTTCCGAGTTCAACCGACAACTTCTGATGGGTGGAGGATATTGTGTCTTTTCCATCTGCAAGCTCAATCAGTTTATGCGCCAGACGGATGTCCATCCTTTGGAATGCAATTTCTTCGATGACGAAAAACAGATCGGTAATCCGTTTGGAATAGGCCGTGAAGACAAACTGGCGGAATTCGACGGAATCCGAAACCAGCTTGTCAAACACCATGCGCGGAATAGCGACGGCCCGTGTCTCGGTTTCAGCAATCCCCTCGGCGGAATAATCTTCATAGGCCAGTAAACAGGCTGTCGTCAAAACGCAGCTTTCGCCCGCATGAACGCGATACAAAACAATCTCGCGCCCGGCGTCAGATGTTTGCTGGACCCGAACTGTCCCGTCCAGCAATAACAAAAGACTTTCTGGCGATTTTCCCGGCCCGAAGATCACGGTGTTGGCAGGCACCGTGACGATCTTGCTTTCCTCAAGGAGATAGGATCGGATGCCGTCGGGCAAACGCGACAGTCCCGCAAACTGATCAATCCAGCTCAAACCCCGATCCCCTTATTTTGCAACCCGTTGCCCATGTGGACAGCCTTAGACCAAAATATTACATGTCATTTGATGTAAAATAATACAGCCCAAAGTGCAACTGTACTTTGGGTTACGTTCTAACAGGTTATCTGTATGGTGGTGGCATCGGGTCGTAAAAAGGCAGCATCAATATACTGCCCTGATGCCTGATGATCTGCTGCATGCAAATTTCGGTTATTCAACCTTCATTGGCGGAATGTGTAAATTTCCCTGATCATCAAGTTGCCAGAACGGGTTAAAGGCAACTTCCCACGCATGGCCATCCGGATCGCGGAAATAGCCGGAATATCCGCCCCAGAGAACCTTCTCGGGAGGTTTTTGAATTTTGGCCCCGGCATTTTCAGCCTCAGCCATGACAGCATCGACTTCGGCTTCGTCCCGCGCATTGAACGCCACTGTCAAACCGGCAAAGGTGGCACCCGTGTCATCGTCAAACTGTCCGTCTTTGACAAGATCGGCGCGACCAAACAGGCCCAAGGCCAGCCCATTGGATAATTGATAGAAAACAACCTGCCCTTCGACCATTTCGGTCATTTTCCAGCCAAGGCCATCTTCATAGAAACGACGCGACCGATCCAAGTCGGCCACACCCAACGTAATCAGCGAAACACGTTGTTCCATGCTATGCTCCTGTTCCAAAGTTAGGGTCTTACGCACCCAAAACCCGATCAACGGTATCACGGTGTTTTATCCATCCCAACAGAGACTCGATCATTCGCGAAATATCGCATCGCAATACGGGCGCAATTATATTGCGCGTAAATCGGTACCAGAATAAGTAAATATTAAGTTGACCTAACGTCAACCGATACAATCAGGCGTTTTGCACTGTGCGATGCGAGTTCGTTTTGAAAAAAGGTCAGTATTCATTACCATTCTGGAAGCTCGTTGGTGTCGTGGTCCCGCAAATCACCCACCAACATAATACAGGTCATACCGAAACACTGCCCCCGCACCCATATCTATAAAAGCAGTGTATGAGGCCAAAACTGACCCGCATATCAGAGAGATCCGAGGGAGACCGGTCATGGCACAATTGGCGGCAATTCGTCTGGACGACAAATACACCCTTGAAAAAGGTCGGGTTTACCTGACAGGCATTCAAGCGCTTGTACGCCTGCCGCTTATGCAGCGCCAGCTTGATGCGCGCGCAGGGCTTAATACCGCCGGGTGTATTTCAGGGTATCGCGGGTCGCCGCTAGGTGGATTGGATCAGCAGCTTTGGCGGGCCAAGAAATTCCTGACCAAACAGCAGATCGAATTCCAGCCCGGTGTAAACGAAGACCTTGCTGCCACGGTTGTTTGGGGCAGTCAGCAGGTCAATATGTACCCCGATGCCAAATATGACGGCGTCTTTGGGATGTGGTATGGCAAAGGTCCGGGCGTTGACCGGTCCGGCGATGTTTTCAAACATGCCAATCATGCGGGCACCTCACAACATGGTGGGGTTCTGGTTCTGGCAGGCGACGACCATTCCTGCAAATCATCCACCCTGCCCCACCAAACCGAATATGCCTTCATCGATGCGCAAATCCCGGTTCTGAACCCGTCTGGTGTTCAGGATATTCTGGATTTCGGTATTCATGGCTGGGCCATGAGCCGCTATTCGGGTTGCTGGGTCGCGATGAAAACCATTGCCGAGACGGTGGAAAGTTCAGCCGCCGCCGATGTCGCACCGGATCGTATCATCCCGATCATTCCCGATGATTTCGACATGCCCGAAGGCGGCCTTCATATCCGCTGGCCCGATACGCCCAAGGAACAAGAACATCGCCTGATGAAATATAAGCTTTATGCCGCACTGGCATATGCGCGGGCGAACAAGCTCAACAAAACCGTGATCGACAGCCCGAATGCGCGACTTGGCATTATCACCACCGGCAAGGCCTATCTTGACGTCATGCAGGCCTTTGACGATCTGGGCATTTCCGAACAAGACGCGGCAAAAATCGGTATCCGTGTTCTGAAAGTCGGCATGAGCTGGCCACTTAACCGTGATGACGTGCGCGAATTCGCCATGGGGCTAGAAGAAATCATCGTCGTCGAAGAAAAACGCGCGGTGATGGAAAATCAGGTCAAAGAACAGCTTTATAACTGGCGCGAAGATGTCCGGCCGACCGTGATTGGCAAGTTCGATGAAAAAGGCGAGTGGATTTTACCCTCGATGGACGAACTGACCCCGGCCCGCATTGCAGTTGTTCTGGCCGAACGGATTAAACGTTTCTTTGACAGTCCCGCCATTCACGAACGCCTTGACTGGTTGGCCGAAAAAGAAAAAGAAATCGCCGAACCGCGCCCCGATGTTGCGCGCATTCCATGGTTCTGCCCCGGTTGCCCGCATAACAGCTCCACCAAGGTCCCCGATGGCAGCCGTGCGATGGCCGGTATCGGATGCCATTACATGGTCAACTGGATGGACCGTTCGACCGAAACCTTTACCCATATGGGCGGCGAAGGCGCAACCTGGATCGGTCAGGCACCCTTCACCAATGAAAAGCATGTTTTCCAGAATTTGGGCGATGGTACCTATTACCATTCAGGGTCTTTGGCCGTGCGTGCCGCCGTAGCATCGGGTGTGAACATCACCTATAAAATCCTGTTTAACGATGCGGTCGCCATGACCGGTGGACAGCCGGTTGACGGGCCATTGACCGTGCCGCAAATCACGCGTCAGATGTTTGACGAAGGTGCCAAACGCATCATTGTTCTTTCCGATGAACCGGACAAATATCCGATGGGGGCCGATTTCGCACCGGGTGTCGATATCCGTCACCGCGATGAGCTTGAGAACACCCAAAAAGAACTACGTGAGATCGAAGGTGTGACAATTCTGGTCTTCGATCAGACCTGTGCTGCGGAAAAACGCCGTCGTCGTAAACGCAAATTGATGGTTGATCCACCCAAACGGGTTTTCATTAATGATCTGGTTTGTGAAGGTTGTGGCGACTGTGGTGAAAAATCCAATTGCCTTGCCGTGGTTCCGGTTGAAACCGAATTCGGCCGCAAACGGGCGATTGATCAATCGGCCTGTAACAAGGACTTTTCATGCCTAAACGGTTTCTGCCCAAGCTTTGTTACCATTGAAGGCGGCGAATTGCGCAAACCCGAACCTGCTGCCAAAGGCGACAATACGGGCGATGCCATCTTTGCCAGCCTGCCGCGTCCGGCCTTGCCCGACATTGACGAACCATGGTCGATCCTGATCACGGGCGTTGGCGGCACGGGTGTAGTTACCATCGGTGCCTTGCTTGGCATGGCCGCCCATATTGAAGGCAAAGGCATTGTCGGGCTTGATATGGCCGGTCTTGCGCAAAAAGGCGGGGCTGTTGTCAGCCATATCCGCTTTGCCAATGACCAGAACAAGCTGCATGCGGCACGCATTCCGGCCGGCGAAGCCAATGTGGTTCTGGGCTGTGATCTTTTGGTTGCGGCAAGCTATGAAGGCCTTGCCAAAATGCGCCGCAACTTTACCCAAGCGGTGATCAATACCCATGAAACCGTAACCGGTGCCTTCACCAGCAATCCTGATTTTCAGCTTAAAACCAACGAGCATATGAAAATCATCGCCGATACCTGCGGTGCTGATGCGGTGAACTTCGTTGAAGGCAGCGATATCGCAACCCGATTGATGGGCAATTCGATTGCGACCAACCTGTTTATGCTTGGCGTTGCCTGGCAGCGCGGTTTGATCCCGATCAGCGAAGAAGCATTGATGCAGGCGATTGACCTTAACGGTGTTGCTGTTGATATGAACAAGGAGTCCTTCTATTGGGGCCGTCTTTATGCCCATGAGCCAAAGCGCGTTTTGGATGTTGTTGGCCCGAATGAAACCGAAGCCCATCCGATTGCAACCGAGCTTGCTGACATTGTTGCCAAGCGTCGTGCCTTCCTGACCGATTATCAAAACGCTGCTTATGCGGACCGGTTCAGTGCATTGGTCGATAAAGTTGCGGTCGCCGAACAGCGCCTTGATGAGGGTGATGAGCTTACCCGGACAGTTGCGAAATACTATTTCAAACTGCTTGCCTATAAGGACGAGTATGAAGTTGCCCGTCTTTATACCGATCCGGCATTTTTGAACAAAGTCGCCAAAAACTTTGCCGGTGATTACAAAATCAACTTCCATCTGGCACCACCGGCGATTGCCGATAAAGACCCGGAAAGCGGACAACTTAAGAAATCATCCTTTGGTCCGTGGATGATGAATGCTTTCCGCGTTCTGGCGAAAATGAAGTTCCTGCGTGGAACTGCCCTTGATCCGTTTGGTCGTACCCATGAACGTAAAATGGAACGCCAACTGATTGCCGATTACGAAAAGCTTGTCACTGAAGTCATCGATGGTTTGACCCACAACAATATCCGTATTGCCACGGCCTTGCTTGCCTTACCCGAACAAATTCGCGGGTATGGCCATGTCAAAGACGGCAATATCGCCAAGGTCAAAAAGCGTGAGGTGGAGCTTGTCGAACAATTCCGTAACCCGCCAGAACACCTCAAGGCTGCGGAGTAATAGCAATCAAACCCATTAAAGGCCCCGGAAAATCTTCGGGGCCCTTTTCGTATCTAGACCTTAAACACGGTTTCGCCGCCGCCATTTTGCCCCCGTGATGTCGAGGCCTTCGCAGATGGAAGTTAATTTCCTCATTTGCGCAAATTTTCGCACTAAAAAATTTACCTTCAAATTCAATCCCATTATGCTGCGCGCACAGAATTTTGGGGGAATAAGTTCATGATGCGCAGCGTCCTTGCAGCATTAAAGCCATTGGGAAAATCACAGATATTTTGGTGCGTAATCGGCGCAATTATCTGTTTGGTTTGGATGGGAACGCTGAGAGACACGAAACACCCGGACTACGCAGATGCGAGTCAATATATTGGGATTGCCGTCAATCTTGCAAAATTCGGTACTGTTAATGAAAGTATAAACGCCACAGCAGAAACCATTAAACCAGCTATCGGTCGTGAGCCAGGCTATCCGGTCCTCTTGTCCTTCGTCCTCAGGGTAAATGGCAGCATAGACAAAATCACGCCAGACTGCCTTTACAAAGACGGTTGTGGGACAGAACCCTACACCCTCGCCAAATGGACCAACCGGATTCTCATAGTAGGAGCAGGGTTCGCGATGTTCTTTGCCGTTCGCGGCATTACCGGAAGTCCATTTGCTGCAATCATGGGCGGCATGCATATTTGGTTGAACCATCAGGCACATAAGAATCACGATTATGTAATTTCCGATCCGCTTGCATTGTTCCTTGCCAGTTTGCTGGTTTTTGCAATCGTATGGGCCTGGAAACAAAGAAACCCGCTCACTTGGGTGTTCCCCGGGTTAACATTCGTCTGGTTGGCCTTCACAAAAGCGATCTATATCTATTTTCTCCCCATTGCCGTCTTGGTCGGCTTTATGTTCGTGCTCATGAGCAAAAACAACTGGCGCGCTTCTGTGGCAAAGCTTGCTGTCTTCACAATCGTTGCAGCAACCCCAATCGCTTTGTGGATGGACAGAAACAATGACATCACAGGCAGCTATCAATTCACCGATAGTCGCGGCGGTATTGCCTTAAGTACCCGTGTTGTCTTCAACGATATGGATCTTACGGACTATCTTGCCGCATTCACATACTGGACGCGCGGTGCTGGTGATGGCTGGGCAGAAAAACTGTTCCCCGCTGACGTTGTCAAACCATTCGGCTGGTACGAAGAGGATGGTTACTATCTTCGAGGGCAACTGGGCTTTGGCAAGCGGGTAACTCAACTTATCAATTCTGAGGGCTTGTCATACACTGAAGCCAATGACCGTGCTGAACAAGAATTAAAAGATGCTATCCTTTCGCGCCCCATCAAACATCTCGCAACCACTCTGCCGCTGATTTACCGTGGCATTTGGATTGACGAGTTTGCCGCAGTCACCTTCCCCGCATTTATTGTGTTATTGGCTGTTGCGCTGCGCAGACGGAATGGACTTTTAATAGCAGTCCTGCTGCCATCTTTGTTCTCTTTATTGTTCTATGCAGCATTTAGTCTGAACGTTGCGCGTTATCAGATGACTGCACTACCCGGCTTTGCTATCGCGTTTGCCTTTTTAGCCATGTGGGCTCGAACCCAAATACAAAACTGGCGTGACCGCAAAAATCTGCCGATGGGAGAAGGAAACTAGAATGTCCAAAGGCACCCGAACCACATCGGCCTCAATTTATGAAAACGCGCGAATTGCAGTCCTTCTGCCATGTTATAATGAGGGGAAAGCAATCACGCATGTGATTGAGTCTTTTCGCAACGTCATCCCGACTGCCCAGATCATTGTCATCGACAATGCATCAAAGGATGACACGGCGGAAAAGGCAAAGAATGCTGGTGCGACGGTGATTAGAGAAACGCTTCCGGGCAAAGGCAATGCCGTCCGACGCGGTTTCTCCGAGGTAGAAGCCGATATCTATGTCATGGCCGATGGTGATGGAACTTATGACGCCACCGCACTACCAGAACTGATCAAGCGCCTGATCTTAGACCGTCTGGATATGGTCGTTGGCACTAGGGCGGAGAAAGAAGAAGCCGCCTATCGCAGTGGTCACCGCATGGGCAACCGACTGTTCAACACAGTCTTTGCCAAACTTTTTGGCGCACGCTTCACGGATATTTTTTCAGGGTATCGCGTTTTCTCCCGGCGATTTGTCAAAACTTTTCCTGCGATTTCCACCGGGTTTGAAATTGAGACAGAAATTTCCGTACACGCGATCATGTTGCGTGCACCAGTTGCTGAAATACCAACATCCTATGGGGCGCGTCATGAAGGAACCGAAAGCAAGCTTCGCACTTATCGTGATGGCGCCCGTATCCTGAGCCGTATTTTGCTATTTACAGCAACACATAAACCTTTCGTCTTCTATGGCTTGATTGCAGCCTTCCTTGCCGTTCTGTCGGTTGTGCTCGGACTGCCACTGGTCTTTGAATATATTGAAACCGGCTTGGTTGAGCGCCTGCCAACAGCAGTTCTAACTGTTGGTGTTATGCTATCTGCCGTTCTGAGTTTTGTAACCGGCGCGATCCTGTCCAATACCGGTATCGGTCAGTGGGAAGTCAAAAGGCTCGCATACCTTCTGCATTCTGATCCCCTTGAAGTACTGCGCGCAGAGATCACGAAAGAGGCTGATAAATGATCAACCGCGCCCTGATGCAAAAAGGCGCAAAGTTTGTCGTCGTTGGAACACTCGGTTTTTTGACCGATGCAGGGTTGCTGTGGCTAACAACCCATAAGGCTGGCCTTGATCCCTATAGCGGGCGGCTGGTGTCTTTCTCCGTGGCCTTGCTGGTGACATGGGTGCTTAACAGCACCTTCACCTTTAAAAACAGGGAAAAGCGTGGAAAACGACAACTAGGCTCTTATGTTACGGTTCAGGTTAGTTCATTTGGATTGAACTACGCCATCTATAGCGCTTTGGTCTGGCTTAATTGGGCTGCACCATTGATAGCCTTGCTCATAGCAGCCCTCATTTCTATGTTCTACAGCTTTACCACGATGAATATGTGGGTCTTTAAAGACGCAAAAAAGTAATCAGGGCCCCAAAATGGAGCCCTGATTACTTAACATCGCAACAGTTGGCTTGACCAAACCATTGATTTTTAACTCATCCCAAGCGCGCGCTTATAAACTTCCAGAATTTGTTCCTGTTCGCTGCGCTCATGGTCTTCGATTTTGCGCAGGCGGATGATCTGACGCAGGATTTTTACGTCATAGCCAAGTGCTTTGGCTTCACCGTAAACTTCTTTGATGTCAGCCATCAAGTTGGCTTTTTCTTCTTCAAGGCGTTCAATACGCTCAACATAACTCGCAAGCTGATCAGCTGCGATACCACCGACTTCGGTCATCAATTCTTCTCCGATGATGGGCTGCACAGCGGGTATCCGGTGCGCGAAATTTCTAATGCGGCGCGACGATACTCAATGCACCGCCCGCTGACAAGTACCGTTAAGGTGCCAAGCTTGTTCCCGGCAATGTTCGTTCGATCAATCGATCTGCAACCTCGCGCAGGGCATCATTAGGACTGGAACCCTGTTCAATTGCTGCAGTGAAAATCTCGCGTTGGCGACGCGCACTTGTGCCGCGGCGTACGATTTCGCGGGCATGTTCGACTTCCGCGATACAGCCAAAAAACTCTGCATCCGGCTGGATCAATTCAAGAATTTCTTCGACCAGATCGGCATAGGGCATGATCTCGCCGCGGCCAAAATCAATCAAACCGGCCTTATCGCCCGCATCACTGCCATATCGGCAAGCCCGCCAACGGTTTTCACGTACCAGCATGTTCGAATAAATTCGCCAGCGTTGATTATTGCGGCGCAGGCGATACAACATGCGCAACAGGCACCGGGTGATAGAGGCAACGCAAATCGCGTCTTCCAGATCGGTACACACATCGGCAATGCGCATTTCAAGGGTCGGCCACCGATCACTGGGCCGCAAATCCCACCAGAGTTTGGTGCCGTCTTCGATCACACCGGCATCAATCAACATATCGACATGCCGGCGATATTCCGCCCACGATCCGAAGACTTCCGGAAGCCCCGTCCTTGGCAGATTATCGAAAACCGACAACCGGAACGTCTGAAGCCCGGTATCACGCCCCCGCCAAAATGGCGAACTGGTGGTCAGCGCCAAAAGATGCGGCAGGAAATAGCTGGCCTGCGCCATTAATTCGATCCGGAGATCATCATCTTCGATCCCGATGTGGACATGCATGCCGCATATCAACAATCGGTCAACAACCGTGCGCAAATCACGCGCAATCGTGTTGTAGCGTTCGCCGTCTGTATGTTTCTGATTGTCCCATTGCGCAAATGGATGGGTCGATGCCGCCAAAAGCGCCATGTCATATTTCGCAGCAACCTCCGATAAGGTCGTGCGCATATGGGTCAGTTGTTCGCGGGCCTCGGCCGCACTGTGACAAACCTTTGTGCCGGTTTCGATCTGGCAGCGCATAAACTCGCTTGAGACCTGATCACCCAGCTTGGCCTTGGCATCTTTCAGGAAATCTGGCGGCGGGTCATTGGCAAGATCGCGGCTTTCCCGATCGACAAGCCAGAATTCTTCTTCAATGCCGATGGAAAAACCCGGTTCGTGCGCTTTGGACCCTGCCAAGTCAGTCTCTCCTGATCTTATAAAGGTTCGGGTCGGCAAGAATATCGACAAAGGCATCACCAAGGATCTTTGCCCATTTCTCGCAGCCCTGATCAGTATCAATCAGATCCTGACGGATTTCAATCGACACACAGGGCAACCCGCCGGCTTCACCATGATGATCAATAGTGTAGTCCGCCATATGTTGCCCGGAATAGGGTTCATTATCCCCGATCGTCAGATCAGGGTTCTGTTCGCGCAACTTCGCCAGTAGCGGAACCGGAATACGGTCGTCCTGATCCCACAAGATGCCGATTTCCCACGGGCGTTCAAATCCTTGGAAAACAGGGGTGAAGCTGTGGATCGCGATCAAGGCCGGAACAATTTTGTGCGCATGAAAATTGGCAATCCGTTCTTCAATCGCACCGTGATAGGGCAGGAAAATCTCGCGGATGCGGTTCATATGTTCGCTTGGCGTGATGTTTTTATTGCCCGGAACCACAGTTTGATCGGCAATTTCCGGCATCCCGGTCGGGTCCCAAAGTTGCCGGTTACAATCAATCACAAGCCGCGAATACCCGCCCAACACTGCCGGGCAATCAAACCGGTCAACCAGAATTTCGGTGACCTTGCGCGCCCCGATGTCCCAGCCGATATGGCGTTTTCGTTCTTCTTCAGGAAGCCCAAGTGTCCCGAGATTTTTGGGGATTTCACGCGATGCATGATCACAGACAAAAAGCGAATGGCCCTTGCCGGTTTCGTTCAACACTTCGAACGGGGCCGGATCATCTTGGCCCAAAAGAGGCCCTGCATGGTGACGCACGCGTATTCTCCTGAAAGTCGGTGGTGGCGGGTAACGATAGGTGACGGCCAAGTAATAAAGTTGGCTTCTGTTGGATTATCAATTTATCGCCGTACAGACAAGATTGCGCTGCATTAAGCGCACTCTTTGCGGATCGAGCTTTGCGTCCGCTTCAAACATCCCTTAAACTGGTATGACCATTAAATGCAACATGCTTTAAGATACAAATGTATCGGTGATAAAAACGCGATTGGAGACAACCCGGCATGCCATCTGGCAAATCATTCCTGGCAACCGATGTTCAGGACACTAAACGTCCCAAACGGATTGCCGATCAGGTCTCGGACCAGATTCTTGAAAAGATTTCAGATGGTATTTTCCTGCCAGGGGATCGCCTGCCCGGCGAACGCCAGCTTGCCGAAAGCATGAAAGTCAGCCGCGTTTCAGTCCGGGCTGCTTTGCAGAAGCTTAAAACCCGTGGGTATCTGCGCGCGGTTCAGGGCGGCGGTACCGAAATCCTGTCATCCACCGGGATCGATATGGATACGGCCATGACCGATCTGGTCCGCGATTCGATCACCAATCTGCGCGATCTTCAGGAAATCCGCTGCACGCTTGAAACATGGGCGGCACGCCGTGCTGCGATCAATGCCAGTGACGAAGACATCAAAGTTTTGCGCATGGCATTTCGTCAGGCCCATGACCCACGGCGTGCGGCAAAATACCGTGCGGATGATGACCATCGCCTGCATATGATGATTGGCCGGGCCACCGGATCGATCATTTATTATCACGTGATGAAAATGCTGCATGATGTGTTGCAGGCCGCTTTGATGGAAATCCGGTTTAATTCAATGACCGGCCCATCGTTTGATCGCATGGTGCAAGATCACCACCGCGATATCATCGAAGCCATCGCAGCCCGCGACCCGGATGCTGCGGAAAAGGCGATGTCCAATCACCTTCAGGCAGTCCTCGACTTTTTTAAAACGGCCTCCGACAAACAAGCGACCTGATCGCACGAAAAACATAACGGCCGAAAACAATATCACTCCATTCAGGGAAACCCGATATGACGACCTCGCGCGAAAAACTTATGGCCTTGATGAATGCGGCCCTTAAGGCCGCCGATCCGGGTGTGCAAATCCCCCGGAACCTGCCGACACCGCCAAAGGGCAAAACCATCGTCATCGGGGCGGGCAAGGCATCGGCAAATATGGCCCGCGCGTTTGAAGATGCATGGCAGGGTGAGATCGAAGGTCTGGTCGTCACGCGCTATGGTCACGCGGTTGCCTGCGATAAAATCGAAATTGTCGAAGCATCCCACCCGGTTCCCGATGAAGCCGGTGAACAGGCCGCCAAACGCATTCTTGAAATCGTTCAGACAGCAGGCCCCGATGACCTTGTTGTTTGCATGATTTCGGGGGGTGGATCGGCGCTTTTGGCCCTGCCCGGTCCGGGACTGACACTTGATGACAAACAATCGATCAACAAGGCATTACTGCGCAGTGGGGCAACCATTTCAGAAATGAATTGTGTGCGTAAACATCTGTCTGCCATCAAAGGCGGCCGTCTGGCCAAGGCCGCAGCACCGGCACGCATGGTGACCTATCTTGTTTCAGACGTTCCCGGCGATGATCCGGCCATTATCGCATCCGGCCCGACTGTTGCCGATCCGACAAGTGGTCAGGATGCCCTTGATATCATTCGTCACTATCAGATCGATATTCCCCAAGCAGCCGAAGACCTTTTGCGCAGTGCGGATGATGAAACTGTCAAACCAAATGATCCATGCTTTGACGGTCACGAAACCATCATGCTGGCCCGCCCGCAAGATAGCCTTGAAGCCGCAGCAACCGTTGCACGGGAACTCGGATTGAACCCCGTAATCCTTGGCGATGCGATTGAAGGCGAATCCCGCGAAGTTGCCATCATGCATGCCGGCATCGCCCATCAGGTTGCCAATCACGGGCAACCTGCGGCCAAGCCATGTGTGTTGCTTTCCGGTGGCGAAACCACCGTGACGGTGCGCGGTACAGGTGGCCGCGGCGGACGCAACAGCGAATTTTTGCTCTCACTTTTGATTCAATTGCGCGATCAGCCGGGCTTTAGCGCGCTTGCGGTTGATACCGATGGCATTGATGGCAGCGAAGATAATGCCGGTGCGATCATGGATGGATCAAGCTGGCAGAAGGCGCAAAAATCGGGCATCGATCTGCGGCAATATCTTGCCAATAACGATGCCTATAGCGCCTTTGCCAAGATTGAGGGTTTGCTGATCACGGGTCCGACATTGACCAATGTGAACGATTTCCGGGCCATCCTGATAGAATAAACCCCCGCAATCGGACATCACCGAACGAATAAACAGACGGGCTTAGGCATCAGATACAGGCATCCATGGCCTGATCCAGCCAAGCCCGTCTTCGGTTTTGCCATGTGGTTTATATTCGCACCCTATCCAGCCGTCATAGCCGATGCGGTCGAGCATATAAAACAGGAACGGATAGTTCAGTTCCCCGCTATCGGGTTCATGACGTCCGGGCGCACCGGCAACCTGCACATGGGCAATTGAATTGATATGTTTATCAAGCCTTGCAGCGATATTCCCGCCAACGATCTGGGCATGATAAATATCAAATTGCAGTTTTAAACGCGGGTGGGAAAGCTGATCCAAGATCACAGCCGCCTGTTCAACCGAATTAAGCAAATAACCCGGCATATCAATCGGGTTGATCGGTTCAAGCAGGATATCAATACCGGCCTGATCAGCAAGATCGGCGGCATACAGCAAGTTATCACAATAAAGCCGCGCCAGTTCGCTTGGATCTTCACCCTTGCCAATCACACCGGCCATGCAATGCAGCATTTTGCAATCCGTCGCGGCAGCATATTCAAGCCCCGTGGCAACTGAATCGCGAAATTCATTTTCACGTCCCGGTCGGCAAGCCAAACCACGGTCGCCTGCCTCCCAGTTTCCCAGCGGCAGGTTAAACAACACTTGTTCCAGCCCGTTATCGCGCACAAGCGATTTAACGGTGGCAAGCGGCATGTCATATGCGCCGATATATTCCACACCGACAAAGCCTGCTTCTGCCGCCGCAGCAAAACGCTTTTCGAACGGAAGATCGGCAAACAGAAATGAAAGGTTGGCGGAAAAACGGGGCATGGGTCACCTGAAAACTTTGCAATCAAGACCCCATGGTTTCCCAAGCACGGCCATGCGTCAATCATCATTCCGCATGGTGAAGATGCAAGTTCCTTTAAACAGGGAATAATTCACGAATTCAGGCTTTCGCGCCGGTATGCCTTCATGCCCGCTACCAGCGCATCAAAAACCACACGGCACCGCAAATGATCCCGCAGCCCTTCATGCATGGTAATCCATGTATCGAGTGCCAAGGAGAAATCAGGCAGCAACCGCACGCATCCGGGCGTACGTCGGGCCAACCCCAACTGACAAAGCGCAATGCCGTATCCGGCACGCATCAATGCAAGCTGGGCGATGTTATTATCAACGCGCAGGGAAAAATGGGCATTGGCAATTTCGGGCATGCGTTCGGCCATTGCACGCACATCGACACTACGGGTTTCAAACCCGATCAAATCCAGCTTGGATAGCTGTTCCCAACCGATTTCAGATGCGCGATCCCCCCACCCTGCAGCGTCGAGATATTCCGGCATTGCATGAAAACCAAGATCGATATTGCCGATATGCTTTGCAATCAGCGCTTCCTGATCCGGTGCAACCATCCGCACGGCAATATCGGCATCCCGCCGCAACAGGTTTTCCAACCGGTTCGAAAGAACCAGTTCAATTTCAAGATCGGGATGATCGCGGCGCAGTCTGGTCAGGATCGGTGGTAAAATCTCGACCCCGACGACTTCTGCTGCCGTTATGCGGACCGTTCCATTAACCCCCTTGCCATTCCCGCTTGCCGCCCGACGAAGGCCCTGTGCGGCGGACTGAATTGCCATCGCGTGCGGATGTAACGAGATCGCTGTATCGGTTGGCACCAGCCCCGTCTGAGACCGTGTAAACAACACAGCCCCCAGTTGATCCTGCAATTCGTCAATATGACGCCCGACCGTGGGCTGGGTTAATCCCAACGCACGCGCAGCCGCCGACAATGTGCCGTTTTCCATAACGGCAATGAAGGTGCGATACAGGTTCCAGTCCGGTTCATTCTTATCCATACATTTATGTATATCATAGAAACGGTTTTATAGAATGTTGTTTTACTCTATCGCTGCTTATCCTTCGCCTGTCATCACCACAGGAGAATTGACAAATGACCAGATCAGAAACCAGAACCGCATTGGTTATCGGCGCAAATGGCGGCATTGGCAGTGAAGTAACAAGCAGCCTGCTAAAACATGGCTGGAACGTGCGCGCACTGGTACGCAACATTTCGACCGACCATCCCCTTTACCCCGACAATCAGATTGACTGGCGTAAGGGCGATGCAATGTCATCGAATGATGTTTTGAACGCCAGTCGCGGGGTAAACGTCATTGTCCATGCGGTCAATCCGCCGGGCTATCGTAACTGGCAACAGCTTGCAATGCCGATGCTCGACAACACCATTCGCGCGGCCATCGTCAACAAGGCCCGAATTGTATTGCCCGGAACGATTTACAATTTCGGGCCGGATGTACTCGACACCCCGTCAGAAGACAGCCCGCAAAATCCCGAAACCCGCAAAGGTGCGATCCGCAAGGAAATGGAAAGCCGCATCGAAGAAGCAACACGATTGGGGGCAAAAGCATTGATTGTCCGTGCGGGTGACTATTTTGGTGCCAATGCCGGAAACAACTGGTTTTCGCAATGTCTGGTTAAACCCGGCAAACCGGTAAAAGCCATTACATATCCCGGCAAAAGAAAGACAGGTCACCAATGGGCCTATCTGCCCGATGTCGCTGAAACAATGGTGCGGCTTCTTGACCATGATGATGTCATGGAACCGTTTGCCCGCTTTCACATGGACGGGCATTGGGATCATGACGGGATGCAGATGATTGCGGCCATTCGCAAGGCGGTTGGAAACCCGAAAATTACAGCCCGACAACTCCCATGGGGCATCATTAACCTGCTGCGTCCTGTTTCGGTCTTTTGCCGCGAAGCATCGGAAGTCCGCTATCTTTGGCAGAAACCGGTCAGAATGGATAACGCGAAACTGACTGCGGTTCTTGGGGTCGAACCCAAAACCGATCTGGATCTTGCCGTAAAAACCACACTTGCCGGGCTTGGCTGTATTGATCCAATCATCAACGCTGTTTCAGGATCGGAATTTACGGTGCCGTCGCTGGCAGCTGTTCAATCTCTGCCCTGATCCAGTTGCCAAATGCCGCGACTTCAGCCCAATGGTTGCCCTGCGCGGCATGCAAAAGATGATACCCATGCCCTTTAAGTTCTGGTCCGAATGGCTGAACCAGAAGCCCGCTTTTGAGTTCAGCCACGACCATTTCACGGCTGGCCAGAACAATGCCCTGTCCGGCAATGGCGGCCTGAATGGCAAGTGTATCATCGGTAAAACTAATCCCGCCCGACAGGTTCAGGTTTTGCACCCCCGCAACCATTGCCCAACGTTCCCATGTCGGGGTCACCTCATCAACATTCAACCATTCAAGATGCAGCAATGTCGCATCCTGAAGGTCTTCAACCTCCACAATTCCAAGGGTCGGGCTGCATACCGGGATGTAATGTTCCCAAAACAGGGTTTGTGTTTCCAGTCCGGGATAATGCCCGCGTCCATAGCGTATGGCAGCATCCGCAACGCCGCTGGCAAGATCAACAATCTCGGTTGATGTGTGCAAACGCAGATGAATATCGGGATAGATCGCCTGAAACCCGGCAAGTCTGGGCAACAGCCATTTCCCCGCAAAGGACGGCAATACCGATACAGTCAGGCTTTTTCGAACCTTACGCTGCTGAACGCGATCAATTGCCGTGGCAAAGGATGCAAAACCGTCGCGTAATACCGGGTACAGTTCCTGTCCGGCCGGTGTGAGAATCACCTGTCTGGGTTTGCGATCAAACAGGCGTACGCCAAGTGTGTCTTCAAGCAACCGCATCTGATGACTGATCGCGGTCGGCGTCACACCGATTTCCGCTGCCGCCTTTTTAAAACTCTGATGACGTGCGGCGGCCTCAAAGGCGCGCAGTGTGGCAAGTGGCGGCAAAGACATGTAGATGATCCTGATTCATCTTGATGATGAGGAATTCGCGTTTGTCATGCAGCATATGATGCTTCAATTGTTGGGCATAGCACAAACACAAAGATGAACTGAATTCATCGATTGGAGCACATCATGACCAACATCCTTCATATCGACAGCAGCGCCAGAAGCGGGCAATCGGGCCAGCAAGCACATGGTTCCCACAGCCGGCGGCTCAGCGCAAAATTCATCGAACTCTGGCGGGCAAAACGCCCGAATGACGAGATCATTTACCGTGATGTCGGCTTGACACCACCTGCCCCTGTTACCGGGCAATGGGTGCATGCAGCCTTCACCAAACCCGAAGAGCGCGAAGACTGGATGCGAGACGCCCTTGCCGAAAGTGATGCGCTGGTCGATGAACTTTTGCGCGCAGATGTCATTGTTGCCGGTGTGCCGATGTATAATTTCGGAATGCCTGCACAGATGAAAGCTTGGATTGATAATATCGTCCGTGTCGGACGTACTTTTGGCTTTGACCGATCACTTGGCAACGTCCCGTACTGGCCGTTGGTAACAGGCAACAAATCGGTTGTCGTTCTTTCCGCACGCGGGGATTTTGGATATGACCCGAACGGCCGCGTTGCGCATTTGAACCATGTCGAAGGTGGCGTTTTAAGCCCGCTACACTATATCGGGATTACCGATCAATACACTGCCGCCATCGAATATGACGAGTTCGGCGATGATCGCCTGAACCAGTCAATCCGGGATGCCGAAGAAACGGTTTCCGAACTGGTCGACAAGATCATGGCAAAGCACAATGCCCTGATCCCGGCGTAAGCCAGATCCGCAGA
The DNA here is from genome assembly GCF_040218635.1 of Thalassospira sp. GTDB lineage: Bacteria > Pseudomonadota > Alphaproteobacteria > Rhodospirillales > Thalassospiraceae > Thalassospira. The sequence goes on from NZ_JAVJRB010000013.1 coordinate 78,260, forward strand.
TTTTATCCGACATGCGGGTCGATCCGGCGGGAAGGCTCACGCCCTTTCCCGCCGAGTCCGAAATCTGGTGATATCTTTGCTGGCAAGGCAAGACATATGGAGGACGACAGGATATAACGTCCATCCCGATGCGATCACGAACGAGGATACAGATGAACCACGCCTTTACCCTTCATCCCCAGCTTGCAGCCGACACCACATTGGTCACTGATGGCCCGCTTTCGCATGTGTTGCTGATGAATGATGCGCGGTATCCTTGGTTGATCCTTGTGCCAAAACGGCCCGATCTTGTGGATTACGACGATCTCAGCACCGAGGATCGCGCAATCCTTGGCAATGAGACCGCCGCTGTTTCCAAGGTCATCAAACGCCGTTTTGATGCCCATAAAACCAATGTCGCGATGTTGGGCAATATGGTGCCGCAACTCCATTGCCATGTGGTTGGCCGGTTCAAAGATGACCCGGCATGGCCCGGCCCGGTTTGGGGTGTTGGCACGGCTGAGCCTTATGAAGAAGACGCCGGGCGTGATCGTCTTGCGACTTTACGCGCTGATCTCATTTCGGCCTTTAAGCATCTGTAGTTTTCAGATCCCGTCCCCAGAAAAAGGCACTGCCCCATGCCCGATTTCGAACGTGATACGATCTTTTTGCTTAAACCAGATTTCGAAGATCCCGCATGGCCCGGTCAGCGGTTTTATTGCTGGCACTGTGCTTTGATTGACGGGGTTCTTGCGTCCTTCCCGGATCTTAAGAGCGCACTGGATATTCGCCATATCACTTGGCCACGCCCCCGCACAGAAATCATCGAATTACTTGGCGAAGATCATCAATCGCTTCCGGTCATGATCCTGAAATCGGGTGAAACATCCCCGCTTCAGACCGGCATCGTAAACGGTCATGCCTTTGTCGATGACAAGGACGCAATCTTACAGGCGCTGAGTGACCGTCACGGATTTCCCGTTCCGCATCCTTGACGCACATCAAGGAGATCCGAACTGGAATAATGCAAAAGACGGATAGAACGAATCATTCGGGATATCCGTCATGCAGCTTGCGCTTTACGAAAAATACGATCTTCGACTTCCGCGTTACACAAGCTACCCCACTGCCCCGCATTTTCACGCCGGGGTCGATGGCAAGGTGTTCGAAGGATGGCTGGGCGAACTCGATCCAAAGCAGCCACTTTCGCTATATCTGCATGTCCCATATTGCGAAGAAATGTGCTGGTTCTGCGGATGCAACACCAAAATCACCAAGCATTACAAACCAATCAGCACCTATGTCGCAGCCCTGCTGGACGAGATTGAAAATACGCTTGGCAAATTACCGGGCGATAAGCGATTTAGCGTTTCCCATATTCATTTTGGCGGCGGCAGCCCGACCATTCTCAAACCTGATGATCTGCGCGCAATCATGGCCGCCATTCGCACGCGTCTGGACATTCTTGACGATGCTGAACTTGCCATTGAAATGGACCCGCGCACGACAACGGATGACTTGATCGATGCCATGATCGAATGCGGTTTTACCCGTGCGAGCATCGGCATTCAGGACTTCAATGAAAACGTCCAGACGGCGGTTAATCGCATTCAAAGCTTTGATCTGGTCCGCGATGTTATTGCCAAGCTGCGTGATCGCGGTATTCGTGGCATCAATGTTGATCTGATATATGGTCTGCCGTTTCAAACTGTCGAAACCCTGCAGAAAACCGTCGACCAAACAGTCGCCCTGTGTCCTGACCGCTTGTCGGTATTTGGCTATGCCCATGTGCCATGGATGAAAAAGCATCAGCAGCTGATCCCGACCGAAGCCCTGCCCGACACGCAAGAACGCTGGGCACAATATGAGGAAATCCAGAACCGCCTTGCCAAACTGGGATATGTCGCCGTCGGGCTCGATCATTTTGCCCATCGCGATGACAGCATGGCACTCGCCCTTAAAAACGGGCTGCTGCATCGGAATTTTCAAGGATACACCACCGACCGTGCCGAAGCCCTGATCGGTTTCGGCCCATCGGCCATCTCATCCCTGCCGCAGGGCTATGCCCAGAATGATCCGGCGTTGGCCCGCTGGCAGCGCAGCGTTGAAACCGGCACGTGCGCGATTGAAAAAGGCGTTGCAGTTTCATCCGATGACATTCTGCGCCGTTCCATTATCAATGAACTGATGTGCAATCTTGCGGTTGATCTTGGTAAAATCTGTGCGGAGCACGGAACATCTGCCGATCGCTTTGCCCCCGAAATTGATCGCATCCGGGCAATGCATGTTGATGACATCGCCAAAGTTAACGGCGACAACATTATCCTGACCGAATTGGGCCGACCTTTGGTCCGGGCTGTTTGTGCGGCCTTTGACACCTATCTTGACCCGGAACACGGGCGTCATTCGCAGGCAGTTTAGGCCGACTTGCGCAAGGTCAGAATGACAATCCCGCTGATGACAACCAACCCACCGACCATCTGGATCGGGCTGATCATTTGACCCAGAATGACCCAGCCAAACAGCAAGGTCGCAATCGGTTCCATGTTCATCACCGACGCATTCCGCGCCATATCAAGTCGCGGTACGGTGATGAACAAAACCGAAAACGCACCGCCATAGAGCACCACCAGCACCCCAAGGCCGATCCAGCCTTGCGTGGCCTGCGGAAATGCCATCCCGCCGGGCAGAACATCACCAAAACCCGCAATGACCATGGCAATGAAGACAACGACCATGGTGAACATGGATCGCACCGATCCGTTCAATGCCGCCAGTTTGTGATCCGTCACCCAGAACGCAACCGAAAGTGCCAGTGCAGCAGTCAGGGCAAAGGCAATGCCAAGCCACCATGTCGCAGTTACCGCAACCTCGCCGCCAAGAATGCCCGGCAAATCAAGCGCCAGAACAAGGCCAAACAGGATGAACAACATCAAGGCCGACGATTTCAATGTCGGCCGCCGACCACCCAGCGCCCATGTCAAAAGGGCCAGCATGATTGGAAATGTGTTGGCCGTTAGCAATGCCAATGCCACGGGAACGCGCGCAACAGCGGAATAAAGACACAGACTTTGGATCGTGATCATTAAACCAAGCAGCAATTGCCACCGCCCTATGCGTTTGGGCAAACGTATGGAATGACGCTGTAACGTGACAATCGAGATCAGAATCAACAAAGCCACCCCAGATCGACACAAAACGGCCAACAACAAGCCCGTCCCGTTTTCAAAGGCAAGCCGGGCCGCAACGTGGTTTCCCGCAAAACAGCAGGCAACAAGGGCCAGGATCATTACCGCAATCTGGCGTGGAAACAGGGGTGGTGCTGTTGGGGACAGAACCTGGCTATGAAGTGATTTGGTGGCGGACACAGAAGTTCATCCTGATTAGTTGGGGCAGGCCCAATAGACTTCAACAGCCAATATAAAACAAGAAGTTAAGCATCGTCGCTGTGGACCGGGGCGCTTAGCAATTCAAGACACCGCTGCGCAACAAGGCGCGCAGGTTGCAAAGATGGATGCTTGAATGGGACAAGTTCGCTATCGACCTGCATCGGGCGGGCATATCCGCCTTCATAAAGCGACTGATGAAGCTTTTTATGGCGATCATTTGCCAGACCATCTGGCGCATAGATATAGACACCCCCCGGTGCGGCTGCGGCCTCGCAACACATCGAAACGGAATCCCCGGTCACAACCAAAATATCGGCCAATGCAAGATAGCCAAAATAAGGGTTCTCGTCCGTCGACATCCAGTCATGCAAATGATAGGGCACGCCAGATGCGCCCAATTGTTCGGCGATCAGTTCTTCGTTTTCGGCACCTGTCCGGCGGCTGGTGGTGACAAGAAGACTTCCGTCAACCGCACGCGCAGCGTCAATCACCTTGGCAATCAGTTCTTTGGCCATGTCCTTTGTGAAGGTCGTTTTTTTGGTACTTCCGCCAATGATCACGGAAAATCTTGGCCCCGGAAGACCTTTAAAATGCGGACGCCATTTATCGGCCTCAACCAACAAACGGGTTTCGGTCACCCGATGCGGTGCGCCGGGGATTTCAACGATGTTTTCACGAAGCGTCATACCATCATGAGCGGGAACCGCGATCAGATCAAACATGCGCTCACCACTGTCAGGGCGCATGATTTGACAAATCCGGGTGTGACCGCGGCTTTGCGTTTTGATCCATCGGGCAATGGGTGCCGTTCGGCGGCCTGCAGCAATCACAAGGTCAGGCCAAGGTGCGGCCAAGCGTGCACGCGACGCCATATCAACGCCAATCAAGGTTGCTCTGCGGATGATGTTGGGAAGACGCGCAAATTTTGTATAGCCGATATCAACCCGTTTGAAGGGTTGTGCCAATGCTTCGGCGACACCGATTGCCTGATTGATATTCCCGGCGCGGTCGTCTGCCAGAACCCAGATCAGATGCGTGTCTTGCTCGCTCATTCAAGGCAACTTTCTTGATTTGATTATTGTTTCCGGGCGGTGATCCCATCTGATCACGACCGGAATTCACGCCAACAGCAATCGTCTTTATCCTTGATAGGTACAGCTTGAATAAGGGTTTATCAAGCATCAGACCTTAGTTGTGAAATTGGGGCTGGGCAATGAAACCAATTTGTAATTTAATCGCGCCGCATTACCTATTCTTTAGGGTGGGTATGAATGGGTTTTCAAGCGTGGATAAAAATGCTCGGCACATCGGTTTCGGTTAAAAGAACATCTCGGATTGTCCTTTGTGCATTACTGGCACTTTTGCCGGTTACGGTCTGGCTGGTGACAGAATTCTGGCGCGACGCCAAACTGGTCGAGATCACCGATGACGGGCGCAACAAGCTCGAACTGTATCGTTCAAACCTCCAAGGTGCGATCAAGGAACACGAATATCTGCCAATCACGCTCGCATCTGACAAACGCATCCTTGATCTGGCGCTTTATGCCAACCCGGCCAATGCGGCGGCGGTAAACATCTATCTGGAAAAACTTGCTGCCGATAGCGGCGCATCCGACATCTATTTCATGGATAAAAGCGGTACCACCATCGCGGCAAGCAACTGGAACAGTCAGGCATCCTTTATCGGGCGTAATTTTTCCTTCCGCCCCTATTTCGAACAGGCCCGCGCCGGCCAGACCGGCCATTATTTTGCCTTCGGGATCACATCGAACGTTCCGGGATATTACATCTCCCACCCTGTGCGGCCCGATGGCAGCGAATTTCAAGGTGCCGTGGTTGTGAAAACCCATCTTGAAACACTGGTACAACGATGGGCGCGTGGCAGCGAAAGCATTCTGGTCACCGATCAAAATGGCATCGTTATCATTGCATCCCACTCGGACTGGCGTTTCCGCGATCTGGGCGGCCTGCCCGCCAAAGACCGCCCGCGCCTGATCGCATCGCGCAAATACGGCGATTATCCTCTTGATCCCATGCCGCTGCTGGCAGGCAATTGGCCCGAAGACGGCGATCTTGGCACCCTGACCCTTGGCGTTCCGTCCCGGAACCTCAGCGAACGGGCCGATGACGGAAATGTCACGCCTTTAAACGCCCGACCGCAGACATCCAATGGCACAGAACGGGCCAAGGCAGAAGCCAACAAGTCGACCTATCTGGTCACCAGCAGCGCCCTTCCCGCCCAAGGATGGCGGATGTTTTTGCTGACCGACAAGTCGACACTGGATCAATCGGTGTTAAGTGCCGGTCTGATGGGCGGTGCGGCGCATATCATTTTCACCGGACTGGTCTTTATCATTTTGCAGCGTCGGCGCGCGATGCTTGAACAACTTGAAATCCGCGACTGGTCACAGCGCGAACTTGAACGTCAGGTCCGCTTGCGCACGGCTGATCTCATGAGCACGAACTTACGCCTTGCCCAGGAAATCAATGAACGGTCACGTACCGAAAATGCCTTGCGAACCGCACAATCGGAATTGATCCAGACCAGTAAACTTGCAGCCCTTGGCCAAATGTCGGCGGGCATCGCCCATGAGATCAACCAACCCCTAACCGCCATTCGAAGCTATGCTGAAAATGCCCTGAAATTCATTGCACGTGGCAACAGCGATACGGCCAACCGCAATTTACAGCGCATTTCCGAACTGACCGATCGCATGGGGCGGATCACCAATAATCTGAAAACATTTTCCCGCCGTCCTGAACAGGATAACCAACCGGTCGATGTGCCCAAGCAAATGCAAACGGCAATTGATCTGGTGCTTGAAACCGGCCGGGCCGGTGTCACCAATATCGTCATGAACCATGATGACAATATCAAACCCGTCATTGCCGAAGCCAACCAACTGATACAGGTCTTTACCAACCTGATCAGCAATGCCGTAGATGCCTGTCAGAACATTGACGATGCGAAAATCGAAATCACGATCAGCGAACGCGAAGACAGGTTGCTTGTGAAGGTCAAGGATAACGGGCATGGCATCCTGCCGGAAAACCTGCCCAAGCTGTTTGATCCGTTCTTCACCACCAAACCGTTTGGCGATGGGCTGGGTTTGGGTCTGTCGATCTGTTACGGCATTATCCGAAGCTTCGGCGGCACCATTCGTGCGGAAAACCGCCCAAATCGCGGATCATCTTTTATCGTTGAACTTCGCCATGATGGCATGGATGAACCGGCTGCGGAAAACAGCATCTCGACGGCAACGGTTGAGGCTGCTAAAACCGGGAACAAATATCCTGCCAAGGCAGAAGAAATAACGGATCGGACCGGGCACGAAATTCCCCATACCTGATCCGTCTTCAGGGTCAAAGGAATAGCCCGTGTCAATGAGTGCCGATTGCGTCCTGTTTGTTGACGATGATGCAGATGTGCGAGAAGCCGCACAGCAAACACTTGAACTTGCCGATATCCATGTCGAAGTCTTTGCAGATGCCCCGTCGGCCCTGACCCGCCTGCGCAAAGGATGGTCCGGTGTTGTGGTTTCGGACATTCGCATGCCGAAAATGGACGGGCTGGAATTCCTCACCGAAGTCAGAAAAATCGATGCCGAAATGCCCGTGGTCATGATCACCGGCCATGGTGATGTGGCAACGGCCGTAAAGGCAATGCATGACGGTGCATTTGATTTCATTGAAAAGCCGTTCGATCCCGATCTTTTCATCGATATCACCAAACGCGCGATGAGCCACCGCAAGCTTATCCTTGAAAACCGCACGCTGAAAATCGAACTGGCCCGCCATACCAAAAACGCATCGGACTTTATCGGCCGTAACCCGGCGATGGAAAAACTCCGCACATTGATTGGCAATATCGCCAGCACCAATGCGCATGTTCTGATCAACGGCGAAACCGGATCTGGCAAAGAAGTCATTGCGCGCAATCTGCATGCGATGTCCGGGCGCGCAGGCCCGTTTGTTGCGGTCAATTGCGGCGGCATGCCCGAACATCTGATTGAATCCGAACTGTTTGGCCACGAAGCTGGCGCCTTTACCGGGGCGGATCATAAACGCATCGGCAAGTTTGAATTTGCCGATAAAGGCACGATTTTCCTTGATGAAATCGAAAGCATGCCCCTGGCATTGCAGATCAAGCTTTTGCGGGTTTTACAGGAACGTGCCCTTGAACGGCTGGGCTCCAACCGGTTGCAACCGATTGATTTGCGTGTGGTTGCCGCCACCAAGGTCGATCTGCGCAACGCATCTTCGCGCGGTGAATTTCGCGAAGATTTGTATTATCGCCTGAATGTCGTGCAGCTTCACATTCCACCACTTCGTGACCGCAAGGATGACATTCCGCTTTTGCTGGAATATTTCACCCGCGATGCTGCCAAACGGTTCGAACGGACTGTAAATCCCGTTACCGCGGCTGAAATGGCGCAGTTCAATGCCCATGACTGGCCGGGAAATGTCCGTGAATTGCGCAATGCCGCTGAACGCCGTGCCCTTGGCCTTGACCCCTTGGCAAGCGGAAATGACAGTGCCGGGCAAAGCACATCATCCCTGCCCCAACAGGTCGAGGCATTTGAAAAAGGCCTGATTATTGAAGCGTTGCGCGAACATGGCGGTAATGTCACCGCAACGGTCAGCGCATTGGGTGTTCCGCGCAAAACGTTTTACGACAAGCTGACCAAATACGACATCACACCTGCCGAGTTTCGCCAGTCCAGATGATGACCCCGGAATGAACCCGCCAACTAGGCGGGTTTTTCTTTACCCATATCAAAAACCTATCCCAAAGCCCTGTGCGGAACACCACACATCGCGCGAAATATTGTGTGTGAAAAGCCCAACAAAACAGCAAATTATGCTGCATTGCGGCACCTCTGAAATCTACTCAACTAGCTGATTAACAAAGATATTTCACACATTCAGGAAACTGGCCCACGCCTTGCTGATAGAGGCCCAGCGCCAAACGGCGTTTAGAACGACGCCACCAAATGGCGCGCTATCGGGAAAACGCAGATATCAAAAAGGGAGACATTTTGATGCGTCCTATCACCAAGCATATCCTCGCAGCAGGCGTTGCCGCAGCAGCTCTTATGGGCACCCACGCGGCATCCGCGCAGGAAGTCATCAAGTTTGCACATGTTGTCGCACCGAACACCCCAAAGGGTCAGGGCGCGGAATATTTTAAAAAACGTGCCGAAGAAATCCTCGGCGACAAAGTTGTCGTTGAAATCTATCCGAACTCTCAGCTGTTTGATGACGACAAGGTTCTTGCCGCCATCCTGCGTGGTGATGTTCAGTTCGGCGCACCGTCGCTTGCGAAATTCGGCAAATGGACCAAAAAACTTCAGGTCTATGATCTTCCGTTCCTGTTCAAGGACATGGACGCTGTTGGCTGCTTCCAGGATGGTGAAAAAGGTCAGGAATTGCTCAATGCCATGGCACCCAAAGGCCTTACCGGCGTTGGGTATTGGCACAATGGCTTGAAACAGCTTTCGGCAAACAAGCCGCTGCGCGCACCTGAAGATGCCGCGGGTCAGAAATTCCGTATTCAGTCATCTGACGTGATCGCAGCCCAGTTTGAAGCCATCGATGCGGTTCCGCAGAAAATGGCTTTCTCGGAAACCTATTCGGCCCTTCAGACCGGCGTTGTTGATGGTCAGGAAAACACCTGGTCGAACATCTATTCGAAGAAATTCTTTGAAGTTCAGGACTACATCACGGAATCCAACCACGGTGTTCTTGATTACATGGTCGTGACCTCGACCAAATGGTGGGACGGTCTGGATCCTGAAATCCGTGCCGGTCTGACCCAGGCAATGAATGAAGCCACCGAGTACGGCAACAATCTGTCAGCAGAACTTACCACCGAACAGCGTCAGGCCGTGATTGATTCGGGCGAAACCGAAGTCCTGCAGCTTGCCGATGGCGATTTCACCAAATGGCAGTCTGCAATGAAGCCGGTCTGGGATGAGTTTTCTGGCGATATCGGCCAGGACGTCATCGACGCCGCAGCAGCGTGCAACTGATCCGTACTTTTTTCCCAACATCATCGGAAAAGGGCCGTTCAAAATGATCTCAACGGTCGTTAACCGGCTGGAGGAGGGCTTTATAGCCCTCCTGCTCGCCTCCATGACCACGCTTACCTTTGTAAATGTCGTCATGCGCTACGTTTTCAGTTCTGGTCTGACCTGGGCAATGGAAACGACTGAATTTCTGTTTGCCTGGCTGATCCTGTTTGGCATGTCCTATGGGGTCAAGGTTGGATCGCATATCGGGGTGGATGCCCTTGTCCGACTGTTCCCCGACAAGGTTCAGCGCGTCATTGGCCTGTTCGTTGTTGCGGCCGGACTTCTGTATTCAAGCTGGTTGATCATTGGCGGCTGGGAACTGGTCAGCTTCAACCACATGCTTGAAATGGAAGCCGAAGACAGCCCGGTCATGCTGTGGTTCGTCTATCTGATCATGCCTGTCGGTGCCGGGTTGCTGGCATTTCGTCTGGGACAGGTCGGCTGGCGCATCATTACCGGCCAACAGGTTGGCTTTAATCTGGCAGACGAAGCCCGCGAAGCGATTGATCAGCTGAAACAGGCTGGCACCGCAGCAGCGGCCGATGGCGATACTTCCGCCAGCACGTCAAAGCCAAATTCATAAGCCGGACGGGGGACATATAAATGACTATCGCATTCCTGTTTATCCTGCTGTTCGGCATGATGGCACTGGGCGCACCGATTGCCATTTCGCTTGGTGTATCGTCACTGGCCACCATCTTGATGTTTGGCGATGACAGCCTTGCCACCTTGGCAGAAAAACTTTTTGGCGGGATGGAACACTACACCCTTCTTGCCATTCCTTACTTCATTCTCGCATCGGCATTCCTGTCGACCGGGGGCGTTGCACGACGCCTGATCCGCTTTGCCATTGATACGGTTGGCTGGTTCCCCGGTGGCCTTGCCATGGCATCGGTTCTGGCCTGTATGCTGTTTGCCGCTGTTTCCGGGTCAAGTCCGGCGACCGTGGTTGCCATCGGCTCCATCGTCATTGCCGGTATGGTGCGTGCGGGCTATCCGCAAAGCTTTGCTGCGGGTGTGATCTGTAATGCCGGTACACTTGGCATCCTGATCCCGCCATCCATCGTGATGGTGGTCTATGCCGCCGCGACCGAGGTTTCGGTTGGCCGCATGTTCCTGGCCGGGGTCATTCCGGGCATCATGGTTGGCCTGATGTTGATGATTGCGATCTATATCGTCGCACGCATCAAAAAACTGCCAAGCCAGCCCCGCCCGACACTTGGCGAATGGGGTGGTGCGCTGTTTTCGGCATCCGGCGGGCTTTTGCTGGTTGTTCTGATCATGGGAGGCATTTATGGCGGTGTCTTCACACCGACCGAAGCTGCTGCTGTTGCGGCCTTCTATGCCATGTTTGTGTCCGTGCTGTTTTACCGCGACATGGGCCCGATCAAGGAACAATCCTGGGCCCCGGAAAACGGTAATACAGGCATTGGTAGCCTGATTGCGCATAACGTGCCGAAAATGGGTAAGGCGTTGGCGTTGGTGCCGTTTGACAAGGACGTGCGTCATGTCCTTCTTGAAGCGGGCAAAGTCACGATCATGCTGATGTTCATCATCGCCAATGCGATGTTGTTCGCCCATGTTCTGACCTCCGAACGCATTCCTCATACCATTGCTGAAACCATCATTGGCTGGGGTCTTCCGGTCTGGGGTTTCCTGATTGTCGTCAATATTGTTCTGTTGATTGCCGGTAACTTCATGGAACCGTCGGCGATCCTTCTGATCATGGCACCGATCCTGTTTCCGATTGCCATGCAGCTGGGCATTGATCCGATCCATCTGGGCATCATCATGGTGGTCAATATGGAAATCGGCATGATTACCCCGCCTGTCGGACTGAACCTGTTTGTGACATCCGGGATTACGGGCATGCCGTTGCTCAAGGTGGTCAAGGCTGCCTTGCCATGGCTCATGATCCTTTTGGGCTTCCTGATTATCGTCACCTATGTTCCGGCGATATCGACCTGGCTTCCGACAACCCTGATGGGGCCAGAACGGATCATGACCCACTAATCGGGTTTGGCACGGTTAAGACATTTTGAAGCGGGCGGCATTTCACACAATGCCGCCCGTTTTCTTTTTGACTGCATAGCAGCTATACCCGTGATCTTGTTTAGACGATTGGAAGATCCATAAATTTTGTGGATAATAGGGTTTCTTGAATCGTTTCAGGTTGCTACCACACGATGCGACGTCGTTTGCACGTTCCGGGTGTCAGGACCGATGCCGCCATGATTGCCAATGCTGTTTTCCCCGTTCAAATTCGAATGCGGTAATGTGCGCCCACCCTTTGGCAAGCAGGTTTCGTGTTCTGCACTGAACATCGTTGGATAAGCGCCCCACCTGCCACCAATGAAACGGAACGCAAACCTATGGCCTTGAAGACCCCGAATACATCGCCAGATAGTGGGCCACAAACTGCACCGGATTCAAAACGTCTGGCCATTTTGCTGGCAGCATTGATTGCAACCGCCCCGTTTGCAATTGACACCTATCTGCCTGCGATCCCGGCAATGGCCGCCGATTTTGGCACACCGACCCATGCGGTCGAAGTTTCCATTAGCACGTTTTTGATCGGCTTTGCCTTTGGTCAATTGATTGGCGGGCCACTATCGGATCGCATTGGCCGTCGCCCTGTCGCCATGGTCGGGCTTGTCATTTACATCATCACAAGTGCGATCATTACCGGTGTAGAAAGTGCAACCGCACTCAATGTTATGCGGTTCATTCAGGCGATTGGCGGTGGTTTTGCCCTTGTTGTGGTCGGGGCGTCGGTGCGTGATCTTTATGACGGCAAGGAAGCCGCGCGCATGTTCGCGCTTATTGCCGTGATCATGATGATCGCCCCGCTTGCCGCCCCCACGGTCGGATCCATTCTTTTGGTCTGGTTTAACTGGCAGGCGATCTTTGTGCTTCTGGTCGTTTATGGCAGCGTCATGCTGGTGATTGTCGGCTTCAAGATGCCCGAAACGACCAAACTCCGACCCAGATATGCCGGACCGGCCAGACGTGTCTGGTGGACCTATCTTGAAGTCCTGCGCACCCGAAAGGCGGTTGGCTTTATGCTGACCCATACCGGGGCCAGCGCTGTGATGTTCAGTTTTCTGACCGACAGCCCGTTTATGTATATCGACTTTTTTGGCGTCGCACCGTCGCAATTCCCGTATTTGTTCGGCGCGAATATCGCCATCATTGTTTTGTGCAATCGCCTGAACAACCCGCTGTTACGGCGCATGGAATTGCACCAGATTCTTAAAATCGGAGTGGGTATTCAGCTGTGCGCTGTCATCGGTTTGTTTCTTGCCATCAATGTGTTTGAGCCAAGCCTTTATAGTGTTGTACCGCTGATCATGTTTTCAGTCGGCATGATTGGCTTGACAGCACCCAATGCCACGGCATCCTTTATGCAGTATTTCCCCCATATCGGCGGGACAGCAACCGCATTGATGGGCACCATTCAGTTTGCCACGGGGGCGGTTGCCGGGATGGTCATTGGCCATTTCCATGATGGTACTTTGCTACCCGTGACAATTTCGATGCTGGGATTCGGGATTTTTGCCAATGCGATGGTGCACTTCGTTGCCGAAGCAAAACCGACAGACATCGCATCGGAACTCCGTGAACAAACCGCACGACACGCCACCAAATAAGATATCAAATCAGAACGGAAGGATCGCCCAAATGGCAAAGATGAATTTCAACGATTATGGCCGCTGCATGGCGGCCTATAACAGTTGGCAAAATGGCGTTCTGTTCGAGCTGTGCGAACAAATTGGCGATGACGAACGGCGTTTGGACCGCAATATGTTTTTCGGGTCCATCCACAACACGCTGAACCATCTGCTTTACATTGATCTGCGCATCCTTGGCATTCTGCAAACCGGTCAGGCCGGGGCGTATGACGCCTCCACCATCGTTGCAGACGATTTCGCAACCCTGAAAGCCCGCCGCAGCGCAATGGATGATGAAATTGCCGCGTTTGTAGATGCAAAAGATCACGGCTGGCAGGATGAAGTCCGCGAATTACAGGGACTGGATGGCGTGATCCGCAAACTGCCGCGCCAATTGTTCCTGATGCAGCTGTTTAATCATCAAACCCATCACAGATCGCAAATCACCAGTGAATTGCACAAAATGGGCCTTGATTACGGCATCACGGACGTCCCCTTGACGCCCGATCTGCCATTGCCGTTAAAAGTCTAAGTGCCGCTTTAATCCCGGTTCGAAATAGCGGGATTATTTGCCGACAAAGACAGCTTTGCGTTTTTCAAGGAACGCGGTGTAGCCTTCCTTGAAATCGGCACTGTCAAAGGCACGGTAGCCTTCATCAAACTCACGCGCATCAATCGCCCCCCCCTGGCGCAGGCGATTGATCATTTTCTTGTGCAGGCGCTGCGTAATCGGCGCACCACCGGCAATCCGGCCTGCGGTTTTGCTAACTTCGGCGTCAAAATCAGCCAGCGGCACATGCCGGGCGACAAAGCCGATTTCCCGTGCGCGTTCCGCATCAAAAACCTGCCCTTCCAGCAAGATTTCAAACAAAGCCGCCTCGCCCAGTAAATCAAGCATGATTTCCAGTTCAGGATAGCCAAGCGTCGCGCCAAGCTTCATCGGCGGCACAGCAAATTTGGCGTTATCGGCCGCAATGCGCAGATCGCATGCCGATGCCAAGACAAAAGACGCCCCCATACACGGCCCGTCAATCGCTGCAATCACCGGATGGGTACAGTTCTGGATGGTTTGCAATGCTTCGGCATGGAGCATCCCGTAATCACGCGCCTTTTCAAATCCGGCACGTTCACGGACAAATTCATGGATGTCTGCCCCGGCGCCAAACCCGACGCCCTCGCCACCGCGAATGACCACACAGCGCAGATCGATATCATCAGACAATTTCTGCGCGATGCTTGCCAACGTCCCCCACATCGGTTTCGTCAGGGCATTTTTCCGATCTGGCTGACAAATGGTGATTGTCGCAATGCGATCAGCCACAGTGACGTTCAATCCGGTTTGCTCAGACATGACATTTCCTTTGGGGCTTCGAATGGTGGTTTTGGACAACATTTAATTTGGTATTGCTATACCGAATAAACCCAAATGCCGGTTTTGCCAATGCCTGACACACCGGGATCATCTTTCAAATCGCCGCAAGGAAACAATCCGCCACCTTGCAGCCCCCAAAAGATCACGCCCTTACCCTTCTCACAGCCTTTTCAATCGTTTGTTCGTAATGCACCAGTGGCGGTTTGATACCGTGAACAAACAGTTCGCGCCGGACATCATGAGATGTTCCGGTCAAGATGACCTGCACACCGCGCTCTTTGGACTTTTGCGCCAGACTTGCCAAGGTGTTCGCCGCCGTTGAGTCAAGAAACGGCACCGCTGCAAAATCAATGATCAAAGCACGATGGGTATCCGAAATCTGTTCCAGCACCGACTTGATCGACGCTGCCGCCCCGAAAAAGAACACGCCCGAAATCCGGTAAACCATAATATCGGGATCTGTCACAGGACCGATACCAGACAATGCTTGCGCTGCGCCCTCCCGGTCCGCCTGATCTTCAACAACGAACGGGGTATGACTGGCAATGGCGGTGGTTTTTGACATCCGCTGGATAAACAGCACCGCGCCCAACGCAAAACCAACCACGATGGCTTCCATCAGATCACGGAATATCGTCAGAAGGAACGTCACCAAAAGAACCGCTGCATCCCCGCGCGAGGCCCGCAAAAGGGTGGCAAAGGCATGTTTTTCGATCATGTTCCACGCAACAACAGCCAGCACCCCGGCCAGACAGGCCAGCGGAATGAAACTTGCCAGTGGTGCAGCAATGAGAATGAACATCAGCAAAAACAATGCATGCAGGATCCCGGCGACGGGTCCATGTGCTCCTGCGCGAATATTGGTCGCTGTTCGCGCAATCGTGCCAGTAACACACATTCCGCCAAACAATCCCGATGCGATATTGGCGACTCCCTGTGCCACCAACTCGCAGTTGGAACGGTGACGCCGTCCGGTCATGCCATCGGCCACGACAGCAGACAACAGCGATTCAATCGCACCAAGCAACGCAAAGGCAATCGCATTGGGGATAACCGCCTGGACCTTGGTCAATGAAAACGCCGGCAACACCGGAACCGGAAATTCGCTTGGGATACCGCCAAACACAGTTCCGATCGTTGATACCGGCAAGCTAAACACAGCCGTCACCGTCGCAGTTCCTGCGACGGCGATCAACATACCGGGCCAATGTGGCCTAAGCCGTTTCAACCCGACAATCACGACGATTGTCGCGCCCGAAAGCATTACCGTAACCGGGTCGACACCGGGAAGAGCAGCCCAAATCATTGGCAGCTTATCCAGTAACGGTCCCGGTTCAGGACCAGACAAGGTCAATCCCAACAGATCTTTGACCTGACTGGAAAAAATGATCACGGCGATGCCTGCGGTAAAGCCAACCGTCACCGGATAGGGAATGAACTTTATATACGTACCAAGTTTAAGCCCACCAATTGCCATCAGGATAAAGCCCGACATAATCGTCGCGATAATCAGCCCGTCGATGCCGTGCATCTGCACCGTACCAGCCACCAAAACGATAAAGGCCCCTGCCGGTCCGCCGATCTGAAACCGGCTGCCGCCAAGCAGCGACACCAGAATGCCCCCGACGACCGCAGTATAAAGGCCCTGCGCCGGGGATAGTCCCGATGCAATCGCAATCGCCATGGAAAGCGGCAGGGCGACAATCGCCACCGTCAGTCCGGCAATGGCATCCGCCCGCAATTGCGCAACCCCATATCCCTCGCGCAGGACAGTGATAAATTTCGGGGTAAAAAGATCAACATATCCGGGATCGGAAACCGGTTTGGTTTTGGTCGTTTCAATTTTCATTCTGTCCGGCGGCCTTGTGAAAAGGCGGCGGGATCGTCGGCAAGCGTCGGCGGTCTCCGTCGCAAATGATGTTGCGGTTTATTCTTCGCCCGGCCCGGTATCTTGGGCGGGTCGTATTTCTGGTTCCTTCAAGCGCACACCACGACCAGTCGCGATGCTTGGCACGTTATCCCCGATCAACTCGATCCCGGCACGGTCAAGTGCCTCAACCACTTTGGCCAGCGTATCGACCACACCGCGCACATTGCCCTTGCTGGACTCCATTCGCTGGATGGTCGGCACCGAAACCCCGGCCATTTCAGCCAGTGTTTTCTGATCAATACCCAGCAATGCACGCGCCGCGCGCATTTGTCCTGCGGTAATCATAAAGCGAACCCTTTATTGGAACCTAACAGAAGCCTACCAAAACGCATCTGAAACAGCAATTATGATACCTCAGATATCATTGGTGATGCTTTGAAACAGCATTTCACAATTTGCGCTGCTCCCATTCTTTACTCATTCTCGTTTTGGCCACGCCACAGCTACAAACCTGACCAAATGGTCAGCGGCTTTTCTTTGCGCTTTTGGGCAGAAAGCGTTAAGAGGTGCGCAAATATTCGATCCGGAAAGGTAAAGCCGCCATGACCAACGACAAGCCGACCGCGCATTGTTCTTATGCTGCCAAAACCGTTGCCAAGATTTTGCTCGATATCGGAGCGGTTAATTTCCGCCCGGAAGAAGCTTATATTCTGACATCCGGCTGGGCCAGCCCAGTCTATATTGACTGCCGTAAACTGATTTCATTCCCGCGTGCACGTCGTAAGGTCATCGAACTTGCCGCCCGTCAGGTATCTGACGCCGCCGGGTACGAAGCATTTGATGCGGTTGCCGGTGGTGAAACGGCCGGTATCCCTTATTCCGCATGGTTGGCCGATGTGCTTGACCTGCCGATGCAATATGTCCGCAAAAAGCCAAAAGGCTTTGGCCGCAAAGCCCGCATCGAAGGCGACATCCACGAAGGTCAGCGCGTTCTTCTGGTCGAAGATCTGGCAACCGATGGCGCATCGAAAGTCAATTTCGTCAATGCCATCCGCGAAGCCGGTGCAGAATGCAAACACGCCTTTGTTGTCTTCTTCTATGACATCTTCGAAGGTGCGCTTGACGAATTGCGCAAGGACGATATCGAAATGCATTATCTCGCAACCTGGGCCGATGTTCTGGCCGTTGCCGAAGAAGGCGAATATTTCAGCAAGGATGCCATCGAAGGTGTGCGTTCTTTCCTGAACGACCCGATTGCATGGTCCAAGGCCAATGGCGGCAAGCACGACTAATCTTGCGCCAGTCTGGAAAGATCATAAAAACGCCCGCTGAAAAGTCAGCGGGCGTTTTTTATGCGTGCTGGTCCGGCTTCACCAAACCGATTTTACCATCAGTTCAGTTGCCGGATGCCACCAAATGGACAGAAGGCAACATCCCGATCCGATGCGACAAATATCCCTTTTTGTCTGCAATGAACTTCTGCATTTCAGCCTGATAACTGCGCGGCACGGCGTTCTGAACGACCTCATGTTCTGATAGCCTGACCGACCAGCCGCGAAGGTTCTCCATACCCGCAAACAAATCCCGGTTAAGGGCGATTGCAAATAATGCAAACGGTCTGAAGATGGTGGCAAAGACAAAATCCAACAGCATCAAGGGGCCATCGGACGGTGCTGCGCCCGCCTCGTGTTGTCGTGCAATCAATTCCAGTTTTCCGGTCAGTTGATGCATCGTCAGATCAACCTGTTCTTCTGTCATATCCTGATAAATCAACCTTGCGGTCAGTGCCAATATCTCCTCGCCAATGGCAATTAGACTTCGATGCACTCCCCGTGCATAGGGATCGGACGGGAAAAGGTTTTTGCCCGACAAATCGTCGAGATATTCACAAATCGCCGCAGCCTCAAACAGAACCCTTTTATGATCCACCACCAAGACAGGCACTTTGCCGGTCGGACTTATCTCAAGCAACCAGTCGGGCTTTTGATCTAGCAAAATATCAACACGTTCATGGGGGATCGAACGTGCTGCCATCACCATTGAAACGCGCTGGACATAGGGGCACAAGCGATGCCCGACCAAGCGAAAATGCGGGTACATGAAACATCCTCTGACTTTGGGGAATTCAAAAGCGCCCGGCCTCACTGAAACCGGGTGCTTTACCACGCGATCAGCCCATAAAATGAATGTTGAGCTTGTTGCCATCTAGATCGCGGAAATATGCGGCATAAAACCCGTCATCATTGCGCGGTCCGGGTGCTCCTTCAGATGATCCGCCAAGCGAAAGCGCCTTGTCATAGACATCATCCACCTGTTGGCGAGATTCCCCGCGCACCGCAATCATGGTGCCATTGCCAACCGATGCGGCCTTGCCATCAAACGGGATATGAATGGAAAAACAGGGCGATGCGAAATCCTTGCCCCAGACAATAAAGTCTTTCACTTCCATCACGCGTCCGATGCCCAGGCATCCAAACAGCGCGTCATAGAATGCCCCGGACTGATCCAGATTGTTCGTTCCAAGCGATGTATAACCAATCATAAAAACCTCTCATCTCTAAATCCCAACCTCGAAGAGACAGAGATAGCGGGTTGCAAATTTGCAATGAATAGGCAACTTTGAAACATAAGATTGCAAATTTGGAATACTCTGAAATGGATTGGAATTATGTGAAATCCTTTCTCGCAATCGCCGAGACCGGATCACTCGACAGCGCATCACAAAAATTGCGCATCAGCACCACCACCGTTTTCAGGCATATCCATGCATTGGAAAAAGAAACCGGAAGCCGATTATTTGATCGGGTGCGCGGGCAATATCAATTGACCGATGCCGGTGTGGAAATGATGTCGCCAGCCCGGCAGATCATGAACAGCTTTGATACAATTGATGCCAAAGTTTCCGGGCGCGACCAGTCGCCGAGCGGGCTGGTGCGCATTACCGCGCCGACAAGTTTTTCATATTTCCTGTTACCCGACTATTTTGCCCGTTTTCATATCGAATACCCTGACATTCAGCTTGAACTCATGACAAGCAATCAGGAATTCAACATGACCCAACGCTACGCCGATATTGCCATCCGGGTCGCACAAAACCCGCCGGAACATCTGGTCGGCCAAGAAGTCCGCACCTTAAGCTGGGGCATCTATGGTACCGAAAGTGATGCGGCCACTGATGATCTAAGTACCTTGTTTTCAAGCACCTTTATTGGTGCTTGTGGAACATTACACAGCCATCCGGTTTTCAAATGGCTTGAAACGCGGTGTAGCGAAACAAAGCAGCATCAGTGCGATGATCTGGTGGCAATGGCCCATCTGGCACGTGCCGGAAATGGCCTGGCGTGCTTGCCAACCGATCTTGCCATACCGGGCCTAAAGCTCCTTGCACCCTTAAACGACATTGCGTCGAACAAATTATGGGTTTTAACCCATCCTGATCTTCGCCATATCGAACGGATTAAACAGTCCATGCGATGGATCAGTAAATCGCTTCGATCTGATCCACGCCTTTCACAGGCCGTGTAATTCAACGCGACGACAGCAATATTTATGGTGGGCGGGTAATTGTCATCCTGCCTTTTCTGGACAGGAACGATAAGTCGGTTCAATATGTTCGCAAACAAAAGCAAAGTCATAGCACCGATTATGACAGGTTTCCGGGACAACAAGATCACGTGACCACGGCGCGGATGCCCAATGGTTCAAGGAGCAACATATGTCCATGCACAAGACGGCCAAATGTCTGGCGATGATTGCACTGACGGGCGTACTTTCGGCCTGCGCTGTCCAACAAGAAGCCCCGGTTACAGCAACCAATTCCGGCAGCACCATCGTCACCCCGTGGGGCGGGCCATCCAATGGCACTGCGGCGAAAACCGCAAGCACAACAGCTGCGGGCGCCAACACCACACAGAACGACAATCTGGTGATGATGGAAGACCCCAAACAAAAGGCGCTTGATCAGATGCAGCAACAGCAGATTGATGAAGCCCGGATTGCGCTTGGCATCCTTGATCGTATGGCGCAACGCTGTGTTCAAAGCGGCGATGAAGCCGCGTGCAATACGCTTCAAACCAATTGGAGCACCCTTTCCCAACAGTTGCACAAAACTCTGTCAATGGTGGCAGGCGATGCCATGATGTCCCCGATGAGCAGCCCGTCAAACACACCCCCGATGCCGACCAATGGCATGGATGATCCGATGAAATCCGACATGCCCGCACCGGCTGGCAACACGGAAACACCGGAAATGGAAAAACTCATTCCGATGACCCAACCGGGGTCCGATGGCTAGGGCCCAGACAATGCCGAGCAAATAATCTTCACAATTTGAGATAGAGCAAAGAAACCATCCTCCCGCTGATCTATCGTTGTTTCCTGACGTCGTGGCCGACAATATTTTGCACTTGCTGCACGGTCCCGCGTCAGGCGTCTTACCAAACGGAGATCGGTTATGTATCGCGATATTCTTGTTCACATCGACACATCCCCCGCATGTAAAGAACGTCTTTCGGTTGCATTGAAAGTTGCCAAGGCCCAAAACGCCCACCTGACCGGCCTGTTTCTTTTGCCCTATCCCGAAATTCCGCGTTTCATGGAAGTCCAGATCACCGAAGAAGTCATGGCACAGCAACGCGAAGCCATGGCCGAAACCGCACAATCGGCCCGAACTGATTTCGAAAGCACCTGCAAGGAAGCAGGCATCGCATTCAGTTGGAACCAAACTTCCTGCGCGGTATCGGAAATTGCCGAAACGGCTGCGATGTATGCCCGTCATCATGATCTGACCGTTATGGGGCAGTACAACCCAGATAGCGTCGATCCGTGCTCGGCCTCTGAAATGCCCGATAAAGTCATTCTGACATCAGGTGCTCCGGTTCTGGTTGTACCTTATGTCGGGAAATTCGACACCATCGGTGATCGGGTCATGGTTGCATGGAAACCGTACCGCGAAGCCGTTCGTGCGGTGAATGACAGCATGTCGTTCCTTGAAAATGCGAAATCCGCACTGGTTCTCTGTGCGGATCCCAACAAGGGCGCCCGTGATACCCTTCCGGTTCCCGGTGTCGATATCGCAGAGCGACTTGGCCGCCACGGCATCAAGGTCCACAAGGAAACCATGAATGCATCGGGCATCAGTGTTGGTGATCTTCTGTTATCGCGTGCGGCCGATGAAAGCATCGATTTGATTGTCTGCGGTGCCTATGGCCGCCCGCGCCTGCGCGAATTGATGATGGGCGGTGTCACCTATCACCTTTTGCGTCACATGACCGTTCCGGTCCTGATGTCGCACTAAGGTCAGCCCCCGCTTCCCCGACGTTCCTGTTCCGCCAAACGATACAACCGGTCAGAAATTTCTGGCCGGTTTTTTCATTCCATCATCCGTTTCAGCCCGCAAACGAAACGGGACATGCAGGAAAAAGTTGCACCGCATCGCGGTAAGCTTAAAGTGCAATTCAAACACCTACGGGTTTTAGGATCAGTATCCTAAGGTCCCACACCAAAATTAAGAGGTTCGCCATGACCATCGACGCCACCAACGTCAATCCGACCGTCGCCCCAACTGTTCCGGGTAATTCCGATGCCAGCCGCGATGTTGCAAGCTATCTGCATCCCTATACCAATCTTGCAACCCATGAAAAAACCGGTCCGCATATCATTACCGGCGGCGATGGCATTTATGTCACCGATGATTCCGGTCACAAACTGATCGAAGGCATGGCAGGTCTTTGGTGCACATCCCTTGGCTTTAGCGAGAAGCGTCTGGTTGATGCCGCGACCAAGCAGCTTAACATCCTGCCCTATTATCATACCTTTGCATCCAGAAGCACAAACCCGGCAATTGATCTGGCTGAAAAGCTGCTGGAAATCGTGCCTGTTCCGATGTCCAAAGTGTTCTTTGCCAATAGCGGATCAGAAGCCACTGATTCTGCTGTTAAAATGGTTTGGTATTATCATAATGCTATTGGACAGCCGGAAAAGAAGAAGATCATTTCGCGCAAGAAGGGCTATCACGGCGTCACTGTTGCCGCCGCGTCGATGACCGGTCTTCCGGGCAATCACAAACTGTTTGATTTGCCGATTGATCGTATTCTTCATACCGATACCCCGCATTACTGGCGCGAAGCCCAACCCGGCGAGACAGAAGAAGATTTCGCCACCCGTCTGGCCGAACAGCTTGAAGATCTTATTCAGGCAGAAGGCCCCGAAACGGTTGGTGCGTTTATCGCCGAGCCGGTCATGGGGGCTGGTGGCGTGATTGTTCCGCCGCGCACCTATTTTGAGAAAATTCAGGAAGTCCTCAAACGCTATGACATTCTGTTTATCGCCGATGAAGTGATCTGCGGGTTTGGCCGGACCGGGCGGATGTTTGCCACCGAGACCTTTAATCTGACCCCCGACATGATCACGGTCGCCAAACAGCTTTCTTCGGCCTATCAGCCGATTTCGGCCCTGTTCATCAATGACAAGATTTATCAGGCGGTCAAAAAGGGCTCAGACGAAGTCGGCACCTTTGGCCATGGCTTTACCTATTCCGGGCATCCGGTTGCTGCCGCCGTCGCGCTTGAGACCCTGAAAGTCTATGAAGACGATGGCATTATCGCGCATGTCCGAGCCGTCATGGCGCCGTTCCAGAAACGCCTGAATGACCTTAACAAGTTCGATCACGTCGGCGAAACCCGTGGGCTCGGACTTATTGGCGCCTTTGAACTGGTTGCCGATAAATCTGCGAAAACACCGTTTGACCCCTATGGCGCTGCGGGTAAGGCGGTTGCGCAAGCCTGCCTTGAAAAGGGTGTCATCCTGCGTGCATTGGGCGATACGGTGGCCTTCTGCCCGCCGCTGATCATTACTGAGACCCAGATCAACGATATGTTTGATAAGGTTGAAGCCGCCCTGACCGATTGGCATGCCGCCCGGTAATCCGGGCGCCCAAGCCCCATAGGCGTCTTAAAAACAGGATCCCGCACGATGTTGACCATTGTGCGGGATCTTCATTTATGGTGGGTGCAAGCCTGCCCGATAACGTCGGAAAACTTTGAATATCGTCGGGTTTTTCACCCGCAAAACAACCATTCAGAACGCTTCGACTTGCAAACAAATAGACCATTCACACCACAAAACCTAAAATAGATTGATTTTATCTATGGTGAAAATCAATATAATTGTGCCTGCAAACGCGTTCAAATCCTTGCCAAATGAAGCCAATGGGCCCAAATTGGGTACTGAATTTAGACGGGGTGTGCTAGCACGTGCTAATCAACCCACCCCGAGGCGAGATCGACAAACGAAAGATGGAACGCCTTCTCTGATCGTACGGTTCCAAAGAAAACTGGAATCGCTTTAATTTTTGACAAGGGTCAATGCCTTATCAGTCGCCATGCTGGATAAGGACAAAATCAAGACCCGGTCAGACCGGACGATATGTCCAGATCACACTTTGATCTGAACAAGACCAGAGCTTTGTGACGATGCACACGTAGCAATACGGACGCACCAGCACCAAGAGACAGGCGAAAGAAACAAAGATGAATTATAACACCTTCTTCAAAGACGCGTTGGCCGGCCTTAAGGCAGAAGGCCGTTATCGCGTATTCGCCAATCTTGAACGTATTGTCGGCAAATTCCCCAAGGCCCTTTTCCATCCGGGCAATGGCGAAGCCGCCCGCGAGATTACCGTTTGGTGTTCAAACGATTATCTTGGCATGGGTCAGCACCCCAAAGTCCTTGAAGCCATGCAAAATGCCATCACCGGTCAGGGTGGCGGTGCGGGTGGTACGCGTAATATTTCCGGCTCCAACCATCTGCATGTCGCGCTTGAGAAAGAACTCGCCGATTTGCATGGCAAGGAAGCCGCCCTTTTGATGACATCGGGTTATGTCGCAAACTGGACGACTCTTTCAACGCTTGGGTCGAAATTGCCCGATTGCGTCATCATTTCAGATTCGCAGAACCACAATTCCATGATCGAAGGCATGCGCCATTCCAAGGCCGAACGCCGCATCTGGGAACATAACGACGTCGAAAATCTTGAAGCCATTCTGAAAGACATCGGCCCGGACCGCGCAAAGATCGTTGCGTTTGAATCGGTCTATTCGATGGATGGTGATATCGCACCGATTGGTCAGATTCTTGATCTTTGCGAAAAATACAACGCGATTTCATATCTTGATGAAGTCCATGCGGTTGGCATGTATGGCCCGCATGGTGGCGGTGTTGCCGAACGCGATGGCGTTATGCACCGCGTTGACATCATTCAGGGCACCCTTGCCAAGGCATTCGGGGTGATTGGCGGCTATATCGCGGCCAAACCGGAAATCGTTGATTTCGTCCGAAGCTTTGGCAACGGCTTTATCTTTACCAGTTCCCACCCGCCCAGCATTGCGGCCGGTGCGCTGGCCTCTGTCCGCCATCTCAAAGAAAGCAATGCCGAACGCATCGCGCAAAAGGAACGCGCCGAAACCCTGCGCGAACGTCTGCGCGCAGTTGGGCTTCCGGTTATGGATGCGCCAAGCCACATTGTGCCGCTAATGGTTGGCGATGCCGCCATGTGCAAGGAAGCAAGCGATCGTCTGTTGTTTGAACATGATATCTATGTCCAGCCGATCAATTACCCGACCGTGCCACGCGGGACGGAGCGCCTGCGCTTCACCCCCGGCCCGCTTCACAATGACGAACTGGTCGATCATTTGATCGATTCGCTTCTGACCGTCTGGAGCCAGTTGGGCATTTCCAAGGCTGCATGAGCCTGAAATGCATGAAAATTCAAAGGCCGGTGGCATATGCCCCGGCCTTTTTCTTGATCTGAGCACATAACACCGTGCGCCTTGCCTGATTGACCTTGCGCTGTTTGCTTTCGGCCCACCACGGCCTATATTGAGGACGGTGATTTGAACCCGCCGATGCGTGGTGCAGATCACATCTTGCAATTAAGAACCGTTCGCGTTAACGTCGGACCTGTCATCACACAGGGACCGCTCATGTATTCGGATAGAACCTTGCTCCCAAAAGAATGTCTACGGCTTTGCGCGCTTGGTACCCTCGCCCTTTCGGATAAACCGATCAGCTATGCTGATCTGGCCAATTCGGTGCGCCATTTCATGTCCCATATGATGGGGCCGTCGCTTGATATGATGGGAAGTTCACTTCAGCTTCTGAAACTTGAAGGTCTGGTCAAGGAAGACACCGCCAAAGGTGGCTATTCCGACGCGCAACTCAGCCTGACCAAGGCCGGTCATGATAAATTCATCGAATTGATGCAGGGCAACCTGCGCGATACATCCGGTGAGCTGTCCCGCCTGATCATGGCGCTTAAAATGCGCTACCTGCATCTTCTTGATGATGACATCCGCATCGAACAGATTGAAATCCTTCAAGATGTCTGTGAGCTTGATCTGGAACGGGTTCTGGCCCTTCGTGAAGAACATTCCAATGAGGCGGCAAATTTCACCGGCTGGCTTGAAATGGAAGTCAAACGGTTGGAGCAAAAACTGGAATGGCTTAAAAGCCTGTTGGCGTAGCGCATTTTCCCGTTATAGTCGTGATTGACGATCCGCAAGATGTAGATCAAACGTCACAGGCAGGGACGGAAAATGCATATTCGTGAAGAGACTGAAAAAGACTTCGCGGCGATAAATGCGCTGTTGGCCAGTGCTTTTAAAACAGCACCACACAGCCAGCAGACAGAACATCTGATTGTCGATGCCCTGCGGCAAAGCGGCAAACTTACCTTGTCCCTGATTGCAGAAGAAGCTGACGAACTTGTCGGCTGCATAGCCTTTTCACCGGTCAAGATTAACGGCAAGGAATGTGGCTGGTTTGGCCTAGGCCCGGTCGCCGTCACCCCGGACCGCCAAGGCATGGGCATCGGGTCCGAACTGATCCAGAGTGGTATTCGTCATTTGCGTACCGATGACGCACGGGGCTGTGTGGTTCTGGGTGAACCTGAATATTACAGCCGCTTTGGCTTTGCCCCCCTGCCCGATCTTAAACTTGACGGCGTGCCGGATGAATATTTCATGGCCCGCCCCCTGGTCGATGAAATCCCCGCAGGCATGGTGGATTACGATCCGGCCTTTTATATCGAAGCAACCTGACGCAAACCTGACCCAAACGCAAAAGGCAGCCACAATGGACTGCCTTTCTCAGCTCAGGATGCCAAACCGCAAAGCGCAGGCAACTCAATAAAGATGCTGCCCGCCGGTGACAAAAATCTCGGTCCCGGTGACATAGCTGCTGTCTTCCCCGACCAGATAATGCACCGCCGCCGCAACGTCTTCGGGCGTGCCCATGCGGTTCATCGGGATGCGGGGCACCAATGCTTCATATTCCGGGGAAATCATGTCTGTCTTGATTTCGCCCGGGGCCACCGCATTGACCCGAACGCCAAGTTCGGCAAACTCCACCGCCATTTCACGTGTCAGCCCAGAAAGGGCCGCCTTGGAGGTTGAATAGGCCGATCCGGCAAACGGGTGAACATAGTGACCTGCAATCGATGTGATGTTGCAAATCGCCCCCTTGCCACGGTGCAAGGCCGATGCAAATCCGCGTGACAGTGTCAGAGGAGTGAAGAAATTCAATTCAAACACATCGCGCCATGCGGAAATATCCCCATTCAAGCAACCAAGACGCTCTTTATAAGGCGTTTTGGGCGATACACCGGCATTATTGACCAACGCATGCAACGGATCATCGCCAAGCACCTCATTGGCCTGTTCAATAAAGGATTCGACTTCTTCAGGCTTGGAAAGATCGGCGCGAATATGAATACCCTGTGCCGGATCACGTGGACAGGATGGCGGCGGGGCTTCGCGTGAACAGCAAATCACCCGCCAACCACGTTTGGCAAAATATCCAACAGTGACATGACCAATGCCACGACTGGCACCTGTCAGGACGACTGTTTTCGGGGCGTTGCTGTTCATTGGCTTTGCTCTCTTCGCGACTTAGATATGCAATCATGCTTTGACTGCTTTCTTATAGCATTGCCATGCCAAACCCTTGAAGGAAAAGCCCCGATTTGGGGAATAATTCTATCCCCGAACCAGCCAAATCCATCCGCACGGCGTTTGGCAAGCCATCCTAAAGCCGGTATGCTGAATTTCGGACGGGGGTGGGTAAAGACATGTGCAGCCGATTTGATCTCAATAGCGATATTCGGGCGTTTCAAGTCCAGCTTGGCTTGGATATGGACGATATTCGCCGCATGGCAACACCTGATGGGGTTGAAGATGCCCGCAATGCCCGTAATGCAGATGATTTGTCAGATGAATTTGAAGCGGCCTTTGAAAGTCTGACAGGCACGCGGCGCCCAACCGATCCGATTGCCGTTATTTTACCTGATCGCAAAGCCGCCATTCGAAACTGGGGATTAAGCATTCCGGGCCTGAATGCGCCCATGATCAATGCCCGATCCGAAACACTCGAAGCAAAACCGACATTCCGTCCCCTTCTGGAACGGCGCTGTTTGATCCCGGCGACGGGTTGGTATGAATGGCGCAAAGATGGCGCAGCAAAACATAAAAACCAGATCACGCTTCCTGATCATCAACCGTTTCTGTTTGCCGGATTGGAAAACGGGCGTGAGGCAACCATCATCACCTGTGCCCCGTCTGGTGCGATTGCCCATATTCACAACCGCATGCCGGTTGTGCTCGGCCCCAATCACCTGTCGCACTGGCTTGACCCGGACAGTTCATTTCAGACCATCCGTCATGTGCTGGGTCCGCTTCCCGATCATGTCCTGGCCTGGCAGGAACAAACGCCTGCCCCGGCCAATACCGGTCAGAAGACAGATCAGAACAGCAATCAGATTGATTTTTTCTCGAAATAGAAACTTAAAACAGAAAACAGTGATCCTTCCCGCAAGCGCATTCGCACCTTGCAGCGATCAAACCTTATTTGCCATCGACATCATTGGCCGCACACGGTGTTGCACTGCATTCATGCAAAACGCCACCAACAACCGCTTGGTCCACAGCAACTGCGCCAAGATCGGGCAAACCTGTTTTCGGGTTATTGAGTTCATGTACCAGGTCCTCGGACATGGCCGCAAAATCAATGATATCACGCATTGATAGCATGTGAATTCCCCTGTCAGACGCTTATTTTCCTCGATGCGAAACGCCTCGTTTTTCGGGGTTTCGTCTTTGTAATATTATTGCAACCCTCTCGCGATTTGTTCGCGGATGCAACAAAAAAGGCGCATCAAAATGCGCCTTTTGAATTCCACCCTGTTTGGCAGATCATTTAGTTTTGCGAAATCATATGGTTACAATCACCGGTTGGTCAGTGCATTATCCAAAGGGGTAAGGCACATTTCGCCAGCATATCCTGCGTCACACCACCAAGGATCATTTCCTTGAACCGGGAATGGCTATAAGCACCCAGAACGATGGTATCGGCACCACATTTTTCTGCTTCTGAAATCAAGGCGCTAGCAACATGGCCGGACTCGGTATTGTCGACAACCTTGGCATCGACTCCGTGCCAGCGGAATTGTTCGGCCAATGCCGTACCACTGGCCCGGCCATAGGGCACATCGCCAATGCTGACAATTGTGACTTCCTTTGCCGTACGCAAAAGCGGCATGGCAGATGTCACAGCACGGGCGGCTTCAACCCCGCCATTCCACGCAATCATAACCTTTTCACCAACTGTTGCCGGTGCGTTTTCCGGGGCGACAAGAATGGGACGGCCCGTTTCCATCAGGGCGGCATCAAAAGTCAGGGATGCCGATGCCTCCTTGGGATCACGGCCAATCACCACCAGATCAAACAACCGTCCACGGCGGGCAACGGTTTCGTCTTCGCGCCCGTTATCCTTGCGCCATGCGCAGGTCGCCTTGTTCTCGGTCGAGGAAGCTTCACTAACTTCAATACCGGCCGCCTCAAGGGCTGCCTTATAGGAAGCTTTGCCGTTGGTTTCGCGTTTTGCGGTTTCCGTTTCAGCAGCACGGATCATTTCTTCAATGATCAGGCCCGACATGCCTTCGCCAACAATTGGAATTGCGTCCTGGGGTTCTGCTGCGACAAATAACGCCTCAAGATGGGCATCAAACCGTTTGGCCATTCGAAAGGCCGTATGCAAGACCCGTTGATCAATGGCTGTTCCTGCCACCGGCGCCAGAATTGTTCGTATTGCCATCGTACTCACTCCCGCATGTCAGCTTGATAACTGCGTCTGTCTCTCACCTGCCCCGTTTGGTGCAAGCTTGGCAACAGACTACGCTCTTTAATCGCGAATTTCTTTGTCCAAGATCAAAACGTTCCGAATGCGTTTAATGTTTCAACATCCTATCGAAATCTGACCCGGTTTTCCTAGAGCCTAACATATAAAATGATTGTATCATCAATGGTTGTGATTAGGATTACGGTTTCACTATCGAAACATGAAGTGCGCCCATGAAAACCATGTGCTTGTAAGGATATGGGCAGATAGGGTCAGGACCCTAAGCGTGCAGAACAAGGAATGGGTTTTCCGCCAAATGGATTATGAAATGCTCCATGAGAATGCACGCGAAGCAGCGGAATTTCTTAAAACACTGGGCAATGAATGGCGTCTGATGATCCTGTGTTCCCTTGGGGATACAGAGAAATCCGTTGGGACGCTTGAAAACGAACTGGGCATCAAACAATCGGCCCTGTCCCAGCATTTGGCACGTCTTCGCCGCGAAGGTCTGGTTAAAACCCGCCGGGATGCCCAGACGATTTTTTATTCGCTGGCCAATCGCGATATCATGAAAATCATTGCTGTCCTGCAGGAAACATTCTGCCCGCCAGAACAAGACGCCTAAGGCACCTTTCAATGGCCCAAAGAAAAACGCACAAAGTCACATGACCTTGTGCGTTTTGATGTTTCTGACGGGCCGAGCAGCTCTTAAGGAAACAGCTTTTCAATGTTCCAACCGGCATCCTGATCATCGCGGGTGAAAAGCTTGCGGTCATGCAGGCGGAATTTTCCTTCGGCCCAAAACTCGATCCGATGCGGGATCAGGCGGAAACCACCCCAATGATCCGGGCGCGGGACTTTGCCAAGGCCGAACTTGGCAGTAAATTCCGCTACCCGTTTTTCAAGATCAAACCGGCCGCTCATCGGGCGGGACTGAATGGATGCCCAGGCACCAAGCTGACTGCCGCGTGGACGCGATGCGAAATATTCATCGGATTCTTGCGCATCAACCTTGGAAACCTTGCCTTCAATCCGCACGCATTTTTCAAGTGTCTTCCAATGAAAACACAATGCCGCAAAACTGTTTTCAGCAAGCTGACTGCCCTTTCGGCTTTCATAATTGGTATAGAAAACAAAGCCGCGCGGATCGAATTCCTTAAGCAAAACAATGCGTGCCGACGGGCGCCCTTGCGCATCCGCCGTCGCCAAAGTCATGGCATCCGGATAGGCCTTTTCTGCTGATTTGGCTTCACTAAACCAACTATCAAACATCTCAAACGGGGCGTCGTGGGGTTCGTGCCCAATTTTTGGCGTATTTTTTTCGTCCATTAGGGAAAGATTTCCTTTGGCTGATTGAATTCGTTGCCATGCAGATCAACTAATTCGGAACATCGGTGGCAGTCGCTACGTTCAGGTCATATATATACGCAAAGCATATCGGTTGGGACTGTAAAGACAAGATGGGCAAAATAAACATGAAATTCCGTCATATCGTAATTCCGGTCATGATGACCGCCTTTATTGCCGGTTGCGCCCAGGATCAGGGCCAAAAACAGACTGCAGGTACCTTGCTTGGTGCTGTTGGCGGTGCTGTTGCCGGTGCACAATTTGGTAAGGGCAGCGGGCAGCTTGTCGGTGTCGCCCTTGGTACGCTGGCCGGTGCCTTTATCGGCAGTGAAGTCGGCCGTTCGCTTGACAATGCCGACCGTGCCATCATGGCCCAAAGCACACAGAAAACGCTTGAAGCAACCCCGACGGGGCAAACCTCTACCTGGCAGAACCCCGATACGGGCGTTCAGGGCACGGTAACCCCGACGCGGACTTATCAGGCGCCTAAAACGCAGGAATATTGCCGCGAGTACCAGCAAACCGTCACCATCGGTGGGCAGGAAGAAACCGCTTATGGCACCGCGTGCCGTAAACCTGATGGCAGTTGGCAAGTTGTGAACTGATCAAATTTTGCGGCCTGTGTCGCACAAAATGAGACAGGCGGCGCGTTCCATGAGACTGCGCCGCCTTTTTCTTGTTCTGACAGACCACCCAATCGACCATCACATGGTTCACCCCGTGCAAATAAGGTTCATATTTGACTGCTCATGATCTAATAATGAACCGACGTGCTTTTAGTTTTTACAACCGGTCAGTACATGCAGGATCCCTATAAGATACTTGGCGTTGCCAAAACCGCCAGTCAGGACGAAATCAAGAAAGCCTATCGTAAACTGGCGCGTGAGCTCCATCCCGACGTAAACCCCGGCGATGCAAAAATCGAAGAACGGTTTAAAAAGGTTTCAAGCGCCTATCACCTTCTGGGCGATGCCGAGCGCCGCAAGAAATTCGACAATGGCATGCTTGATGCCGATGGTCGCGAAACCGGCCCGTTTGGCCGCGGTGGTGGTGGTGCCCGTTCAGGTGGCGCAAACGATCCATTTGGTTTTTCCGGAGCCAATGCAGAAGATATCTTTGACGAAATTTTCGGCAAAGGTGGTCGCGGCCGGGGCGGTGGTGGCGGTTTCGAGGGCTTTGGCGGCGAACGACGCCCGCAAAAGGTCAAAGGCCCGAACATCTCCTATGAACTCAGCCTTGATTTTAGCGAAGCCATGCTGGGTGCGACCAAACGCATCAACCTTGCCAGCGGCAAAAGCCTTGAAGTCCGAATTCCACCGGGCAGCGAAGATGAACAAACGCTGCGCTTGAAGAATCAGGGCATGGCCGGCATGAATGGTGGTGAGGCGGGCGATGCGCTGATCAAGCTGCATGTTCATCCCGACAAAACATTCCGCCGCGAAGGCAATGACATTCATTGTGATCTTGCGATCACCCTGTCAGAAGCCATTCTGGGTGGCTCCATCGAAGTCCCGATTGTCGCAGGCAAGGTCAATATGAAGCTGCCCGCGAACGCCAATAGCGGCACCAAGCTGCGCCTGCGCGGCAAAGGCGCCCCCTATGATCGGGGGGATAAACGCGGTGATCAATATGTCCATCTGACGGTCAAGCTTCCCGAAGAACGCGATGATGACCTGATCGAATTCATCAAAACCTGGTCCGAAAATCATCCTTACAAAACGCGTTAATCCGACATTTTAAAAGCTGGCATCTGCCAGCTTTTTTCTTGCCCGTTTGAACCACCCTGCCCCGAACGACCTTAGAAAAACCACGGGTCTGACGCCCCCGAACCAGCCGTGATACGCCTGACTGCCTGTAAATGCAGATCCGTGTTACCATATGGTTTCAAAGGGTTTTGTTCGCGCAAAACACAACAGCCAATCAGGGACCAGATGGAACAGTTCACAAATCCGGATCAATATCTGCAATGGCTTGAACAAGCGATCAACTGGCTTTCGGCCAATGTGTTGTTGATCCCGATCCTGATCCAGATAGCGGCCTGTATTGTTGCAACCATCCCGGCCTATTTACTCCGTTCAAAATTGGCTGCACTACTTTCCCGTCTGCAAAACTGGAAACCGCTTTTGCCCTATGCCGGGTTCAGGCGCTTTGCCAATGTTTTGCCGGATCTGGCTTTCCCGCTGCTGTTTGTCGTTCTGATCTGGTTGATTGAAGCCATCGCCATTCAGGCCGGTTACCGCCATAACATTGTCCGCCTTGTCGCAAGCTTGATGAATGCCTGGATCGTCATTCGCCTGGCCTCGGCTGTGGTCAACGATCCGGTTTGGTCGCGCAGCATCGCCACCCTGGCATGGGGGTTGGCCGCCCTTAACATTGTCGGCTGGCTTGAGCCCACCATTGCAATTCTGGACGGGCTTGCGATGCAGGTCGGTGATTTCCG
Organism: Thalassospira sp.; assembly: GCF_040218635.1. GTDB lineage: Bacteria > Pseudomonadota > Alphaproteobacteria > Rhodospirillales > Thalassospiraceae > Thalassospira. The sequence goes on from NZ_JAVJRB010000013.1 coordinate 111,572, forward strand.
TGTGTCGGTCTATGGCGTCCTGAAAGCCGTCCTATCACTTGCCATATTGCTTTGGGTCGCATCCTTTGCCTCGCGCCTGTTTGAACAACGCATTAAAAAGACCCACCGCCTGACCCCGTCGGTTCAGGTGTTGATGTCCAAGCTGCTTAAATTTGTTCTTCTATCCGTTGCGGTTCTGTTTGCACTCTCGACCATTGGTGTCGATTTGACCGCCCTTGCGGTCTTTGGCGGTGCGGTTGGTGTCGGCCTTGGCCTTGGTCTGCAGCGCATTGCCGCCAACCTGATCAGCGGGGTGATCCTGCTTTTAGATCGGTCGATCAAGCCGGGCGATGTCATTGCCATTGGCGATACGTTTGGCTGGATTCAGTCGCTTGGCGCACGCTACACCGCGGTGCGTACCCGTGACGGGACAGAATTCCTGATCCCGAATGAAGATCTGATCACCACCCAGGTTGAAAACTGGAGCCATTCAGACGTTAAGCTGCGTCTGAAAATTCCGGTTGGCATTGCCTATAGCTGCGATCCGCATTTCGCCATTACCCTGTGTAACGAGGCGGCGGGGAAATGTTCGCGCGTGCTCGAAAACCCCGGCCCCAACACATTGCTGCGTGGATTTGGCGACAATTCTGTCGATCTTGAAATCAGGTTCTGGATTGATGATCCGCAAAATGGACGTGGCAATATCATCAGCGAGATTTTGCTGAATGTCTGGGATGCCTTCAAGGAACACAATATCGAAATCCCATTCCCGCAACGCGATCTGCATCTGCGCAGTGGCGATGCCACCTTGCGGGTTCAGATGGACACACCCCAGCAACCTGCTTCCGAATAGGCAAGTGTGTGGTGTTAACTACACACGCCCCCGCCCCTATTCGACGGTTTGCGCCATGTCGTTTTGATCAATCTCGGTTGGTCTGGGCGTATCGGGGTCTTCCTTGATCTGTTCAGGAACCTTGTCAGCCTGTTTTGGCGTATCAAGCAATTCGCCAACGATAATATCCAGAACGACATGGCGGGTTTTCTCAAGCTCGATCAGGCAGTCGCGCATACGCACCGGCCACCCGCCATCCGCCGGAACAACCAAAAGCCGATCATAGTCCAGAAACAGCCCCAACCGCGCCATCAGATCGTTCAAGGTTAGCCGTGACAGATTGCCCGACAGCAACCAGCGATGGCTTTCAGAACGGTCGATCAGCTTTTCCCGGCGCAAGGCGGCCAAGGCCCAGTTCAAATCACGCCCGCCCAGTTTCAAATCACGCAGCATGCGGCGATAGGTTGGCGGTTTTGCCGCTTCATGGAAACCGTTTTGCAGATATTCCAGAACCCGAAGAACCGCGATAATCCGTTCCATGTGCCCCGGAACCGCACCCCGTGGATCAGGGATCAGTCCCGCAGCACGTGCAGCCCGCCATTCAGACCTTGCTGCGGCAACCTGTGCGCCAAGTAAAATCACGATCCAGGTCAGATACATCCACAACAGGAAGATCGGAACAACGGCCACTGCACCATAAATCGTCTGATAGGTCGGGAAGCTTGTGACATAGAAGCCAAATCCCTTTTTCAGGGATTCGAACAGGATCGCGGCGACCAGACCACCAGCCAAACCATCAATAATTTCAACCGATCGGTTGGGCATGCCCATGAATAACAATGAAAAGGCTGCTGCCGATAACAAGAACGGCGCAAGGAACGTTAACTGCCCGATATGTTCCCCCAGTGCATCCCCACCGACCATATGACGCATGGCAAAGATATAGGATGCCAGCGACAGGCTAAGCCCCAGCAACATCGGCCCGACCGTCAGAAGCGTCCAGAACACCACAAGCCGGGATAGCAATTTGCGCGGGCTTGTAACGCGAAAGACGTCATTCATCGCCCCTTCAATCGCGCCAAGCAACATAACCGCCGTCAGGCCGAGAACAATGGTGCCAATCGCCGTCATCTGACCGGTGTTTTGCAGGAAATCACCAAGGTATTCTGTGACTTGTTCGCCGGTCTCAGGCAAAAAGTTATTCAGAACAACACCCATGATCTGATCTTTGAACTGATCAAATACCGGAAATGCCGACAGCACCGTCAAGGCAACCGCAAGGAACGGAACCATTGCCAAAAGCGTCGTATAAGACAGTCCAGCCGCACGTTGTATGGATTTGTCATGAACAAAACGCATAAGTGCATAGCGCCAGAATGCTGTCCGATCCGCGATCAATTTGTGAAATTCGACCATTAAACGCTTATCCCCGCGCATTTTCCGGTTATACTGTAATTGATCAACAGGATAGCGTGCCCGCACACGTTATAACAGGCCAGATTGACGTTGGCCTTGCTTTGTGTAGGATGCGCCCAATGACTAATAGCTCCTGTGCCGGTCGCGGCTTTAAGTGAATGCCTCTACCTGCCAGAGAGAGATCGTGGGAACGAGAGGGAATATGAGCCTGTCCACCGAAAACATTTCGGGCCTGATGGCCGGTAAGCGTGGCCTGATTATGGGCGTCGCCAACGACAAGTCGATTGCTTGGGGTATTGCACGCGCTGCTGCTGCTGCAGGTGCGGAAGTTGCCTTTACCTATCAGGGTGAAGCACTTGAAAAACGGGTCCGCCCATTGGCCGAGTCTGTTGGCAGTGATATCGTCCTGCCATGTGACGTCACCAATGCAGCAAGCATCGATTCCGTTTTTGACGCGCTCAAGGAAAAATGGGGCAAGCTGGACTTTGTTGTCCACGCCATCGGTTTTTCCGACAAAAACGAATTGCGCGGTCGCTATGTCGACACCTCGCTTGAAAACTTCACGATGTCGATGAACATCTCGGTCTATTCCTTTACCGCTGTTGCACAGCGCGCGGAAAAGCTGATGACCGATGGGGGTTCGCTTTTGACCCTGTCCTATTACGGGGCAGAAAAAGTCATGCCGCATTACAACGTGATGGGTGTTGCCAAAGCAGCCCTTGAAGCCAGTGTGAAATACCTTGCCAATGACCTTGGCCCGGACCGCATCCGGGTGAATGCCATTTCGGCCGGTCCGATGAAAACGCTTGCTGCTTCGGGTATTGGCGATTTCCGCTATATCCTGAAATGGAATGAATTCAACTCGCCAATGCGCCGCAACGTCACCCTTGATGATGTTGGCGGTTCGGGCCTGTATTTCCTGTCTGACCTGTCCACCGGCGTTACCGGGGAAACCCATCATGTCGATTGCGGTTATCACACCGTTGGCATGAAACAGGCAGACGCACCTGACATCAATGTTCAGAAATCCTGATCTGGGCATGATATGATTTTGCGGGCTGCCCTGACGGGCGGCCCGTTTTGTCTCTTTTCACTTTGTCTCTTTACACTTCGAACGCTGGATTATCGGTTATGGCTGGCAACAGTTTTGGAACGCTTTTTCGCTTCACCACCTTTGGTGAAAGCCACGGCCCGGCAATCGGCTGTGTCGTTGACGGGGTTCCCCCGCTGCTGGATTTGTCTGAAGCCGATATTCAGGGCTTTCTTGAAAAACGCAAACCCGGTCAGTCACGCTTTACCACCCAGCGCCGCGAACCTGATCAGGTCAAAATTCTTTCGGGCGTGTTCGAAGGCAAAACCACCGGCACTCCCATCGGTCTTCTGATTGAAAATGTCGATCAGCGGTCAAAGGATTACGGCGAAATTAAAAATCAGTTCCGCCCAGGCCATGCCGATTACACCTATTGGGAAAAATACGGCACTCGTGATTATCGCGGTGGCGGTCGTTCATCCGCACGTGAAACCGCGATGCGGGTTGCAGCCGGTGCAATTGCGCGCAAGATTCTTGGCGATGATATCAAAATCCGCGCGGCACTGGTTAAAATGGGCACCAAGGAAATCAATCGCGACAACTGGGACTGGGATGAGGTTGATAACAATCCGTTCTTCTGCCCGGACCCGAAAGCCGTTCCGGTCTTCGAAGAATATCTTGATGGTTTGCGCAAGGATGGCTCATCCGTTGGCGCTGTGATCGAAGTTGTCTGTTCCGGTGTTCCCGTCGGGCTTGGCGATCCGGTTTACGACAAACTTGATGCCGACCTAGCCAAGGCAATGATGACGATCAATGCGGTCAAGGGTGTTGAAATCGGCAACGGCTTTGAAGCAGCCGAGCTGACCGGCATTGAAAATGCCGATGAAATGCGCCTTGGCGAAGACGGCAAGCCGGTGTTTGGGTCGAACCATGCCGGTGGCATTCTGGGCGGTATTTCGTCAGGTCAGGATGTTGTTATCCGTTTTGCAGTCAAACCGACCAGCTCGATCCTTACCCCGCGCAAAAGCATTGATATCTACGGCAAGGAAGTCGATGTCGTCACCAAGGGTCGCCATGACCCCTGTGTTGGCATTCGCGGCGTTCCGGTGGGCGAAGCCATGGCTGCCATCGTTCTGGCAGACCATCTTTTGCGCCATCGTGGTCAGTGCGAAGGCTGGAACGCCAACAAGCATTTTCCAAGCTAACCCACCCAGCAACTGATTTCCTGTCACAACCGGGTTTGTGCCACGTCGTAGTGGCATGAACCCGATCATGCTCAAAACCCTGATGACACTTGCCGCCTCCAACAACAAAGCCGCACGCAGCGGATCGGTTGGCGAGGATGCACAACTTAAAAACCGAACGGTCCTGTATCCGGACGAGACGGTTGACCTGCCCGAATGGGGCATTGCGGGCCTGCCTGCGATGATCCTTGGCGCAGCGCCGCAAACCTGCCTGTTCGTCAGCGACCTCCGCACCGATAGTGCTGATGACGACAATAGCGACAGCGGCGACACTGACGAAGGCAGCGATGGCAATGCGGCCGATATCGCATCGTTCTCCCTTACCCTGAAATGCCCCCCGGATGCGCAAAGTAGTCTGAAATCACGCACCATTGTCTGGCAGCTATCCGCCCCCGTTTCTGGATATCGTGACATTCAAACAAGTGCCAATAGTGCCAGCGTGCGCGCGCCGGTGATCAAAACCCGCATGGTCCTGCATGGCGTTGATCGGGATGTTGATATCGGCCTGCTTGAAATGGCCGGACTGGAACAGCCGCTTTTAATCGGTCAGGACACCTTGGGCGATAAATTCCTGATCCGCCCGGATCGGCCCAAAACCGACAAAGCCCCGAAATCCCCCGCAGTCGACCTGACCCCGCCCTCGGACACCGAAAAAGCGGCACCAGAGGACAAGGCACCGACACAAAGTGCCGAGGATGCAAAACCAACGGATACCACTCAGCCAACGGCAACATCCGATGAGGCTGACCAGACCACACAACCCGATACAGCCAGTCCAACAGACGACAAACCCACCGCTGCCGACACAAGCGAAAACGAGCAAACTGCAACCACACCGTCAAGTCCCGTCGATGAAAAACAAGACCGTAATGACAACGCAGCCCAATCGGGCGCGATCACAACACCGGAACCTGCCACATCGGATGCACAGCCGAGCGTAAACACATCTGATCAGCCATCACCTGCAGATACGGCCAGCAACCAAGCGACAGCCCCCGACACAACGACGCCCGCAGCAGAAGCAACAACAACAGAAACAACGCCACCCCCTGCGAACACCGAAACAGCAAACCCAGAGGCCAAACCGGAAACGACACCAGCCACTTAACGGCCAGGCACCCAACTCCCTCCCGAAGACCTCCTGAAGCAACTGCGCCGCCCTATCCCCGGGGCGGCGCCTTTGTAGATGCTATTGGCTTTTCCGGCACACAGACTTGCTACGTCAGCGTTTTGCGATATCTCTAGGGTCAGGGCTTAGAACAGAATGTCCCTTGCAACAGGAAGGATGCAGCGCCGATGTCACCCAGCACGGATCTATCGTTATTGTCGCGGCGCGCGGTTCTAAAGGGCTGGCTTGCCGCGGGCTCCGCTGCTGCCATCGGAAGCACGATCCTGGCCCCGGTTGCACAGGGAAATGACGCCAAACTGCCCGCCACTCCCAATTGCGGAACCGACAGCGGTCCGACACGTTCAAGCACCGAAGGTCCGTTCTATAGCGACAATCCACCTGAAAAGCGTGATTTCCGCGCCGATGCCAACGGAACACCGATAACCCTGATCGGTTTTGTTCTAACCGCCAATTGCCTGCCGGTTGCCAATGCGATTGTCGATCTTTGGCATGCGAATGCGGATGGCGACTATGACAATCGCGGTTTCCGCCTGCGCGGTTATCAGAAGACTGATGCATTGGGCCGCTATTACTTTGAAACCATTCGCCCGGCCGAATATGGCGGTCGCACGCCCCACTACCACGTCAAGATTCATACACCGCCGAACAATACCTTGACCACCCAGCTTTACTTTCCCGATGAACCGCGCAATGAACGGGACTTCCTGTTCAATGACTCGCTTCTGATGAAAATCGAAAAAGCCAGTGACGGGGAAATTGGCCGGTTTGATTTTATTCTTTCCTGACAGCGCCTTGGCCAGCCCACCGCTTCACATACCTCCCCACCAAATCACGTCACTCATCGCCAAGCTTTGATCTGCCAACACTCGGCAGGTCAGGGGTTTTCATGTCCGGAAATCGCCATTTCACAGAAATTTATCCTTGAAATCTGGTATGCCTCGCATTAATGTTAACAAAGTTAACATAAGAAAAACGAGATGCGAGCTTATGGGGAAATACCATCACGGTGACGTCCGTAATGTGCTGCTGGAAAAAGCAGAAACCATCCTGACCAAGGAAGGCCCGACCGGCCTTTCGCTGCGCCGACTGGCACGCATGACCGGAGTGTCGGAAGCTGCACCCTATCGTCATTTTGACGGTAAGGATGGCATTTTAGCGGCAGTGGCGATTTCCGCCTTTGAACGCTTTGCCGAACAACTTGAAGCGGTCGCAGAGGCCATAGAAAGTCACGAAGAACGCATTATGAAGCTGGGGGCGGCTTATGTTGCCTTTGCGGTTGAACATCCTCAGCATTTTCGCCTTATCTTTGGCCGCGAACGCCCGCCACTTGATCAATACCCGGAATTACGCGATGCGGCTGATAACGCATTCGACGTGCTTCAACGCGCTGTGACCTCGGTTGATCGCAAAGCCGACATGACCCTGACCGAAGCCGCCACCGCCTATAACCGGGCCTTGGCCGCCTGGAGCCGCGCACACGGGATTGCGATGCTTGTGATTGATGGCATGATTGTGCCGCCTGCCGATCAGGATCTTGGAAGCTTTGTTCTTGGCCTTCTGGAAGAAGACCTGACAGCACCGACCGGGGCATAGGCCCTTAAACGGCTGCACTATTCTCCCCTCACCCAAATCTGCTTTCTTTCAGGCATCAACAGAACGGAACATCTGATGGAATATTTCACTGTTAAGTTCATTCACGTTCTTGGTGTCGTCCTTTTCCTGGGCAATATCATTGTATCCGCCGTCTGGAAAATGCAGGCCGACCGCACAAGAAATCCGGTGATTATCGCCTTTGCCTGTCGCTTGGTGAACATGACCGATTTGCTTTTTACGGCCTTCGGCTCGGCATTGATTGTGATTGGTGGCATTGGATTGTTTCATGCAACAGGCATTGCAATCTCCGATGCGCCGCATCTGACAATCGGCATCAGCCTGTTTGGCATGGCAGCAGTCCTTTGGATTACCGGATTGCTCCCGCTGCAGATTTATATGTCAAAACTTGCCGGAAGGGCCGTCAATGAAGGTGCAACCGGAATGCCGCAAAGCTATGAGAAATGCCGCAAGCTTTGGAACATTATCGGGATCACAGCGGTTCTCCTGCCGATGGGTGCGCTTTACTTCATGATCTATCGCTAGGGAATCGGACGTCCCTCAGACATATCGGCAAACGTTCCACCATGCGGAAAGACGTTTTATCTGATTGATCCCTATTTGGCAGGGCCCATAAGATGCCGCCAACTTAATTTAACCATACCTTGGGAGACGTCCTATGCTGACCATCAAACGCCTGTCGATTGACGATGCCTATATCCTGATTGAAGGCGCACGCAACCGTGCCAATGAAATCGGCATTCCCATGTGTATCGCCATCACCGATGAATCCGGGGTTTTGATTGCGTTTGAACGCATGGATGGCGGCAAGGTCACCAGCACGACGATCGCACAGGACAAATCCTTTACCGCATCAGGTGCGCGCAAAGCGACCCACGAATATGCCGCCGCCGCACAGCCGGGAAAACCGGCTTATGGCATTGATTCTGAAATTGGTGGTCGTCTTTCCATCGTTGCCGGTGGCCTTCCGGTCATGGTCGATGGCGACTGCGTTGGCGGCATCGGGGTCAGTTCCGGCACTCCGCCGCAGGATCAGGATTGCGCTCAGGCCGGGATTGATTTCTTCATGAAGAAAATCGGCAAGTAAGCCCTAAGTGGGATCGCGGAAATTGGCCAATAATCAGGCCGATTTCCGCCCACAGATCAGAAATTCAACATTGCCTTCTGGCCCGGTGATCGGGCTTTTGGTAATGCCCAAAACCTCCCATCCCGGCAAACTGCCAAGCCATTCAGAAATCGTGTCACAGACTTCCTGATGCAGTTCGGGCTCGCGCACGACACCTTTTTTACCAACCCGTTCCTTGCCGACTTCAAATTGCGGTTTGATCAATGCGATCACATGCCCGCCATCCTTCACCCGCGCCAAACTGGCCGGAAGGACGGTGCGAAGACCAATGAAGCTGGCATCACAGACAACGATATCAATCGGATCGGGAATATCTTCTTCAGTCAGATGCCGCGCATTAGTTTTTTCCATGACAATCACGCGATCATCATTGCGCAATTTCCAATCAAGCTGCCCCTGCCCGACATCAACGGCAAAGACCTTTGCCGCACCGTTTTGTAAAAGCACATCGGTAAAGCCGCCGGTTGATGCGCCAACATCAACGCCGACACATCCGGTGACATCAATTGCAAATTCGGCCAAGCCCTTTTCAAGCTTCAACCCGCCACGCGACACCCATGGATGGGGTTGCCCACGCAGGGTAATTGCAATGTCTTCTTTGCACTGCAATCCGGGCTTGTCCAGCCGCTGCTCGCCGCTAAAGACATTACCCGCCATGATGAAGGCCTGCGCCTTGGACCGGCTTTCCACCAATCCACGTTCCACAAGCAGCTGATCTAAACGTTTCTTTGCCATGACTGCGTTTTAGCGCACCATAGAAAAAAGGTCACGTGCTTTAGGATCGATTTTTGAAGGATAAATCAGCTCGCCAACGGCTCCAGATAGCCGCGCGGAACGATGGCGAGAAGATCATTAAGTGCCTCGCCCTGAACCGCGACATGCTGATGCATCAAGGTACCTGCAGTGTCGGCTTCGCCGTTTGCAATCGCACTCAGGATATCGGCGTGTTCATTGTTTGAACGCTTCACACGTCCCGGACGATGAAGCTGCAGGCGGCGATAAGGTGCAAGGCGGTTGCGGACGTTTTTGGTTTGACGTTCAAGGAAACTGTTGCGGCATCCGGCATAGATTGCTTCGTGGAAGCTTACATTCGCCTCGTAATAGGCATCCGCATCAGAATGTTCCTGAAGCGCACTGCATTCATTGGCCAGTGCAATCAGATTATCGATATCAACACGTGGCATCCGGCGGGCAGCAAGACGTGCGCACATGGCTTCAAGTTCCGCCATGACTTCGAACATCTCGATCAATTCACCCACCGTGATGGACGCAACAATGGTTCCGCGCCGTGGCATGGTTGCGACAAGTCCGGAACTGGCAAGTGTTTGCAGGGCTTCGCGCACGGGAGTCCGCGAAACTCCGAACCGTTCACTCAGCGAACGTTCGTCAAGCTTGTCCCCCGGTTTAAGAACACCGGTCACAATATCGCGTTCAAGTTTTTGCACCAAATCGGTGGCAAGCTTTCCAGTCTGCGCCATAAACGCCCTCATTTCGCATCCATTTACTGGTATACCAGAACACATTATCTGGTACTGATCAAAGCCTTTTCCTCGCTGCTTCGCACTGTTTTTGTATTGCACTGCAAAAGTTCAGTCGCAGTTTCTCAATATGTGTAGGCAAACACTGATGATACGTCTTGTGGCACTGCAAAACGCATTTCTGGTATACAAAATTGCATAGACAGCATGCCAGAAATCTGTAACGCTTCCATCCAATGCGAAAACCGCATCAATAAAAAGACGCGTAAAAGCTTTTAAATGTGCCTCTAAAACACATGCTTCATCCGGGAGGAAAAGATGAAGACTTTCAAGAAGACCCTTACGGCGTCCGTCGCCGCCATTACCATGTCTGTTGCTGCTTTTGGCATGTCTGTATCGGCACAAGCCGAAACACTGAAGCTGTCGCATCAGTGGTCAACCGGTGACATCCGTCACAAAGTTGCACAGATCGTTGCCGATGAAGTCAAGGCCGCCAATGTCGATCTGGAAATTCAGATTTTCCCGTCCGGTTCCCTGTTCAAGGCTAACGAACAATGGACTCCGATGGAACGTGGCCAGCTTGACATGATTGTCTATCCGCTGGCCTACGCAGGTGGTCGCATTCCGGCAACCAACCTGACCCTGATGCCGGCACTGGTCAAAAACCATGACCACGCAGAACGCCTGAACAATTCGCCTTTCATGGCGAAAATGGAAGACATCCTCAATGAAAACGGGGTGGTCACCATTGCCAAGGGCTGGCTGGCTGGCGGCTTTGCCTCGACCAAGGGCTGCATCCGCGTTCCCGAAGACGTAAAAGGCCTTCAGATCCGTGCTGCGGGTAAATCGTTTGAACAGATGCTCCAGGGTGCTGGTGCATCGATCGCTGCAATGCCAAGCTCGGAAATCTATCCGGCAATGCAGACCGGCGTTCTTGATGCCACCAATACCAGCTCGTCGAGCTTCGTTTCCTACCGCATCTATGAACAGGTCACATGCTACACCCCGGCCGGTGCAAACGCGCTGTGGTTCATGTATCAGCCTGTTCTGATGTCCAAGAAAACCTATGACGGCCTGAACGACGCCCAGAAAGCGGCCCTTGCCGCTGCTGCGAAAAAAGCCGAAGCCTTCTATTCCGAAGAAGGTCGTAAGGAAGATGAAACCAGTGTCACGGTCTTCAAGGATGCCGGTGTGGAAATCGCCGATCTGACCGATGCCGATTTCAAGGCATGGCAGGACATCGCCAAGCAGACGTCCTATGCCAAATTCGTCGAAGACACCCCGGGCGGTCAGGAACTGCTCGATATGGCTCTTTCTGTCGAATAATGGTCCTGTGGCGCCGGATGCATGCCGGCGCCACTCCTTTCACGCTTTTTTGCGACGACCTTGATCTTCAGGAGACCCAGCGTGGCGAACGCAGCTTTTCCCAACTCACTCCCGATCGACCTGCCCGATGACGTTACGTCCGCGCCGCGCGCCCGGTCGAACCATAACAGTTTCCCTCCGCCACCCGATGTGGAGCCGCTGCCTGAAAAAGCAGGCGACACCGGAAATGGTGCGCGCCCTGCCCCGATGCCTCCGCGTGGTCCGCTCGATCATGTGATCAATGTCGTGCATTTGCTGTCAAAAGCCAGTGGCATTACCGCAGCATCGATGTTCTTCATCGCCATGCTGTTGATCTGCCAGTTGGTCTTTATCCGCTACATTCTGAATTCCTCGACGGTCTGGCAGACCGAAGCCGTGATCTATCTGATGATTGGCGGTACCCTGATCGGCCTGCCATACGTGCAGTTGCTACGCGGGCATGTGAATGTCGATCTGCTGCCGATGTATCTGAAACAAGGTCCGCGCAAGATTCTGGCCGTTGCAACCTTGCTGTGTGGCATCGCCATTAGTGGCATGTTCACCTTTTACGGCATGGAATTGGTCATTGAAGCCTATCAGGGTGGCTGGAAGTCACCGACCATCTGGGCCCCCGAACTGTGGAAGCCCTATCTGATGCTTCCTGTCGGCTTTGGCCTTTTGTTCCTGCAATTTCTCGCCGATCTGATGTGCCTTCTGACCAACCGGTCGAAAGCCTTCCATATCGAAGATAACCCGTTTTAAGGAGCCGGTGCAATGGATCCGCTTTCTCTCGCCGCGCTCGTTGGCATTGTCACCACCCTGATTCTGTTTTCCGGTATTCCGGTCGGCATTGGTCTTTTGATGGTCGGTGTCGGTTTCATCTGGATTTTCGATGGCGCAGGTGCTTTGCCGCTGCTGCCGGAAATCCTGTTTTCCAAACTTGAAAGTTTCGAAGTTCTTGCGATCCCGATGTTCATCCTGATGGGTGCGGTTGTGGCATCGTCGCGTGCTGGCGGCGATCTGTATTCCGTGCTGGATCGCTGGTTGACGCGTGTGCCGGGGGGATTGGTGATTTCCAACCTGGGGGCATGCGCAATCTTTTCCGCCTTGTCCGGATCGTCACCGGCAACCTGTGCGGCAATCGGCAAGATGGGCATTCCGGCCATGCGCGAACGCGGCTTCCCGAGTTCCGTTGCAGCCGGTTCCATCGCAGCTGGCGGCACGCTTGGCATCCTGATCCCGCCCAGCGTCACCATGATCGTTTACGGTATCTCGACCGACACCTCGATCGGACGTCTGTTCCTTGCCGGTCTGCTGCCCGGCCTGATGTTGACGGTGCTGTTCATGGCCTGGTCGCTGTATTCGACCTGGCGTCAGGGAAATGCATCGGTTGCACTGGCTTCTGTTTCCTATAGCTGGAAGGAAAAGTTTGAAATCCTTCCGCGTGTCCTGCCCTTCATCGTCATTATCTGTGCGGTCCTGTTTGCCCTGTATGGCGGGGTTGCAACACCGTCGGAGACCGCAGGTGTCGGTGCCCTGTTCTGCCTGATTGTCGCGATGATCATTTACCGCATGTGGCAGCCCAGCAAGCTTTGGCATATCATGCGCGATACGACCAAGGAATCGGTGATGATCCTTTTGATCATCGGTGCGGCTGGCCTGTTCAGTTACATGCTGTCATCTTTGTTCATCACCCAGTCAATCGCACAATGGATCACCGCCCTTGAAGTCAATCGCTGGGTCCTGATGGGCTTTATCAACGTGTTCCTGCTGATCAGCGGCTTCTTCCTGCCGCCGGTTGCCGTGATCCTGATGAGTGCGCCGATCCTGCTTCCGGTGATCATCAATGCCGGATTTGACCCGTACTGGTTTGCCGTGATCCTGACGATCAATATGGAAATCGGTCTGATCACACCGCCGGTCGGATTGAACCTGTATGTGATTAACGGGATTGCGCCTGACATCCGCCTGCAGACGATCCTGAAAGGTGCGATGCCCTATGTGATGTGCATGGTGGTTGCCATTATCGTTCTTTGCTTCTTCCCGCAAATCGCGACCTGGCTTCCTGAAACGGTTATTGGAGGACGCTAATGTCAGGCATTTCTGTCAGAAGCTGGATTTCAAGTATTGCCGACCGTGGTCGGGAACTCCTTGATCTCCCAATTTCCACCCCGCAGGAACCCTTCACGCAACTGGTTGCCATGTGCAAAGACCTTGTTTCGCAAAAGGGCGAAGCAAGGGGCACGGCAGTCGCCCGTGAAGTGGTCCGCCTTTGGGAAAACCTGCCGGAAAAGGATCATCTTCGCTTCTTCCAGATGATCCAGAATGACTTTAGCGCAAACCGCGCGACCGTCATCAAGGCAGCCGAAGCATTCGCCAAAGACCCGTCAGAACCCAATCTGGCGGTCCTGACCCACGCTTCCGAACCTGTGCGTCAGGAACTGTTGCGCCGGATCAATATGGCCCCGAACGGGACGCGGGCGATTGTCGATATGCGCGAAACACTGGTTGGTCTTTTGAAAACCAATCGTGATCTTGAACCATTGAATGCCGATATGCAGCATCTGCTGACCAGTTGGTTTAACCGTGGTTTCCTCGAACTTCGCCATATTGACTGGGATACATCCGCCGCCATTCTTGAAAAACTGATCCGCTACGAAGCCGTTCATGAAATTCAGGGCTGGGATGATTTGCGTCGCCGTCTGGCAACGGATCGGAAATGCTTTGCCTTCTTCCATCCGGCCATTCCCGATGATCCGCTGATCTTTGTTGAAGTCGCATTGGTGCATGGTTTGGCGGACAGTGTTCAGGCCCTCCTTGCACCGGAAATTGATGAAAAAGCACCAAAGACAGCCAAGACCGCAATTTTCTATTCCATCAGCAACTGTCAGGCCGGGCTTAAGGGGATTTCATTTGGCAACTTCCTGATCAAACAGGTTGTCGAAGAACTCAAACGCGAATTCCCGCAGCTTAAAGAGTTCGCCACCCTGTCTCCGATCCCGGGCTTTATGGGCTGGTTGCGCACACGTCAGAAAAGCAAGGCCGATGACGCCGATCTTGCGGGCGAAGTTCTTGAAGGACTGAGCAACGAAGATTGGATCAACGATCCGGAAAAGGTCGAAGCCCTGCGCAAGCCGACGGTTGCCTTGTGTGCCACCTATCTTGCGACATGTAAGCGCGGCAAATCGCCACTTGATCCCACCGCACGGTTCCATCTTGGCAATGGTGCGCAGCTTGAACGGCTGAACTGGTTGGGTGACACATCGGACAAAGGTCTGCGCCAAGCCGGTGGCATGATGGTCAATTATGCCTACCACCTTGACTATATTGAGAAAAATCACGAAGCGCTGATGAATGACGGAAAGATTGCAACATCGAAATCCGTCGCACAGCTTGCCGGTATTTAAGTAGGTATGACCATGTCAGATAATCTTTTTCAAACTTTTCTGGACCGGTTCCCGGCCGATAAATCCGAGACGTTCCTTATTGAACGTGATGGTACCGAACGTAGTTTTGACTGGCTTTTGGACCGCACAGGCCGCTATGCCGCGGTTCTTGCATCGCACGGCGTGATTAAAGGCGACCGGGTTGCCGCACAGGTCGACAAATCATCCGATGTGATTGCGCTTTATCTTGCCTGCCTGCAAGTGGGCGCGGCGCACTTGCCGCTCAATACCGGTTATACCGGTGATGAAATCGGTTATTTCCTTGGGGATGCCGCACCGCGCGTTTTTGTCTGCCGTGCTGCCAACATTGATGCAGCCTTGGAACTGGGTCGTCAGAACAATGTCGGCGCCGTCCTGTCGCTTGGCACCAACGGGGATGGCAGCCTGAACGATCAGGCTGCGTCGATTGCGCCAATGGTTGATGTGGTTGCCGCCGACAAAGACGACGTAGCAGCGATCCTTTATACGTCAGGCACGACCGGCCGTTCCAAGGGCGCGATGCTGACCCACAACAATCTGGCGTCCAATGCCAAAACATTGCATGCGTCATGGGGTTTCAAACCCGGTGACACATTGCTGCATGCATTACCGCTGTTTCACACGCATGGGCTGTTTGTTGCGATCAACATCATGCTGATGAATGCTGGCAAGGTGATCTTGCTGCCAAAATTTGATGCCGATGATGTGATTGAACGTTTGCCACAGGCAACGGTTCTGATGGGGGTTCCGACCTTCTATACCCGTCTGCTGTCGCATCCCGGTTTCACCAGGGATGTTAGCGCTAACATGCGGTTGTTCGTTTCGGGCTCCGCCCCGCTTCTGGCCGAAACCCATGATGCGTTCTTTGAACGGACCGGCCATAAGATCCTTGAACGTTACGGCATGACCGAAACCTGCATGAACACATCCAACCCCTATGATGGTGAACGCCGCCCGGGTGCGGTTGGCCCGACCCTTCCGGGGATTGAAGCCCGCGTGTGTGACAAGGACGGCAACGTTCTTGGGGCTGGCGAAATCGGTGTGCTTGAAGTCCGTGGCCCGAACGTCTTTAAAGGCTATTGGCAGATGCCGGAAAAAACCGCATCGGAATTCCGCAATGACGGGTTCTTTATCACAGGCGATCTCGCAACCATCGGGCAAGACGGGTATGTCACCATTGTTGGCCGTGACAAGGATCTGATCATTTCAGGTGGCTTTAACGTCTATCCAAAAGAAGTTGAAGAAGTCATTGGCGAATACGACGAAGTTCAGGAAGTCGCGATCTTTGGCCTGCCACATCCCGACTTTGGCGAAGCCGTTGCCGGTGTGATCGTGGCGACAAACGGTGATCAGACCGATACCGATGCACTGATCAAAAGAACCCAGGACAAACTGGCAAAATTCAAGGTTCCCAAACGCATCTGGGTGATCAAGGAATTGCCGCGCAATACCATGGGTAAAATCCAGAAGGCCGAACTGCGCAAGCTTTATGCCGATACGTTTACCTCCCCTGCTGCATGACGAGATGTAGTTGATCTCCCGCTGCCTTGCTGGCAGCACCCACGGGGTCTTTGGACCCAACCTTCCGGTCAGAGCCGATCTGACCGGATTTTTTTTGCCTGATGCGTGGCCTCCAAAACCATTCCATCGCCTTGCTGCTTCCCGTTGCTCTTTGCCCCTTGCCCATTGCAATCGCACCGGAACCAGACCATTTTTGCCAAGGTTGGCCAAATGGCTATTTCGAAATGCATATAACGTGAATGAACGGGACAGATATGGATAACGCGTCTGATCAAAGGGTCGCTTTTGTAACCGGGGCGGCACAGGGCCTGGGCCTTGGCATATCAAAGCATCTTCTTGATCTTGGCTGGCGTGTGGCCCTGTTTGATCTTGATGAAGACGCCGGGGGCGAAGCCATAAAGTCGCTTTCCGATGCACAGCAGGACCGCGCGCTATTCTTGTTTGGCGATGTGTCGAATGAGGCCTCCGTCAAACTTGCCATACAGCAAACCGTTGATCGCTTTGGCCGGATTGATGGTCTTGTCAATAATGCCGGTATTGCCGATCCGCATTCAGGCAGCATTGAACAACTTGAATGGGATCAGTGGCAGCACGTGATCAATGTCAATCTGGGCGGGGTGTTCCTTGCGACCAAGCACGCAACCCAGCATTTGCGCCAGACCAAGGGTGCGATTGTCAACATCACCTCGACCCGCGCATTTCAATCAGAACCCGATACAGAATCCTATGCCGCGTCCAAGGGCGGGATTGTTGCCCTGACCCACGCACTGGCAGTCAGTCTTTCCGGGGCAATACGGGTGAATGCCATCGCACCGGGCTGGATCGAAGTCGGTGACTGGCAAAAATCCGCAAACCAAACAGATCCCAAACACAGCGACATCGATAAATCACAGCACCCGGTCGGGCGCATCGGCACACCAAACGACATCGCACAGGCCGTAAGCTTCCTGCTTGATCCGGCAATGTCGGGCTTCATGACCGGCGAAACCATCTGCATTGATGGCGGCATGACACATAAAATGATTTACGTTGATTAGGCCACTACTGCTGTTGGCAATATTGCGCAGCCCTAACCCGGACAAACAAAAACAGCGCAGATGAACCATCTGCGCTGTTTAACTTCCAAGGCCGTCAAATCTACAAGCAATCAGGCTTACGCCCGCGCCTTGCTTTCTGAAATACCCAACGCCCCAAGCGCTATTTTGACAATCGCCTTGGCATCAAGACCGGCTTTTTCATACTGAATTTCCGGCTTGTCATGATCCATCAACATATCCGGCAAAGCCATGGTACGGATTTTAAGCCCGTTATCCAAAAGCCCCTGCCCGGCCATATGTTGGAGAACCATCGCGCCGAAACCGTTGATTGATCCTTCTTCGATGGTGATCAGAACTTCGTGGTTGCGCGCAAGATCGGCAATCAGTTCATGATCAAGCGGCTTGGCAAAACGCGCATCGGCAACCGTTGCCGGAAGCCCACGTGCCGCAAGGTCTTCTGCCGCCAAAAGGGCCTCGGCCAGACGTGTACCATAGGACAGAATGGCGATCTTGCCACCTTCACGCAGAATACGACCCTTACCGATTTCAAGGACTTTGCCCTCACTCGGCATTTCGACGCCAACACCTTCACCGCGCGGATAACGGAACGCGCTGGGGCGATCATCAATCGCCCACGCCGTGGTGGTCATATGCACCAGTTCGGCTTCATCGGCGGCCGCCATCAAAACAAAATTCGGAAGACAGCCAAGGAAGGCAATGTCATAGGCCCCGGCATGGGTCGCACCATCAGCACCCACCAGACCTGCACGGTCCATGGCAAAACGCACCGGTAGGTTCTGAATGGCGACGTCATGGACAACCTGATCATACCCGCGCTGCAGGAAGGTCGAATAGAGCGTGCAGAACGGCTTGTATCCTTCACACGCCATACCGGCCGCAAAGGTCACCGCATGCTGTTCGGCAATCCCGACATCAAAGGCACGGTCGGGGAAATGATCGGCAAAGATGTTTACACCGGTCCCTGATGGCATCGCAGCCGTGATCGCGGTGACTTTTTCGTCTTTTTCCGCCAGCTTGACCAACGTTTCGCCGTACACCTTGGTGTAGCTTGGCGCATTCGGGGTCGGCTTGGCCTGTTTGCCGGTGACGACATCAAATTTGGCAACGCCGTGATATTTATCCGCGGCATTTTCAGCCGGACCATACCCCTTGCCCTTTTGCGTTACCGCATGGATCAGGATCGGGCCATCAACATCGGCATCACGGACGTTTTTAAGAACCGGCAACAAATGATCCATGTTGTGACCATCAATCGGCCCGACATAGAAGAAGCCCATTTCTTCAAACAGCGTCCCGCCCGTGACCATGCCTCGGGTATATTCTTCAAGTTTCCTTGCAGCCTCTTCGATCTGGCGCGGCAGATGTTTGGTCAGCCCCTTGGCCGCATTGCGCAAACCCTGATAGCCCTTACCGGAAATCAAACGCGACAAATACCCCGACATGGAGCCCACTGGCGGGGCAATCGACATATCGTTGTCATTCAGGATCACAATCAAACGCTGATCGGTGGCCGCGGCATTGTTCATGGCCTCATAGGCCATGCCCGCACTCATCGACCCGTCGCCGATCACGGCAATGACGTTTTTGCGTTTACCATTCGCAAGCTGGTTGGCAACCGCCATGCCAAGTCCGGCCGAGATCGAGGTCGAACTATGTCCCGCACCAAACGGGTCATATTCAGACTCACTGCGTTTGGTGAAACCCGAAAGCCCGCCACCCTGCCGGATGGTGCGCATACGATCGCGACGCCCGGTCAGGATTTTATGGGGATAGCATTGATGCCCGACATCCCAGATCAAACGATCAGACGGGGTATCAAACAGGTAATGGATCGCAACTGTCAGTTCGACAACACCAAGCCCCGCACCCAAATGGCCACCCGTGACAGATACGGCATCAATCACCTCGGCGCGCAGTTCATCTGCCACCTGCTTCATCTGGGCAGGCTGCAATTTGCGCAGCTCGTCAGGGGTGTTAATCATATCGAGTAACGGGGTATTGGAGGTCGCAGTCATATCGATCTCAATTTTCAATTTTTTATAGGACTTTGATGACAACAGGGTGACGTTTCCAAGTCCATGTTGCAAGCAGCGTAAAATAGCGGGGTTCAATCGATTTAGCGACCCTGAATTTCACCTGTTTTTACGCGATCAAGGAAACGATGGATGACCTGCTCGACCGTGCGGTGAATCACTTCCCGCTCCTGACCGAAATCCCGGCATAAATACCCGAAATTCTCTGCAATATATGGGGTACATTTTGGCAAAAATGAATAATGCCCTGCCCCCTTGATCCGAACGAATTTTGCCCGCCCGTGCAACAGTTTGCGAAAATGCGCGGCATTTACATGGTCATGCAGGATTTCGTCTGTGTCTGCCTCGACAAACAGCATGGGCACATCAATAGTACCCAGCCCCTCATCGGTTGCCGCCACGCCAAATGCCGGTGTAATGGCAATGATCGCGGCAATCCGGTCATCGCGTTCGGAAATCACCGGCCCGCCATAAGTCTGATGTAACTGATCAATGTGATGATCTGATGGCGAAAACTGGCAAATTACCTTGTCGGTGTCGGCGTTGACTGCGCAATAGCTTTGCCAGGCTTGGGCATCAAAATCCCATCCGGCCATTTTAAGAACCGTCGCCCCGCCTGCGGAATGCCCCAGCGCATAGATTTTATCTTGGTCAATCTGATCGGCGATTTCGCCGTGATCCAACAGCAAATCAAGCGCAAGCCGCATTTCACGCGGGCGACGTTCAATGATCGTCAATTGCCGTGCATCGGATGCATCAAGGTAATTGTCACCGGCATGCTGTGGGGCCGCAACGATATAGCCCCGCCGTGCCAGATATTCCGCCAGCCAGAACTGATTGAACCGATGGCCTTCGGACCCGTGTGAAAACATCACGATTGGAAATGGACCTTCCCCCCCGGCAAACGGCGCATTGCGTGCGGCACTGGATGCCACGCCCATATGCCGTACAGAGCTTTCAGGCTCCGTTGCCGGATACCAGATCGCTAAGGGAAACGGGTCCTTGTCAAACAGCCGGTCGCGAAAACCGGCTGTGTATTTTGGCTGTTCAGTCATTGTCGGGCGCTTTGACTGTGAGGATGATGAGCTTATCGGCCGCGTTCGACAACAAAACGTGCAACGGCACGAAGCGGCTCTGCCTCGTTATCAAAACAGCCAAGATGATTGATCGCCTGATCACATAGCATTGCCGCCTGATCACGGGCCTGATCCAGTCCCAGCAGTTTAACAAACGTTGATTTATCCTGATCAACATCCTTGCCTGCCGTCTTGCCAAGTTCTTCGGAACTGGCTTCGACATCGAGCAAATCATCCTTGATCTGGAACGCCAACCCCATGTCATGGGCATAGGATCGCAGCGCCATGCGAATACTTTTGGGTGCTTTGCCCAAAATCGCACCTGCTTCACAGGCAAAGGCAAACATCCGACCGGTTTTAAGCAGGTGCAAATGGGTCACCTGTGCCTGATCAAATGACTGGCCTTCGCCCGCCAGATCGATCATCTGCCCGCCAACCATGCCATGCGGGCCAGCCGCCCGGGCAAGGGCGCGCACAAGATCAGTACAAACGCGCGGATCAGGATGGGTGTCTTCATCAGCCAGCACTTCGAAGGCTTGCGTTAGAAGCGCATCACCGGCCAGAATCGCCGTCGCCTCGTCAAACTGCTTATGGCAGCTTGGCTTGCCGCGACGCAGATCATCATCATCCATCGCGGGCAGATCATCATGGATCAGCGAATAGCTATGGACCATTTCAACGGCTGCTGCAACGCGCAGTGCGGATCGGCGCGACACTTTGAAAAGTCCCGCCGAACTTAACACCAAGAACGGGCGCAGTCGTTTGCCATCGCCAAGCGTGGAATAGCGCATCGCCTGATACAGGCGTTGCTCAATCTGGCCATTGGCACGTGGTAAAATATCGTCGAGTGTCTCGCCAAGATCAGCAGACGCAGCACTCAGTCCGGCAAGCAGGTCGTAACTCACCACGGTCTCCGCAAGTTAACAGGCCAAAGCCCTATTCGATTTCAGTCGGCGTTGCTGCCGGGCGGCCATCCGCATTCAGGGTAATTTTTTCAATGCGCTCTTCAGCCACGCGCAGCTTGTCTGCACAATGACGTTTCAGTGCGGCACCACGTTCATAGGATGCAATCGCATCATCAAGCCCAACCTGCCCCTGTTCAAGCTGACGGACAAGGGTTTCAAGTTGCCCCAATGCCTCTTCAAAGCTGAGTTTTGCAATATCGTCGGGGATGGCAGAAGATGAAGTAGCCTCGGACATGTAAGCTCCATTTCATTGAATGGCGCGGAGTTTACGCGCAAGTCCCGATCAGGGCAACCAGACAGAGCGGAATTCCTTACTCTGAAACAATCTTTATTCTGCCCCAACCTTCTGAAAACAAACTGCTCCGCTTTCATTTGCCGGTCGTTAGGGACAGGACCTAGCACGTCATAAGCGTACGCACGTGATGCAACACACTGTTGGCCAAAGACGGTAAGTCATATCCCCCTTCAAGAAGCGACACCACCCGGCCTTCACAGTGCTGATCGGCCAAGGCCATCAATTGCTGTGTCATCCAGACGAAATCTTCTGTTTCAAACGATAATCCGGCCAACGGATCGCATCGATGGGCATCAAATCCGGCCGAAATTATCAAAAGTTCCGGCTTGAACGCGGCGATTCCCGGCAGAACAGTCTGGGTGAAGACGTCTTGTAGCTCAGCCGTCCCTGACCCTGCGACCAGCCCGATATTAAGGATGTTATTGGCACATCCCCGTTCGGCTTCCGCGCCCGTGCCGGGATAAAGCGGCCATTGATGCGTCGAACAATAAAAAAGGTCGGGATCGTTATAAAAAAGATCCTGCGTCCCGTTACCGTGATGAACGTCAAAATCCATCACGGCGATCCGTTTCAGCCCGTGGCGGGCGCGGGCATGATGGGCGGCGACGGCCGCATTGTTAAACAGGCAAAATCCCATCGCACGGTCATATTCCGCATGATGGCCCGGTGGGCGTGTGGCGACAAAGGCATTGCGTTCATGGCCATCGATCACTGCATCAACCGCAACACAGGCCCCGCCCGCCGCACGTAATGCTGCCTTTCCCGATTTGGGCGAAACATATGTATCGCCATCAAGGGCAGTAATCCCGTGATCCGGAATGGCATCCATGACTTTGTCGACATAGGCCGGATCATGGACCTTTTTGATCAAATCAATATCGGCCAAGGGGGCTTCTTCGCGATGAAGAAACATGAATTCTTCGGCCTCCAAAACGCGCTGGATCACGCGCAACCGATCGGCACATTCCGGGTGGCCGGGACCGGTATCATGTTCAACGCAATCGTGATGGGTCACGAACAATGTCGCCATTTATCTGGGCCGCCTTCCTGATATCACCAAAGCAATCTGGTTTATGTGCCGTGCACTTCTTTGAATGCTTTTTCATTTTAAACACACCATAAGGCATGCCGCTTTGTTCTAAATCATCACATCAAACAGGGATGCTGCAAGTGCTTTGGCGGGAATTTTGAAAATCTCTGTAAGGTGTAAATTACCAATTGCTGTGACGAGTTGCACAGTTTTACCGTTTTTTCAGTGTTATGTATTAGCAATCAGTCAACTTACCG
This sequence comes from Thalassospira sp., assembly GCF_040218635.1. Classification (GTDB taxonomy): domain Bacteria; phylum Pseudomonadota; class Alphaproteobacteria; order Rhodospirillales; family Thalassospiraceae; genus Thalassospira. The sequence goes on from NZ_JAVJRB010000013.1 coordinate 134,421, forward strand.
CGCAACAGCATGGCAAGCAGGCTTGATCATATTTTGCCCTTAATTTGGCGTAAAATTACCTTTAAACCCTGCAATTAGTTGGGGTACTTACAAACTCGAAACTACCGGATAACTTCCGGTATTTGGACGAAAACCCGGCAACCAACGTGGAATTTCAACCAGATCACGGCTCATTTGGACCAGTCGCTTGCAAAGACTATACTTGACAGAAGCGGCATATACTTGAGAATAGCATATCTACCCGGCCATCAGAGTTCGGGAGTTTCAAGAGCCACAACCTTTCAGGTTGTATGAAGGATGGAATTCCCGCTGCGAGATCATTATTTCTTGAAATGGGATCAAACAGCACATGTCGGATTTTCATTGGGACAATGGCCGTACGCGGTCAGGCTTAATAAGGAAGCCAAATGGAACTTAACCATTTAGAACAAAAGGCCCCGCAGGCGAGCACCCTGTTAAAGGCCATGAGCAATCAGAGCAGACTGCTAATTCTTTGCCAACTTATCGAAGGCGAAAAGTCCGTTGGCCAACTCGAACGCATTGTCGGGCTGAGCCAGTCTGCCCTTTCGCAGCATCTTGCACGCCTGCGTCGTGACAAACTTGTCAAAACGCGCCGCGAAGCACAGACCATCTATTATTCGTTGCATGGTGATCAGGCATTGTGTGTCATCAAGACACTTTATGCGCTGTATTGCCAGTCCACCAACGAAGCCGCTGCTGCGTAAATCATCAGGGTATTTTCCCCACAAAAAAAGCCTGCCATCCGTGGCAGGCTTTTTTTGTGGTTAAATCGCGGCCCCGACCGTTCGTCAGGATAATGATCCTATGAACCGCATTCCGGTTGCGGCAACAAGGAAACCTTATCAAGGGTCCCCAGAACTTCGAACTCGCCATAGTCAAAGCGCATGCTATGCGCGACACCATTGGCCCCGAAATCAACCGCCATTTCGGTGGACGGACCATTTTCCGCCTCGCCAATCGGATAAAACGCCAAACTCATGCGATGAAATTGCGTCGATGCGATCTTGTCAGGGTCATCCGCAGACGTCGCCGCATCCTTTGCTCCCGAAATCACCGCCGCAATGCGATTGGTCGGCGTTTCGCCACTGCCATCAAACACCAGATCATTGGCAAACTTCTCGCCCGCCTGCGCACGTTTTAGCAACATGGTGGAATGCTGGGTCGGGAACATTGTATCGGCGGGAAGTTCTTCGACCACTTCGACCGGGATTTCATAGGTCACCGTTACACCATCGTCGTTTCGAACAGCCGATCCGACAATCTCGTCAACTTTGGTGCCATCAAGATAATCACGCATGCGGAAACGGTATTGCGATCCGGCGAAGTCTTCCCATTGGGTCATGGAATAGGCCGAATTGATCGCAGTTCCCTCGGCACCTTGCAAGATCATGATCTGCTGCATTTCCGTAACCCAGCCATCGCACATCTTCTCAAAGCGATAGCCAAGAACCCCGGATGCATCAACAATCGAGCTGCCCTGCTCGGCATTGACCATTTTAAAATGATATTCCCCGACATGCGGGACCATCACATCATCAATGCTTGAAACATTGCCTGCCTGCGCGGCGCAACCACCCAGACCCAAACACAAGATCAGCGTTCCCCCAAAGGAACGCCGACCGACTTCAATCTTCTGAAACAAAACCGACAACATCACTCTCCGGTGGCGGCAACTCCGACAATCCAGGGATCCTTGATCCCCTTTTTGGCAGCAAGAAGGCGTAGATCATGTGCATGTTGGGCCGAAAGCGGACCAACCGCAACCCGAAGATACGCTTGTCCGGCAACCTTTGCATCCAAAAGGCGCGGTTGGTATTCCTCATAAAGTGCTAGCGCCTTGTGTGCGCGCACCTGATTAGAAAAACTTGCCAGCACGACATAATCACCCGGAAGCGGGGTGCTCAAAACATCCCCGGCCAATCCATCACCATCGGCTTTAACGTCAACCGGGGCGACGATGCGATCAACATCGTCGGTCATCACTGTCGCATCAACCAATGCCGCAGTAACCGTTTCGGGCTGTTTTTTCGGGGCAATCTCGGCGTCCGGGACATAGCCCGCAATCGCAGCATCCGCTTCGCCCTGTGGATCGGGAACGTTGCTGACCTCGGCGCCATAAGCACCAAGGTCTTCTGCGCCAAATTGTTCGGTCGCAGCAGCAACTTCAACAGGTTTAGCCTCGGCAACCGGTGCGCGTGGCGGTAAATCGGTTTTCACGACAACCTTTGACGCACCATTTTCCGGACGCGACCAGTTTTCAGCCGGTGCGTTCACCGCATAAATCTCAGGACGGGCAGCACGAATTTCTTTTTTGATTTCCGGTGCGCCCAAGTCGGCCAATGCGGCTGGTTCTTCCGCAAGGATCAAATCGTCATCCTTGCAGATATCTTCGTCCATAAACGGGCGGTGTAAGGCACAGTCCTGTTCTGCGACGAAGGAAACAGCATGATCGGTTGTGCTTTTGCCTGTCGTGACATAGCTGATCAAATCACCTGCCAGTTTTGCAACCGTAAGCTCAATCGGCCCACCGCACGCGCCAAGGGCCAAAGGTGCCAGCACAACAAGTATCTTTTTCACAAGGCCTTCCCCCGAAGGATAAATTTTATGTTCTCCAAGGCACTGTGCGGCAACGGCGGTTAATATTAGGTAAGCATCAGGGCCTGAACCCGAACAAAAGAAAACGGCCCGATAAAAACCGGGCCGTTTGTCTCTTTATTGGCTGTGACCAGATGGCCAAAGTCAAAATCAGTCTTTTTTCGCTTTTGGCGGCAGCTGCACCCGCAGGTGCAATTCTTTAAGCTGCTTGTCTTCGACGAATGCCGGGGCATTCATCATCAAATCTTGTGCCTGCTGGTTCAGCGGGAAGGCAATGACTTCGCGAATGTTTGGCTCATCGGCCAGCAACATGACGATACGGTCAACACCCGGGGCCGAACCACCGTGCGGCGGGGCGCCGAATTTGAACGCGTTGAGCATGCCACCAAACTGTTCTTCGACCACTTCCTTGCCATAACCGGCAATTTCAAACGCACGGTACATGATGTCCGGACGGTGGTTACGAATGGCACCTGACGACAGTTCGATACCGTTACAAACGATGTCATACTGCCATGCTTTGATATCAAGCGGGTTCATGTTTTCCAGTGCGTCGAGGCCACCTTGCGGCATCGAGAACGGGTTATGGCTGAACTCGATCTTGCCGTCGTCGTCTTCCTCGAACATCGGGAAATCAACGATCCAGCAGAATTTGAACATGCCGTCTTCGCGCAATTCAAGTTCGTCACAGACCTTGTCACGGACTTTACCGGCAAATTTGGCTGCTGCCAGTTCCTTGTCACAGACAAAGAACACGGCATCGCCATCGGCAACACCGGTGAGTTCCTTGATCTGTGCGATACGGTCTGCATCAAGGTTTTTGGCAATCGGGCCTTTTGCTTCGCCGCCTTCGGCAAAGACGATATAACCAAGACCAGCCGCACCTTCATCGCGCGCCCATGAATTAAGCTTGTCAAAGAAGCTGCGCGGACGATTGGCCGCCCCCGTTGCCGGGATGGCGCGCACGACCGAACCTTTTTCGATGTTCGATGCAAAGATGCCAAAGCTTGAACCACGGAACGGCTCGGTAACGTCCGAAATGATCAGCGGGTTGCGCAGATCAGGCTTGTCCGACCCGTATTTCGCCATCGATTCATCAAACGGAATACGCGGGAACGGGAATGGCGTGACATCACGACCACCGCCAAACTCGACAAAGATGTCATGCAGAACCGGTTCGATCGCGGCAAAGACGTCTTCCTGAGTGGCAAAAGCCATCTCGAAATCAAGCTGATAAAACTCGCCCGGTGAACGGTCCGCACGCGCATCTTCATCACGGAAGCACGGTGCGATCTGGAAGTATTTATCGAACCCTGAAACCATCAGCAGCTGTTTGAACTGCTGCGGTGCCTGTGGCAGCGCATAAAACTTGCCCGGATGGGTGCGCGACGGCACCAGGAAGTCACGCGCACCTTCTGGCGAACTTGCCGTCAGGATCGGTGTCTGAATTTCAAGGAAGCCCTGTGCGGTCATTTTCTGGCGCATTGCCGAAATGACGTTCGAACGCAGAACGATGTTTGAATGCACACTTTCGCGACGCAGATCAAGGTAACGGTGACGCAGGCGAACTTCTTCACCATATTCAACATCGCCAAAGACCGGCATCGGCAGAACCTCTGCCGAAGACTGAACTTCGATGTTTGATGCGTAAACTTCGATCTCGCCGGTCGGCAGATTCGGGTTGATGGTTTCCGCAGTACGTTTGACAATCTTGCCATCAACCGTGATCACGCTTTCAGCGCGCGCTTTATCAAGCGTTTCAAACAGCGGGCTGGAGATGTCGATGACGACCTGGGTGATGCCGTAATGGTCGCGCAGGTCAACGAACAGAAGGTTGCCGTGGTCACGTTTACGGTGAATCCAGCCAGACAGGCGTACTTCCGCATCAGCGTCAGTCGCGCGGAGCGCATTACAATTGTGTGAGCGATAAGGATGCATTGTCATTCCAGGTTGCTTTATATTTTGGGCCGTAAATTTGGCCGCAAAGGTGCATGCCAGACCCGCGCTGTCAAACAAAAAACGCACCACAACATCCGCGCCAAGCTTAAATCCCGGCGTTCCGTTGTAATGTGTTTTTGGCCAGCATAACGCGGCGTCCAAAATTTCAGCGGTATAAAACGCTTATGGGGGCTTCTCGTCAAGTGCCCGTCGCGCGAAAGATCAAATCATTCTGCGCCGATTTTAACGGCCTGCAGATCCTTGACCTTGGTAAACCTGATCAGGCGGCCGGTCTGAAATGCGATATCCGTCCAGTTTTCCACATCAAATTCAAAATGTGCCAAACCACAGGTCGGATATTTGCGCCCCATCACTTCAAGGGCCTCTTGATCACCGCTACCAAATAACTTCCGGGCAAAATTCTCGATCCCGGGATTATGCCCGATGATCATGACGGATTTTGCATCTTCATGGGTGTGATGAAGACTATCAAGATGGACCGCCTCGCTAGCCATATAAAGGTCCTGGCTATAGATCACATCGGCATGGCTGGCAAAATCACGCCCTAACAGGCCAAGTGTCTGAACCGCACGTGCGGCGGTCGAGCACCAGACAAGGTCTGGAACCAATGCATGTTGGCGCAAGAACCGCCCCATAAACGGGGCTGCTTTTTCACCACGGCGGTTAAGTTCGCGGTCATGGTCTGCTCGTCCGGGGTCGGACCAGCTTGATTTGGCGTGCCTGAGTAACAGCAGCGTCTTCATGTCTTCGTTTCTTTACAGTCGCGAATGATGATCAAACGGTGTTCTTCCATGCCATATCATGGGCTTGGACGCCATCAGAAAAACTGACATATAAATTTAAGAAAATTGCACCCACACAACCAGTTATCCTATACTCCATTCGCAACCGGGAACTGTCGCATAAATTCAAAGACATTCCCTCAATCCGCAGGAGGCATAGCGTGACACACGCCGCCGCAGTTCAATCAAGCGCGATCACCATCGATCACGAAAGCCGCTTTATCAACCGCGAACTTTCATGGTTGGCTTTTAACAATCGCGTTCTTGAAGAAGCCCAGAACAAGGGGCACCCGCTGCTTGAAAGACTGCGTTTTCTGTCGATTTCAGCCAGCAATCTTGATGAATTTTATATGGTGCGTGTCGCCGGTTTGATCGGACAGCTGCGGGCCGGCATGTCCAAGGTCAGCCAGGATGGCATGAGCCCGTCCGAGCAGCTCCGCGCCATTACCTTCGATGCCAACCAGTTGATGCAGGATCAGCAACGTGTCTGGCGTCAACTCAGCAGCGAAATGGAACAAAAGGGTATCTCGGTCATTGATCAATCCGATCTGACCCAGACGGATCGCAAATGGCTTGATGGTTATTTCTTACGCGAAATCTTCCCGACCTTGACCCCGCTTGCGATTGATCCATCCCATCCCTTCCCGTTCATTCCCAACCTTGGCTTTGCCATTGTGATGCAGCTGTTTGATCCGGCTGATGGTCACAATATGCGCGGTCTGATCCCGGTTCCGCAAAAAATCGGGCGCTTCTTGCGCCTTCCGGGCCGCAATGAACGCTATCTTCCGGTCGAACAGGCCATCTTGCTGTATCTTGGCAAACTGTTCCCGGGCTTTGATATGATCGAACATGGCTTCTTCCGCGTCATCCGGGACTCGGATGTGGAGATCGAAGAAGAAGCCGAAGATCTGGTGCGCGTTTTCAAAACCGCCCTGAAACGCCGTCGCCGTGGCAACATCATCCGGCTTAAAATCAACGCCGCAATGCCCGAAGACCTTCTGGACTTCGTGATTGACGAACTTAATGTCGCACGCGAAGAAGTCGTCAAGGTTGATGGTCTTTTGGGCGTTGTTGACGTCAAACAGCTTATTGACGCGGATTTGCACCACGACTTGCTGTTTGCCCCCTATGCCGCGCGCTATCCCGAACGGGTCCGTGATTTTGGCGGCGATTGCTTTGCGGCGATCGGTAAAAAGGATCTGGTGGTTCACCATCCGTTTGAAGATTTCGACGTGGTGGTGCAGTTCCTGCTTCAGGCCGCACGGGACCCCGATGTCGTGACCATCAAACAAACGCTTTACCGAACATCGGAAAACAGCCCGATCGTCAAAGCCCTGATTGCCGCGGCAGAAGCCGGGAAATCAGTCACCGCGATGGTCGAACTTAAAGCCCGCTTTGACGAAGAAGCCAACCTGCGCTGGGCGGCTGATCTTGAACGTGCCGGCTGTCAGGTGGTTTACGGCTTCCTTGACTGGAAAACCCACGCCAAAGTATCGCTGGTAGTTCGCCGCGAAACCCACGGGCTTCGGACTTATGTCCATTTCGGCACCGGCAACTATCACCCGATCACCGCGAAATTCTATACCGATATTTCGTTCTTCTCGTGCGATCCGGCCTTAGGGCGTGATGCAGGCAGCATCTTTAACTTCATGACCGGCTATGCCACGCCAAGATCGCTGGAAAAAATCGCCATCGCCCCGCATACCATGCGCCCGACCATCCTGACCCATATTGATCAGGAAATCGAAAACTGCAAGGCAGGCAAACCATCGGGCATTTGGGCCAAGATGAACAGTCTGGTCGATCCGGTGGTGATTGATGCGCTCTATCGCGCAAGTCAGGCCGGTGTTCACATCGAACTGGTTATTCGCGGTATCTGTTGTTTGCGTCCGGGGGTTCCGGGACTATCGGAAAACATTCGCGTCAAATCGATTGTCGGCCGGTTCCTTGAACATTCGCGGATTGTTGCCTTTGCCAATGGTGCGAAACTGCCATCGCGCAAAGCCAAGGCGTTTATTTCATCTGCCGACTGGATGCCACGCAATTTGAACCGCCGTGTCGAAACCCTTGTTCCGGTTGAAAATCCGACCTGTCAGCGCCAGATTGTTGAACAGATCATGATTGCAAACCTGAAAGATACAGCGCAGGCTTGGATTCTTCAGCCGGATGGTTCGTATGAGCGGTGCGAAGCAGATGAAAACGCCTTTTCATCGCACAAATACTTTATGACCAACCCTTCCTTGTCAGGCCGCGGAAGCGCCCTGAACGAAGAGGACCCGAATGTCCCGGTTCTGCAACTTGATGACTAATATCAACAAGATGCAGGCAGACGACCAACAGGTGCCATCAACAGTATGCTAACTGACCAACGGGCTTCCAACCGCATCGCGATCATTGATGTTGGCTCCAACTCGGTACGCCTTGTAATTTTCGATGGCATGACCCGTGCCCCCGTCCCGATTTTCAACGAGAAAGTCATGTGTGGATTGGGGCGCGACCCCGAAGATACCGGCAAGCTCAACCCCGAAGGTGTCGAGCTTGCCGTTGTTGCCATGCACCGGTTTGCGACACTGTTGCGCGCGATGAAAGTCACCCGCATCGATGTTCTTGCAACCGCGGCAGTCCGTGCCGCAAGCGACGGCAAGGAATTCTGTGATCGCGTTACTGCGGAAACCGGATTGACGGTTAAGGTGATTGACGGGCTTGAAGAAGCCCGCCTTTCCGCCCTTGGCGTTATTTCCGGTGATCCACTTGCCACCGGCATCATGGGTGATATCGGTGGCGGGTCGCTTGAACTTGTTTTGCTTGAAAACGGCGCGATCAAAAAACGCGTCAGCCTGCCTTTGGGGGCGATGCGCCTGCAGGCGGTTTTCGGATCAGACCGGGCGCGCCTGACGGCCGAAATCACCCGATATCTTGACAGTGTCGATTGGCTGCAAGAAGCAGCAGGACAGCAACTTTTTGCGGTTGGCGGATCATGGCGATCCATCGCCAAACTGTTCATTGCACAGGAAGATTATCCGATTTCGGTGGTGCATAATCTCGCCATGCCGCGATCCGACATGGATGAACTGACCCATATCATTTCGCAGCAAAGCCGGATCTCGCTTGAAAAGGTTGGCGGCGTTTCAAAACGCCGTATCGACAGCCTGCCCCATGCGGCCCTGGTCATGAATATGTTGATGGCCCGCATGCACCCGAAAGAAGTGGTCTTTTCCGGTCATGGGCTGCGCGAAGGCTGGATGTATGAAGTCCTGCCCGAAGATTTACGTCAACGCGATCCGTTGCTTGATGCATGCCTTAGCTTTGCCGAAGACGGCGAACGTTTCCATCAGCACGGCGAAGAAGTCGCACGATGGTGTGCGCCGATCTTTGCCGAACTCCCGGCCAATATTGAACGCCTGCGGCTTGCCGCCTGCATCATCGGTGATATCGGCTGGAACGAACATCCCGATTACCGCGCGATCCAAAGCTATAACCGTATTTTGCGCCATCCCTATCTTGATCTGAACCATCATGATCGGGTGCTTTTGGCCTATACCATCGGGTCGCGCTATACCGGTAATTTCAAGGGCGATTCGTCAAGCGATCGCATTCTGGACGAAGACAATCGTCTTACCGGCCGCCTGTTTGGCCATGTCATTCGCTTGGGCCATACGCTTTCGGGCGGTGTCGAAGGCATCTTACCGCAAACCCGGTTGCTGCTTGAAAACGACAAACTGGTCCTGCAGTTCGAGAAAAAGGCATCTGCCCTGTACGGCGAAGTCGTCGAACAACGCCTTAACAAACTCGCCAAATTGATGAACCGCGAAAGTGAAGTCCGTTTGGCGTAATTTCAAAGGCACCCCAACCAGAACTCTTTGCATTTCAGCGCAAACCCGTTATTTTGGGGCGGCTTTCCAAGCACCCCGTCCGCGGAAAGGGCTGCGCCCGGTATCGACCATTGAAACACACGGTTTCCTTGCCTGTCTGGCGGACACAGGCGTTATGAACAGGGGAATCGTATGTCTGCTTCGCGCACATCGAAATCCGATAAAGCCCAAAACACCCAGCCAGCCTCATCAACGCCACCAATCCGCAAAAGCCCGATCTTTGACGGTCGCCTTAACCTTGAACAGCAGCGCAAACGCGCCAAGGAACTTTTGCGCGACCTGCAAAATGGCAAACCCGGCGCCCTCGCCCGGTTAAAAAATGCTGGTCATCCCCTATCCCAACCCGAAATCCCCACCCTCAAACTTGCCGATGCGCAACTGATCATCGCGCGCGAGAACGGGTTTACCAGCTGGCCGAAAATGAAGGCCCATATCGACAAGATTTTTGAACGCAACCGTCAGATCGCGCAGGGCACACTGCCGACCCTTGATGCCAAAACAACGCTGCATCTGCGCTGTGGATCAGATATCCGTCACGGGCTTGATATTGCCGGCTTTGTTGGTGATTTCCTTGAATTCGCCGATCCGTTTTGTCAGGGACCGGTTCCTGATCTACCGCGTGATCAATTCATCCAGACCCGTGCGAACTTCATCGCCGAAGCCTATCAAATCACACCAAAGGACGCGCTGGCACGAAGCCATCGGGAATACGCATCGCTTGCAACATTGGGCGATTACGAACAGGTCGTCTTGTGGTTCGAACATGACAGCTACGACCAGCTTATTCTGGCGTTTCTGATGGATTTCATCGCGACCACGCGACCCAAGACACAGCTTGAAGTCATTTCTGTCGGCGAAGTCCCCGGCATTGATCGTTTCATCGGGCTTGGGCAGCTTTCACCGGAACTTCTGATCTGGTGCTGGGAAAACCATCGGATGCCCGTCACCGATGAAATGCTGCACTTTGGCCGTGACGCATGGTCGGCCATTCGATCGCAAACGCCTGATCTTTTAGAATCTTTCATCAAAACCGCCCCGACCAAGCAGCCGTTACCCCATATGATAAAGGCCTTCAAACGCCATTACGTGGAACTGCCTGATCGACAAAGCGGTCTTGGCTTAACCCAACAACTGACCTTACAAATCATCAAAGACCACGGCCCGGTTACCATCGGCAAAGTATTTGGCCATCTGATGCGATCCTATGATCCCCTGCCCTATCTGGGCGATCTGATGTTCTGGGCAGATGTCCAACGGATGATGGATTGCAAAGATCCCCTCTTCACCATCACATCCAACAACCCCGATCAAAACTGGGCCGAACAGACCCTCACCCTGAGCGAAACCGGCGAGGCCACATTGGAAGGTAAAACCAGCTTCCTTGAAAACTTCACCGGCATTCGTTGGGTTGGCGGGATACAGGTCACGAACACGTCAAAACAGGACCTGTGAAAACATCATCACCTCATCCGCATAACTGTTCATTTTATTGCCTGGATGAACAATCTCTCATTGGACATTGTTGGCAGATTGAATATGTTCAGCCCCAAAGTTTAAGGACGCATTGCGCAGGAAGTATTGATGGTGGCAAGAACGACTGTAATTACAATTACCCATAATGGGGGATTGGTCATTGGTGGATTGTTAAAGTCACTGCCTGCCGACCTGCCCTTGATCGTCGTTGATAATGCATCGCGTGATGACACCCTTGATATTGTCGTTGCCATTCGTCCTGATGCGCAAATCATCCGCAATGAAACGGGTCTTGGATATGGGGCTGCAGCGAGTCAGGGCCTTGCCGCCGTCAAAACAGAATTCGCCTTGCTTGCAAACCCGGACGCCTTGATGACCGCTGATGCCATCAGTGCGCTGGTCGAAGCAGCAGATGCGTATCCTGAAGCCGCAATGTTTGGCCCCATCCACAAGGATGGCGACGGAAACATTGAACCCAGCCACAATGTTGAATTATGGAAACGTAAGTCATATGGAAAGTCGGCGTATGACTGCGTTCCCGAGGGCCCGATTTCTGTCGAATTTCTGTCTGGCGCGGTCAACCTTGTGCGCATGAATGTCATGTCACAAATTGGCTCTTATGATCCGGAAATCTATCTTTATTACGAAGATGATGACATGTGTATGCGCTTGCGTCAGGCGGGATACAGCCTTGTATTGGCATCCTCATCTGTTGTTACGCACTTAAATGGCGGATCTGTCAGACCCAACCGCGCCTATTACTGGGAAAAGTTTTGGAACATTGCCTGGTCCAGAATATACTTTGAAACCAAATACAAAGGACGAATCGCCGGAAGCTGTCTTGGTGTTCGATACGCGCTTCGATTTGCAGGAAAAGCTTTACTATATGGAATCACCATGCAACGCGCCAAAGCGTGGCGAGATCTGGCACGGTCATTTGGCTCTTTCGCAGCCGTCATCGGTGTAAGAGCGTCAAAATTACCGCGCGCGAACGCCCGTTAAACGTAATTGGCAAACAAACCTGAATGAGTGGATATATTTTTAAATGAAGGCAGTAATTCTTGCTGGCGGTTATGGCAGCCGATTGAGCGAAGAAACATCCGTCAAGCCAAAGCCAATGGTCGAAATCGGCGGCAAGCCGATTTTATGGCATCTCATGAAAATCTATGCTGCTCATGGTGTGAACGAATTCGTCATCTGCCTTGGCTACAAGGGCTATGTGATTAAGGAGTATTTTGCCAACTACTTCCTTCATCATGCGGATGTCACCATCGATATGGCGTCAAACCAGCTCGAATATCACAACGCAAATGCTGAACCGTGGAAAGTCACGCTGGTCGATACCGGTCTGAACAGCATGACGGGCGGCCGGATTAAGCGCGTTGCCGACTATCTTGACGATGACAAACCGTTCTGCCTGACATATGGCGATGGGCTGGGTGATGTTGATATTTCCGCCAGCATCGAATTCCATAAAAAGCAGGGCCGCAAGGCGACAATGACTGTTGTGTCGCCCCCCGGTCGTTTTGGTGCAACCGTCCTTGATGGCGACAAGGTTTCAGCTTTTCAGGAAAAGCCACTTGGCGATGGCGCGCGGATCAATGCAGGATTTTTTGTCTGTGAGAAATCTGTATTGAACGAAATCAAAGAAGACAAAACTGTCTGGGAAGCAGAACCATTGCGCAATCTTGCAGACAATGATCAACTTTCTGCCTGGCGCCATGACGGCTTCTGGCAACCGATGGACACGCTGCGTGAAAAGCAGTTGCTTGAGAACCTCTGGGCGACGGGTAATGCTCCTTGGAAGGCTTGGTAATCAACATGCTTCCAAGCAAAAAACTTCATAGTTTCTGGTCGGGAAAGCGGGTTTTACTGACCGGCCATACCGGCTTCAAAGGCAGTTGGGCTGCGGCCTGGCTGATGCAGATGGGTGCGAAAGTCCATGGCTTCGCACTTGCACCGGAAACAGAACCGAGCCTGCATGACCTGCTTGATCTTTCCTATCAGTCCGAAACGATTGCAGACTTGCGGGATCGTGCGTCCGTCGCCGACATGGTCAACAAGGTTAAGCCGGAACTGGTATTGCACTTTGCCGCCCAGCCGCTGGTACGTCGCGGATACCGTGAACCGGTTGAAACCATGGCCACCAACATAATGGGAACGGCGCATCTTCTGGATGCTTTGCGCGACTGCGAAACAGTATCGGGCATTCTCGTCGTGACCAGCGACAAGGCTTATGACAATGACAGTTATGATCAGGCCCACGGAGACATTGTCTTCCGTGAAGGTGATCCACTTGGCGGGCGCGATCCCTATAGTGCGTCAAAAGGATGCCAAGAGATTGTCGCACGCAGTTTTGAGCAAAGCTATTTCCGTGCCCGCAACATTCCCCTGGTAACCGCACGCGCTGGCAACGTTGTTGGTGGTGGGGACTGGTCCGAAGACCGGTTGATGACCGATATCATCCGTGCTGCTTCGAACGGAAAAGCCGTCGAATTGCGCAATCCCGGAACAACCCGCCCTTGGCAGCACGTGATTGAACCTGTGGCCGGATATTTGATGTATTTGCAAGAGGCCGTCGAAGGCAACACCACCGTTCCAGCCTTGAATTTCGGCCCCAAAGAATCTCATACTGTGCAGCACGTAACCCGACTGGTTCTTGATGCTTGGGGCGGCAACTCAGAAACCGCACACCGGACGAGTGCTGAGGCGAGCAAAGAAGCACGAACTCTTGCCTTGGATTCCAGTCTTGCGACGACGACCCTTTCCTGGCAACCACGCCTTGATCTTGAAACCTGTGTTCAATGGATTGTCGATTGGCACAAGGCGCATCTGGACGGCCAGAACATGCATGCAATTACCGAGGCTCAGATTTCCTCGTTTGAATCGATGATGGATACCAAATGACAACGCCAACCTGCCGCGCATGCGGAACGGATCTTACGCACACCGTCGTCGACCTTGGGCTAAGCCCGCTTGCGAACTCATATGTTCCGCTTGATCGCGCAGACGCAAAAGATCCTCAATATCCCCTTCATGCCAGAGTCTGCAGTACCTGCTTTCTCGTTCAGGTCGACGACGTCGTTCCACCTTCAGACATCTTTAGCCACTATGCATATTTCTCCAGCTATTCAAGCAGCTGGGTCGAACATGCACAGAAATATTGTGTGACAGCCTGCGATAAACTGAACTTGAATGATCAGTCCTTTGTGGTTGAGGTCGCCTCAAATGATGGCTACCTCCTTCAGCATTTCGTTGCGAAATCTATTCCTGTTCTTGGGGTCGAACCCGCAGCAAACGTCGCCAAAGAGGCCGAAAAGAAAGGCGTACGCAGCCTTGTTGCATTCTTTGGCAAAGAAACGGCGCAAAATGTCGTCGCCCAATACGGGCAAGCTGATTTGACCGCCGCCAACAATGTGCTGGCGCATGTTCCTGACATCAATGATTTCGTATCTGGTTTTGCCACAGTTCTTAAGGATGATGGTGTTGCAACCTTTGAGTTCCCGCACCTTCTGAACCTGCTCGAAAAGACGCAGTTCGACACAATTTATCACGAGCATTTTTCGTATCTGTCGTTATATGCCGTTGAAAAATGTTTTGAACTGAACGGTCTTAAGGTCTTTGACGTTGAAGAGCTCCCCACCCATGGCGGCAGCCTGCGCATCTGGGCGCAGAAAGCCAACGGCACGCGCGTCGAAACGGATCGCCTCAATGTGCTCCGCGCTAAGGAAGAAACGGCTGGTATCGCGACCCTTGCCGCATATGAAGGTTTTGACGCCAAGGTCCGTAAAATCCGCGATGACCTTCTGGCCTTCCTTAAAAAGGCCAAGGCAGACGGGAAAACCGTTGCCGGTTATGGTGCTGCCGCAAAGGGCAACACGCTTTTGAACTATTGCGGCATTGATACGGGGCTGATTGACTTTGTTGTTGATGCCAATCCGCACAAACAAAATACCCTTTTGCCCGGCAGTCACATCCCGGTTCATGCGCCGGACAGCCTCAAGGACGCCAAGCCTGATTATGTTCTGATCTTGCCGTGGAACCTTCAAAGCGAAATCATGAAAGATGTCTCTTACGTTCAGGACTGGGGCGGAAAGTTCGTTGTAGCTGTTCCCGAAGTGGCCGTTCTGGGATGATTTTCACCAAGACAGATATCGCAGGTGTTGAGCTGATCGAACTTGAGAAGTTCACCGATGACCGCGGCTTCTTTGCTAGATCATTTTGCAAAGATGAACTTGAACAAAACGGTCACGCCTTCGAAATAATTCAAGCCAATCTGTCGTTTAACGACCAATCCGGCACCTTGCGCGGTATGCATTATCAGCAAAACCCGGTCGGCGATCCCAAAATCGTGCGCTGCATCTCCGGTAAGATATTTGACGTTGTCATAGATCTTCGCGAAGGCTCCCCAACCTATTGCCAGTGGGTGTCTGCGGAATTATCCGCGCAGAATCGTAAATCATTCATCATCCCGTCAGGATGTGCGCATGGCTTCCTGACCCTGGAGCCTGACAGCGAAGTCATGTATTTGATGGGCGCCCCCTTTGTGCCCGACCTTGCAGCAGGCGTTCGCTGGAACGATCCGGCCTTTGCAATTGAATGGCCAAGCAGCCCAGAAAAAATCAATGATCGCGACGCAAATTACCCGGACTATGAGCGATTAAAATGAAAGTCTTGGTCACTGGTGCAAATGGCCTCATCGGGCCCTATGCCTGTGCGGCACTGATTGCTGCCGGACATGATGTCATGACATGCGGGCGATCAGTGCCTGCCACGCCAGATTCGCACCACATTACCGGCGATCTTTTAGACCCGGTATTTAGGGAAAAATTGATCCGTGATGAACGCCCCGATGGCTTGATACATCTTGCATGGCAAACCAAACATGGACATTTCTGGAATGCGCCAGACAACCCTGATTGGCGCGAAGCTTCCATTGATTTGCTAAATCGCTTTCTTGATTCAGGTGGCGCGCGGGCGACGCTGGCGGGAAGCTGTGCTGAATATGACTGGCTGGATTCGAAAGACGGTGCAAAGCTCGGCGAAGATGCCTTTTGCGCGCCGGCAACACTGTACGGACAAGAAAAGCTGACCCTTGCGCGCCACTGCCTTGATCTGAATGAACAAGGCGCATCGATCGCATGGGGTCGTCTTTTTCTCTTATGTGGGCCAGACGAAAATCCTGCACGCTTCGTCCCATCCGTCACAAAAGCCTTGCTGGCGAACGAATCAGCAAAAATGAGTTCCGGCACACAGGTTCGGGACTTTATGCATGTCGCAGACGCCGGATCAGCATTCGCTCAGGTGCTAGACAGTCAATTTAAGGGCATTGTGAATATTGCCAGTGGCAAAGGCCAGAGCCTGCTGTCGGTTGCAAACAGTCTTCATGACCTGATCGGGCGCGGCACTGTGCTTGCCGGCAGCCTACCAGACAGGCAAGATGACCCGCCGTACCTGGTCGCCAATACGGACATCCTTGAAAATACCATTGGCTTCCAGCCGAAGTTTGACCTTACATCTGCGCTGAAAAACTGCATCGACTGGTGGAATGACCATGAAGCTTAAACATCGCTTGCGTAAACTTCTGGGCCTGCCAGACAAAAAGTTCAAACTTCCGGCAAACGTGTTCGTCGGCAAACATTCCTATGGTCTAAGTAAAAATATGGTCGCCGGTGCATCACCAGATGCGACCTTGACAATCGGCTCGTACTGCTCGATCGGTCCTGACGTTTTGTTCTTGTGCAAGGTAGATCATCCCCTCGCCTTTCCAAGCACCTATCCTTTCAAAACGTTGCTTTGGAATGCGGATCAGGGCAACATCGATGCCATTACCAAAGGGCCAATACGCCTTGATCACGATGTATGGATTGGCGCAAGAGCCATCATCCTTTCCGGCGTGAACATTGGGACTGGTGCCGTTGTGGCCGCGGGCGCAGTGGTCACGAAAGACATCCCCCCATATGCCATCGTTGGCGGAAACCCTGCCAAAGTGATCCGGAAACGCTTCGATGACCAACAAATTGAAAAGCTTTTAGCCACCCGGTGGTGGGAACTAAGCGACGCGGAGCTTAAAGAAAAAGCGAGCCTGCTATACGGGGACGTGGACGCATTTACCAACACGTTCCCCAACAAATAGTGCCCCCTTTGTGAACGCCAACTCTATAAACTTCGCGCAATCTTAAACAACTCCCCACGCAGCCACTTATGCGCAGCATCGGCTGCGTTGCGGACATGCCAATATTGCGCAAAGCTGTAGTCGGGAAATTCAAGCGGCAACTCACAATGTGCGAAGCCCCCCATCATTCCGTCAGACAGGCGCGATGGCAGGGTTGCGATGATGTCGGTTCCCCGGATCATATTGGCAACACTGGCAAAGGTTGAAATCTGCAACACCGTTTTGCGCGACCGGCCCAAACCGCGCAACAGATCATCAACGGCCGAGTTTTCATTCGCGCCAAGCATCACGCGCGCATGCTTGGCGGCACAATACCGGTCCAACGTATCGGGCGGTGCATCATGACAGGACGCATCATAAAAACAGCGCGTCTGTTCCTGAAACAGTCCTTGCTGCGTGATGTCGCCATACTTGCCTGATGAACCGATACTGATCGCATGATCAATGGTGCCATCGCGCAACCAGTTGATCATTTGATCCTCCCCCGTAATCGGGATGACCTTGAGCCTG
This sequence comes from Thalassospira sp., assembly GCF_040218635.1. Classification (GTDB taxonomy): domain Bacteria; phylum Pseudomonadota; class Alphaproteobacteria; order Rhodospirillales; family Thalassospiraceae; genus Thalassospira. The sequence goes on from NZ_JAVJRB010000013.1 coordinate 151,808, forward strand.
ATATCGGCCTGACAGGCATTAAGTCGCTTCATCAGTGTCGCTAAAATAACTGCCACTTCATAATCATTGGTGCCCAGAACAAACCGCGCAGAATGATCGGGATTGTTGGGATCAAACGTCACAACACGGGTTAAATCACGCATGTTCTGTAACAACAACCGGACCTGCGGGGCAATTTCATCGGCATGCGCCGTTGGCGATATTGATCGGCCGGAACGCACAAACAGCGGATCACCAATAATCTGGCGCAACCGATCCAGCCCGTGGCTGACCGTCGGCTGCCCGACAGCAAGGCGATTGGCCGCAGCCGTCACTGATCCCTCGTCATAGATGGTCAGGAACAGCCGCAGCAAACGATAATCAAGGTCTAATTCATCGACATTCATACATATATATTATCATATTCATCGAATTGATCATATGCGTTATTGCGCGCAAATTTCTCCCATGAACAGGCAATCGCCTGACCACCACATCGGAGAATGAAAAATGAAAACCTTGATTACCGGCGCAACCGGACAGCTCGGCACCCTTGTCGTCACGCACCTTCTCAACCACCTTCCAGCAAGCGACATTGCGGTAAGTGTTCGCACGCCGGGCAAGGCGACCGACCTTGCGGCCAAGGGGATTGACGTCCGCCATGGTGATTTTGATGATCTTGGCCTGATGACCGCTGCCTTTAAGGATGTGGAAACCGCGCTGATCATTTCAGCAGAAGCCGACAATGCCACCCGCATTGCCCAACACCGAACGGCCGTTGATGCCGCCAAAGCCGCCGGGGTCAAACACCTGGTCTATACAAGCATCATTGACCCGCGCGCGGATGCTGATTTCACCTATTCCGCCATTCATCTGGATACGGAAAACTACATCAAGGAAAGTGGTTTGAAATACACCCTGCTGCGCAACAGCTTCTATGCGGATCTGTTGTTGGCGGGTGTGCCGCACGCGCTTGAAACCGGCGATTTTGGCGCCCCGGCGGGGGATGCAAAAATCACCTATATCACCCGCAATGATCTGGCCGAAGCCGCAGCAATGGTTCTCGCCAACCCGCAAACACACGTGAACGCCACCTATGATCTGACCGGCGGCAAAGCCGTCACCCACAGCGAAATTGCCCGCTATATCGCAGACACCACAGGCAAACCGGTCAAGTTCGCTGATCTTCCAGCCGAGGTTCATGTCGGTATTCTAGGCAGCTTTGGCCTGCCGGACCATCTCGTCGAAGCCCTTGCCGGACTTTATGTCGGTGCGAAAAAGGGCGATTACGCGACTGTAAGCAATGATTTCCAAACCGTTGTCGGCCGCGCCCCGCAAAGCGTGCAGGAATTTATGACCGGAGCACTCAAATGATCCGATCAAAATTCCTTCTGGCATCGGCATGCGTTGCCCTCAGCCTAAGCACAATGCAGCCACTTCATGCCGGTGAGATCGAAGACCGCAACACAACCAATGTCGTTGCGTTTTATGACACCGTGTTCAATCAGCATGACGTTGAAGGCGCGATCACAAAATATATCGGCGATGAATATATTCAGCATAATCCGTTTGTCGCAGACGGGATTGACGGTTTCCGTGACGGCATCACGGGCTGGTTAAACTCGGACGCCACCATCCGCGCCGAGATCATCCGCACCATTGCCCAGGGCAATCTGGTTGCCGTTCATGTCCGCTCAACCACTGCAGGGGGCGAAAGTGCGGTGATGGATATTTTCCGTCTCGATGAGGATGGCAAGATTGTCGAACATTGGGATGTTTCCCAGCCGGCTCCCGCCGAACAGGCCCATGACAACACCATGTTCTAGAGTTTGCCCGCTGGAGTATCCCAGTGGATTTTTGAACCAGCCGAAAACAAAAAAACGGGGCCGTCATGGCCCCGTTCAAGTTTTTCAGGGAGGCATTCCTGAGAGATATCAGGGAACAAAAATCATAAGTGTGGACACAAAAAGCAAGGCGGTGGACGTAATTGAAAACAGCGTATATTTGACAATCATGTTCGTAATCCTTTGCGGACAGAGATAAGCGTCCCATGTGGGGAGCATGGTTCAACGCCAATCTTGATCAGGGTTACTGGCTTCCGTTCCGCCTCAAGTTTGGGGACTTGGGGGCTAGGCAGAAGGGTCGCTACAGCGCATTAAAGTCCCAACTCGGACAATCCCGGGTGATCATCCGGACGGCGCCCAAGCGGCCAATGAAACAGGCGTTCTTCGCTCGATATCGGCTTGTCATTAATTGAGGCCACGCGGCGCCGCATAAGACCGTGTTCATCAAACTCCCAGTTCTCGTTGCCATAGGCCCGGAACCAGTTGCCGCTATCATCTGAATATTCATAGGCAAAGCGAACTGCGATGCGGTTCTCGTGAAATGCCCAGAGCTCCTTGATCAGACGATAATTCAACTCTTTCTGCCACTTACGGGTCAGAAAGGAGACGATCTTGTCGCGACCTTCGAAAATCTCGGCACGGTTACGCCAATGACTATCAACCGTATAGGCCAGCGAAACCTGTTCCGGCTGGCGATTGTTCCAGCCATCCTCAGCCATGCGAACCTTTTGCTTGGCCGTTTCTAAATCAAAGGGAGGCAATGGTGGTCGTGACATGGTTCAGGTTCCTTAAATACTGACAGCGAAAAAAGGGGGCCCCGGTCGACTGAAGGGCAATGAAGCGGTTGGGGGGAACCGTCGACCGGGGCATTCCCGAATGTTAGGCCGCAGCGGCACTAACAACCGGGAAATCAATGGGCGTGCCAAAGGCTTCGTTGAGATAGTTGGTCAAGGTATTCAAAGCCACATGGGCAACGATCTCGACCAGTTCGGCTTCGCTGTAACCGGCCTCTTTGACCGCTTGAACGTCGGCATCGCTGACCTGTCCGCGTTTCTGGACAAGCGCCACAGCAAAACCAACAGCAGCATCGGCTTTCGCGTCCGTCGAACCACCGTTTCGGTTGGCCACGATTTCGGCATCATCAAGCTTGGCAAGGTTTTTACCAAGATAGGTATGTGCTGATAGGCAATAGTTGCAGCCATTAATCTGGGCAACGGCAAGTGCAATACGTTCGCGGGTCTGGGCATCAAGCGCACCTTTTGCAAGTGCACCATTCAAACCAAGATACCCTTCCAAAGCAGCCGGGCTGTTTGCGGTCAGACGAAACAGGTTCGGAACGGATCCAAGCAGTTTGTTCACACCTTCCAGAAGCGGCTGAGCAGCAACAGGAGCAGCGGAAATCGTCGTTGGTAGTGAAATACGGGTCATAAGAACTCTCCTAAACAGGATGGAATTGATCAGTTGATGAAAAATATATACAGACTGGTCTGTCTACTTGTCAAATATATTTTTCGGAATAATCGTTCTGAAATTGTAAACGCTTGCTTTTCTGGCGTTCTCGCCGCAAAATAATACAGACCGGTCTGACTATTGGAGATAGGAAATTGAAGTCAAAACGCGACGATCTTGTCGATACTGCCCTGCGCCTGTTTTACACACAGGGCTTTAATGCGACCGGAATCGATAAAATTCTGGCCGAGTCCGGCGTCGCCAAAATGACGATGTACAAGCATTTCAAATCAAAGGATGAACTGATCCTTGCCGTCCTGAACCGCCGCGATGAACAGTTCCGCGACTGGTTAACAGGTGAAATGGATAAGGCATCAGAAAACCCACGCGACCAACTGCTTGCCATGTTTGACGCGCTGGAAGACTGGTTCAAAGGCCGGGCTTTCAAGAGTATGGGCTTTGCCGGTTGCGCCTTTATCAATGCAGCAAGCGAGTTTTCCAAACTCGATCATCCTGCCCACCGCATCGCAATCGAGCATAAGCAAAGCGTGCGTGACGATATTGCCAAACGCTGTGCCGCGGCCGGGGCCCCTGCCCCTATGGAATTGGCTGAAAAGCTCGCCCTTCTTAAAGAAGGTGCGATTGTGACGGCACAGGTCCGTGGCCTGACCGAATCCGCTCAGATCGCCAAATCTATCGCACAAGCCTTGCTGGATGACGCGTTACCGGTTCCGACAAACTGAACTTTCGTTATTTGTCCGCGCAAACACAAAACGGGGCCATAAGGGCCCCGTTTTTGCGTTCCGTTCGTCTGTCGGTTTTTGGGCTTAGCTATTATCGCCAAGCTCAACCAACGTAACTTCACCATTTTCAAGCTTCAAGCCAAGCTGACCATGCTTAAGGCGCAGGGCATATTGACCATAAAGGTCACGACGCCAGCCCCGCATGGCCGGAACATCGGCATTGTCGTCTGCGGCAATGTTCTGCAAATCATCACCAGAAGCAACAAGACGCTGTGCAACGCCTTTTTCTTCGGCGCAAAGCTTCAGCAGAACTTTCAGCAACTCGACCGTTGGTCCGATCCCAGCTGGAAGCTCGATACGATGTTTTGGCGTTGGCCACTGATCCTGCGGACTATCAAGGGCTGCCTTGATGGCATCGATAATCGCCTGGCCGGGTTTGGAACTTCCGAAATTGCGACCAACACCGCGTGTCTTGTCCAGATCGGCCTCGGTCATGGGTTGGCGGGCGGCGATATCAAGCAACGTATCATCGCGCAAAACCCGATTGCGTGGCAGGTCTTTGCGCTGTGCTTCGGTTTCACGCCATTCGCCCAATGCACGGGCAACAACCAGGAATTTCGGGCTATTCGATCGGGTTTTAAGCCGCTTCCATGCTTCGGCCGGATCAACCGAATAAATCGATGGATCGGTCAGACGTTCCATTTCCTCATTCAACCAGACGGCACGGCCATTGGCTTCAAGGCGTTCATGGAAGTCTTCGAAAATCACCCGCAGATGGGTCACATCCGACAGCGCGTAACTGATCTGCTTGGTTGACAGCGGACGACGCGACCAATCGGTAAAACGCATTGATTTATCAATGCTTTTGCGTGTGACCTTGTTGACCAGCGTTTCATAGCCAACCTGATCCCCATAGCCAAGCACCATCGCCGCCACCTGTGTATCAAACACCGGATGGGGGACTTTGCCAGACAGATGGACAAAAATCTCGATATCCTGACGGGCCGCGTGAAAGACTTTGATCACGCTTTCGTCTTGCATCAGATCAAACAGCGGAGACAGGTCGATGCCTTCTGCAAGAGGGTCGATCGCGGCACCGTTGTCAGAAAATTCAGGACTCGCAAGCTGCACAAGGCACAGTTGCGGCCAATAGGTCGAATCCCGCATGAATTCGGTATCGACCGTGACAAATTCGAACTCCCGCAGCTTTTCACATAAGCTGCGCAGTTCTTCAGTGGTTGTAATAGGTTCCATGTCGATTGCTATAACATTGCACGCAACAATTCGCCAGTGGCTTCGATGCAGGGCTGATCTTCATCAATCACAACCTCGTAAGGCACCATAAGCCACGGTCTGAATTGGGGTTAGTACCTAGGGTCAGGACCTATTAATTTGGTTTGAATGGTCACCCGGATTTGTGCGGATAGGCGAAGCAAGACCGCAGGAAGATATGCATCTTTCAAGGTTTTGCGACAAAGTAGCCCGTACAAATCCGGGTGATCCGCAGGACAGGTGTTATATTTGCAAACTCCTGCGTTAAACCCTTTTCCCGGGGGGATTACCCCGCGCTGCAGGCTTTATTCTTGTATTTCACAAATATAACGCCTGCCATTCCAATCAAATTAATAGGTCCTGACCCTAGATAATCTCGTCTTCATCAAGCAACGGATCGGATTGCAGATGGATCTCGATGGCATCCATGCGTTCCTGAACTTCTGAATGACGTTTGATCGATGCAATATGAAACAACGCATCCCCCTGATTGACAATCGGGTGATTGGTCCGCCCGATAATCAACCCGTCATCGCGTGCCAGAACTTCTTCATCGGTCTGGCCAAACGGATCGGCCACGGCAGCAACCACATCACCGGCATAGACAAATTCACCGGCCAGTTTGAATGTCCGCAAAAGCCCGCCGACCGGCGCGCGCAGCCAGTGGCTGTTTGATGATCTGAAGGATGGCAAACGTGGTTCGCGCACCGCACGTTGCGATGTCATGCCCAGTTTGCGCATCACCCGCAAAACGCCTGAAACCCCGGCACGAATTGACATTTCATCAAACCGAAGCCCCTCACCGGCTTCAAACAGCAAAATCGGCACATCAATTTCGCGTGCCGCCTGGCGCAACGATCCTTCGCGCAGCGGACTGGTCAAAATGATCGGCGCGCCAAAGGCCTCGGCATATTCCATGATCTCGGGATCGTCTTCATTGACCCTGATCTGGGGCAAGTTAACACGGTTAACCGCCGCCGAATGAAGATCAATGCCAAAATCAGACCGTTCGACAATTTCGGTCAGGAACAAATGCGCAAGCTGTGCGGCAAGGGAACCGCGCGCATGCCCCGGAAAACACCGGTTCAGGTCACGACGGTCTGGTAAATAACGGGTGTGGTTCAAAAAACCGAACGCATTGACCACCGGCACCGCCAACAAGGTCCCGCGCATGCCGCGCAAGGCCGGTGATTTCAAAACACGTCGGATAACTTCAACACCGACAATCTCGTCACCATGCACAGCACCACTGACAAACAGCACCGGACCGGGCCGTTTGCCATTCACAACATTGACCGTCAGATTAACCGGTGTGTGGTTCGACAGCAGCGAAATCGGAATATCGACGATCTGACGCGTACCTGGACTAACCTTTTTCCCACCAATTTCAAAATCAGGGATTTTGGAAGATTTGCGGCTTCCTTTGGTTGATCCGGTTTCGCTCATGCCGTCATCCTTTGCCTTTGGTCCGAACTTTGCCCGGACGGTAATCTTTTTCAAGGAACTCGATAATCATTCCGGCAATATCCTTGCCGGTCGCCCCTTCGATGCCTTCAAGCCCCGGTGATGAGTTAACTTCCATCACCACAGGCCCATGGTTGGAGCGAAGAATATCGACACCACAGACATTTAACCCCATTGCCTTGGCCGCTTCAACCGCGGTCGAGCGTTCCTGCGGCGTGATACGGATCGAACGGGCCGACCCACCACGATGCATGTTCGACCGGAAATCACCTTCGGCGCCTGTACGTTCCATGCTGGCAACAACCTTGCCACCAATCACAAAGCAACGAATGTCGGTATTGCCGGCTTCCTTGATGAATTCCTGCACCATGATATCAACGCTCGCCCCCCGGAAAGCCTCGATCACGGATTTGGCCGACTTTTCGGTTTCACCAAGAACCACACCAATACCCTGGGTGCCCTCAAGCAGCTTGATCACCACCGGCGCGCCACCGACAATCGACAAAACCTCGTCGGTTTTCTTTGGATCATGGGCAAACGCCGTCACCGGCAGGCCAACACCACGGCGCGACAGGATCTGCAAACAGCGCAATTTGTCGCGCGAACGGCCAATCGCCACCGATTCATTAAGCGGATAGACCCCCATCATTTCGAACTGGCGCAAAACCGCCAGACCGAAAGAGGTCACCGAAACGCCGATACGCGGAATAACCGCTTCATAGCCAACCAGCTTGTCGCCGCCGTAATAAATTTCGGGTTTCATTGATGTGATGTTCATCGAGACACGCAACGTGCTGATAATATCAATCTCGTGACCACGGGCTTCAGCGGCCTCTACAATCCGCTTATGGGAGTAGAGATTAGGGTTACGCGCAAGCATCGCGATTTTCATACAATGAACTCCCGTGGGTCGGCATGAACAGTCACACAAACGATCAATGACCGTCTGCCGGACTTAAAAATACTGTCAGAAAGAAAAAACGATCCTGGACGAAATTTGTTCCTGTCCATGATCGTTCTTCTGCGCATCTAACTCTGTTCTGGGTTCCCTGCAAGATAAGATTTTGATGGTAACACCAAAAATCTCCCTGCCTTCATTGCTGTGCGCCCCAAAAGCATGGGAAAGCCCATGATTGAACGGTTCGCAAGGGATACTTCAACTTTCAATTTGTGATGCCCGACAACAATATGCGTCGACACAACAAACCGTTTCTCGGCTTTTCCGTTTGATGAACGAATCTCGCGACGCTCGACCAAAGGTGCAAGACACTGGATTCGACCATGCCCGTCGCCACGGTAATGCGGCAAGGTGAACGCAACAAAGTCACGACCATCGCGTTCAACCTGTGTCGGGTTTAACGCATGTAACGACGATGTCCGCGCCCCTGTATCAACCTTGGCCTTGATCAAGGGAACGTCAAGGTCCGGAAGTCCGATCCATTCGCGCCACCCCAAAACATGACCGCCGTCAATCAGGGTATCGGTCTGGGCTTTCAAGGATGGTTTTACATTAAGACGTTGTGGGCTCACATGCACTGTCCGTTGGTTGAAAGTGCCTTGAATATAACGCTAATCGGCTGATCGACCTATGAATTTAACGCAAAAGGCCTATTCAGGATCAAAGCGATACCGTGCCGTTACGACGGATTTTGCATATCTTCGATAACCCCGCGCACCAGCGGCAGCGTCACCGCACGCTTTTCGGCCAAGGCCCGGCGATCAATTGCCGCGACCAGTTCGCTTAAGGAGGCAAAGGATCGCTCGATACGCGGCAGAATATAACTGATGGTTTGCGGGCCTGCCTGAATTTGCCGATCGGCAAACAGCTTTAACAACAACCCAACAATCAGATCATCATCGGGCGGCGAGATTTCGCAGACCAACGCTGCGCCCAGACGTGATTTCAGATCGGGCAAATCGACCTTCCAGCGTGCCGGTGGCTGGGTTGCGGTCAGCAATAAATGCCCACGGCGTTCTTTAAGCATATTGTAAAGGTGAAAGCAGACCTTTTCATCAATGCCGCTATCGGCATCTTCAATCACAAGACCCTGCGCATCCCCCAACAACGTGTCGGGATTGGCATCACGCAAATCAGACGCCGCAACGCTCAAGGCCGCAGATCGCGCCCGCCACACTTCGGCCAGATGACTTTTCCCGCACCCCTTTGGCCCATACAGGCACAAAGCCGGCACCGGCCATTTCGGCCATTGGTCAATCCATGCAACGGCTTCGCGGTTACATTGGGCAACCATGAAATCATCCCGACCAAGTGCTGGACGCATTTCAAGCGCAAGCGGCAATTGCTGCGGGGCAGCCTCTGCCATCACAGCATCGGGCAAAGCCTGTGCATCCGCACCTGACTTGGTGGTTTTATCCGCCGCTATCTGTTTGCCCCGGGTCACTGTGGTTTCATTTCTCGCCGTTTGCGACCGCACCATCATCGTCATGGTCCGGTCCATGGTCATATAACCGACTGTCGAGATACTGCCTTAAGCTATAACGCACAAGCACACCGATCACCGCCGCCACCGGAACGGCAAGCATCACGCCAAGCAATCCAAATACCGCAGCACCGGCAAGCAAGGCAAACATCACCCAGACCGCATGCAGTCCGACTTTGTCGCCAACCAGCTTGGGGGTGAGGAAATTACCTTCCAATATCTGGCCAATCCCGAACACAAGGGCGACCAGCCCCAGATCAACCCCGAAGCCAAACTGCGCGATGGCAACCCCCATGCCAACCGCAAACCCGGCAAACATGCCAAAATACGGCACAAAGGATACAAGCCCGGTCATCAACCCGATGACAAAGCCAAACTCCAGCCCCACAAGGGTCAGGCCAAGCCCGTAAAACAGACCAAGCAAGACGCAAACTGTCGCTTGCCCGCGCACGAAACCGGCAAGGGTTTCGTCAATCTCGCGGGCACATTGGCGGATATCGGTTGCGGATCGGCGCGGAAGATAACTATCGACCTTGGCAACGATCCGGTCCCAATCGCGCAGCAAATAGAACGACACGACCGGGGTAATAAACAGCAAACTGACAAAGTTCAGCAACGCCAACCCGCCCGAAAGCACATTGGTCAAAACATTGCCGACCCATTTAAGCGCATTGGCACTTTGTCCCTTTACCGCATCAGAAACACTTTGCAGGGTTTCCGGCGCAACGCGGTCAAGGATGTGCTGCAAATAAGGCGCGACATTGGTGCGCAACGCATCAACATAACCCGGCAACCGTTCAAGGAACCCGGCCAGCTGGCTGCCAATCATGGGCACGACAAGCAAAAGAACCAGAACAAAAACAAGGAAGAACAACACCGTGATGATGCTGGTCGCCACCGTTCGGCTTGTGCCGCGTTCTTCAAGCCTGTCTGCCAGCGGATCAAGGAAATAGGCAATCGCCATCCCGGCGACGAATGGCAAAAGAATGCTTGAAAACAGCCAGACCAGGAAAAAGAACCCGATCATGAAAATAAGCCAGAATCGTGCCTGTTGACCCAACCTCATGTCTGGTTCCCCTTTGATGTCCAGACGCCCGAAACGTGTGGCGAAAAATACTGATGGATGTCGGTCCCCTGCCCGATGGGCAAGGGTAATCTCGTTACCCGCCCAACGATAAGCCCTGCAACCGGTCAGATCCTGTTGGCTGAATGAACCACAATTCACCCATCCGGCTCAGATTAAGGTTCTGCTGATTAAGGGCTGTCTGAAGCTGATCAGTCGAGCCAACGAATTCCAGTGACAATTGCACTTCCCGGCGCGACATGGCGACAACACGCGAATTGCGCACCACCGGCAATCCGACCAGTTTGTCCTCGATCTTGGCCCAGTCTTGCAGACCCGTGATCGGAATAAACACCATCAAGCTGGCACCCGTGCTGTAATTGATCAGGTTGGCGCGTTTCCAGCCATCTGCCAATTGATCCTGTACGGACTTTGCCGCCCGCACCAACGCTTCTTCAAGCGTCTCATCGGGCAAGGTGCTTTCCTGCACGCCAAAGACCTGCGGCGCACCGTTGGGATCATACCGCGTGACCGAAACATTGACGGTTTCACCACCGGTTGGTCCTGAAATTTCGGCACTGGCAACCACGGCAACATCCGCGCCATAACGTTTTGCCAACATCGACAACTGGTCCATTGCCCCGTTTTCCGCCTGCTCGGCCGAAACCGTGCCAATATCGGTCAGATCACCAATCGGCGCCTTGATCGGCACCAGCCCGGATGTCGCGATATTCCGCGACCAGACTTCACGCCACGGATTGGGATCATCCCACAAAGTGACATAGCCGGACGTGCGATAGACCGGCACAATCATCACCGGTTTGGACTGCAATTCCGCAAATGAAATATCGCGGAACCGCAAATAGCGCCGCAATTCGTCATCTTTGAACCGAACGGTCATATCGGCGATATAGCGTACAGACGATGTTTTCTCGTCCGAAACACCGAAATCGCGCACCATATTGGTGATCTCGATTGTGTCCGGTAACGCAAGCCCGGCGCGGTCTTCCGGCAGGGTCAAGCGCGCAACCACTTCTTCAAATGCGCGACGCTGACCAATTTCAAGCGCCTTTTCACGTGCGGCGGCGGCGGTTTCTGCACTTTCATCGACATGAACACCGCTAACGGTAAAAATGTCCTGCGCGAAGGCAGGAAATGCCATCATCGCCGAGATGGTGACGGCGCCAGCCAACAACTTGATATTTTTCAATGAAGTAAGCACGTATGCCTCTTTGCCCTAATCGTATCTTGTTGAATTTTATGTAATGCTCTTTGTGGCATGTTGCAGGCATTCTGCAAAGAAAAGTCTGTCATGCGCAGGTGATCATTGCATATTGTCCGCGTTTGAGTATTTTCGGCCCAGCGGAAATTATCAAGCCCGCGTTTTTTATCAGTAGGACACAGCTTGTTTCTTACATCTGATTAAAGACGTCAGTAAGGCGGATTGGTCGAACAGTAGCATATTTGCTACGACCCGGACCGCAAGTGACAGTTGGAAGTCGGGACGTACTGATGAAAAACGCGGGTTATGCCGCCCATTTTTCACGCATGCTTGATGCCAAGGATCACCATTATGACCGCCTCTAACGGCCTTACCTATAAGGACTCCGGTGTCGATATCGATGCTGGCAATGACCTTGTTGAACGCATTAAACCGCTTGCAAAAGCAACCACGCGCGCTGGTGTTTCCGGTGGCCTTGGCGGTTTCGGTGCCTTGTTCGATCTCAAAGCGGCCGGTTACAATGATCCGGTTCTGGTTTCTTGTACCGATGGTGTCGGCACCAAACTCAAAGTCGCCTTTCTGGCCGACAAACACGACACCGTTGGCATCGACCTTGTCGCCATGAGTGTCAATGACCTTGTCGTTCAGGGGGCCGAGCCGCTTCTGTTCCTTGATTACTTCGCAACCGGCAAACTGTCGGTCGATAACGCCGTAAGCGTGGTTGGCGGCATTGCCGAAGGCTGCAAACAGGCGGGCTGTGCATTGATCGGTGGCGAAACCGCCGAAATGCCGGGCATGTATGCCGATGGCGAATATGATCTTGCCGGTTTTGCTGTCGGGGCGGCGGAACGTGGTGAACTGCTCGATGGTTCCAACGTGTCCGAAGGCGATGTCATCCTTGGCCTCGCTTCAAGCGGTGTGCATTCCAACGGTTATTCGCTGGTCCGCAAGGTTGTCGATAAGGCTGGCCTTGGCTACGGCGATGATGCCCCGTTCGCACCGGGCAAAACCGTTGGCGAAGCATTGCTTGAACCTACCAAGATTTATGTCAAAAGCTGCCTTGCCGCGCACAAAGCCGGTCTGGTCAAGGCCCTTGCCCACATTACCGGTGGTGGCCTGACCGAAAACGTGCCGCGTGTTCTGCCCGAAAACCTGACCGCTGTGTTTGACGCCAGCACGTGGGAATACCTGCCGATCTTTAAATGGTTGGGCGAACAGGGTGGCATTCCGGCCACCGAAATGGCGCGTACCTTTAACTGCGGCATTGGCATGTGTGTTGTTGTTCCGGCGGATAAAGCAGATGAAGCCGAAGCACTGCTGCGCGAACACGGCGAAACCGTCAGCCAGATCGGCGTGATCGGTCCGCGTGCCGGTGATGGCCCACAGGTCGTGATTAAAAACATGGCCCGTTCATGGGAAAAGTAACCAAGCTAAAACTCGCCGTTCTGATTTCAGGCGGCGGGTCAAACCTTCAGGCCATTCTGGATGCCTGCAAGTCGGCGGATTATCCCGCCGAAGTCGTTCTGGTCTTTTCAAACCAGACCGATGCAGGTGGCCTGACCCGCGGACGCGACGCCGGTATCCGGTCCGAAGCCATCTCGCACAAAGGCTATCCCGGCGGACGCGAAGCCTATGACGCAGCAGTCAGTGCCCTGATCGAAGAAAGCGGTGCGGACCTTGTGGTTCTTGCCGGTTACCTGCGCTTGGTCAGTGAAAGCTTCGTGACGCGCTGGAAAGACAAACTGATCAATATTCACCCCTCCCTTCTGCCAAGCTTCAAGGGCCTGCATGTGCATCAGGCGGCCCTGGATGCCGGGGTGAAATTTGCCGGTTGCACCGTGCATTACGTCGTCCCCGAAGTTGATTCAGGACCAATCATTGCACAGGCCGTCGTTCCGGTCCTTCCCGGCGATGACGCAGGCAAACTGGCCCAGCGTATTTTGCGTCAGGAACATAAAATCTACCCACAGGTCATCCGCTGGATCGCCGAGGGGCGTGTATCGGTTGATGGCAAGGGCATTGTAACCGTCGCCGATGCAAAACCGGCCGAAATGGCTGAACTCAACCCGGTGCTTGAACCCGGCTGAAAGAACCTTTGGCGCAGATTTAGCGGTTGGTATAAAGGGTGGGCTTAAGTCCACCCTTTTTCTTTGTACGTTCAGATGAGGCCCCGCTGGCCGGTGAAATCCGCCGCCACAAGGTTTGACAAACGCCTTTACCCTCATTGGGTGTAACAAATATGTATAAAACATTCTCAGGTTTTATCTTGCCAAACCAGTGATTTATGCAAATACTAATTATTCAACTTCCAGAAAATGGAGCTTTTTGTCAGGTTGAATGCATCCAACTCTTTTTGCCGTCCGTATAATCAGAAGTAGTTATACGAATACGGTTATTGCAACCTGCACTACGCCGCATCGTTGACAACCAAATCAAAAAAACGCCAAAGACGATCTGCGACACCCAAGAATCCCGCATGGAAGACGAGGCGCCCCTTTCCGGGGCACGAGCATCCGGGAGACACGCCCTGTCTCCTGGTCCAAAAGGACATCAAGGGAGCTACCAATGCGATCCAAACTTACAGCAGGACTAATGGCCGTGGGTATTGCCTCCACCGCCCTGTCCGGCATGGCCATTGCACAAGACACCCAAAAACCCAACATTCTCTTCATCGTGTCCGATGACACCGGATATGGCGACACAGGCCCTTATCTGGGTGGTGAAGCGCGTGGCATGCCAACCCCCAATATCGACAAGCTGGCCGACGAAGGCATGATGTTTACATCCTTCTATGCCCAGCCAAGTTGCACACCGGGCCGCGCGGCCATGCAAACCGGGCGCATCCCGAACCGTTCGGGCATGACCACTGTTGCGTTCCAGGGTCAGGGCGGCGGCCTTCCGGCAGCCGAATGGACACTGGCCTCTGTCTTGAAAACCGGTGGGTATGACACCTACTTCACCGGCAAATGGCATCTCGGCGAAGAGGATTACGCCCTTCCCAATGCCCAAGGCTACGACATTATGAAATATGTCGGCCTCTATCATCTCAACGCCTACACCTATGCTGATCCGACATGGTTCCCCGACATGCCCGACGATCTTCGTAAAATGTTTGTCGATGTAACCAAGGGTTCGCTCTCGGGCAAAGCCGGTGAAAAACCGGTCGAAGATTTCAAAATCAACGGCCAGTATGTCGATACCCCCGACGAGGGCGTGGTCGGCATTCCCTATTTTGACGGCTATGTTGAAAAGGCCTCTATCGAGTTCCTTGAAACAGCCGCCAAGAAACCTGACACCCCCTTCTTCATCAATGTGAACTTCATGAAAGTTCATCAGCCGAGCATGCCGCATCCCGACTTCCAGCATAAATCGATTTCCAAATCGAAATTTGCGGATTCTATCGTCGAACTTGATGCGCGCATCGGCAACATCGTCAACAAGCTCGACGAATTGGGCCTTAAGGACAACACCATCGTCTTCTGGACCACAGATAATGGCGCATGGCAGGACGTATACCCCGATGCGGGTTACACTCCGTTCCGCGGCACCAAGGGTACGATCCGTGAAGGCGGCAACCGTGTCCCGGCCATCGTCCGCTGGCCCGGCCATGTTGAGCCCGACACCAAAAGTGCAGCGATTGTCGGTGGTCTTGATCTGATGGCAACCTTTGCCTCGGTTGCCAATATCGAACTCCCCGAAAACGACCGCGAAGGCGAACCGATCATATTCGACAGCTACGACATGACCCCGGTCTGGAAAGGCACAGGGGAATCGGAACGCGACGCATGGTTCTATTTCACCGAAAACGAACTGACCCCGGGTGCAGCCCGTGTTGGTCATTACAAGGCGGTCTTTAACCTGCGCGGCGATAATGGTGTTGCCACCGGCGGTCTTGCTGTCGACACCAATCTTGGCTGGAAAGGCCCGGAAAGCTATGTCGCGGCTGTTCCTCAGATCTTTGACATCCTTCAGGATCCTCAGGAACGCTACGATATGTTCATGAACAACTTCACGGAACG
The DNA here is from genome assembly GCF_040218635.1 of Thalassospira sp. Classification (GTDB taxonomy): domain Bacteria; phylum Pseudomonadota; class Alphaproteobacteria; order Rhodospirillales; family Thalassospiraceae; genus Thalassospira. Next base: position 167,304 of record NZ_JAVJRB010000013.1, read on the forward strand.
CACCTGGTATTTGCCGGTGATCAACGAAGAAGTGACCAACTTGATGAAAACCTACATCGAGTACCCACCGCGCAAGGCACAAAGCGAAGTCTATACCGGCCCGATCACACTCAGCCAGTATCAGCGGTTCAGCTATGTACGCGATGCATTGAAAAACGAAGGTTTCAACATCGGTCTTCCGACCGGAAACTAATTCTGCAAAGCCGAACACCCACCCCGTTGCAAAACGGGGTGGGCTTCGCCGTGAAAACTTGTTTCTGAAAGGACTTATCCCATGGGATTCAAGTCAGTTTTTCATATTCTGGGCACTGCCATCCTGACACTCGGCCTGTCGGCAACAAGCACTTTGGCCCAATCCGATCCGCTTTCCGCGTGGAATGAGGGTACAACAAAACAGGCAATCGTTGACTTCGTCACCGCTGTCACCACCGACGGCAGTGCCGATTACGTGGCCCCTGCCGACCGGATCGCAACATTTGACAATGACGGCACACTCTGGAGCGAACAGCCCATGTATGTGCAGCTTGCCTTCGCACTCGACCGCGTCAAGCAGATGGCCCCCGATCACCCCGAATGGGCCGAAACCGAACCCTATAAATCGGTCCTTGCCGGCGATCTCAAGGGGCTGGCCGCAACCGGTGAAAAAGGCGTTCTCGAACTGGTCGCCGTCACCCATGCCGGCATGACCAGCGATGAATTTACCAAAATCGCATCTGACTGGATCGCAACCGCAAAGCACCCCAAAACCGGCAAGCTGTATACCGAAATGGTCTATCAGCCGATGCTGGAGCTGATTGACTATCTTCATGACAACGACTTCAAGGTCTTCATTGTGTCAGGTGGTGGCATTGAATTCATGCGCCCATGGACCGAAAAGGTTTATGGCATTCCCGCCGAACGGGTTGTCGGATCGTCGATCAAAACCGAGTTCAAGGTGGTTGACGGCGAACCGGTCATCACCCGTCAGGCGGCCCTTAACTTCCTTGATGACAAGGAAGGCAAGCCGATTGGAATTCTGAACCATATCGGCAAACGCCCGATTGCCGCCTTTGGCAATTCGGATGGCGATTACCAGATGCTGCAATGGGCAACCGCTGGTGATGGCAAACGGTTTGGCCTTATTGTGCATCACGACGATGCCGACCGCGAAGTCGCCTATGACCGCAAATCGGTCTTTGGCAAACTTGATAAGGGGCTGGACGAAGGACCTGCACTGGGCTGGACAATCGTCAGCATGAAAAATGACTGGAAACAGATTTATCCGACCCCATAAGCGATGACAGGGTCCCCTGTCTGCCCCACAATCATCGGGACCGGTCAAATGAGGCCGGTCTGGGAGCATACCCGTTGAAAATATTGTACGCAGGTTCTGCACTCGTTGTTGTCGGTGCTTTAAGCGCAGCCGCCTTCTGGTATTCCCAAAAAGACGATCAATTCGTCCGTCTTGATGGCGGCACCTTCCTGATGGGATCGGACCGTCATTATAAGGAAGAACGCACCGCCCATCAGGTAACGGTCGAACCGTTCGAGATACAAAAGACCGAAGTCACCAACGCCGAGTTCGCAAAATTCGTTGCCGAAACAAATTACCTTACCACGGCGGAAAACGACCTCGACCCGAAAGACTATCCCGGTGTTGACCCTTATTTGCTAAAAGCCGGTTCCATGGTCTTTGCCCAACCGTCCGACCCGGTCGACAGTCAGGATTTCCGCAAATGGTGGCGCTATGTTGCCGGGGCAAACTGGCAGCATCCGCTGGGCCCCGACAGCACAATTGACGGAATGGACAATCACCCGGTTGTTCAGATTTCCCCCGAAGACGCCGCAGCCTATGCCAAATGGGCTGGCGGTCGCCTTCCGACCGAAGCCGAATGGGAATTCGCCGCCCGTGGCGGGCTGGAAGATGCTGACTATACATGGGGCAAAGACTACGACCCGTCTCAGGGCTGGAAAGCCAATACTTGGCAGGGTGCCTTTCCCAATACCGACACCAAGGATGACGGTTATCACGGAACGGCCCCTGCCGGATCGTTCTCCCCCAACAATTACGGCCTGTTTGACATGGCTGGAAATGTCTGGGAACACGTTTCGGACTGGTGGGTTCCTTTCCACACTGCTGGCGCAAAAACCAACCCGCAAGGCCCAGATATGACGATGGCAGCCCGCTTTGCCAATCCGGCATTCGGCCCGATGCATGTTGTAAAGGGCGGATCGTGGCTTTGCGCTCCTTCTTACTGTCTGCGATACCGTCCTGCCGCCCGTCAGCAGGCCGAAACAAGCCTAAGCACAAATCATATCGGCTTTCGGATCGTCAAAGACGTCACCCCGTAAACCCGTGACATCCCAAATACCCATCACCCGTCAACGGGGGATGCCTTGATCCGCCGCATCATTTTCACCAACGTTTTAAGGGCGGATTTTTCCGCCCTTTTTCATGGCCGAACTTGCGCCGAACCAATTTCACACCAGATTACGCGTGCCACTTACCTTATCCACCGATCCCCAAAGGCGCCCCGATGAAGAAATCCGTTCGCAATGCCGTCCTTGGCCTCATGCTTGTGTCCCTCACCCTGCCGATCGGCCTGTCGCTTACCCACAGCACAGCTCAAAGTGCAGCCCAAACCGCGGCCCAAAGCGCGACCCAAACTGCAAGCTGGCGCGAAACCAAATGCGCGCTTTATCAACAGCACCGCGATGAAACCCGCGCAACAATGCCCGAAAACACAACAAGTGCGCTGTTTGATGATCAAGAAACCGCCTTCATCGCATCTGGTTGTACCCAACGCAGTTACGTTTGTCCCAACAGTCCGGGCGAACTTGATTATGCCAACCTGATGGCGGTCAAATTGATGAATGAAGGTGCCACCGGATCGTTTCTGCCCTTTGCCTGCAAGGAAACCGGCAGATAAGCCGGTGTGATCTTGGTCAAAGGAATAATATCAACGGTTAATTGACATCTTGCACTGCACCAACTTCGTGGATATACATTTGAAAAATCCCAAAGTGCAGGAGGCAAGTTTGCAGGGTAACGATTACGAACTCACCGAAACCCACGTCGATATCTATAACGGCTATACCGCGTTTATGAAATGGGGCACCATTTCAGTGATCGCCATTCTGATCCTGATGGCAATCTTCCTTCTGTGATCTGCCAACCGGCATTGATCCGGGATGATATCCGAATTTAAAAGCTGCCGAATTTCGGCAGCTTTTTTTATGCTCAGATCGTATCGCTGTCATATGTGATCATATCAAATCCCTCGTCATCGCTTGGCGGTTCGAACCCGGCACAGATTTGATGAAACTGCGCGTCACTGGCGGCAAATTGATGCGTCCCGGCAAGGTTGCGCGCACGTAACCTCTGCATGCAAATATCTTCATCCAGATCAAGAAAATGCAGCTTGTGCCCTGCCCCGACATCTTCAAACACACTGCGCATCCAGTTGCGCGAACGTATTGTATTTGCTTGGAAATCCAGCACAACAGACACCCCGCCAAGCAACAACATGCTGATATGCGGCCCCATCACCGCACGCAGCTTGGCCGACAGGCGCACATAGTCCCCGACCGACTGCATCTGATCGCCAAACAGGGTCGAAAGCCATTCATCTTCGGCAATCAAAACCGTACCGGGTTTACGTGCCAGTTCGGCCGCCAATGTCGATTTTCCCGCAGCAATTTTGCCGCACATCATATGCAGCATTGGCGTTACACGGTCAGGTGCGCTGCGCGGATTTCGGGGATGGGTTAATTCAGATTGCGGCATCGATGTGTCTCCTGTTTCGGACTTGGCCGGGAGACAGCCACAAAAAACCCGCCTCTCCGGCGGGTGGTATCACTTGGTCAAAACGCTCCTACCCCGCCTATCTATGAAAGGCGGTAAAAATTCGTGCGGTGTGAAGGGTCATGACGTTTTCCATCCGAAAATGATGGCACAGGCATTTAAGCTTGTCCAGCTCTTCGCAGCGCACAAAAAGACATCAAAATAAAACCTATTCACCCATAGGTTAAATGACGCTAAGATTTATCCGTTATCTTTGCGTGATAACGGGGGTGCCATGCCCCCAAATATTCCGAAACAATCGGGGAGGAAACAATGCAAGGAAGCGATTACGATACCGATCTTGTCGCCGTACACGAAGAAGGCTGGCACCACTGGACCAAGTTTATGCTTTGGAGTGTGCTCTCCATCGCGGTCTTGCTGCTTTTGATGGCCGCATTCCTGATAGATTGAAGAATTATAATTATCCAATTCGCCATAAAAAAACGCCCCGCAATTTGCGGGGCGTTTTTCGTTCCGGATGGACCGGAATGGGTATTCTAACGCTTAGCCGACGATTTCGGTCTGTGCGAAGAAGTATGCAATTTCGATTGCAGCATTTTCAAGCGAGTCCGAACCGTGGACCGAGTTCGCTTCGATGGATTCTGCAAACTGTTTGCGAATGGTGCCTTCCTCGGCATTTGCCGGGTTGGTTGCGCCCATTACTTCGCGATACGTCGCAACAGCGTTTTCGCCTTCCAGAGCCTGGACAACAACCGGGCCGGAAATCATGAAGTCTACCAGTTCGCCGAAGAACGAACGTTCTTTGTGAACTGCGTAGAAACCTTCAGCCTGAGCGCGGGTCAGAGCGACACGCTTCTGCGCAACAATGCGCAGGCCGGCTTCTTCGATGACGGCATTGATTTTGCCAGTCAGATTGCGGCGCGTTGCGTCCGGCTTGATGATCGAAAGAGTGCGTTCGACAGCCATTGGTTTCACCTAGCTACTTATAAAAAATTTTACCCCAAGACGGGTCTGCAGAAGATAAAGGAACATACATAAGCATTCCCTTATCATCTACAGACCCAAAGGTTGGCGCTATATAAACGGGGATTGACCGCAACGCAACAGATAGTTCTGCCCGCGCAATCCAGACCTGCGGTAGGTGCATCCGTCCACACTGCGCAATCAAAACGCCCCGAAACCCGCAAAACTGCGATTTTCCCGACAGTTGCATCGACCCGCATGTTCCCCGATCACCAGCCGTTACACTTTCAAGAAACCTTGATTCTATATGCACTCTGCCCTATTGAAGGCACAGAATTCCTGACGATTCCCCGGAACCGACCAAGAGAACGACCGAAAAAATGCTCCAAATTACCGATCTCACCTATCGCATTGGTGGCCGCGTCATTCTTGACCAGGTTTCCTTGACCATCCCCGCTGGCCACAAAGTTGGCCTGATCGGGCGCAATGGTGCGGGTAAATCCACCCTGCTCAAACTGATTTCCGGGGAACTGGCCACCGATGGCGGCGATGTGCGCCTGTCCAAGCGCGCCCGCATGGGGGTTGTCTCCCAGGAAGCGCCGTCTGGCAGCCGATCCTTGCTTGAAACCGTTCTGGCAGCCGATACCGAACGCGAATCCCTTCTGCAAGAAGCCGAAACAACCACCGATCCCAACCGGATTGCCGAAGTCCATACCCGCCTTGCCGATATTGATGCGCACACCGCCGAAGCGCGCGCTGCATCCATCCTTTCGGGTCTTGGCTTTGATGCCGATGCGCAACAACGTGCCTGTGATGACTTTTCCGGTGGCTGGCGGATGCGTGTGGCCCTTGCCGCCACCCTGTTCCTGCGCCCTGATCTGTTGCTGCTCGATGAGCCGACCAACCACCTTGATCTTGAAGCCACCATCTGGCTTGAAAACTATCTGATCAATTATCCCGGTACGATCATTCTGATCAGTCACGATCGCGATCTTTTGAACCGTGCGGTCAAAACCATCGCCCATCTCCATGATGGTACGGTAACCCTCTATGGCGGCAATTACGACAAATTCGCCAAGACCCGGCGTGAACAGCTTGAACTTGCCTCCAAGCATTACGACAAACAGATCGCCCAGCAAAAGCACCTGCAATCCTTTATCGATCGCTTCCGGGCCAAGGCCAGCAAAGCCAAACAGGCCCAAAGCCGTATCAAGATGCTGGAGAAAATGGGTCCGGCGATCCCGGTTGTCGAAGATCGCGGCATTTCGTTTGACTTCCCAAGCCCGAAAGAACTACCACCGCCCCTGATCAATATTCACGAGGGCGATGTTGGCTATACCGAAGGCAAGCCGGTCTTGCGCAATATCAGCCTGCGCATTGATATGGATGACCGCATCGCGCTTTTGGGTGCGAACGGGAACGGTAAATCGACCCTGGCAAAGCTTCTGGCTGACCGCTTGCAGCTGATGTCGGGTGAAAAGGCATCATCGAACAAACTGCGCATCGGCTATTTTGCCCAGCACCAGACCGATGAGCTCCGCGGCGATGAAACCCCCTATCAGCATATGGCATCCCTGATGCCCGATGTGATCGAACATAAAGTCCGCGCCCAGTTGGGCCGCTTTGCCTTCGAAGGCCAGAAAGGCGACACCAAGGTCAAAGACCTTTCCGGTGGCGAAAAGGCGCGTTTGCTGTTTGCGCTCATGACCCTTGATGCCCCGCATATGCTCATCCTCGATGAGCCGACCAACCATTTGGACATCGACAGCCGCGATGCGCTCAACCATGCGCTGAATGCCTATGAAGGTGCGGTGATTATCATCAGCCACGATCCATATTTGATCGAAGCCTGCGCGGATCGTCTTGTTCTGGTTTCTGATGGCACAGTCTCCGCCTTTGAAGGCGACGTTGCCGAATATCGTCAATATCTTCTCGACCGTGCCCGCATGGAACGCCGTGCCAATAAAAACGGCAACGACGACAGCAACGGCACTTCCAACGGCAACGGCAAAGACGCCAAACGCGACCGTAAGGCCGAACGCCAACGGGCCGCGGAAAAACGCAAAGTCGCCGCCCCGGTCAAACGCGAAGTTCAAAAGCTTGAAGCTGACATGGAAAAACTGTCAGCCAAAAAGACCAAGATCGAACTCGATATGGCCGACCCGACCCTTTACGAAGACGCCAATGCCGACAAACTGGCCAAAACCCGCCAAGAGCTTTCGAAAGTCGAAAACGACCTCGCCATGGTCGAACAGAAATGGATCGAAAAGCAGGAAGAATATGACGCGATGGTGGCCTAGCCGCAGCATCGTAGCTTTGAGAAATGCACAACAAAAAGGACAGGTCGGAAATTTCCAGCCTGTCCTTTTTTATGCGCACCTCGCCCAACCAATTACAGTGATTTAGACTTTCACATTACGCATTGATGTTTAACCCTCTTTTCCCAATGCGTTTTTGCCATTACTGTAATAAGACTATTACAGGTTGAAATTTTGACCCCGCTCCGTGCACTGCGTAAAGAAGGATTGAACAGAGATGGTTTTCACAGGGGTCATCGGCTTGATGACGTTCGTCGGGGCGATCATGGGAATCATCGCCTTTTTCCAGATGCGTCGGGTCAAACAGAAACTCTACGCGCTGGAACAACAGATCAGCCTTTTGCAAGCCACATCGGCAACCCCGGAAAGCCACGCGCAACAATCCGCACAAGCGGAAACCACCCCTTCCCCATCAGCGAGCAAAACCACCCCGAAAGTTGCCCGCACCACACAGATTTCAAACGACAAACCGGCCATGCCAACGTCTGCGGCAATGCCTCAAAAACAGCAAAGCCCCACTTCAGAACCACGAAAACAGCGCGACATCGGCTTTGAAGAACAGATCGGTACGCGCTGGGCGGTTTGGGTCGGCGGACTTACGCTGGTTTTAGGGGGTATTTTCCTTGTTCACTACTCCATCGAATCTGGCTTGGTTAGCCCCCTTGTACGCATCATCCTAGCCGCCCTATTTGCTGTCGCTTTGTTTGGCAGCGGAGAATATTTGCGCCGCCAACCCTCCCTGATTCCGGCCAGTGCTGGTAATAATGCAGGTTACATTCCCGGTGTTTTGACCTTGGCTGGAACAACCACCGCCTTTGCCACCATTTTTTCGGCCCATTTGCTTTATGGTATGATTGGTCCGGCAACAGCCTTTGTCCTGATGGCAATTGTCGCACTCGGTACGCTCGCACTTGCACTATTGCAGGGACCGTTGGTTGCCTCTACCGGGCTTTTGGCCAGTTACATCGTGCCATTCTTGGTTCAGTCTAATGATCCCGCCCCTTGGGTTCTTGCGTTTTACGGGTTGGTCATTACGGCTGGCAGTTATGGGATTGCACGGTTGCGCAAATGGCATTGGTTTGCCATGACAACTGCGATTGCCGGTTTCATCTGGGGTCATGTTTTGGCCTTTGCCGCCCCTGCCGATATGAGCACTGCATTGGCCTTTTATGACATTGCAGTTCTTTTGGCTGCAATTGGTGTTTTTGCCCTTGGCGTTTACCCCCGTGATCGGGCACAGATTCCGGGGGACATTGACTGGAAATCATCCCTCCTGATCGCAGGGAATGGTTGGCTTGTTCTCTATTTGCTTCATCACAGCGGATATGATGCCACCGGGACTGCAACCCTGATGATCACTTTGACCCTGTTGCTGGCAACCGCTGCCTTTTTCCCTGTTCTATCCTACATCGCATTAGCCGCACCGTTGTTAGCCCTGATTGGCTATCTTGGATGGGATATACGCATTTCCATTGATCCGTTGCTATTTGATCAACCCATCCTTACCAATGCAGTCGATAAATTCGGAGTACTGCCAGATGCACAGTCTTTCCTTCTGACCGGACTTGGGCTTGGCTTCTTGCTTTGGGTTGGTGGATTTGCAGGGGCCCTGTTCTCCACAGCGCGCCGGTCTATGGCGGTTGCCGGGGTATCTGGTCCCATCGGTCTGTTCCTGATTGCGCTTTGGCGCAGCGAGATTCTTGATGTCGATCTTTTCTTTGGCGGATTTGCGCTGGCCCTTGCTGCCGCCTTCCTTGGCGCATTGGCCATCATTGAACGCAAAATGCCATCTTCGTCCCATGATCGCGACCCCGTACTTGCGACCTATTGCGTCGGGACAATCGGCATGATCGCGACTGCGATGTTTATTTTGCTTGGCGATGGCTGGCTGCCTCTGGGCCTTTCTTCCCTTGCTGTCGCAACAATCTGGGTCAGTGACCGTTGGCCACTGCCAGGCCTTACCAAGACAGCCTTTGGCATTGGGATGTTGGTTCTTCTGGCAATTGTCTGGCAACCAACCATTGTTCCAGTAGACAAATTGGGCACAACCCCGGTTTTCAATGCCCTTTTGTGGGGCTATGGCGGTCCGGCACTGGCGTTTTGGGCCTGTGTCTGGAAACTCCGTCAGATGGGGGATAAAAGCGGGGGTGTCCGCCATCGCCTTGCCTTCGAAGGGCTGGCAATTTTCACAAGCCTTGCGACCGGCGCTGTTATCCTTCATCACGCTACCAATCAGGGTGCCTTCTATTCAGCGCCCGACACCCTGATGGAATGGAGCTTACAAGCCCTTCTTGCCCTATCCGCCGCCATTGGCCTGCAACGTCTGGATCTGTCACTGCGCAGCCCTGTCATCACGCAATGTATTCACGCCCTTGGGATTCTCGGGTTCATTTTGCTCGGCGCCCTTAACCTTGCGTTCCTCAACCCCTTGTTTACCAACGAGTTCATTGGTGATGGGCTCCTGTTCAACCTGCTGTTCTCGGCCTATTTGATTCCGGCAATCCTCACAGGACTCCTTGCCACACGGCTATCCGTAGGCGAACTGTCGATCTATCGTCGCACAGCAGGCATTCTATCTATCCTATTGGCCTTTTGCTGGATTACGCTTGAAATACGCCATGTTTTCCACAGCGGTTACATCGGCATGTCGCTGCGCTGGTCGTCACCAGAACTCTATAGCTATTCCATAGCATGGCTTGGCTTTGGTATTGCTCTTCTTGCCTATGGCGTCTGGCGTAAGTCGCAGCATCTGCGCATGGCATCAGCAGCATTCGTCGTCCTGGCAATTGCCAAGGCGTTTATGTTTGATATGTCCAGCCTCGAAGGCATCTGGCGTGCCTTGTCATTTATCGGACTTGGCATTGTCTTGATTGGCATCGGACTGTTCTATCAGCGCGTCCTTGCCCGCCAAAACGAGACGCCGGAAAATCAGGATCCAGATTGATAGAAGCCCATGCCGACAAACTGGCCAAAACCCGCCAGGAGCTTTCGAAAGTCGAAAACGACCTCGCCATGGTCGAACAGAAATGGATCGAAAAGCAGGAAGAATATGACGCGATGGTGGCCTAGCCGCAGCATCGCAGTTTTGAGAAATGCACAACAAAAAGGACAGGCAGAAATCTCCGGCCTGTCCTTTTTTATTGGGGCAACGCGCCCAGATCATGAGGATATGTTCTGTCGCTCGTCCACTGACTTTCTGATCCGCTTTTGCTGATACATTTTATCATCGGCAAGGCCAAGGAGTGCGACCGTTTCGCGGCTATCGGTCGGGAATATCGCGATCCCGATACTGGCCCCGACCGACACATTAATCCCGCCAATTTCCATCACGCGCTGGATCGATGCGGTAATTTTCTGTGCCACCCATTCGGCTTCTTCCCGTCCTTTGACATCATCGGCAATGACGGCAAATTCATCGCCGCCAAGACGGGCAACCGTATCGCCCTGACGGATCGTGTTTTTGACCCGTTCGCCAACTTTGCGCAGAACCTGATCCCCCACTTCATGGCCGTAACGGTCATTGATCGGTTTGAACCCGTCCAGATCGATATAGAGAAGCGCGATTGAATGGCCTTCATTCTCGGCATGTCCACAGGCGACTTCCAGACGATCTTCAAACAACAAGCGGTTCGGAAGACCGGTCAGGGCATCATGGTTGGCCTGGCGCCAAAGTTCCTGTGGCGCCTAAAAAGGGGACGGTCCCCTTTTTCGAATGTTTGCACAATAAACCCAAAAATATACCAATTTGCGAATGCTACGACCTTTTATTTATTTAACTTTCCTAATTATTGAATATATATTTTAAATTGAATAAGGGAGGATTAATTGATGCTTGGTTCAGCTTTGTATTTTCCACATATTGATATTCATGATCCAATTTGGCTTCGATCCGCAATTCTATTTTGGGACGAAATTCAGACAATTGCTCCAAGCGCAATTGAAGACCCCTATCGGAATGAAGATACACAAATTTGCTTCGCAGAGGGTTACTTGAAACCTCTAAGATGTGATTTGCATCCTCATGTGATCGACGAACTAGGCCGCAAAATCTTACGCTTGGCAGAACGAAATAATAATGACTGGCGGCAGGCTAAAGGAACGAGGAACCATGTATTTGAGACAATTCATTTGGCCGATGAAGTTGGTTGGGACATAGAAGATGCATTCTATGAGATTGGAATGCATCCGAGAAAAATGTCGCCCGAAGTCAGAGAATTAGCCTTCCAATTTGGTTTGGCTCACATGCATCGGGGGAAAGTTCCTCCAAGCATACGTCGTATGTTTCGTGATGTTAAGATGGCACAAATGCATCCAGAGAAGATGCCTCATGTGATGCGCGATTTGTTCGAGAGGAGCCAAACATATGATATGCCCAATGAAGAATGGTTATTAGTCGACAGTCGTTTTGCAGATGCCTATATGTCGGCATTAGCCTCCCAGCTCTCTCAGAAATTGGCAATCTCCCCATTAACATCGTTTGAGCGGGCCCAAAGCATGTCATTCCGGTTTATGTTTGACGATATCGTAGATTCATCTCCAAAAAACGCAGAAGGAGCAATGGTCGGGGTTGTCATGCGTGGGTTGAAAGTCGACCCATCCGTTCCAGTTTCCAAACTGATCAAATTCAGAGAAAAAAGAAAAGACCAATACTTGGACTTTTCGAACAAAATAAACGAATTATCCGAGCAGCTTACCTGTAACGGCGAATTAGAAGGGCGTGAGATTTTTTCTCGTGCACAAAACGTTTATACCAAAGACATAGAACCCAGCCTACGTGCTCTGAAGAAAGAACTCGAACAGCAATCAATTGCCACTGTTTGGGAAGGCGCATATAGAGCACTTACAATTTCAGTACCGTCTGCAGGGGCACTAGCCTACTTTACAGGTTTAACTGGACCGGCATTGCTGGGCGCAGGGGCCGCTCTCGCTGCGGCAGATATCGGTGTTCGGGGATATTTGTCTAACCAAAAAACCCGCGCACGCAATCCCTTCTCCTACCTTCATGATATCAATTCTAACTTTGGCCTACCCGACTTCAACGAAGCATAGATAGCAAGTCAACTACCCCGTTTTGTTATCACTGAACTGAAAATGGCACTATTGAGTTGGCTAGTCGCACAACTTTATGGAACCGATGGCACTAACCCAGACCGCCTTCGCCGACGCCATGGGGGTTCCGCGCAAGCATGTGAACGAGTTGAGCAACAATCGCCGCCGGATTACCGCCGATACCGCCCTTATTCTCGCCCGCGTCTTTGGCAACAGTGCCGAATTCTGGATCAACATCCAGACGCGGAACGACCTGTGGGATGCCCTGAACATCCCGGATCGCCGCGAACGGATTGAGCGCGCCCGTCCGGTTACCTCTCCGGTTGCCGCGCAACCCCCCTTCCTTCCTGCCTGAAAATCCGGGATTTCAGTAATGCTCCTGACACCAGCCTGTCAGGAGCATTGTTTTATCCATCACCAATCAACAACCCGTGATTGACTCACCGGATTTTTTCATTCAATACTTAACCCCATGGTTAAGTATCAAGAAGCCGACCTGAACAACATTTTCGCCGCCCTCGCCGATCCGACGCGCCGCGCGCTGCTGGCCCGGTTGGAGGAAGGCGAAGACGGCCTGTCGGTCAGCGAACTCGCACAACCGTTTGATGTCTCGCTGCCCGCCGTGATGAAGCATTTGACCGTCCTGTCCGATGCCGGGCTGATCCGTCGGCAAAAAACCGGGCGCACCGTCAATATCCGGCTTCAGCCCGAAAAGATGGCACACGCCATGGAATGGCTGTCGCGCTATGAACATTTCTGGGCCGAACGCCTCGATCGACTTGCCGCCTTTGTCGAAGCCGCCCCCGATACCGGTTTGGGCCCTGAAACCGCCAAATCGGCCAAATCGCCCAAACGGCCCAAGCCAACCGCAAAAAAGGCCTCGTAATGGAACGACAAAAACCAAGCCTGACGATCCGGCGCCGCCTTGCCGCCCCACCGGCAACGGTTTTTGCCGCCTGGACCGATGGGCAAAAACTTGCGCAATGGTGGTCACCGCATGACTGCGAAATGATTGATGCCAAGGTCGATGTCCGGGTTGGCGGCGGCTTTCGCATCCGGTTCAGGGAACCCGGCCAAGACGGGGAAATTCACGATGTCAGCGGCACCTATGATGCGGTTGAAACCGACCGAAAGCTGTCCTTTAGCTGGCAATGGATCACCATGCCCGAACGCGTATCCCACGTCACAGTTACCCTTGCACCGGATGCGAACGGCACGGCAACCATCCTTGTTCTGCATCACGAACAATTCGCCGATCAGGCCGCCCGCGACGGTCACGAAGGCGGCTGGAACAGCACATTGGACAAACTCGAAACCTTTTGCGCAAGCATCACATAACACCCTTGACCTTAACCATGGTTAAGGTCCGACCATCGCCCCGACGTAAGACCGCCGAGCATACTGGACGCCGCCTTCGCGGGCGTGACGAACGGAACCGAAACGCCCCACAGTTCCGTCATTGCAGCAAAGGCGGGAACCCGGACAATGCGCCGACACAGAACACAAAGCAGCTAAACACAAGCCACCACCATGGAAATACAGGAACAAGACATGAGCGCCCCAAACCATCCCGACACCGCCCCGCATGACACCAAAGCCACCAGCAAGGAATGGATCGGTCTTCTGGTTCTGACCTTGCCGTGCCTTCTGATCGCCATGGATATGACGGTCCTGCATCTTGCCGTGCCCCATCTGACTGCAAGCCTCAACCCGACCAGCGACCAGTTGCTGTGGATTGTCGATATCTACGGCTTTTTCATCGCCGGATCGCTGATCACGATGGGCACCCTTGGCGACCGGATCGGGCGTCGCAAACTTCTGATGATTGGCGGCGGGTGCTTTGGCGCGGCCTCCGTCCTTGCCGCCTTTTCCGATACGCCGGAAATGCTGATTTTCGCCCGCGGTGTTCTGGGCGTTGCCGGGGCGACCTTGATGCCCTCTACCCTGTCGCTGATCCGCACCATGTTTCACAATGACAAGGAACGCTCCTTTGCCATTGCCGCATGGATGACCACCTTCATGGTCGGCACGGCGGCCGGGCCGCTTCTGGGCGGTGTGGTGCTCAGCTATTTCTGGTGGGGGGCGGTGTTTTTGCTCAATGTGCCGGTGATGGCGCTGTTGTTGATCGTCGCCCCGATCCTGCTGCCCGAACACAAGGCCGAAAGCTTTGGCCGGCTTGATCTGTTCAGTGCCGCCCTCTCGCTTTGCTCGGTTCTTGCGATCATTTACGGGGTCAAGGTCTTTGCTGCTTACGGCTTTGGCATCGATGCGCTTGCGTCCCTTGTCTTTGGTCTATTTGGGGCGTGGGTTTTCTTTCGCCGTCAGCGCAAACTGGCCGACCCGTTGCTTGATCTGGATCTGCTTAAACAGAAAACCATCGCACTGCCGATTGTCATTCAAACGGCAGTGATCTTTGCCGGGATGGCCTATTTCATGTTCCTGTCCCAGGCCCTGCAACTTGTCATCGGGCTTACCCCGATTCAGGCCGGGCTTTCGATGTTGCCCGCAACGGTTGCCGGGATCGTCGGATCGATGGGCGCACCGGTTCTGATCGGCCGTTATAAGCCCGGACAGGTGATGACTGCCGCCTTGATCCTGACCGCACTTGGCTTTGGTATGCTGTCCTGGCCGGGCAGTGTCGTCAGTCTCTATATGCTTGTCGCCGGGGCAACGATCTTTTCACTGGGCATCACACCGGTTGCCATGATCTGCACCGATATGGTCGTGGCCTCTGCCCCGTCGGATCGGGCCGGATCGGCCGCCGCCATGTCAGAAACCAGTGCCGAGCTTGGCGGCGCACTTGGCATTGCCATTTTGGGCAGTGTCGGCACCGCCATCTATCGCGGTGTTATGCTTAACGCCGTGCCATCAAACATTGACGCCACGGCCGCAGATGCCATTCGCAGCACGCTGGGCGGGGCGGTCAATGCGCTGACCGATCTTCCTGTGGCCCTGTCGTCCGACATCTTGCCCATGGCACGCGCCGCCTTTACCGACGGGCTTCAGGTCATTTCGATCATCTGCACCATTTTGATGGTTCTATCGGCCATTGGCACCCTGATGTCACTGCGCGATGCACACTGTGACGCCAGCGACAGTCACGACGCCAGTGACGATGCCGGGGCGGACGGCGATGCCGTGATTGATCCGGCCCTAAAACAGCCCGCCTATGTGTCGGGCACCATCGATTAGGGGAGGACAGCCATGCGAGGACCTGAATTTCCCGTGCATTTGCACAGCACACGGTTCGTCTTTCGCGATTTCATCGAAACCGACCGGGCCGGTTTCATCGCCTGTCAGATGGATGAACGCTACCGTGCGTTATATGGCCATCCCGATAGCGCCGAAACGCGTGATCGCAGCAACGCCCTGTTTGACCGTTTTCTTGACTGGCAGCACGCGCAGCCGCGCCGCAATTTCCAGATCGGGATTTTTGATCGGAACTCATTGGATGTACCGGCCTGCGCTGCCGCGATACACCGGCCAACAGTGCGACGTTCGGCATCGAACTCTCCCCCGCCCATTGGGGCCGTTACCGTGCCGCGGTCGAGGCAGCGGCCCTGATGATTGCCGAAAGCATGTTGCATTTAATCTGCATCATTTTGTTTGTTTTTGGCGTGTCGTTTGGCAAGGCACAGCGTGCAGAGCGATGCGGCGCATCGGTCAAACGGTGTAACGACGCCAAAGGCCGCCAAAATCAAACCCTTCGGGCCGGGACAGTCTTCTGTCCCGCAGCGTCAAACCCCTTGAACGTAGCCCCGCTACGTCCTGCGGCCCTTTCCTCGCCGGACAGAAGGCTGTCTCCGGCAAAATGGTGCAGATTAAATACAACATGCTTTAAAGTTTTCGCGAACTCGATCTTGTGACAATCATCGGCGATACCGCCAGCGGCAATAAACGCATTGCCAAACTGGCCAACTGGTTCGGGGCGGAAATCACCGCCGAACGCCCCGGCCCCGACTGGATGGTCGAACGCGGCTGGACCGAAATCGACTGGTCCCTGCACCGCCATGTCTGGGAACAGGGAACCGCGCAAGCGCAAACCGAACGAACAGAACCGATCCACCATGCCTTACCGGACTTACCGGCCTTACCGAAATGACGCAGAAAACCGATGGACTTCACCGACTGATAACAGACAAGGAGAACCGATATGACGCGCCCCGACATTGTATCGCGTGCCGAATGGCTCACAGCACGTCAGGCCCATTTGAAACGTGAAAAAGACCATATGCGGGCCTATGACCGCCTGTGTGAAGAACGCCGTGCTTTACCCTGGGTCCGGGTGGACAAGGACTATGTCTTTGACACGCCCGATGGCAAAAAGTCGCTGGCCGATCTGTTTGACGGGCGCAGCCAGCTGATTGTCTATCACTTCATGTTCGGGCCGGGCTGGAAAGAAGGCTGTGTTGGCTGTTCCTTCCTTGCCGATCATTTTGACGGCGCCAACCTGCATCTTAAACATCATGATGTGACGCTGGTTGTCGTCTCGCGCGCACCGCTTGCCGAATTTGAACCGTTCAAGAAACGCATGAACTGGGACTTCCCGTGGTTTTCTTCGGCCGGGTCGGACTTCAATTATGATTTTGATGCTTCTTTCCGCCCGGAAGACGTCGCAGCGGGCACCGCGACCTATAACTTCCGCCCCTATCAAGGCAAGATGGAAGACCTGCACGGCGAAAGCGTCTTTGTCCGCGATTCCGACACCGGCGAGATTTTCCACACCTATTCCAGTTATGCCCGTGCCGGTGATGCCTTGATCGGCGCACACACATTTCTCGACATGACCCCGAAGGGTCGAAACGAGGACGGGGTGATGAACTGGGTGAAGCTGCATGATTTGTATGAGGATTACAAAAAGACCGATTCCTGCTGTCACTAAATCCTACAAAAATAAAAAGCCCGCGCGCCTGATTTGGCACGCGGACTTTTTACTTTTTTTGAATAATCGGCGTGATTATTCAGAAATTTTGAATACCGGAAGGACCGAACCTTCGTATTTGGTTTCGATGAATTCGCGGATCGAATCATCGTGATAGGATTCAACCAGTGTCTTGACCCAAGGTGCGTCTTTGTCCTGGGTGCGGGTGACGATCACGTTGGCATACGGGCTGTCATTGCCTTCAATCACAATCGAATCCTTCACCGGGTTCAGACCGGCTTCAAGGGCGTAATTGGTGTTGATCGCAGATGCATCCAGATCGGCCAAGGAGCGCGGAAGCTGTGCGGCATCAAGCTCTACAAAGCTGATATTCTTCGGGTTTTCGATAATATCAAGCGGGCTGACAACCAGACCAGCCGCCGGATCGACCTTGATCAAACCCTGTGACTGAAGCACCAGAAGCGCACGGCCACCATTGGTCGGATCGTTCGGAATACCGATTTCCGCACCGTCTTTGAGCTCGTCCAGGCTTTTGATTTTATCGGAATAAATGCCCATCGGGGTCAGGATGTTATAGCCCACCACCGCAAGGTCATAGCCACGGTCTTTGATCTGGTTATCAAGATACGGCTTATGCTGGAAGCTGTTGGCATCCAGATCGCCATCATCAAGTGCTTGATTCGGAATAACATAATCCGAGAAGCTGATAATTTCGATATCAAGGCCCTTGGTGGCTGCAACTTTGGCAACCTGTTCCATGACTTCTTCATGGGCACCCGGGGTCACTGCGACCTTGATTTTGTCATTGGCGATGGCCTGTCCGGTAAAGACGGCGGTCAGAACGGCGGCAGCCGTCAGTTTAAGTAGAAACCGCATGATAAAGCTCCTTATGTGCTTTGGTGTTTTCTTTGGGTTTTGCGGGAATTCGAAAAATCGAATGTGGGGCGTCAATTCTGTACTTTTGGATCAGATGTTGCGTTTATCAGCCTTGCGCGCCAGACGATCGCCCAGCATCTGCACCGTCTGAACCACAACAATCAGGGTAATCACGACCAGCGCCATCACATCGGGCCGGAACCGCTGATACCCATAACGAATGCCAAGATCACCAAGGCCACCAGCACCGACCGCACCAACCATGGCAGAATAGCCAATCAGGGTAACGGCCGTCAGGGTCAGGCCATGAATAATGCCCGGCAGGGCTTCGGGCAGAAGGACCTTGGAGACCACCTGTAACGGACGTGCGCCCATGGCTTGGGCGGCTTCGATCAGGCCACTATCGACTTCACGGATCGCACCTTCGATGATGCGCGCAATGAACGGGATCGCCGCCACTGTCAGGGGCACGATGGCCGCTGACGTGCCAATCGACGTTCCGACAATCAGGCGCGTAAACGGAATGATCGCCACGGCCAAAATGATAAACGGCACAGACCGGGTCGCATTGACAATCGGGCCGATAACCTTTTGAAACAGTGGTGCTTCAAGAAGCTCCCCGCGGCCAGATGTTGCAAGCAACACGCCAAGTGGCAAGCCAAGTGCGGTCGCCAGAAACAGCGAAACACCGACCATATACAGCGTTTCCCAAGTCGCCTGAAGCAGAATTGGTGCAAGTGTTGAAAACATGGTTTAGCCCTCCTGCCCGTCGGCTATTCCGGCATCCGTACCGGCGCGAAATTCAATAAACTCATCAGCCAAAAGCGACTTGGTTGTCGCATGGGCAGGATTGGCGAAAATACCGGCAACGTCGCCTTCTTCGACAATCACACCGCTATCCATAACCGCAACACGGTCACACAGTGCTTTGACCACCGCCATTTCGTGGGTAATCACCACCATTGTCAGGCCAAGACGACTGTTGATGTCTTTAAGCAGGTTCAAGATCTGACGGGTGGTTTCCGGATCAAGGGCGGATGTGACCTCGTCACATAAAAGAACCTTAGGATTGGATGAAAGTGCGCGGGCAATGCCAACACGCTGTTTCTGACCGCCCGACAATTCAGCCGGATAACGATCGCGTTTGTCATCTAGCCCGACCAGCGGCAAAAGCGGATCAACCGCAGCAGCGATTTCGGCCTTACTCGCCCCGGCAAGTTCAAGCGGCAATGCAATATTGTCGTAAACCGTGCGTGAGGACAAAAGATTGAAATGCTGAAACACCATGCCAAGCTGACGGCGGAACAACGGCAAATCGCGCTTGGAAAGCGTTGTCACATCGGTTCCATCAACAATCACGGAACCCGATGTCGGCACTTCAAGCAAATTGATGCAACGGATCAGGGTTGATTTCCCGGCACCCGAGCGGCCAATCACACCGACAATTTCGCCTGCTGCAATATCAAGATCGATACCGCGCAATGCTGCGTGTGCTTCGCTACCGCGTCGGGCAGGATAAGTCTTCTGGACGTTCGAGAGCCTGATCATCGGTCTCAACCTTTCCGTACATACAAAAAAACCGCCGCGGCTTTACCGAGGCGGTCGTACATACAGAGCATATACGCCCTCTCGCTTTAGCCGCATTTTTATCGCGCCCGCAAGCTGAGGAGCAAATCGGCGCGTTCGATGTGCAATATGTAACCGACTGAACGCAGTTCATCAATCACAATGAGCATGCATTTTACGCATGGCTTTTATGAAAGCGAAATATATTACACAAAAAACCTGTCTTTAGGCCACTCCCTGGCTGCGCGTGAACAGCATTTTCACAAAGCTGCGCAGCAACAATATCTGATCAGCCACTTTGCGTGGTTCATTCAGTGCCTTGGACATGACAATCCCGCCTTCCAACACGGTCGAGACCATATCGGCGACTTCTTCAAGATCAACCGGTTCACGGGTTTCATATTGCGCGGCGATTTCTTCAAGAATTTCGCGAAACCTGATGCGCCATCCCAGAACAGCCATACGGTTGAGATCGCGGACCTCTTTGTCAAACAGCCGTTCCTGATAGCAATAGACCGCAACAATGCAGCCCGGATGACCGTTTGGCAGGTCTTCAAGGATCTCGGCCAGCATTTTAAGTGCAGCCAGCAATTGTTGCAGTGGATCATCGACCAGTTCACGCGCCCGGTTAAAGACCTGATCAAAGATGACGTCATCCTGTGCGATATGCTGTTCCAGCAGGGCACGGGCGAGTTCGTTCTTGTCGCGGAAATGATAGAAAAAGCCGCTTTTGGTCAATCCGGCTTCGCTGATGATTTCTTCGATAGAGGTCGCGCCAAATCCCTTTGCAAGCACCGCGTTTGCCGCAATTTCAAGAATGCGTTCGCGGGTGCGCTGTCCCTTGCCTTTGGCAATGTCAGCATCGCCATCGATTGCGCGGCTTACCACTTCAGTCATCACTTTACCCTACCGCCGGTACAGTTTTTCGTCGCCCGGACCGTTCCCAGCCGCGCCGAACACCCACCAGCATTCCATAAGTCATTGTTTTTCATATCTATATGAAATCTCGCCAAACCGGACCGCGTGCCTACTAGAAGCAAAACCCAATCGGAGCGAGATTTCAGCCTCTCGCCTAAATACCCTCAGGGTAGAAAATTTAACACCAAAATGTGAAACCGGGACCGATGAACATAGTAAATCCAAACCTTCCACCGCACGGGAGAACGAAATTCATTACAGATGGCGGCCTTGAAACCACGCTTATTTTCCATGACGGGATCGACATTCCCCATTTCGCGTCATTCGATCTTTTGAAAACCAAAGACGGCTATGACCGCGTTTTTGCCTATTACGAGCGTTACCTTGAAATCGCCAAGGCGGCAAAGACCGGTTTTGTCCTTGAAAGCCCGACATGGCGCGCGAGCAGCGACTGGGGACAAAAGATGGGATATAGCGACGCAGAACTGGCGGACATCAATCATCGTGCCATTGAAATGATGTCTGATCTGCGCAACCGCCACCAGTCAGAAGACACACCGTGTCTGATCAGCGGCAATATCGGGCCGCGCGGCGACGGGTATGTTCCATCCAATCGCATGACCACCCATCAGGCGCGCACCTATCACGCCACGCAGATCGTCAATTTTGTCAAATCCGGTGTCGATATGGTGTCGGCCGTGACGATCAATTATCCGCAAGAGGCCATTGGCATTGTTCTGGCAAGCCGGGATGCAAACATTCCGTGCGTCATTTCGTTTACCGTTGAAACCGACGGCACCCTGCCAAGTGGCGATACGATCCAACAGGCCATCGAACTGGTCGATGACAGCACTGATCATTACGTTGCCTATTACATGATTAATTGCGCCCATCCGGACCATTTCAGCGACAAGCTTGAAAATGACGGCGCTTGGAAAAACCGCATCTGCGGGGTTCGGGCCAATGCATCGCGCCAAAGCCATGCAGAACTTGATGCCTGCGAGCATCTAGATGATGGCAACCCCGATGAGCTTGGCCGGCTTTATGACCATCTGGCAAAACTGTTGCCCAATCTTGCGGTCATCGGCGGATGTTGCGGCACGGATCACCGTCATGTCGCGGCAATGACCAAACATGCCTTACCGCGCCTTCAGGCGGCGGAATAACACGCACCGAATAACAGGACACGAGCAATGAATAAACTGCACGAACGGGCAGCACCAAACAGTGCTGTCCAATCGTTCCCGAAACCGACTTTTCGCGACGCCACCAAGGATGACGGCGATGCAATGGCGCAGCTGATCAACTTTGCCGGTGAAGGTCTTCCGGCATATTTGTGGCAAGACATGATCGAAGGTAATGAAACGGTCTGGGATGTTGGGCGCCGTCGCGCACAACGTGATGAAGGCGGGTTTTCATACCGCAACACGACGCTTGCCTGCATTGGCGATGAAGTTGTCGGATCACTGGTCGGATATGCCCAGCCAAACACGCCTGAACCGTTTGATCCGGCAGACGTCCCGGCAATGTTTGTGCCAATGATCGAACTTGAAAATCTTGCACCGGGCAGCTGGTACATCAATGTGCTGGCCGTTTTCCCGGAATTTCGCAATCGCGGTGTTGGATCCGAATTGATAGCACGGGCCGAACGCAATGCCAGACAGGCCGGGAAATTAACCGTCAGCATTATCGCATCTGATGGCAATCCCGGCGCTGTTCGACTTTATCAACGCCATGGCTATACCCAAATAGCGTCGCGCAGGATCGTCAAGGATGATTGGAAGAACCCCGGTGAAAACTGGGTCTTGCTGATCAAGGAAATCTAGGGACAGCAAAAGGCCGGGGGCAATCTGCTTCCGGCCTTTAAGCATCCTTCTAATCCGGGAAATGTTCCACATGGGTTTCAGCCGTTCGGCCAAGATAAAGCGCCCGACGTCCGGAAAACGAGACAACATATCCGGCACAGCCCGCTGCCGCGACTTTTGCGCAAAACCCCTTATAAGTGTAACCGGGGATGAGTTGCTGGGCCTCGCGGATGGCAGACATGATGGCATCACGGTTAAAATCCGCAGCGACGGGGCTGCCTGCATTATGGGTCGGAAACGCGACGCTTTGGCCATCGGCAAGGTAATAGACGGCAAGGGATCTGCGAAAATCGACCGCATAGCTTTCAAATCCCGCCTGCATCAAGGTGCCGACGATTTCCGGGAACGTCATCGTGCCGTCTTCTGCCCCGTTCAGGCAGGTTTGCGCCACCGACTTTTGAGAGTTTTCCATCTGCGTTTCCAATCAAATGAGTGCGCCTTACATCAGGCAAGTGGCAGGGTCGTCAGGCGGCATTGTTCGACCACACGTTTAAGGATCTGCTCCATCACGGCACGGTCACTGTCAGACAGATGGCCGAAAAACGCCGCATCGTTCTGATCGGCCAGTTCGGCCAGCCTTGGCACCAGATCCGCCCCTGCCCCGGTCAGGGCAAGGGTTTGCGCGCGCCCGTCGGTGCGATCGGCTTTTCGGACGATCAGCGATTTTGCAATCAAACGGTCGGCCAGCTTTGAAATTGCCCCACGGGTCATACCCATGTCATCGGCAAGGCGGCTGGGCAATGTCGGGTCCTTGCCATAAAGGGCGCGCATCATCACCCATTCGGCAACCGTCACATCCTTGTCCGCCAGTCTGGCGGCAAAGGCATGGGACACATGGTTCGACACATGGCGCAACCAAAAGCCGAGATGATCGGTCAATTCCGAGACGGGGTGGTTTTGCGACATCAAGGGTTCCTGTTTTGGGCCCAGGCCATTTAATTGACTAGGAAACTAAACCTGTAAAGTTTCCTAGTCAATTAAATTCGATTTATGGTCGCATCCTTGCGATGGCTTCAGCGAAATGATGGTGCGCAGCCCCGGATGTTCTGCGCGATGGACATCCCGGAAAGTTTGGGCAAGGCCTAGCTCTCGGCCTTTTTTTCCCACGCACCTTGCGGGGTTTGCTGCCAGTAGGACAGTTTATGTCCTGCGTCTTTCCAATCTTTCCAGCGTGTGCGGGCTTCGGACACTGCATCGTGATCGCGGTCATCAAACAGCATGATGACGCGTTCAAAATCCGTGATTTTGTCGCTGATTGCGCGGTCGGTCAAAAACAGGAACTGTGCCCCGTTGGGGTTTTCATCGTCAGCCGTAATCCAGACCGGCTGCATTTCCGGATCGCCATCGGCCTTTGCCCCGTGCGGCAGCCAGCTTGCCGCGTCATAGGTCCAGAGCAACGTGTTGATCGCATCAATGCGCTGTTCATTACCCGTCATCACCACAGCACGTTTTTCCCGCTCCAGTGTTTTGGACAGCAGGGTCGGGAGTGCGCGTTCCAGCGGCATGCTGGTGAGATGATAAAACCAGATATCAGCCATAAGGCGTTTCTATCCCGAACACCAAAACGGGGCAAGGTGATCATCACCCTGCCCCGTCGATTGTTTTGATCTTAAACCTGAAAATCAGGTTGGATGCTTAAGATTCGTAGTTATCTGCAACAAAGCGATCCAGCAGACGCACGCCAAAGCCCGTCGCGCCCTTTGGTATGACTTCCTTATCGGATGTCGACCATGCGGTTGCGGCAATATCAAGATGCGCCCACGGACGATCTTTGGTGATAAAGCGTTTAAGGAACTGGGCTGCGGTGATCGAACCCGCGGCACGGCCACCGACGTTTTTCATATCGGCAATGTCAGATTTGATCTGCTTGTCATAGCCCGCACCCAGCGGCAAACGCCAAACGGTTTCATCAACCGAAAGACCCGCCGTGGTGATTTGCTGTGACAAGTCATCATTGTTGGAAAACAGACCGGCATTTTCATGACCAAGGGCAATGATCACGGCCCCCGTAAGGGTCGCCAGATCGACAATCAAACGCGGATTATGCTTTTCCTGAACATATGTCAGGGCATCACACAGAACCAGGCGGCCTTCGGCGTCGGTATTGATGACTTCAATCGTCTGACCCGACATCGAGGTGACAACATCACCCGGACGTTGTGCAGTTGACGACGGCATGTTTTCAACAAGACCAATCACCCCGACCACGTTGCATTTCGCCTTACGGCCTGCCAAGGCCTTCATCAGGCCGGACACAACACCGGCACCGCCCATGTCAAACTTCATGTCTTCCATGCCAGCAGCAGGTTTGATCGAAATGCCGCCAGTGTCAAAGGTCACACCCTTGCCAACAAAGGCGACGGGGTCTTCTTTTTTCTTGCCGCCGTTCCAGCGCATGATGACCATATAAGGCTTGCGCGCCGAGCCCATGGCAACGCCCAGAAGTGCGCCCATGCCAAGCTTTTTCATTTCTTTTTCGTCAAGCACGTCAATCTCGACACCGAGCTTTTCAAGTGCGCTGACTTCTTTCATGAAGCTTTCAGGATACAGCACATTGGCCGGTTCAGACACCAGATCACGGGTGAAGAACACGCCTTCGACGACCTTTTTGGCGCTGTCGAACTGTTTCTTGGCTTCCTTATGATCGCGGGCTGCGATGCTTAAGCCCTTAAGAACCGGCTTGTCATCTTTGGTCTGGGTGGTGCGGTATTTATCGAAACGATAATCGCGCAGCATGGCACCGGTTGCGAAGTCACAAGCCAGACCTTCCATATCAAACAAAACCGAAAGGTCTTTTTCACCGGTTGAAAGCGCCCGTACGGCCACCGATCCGCCAAGCTTTTGCGCGGCGATCACGTCAAATTCGGCTTCCTTGCCAATCCCGAAAACAATCACGCGCGACAGATCGACATTCGACGGGGCAAGAATTTGCAGGCTTTGCCCTGCTTTGCCCTTAAAGGTCGATGACTGGATCGCCTTGGTGATCAGACCACCCGTTGCTTCATCAAGTGCAACCGCACTTGGCATCAGATCGGCACCTTCGGTGGCAAAGGCAATAACGGCACCGCTGGCGGGGATGGCGAGATCGGTAAACGTGATCTTCATGGTGAACAGGACTCCTGTCATGTTTCGGGGCAGTACGACGTCATGCGTCGTATGTTTAAAATGCTGCCCCTAATCTAGCGCGTTATATCCGCTTGAAAAGGCTTATCATCGAAAAACATATGCGATTTCACGCAATAGCAACGAACAAACACGACGAGTGGCGTAATTAGCCCTCGGAAAAATCAAACAGCGACAGCGCCCAAGCGTGCTTGGCGAATTTCATCCCGTCTATTTTCCTTTCAATCCGACGTCAGCTCATCGGCGACACTTTAGCCACGCAGATAAACTGCACCAGAAAAAGACGTGCGGTATTCCGTTGGCGTAAAAACAAATGCGGGGCTTTAGCCCCGCATTTGGGTTATTAGGGCAACAGAATGGTTGCCCCGGTGGTTTGCCGCGTTTCAAGGCGATGATGGGCCAAGGCGGCATCAGCAAGTTCAACGCGGTTCGGGGTTGGGATTTTGACGGCGCCTTTGGCAACAACATCAAACAAATCATTGCTCATCGCAATCAGGTTTTCGCGCTTTGCGATATGAGTTGGAAGCAGAGGCCAAGTGGTAAATAAAGAGCCTTTGGCTGCCAGCATCATAATGTCAAAGGGCGGAATCGGACCGGATGCGGTGCCGAAACT
This sequence comes from Thalassospira sp., assembly GCF_040218635.1. Taxonomy (GTDB): domain Bacteria; phylum Pseudomonadota; class Alphaproteobacteria; order Rhodospirillales; family Thalassospiraceae; genus Thalassospira. Next base: position 193,261 of record NZ_JAVJRB010000013.1, read on the forward strand.
GACAAAATAGCCAAACGGGCGCAGACAATCGAGCGACGCAGGAAAAGTTGCTTTTCCAATCCCGTCATAAACGACATCGCATCCCTTGTTGCCCGTGATATCGCGTACACGTGCGACCAGATCCTCCTGACTGTAATCAATCACATAATCGCAGCCATTCAAGCGCGCCAGTTCGGCTTTTTGCCGAGAACCGACTGTGCCGATCACGGTTGCGCCCAGATATTTTGCCCATTGAGTGGCAATTTGGCCGACACCACCAGCGGCGGCATGAATCAAAACCACGTCGTCAGACGTAACCATATAAGTCCGGCGCAACAAATATTGCGCTGTCAGCCCCTTGAGCATCATGGATGCCGCAGTTTCATAGGAAATGGTTATGGGTAAATGCACCGCAACGCTGGCAGGAACGTTATGTTCTTCACTGTAAGCACCGGGCGCCTCGACATAGGCGACACGATCGCCGATGGCAAATTCACTGACCCCATCGCCAACCGCAATAACTTCACCCGCCCCTTCCTTACCCGGACTGAACGGGAATTGCGGTACGGGATAGGCACCTGTTCGCATGTAAATGTCGATGAAGTTAACGCCGATGGCATGGTTGCGGATGCGGATTTCGCCGGGCCCAGGATTGCGGGTTTCCACGTCTTCGTATTGTAGGACATCCGGCCCACCATAACGATGAAATCGAATGGCTTTCATTGGGTATTCCCTTCATATCATGAGGTCCGAAACCGGACCGAATAATTAGTATGAAAGGGATATAGCGCGATCACCAACATCACTGTAGACTGATATCGATAATAACAGAGTTCAAAAATTATGATATCTGATCAAATCAGCCCCGACCTTTTACGGACGTTTGTTGCTGTTTGTCAGCAAGGCAGCATGAGCCGCGTTGCGAATCAGAACGGACGAACCCAATCGGCACTCAGCATGCAGATCAAGCGGCTTGAAGGGTTGCTTGAGCGGCCACTGTTACTACGCACCGGGCGCGGGGTTGTGCCAACGGCGGAAGGCGAATTGTTTCTGGGATATGCCAAGCGTATCCTGGCACTTAATGAAGAAGCCCATGCACGCGTGCGCCAAACCCCGATAACCGGCAATGTCCGCATTGGTCTTGCGGAAGAAGTCGCGACAGCCACCCTGCCAGCAGCCCTTGGACGGCTACACCGTGCACATCCTGACATCCGTCTTGATATCACGGTTCAAAGCAGTGTCGGACTTGGGCAACTTTGGGATGACCACGGGCTTGACTTGATGATTGTGCCGACATCCGTGGTCAGTGCCGATGCGCTTACGGTATGGAATGCCGAGATGCACTGGGTCTGTGCAAAAGATCATGACATTGAGCCAAACATTGGTAATCCGGGCCAGGCATTTGATCTTGTGGCGTTCCCGCCAAGCTGCCCATGGCGAAAGCGTATGATTGCCGCGCTGGTTGCGGCTGGCATAGACCACCGCATGACAATGACAAGCCAAAGCATTACCGCCCTACAGGGAGCAATTGAAAACGGCATTGGTGTCGGCTTACTACCCGCCGATGCCGTTCGCTCCTCAACAATGCGTATGTTCAAGCCGCCGCTCGGCGTACCCGATACCATCACAGTCCAATATGGTCTTTATGCTCATGACCGCCGAGCACCGGTTGTTGATGCAGCACTTGAAATCTTACAGCGGGAAACGCCAATCTCACCAAAGGACTGATCTTGTCTAAAGGCTAGTCAAAATCAAACAGCGACAGTGACGGGTTTGATTTGATGTATTCAATTTCATCACCGTCGACATCGCCCGTGCTGTGCCAGCCATGCATGTCATAAAATCCATGTGCACGGTTTTTGGGATCGGCCCCGGTTGTCAGGGATATGTCATCGCATCCTTGGGCAAACAGCCATTCTTCGGCCATGCGCAAAAGAGCTGCGCCAACGCCACGCCCTTCAAAATCGGGATCAACGAACAAGGCCCAAAGGGTGGATTCATGCGGGATGGCGATGGCAAAGCCTGCTGCCGATCCATCCAGATCGGCAATCCAGATGCCATAGCCCTGTTCCAGCCATTTGCCAAAGGCCGCCTTGGTGATGCCGCGTTCGGCCAGCTCAGACGCGGAAAGATGGTTTTCACGCACGCGGCTTCGGATGGCAAAGATTGCCCCGACATCGCCCAAGCGTGCTTTGCGAATTTTCATCCCGGCCATGCTGTTCTTTCCATACGCGTTCCAAACCGGCGGCACTTTAGCCAAGATGGGATAATGCACCAGCAAAAACGTCACAGGGGCTTTGTTTAAGCCCCGAGATAATCCGCATCACTGACCGGTTCCAGCCAATCAACCGGCGACCCGTTGAGCTTTTCCTGAATGGCGATGTGGGTCATGGCGGTATCGGGTCCGGCACCGTGCCAATGCTTTTCGCCCGGTGCGAACCATACGATATCACCGGGGCGGATTTCCTCGACCGGGCCGCCTTCGCGCTGGGCGCGGCCAAATCCGGCGGTGATGATAATTGTCTGGCCCAAAGGATGAGTGTGCCAGGTTGTCCGTGCGCCCGGTTCAAACGTTACATTGGCCGCGGCAACCCGTGCCGGATCAGACGCACTGATGATGGGTTCAATGCGCACCTGTCCGGTGAAATATTCCGGTGATCCGATGGTGGATGCCTGTGATCCGGCGCGTTTGATTTCCATGATAAGCTTCCTAATCTGTCTTTTAACTATGACTTGTGACTATGACTTGGTGATCAACCGAACCGGTTGGCGTTTCGGGCCCCACGTACCCGGCCGGGCTTGAAACACGCCAGCGCATTCAGTGCCGCAATTGTTGCATTTGCCATGGGCATCAAGGTTCCAGTCCGACAACTGATACCAGTCACGGCCGATCAAAACATCACCACAGGAATGGCAATAGGTGCTTGATCCCGATTTGTCATGGACATTGCCGACGTAAGGATAGCGAATGCCGTTCTTCATCGCGATATCACGCGCCCGCAACAGGGTTTCGGGCGGCGTGCGCGGATGATCCATCATTTTCCAGTCGGGGTGAAAGGCGGTGAAATGCATGGGCACATCGGGGCCAAGTTCATCGCGCACCCAATTTGTCATTTCATCAAATTCCGCGTCCCCGTCATTTTCACCGGGAATGACAAGGTTGGTGAGTTCGAACCACACACCGGTTTCATGTTTCAGGTATTTCAGCGTTTCCAGAACGTCATTGAGATGGGCCGAGCAAAGCTTGTGATAGAACCCCTCGGTAAAGCCCTTAAGATCGACATTAGCCGCATCCATATGGCGGAAGAATTCTTCGCGGGCTTTATCGCCGATATAGCCCGCCGTCACCGCCACGGTGCGCAGCCCCAATTCGCGGCAGGCCTGCGCAACATCGACGGCATATTCAAGAAAGATCACCGGATCGTTATAGGTAAAGGCAACCGACGAGCAGCCATGCGCCTTGGCAGTTTTGGCGATCATTTCCGGGGTAGCGAGCGAGCCTAGCTTATCCATCTCGCGTGCTTTGGAAATCTCGTAATTCTGGCAGAACTTGCAGGTCAGGTTACAGCCCGCCGTGCCAAAGGACAGGATCGGGGTGCCGGGCAAAAAGTGGTTCAGCGGTTTCTTTTCAACCGGATCGATGCAAAAGCCCGAAGATCGCCCCCATGTGGTCAGAACCATCTGATCGTCCTGGCGTGCCCGGACAAAACAAAGCCCGCGCTGCCCGTCTTTCAGCTTGCAAAAACGCGGGCAGACATCGCACTGAATCCGGCCATCTTCTAGATGATGCCAGTAGCGTCCGGGGACGGTGTCGGTTGCAGTGTTTCTCAACATAAATGCAGAAAACCTTATTTTCCCAATCAATTCTTAGGTTATCATTTAATGATTGAGAAGCCGAAAGCGAACACAATTAAGGAAATCGTTCGATGCTGTTCTTTGAGAGAATGAAAACACAACGCGGAGAATGGCCTAAGACTTTTGAAAAAGATCATTTTCCAAACGAAGCTCGAACGCAGTGCTGGCAACTTCTAGAAGGAAGCCAAATCAATCCGTATAACACTGTAATCCGGCTTCGACATGCCTTGGGAGTTTACTATCTGAATCAAAACGGCTTTGACGATATGGCGCACAACTACGATATAGAACTGCAAACTTTTTTGCATTCCGGTCTTGATGGAGGTCATACTCTCCGTGACGTCGAGCACGCCCTAACTGTAATCGAGTTGCTGGTTAAAGAATGCGATGAAAACCAAAGAAAACAAGACACAATTGAACGCATAAATTACAGACTGAAATTAGCTGGAGTTGGCTTCAAGTTTAGTGGAGATAACTTGATCCCAATTGATGACGAGATGCTAACGAACGATGCAGTTATTCCGACTATCAGTCTTTTAAACCAAGATTTCCTAGCCGAGCCATATGGGTACTTAAGGCAAGCGTTCATTGATTACAAAAGCGGAACGCAAGAGAGTCTCCAAACCGCAATTGACAATACAGTTAAGTCTATTGAAGCAACTCTTAAGATCATTTTTGATGACCTAAATATTGTTTACGGCCCCAAAGACACATATATGCCGCTGATCCAAAGGGCGATGGAAAATGACCTCTTCCCAACAATTTCGAGAGATAAAGCTGTCCCTATTGCAAATGAATTGAAAGCATTAGGAGAAATACGAAATAAAGAGGGGGGTCATGGCGCACCAGATAGAAATGTTTCAGATAAAGCTGTCCGCCTTGCGATACACCATGCGACTGCCAACCTTCTATATATCGTCGAAACATACCTCGAACGAAAAAACTAACTGCCTCTGACTAGGTTGAGAAATGACCATCATCCGACCACCTGCCGTTGCCGGATCGTTTTATCCTGCTGATGCCGATATTCTGCGCAGCGAGATTGACGGGCTGATTGATGCCGCTTTGCATTCCGATGTGACGCAGGATGACGCGATCCCCAAGGCGATCATTGTGCCGCATGCCGGATTGATGTTTTCAGGTGCGATTGCAGCCCTTGGTTTTGCGACGGTTCGGGCGTTGAAAGGCAAGATAAAGCGCATCCTGATCATTGGTCCGGCGCACCGCATGGCGTTTCAGGGCATTGCCTTGGCTAAGGCAGACGGCTTTGCCACACCGCTTGGCAATTTGCGCTGTGATCTTGGCGCGCTGCAAACTGCCCTTGCCCTGCCGCAGGTTCAGATCCTTGATGACGCGCATAAGCAGGAACACGGGCTTGAGATCGAATTGCCGTTCATCCAGCGCCTGTTTGGCGAGAATGCGGATATCGGCATTGTGCCGCTTTTGGTTGGTCGGTGCAGCCCGCGTCAGGTCAATGAAGTGATTGAGAAGCTTTGGGGCGGGCCGGAAACATTGATCGTGATTTCGTCCGATCTGTCGCATTTCCATGATTATGACACCGCCAAAAACATGGATGGCCGCACACGCGCCATGATCGAGGCCTTTGATGCGGAAAACATCGGAAGCGATGATGCCTGTGGCGCGCTTCCGGTTGCCGGGATGTTGTTATCGGCACGCAAACGCAACATGCGGATTGCAACCCTTGGCATGCGCAATTCCGGCGATGTTACCGGGGATAAATCCCGTGTGGTCGGATATGGCGCGTGGGCGCTTTATGACGGGGTTGCGCAAGTGACATCAACAAACGATCAGGAAAATGACTTTACCGGTGCGACCGAAAAGCTGATCAGCAACCATGGTGCGGCGATGCTTGATCTGTGCCGCAAATCGATCCTGCATGGGCTTGAACACGGAATGCCGCTTCGCGTTTCGCCAAATGACATTGACCCGGCGCTTAATGCCCCCGGTGCAAGCTTTGTCACCTTGAAAAAAGCCGGGCAATTGCGCGGCTGCATCGGATCGATTATTGCCCATACGGGGCTTGCAAATGATCTGTGCGAGAATGCGTTTAAGGCCGCCTTTCGCGATCCGCGTTTTCCGGGATTAAGCATGGACGAGATCAAGGATGATCTGGAATTATCGATCTCGGTCCTGTCGCCGCCGCATCCTTTTCCGTTTACCAGTCAGGCCGATTTAATCGGTAAACTTACCCCGTTTGAAGACGGGATTATTTTGTCAGACGGCAATCGGCGGGGATTGTTCCTGCCGCAAGTCTGGGATCAATTGCCCGAACCCGCCGACTTTTTGGCCCATCTCAAACGCAAGGCCGGGCTTCCGATGGATCATTGGTCCGATACCCTGCGGGCTGAGCGGTTTATTACGCGCGGCCTGTCGGCCAAGGACGTTCGACCGACCGGTTTCTGGCAGATTGCAACTTCCCGATGAGCGACGATAGATATAGCGATTTCATTGCAAAGGTCGCAAAGTGGGAAGGGGTCTGGGCGCTGTATCATAATGGCTGGTTGCTCCATACCACGAATGATGGACAAAAATTCTGCCCATTGTTTGCCAGCCGCGAAGATGCCCAAAGCTGGGGTGCGAGCATTCAGACCAACCATGTCGCCACCGCGATTACACTGGTCGAGATGATGGAAGATTTGATCCCGGAGTGGCGTGATCAGGATATTTTACCGGGCATTACCCCGACACCTGCCCTTGGCCCGGTCGTGGTTGATCCTGATCGGTTTAGCGCAGATTTGCTAAGCGCCCTTAAGGCCGTTATGACCGCCCGGTTCAGGAAAAAATCCTGAAATCCTGGTTTTGCGTCATCACAGGCTGGACCTTGGTGCGAAAATTCCCTATCCCAACAGGACAGTGAGACAAGTGACTTCACGCCAACAAACGAGATCGCAATGCCCCTTGCCCTGCCCGCCAATGCCGATGCGCTTGAAAACGGATTGATCGAAATTGCCCGCAAGGCGGGTGCAGCGATGATGGAAATCTATAAAATCGATTTCGACGTGCGTTCGAAGGATGATGCATCGCCCGTAACCGAAGCCGATGACGCGGCAGAGGCCGTTATCCTGCCGGGCCTGCGCGCACTGACCCCGGATGTTAAAATCGTCTCGGAAGAAAGTGCTGCGAAGGGCGATGTGCCGGACGTTAGTGCGGATACGGATTTTTTCTGGCTGGTCGATCCGCTGGACGGTACGAAGGAATTCATCAAACGCAATGGCGAGTTCACCGTCAATATCGCCCTGATCGCCAAAGGACAGCCGGTTCTGGGCGTGGTCTATGCCCCGGCGATTGAAAAGCTTTATTACGGCGGGCCCGATGGTGCGAAATTGATTGATGGCGATGCCGCCCCGGTCACAACCAACATCACCGTGCGCGACATGCCAGAAGACGGCGTTGTTGTGGTTGGATCACGATCGCATGGCGACCCTGAAGCCATGAAGGCGTTTCTCGGCGATCTTCCGGTCAAGGAACTGCGCCCTGCGGGAAGTTCGTTAAAGCTTTGTCTGGTGGCAGCGGGGGAAGCAGACCTTTATCCGCGCCTTGGCCCGACCATGGAATGGGACATCGGGGCTGGTCATGCGGTTTTACTTGCTGCCGGTGGTTTGGTTGAAAATATGGATGGCAGTCGATTCCTTTATGGCAAAGCCGATTTTCGCAATCCATTCTTCATCGCACGCAGCCCATCCGTTCCGGTAAAATACCAAGCGTAATTTGCCGCGCAGCGAAGGCATTTATAAATTAATACGCCTGATCAGCGGCTTGTGTTGTGTGCAGCGCACATTATGTAGGCCGCTTTTGTTTCCGGTGAAGTTTTCATCGCAAAAACCCGCAGTTTTATTGACTTTTCGCGTATTTTAGATTACACACATCTTATCGCCACACACAGTGTAGGTGACGTAAATAGCCGCCGGAATCACGGCGACGCGGTCTTGTTTCACCACTGCAGGGCGAAACCGGGCTAGAGCGTAAATTGGAGCCGCCATTCTTTATGGCGGCTCTGAGCTGTTTGGGGCAAATCCCCCTTCTATGTCCCGATATTTTTAGCAATCCTCACCGTCAATTCCGCAATCGTCCTTGTCTTCGGCAAGTATCGTCGCTAGGTATTTGAGTAGCTTATCTTTTCAGAGATTGTTGCATGTGCCCTGCACTTACCATTCGCCCCTATTCCGAAGGCGCCATTAGTCAGGCCGCAGGAAAACTGCGCGCGGGCGAATTGGTCGCCTTTCCGACTGAGACCGTTTACGGATTGGGTGCGGATGCCACCAATGCCGATGCGGTTGCCGGTATTTATGCCGCCAAGAAGCGACCAAGCTTCAATCCCCTGATCAGCCATTTTCCCGACCGCGATGCGGCCGCACAGCATGCTGTGTTTGACGCGCGTGCCGATAAACTTGCCGATGCATTCTGGCCCGGTGCCCTGACCCTTGTTCTGCCAAAACGCAAAGAAAGCACCGTGTGTGAGTTGGTAACAGCGGGCCTGTCCAGCATTGCGGTGCGTGTTCCGGCCCATCCGATGGCGCGTGAGTTGCTGCGTGCGGTGAACCGCCCGATTGCCGCCCCCTCGGCCAACCGGTCCGGGCGCATCAGCCCGACGACGGCAGGCCATGTCGCCCATTCGCTGGGCAATGCCATTGGCATGATCCTTGATGGTGGGCCCTGTGGTGTTGGTTTGGAAAGCACGGTGATTGATCTGACGACGGATCGGGTAGTGATGTTGCGCCCGGGTGGCATCACGCGTGATCAGGTTGCCGACATACTTGGAACCGATGTTGTCATGGCCGAAACCGATGACACAGCACCCAAAAGCCCCGGCATGCTGACCAGCCATTATGCGCCGGGCCTGCCTGTGCGCCTTGATGCCACCACCGCCAACACGGCGAAATACGGCAATGAAATCTTACTCGCGTTTGGCGATTGCACTACCAAGGGGTTTGATGCGGTTTTGTGGCTGTCGAAAAAGGGCGATGATGTTGAGGCTGCTGCCAATCTGTTTGCCAAGCTTCACGAAGCCGATCAGAAACGTTTTGACGGCATTGCCATTGCGCCGATCCCTGATCAGGGACTTGGCCTTGCGATCAATGACCGGATGAAACGGGCAGCCGCCCCGCGCGCGCCGCACCCGTCGCCTTAAGCGGAACCAACGATATGCCCTTTCTGCCCGATGCCGTGATCAACGAATTGAAAGACCTGCTTGGCCCCAAGGGCTGGAGCATGGATCTTGATGTTCTGAGCACGCATAATCACGAGGCACGCGGCAAGTTCAAGGGTCATGCCGAACTTATCCTGTTCCCGAAAAACACCGACGAAGTTGCCAAGGCCGTTGCGATTTGTGCCGCACACAATATCAGCATCGTCCCACAAGGCGGCAATACCGGGCGCTGTGGCGGTGCTGTGGCGGAGCGCAAACAGGTTCTGGTGAACCTCAAACACATGAACCGCATCATCGAAATTGATCCACGCGATTTCACGGCAACCGTCGAAGCCGGTGCGATCCTTCAGACCATTCAGGACGCCGCATCCGAACATGAACTGTTATTCCCCCTGTCCTTAGGGGCCGAAGGAAGCTGCCAGATCGGCGGGAACCTTGCGACCAATGCCGGTGGTTTGAACGTTATTCGATATGGCAATGCGCGCGATCTTGTCTTAGGGCTTGAGGTCGTCTTGCCCGATGGCAGCATCTGGAACGGGCTCTCAAAGCTTCGCAAGGACAATACCGGCTATGATCTGCGGGATCTGTTTATCGGGTCCGAGGGAACGCTTGGCATTATCACCAAGGCAACCTTGAAGCTTTTTGTCCAGCCGATCCACATTGCCACCGCATGGATTGCCGTGCCATCGCCGGAATGCGCGATTGATCTTCTGGCCCTGTCGCGCCGCCACAGCGGGGATGCGGTATCGGCGTTTGAGTTGCTAAGCCACTTTGCCCACGATTTGCCCGTCACCTACTTACCCAACCTGACACGGCCCTTGGCGACCAAAACGGATTGGCATGTTTTGATCGAGCTGACCTCGTCGCGCCCGGATGACGATTTGCAAACGCTTCTGGTCGATTTGCTGGGCAAGGCGATTGAAATCGGTCTGGCAAGTGATGCGACAATTGCCCAATCAGATGCGCAGCGCAAAAACCTGTGGGCGATCCGCGAAGGCATCCCCGAAGCACAAGGGTTTGAAGGCGGATCAATCAAGCATGATGTATCGGTTCCGGTATCACGTGTGCCTGATCTTCTCGAACGCGGTATGGCTGCGGCACAGGCGCTTATTCCCGGTATCCGCCCCTGCCCGTTCGGGCATGTTGGCGATGGTAATATCCACTTTAATTTCAGCCAGCCGGTCGGCATGGAGAAATCCGATTATCTGGCACGTTGGGAAAGCTTGAACAGCGTCATTCACGACATCGTCGCCGATCTTGGCGGATCGATCAGTGCCGAACATGGCATTGGTCAACTTAAACGCGACGAGCTGGCGCGGTATGCCAGTGATGAAAAGATGAAACTGCTGCGTGCGATCAAGACCGCGATTGATCCGAACAACCGTCTTAATCCCGGCAAAGTCGTTTAGCTCAGGGTTCCCATCCCCCACCATCCGCAGATCAAAAAAGGGCGCCCCATCGGGACGCCCTTAAACAGATCGGCTTATCAGACAAGCTTATTCGCCCGGACCAGCCCATGGGTCCATTGCGTTCAGCTTGTCCTGACGGCGTTCTTCGCCTGACTTGCCCCAGTCGCCACCAAATGCTGCTTCTTCCCATGAACCGTAGCTCGGGTTTGGCAACATGAACCAACGTTCACCCCAGTAGGATCCGTATTTGTCCATGACTTCAAGGCGCTCATCAATGGTGCCATCGATATCGTCGGTGAAGTCGCCGAAGTTATCGCCAAACATCATGATGACACGGTAGTCATCAGCAACGGCCTGACGACGCGGCGCTTTGGCGGAACCCCATGCTTCGATCTCACCGCGCAGCATGACGTGTTTTTCATCAGCATACGGGAAGCCGTATTTTTTCAGGTTTTCAATCGTCGGGGCTTCTTCCGGTGCCTTACGATTTGAAATATAGAAAACTTCAACACCGTGTGCAGCAGCAGCCTTGGTGAATTCAAGCGCGCCCGGTGTCGGGGTCGAAACCATGTCATGGACGAATTTCGCCCAGGTTTTGGAGCTGTAATAGGAATTTTCGGTCACAACCCAAGACTGATATTTGGAGTTATCAAGAACCGTTTCATCCACATCCAAAATCACGGCTGGCGGCTTGGCCATATAGTTGCCGTCCTGCTCAAGGGCGGCGGTCCAGCTGTGATCGCCAATGGCCGCACCCAGCAAACGGGTCGCACCGGCATAGACCGACATCGCAGTTGTTTTATATTCAACCGATGTTTGCAGCCAAAGTGTGCCGTTCAAACCATCATTCTGTGCAGGTTCTTCTGCTTGTGCGCCAAATGCAACAAACGCACCGGTCGCGACAATGGCAGCAACGCCAAATGATTTAGCGATAAAAGTCATTTTCATTCTCCCTGTTGGTTTCCCGTCTGGTGGATGCTGACCATCCAGACAAGATTGAAACAGCATGCCACCGCACCGCAGCAATTAAAAAGCCTTTTTCCAGTATTCCATGGAAAAAGGCTTATGAAGGTATTTTGACAATAGCGCCAAACGCAGGCGTTTCAGGCCGTTGGCCGCTTTTCAAACGATGTGAACCCGTCTTCAAGACCGGGTTCTTCATGAATGCGGTCCACCCGCGCATGAGGCGGTCCTTCGTGGCAGGCGACGACCATGGATTGCACGACCTCGACCGGGCCGCAAAAAACGGCTTCAACAGTATGATCGGTGCGATTGCGCACCCAGCCGGTCAACCCCCGCTTGGTCGCCTGTTCAACCGTCCAGGCACGATACCAGACACCCTGTACCTTGCCTTCTATCCGCACATGCACGGAAATATTGCCAGACCCGGTTGCGGGATCGGGACGCGTATCGGTCATGACAGGCCTCCTCCTTTGCCGGTTTGCTTATATGCCGGTTACTTCGCACCGGGAATTTTGGCATGCAGATGCGCGGTGTCCTGAAACTTTTGTTTCTGTTCATCCGATGCCGCTGCCTGATGGGTATCTTTCCATGCGTCATAGGTCATGCCGTAGACGACTTCGCGCGCCCCGTCATAATCCATTGCAACATCCTTTTCGCGCGCCGCTGCCAGATACCATTTCGACAGGCAATTGCGACAGAACCCGGCAAGGTTCATCAGATCAATGTTCTGAACGTCCTTACGGTCCTGAAGATGCGCGACAAGCCCGCGAAAAGCCGCAGCTTCAAGTTCAAGCTTGGTTTGCGGATCAAGATCGGCGGCCGGACCGTTGGCCAAGACAGCCTGTGTCGACATTTCAGAACCGGCGCAATCAGACATGCTCCATACTCCCGCTGGTCTTTTCGCTTTCAAGTTTTTCTATGATCCCGGGCACATCGGCAATGGTTTCCGCCGTCACGACATTCTGGTTTTCGATTTCGGTCTGGTCGACCATTTCATGGACCCAGGTGATTTCATAAGGAATGTGGATCGCAGCACCACCGCACGCAAGGACCGGCAAGATATCGGATTTCATCGAATTGCCGATCATGATCGCGTCTTCCGGCTCTACGCCATATCGCCCGAAGATATTGCGATAGGTCAGCGGATCTTTTTCCGAAACGATCTCGATCCCGTCAAACAGGTCTTCGAACCCGGACCGGTCGATTTTAAGCTGCTGGGCAATCAGATCGCCCTTGGTGATCAGAACCACCTTATAGCGCGGGTTTTTCGCATATTGGCGCAACACTTTTTCGGCCCCGTCCATAATACGGGTCGGCGCGCGCAACATGGATTTGCCGATCTCGGCAAGCTTGTGAATGTCTTCGGCACTGATCTTGCGATCTGAAAGTTCAATCGCTGTTTCGATCATTGAAAGCGTAAAGCCGGTCACGCCATAGCCATAGATCGAAAGATTGGCCAGTTCGGCCTGATACAGACGGTCATCGACCTGTTCTGCGGGAACATAATGACCGAGCATTTCGCGCAGCTGGATGTGGGCTTCGCGGAAAAGTGGCTCGTTGTGCCACAGGGTATCATCGCCATCAAAAGCAATCAGTTTATACATATTCACGCCTCGTTTCTTGTTATTGGATGGCCTTTGCATGCGGGTATCGCACCCTTGATTAACGACCATATGGCACGCCAAATCCTGCGTAAAGACCCGTTATGTGTATTTAATATGCGTTTGGATCGTTCGAAAGGGGTTGAAACGACAACAGTTTGAACAGGTTAAAACAAAAGACGCTGACGATTTGATCGCCAGCGTCTTTATCAAGCATCGCCACAGAGGGATCGGGCGGCCTATTCCTCTTTTTCAAACTCGATGATGATGGCATCAACCGACAGGTTTGCGCCCTGTTCGGCATGGATTTTTTTGACCACACCTTTGCTTTCGCATTTCAGGACGTTTTCCATTTTCATCGCTTCAAGAATGCAAAGCTCCTGCCCCGGCTGAACGGTTTGGCCTTCTTCGACCGAAACTTTGACCAGCAAGCCCGGCATCGGCGACAGCAGGAAGTTCGACATATCTGGCGGGGCTTTGAACGGCATCAGTTTTTGCAGTTCAGCAACGCGGGGCAGCAGAACCTTGAAGCCGCGCTGAACACCGTTCGATGAAAGGCGGAAGCCGATGCCGTCAATATCGATCTGCACACAGACCGGCGCGCCATCAATTTCACCGACAAACATCGCATCGCCGATCTTCCAGTCTGATACGACGCCGTAACTGCGATCCCCGATCGCGACAATGTAATCGCCGTTAACACCGTCAAATTCGATATCAAACGGGGTGTGCTCATCGCCGCTGACCGCAACCCAGCTTTCGGCGACTTCCAGCGGATGGTCGCTGACCTGTCCGGTGATGCCGGAATTACGTTCGACATAGCGTTGGTTAAGATAGGCCGCGACCACGATCAGGGTTGCCGGATCATCATTTGGCAAATCATCCGCCGAGAACCCGTTGGGGTATTCTTCGGCAATGAAATTGGTGGTGATGTTGCCGTCCTGGAACCGTTTATTGGCCATAACAGCGGCCAGGAACGGGATATTGTGCGAAATACCACGAATGTAATAGGCATCAAGCGCGCTTCGCATTTCGGCAATCGCCTGATCACGAGTTTCGCCATAGGTGATCAGTTTGGCGACCATCGGGTCGTAATACATCGAAATCTCGCCGCCTTCGAAAACGCCGGTATCGACACGCACCGTCGCACTTTCGGCTGGTGGCTGATAGCGCACCAGACGCCCGGTGGATGGCAGGAATTCGCGGAACGGGTCTTCGGCATAGACGCGGTTTTCCATCGCCCAGCCGGTCAAGGTGACGTCATCCTGTTTAAGGGTCAGTTCCTGACCATCGGCGATCTTGATCATCCATTCGACAAGGTCTTGGCCGGTGACAAGCTCGGTCACCGGATGTTCGACCTGAAGACGGGTGTTCATTTCAAGGAAGTAGAAATTTTTGTCCTTATCAACGATGAATTCCACCGTCCCGGCCGAACAGTAATCAACAGCACGCGCCAGTGCCACGGCCTGTTCGCCCATGGCTTTGCGGGTGGCGGGATCGATAAAGGGTGAAGGGGCTTCTTCGACGACCTTCTGGTGGCGACGCTGTATTGAACACTCGCGTTCACCCAAATAAATCGCGTTGCCGTGCTTATCGGCCAGCACCTGAATTTCAATGTGGCGCGGTTCTTCGACGAACTTTTCGACAAAGACGCGGTCATCACCAAACGAGCTTGCGGCCTCAGACGTGGCGCGTTCGAACCCTTCGCGGCATTCGGCGTCATTGCGCGCAATACGCATACCCTTGCCGCCACCGCCAGCCGATGCTTTGAGCATCACCGGATAGCCGACTTCATTGGCGATTTTAACCGCCTCATCGGTATCCTTGATCACGCCCATATAGCCCGGAACGGTTGAAACACCGGCATCAGAAGCGATCTTTTTGGATGTGATTTTATCGCCCATGGCGGCAATTGCGCCGTTTGGCGGGCCGATGAAGGCAATTTTTTCGGCATCCAGCGCCTTGGCAAAGGCCTGATTTTCCGACAGGAACCCATAGCCCGGATGGACTGCCTGCGCCCCGGTGGATTTGCAGGCGGCAATGATCTTATCAATGATCAGATAGGACTGGTTGGTCGGGGCCGGGCCGATATGCACGGCTTCATCGGCCATTTGCACATGCAGGGCCGATTTATCGGCATCGGAATAAACCGCAACGGTTTTGATGCCCATTTTGCGGGCTGATTTGATCACACGGCAGGCAATTTCACCGCGGTTGGCAATCAGGATTTTCGTAAACATTCTTCTATCTCCCAAATTGTCTTCGCGACTTATAACGGAATGTTGCCGTGTTTCTTTTCCGGGTTCTTGATGTCTTTGTTGCGCAGCATGCCAAGTGCTTTGCACACGCGACGGCGCGTACCGTGCGGCATGATGACATCATCAATGAAACCCTTGCGACCCGCGACGAACGGGTTGGCGAATTTTTCGCGGTATTCTTCGGTGCGGGCTTCGATCTTGGCCGGATCATTCATATCCGCGCGGAAGATGATTTCAACCGCCCCCTTTGGCCCCATCACGGCAATTTCCGCCGTTGGCCAGGCATAATTGACATCGCCGCGCAGATGCTTGGACGCCATAACGTCATAGGCGCCACCGTAAGCTTTGCGCGTGATCACGGTGACCTTGGGAACAGTTGCCTCGGCATAGGCATAAAGCAGTTTCGCACCATGTTTGATGATGCCGCCATATTCCTGTGCGGTGCCCGGCATGAAGCCCGGAACATCAACAAAGGTCACAATCGGAATGTTATAGGCATCGCAGAAGCGCACAAAGCGTGCGGCCTTTTTCGAACTGTCGATATCAAGGCAGCCGGCCAGAACCATGGGTTGGTTGGCAACAATACCGACCGTGCGGCCATCCATGCGCGCCATGCCAATGATAATGTTTTTGGCGTAATCGGACTGAACTTCAAAGAAATCGCCTTCATCGACGACCTTGGTGATCAATTCCTTCATGTCATAGGGCATGTTGGGGTTTTCGGGCACCAGGGTATCAAGCGAGATGTCATCACGCGTGATCGGGTCTTCGCACAGATGCGCGGGTGGGTCTTCCTTGTTGCACAGTGGTAGGAAGTCCATGAAACGCCGGGTTTGCAGCAAAAGATCCACATCATTGTCAAAGGCAAGGTCCGCCACACCCGACACACTGGTATGGGTTGATGCCCCGCCAAGTTGTTCATGGGTGACTTCTTCATGGGTGACGGTTTTGACAACATCCGGGCCGGTGACAAACATATAGGAGCTGTCACGTACCATGAAGATAAAGTCGGTCATGGCCGGGCTATAGACCGCACCACCGGCACAGGGTCCCATGATCAGGGAAATTTGCGGAATGACGCCGGATGCCTCGACATTGCGTTGAAACACATCGGCATAGCCGGCAAGGCTTTCGACGCCTTCCTGGATACGGGCACCGCCTGAATCATTGATGCCGATCACAGGGGCGCCGACCTTCATCGCCTGATCCATGATTTTGCCGATTTTACGGGCATGCGCGCCCGAAAGTGCGCCACCAAAGACCGTGAAATCCTGTGAGAAAACAAAGACCAGACGACCATTGATCGTGCCGTGGCCGGTGACCACACCATCGCCGGGAATGCGGTTTTCGGTCATGCCGAAATCGACACAATCATGTTCGACAAACATATCCCATTCTTCGAACGAACCAACATCGAGCAACACGTCAAGCCGCTCTCGCGCGGTAAGCTTGCCTTTGGCATGTTGATTATCAATGCGGCGCTGACCACCGCCCATGGCGGCTTCGGCGCGTTTCGCTTCGAGTTTGGCGACGATATCTTGCATATTGCGTTTTCCTTGCTGTAACCGGCCGGTCCGCGCATTTCGCCCAATGCACGGGTCATGGGATTCAAATAGCATTATTCGGTACTGGAATGCCAATTATTTTTAGCACTCGCGAGCCACCCCACTTTAAGCCGCAAAGGCCTGATTTCCCTAGCGTCATTGCGTTAAATGCGGATGCTCTGAACTAAAGTCTAGAGTACAGCACGGATCGTTCTGGATTTCAGCACACTGTTATTACACTTATTTGGCGACGTCACCGCCCAGAACGCAACGACCGCAAAGCTTCGGGTCAACCGCACTGCAATCGCCGCCAACTTCACTGTCATAATAACAAAACCGGTTACGCCCGCATTTCTTGGCCTGATATAGCGCCTTGTCGGCATCTCGGTAGATCACTTCAGCATCACTTTCGCGGCTGCGACAGGTCGAAATGCCGACACTGATCCCGATGCGAATTTCATGCCCATCAATGTTATGAAGCTGCGATACTTCCTCGATAATGCGCTTGGCCGGTGTCGCGGCATCGCGCACATCATCAATCAGCGGCAAAATGACAGCAAATTCATCCCCGCCAAGACGCGCAACGACGTCGGCGTCACGCGAATGGGCCTTGATGATCTTGGCCACCTGCATCAACAACTTATCCCCTACTGGATGGCCATAGGTGTCATTCACCGACTTGAAATAGTCCAGATCAAGCAGCATCAGAACAACATGCTTGCCCAGTCGCCGGTTCAAATGGACAAGTTGTGACAACATTCCGTTAAACTGGTGACGATTTGCCAAGCCCGTCAGATGATCGGTTTGGGCAAGATGGCGAATTTTCTCTTCGGTTTTCTTGGACAGAGTAATGTCAGTATGGGTTCCTGACATACGAAGGGGTTTGCCATTGGCATCCCATTCTACGACCTTGCCACGATCAAGAACCCAAACCCATTCACCGTTGCGATGGCGCATGCGGCATTCGCACTCGTAATACCCGTCTTTCCTGTCAAAGACGCGCTGCAGCAATCTGTTGGAGTGTTCAAGATCGTCCGGATGGCAATATTTCATCCAGGTCTGGATCCCTTCATCGCCCAGCTCTTCGAGACGATAGCCAATAATCTCCGCCCAGCGTTCATTGAAACGTACATCCCCGGTCTGGACATGCCATTCCCATGTGCCGACATTGGTCCCCCAAATGATCTCATTCAGGCGCTGGCGTTCGCTATCAAGCTCTTGGTTGACCGCTTCAAGTTGGCGTTCATAAAGCTTGCGTTCTGTCACATCAAAGATCGTGGAATGGATGTATTTTTGATCATGCAGCAAAACCAATCCTGCATGCTCAATCACATCACGCACATCCCCCGAAGCCAATTGATGGCGGAAAGAAAATGTACCGACCCCGGTTTCGGTCACAGTCGCCATACAACGACGTACGGTTTCGACCTTCTCAAGGTTGATGTCGTCCATTGTGCGCCCAATCAGGCCTTCACGTTCAAACCCGTAAAAGGCGAGTGCGGCAAGATTGGCATCTTCAATTTGGCCGTTTGACGGGTCCACCAGCAAGTTGACCGCTGTCGTATTCTGAAACATCTGACGGTAGCGTTGCTCGCGCTCGTTCAGGGCGATTTCGACTTCCTTGATCTGCGTGATGTCGGCAAAAGAAACAATCACACCGTCAAAGTCGCCAGTTTCTTCTTTGAACAGCGGCTCCGCATTGATCCTGATCCAGGCAAAACCGGCTTGAGGGCGACGGACTCCCATCACCACACCATATTGGCGTTTGGTTGTTTTCAGCACGATTGCCGCCGGATGTTCATCGCCAGGGAAGGGCTCCCCATTTTCGCGAACACAACTCCAGCGCGGGTCAATCGGCGTCACACCACTTAATTCGTCGCGATTCAGACCCAGTATCCGCAAGGATGCATTGTTAAAGTCGACAATCTCGCCATTCACGTTGTGGACAACGACACCTTCGGCCAAAGACCCAAGTAATCGTTGATAACGATGGCTGCTTGTTAGCAGGGCCGACTGCATACTTTGCCTAGACGAAATATCCCGTAGACACCCACTGACGATTTTTCCGCCGCCAGCCCGTTCGCGGACAATAGCCTGATCGAACATCTCAACCCAGTGACCATGTTTGTGACGCAGACGGAAAGTACGTTTGATTTCGCCCTCGGTCCAAACAGCCGGATCTGCTTGTGCCTCTATTTTTGCGTGGTCGTCAGAATGAATATAAATGCGCCACCAACTGTCACACATGAGATCGAATTCATCAGGCCGATAACCCAAGACACGCTGCACACTTTGACTGACGAAGCTACGCGCCGGGTTTTCGCAATCATATTCGTACAGAATATTTTCCGGAAAGTGTCCCGTAATCCCCTTTTCCAGGAAATTCAGCACACCGAAACATCCCACTTCAACAGGGTCACGTTCGTTCTCGGTAATGTTTTTTGATTCCGTCGATTTCAGCATTCTGCGCCTCACTCAATTGCGCGAGACACACTGAAAGACGACCCAAGGTCCTAGGCACAGACGCGCAATTGCAAACTTATTAGCACTTTTAAAAGTACGATACATTGGTATAGGAAGGATCCTTTACAGCTATACCAATGAGCAGAAAAGTCCTTTTTGCGGCACTTTCTTTGGAATAGATCAAAAAGAGGCTTCAACCTTCGCGCAGTAAACAAATTGCCCCCAACAGCATTTTTGTTTTACGACCAAAGGATTATGGCAACGCACCCGATTGGGTTTGTTGTTCTGCCCTGATCGGCCTCCGCTCGCCGCATTCTGCCAAAGAAAAAGGAGCGGTCACCCGCTCCTTTTGAATTCGACAAATTTCAGTTCGATGATTTTTGGATTACTTCGTCAAAAGACCAAGATAGCGCCCGGTCGCAAGCAATTCTGCCTTGTGGCGGTCGCGGCGGATGACGGCTTCGGCGTCGTCGCCCCATTGTTCGATGGCGTATTCGTCATCAAGCATGGCGCATTCAAATGCCTTCTGCGCATCAATATGGCCTTTGACCGTTGCCAGACCAATGATCACGGAGCCAGATACTGTTGTCAGACCGTGCAACGCCGTCAGGTAATAGTCATCCAGGCCTTCGACATGATCCTGCAGGCGCAGCAAGGCGTGATCATCCTGATCGATCGGCATGACGCCTTCGGTTACGGCCAAGGCAACGCCGAGATCACTTTGCGCCCAATCGAGAAGCGGCTGCCATGCCTTTGCCTGACGTTCAATCAGGTCTTCGGGGAATGTCGCCCGATAACATAACAGGTCAGACCGCCCATACCCGACAATCTCGCCAATCACCATGGGACGGTGATGTGCCACACGGTCGATGGCGGTTGCAGCACGCTGCATGATCGGCATGGTATGGGGCAGGATTTTTTCACCCTGTGCTTCCCATTCGGCCGCAATTTCTTGTGCCAGAACTTCGGAAGGCAAGAGAAACTCGGCCTTTGCCGGTGATTTCACCGCACGCCCATCAAGATGCACGCGCCAGCCCGAACCGCTGTCATCTGCGACAGCTTCGGCTTTTTTGTAGAATCGATTGATCGTTTTTGTAAGCATGATCGCCATATGCCTAAAAGCGGCGCTCTGTGCAAGGGGTTTAACAGGCTCAGATCGCCAAATGAGCGATTATCAAGAAATTCTGTATAATTTTTGGTCAATTTACCCCATTGACCAAAAAACAAACAACACTACTGTGCGATATGGAAATTACAAATCCGCGAAAAGCGGGCGAATTCGTGACATGGCATGCACATTGCTATGTTCTCAGGGAATTTATTCGGGTTCAGGGTCGGCATAATCGACCCGAAACAGGAGGCTTCTAATAAAATGACAACGTTTACGAACCGTCTTTTGGGTGCGGCTGTTGGTGCGGCATTCGCACTTGGCGCACATTCTGCCATGGCAGAAATGGCGATCAAATTTTCACTCGACTGGAAATATGAAGGCCCGGCTGCACCGTATCTTCTGGCCAAGAAGAACGGATATTTTGAAGAAGAAGGTCTGGATGTGACCATTGATTCGGGCAATGGCTCGGTCGGTGCGATCACCCGCGTTGCCAGTGGTGCTTATGACGTATCGCTTGCCGATATCAACTCGCTGGTCGAGTTTAATGCATCGAACCCGGACCGGGCGATGAAATCGATCTTTATGGTCTATGACCGCCCGCCTTTCGCGCTGTTCATGCTGAAAAAATCAGGCATCACCAAACCTGAAGACCTGATTGGCAAGACCCTTGGCGCACCGGTCTTTGATGCATCGCGTAAACTGTATCCGGCTTTTGCATCGGCAACCGGCCTTGAGCTGGATGCCGTGACTTGGGAAAGCATGGACCCGCCGCTTCGTGAACCGATGTTGGTGCGTGGCGATGTGGATGCGATTTCCGGTCACTATTTCACCTCGGTCCTGAACTTGCAGGCACAGGGTATCACCAAAGATGACCTGACCGTCTTCCAATACAAAGATTTCGGCATGGACTTCTATGGCAACGGCCTTCTGGCATCGCCAGAAATGATGGAAGACCATCCTGAAGAACTGCGGGCCTTCCTGCGCGGTGTTGTCAAAGGCTGGCGCGCAGCCATTGCCGATCCGGCATCGGCCATCGCGGCCCTGAAAGAAGTCGATCCGCTGATCGATTCTGATCTGGAATTGCAGCGTCTGCAGATGGCGATTGATGAAAACGTCGTCACCCCCGATAGCATCGCAAACGGCATGGGCCTTGTGAAGACCGACCGTATGGCAAAGGCCATCGATCAGGTTGCACTGGCATTCGGCTTTGAAAACAAGCCAACCGTTGGCGATGTCTTCACCGATATATTTATGCCGGGCGAAGAAGACCGTAAGATCAAGTAATCACCTATGATATCCGGGGCGGCTGTGCTGCCCCGGATCACTTTGATCCAAACATATAATAAAAACGACCGAGACAAGCAGGGGGAATAACTGCAGTGTCGAAGAGCTTTGTCGAACTCAATGACGTAACACTTCGCTATAGCGAAGGCGATGAACTGGCACTTGATACCACCAACATGAAGATCGACAAGGGTGAGTTTATCGCTGTTGTTGGCCCATCAGGTTGCGGCAAGTCTTCCTTGCTTAAGCTGGTATCCGGCCTGATGCCCGCCTCTGAGGGTTCCGTCATTGTGGATAATCAGGAAGTCACCGGGCCGCTCAAGATTGTTGGCATGGCGTTTCAGAACCCGACCCTTTTGCCATGGCGCACAACCCTTGATAACGTGCTGTTGCCCATGGAAATCGTCAAACCGCATCGCAATCGTCTGCGCAAACATCGCGCAGAATATGAAGAACGTGCGCGCAAACTTCTGGCAAGTGTTGGCCTTGAAGGCCACGAAGGCAAATTCCCGTGGGAACTATCCGGCGGCATGCAACAACGTGCATCCCTTTGCCGGTCGCTGATCCATGAACCAGATCTTCTGATGCTGGACGAGCCATTTGGCGCGCTTGATGCCTTCACCCGTGAAGAGCTTTGGGACATTTTGCAGAATCTTTGGATGGTGCGTCCCTTTACCGTCATTCTGGTGACCCACGATCTGCGCGAAGCTTCCTATCTGGCGGACACCATTTATGTGATGTCCAAACGTCCGGGTAAAATTCTGGTTGAACGTAAAAACACCCTGCCCCGTCCAAGGGATCAGGAAGTGACCTTTACCCCGCCTTTCATTGATCTTGTCCACGAACTGCGCAGTCACATCCGTGACGTGCGAGAATCTTGAAGGGGGACGGGCAGATATTATGACCAAGAAACTCAACCTTTCCAAAGCAGCCCCGTGGCTTAGCGCCATCGGCCTGTTCGTCCTGTGGGAATTGATTGTCCGCATTTTCAACATCCCGCCCTATGTCCTGCCAACCCCGTCCGAAAGCATCATTGTCGGCTGGCAGTTTCATGAAGCGATCTGGATGCATGCGGTTCATACGCTTTATACAACGCTGGCGGGCTTTGCCATTGCGGTGGTGTTTGGCGTGGTCCTTGGCGCACTTGTCGGATCAAGCCGGGCGATCTATGACGCAGCCAATCCGCTTTTGGTCGGGTTTAACTCCGTCCCGAAAGTCGCCCTTGTCCCGGTTCTGGTCATGTGGTTTGGCATTGGAACCGTGCCGGCGATTATCACCGCGTTCCTGATTTCGTTCTTCCCGATTGTGGTCAATGTGGCGACCGGGCTTGCAACGCTTGAGCCGGAATTGCGTGATGTGTTGCGTTCCCTTGGTGCCACCCGCCGTGACATCCTGATCAAGGTCGGGTTCCCGCGCGCGATGCCGTATTTCTTTGCATCGCTTAAAGTCGCGATCACGCTGGCCTTTGTCGGATCGGTCATTTCCGAAACCGTGGCATCGAATGTCGGCGTTGGGTATCTGATGCTGTCGGCATCGTCGAAATTCAACATGCCGCTGGTGTTTGCCGGTCTTCTGGTGATCGCGGTGATGGGGATTGCGATGTATGAAATCTTTAACGTCATTGAACGCCGTTCGACCAAATGGGCCAACCGCGGCAATCAAAGCGTTTAAGAAATTCAGACCCGTTCAAAGATTAAAAGCAAGAAGGCCGGGTATCATGCCCGGCCTTCTTTGTTGCGCACAAGATCCGTGATCCGCGCTATGCCTTGTTCAAATGGTATTTAAAGAATGCCATGGTGCGATCCCAGGCAAGCATGGCATCCTCGCTGTCATAGCGGCCACCGGTCGGGTTGGCGAACGCATGATCGGCGTCATACCAGTAGAATTTATAAAGCGACTTGCCCCCGATCCGTAAGGACCGCTCAAAACCATCCACCATTTCCTTGTTGATGCTTTTATCAAGGCTACCGAAATGCCCCATCAATGGCGCGTTCAAGGTCGCGACCTGTTCGGGTGTTTTATTGACATTGCCGTAATAGATCACAGCCGCATCAATATCGGTGGCAAGGGCGGTATTAAGCGACCAGCCACCGCCAAAGCACCAGCCAACCGATCCGACCTTACCTGTTGAATCCTTATGGTTTCTCAGGAACTCGACCGATGACTGCAATTTGCGCGTTGCGGCGACCGGGTCCATCCCCGACATCAAGGCCTTCGCACCATCGGGCGTGGTTGCAGGTGGTTGACCATACAGATCAACCGCAAGGGCGATATATCCCTGCTTGGCATATTCCGCAGCAACCGCGCGGATATGATCATTAAGCCCCCACCATTCATGGATCAGAATGACGGTCGGCGCAGGCAATGTTGCCGGCATGGCGATTTCGGCGACCATGCTGTCACCTTCCGGCGTTGTGATGGTGACCTTATCAAGCATTGATCCCGCCGCATGGGCCAGCATCGGGTCGGCAAGAATAACGGCGAGTGGCAGGGCAACAGCACCTTTGAGAAACAGTCGGCGATCTTCGTCGGTTGCCTTGGGCGGCGGACCGAGATGTTCGTGGGAACCACATCCATCAAGCGTACACATGTTCAAGCCTCCTCTGATTCTTGTTTGTTGGATTTCCATCATTTGCGACAGCATGCCTGATTGGCAAATGACAATCGTGTCATCTGCGTTCAATCAGCCACTTGGTTGCCGTCTGGTTCTTTACGACATTGTTGCGCAATAAGATCAGGACATCGGACAGCTTTCAAGAAACTGCCGCTTGCGAATGCGTCCCTCACCTGATTTAACGGGGCAATATTACGCTATTGCTGCAAGGAAATATCATGCGCGACATCGAAACCGTTCTGTTTGACCTTGGGGGTGTTCTTGTCGATTGGGACCCGCGTCATCTGTATCGCAAAATCTTTGACGATCCGGCCGAGATGGAAAAATTTCTGAATGAAGTTTGTCATCCGCATTGGAATTTCTTGCATGATAAGGGTGCGCTGAGCTTTGCCAATTCGATCCCGGATTTGCAGCATCGCTATCCGCACTATCATGATGAAATTGCCGCATGGCAGGACCGCTGGCCGGAGATGATGAAAAGTGCGATTGAACGCACCGTCGGCATTCTTGAAGATTTGAAAACACGCAAGAAAGTCCGCCTGTTCGCCCTGACCAACTGGTCCGCGGAAACCTGGCCGCATGCGTTGGAGCGGTTTGAATTCTTGAACCATTTCGAAGGCATTCTGGTGTCTGGTCAGGAAAAACTCGCCAAACCTGATCCACGGATTTTTGATCTGGTCTGTGAACGGTTCAAACTGAACCCGCGCGAAACGCTGTTTATCGATGACAGTGAAAAGAACATCCAGCAAGCCCGCGAAATGGGTTTTCACACCCATTGGTTCCGCGACCCGGTCAAATTGCAGCGTGAACTGATCGAAGAACGCTTGTTCTAAAACCAACACATATCCGACATCGCAAAGGGCACCTCAACGGGTGCCCTTTTTCGTACGTTTGGACCTGTTGGTCTTTACCGACTTCTATTTGCGTGATGTGCGCAGGTAATTGGCAAAACATTCGCCAAAGACAAATTCCCAACCCGAAAGATACCCATCGCGCAAGGTCGGCGCGATTTCGCCGAGATTTTCCCATGCCTTATGTTCAAGCCGGATAACACATCGGCCAAAGTCATTGAGATCAAAGCTCACATCAATCAGGGTAAAGTCGCCTGCCCCCCATCCCGGATGCCAGGTAAAGGACAGATGTTCGCCGGGCTGCCATTTTTTAACGGTGCCCCAAACCACATCCTTTTGCCCTTTGGCCCGTTCAATGATCTTGCCATCAACGCCTGAGTTGAACTCAATCGCGATGCAGTCCTTTTTAGACAGGGAATGACTATCGGTTGGCCACCAGTCACCAAATCCCTTGGTAAAGGCGTCAAACGCATCTTCTGGATCAATTGCCACGGTCAATTCAAAGCGGATCGGGGCAAGTTCGGGATTTTTAAGCGGCGTCACGGTTATTTTCCCAGATCTTGTCGAGAACAAAGGCAAGTTCGTCAAAATGACTAATCACGGCATGCGCACCGGATGCATGCAGCGTATCAACGTCATGATAGCCCCAGTCAACCCCGATGGCGATCATTCCTGCCGCACGGCCCATTTCGATATCATAGCTGGTATCGCCCACAATCACCGCATTGGGTGCATCAACCCCGGTTTCTTCAAGGGCCGCCATCAACATCGCCGGATTGGGTTTTGACGGATGATTGTCGCAAGTCTGGAGCGTTACGAAACGGCCTTCCAACTCGTTGCGCGCCAAAACAGCATCAAGCCCACGGCGGGCCTTACCCGTCGCCACACCGCTCAGCCATTGACGACGATCCAGTTCGGCAAGAACTTCGCGCACACCGGGGAAAAGCGGTTCGTGGAAATCAGGCGTCTGGCGCAAGGCAAAGAACGCATTCTTATAAGCAGCCGTCACCGCATCAATCAGATCGTTTTCAATACGCTTGGGGGCTGCTAGCTTTGAAATGGCTTCCGGCAGGCTCAGACCAATGATTGTGCGGGTATTTTCCAATCCCGGGCAATCCAGCCCATGCTCTGAAAACGCATGATCCATGCAATGTGCAATCGCATGCTGGCTATCAACAAGGGTGCCGTCACAATCAAATATTACAAGTCTAAGCGGGTCATTGGCCATGTGGGGTCTTTCATCCTGATTTTCAGAAAGGCGGAGACTAATAGATCGGACGCCAAAGATCGAGTCTCTCACTGCTGCAATGCGGAAGCATTTTTCACTGCCGCCGAAGCAATGGAAATCAATGGTTAATTTTGATCGACTTTTGATCATCCGTAAGGAGGCGTATGATTTTGGTCTGGCTCATAACAGCGGAGGCAGAAGATGCTCACGCTACGTGACTGTATCGATTTCAGCGATCTTAAGGAGGAAGAAATTCTCGCTATTGCTGAGTGTGAGCAAGTCCCAATTGTAACCGCCTTGGAGGAAGGCGAAAGCATGATCCACACACCGCAAGGCCGCAAACGGATTGCGGTCATGATAAAAGGCCAAGCTGAAATGTGTGAACGTACGGGAAACACGGTTCATGCCCAACATTTGAACCGGGTGCGAGATGCCTTCATCGAACGTTTCAGAAAACACTAATTACCGCTATCACCTACAAATGTCATTCAACGCCTTTTGGTTTTGACCTCTGACAGGGACGAAAAAGCCGACGCACTGCGTCGGCTTTTCGCGGTTTTAGGCCATAATCAGATCGGCGTCATCTTTTGCGCAGACGCGACGGTTTTGCCTTTGGTTTCGGCTTTTCTTCCTTTTCCCGGTGAATTTCCGGGGTCAGGAATTTGGTCGGCGTTTTCGGATCAAAGTTAAGCGCCTTGAGGCTTTCGGCAAAATGCGCAGGCACCGGTGCTTCGATCACCACACGATGTCCGGTGACCGGATGCGGGAAATCAATCGCGCGCGCATGCAGATGCATCTGATTGGACATGCCATCAACAAAGGCCTTTGGCCCACCATATTTACCATCGCCCAAGATCGGACATTCCATGGCTTCGCAGTGAACGCGCAGCTGATGGGTACGGCCGGTCAATGGTGACAATGCCAACCAAGCCGCCCGACGCCCTGCACGGTGCAATTGGCGGTAAACGGTCTGGGCTGATTTACCCTGCTTTTCATCGATGACCATTTTCTCCCCGCCTTTGCCAGACAGTTTTGCCAATGGCGCATCAATCAGGCCTTCGCGGTCAACCGGCGCACCGGTGACGATGGCCCAATAAAGTTTGCGGGTTGATTTGTCTTTAAACGCCTTGGTCAGCGCATTGGCTGCGGATGACGAACGGGCCAAAAGCAAGACACCACTGGTGTCTTTATCCAGACGGTGAACAAGCTTAGGACGTTCCTTGCTATCAAGTTTCAGCGCATCAAGCATCCCATCAATATGCAAGGATGTGTTGGTCCCGCCCTGCACGGCCAAGCCCGCAGGTTTATTGATCGCCATGACAACTTCGTCATAGAAAAGGACAGAATCGCGCAAGGCCTGAAGTTCTGCTTCGCTGGCATCGGACTTTGCCGGACCGGCATGTTTGCGCTGCTGGACTTCGGACGGATCGTAAGACCCGTCTTTTGACCATGGTTCTTCCCCGCCACCCGACATGACAGGAACCGGCGGGACACGAATTTCCTGTCCCGGTTCAACACGCTGGTTGGCCTTGGCACGTTTGCCATCGACACGGATCTGACCGCCGCGCAGGAACTTTTGAACCTGCCCGAAGGTAAATTCAGGACAGTTGCGCTTAAACCAACGATCAAGCCGAATATCAGCTTCGTCAGCCTTGACCTTGCGCAGAGTGACACCACTCATTGCAGAATACCCCTTACCAGCGCGATTGCGCCAAACAATGCCGAAATACCAACCACGACGGAAACAATCACATAAAGGGCGGCTGCGCCCATATTGCCCCGTTCATATAGGGTCGCTACATCCAGCGAGAAAGTCGAAAAAGTTGTAAACGCCCCAAGAAAACCGGTCACAAGGAGTGCGCGCATCTCAGGCCCCATCGAAAGCTTAAAGGCCGAGACTTCGATCAACACCCCCATCAGGAACGAACCGACGATATTGACCGTCAAGGTTCCCCAGGGAAATCCACTGCCGAGCATAGAGCCCATCATAACAGACACACTGTGACGTGCGACCGCACCAATGGCGCCGCCCAAGGCAATGGAAGCGATTAACAACGGTGAAAATTGCATGGCGCGGAACCTATTCTTTCAAGGATCAAAAGTCACGTGTGAAAACGGTATAGGGCCAAGGCAATAACAGGGCCTTAATTCAACCAAAGCCTGATCGTGAATTCGATCTGCTATCAGACCGCAATATACACGTATTTTCAATTGCCTAAGTTTGATCTAGCCCGCCTGCCCCATTCTGACCGTTACATCAGCAATCCACGCACGTGTACGCTTTTCATTTTGGCCAAGGTCCTCACTGCCATACACCGATTGGGCAAACATGCAGAAGGTCACTTCATTGCCGGTTTCTGGTAAAATGAGTTCGACTTCAACCCAGTCGGGAAAATGAAAAACAGGGCTGCGTGCCAGAAAATACAGTTTTCCCGGCTTTGCGCCATTTGCACCGCGCATCAAGGTCATGCCGTGCGCCGGTGCGGTTTCAATCAAAAGATCCGCCAAGGTCGAGGCAGCCGCATCAAAGACCGGACTTTGCATTTTCCGGTCCGTCTTGGGGGCCAACCGATCCGGGCATGCGATAAAGAAGTTATTGCTTTGGGGTATATCAGCCCCCGGATCAAATGTGTAATTGGGTGGATCACCTGCAGGCAGCATATGATCAATCAGGCCGGAAAAGCGCACGACCACAAAGAGCCCGGCCAGCACGAGAAGTCCCCAAATAGCAACCATCGCAAACCGTTTCAATTGCACCACCCACCTGTTCAAAACGCTTCTTGGTCAAAACCACCGAACGCCGATAGGACATCACAATAGTACGGATTTCACTGGAATCAAAATGCCCGACTGAGGAAACAGTCGGGCATTCTTTTTATGCTAAATCCGGCACCCAACGATACGGGGGGAAGGGGAAGCTCGTTGATTACCGGGTTCGCATTACGTTTGGTAAACTTGGCCTGATCTTAGGCAACAGACGGAAGGGCAACGGCTTCGACATTCGAGATCGCACGTGCCATGGCTTCTTCGGCATTTACCGCGAAACCGGATGCATCGATGATTTCAATGTCGGAAATGCCAACGAAACCAAGAACCTGTTTCAGATATGGCGATGCGAAGTCAGCCGGGCTGTTAACCGGAACGCCACCCGTCGCAACAACGACATAGGCTTTCTTGCCGGTCAACAGGCCAACCGGGCCATTTTCGGTGTACTGGAAAGTCACACCAACGCGGGCAATCAGATCGACCCATGCTTTAAGTGTCGAAGGAACGCTGAAGTTATACATTGGCGCACCAATGACAACGACGTCAGCAGCTTGAAGTTCGGCAACCATTTTGTCGGAAACAGCAATGACTTCTTTCTGGGCGTCAGTGCGGTTTTCTTCCGGCGTGTAGAATGCGCCAACAACTTCGCCCGTCAGGGCGGTAAGCGCGTTGGTATCGCGCTCGACAACATTGGCAGAGCTGTTTGCGGAAACAATACGGTTGATCAGTTTGGACGCGACCTGGCGGGAGTTGGAATTCTCACCATTCACAGATGCATTCACGTGCAGAATATTGGTCATTTGGGGTCTCCAGATCGGTGTTAATTTGTTGACCTGAACCTAACCTGTCTTCTGTTTGGTGTTTATCCCAAGAGTCTTCACCAGATTGTTTCCAAAATAACAACTAACCAATAGTCAGCTATTCATCACCGCGTTTCTTCTGACGTTCCTGACGCAGCTTATCGAAATATTCGACCCGCTTTTTAAGATCGCGTTCAAACCCACGTTCAACCGGCTCATAGAAATTTTGCCGGCGCATGCCTTCGGGGAAATAGTTCTGCCCGGAAAAACCGTCTTCCTGATCATGGTCATAGGCATACCCATTGCCATACCCGATATCTTTCATCAGTTTGGTTGGCGCATTAAGAATATGGGCCGGTGGCGTAAGAGATCCGGTTTCCCGTGCAATTTTCAGGGACTTTTTATAGGCCGAATAGCCGGCATTCGATTTCGGCGCAAGGGCAAGGTAAATCACCGCCTGTGCCAAGGCCAACTCGCCTTCGGGGCTGCCAAGCCGCTCATAAGATTCCCACGCACTGATGCAAAACTGTTGGGCTTGCGGATCGGCCAAACCGATATCTTCGACCGCCATTCGGGTGAGACGCCGGGCAAGAAATTTCGGGTCTTCGCCCCCGGCCAACATCCGGTTAAACCAGTAAAGTGCGGCATCCGGGTCAGATCCGCGAATGGATTTATGCAGCGCACTGATCAGATTGTAATGGCTGTCATCGCCCTTGTCATAGATCGGCATTCGCTTTTGCACAGTGCGGGCAAGTTCGGCAACGCCAAGCGGGCCATCATCACTTGGCGGCATGGAAAACAATTCTTCCGCCAGATTCAGCAAATAGCGTCCGTCACCATCGGCCATCGCACACAGGGTTTCGCGGGCTTCGGGGGTGACCGGAAGATCAAACCCCATTTCCTTTTCTGCACGCACCAGAAGTTCTTCAAGCCCCTGATCGTCAAGACGCTTCAGCACAAGCACCTGACAGCGCGATAACAACGCGGCATTAAGTTCGAACGACGGATTTTCGGTTGTTGCCCCGATCAGGGTAATGGTGCCGTCTTCGACATAGGGCAGGAAACTGTCTTGCTGGGCTTTGTTGAAACGATGGATTTCATCGATAAACAGCAATGTCGCCCCGCCGGTGGACCGACGCCCACGCGCACGTTCAAACACCTTGCGAAGATCGGCCACCCCGGAAAAGATCGCCGATAACGGCTCAAACGCCATATCGGCAACATCGGCCATCAGGCGTGCCAATGTGGTCTTGCCACAGCCCGGCGGGCCCCACAACACAACAGAAGGCACCCGACTGGTCTTGATCATGCGCGTGATCGGGCCGTCTTCGCCAAACAAATGTCCCTGCCCGACCACTTCGTCAAGCTTTGCCGGACGTAGTCTGTCGGCCAACGGGCGCGTTACCTGACTTTCAAACAGGGAAACCATGCAAAATCATTACTATGCTGATTGGAAACGGGTGACTTTTGCGAAAACTACCATGCCGCCAAGACGGATGACAGACGAAACATTGTCGATTGACACCTCGATGGTCGAGGCATAGCGTTCAGCGGCATCTGCAGTTCGAAAGCCAACCGTCATGACACCTAATGTTGATTACACCAACCGGGCCTATTGGCAGGGAACGATCAAGATGTCCCTGTCGAAGTTTTTCGTGCTGTGCGTTCTGCACCGAAAGCCGATGCATGGCTACGAGGTCGTGCAAGCGGTTGAAAAAACCACAAATGGCTGTTGTTCCCCATCCGAAGGCACAGTCTATCCGGTGCTTAATGAATTCGAAGCGGGCGGTTATCTCACATCCCGGCCTGAAACCGTTCAGGGCCGAAAACGCAAAGTCTATGCCCTGACCGACAAAGGCCGCGATGCCTTTTTGATCGCGACCGAGGCATGGATGGAAGTCACCCAGCATATTGTCGCCAGCCGCGATATGGCGACCGAACCGGGTTTTCAATCCCCAAGCTTGGACGGAGGCACCTGCTGTGAATAACCCTTTGTCAGCGCCCTATACCATCATGATTACGGTGTAAGATGACAGCAGTGAATGCACCGGCCAAATTGCCCATCGTGATTGGGCTTGGCACGGGTCAGACATTGGCGTTTGGCACCACGCTTTATCTGCCCGCCATCCTTGCCGAACCGATGGCCAATGAATTGGGCATCCCGCCCGGCTGGGCATTCGGGGCCTTTTCACTCGCCCTTGTCGTTGCCGCCTTGTTTGGGCCATCTGCGGGGGCGCGCATTGATCAATTTGGCGGGCGTACGGTTCTTGCGGTTTCCAGTGTGATTTTTGCGGCCGGATTAGCACTTTTGGGAATGTCGGACAGCCTGACCATGATGTGCATTGCATGGTGCGTGATCGGGGTTGGCATGTCGATGGGGCTTTATGAATCTGCCTTTGCCACGCTTAGCTGGATTTTTGGCCATGATGCGCGTGGGCCCATTACCGGGATCACCCTGATTGCCGGTTTTGCCAGTACGATCTGCTGGCCGATTACCGCCGGACTTGAAGTTGAATTTGGCTGGCGCACGGCATGCTATTTCTGGGCTGCCATGCATATCGTTCTTGGATTGCCCTTAAACCTGCTTTTGATCCCGCGCGCCAAACACACGCCGTCAGATGATGGGATAGAAAGCAGCGATGATAAGCCCTTAGGAACGAACTCGCCTGTCCCGGTCAAGCTCGCGCGCAAGGACATTTTTAATCTTCAGATGGTGTTGCTTGCCATTGTCTTTGCTGCAAGCTGGTTTACCGCAACCGCCATGGCGACCCATTTGCCCAGATTGCTGCAATTATCGGGAATGGATACAACAGATGCGCTGATTGCCGCATCGCTTGTCGGTCCGGCACAGGTTGCAGGCCGCCTTCTGGAATTTGGTTTCCTAAAGAAAATGCATCCGTTGATTTCATCACGGCTGGCCGCAATCACGCACCCGATTGGGGCCGTGTTGCTTTTGGTGTTTGGTGGTCCGGTCGGGATGCTGTTCACCAGCCTGCACGGGGTTGGCAACGGTATTCTGACCATTGCCAAGGGCACATTACCCTTAGTGATCTTTGGCCCGGTTGGTTACGGTGCACGGCAAGGATATGTCATGGCCCCGTCGCGCTTTGCGCAGGCCGCTGCACCGTTTCTGTTTGGCGTGCTGATTGATGATTATGGACAATACGCCATTATCCTGACCATCCTTCTGGGGATATTGACCTGTGGCGCATTGTTTATGCTGCGTCATACAGACACAAAAAAGGCGCGACCCGTGTGATAGTCGGATCGCGCCTTTGGGGTTTGGTGTGCAGATGAATGACGGAACCTGATTACAGCGTAAACTCGCCGGTCAGAACTTTGCCATCGCGTTTGACCGCAATTTTCCAGTCGCGGCTGCGTTCGCCTGCACGGATCACTTCTTTAAGCCGTGCCACCGTATCAATCTTCTGCCCGTTGATTTCGACAATATAGTCACCGGCCTGAAGACGGGTACGTCGGGCAAGGCTGTCACGTGCGACGGCAAGAACAACCACCCCTTGGCTCAGCGTATCAATGCCAAGTTCATCGGCCAGTGCCGGGTTCATATTGGCAATCTTGGAACCGCTGAAAGGATTGGCACCATCAATCACGCTTTCGTCACGTGCGGGCAATTCCGGGGCGACTTCAAGCGGCATCGGAAGCACGACCTCCTTACCCTGACGCAGGACAGAAAGTTCGGCCCCTTTATCAAGTTCCAGCGTCGCGATGCGGAATTTCAGCTCGTTGGGGTTATCAACTGCCAACCCGTTGACCGCGATCACAACATCCCCGGCGCGCAGACCACCCCGCGCGGCCGGGCTGCCTTCGCGCACATCACTGATCAAAACCCCGTGCGGGCGATCAAGTTCAAGCGATGATGCAAGATCGGCTGTTACCGCCTGCCCAGCTGCCCCCAGCCATGGACGGCGCAAATCACCACTGATCAGGCCGCGCATGACGACTTTGACCATATTGACCGGCACGG
Organism: Thalassospira sp.; assembly: GCF_040218635.1. Lineage (GTDB taxonomy): Bacteria > Pseudomonadota > Alphaproteobacteria > Rhodospirillales > Thalassospiraceae > Thalassospira. Next base: position 227,139 of record NZ_JAVJRB010000013.1, read on the forward strand.
CAAAGCCAATACCGTTTGATCCACCTGACTTTGTAAAGATCGCCGAGTTTACGCCAATCAGTTTCCCGTCAATATCGATCAATGCCCCGCCAGAATTCCCCGGATTAATCGCCGCATCGGTCTGAATGAAAGACTGGTAATCCTGTCCGGTGACACCGGCACGCGCAAGGGCCGAAACAATACCGCTGGTTACCGTTTGGCCGACCCCGAACGGGTTACCGATGGCCAAGACCAGGTCCCCGACATCAACAGCATCCGAATCGCCAAAGGTAACGGCCGGAAGTTCATTTTCGACATCGCGCAGTTTCAAAACGGCAAGATCGGTACGTTCATCCGAGCCTACCAGATCGGCATCAAATTCGCGGTTATCATGCAGGACCACGCGAATTTCGCTGGCACCGTTGATCACGTGATGATTGGTAACGATTGTGCCGTCGCCCGAAACAATCACCCCGGAGCCCAGCGAACGTTCAACACGCTGGCGCGGTGCACCGACTGCGCCGCCAAAGCGATCACCAAAGAACTGTTTGAAAAACGGGTCGTTAAAGAACGGCGTGCGCTGACGTTCACTGACCACCTTTTTGGTATAGATGTTGACCACAGCCGGTGCGGTTTGTTTGACCAGCGGTGAAAACGACATCTTGATTTCGGTCTGACTGGTCGGCAAGCGCCGGTCATCACTTTGGGCATGGGCTGTATGATTTACGCCAACAACTGCCATCATCGTGATCAGCGCAATTGTCAAAATGGTCGGGGTCCATCTTAGCTGCACGTCGCTCTCTCTCATTTCTGTCAATCTGTGTTTGGTCGGTTTGTTTAATCTAACATTGGGCGTGTTGGATACGCCCGGCCAGAATTATTGCATTAGGAAAACTAGAACTGCCGCGTAACCGTGTCGGAAATATGGACAAATTGACCAAAAATTCAAAGACCAATGGTCAAAAGAAAACGGGCGACACCATTTGGCGTCGCCCGTTTTTGTTTCTTAAAGGCCGAAGCGTTGCTTATTCAGCAGCTGCTTCTTCGCCTTCGCCCTCTGCTTCAACACGGGCGCGGTCTTCTGCACCCTTTGCATCTGCATTACGCTCAACAAGTTCGATAACAGCAACAGGTGCTGCATCGCCATAGCGGAAGCCGGCTTTAAGAACACGGGTGTAACCACCCGAACGCTCTTTATAACGCTCGGCAATTTCGCCGAACAGCTTGGCTACGATTTTGTCATCACGCAGGATCGAAATAGCCTGACGGCGTGCATGCAGGTCGCCCCGCTTGCCCAGCGTAATCAGTTTTTCGACATACGGGCGAAGATCTTTGGCCTTCGGAAGAGTCGTTTTGATCTGCTCGTGGGTGAGCAGCGAAACTGCCATGTTGGCAAACATCGCCTTACGATGGGACGACGTACGATTAAGCTTACGGCCGTGCATACCGTGACGCATGGTAACTCTCCTTAATAACCTGGCTTCGCTCACGAAACCGATTGTAAAACCGCGCCGCCACCCTGAACAAAGTCAGGTCATGCACGTGCGGTGTGGGCAACTAGCCCGCCGGAAATGCCAAACAATTCGATCTTTCCGGTTTGGAGCAAGAATGCTCCGATAACAGCCCGAAGGCCGAAGACCCGTTCTTAGAACGGATCTTCGAACTTGCGAGCAAGTTCTTCGATGTTTTCCGGCGGCCAACCGCCGACTTCCATACCGAGATGCAAGCCCATCTGAGCAAGAACATCTTTGATTTCGTTCAGCGACTTACGACCGAAGTTCGGCGTACGAAGCATTTCTGCTTCGGTCTTCTGAACAAGATCACCGATATAGATGATATTGTCGTTCTTCAGGCAATTTGCCGAACGTACCGACAGTTCAAGCTCGTCAACCTTACGAAGAAGGTTACGGTTGAACGGAAGTTCGTCTTCTTTTTTCTCTTCGACAACCGCTTCCGGCTCATCAAAGTTGACGAACAACGACAGCTGGTCCTGAAGGATACGAGCAGCAAGTGCTACTGAATCTTCCGGGGTCAATGCGCCGTTGGTTTCAACGGTCAATGACAGCTTGTCAAAATCGGTATCCTGACCAACACGGGTGTTTTCCACCTTGTAGGCCACTTTACGGATCGGGCTGAAGATCGCATCAATCGGGATAAGACCGATCGGTGCATCCGAAGAGCTGTGCGAGCTAGCTGCGACATAGCCTTTACCGTTATCAACGGTAAATTCGATGTTCAGCGATGCACCATCATCAAGATGGCAAATCTCGAGATCCGGGTTAAGGATTTCGATATCCGCACCAGTTTCGATCTGACCAGCGGTAACGGCACCAGGGCCGGTCGCTTTCAGAACCATTTTCTTAGGACCTTCAGCATGCATACGCACGCCCATGGTCTTGATGTTCAGGATGATGTCGGTGACATCTTCACGTACACCCGGAATCGACGAAAATTCGTGCAATACACCGTCGATCTGGATCGCGGTAACCGCCGAGCCCTGGAGCGACGACAGCAGAATGCGACGCAGCGCGTTACCCAGAGTCTGACCAAAACCGCGCTCCAGCGGTTCCGCCACGATCGTACCAACGCGGCTGGCATCAGTACCCGGAGTAACATCAAGCTTGGTCGGCTTAATCAGTTCCTGCCAGTTCTTTTGAATCACGAGACCCACCTTCGCAACTGGAGCCTATATAAGGAGAGCAAGTTTTGCCCTCATGAGAAACGCGAAGAGGCCCGGGTGCACCGGGCCTAAACGCGGGATCGTCCGCAGATCGACGCGATTAGACGCGACGACGTTTACGCGGACGGCAACCATTGTGTGGAATCGGCGTTACGTCTTTGATCGACGTAATCGTGAAACCAACAGCCTGAAGCGCACGCAGTGCAGATTCACGTCCCGAACCCGGGCCTTTAACCTGCACTTCAAGAGTTTTCATGCCGTGTTCAGCAGCTTTTTTACCTGCGTCTTCACCGGCCATCTGTGCAGCATACGGAGTTGATTTACGCGAACCGCGGAAACCCATACCACCAGCGGTCGACCAGGAAATGGTATTTCCCTGAACGTCAGTGATGGTAATCATGGTGTTGTTGAAGGTCGCATTTACGTGCGCGATACCATTCGTAATGTTCTTCCGCTCGCGGCGACGTACGCGAGTCTGAGGAGCTTTCGCCATTGTCTGTCCCCTACCTTACTTCTTCTTGCCAGCAATCGGCTTAGCCGGGCCCTTACGGGTGCGAGCGTTGGTGTGGGTACGCTGACCGCGTACCGGGAGACCGCGACGATGACGCAGACCGCGATAGCAGCCCAAATCCATCAGACGTTTAATGTTCATTGCGGTTTCACGACGAAGGTCGCCTTCAACGGTGTAATCAGCGTCGATGACTTCACGAACCTTGAGAACCTGGTCATCAGAGAGCTGATGAACGCGGGTTACGGATTCGATTCCGACCTTAGCGCAAATTTCTTTAGCTTTCGCCGGGCCAATGCCGGTGATGTAGGTAAGCGCAATCACGACGCGTTTAGCAGTCGGGATATTTACGCCAGCAATACGAGCCACTGTGTGAGACTCCTGTTTCCTGTTAACAAACCCTGCGGCAGATCCGGTAGAGCGGGGCGCGGCAAAAACGGGCCAGCATCACTGCTAACCCGCCAGCAAAAAAACGCCCTGCCCGGGAAATTACCCCAGGATGGCTTCAATTTCGCGCGTAACTTCGTCTATTTCAGCCATCCCGTCAACTGTTTTCAGCTTACCGACCTTTTCATAGTAAGGAATGATCGGTGCAGTCTGCTTGTGATAAGCAGTCAGTCGCGATGTGACCGTCTCGGCGTTGTCATCCGCACGGCGTTTGAATTCAGTGCCTGAACATACGTCACAGACACCGTCTTCGGCGGGTTTCTGGAACTCGTCGTGATATCCCTGCCCGCATTTAGCACAGGTATAGCGCCCGACAACACGGGCAACCAACGCTGCATCATCCACACGCAGTTCAATCACATAATCAAGTGCCAGACCTTTGGTTTCCAGCATGTCGTCCAAGGCTTCTGCCTGGGCCGTCGTGCGTGGGAACCCGTCCAGGATGAAACCGTTCTTGGTATCATCCTGGTCAAGTCGTTCGGAAATCAGACCGATCATAAGATCGTCAGAAACGAGTTTCCCCGCATCCATGACTTCCTTTGCCTTCTGTCCCAGTTCCGTGCCGGCTGCTACCGCTGCACGAAGCATGTCGCCCGTTGAGAGCTGAACCATGCCGCGTCCTGTTTCAAGACGCTTTGCCTGAGTACCCTTTCCCGCGCCGGGAGGGCCTAGAAGGATAATATTCATGTTCGTCCGTCCCCCTGATATCCGTGGTCGCTCAGTTAACGGCGGCGACCACGTAGTTTGGATTTCTTGATCAGGCCTTCATACTGATGAGCCAGCATATGGGACTGAATCTGTGCAACGGTATCCATCGTAACCGTGACAACGATCAGCAAGCTAGTCCCACCAAAGTAGAAGGGCACGGACCATTCAGCGATCAACAGTTCCGGCAGGATACAGACAAATGCGAGATAAGCTGCGCCGACCACCGTCAAACGGGTCAGAATGAAATCCAGATGATTCGCAGTATTTTTACCCGGACGAATGCCCGGAATAAAGCCACCGTGTTTCTTCAGGTTGTCTGCCGTATCTTCCGGGTTGAAAACAACCGCGGTGTAGAAGAAGGCAAAGAAGACGATCAGGCCGATATAAAGCGCGATATACAGCGGCTGGCCACGGCCAAGCAATGCGGTCGCAGTCGTCAGCCAGTCAGCACTATCCCCACCAGCGGTGAACTGGGCAACCGACAGCGGCATCAGCAGAAGCGAGCTTGCAAAGATCGGCGGAATAACACCGGCAGTGTTGATCTTGAGCGGCAGGTGCGAACTCTGACCTTCCATAACCTTCATGCCAACCTGGCGTTTCGGGTACTGGATCAGAACACGGCGCTGTGCACGTTCAACAAAGACGATGAAGGCAATGACGGCAACCGCAAGAACGAGGATCGCGACAATGACCAGTGCAGAAATTGCACCGGTACGGCCAAGTTCCAGAGTACCGGCAATCGCGCTGGGCAGACCGGCAACAATACCGGCAAAGATGATCAGCGAAATGCCGTTACCGATGCCACGCTGGGTGATCTGTTCACCAAGCCACATCAGGAACATGGTGCCACCGACAAGCGTAATAACAGCGGTCAGACGGAAGAACATGCCAGGATCAACAACAGCAGCACCGGTAGAACCGGTCATGCTTTCAAGACCAACAGCAATGCCCCATGCCTGAACGGTTGCAATCAGCACCGTCAGATAGCGGGTATATTGATTAATTTTTTTGCGGCCCTGCTCGCCTTCTTTCTTGAGTTGCTCAAGCGTAGGCGAAACGGTTGTCATCAACTGGATGATAATCGAGGCCGAGATATACGGCATGATATTCAGCGCAAAGATCGTCATACGACCCAGCGCACCACCGGCGAACATGTCAAACATGCCCAAAACGCCGCCTGCATTCTGCTGGAAAATGTCAGCAAGAATGGACGGGTCAACACCAGGAACAGGAATATACGTTCCCAGACGGTAAACAATAAGCGCGCCCAAAGTGAACCAGATACGGTTTTTAAGCTCAGTCGACTTAGAAAAAGCTGACCAATTCAGGTTCGCGGCAAGCTGCTCGGCGGCCGATGCCATGCACTCATCTCCCAATACACATAAACTGGAGGGTCCGGTCCCGCAAATTACTGGAACCGGACCCTCACGAAGTCATTCTAGGCTTATTCTGCTTTTTCTGCTTCAGCAGCCGGAGCAAGAACTTTAACCGAACCACCAACTTTCTCGACGGCTTCGATAGCCGACTTGGAAGCACCGGTGATTTCGATGTTCAATTTTGCTTTCAGCTCGCCTTTAGCGAGAAGGCGCAGACCGTCTTTCTGCGGACGGGCAAGGCCATTTTCTTCAAGAATAGCGATGGTGACATTTGCACCTTCTTCAAGAACACCGTTATCAACGGCGGTCTGAAGGGTACCAAGATTCACGACACCAAACTGTTTCTTGAACAGGTTTTTAAAGCCGCGTTTCGGAAGACGGCGATAGATAGGCATCTGCCCGCCTTCGAAACCATTGATCGCTACACCGGAACGGGACTTCTGACCCTTCTGACCTGCGCCAGAAGTTTTGCCTTTGCCCGAACCAATACCGCGACCGACGCGGGTACGCGCTTTACGCGCACCCGGGTTATCGGCAAGTTCGTTGAGTTTCATCGTTCAACCCTTTTCGATCTGGGGTCAATCAAGCCTCGTCCACACGGACGAGGTGTTTGACCTTTGCGATCATACCGCGAACAGCTGGGGTATCTTCCAGCTCACGAGTCCGGTGCATTTTGTTCAGGCCAAGACCAACAAGGGTCTGGCGCTGATCAGCCGGACGTCCGATCGGCGAACCCGTCTGGGTAACGCGTACAGTCGCTTTTTTCTTAGCAGCCATATCGAATTACTCCTTTTCGAGAACGGCGGCCGCAGCCGAACCGCTATCGCGACGGGCAACGACGTCACCGACTTTCAGGCCGCGCTTTGCAGCGACCTGACGCGGGGACGCACCGTTGACCAGAGCGTCAAGGGTTGCGCGGATCACGTTGTGCGGATTGTTCGAACCGGTACATTTGGACACAACGTCCTGAACGCCCATGGTTTCAAACACCGCACGCATCGCACCGCCTGCAATGATACCGGTACCAGCCGGGGCAGAGCGAAGGACAACCCTACCTGCACCGAAATGGCCTTTGGTATCATGGTGAAGGGTACGCCCTTCACGAAGCGGAACGCGGATCATGTTGCGTTTAGCAGCTTCGGTAGCCTTACGAATCGCTTCTGGAACTTCACGGGCTTTACCCGTGCCGTACCCGACGCGACCGCGTTGGTCACCGACAACTACCATTGCGGAGAAAGCAAAGCGACGGCCACCCTTGACGACCTTGGCGACACGGTTGATTCCAACCAATTTGTCGACGAGTTCGTTTTCTTCACGGGCTTTCGGTGCCTGCTGCTGCTGTTGATTCTGGTTACGTGCCATGGTCGTGCTCCTTAGAAGTCCAGACCGCCCTCACGGGCGGCATCGGCCAGAGCTTTCACTCGGCCATGGAACAGATACCCGCCACGATCGAATACGACCGTTTTCACACCAGCTTTTACTGCGCGTTCGGCAATGGCTTTGCCAACCAGCGCAGCTGCGTCGGCATTGCTGCCTTTCGCTTTCAGGTCTTTCTCCGCGGTCGAAGCAGCCACCAGGGTGGTGCCAGCGACATCGTCGATGATCTGAGCATAAATGTGTGCGTTCGAACGGTGTACGCTGAGGCGCGGGCGACCGGCCGCTTTTTGGCGGATCGCAAAACGAACGCGACGCTTGCGGCGTTCGAAGAGGTTTCTCGCGTTTTTCATCGTGCCAGTCCTTACTTCTTCTTGCCTTCTTTGCGCAAGATATACTCGCCTTCGTAACGGACACCCTTGCCTTTGTAAGGCTCCGGACCGCGCCAGCCGCGTGCATTTGCAGCGAACTGACCAACGAGCTGTTTATCTGCGCCAGAAATGGCGATAAGGGTCGGCTTTTCTGCCACGACGTTAAGACCCGTAGGGATCTCCATTTCTACGTCATGTGAGAAGCCAAGCTGCAGAACAAGTTTAGCACCCTGAACCTGCGCACGGTAACCAACACCGGTGATTTCCAATTTCTTGGTAAAACCTTCCGAAACCCCGGAAACGAGGTTCGCGATGTTCGCACGGGTGGTACCCCAAAGGGCACGAGCGCGCTTGCTATCGTTGTTCGGTTTCACCCAGATCTGGTTATCTTCCTGGGTAACGATTACGTCCGAGGTCAGAGACAGGTTAAGCTCACCGAGCTTGCCTTTTGCACTGATCTGCTCTTCGGTCAAGGTGATGGTCACGCCGCTAGGCACTTCCACCGGATTTTTTCCTACTCGCGACATCGATGGCCCTCCTTAGAATACCTTGCAGAGGATTTCGCCGCCGACATTCTGTTCGCGAGCCTCCTGATCCGAAAGAACTCCTCGCGGAGTGGACAGGACTGCGATGCCGAGGCCGTTATATACCTTCGGAAGATCTTTGATCTTCGAATATACACGACGACCCGGGGTCGAAACGCGGTCGATCTGCTTAATCACGCCATCACCCTCAAAATATTTGAGTTCGATGGTGATTTCGCTGATGCCCTTGCGAATTTCACTAACATTGTAACCACGAATATAACCTTCGCGCTGGAGTACATCCAACACACCGGTACGCAGTTTCGAAGCCGGCGAAGCGACGGTGGATTTACCAACGCGCTGTCCGTTGCGGATACGCGTGAGCATATCGCCTACTGGATCAGTCATCATGTGATGGGTGCTCCCTTACCAGCTGGATTTCACCATGCCCGGGATCTGACCGCGTGAAGCAAGTTCACGAAGTGCGATACGGGACAGGCGGAATTTGCGATAGACACCGCGCGGACGACCGGACACCAGGCAGCGAATACGCTGACGGATAGGGGCCGAATTACGCGGCAGCTGGGCGAGTTTGATCACAGCCACGATACGATCCTCAGGGGATGTCTCGCGATCCGCGATGACCGCTTTAAGGGCGGCACGCTTGGCAGAAAACTTTTTTGCCAAGCGTTCACGTTTAATTTCACGCTCTACTGAGCTCTTCTTGGCCATGGGCCAACCTCCAGTTAGTTTCCGAACGGAAGATCAAAGCCCTTAAGCAGGGCGAGAGCTTCGTCGTCGGACTTTGCCGTGGTGCAAATGATAATGTCCATCCCGCGGACCGAGTCGACTTTGTCGTACTCGACTTCAGGAAAGACAAACTGTTCCTTCAAGCCCATGGCAAAGTTGCCACGACCATCAAAGGATTTCTTGTTCAGGCCGCGGAAGTCACGAACGCGCGGAAGCGCGACAGTGACCAGACGGTCCAGAAACTCAAACATACGGTCGCGACGCAAGGTCACTTTACAACCAATGTTCATGCCTTCACGAAGCTTGAAAGCCGCCACGGACTTTTTCGCTTTGGTGAAGATAGGACGCTGACCGGTGATGGCCGCGAGATCCGCAACAGCACCGTCCAGCTTTTTGCGATCCTGGGTGGCGTCGCCGACACCCATATTGATCACGATCTTTTCGAGGCGCGGAATCTCCATCGTGTTCTCGTAGGAGAACTCCTTCAGGAGTGCGTCACGCACCACTTCTTTATAATGTTCGCGCAGGCGCGTCATTTTTCCGTCCCTCACTTGTCGATGACTTCGCCGCTAAGCTTCGCGAAGCGAACCTTGCGACCATCATCAAGGGTCTTGAAACCGACGCGGGTCGGCTTGTTTTCTTTCGGGTCAGCAATCGCGAGATTGGAAACAGCAATTTTTGCTTCCTTCTCGACAATGCCACCGGCATCAGCACCGGACGGGCGCTGGTGACGTTTCACCAGATTGATGCCCGAAACCAGAACCTTGTTCTCGGTCGGGAATGAGGCGAGAACTTCGCCCGTCTTCCCTTTGTCTTTACCCGTCAGAACAATGACGCGGTCGCCCTTTTTAATTTTGGCAGCCATTACAGCACCTCCGGAGCGAGCGAAATGATCTTCATGTAACCACGCGAACGAAGTTCACGAGTTACCGGGCCGAAAATACGCGTGCCGATCGGCTCGCCGTTCGCATTAATGAGAACGGCAGCGTTACGGTCGAAGCGAATCGCCGATCCATCGGACCGACGAATTTCCTTTGCGGTGCGAACGATGACAGCTTTGTGAACTGCACCCTTCTTTACGCGACCGCGCGGGATGGCTTCCTTAACGGAAACCACGATAACATCACCAACATGTGCGGTTTTGCGCTTCGAGCCGCCCAGCACCTTGATGCACTGGACGCGGCGAGCGCCGCTGTTGTCGGCAACGTCCAGATTGGACTGCATCTGGATCATGGGTTTACCCCTTGACTATGATTGGGCTGAGGAATCACTCCTCGACCACGACTTCCCAAGACTTCAATTTCGAGATCGGTTTGCATTCGCGAATACGAATAACGTCACCCGTCTTGAAGCGGTTCTCTTCATCGTGCGCGTGGAATTTCTTCGACTTGCGCACGTACTTTTTATACAGCGGGTGCATGACCTGGCGTTCCACACGGACCACCACGGTCTTGTCGTTTTTCGTCGAAACGACTGTCCCCTGCAATACACGCCTCGGCATGTGTGTTTACTCCTATGCGTGTCCAGTTAGGCCGCGTTCGCACCCTTCTCGTTTCCGAGAAGGGTTTTGATGCGGGCGATATCACGACGGACCTGTCGGACCCGCGCAGTGTTCTCAAACTGACCGGAGGCCTGCTGGAATCGCATATTGAACGACTCCTTACGCAGGTCCAGCAGCATCTGTTTCAGTTCGTCAGCGCTTTTAGCGCGGAGATCAGCAACTTTCATCACTAATTACTCCCCTTCACCAAGACGTGTGACAAACTTGGTCTTGATCGGCAATTTTGCCGCTGCCAGCTCGAAAGCTCGGCGTGCAAGATCCAACGGAACACCGTCGAGTTCAAACATAATCCGACCCGGTTTAACGCGTGCCGACCAATACTCGATCGAGCCTTTACCTTTACCCTGACGGACTTCGGCAGGCTTCTGCGAAACCGGTAGATCCGGGAAAACGCGAATCCACACACGGCCTTGACGGCGCATGTGGCGGGTGATCGCGCGGCGAGCCGCTTCGATCTGACGCGCCGTTATACGCTCCGGCTCCAAGGCTTTCAAGCCATAAGCGCCGAAATTAAGTTCGGTACCACCTTTGGCTTGCCCTTTCAGGCGGCCTTTGAAGGCTTTACGGAACTTTGTACGTTTCGGAGAAAGCATATCGGGATCTCCTTACTTACGACCGGAACCAGCCGACTCGAGAGCTTTACGCTCAGAAGCCAACGGATCGTGTGCCATGATTTCGCCTTTGAAGATCCAGACCTTCAGACCGCAAACACCATAGGTGGTGTGTGCTTCTGAAGTGCCATAATCAACGTCCGCACGCAGCGTGTGCAGCGGAACGCGACCTTCACGATACCATTCGGTACGAGCGATTTCAGCGCCACCAAGACGACCAGCAGCATTAATACGAATGCCGCCAGCACCGAGACGCATTGCATTCTGAACCGAGCGCTTCATAGCGCGACGGAACGAAACGCGGCGCTCAAGCTGCTGGGCGATGTTGTCAGCGACCAGCTTGGCATCGATTTCCGGTTTACGGATTTCGATGATGTTAACCTGCACTTCTGACTTGGTCAGTTTCTGCAGATCATTCTTGAGCTTCTCGATGTCCTGGCCTTTCTTGCCGATCACAACACCCGGACGGGCGGTGTGAACAGAAATACGGGCTTTTTTCGCCGGACGTTCGATGATCACCTTCGCAACACCGGCCTGCTTAAGCCGGTCGAAGATGAATTTACGGATCGCAATGTCTTCATGAAGAAGACCTGCGAAATCGGCTTTGTTGGCGTACCAGCGGGAATCCCAGGTACGGTTAATCCCAACGCGAAGACCGATTGGATTTACTTTTTGACCCATTACTCGGTCTCCTCACGTTCGCAAACGACGATGCGGATGTTGGAGAACGGCTTAATGATCTTGCCGACACGACCGCGTGCACGGGCGCGCCAACGTTTCATCACGAAGGCCTTTCCAACAGACGCCTCTTTGATAAAGAGACGATCGACATCAAGCTGGTGGTTGTTCTCGGCATTAGCAATTGCCGATTCCAGCAGCTTTTTGACGTCCTGCGAAATACGTTTATTGGAGAAGGTCAGTTCTGCCAAAGCAGCTTCTGCCTTCATTCCACGGATCGACTCGGCGACGAGGTTGAGCTTACGCGGGGATATGCGCAAAGCCCGGAGCGAAGCAGCTGCCTCGTTATCCGCCAGCCGACGGATGTCAGCTTTCTTACCCATCGTTACTTCCTCTTCGCCTTTTTGTCGGCCGCGTGACCATAATAGGTACGGGTCGGCGAGAATTCACCGAACTTGTGACCGATCATATCTTCGTTCACGAGTACCGGCAGAAACTTCTGGCCATTGTAAACCCCAAAGGTGAGGCCTACGAATTGCGGCAATATCGTCGATCGCCGCGACCAGGTCTTAATTACCTCATTCCGGCCTGAGGCACGGACAGTATCGGCTTTCTTAAGAAGGTATCCGTCAACAAACGGACCCTTCCAAACGGAACGCGCCATAGTCTAGCCTCCTCCGTTAGCTCTTGTGACGACGGCGCATGATAAGCGCGTCGGTCTTTTTGTTCGAGCGGGTACGTTTGCCCTTGGTAGGCTTACCCCACGGCGTAACCGGATGACGACCACCCGATGTACGACCTTCACCACCACCATGCGGGTGATCGATCGGGTTCATGGCTACACCACGAACCGAAGGACGTTTGCCAAGCCAGCGATTACGGCCGGCTTTACCAAGGTTGATATTCTGATGGTCCTGGTTGGACACGGCACCAATGGTAGCCATGCATTCACCACGAACCAAACGTACTTCACCGGAGGACAGCTTAAGCTGGGCGTAACCTTGGTCCTTACCAACGAGCTGCACGTATGCACCTGCTGAACGTGCGACCTGACCACCTTTACCGGCTTTCAGTTCGACGTTATGGACGATGGTACCGACCGGAATATTCTTCAGCGGTGCGGCGTTACCCGGCTTAATATCTACGCGGTCGGAAGCAACAATGTTGTCGCCAACTGCAAGACGCTGTGGTGCGAGGATGTAGGCCAATTCGTCGTCAGAATAACGAACCAACGCGATAAACGCGGTGCGGTTCGGATCATATTCCAAACGCTCGACGGTACCGACAACATCAAACTTGGTACGTTTGAAGTCGATCATACGGTAACGACGTTTGTGACCACCACCAATACGGCGGGCGGTGATACGACCAGTGTTGTTACGGCCACCTTTTTTGCGAAGACCTTCGGTCAACGCTTTAATCGGCTTGCCCTTGTGGAGATCGGAGCGATCAACAAGAACCAGCTGACGGCGACCTGGAGAGGTTGGTTTAAACTTCTTCAAAGCCATTGTCTTAGATTCCCGTAGTCACGTCGATGGACTGACCCTCTTCGAGGGTAACCATCGCTTTCTTGAAATCACTCCGACGACCGGAAATCCCGCGAAAACGCTTGGTCTTTCCTTTTACCACAGAGGTATTGACCGCCTTGACCTTCACCCCGAACAGACCTTCCACAGCAGCCTTAATCTCCGGCTTGGTGGCGTCGATCGCAACTTTGAACGCAACTGCGTTGTGCTCAGAAATCAGCGTCGACTTTTCAGTAATATGCGGGGCGCGGATGACTTCGTACATCCGCTCTTTGCTGATGATCGTCATTTGAGACGTGCCTCCAACGCTTCGACCGCCCCCTTGGTGAGCACCAAGGTGTCACGGCGAAGGATGTCATAGACGTTAGCACCGATCTCAGGCAACACATCAATTTGCGGGATATTGCGCGCTGCGCGTGCAAAGCCCTCGTTGACCTGCGTACCGTCGATGATCAGTGCAGATTTCCAGCCGAGTTTATTGAAAACTGCGACCAGACTCTTGGTTTTGGCATCCGAGAATTCCGCATTATCAAGAACGATAAGTTTACCGTCCTTTGCTTTAGCCGACAGAGCGGTTTTAAGCGCGAGCTTACGGAATTTCTTGGTCAGATCATGTGCGTGGTCACGAACACGTGGACCATGCACAACACCACCACCACGGAACTGTGCAGCCTTTCGGGAACCGTGACGAGCACCGCCACTACCCTTCTGACGCACGAATTTTTTCGTGGTAGCAGAAATTTCTGACTTTTCTTTCACTTTATGGGTGCCGGCACGACGCTTCGCGAGCTGCCAGTTAACCATACGGTGAAGAATGTCACGACGTACTTCCAGACCAAAGATCTCTTCTGGGAGATCGATGTTACCTGCCTTGGAAGCGTCAAGTTTAAGAATGTCGAGCTTCATGATGCTTATTCCTTATCCTCGGCGACAGCTTCTTCAGCAGCCGGGGCAGCACCCTTAAGCGCGGCTGGGAACGGAAGACCTTCCGGTGCAGCACGTTTAACAGAATCCTTAACAAGGACATATGCGCCCTTGTGACCTGGGATTGCACCATGAATCAGGATCAGGCCTTTGGCTTCGTCAGAAACGACCACCTTAAGAGACTGAACCGTTACACGTGCAGCACCCATGTGACCTGCCATCTTCTTACCTTTGAAGACGCGGCCCGGATCCTGACACTGACCAGTGGAACCATGCGAACGGTGCGATACAGACACACCGTGCGACGCACGAAGACCACCGAAGTTATGACGCTTCATCGCACCGGCAAAACCTTTACCGATGGAGGTGCCGATTACGTCAACGTACTGACCTTCAACGAAGTGAGCGGCAGAAAGTTCTGCACCAACTTCGATCAGGCCATCTTCGCTAACGCGGAATTCAGCAAGTTTGGCTTTCGGCTCAACCTTGGCTTTGGCGAAGTGACCGCGCATCGGCTTCGATACGTTTTTCACTTTCGCTTTGCCGTAACCAAGCTGAACAGCGACGTAGCCGTCGGTGTCGTTGGTACGGTTGGCGACAACCTGAAGATTCTCGACCTTCAGAACGGTTACAGGAAGGTGGGAACCATCGTCTTTAAAGACGCGGGTCATGCCGACCTTCTGGGTAATAAGTCCACTACGCATTGCGGCTTACTCCCGATTAAAGCTTGATCTCGACGTCGACGCCGGCAGCCAGATCGAGCTTCATAAGAGCATCGACGGTCTGCGGGGTCGGGTCGACAATGTCGAGAAGACGCTTGTGCGTACGGATTTCGAACTGTTCACGCGATTTCTTATCGATGTGCGGAGACCGCAGAACAGTATACTTTTCAATGCGGGTCGGCAGCGGAATCGGGCCGCGGACCTCTGCGCCAGTGCGCTTCGCCGTATTGACGATCTCACGTGTGGACTGATCCAGCACGCGATGGTCAAACGCCTTAAGGCGAATGCGAATGTTCTGACTATCCATGTAATTATGTACCGGAGCCCTCAAAAGGACACCGGCCCCTCAACTGGAGTTGACGATTGCCGCAAAAGTGTTGCGGGCGGCTTAAATAGCCGCCCGCTCCACAAAGATCAAGAGAAAAATTACTCGAGGATCTTGGCAACAACGCCCGCGCCGACGGTACGACCGCCTTCACGGATTGCGAAACGCAGACCTTCGTCCATTGCGATCGGTGCAATGAGGGTTGCGGTCATCTGAACGTTGTCACCCGGCATGACCATTTCGGTGCCTTCTGGCAGCTCGATCGAACCGGTGACGTCAGTCGTACGGAAGTAGAACTGAGGACGGTAGTTCGAGAAGAACGGCGTATGA
>NZ_JAVJRB010000014.1:0-58164 GCF_040218635.1 Thalassospira sp.
ACTGGTCAAGGAAGCTGTGCAGAATTATAATACAATGAGACCGCACCTCGCTCTGGCTATGCAAACGCCAGATCAAGTGCATCAAAAAGCCAGCAGATATATTCCGCTGGCTCCATGAAAAATCGTCAACTTATTTTAGGACGGCACAATACTATTGAATGCTTAGCCCGCGACATGTGCCTCAATCGCGGTCAATGCGGCATCGGCCTGGGATGGATCAGAACCGCCACCCTGTGCCATGTCCGGGCGGCCACCGCCGCCTTTGCCACCAAGCTTCTCAACACCGATGCGCACCAGATCAACTGCGCTGAACTTGTCTTTCAGATCATCGGTCAGGCCAACCACGATGGATGCCTTGCCATTGTCATCCGAAACCAGCGCGACAATGCCCGATCCCATCTGATCGCGCAGTTCATCGACCATCCCTTTAAGTTCTTTGGCCGGAATGCCTTCAAGTGCACGCAGGGCCAGTTTCACACCGTTGATTTCCTTGAACGCATCATCGCCCGATGCCCCGCCCGAACCGGCCGTTGCCAGCTTCTTGCGCAGGTCAGAGACTTCACGTTCCAGACGACGGCGTTCTTCCTGAAGCGCTTTAACACGCGCCGGAACGTCTTCCGGGGCGGCTTTAAGCTCGGACGCCACTGTGCTTAGAACATTTTCACGCGCTGCCATGTAATTCGCAGCATCGTCCCCGGTCAGGGCTTCGATCCGGCGAACACCGCTTGAAACGGCACCTTCGGAGACGATTTTGAACATGCCGATATCACCGGTGCGCTTCACATGCGTACCGCCACACAGTTCAAGCGAATAGGCATGTTCGTTTGCCTCTGGCAGGCCCATGGAAACAACGCGGACTTCATCGCCGTATTTTTCACCAAACAGCGCCATCGCACCCAGTTCAATCGCCTCGTCGGGGGTCATCAAACGGGTGGAAACTTCGCTGTTTTCGCGGATCAGGCGATTTACATCGGCCTCGATGATTGCGGCTTCTGCTGCGGTAACCGGCTTTGGGTGTGACACGTCAAAACGCAGACGATCCTTTGCCACCAAGGACCCCTTCTGGGTGACATGGCCGCCAAGATGCTTGCGCATGACCGCATGCAAAAGGTGGGTTGCCGAATGGTTGGCGCGCAGGGATGAACGACGCGCATGATCCACACGGAATTCTGCAGCATCGCCAACTTTGACATCACCTTCGACAACTTTGCCCAGATGGACATGCAAGGTGCCAAGTTTCTTTTGCGTCGCCGTGATTTCAATCACCGCACCGCCTTCGGTTTTGATGATGCCTGAATCGCCCTGCTGACCACCGGATTCACCAAAGAAGGTCGTCTGGTTGGCAACCACGGCAACGTCATCCCCCTTGGAGGCTGATTTGACTTCGGCACCGTCCTTGATAAGTGCGGTAACAACGCCTTCGGCGGTTTCGGTTTCATAGCCAAGGAATTCGGTCGCACCGTCGCGGTCCTGAACATCGAACCAGACTTCTTCGGTGGCGGCATCACCAGAACCCGACCATGCAGCACGTGCCTTGGCCTTTTGTTCTTCCATGGCGGTGCTGAACCCGTCTTCATCAATGCCGATCTTGCGTGCTTTAAGCGCATCCGCCGTCAGATCAAGCGGGAAGCCATAGGTGTCATAAAGCTTGAAAGCAACATCACCTGAAAGGATCGCCCCTTCATCCATGCCATAGGTCGCGTCATCAAGCATCTTAAGCCCGCGATCAAGCATGGTTTTAAAGCCATGTTCTTCAAGTTTAAGCGTTTCTTCGATCAGGGCCTGTGCGCGAACCAGTTCCGGGAATGCCCCGCCCATTTTGCGAACAAGTGCCGGGACCAGTTCATACATTACCGGGTCTTGCGTTCCGATCATGTGCAGATGGCGCATGGCACGGCGCATGATCCGGCGCAGAACGTTACCGCGACCGGCGTTCGATGGCAGAACCCCATCGGCAATCAGGAAGCTGGTTGAGCGCAAATGGTCGGCAACCACACGGTGCGACACATTATGCGGACCGTCCGGATCGGTATTGGTTGCGTCTGCCGATGCTTCGATCAATGCACGCATCAGATCGATATCATAGTTATCGTGCTTGCCCTGCAACACAGCGGCAACACGTTCAAGGCCCATGCCGGTATCAATCGATGGTTTTGGCAGATCAATGCGATCCCCGTTTGCCATCTGTTCATACTGCATGAAGACAAGGTTCCAGATTTCAATGAACCGGTCGCCGTCTTCTTCCGCACTGCCTGGAGGACCACCCCAGATGTGATCGCCATGATCAAAGAAGATTTCCGAACATGGACCGCACGGGCCGGTATCGCCCATCGACCAGAAATTGTCAGAGGTCGGAATGCGAATGATGCGGTCATCAGACAGACCGGCGATCTTTTTCCAAAGCGCGTGGGCTTCGTCATCAGTGTGATAGACGGTCACCAGCAGCTTGTCGGCCGGCAGGCCATATTCCTTGGTGATCAGGTTCCACGCGAATTCAATCGCGTTTTCCTTGAAATAATCGCCAAACGAAAAGTTGCCGAGCATTTCGAAAAACGTGTGGTGGCGTGCGGTGCGACCGACATTTTCAAGATCGTTATGTTTACCACCAGCACGCACGCATTTCTGCGAGGTGACTGCGCGGGAATAATCGCGCTGTTCCTGACCGGTGAAAACGTTCTTGAACTGAACCATCCCGGCATTGGTAAACATCAGGGTGGGGTCATTGCGCGGCACCAGCGGGCTGGAGGAAACGACTTCATGGCCGTTCTTGCGGAAGAACTCCAGAAATGTGGTGCGGATATCATTAACGGTCTGCATATCTCTCCAACCCGGAAAACGCGGAACAAATGCACCCGCCATTCTGGCGGATGGACTGCACTATTTAACGGCTCGACCTCACGCTGTCCAGTCGGGCGAGAGATGTCAGAGGTAATTGTCGTATGTTTTACGCATTAAGCGCGCCAAAAGGTCACCATCATCAAAGCCATTAGCCGCGATGCAAGGATAAGCCAAACCGGTCCCGGTTCATTGCAGGTACAAAATCGATATGAGCAAATCCGTGTCGCAACAGTAACTTACGCGACGGGGTGTTTTCCGGGTGGGCAAAAGCCGTTAGTGCCTCAAGCCCGGTAAAGTCGTTGGCAAAATCAATTGCGGCCCTGGCCAGTTCGGATGCATATCCCTGCCCCCATCCTTTGGGGTGGAAGTAATATCCAAGTTCAGGTCCCCAGCCCGGGTCGAACGGATCGATATAGAGTCCGCCCCAGCCGATAATATCTTGCTGTTCGGCCCGCCGGACAACCCACGGGGCAAATCCGTCATGCCGACGGCGCCATTCATGAACGAAAACGCGTTTACGACAGGCCGCGAAGCTTTCATCATGACGGGTATGGTGCATGGCATCCCGATCGCCAAGGAATGCATACAGATCAGGAATGTCAGAAAGGGTCGGCGGAGACAGGGTCAGCCTTGATGTTGCAACAGCGGAGATGGTTATTTATCCACACCTTCCTGGATCTGTTCGCCAAGCTTTTCCACATCGCGGCCAAAACCGGCTGCTGTTTCACAGGCAGCAAGCGAGAAACCAAACCCGGCAATCAGGGCCACGGCCAAAATGCGTTTAACAAGGATCGACATTTGTCTTTCTACTCCGTCTCGGTGACCTGCGCCCATGCGCGTCATGTTCTTTGTTATCGCTTTATATTGTCGGGCAAAGTCGCGGCGCGCAACTGTTATCAGCGCACATCAAAACCGGCATGCAATGGCATGCCGGTTCTGGATGCTCGTATATATGTTTTTGTTTGTCTGGTTATCTGTTTTGGATCACAGCGCGCCGTCACAGGGGCGGCCTGCGTCCACGCAGCGCATTGACCAGAAGCGAGATCACAAACAGCGCGATAAAGACAAAGAACAGAATCT
This sequence comes from Thalassospira sp., assembly GCF_040218635.1. Lineage (GTDB taxonomy): Bacteria > Pseudomonadota > Alphaproteobacteria > Rhodospirillales > Thalassospiraceae > Thalassospira. Next base: position 3,919 of record NZ_JAVJRB010000014.1, read on the forward strand.
GCGCAATGCCAACAAAGGTCCCGGCCAAACCGCCAAAGCCCAACACGGCTGCGATCAGCGCCAAGACAAGACAAAAGATTGCCCAACCTAACATGATATTCTCCTTGTTTCTGTCCGCCACTGCCCGCTGGCCAGAAGGGGGAAATCAGCCAGCACGCATGTGAACGGTTATGCAGAACATTTTGGTTAGTCGGCTTCTTCCTGAATGGCTTCACCGGCATCTTCCATGTCCCGACCAAAGCCTTCTGCGGTTTCACACGCGGCAAGACCAAAACCCATGCCAGTGATCATCGCAACAGCAAGGAACTTCTTCAAAAAGTCAGTCATTATCGTTTCTCCTGTTTGTTCAGGTGCAAATTTCTTAACACCTATCAAAACGGAAGAAACCGGCATTTGTTCCCCGATCACCAGCCAAACACTTGATTTGACGCAATTAAGGCAGGTGCAAGCCTTGGCTTTCCAAGCACCTTGGCCAATCGTGATCATTTTGGGGCAGGTCGGGAACATGGCGGCATTTGCCCCGTCCCCGACCAGAAATATCGTTTTGGGACATCGCGTTTAACGTAGGCCAAGAAATCCGGCGAGTTCATCAACAACCTGACGATGGATCATACCACGATCCGTTCCCTCGGGATCTGAGCAAATCGGATCATCTTCTATTTCTTCAAGCAACTCAACCGCACCTGGCACGCATTCGGCCAAAAATGTCAGATGGTCTGCCGGGGAAAACACAGCCATCTTGGCATTTTCCATCCGGGCCAAAAGATTGCTTCCTGTTTCGCTCAGATCACTTGCCAACCAGCCATGCTCGACGCCTAAGCGGACAAACAGAACGGGATTGGAAACCGCCTTGATGCTGTCTTCGTTAACCGCATAGGTCATGCCCGGTTCAATCGCGACGGTCTTTGTGATGCGCGGATCATAGGCATCGGTGGCAAAATCGTCGGGCAGATGGGCAAAATCAACACCACCCTTGCGATAAAACGCGCAATCTTGCGCCTTGTTTTGGAATGTATCGCAATAATCACGATACGCATCGCGGTCAAACCGCATCCCGGCAAGATTAAGCACCGTGGTCCCGCCAAGTGAAAACCCGACGGCCGAAATCTGATCTGTATCGATATAGGGGGCGAATTCAGGATTGTCCAAAACCTGATCAAGGGCAGCTTTGATATCGTTTGAGCGTTGCCCAAGATACATCGTGCGGCGCGGGGATGAATCACCCGATGTCGTTCCCGGATGATTGACAGCCAACACCATCGCACCGCGCAAGGCCAGTTGCGATGACAGCCAGCCGATCCCGTCCATATTCCCGCCCGACCCGTGCGATAACAGAACAAGTGGATGCTTTCCCACCTCGATTGCCGCCCCGATATAGGCATCTGTGCTTTGCCAGATCGAACTCCTGCCGACCGGCGCACGATATATATGGGTTCCCGCCGGATACCAGATAGATGCCGCAACCGGCATGGATCGATGTGCCGCGCGCACATCGAAACGATCATAGCCGGCATAGTCATCAGCAGCCTGTGCCGTACCGAATGCCAAAGCCGTCACAAGCCCGGCAGCAATGGTCATCGCAGAAGTTACATGTTTCATGATTTCTATCCGTGTTTTAATGTTGAACGGATTGAAATTGCTCCTGCTTTGGGGTTGTGGCGTCCTCGAACCGGTTTAAGGACGTGCAAAACCGGTTTTGGGACATGGTGATGTTGGATTGAGTAGCCCCATGATCGTTTTACCCGTTCCGATGATTGTGGCCATGCTGCTTGGATTTTTGTTCCTGCGCGCAACCCTGTTTTCCAACACGCCACGGCTGCTTGCGGCCTTGCTACTGGCATGTGCCTGTCAAAGTATTACCGTATCCGTGGTGCAATATTACGGGGTCACTGAACTCCGCCTGTTGCAGCCAATGACCGCGTCGTTCATTCCGGCATTGGCGTGGGTCGCCTTTCTTGATGGCGGCATCCGTTCGCGGCGTCATGCGACCGACCTTCTTCATTTTCTTGTGCCCGTCGCGATTGCCTGTGCCGTCATAGCAGTCCCGGTCGTGATTGATGTGTTGCTGGTTGCCGTATTTGTCGGTTATGGCAGCGCAATCCTTGTGATGCTTCACCGACATAGCAACGATCTTGCCCATGCGCGGCTGGCATCGGGGCATGTTCCGGCCCTGATCTGGCGGGCAATTGCCATCGCATTAATTGCATCGGCCGTCAGCGATGTGTGTATCTCGCTGGCACTTTCCTTTGGCTATGACAGTGCGCCGGGTTTGATTCTCAGCATCTTTTCATCCATCGCGCTGCTTACCATCGGCTTTCTGTCTTTGTCGCCCGACATTGCCTCGGACCCGCGAGATGAAATTGAAGATGGCCCCGCATCAGATATCGATGTGATGCATCCAGTGTCGCCAACGTCCAAAGCCACTGATGATGTTCCGGTTGCCGATATCATGGCGCAGCTGGACACATTGATCGCAGACAAGAAGCTGTATCTTGATCCCGATTTGACACTCGCCCGGCTGGCACGGCGCTTGGGCTATCCGCTTAAACAGGTTTCAACCGCGATCAACGCTGCGACGGGTGAAAATGTGTCGCGCTACATCAACAAATACCGGATTGAACATGCCTGCCGCGAACTGGAAAACGGGCAGAATGTCACGACGGCAATGCTGGCAAGCGGCTTTAACACCAAATCAAACTTCAACCGCGAATTCTTGCGCATTACGGGCAAAACGCCCAGCCAATGGCCGCAGCAACCCTCCGCTGGAAGTTTGTAGTCAGTAGCCATGGCGACAGTCTGGGCACAAAAAAAACGGGCGCACAAGGCGCCCGCTTTCACATTTCATAATCGCAAAGTAGATCAATCGTCGTTGGACGGATTGTCTTCGCTCATATTGGTCATTTCTTCGGCGATCAAACCGGCACTTTCACGAATGCTGGCTTCGATTTCGTTGGTCATTTCCGGGTTTTCGCGCAAGAAGGTTTTGGCGTTCTCGCGGCCCTGACCAATACGGGTGGAGTTGTACGAGAACCAAGAACCTGATTTCTCTACAATGCCGGCCTTGACACCAAGATCAAGGATTTCACCCATCTTGGAAATGCCTTCGCCATACATGATGTCGAACTCGACCTGTTTGAACGGCGGTGCCATTTTGTTTTTAACAACTTTGACACGGGTCTGGTTGCCAACGACTTCGTCGCGATCCTTGATCTGACCGATACGGCGGATGTCAAGACGAACCGAGGCATAGAATTTAAGCGCGTTACCACCAGATGTGGTTTCCGGGCTGCCAAACATCACACCGATCTTCATACGGATCTGGTTGATGAAGATCACCATACAGTTCGACCGCGAAACCGAACTGGTCAGTTTACGCAGTGCCTGGCTCATCAGACGGGCCTGCAGGCCAACATGGGTATCGCCCATTTCGCCTTCAAGCTCTGCACGCGGCACAAGGGCGGCAACCGAATCGACGACCAGAACATCAATCGCACCGGAGCGCACCAGCGTGTCGGCGATTTCAAGCGCCTGTTCGCCTGCATCAGGCTGCGAAATCAGCAGTTCGTCGGTGTTCACACCCAGTTTGCGGGCATATCCGGGATCAAGAGCGTGCTCTGCATCGACAAAGGCACATGTGCCACCCAGTTTCTGGGATTCGGCGATGGTATGCAGGGCCAGTGTGGTTTTACCCGAACTTTCCGGACCGTAAATTTCAACAATACGGCCACGCGGCAAGCCGCCAATACCCAACCCAATATCAAGGCCGAGCGAACCGGTCGAAATAGCCGAGATATCGATACCGCTATCCCGCTGGCCCAGCTTCATGATCGAACCTTTGCCAAATGCCCGTTCGATCTGCCCAAGGGCGGCTTCAAGTGCCTTCTGCTTATCCATAGTATCCTTATCCACCAAATGCAGCGCGGTCTGAATCATTGCTCGAACTCTCTTATTCCACAGGGCCGGGTAGGATGCAACGCAGGCGGTTCCCCGGACCTAATTGCGGAACGCCACCGCTAAAAGAACCTGCTGCCCTAACAGATTGAAAACCCTGTACATGCCAGCAGAACGTTTGAGAACATAATGCGAACATTGTCATAAAATTTTAGATGTTGCAAGTTTGTTCTCATTTCTGAGGTGAGATATTCCAGCCGCAAACAACAAATCCGGCCAAGTTACTGGCCGGGCACAACATTATAAAAGCTAAAACCCGCGCAACGATCAGGTAACGATCAGCTGGTGATTTTCAGATGTTCGTGTTTGTGCGCATGTCCTTCATCGCCGTCACCGTGATGATGGGTTTCAACATGCAATTCGCCAGGTACGGAATAAAGCTGCCCATGGCGCACACCCGGTTGGGCGAGGACTTTGTCAGCAAAGGCACGAATTTCCGAGAGTTTGCCGCGCAACGTCACGCTTTCAAGGCAGGTGTCATGATCAATATGAAAATGCACCGTCGATACGGTCAGATTGTGATGTTCGTGCTGGGTACTCATCAGGCGTGAAGCCAGCATACGTTCTTCGTGGTCATAGACATAATTCAGGACTGCAATCCCGACCCCGTCGGCATTCTCTTCGCGCTTGGTGTTTTGCAGTTTTTCGCGAATAAGATCGCGAAATCCTTCGGATCGGTTGGTGTAACCACGGCTGTCAAGGAAGGCATCAAAGGCCTCCATCAGATCGTCTTCAATCGATACAGTCACGCGGGTCATCGCAAATCCCTTTCAGAATCATTATCTTGACTTGTATGAACAATTTTGAAAATTTCATACGCGTTATTTTACAGACCTAATTTCCCAAAGGATAGCAGATGTTTCAATCAAAGTTCGCACGCGCCCTGATAATTGGTGTGACCGGATGCCTTCTGGGCAGTGTGGCGATGGCCCATGAATTTATTGCCAGTACGGATCACACAGATGTCCCCCCCGGCAGCACCGCGATCCTGACGATGGATTCGACCCATCAGTTCGGTATTCCCGAAGAAGCCGAAGCCCCCAAACATGTGCGCGCGCAACTGATTACGGCATCACAGAAATCCGATCTGGAAGTTACAACAAACCCGGATGCCCCAAATCTTGTGGCGCCCTTTACCTATCCGGATCAATCGGCATGGCTGCGCACCCATCGTTTGCCTGTCGTCTGGTCACAAACACCTGATGGCTGGCTGGAAGGCGACCTTGATCAACATGAAGATGCGATCACCTCTTCACGCTATGAAAAATTTTCCAAACATCTGATCGGCTCATCGCAAAGCGATGCTGTTATTACTGCACCACTGAATGACAAACTTGAAATCGTTCCGCTTGCCGATCCGCGCAAAACCGCAATCGGCAACGATGCCGAATTTCAAATTCTGCTGGATGGGCAGCCTTTGACGACAACTGTTCTTGCGACCTATGCCGGGTTTACCGATACCCCGTCTTCCTGGGCCTATTATAGCGAAACACTTTCTGACACGCGCGGCGGTGCAATCGCCAAAGTCCGCATTTCATCGCCGGGTCTTTGGGTTGTCCGGGTCGCAACAGACGTAGCCGATCAGCAAGAAGGGGTTCAGGTTCATAATCTGCGGGCCACCCTGACCTTCTTTGTGGATGGTCAGGAGTGATGTTGCCTCACCCCGTTCACTGGCTTCCTGCCCTTCTGGTTCTGCTTTTCGCGGGACCAGAAGGCGCACTTGCCCACGGAGCCGGTTGGCAGATCATGGAAAATGATGACACGGTTAGCTATCGCTTTGGCTATACCGACGGTAGCCCGATGGCCTTTGCCGAAGTCGTTGTTACCGGTCCCGATGGGAAAATCTGGCAAAAAGCCCGCACAGATCGCACCGGTCATTTTGCCTTTGCCGCCGCGCCGACAACATTGGGAGATAACCCCACCAATACCTGGCGGATAAAGGTTGCCGACGGCATGGGCCATGTCGTGCAACTTGGTTATCAGCCCGATATGGCACAAGAACCCGACCAATCCGCATCACAAGGTGCGATGAAAGGTACAGCAGCCCTGTTTGATTTGCCCCTTTGGGCGGATATTCTGTTCGGATTTAGCCTTTTGGCAAATCTGTTTGGCGGGTTATTGATCTGGCGACATCACGCGGACACAAAACGATCAATGCATGAACAGTAATGCCACCCCGGCAAAGGCAAGGCAGGTGCCCAGCACCGCCTGCCAGCCAACCGATCGGCGCAAAATCAGCCCTTCATACACAATCAGCAAGACCGGCGGCAAAGCCATCAGGGTCGATGCGATCCCGACATTGGCATTCTGAACCGCCAACATCGAAAGCCACACCCCGACCGCCGGCCCGATCAACGCACCAAGGAACAACCATTTGCCAACGTCAGGCACAACACAGGCGGTCACCGTTCGGCGCACACGGCCAAGCAATAACGCGACACCCCACATGGCAATCACCGCGACCAATGTTCGGATCCACGTTGCCGACAGTGCGGAATAGCCATCAATCAAGGCGTATTTGGCGGTAATCAGATTGGCGACCTGTCCCACTGCCCCGCCAAACCCAAACAGGATTCCCAGCACATAATTACGCCCGGCAAGCCCGGCGGGACGGCCCCTTTTACCAAGAATAACCACCAGCACCCCGCCAATGCCAAAGGCAATCCCGGTGATTTCAATCGGGCGCAGGGTTTCATCAAACAACACCCACGCCAAAACCGCCCCCATGATCGGAACCGTTGACATCAACAACATCGAAAGTCGGGCCCCGATCATGACAAAGGCCTGAAACAGCATGGCATCGCCAATCACCAACCCAAGCACGGATGACAAAGACAACCAGCCCAGTTGTTCCCACGTTACACTGCTTGGCCATGGCTGGCCTTCAAGAACCCAATGCAGGATCGTCAGGCAAAAGATTGAACAGGCCAAACGCCCGCGATTGACCGTTTGCGCACCAGCTTTCCCGCCAATGTTGGAAAAGATCATGCTTGAAGTCGCCCAACAGAGCGCAGCAGTAAAGGCAGCAGCCTCACCAAACAGGGGGATCATGGGGCACGTTTCCAAGTCTTGTTATCGGAGCCGGTCGTATCGCCGGATGTAGCATTGGCTGTGGTGGCAGCAAGCGATCAGAGCATAAGCGCAATTTTGCTGACGTTTGCAATCTGAATTGTTGCAATGAAGCGTCGAGGGGATTGTTAATCGGCGGGATCTAGCAGGCTTTTGCCAGTGCTTTGAAATTTGGCGAGGGCATCCGAAATGATGGGGGCGATATCGCTGTGACGCGGTTGCATCCAGATATAGACATTTCGATAGCCGATAATTACCCGGCTGGGGGACGCCAGAACCCCGCCCAGCCGCTTGAAGGTAATGTTATCAATCAGCATCGCATCAATACGCCCAAGCGACAGCATTTCGACCATCACAGAATAGTTGGGCAAATACACCCGATTGCCGTGATCTCTTGCCATTTCGCGCTGCCATTCGATGCCGCGCAACATGCCCAACAAACGTCCATCAAGTTCAGGAACCGATTTCAATGTTGGATCGAAGCTGACCAGAAGCGCTTGTCCTTCGATGGACGGGGTCGCAAGACGGATCATCCCGCGCTGTTCGTAATCGCTGTAATCCATGACCCGGGTCAGTTCGCCGTCAAGTTCACCTGCCCGAAACATCCGTTCGGATTGCTCCGGTGGCAGATCAAGAACCTTGGCACAAAGCCCGGTCGATGCGACGACGGCTTCAAAATTCTGAGCGACTTGCTTACCCACCGTGTTTTCCGGGGTGGCAAAAGTCAGACATTCGTTCGCGACGGCATCATGTACCATCGACACAGACAACAGCGCACTTATGGCACTAACAACGACACCGACTGTGACACGGGCAATCGCACTCAAATTCAACGTCTCCATCAGCCCGCAACTCCGGGTGCTTTTGTACACTCCAGATAGAAAATACAAGACAGATGTCGCAAAAAATCAGAACCCGACAAAGGAATTTCCGTCGGCATAGAATTCTTCGAGGACACGGCTGATGTCCGGAACCAGATCGCGATGTTTTCCCGCCAGCCAGATATAGGCATGGCGTTCCATCACAACCGTTTTATGGGCATCAACCAGTTTATTCTCATATTGGCGAAGGTTGATATTATCGATCAGAAAGGCATCCAGTCGCCCCGTGTTGAACATGTCAACCATGACACCGGCAGTGGGCAGCAAGACGCGGTTTACATGGCCCTTGGACGCCATTGTTGACCATTCAATCCCGCGCAGCACGCCCAGCAATCCACGTCCGACATTTTCAACAGATGTGATGTCGGGATCGCTGCTGACAAGAATGCCCTTGCCGTCAATCAGCGGAACCGGGACCATGACAACATCGGCATTTTTGTAAGGGGGGAAATCGGCAATACGCAGAAGTTCGCCATCGATTTCACCGGCAATCAACATTTGCGATGAACGCACCGTCGGAAGGTAACTGACGATGAAGCAGGGGGTCTTGAAAGCGAACAACCTTTCAAGCGTCTCGCCAACCTTCAGGCCAAGATAGTCACCGGTTGTCGACATATCAAGGCAGTTCCGCGCCTGTGCTTGCTGCGTGTTTACGCCCCCCACAAACAAGGCAAACAACAACCACATCGTGAAAGGCAAACGCATTAAGGGAACTCCGTCCGGGACATCTGATTCAGGTGGCCCCGGACCCGCGCGAGTTCAATCAAATAATTGGATTTACGCGAAAAATTTCACAAATTCGTTTCCGGCTGAACGTCAAGTGCCGCACGAAACAGATCGGTCCCACGATTGAAACGGGGCAGGAGCGCCTCGTATTCCTTGCGCAACCAGCTATAGTTGGTCAGCGTTTCCACCTCTATCGCGTAGTAGCCATCCGGAATGCCCCCGGTCAGGCGCAGTGAATGATCATCTATCAATACGCCATCCAGACGCCCTTGGCGCATCATGCGCAACATCATCTCCGCGCCGCCCGGAACGGTTATGATATCGGCATAGTCTGAAAGCTCTTTAAGCCCCCATCCTGCCCCAAGCCAGACACCGATTTCCTGATTTCGAAGATCGCTCAGCTTGTGAATATTCTTGTCTCTGGTCACAAGAACCCCTTTGGAACGCCCAACAACCGTGCCAAGGACCAAGGGTATGCCGACAGATGAGCGGAAATCCAAGACGCCGGCAAAAACACCATCAATTTCGCCCCGACGCAACAAATCGGCCATGCGCTTGTTCGGAAGGCGGACCGTATCGACACATAACCCCGCCTTGGCCATTGCGGCACGATATTGTTCGGCGGATCGATCCTGATCAACCAATTCTGGCAAGGCAATTTTCAGGCAAACCTCGTCAGCACGAGCTGATGGTTGCAAGTTAAATGACACGAAAAATGCGACCACCAAACCGATGGCCAATGGGCAAGGTCGAACGATCCTGCCGAGCTTACGCAATGCCATAGTTTCCCCCACAACGGCCACAATCCCTGTTCTATTTTGAACATTGTAAGATGTGCCGTTTTCTCCTGATTGCCCGCCATCACAAATGTGTGGCCGGGTCATTATCGTTCGTTCCGTTGATCTTAACGCATGGCTTTGGTGCCAATATAGATCAACTTTAGAACCATAAAAAACCAAGGGGCAAGGGATTCCAAAGGCATGTGCTGCACGGAAAACCCTTAGTCACAGCGCAGCATTTTATACCATCTGGCAAGTCTATGTAATCTATGGAAGATCGGGTTTTGAAATGGCCATGCCGTTGCCCTGCAGCAAAATCAGAACGGGCAGTAATGCGGATCAATCTGGATCAGAACTCTTTTTCCAAGCATGCGCGAATCTTGTTGCAAAACAGCTCAGTTCCTTGGGCAAACGGCGGCAGAACATCCAAGGAACTACTTTTTACGCAATTCGCTTATCTGTTCGCGAAGCATCTTTGTGCCTTCATCAAATTGCGGCAGCAGGGCTTCGTGCTTTGCACTTAGCCAGCTATAGACAGCTAATTTGGCAATGGGACTTGCGACATACCCCTCAGGTGCGCCGCCCAGAACACCAAGTGAATGCCCATTGATCAGCATCGCATCAATGCGTCCTTTCAAAAGCATTTCCATCATCATTTCCGGCCCGCCAGGGATCAGGACAACATGAGGATAATTTTCCATCATGCCCTCGGACCAGAGGACGCCTTGCCAAACACCCACGGTTTCGTTTGTCAGCGCCGACAATGCGCTAACGCCACCTTCCTTGATGACCAACAAGCCATCAGGGTTACCAACCGGTACAGTCCCGCGAATCACAGGTACACCAACATTTTCGCCGAATTCATCTAGTCCTGCAAAAACACCGTCCACTTCGCCATGGCGCACCGCCATAAGCGCCCGCGCATTGGGCATGTTGACGGTTTCGACACACAGACCAGCTTTGCGCATAACCAGTCGGTAAAAATGATCAAGCCCATCCGATTGAACCGGCTCGGGAAAAGCGATCTTAAGACAAGGTTCATCCGCCTGTGCCGAGGGCAGAACCCTAAAGGACAAGAATAAGGCCAGCAATAATATTATTGTGAGAACACAGGATCGAACGAAAAGGTGTTTTGGGGTATGCGCCATATCTCTCCCGCGGTATCTGTCTTGTTTATTGTGAGGCCGCGTTCCCGGATTGGCAGTCCCGTTATGTTCGGGACCCTGTTTTCAGACCTTTTGGCCTGTTCGTTAAAAGATACTTTGGATTAGCCCCTTTGAATAGGTCCGTTTTCTAATTGAAATTCCCTACCCTAACTTTCGAGCGCAGCCCCTAGTAACCAAGTTTGTCCAGATAGACTGCAGTCCCCGCATCAAATTTCGGCAGAAAATCAGCAAATTCCGCACGCAGCCAACTGTATAGTTCAAACTGGTCGACGACGATTGCCTGATATCCTTCGGGTACGCCGCCCGATTGGTTCAGCGAATATTCATCCAGCAGCATGGCATCTATCCGCCCTTCCAGAAGCATTTCCTGCAACATATTCGCGCCGCGCGGAACTTTAAGCACATTGCCATACGCCCTGATCAGTTTTTCTGGCCAAGTTGCCCCCAATGGCACGCCAAGCACCTCGTTTTTCAGGTCATTCATTCCCTTTACTGGACCATCGCGGACCACAAGATACCCGTTCAAGGTGCCAAGCAAAACGTCACCATGTAAGACCGGAACCCCGACCAGATCAGGCAAGTCATCCCGCGCGACAAGAACACCGTCAATTTTACCTTCCCGAAGATCTAGAACTGCCCTGATCTGAGGCAAGGCTTGCGGCTGAACGCATAATCCGGCTCCCTCCATCGCCTGCTGATAAAGTTTGATCTTTTGATCATCAATGTGAATTTCAGGCAGAGCAATCCGAAGACAGGGGGCTGCGGCATCCGCACTCGGCAAAACCCCGGATGACAGGACAAAAGCTTGGGAAAATACGGCAATGAACAAACAGTACCGAACGACACTGTTTTTAAAGTTGGCTGGCATACACATCTCAACGGCTTTTATTCCAAGCCTTTACCATTTACAGCGTGATCCGGTCTCGACGGAATTCCCGTCATCGGGATTGGTTTCGGTAACCGTGTTTCTGGCCTGATGAGAGGCACGATAAACTGTGCAACACCATTTCACGACGCAGCTTTGTATAATACGATTTATTTGGCGGAACAAGGCCGCACGTCAGGTGTTAAATCAGGTAGGTCCTTTTCACTTACGGAACCCGCCTGATGCCCTTTGACCTTGCCCAACAATCGCTTGGCCTGATCATCGTGATCTTTGCCATTTGCACCCTGATTATCGGTTTTGCCGGAACCCGACTTGCCGGGATTGCCATCAAACTTGCCGAGCGAACCGGCATGGGCCAGATCATTTCCGGGGCCTTGTTTGTCGGCATATCGACAAGCCTTCCGGGCAGTGTATTATCCGTCTCCACCGCCTGGCAGGGTCATACTGATTTGGCCATCGGGAATGCGCTTGGCGGGATTGCCGCGCAGACAACTTTTCTGGCGATTGCCGATCTGGTCTATCGCAAGGGCAATCTGGAACATGCCGCGGCAAGTGCAACCGGCCTTGCCCAGACGACGCTGCTTGTCAGCATGCTTTCTGTGCCCATCCTTGCCTATGCCGGGCCGGAATGGATGATCTTTCACATTCATCCGGCATCAATCTTGTTGTTCGTTATCTATGGGTTCGGTCTGAGCTTGCTGTCAGAAATCCGTGATGAACCGATGTGGCATCCCAAGAAAACCGATCTGACAGAAGAAGACGCCAAGCAGCACAAACCCGATACGCATCCACAAAGTAGTGTAAGGCTATGGGGAGAATTCCTTGCCTTTGCGCTGCTCACCGCGATTGCCGGTCATGTGATCGGTCAGGCGGGTCTGGCAATTGTTGATAAAACCGGCGCCAGCCAAACAGCAGTCGGTACTTTCCTGACCGCAATCTCGACATCCTTCCCGGAATTTGTTTCTGCCATTGCCGCGGTGCGCTTGGGGGCGGTCAATCTGGCGGTCGGGAATATTGTTGGCGGCAATGCGTTTGACGTGCTGTTTCTGGCCGCATCGGACTTTGCCTATCGCGATGGATCAATCTATGCCGCGTTTAACGACCAGCACCTTTTCACCATCGCACTGGTGGTCCTGATGAGCGGGGTATTGTTACTGGGCATGCTCAACCGTGAACGGCGCGGCATTGGCAATATTGGCTGGGAAAGTGTTGCGATGCTTACGCTCTATGTCGGATCGATATTCTATCTGGCGGGGTAAACATCTGTTCACCCCCAACCGCTGCCCCTGACCGTTTGAGAACTTCCTTAACCTTGGTCGCAACGTCTTTTTCCAAGAGTGGCAAAGAGGGATCGTCCTTCACTACGCTGACCATGACGGGATCCTCTGGCATCATCGAACAAATATTACTTTTATATCCAGCGATATATGACGCCAAACTCTCCATTATCATTGAATAAATTGAAATAAAAAATAATATATATCACATCTATACTGTTATTTATTTCAACATTAATGAGAAATACATAAATAAATATACTTAATATTACATTGTAAATTCTCACAAACAGGTGCATGATTGATTTCATGATCTACTATATTTTGTGATGAGTTCAACAATTCTAACAAATCACGGGCAATAACTGCACGGCCCGTGCATTTTTCCCGTTCAGTTCAATCCAACAACCCGACGGTTAATAAGCTTTTGCGGTGCATAGATACATCGCGACCCGCTTACCGACGGGCACTCCGCAAATTCAAACTTCATTCATATTGGCCTTTGCATGACCACGCAAAAGACGACGCGGCAGAAAACTCCATGCCGCGACGGCATACCAATGTTCAGTCACGGAAACCTATATGACCACCACATTGTCCACTTCATCAAAAGCCGAAAACATCATCCATTTACCTGTCAGTTCTTCCATCGCGATAGCTTCTGACCTCAGAAGCCCGCGTTCAAAAGACCTTCATACGCCAACAGCGCTTATTTATTGCGAAGGCAACTTTGGTTTGCCAGACGGGAAGACGGCAAACGGACTGGTGCGTCATTCCGAAAAATACGAAATTATGTCGGTTATCGACAGCACCCAAGCAGGCCGCGATGCAGGTGAAGTTCTTGACGGACACCCGAACACAATCCCGATTTTCCGGGATCTGGACGCAGCACTTTCAACCCATCAGTCAACACCTGACTATTTTATCTATGGCATGGCGCCCGCAACAGGGATGCTGTCCACGGCAGAACGTCAAGTTGTTCTTGGTGCATTGAAAAATGGGATGAATGTCGTCAACGGGCTTCATGAATTTCTCAATGATGATCCCGAATTCGTCGCCGCGGCCCGGGCCCAGAATGTTGAAATCATCGACATCCGAAAACCTCGTCCGAAGAACAATCTGCGTTTATTCACCGGCAATATCAATAACGTTACCTGCCCCCGGATCGCGGTTCTTGGTACTGACTGCGCGATTGGCAAACGCACAACAGCAAGCATCCTGACCCGCACGTTGATCGAGCGCGGTATCAATGCTGTCATGATACCGACTGGCCAGACCGGCATCATGCAGGGATCGCGATATGGTGTTGCCCTTGACGCCGTGCCGTCACAGTTTTGCTGTGGTGAACTCGAAGCAACCATTATCGATGCCTTTAAGGGCGAAGATCCTGACATCATTATTGTCGAGGGACAGGGTGCATTGAGCCATCCGGCCTTTTGTACCTCGGCCTTTATTTTGCGCGGTAGTGTGCCGGACGGTGTTATTCTGCAACACGCTCCAAAGCGCAAACATCGTTGCGATTTCGATCAAATGCCAATGCCAGAACCAAAATCAGAAATCAGCCTGATCGAGGCGTTTTCAGACACCAAAGTCATCGGACTGACCATCAATCATGAGAACATGACCGACAACGAGATTTCCAACAGCATCCTGCATTATCAGGAACAACTTGGTATCCCTGTCACAGATGCGCTTGCCCGTCCTGTCGACGAACTTGCTCAAATGATCTTGTCTTCGTTCCCTGCACTGCAAAGGAAGCTGTCCCTCAGCGTTCAATGAGTTCGCCGAGAATTAAGATTGATCTCGACAAGATTTTTTACAATGCGAAGACACTGGTCACACGCCTTAAGGCGCATGGCATTTCGGTTACCGGGGTTACCAAAGCCTGTTGCGGTGCGCCGCAACTGGCAAAGGTGCTACTACGCGCAGGCGTCACATCACTGGGAGATTCCCGGATTGAAAACATTGAACGTATGCGTAAAGCCGGTATTGACACCACAATCACCCTGATCCGATCGCCAATGATCAGTCAAGTTGACAGGGTCGTTGCGGCGGCAGATATCAGCCTTAATACCGAACCCGACGTGATCCGTGCGCTTTCCAGCGCAGCCCGAAAAACCCGCAAACAGCACGGCGTCATCCTTATGGTCGAACTCGGCGACCTGCGCGAGGGGCTTATGCCTTGTGACGTTGGGAAAACCATTCAGCTCCTATCTATTTTGCCAAACGTCACCTTCATAGGCCTTGGTGCAAACCTTGCCTGTAGAAACGGCATATCCCCAGATAATGACAACATGGGAACGCTATCTGCCTTGGCAAACCGTATAGATGGCGCTGCAGATGCGACCAGTCATCCCATGTCTGTCGTGTCGGGGGGCAATTCCAGCAATCTTGACTGGGTGTTCTCTGGCGGGAACATTCGCCGGATCAACAACCTGCGGCTGGGGGAGGCGATATTACTGGGGTGCGATCCCCTACACCGCCAGCCTATCCATGGCCTTTACACCGATGCAATCCGTTTGACTGCGGAGGTCATCGAAAGCAAAACAAAACCGTCAAAACCGTGGGGCACAATCGCCCAAACCACATTTGGCGCACCGCCGATTGCACAAGACGTTGGCGACGTTTTCCAAGCCATCCTTGCCATCGGGCAGCAAGACGTTGATCCATCTGGCCTGTGCCCACCAGACGGCATTGAAGTCCTTGGTGCCAGCAGCGACCACCTTCTCCTCAACACCGGCACCACCCAAATGCGGGTTGGGTCGGAAGTATCGTTCTTGCCAGATTATTCAGCGCTTTTGCGCGCCATGACATCGCCCTATGTCGAGAAGACCTACATTGGGAAAGTCGAGACATCCCGTCTTATGCCGCAAGCTGCCCCTGCTTTTGTTCGCGCAGCATGTGGATCAGGCTTGTCCCATCAATACCGGGCATAACGACATCTTCACCCTCGACCAAAAGGATCGCACCAGTTCGGATCAAAGTGCCTTTTTGCGCCATTCGATGATCTTGTTGCGGAACAACTCTGTTCCTTTGTCGAATTGCGTCAGGTGGCGGGCATGGTCGGCATGCAACCAGCTGTAGACAGGCAGATTCATGACCGGGATTGAGACAAAACCATCGGGAACGCCACCGAGCACCTCAAGGGAAAAGCCGTTAATCAGCATGGCATCAATACGACCGCGGGCCAGCATGTTTTGCATCATTTGCGGGCCACCAGGACAGCGCACAACGTGTTTGTATTCCCCGAGCAAGGCTTCGGACCAACTGGCCCCCAGCCAGATGCCAACTTCTTGATCGGTCAGATCGGACAGTTCGTTTATGGTCCCGTCACGCACGACAAGAAGCCCTTGTGGATTCCCGACCAAAACATTGCCCCGCACCATCGGAACGCCGACAAGGTCTTCAAACTCATCAAGGACCGCAAAAACTCCTTCAATATCCCCATGCTGCATGGCGGCAACCGCCCGTGCGTTGGGCATACGGACCGGCTCGACACATACGCCAACCTCCCGCATGACATCCCGATAGATTTCAAGACCGAAGCCGCCCCGTGTCGCCTCGGGCAAGGCAATCCGCAGGCACACCTCATCTGCAGATGCCGTTGGAACAAGCCGCCAGGAAAGAAAAACCGCCAGGACAACGATCAAGGCCATCGCGCAGCTGCGCGCTGCCCTTTTTCTGAAATTGCGTGCCAATTGATACCCCACAGCAATTTTTTTGTTATATGTCCCATCCGGTAAATTGCCGCCCCGCTTTTACAAGCCATCTAACCGGCAATTCTTCTGTGTTCGGACTCTGTTCCGGTCCGATTTACATGCAACACACTCTAACGTGCGGAAGTATGGTTTACCATCAGAACACCCAAAAACAGATCGATTTGGCGCATTGCAACCAGATTGATTACAGAACTTCCTTAACCTTGGTCGCAAGGTCTTTGAGCGAGAAGGGCTTCGGCAGGAAATGCACACCGTTTTCTTCGTCAAGTTCATCGCGGTAGGTATCTTCGGCGTAGCCTGAGATAAAGATGACTTTCAGTTCCGGCTTTTGTTCGCGCAGCATACGGATCAGGCTTGGTCCATCAATACCGGGCATCACAACATCGGAAATGACCAGATCAATCGTCTTGTCGGTTTTGTTTAGGACCTCAAGCGCGTTCTCGCCGTTATTGGCTTCCAGCACGTCATAGCCCTTGCTCCGCAACGCACGTGCGCCAAATGTCCGCACCGCATCTTCGTCCTCGACCAGGAGGATCGCACCGGTGCCGGTCAAATCACGTGACGGGGCTTCTTCTGCCACCGCCTGCGTTTCAGCAAGTTCTTTTTCGGTTGCCTCATAGCGGGGCAGATAGATGGTAAAGGTCGTGCCTTTGCCTTCTTCGCTATTAACCGCAATGAACCCGCCCGTCTGTTT
Organism: Thalassospira sp.; assembly: GCF_040218635.1. Taxonomy (GTDB): domain Bacteria; phylum Pseudomonadota; class Alphaproteobacteria; order Rhodospirillales; family Thalassospiraceae; genus Thalassospira. Next base: position 21,067 of record NZ_JAVJRB010000014.1, read on the forward strand.
GACGATGCCATAAACCGTCGACAGGCCAAGGCCCGTGCCCTCGCCGCGCTGCTTGGTCGAGAAGAAGGGTTCGAAAATACGGGTCAGGTTGTCTTTTGGAATACCAATGCCGTTATCTGAAACCTTGATGCCGATATAATCGCCCGGCGGGATCACTTCGGTGCCGGTGGCGGTTGGTTCATCAACGATTTCAGTGCTGGTCTGAACGGTTAATGTTCCGCCCTCACCTGCCATGGCATCGCGGGCATTGACCACAAGGTTGATAATCACCTGATCAAGCTGGCCCGGATCGACTTTGACCAGACCGATATCACGCCCATGACTGACTTTAAGGTCAATCTTCTCACCAATCAGACGGCGCAAAAGGTTCGACATTTCAGCCAGCGCATCGGTGATATTGATGATTTTTGGCTGCAATGTCTGACGACGTGAAAACGCCAAAAGCTGCCGGACAAGATTGGCCGCACGATTGGCATTCTGTTTGATCTGCATGATGTCGGCAAAGCTCGGATCACCCGGCCCATGGCGCGACAACAGAAGATCACAGAAACCAATCATCGCGGTCAGAAGATTGTTGAAATCATGCGCCACCCCACCGGCAAGCTGACCAACAGCCTGCATTTTCTGGGACTGGGCAAATTGTTCCTCAAGGTTCTTCTGTTCGGTCGTATCAAGGAAGTTCAAAAGCAACGCACCGGCTTCGCCCGAACGCCCGGCCACCCGTTGCAGATAAATCTGGGCGGCAACGCCGCGTGCACCAACAAGACGGGCTTCGATCTGCCCGCCTTTGCCCATGCCCATCACAGCCTTGGACAGATAGCGCGCCACTTCATCACGGTCTTCAGGCAGGATCAGCTCCAGGATCGAACGCCCGACAACCTTGTCGTGGTTCTGTCCGGCTGTATCAATAAAGGCGCGGTTGGCATCGGTCACCGTACCAGACATATCTGCCAGAACGATCGAAAGCGGGCTTTCATCAAAGAACCAGCGCACCCGACGTTCGGTTTCGGCCAAGGCATGTTCCCATTCATGCGCAGGCATTGGATCGGGGAAGATCACGGCCTGACTGCGAATGGGGCCGGTTCCCGGCGCATTGATGGAATGGGTTACAAAACAGCGGATCGGGTCGCCGCCATTGACCTTGAATTTCACCTCGCCATTGATGCCATCACCAACAATCAGGTCGGCAAGTTCGACCGTGCCATTGTTGAATTCTTCAGGCTCCCCGCCCAGCCAACTGGCCAAGCGACGGTTGAGGTAAAGAATGCGTCCTTCTTCATCAAGCCCGCAAACACCAACCGGCAACCGTTCAATCATCTGATCGGCCAGCTCAAACCCGCCTGCAGCCGCTGCTACCGGAAGGTTCCCCACCATTTCAGGTCCTTGCGGCGCAGAAAGGGCAAAGCTTGGTTGATCATTTTCAGAAGGCAAAAGAAGGGATGCACCCGCGTCCGCCATGACCGACGCATCAACCCCGTCGACAGTCCATAACATCTGTCCGGCCCGCGCATTGGCCGCGGTTACCGCAATTCGAAGGCAGGCCCCGGATGCCGGAACAGCCCCATCTGCATCTTTTGCTTTTTCCTTGGCCTCATCAGAAACGGGATCGTCATTTTGGTCAGACTGTTCAAACTTTTCAGAGCGCGACAGATCAACAAACATCTGCCCACCGTCGCCGCGCATCGCACGGGTCCGCAATTCAGCAAGGTCATCATTGCCGATACCAAGGAAAGACAGCCGCGCTTCAAGTGCGGAAAGCATGTCCGATCCCGGTTCGATACCAAGTTTGTGAGGGAAAGCAGGATTGGCATAAATTGTTCGGCCATAGGCATCAATCAGCGCAACGCCAATATCGGATCTGGCAAGCCCGGCAACCAGCGGGCCCAGTTCGGCATGCCCCCCATTTCGCCAGCGCGCCGACAGTGCCAGCGCAGCCACGGCAACAATAGCAACACCCGTGACCATCGCACCGATGATCCACATTAAACGCGCGTCAAGACCCGCCTTTGCCAACACGTCCATCAGGACGAAGACAAACGCCAGAAATGCGACACTTACAGCAAGGATGAGTCCCCGAAACAGCACGCGACCGCCTTTAGCACCAATAACTTATCAATATAGTCTATACTTTTAGCTGCTTATCGACCAACTGGCTACCGGCAAGTTTAAAGACCGCGGCCGAGCTTTATCAAAAGCCGTTTACCGCACACTTATCCGGTCACGGTTCGATCATAACGTGACCCGCATTGCAAATACGCCATTCCCGTCGGCAATCATCCAAGCTTCTTGCCCTTTTGGCGGAAGACGAAGGAAATGATCTCGGCGACGGCTTTGTAATGTTCTGGCGGGATTTCCTGATCAATCTCGACCGTGGCAAACAGGGCGCGTGCCACAGGCGGGTTTTCCATGATCGTGATATTGTGTTCTTCGGCAACTTCACGAATTTTAAGCGCAATATTATCCTGCCCCTTGGCAATGCACATCGGGGCTGCCATTTCACCGACATCATATTGCAGTGCAACGGCAAAGTGCGTCGGGTTGGTGATCACGACGTCGGCCTTCGGCACGTTTGACATCATGCGCTGCTGGGCACGTTCCATCCTGATCTGACGGACCTTGGCTTTGATCTCGGGGCTACCTTCGGTCTGTTTGTATTCGTCCTTGATCTCCTGACGCGACATTTTCATCTGCTTGGTGAATTCATAGCGTTGATAGGCAAAATCAAGCCCAGCAATCACGGCTGTCAGGGAAATTGTCGCAATCAGCAAGATCACGATCATGTCGTAAAGTCGCTCAAGCGTGAGTGCGAGTGAAAGCTGCGGATAAAGCTCGATATCAAGCATTTCCGGCATGATCACCAGCGTCAGAACAACCCCGACCAGAATGATTTTACTGACATTCTTGATGAACTCGACCATCGTTTTCATCGAAAACTGGTTCTTAAGTCCCTTCAGCGGATTGAGTTTTTCAGGCTTTGGTTCAATCCGGTCAAGCGCAACCACAAGCCCGTTTTGAATAAGATGCCCGGTCGCAGCAAAGAACACCAGCAGGACAAACGGGATTCCAAGCACCCAAAGCATGCCGATAATCACGTCTTTATACAGAAGCGGGAACCCGGAAACAGAGACGTCAAACATATGCGGATGTTCGATGAAGCCATAAGACAGATCCCGCACACTTTCGGCCATTGATGGGCCCATCATGATCATGACAAGACCGCCGCCAAACAACAGCATAAAGTTACCGACTTCCTTGGAAACCGGCACCTGACCCTTTTTTCGCGCGTCCTCAAGCTTTTTACTTGTGGGGTCTTCTGTCTTTTGGCTGTCGTCTTCTTCTGCCATTGGCAAACCCATTTTGGGCCGATACCGGCATACAAATGCCGCGCATCAGGCCTTACGGACTGAGAAACGCCTCGAGCCCGTTCTCGAAATATCCAAGATACACCATCATCATGGATGGCAGGGCCAAGGTCAATAAAAGCAGTGCCAACCCAATCTGGATCGGCATGGCGACAAAAAATACCGGCAATTGCGGCATCAATTTATTGAGCAAACCCAACGCGATCTGCAGGCATAGCGCAACAATCAGAAACGGTGCGGAAAGTTGGGTCGCAATCGCAAAACTGTCGTTGATTGCGGTGGCAAAAAATTCGCTCATATCCCCGACAGGCAAGACTCCACCGGGCGGAAACAGGGTATAGCTTTCAAACACCGCCTGAATCATCAAATGATCCATGCCGGTCGCAAACAGCAACACCAAGCCAACCTGCAGCAGGAAATTCCCCGTCACCGCACTTTGCGCCCCGGATAACGGATCGGCACTAAAGGCATTTGCCATGGATGACAGGTAGGCAATAATTGACCCTGCTGTCTGCAAACCCGCCATCATCACCTGTGCAAACAATGCAAAAAACAGCCCGACAGTGATTTCATAGGCAAGTGCGATCAAAAGTGACGGCGCATCGGCAGGTTGCGGTGGGAATAGCGGCCCTGCCAAGGGTGAAATTACCACGGCGACCCAAACGGCGAACAAAAGACGCGCACGGACAGGAACAGCACGGGCAGCAATGCCGGGCATGAAAGCAAAAGCCGCCCCCACCCTGGCGAAAGTCATCAGGACGACATAGACATTAAGGGTAAGTAGTTCCTGAAGATCCATCTTGTCTTCGACTGCCTTACATCAACGCGCCAGACGCGCAGTATTTTCGTCGCTAATTGGGTAGACCAATGAAATGGTCAACCATACGCCCCATGAATTCGATCATCTCCGTGATCATCCACGGCAACAGCACCAAAAGGGCGATGAACATTACAAGGATTTTGGGCACAAAAGTCAGGGTCATTTCCTGAATCTGTGTCAGTGCCTGAAACAGCGCCACAATCAGACCAACACCAAGGGCGATCAACATCAGCGGCGTGGTCACCTTTAGCAGTGTCCACACTGCGTCATAGGCCACGTCCATGATTTCAGCTTGATCCATCTGGTCTTCCCGCCTCGCCTTCTATCCATGCAGTACATTGAAGTACCACTATTCTTCATACAGGATTTGACACGCCTATTGCCATGATTTCCTGTTTTTTCCTGTGGTTCTTAAAACCAAAAAAGCCGCACGAACACGTACGGCTTTGTCAGATGGTTTCAATCACAAGGATCAGACCGGCATGTTCAGAATGCTCTGATAGGCTTCAACAGCCTTGTCCCGCACCGAAACCACCGTCCGCAAGGTCACTTCAGCAGCAGAAACCGCCGTGACAACTTCGTGAAGTTCGGCATCACCCGCAATGGCCTTTTGGGTCATCATTTCACTGTTTGCCATCGTGTCACGGGCATCATGTGCCGCGCCACGCACCATATCGGCAAAACTTTCCCCCGGGTTTACGGCCGTGCCGGTACCAGTCACTGTTTCAGCAACGGTATTGGTTTTGCCCGCAGCCGCATTGCGGTAGGCAGAAACAGCATCATTAAAGCCGACCATCGGTTCTATTCCTTAAACGTGTTCATCCCTTTGATATCGACGTCTTACTGCAGAATATCAAGGGTCTTAAGCAACATGCTGCGTGAAGACTGGATCACATTGAGGTTCGCCTCATAGGAACGCTGTGCTTCGCGCATATCCATCATTTCAACCAGTGTTTCAACATTCGGGGTCTGAACATAGCCCTGATCGTTGGCGGCCGGATGGCTTGGTTCGTATTTCATACCAAAATCCGAACGATCAGGCATCACCTTATTGACCTTGACCATCTCGGCACCGATTTCGCGGTCCATGACATTCTTGAATGTCAGAAGCTTGCGGCGATAGGGCTCCTGCCCCGGTGCCGTCGGAAGGCTGTCTGCGTTGGCAACGTTTTCTGCTGCAATCCGAAGACGCGTACCCTGAGCACGCATACCAGCAGCAGAGATTTTGAAAGCCTTGTAAAGTTCCATGATCTTAACTCTCTACTATCGGTTATACGCGGCCAAGGGCAGAAATGAACATTGATTTCTGCTTGGCATAAAGACGGGTCATGGTCTGATAATCGACCTGATTTTCGTTCATCTTGACCATCTGTTCTTCAAGGATGACGGCGTTTTTGCCCGGCGCGACTTCATAGTTTTTGCGCACTTCTTCGTCCTTAAAGTTCTGTGGTTTGTTGATACCCTGACTATGGCCCGGCGTGGTCGCCTGCATCGCAAGGATGAACTGGCGGTCGCGGCCGATATTCTTGGGATCGAATTCTTTGAGATCGTTGGCGCGGTAATTTGGCGTATCGGAGTTGGCAATATTCTGCGCAATGACTTCCTGACGCTGTGTCAGCCAGTCCATCTTTTCTTTAAGATTGGCGAACATGCCGAGTTTGCCGATATCCATTGCCTGCTCCTTGTCTGCGCTTTCCTGAGTATTGATCGCGCGGGTAAAGCCGAAGTTAACGTCACGCCCTTGTTGGACCGGGATCGCCCGAACGGTTGATTTTGCCGTGTCGTTTAATCCTGCCAAACAGAAATGCATGAAGCGTGCCAAAGACGGAAAGAACTTTGCTTTTCCACACATTTCACACAATTCATCGCGGGTACTAGACCCCGCGTTTGAAAGCGGGCATATTGTGATCGATCTGGTAAATTATGTTTGCCATCTATCGAAACCGGGACACTGTATGCTCTATCTCACACGAAAAGTTGGCGACTCCGTTGTCATTGACGACAATATCGAAGTCACCGTCGTTGAGGTCCGTGGCAAGACCGTAAAACTTGGCTTCACTTTCCCCGAAGATGTTCAGGTTCTTCGGCGCGAACTCTATGACCGCATTCAGGAAGAAAACCGTTCTGCTGCTGTCAGCGAAGATATTATTCGCCATCTCGGAGGAACCGCCAGTCCGGCCAAGGACGCCACCGAAACGGAATCAGATACTGGCGAGAATGCCGGTAACGACTGATTAATCAGGACAAAGTAGCCAAAACCGGCGCGTCCGCAAACATATGTCTGGTAACAGGCACCGTCATCATCCAGGCAGGTAGCCGGGACATTGACCTCCCATCTGGCTCTCATCCTCGTCTTTTCTTGTGTGATTTACGCGACCTGGAACTGAACAATGTCGACAACGATTTGTTGACCATCTTTGTTCTATGCTCGACGCTAAGTTAAGCTAGTCAGGTTAAAACGTCCTGAATTGAAGGGCCGTATGAGCGGGAAAAAGCCCACTTATGACATCACCGATTCACCGGTCAGCAAGACGGAAAATCTTGCCGCACCGGCCAGCCGTGAGCAAAAAGCGGTTGCACTTCGGTATGCACATGGCCGGGACAACGCCCCAACACTTAGCGCAAAGGGCGAAGGCAGTGTCGCGGAACAGATATTGCAGGTCGCTTTTGCCAACGGAATACGGGTCCGCAAGGACACCGATCTGACCGAAATTCTGATGGCTGTCGATGTTGAAAGCGAAATCCCGCTTGAAGCTTTTGCCGCCGTTGCTGAAATTTTGAACTATATATATCGGATCAACCGTATTTACGGCGGTCCATCACGCAGCCATACCGATCCAACAGATCAGGTCACGGCAGCAACAACAGTTGATCGAAACGCGGAAGGCCAATCATGAGCCCTGAACAATTCAAGCCCGATCAGTTCAAGAAAGACCTTAAACGTGTTCTGTCCCTGATCAGAACCGGTCAGCGTTATCTTGATGACGGCAAGGTTGTCGAACTTTCTGCCCTTGAAACGCGTATTGCCGATCTGTGTGATCAAGCCCGCGCCATGGGACCGGAACAGCGTCGTGACGTCGCCCCGCTTTTGGCGGCATTGACCGACGAACTTGGTCAGTTCGAAACCAATATGCAGCAAGAACATTCCGATATTCAGCGCCAATTGCGCGGCATCAGCAACACCACACAGGCAACCAATGCCTATGCCCAGGCTGCGCGCACCAAATAGGCCTGATATCGACCAACGGGCTGATTTTAAAGAATACGCCAAGGGGTGCGTTTTGGATGCCAGCTTGCCTGCGGGTCTGTGGCGCGGTAAACAGAAATGCAGATGGCATACACCAAACGATGACGACCAATAAGTTGACATTCGTCGCAGGTTGTTCACGGAGAACCCTACCTGATGGAACTAAGCGCCTATTACCGGTTTGTTGCCGCCCTGATCTTTGTATTGGGGATCATTGGCATTTTCGCCTTGATCGCGCGGCGCTTTATTCCCGGCGCACGCAACATCAACCGTCGGGGCACCAAACGCCGTTTGTCCGTGGTTGAAGTTATTCCTGTCGATACCAAAAGACGGTTGGTCTTGCTCAAACGTGATGATACCGAACATCTTGTTATCCTTGGTCCGCAAGGCGACACCGTGATTGAACGCAATATCGGCACGCATTTTTCAGACTTGCTTGATACCGGCACACTTTCCAATGAGCCGGAAAACCCAACAACAGACCCAATGGGCGAAGACAGCACAGCGTCCACCATCGGCGCGCGCTTGGAAATCAACGACAGGAAAAACCCTGCATGAGCCGCCTTGAGAACCAATCCCAAGCTTCCCGCGATGAAAAACCCGTCAAAGCCGGATGGCCTGCGCCACGCTGGTTAACATCCTGTGCGATTTGGTCATTGTTCCCGTTAATAGCCATCATCGCAGGTGGCGACACGGTACACGCCCAGTCATTTAATTTTGATCTGGGTGATGGTCCGGGCGTGACATCATCGGGGCGGATGATCCAGCTGATCGGTGTGATTACGGTCTTAAGCATCGCGCCAGCGATCCTTATGATGGTGACCTCCTTTACCCGTATCATTGTTGTTTTAAGTTTGCTGCGTACGGCCCTTGGCATCCAGCAATCGCCACCAAACCAGGTATTGGTCAGTCTGGCGATGTTTCTGACATTGTTCATCATGATGCCGACCCTTGAACGGGTCTGGGACGAAGGCCTTGAGCCAATGATCAATGGTAATATTGACGAGTTCGAAGGGTTCGAACGTTCAGTCAGGCCGGTACATGATTTCATGATGACGCAGGTCCGTGAACGCGACCTTCAATTGTTTGTCAATTTGGCTGGCGTTGAAGTCACCACACCTGACAGCATTCCCCTGCGTTCCCTGATCCCCGCCTTTATGATCAGCGAGCTGCGCCGCGCGTTTGAAATCGGCTTCTTGCTGTTTATTCCGTTCCTGATCATTGACATGGTGGTTGCCAGTATCCTGATGTCGATGGGTATGATGATGTTGCCACCAGTCATTATTTCCCTGCCATTCAAGCTGATTTTCTTTGTGATGGTGGATGGCTGGTATCTGATTGCCGGATCGCTTGTCGAAAGTTTCGGGCGTTAGCGAGCGCATCACAAAACATTCCGATCAGACATTTAAAAAGCCGCCAAGCATATGCTGGCGGCTTTTTCATTTGGCGATACGAAATCCTTACGTCCGGCGCTGCCCAACATTAAGAACACCCTGTTCCAGCGGCTTCAGGCCAAAACTGCCACGGCGGGGACCAGGATTTTCAGAGACAAACTTTTCGGCCTCATGACGTTCTTTGTCGTTCATGCGGGCATGGATTGCCCCCATTTCACGCTGGGCCTGACTGCCCTCGGTCGGGGCAGACATCCGCAGCCAGTAATAGGCAAGAATGTTGTTCTGATCGACACCACTGCCAATCGCATACAGGCGACCAAGGGCAGCTTGACCATTGGCGGATCCTTTGCGCGCGGCGCGCTCATACCAGGTTGCAGCGCGCAGCATATCAACAGGCACACCAAGACCATGTTCATACATCACCCCGATCAGGTGATAGCCACCCGGATGCCCAAGCTCGGCCAGATCCATCGCCAGATCAAGGGCGCTGGCATAATCGGGCTCACGATGAGGCACACCGAATATCAGGATTTGGGTCATCTGATATTTTGCAGATGCATCGCCCTGATCACAGGCATGGGTCAGCATCGTCCAACCGCGGTTAAACAGTTTCAGATCGGATGAATGGCTGAAATACATTGCAAGGTTGGCTTGGGCATAGGCATCCCCCTCGCTCGCGGCGAGTTCAAACCAACTAATACTTTCGGCAATATTGCGTTCCGCGCCCAAGCCCACACCAAGCGCATAGCCAAGGGCGGCGGCAGCTTCGACGCTGCCTGCACGGGCGGCACGCATGTTGTATTCGAATGATTTGGCCGGATCACGATCAACACCGCGACCTTCAAGATAAAGATAGGCAAGAACACTTGCCGCAGACGGATCATTCAGCGCACTTGCGCGCTCAAAATACTCAATCGCTTTTTCATCATCCTGGGGCACACCCCAACCGTTCAAATAACAAACGCCAAGATTATAAAGGGCTGCGACAGAACCAAATTCGATGGCTTCTTCAAACCAATGCGCAGCAGTCTGGGCATTTTCCTGAACACCAAGCCCCTTGGCATAAAGATATCCAAGATTATTTGCCGAAACAGAACCGCCAGAAGATGCTTCATCGTGGAACCAATAGGCGGCTTCACGGTACCATTGCTGGCCTTCGCCAAGATCTTCGGAAACGCCGAGTCCCTTGCTGCGCATGTAACCATAGCAAACTGCAGCAAATGCGCGGCTTTGGCGGTGAATCTGGTCAAGAATACGGCGTGTTGCGGCCTCGTCACGTGGCATTCCCTCGCCCTGGAAATGCTTTTGGGCAAGCGAAAGCTGCGCGAAAATGTCTTTTTCGACATTCGCTTCATCGTAATAGACCATTTTAAGTGCACGATCCATCACCGCACTACACTCGCCAACACGTTCTTAAACCAACATAAATTGGGCACATTTCCCGCTTTTTCAGCGAAATTGACACCACGACAAATTTATCGAAGATTAATTTATAGCACTAAGCTGAGATTTTTCCAACTGGTCGCGATAGGTCGCAAGGAAGCCTTGGAAGTCTTCGACTTCATCTACTTTGTCTGCAAGGGTGCGATAGTCTATCAACCCTTGCGTTGGCGACGATGTAATCAGGCTGAATGCCTGGGCGTATGGCGTTTGCGACATCCCTTGGCCATAACGACGTTTAAGCATGTTAAGCGTCCTTTCCTGACCCGCCATCGCAAGGTTGACCGCCCAGTTCAAAAGATAACGCCCACGTTCGTCTGAAATGCCTTCGCTTTCATCTGCCGGGTCTTCGCCAACCAGACGCTGGAAGGTTTCGGCCGCCGCCATATAGTCGCGGTCTTCACGATAGTAATCGACGCGCAAAAGTTCGGCATTGCGCGAAAGATCGCCATCAAGAGATGCAATTGCTTCGGCCCCGCGATCAACATCAAGCAACGCACGCGCGCGCAACTGACGCCGCTGGGTTGCAAGTTCTTCGGACAATCCCGGTTCTTCGGTTTCATCAATCACCCGAATGGTTTCTTCGGGTTTGCCATCAAGCAGATAAACCAAACCAAGCCGCGCACCAACGCGGGCCTTTTCCACACCAGCAAGGCGGAAATTGACCTGATGTTCCAAAAGGTCTTCAGCGCGTTCAAACAGCTCGACACTGACCATGCGATCGGCAAGGCGGCGGATCAATTCATCGCCCTTCTCGCCTGCCGGTGTCAGTTCGCGGAACTCGTCATACAGCGCGACAGCCTTGATCGCCGAAATACTGTTGATGTCATCGCCGAGATACAGGTTCTCGAACGTTTTATGCATCATGTCGGTTGCTTCGGTCGCCACCGGCTTGTTCGGGAAGAAGATTGCCGCCTGCCGCAAGGTGTTTAAGCCTTCGCGGAATTCTTTGTTCTCGATCTGCAATTCACCGATCCGTTTCAACAATGCCATTTCAAAGGCATCGCCGCGCCATGCAAACCGCAATTGCTGTAGCTGTTCAATCGCATCTTCGACGGTCAATCGCTGCAGGCGCATCAGAAGTTCTGTCCGATCAAAGATCGCATGCGCACGGGCTTTGCGGTTGTCGCCTTCTGCGACCTGATCCCATGTCGCAACCGCTTGTTCCAACTCGCCAGCTTCTTCTTCAAATATCCCTTTAAGGTACTGGATATCCATAATCTTGGATTCACCCAAGCCGCTGGTGACCAGCATCTTCTCGATCAAATCCATACCCGCTTCCGGGTTGCCAACTATCAAGGCCTGCTCGGTTGCAAGCGGCCCGATGCGGCTGATCAGTTCCGGCGGATAGAAATCAAGGATATGAACACTTTCAAGCAAATCACGCGCCCCCTCATTCGGACGCCCGCGTGCCGCCAATGTCACCGCCCGCCAAAGCTTCATTTCCGGAATGGCCTGCAGACGTTCGTCTTCAAGCAAACGTTCGGCTTCGGCATAGTCACGATCGAGGAATTTGACGGCTGCTTTAAGGGCGCGGAATTGAAGCTTTTGCGCAATCAGCGGATCATCGGCTTCCATCGCCGAGACGACAGCATTTGCTTCTGGTCCCAATCCGTTGGCCAAGTAATACTGCGCAAGACCAAGACGGGCCTTGTTGCGGTGTTCATCGCCACTTTCCGCAACGTTCGAACGTAACTTGCGGATTGCTCTGTTGAAATTATCAAGCCCGCCCATACGCCAGTCATCAAGTTCAAAGATCAACCCTTCGCGGCCATCGCCCGTACTTGCCCGAACCCCTGTCGCAGACGCCAGAAGGCGCGCGCCTTCTGGTGAAATATTCAGGCCATCGGCGGCAGTAACAATCACGGCTTGGCCATCGTCGCGGTCGGCAACCTGAACACTTTCATTCATCGGCGCAACGACAACGCCCTGGACAGATGGCAGAACTTCAAACTCTGGATAACGCAGAGCGACTTCGATGCCATAACCTGATTGCGTGGTTGTCACCACACGCAAGGTATCGCCAACTTCCGGATCATCGACCGGAATGATCGGCCCGACATCTTCAAGCGGCACGATCAGACGCGCACGGGTTTGATCGTCAAGCTCGATCGAAGGGCCAAGTTTTTCGACCGGCTGCATCACACCTTGCTGGAACGTCACCCGCCAGTCGCCTTCACTGGTGCCGGTTGTGTATAAACCAACACCTTCGGGAACGGTCATCCGCAGCACAGTGGCATATGGGCTATCAATCTGTTCAATCACCCCTATGATCTGGGCAGCTTCCTGCCGCACAGTATCCAGATCAAGGGTCGCCCGGACATCAAAGGCCGCCCAGAGGAACCCAGCACGCGACCAAATCGCCGCCCCGCCCGGTTGCCCAAATGCGAAACCAAGGGAAAGTTCGGTCGCGGTTTGATCAACGGTTACCTGAAGATCACCGATATTGACACGTTCAGCCGGGGCCGTTGCCCCCCCTTCAGACGCGGTATTCTCAGCCTGCGCGGCTTCCTGTGCCATTGCTTCGGGTGAATTTGGATCAAGGTTTGCGTCAACTGTGTTTTCTTCCGCATTGGTACTGTCCTCCGCTGCAAGTGAAGGTGCGGGCGCAGGTGGCGCACTTGGCGTTGCGGGCGCTGAGACAGCATTTGACGCGGTTTGATTATTTGGCGCCGTTGTTGGGCGACTGTCCGCACCAGATGTCGCAGGGGCACGTTGCGCCCCCATGATATCCACCACCACCATGTTCCCCGACCGAAAATGGCGAAGCGGCCGTGCCGGTGTGGTTTCAACGACAACATCAAGCGGTTGCGTACCACTTTGCCGAATACGCACACCTTCTGGCAGACGCCGCGAAATTCCAGCCGCATCTATCTGCGCAGGTGCCCCGAATGCAACTGTCTGCGACCCTGCTTCGCCCTCAAGAGCGTAATCTGTACGGTTGGGCCAATCAAAGACCAGACGATAAAATGTCGGATGTCGGCCAACCCGCACATCAAGCGTCGCAAGATCCTGTGCAGGGTTTTCGGTCGCAACGGTTTCAACCGGCGTGGTGGGTGCGGGTGTGATTTGCGGTGACTGGTTTGCTTGATTAACCGCCGGCGCAGGAGACGGCGTTGGGGCTGCTTGAGGTTTATCAAGAACATCAAGCACCACATTGCTGCCGACATTAAAGGCGCGCACTTCGTAATCATCATTCAGGACAAAGGCAATCGTCCGCCCGTCCGGATCAAAAAACCCATCAGAAATATATTGGGAAACCGGGGCAAGAACCCCACGCAATGACGCCACCAACGGCTGATCAAAACGCACGACAAGCTGATCGCCGACAATCTCGGCGCTATAATTGACCGGCTTGCTCCATTGCAGAACAATTCGTCCATAGCCGTTATGCAGCCCCGAGCGGATAATCACTGGATCCGCGACCTGGGCCATTGCTGGGCGCATTCCGCTGGAGGGCAACAAAATTGCCGTGGTGGTCGCAAGAACAACCGCCAGCAGGACGCGCACGGCAAGTTTCGCCATACTTACGTGCCTCCGATCCCGCTTCCCCCATGAGGTTCGATAACAATATCGACCCGACGCGCCATTGCAAAACGCGCATCCTCATCTATTAACTTAGGAAGCTGGTCGTATCTTGATGCAGCAAATCCGTAAATATTTATGTAATCTGTGTAACCTGATTTTTTCAATTCGTTGGCAACAGCACCGGCACGGGCCAAAGAAAGTTCCCAATTCGATGCATATTTACCACGACCACTGAGCGGGCGCGGGTCCGTATGACCCTGCACACCAATGCGGTTACCAATATTTCGCAGCACACCACCAAGCACAAACAAGGCCTGCTGCGCCTGTGCTGTCATCTCGGAACTGCCCGCGACAAATAAAATATCGCCCGGCAGTGATATCACCAGCTTATCGGCGTCGCGCGACATCCGCGCATCCCCTAGAACCTGATTATCGTCAATCGCATCGTCAATCACCGCACTGAGATAATCCAGGTTCATCGCCGGTTTGCGATAAACACGCGGAATATTCAGGCTTGCCATTGGTTCGTCGTTTTCTTCCTTCGGTGCCGGCTTGATACTTTGCGAGAGCGAATCAACAACTTCATCCCAACGGTCAATCTTGACCTTGGACATGGCAAACAACATCACGAAGAATGTCAGCAACAGCGAAATCAGATCAGCAAGGCTCAGCATCCAGACCGGAGGTCCGGACGGGCCAGCATCCTTTTTGACTTCTTCTTCAGCCATTAGCTACCTCCCCCGGCTTGCGGCCCAAGCGGAATAGGTTGATTAACAGCGGGCTGACCAGCGCCCGGCAAAGGAATTGTCATGCGTTGCGGGATCAACTGCGCCGGTGCCGGTATGCCAGTACCACTGCCACCCTGTGCTGGCGCAGGTGTCTGACCATTACCGGGTGCAGTTGTTTTTTCAATCGGCTCTGGCGGTTCTTTTGGACCAAAGGTCCAAAAGAACCGGAAGGTCACAATAAACGGATCCGCACCGGGGTCGATCCCGACATAGAGACGGTCTTCGGGGGCACCAACATCAATCAGTTCGCGCGCAAAGGACCCTGCGCGGGCGATCTGCAGATTATTTTCAATCTCGATGGAACCCTTTGCCCCGATCTCACTGCCCATGACCATTTCCATCTCATAGGAAGCATAGCCTTCTTCATCGGCCAGCACTTCTGCCAGTTGCTGCATGAAGTCCGCCTGACGTTCCCGGATCAGGATGGAATTGGGATCAAAAAGCTGTTCCACATGCATGATGATTTCCATCAGCTTGCCCGGCTGGATCACTTGAACACGCACCACTTTAATGGCGGTGTCAAACAGATGACCGAGCTTTTCCTGCATGTCTTCAGCCGCAACCACAGGCCCCTCGATCGAGGTCACGGTTTGCAGGCTGGTCGTTGGTGGAAGGATGGACGCGAATGCAGAGGAAAGGCTTTCCTGCACTTCGCGTGTTTTGACCTCTTCAAAGGTCGAAATGGTATTGAGCAGAATAAAGAAAGCAAGAAGCAAAAGATAGAGCGCCAAAAACAACGCCACCGCCCCGTTTGACGGGGGAGATGGTGGTGTTGGTCCGTCGTCTTCTATCTCCGCCATATCAACGCCACTTAATTAAACATCGCGTCGATGTCTGCCTGCGATACGCCTTTGCCTTCAAGTTGCGGCCCGTTGAGCAGCGCCTCTTCGCCTTCGGCTTCTTTTTTCTTCTTGGGGTTTGCTGCGGCGTATTTGGCGATTTCTTCACCAAAAGCAGCCACAAGCCCCTCAACGCGTTCTTCGATGGATTTCAAAGCCTTGATAACTTTGGTCGTCCGCTGTCCGGTAATATCCTGGAAGTTGCAGGCTTCATAAACCCGCATCGTCGCACCGGTGACAATTTCTGCCTGTTCGGGTGGCAGTGTCGATGCGAATTCTTCCAGTGCATCCATGGCATCAAGAATTTCATGGGTAGCCCCGGCTGTTGCATCCACAATCGCGTCCAATTCGTCGGTCGCATTGGGAATGTACTCAGCCTTGATATCGTCGGGACGAAGCGAAGCAATTTCGGACTTCATCTTGCGAATAATGCCCGAAAGTTCGTCAAGCTCGCCAAACAGGCGTTGCTGATCGTCGGACGGCTTATCACCCATAAAGCGTGACAGCTGATCCATCAGCTCAGACAGTTGTTCGACCTTCAGATCATCGCCATCAAGACGTGCCCGAAGATCATTTAACAGCTGCCGGAGGTCGTCCTTGGACGCTTTCGCTTTGGACATAGGCGGTATCGCGGGACAAATGTCCCGCGCTCCTGATCAGAAATCACCAATAACAGTCTTCATTTTACCCTTCAACGTCTCAGCGTTGAAGGGCTTGACGATGTAATTCGATACACCGGCTTTTTTAGCCATGACGACGTTTTCGGTTTTGGCTTCTGCCGTAATCATGATGAAGGGCATATCCTTCAATTTGGCATCTGCACGGACTTCCTTAAGAAGCTGAAGACCGGTCATCGGCTCCATATTCCAATCGGAAATCACAAGACTGAAAGGAGCTTCACGCAGCTTACGAAGCGCCATGCTACCATCAGTCGCTTCTTCGATATTCGTAAAGTTGAGCTGCCGCAAAAGGTTACGGATGATACGCAACATTGTTTTGTAATCATCGACAATCAGGATCGGCATATTCGGATCGACGGCCATTCACAACTCCATCAGCTATCTGATCTCTCACCCTTGCCACACATTCGCATGTATAGTCGCAAGGCCCCTAATAATCGTGATGTACATATTTAATAATGGTTAATCAAGATTTTTAACCAGTGATAAAAATGTGCCATCACATTGACTATTCTCGAAAAACTGCCCGTTCTCTTTCTTTTAAACTCTCACAAAGAACGGTCAATCTTTTGTTCAGCTGCCCCTATTGCAGCGGCAGCATATTAATATCTTGCTTATATGCCAGTTCCGAGGTCAGAGCCCGCGCCCGTTCCGGGGTCATTTGTGACAGGACCGCTGCGGTATTTGCTTCGCGCATGCCCAAGGCCACTTGCAAGAGAATGTCCATATCAAGATCGTTCCAGATACGGGCAGCGTCTTTTGGTTTCATCTTCTCGTAAACACTGATCAGCTTTTTGATGCGATCATCTTCCTGCACTTCCTTGGTCTCGACCAAACCTTCGATGGCCATTTTCAAGGATTTCATTTCTTCGATTTTGGCATCAATCCGGGCTTCGGCCGCGGCAATCAGGCTTTCACGCTCGTCAAGGCGCTGCTCTTTACGATCAAGCTCCCCACGGCGCACCGAAAGGTTCTGCAACAGGTCAATTTCTTCCTGGGTAAACAGGGTCGGATCCCCCCCAAGGGTCGGCGGGACGTCAGATTCCCCGTTTAACGGATCACCTTCCATGGTCATCCCGGCAGGATCATCAAGGCCAAGCGCGCCATTTTCCGGTGTTGCGGCCTCTTCGGCGGCAGGATCGGTTGCCGGTGCTTGCGCACGTGCGGTTTGCACCATGCTCACAGCAGCGGGCTCAGGCGTCACGGCAACATCCGTACTTCCCGAGAACAGGTTCACCACCCGCATTGACAACACCATCAGCCCAACAAGGATAACTAATGGTAAGATACGCACACCAGACATTTACTCACCTAAGCAATTTGGCACACTGTGCCCATGCTCCTTCCCACTTGAATTCTTTTATTCTAACAGAATGACATCACTCTCTTTAGATAAAAAGAAATGTCATGATGACAAGGGCGCGACATCCCCGACTTCATTCAGAACAATCAGCGAACCGACCGCAAAGCGGCAAGCAATTCGCGTTCGGCTTCTGAACGACCGGCATCTTCGTCCTGATCATACATATCAGAACCCGACAGCCCTTTGTTACCCCCGCCAGAGAAACGATCCAGATCATCATACCCGCCAGAATCACCGCCAACCGACCGATCATCACGGTCATGGCGATCATTGCTCATGCCTTTTGAACCACGCTCAATGTCCCCCACCATCCGGGCAGCGAGTTCTTCGGCACGGGTTTCGACACCAACCCGATCACGATCATCTATGATGTCAGGACGATCTTTGCCCGCTCCTCTTGATCCGCCAGAACCGCCGCCGTTCCCGGCACCGGCCGGACTTGATGCGTTTCTGGCTGCTGAAATATTGACTTGCTCATGTCCAGCCCCGGCATTACCGGAACGGCGGACAGCGTTAACGTCGCTTGCGGCCTTTTCAAGACGGTTGGCAATGCTTTCGCCGCGATCAACCATGAAGGTCAGGTCTTCGTTCAGCGCACTTGCCTTTTCGATATCTTCGCGCAGTCTTTCGCCAGACTGCTCAGCCATATCCTTAAGCGCATTGATCGAGGTTTCAGCCCGTTCATTCGCAGCATTAAAAGCCGTCAGGAAATTTTGCATATCTTCGCGGCTGCGGCGGAACGCCGCAAGCTTGCGGTTTAAAATCACCGCATACACAATCGTCGCCACCAGCAGGACGATCATTACAATGTCCAGATAGAACGCGAAGTCCATCACTTCTCTTCCTCGTTTATGCGCGCACGATCACGAACCTGAATAGCGATCCTGTCACCCTTGCGCCCCATCATTCCCTTAAACAGAGGAACGTCGCCACACCTTACTTCGACAGGCGATGTCGGACTGGTATTAAGAACCAGACGGTTGCCGACTTCAAGATTGATGACATCACCCAGCAGCATCACCTGTTCATCAAGCACAGCTAATAGGTTTACATGGGTCTGCCACAGTTCATTTGCGAGGTGGTTTTCCCAGATAGAGTCACGACCGAACTTTTCCCCCATGAACATCTGAAGCAGAAGTTCACGAACCGGCTCCAGCGTTGCATACGGGATCAACAGTTCAAGACGACCACCGCGATCTTCCATATCAATCCGCAATTTCGCGACAATCGCGGCATTGGCATGACGGGCAATCGTCGCAAAACGCGGGTTTGTTTCAAGACGCTCAAACCGGAACGTTACCGGGCTTAACGGGTCAAACGCAGCCGAAAGGTCACCAAGGACCACGTGGATCATACGTTCAACAAGGTTGCGTTCAATTGTGGTGTAAGGGCGACCTTCAATACGCATTGCGGCCGTACCGCGACGCCCGCCCAACAGAACGTCCACGATCGAATAGATCAGTGCGGAATCAACGGTCAGAAGTCCGTAGTTATCCCATTCTTCGGCCTTGAAAACACCCAGCATCGCCGGCAACGGGATTGAGTTCAGATAATCGCCAAAACGCAGCGACAGGATGTTATCAAGCGAGACTTCAACGTTGTCCGATGTAAAGTTACGCAGTGACGTCGACATCATCCGGACAAGGCGGTCAAACACGACTTCAAGCATCGGAAGTCGTTCATAGGCCACCATCGACGAGTTGATAATCGCCTGAATGCCCGACTGATCGCCGGCACCTGAACCGTCATCAAAACCAAGAAGACTATCGATCTCATCCTGGTTCAGAACGCGCGCAGATGTGCCTCCAACGGCAGGTTCGTCTTCGCCTTCTTCATCCTCGTCACCGAGCATGGATTCCCATTCGGCGGCCATATCCTCGCCGCCGTCATCTCCACCACCATCGTCATCGCCTGCCATGGCTTCCCATTCAGCGGCGAGTGCATCATCATCGTCATCATCAGCCATCAGCGATTACTTCCTGATTTAGGCATTTGGGCTGCTACAAGCTTATTGTACCAGCATTTCCTTGAACAGAACGTCGTTAATTTTCGCCGGTTTGGCAGCAGCACTAACACGTATCATCAACTCTTCGCGCAATCGGAACATCCCTTCCGATCCTGACAAATCTTCTGGTCGCAATTCACGAAGATAAACCTGAAAGTTGTCAACAATGCGCGGCATCATTGCCTCGACCTGCGGCAACATGGCCTGATCGGCGACTTCCAGACTGACACGGATTTTAAGGTAGCTTTGCTTGCCACCGCCCGTATTCAGGTTGACCAGAATTTCCGGCAGATCGACAAACCCGACATTTTCCGGAACCCCCGGGGCCTCTTCGATTGAATCTTCAGAGATCACTTCTTCGGTCTGCGTCCCGTCGCCGCCGGTCAGCATATCAATCACCGGCTGAAGCAGCCCGGTAAAATACGCTGCGGCAGCACCGCCGAGTAAAAGCAGGACAAGCAAAATGACCACGACCAGCATCTTCTTGCTGCGGCCACCACCTTCGTCCATTTCAATTTCGTCGGATTCTTCGCCCATCGCTTCGCAAATTCCTGCTTTTGAAGTTCTGCCGTCATATCCAGCAAACACTGTGCCGGATTAACAGCCATAACGCTATCACGTTAAAAATCCGTTTCGCTCCCGATTGCTAAGGCAAAGCCCCGATTTCCCCTGCATGACATCTGATGATCCACCCGACAATCAAAAAGCCCCGTCGCCAGACCAATCAAAATGACGCGCCTGCGCTGAGCCAACGTTACATTTTACCCGCAAGCTTGACAGGTGAAACACACCAAATCGCTAATATTTGCAAGCTTCTGGCGCTTGACCGGCCTTGCAGACACCTTATTTGGGGTCGCGCCTTAGATCCCTTTTGAGGCTGTGTAGCCTTATCTAGTGGCGTCACTCGGAAACTTTATCCCCTTGCGGCAAGGACGTTGCGGCAGTTTCTGCCAAACACGACCAAAATCGCCCGGCAACAAATGCCGGACAGATATTTTTATGTTTATTTTCAAATACTTGATCTTATTGGCACGGCTTTCGCATTTGTGTTGAGCAGAATTGCAGCCCCACAAGGGAATGGACCATGGAAAATATTTCATACATCGCACTGTCACGCCAAAAGTCGCTGCGCAGCATGATGAACAATATCTCGCAGAATCTGGCGAACATGAACACGACCGGATACAAAGAACAGCGGATGATGTTCACCGACTGGGTGGCAAAAAACGGCGATGCCCCATTCCGTGGCGAACGCGAGATTTCTCTTGTGCAGGACATATCGCAATACCGTGACACCACGGTTGGCAATATTGAACATACCAACCGACCACTTGATGCGGCACTTAGCCAGCCGGACATGTTCTTTGCTGTCGAAACCCCGTCAGGTACACAATACACCCGCAATGGTAACTTTACACTCGATCCCGGCGGACAATTGATCACCAATGATGGCTACCCGGTCCTAAGTGATGGGGGGCAGCCGATCTTCTTCAACGAGGCGGACGGCCAGATTGAGATCAAAGGCGATGGCACTGTTTCAACCGACATTGGCCAGATCGGCAAATTGCAGGTTGTCACGGTTGATAATGTCCAACGCATGATCGTTACCGGCGACACACTTTACCGCGCACCGACAGAGCTCGATGACGATGCTGACGAAGTAGAAGTCAATGTCGAAATCGTTGAAAATCCGGGCATTGTGCAAGGTGCACTTGAGAAATCCAACGTCAATCCAATCGGCTCCATGACGCAGATGATTGATGTTCTGCGGACCTATCAGTCGGTCACCCGTTCTCTTGAAAGCGAGAACGAGCGGATGCGCAACATGATCAATAAACTTGGGGATATTCGCGCCTAAGCGGTCGCCGACCCCCGATAGAACGAAATTTTAGCGCAAGCTTAGCGCAATCGAAGGAGAAGACAGATGCGGTCACTTGATATCGGCGCTTTGGGGATGCAGGCTCAGTCCATTAACGTGGATGTAACGTCGCACAACATCGCCAACATGACGACGACTGGTTATAAACGCCAGCGCGCAGAATTTCAGGACCTGCTGTATCAGGATCTGCGTCGTGCGGGGTCCCCGTCTTCAGATACCGGCACCATCGTCCCGACCGGCGTTCAGGTTGGTCTGGGTGTAAAAACCGCGGCCATTGGTCGTTACATGGGCCAAGGCACGCTGCAATTGACCGAAAACGAACTGGATATTGCCATTCAGGGGCGCGGTTACTTCCAGATCGATCTGCCGAGTGGCGAAACCGCCTATACCCGTGATGGTACGCTCAAGCTTGATGCTTCTGGCGCACTTGTGACCAAGGATGGCTATGCCGTTCAACCGGGCATCACAGTGCCAGATAACGCAACATCGGTAACGATCAACAGCACCGGTGAAGTCTACGCCGAGATTGATGGTCAGGTTGCCTTGCAAAATCTGGGGCAAATTCAGCTTGCCACCTTTATCAACCCACCGGGCCTTGATGCACTTGGAGACAACTTGTTCCTTGAGACAGAGGCATCAGGTCAGGCAAATACCGGGGTGCCGGGTGATGTTGGTGTTGGTACGGTTCAGCAAGGGTATCTTGAATCATCAAACGTCAACGTGGTTCAGGAAATCACCAACCTCATCAAGGCACAACGTGCCTATGAGATGAATTCCAAATCAATCTCGACCACCGATGAGATGATGAGCGCAGTCAGCAACCTGCGTTAATATCGTGAACTGGATACAGGCTTTGTTTTGCGCAAGTCGCGGTCTTGCTGGTCGCGAACTTGCGCAAACTGTATTTACGCGATGTATACCGTTACGTGGTATAGTAGCCGCATGAAGATGAAGATAAAGAATATAATCCTCTCGCTCGCATTATTGTCACTCGGTCTTTCGACAGAGGGTGCCTTCGCGCAATCCTCCCAAGGAAGCAATTCGCGCAATGCTCAGCAGATCACTGAAAACATCCTGCTGAAACCTGATGCGCTGATTGACGGCGAATATGTGACACTTGGGGATATCTTTTCGGGCATAGACCCACAACAAGCAGACATTGCCGTTGCCCATGCACCGCAACCGGGCAAACAGGTTGTTCTCGATTATCGATGGCTTTATGGCATTGCCCAGCGGCACAGCGTGACCTGGCGTCCACGCACAACAGCCGATCAGGTTGTTATTACCCGGGCAAGTCAGACCATCACGATCGATGAAATACGGGACGCAGTTGAAATTGCCCTGATCGACCACGGCGTTCAACAACCCTTTACGGTTGACCTTTCAAGCGAAAACTTCCAAATCCACCTTCCGGTTGATGCTCTTAATGACGTTACGATTAGCGCCATTGAATTAAATTCCCGTACGCAACGGTTTGTCGCCAGTGTTACAACCGGCGAACAAACCGCACAGCAGCGCACATACCGGATCAGCGGCAAATATTACCCCCTGTCAACAGTCCCGGTATTGGTAGAACCCGTATCGCGCGGGCATATTATCCGCCCGGATCAGGTCGAATATCGCGATTTCCGATCTGAACGCGTGCCGTCGAACGCAATCCGCGACATCAATGATGTAATCGGCAAGGAAGTCATTCGCCCGACCAACCCGAACGAGCCGATGATGTTCCGTGACTTGACCAGTCCGATCCTCGTTCGGCGTGGCTCCTTGGTTATCATTCGCCTGGTTACGGCCAATATGTCGTTGACCGCACGGGGAAAAGCCCTTGAAAACGGTTCCAAGGGTGACGTGATCCGGGTGATCAATCAATCAAGCAACAAAACCATTCAGGTAGAAGTTGTTGCCGAAAACGAAGTCCGCGCCCTGCCCGCCATGTCGCAGTAACCACGGTCGAGCACGCTTTCGACCCGGCAAGCTTTTCCTCCACAACCTTTATGTAACTGGCATGGTCCTTGCGTAGAGATACGCAGGAACCCAGGAGGAACTTATGCCCGGCAAATATGCACAGATATCATGGCGGCGTGTCGCCATTGTCACCGGACTGATCAGCGCGACAGCCTTGCTTTCAGGCTGCAACGCGATGAAACGACTGTCTGAAGTTGGCGAACCACCGAAACTGTCGTCCATCGACAACCCGACCCAGTCCGAAAGCTATCGACCGGTAAGCTTGCCAATGCCTGCCCCGCAGGTCGCGGAAAGCAATCCAAACTCGCTTTGGCGTTCGGGCGCACGGTCGTTCTTCAAAGATCAACGTGCCAATCAGGTTGGTGATATTTTGACGGTCGTCGTTGAAATGTCCGATAATGCAAACCTGTCAAACAACACATTGCGGTCTCGCACCAATTCCGAAGATCTTGGCGTGCCCAATCTGTTTGGCCTTGAATCAGAATTTACCAAAGTCCTGCCCGAGGGGCTTGACCCGACCAACGCACTTAATATGTCGAGCAATTCGTCCAACCGTGGCAATGGCACGCTGGATCGAACCGAAGCAATCAACTTGCGCGTTGCCGCCATCGTCATTCAGATATTGCCCAACGGGAACTACGTTATTCACGGCCGTCAGGAAATCCGGGTCAATAGCGAAGTCCGCGAAGTTCAGATTGCCGGTGTGATTCGTGCGGCTGACATTAGCTCGGCCAATGAAGTCGGCTATGACAAAATTGCCGAGGCGCGCATTTCATATGGGGGCCGCGGAACGATTTCTGATGTCCAGCAGCCGCGCTATGGCAGCGAAGTTCTCGATATCATCTTACCGTTCTAACCAGTTGGGCGTACGAAAGGCTGATCCTTTTCCTGGTTCCGATCAGCCGACATAGCGCCATCATCTGAATACATCTTCAAAAGGCCGCCTTCGGGCGGTCTTTTCGTTTTAAAACAGATGGATAAATAAGGAAAAGCCCGGCCATAAAGACCGGGCTTTTTGATTTTGGTTATCCCTAACCAGTAATCTCCCACAAGGCCATGACGTTGCATGACGTGGATCGGGCGATGCCAGATCCCTATATTTTTTACACCCGGCGCGATCAATCGTCGCGACGTGTGCGCTCCATCCGTTCGTGGCGTTCCTGTGCTTCAATGCTCAGGGTCGCAATTGGACGAGCTTCAAGTCTTTTCAAGCTGATCGGCTCTTCGGTTTCTTCACAGTAACCGTATGATCCGTCTTCAATTCGACGCAAAGCAGCATCAATTTTTGAAATCAACTTCCGCGCCCTGTCACGAGTACGAAGTTCAAGTGACCGATCGGTTTCCGCAGACGCGCGGTCGCTCAGATCGGCTTCCTGAAGCCCGCCATCTTGCAGGTTCGCCAATGTTTCCGAAGATTCGTGCAGAAGTTCAGCCCGCCAAGCGAGAAGTTTCTGCCGGAAATATTCCCGCTGGCGCGGGTTCATGAACTCTTCGTCCTCAGCAGGACGATAGTCTGGTGGTAATGTGATAGTCATGTATGCCCTCTATACAGGACTCATCGATCGCGCGGCAATATAGATGCCGCACGCTAACGGCGCAAGCCGATTGAACAAATAAATCTTGATTTGCATTAAAACAGGCGGATTACTGCGGATTTTCGATGAAAAACACCAGAAATTAAACAGCTAAATCAGCCCTGAAACCTCTAGTTTCGCAAGCTCGACACGGGCACGCAGATCAATCTCGTCTAAAACCGCAGACAGTTCCGGATCATCAATCGTTTCGCGCTGCTGATCCATCAAGCCAACCAGCTGCTGCAAGCGCGGCCCTGATAGCGCCCCGCTCAGCAAACCATCGCGAACGGCTTCAAGCTGCTCAAGCATGCTTTTGGCCCTTAATACCGCAGCTTTTTTCGGAGAATCGAGCGCATCACCGTTTTGCTGCAAAGCCAGCAACGCATCAAGTGCGCTTACGGATCCGGAACTATGAACACCCGATGCACCACCAGTTTCACCAGACGAACCAACAGAACGCATGGCATCAGCAAAACCACTGCCGCCACCAGACGTGCCTGACGATTTTTTGCGTGATGTTCCGCCCGCATTGGTCGCCTTGGAACCGCTAACCTTCATGACCCGTTTCCGTTCTGTTGTGGTACTATCTTGTAATCATTGTGGTCAGTTTATTCTTTCAAAAAAACCGACCGTGCGGCCAGATCAGGAACAATCCCGACCACCGCGCTTACGTTACTTATAGAGTCTCCCTCAATCACGGGAACCGCGCAACGGGAAAAAAATGCCGGGTAGACACAAACAGGATGCCCCAATGGTCCCCATATCTGCATTTAACCGTGTTTTTTCGCAGTTTCCAGCGAGCGGGGCATCACCAGCCCCGGAAAGCCTCAGTTGGCACGATTTTCGCAGATAAGCTTGCAAACGCGGTTCAATGATCAATCGCACCATTTGCCGGATGCCTCGCATCCCAAGTCAAAGCGGAACACAGAATATGATCACAGGTCTTGGCAAAATAGCACGTAAAGCGACATTGACTGTCGCATTGGGAATGCTCGCCCTGACGCAGCTTACCCCTGCACATGCACAATCACGTATTAAAGACATCGCCGATTTTGAAGGCGTACGTGACAACATGCTGGTTGGGTATGGCCTTGTGGTTGGTTTGAACGGCACGGGCGACGATCTTGGCGATGCAGAATTTACCCGCCAGAGCATGGTCGCCATGCTCGAACGTTTGGGTATCAATGTTCGCGAACAGATCGAAGATGTTGATTCTGATAACATTGCGGCCGTTATGGTCACCGCAACGCTGCCACCATTTTCCCGTCAGGGTGCGCGTATCGATGTCAGCATCAGCGCAATCGGCACATCTGAAAGCCTTCAGGGCGGCACACTTCTTGTGACCCCGATGGTCGGTGCGGACGGCGAAGTTTATGCTGTTGCACAGGGTAACCTTGCTGTTGGTGGTTTCTCCGCAGGTGGCAATGCCGAAACCATTGTGAAGGGTGTTCCGACATCGGCACGTATTGCAAGTGGCGGCATCGTTGAACGCGAAATCGACTTCAACCTGAATTCCATGCAAGACATGTCGGTTATCTTGCGCAACCCGGATTTCACCACAGCACGCCGCATCTCCGATGCAATTAATGCCTATCTTGGTGAAGTTTCTGCGCGTGCAAGTGATCCGGGCACAGTTCGCCTGAACATACCGGACCGCTACGACCAAAATGTCGTCGCCCTTTTGACCGACATTGAACAGCTTCGCGTTGAACCCGATCAGATCGCCCGTGTCGTCATTGACGAAAACACCGGCACCATTGTTATGGGTGAAAATGTCCGGATTAACCGTGTCGCAATTGCCCAGGGCAACCTGACCATCCGAGTAACCGAAAGCCAACAGGTTTCTCAGCCATCACCGTTTTCTGATGCAGGCACAACCGAGGTTGTCGACCGCACCAATATTGAAGTCGATGAAGACGAAGACAACCAGCTTGGCGTTCTTGAAAGCGGCGTTAGCCTTCAGGAACTGGTCAATGGCCTGAACAGCCTTGGCGTTGGACCACGCGACATGATCACTATTTTGCAAGCAATCAAGACATCTGGCGCCCTTCAGGCTGAAATCGAGGTGATGTGATGATGACCGACGGCGCAACTGCCATGATGGCGCAGGCTCAGGCCAGCGCTCAGTACGGCTCTCAGAACAACATGACCTCGCGGATGAACGCGCTTACCGATGGCCACATCAAGACCGAAGACGAAGCCCGCGAGTCCGGCAAAGAATTCGAATCAATGTTTCTAGGTCAGATGCTCAGCCACATGTTTGAAGGTGTTCAGACCAACGAGCTTTTTGGCGGTGGGCACGGCGAGACAATGATGCGCTCCATGCTTGTAGATGAATACGCCAAAGAAATGACTCGCGCAGGTGGCATCGGAATTGCAGACGCTGTCACACGCGAAATCCTCAGAATCCAGGAGGGCTAAAAATGACCATTCAAGATTTGGTTACAGAGCTGAAAAGCGTCACTTACGACCTGATGTCCCTTCTGGAACGTGAAACCACGGGCCTGCGGACACTGGCACCGGCAGAATATGAACAGTTCCTGTCGGAAAAATCTGCCCTGTCGATGCAGTATGAGCAGTTGGTCGTTAAATTACGCGGCCAAGGTGAAGAACTTCGCGCCCTGCCCGAAGAAGACCGTGCTGAGCTGCGTGAACTTCAGGCCGAATTTCAAGAAGCTGCACGTCGCAACATGATTGCCCTTCAGACAGCAAAAGCCACCAACGAGCGGATGGTTCAGGCGATTGTCCGTGCGGTCAACGACAAGTCCAAAGAAGATTGCACGACATATAACCGTTCGGCACAAGCCAGCAAAGCATCGCTGGGCGGCTATGGCCGTACAATGAACAAGTCCTCCGGTGGCGCATATAGCGTCAATGAAACGCTTTAAGGGCAAAGGCACGTATTATGTCACTGACCCAGGCACTTAACACTGCGATTACTGGCCTTAACACGGCACAGACCCGTATTGCGATCACGTCTTCGAACATCTCGAACGTGAATACGGCGGGCTATTCACGAAAGATCGCAGGTCAGGAAACCCTTACCCTTGACGGCATCGGTGCCGGTTCTCAGGTTGCCGATATCTATCGTAACGTCAATGAAGGTCTGGTACGTGAAGTCCGCGGCGAGCTTGGCAAAGCCGGTCGCGAAGAAGTGCGCTTTGAATTCTTCCAGCGCGTTCAAACTCTGTTTGGCACGCCCCAGTCAGATGCGGCAATCAGCCAACGCATCAGCGACCTAGCCGATGCGTTTGAGCAGCTTGGCGTTACGCCGGATCAAACGTCCCCACGTATTGAAGCGATTGAAAGCGCCATTCAGGTAATGGAATCGTTCGAGAAGCTTTCAACCCAGCTTCAGGACATGCGTGATGATATTGATGACCAGATTACCGATGAAGTCGATAGTGCAAACACCCTGCTCAGCCAGATTGCAGATCTGAATACCGGTATTATCCGACTGACAAACCTTGAACAGCCGACGACCGAGCTTGAAGATCAACGCGACCAGAAATTGAACCAGCTGTCAAAAATCATCGACATTACAACCTTTACCCGCAGCGATGGCTCGATGGTGATCTATTCGGCTGCTGGCGCCAATACATTGCTGGACCGCACCCCAAACTCGCTTTCCTTTACCCAGACAGCCGGCTTCGAACCTGGCACGGGTGGTTCTGGATTGTCCTTAGACGGTGTAGACATTACCGATACGCTGCGCACAGGCACCCTCAAGGGCCTGTTTGAAATGCGTGATTCGGAAATTCCCGCACTCAATGATCAGATCAACGAACTTGCCGGTGAATTGCGCGATGCGATTAACGAAGAACACAACAAGGGCACATCCTTCCCGCCACCGACCAACCTGTCGGGAAACCGTACGGTCGCGACCAGTGACCCACTGACGGCAACCGGTGCATTCCGCGTTGCTGCACTGGATGCAGATGGGCAACTTATTGCGTCCGACAGTTGGTCAGACATAGCCCTTCCAACAACACCTGCGACGGTCCAGGGCATCATTGATGCAATCAACGGTTCGGACGCCGGTACTTATCTAACGGCATCACTGATTGACAATAAACTTGTCATTGAAGGTCAGGACGGTAACCGGGTCGCCATCAACGAGCTCGACAGTCAGATCACTACGGGTGACGGCCGTCAGCAAGGCATGTCGCATTATTTTGGATTGAATGATTTCGTTGCGACAGCCAAAAGTTCTGACACGATCACCTCGACCGCGCAAAGCAGCTCAACCACAGCCCTCAATGCGACAGCAAGCTCATTCACGATTACAGCAGGATCCGGTGTTTTGGTTGGCGGTATTACGGTCAACTACACAGCAACCGATTCACTCGAAGACGTTCGCGATAGTATCCGCACCGCCCTTCAAGGGGCCGGCATGACAGTTGCTGATTCCGAAAGTACTGCTTTCATCGTCGAAGATGGCGACAGGTATCGCTTGGTGGTCGAGTATACTGCTAATATCTCGATCAATGATTCCGGCACCATGTCTGCAAAGATCGGCCTGACCGAAGATCAGCCCAGCCTTGCTGGCAACATGAATGTCTCCTCAGCCATTCAGAATGATCCGTCACGTATTGTCCGTGGTCAGATGAATGCTGACACTTACAAAACTTCCAACGCAGTCGTTGACCCGGATGCTGCAATTCCAAACCTTGGCCCACTTGTTCCGCCGCCATTGAACTACACCCTGACTGTCAGCGGTGCCTTCACTGACGTTGATATCGATTATGACACAACGACTTCACTGCAAGATATTGCAGATGCGATCAATAACAGTGCGACCTTGACCGATAACAACATCACCGCTGACGTTATCTTCGACAGTCAGGCTGGCGGATACAAACTCAGCATTACAGATGCGGATGGCGATCCATTTTATTTCAGTGATGATGGTCTGCCCAATGCAGATGCGATCACCACTGTGCTGGGCCTTGGCATCGAATTCGGCGTTCACGAAGGTGACAACAGTGCTGCACTATCACTAAGCAATACCTTTGAACGAACCGATATCCAGTTTGAAGCAACAGATGGCCTTTCGAGCAAACGCACATCCTTGACCGACTTTGCGGCCAGCATTGTCGCGACCGCTGCGACCCGAACCAAAGTTGCTGAAAACGCCTATGAATTCCAATCCAGCCTTGTAACAGATCTGAGCACCCGCATCCAGAACGAGGCAGGCGTGAACCTTGATGAAGAAATGTCAGATTTGATCATCTTCCAGCGCGCCTACACCGCATCGGCCCAAGTCATTTCGACGGTTGATGAAATGTTTGATGCATTGCTCAATGCAGTTTAAACTGCGGCTTAGAATAGTGAGGACGCCATGGTATCTCGTGTCGCAACCTATACAAACCATACGCTGCTTTCGGATCTCGCGATCCGGAACGCATCGCGCGTAACTGATCTACAAAACCAGGCATCAAGCGGCTATAAATCGCGCAACTACGCCGGTATTGCTGACAGCACACAGCGCCTGCTGAATCTTGAGGGTGAGTATACCCGTACCGAGCAGTATCTGCGCAACACCACGCAAACCAAGTTGCGTTTGCAAAGCATGGAATCTGCTGTTGACAGTATGATTACCGTTGCAACGCAGATGAAAACACTGCTGATTCAAGCCAGCTCAAACCTGCAGGCTGCTGACGTTAATGTGCGCAGCCAGGCAACTCAGGCACTTGAACAGATTGCTAACTTGCTTAATGCAAACTTGGATGGCCGCTATCTATTCTCAGGTGGTCGCTCAGAAGAACCTGCAGTTGACATTGAAAAAATGTCCGCGCCGGACAATTATATGAGTTCGAGTGATAACGATCTCACCAACTCGACAACACTAGCCGGCTTGACAGTAACCTCCGGGCAACTTCAGATCGTCAGCACTGACGTGAATGGCAACAGCGTTACCTCAACGGTGAACTATAATGCCGCCACCGATGACATCGACGATATCATGACTGCGATTAACAGTGTCACGACCAACGGTGCAATAGCATCATTACGTGGCTTGGGTGGGGAAGGCACGACGCGCTTAAACATCGAGAATGTTGGCAATGGGTCGATAACAATCACTGAAACTGGTGCAGGGGATCTGTTGACCGTTCTGGGAATGGAAAAGATTCCCAATCCGCGCGAAGATACAGACTACTATAATGGCGACCAGCAGGTCTTGGACGTGCGGGTCGATGACCGATATAATGTATCTTATGGCATTTTGGGCGACAACCCAGCCTTCCAGAAGTTAATTCAAGGGCTTGGCATTGCAGCGGGCACGGAAGATGAAGATGCGTTGGTCGTTGCCATTGGCTTTGTTTCGCAAGCCATTGAAGATCTGCCTAACGTACAGGGTCAGATCGGACTTGATATCGCCAATATTGAACGCTTTGAAACACGCCACGAAGATTTCAAAGTGTTTGCCGCACAAGCAATCAGCGACATTGAAACAGTCGATGTGCCGCTGACACTTGCCGAACTTACACAGCACGAAACAGCCTTGCAGGCGAGCTTTATCGCAATATCACGGGCAGCAGATTTATCGTTGGCTAACTATTTGCGCTGATTACATTGATTAGTGAAATGTATTTTTAACTGTTTTGCTGGCCTAATACTCTCAACACAGCGTTCAAACAAAACCTTACGACCGTCGGAGTATCACGGGATATGGAAACCGAAAACGTCGCCGATAACGAAACCCCTGAATCGGTCACCGTGGAAACACGATTTGGCGACATTGAATTCAGTTGGGACAAGGGCATTTATATGCCTGTGGGCCTTCTTGGCTTTCCGGATCATCACGTATTTGGGCTGGCCAACATCCCAAATTCGGCCCTTGATCAGTTTAAACTTTATCAAAGCCTGACAGATGCCAATCTGTCCTTCTTCGTCGCGCCATACAATATGGAAAGCGATGTTTATGACGATAAGGATTTGATGATCGCTCAGAAAAGCCTCGCGATCAGCGCTTCAGATATGGCAATCTTGATGGTTGTTACCATTCGCAGTGCGCCAGGCGGAAAAGG
Source organism: Thalassospira sp. (assembly GCF_040218635.1). Lineage (GTDB taxonomy): Bacteria > Pseudomonadota > Alphaproteobacteria > Rhodospirillales > Thalassospiraceae > Thalassospira. The sequence continues at coordinate 52,982 of NZ_JAVJRB010000014.1, forward strand.
CGTTTCGATGTCAACGAATGTCCGCGCACCAATCATTGTCGATACAGGGCGCCAGGTAGCATGGCAGCATGTCATGAGCAATGATCGCTACCCTGTACAATTGGACCTTTAAAAGACAAGGCACCAAATGAACAGAAGTGAACGCCGACGCAACGAAAAAAAATCCCGACAAAGCACTTCGCAAGCAACAACGCGGCCACCCTCGGCCGCGTTGCCTGTAATTTCAGAAGAAATACAACAGCTTCTTTCTGTCGGAAAAAAGCATCATGCTAACGGTGATTTGTCAAATGCCGTGAAAACATATGCTCAAATCCTGTCAGTTGACCCAAAACAGCCGACGGCACTTTATTTACTAGGGGTCGCGTTCCTGCAATCTGGTCAAAATGATAAGGCGGTGGAATTCTTACAGAATTCACTCTTTGTTTTTCCCGATAACGCAGAAGCAAACAACAATCTGGGCGTCGCGTTAAACGCGACCGGAAAAACGGCAGATGCAGAAGAAAGCTATCGCCGCGCCATTGCGATAAAGCCAGATTATGCCGCAGCGTATAAAAATCTAGGCGCCCTTTTAGCATCCAACGACAAGCTTGAGGCAGGCCTTGAATGCTATCGCAAAACAGTGAACCTTGCCCCGAACAATGCCGAAGGCCACAAGGCCATTGGTGATATCCTGACCAAACTACAAAGATACGAAGAAGCTCTTGCAAGCTATCTGAATGCGCGGGCCATCAATCCGATGGACGCTGATGTGCTTACGTCAGCGGGTATCGCTCTACAATTCCTGTCACGTCATCAGGAAGCTCTGAAACTTCATAGCCAGGCGACAAACTTCTCCCCTAATGAGGAGCGCCACTGGACAGCCTTTAGCGATTGCGTTTCAGGCATGGCCTTTTCAAGCACCAATGATGGCCTTGAAGCTTCTTTGTTGGCACTCCTTGAAAAGAATGAGTTGTCACCAGCAACCCTGATGTTCCCAATTGTCAGCGCCTTAAGACATCGCGAGGAGTTTGCACGCCTTCTTGACACGTCCAACACGATGTCGGGCGATGACCCATCATTGCTGAGCAACATTAAGGTTCTAACGCAATCCCAACTTTTTATGCGTTTGCTTGTCCGCGTACCGATCGCCGACTTACGGATAGAAAGACTTTTGACGACCCTTCGTCGGGTTTTACTTTCCAAAACGTCGCAGAGCGATCATCTCGACGGCGAGATTGATTTCATCGCGGCACTGGCACAACAGTGCTTTATTAATGAATATGCCTACGCCATCGACGAGGAAGAACAAAAGAATCTTGAAGATCTGAAATTCCGGATCGAAGGACTGATTGCGCAACATCACGATGTTTCGCCATACTTATGGTTGCTTGTCGGCTGTTACGAACCTCTAAAAAATATCCCGTGGAAATCGGACATATCAGTAACTGAACATGACGATCAAATCTCGCAAGTCTATCGCTTACAAGTCGCTGAACCAGCGACCGAAAGAGAATTAAGCGAGACAATCCCACAAATCACAGAAATACAAGACGCCACCTCGCAAAGTGTTCGCGCACAGTACGAGGAAAACCCGTATCCTCGCTGGGTTCACACGTCTCGTCTAACACCAAAGCCCATAAAAGATGTGCTCTGTGCCCCGCCTCTTTCTTTCAAGCTGGAAGATTACATTGCACCTCAAACCCCTGATACTCTCGTTGCAGGTTGCGGAACCGGTCAACATGCGATTCAGGCTGCATCACGTTTTTCAGGCACGAAAGTAACTGCCGTCGATCTGAGCTTGGGAAGCCTTTCTTACGCGTTCCGCAAAACACGCGAGATGGGCTTAAAAAACATCGAATACATTCAAGGCGACATTCTCCAACTCGGCAAGATTGGCAAACAGTTCGATATGATTGAATGCGGGGGCGTTCTTCATCATATGGCCGAGCCACTTAAAGGGTGGGAGGTTTTAGTTAGCCTTCTACGTGATGGCGGCTTGATGAAGATCGGGCTTTATAGTGAAAAAGGCCGACCAGATATCATCGCCGCCCGCAATTTCATTGAACAAGGCGGATATGGTTCATCCGCTTCCGAAATCCGGCGTTGTCGGCAAGATATCATCGCGGCTGCTGAAAAAGGAAATCCTGAACTGATACAACTTTGCATGCGAGGCGACTTTTATAGCCTAAGCCCATGTAGAGATTTGATTTTTCACGTGCAGGAACATCGCTTTACCATTCCCAAAATAGCGCGCGCCCTAGATACACTGGGACTAGAATTCATCGGATTTGAAACGCCTACACCGCAAACACTGGTTCAATTTAGAAAAGAAAACCCCAAATGCCCCAAGAGCCTAGTGCTTGATCGGTGGCATCGGTTTGAGGAACGCTTTCCTGATACCTTCAGGGGTATGTACCAGTTCTGGTGTCGCAAAATTGCACGGTAAATTTTGCCCACCACCTTCATGGGTAAGTTTTACACAATGTAACAACGTAATATTAAAGTTTTCTTTAGTATTGCGGAATCCAAGCAAGACAACACTTAAACCCAAAAACTGGCACAACTATTGCGTTCACAATCTCCAGATAGTACGATAATGCTCAGGATTGCATTCTGAGCAACGGGCTTGCGGATAGTTTCCGAATTGCCACACAGCCCGGTGATGCACTGGTAACAAGTGAAGACCCGTCGCACGCAACTAACGTAGGAATAGAAAGATGGCTCTCAATATCATTTCCAACTATGCCGCCAACGTTGCTCACCGCAACCTGAGCAATTCAGATGAAATGGCGACCCGTTCGCTTTCAAAACTTTCATCAGGCACACGCGTTGTCTCTGCGCGCGACGATGCGGCCTCGATGGCAATTGGTGCCCGCCTGAATTCACAGGTGGAGGCACTTAAAACTGCCACGGTCAACGTTGGGCAGGCAAATTCGATGCTCCAGATCGCCGATGGCGGCATGTCAACCATCAACGATGTCTTGACCCGCATGAAAACTTTGGCGGTTCAGGCCGCATCAGACAACTTGTCAACCACCGAACGTGGTTTCCTGAATGACGAGTTCCAGGCACTTGACCAAGAGGTCTCTCGTGTTGCGGACTCAACGTCCTTTAACGGCGTCAATTTGCTTTCTGGTCAGACAACCTTTGGTGTGGACCCTGGCGCAGTTGGCACAAACATTCAGGCTGCCGACGGCATCGCAGCCTTCACCATCAACAGTGATGCGGGCCTTGTCGCAGCTGATACGATCTCGATTACCTTCGACAACGCCACCAACATCATGACCCTTACAAATACCAACCAGGCGAACTTCTCGCAATCGGTTGATTTGGACGACATTGGTGTTACTGCTTTGGCCGGTGCCCAGACCGCAGACGTTGAATTCGGTGCACTTGGCATTACGCTTACCCTGAACTCCGCATTCGCCTTTGGTACTGACATCACCGCCAACAATACGTTTGACGTTGCAGCTCAGACCGGTCCTGCCGCACTGACCTATCAGATCGGCGCTGGCAACAATGCTGCGGTCGACCGCCTTACCTTCAACCTTACATCGGTTAGCTCAGCAGCACTTGGTGTTGCAGCCCTTGATATTAGTACGCTTGCAGGCGCGCAAGCTGCTATAACAGGTGTTGATACCGCGATTGACACCCTGCAGACCGCACGCTCCAACGTTGGTGTGGGCCAGAACCGTCTTGACTTCGCAGCCAAAAACTTGGCCTCGTCGCAAGAAAACAACGAAGCGGCCCGTTCAACACTGATGGACCTTGACGTTGCTGCGGAAATGACCCAATTCACCTCCAAGCAGATTTTGGTTCAGTCCGGCGTTGCTATGCTGGCACAAGCCAACCAGATGCCGCAGAACCTGCTGCGCCTGCTTCAAGGTTAAGTTCTGCTTCCTCGCAATGAAGCAGAAAGTCAAATTGAATTATGACAGGAGGGCTCGCATTCGAGCCCTCCTTTGTTATCTCGGTCTTATACATATAGTAGAAATTGAATGATTAGCTCCCCATCTAGCCGATTCGTGAAACCGATCAAAATTGACTACTTTTACGCAACCACGCCAACACAAGCTCGACCACACGGCGTTAAAATCTGGCACCAAATACCAATAACACTTTGATTCTACTAATTAATTTTAAATTCACTTTTTGCTAGACAGTGAAACCACACATTAGGTATATTTCAACTTACTAAAACACCCGTCATCGTGTGATCAGGAAGATATTTTCGATGGCAGTCTGGCAATGTCGCCAGACCTTGAATAGCAGAAGCTATTTCGAGCTATCCATGTAGGAGAGATAAAATGGCTCTTAATATTATTTCCAACTACGCCGCCAATGTTGCTCACCGTAACCTGAGCAATTCTGATGAAATGGCGACCCGTTCCCTTACCAAACTGTCTTCTGGTACCCGTGTCGTTTCTGCGCGTGACGATGCTGCCTCCATGGCGATTGGTGCTCGCCTGAATTCACAGGTTGAAGCTCTTAAAACTGCGACGGTTAACGTTGGTCAGGCAAACTCGATGTTGCAGATTGCCGATGGCGGCATGTCTACCATCAACGACGTTCTGACCCGTATGAAAACTTTGGCGGTTCAGGCCGCATCTGACAACTTGTCGACCACCGAACGCGGCTTCCTGAATGACGAGTTCCAGGCACTTGACGCCGAAGTATCCCGTGTTGCTGACTCGACTTCTTTCAACGGCATTCAATTGCTTTCTGGTCAGACGACCTTTGGCGTCGACCCGGCGGCTGTTGGCCTCGCCATCGAAGCTGCCGACGGTTTTGCTGGCTTCACGATCAACAGTGATGCGGGCCTTGTTGCTGCAGATACGATCTCGATTACCTTCGACAACGCGACCAACATCATGACCCTGACCAATACCAATCAGGCGAACTTCTCGCAGTCGGTTGACTTGGACGATATTGGTGTTACCGCTTTGACTGGCGCACAGACCGCCGACGTTGAATTCGGCGCCCTAGGGATTACCTTGACCCTGAACTCCGCATTCGCCTTTGGTACTGACATCACCGGCAACAACACGTTTGACGTTGCAGCCCAGACCGGTCCTGCCGCACTGACCTATCAGATCGGCGCTGGCAACAATGCTGCGGTTGACCGTCTTACCTTCAACCTGACATCGGTTAGCTCAGCAGCACTTGGTGTTGCAGCCCTTGATGTTAGCACGCTTGCGGGTGCA
>NZ_JAVJRB010000008.1:0-7126 GCF_040218635.1 Thalassospira sp.
ATCCGAACCGTTTGTCCATTCGGCTGAAATGTCAGCATCGGTCAAATCACCGGCAGTACCAACCGTGACCGCACCAATGGTCGCGGCAACGCCGGTAAAGGTCTGAAGGTTGCCTGAACCATCAAAGGTAACGGTCCCGGCCTGGATCAGGCCGTTTGGGTGATCTGTGGAATCAAGTTGGCCAGCGGTCGTTTGACCGGTTAACTCAAAGCCCCAACGGTTTTGACCCAGTTTGACAACCTGCAAATTGACAGTGTGGGCGGAGCCCAGCGAGTCATAGATTGTCACCGGCATGGTGTTGTCTTCGGCAACGGTTCCCGATGCAAGATCACCTGCATTGTAGGTCGGGGCCAGTGTGCCGGGAACACCCGGAACCGTGATGCCGGTTGCACTGAATGGTGTGCCTGTTGCGTTGGCAAAGGTCACACCCTGATCGGCAAAGGCCGCTGTGAGTGTCAGGGTGTCGTTGGTGCCGGTCGTGGTGGTGGTGGCATTGATCCCGGTTACCGCGCTGATGGTAGCGGCCAGATCTTCAAGCGTATCACCGGTATTGATGGTGATCGTGGTGGTCGTCCCGTCATGGGTGATGGTGAACTGATCACCATTGTTTATGCCTGCCAAAGCTGTCAAATCGGTGGTGTCATAGTCGAGACCCACAGTGGTCGAAGTGGCAGTTCCACCGACAACAGCGGTTTCATCGGAGTTCAGGTTTGCGCCAAACTCAATCGATGTGGTCGAAGCAGCAGCTGTCAGGATCGAGTTGATATCAAGAACCTGAAGATCGGTCACCGCCGAGCTGTTTGATGTCGTGACATTACCAGCAGTGTCAAGAAGCTGTCCGTCGCGATCGGTTGCCCAACCCTGAACGTAATAGCCTGCAGTGTTGCGCAAATAACCATCATTATCGGGTTTGAAATCACCCGCACGGGTAAAGAACAACTCGTCATTGGTGCCTGGCGATGCAGTATTGCGGACGATGAAGAAGCCATCACCGGAAATTGCCGCGGCCGTGGTTGACGAGGTTGCCTGCAGCAAACCCTGTTTGCTGATCAACGCTGTCGGGTGGAACCGAACGCCACCCGGTGTATAGCGGGTGTCTGAAGCGGCTTCGGTCACAAGGGTCGAGAAACGCCCGATGGTTCCCTTATAACCGATTGTATTGAGGTTCGAGATGTTGTCCGAGATGACGCCCAGGTTCTGAGACTGCGCATTCAGGCCGGAAACACCGGATATCATTGCACCAAAAAGGCTCATTGTTCTTCTCCTGCAAGTACAGGGTGTTAATCAAATCCGGATGAGTGCCCTTAGGCAGCTTCGTCCTGCGCGTCGTCGTTTCCGGAACCGTTATCGGTTGTATCTGTGCTGCTCGCGCCCAATTTCACGTTGGTAAGCGTTGAGAACGGCACCGCTACATCACCGATGCGAAGGTAAATGTCGGAATCGTCAATATCGACACTGTCGACAGATCCGATGATCCCAATCGCAACAGATGCCGGTTTGCCTTTTTCAGTGGTAAAGGTGTCACCATTTGCAGCCATCGGTTTGAGGACCAGCGTGTAGGCACCTTCGGCCTGCTCAACGCCACTATTGTTTTTACCGTCCCAGGTAAAGCTCTGGAGGCCGGAAACATCGTTGAGTTCTTCAGAATAGATCGTTGCACCGCTTTGATCCTGAATCTGCAATTGCAGGCGCGGAACTTCAGGTGAAACGTTGTATTTGTATTTAAGCTCGCCATCTTCTTCGAGCCAGTTGGTGTCGCCAACGGCTTCGATTTCAGCACCGACATAAGACAGTGCAGAAAGCTGACGCTGCTGACTTTGCATCGAGATCAGGTTTTCGAGGTTTTTATTGCTCTGAATACCTTGCTCAACCTGGGCGAACTGGCTCAGCTGGTCGGTGAACTTGTCACTTTCCATGGGCGAGGTCGGGTCCTGATTTTGCAGCTGTGTTGTCAGCAAGGTCAGGAACGTATCAAAGTTCTGTGCAAGCTGATTTGCTGAACTGCTCGACGCGGCATTTGTATTTGTGCCGGAGAGGCCAACATTTGTCAGGGATGAAACGGTCATGGGTCTGTCCCTCTACCTTTCCTAAATCCGGATATCGACAAGGCCGTTGGGATTAATCCCATAGCCAATGCCAACATGTTCGGCGAGTTCAGCTCCGCTCAAAACGTCGCCATCTTCCGGGCTGCTGCCCTGATTGGCGGACATCTGAGATTGACCTTTGCCATCCTGACTTTGGCCACCTTGATCTCTGTGTTCAAAGGTGAAGCTTTGACTGTCTGCATTCAGGCCGGCATCCTTAAGAGCCTGCTGCAATGCACGTGAATCCTGACGTAACAAGTCGAGTGTTTCGCGTGTATCTGCCTGAATAACACCTTGGATACGACCATCGTGGCCGATCTCCATCTTCACGTCCACACGTCCGAGATGTTCTGGACGAAGCTGGACTGAAATCTTATCGACGCCGTCACTGGCGGCGTTCTTGATCGAGACGGCAACCTGCTGCTGAACCTGCTGTGCCGGGGCATGACGCGCGGTTTGTGCGGTCTGACCACCGGTATTGGTTTGCTGCAACGTGCTGGCGGTGTTGAGTTGCCCGTTTGCCGTCTGTGCTGTGGCTTCGGTGCCGCCAGTTGCGGTTACGGGACCTGCTGCTGTGTTGGTCTGAGCAGCGGGATTGTTCTGTATGGTTTGCGCGCCAGCTGCTGCGGCCATGGCCTGTTGGGCTGCCTGGGCAGTTTGTGCCGGGTTGCTTGCGGTTGCCTGTTGAGCACCGTTTGCGTTCGCCGATTGACTGTTTACAGATGCGTTTGAAATTCCAGAAGCATCGGATTTGGCTTTGCCATCACCGCTCATGGAATCGACAACACGTGACAGGAACTTGTCTGAGGAAAGTTCCTCGCCTGCGGCTTCGTCAGCAACGTTCATTGCCATTTTCGCGGATGCGCCAGCGGCAGGCTGAGACAAGGCGGTTGAACTCATCAAGCCATCAGTTGTGGCTTCCGCAGATGTTGCGTTTGCCGCCATACCGGCTGAGTTTTGCCCAGTACCCATTGCTGTGTTTTGCCCCGCAGCTGCTGTATTAGAAGCAGAGCCCTGTGCAATGCTGGATTTAGCATTCGCCAAAGCAATTTCCTCGGGGGAGCCAGGAAGCGGGACAGCGGACTGGACAGTCTGCACCGGCTGGTTAGGATCGGTTATACCAAGCTCTGTCTGGGAAGGATCACCAGCAGTGTCTTGCGCAACATTGCCATCGTCAGCTTGTGCGACGTCTTTGCTATCGCCATCGGAGGCGGCGTGATCATCGGGCGCGCTGTCAGAGTTATCTGCATGTTCCATATCACGATCAGCGCCATCGTCGTCAGTCCGATCGGCGTCCAGATCATGATTATCATCGGATTTAGGATCGTCGACCTTGGCATGGTCATCACGATGATCTTGATCCGCACGAACAGGTTCATCATCGCGACGATTGTCGGATGTTGAATAGTCGCGATCAGTGTTGTGTTCGCTGCTACGCTTTGCGTTCAGATCGGCGCGGTTTTCGTCCCATGTACTCTGGGCAGATTTTGCCGCGTCATGTTTGATCTGACTTTTGCGCTCAGACCAGTTTTCTGTGACTGATGCCATCACTTCGCCAAAGCCCGAAGCCGCGCTATTGCTGGCGGTTGCACCGGGAATGGAAACGGTTGGCATAATGCTGTTTGTAATCGCAGAGCTGTTCATGACCTTGGTCCTTATGGAAACAGTGTCAGAACAGTTGCAAGCGGCGGGCCAGTTTTGATCGTTAATAAATTGTATAGATTTTCAGGGCGTTAGTCGGCATTCGCCGGCAGAGGAAAATTTTACCGGGAGGGGACTAGTTTCATGAACAGGCAAAAATGATCACGTGGCCGGGTTTATTCAAGGTTGGCTTGTTTCTATTCTTAAAACAGGGTCGCGCATATTTCAAAGGCCCTCGAATGATCGAAGGCCTTTGAAAATCTAATGTTGATCGCAACAGGAATGAGACCCTTATGCTGATATCGAAAGTCCAGATTTAGGCGGGGTGACATTTTCACTGTCAGGTGCCGCTGATGCCTTGGGGGGAGAGGCAGCGTTTTGCACCTGTTGGCCTTGTTGTGCGCTCACAACAGCCTGACGCAATTCGCCTTCGCTTTTCTCGGCAAGCTCTGCCCATGAATCGCGAAGCGGGGTCAATAGCATGGAGACCTCAGCTGCAGCCTCAGGATCATTGTGCCGATCAACGTCCATCAAACGAACCAAGCAGTGCGAATAAAGCCGTTCAAGATTCTCGGCGATCTCGCCACCTTGGGCCATGTCGAGGGTGTTTGAAAGATGAGCAAGAAGTTCCTGAACATTGCAATTAGCATTGCATCGCGCTTGAATATCTTTGCGCTCAATTGCGTTCTGAACTTCTTGTAAGCGTGACAAGATCTTTTCGTACAGCATGAACACCATCTTGGCTGGTGTTGCCGTATTGACCTGTTGTTGCCTGTAAGTATGGGCGGCGTGTTCGTTCATACGACACTCCTTGGTATGCTGTGCGTCTCCGTAGTGTGCATGTATGACAGATAAAAGTTAACTACTTTCTTTGCCTGCTGCCATCAATTCGTCGAGAGAACTCTGAATATTCTTCATTCGAGAAAGGGCGGATTCCATCGCAATGAACTTATCCATCAGGACTTCGCGCTGTCGCGCAAGGCTCTCATCGATCCGTCCTACTTTTTCCTCATATGACGTATTCTGAGTTTCAAGGTCCGCAATTGCTTGCGTAAGAGTCCCGTTCTCATCGTCAAGCATGGATTCAAGTTCAAAGTAAAGCTGCGATCCGATACCATTTGTTGTGGTTACAGATGCAGTATCAGCCGCATTTTTATCACCGCTATAAAACAGACGAAGTCCGTCTTCTGTGACAATTGAAGAACCGGTCACGGTTGCGTTTAACCCGGCAGTTACAACACCATTAATCGTGACATCATAGGTGACGCTGTTGATGGCACCAGCAGCTGCATCAATGTTGAAATCGTAGGTCGCAGCACCTGTTTTGTTGCTAAAACCAGTCATCGAGATGTCTGAATTGTCCGACGTCCCCTTGAACAAGAATAGTTCCATCACTTCGCTTGGATTGTTCAAAAGCGCTTCGTTCAGTGCTGTTTCATCAATTTCAAGCGTTCTTTCAAGACTTGAGTCTTCAGTTTCGCCATAGCCCAAGAAAGAAATGCCGATTTCAGCAAAAACGGTGTAGTCATCCTTACCTACCCGGTCAGTGACGCCATCCGCAAAAGAACCCGCAATCTGTTGCAATGAGGATTCTATGCTTTTAACAGCTGAGTTTCCAAGAAGTACCGCATCTTCGGATGCCTTGAATGTTGTCGGATCAACGTACGTCTTTTCGTTGATAAACGACTGCACGGCATTATAGGCTTCAACGAAATCAAGAATTGCGGTTTTGGCCTGATTAAGGTCCTGTTCGACTTCGATCGTCACCTGTGTTCCAGGTTCTGCGTCGTAGAGGCTGATCGACAGACCATCAATCAAATCGGAAAATTCGTTTGATCCACGCGTGACGGCAATGCCGTCGAGTTGGATCATTGCATCATTACCGTCATCAATAACGTTTGTTGCATTGATGGTCGTTGGATCACTCAGAATACCAAGGCTTTGAAGTACGTTACCGCTGTCATCACTAAAGGACATGCGGTTATCAACACCTTCTTCTGTGGAGGTGAGAATAATTGTACTTTCAGTTGCCGATACCTTGACAACAGACGCTTGAACGCCTGTACTATCCTTGATGTTATTAATTTTGTCGCGAATTTCTTGAAGACTGTCGCCCGCAGCAACTGTTACGGTAGAACTGCCAGCCCCACCGGTTACCGTAAAGGTACCTGTCCCGGTAATCCCGGTTATGTCTGCGCTTGCCGCGACAGCCTGAGTATCACTGGACAGTTTATGCTTGCTTGCTACTTGGTCAATTTCAAAGGTATAGCTACCACTCTCTGCAGCGTTTGATGCGGCCACACCGATCAAAGATCCAGCGGACGTGCCGTCTGACGAGGCAAAAATCGTTTTAGATTCGAAGATGTTTTTCGAATTGTCGAAACTTGTGGCACCGTACAGGTTCGCCATTGAGTCTTTGAGTGTGCCGATCAGCGTCTGAAGCTCTTTCAGGGCTGCTATTTTCTCGTCATTTGCTTCAACACGCTTTTCGAGATTATCGGCAGGAATGCGACGGGCAGCAATCATCTGGTCGACGGTGTCGACGAAATCAATGTTAGACGAGCCACCAGACAACTGGACACGCCCGTTTTCGCCGACATAGATATTGTTTAGATTTAAGCTGCTCATCGGTTTAGCTCCCTGGGCGTCTTCAGTTGGCTGTCGCTAGGAAACGTGCTTTCCACTGTTACATGGTTAAAGCAAGAAGCGTGCCTGTCGTTAGCCCAATCGCTTGTTTAAATTTCTTCGTCCACAACGCTGCCAAGATATTCACGCATATGCGAAAACAGTTGCTGCAGTTCTTTGGACGGTAATTCGCGCAGCACTTCGCCACTGGCGCGATCCATAACTTTTGCGACAACGCGACCTGTGTCCTGATTGAAGTTTAATTCAACACGGGCATCGTTATTTGCAATTTCCGGGATATCAAGATTAGCCAGAGCTTTTTGAAGTTTAGAGCCTTGGCTGCTGTCCGATCCCTTTGACCCAAAGGCCGGTTGATCAGTTTGAGCTGAAACAGTGATTGCAGGCGCAGAAGGGGTAGAAGAAGGCTTGCTGCTCTGTGCTGCTGCACTACTGGAATATGTGTTGATAAGTTCCATCTGACCCTCCTATGCCGCGCTGTAGTAAAGGATAAACCGGAAATGGGATGAGGGAAAGCCCTCATCCCAACTCGGAAATCCGGATTACTGCAGGAGACGCAGCAGGTTCTGCGGCATCTGGTTGGCCTGAGCCAACATGGCGACACCCGACTGAACCAGGATCTGCTTGGAAGTGAACTTGGTCATTTCCGCAGCAACGTCAAGGTCCATCAGTGTTGAACGGGCCGCTTCGTTGTTTTCTTGCGACGAGGCCAAGTTTTTGGCTGCGAAGTCAAGACGGTTCTGGCCCACACCAACGTT
>NZ_JAVJRB010000011.1:0-579384 GCF_040218635.1 Thalassospira sp.
CCAGAGAAGTCATCGGCTGGCGTAATCGTCAGACCTTCAAGATCGTCCGAGCCCAACGTCCAGGTGCCATCACCATTATCGGTACCAGCCGACAAAGTGGCGCCATCCGGAACACCAGAGATCGTTACAGTGAGAACCTCACTGGAATCCGTCAGGCCTGCATCGATGTCGAGTGCAATTGCGCTGTCTTCATTGCCAGAAGCGTTTGAAGTCTCGAGTGTCGGGGCGTCAGCCACACCCGCAACATCAACCGTAATCGAACCCGTCGTCGTCGCAACATCTTCACCATCTGCAGACTGTGCGCTAACACCAAGATCGAAGCTGCCAGAGAAGTCATCCGCTGGCGTAATCGTCAGACCTTCAAGCTCATCCGAGCCCAGCGTCCAGGTGCCGTCACCATTATCAGTACCAGCCGACAAAGTCGCCCCATCTGGAACGCCACTAATCGTGATCGTCAGGGTCTCAGAGCTGTCAGCGAGGCCAGCATCGATGTCGAGCGCAATGGCACTGTCTTCGGTGCCGCTTGCGTCATCAACATCCAAAGTCGGGGCATCTGCAACACCGGCAACATCTACCGTGATCGCACCGGTTGTGGTGGCAACATCGTCACCGTCCACCGACTGAGCCGTAACGCCCAAGTCAAACGACCCGCTGAAGTCATCAGCAGGCGTAATCGTCAGACCTTCAAGATCATCCGAGCCCAGCGTCCAGGTGCCGTCGCCATTATCCGTACCCGCTGACAAGGTCGCCCCATCCGGCACGCCACTGATCGTGATCGTCAGAACCTCACTGGAATCCGTCAGGCCGGCATCAATATCAAGCGCAATCGCTGAATCTTCATTGCCAGAAGCGTTCGAAGTCTCAAGCGTTGGCGCATCAGCAACACCGGCAACATCAACTGTCAGGCTGTAGGTGGTAACCGCAAAGTCCTCGCCATCAGCCGACTGGGCTGTAACGCCCAGCTCAAAGCTGCCAGAGAAGTCATCGGCAGGTTTAATCGTCAGACCTTCAAGATCATCCGCCCCCAGCGTCCAGGTACCATCGCCATTATCGGTACCAGCCGACAGAGTTGCACCGTCCGGCACACCGGAGATCGTCACAGTGAGAACTTCCGAGCTGTCGGTGAGACCCGCATCAATATCCAATGCTATTGCGCTGTCTTCAGAACCGCTGGCGTCAGCAACATCCAAAGTTGGTGCATCCGCTACACCCGCAACATCGACCGTGATCGAACCAGACGTCGTCGCGACATCCTCGCCATCCGCCGACTGAGCGGTAACACCCAGATCAAACGAACCGGAGAAGTCATCAGCTGGCGTAATCGTCAGACCTTCAAGATCATCCGATCCCAGCGTCCAGGTGCCATCGCCATTATCCGTACCAGCCGACAGAGTTGCCCCGTCCGGCACGCCGGAGATCGTAACCGTCAGAACTTCCGAGCTGTCCGTCAGACCGGCATCGATATCCAATGCTATGGCACTGTCTTCATTGCCCGACGCATCGGAAGTTTCCAATGTTGGCGCGTCAGCCACACCCGCGACATCAACCGTGATGCTGTCGCTTACAGAAGCAATGTCTTCACCATCGGCAGACTGGGCGGTCACGCCCAGATCGAACGAACCGGAGAAGTCATCGGCCGGCGTGATCGTCAGACCTTCAAGGTCATCCGATCCCAACGTCCAGGTGCCATCACCGTTATCCGTACCCGCCGACAAAGTCGCCCCGTCCGGAACGCTAGAGATCGTAATCGTCAGAATTTCCGAGCTGTCTGTCAGGCCAGCATCGATATCAAGCGCAATGGCCGAATCTTCGGAACCGCTTGCGTCCGCAACATCCAAAGTCGGAGCATCGGCAACGCCAGCAACGTCAACCGTAATGGAGCCAGTCGTGGTCGCAACATCCTCGCCATCCGCCGACTGAGCGGTAACGCCCAAGTCAAACGACCCGGAGAAGTCATCAGCCGGGGTAATCGTCAGACCTTCAAGGTCATCCGAACCCAACGTCCAGGTGCCATCGCCATTATCCGTACCCGCCGACAAAGTCGCACCATCCGGAACGCCAGAGATCGTGACCGTCAGAACTTCCGAGCTGTCGGTAAGGCCCGCATCAATGTCGAGCGCAATGGCGCTGTCTTCGTTGCCCGAAGCATTCGACGTCTCAAGGGTTGGCGCATCCGCGACGCCCGCAACATCGACCGTGATCGAACCGGTCGTGGTCGCGATATCTTCACCGTCTGCCGACTGCGCCGTAACGCCAAGATCAAACGAACCAGAGAAGTCATCAGCCGGCGTGATCGTCAGACCTTCAAGGTCATCCGATCCCAACGTCCATGTACCATCCCCATTATCCGTACCGGCCGACAAGGTTGCACCGTCCGGAACGCCGGAGATCGTGACAGTGAGAACTTCACTGGAATCTGTCAGACCTGCATCAATATCAAGCGCAATCGCACTGGCTTCGTTACCCGAAGCATCCGCCACATCCAAAGTCGGCGCATCCGCCACCCCTTCGACATCGACTTTGATTTCTTCCATCACCACGGCGGTATCACTGCCATCGGTGGTGGAGACCAGAACGGTCAGGTCGATTTCGCCGCTGAAATCATCAGCAGGCGTAATTGTCAGGCCTTCAAGTTGATCCGGGTCAAGCGTCCAGGTCCCGTCACCATTATCGGTACCGGCCGACAAGGTCGCGCCATCCGGAACGCCCTTGATCGTGATCGACAGGCTTTCGCTGTCATCAAGAAGTTCCGTATCAATATTAAGGGCAATGGCGGTATCTTCGCGCCCTGAGGCATCAAGAACATCCAACGTCGCGCCATCGGCAACGCCTTCAACCTCGACCGTAAAGCTTGAACTGGTCGAATTTGTACTACCATTTGATTCGCGGCTGGTGGCGGTGACGGAAAGATCGAAACTACCGCTGAAATTATCCGGGGGCGTGATGGTCAAGCCACCCAATTGCCCCGGCGAAAGCGACCAGGTCCCGTCACCATTGTTGGTGCCGGCCGACAAAGTTGCGCCATCCGGCACACCGGAAATCGTGATGGTAAGAGTCTCGCTGCCGCCATCAAGGTCGTTAAGCGATGCCGAGAGATCAAGCGCAATCGCGCCGTCTTCCGAACCGGTCACATTACCAGCCGAAAGTTTGGGAGCGTCAGCGACCTTTTCGATTTCGACAGCTTCTTCTACTTCTGCGGTTTCTTCCGCTTCAACCGCTTCTTCTTCAACTTCTTCGGAAACTTCTTCCGGCTCGACAGCTTGTTCATCGGCCGGGACAAAATCCTGCCCCAGACCTTCGCGGTCACCACGATCGGGTACGTCACGTTCGCCGCGCAGATCGTTGGTGTCGTTGGTCGAAAGCGGAATATCGGGAAGATCAACCGTGCTTGGGTCAGACTTCAAAGAGATCTCATCCGAGCCATCCGTGCCCGCATTGGAATCAAACGTATCCGCCCCCGTATCAATCTGGTTATTGATCTCGGCTTCTTCGTTCTGGGCAATTGTCTGCTTTTCGCTGGCCTCGGCAGCCTGCGTCCGTTCCTGACGCTGACTTGCCGCGTTCTGGCGACGGAAAGCCTGTTGGGCTTCGGCTTGCGGGTTAAAGACCTGATTGCCGTAATGGACGGACCCAAGTTCCTGATCTGGAGGGGTCGGGTTACTGTTCTGGTCGTCATGCAATTCGACCAGTTCTTCTGACTCACTGTCCTGACCATCGGCGCGCTGAAGATCGTCTGGCGCTGTCTGTTCATCCAGACCGCCATTGCCTTCGCCGCGTGCGTTTTCAGAATTCCGTGGATCGTCCGCCATATAACCCGTTCTCCAAAAAGTGCGAAGCGGGTATATCCCGGCCCACACTTCTATACATTAGTATAGATACCCTGGTTTAAACCAGAGAAATGTGCGGCCGGGCAGTAGAAATGAGAATTTCATTTCCAGCAGGACCAAAAAATGCTCATCGTTCCGTGAACGCCTGATCAAGCGAGACATAAACCGGCTTCAAAAGGTATTTCAGCAGGGTACGCTCCCCGGTTTGGATGTCCGCCTGAACAGTCATTCCGGGTATGATCTTTTGAGCAGTTGCACCTATACCAACAGAATCAGCATCAAGTGCAACTTTGCCTTTATAATACGGTTTGCCTTCTTCATCAACAAAAGTAGAGGCAGAAATCGATACTAATTCGCCCGATATACCACCATATCGTATAAAGTCGAATGCACTGACCTTAACCGTAACCGGCTGGCCAAGATGGATATGACCGATATCCTCGGTTGAAATGCGCGTTTCTGCAATCAACACATCGTCAACCGGAACCAGTTCCATAACAATCTGGGCCGGGGCAATCACCCCGCCAATCGTTGTGAATTGCAGGCCTTTGATATAGCCGCGCGTTGGCGCAACGATTTCAAGGCGCGCAACACGATCGCGCAATTTGCGCAAGGCTTCGCGCGTCTGGGCAATCTCGCCACCAAGACGGCCAAGTTCCGTAATCGCTTCTTCCCGTTGGCTTTTTTCAAGTTCGTTCAAACGCAAATTGGCTTCGGCAATCGTTTCACGTGCACGTGCTTTTTCCGCAATTACGCCCGAAAGGTTGCCTTGTGCTTCGTTCAATTCACGTTGAATATTAAGGAACAACACCTTGGAATTCAGTCCCTGCTCATACAGGGACCGGCGCATGGTCACTTCCTGATTAAGCAAATCAGCCGACTTGCGCAGCGTTGCTTCCTGTTCGCTTAACTGTGCAAGCTCGGCATTGCGTTCCTTGATCTGGACTTGAAGAATTTCGCTTTGGTTCGCATCCAGCTCCGTCTGGATTTGATAAATTTCCTGCTGATTGCTTGCAAGTTCCGGATACAGAGCCAACCACGTCGCAAAGTTCGGCTCCCGACCTTCGGCCAAGGCACGAAAGCGTTCCGACTCGAGCTGTAGATTACCCAGCTTGGTTTCGGTTTGAGAAAGTTCAGCCTGCGCACCATCGGCCTTAAGCCGTATCAGTACCTGCCCTTTTTCAACCAGAGCACCGTCGCGAATCATGATTTCTTCGATGATACCCCCCTCCAGATGCTGGATTTTATTCACAGCACTGGTTGGCATCACCTGACCAAATGTAATCGCCGTTTCCTTGATCTCGGTCGTAGCAGCCCATGCAACAAGTGCCAGAAAACCAACCGACAACATCACCATGGCCGAACGGACAAAGACCGAAATACCGCCTTCTTCGAGCAAGACCGCATGCGAAAGGTAACGCGTCATCCGGCGGGATCGACGGAACCGCTCTATCGCAGTATTTTGCACAGCTCCATCACTCATAGGTAACCTCCGTCTATCACTTGCTGCTTGATCCGTTCTGGCGGGGCATCCCCGCGCAATTGACCCGCATCAAGAACAAGAATGCGGTCGGCCATATCCAGATGGCTTGGCCGGTGGGTAATCAGGAATATTGTTGAACCGCCACGCAGACGGTTAATCGTATGCAAAAACGCCCGGTCCGCACGCTGATCCAGACCATTGGTCGGCTCATCAAACAAAATAATCGGTGCTTCGCGGACAAATGCGCGCGCAAGTGCAAGCCGCTGCAGGAAACTGGCCGAAAAGCGCGAAGAATGCTGATCGCCCAGCCGGGACGAGAACCCTTCTGGCAGAGCTTCGACTTCTTGGAGGATTCCAGCAGACATACAGGCCATGCGCAAATCATCTGTCGATGCAACAGGGTTGGCAAGCCGCAAGTTCTGCGCAATCGAACCGCGGAAAAATTCAATATCCTGTGGCACATAGGAAATCGCCTGCCGCAAGGTTTGCGGGTCCATCTGGCGGATATCCGCGCCATCAATCAAAACCGCGCCCGCCTGTGGCTGATACATCCCGGCAACCAGTTTGATCAGCGATGATTTCCCCGCACCATTGGCACCAACCACCGCAACAACCTGCCCCGGTTTGATATCAAAATTGACCCCGACCAATGCTGGATCAGATTCCGGACTGTAGCGGAAACTGACGCGGGAAAATGATACCGCCCCTTCAAACCGGCGCTGATCAACCGAACGGGGCACAAGGTCCCCTTCGGGTGCCAGCGTCATCAGACGGTTAATCTGACGCACACTCCCGCGCAATTGCGCAAGTCGCGGCAAGCCCAGAAATGCCTGATTGATCGGCCCCAACACCCGCCATGCCAGCATCATCGATGCCACCAGCGCCCCGACACTCATTTGCGCATTCATCACCCGATCCGCACCAAAGGCAAGAACCAGCGCACCGGCTGTAATCATCAGGATCTGGGCAGATGTGTTAATCACGTTGTTCACCATCGCAACCCGGTATCCGGCATAGGCCGTGTCTGCCGAAATATCGCGGAAGCGCGCCAACCAGCGTTTTTCCGACGCGGTATATTTAAGGGCAGACATCTTGGCGACCGTTTCGACAAGGAATTCCTGCCGATTTGCCCCGTTGCGACCAAGCTCGGAGACCCGTCGCGAGACAACAGGAAAAGCAATCAACCCGATCAGGACGAAAACGCAAATCAAAGCGACCGGAATAAGAGACAGCCATCCACCAAGATAGAACATCACAATCAGGAATATCGGGACGAATGGCATTTCCAACATCACCAGAGCCATCGGGCCGGTGAAAAATTCACGTACACTTTCAAAGTCACGAATGCGCGAAATCTGCACCCCGACAGGGGCGCGTTCGGTAAAGGCAGGCGGCAACGACAACAGTCGTTCAAAGATCGCCCCGCTGACCAACGTATCAAGCCGCGCGCCAAAGTGGCTAACGATCTGGCTGCGAAGCGCACGCAAGACCCACGTCAAGATCAGGACAATACCGATACCGATCGAAAACTGGATCAGCATCGGGATCGAACGTGTTCCGATCACGCGATCATAAATGCCCATCACAAAAATGGGCGTCGCCAGTGCCATGATGTTGAGCACCAGCGTAATAAGCAGCAACTGATGGCCAAGGTTTGAAAACCGTTCGGCAATACCGCCAAACCAGCCGCGCTTGTCGTCTTCGAAATACCGTTCACGCCGGTCAGCAACCGTAAACTGATAAAGCTTGCCCGGAAGGGCCGATGCCTTGATCACGATTTCCCGGTCAGTCCCACCGTCAAAAACGCGGATACCGTTATCTTCCGGGCGCATCACCACCAATGCCGTGCCGTCATCCGGCACAAAGATGCATGGCATCATGCGTTCATCGATTTGATCAAATGTGGTGTCGATTTCGCGCGATTGATAGTTCAGGTGCGCAAGAACGTTGCGGAAATCAACCAGATCAAGCGCCTGATCCATATGAGGCAAGGCTTCTGCAACCTGACGCGGCAAACCGCGCCAGCCCAATGCCTGCAACAATGGCCAAAGACATGCGTCAAAATCAGACAGGGCGTCAGTACTTCCCAACCCCATCCTGTAATTTAGCGCATAGTCCATGTTTTCAAGTTTTTTCATTCCGCACCCGTCCCGACTGGCAAACGAAACGCCGATTGCGCCCGGGTTACTCGTTTGTTGCTCCGCTTAAGGATCGGCACAAGGTGATGATCGACAAGACGATATTGCTTGTTTGCCAAGGCAATAAGCGACGGACGGTGCGATACCATGACCAAGGTACAATGCTTTTTCAATTCCACCATCAAGCTGGCCATGATGTTATCGCCTGCGATATCAAGCGAACTGTTTGCTTCATCAAACAGCACAATGCGCGGGTAATCAATCAAGGCACGGGCAACGGCAATGCGTTGTTTCACCCCGCGCGGCAGCGTTTCAGATGCCTGTCCGCCAACTTCGGTGTCATAGCCTTGGGGCATCCGCATCACGATGTCATCAAGCCCCAGACGCCTGGCGATTTCGACAACCCGTTCAATGCCGATTTCCTTACGAAATCCGGTGATATTTTCAAGAATCGATCCTTTGAACATCACACCATGTTGCGGCAAATAGGCAATTTGACGTCGGGTCGATTCCGCGCTGTAATCTGCCGGATTTTTACCATCAAGCAGTATCTCACCGCGATCAGGGCGCAACGCCCCCATCAACATCCACAACAAGGTGGTTTTACCCGTCCCGTTGTCGCCGGTGACCGCAATCGAATCACCCGGTTCAATCACCAGATCAAGGTTATCGAAAACCTTTTTGCCATCGGCATGCGAAAAGCCGACATTCAGCAACTCGATCTTGCCATCAAGTAACGGCATTTCGACCGATCCCGGTTTGTCTTCAGATTCGACTTCAAACAATTCCTGCACGCGATGGCGGGCAACGCGAATGTTCTGGAACTGGGTCCACAGGCTCATTGCGCGCTGCAATGGCTGAATTGAACGCCCCGAAAGCATCGTACAGGCCGCCAAACCCCCAACCGTCAAGTTGCCCTGGATCACCAGTACACTACCAAATGCCGCAACCAGAACCATGGTCAGCATCGAAAACAATGCACTGGCATTGACCGCAGCATGCGCAGAACGTGCGGCGACAAGATCATCCCCGGCACATTGTTCCTGAAGCTGTTCATGTCGGCGGATCATCATGTTTTCCATCGCCATCGATTTAATGGTGTGGATCCCGGTCAGGGTTTCGATGATGAAGTTATAGCGGCGTTCGTCAGACTGGCTGCGCTTATCAAGGGCTGAACGCAACTGCTGTCCCAAAAACACCGCCGTAAGTAAAAACGCCAGCAAGATACCAAGCGGAACCGCAACAAGAACCCCGCCAATGATCGTAACCAAAGCCAGAAACAGAATGATAAACGGCAGATCAACAACCGCACCAATTGCCTGACCGGAATAAAAGTCGCGCAGCATGTTCAGGCTGTTTAACCGTTGAAGATGCAAGCCCGGCGCGGTTTTTCCATAATCGGTCAAGCTGGCTGAGAGCAAATGACCAACGGCGACCTGTGCGCTGTGATGTTCAAACTTTGCCGCCGAAAGGGACGAGACATAAGCACGGCCAAGACGCAAAAGGGCCTCAAGCACCAAGGCGCCCAGAACCCCCAACACCAAAAGCGTCAGGGTCGGGATCGAATTGTGCGGAAGAACGCGGTCATAGACCTGAAGCAAAGTGATCGGCAACGCAAGCGACAGCAGGTTGATTACCAAAGCGGCAACCAACAGCGCAAAACGACCCGTGCGCAAATGCGACAATGTTCCGATATTCAGTCCCGGCCGACGTGTCATGGGGCTGGTCTGCTCCAGATCTTACGATTTAATACCACCCAAAAGGCGGTATACTTATACCATCAGATAGGATGCATAAAGGATACCAAAATCCGACGCAAGAAAATCTTTCGTACCTTACAACCAGATATTCGCACGTCACACCCGCTCGAACCCTCATTTATTCAGGTCAAAGTGATCGCAATCAAGGTTTAATAAGTTTTATGCATCACCGTCTTCGCCACGCAATCTGTCGGTCGCACGCCGTTCGGCCTTTGTCGGGCGTCCTGCCCCGGCATCTCGTTCCGCTATCGGGGCTATTCTGATATCTGATGCCACTTCTTTTTTGGGCATTCTGGGCGGTGAATGATCAATATAAAGGGTCTGGGCTTCCGGGGCCGGACCGCGGCGTTCCCCCAATCCGACGACTTCGACAACGCGCAGATGCGTTCCCTGAAAGAATTGAAGCCGGTCACCGGGAACCACCGTCACGCTGGATTTCGAAACAGACTGGCCGTTCAGAACAATATGACGCGCCTGACAGGCTTTACTGGCCAGTGATCTGGTTTTGTAAAACCGCGCATGCCAAAGCCATTTATCAATCCGAAGCTTTTCTGTCTGTTCCTTCACAGCCTTCTGATCCTGTAACCAATTGATCAATTTACATTTAGAACGCAGAACGGCGACCTGCAAGGGTCGCCGTTCCAAAGTTCATATCCGATGCGATCAGCCTTTGGCTGCAAGCATTTCCTTAAGCTTGGCAAAAGGTGAATCTTCGTTGATCTGGTTCTTCTTTTCAGGAGCCTGACCACCACGACCACCCGGCTTATCACCGCGTTCGCCTTTGTTGCCCCCACGGTTCGGGCGGTTTGCACCCTTGCCTTTGGGGCCACCTTTCGCGCGTGCATCCTGACGCGGGCCACGCTGCTGACCACGGCCAGCCGGACCACTGCGTTTGCGACGGTCGACACGAACGAAGAATTTGACTTCAACCAGTTCATCGCCATCTGCATCGGTTTCAACAGAAGGCGCGTCCCCGACCGGGGCTTCGGCCCCATCAACTGCTGCAACTTCAGCAACAGCTTCTGCCGGTGCGTCTTCGCTTGCAGCTGGTGCCACTTCTTCTGCTGTAACGTCGGCAGGGGTTTCGGCTTTTACCTCGGTTGCAGCTTCGGCCACGGCCTCGGCTTTATCTGTCTTTGCTGCCTCTGCGCCTTTTTTCTCGGCTTCTTTGGCTTCAAGTTCGGATTTTTTGACCTTGGTTACTTCGGCACGCCAGCCAAGTGCGGTAAACACGCCTTCTGCCTGCTCGACCGTGCAGCCCAAAAGCGACAAAAGATCAGGATCAGGGCGAACCTTACCATCATTTTCACGCGCCTTTTGACGCAGCAACGCGGCAAAGCGTTCAAGCATATCCACACGTGCGGCCAACGGCCCCACCGGCATATAGCCCGCAGCCAGATAGAATCCCTTGGAATTTGCACGGTCATTGGGAACCGACGTACGGCCCGCTGGCGGCAAATCAGGAAGCGCATCAAGTTCACGAGCAACAGCCCAAAGAATGCCGCGCAGCTCAACAGGATCCGGCTTAAGCGCGTCAAGCACATGAACCGTTTCAACACCAAGACGCACACCAAGCTTGGCAAGCGCCTTACGGTCTTCGTCGGACAAATCTTTGACCAGACTGTCAAGTTCCGAACGCGGAACACAGCCAAGGCCTTCGTTCAGCTGGAACAAAAGACCCCGAATCGGACCTGAAAGCTGACAATCGCGCAGGCGGGTCAGCATTTTAAGGCGCGCTTCGATATGAGCATTGACAAAATTCAACAGACGGATGCGAACACGTTCGCGGGTCGGACCGTCAAAGAACTCGCTGTCGATCACCTGGACCTCAGGAGACAGAACCGTGTCACCTTTTTTCAGCACGCCAACCTGCGCACCGTTCCAAAGGACATCAAGCTGCCCATTCACCGAGAATTTATCGTCTTCATCGGTTTCAAGTTGTTTGACGCGTTGGGCGATTTCGCCTGTCAACGCGCGACGTGCGGCACTGGCGATAGCCTTGCCTTCGAAAGCAGCATCGGTTTCATCAGCGATGAAACGGAATCCGTCAAGACGGCCGACAAATTCACCTTCGACCTGTACTTCACCATTCGCAGTGATGGTAGACATGAGTTCAGACTTGTCCTTGAGACTTTTCAATAAAACCGAGGTCCGTCTATCGACGAACCTTTGGGTCAGGCGTTCATGTAGCACATCTGAGAGCTTATCCTCAATGGCCCGCGTGCGTTCCTGCCAATGATTGGAATCATCGAGCCAGTGATGCTTGTGCGATACATATGTCCAGACGCGAATACCTGCCAAACGTGATGACAACTGATCGATATCACCATCATAACGATCCAGACGCAAGACTTGTTCGCCTAACCAGTCGATTGGCAGCGTGCTTCCGGGTTTCGCAAGATAACGATAGATCGATGTTAGCAGTCTTGGATGGGTATCGGTATGGATATTTCTAAAGTCGGGAATCTGGCAGACTTCCCACAGTAACTGGACGCGATCAGGCGCCGTTGCAATCCGTGCAACATCCTCGTTATTCGCCAGATGTTCGAGCATGACTTCATCGACCGGCTCGCGGGCCAAAATCAGCGTCGGGTCTTCTGATCGACGACGCAATGATTTCTGAAGCGCGCCAACGGATCGGAAATCCAGTCGCGCATTCCGCCAGAATACTTTTGTCAGCGGCTCGAACTCATGTGCTTCGATTTGCTCGATAATATCGGGATCGATGCCAGAAAGGTTGCCCGTAACACCGAATGTTCCGTCATTCATGTGACGCCCGGCGCGACCAGCGATCTGTGCGGTTTCGGCTGCCGACAGGCTCCGGTTGAACTTTCCGTCGAACTTATGCAAGGCGGCAAAAGCAACGTGATTAAGTTCAAGATTAAGCCCCATGCCGATCGCATCCGTCGCGATAAGGTGCTCGACCTCGCCATTCTGGAACATTTCGACCTGCGCATTGCGCGTCCGCGGGCTGAGCGCGCCAAGGACAACCGCTGCACCGCCCTTTTGACGCCGCACCAGTTCCGCCACCGCATACACTTCCTGGGCCGAAAAAGTCACGATTGCCGATTGTGCCGGAAGGCGCTGAATTTTCTTGGCCCCGTTATAAGACAGGGTCGAAAAGCGTGCGCGCGTATCAAATTCGACATTCTCGACAAGCTTGCGGATCACCGGACGGATGGTTTCTGCGCCCATGAACATGGTTTCTGACCGTCCGCGCGCATGAAGCAGCCGGTCGGTAAAGACATGACCGCGTTCCGGGTCGGCACACATCTGGATTTCATCGATTGCCAAAAATTCGACCTGTTTGGCAACCGGCATGGCTTCGACGGTACACAGGAAATAACGGGCCGTTTTGGGCAGAATGCGTTCTTCACCGGTAATCAGCGCGACGGCAGCTTTGCCGACTTTGGCAACCGCACGGTCATAGTTTTCACGCGCCAGCAATCGCAGCGGGAACCCGATCATCCCGGTGGTATGCGCCAACATCCGTTCCATGGCCAGATGGGTCTTGCCGGTGTTGGTCGGCCCCAAGATGGCAAGGATACGGGGGCCGGATCGGGTTGAAATCTGCATCAAACTTTTCCAATCGACACCCCAATGATCCGGGCTGTCGCAATCATTGCGCCTTTCAACACGGCAACAGAAGCAATGTCAAGCTTTCTGCCCGCGCCCGCCCATGCACAAAGCGCAGAACTGTGCGGCTCCACCCATATCGTCGGGCTCACCCTAAGGCCGGATCAAAAGGTTGAGGCACGTTATTCGTCTTCCAATTCAAGCAGACGGGCACCGGGACCATCAACGGCCAGTTCGTCATAGGGATTGCGCAACGGGCAATCGGATATCGACAAACAGCCACACCCGATGCATTGACCAAGCTGGTCGCGCAAGCGCGTAAGCTGCTCAATCCGTTCATCAAGATCGTCGCGCCACTGCGAAGACAGCTTTGCCCAATCCTTGGCGGTCGGGATGGTGTTGGGCGGTAATTTATCAAAGGCATCCCCGATTTCGCCAAGCGGAATACCGGTTTTTTGCGCCACCTTGATGATCGCAACCTTGCGCAAAACCCCGCGATGAAACCGGCGCTGATTGCCATCGGTCCGGATCGAACTGATCAGGCCTTTGCGTTCATAAAAATGCACCGCCGATACGGCAATCCCGCTTCGCCGGGCGACCTCGCCAACACTCATATACCGCTGCAACACACCACTGCCTGCCAATTGACGTCTCCAAACCGGTTTTCACAAAAGTCAAAATTCGCACTTGACCTTAACTTTAGTTGAGGTTTTAGACCTTTACCCATTGCAAAGAAATTATCAAGGAACAAGTCCGATGAAAGAGACATTCAATGTAGCCGTCATCTATGGCAGTGCCCGCGAAGGCCGGTTCTGCGATACCGTTGGCAACTGGGTTGTCAGAACCCTGAAAACCGATCGCGACATTTCAGTCGATGTTCTCGATCCGGCGGTACTGAACCTGCCTGCCGCCCATGTGGGTGCGGAACATCAGGGTGTCCGCGACCTTCATGCAACCTTGGGCGAGGCTGACGCCTTTATTGTTGTCACCCCGGAATACAATCACAGCTTTACCGGCGAGCTTAAGCTTCTGATTGACGCTGCCAAAGCACAGTGGAAACGCAAACCGCTTGCCTTTGTGTCATATGGCGGCATGGCCGGTGGCCTGCGCGCTGTTGAACAATTGCGGTTGGTCTTTGCGGAATTGCACGTTGTGACCATGCGCGACGTTGTAAGTTTTGCCAATGCATGGGACCGATTTGATGCATCCGGTGTTCCCGTTGATGATGGCACCGATGCCGCCCTTTGCCACATGGTGACGGATTTGAAATGGTGGGCAGGTGCGCTTCGCGATGCCCGCTATCCACAAGCGGCCCCCAAACTGCGCGAGGTCGGCTGATGAGCACCCAACCCCCGATATCCCCTGACGAGATTGTCACCATCAGTCAGGTCCGCCCCAAACCCGGGCAACTCGAAAGCTTTGTCGAAATCCAGACCGCGTTTCAGCAAAATGTCGCATCAGAAATCGACGGCCTGATCGGCGGACGCCTTTTGATCGCCGAAGATCGCCAAAGTCTTGTGATCATGGCCAGATTCAGATCAAACGCCGATCTGGAAAAATGGACGCATTCTGCCCGATTTGGGCAACATATGGCCCGTGTGCGCCCCATGCTTGAACCGCCCAGTCCCGGTCGGTTCCACGTCCTGTATCAGTCCGGCACTGTTTAATTCCCCCCGCCCCGCAACAGTGTCGGGCTGATGCACCTGTGATGGCAAAATATCTTGTTTCGCCATCACGCCTGCCCCTTTGCGCCACCGGCAAATCGGGTAACTTCGACCTGAACGCAAAACGGGGCGACCATCCGGTCGCCCCGCCTACCCTTTAATACTTAACAGGGACCTTAGTGGTTCCGCATCTTGTCTGCATATTCCTTGAGCTGCCGACGCGCGGCCTGAAAACTGTTTTTAAGCGCGACATACACATCTTCATGGGCGTGATCGGCACTGTCACGTTTGACCATGATTTCCTTGCCCGGCACGTTGATGCCAAAATGCACGGCAAATCGGTTTCCATGGTTATGAGAAGCATGTGGACGTTCCACAACAACATGACAACTGGTCATGCGATCGAAGGTATCTTCCAGTTTTTGCACCTTGAAACGGATACGCTCGTCAAGCGCATCAGACTGATCAACATCACGGTAGGTGATTTGAACGGGAACCTTCATGATACGGCCTCCTGTTATAAGCCTTGGACGCAAAGCAGGGCATTGCACCCTGCCGTTTCACCCCGACGCCTTGGCGACGGGGACATTCAGGGGGGCTTGTTGTATGGTTGCCAACCCCTGTAAAAAACCGTCTATATCTATACTTAGGATAGAGGGCTTGCGCTGCAAGGTGCGTTGACGCATATCAAGCGCGGTTTACAGATTAATCCGTTGAGTTACGCGACCTTCTGCCTATCGTGGGGAAGGTCGGTAAATAATTGAAAGACAGGAGAAAAAAGAGGTCATGACGGAAGAAAAAATGCGGTTCGAGGCCGAGGTCAGTCGACTGCTCGATATCGTTGTCCATTCGCTTTATTCCAACAAGGACATCTTCCTGCGCGAGCTGATCTCCAACGCTTCTGATGCGTGCGACAAGCTGCGTTATGAAGCGATTGCCAAACCGGAACTGCTCGCTGGGGATGCTGAATTCAAGGTCCGCCTGCTGACAGATAATGTCCGCAATGTTCTGACGATTGCCGATAACGGGATCGGGATGAACAAGGAAGACCTGATTGAAAATCTTGGCACCATCGCCAATTCAGGAACCGCAAAGTTTCTTGAAGCGGCATCAAAATCCGACAATGCCAAGGATGTTGACCTGATCGGTCAATTTGGTGTCGGTTTCTATTCTGCATTTATGGTGGCAAGTAAAGTCGATGTCGTCAGTAAAAAGGCCGGCGACGATCAGGCATGGAAATGGTCATCGGACGGCAAAGGTGAATACACCATCGCCGAGGCCGAAATGGAAGGTCGTGGTACGCAGATCACGCTGCATCTGACCGACGATTTCAAAGAATTCACCGATGAACACCGCCTGCGCCATATCGTTAAGACCTATTCCGATCACATCGGCATTCCGGTTGTCCTGATGAAGGGTGACGGGGACGAGACGTTAAATGCGGCATCGGCCCTTTGGACCCGTCCCAAAAGCGACATCACCGAAGAACAATACAAGGAATTCTACAAACAGAATTCCCATGCCTTCGATGATCCCTGGAAAACCATCCATTATCAGGCAGAAGGTGCGATTGAATATACCGGCCTTCTGTATCTGCCAACCATGCGCCCTTTTGATCTTTATGATCCGCAGCGCAAAGGCCATCTGAAACTGTATGTTCGCAAGGTCTTCATCACCGAAGGTGCCGACGATCTGTTGCCGCCGTGGCTTCGTTTTGTGTCGGGTGTTGTTGACAGTCAGGACCTGCCGCTGAATGTCTCGCGCGAGATGTTGCAGCACAATCCGGTTCTGACCAAAATCAAGAACGGCCTGACCAAAAAGCTTCTGTCCGAACTTGAAACGGCTGCGAAAAAGGATGTCGAAGGGTTTGAAACCTTCTGGGAAACCTTTGGCTCTGTCGTCAAGGAAGGCCTTTATGAAGATCAGTCAAACCGTGACCGTATCCTGAAAATCGCCAAGTTCCGCTCGACCAAGGGCGATGGCTGGACAACGCTTGCCGATTATGTCGAACGCATGAAAGAAGGCCAGAAGGCCATCTATTACATCAGCGGCGAAGACATCGATGCGCTGAAACGCAGCCCGCAACTTGAAGGCTTTGCCGCCAAGGGCATCGAAGTATTGCTTCTGACCGATCCGGTTGACGAATTCTGGATGCCGTCCGTCGGCCAGTTTGACGAGAAAGACTTCAAATCTGTCACCCGCGGTGGTGCGGACCTGAATGACGTCAAATCGGACGATAAGGATGATGCCAAGGACGATAAAAAAGACGATGCGGCAAGTGATGCATCCGTCGATGCCTTGATCGCATCCATCAAGATCGCGCTTGGCACAGACATCAAGGATGTCCGTGAATCTGATCGCCTGACCAATTCCGCATGCTGTCTGATTGCCGATGAAATGGGCATGGATTTACGGATGGAACGGATGATGAAACAACACAATCGTGTTGATCACATCAGCCCGCGCATTCTGGAAATCAATCCGAAACACAGCCTGATCAAAAAGCTCTCGGACGTTGCGATCAAGGATGCCAAGGCCCCGATCCTTCATGACGCAGCACTGCTGTTGCTTGATCAGGCCCGCATTCTCGAAGGCGAAGCCCTGCCCGACCCGGTCAGCTTTGCCCGTCGCCTTGACCTGATTATGGAAAAGGGTCTGGGTGCATAAGCCCACACTATTCTCCACGTAATCCAATAAACTCTGAAAACGGCGCATCGTTTGGTGCGCCGTTTTCTTTTGGCTTTGTGCGAAATTTAAAATGCTTATTTACCAACAACAGGCATAAAGGCATCACATACATACTCGGCACACGACCTTACAGAACCCGACGGGAAGGCCCAAAACACGATGACTGCAATGATGAACTGGCAAAAACTGCTGTCACCGGCGCGGCTTGGCACCCGTCATTCCAGTGTCGGTGAATTTGGCCGATCCGACTTTCACAAGGATTATGACCGGATCATTTTCTCGGCCGCGTTTCGGCGCCTGCAACGTAAAACACAGGTTCACCCGCTGCCGGAAAACGACAATGTTCATACCCGTCTGACCCACAGTCTGGAAGTTTCCTGCGTTGGGCGTTCGCTGGGTTTGATGGTCGGGCATCGATTGCATGAAAAGGGCAGCCTGCCCGATGCGATTGAACCCGATCACATGGCCGCCATCGTTCAGGCCGCTGCCCTGTCGCACGATATCGGCAACCCGCCCTTTGGGCATGCTGGTGAATATGCTATCCGCCAATGGTTTGTCGATGCCGATCCCGAATTCACCAAAAGCCTGACACCTGAACAGTTTGCCGATCTGACCACCTATGAAGGCAATGCGCAGGGCTTTCGCCTTTTGACGAACAAACGGACTGGTCTGTATGATGGCGGCATGCGCCTGACCTATGCGACCTTGGCAAGCTTCCTGAAATATCCCTGGTCGGCATCTGGCAGTCCTTTCCCGCAAAAAATGAAATTCGGTGCCTTCCAAAAGGAATTCGGACTGCTTGAAGAAGTTGCCGATGCCACCGGCCTTATCCGCACCAGCGATCAGGCCTTCTGCCGTCACCCACTGGTTTATCTGGTCGAGGCGGCCGATGATGTTTGCTATGCGCTAATTGACATCGAAGACGGGGTCGAGCTGGAACTGGTCGATTTCAAAGTTCTCGAACAAATGCTTCTGCCCTGCATCACCGATGCCCTTCCTGCCGAGTATCACCGCGAACTTAACATCAGCCGCAAGATTTCCTTCCTGCGCGGCAAAATCATGACCGGCCTTCTCGATGCGTTGGTCGAGGCCTTTGTCGCCAATGAAGACGAACTTCTGGCGGGCGTCTGGAAAGGTGATCTTCTGGCCTGTGCCAGCGGCCCTTACAATGACCTGATTACCACCGCCAAATCATTCTCGGAAAAACAGATCATTCTCAACCGGCGGAAGGTCCAGATCGAAGTCGGGGCCTTTGCCCATCTTGAAACCCTGCTTGATACGTTTTGCAAAACCGCACTTGATGTTCATCACGCCGGGTCAGAATCCAGCATTCCGTACCGTGCCGGACGGGTGCGTGAGCTGATCGGCAAGGATGCCATGCCAATCGGGGCACCGCTTTATGATCTTTATCTTGTGATTTTGGACTATGTATCAGGCATGACCGATGATTTTGCCGCCCGGCTGGCACGCGACATTGGCGGGGGACAGCACTGATCAATGTGGTTTTTTGGCCCCTTCATCGCACGTTATCGCCGCAGGACCGCTTTCTTTGCCGCTGCGGGCATTGCGGCTGTCGTCTATGGCCTGGTTGACCAAAGTACCCGCCCGGAACTTGATGCCTGGTATTGGCCAACGGTTTTCGGGTCTGTCAGTTTTATTGTAACACGCTTCATCATATCCCGGCTGATCGGCCGGTTTGTCGGCGGTGTCCGCCGCCACATGAGATAACCAGATCAAGCACCAGCACCGCGTAACACGCAAAAAAGAAGGCAAGCCCGAAAGCCTGCCTTCTTCATTCAGATAATTGAAACTGCCAGTTTGACCACTGACAGAGTCACTTAGTCATCACCGCCGCCCATGGCACTGCTGATTTTCTTGTCAGTATTGTACTGACTAAGCGCATAAACAGCCCAAATCGCAGCCGGAACCCAACCAACGAGCGTAATCTGCAGAATCAGACAGATGACACCTGCAATAGGCCGCCCAATGGTAAAGAACAGCAGCCATGGCAAAAGAAGTGCGATCAATAAACGCATGGATGAATTCCCCTTATCAGTTCGACGTGCTTACATGCCGTCTTCGAAAGTAACCGTCACAACGCGGTTGCCCTGTTCGGCAACACCGTCATCGGTTGCGACCGGAACGTTTGCTTCGCCGCTGATGCTGATTGCAAGACGGCTTGCCGGAACACCACCGTCACGCAATGCTTTAACCACTGCATCAACACGCGATTTTGCCAGAATGTCATTATACATCGCATCGCCCGCACGGTCTGCATAGGCAACCAGGCTGATCATGGCTGGCTCGTATTTGCCATATGCTTCGACAATACCATCAACAACCGACATTGCTTTGCCGTCAACGGCAGCACTATCAAAGCCGAAATAGACATTCATCGGAACCGGCATTGCCATCGGCATTGCTTTTGGCATTTCGTTGGTTTCAAGTTCAGCCTGAACGATTGCCAGTGCCTGATAGAAGGCCGAACGGCAATTATCGATGTCTTCCTGCTGAATGTTTTCTTCAAGTTCCTGCAACCAGCAATCGAAGCTCGACTGCGCACGCGCAGCAGCAGAAGCGGCCTTGCCCCGTCCACCGGCATCAAATGCGGCCATCAGATCGCTACGGGCAATTTCAACTTCGCTGGTGGTGCCTTCTGGCAGGGAACGTTCGGAAATCATCTGCGGGCCGGTATCCTGGCTCATCGCAGCCATTTTCGACCGGCTGGTGAAGTAACGCGCATCGGTCCAGTCGGCTTCGTCATACTCAGCCTGGGCCAAATCAGCGTAATTCTGATGAAGAGCCGCATCAAAAGCCGAACCTTCGTCGGCCATGTCACGTACCCCGGGAATGTTCATATTTGCGCACGCGCTCAAAAAGGCGGCGGCGGAAACAACGGCAAGCAGTTTAGCTTTCATCGGTTTTACTCCTTGTCAGACCGAATATCAGGATCCCAATCCCATAAATTTCATGATGGAAATGCTGATATCTGTTTTCCGATATCTTGCCATATCCATCTGACAGGTCATTTGCGCCTGTCCATCTTCCATGCCGTTCTTACAGTCAATCTGATCCATCAGACATGACCCCGAATTTTGACCATGGATAAACACCACAATCCAAACACCCCAAGACAACATGGTTCAAAGATATACTTAACCCTATCCACAGATATATAGAAGTCAAATTCATGAAAAAAAGCAGTGGGATAGAGAAAATTCATAATCCCCTCACATCCGGCTACCTGCGCGCGCGCCCTTGATCACGGGTTTACGAGCATCCCGCAAACCCGCGCAAATGGATAGAACCCTTCAAAAACCAAAATGGCCTGATGAGGCATCCCTCATCAGGCCAAAGCTTATCGGTCACTCAAGAACGTGCGCGATAGATCAGTCCGAAGACCCACCAAACAGGCCTTTCACCGCACCACCAAGTGCATCCGCGCCATCTTTCAGCTTCGTACCACCAGCACCGCCAACGGCACCAACCGCACCGGCGACACCTTTGCCAAGGTCACCAACGCCCTGCATCAGGCCATCAACATTCAGGGTCGAAACAGCCTTGAAGACAGATGCGTTGATTGCGGTCAGAATTTCGCCTGCAACTTCGGCCGGTGTTGCACCACCTTCTTCTTTGCCAACATCCTGAAGATGGATTTCAGGCAAGCTTGCCGAAAGCTTCTTGCCCTGCAGGAAGCCTGCAGAAACCCCCACATCGCCGTTCCGTACATAGACATTATCAATGATGATTTTGGTCCCCGACGCTGCGTCTTCGGATTCCGCACTATCGCCGCCTTCCGCACCACCGGCCCCTGTCGGGCCGGACACACGCTGCACAAAGCTTTCCACATTGCGCTGAATGGTTGCGATATTTGACGATCCATTACCCAACTCATAGGTAACACTTGGCGCATCAACAATAACTTCGATAATCCGGATCGTATCACTGGTCAGGGTCGATCCATCAAGCCGGACCGAGATATTCCCCAACGAAAAAGCATAGTCGGTATTAAACCCGTCAGGGTTGCCAACCACCAGACCACTAATGCTTGCTGTATCTTGCGTTGTGTCGATTGCAACACCCTCGACGGTGACATCGGCCAATGTCACACGTGTGCCAGCTTCTTCAATCGTGCTTTTGACGATATTGTCCAGATTGACATAAACGTACACAAGACCACCAACGACCAACACAATGATCGCAGCCAAACCAATCAGTATCTTTTTCATTGCCCGTATCCTGCATAATTTTCCACTGAAACAGTGCGACATTCACAACATGGGCACATATTCGGCGGTATTCAACCAAAAGATTTGCGCTGATTGGCTGGATAATCAAGTTCTTTTCCATGACAAAACAGCGGGCTAGGTTTCCCCGGCCCGCTGTTTTCAAGCTCACTCAAAGACCATCAGATCAAAGATTAAATTCAACCACCACTGGTGCATGATCAGATGGTTTTTCCCAATCACGGGCAAGATCATAGACAGATGCGGTGCGCACAGTGCCCGCCATATTCGGCGTCATCCAGACATGATCCAACCGGCGGCCCTTGTTGCTTGCACGCCAGTCACGCGAACGGTAGCTCCACCAGCTAAACAGCTTTTCCGGTTCCGGGACAACTTCGCGGACGGCATCGATGAAATCACCGGTCTGACGGAACTTTTCAAGAATTTCGACTTCAATCGGGGTATGGCTGACCACGCGCAAAAGCTGCTTATGCGACCAGACATCATTTTCCGACGGGGCAATATTGAAATCCCCGACCAGCACCGCTTTGCGATCCGGGTCACTGGCGCGACGGTCTGTCCACCAGCTTGTCATTTCATCAAGGAAGGACAGCTTATGGGCAAATTTCTCGTTGATTGCCGGGTCGGGTTCATCCCCGCCTGCCGGGATATAGAAATTGTGCAATTCAACGCCATTCTCGAATTTCGCCATGCAGTGACGGCGATCATCCTTGCCACAGAAATTCTTGATGTCGGTTTCAACAAACGGCAGGCGCGAAATGATCGCCACCCCGTTATAGCTTTTCATGCCGTGGTTATGACGATGAACGTACCCGGCGGCTTCGAATGCCTCGTGGGGGAAATGTTCATCCGGGCATTTCAGTTCCTGCAGGCACAGCGCATCTGGTTGCTGTTCTTCAAGGAACTTGACCACCTGTTCGATGCGCAGACGGACAGAATTGATATTCCAACTTACGATTTTCAAAACGGGCTCCGTTTCAATTTTTTTCGGGGATGGGCTCCTGACCCGCGATCCCGTGAATTTTCGGCAAACAGTCGAGTTATTTCAACGTCACCGACAGGTCTGCGACATCGGCAATCACGACATCCATCCGGTCACCGCGCACCACCTGACCAACACCTTCTGGCGTGCCGGTAAACAAAAGATCACCGGGTTTCAGTTCAATCAGGGTCGACAGATGCACCAAGGCATCAACAATCGGCCAGACCATCTTGGCCGTCGTATCGTCCTGACGGACCGTCCCGTTGACCGACAATTTCAGATTGGTCGCGTGCGGATTACCGGCATCTGATTTCGGTTTGATTGCCGAAATGGCGGCACAGCCGTCAAAAGACTTGGCCATATCCCACGGAAGGCGGCGGTCTTTTAAATCTGCCTGAACATCACGGCGCGTCATATCAAGACCCGCGGCATAGCCAAAGATCGCGTCTTCGACTGCAGCCCTATCAAGGTCCTTACCACCTTTGGACAAGGCAACAACCAATTCACCTTCGTAATGCAGATCGTCGGTGGCTGAGGGATATGGCAAATCGCCATTACCAACGACAAGGCAGTTGGTCGGTTTCATGAAAACACATGGTGGTGTATCGGACGGGTCCGATCCCATTTCACGCACATGATCGGCATAGTTTTTACCGATGCAAAAAATGCGGTTCACCGGAAAAAGCTGATCGGAATCTTGGACCGGAACGGTCGTCACGTCGGCAGGCTGGAAAATCATGCCCATGGTGGCCCCCTGTGTCAGGAATTGTTGGCATTACTGATAGCCAAGCCACACGCAAAAAGAAATGCCGAAAGCTGTTTCTCCCTGATCTACTGTCAGGAATTGTCAGGATCACGGTTATCAGATCCCAGCAAGTTAAGGATCCTGTCTTTGAAACCGGCTTTTGCATCTTCGATCTGTCTGGCATCCCAGAAAGCCGGAACAGTCATGGTCAGAAGCTTTGCTTCGCCTTCTGAGGTAATATGAAGATGATAGCGCTGACGGGGTTTGATCAAAATGCAGTTGTCCTCACGGGCAAGACTGTCGCCATCTGCATCACAGATTTCAACACTGCCTGACAGAACAAAAATCAATTCTTCAGCATCCAGATTTTGCACCCCGGATACCACACATGGCCCTTCGAGCAACACTTCGCGCGCACTCAGGGACGATGCGATGCCATGAAAAGGCATATTGTCGAAATCAGCTAAAACTGGTTGCACATTTCCGCGATGGAACATGGACGGGCCTTCCCAAATCGTGACAGTGGTTTGCTCGCCGGGAAAATGCCCGTAAAGGGTTTCCTGCACCATCCGCATTTGGGGAGTATGAAACAAAAAAGGGTGACACCGCTGGTATCACCCTTTTGGAAATTGTCGGGACTGCTGTATTAGAGCAGCCCTTCGATCACCCGGTCTGGTGGCGTATGCCCGTCGACAAAGGTTTTGATATTGATCAGGACCTTCTCGCCCATGTCAACGCGGCCCTCGATCGTGGCCGACCCCATATGCGGCAACAAGACCGCGTTTTGAAGTTCAAGCAATTTCGGGTTCACGGCCGGTTCGTGCTCAAACACATCGAGCCCCGCGCCCGCGATTTCACCATCAGCAAGCATCCGGGTCAGTGCAGGTTCGTCAACGATTTCACCACGCGCTGTATTGACCAAAATCGCGTGCGGCTGCATCAGTTTCAAACGGCGTGCTGACAGCAAATGATAGGTTGCCGGGGTATGCGGGCAATTGACCGACACCACATCGACATGTGCGAGCATCTGATCAAGGCTTTCCCAATAGGTTGCATCAAGTTCTTCTTCGGCATCCGGATGGACGCGGCGGCGGTTATGGTAATGCACTGATAACCCGAAACCTTTGGCGCGCCGCGCCAAGGCACGGCCGATCCGCCCCATACC
This sequence comes from Thalassospira sp., assembly GCF_040218635.1. Taxonomy (GTDB): domain Bacteria; phylum Pseudomonadota; class Alphaproteobacteria; order Rhodospirillales; family Thalassospiraceae; genus Thalassospira. The sequence continues at coordinate 24,276 of NZ_JAVJRB010000011.1, forward strand.
AACAATACCAAGACGCTTGCCCCAGATACGGTGGCCCAACATCAAAGTCGGGCCCCATCCGCCCCAATCGCCTTTCCGAATAACCCGTTCGCCTTCGGCCAGACGGCGCGATACTGACAAGATCAGCGCCATGGTCATGTCGGCTGTATCTTCTGTCAAAACATCTGGCGTATTGGTCACGGTAATGCCACGTGATCGGGCTGTTTGAAGATCGACATGGTCAACCCCCGTCCCGAAATTGGCAATCAGACGCAGGTTCGGCCCCGCATGGGCAAGCACAGCCGCATCGATCCTGTCCGTCACTGTCGGGACAAGAACATCGGCCTCTTTGACCGCTTCGATAAGTTCCGCCTTGCTCAGTGGCGCATCATCAATATTCAAACGCGCGTCAAACAATTCCATCATGCGGGTTTCGATCGCTTCCGGCAGTTTCCGGGTTACGACGACAAGTGGTTTTTTCTTGGTCATCTGCCGATCCTATGCGGTCTTTTAACTCTTTTCTGACAAAATGAGGCATGTTGCACTTTTGTGCCCTGCCGCATCGCAGTGATGCCATGCAAAAAGGTACAAAAGCAAGGATTTTGACACCATTTTTGTAATTTTATTACGCGACGATGTGTTGTTGCCGCGCTTTGGCAGGCAGAATAAACAAGGGAATACCAACAAGATGCCGCGAATTTTTCGCACTTTTCTGTATCGCTTGATGGCTTTGGCAATTCTTGGCAGCCTGACCACGCCTATTGTCGCCAGCGCCCAAGAATCCGGCCTGCCGATTCCGCGTTTTGTCGCACTGCGGTCAGATAAAGTCTTTTTGCGCTCTGGCCCCGGGCTTCGGTATCCCAAGGTCTGGATTTATCACCGTCGCAACATGCCGATGGAAGTGGTTTCGGAATTTGATACCTGGCGCAAGGTGCGCGACTGGGAAGGCAGCGAAGGCTGGGTTCATCAAAGTCTTCTGGTGGGATCGCGCCACGTGATCGTGACCGATGACAATATCTTGCTGTATTCGGCTGCTGACGAAAACGCACGCAAGATCGCCATGGTATCGGCCAGCGTCATCGGCAGTATCGAAGATTGCCCGGTAAACCTGAACTGGTGCCAGTTGCGATTTGGGGATTTTGAAGGATGGGCGCCGCGCCATGGTTTCTGGGGAATTTATGACGGCGAAAATGTCGAAGGATAATTCGCAAAAACCACGCTCATATCCCTAACCACTGCAAAAATCAGCCGAAAGAGAGTTAGGCGTCAACCGAGACGCTTATGGTTTGACGTTCAGGGGCGCTACTGCCGCCACCTGGCGTCCCGTTCCCACCGCGATCATATCCACCAAAGGCCGAGGTATTAGCCGGAGTATTAAACGGCTGGCTGGTGGTTTCCCGCCCGGAAGACGTGCCAAAGAAGTCCTGAGCAAACTCATCCCCGTCCTCGGCATTCGGATCATAGACCGGCGTATCGTTCGGTTCAGGAACCGGATCAGGGCGCGGTTCTGGCAGGCTAAAGCCACCCACCGTGACCGTCTGGCTTGCCAACTGGGATGAAATCCCCCCCAAATAGGCCTGAAGATTTTCCGAAATGCGATCCTGAGACTCTTGATTTGCGGATGGTTCTGCTGCGGCCAGTTGCGCCTGTAATATATTGTCGCTGGCAACCTGCCTGACACGATATTGATCTTGGGCCGTGGCGACACTTACAAGATCAGCCGAGATTGAAATTTGACGATCACGAAGGGATTCTTGCGCTTCATCAACCAAGGCGCGCGCATTTACAACACCCGCATCATCGGAAAGATCAATCGATGACAAACCACTCGCCAGATCCTCGGATGAGGATGCAAACAGCTCGGCATCAACCCGGTTTTCCGAAGATGTTCCAGACCCGACTTGCAACGTGATGGTCTGGTCTTCGGCAAGAAGGTTCGTGCTTTCATAGCTGCTATTGGCCGAAATATCGTCGATCACGGTCAGGTAATCTTCGATCTGGGCATTTAGCTGTGCGCGTTGCTGACGGGAAAGGGTGCTGCTTTCCTCTGCGATTTGAACCAGCGCATCGATCTCGTCAAGCGCATCGCCGATCCGCGACAAATCATCGGATGCCTGCGTTAGAAGATCACTGGCATCGCCAAGCGACCCACGCAGTTGTATCGTGGTGTAATTGGCATTGCGATGGGTATCGCTATTACGGTCTGAACTGCTGGTATTGGCGGAGAACGGGTTCTCATCAGGCACAATCAACCTGTTCTGCGGTGCAATCGCACGCGCAGTGTTGGTGTAGATTGTAAGCTGACTACCCAGTGGGTCCATTGCTTTTCCGCACAAACAAGCCGGCGAGGCAACTACATGCTGCACAGACAAAGGGATTGATATTGTTCAAAACCCTTATCCGTCTGACCATCCTGGTGTCCGGCGGAAATACCAACCGATAGTATAGTGTATCAAAGTTAAAATATTAAGCGCTAATACACAATCGGGGCGCGATATCACGTAAATGTGCCCAATCGGGGCGTCAATCCGATGACGCGCCGCCCAAATTTGCCAAAAACCCCATGCGAATCGGGCAAGATTTACTCTTAGGTGCGGTGCAATATTGCAAACAATTCAAGATGCGAAGACCATAAGAACTGATCGACAGGCACAACCTTTTCAATCTTGTATCCGCCATTCCGCAGCACGCGGATATCGCGGGTAAAGGTCGCCGGGTTGCACGACACGGCCAAAATCCATTCCGGCCCGGTTGCCGCCAATGCCTCGCACTGGGCCAAGGCCCCGGCACGTGGGGGGTCAAACAACACAAGATCAAAATGCGTCAATTCATCCCCGGTCAGAGGCTGTCGGAACAGATCACGCTTAACGACTTTGATCGGGCTTCCCGATTGACCCGCCGCATATTGCAGGCGTTCAACCGCGCGCTGATCGCTTTCAACTGCGGTCACCGTCCGGCGTTTGCCCGAAAGTGCCAGCGCAAAGGTAAAGCTTCCGATACCACAAAACAGATCCGCAACCTGTTTTGGCGCAATATCGGCAAGGGCCGATTTCACCGCCGAAACAAGTGCATGCTCCCCTTCGCGGGTTGCCTGCAAAAACCCGCCCGGCGCAACCGGCACATCAATGGATTCAAATTTCACAAGCGGGATATGACGGGCGGCAACCGGTTCTTCCGGGCGATCACCAACTTTCCAGCTTAACCGGGCAATATTTTGCTCATCGGCAAAGACGGCCAGTTCCTGACGCATATCCAGATCCGGCTCTTTGCCTGCCTCGATCAGGATATCAAGGCCGTTATCGGCCAGTGTCACAAATACTTCCTTGATATGCCGGGCATCATCGACCGGGCAAGATTTCAGGAATCCGACAAATGCCGCGCGGAAGGTCATCAATTCGGGGCGCAGAACGGCGCAATCAGGCACATTCAAAACCGTCGGACTGAACCGTCCATGGAACCCGACATAAACGCCCGTTTCACCAACATGGACCGAAAATCCTGCGCGACGGCGACTGGCCGGTGGGGAGACTTCGACCTCGGCGACCAGTTCTTCTGCCTCTTCGGCGGACAGTCCTGTGCGCTGCACGGCAACCTTGGCCTTGTCGCGTTTCCAGCTACGATATGCCCCGTCATCCATATGCTGCAATGCACATCCACCGCATTCCTTGAAATGCGAACAGCGCGGCTCATTATAGGCCGCTATGCGTGAAATTTCTTCGACGACTTCCGCGCCATAGCCATCACCGCGCTTTTGGCGCAAGGCAACACGGACATCATCTCCGGGCAGAACGCAATCGACATAAACCAGAACGGACTTGCCATCCGGGGATTGGACATGCGCAATACCATCGCCGCGCGCACCAATCTGTTCGATTGTTACGGGTGCTTCAAAACCAATCAGCGGGTCACGTCGGGATGGTTGACGCTTGCGTCCCCCACGTGCACGGGGATTGCGGGGATGATGTTTCATAAACTCTCTCTCGGGGGTGATCTTCGTCACAATTCTTGTCGCAACTTAGCGCAGTTGCAAGATATCCGCCTCAGATACACCAGTTAAGACATTCCGAACAGGGGCGAACAACGATTTATATCCCGACCGCACCTCTTAAATGCAGCCCAATCACCGCGTCACTGCGCCATATTAGGAAAATTAATCCGCAATTGAACGCGACCAACCCCTTAAAGTCGTGTAAGAATAACACCATAAAAGACATTAGAATTCTTTATCGTCTGCGTGACACGTCACCATTTGTACGACATCATCACTGATCTGGTGCGAAATGGTGACGATGCGACCAAAGCATTTGCCGATGCATGAAGTACGGGGCCTGACTGTTGGGTCACTTAGTGGGGGAGACATGGAAGAAGAGAACCAACAAGCAGAAGAAAACACAACCGTTCAAACGTCACGCTTGAAAAAGCGGGCATTGATGGCTGGTTTTCTGACCGCTCTTTTCTTTGCATCTGTCACATATTTTATCTGGCAAATGGTTGAAAACAATCGTCGCACAATTCTGGTTTCCGCAGCAGAAATCACCGCCGAAGCAGTTGCGCAACAGGTCAAACAGATTGTTTCAAGCAATCTCGCCGTCCTTGAAAGCTTTGCCGACAATTGGCAAGACGGCGCCCCGGAAAATGAACGCGAATATCTTTCAATCGCCACCCCGCTGCAAAGCCGGTTCCCGGCCCTGCAGGCGATCAACTGGATTTCGCCAAACTACCTCATTTTATATGTCGCCCCGATCAAGGGGAATGTCCCCGCCATGGGGGCAGACTTAAAACGCCATCCGATTGCCGGGCCAGTACTTGATATCGCGCTGGATCAACGCCGCACGCAAATCACCCCGACACTTGAACTGCTGCAGGGCGGCCGTGGGTTTGCCGCCTATAGTCCCGTTCTTGGCCGCGATGGTGAAATCATTGGCGTGATCAACGGCGCATTTCGCATTCGCGCCATGCTGGCGACGGTGATCAATAGCGAACATATTGCTGATTACACTGTTCGTGTGCGTGAAGGTGACACGGTCCTGTTTGAAATTCGCGGCGAAGGCGACGCACAGGAATTACAACAGACAGCCTCGGTCGAGATTGTCGGGCGACAATGGCAGGTTGATGTCATTGCAGACCCAAAACTGGCAAGCCAACACACCATAAACCCGGAACTGGTATTGCTGTTCGGGGCGATTGCCACAGCGCTGTTTACCACATTGATCTTTATGCTGACCAATCGGCAGCAAGCTTCTGCGCGCCGCTCGCTTCATCACATCAATGCCGGCGATGACATCAATGATCTGGCATTGTCGATCACGAAGCTTGATGGCCATTTGAAATCAATGTCGCCCGAAACCGCAGAATTCTTTGATCTGCGCGAAGAAGATTACGGATTTATCCGGTTTTATAATCTTGCCCCTGAATTCCAGTCGGACGGCACGGCATCCCGCAGGTCGCAGGAAAAGATGCTGCTTGCGATCAATCGTGGCGAAGAAGAACTCCGCCGTGAATGGATTGTCCGCAGTGCCGAAGGCGTTCATGTCGTGTGCAATCTGTCGATGAAACCATCGACAACCAATCCCGATTGCGTCGATATCACACTTCATCACAACCCGGCTGCCAATGCATCTGTGAACCGGCTGCGCTATCTGGCAACGCATGATCCGCTGACCGGGCTTCCCAACCACGCCCTGTTTGAAGACCGTCTTAATCAGGCCGTTGCCCACGCAAAGCGGTATGAAAAACTGCTGTCGGTCCTTGTCGTCGATATCGACAATTTCCGGGCGATCAATGATCGATTTGGCGCAGATGTCGGCGATGAAACCCTGCGCACCATTTCCGGACGCCTGCGCGCGACGGTGCGCGAAAAAGATACCTGTGCGCGTTTCTCGGGCGATATGTTTGCAATCATCGCAACGGATCTGTCTGAGGCCGAAGGTGCCGCCTTGGTCGCCGAACGCGTGGTCGAGGCAATGTCCCAACCCATCCAGACCACCACCAACGAAGAAATCCGCCTTCATGTCAGTGTCGGGGTCGCGCTTTATCCCAATGATGCGCGCGCACCGTCACAACTGTTGGCCAACGCCGATGCCGCAATGTATCGCGCACAGAAGTCGGCAGAATCGTCGTATTGCTTCTTTGTCGAGACGATGAACAACGTGATGCATGCGCGCCTGTCGATGGAAACCCAGTTGCGCCGCGCTGTGGATGAAAAACGCTTCGTTCTGGAATATCAGCCGCGCTACCGGACATCGGATCGGGCGCTTACCGGATTTGAAGCCCTGCTGCGCTGGATTGATGACAGTGGAAAACGCCGTCTTCCGCCTGACTTCATTGCCGTTGCGGATCGTACAGGCCTTCTCTCCCCGCTTGGTCACTGGATCATTGAAACGGTCTGCATACAATTGGCCGAATGGCGACAGCAAGGCTATGTTCAGGTTCCGATTGCTCTGAACGTTTCAAGCCGACAATTCATTCAGGCTGATCTGATCAAAAACATCATTGATCTGACCGCCGAACATGAAGTGGATCCCGCCATGATCGAGATCGAGGTGTCTGAAGACATCGCCATGCGCGAACCTGAACGCGCCCTTGGACAATTCTATCGCTTTGCCGAAGCGGGCATTGGTCTGACACTTGATCACTTTGCGGCTGGCAACACGTCGCTACGCTATTTGAAACGGTTCCCGGTTCAACGCATCAAGCTGTCAAAATCGCTGTTTAACGTGGCCCTTGATGAGCAACCAGAAAACAGCATCCTGCAACCTGCTATCCGCCTGTGCAAAAGCCTGAACCGCAAAGTTGTTGCCGTTGGCGTTGAAACCGAAGAACAACTCGCCGCCCTTCAGGCTGCGGACTGCGATGAGATGCAAGGCTTCCTTCTGTCCCATCCGCGCGATGCGGTGGACACGTTTGAACTGCTCCTTCGCCAAAGCACCGCGGACCGCAAGACCGAATCTAAAAATCCGGCACAGGATGAAGATTCCGGTTGATGCGATTGCTGGAAAGAACTCAATAAACAAAGCCCCGCCCAATTTCTGGTGCGGGGCTTTTTAATGCCATCTGATAATGCGTAGTCCGGCTTTGCGACACCTAACAAATACCTTGAAGAACGTTCTTCCAATCGCTGCCTAGAGCAAAAGAATTGCCGCCAATCCAAGGAATGCAAAGAAGCCGACAACATCTGTAATCGTGGTCAGGAAGACCGATGACGAAACGGCCGGGTCAATCCCTGCCCGTTCAAGACCAAGCGGGATCAGTGCCCCGAAAAGCCCGGCAAACAGCAAGTTGATCACCATCGCAATCCCGATCACAACGCCAAGCATCAGATCATCGAACCAGAACCACGTCACCCCGCCTGCCAACACGGCAAAAGCAACACCGTTCAGGCCACAGACGGCAACTTCCTTGCGGACAACACGCAATGCGTTCGTACTGGTCAATTCGCGGGTTGCAATCGCGCGCACGGCAACGGTCAGGGTCTGGGTTCCGGCATTGCCGCCCATCGATGCGACAATCGGCATCAGAACCGCCAAGGCAACCAGTTGCTCAATCGTGCCTGCAAACAGACCGATCACAACCGATGCCATAATCGCCGTTCCCAGATTAATCAAAAGCCATGTAAAACGGGACCGGGTCGTATCAAGGATAGCACTCGAAAGGTCATCTTCCTCGCCGACACCGGCAAGGCGCATCATGTCTTCTTCATATTCTTCATCGATAACGTCAACGACGTCATCAACCGTGATCACACCGACCAGACGACCACTGTCATCGACAACCGGTGCAGAAATCAAATCGCGCTGACGGAAAATATGGGCGACATTTTCCTGTTCCTCGGTCACGACGACCGTGCGCATTTCATCTGATTCCATCACATCACGCACCAGAACCGGGCGGTTGGTGCGGATCACACGTGACAGCGGCACAATGCCGACCGGGCTATAGCGTGGATCAACAACAATGATGTCATAGAAATCATCCGGCAAACTTTTTGCCGAACGCAGGAAATCAATGGTTTGCCCGACCGACCAGTAATCCGGGATCGCCACCAGCTCGCGCTGCATGATACGACCGGCGGTATATTCCGGGTATGACAGGGCTTCTTCAACCCGGGCACGCTCGATATCGGAAAGCGCGCCAAGAAGTTCGCGCTGCTCGTCCTTGTCAAAATCTTCGATGACTTCGACGACATCATCGGAATCAAGTTCGGCGATGGCCTCGGCCACCACGTTGGTGCCAAGAAGCCCGATGACCTCTTCGCGCAGGTCATCATCAAGTTCGGTCAGGAATTCCGGATCAAAGTCGGGCCGGATAAGCTCGACAAGCTGCTGACGCTGATTGGAACTGGCCCACCCAAGCAAATCGGCAATATCGGCAAAGTGCAGTTCCGACAGAAGTTCGGATGCTGTCGTGCCTTCGCCGCCGCCAAGCGCGTCAAAGATTTCGCGGGCATATTCAGGCGTAAGATCGACATATTCATCGCCGGTGGATGTGTCCGCCGGACGGTCGAGTTCTTCGACTTGACCTGTCATATGCCCCTCCCTGAATGATGTGCTGCTTATACGTTCCGTATCAGATTAAAATGCCGTAATAAAACGCCGCGCCGGGAAGTTGAGGATCAATTTCCCGACACGGCTGTTTCTGCGCTATCGCATGCCCTTGGTCAAGGGTGCGATAGAATATCGTGTTTACTGGCCTTCCTGGCTCCGTGTAATCGCATCAACAACAGCCATTGCTGTCATATTAACGATACCCCGCACCGTGATGGACGGGCTGACCACGTGGGCCGATTTTGCAGCCCCGACCAGAATCGGACCAACTGGCAAACCATCGCCTAACATCTTGACCAGATTATAAGAGATGTTTGCCGCATCAAGGGTCGGCATGACCAAAAGATTTGCCGAACCGCTCAGCATCGAATGCGGGAAGATACGATCACGGATCGGCTGCGAGATTGCCGCATCCGCATGCATTTCACCTTCGACCTCAAGATCAGGTGCCTGTGTTCTGATCAGTTGAAGCGCATCACGCATCTTGCAGGCCGATTTGTTTTCGTGACTGCCGAAATTCGAATGCGAAATCAAAGCGGCCTTTGGCGTGATGCCAAAACGCTTGACCACGTCGGCGGCCATAATGGTCGTCTCGGCCACATGTTCCGGTGTCGGGTCGACCGACACATAGGTATCGGTCAGGAAGAACGTCCCCTGCTTCATGATCATCATATTGACGGTCGAGAAGTCACTGACACCTTTGCGCAGGCCCACAAGGTTCCGGACATAACGCAGATGACGCAGGAAACCGCCCTGACACCCGCACAACATCGCATCAACCTCACCCCGGCGCAGCATCAATGATGCGATCACGGTTGGTCGGGTCCGCACGATGGACCGGGCATATTCCGGGTTAATCCCGCGACGGCCCATAATGTTATGGAAGTCCTGCCAATCCTGTTCGAAATGCGGATTGTCATCCGGATCGTGAATTTCGACATGCTCGTCTGGTATAATACGCAGGCTAAGCTCCGCAATCCGTTCAAGGATCACTTCACGACGCCCGATCAGGACCGGATGGCAAATGCCGTCATCAACAAGCACCTGACAGGCCTGCAGAACACGACGCGATTCGCCTTCGGGATAGACAACCCGTTTTTTGTGCGCACGCGCCATATCAAAGACCGGCTTCATCACCAGCCCCGACCGGAAGACAAAGCCTTCAAGTTGCTGGCGATAGGCTTCGAAATCTTCGATCGGGCGTTTGGCAACACCGCTATCCATCGCCGCCTTGGCAACACGCGGCGGAATTTCAAGCATCAAACGCGGATCAAACGGTTTGGGGATCAGATATTCCGGACCGAATTTAAGCTCCTCTCCGCCATAGGCGGTCGCAACCACGTCCGATACTTCAGCCGTTGCCAGATCGGCAATCGCCTTGACGGCCGCGATCTTCATTTCCTCGTTGATCTCGGTCGCGCCAACATCAAGTGCGCCGCGGAACAGGAACGGGAAACAAAGAACGTTGTTCACCTGATTGGGATAATCGGTACGTCCGGTTGCCATAACCGCATCCGGGCGGATTTCCTTGACCAGTTCAGGGGAAACTTCCGGGGTCGGATTGGCCAGCGCCATAATGATCGGGCCTTCGCCCATCTTGCGCAGCTCTTCCTCGCCCATCACATTTGGTGCCGAAAGACCCAGGAAGATGTCAGCCCCTTCGATCACATCGCTGAGCGTGCGGGCGTTGGTTTCGATGGCATAGGCATCTTTCCACGGGTCCATTTCTTCCTTGCGGCCCTTATAGACCACACCAAAACGGTCCGTGACCGTGATGTTGTGTTTGGGCAGCCCCATGGAGACCAGAAGGTTCAAACAGGCCAACGCCGCCGCACCGGCACCGGATGTCACAAGGCGGACCTTGTTGATATCCTTGCCGGTAACACGCAGACCGTTCAGGACGGCTGCGGCAACGCAAATGGCCGTGCCATGCTGGTCATCGTGGAAAATCGGGATCTTGCAGCGTTCGCGCAATGCTTTCTCGATGATGAAGCATTCCGGTGCCTTAATGTCTTCTAGGTTAATCCCCCCAAAAGTCGGCTCCAGTGCTGCAACAATATCGATAAATTTCTGCGGATCGGTTTCATCAACCTCAAGGTCGAAGACGTCAATATTGGCGAATTTCTTAAACAGAACCGCCTTGCCTTCCATCACCGGCTTGGACGCCAGCGGGCCAATCGGGCCAAGACCAAGAACAGCCGTTCCGTTGGAAATCACGCCAACCAGATTTGCACGCGCTGTATAGTCAGCTGCGGTTTCCGGGTTTTTGACGATCTCTTCGCACGCAAACGCAACACCCGGCGAATAGGCCAGTGCAAGGTCGCGTTGGTTGGCAAGGGTCGTTGTGGCAGTTACAGACAATTTCCCCGGGGTGGGATACCGGTGATAGTCCAAAGCTGCTTCGCGCAGCTTGTCATTTCTATTTACCATTATAATACCTTTAATTTCAGGTATTTACATTAATTAACCACGAAAAGGTTAAATCCTGATAATTCATTCTAGCGGGAGCCCCAGACTAAAGGAGTTTGCCCCGCGATTGAAGCACTCAGTGTAACGTTCTGTCAAAGGGCTGCATTGCATAATTTTCAACGCGGCACCGCACAATAAATCAAACAGTTGTACCGCAACTGCGCAGTCGCCCACACATACTGGCGAAAGACCGCGCGTGAACCATTGTAAGGCATATATGGGGAAGGACCTAAACCGAAAAAACCCGTCATGTCCGACAGGCACTTTTGCTGGGCCCTTCAAACACCCGATGGGCGATGATGACAGGCCAGAATCAAAAAAGCCCCCTCTTAAAAAGAGGAGGCGTTTTTGGTGCGGTCGAGAAGACTCGAACTTCCACGGGGGTTAGCCCACAGCGACCTCAACGCTGCGCGTCTACCAATTCCGCCACGACCGCATATTGTCTGCAGCAAAGCCCTTGAGGTGTAGAAGTGGGCTTGCCTTGGCGCGGAAAGGGAGATAGCAAATTGGTATGCCGTGATCAAGGGCTCATTTCACTTAATTTCATTTATTTGTCAGGAAATATGCATTCCATCGCCCCTACCGTGCAAATCCCAGAGTGGCGCACCACCTCCGAGTTGGTTCCTTATCCCGAGGCACTGGCCGAAATGGAAGCCCGTGCCGAGGCCATTCATGCTGGCGAAGCCAGTGAACTCGTTTGGTTTCTTGAACATCCGCCGCTTTATACCGCGGGCACCAGTGCACACGCAGAGGACCTCGTCGATCCAGATCGCTTTCCCGTCTATGACGCCGGACGCGGCGGCCAATATACCTATCACGGCCCGGGTCAAAGGACGGTTTATCTGATGCTTGACCTAAAGAATCGGGGTCGGGACGTCCGCGTCTATGTTCATAACCTTGAAGAATGGGTGATTCGCACCCTCGCCCTTTTGGGTGTCAAAGGTGAACGCCGCGATGGCCGGGTCGGCATATGGGTCGTGCGCGAGAATGGCCGCGAAGACAAAATTGCCGCCATTGGTGTTCGTGTCCGACGATGGGTTACATTTCATGGCATTGCCATCAATCTTGCCCCTGATCTGTCGCATTTTGGTGGAATTGTGCCGTGTGGCATTGCCGAACACGGCGTGACCAGTCTTGCCGACCTTGGAGTCGATATTCCTATGGCAGAACTTGATCGCCTGTTAAAACAGACCTTTAGTGAAATATTTCCCGGATCTGATGAATGAGTGACCAATCGCAACCGGCCAAGGCACCCCCGGCCAGAAGCAACCGCAAGGGCCATGAAATGCCTGAAAGCGTTGCTGATGGCGGGATGGCTGATGCCGAGCGCGACATTCTTGCAGAACTTGAAAAGGCACTGGGCGAACATGTTTCTCTGCTGCTGCGCTGGAACCGGAAACTCGTCTTACCGTATGCTTCGGCACCGGAAGACACCGATGACGACGATCATGATTGCGATTTCGGCGCCTGGTATGAGCTTAATCGGCATAACCGCCTGATTGATCAGCCCGCCATGCACGCATTGGCCGCCACACATAAACAACTTCACGATTCGGCAAAGCGGCTTTTGACCGCCCAAGAAGTTGATGGCGACATCGATTCGGCAGAATTCGACATGATGTCGCTGCGTGCTGAATCATTCTTTGCCCAATTGCGCCGCCTCGAACGTGCATTCCGCACTGCGCGGTCCGATGTTGATCCGTTAACCGGCACCTACAATCGCCAGACGATGCTGAGTGATCTTAATTCCGAACGCGAACGCGCCATCCGAACCAATGTCCCGACCGCCATCGCACTGGTCGATCTTGATCACTTTAAGGCGGTTAACGACACCTATGGTCACCAATCGGGCGATGTTGTGTTGCAATCGATTGCCGGGATCCTCCAGTCCCATGTGCGTCCGTTCGACAAGGTCTATCGATATGGCGGTGAAGAATTCCTGATATGCCTGCCCAATGCCGACATGAAGCAATGTGCGCGTGTTCTGGAACGTCTGAGACGTGTGATTGAAGCATCCCCGGTAAGCTTGACCGACGGTACCATTCTTCCTGTGACCGCCTCTATCGGGGCCGCACCGATGACCAAAACGCGCAGCGTCGAACAAATCATCGAAAAGGCTGACAAGGCCCTTTACGCCGCCAAGGAAGGCGGGCGAAACCGGGTGCGTGTATGGCGCAATCCGGACGGCAAGCCACCGCCCAAAAAACAGAAGCAAGATACATAGACATCCGACGACCAGAGCCTGAACCCGATGCGGTGTCGAAAAAGTGATGCGCAGCCCGGATGGTTTTAAGCCCCACAAAGCAGGACCAATTTGTCCGCCTTTTCAATTTGCTAGACTGAAAATGTGGCCTCGTTCACTGATATGAACAAAAAATTCTTATAAACTGCAATCTTGTCTTCACAAGTTGGCAACATATCTGCAAACTATAATAATAAAAGGCAGCGGGGCTTTAGCCCATGAGAGAGAATGACTGCCGACTTGGGAGGGAATTCGGTTCTTACTTGAACGGAGGCCCTTGAATGTCCAGTTCTATGGATTTTGCACCTGGCGATCCCGCCTTGATGCTGACGGTGCTGCGCAGCGCAGATGCCAACCTTGATCGCAGCTTGTTGCTGACCCGTGTTTTATCCCTTTTTTGCACAGACGATGATGGCAACCAGATTGCCATCGAAGACAATGCCGACCTGCAGCGGCGTATCGACAGCGCCATTTCCCATCTCAAAATGGCGGGCTTGATCCAGTCATCCCCGATGGACGAACTTTCCATCACATCCCTTGGCAGGGCAATGATGCTGGCCTATCCGTTGGGCATTGATGATGGCGTGTTGTGTTCGCTTCCGGCTTTCCGCAACAGCATTTATGAAACCAACGCACCTGTTGTGCATGAACGTCATTTACCAAATCCGGCTTATGGTACAGGCTTCTCGGCCGGGCTGGGAGAACATCGTCTGACCGAAAATCCTTACCCGTCCGATTCACGCGATCACGAAGACTGGTTGATGGGATGGGATGAGGCCCTTGATCAAAGCAAGCGCGAAGCTGAAACGCTTGTAAACTAGGCAACACATCCGTGAACGCGATGTGATGTAAAGACGACTTGTGACCGGCACCTGTTTTGAATTCTTGCCAACACCTGTTTTGAATTCTTGCCAACAAGGTGCTGTGATTTGAATTCCCGGCTTCGATGCCGGTAGCGCCGTACGACATTGATTGAAACGGCCACATTCCTGCCCGTGTAATTTGCAGTGCTGGCATCAGGCCTCTGACACTGCGCTCCTGACACGGGTGATGGCTCTCTGCCCCCTGACGACAAATACCATTGAATACGGGTCCATGCGGTTGTGACGCATCTTTGGCGCTATCTGCAGCACCCATACGCATACCAAACCTCAAACACGCCCCACAGCGATCTGGCGTACATCAACGCGCCTCAGAACCGGCGGATGCGACCGCAATGTCATATATAGAGGGAAAAAAATAACGACCCGATTAGGTGACCAATGGGCACGATCCACAAGGAACCGACAGACTGCTAAGGCTTCTCCGGACCGTCAGAAGAGAACATCACAACGACGTTGCTCTCGTCCTTATCCGATTTCGCCGGACCTTTTGATTTTGGCTCGGCCTTTGGCGTCTCCGGCGGGATTTCTGCAGAACGCGTTTCGCTGTCATCCGTTGATCTCTGATGCCCTTCAAACCGCTTTTCAGCCTGCTTGCGCTCGGCATCAACAAGTGTGCGCTCATGACGGGTCCGACCGTGCAGGGCACGGTTCTGGTCGGCCTTCTTGGCCTTTTGATCGCGCTGTTTGTTTTTGCGTACCTGTCGCAAATTCACCAGATCGCCCATGACACTCTTCTTGTTCTCATCTCATCCGCCCCGGACGCGGATCGCATGTTTTATTTGGCGCAATATCCGCAAAAAACAAGCCGGCCAAAAAAACAAGCGGGCGCTTCGATTTCCCGAAGCACCCGCCATAGCCGTTCATAATATCCGTTTTGTCTGATCAGACTTAGCGCACGAAGACGTGCACCTCGTTGGCCGAGACAGATGCGCTGGTCGCATCAGAAGCACGAACACGCGTGCTTGGCATGCCCATATCGGTCAAGGACCGAAGAACTGCCTGCGCATTGCGCTTGGATTTATTGGAATTCAAAGCAACCTGCGCCGGGGTGCCACGATTGGGCGTTACCGCAACCACATCGAAGCTTGCCTGCGGGCGACGTTCCAGAACACGGTTTACCGCGTTATACAACGCCTGCTCGTATTTCACGCTGGCCGTATCAAACCGGATCACCACAAGCGGGCGATCACTGGCTGCTGCCATACGCGGGCTGTTTGCGGCCGGAGCGGCCTGCGACTGGAAAACACGCTTGGAAAGCGAATCCCCAAAGATTTCACCGTTTTTCACAGCCAGCGCCAACGCATTAAGATTTGCGCGTTCCGTGCTGACATACGATGTCTGACGGGCAAGACCTTCGCTGATCTCGTTCAGAAGACGATCAATCAGAACCGTTGTGCGGTTCGTTTCGTCTTCAAGAAGAGCCAACTGGCGATGATCTTCGTCAACGGCACCGGAAACCTGATATGCTGAACGAACCGACTCAAGCAAGAAGGTCGAAAGCGTACTATCAGCGGCAACATTGTTCGCCAGCGAGTTCAGCGCGGCAATGTCATCATTGACACGGTCAAGTTCTGACTGTGCTGTGTTCCACTGCTGCACCAGAACCGGGTTACCCGGCGTTGTGCCAACCTGCAAACGTGCGCTGATCGCCGCCACAGTGCCGTGATAGGCCTGCGAGTGCGATACTGTCTGTCCGCGAAGCTGTTGCAGCTCGTTGTTATGTTCATTGAGAGCCGCCTTGAGACGGTTCAGTTCCTGCTGCATGTTCTCAACTTTGGAACCGACAAAGGTTCCGGTCTGAGACACACCGGTCAACGGCTGCGTGCTTACCGCAGCATCGTAACTGGTGGTGGCATCGGCACCAACCGGCTCTGATGAGACCGTATTTTGTTCGGTCGTTTCATCGCCAGCAAGCGTCGGCCATAGGGCCTCAGAAGAAAAAGAACATCCCCCCAGCATCAGGGCGGTGCCGATTACGGCAAGATAGGTTTTACGAACGGCCATTTCGATCTATTACCTAAGTAGAAATATGCGAATCTCCCTGGGCCTGCTTTTTTATGTGGTGAAACAAGCCCCTGTTCCCCCGGGATTGAATGCATCTTAGTCTACGACCACTTATGGAACAAGACGCATTTGCCCTTTTTTGCCGAGTCTTGCCCATAAGTCTGACAAACCGGACAAAGCTGGGCAAAACAAGAGGCTAGCAGCGCCAAAAACCGCGCATTACGAAAAAATGCCGGATTTTCAAATTTACTACTTGCAATGACCTGCTCGTTTGCATAAGTTCCGCTCCGCCGACGGGGAGCACACCCAAGCAAACCGCCGGAAAACAAGATATGCGCCCGTAGCTCAGCTGGATAGAGTATCTGACTACGAATCAGAGGGCCGGAGGTTCGAATCCTTCCGGGCGCACCATTCAAGGGCTCGACGTTTACGCGTCGAGCCCTTGCCATTTAACATACGATAAAATGCGCCCGTAGCTCAGCTGGATAGAGTATCTGACTACGAATCAGAGGGCCGGAGGTTCGAATCCTTCCGGGCGCACCATCCAAAGGCCTGACGTTACCCGTCGGGCCTTTGTCATTTTCAAGCCCCATCCAAACACTTCCCCAAAACATCCTCCTGATCTCATTGGCAAAATGTGATCCATTTCACTGCTTTGTCGGCAAACGATGCCGCAAACGGCACCTTCACCCCTGCGCGCCTTGCCGTTTTCTCCCCGCCAAACATATCGAGCATAAGGCAAAGTAAAAAAACGAAGGAGATGCTCATGGATATCGGAAAGCTTCTAAGCGACGTTCTGGGAAACACGGGTGGCGGACATTCGGCCGCGTCGGGTAATTTCGGCAACACCGCTGGAAACAAAGGCGGTTTGGCCAACATGGTTGGCAACAGCTTGGGCAGTGGTGTTGGTGGCGGTCTGGTCGGCGGTGCGATCAGTGGCGGCTTGATGTCAGCCGTTCTCGGCTCAAAGAAAGGCCGGAAAATGGGTGGTAAAGTGCTGGCATACGGCGGCACCGCCCTTGTTGCTGGTCTGGCTTACAAAGCCTGGCGCGATTACAAAAGCAATACATCCCCCAAAGACCACAGTCAGGACACCGACCTTGATCGCGTCCCCGCCGATAGCGGCTTTTCGCCCGAAACAGAACGCAGCAGCGACAATGCCGATTTTCGCCTGTCCCTGATCCGCGCCATGATCGCTGCGGCCAAATCCGACGGGCATATTGATCAGACGGAACATACCCGCATCACCAAACAGATCAATAACCTGAATCTTGGTCCGCAAGAAAAAGCCTTTCTGTTCGATGCCTTTTCATCTTCTGCCGATCCGATGCAAACGGCCAAGCTCGCCAAAACCCCTGAACAGGGTGCAGAAATTTATCTGGCCTCCTGTCTGGCCATTGATCCCGATGACCCGCAGGAAGAACGTTATCTTGAACGACTTGGCGATTGTCTGGGCCTTGATATGGCTTTGCGCCAGCACCTTGATTTTCAGGCACAAAGTGCCCGCAGCCACAATATCACCTGACATCTGACAGACACCCAAAATGCAAAACAGGGGCTTATCACGACCCCTGTTTTTTTACGCTCAAATGCCGGGACTAAACCAAACTCATTCCCGCCGCACGGCATTAAGGAAGGTCGAAACAGACCCTTCAAGCGAATTGCTATCAGATTGAAGATTGGTTGCAGCCCCCTGAACATCCTGGGAAACGCCGCCAACCTCTTCAATCGACTGGGCAAGCTCACCGATATTGCTGGCAAAGGTTTGAACACCTTCGGATGCCTTGCCCGCACTATTGGCTATTTCGCGCGTTGCGGCGCTTTGTTCTTCAACGGCCGATGCAATCGCCGTTGAAATGCCTTCGACACGGCCAACAACGTCGTCAATGCGCCCGATGGTCTCTACTGCCCCGCTGACCGATACCTGAATGACACTGATTTGTTCCGAAATCTCATCCGTTGCCTTGGCCGTCTGGTTTGCCAGTCCTTTGACCTCATTTGCGACAACAGCAAAGCCTTTGCCGGCTTCACCCGCACGGGCGGCCTCGATTGTTGCGTTAAGCGCCAGAAGATTGGTCTGGGCGGCAATATCCTGAATGATGGTGACAACTTCGCCAATCTGGCGTGCTTTACCATCCAGATCACTGATATTGGCCGTTGCAGTACCGGCCTCTTGTGCGGCTTCGCGTGCAACGTCTGCGGCCATGGAAACCTGCTGGCCGATTTCCTCGATCGAAGCCAGAAGTTCTTCGGCGGCAGACGCCACAACCTGAACATTCTCGCTGGCCTGATCGGCACCGCCCGTGGCATCGGCCATTCTGCTACGTGCCGTTTCAACCAGACGCCCCATGCGTTGTGTGATCTCGCCAAGGGCGGCGGCCGCCGAACTCACCGACGCCACGGCTTGCCCGGAACTGGCTTCAAAATCATCAGCGACCTTGTTCATGGCTTGCTTGCGCTCACCCTCGGCCCGCTTTTCTGCGGCTTCGGCTTCGTCTTCCAGCTGCTTGGCGCGCAACGATTTATCGCGGAAATTTTCCAAGGCCGCAGCCATTTTGCCCATTTCATTGCTTTGGCCGATATGGGGGATTTCAGTGGCAAGATCGCCATCCGCCATTTTCCCCATCACACCGGCCAAATTCAAAATCGGGCGGGCTTGAAGCTTACCGACCATCAAGGCGGCAGCAATCGCTGCGACCAAAACAATAAGACCAATAATGATGGCTTCGCGTGCAGCACTGTTGGCACTGGCAAGCACCGCATCACTGGGCACGGCCCCGATAATCGTCCAGATTTGCGGGGCCTTGCCAAACTGAACCGGCAGGGCAACCAGATAACTTTCAACCCCGTCAAGTTCAGCGGTTATGAAGCCCTCGGAACGGGCTTGGGCAAGCTGTTCTGACGTGACACCGGTTGCCTCAAGATTTTCTGCAAGCATTTCCGGATCAGGATGGGCAACAACGGCACCGGTATCGGTTACCAACCAGACCTTTCCAACCCCGAACGGCTTTTCTTCGGCAACACGGCGCTGAAGTGCGCCAAGTTCCAGATCAACACCCGACACAGCAATGACCTTGCCATCCACAATGACCGGTGCCGTGGCCGAGGTCATCACAACCTCGCTATCATCGGTCAACGTCTCGACATAGGGTTCAAGAACGGCTGGAAGTTTGCTTGCTTCTGAAACGGTATAGAAATCTTCAGCGAAATCTTCGGTCGCGTCATAGTCCTCGTCGGTATCCATGACGATATTGCCTTCGTCGCGCACCCAATAAGGCGTGTAAACACCGGCAATATCCCCGCCGGATTTCCCAACCCAGTCGGCATCCGACCCCCCAAACACATTTGGCCGCGCCAGTGTCCAGGTGCCAAACCAGCTTTCATGATCAGCAAGGGATTCCCGCAAGGTCTGGCTCAGCACTTCGCGCCCGTCACTGTTGGTCGCTGATTTGCCGTTTTTTGCCACTGCACTTGCGATATCGGCAAATCCGGCACTTGCTGTCAGGGCGGTTTCAACAACTTCGGACATATCATTGGCAGCAGACCGAATTTCGCTGCGCATCTGTGAAATGCCGCCGCTCCGTGCGGCATCAAATGCCCGACTGGAAGACTGCGCAATGACAATCACCAATGCCAAGGCAACCACAATGGCTGAAAACAGGGCGATCTTTGCCCCAAGTGCAAGATTGTTCATCTATCCCCCTACTTTCCGAAGCACGACATTTTCTGTGTCAAAAGCGTGCAGCCTCCGGACCTGAATCTGTGTTTACCGCCAACGGCGAAAAAGTAATACTATTGCATAGACTGCCTGAACTAATGGGCAATATCAAATCACTATGCCCTGTTCTTTAGTTTTCACCGGCAAAACCGGTTTGCGGTCACAACCGCTGACGAAGTCGATGTCACCGCCCGTGCATATGTAAAAGCAGCCCGCCGCAAACGGCGACGGGCTGCTTGATAGACACTATGAGACATCAAGGTCGCGGAATTACATTCCCGGCATGATCACGGAATCAATCACGTGAATGACACCGTTATCCGCTTCGATATCGGCGGATGTGACGGTTGCTTCATCGACCATCACACCGTTCATCGCATTTACATCAATCGTGTCGCCCTGCACACTTTCGACCATCATTTCCTTACCGGCAATGTCGGCGGCCATTACTTTACCCGGCACGACGTGGTAGGTCAGAATAGCAACAAGCTTATCCTTGTTTTCCGGTTTCAGAAGGTCTTCGACAGTCCCGGCCGGCAGCTTGGCAAAGGCATCATCGGTGGGCGCAAAGACGGTAAATGGCCCGTCACCTTTAAGTGTCTCAACCAATCCCGCAGCCTGGACTGCCGCGACCAGCGTGTTGAACGATCCCGCGGAAATCGCGGTGTCGACAATGTCGGCTGCTTTGGCTGACATCGCACCGAACGTCAAAGCGGCACCGGTCGCTGTAGCGATAATCGTTTTTCTGAACGCACTCATGACTCAAACTCCTGTAAGTTTGTTATGTTGGATTTTGCGTTTCCAAATTACGCTGTCATGAAGCTTACGAAGCCGTCCCCGCGATCAGTTCAATCATATGATTGTGATCATCAGCCTATAATCCGCAGGTAACCGCGCACCGTAAAAGCGCGCCCTGTTGACCGAACCCAATAATCACTGCATCTCATGCGACGGCGATGATATGATCGGTTTTGACAAGATAACCTCTCTGCACACCTGCTTTTGATGGAGCCGCCCAAATGAATGCAAATGCGCGCATCACCATTTCCTGTTCTGACCGTGTCGGCCTTGTCTCGGAAATTTGCGGTCGCCTTTTTGATATCGGCACCAATCTGGGCCCGACATCCTTTGCCATTCAGGACGGCATGGCAAAGTTCGAAACCAGTTGTGAATTGCCAGATAGCAGCCTTGTTTCAGAATGCGAAACAGCCTTGCGCGAACTGACTTTGGAAAATGCAGATATCAAGGTGGAAGAAATCGCCGCCGCCCCGGAACTGACCACCGCACCGGGCGCAACCCACATGATCGAATGTTCCGGCATTGATCAGCCCGGGCTGATTGCACGACTTTCGGAAATTTTCATCGAATATAATGCCAATATCGTGCGCCTTGCCGCATCGGCCACCGATGAAAAAGACGCCCGGATCTACACCACGCGCTTTGCCGTGGCAATCGCACCGGAACGGGCAAGCAACTGTCTGGCAACACTGGCCAATACAGCCGGGTCAATGCGATTGGTGTTTAAGTTCGACGAGCTTTAGAACATCGCCCTGCTCAACCGTAATTTCTGCTGGGCAGATCAGGTTTAAAACAGCACCGATTACAGATCGTCAATCGGCGGCTGACCATCGTTGTCGTCATCAAAGACAACATGTTCGGCTGTCAATTGATCAAGCGTGACCCCGTCAACCTGAACGCCATAGCCATAATGACGACCATCGGCAAAATCGACATAAACACCGGTTTCATTTTCCGTGGCGTGATCCAGAAAATCATCGAAACTCTCAATGCCGCTTTTTTCCTGAAACGTTTTGCCAAAAACGAACCGGTCGCCCTGCTCACCAGTATCAAAATCGGTAATGCGGTCGCGCTCGGCACCACCTTCAAAAACCGTCCATAAAAAGGTATCCGATCCGGGTGCGCCATAGGCATCCCGGCCATCACCGGTCAGAAGATCATTGCCATCGCCGCCTTCAAGGGTGTCGTTTCCCCCACCGCCCGTCAGGGCATCGTGGAAATCACCTCCACGCAGATAATCATCGCCGTAAAATCCGTCCAGATGGTTGCGTACCTCATCGCCCGTAATCACATCGGCAACACGCGAACCGCGGACATTTTCAAACCCGTCAAAAACGTCACCATCGGCGGTTCCACCCGATGCCGCGCCGGTCGCAAGATTAATCGTCACCCCTTCGGTGCCGTTATCGTTGTAATCAAGAGTATCCTTCCCGGCCCCACCCAACAGGATGTCGCCATCAGCCCCACCAGCAAGACGATCATTCCCCTCGCCGCCAACCAGAATGTCATTGCCATCCCGACCCGTCATGGTGTCATTGCCATCGCCACCAAGGATGGTGTCGTCACCAGACGTATCACCAAGATAATCGCCATATAGAAAATCGTCACCGTCCCCGCCAACAAGCAGATCACTCCCGCCACGCCCCCACAGAACATCGCTTTGATCACTGCCGATCAGGGTGTCGTCAAATTCGGTGCCATAGACGACTTCGATGCCTTTAAGAACATCCCCCTCGGCCTCGCCACCGGCACCTGTGCCTGTTGCAAGGTTTACCTGAACCGCATCAGTGGCATTTTCACCGTCATAAAAGACCGCATCCCTGAAGTCCGGGCCACCTTCAAAGACATCCGCCCCGGCGCCGCCGGTCAGTCGGTCGTTTCCGCCGCCACCGACAA
Source organism: Thalassospira sp. (assembly GCF_040218635.1). Lineage (GTDB taxonomy): Bacteria > Pseudomonadota > Alphaproteobacteria > Rhodospirillales > Thalassospiraceae > Thalassospira. Next base: position 46,809 of record NZ_JAVJRB010000011.1, read on the forward strand.
GCGTGTCATCACCGTTACCGCCAAACAGCGAACTGATGCCATTGTCGCCAACAAGAAGGTCATCACCATCCATGCCGTAAAGCGTACTGTAAGTGGTTTCATACAGAACGTCGTCGCCATCTGTTCCGAAAACCTGTGTCATCATATCCTCCGTCTATCATTCCGGGGTAAGGGTCCTGATTTTTGGGCGCAACGAACAGCCCCTGCCCCAAATCAAATGCCGTCGTCCGACGCAGTGCTATTCGAGATAATCGGCAAAAATGACATTGTCAGACGTCAATTCGTCCAGTGTCATGTCATCGATTTGCACCCCATAGGCATAGTGCCGCCCGTTGGCGAAATCGACATAGACGCCGTCGTCGTTTTCAGTGGTGTGATCAAGGAAATCATCGAAATTCTCGATACCGCTTTTTTCCTGAAACGTTTTGCCAAACAGCAAATGATCGCTGAATTCCCCGGCGTCGGGATTAAAATCGACAATGCGGTCGCGTTCGGCCCCGCCTTCAAAGACACGCCAAACGAAAGTCCCGCCGGTCAAAAGATCGTTGCCATCACCACCTTCGACCCAGTCATTTTGACCCGACCCGCCATCAAGGACGTCATGCCCGTCCCCGCCATAAACCCGGTCATTTCCGGTGCCGCCAGTGATCACATCCCGACCAGCACCGCCCGAAATGTAATCATCGCCGAACCCGCCGTTCATAACGTCATCACCATCGCCGCCAAACAGGGCGTCATCTGCGACATCGCCCTTGATCACGTCGTCCCCGTTTCCACCCCAGATAGAGGTAGAATCAGGCTCAAAGAAATCATCGTAAAAAATGTTACTGGCGGTCAGCGTATCATTGCCGTCCCCGCCATAAAGATGATCGCCCCCGTCATTGCCAAACAGGGTATCGTCGCCATCCCCGCCATCAAGCATATCTCGGCCGCCCATCCCGTGCTGCTGGCCATACAAGATATCATCCCCGGCCTCGCCATACACAAATGTGCCCGAAAGGGTGTCATTTCCCTCGCCGCCATAGACCGAGTCATATCCGTAAAAGCCGTCGATGGCGTTGTCGCCGTCATTCCCAATCAGGACGTCAGAATGGCGCGACCCAAAAATGTTTTCGACGCCGGTAATAACGTCACCTTCGGCATGGCCGCCACTGACAATCGCCGCACCATCGGTCAATTCGACCTGAACACCTTCGTTGGAATGGATGAATGTGGCTTCATCCTGACCAGCACCTCCATTGATGAAATCGGCCCCCGATCCACCATTTAACGTGTCATCGCCATCATTGCCGAGGAGTGTGTCATTGCCCCACTCCCCCCAAAGTTCATTGGAACGCCCACTTCCGACAAGGAAATCGTCCCCGCCAGCACCTTTTAGAATCCCGCCGTGTTCTTCACCGGCAATCAAGGTGTCGTCATGATTGGATCCCCGTACATTGAGATCGGGATTTTCGCGCGCATCAAGGAACGAAATCTGGTCGCCGTCCGCATCGCCCCCAACACCGGTCATGCTACCTTGATCGAAAATGACACCTTCTGGTGACCTGACATATGTCACCGTCGGTTCGTAAGGATAAAGAGACCTGACATCCCGATAATCAAAGACAATCGTATCGGCACCGCCGCCGCCATCAACGGAATAAAGTTCGCCCTGAATATGGTCATCATGATCGGAACCGGTGATGTCGAACTGTTGCCGGTAGTAATAATTGTCGTTGTAAAGCTCTAACGTATCGCCCTCGGCATCCCCGCCATGTGCAGTAAGTTCGATATCGCGGGTCTTTGGATCGTCATGATAATTATTATAAAACTCGATATGAACGGCTTCGTCCGACCGTTCATAGGAAAGCGCGTATTTGCTACTCGTCCGGGAAATAAACGTATCCGCCCCGGCGCCACCGATAATCGTGTCTCCACTGCCGACATAGATGGTGTCATCGCCTTCTAGGCCATAGACAGTGTCATTGGTCCATTCGTCCCAGATCACGTCGTCTTGATTTGTACCGATGATACGCGCCATGATGAGTCTCCATAAATAATGAAAAGACTCGAAAAGACTATCACCACAACTTCAATCGTAAAACGATAATAAATATAAATATATCGAACTAATAACGACCAATAATCAAAACAAAATAGATCGTTTTTACTTCAAAATTTGCGCCAGATTTTAGTTTTGATTGACTTTCAATTCACGTATTTATGATGAGATCCGGTTGCGACCACTTTGTTTCGCATCATACAGCTTCTGATCTGCGCGTTTCAAAACGCCCCATGGATCGGTTTCATCTTCGTCCCGCTCTGACAGCCCCACGGAAATCGTCACCGATACGGTTTTGTTTTTTTCCGGCACGGTGATTTTATTCTCGGCAATCCGTTTGCGCAGGGCATCAAGCGGCTCATACGATTTTTCGGCACTGCGTCCGGCAAAGACAACGGTGAATTCTTCACCGCCATAGCGGAACGCCTTACCCCCACCGCCGACACGGGCCAGTTCGCGGGCGACTTTTTTCAAAACGATATCGCCAACATCATGGCCATAGGTATCGTTGAACTTTTTAAAGTGATCCACATCGAGCATGGCAATCGTGTACTGGCTGCCAAGTTCGGCCATCGCATGACCAAGGGCGCGCCGCCCCGCAAGCCCGGTCAAATCATCGACAAAGGCCATGCGCCAGGCTTCTTGCGCCAATCCGGCCAGAACCACGGCGGTTGCGGCCAGATATCCATATTGAATGGCACCCGGCCCCATCACCGTTGCCACCGTGATGGCAATGATCGCCGCGGCAAAGCTTGTTTCAAGCGGCTTGTACCGTATCAACAGCAAGATGACGGCAAGCACAGACAGGATCATCGCCGGATGGGGCATCGCGTTTAAAATACCGGTGCTGGCAAAGAACCGCGTATCCAGCAAATGATACAGCGCTGATCCAACATCGGGTTGGCCGGCCAACATCAACATGACGAAAATCTGCAACCCCAGTATCAGCATTCTGGCAATGCCGCGCGGGTTTAACACTCCGCGTTCGGCCGTAAAGCCGAGAATAAGCAAATTGACCGGGATCAGATAAAGCGTCGCGATGCGCAAAAATGCCAAACCATCTGGCTGGAATTCTGCGCCATTGCCAACCAGTAGCCAGTAACACACCAGCAACAGCAACATGACGAAAACCGCACGCCCACGGTTAAACCACCAACCAATAACCCCGCCAAACATCGCCAATAAAAATGGGCCATACCGGACAAGGCCGGAAAGTTCGCTCGGCACCAAAGTCGGCGACATCGCCAGCACCAGACACGCACCCATGATAAGAACGGGGGCGAGGCTGGCAGAAACAATGGTGGAATAAGCGCGACGCATGGGGCGTTCGATACTACCTGCTGATGTGACCGTCAGGGCCAAATACAGCATACCGACCCCGGATATCGGCGGTAATCTAACCACTGACGGGTTAAGGGGCTATTGCTTTATCCCGCTATTCCCACTTTTTCTTATTTACGCCCCGCCTTGGTCGAAAGCACAATGGCAGAAACGCGTTTTAAGCTTGCACGCATTCGCATCTGCACCATAAATTGAATGCAACCTTACTGCGACGCACAATGATCGCGGACCACATAACTGTCACGGCGGCCACGGTACGATCCTGAAAACAGGACGCAATAACACGCCCAAGACATCGCGCGATTTCGGTCTTTGCGATGACGATTGAAATGACAGGTTCTGGAGAAACGTAATCATGAGCTTCACCACACCGACCCCGGCCCCGGCACGGCTAAACCGATCAGAACTTGCCGTTCCCGGCAGCCGGATCGAGCTGTTTGAAAAAGCCGCCAAATCCAAGGCCGATGCCATTTTCCTTGATCTGGAAGACGCCGTTGCGCCCAGTGACAAGGAACAGGCACGTAAAAACATCATCGCTGCGATCAATGACGTTGATTGGGGCGACAAGGTTCTTTCGGTCCGCATCAACGGACTTGATACCCATTATATGTATCGCGACGTTGTCGATGTTCTTGAACAGGCGGGCGATCGTCTTGACCTGATCATGATCCCCAAGGTCGGCACCGCCGCCGATGTTTACGCGCTTGATATGATGGCAACCCAGATCGAAGCCGCCAAGGGGCGCAAAAAACGCATCGGGTTTGAACTGATCATTGAAACCGCCCTTGGCATGCAAAACATCCACGAAATTGCCGCCGCCTCGCCGCGCAATGAAAGCCTGCATTTCGGTGTGGCCGACTACGCCGCCTCCACCAAGGCCATGACAACCGGCATTGGCGGCCCGAACCCGCATTACGGGGTTTTGACCGACAAGGATGGCGACAAACCGCGTGATTACCATTGGGGCGATATGTGGCATTACGCCATTGCCCGCATGGTGGTTGCCGCACGGGCCAATGGCCTGCGCCCGATTGACGGGCCGTTTGGTGATTTTTCCGATCCCGATGGTTACCGCGCACAGGCGGCACGCGCCATGGTGCTCGGCTGCGAAGGCAAATGGGCCATCCATCCAAGCCAGATCGGTCTTTCGAACGAGGTTTATTCACCGTCCGAAAAAGAAGTCACCAAGGCAAAACGCATCCTTGAAGCGATGGCAAAAGCCCAGTCCGAAGGGGCCGGTGCCGTTGCCCTTGATGGCCGCCTGATCGATATCGCATCGATCAAACAGGCCGAAGTCATGGTGCGTCAGGCCGAAGCCATCGCGGCGCTCGACAACACCTAACCGCCCGAATGGTGCAAATGAAGGGCGGCTTCGCCCTTCGTTTGCCAACCATCTGATAGGGCCTAGGACGCGATGCGCTGCTTATTGCCCGCCGTCAGATTTTCCGCGGGATCATCGGGCTGTACCAGATGAATGCGGATACCCCCTTCATTTTCGCCAAGCCCTGATTTCAGGCGCTGGTCACTATCATAATGACCGCCATTTTGCGTACGGTACGGTATTGGCGGATCAACAAACAATCCATCCAGACGCTGCTCGAACTCTTTCACGACACGGTTCCAGCCATCCGGGTCCATCCGGTCGCTTTGATAGACCGGGAACGGCGGCATTACCATCATTCCGGGATAAAACAGCACCCCGTGATGGATCGGCCACAGAATGTCTTCAAGACTGCCATTCACCCCGCGGTCGCTATAATGCGGGGCACGTCCGCCAATCGGCACAATAACCATCGCGCGCCGCCCCATAAGGGTTCCCTCACCATACCGGTCGCCCCAGCGTTCCCCGCCATGCACACCCACGCCATAGGCAAACCCATAGGCAAACACCCGATCGAACCAGCCTTTAAGGATCGCTGGCATGCCAAACCACCAAAGCGGAAAGCTGAGCAAAACCGCATCCGCCCACAATAGTTTTTCCTGTTCGGCTGCGATGTCAGGACTTTGCGTTCCCGCTGCAAAGGCATCACGGGATTCCGCAATATACATCAGACGATCCGGATTATGCGGTTCGGTAAAATCATCTTCATCGGCAACGGCTTTCCATCCCATGGCATACAGATCCGAAACCTTCACCGTGTGGCCACGCGCACTCAGCTTCTCCAGCGATATCTTTAAGCGCACTGGTCAGTGATTTCGGCTCGGGATGGGCATGGACAATAAGAACATTGCTCATAACGCTGGTCCTTTCTTCAATTCCTTGGGTTTGATGCGTGATCATGCCCGGTGTTTTTGCTATTGTTGAAATTGAAGTTTTTATTTGCTGGTATAAATATGAATGATATCAAAAACCTTGATCTCAATCTGCTGGTCACGCTCGATACCTTATTGGCCGAATGCAATGTCACACGCGCGGCCAAACGCCTTAATCTCAGCCAGCCTGCCATATCGACCCGGCTGACGCGATTGCGTGAACTGCTTGATGATCCGCTATTATTGCCCTCGCAGCGCGGCATGATCCCGACTGAACGCGCACTTGCAATACAAGACCCCCTGCACATCGCGCTTGAAGGCGTCCGTCAGGTCATCGCCGAAGGCAGCCCGTTTGATCCGCTAAAGGCCGACGCCACGATTGCCATCGCCGCCAGTGACTATGTGCAATATTCGGTCCTCATCCCGCTAAGTCAGGCTTTGCGCACCGAGGCCCCCGGGATCAAGATCGCATGGCGCACAATCGATACTGCCGTTCTCGACGGCCAAATGACCCGTGGCGATGTCAGCTTTGCCCTGACAACGCCGCAAACAGCGCCGCAAAACTTACGCATGCGTAAACTTTACACAGAACAGTATGTCGCCATCGCCCGTGCGGATCATCCGGCGATAAAGGGCGCACTGGACCTTGATACCTTTTGCAATCTTGATCACGTCATCGTCTCGCCCGAAGGCGGCGGCTTCCACGGTCCCGCAGATGATGCATTGGCCGTGGCAGGCCGTACGCGCCGGGTGGCCCTGTCTGCACCGGGGTTTCTTGTGGTACCGGAAATTGTCGAACGCAGCGACATGATTGCCCTTGTCCCCAGCCGGGTGGCCCATGACCGCCCCGGCCGTATTCAGGTGCTAACACCGCCGCTTCCGGTGACCGGATTTGACATGGCGCTGGTCTGGCATGACCGCACAACAACACATCCTTTATATCGCTGGCTGCGTGAACGGATCACAAATTTGATCGAACCTCCGGCTCCTGCACCGTCTCGACAGTCCGGAATGACATAAAAAAAGACCGATCCACGCATTGTGCGAGATCGGTCTTTTTGATGTCGTTACGCACGACATCCGTTGTTTATATGCCGCTTAAAATCGCGTGGGCTTAAGCGCCCAGACCTTCAAACGTGATCTTGCCGATTGCCTTGCCGCTTTCAAGAAGGATATGCGCCTTTTGCAGGCTTTCCGGTGTCAGCGGGCCAAAGCTTTCATTGGCGGTGTTTTTGATCACACCGTCATCAACAAGCTGCGCAACAGTTGCCAAAAGCTTGTGCTGTTCGATCATGTCATCGGTCGTGAACATCGACCGGGTGAACATGAATTCATAGGAGAAGCTGGCTGATTTTGCCTTGAGCAGATCGACATTATGATTTTCCGAGGCTTCGGTAATCGTCACGATCCGTCCCTGCGGCACGATCAACGCTGCCATGGTGTCAAAATACTGGTCGGTTTCAGACGTGCAGAAAATGTAATCCACATTCGCAACATTTAACGCAGCCAGTTCTTCATCAAGCGGCTTGCGATGGTTGATCACGCGATCTGCACCAAGATTTTTGACCCATTCGACCGTTTCCGGGCGCGATGCGGTTGCGATGACCTGAAGACCCGCAAGTTTGGCAAGCTGGATGGCAATCGATCCAACGCCACCGGCCCCGCCAATGATCAGGATGGTTTTATCGGCATTGGCATCCGTCGCCGTGCGGTCGATCAAAAGCCGGTCAAACATTGCCTCCCATGCCGTGATGGTGGTCAGCGGCAAAGCCGCAGCCGCCGCAAAATCAAGCGATTTGGGCTTTGGCGCGACGATGCGTTCATCAACAAGCTGAAATTCGCTATTTGACCCGGACCGGGTTACATCACCGGCATACCAGACTTCATCGCCTGGACGAAACAGGGTGACGTCTTCACCAACGGCTTCGACAACGCCCGCTGCATCCCAGCCAAGCACGGTAAATTTGCCTTCTTCGGCCCGGCCCTTACGAACTTTAAAATCGACCGGGTTCACCGCAACACCTTTGACCCGCACCAGAATATCGCGACCTTCGACGGTCGGCGTTTCGGTTTCAATCTGGGTGAAAAGCCCGGGCGTTTCGACCGGTGCAGGCCGATGAATTCCAATGGATTTCATATTTGCAGTCCTTTTGACGAATGTTTGATTTGTGAATATCCCTGAAATAGCTGATAATCACCAAACTGATAAGTACGCACAATTTATGCATATAGTATCAATTTGTATACTATTGCGAAATTCTGCGAAAAATCAAACCACCAACACCGCCCAACAAAGCGTGATCGGAGAAACCAGATGGAACAATGCCTCCCGAATCGCAGCCCCGGTTGCCCGGTCGAAGGCGCACTTGATGTCATTGGCGGAAAGTGGAAAGGCGTTGTGATGTTTCATCTCCTTGATGGCACCAAACGCTTTAACGAACTGCGCCGCATGATGCCGGGCGTCACCCAACGCATGCTGACCCGTCAATTGCGCGAGCTTGAGGCAGATGGCCTTGTCCATCGCGAAGTCTATGCCGAAGTCCCGCCGCGCGTGGAATACAGCCTGACGGCGAAGGGCGAGACGCTTCGTGACATCATCCTTGCCCTAAAGACATGGGGGGAAACCCATGTGCCCTATTACGCCCTGTCCAAACAAGGGTTGCCGGAAACTGAAACGGCCTGATTACGAGCGGATGACGTGGGCGACGCGGATGACGCTGCGCCCCCATCATTGCCCCAAGACGAGCCTTATTGAACGCTCAGATCACGTGCCATTTTCCAGAAAGTCGTTCGATCATAGCCATCATGAACGCCTTCCCCGGCAATTTCGAAACCCCGTGATTTGAAAAAGGCAATATTGTCTTCAAGCTCGACGCGGACATGAAGACGCATTTTTGCCTTACGCCGTTTGGTGGCGAATGCACAGGCGGCTTCGACCAATGCCTTGCCAATCCCCGCCCCTTTGATCGTATGATCAACTGACAATTTATAAAGATAGGCATCCACGCCGACATCTTCGATCCAGACCTGCCCGACCACCAAGCCGGTCTGATCCCGCGCCAAAAGCAATGTGTCGCGGGCAAACCGCCATTGAAGTTCGGAAATTGTTACCGACTTCGCCGAACTCGGCGGATCAACGATACCGTCTTGAAAGGCAAAGGCCGAGAGAAGAATTTCGACAAGACGTTCAAACGGAACGTCGTCAGGGTTTTCAACCTGATAAATCTGGATACTGGACGTCATCGAATTCAATGTGCAAACTGTGAGGACTCAAGAGTGAGAAATATACGCCATAATTCTTAGGGCCCAAACTCATTCACATGACCGCCCCGGCAACTGATATAAGAGAAAGCACTAGGAAAAGCCCGCAGAGCGGGGTGATCCCCGGTCAAGGAATTTGACGCAGAGCTTTCTCTTATATCCGTTGTCCTTCGGATCTCGCGGATTTGCACGGGCTACTTTGTCGCAAAACCTTGAAAGATATATATCTTCCTGCGGTTTTGTTTCGCGTATCCGCACAAATCGGCGAGACAGGGGCGATTATGTGAATGAGTTTGGACCCTACGTAAACGGAAAATATGGTCGGCTTATCGCTCAACCCTTGACGTAGCGGGTCGATCAACTATGTTCCGCTCCATTGTTTCCCAGTCGGATATGATGCCAAGATGCACAACTTCCTTGATTTTGAAAAACCGATCGCCGAGCTTGAAGGCAAGATCGAAGAGCTCCGTCACCTGACGGGCAATGACGAAGTCAACATCACAGACGAGGTTGCGCGCCTCCAGGATAAGCTCACCAAGTTGCTGCAAAGCACCTATGGTAAGTTGACGCCTTGGCAGAAGACGCAAGTCGCACGCCATCCGGACCGTCCGCACTTTACCGACTATATCGCCAACCTGTTTGACGGTTTCACCCCGCTTTCCGGCGACCGCCAGTTTGGCGAAGATGCCGCGATCATTGGTGGACTTGCCCGTCTTCAGGGACGCTCAGTCATGGTTATCGGCCATGAAAAGGGCCGCGACACCGAAACCCGTGTAAAACACAATTTCGGCTCAGCCCGCCCGGAAGGATACCGTAAGGCAATCCGTCTGATGCGCATGGCGGAACGGTTTAACATCCCGGTTATCACGCTTGTCGATACCGCTGGCGCCTTCCCGGGTGCTGACGCAGAAGCACGTGGCCAATCCGAGGCCATTGCGCGTTCGATCGAAGCCTGCCTTGATATCAAGGTTCCGCTGATCTCGGTCATCATTGGCGAAGGCGGTTCAGGTGGTGCGATTGCACTTGCGGTTGGCAACACTGTTCTGATGCTTGAAAACTCGATCTATTCGGTCATTTCACCAGAAGGCTGCGCGTCCATTCTGTGGCGTTCTGGCGACGAAGCCAAAACCGCAGCCGAGGCCCTTCGCCTTACGGCACAGGACCTGCTTCAGCTTGGCGTGATTGATGAAATCGTTCCCGAACCGCTTGGCGGCGCACAGCGCCATGGCAAAGAAGCCTGCAAACGGGTTGGCGATGCCATCATCAAGTCGCTAGAAAGCATGGACAATGTTGAAGGCGGTGTTCTTAAAGCACGGCGTCGTGACAAGTTCCTTGAAATGGGCCGCAAAGGCCTGAACTGATTTCCCATTCAGGGCGCAGCGATCACGTGATCATGCTGCGCCCTGTTGTTTTATCTCCGGCGTAGTCTGTCCCGTCGGTGACATCCGGCAAGCAAACACGCCCTGTTCCGACGCCGTCGGGAGGCACCATGGACGTTCTTCGCCAGATCGTAGAATCCAACCGTTTTAAAAATTTCATCACAATCGTCATTGCCTTAAACGCAGTGATCCTTGGCTTTGAAACCTCGCCGACCGTCATGGAACACGCGGGGACGATCCTGCATGTTCTCGATCAGATCGCGGTTGCGATCTTTGTCATCGAACTGTTGATGAAACTGGTTGTCTATCGAATGGCCTTTTTCAAACGTTCATGGAACATCTTTGATTTCACGATTGTTGCCATCACGCTTCTGCCCGTCGGTCAGGGGGTTTCGGTCTTGCGTGCGCTTCGGATTTTGCGGGCCTTCCGCCTGATTTCGATCGTGCCATCAATGCGCAAAGTCGTCGAAGCCCTGATGCGGGCTATTCCGGGCATGCTTTCGGTCCTGACCTTGCTGTCACTGGTGTTTTATGTCTCGGCCGTCATGGCAACGAAACTGTTTGGGCAAGGCTTCCCGGAATGGTTCGGCACCATTGGTGCATCGCTTTATTCCCTGTTCCAGATCATGACCCTTGAAAGCTGGTCGATGGGAATCGTCCGCCCGGTGATGGTGTTATATCCGTTGGCATGGATGTTTTTCGTGCCATTCATCCTGGTAACGACATTTGCGGTCCTCAATCTGTTCATCGCGATTGTCGTGGATGCGATGGCAACCCATGTTGACGTTGAAGAAGACCAGACCCGCGATGAAATAGACCACGATCATCAGGAAGTTATGAGTGAACTCCGCGCTTTGCGCCAGGAAATGGCCAAACTTGCAGCCGCCCAAAATTCCGGCGCCAACCGGCCTGACTCCGGACAAAACTGACCAATGCGGGCCTAACAGACACCGGGTCAGGATCGATTAATACAGAAAAATTCAAGCTTTCCTTATAAAAGGGGGTGGTTAAACGCCCCGAACCTCGTCTAATCTTTCGACAAAATATCGGGAGAACGGGGAATGAAGCTTACATTTGCGGGGACAGGTTCAGCCTTTTGCATGGCTGCCGAAAACTTTCAGAGCAATATGGTTCTGGAAACGACCCCGTTAGGTGACGAACAACCGCAACGCCTGTTGATTGACTGCGGTTCAGATGCGCGTCATTCTTTGCGCAACCTTGGCCACCTGCCAAACGATTTTGACGGGGTGTATATCAGCCATCTGCATTCAGACCATATCGGGGGTCTGGAATGGATGGCACTTGCCAATTATTTTGTGTTTGATGGCCACCGCGCGAAACTGTTTGCCGTTAAAGAACTGCTTGAACCGCTTTGGGAACATTCCCTGCGCGGCGGGCTTGAAACCAGCGATCATGGCAATAGCCAGCTTTCATCTTATTTCGATGTTGTTCCTCTTAAAGCCAAAGACGGATTTGACTGGCAAGATATGCATCTTGATGTCATTCCAGTGCCCCATATCGTTACCAGTGAAACCACCATGTTTTCATATGCCCTGTTCGGGCATGGTGCGAAGACTTCCTTTTTCCTGACAACAGATGCGATTTTCAATCCTGCTGCCCATATGGCATTCTATCAAAAGGCAGATATCATTTTTCAGGATTGTGAATTGGGCCCGCGTCATTCCGGGGTACATGCCCATTATGATGAACTTGTGACCCTGCCAGATGATGTGAAGGCAAAGATGTGGCTGTATCATTATCAAGCCTATGACAAGCCTGATGCAAAAGCGGACGGATTCTGTGGATTTATTGAACCGGAGCAAGTTTTCGATCTTGGCTGATCAAACCACCGGCGCATAATCTGCACACTACCCAGACAAAAACGAGCGACTGGAACAAAAAGTTCCAAACAACAAGACGGGACGTGCGAATGCCTAAATCGGTTTTTGCCTATATCTGGCGCCATAGCCGCCTTCAGCAGATCATCTTGCTGGTGGTGACGCTACTTTCATTTCCGTTCCTGTATTATTCGCTCGATCTGCCCAAACAGATTGTCAACGAAGCCATTGGCGGTGCCGGTGCCCCGTACGACATCGCGGGCATATCGCTTGACCAGATTGAATATCTTTTCGCCCTGTCGGGTATTTTCCTTGCCCTTGTTTTCGTCAATGGCGGGTTCAAATATTTCATCAATGTCTATCAGGGCGTCATGGCGGAACGCATGCTGCGCCGCCTGCGCTATACATTGTTTGACCGCGTTTTACGCTTTCCCCTGCCGCATTTCCGCAAAACCAGTCAGGGTGAAATTGTTTCCATGATCACCGCCGAAGCAGAACCGCTGGGCGGTTTCTTTGGCGAGGCGATTTCACTTCCGATCTATCAGGGCGGCATCCTGATTACGATTTCGGCCTTTATCTTTATTCAGGACCCGATGATGGGGTTGGCCGCGATTGCGTTCTATCCGCTTCAGGGCTACATGATCCCGAAGCTGCAAAAACGGGTCAATCTTCTGGGTAAGCAGCGCGTTCAGAACGTACGCCGCATGTCAGAACATCTGGGGGAATCTGTTGGCGGTGCGACCGATATTCGTGCCAATGAAACCCAGGGGTTCGAACTTACCCACTTCACCCAGCGGCTGGGCCGGATTTTTGAAATCCGCAAGGAAATCTATTTCCGCAAATTCTTTATCAAATTTCTCAACAACTTCATCGCGCAGATCACGCCATTCTTCTTCTATTCGATTGGTGGCTATCTCGTGATCAAGGGCGATCTTAGCTTTGGCGCATTGGTCGCAGCCCTTGCCGCCTATAAGGATATGGCTGCCCCCTGGAAAGAACTTCTGGCCTATTATCAGCGCCTTGCCGATGCACGGATCAAATACGAACAGCTTCACGAACAGTTCGAACTGCCTGATCTTAAACCCGAACATCAGCTTTTTGCCGCCCCGTCCCCTGTGCTCGGTGGGCCGCTTGATGTCAGTGGTCTGTCATGGATCGATGATGACGGGACGCGGGTGGTCGAAAATGTGTCCTTTAACATGTCCTTACCCAGCAAGGCCCTTTTGACCGGCGCGTCAGACAGCGGGAAATCACAGCTTGCCCGCCTTCTGGCCGGCATCCTTGATCCGACCGGTGGCCGTATTCAATTTAATGATCTTGATGCCAGCACCCTTCCATCTGCGGTCATTGGTCAACGTTTGGCCTATGTCGGTGCGGACGCCTATCTGTTTAACGGCAGCATCGCGGATAATCTGTTTTATGGCCTGAAACACCGCCCGATCACCATAAATCAGGATAGTGCATCGGCGCCAAAATCCGGGCCATCGGGTGAAAATGACAATGCCGCACAATCAGATACTGCCAAGGGCAAAGCTGTCGCCAAAATCGCCAACACGTCCAAAGGCACCGCCGACGATCATGACTATCCCGACCCGCAATTTGTCGATGTCATCGAACTGACCGATCCGGTTGAACTGCCAAAGAAACTGACCCGCGAGATGTTCAACGAAATCATAATGTCGGGCAACATCCCCTATGATCCGTCAGCTGAATGGATTGACTATGTCGGGCCCGGCTTTGGATCGCCAGATGAGCTTCAAGGCGAATTGATGCGACTGTTAGAAGTCGTCGGTCTGGACCGCGACATCTATCGCATCGGCTTACAGCGACGCATCAGTGCTGAAGAACGCCCGGAACTGGTTGAATCGGTTCTGACCGTGCGTCCACGCCTTAAACAAATCCTGGCTGAACGCGAACTGTCTGACCTTGTCGAGCCTTATGACATTGAAAAATACAATGAAAACGCGCCCGTCGGCGTAAACCTGATGTTCGGCACACCGTCGCGTACCGAAGAATTCAAACGGTTTGATTTCCTATCGCACCCGTTTATCCAAGACAGCCTGCGTGAATATGGGCTCTATGAAAAAATGGTCCAGATGGGCCGCGAAACGCTTGATCTCATGATCGAACTGTTTACCGGCTTGCCACCGGGTCATGAGTTCTTTGATCGCTACAGCTTCGTTTCCGCCGATGAAATCCCGGAAGTCAAAAACATCCTGAAACGCACCGATGGTGTTGCAGTCAAAGACATGCGCAAAGAAGATCAGCTTCATCTTCTTGACGTCGCCATGCAACTGACCCCGGCCCGCCATCGTTTGCGGGTGATTGATGATGATTTCCGCGGTCTTATCCTCAAGGCACGCCCGCACATTCGCGCGAATATGCCCGACAACCTCGCCAAATATATCGACTTCTTCGAAGCCGACGATTACGCGCCAGCCGCCCCGATCCTTGATAACTTGCTGTTTGGTCGCTTTGCCTATGGCCGTGCGAATTCCGAAGAACGTGTTGGTGAAGTCCTGTTTGAAATTGCCCATGAAGGCGGGCTTTATGAAGGACTGGTTGCTCTTGGCCTCGAAAGCCAGGTTGGTGTCGGCGGCAGCCGCATGTCCCAGACCCTGCGTCAGAAAATTGCCCTTGTGCGCGCCCTGATCAAGAACCCGAACCTTCTTGTCATTGACGAAGGCCTGTCTGCGCTTGATCGTGAAACCCGCGAAGGTGTGATCAATTATCTCACCGGCGAAAACGACAATACCAGTCTGGTCTGGGTCGATGGCGACGATGAAGCCAGTGAAAAGTTCGACACCTTCTTGCATATGTCGAACGGCAAACTGGTCAAACGCCGCAGCAACAATGACGATAGCCCATCAGAAACAGCAGAGGCTGATGAAGATGCTGCCGTCGTTGCCGATGGTGATATCGAACAGGAAGTTCGCCTTCTGCGCACCATTCCGCTGTTTGCCGGTCTTGATCCAAGTGTGGTTAAACTTCTTGCCTTTACCAGCCCGCGCCTGACCTTCAAGCGCGGTGAAGTTCTGGTCAAACAAGGCGATCCGGGCGATGCCGCCTATATCGTGATATCCGGCCGTGGTGAGATATGGTTGACCACCGAAGAACAGCAAACCGTGAAACTACGCGATGTTCACGCCAAGGAAGTCATCGGCGAAATCGCCCTTCTGGTCGATGCCCCGCGGTCGGCCACCATTCGCGCAGTAGAAGACATGACGGTTCTGAAACTCGATAAAACCGAGTTCCTCGGTCTGGTCCGACAGGACCAGGCGGTCGCCGTTCAGCTGATCCGCGTTCTTGCTGACAGGCTCGATCAAACCACCAAACAACTAAGTGCGCGTAACAACGATTAAACTCTCTGCCCTGAAAAGACTGTCCTTGAATGAATAAGATCGCCTCCATCCTGCTGGCCACCGTTATTGCCGTCGTCATCCTTGGCGGCTTTATCGCGATTTTAGGCGGCAGTATCCTTGGTGCGGTGCTGTTTCTCGTGGGCATTCCCTTTGCCTTTCCGATGTCGACCAGCATTGTTGTTCTGTTCTTTGCCGTGATCATTGTCCGGACTGTCATCGAAAAACGCCGCCAAAAGCGCGAAATGCAAAAGTATCTGGAATCCCGAGACGATTGATTTTCGGGCGTTTCAGGCCCTTGGCAGAAGAAACATGCCCATTTCCCCCCGCCGCGCCAAAAAAAGCGCATCATTTGGCATCGAGTTCGGACACCTCCTCTGAACACACGCTGATACCTTCCTTGCAGTTCAACAAACAAGCTTGGCGCAAATGTGCCAGCCCGTTTCAAGGAGGTCCCGATGTCGGCACAATCAAAAGAACAGCGTTGCGTGTCATTGAGCCAGCTTGCCGATCTGCGGCTGCTGCGCGAACATGCCTATATTGATGGTCGCTGGTGTTCTGCCGATAACCTTCAGGTCATCGAAGTCACCAACCCGTTTGACGGAAGCTTCATCGGCACCGTGCCAAATATGGGAATTTTCGAAACCCGCAAGGCAATTTCTGCGGCCAAGGAAGCCTTCCCGGCATGGGCAGCCCTTCTGCCACAGGAACGTTCAAACGCGCTGCGTCGCTGGCATGATCTTCTGATCGAAAACAAGGAAGATCTCGCCCTTCTGATGACGTTGGAGCAGGGCAAACCCATCACGGAATCCCGTGGCGAAATTGATTACGCTGCTAGCTTCATCGATTTTTACGCCGAAGAAGCCAAACGGATGAATGTTGAAAACATCACATCCCACCTGCCCGGCCGCAATATGTCGGTTAAACGCGAACCGATTGGCGTAACCGCCGCAGTAACCCCATGGAATTTCCCATGTGCGATGATCACCCGCAAGGCCGCTGCGGCCTTGGCAGCGGGCTGCACCATGATTGTCCGCCCGGCGACCGAAACCCCGTTTTCGGCAACTGCCTTGGCCGAACTGGCCGAACGTGCGGGCATCCCGGCGGGCGTGTTTAACATCATCACCGGTGATCCGAACCCGGTGGTTGGCGAGCTGTGCGGCAACCCGATTGTCCGTGCACTGTCCTTTACCGGCTCGACCGAAGTCGGGCGTTTGCTTCTGTCGCAAGGGGCGCAGACCATCAAAAAAATGTCGATGGAACTGGGTGGTCATGCCCCGTTCATCGTCTTTGATGATGTCGATGTCGATGAAGCCGTCGCCCACGCGATGAACGCCAAATTTGCCACCAGTGGTCAGGACTGCCTTGCGGCAAACCGCATCTTTGTTCAAAGCGCTATCTATGATGAGTTCCTTGATAAATACGCCAAGGCCATAGGCGAGTTGCGCATTGGTAACGGGATAGAGGAACATGTTGAAATCGGCCCGCTGATGCATGACCGTGCCGTTGCCAAATGTGACGAGCATGTTTCCGATGCCCGTGCCAAAGGTGCGCGTGTTTTGACCGGCGGCAAAAAGATGGGCGGGTTGTTCTATGCCCCGACATTGCTTGCCGATGTCACCTGTGACATGCAAATCTACCGCGAAGAAACTTTTGGTCCGGTCGCCCCCGTCATGGCGTTTGATTTTGAACAAGACGTGATCAATCAGGCCAATGACAGCGAATATGGCCTTGCGGCCTATCTGTTTACCAAGGACCATGATCGCGCGAACCGCGTTTCAAACGCCCTTGAATACGGCATGGTTGCGCTCAACTGCGTGAAAATCACCGGCGCACCAATCCCGTTTGGCGGGGTCAAACAATCCGGCCTCGGGCGCGAAGGATCGCGCCACGGTCTCGAAGAATTCACTGAGCTTAAATATGTCTGCGCTGCGTTCAAACAGTAACGCGCGCATCTGATACCACCGCATTCACATGGGAGAAGAAAATGAATGTCATCAAAAACACCACGGCTGATCTACAGGAAATGGATCGGGCGCATTTCATGCATCCATCCACCCACATGCGTCAGCACGCCGCCGGCGAAACCCCGAACCGCATCATCAATGGCGGCAAGGGCATCTATATCCATGACACCGAAGGCAAAGAAAGCCTTGATGCGTTTGCCGGTCTTTACTGTGTGAATGTTGGCTATGGCCGTACCGAAATTGCCGATGCAATCTATGCACAAGCCAAAGAACTGGCCTATTACCACACCTATGTCGGGCACGGGAACGAGCCGGTCATTCGCCTGTCGGACCGCATCATCAAAAGCGCGCCCGAAGGCATGCAGCGCGTCTATTACGGCATGTCCGGATCGGATGCCAACGAAACCAACATCAAGCTGATCTGGTACTACAACAACATCCGTGGCCTGCCGCAGAAGAAAAAGATCATCTCGCGCTGGCGTGGTTATCACGGCTCGGGCATCATGACCGGCAGCCTGACCGGCTTAGCTGCCTTCCACAACGCGTTTGATCTGCCGCGTGCACCTGTTCTGCACACCACCTGCCCGCACCATTACTGGAATGCAGAGGCCGGTGAAACCGAAGCAGAATTCGCCAAACGTTGTGCTGATGACCTTGAAAAAATGATCCTGCGCGAAGGACCTGAAACCGTTGCCGCCTTCATCGGCGAGCCGGTCATGGGCACGGGCGGCATCATCACCCCGCCAGAAGGCTACTGGGCTGCCATTCAGGCGGTTCTGAAAAAGTATGACGTGCTTTTGGTTGCTGACGAAGTTGTCACCGCCTTTGGCCGTACCGGATCCTATTTCGGGTCCATGCATTACGACATGAAACCGGACCTGATCACGATTGCCAAGGGTGTCTCATCTGGCTACCTGCCGCTTTCGGGCGTGATTGTCGGTGAACGCGTCTGGAAAGTTCTGGAAGACGGATCGGACAAAATGGGCCCGATCGGCCATGGCTGGACCTATTCAGCCCATCCGGTCTGTGCCGCAGCCGCCAACGCCAACCTTGATATCGTTGATGGTGAAAACCTGACTGGGAACTCGGCTGAAACCGGGGGCTATATGCAGACCCGTCTGCGCGAAACCTTTAACGACCACCCGCTGGTTGGTGAAGCACGTGGCGTTGGCCTGATGGCCGCCCTTGAATTCGTTGCTGATAAAACCAAGAAAGAGCGTTTTGATCCGAACCTGAAAATCGGCCCGCGTGTTTCTGCCGCCTGTCTTGAGCGCGGCATGATTGCCCGTGCCATGCCGCATGGTGACATCCTTGGTTTTGCACCACCGCTGTGCATCACCAAGGCAGAAGTCGACAAAGTCATCGACATTGCCAAACAGGCTGTTGATGCGGTTGCTGATGAAGTTGCCGCAGGCAAATAAGCACGCCTGATCACCGCTATCCCCGCCGCGTCAAATCTTCTTCCTGACGCGGTGCACAACAGGGGCCGGGCCCATGACCGGCCCCTGTTTTCTATATCTGACCCGTCATGTGACTAGCAGGTCGTGTCAAAGGTATTCCCGGTCTTGGTCGAGGTCACATCACACGTCCCCTGAACACTTCCGTCCTTGCGGACTTCGATGACCAATGTGTCACCAGAAGGCGAGCTGTCCCAAAAGGACATGACCGTCAGGGTATATCCCTTAACCCCTTTGACCCCGTTGGTGATCATGGCATTTCCGGCATTGGTCAAAGCATCGCGCACCGTGACATTCTTGCCATCGGTTGATGCATCTTTCCATTCAGCACTGCTCAGCAAAACACCATTGGGCGAATAAACATCGGCCTTCACCGACGTCACAAACGCCGCCAAAAGCACTGCTGCGGTTAGCATCGCAGGCAAAAAGACACCCGATAGCATCCGTGAAAAATTGCAATATTTCACAGCGATTTCCTTTCAAGTCTGTTGTGTTTCCATCTGTCTGTTGATCAAACAGATGGTTCACGTCAGACGCAGACACCCCAACGGGTGTGAGAAGGAATACACCAACCAATCGGCATCATGACCATCATGCGCCCGCTTCGGATCAAACCCGCCAACTGACGTTTTCACACCCGAAACAAACAAAGCCCCCCGCAAGACTAACTTGCGGGGGGCTTGTCAATTCGTCCGGTTTATAAGGTTCTTAAACCTTACATCGCGGTGCCGAATTCCTTACGAAGTGCATCAAGAACTTCCTGGGTGTCGCCACCGACTTCATCGACAAGGCTTGCGCCAATGCCTTTGGAAGCTTCTTTAAAGGCCGCACGCTGTTCGTCGGTCAAACGGATGACCTCGATCTCGGGCTTTGCTTCCTTGATACGATCAAGGGCGGCTTCGTTTGCTTTGGTCTGTGCGTCATAGATGAAGTCATCCAGCTCGGCTTTGACTTCTGCAAGAAGCTCTTTACGCTCATCAGACAGACCGGCATAGAAATCAGCATTCGATACCACGGTGGTGGTGTATTGCTGCTGGCCAGCATAGATCAGATAATCGGTAACTTCGTAGAATTTTGCACTTTCAACGAAGAAGATCGGGTTGACCTGTGCGTCGATAACGCTGGTCTGAAGGCCCGAATAAACTTCACCCCACGGCAATGCAACCGGATCGGAACCAAATGATTTATAGGTTTCGATCAGGATCGGCGAGGTCATCACACGGAACTTAACACCGTCAAAGTCATCCGGTTTGGTGACTTCTTTTTTGGTGGTCCAGACCATTTCGCCTTCCGGATACATGGTATAAAGCTTCAAGCCTTTGGACTCGAAATCTTTGCCAAGACCGTCATAAATGGTCGGGCTGCCCGACAGAACTTTCTTGTTCACGTCGTTGTCTTGCGACAGCAGGTAAGGAACACCAAAGACCTGAATTTCAGGCACAAAGGTTCCAAGGTGGCCCGGTGACGCATTCGAGAACTGAACCGCACCCGCAGCCGTCAATTCGGTAATGTCGTTTTCCGTACCAAGCTGGCCATAGGTGTAAATGGTCACAGTCACATCGCCGTCGGTCTTCTCTTCGACCAGACGTTTGAATTCCTGAGCATACAGATCCTGAACATCACCCGGGCTTTCTTCGTGGGCGAATTTCCATTCTTCAGCATGGGCAGCGGTTCCCGCTACTGCAAACAGGGCGGCGGCAGACAGAGTCGCCTTAAAGAGTTTGTTCAAACTCATATCGAAGTCTCCCTTATTATTACGCGCAACGACCGAGTTTGGGCCCGGAATCGAGGCGTTTGGTTGGCACATCAATTTCATGAACGCCCAAAGTGTTGAAATGTTCCTGTATCAGGTCAATGCCGATTTTGTTTCATGACAAAATAACAATCACACCTACACATTAACCCGGAGGGCATGTTAGGCTTCGGCAAAACACGAGGGGGTAGAAACCGAACCATGTGGTTGCCAGAGATCGATCTAAGCGGCGAGACCGGGCCAAAATACAAGGCACTGGTCGAAGCGATTATCACCGATATCGAGTCGGGACGTCTGCGCCATGATGTCCGTATGCCAACCCATCGGGAACTGGCATATCGCCTTAAAGTCAGCGTCCAGACTGTCAGTGCGGCCTATAAGGAAGTCGAACGTCAGGGCTATCTTCGATCCGAAAGACGGCGCGGAACGTTCGTGCAGGCCCGCCTGACCGACCGGGCATCGACCTTCATCCTCGATAACCGCCAACCTGATCTGATTGACCTGTCCATCGTGCGCGCGGCCTATACCGATTATCACAATGACCTGTCGCGCCAGATGCATGTCAAACTCGCCGAAGACCCCCATCATGGCTGGATGGAAAGCTGCCGTCCGGTTGCCGGGCTTGAATATCACCGCGAAATTGGCTGTAACTGGTTGGCAGGCATGGGGGTTGATGTCGCCATCCCCAATCTCCTGATCACCAATGGCGCCGCCCAAGGCGTCTTCACCGCCCTTTCCACCATCGTTCAACCCGATGACGTGGTCCTGACCGAAAGCCTGACCGATCATGGCGTGATTGGCACGGCCAGCATCCTGCGGTTCAAGCTTGGCGCACTTCCCACCGATGACGAAGGCATCATCCCCGAAGCCTTCGAAGCCGAATGCCGCCACCGTCAGGTGCGCGCTCTTGTCGTCACACCGATTTTCACCAATCCTACCAACTGCTTGATGGGGTTGGAGCGCCGCAAAAAGATCGCCGAGATCGCCGAACATTACGGCGTTTACGTCATCGAGGATGATGTTTATCGCCCGCTTCTTGAACAAAACCTGCCACCAATTACCAGTTTCCTGCCAAAACTTGGCTTCCACGTTTCAAGCCTGACCAAGATTGTCATGCCCGGTCTGCGCACCGGGTTTTTGACCGTTCCGCAGCACCTTTCGATCCGCGCCAGCAGTGTGCTGCGCGTCACCGGATGGATGGGGACTCCATTGATGGCAGAGATCGGCGCACGCTGGATTTCGGATGGAACCGTCGATCAGGCCGTAACAGTCCAGCGCGCCCTGATGCGCGAAAGACAGGCCCTTGTTGCCGAAGTTTTGGGTGACGCTGTAGTCCGCCACCACCCGACATCGCTCAGTGCGTGGGTGCGTATTCCCGAACATTGGCAGGAAGAATGGTTTGCATCAGAACTGCGCAAAAATGGCGTGGCTGTTACGATTTCCGACCCGTTCATGACGGTAAAAGTACCCCGCCCCAATGCCATTCGCATCTGCCTTGGCGGGGCGCCAGATACACGGACCACCCATCGCGGATTGATGCAGATCCGCCATACGATGGAACAGATGCCCGGTGTTCATGGCTTCGACGTGATGTATTGATTTTTGTGTCATGACAAAAATCTGATTGAACCGTTACAAAGCGTTTTTATTCTGGCCTATTAGGCGCGAAGCGAACGACACCCGTGTGGGAGGGAACCATTCACCGCACATAACGTTCTGCAACAATGTCTCGCACGCGCATCAAGGAGGTCGTATGTCAACTTCTAACGGGGAGACCCCCGCCTCGGGTGGTGGGGTGTTGGGCATTCTGAAACGGCTGGATGACGGATTATCCGTGGTCGAGCGTCAGCTTTTGGGGTGGAGCATTGTGATCATGGCGGTCAACACGGTTGCCAACGTGATTGCGCGTCTCGCATTCAGTTCGAGCATCTTCTTTTCCGAAGAGCTCAATCAGTTTCTGATTATTCTTGTGACTTTCGTCGGCATCAGCGAAGCAGCCCGCATGGGACGCCACATTCGCATGTCGGCCTTTACCGATATGCTTGGCCCCAAGGCCAGCAAAGTCATGATGATCATTATTACAACCGGCACCGCCTGCCTTCTGTTTTTACTGGCATGGTATTCCGTCGGTTATGTGTCGTCGTTGATTACGTCAAACCGACTGACACCGGCTTTGCGCATTCCATATTACTTTACCGTCCTCTGGGTTCCGTTCGGCCTGACCGTAACGGGCATTCAGTTCCTTCTCGCCGCAGCAACGAACATCTTCAAGCCGGGGACACATCTGTCCTACCGGGTAGAAGACACGTTCGAAGCCGACGACATTCACCTGTAAGGAGGACGCAATTATGGATCTTGGAACCACAATCCTTTTGGTGATGCTCGTCCTTCTGGTACTGGGCTTCCCCATGATGGTGCCGCTGGCAACCGCCAGTGTCGTCGCATTCGCTTTTTACATGCCGATCCCCGAACGCATTCTGATCCAGCAAATGGTCACCGGCATTTCGCCTGTCGCCCTGATTGCTGTGCCAATGTTTATCTTTGCCGCTGATATCGTGACAAAGGGCCACACAGCCAACCGGCTGATTGACCTTGCCATGACCTTTGTCGGGCATGTCCGGGGCGGCCTTGCGGTTACAACCGCCCTTGGTTGCACCATGTTTGGGGCCGTATCGGGTTCGACACAGGCAACTGTGGTTGCCATGGGCGGGCCGCTGCGTCCCAAAATGCTCAAGGCCGGCTACGAAGACAAATTCGCCATGGCATTGATCATTAATGCCAGCGACATCGCATTTTTGATCCCGCCCTCAATCGGCATGATCGTCTTTGGTGTTGTCGGCAAAGTCTCGATTGGCGAGCTGTTCCTGGCGGGTATTGGTCCGGGTATTCTCATCCTGATCATGTTCTCGCTGTACTGCATGTATTACGCCAAAAAGAACAACATCCCGACCATCCCGCGCATGACATGGGCCGAACGCGGCAAGGCCGTGATCAATGCCGGACCTGCGATCATGTTCCCGGTTCTGATTGTTGGCGGCATCTATCTGGGTTGGGTCAGCCCGACCGAGGTCGCAGCCGTTTCCGTGGTTTATGCGATCATCCTTGAAGTACTGATTTTCAAGTCGGTCAAATGGTCAGAACTGCTTGATATCGCCAGATCGACAGGTTTGATCACCGCCGTTGTGTTTATTCTGGTCGGGGCGGGCACGACATTCTCGTTCGTGATTTCCTTTGCCCAGATTCCGCAACACGTGATCGGTACCCTTGGCCTAGAAGGGGCAAACGAATACATCATTCTGGCGGCAATCTGCGCCGCGTTCTTCATCGGCTGTATGTTTGTCGATCCGATTGTTGTCATTCTGGTTCTGACCCCGATCTTTATGCCGTTGGTCCATGCTGCCGGACTTAATCCGGTTCTGGTCGGGACACTGGTCACCCTGCAAGTTGCCATCGGGTCGGCGACACCGCCATTCGGGTGCGACATCTTTACAGCCATCGCGATCTTCCGGCGACCCTATGCCGAGGTCATTCGCGGAACGCCGCCCTTTATCATCATGCTGTTGCTCGCAGCGGTGATTCTGGTCTTCGTCCCGCAAATCGCTTTGTTCCTGCCTGAACTTGCCTTCCACTAAGTTGGATTAAGTCAGCAGAACCGGGTTCGCCCGATATTCGATAACCACAGAAACCGGGGGTGGTCTTTCCAATCTGGATAAAGACCGCCCCCGACTTGGAGTTCAGGATGATGTCCGTATCCCCGACGGTCACGCCAGAGCCGGTAAACCTGCCCTATTTTCCTGATCCTGTCGGACCAGCAGGAAAGATCGGCTTGATTACACTGGCAACCGACTTCAACAGCGAGGATGACCTGCGCGGTATCCTGCCCGGTGACGTGCGCCTGTTCACCACCCGCATTGAAAATGCCAATCCGGTGACGGTCGAAAACCTGCGTTCTATGGCCGCGGACTTGCCGCGTGCCGCCCGCACCCTGATGCCGGGGTATGGCGTTGATGTCGTCATTTTTGGCTGCACATCGGGAACAGCCGTCACCGGGTCTGACAAAATAGCCGCCTTGATCAACGAAGGCATGCCCGGTGTCCATGTCACCAACCCGATGCTTGCAAGTACGCTGGCATTAAAGGCAGTCGGCGCGCAAAAAATCGCCATCGTTACCCCCTATCTTCCCGATGTCACCCAATCGGTCGCAGACGGTTTCGCCCAACAGGGGTTCGAGGCCACGCATCTTATGGGATTTGGTCTTGATAGTGATCAGGACATGACCGCCATCCCGCCCAAGGCCATTCTGGATGCTGCAATCAAGGCCGACACCAAAGATGCCGATGCGGTATTCATTTCCTGTACCGCCATCCGGTCCGCCGAAATCGCCGCCGAGGCTGAAAAACAATTGGGCAAGCCCGTGATCACCAGCAATCAGGCCTTGATCTGGCATGCACTTGGCCTGATCAAGTATGATAAACCGGTCAAAGGGTTCGGATGCCTGTTTGACCATGCCCCGCAACTCAAAGATCAAGTCGAGGTCCCATGAAAGATCCCATCACATTTGCTGATGTTCTTTCTGCCCGCAAAACCATTGCAGGGCACGTGATCCATACGCCACTGCGCCCGTCCACGGCCCTTTCCGATCGTGTCGGAAGCCCCGTCTGGCTGAAATGCGAACAACAACAATATACCGGAAGCTTCAAGCTCCGTGGTGCGGCCAACGCGGTTCTACGCCTGAGCGATGCGCAAAAGGCCAAAGGTGTCGTCGGTGTCTCGACCGGAAATTACGGTCGTGCATTGGCTTATGCTGCACGCAATGCCGGTGTTCGTTCTGTCATCTGCATGTCCGAACTGGTGCCCAAGAACAAGGTCGATGGCATCCGCGCCCAAGGTGCCGAAGTCCGCATCATCGGTCAGTCACAGGACGAGGCCCAGCAAGAAGTAGACCGTCTGGTAAAGCAGGACGGTATGACCATGCTGCCGCCGTTTGATCACGCCGACATTATTGCCGGTCAAGGAACCCTTGGCCTTGAAACCATCGAAGCCCTTCCAGATGTCGACACCCTTTTGGTTCCTTTATCGGGGGGTGGTCTTTTGGCCGGTGTTGCCCTTGTTGCGAAATCAATCAATCCCGCCATTCGCGTGGTCGGCATTTCGATGGAACGCGGCTGTGCCATGATCACAAGCCTGCAAGAAGGCAAACCGACAGCGGTCAAGGAACTGCCAACCCTTGCCGACAGTCTTGGCGGGGGCATTGGCGAAAACAACCAATACACATTTGATATGTGTGCCGATCTGACCGATGACTTTGTTCTGGTCAACGAAGCCCAGATCGCCGATGGCATTCGCGCCGCCTATCTTGATGACCAACAAGTGATCGAGGGATCCGGTGCCGTTGGCATTGCCGCCCTGCGCGCCGGTCTGGTCGATAATCCGGGTCGGACCGTGGTGTTGGCCACGGGGTGCAATATCGACATGGATTTACATAAACGCATTGTCGGCGGCGAAGACGTCGACCTGATGGCGGAGTAACCGATATGCCCAAAATCAGAATTCTGACCGAAAGCGATCTGCGCAAGGTTATCGACCTTGATATGGATGCGATTGCCTGTGTCGAAAATGCGTTTCTGGCCCTGGCGACCAAAGATGTCCGCATGCCGCCGATCCTGCGTTTGGATATTGACGATTATAATGGCGAGGTCGATGTCAAAACCGCTTATGTGCCGGGTCTGGATGGCTTTGCGATCAAGATCAGTCCGGGCTTCTTTGACAATCCCAAACTCGGCCTGCCATCGGTCAATGGCATGATGAACCTGTTTTCATCTAAAACCGGCATGCTCGAGGCCGTCTTGCTGGATAACGGCTTCCTGACCGATATCCGAACGGCTGCGGCCGGTGGTGTTGCCGCTGCCCATCTCGCCCGCAAAGATTCCAAACATGTCACAATCTATGGTGCGGGCGTTCAGGCATGCTTGCAGCTTAAAGCCATCACCCTGATCCGCGACATTGCGTCCGCCACCATCTGGGCACGTGACATTGGCAAGGCAGAAGCCTGCGCGAAAAAGGCCTCCCTTGAACTTGGCATTCCGGTCACGGCGACCAGTGATGGCAAGGATGCCTGTGCCAATGCAGATATCATCGTCACCACCACCCCGGCACGCGAACCGATCCTTATGGCCGACTGGGTCAAACCGGGTACGCATATCACCGCTATGGGATCAGATGCCGAACACAAAAACGAAATCGACCCTGCCCTGATCGGGCAGGCCGATCTTTATGTCAGCGACAGTCAGGCACAAACCAGCATCCTTGGCGAACTTCATCACGCCATTAATGCCGGAACCGTTGCCAAGGACGCGACATTCCCCGAACTTGGACAGATCATCGCCAAATCCAAATCTGGTCGAACTTCTGCTGATCAGATTACGGTGTGTGATTTGACCGGAACCGGTGTGCAAGACACCGCAATCGCCACCCTCGCCCAAAGCCGCTGCGACAAAGCAGCTGCCGGGGTCGAGATTATTTCGTAACAACAAAAGGAACATGGGTCAGAAAAGGACCTAGACTCACTAATGTGATGACCATGGCAACCGTTAGAGTTGCGAAATACGAGGAAAACTCCGCAGGGCGGGTTGGTGACCCGAACAAGGAGTTTAACGCTGGAGTTCGCAACTCTGGCGGTTGTCCTTCGGATTGTTCGGATTTGCACGGGCTGGTTTGTCGCAAAGCGTTGAAAGATCGTAATCTTCCTGCTGCTTTGCTTCGCCTATCCGCACAAATCCGAACAACCATTGTCGTCACATTAGTGAGTCTAGGTCCTTAACCCGCCTTTATCAGGAGGCCTGCGATGAGCCAGGTTGAATTAAATTTCACGCGCGAGGAATATGCCGAGCGTCTGGAGAAAACCAAAAAAGCCATGGTGGAAAAGGGCCTCGATCTTTTGATCGTGACCGATCCATCAAATATGGCCTGGCTGACCGGCTATGACGGCTGGTCCTTTTATGTCCATCAATGTGTGCTTGTGCCAATTGAAGATGACCCGATCTGGTTTGGGCGATCCCAAGACGCCAACGGCGCCAAACGCACCGTCTATATGCCCCATGATCGCATCATTCCCTATGCCGATTACTATGTGCAATCGACCACCCATCACCCGATGGATTACCTTTCCGAGGTGATTGAAAATCGTGGATGGGGCACGCGCAGAATCGGCGTGGAAATGGATAACTACTATTTCTCCGCCAAGGCCTTCCTGCAATTGCAGACCCATTTGCCCAATGCGAAATTTAACGATGCAACCGCGCTTGTGAACTGGCAACGTGCGGTAAAGTCCGAGACCGAGATTTTCTATATGCGTCAAGCCGCACGCATTGTCGAAAACATGCATGAACGTATTTTCGAAATCGTCGAACCGGGCATGAAGAAAAACGAACTGGTTGCCGAAATCTTCCGTACCGGCATCGCCGGTGTCGACGGGATCGGGGGCGATTATCCGGCGATTGTTCCGCTGTTGCCATCGGGTCCGGATGCCGGGGCACCGCATCTGACCTGGGATGAAAAACCCATCCCAGGTGATTCCGGTACGTTCTTTGAAATTGCCGGCTGTTACAAACGCTATCACGCACCCCTGTCGCGCACGATTTTCCTCGGCGATCCGGATCAGCGGTTCCTTGATGCTGAAAGTGCCCTGATCGAAGGCCTTCAGGCCGGTCTCGAAGCCGCCAAACCCGGCAATGTCTGCGAAGATATCGCCCTTGCCTTCTTTGGTGTTTTGCAAAAATTCGGCATCGAAAAAGACAGCCGTTGCGGTTACCCGATCGGGCTGTCCTACCCGCCAGACTGGGGCGAACGCACCATGAGCCTGCGCCCCGGTGATAAAACAGTTCTTGAACCGGGCATGACTTTCCACTTCATGCCGGGCCTCTGGTTTGATGACTGGGGGATCGAGATCACCGAAAGCATGATGATTACGGAAACCGGCAGCAAAACCCTGACCAGTTATCCACGGCAGTTGTTCGTCAAGAACTAGCCACCCTCAAAACCGCACCGATATGCTGCCCATTTAATATGGGCAGCATTCGGGCTCAGACGTCACCGCCCGGTAACGACGGTCGCGAAACCGGGAAAATGCAAGGATACGACCATGACAAAACCATCACCCATCAGCCCGACGATCCCGCTTGATCAGGACGGCGTTCATCACGGCTTTTTAAAGCTTCCCTATTCGCGCGATGATTCTGCGTGGGGGGCTGTGATGATCCCGATCACGGTCATTCGCAACGGCGATGGCCCCACCGCCCTTTTGACCGGCGGCAATCATGGCGATGAATATGAAGGCCTTGTGTCCCTGTTTAAACTGGCAGGATCGCTTACCCCGTCCGAAGTATCGGGCCGCGTGATCATTCTGCCTGCCATGAACTATCCGGCATTTCGCAATGCATCGCGGACTTCCCCAATTGATGCGGGCAATATGAACCGCTCCTATCCCGGCAAGCCTGATGGCACCGTGACCCAGAAAATTGCCGACTATGTGCTGCGTTTTCTGGTCCCCGAAGCCGACAT
The DNA here is from genome assembly GCF_040218635.1 of Thalassospira sp. Lineage (GTDB taxonomy): Bacteria > Pseudomonadota > Alphaproteobacteria > Rhodospirillales > Thalassospiraceae > Thalassospira. Next base: position 76,017 of record NZ_JAVJRB010000011.1, read on the forward strand.
TGTTCTCGATATCCATTCGGGTGGCAAAACGCTTGATTTCATTCCGTTCGCCGCCGCCCACGTCCTGCCCGACAAGGAACAGGAAGCCCGCTGTGTTGCGGCAATGAACGCCTTTGGCGCGCCCTATTCGATGATGATGCTCGAACTTGATGCGGTTGGCATGTTCGATACCGTTGTCGAAGAAGCTGGCAAAACCTTTGTCACCACCGAACTTGGCGGGGGTGGCTCAACCACCGCCGAACGGGTTGCGATTGCCGATCGCGGTGTGCGCAATATTTTGATCCATGCGGGTATTGTTGGCGGCGAACTTGACGTCGCACCGGATGGCACCACCATGCTTGATATGCCCGATGACACCTGCTTTGTCGCATCCGAGGCAACCGGGCTGTTTGAACCCTGTGTTGATCTGGGCGATATGGTTAAAAAGGGCGATCTGATCGCCCGCATCTATGATGTGGAGCGTACCGGATCCGTACCGCGTGAATATCATGCATCGCGTGATGGCATTGTTTCATGTCGCCATTTCCCCGGATTGATCAAAACCGGGGACTGTCTGGCCGTGATTGCAAAGGTGCTCTGACATGATCAGGCTTGATGAGCTGGATCTGAAAATCCTTAAAACCCTGCAACGTGAAGGGCGCATCACCAAGGTCAAACTGGCCGAGGCGGTAAACCTGTCGCCAAGCCCGTGCTGGGAACGGCTTAAACGTCTTGAAGACCTTGGCGTTATTTCGGGCTATCACGCCCATATCAATCTGGAAAAGCTGGTCAAACCGACCCTGGTCATGACCGAGGTAACGCTTCGCCATCATCAACATGATGACTTCCAGATTTTCGAAAAGGCCGTGCAGGACATCCCCGAAATCGTCGAATGCTATGCGCTCGGCGGCGGGGTGGATTATATGCTCAAGGTGCTCTGCCACGATGTTGATGCCTATCAGCGCCTGATAGACCGGCTTCTGGTGTCCGATATCGGGATTGATCGATACTTCACCTATATCGTGACCAAGAAAGTCAAAACCACCGCAATCACCCCGATTGAAAATCTGGTGGAGTCCCCGGAACGAAAATAACCCTTCAGGAATGTCTTTCCGCTTTCCTTTCCCCCGAATTTATGGCGAAGTTTCCGCTGCAACAGAACCTGAAATTCCATTCTGGTTCAGGCGCATCGGAGCCGCCATTTTCGGGGGATATATGGCATGGACAGGCGTTATCTGACGGTAATAACAAATACGGTTGGCGCGGGAATGCTTGCGCTGGCCCTTACCGCCTGTCAAACCACCGGCACCCCACAGACCGCCAGCCCCCCTGCCCAGAACAACCTGCCCGCTGCCGAAATTTCCGATCCGGGAATCCTTCAGTTCAAAATCAATCCGTCCGGTGTCGGGGCCTATTATGGTTGGCAGATGCAGATCACCAAGGCGGCGCGCAACAAGGGTTTCAAACCCTTTACCACCGAACAGCTTTCCGCCGGGCAGACCAAGGAATACACCCTCTGGCCCGACAGCTATACCGTGACGGTTTATCGTCTGGGGGATCTCAAATATAACGGTCAGATCGAAATCCGCCCCGGCGAAACCACGGTCGTCTATGCCGATTATGGTTTGCTGTCCGACAACATTGTCATCAGTCGTCAGATCGATCCGTTCCGCGCCCATCCGGAACTTGATACCACCGCCTGGCGCGTGCCGATATCCACCACCTATGAACCCGAAACACTTTTTGCCGAACGCGAATTTCGCGCCGAATATACCGGCCCGCAAAATAACGGCGAACGGGTTGGCGAAGGAACGGTTGATATTACCCGCAATGGCCTGCCGTTTGCCGAAATCCTCAACGCCGAAATCACCGATGAAAAAATCACCGGCGACATCACATATGCCGATGGCCGTGAAGTTGACGGCGACTATCAAAACACCAACCACCAACTGACACCGGGCAGCACCACCAAATGGCCGGACGGAACTGTCTTTACCGGCAGCTACACCTTGTTCGAACCGCAGGACGGCGAACTGAAGATGGCTGATGGCACGATCTGGCAAGGACCCGTGCGCGAACGCAAACCGTTCGGTCAGGGCCGTCTGACCCGCTGGGAAGGCGACTGGATGGACCTGCCCGATGGATCGGTCTTCCCCGGACAGAGCGGCGCATTTGTCTGTGGCGGGGAAACCGTCGCGGTCGGTGAATGCTATTATTACGGTGGCAAAAAACTCTCCGGGCCCGAAGAACTGGCCACCCTGATGGAACGTGACCGCCAGATCGCAGCCAAAACCGCCGCCGGGAAAGCCGCACAGGAATCCGCCACACAATCCCCCCGCCAGCCCGAAACCGCCCAAGCCGGGTGCCGCAATGCCAGCGGTACATTTAACGACAATACCGGCAATTCAACCCTGCGCCTTGACAGCCCCGGTCAAGGCAGTGGCAATTTCATCAGCTACACCTATGGCGGTGCGGCCAGATACCGGTTTGAAATCGGTTTTACCTTTACCACCGCCCCCGACAGCATTTCAGTCACCTACGGCAACGGCGTCTATAGCGACGCCGCAACCGGCAAGGTTCTACAACGCATGAGCGCCCCGTCAGGCACAGTATCCTGCCGCTACGACGGAACCGTTCTGGTGTTTGACGGGGTAGAATACCGCCGTTAGATCATGGTGCAACATGGCGAATATCCCATCCGGCAAGGGCCCGGATAAACGCCGCCACACCCCAAATACCGCCGCGAAAATTCATTCTGACAATTTACGTTTAAGGCGAAACCGCGACAAAATACCGGCCAAAAAGCCATAATCCCCGGGAAAGTGGCCGTAAATTCGCCCGCACAGCACCGTAACCTTCCAATCAAATGATATGGAGGTTATGCGTGCCTGGTCCTGATAAAGAAGATCAAACCGCCGCCGATAATGGCGGCGATCGCATTTTTATTTCTGCCTTTGTTGTCGGTATTGCCGCAATCAGCTTCGGTTTGGGCGCGTTTGTCGTTCTGGCCGAAGTGCCGCCATATCAACCGCTTAAAAATGCATGGCGTGCCGGGACCGCATTGTGGGAACAGCGCACAAAATACACCGATGTTGAACGACTTGATTTCTGGTCCGAGGCCAGAAGCACGCAAACCGGCGTCACCATTCACGATGAAAACCGTGCACAGCACGGCTTGACCCTTTATTCATCCGGCGATGGCCCGCATGCCGTGCTGATCGATATGGATGGCAACATTGTCCATGAATGGCGCATGGCCTTTAGCACCATCCATGATGAAACATCCCCGATCCCCAATCCGCAAAAAGACGATTTCATGCATTGGCATACGGCCAAGATGGCACCGGATGGCGATCTGATTGTGCAATATACCGCGGCTGGCGATACGCCATATGGCTATGGCATGGCCAAGATTGATCGGGGTTCGAACCCGGTCTGGAAATATCTCGGCACCGCCCATCACGATTTTTCCATCGCCGATGATGGCCGGATCTATGCATTAACGCAGGAATTCCGGTTCAACAGCTATGCCAATCGCAAACAACTGGCCCCGCCGCGTCTCGATGACTTTGCCGTTATCCTCTCGCCAGAGGGTGAGGAAATCAAAAAGGTCTCCATCCTCGATGCGCTGATCAATTCAAGCTATGCCAACATGGTCGATTTCGCGCCCTATTTCTCGAACGAAGACATTCTGCACACCAACACCATCCAGCTGATTGACGCCCAAACGGCCAAAAACTTCGCCTATGGCAAGGAAGGGGACGTTGTCCTGTCCTTCCGCGATCTTGGCATCATCGCCGTGCTTGATATGGATGCGGAAAAAATCGTCTGGGCGACCCGTGGGCCGTGGCTGGGGCAACATGACCCGGATGTTCTGCCCAATGGCGATATCTTGCTGTTTGATAATCAGGGGCAACTTGCCGATCCCGATGCCGGGCAATCGCGCGTGATTCAGATCGACCCGCAAACCAATGCGATCACCTGGCAATATAAAGGCACGGCCGATCAGAAGTTCGACAGCAATATCCGCGCCGATCAGCAACGCCTGCCCAACGGCAATACGCTGATGACGGAATCAAGTGGCGGTCGATTGCTTGAAGTCACACAGGACGGCGACATCGTCTGGGAATTCCACAACCCGATCCGGCGTGACGATCCCGAAAAACCCGACACCAAACTTATCCCCGTTGTATCGCAGGCCGAACGCATCACCGATGCGCGCCTTGATCTGTATCGCAACACCCCCGCCTCCAATACAGGAGAAGCAAAATGATATCCGAACAGAACGTACCTAAAACAATCGCCCCGTCGACAAAGCCCGATTTAAAACTGCTGACCATCGGAACGGCAACAATTGCCTGCGCCATGCTTCTGACCGCATTTCCGGCCCATGCCTATGTCGGTCCCGGTGCGGGGCTAAGCCTTTTATCCGCACTCTGGGCCGTTCTGGCCGCTGTCTTTGTTGCTGTTGGTTTCATTTTGATGTGGCCGCTTCGCAAAATGATGCGCAAACGCAAAGCCAACCGTGAAACGGCCAAGCACACGGCGACAAATGTTTCCGAACATCACAATTCATAAGCCAGCATCGCAATAACCGACCACAGGACGTGAGCACGATGGGAATTTTTGACTGGCCCGCCCCCGTATTTGCCACTCTGGACGGGCTTATGACAAATGCCATCGGCCCGTTTGGCCGCGTACTTGTATGGGCACTGCTCTGTGCGGTGATCTCGATGGTGTTGTATCGTCTCTTGTCACCACAGACGCGCATCAAACAGATCAAGTCCGAAGTCAAAACGGCGCAAAAAGCCATGGCCGATGATGATGGCGAAGATTTCGCCCATGGCATGCGACTGGCCCGCGCGCAGCTTGGAAAGGCGTTCAAACTGGTTGGCTTTGTCATCGGTCCGGCCGTTGCGGCATCTTTGCCCGCTCTTGCCCTGATTGTCTGGCTGGATGGGCAATATGGATATAGCTGTCCAGCCCCTGATCAAAACATTGCCATCACAATCGAACCGCAAGGGACCGCGTTTGAACAGGTCGGCATCAACCCGGATGCCGAAAATGGCACCTGCCCGATTGTGCAGATCCCCGGAAACCTCGATGGGCAAAGCCATGTCGTTGCTGCCGCTGCCGCCATTCCGGTCATGCATCACAAGGTCTGGTGGAACCATCTGATCGGGAATCCCGCCGGGTATCTTCCCGATGACACCCCGGTAACCCTGCTTCGTTTCGAGTTACCCGCACAGGAAATCATTTCTGTCGGGCCGGGTTGGGCACGTGGCTGGGAGCTGACATTCTTTGTCGCCCTTTTGTTGGGATCGCTTGCGATCAAGAAAGGATTTCGGATCGAATGACCCACTTTGCAAACAACATGGCCAATGCCCCCTCATCGCGTACGCCTACCAATGCCGAAGCATTCCACGTCTCGGGATGGGATCACTGGCTAAGCGGATGGATCGCGCGCAATCCGGCGCAATGGATACGTCTGGGCAATTTCGAAACAAGAATGGCTGCTGACAGCATCGAAAACGTGCAGGTCGAAAAACCGATCTTCGTTGCCGGTCTGGCGCGATCGGGCAGCACAATCTTGCTTGAAACACTCGCCCGGCATGAAGATGCCGCAACCCACCGCTACCGCGATTATCCGCCGGTGTTTACACCATGGTTCTGGAACCGCTTTGTTGATCTTGCCCCGGGTCGGCAGAATGTCGCGGTCGAACGCACCCATGCCGATGGCATCAACATCACCCCCGAAAGCCCCGAAGCCTTCGAAGAAATGATCTGGATGGCATTCTTCCGCCATCTGCACGATACCGGCGAAAGCAACGTTCTTGATGGCCAGATCAGCAACCCGGCATTCGAGAAATTCTATCGCGAACATATTCGCAAACTGATCCATGTGCGCGGCGGGCAACGATATGTGTCAAAGGCCAATTATCTTGTCACCCGGATGGAATATCTGTTGTCCATATTCCCTGATGCCCGCTTTGTCCTGCCGGTGCGCGATCCGGTTTGGCATATCGCATCCCTGATCAAACAACATGCGCTGTTTTGCTTGGGCGAACAGAACAATCCCCGTGCTGTGGCCCATATGCAGCGTGTCGGGCATTATGAATTCGGTCTGGACCGTCGTCCGATCAATACCGGTGATCTGCATGCGACCTTGGACATCATGAAGCTTTGGAAAAACGGCAATGAAATAGAAGGCTGGGCGCGATACTGGTCAAACCTGCATCACTATATCGCCGACCGGTTGATCGTGAACAAGGCGTTGGACAAAGCAACACTTGTGGTCCGCTATGAAGACCTTGTTGCCGATCCGGCGGGAAAACTGCGCACCCTGTTTGACCATGTCGATCTGGATGATGCACAGCCGATCATTGACCGCATTGCCCCGACCATTCATGCACCGGACTATTACCAACCAAAATTCAGCACCGAAGAAACGGCAATGATCCATGACATCACCGGCATTGCGGCGAAACGGTTCGGCTATGACGGCAAACCTGCCTAAAGGCATAAATCGACAAAAAAGGGGCAGGAATGTTTCCTGCCCCGTCAGTTTGCTTGCATCTCTCAGGAATGCTCCCTGACAGATCAGTGGGTATCTTCCTTACGACCTGTGGCAACATGCCAAAGATCCCATCCGGCAAGGGCAAGGGTCAATGCCGACATGATCCCCAAATCCCAACGCGGGACATACCCAACCAGAATGCCGACAAAACCGGCAAGAACCACAAACGCCGAAAGCGCCATAATGCGGTTTATAAGATTACTCGCCATCAGGTTTCTCCCTGTGTACTGAGATATGTTTTCAACCAGTTTGCTGTCCGCAGCAAACGGGCATCGTCACCGACTTTCCCGACAAGCTGTATGCCCATAGGCATACCGCTTTGCGACCAAAGCAACGGAATGGTAATGGCCGGTGTGCCACAAAACGTCCAAAGCCCGTTAAAGATCGGATTGCCCGTCGTATTCAAATCCGCCGGAGCCGGTCCGGGCGCCGCCGGTGTAATGATCGCGTCACAGCGCGAAAACACTTCCTTCAACCCGGCATTCAGGACCTTGCGCCAATCAAGTGCGGCAAGATAATCGCGTGCCTTCACATCGTTGCCCTTATCAATCGCTTCCAGAATTTCTGACGACAATTGATCCCGGCCACGCTTTTCATAGGCGTAGTAATCCTTGGCCATTTCGGCAAAATTGATCCGTGCGCGAAGGGCACTCGCATCATCAAATGCCTTGGGCAAAGGGGCCTCGAAACATTGATCACCAAGCATTTTGGTGATTTCTTCAAACGCCATGATGGTTTCTTCGTCCGCCACGTCTTCAAATTGCGGCGGACGGACAAAGGCAAACATCGGCGTTACCAATGGGTCGCTTTTGGCCGTATCAAGCAATCTTGGCGTCGGGCTTGGCGTGGTTGCAGGATCATGTGCATCATAGCCAAACAGGGTTTCAGCCACCATCGCCGCCCCGTTGATCGAATTGGCAAAGACACCAATCGTATCAAGGCTTGGACTTTGGCTTAGAACCCCGGTTCGGGCAATTGCGCCAAATGTCGGTTTAAACCCGACCACCCCGCAAAACGAAGCCGGACGGATAATCGACCCACCCGTTTGCGTGCCAACAGCCAACGGCACCATGGCTGCACCGACGGCAGCCGCCGATCCGGCCGATGATCCACCCGGCGTATGATCCGGGTTGTGGGGGTTTCGGGTTTTCGATGGATGCATAAAGGCAAGTTCGGTCGAAACCGTCTTGCCGATAATGATCGCCCCGGCCGCTTTAAGCCGCGACACCAGAACCGCATCCTCTTCCGGAACCCGGCCACTATCAAGCACCGTACCGTTTGAAGTCGGAATACGCGCCGTATCAATGACGTCCTTTAACCCGACGGGCAGGCCATGAAGCGGGCCGATTGGTGCCCCCGATTGCCGTCTGGCATCCAGTGCGCGGGCCTGGGCAATGGCATGATCGCTATCAAGCCACGCCCATGCCTGAACCTGCGGTTCGATCTCGGCGATCCGCGCAAGACAGGCCTCGACATATTCGACTGCGCGGACCGCCCCGCTGGCAAGGCGGTCCCGCAACTCGATGACATCAAGCGTCAGTAATGGGTTGATCTTACTCATCTAAAAACGTCCCTTACCGTGCGCCATAGAACAGATCCGGCAGATGGAACACGATCTGTGGGAACGTGTACATCAAGACCATGCTGACGATCACCATGAACAGGAACGGCATGATGCCCTTGAAGATATCGGTCAATAACAGCCCCGGAGGCGCCACCCCTTTCAGGTAATAGGCCGACATCGCCATCGGCGGCGTCAGGAACGAGGTCTGCAGGTTCAATGCAACCAGAATACCAAAGAACAGCGGATCAATATCAAACAGCGGCAGCAATGGCAGGAAGATCGGAACGAAGATGATAATGATCTCCGACCATTCCAGCGGCCACCCCAGAAGGAAAATGATCAGCTGGGCCAAAAGCAGGAACTGCAAGGGTGTTAGGTCAAGTCCACCAACAAACTCGGCAATCACATGCTCACCGCCAAGATAGGAGAACACAGACGAGAAGGTATAAGACCCGACAAACAACCAGCACACCATCGCCGATGTCCGCACCGTCAGATAAACCGACTCACGCAACCGGTCAAAGGTCAGCGCCCGATACGACAAGGCCAACAGCATCCCGCCAAGCGCACCGATCGATGCCGCTTCGGTCGGGGTGGCAAGACCAAACAGGATAGACCCCAGAACCGACAGGATCAGGAAGGCCAGCGGGAAGAACGACGTTGCCAGCATCCAGAGAACTTTGGGCAGGGGTACTTCGGGAATTTCATCACTGGTCGGCTTCGGTGCAGCTTTGGGCTGCAACATCGCACGGCCCACCACATACAAAAGATACAGACCAACCAGCGTCAGACCCGGCAGCAATGCGCCTGCATACAGACGCACAATCGAAACACCCGATGCGGCGGCATAGACAATCAACATGATCGATGGCGGGATCAGAATGCCAAGCGTACCACCGGCACAAATAATGCCCGCAGCAAAGCTTTTGTCATAACGGGCTTTGAGCATCGCCGGCAACGCCAGCATCCCCATCAGGGTCACAACCGCACCGACAATCCCGGTCGCAGTCGCAAACAACGCACAGGTGACAAGGGCGGCAACACCAAGCGAGCCGGGAATATTACGCGCAGCAATGTTCAGGGTTCCGAACAACCGGTTGACGATATTGGCGCGTTCAACAATGTAGCCCATAAACAGGAACAGCGGCACTGCTGTCAGCACCTCGTTGGACATCACCGTATATGTCTGATTGATAAACAGATCGAATATTCGACTGTTAAGCGCACCTTCAAACCACGTGGTCACGGATGTCAGAATATCGCTGTCTTCGGCCAGCCGGTCAAAGGCCCGCCACATACGGCCGGCATCGAAATAGGCGTAATAGCCAAATCCTATCCCCAGGGCCATGAGGGTAAAGGCAACCGGGAAACCCAGAAATACCAGTATAATAAAGATGCCCAGCATCAGTAGGGCGACATGTGCGTCAATCACTTTGGCAGCTCCGTTCGGGGGCGTGAATGGCGTGTGACACTGAAACCGTCATCGGATCAGTCTTCTTTGGCCACGCGCTGTTTCATCAGCAGTTCTTCGGTTTCTTCCACATCGTCATCCGCATTGCGCCAGTACCCTTCGCGGATACACAGAATGCAACGCATGACCTGGGCTATGCCCTGAATGAACAGAAGAATACCGGCTGCGACAATCACCGCCTTGAATTGAAAGATCGGAACGCCCGCCGGGCTGTTCACGCTTACTTCGCCATAACCCCACGACCGGACCGCGTATTTCCAGCCAGACAGGATCAGTGCCGTAACACCGGGGAAGAAGAAAAAGATATAAAGGACCAGATCAACCTTGGCCTGGGTTTGAGGCTTCCACAGGCGATAAAGGAAATCGCCGCGTACATGCCCGCCGCGTGACAGGGTATAGGCCCCACCCATCATGAACAGCGTGCCGTACATGATAAAGGACACATCAAGTGACCATGTGGTTGGCGCATTAAATAGGTATCGCGAAGCCACCTCATAGCTCATGCCAAGCGTCATAAGGAGAATCAGCCAGCCAAAGGTCTTGCCAAACCAGGCCGACAACCTGTCCGCGAATTCAATAAATCCAATCATGAAATCCTGTCCGTTCGCGTATTGATCGCTCCGCCTGCCGCATGACACGGCAGACGAAGCGATCAGGATCATCAAACCACTGAAAAACCGTGACGGTTGATCAGAGTTTCAATTTGCCCGGGAAGTAGTGGTTATATGCCAACTGATAATCAGGCGAGTTCATCAGTTCGTAATAAGTCACACGTTCTACCCATGCACGCTGGCTATCAAGAACCCGTTTCATGAACGGATCTTCTTCCAGGGTCGGGATCAGTTTGTCCCAGGCCTCAAGCTGTGCTGCCAGGATTTCTTTCGACGTGCGGTGAACTTCAACACCGGCGTCCTGAAGTTTCTGCAAGTCGGCAGAATAGTTATCCATGGCAAGTGCGGTGTTGGACGTCGAAGCCGCTTCAACCCCATGGCGCAAGATTGCCTGCAGATCCGGGTCCATGTCTTCCATCAGCGATTTACTGAACAGGAATTCAAAGCTCTCGGATGCCTGATGGTACGAAGAAAGATAGTAGTTCTTCGCAACGTCCTGTGCGCCGAAACGCATGTCAGACGACGGGTTGTTGAATTCAAACGCGTCAATCACACCACGTTCCATTGCCGGGACGATTTCCCCGCCTGGAAGCTGTGCAACAGACATGCCCATGGACTGCAACAGATCAGCAGCAAGACCCACGGTACGGTATTTGAAGCCCTGGATATCGGCGACGGTATTGATTTCGCCTTTGAACCAGCCAAACGGCTGTGCCGGCATCGGGAACCCGAGAAGACCAACGATATCAAGACCCATCACGTCCTGAACAAGTTCGCGATAGAACTCTTCACCACCACCGGCATAGAACCAGCTCAGCATGGTGGTTGCAGAACCACCAAAGACCGGGCCCGTACCAAACAGGGATGCTGCTTTGTTTTTGCCATACCAGTAAACCGGCACGGAATGGGCGATATCGATCACGCCATCATTGACGGCATCGAGAACCTGAAACGCGCCAACAACCGCACCAGCAGGCAGAAGGTCGATTTTAAGACGACCACCCGACATGGCTTCGACACGATCAACATATTGCTGAGCAAACGTCATCCAGATGTCGGATGACGGCCAGGAAGTCTGCATTTTCAGCACCATCGGTGCTGGCTGTGCATGGACGGCAGGTGCGGCAAACATTCCTGTTGCCACGGCACCACCGGCGACAACCCCGGTCGCACCTTTGGTAAGGAACGAACGGCGGGATAGTTCCTTGGACGTCACGTCTTTGTCTTTAGATTTCATATCCATTATTTCCTCCCAGATTTATCGCCATTTACCGACAACCATTGCCGGGGAATGAACGATAACTGTCAGCCTTCAAAAGCCCCTGACCTCGTTATTGAAGATCATTAAAGATGCGCTTTTCCCGTTTCGGGACCTGAAAAAAACGGCACGCATTTTGTTATTATTAGAACTTTGAATTAACTGAATTCCGGCGGTTTTTCCGCCTTGTTAGGCCACCCGGTCACCCGGTTCCCGACCGTTAAAATAGGCATCAAGATTATCGAGCGCGCGGAACCCCATGGCGTCGCGCGTTTCTTCGGTAGCCGACCCTATATGTGGCAACAGAAAAACGTTTTTCAACGCGCTAATCCGTTGATTTCCACCGGGTTCGGTACGAAACACATCCAAACCGGCGGCAAAAAGCTTTCCGCTTTCAAGGGCGGCGACCAGATCATCTTCATTCACCAGGTTGCCGCGTGCCGTATTCACAATGATCGCACGATCTGGCAGCAACGCAATGGTATCACGGTTAATGATGCCCGTCGTCTCTGGCGTGGACGGGCAATGCAATGACAACACATCCGAATTGGCAAAAAGCCCTTCGATCGTATCATGATACACAGCCCCCTTCACAAGATGGTCCGCGACCGGTTTGCGGTTGTGATAATGAACAGTCATTCCAAAACCGCGCGCGCGTTCGGCTGCAACCTGCCCGACACGCCCCATCCCGAGAACGCCGAAACGTTTGCCGGTGACCTGACGCCCGACCATAAAGGCCGGCGACCAGAAATCCCATTTCCCGGCACGCACCATGGCATCCCCCTCGGCCCCGCGCCGCGATGCGCCCAGCATACACAGCATCGCGATCTCGGCCGTGGCATCGGACAACACATCGGGCGTATTGGTCACAACAATCCCGGCATCCTTGGCCGCCGTCAGATCAACGTGATCGACACCCACAGAATGGTTGGCAATAATCTTCAGGCTTTTGGGCAATGCCGCGATGACATCTGCAGAAAAATGTTCGGAATGACACGGCAGGACGGCATCGACCTTCTGGCATTTTTCAATCAGTTCTTCGCGCGTGAAAACGCGGTCTTCGGCATTGGTCAGCACCTGATAGTCGCGTGCAGCGCGCGCCTGAACGGCATCACGCAAACGGCGCGTTATCAAAAGCTTTGGCTTATCGGGCATGCGGACGCTCCCGGTTTTTCCCTGAAAGGTAGGTTTATTTATTATGATGCAAGGAAACACCTATACGGAAAAACCATCAATAGGCGATCAACTATGTAGCAATTCTTTTTCACTTCGTGGAAAACCAAGGGCTTCATACCCAAGACAGAACCGAAATCAAAACACCATCAAGTTGATGATTCTAATCAATAAAGTCCGGTTATCACTTCAGAATCCTGAGTTAACTTGCTTTCGGTAAATTCCCCCATCCAAAAGTATACATTTCATTTCCAACCACCAGAGAATCGATATTCCGGTCGGCCGGTCAGTTTGGATTTCGCAATTGAATGCCAAATTTTCACCTGCAACCAAAAAGCGTATTGCCCCCTCAAATTCCCTTTTCAGATTTTCTGTTTTCTGATCAAATATTAGAAGAACAGGGTCTGCATCACGGGGAAGAGGATATGCAGGGTCAAAGCAAACTCACAAAATCAGCGCTTGCCACTGGAACTTTGCTCCTTGCCGCAAGCTATTTTCTCGCAGGATGCCAGACAACCGATTTGACCAGTATTGGCTCGGATTTTCTTTCCAGTATATCCGGCGCTTCAAACACCACCACATCTGCTCCCTCAGGTTTGCAGAAGGTCGAACAGACTTCCCAGACGAAACTTGCGAAGTCCGAACTCCCGTGGGGTGTGCTCTCGTTTCAGGTCGATCCCGACGGTCTCATGCCAGATTACTGGAATATGTATGTCATCGGATCGACCGACAATCCGAATTTCAAACCATATAGCGCCACGATGTTGGCACCCGGTCATCGCCATATCGCGCAACTTTGGCCCGGAACCTATCAAGTTCGCATCGAACATGATGGCGTTATTCTGTTTGACGGCCCTGTAAACGTTGATGCAGGTGAGTTGGTCTTGCTGAACGGAGAATACGGCTTGTTCAAAGACACAATCAAACAAACAAGCCAGACTCAGTTCTTTGATATACTTCCATACGCAAACAAGACCATTCACATTGATATGCTTTACGGACCTATCGTAATTCAACGCGGTGACGGCTGGCAGCTTGAGTATCGGGGAGAACAAGCGCGTGGTGAAATTCGCACCGATGGCCAAGGCATTGTTGGCATTCGCAAAAAAGGCGAAGAGATTGTCAAGATTACCAAGGCAGAAATCACTCCGACCGAAATTTCAGGCACCTTTATCTTGCCTGACGGCGGCGAAACACCCGGCACCATAAACCGAGAAACCATGGACTTTAAGCCGGACAACATAACACGATGGGCCAACGGCAAAACCTTTACCGGTGACTATGATACCGGCATTCCTAAATCGGGCAAGCTTACTCAACTAAGTGGATCCTTCTGGGAAGGCGAAGTCAAAGACGATAAACCGAACGGCAAAGGGCGCTATACAAATACGGATGGCAGTTGGGTCGAATATAGCGACTATGCGAGACGTGATACCTATGTCGGCCTACGCGATTGCGGTCCGTCTGCAGATGTGAAAACCACATGTGCCTATTACAAAGGAGAAAAGCTGGCCTCCGAAGCGGACCTTAATGACAAGATTGCTGCCGAGAACCGTTTGGCGGAGATCGAGCGCCAACGTCGTGAGGACAAACGCCTTGAAGAACTGGCCGCTGCCCAAGCCCTTGCCGAGGCACGCGAAGCTGCAGCAACCGAACAGGCCACACGCGAAGCCGCTGCCTCACAAAAGCGCGATGACTGCACCACCGCAACCGGAACCTTCACCGCCGACAGTGGCCTGACATCATACGACATGAATGGACCAGGTAGCGGCAGTGGTCATTTCCGGCAGCGCACCTACGGCAGCGAATATCAATTCGATATTGATTTCTATTTCAACACCTCGGCCCACAGCATCAGTTTCGATTATAGCGAAGGCGTCTACACCGATGCAGGAAGCGGTGCGGTATTGCAACGGACCGCAATTCCCAATGGCAGTGCAAATTGCAGCTTCAATGGGCGGGTTTTGACCATTGATGGTAAAGAGTTCGTCAAAAGATGACCGGATAAAAAAAGCCGCTGCCCGTTAAGGCAGCGGCAATGCGGCCGACAAGACGCCGGTCGGGAAGAATCCGTAATTTATGATCTACGAGCTTCTGCAATCCCCAGATTTACAGTGCCCGCACGTGATCACATCTTGACCCAAACAGCTCCGCCCTGACCAGACCGAACGACGGCCTCGACAAATTTCATGCCTTTAAGGCCCTCGACAACGCCGGGCACCAAAAGCGATCCTGTATCCGGTGCCGTTCCGTTGATATGCGCGTTCAACTGCTCGGCAAAATCGCTATAAAGGTTGGCAAACCCTTCAAGATAGCCTTCCGGGTGTCCCGGTGGTACGCGCACACCGCGCAGGCCTTCGGAACCGATACCGGCACCGCCGCGGGTCATCAGTTCCGGGCGACCATCAAGCGGGCGGAAATGCAAATGATTGGGATGTTCCTGCGCCCATTCAATCCCGCCTTTGTCACCATAGACCCTCAATCGCAGACCGTTTTCATGGCCAATAGCAACCTGACTGGCCCAAAGCATCCCGCGTGCGCCATTTTCATAGCGCAGAAGGATCTGCACATTGTCATCAAGCTTACGCCCCGGAACAATCGCATCAACATCCGCACACAGTTCGCTGATCTCAAGCCCTGTGACAAATTCCGCGATATTATGTGCATGGGTTCCGATATCGCCAAGTGCGCCGCCCATACCGGCCTTGGCCGGATCGGCACGCCAATTGGCCTGCTTGTTATCGGTGTCTTCAACGCGCGTTGCCATCCAGCCTTGCGGATACTCGACCTGCACCAGTCGAATGCTGCCAAGTTTGCCCTCGGCCACCATCTGACGGGCTTCGCGCACCATCGGATAGGCGGTGTAATTGTGCGTTAAGGCAAACAAAAGCCCGGTCTCTTTGACCTTGGCCTGAATTTTCTCGGCTTCTTCGACCGTCAGGCAAAGCGGCTTGTCACAAATCACGTGAATGCCTGCATTCAGCATTGCCATGGTGGCGGGGAAATGCAGATGGTTTGGCGTAACAATCGCACAGACATCCATACCGTCTTCACGGGCGGCTTCGGCCTGCGCCATGGTTTCAAAACTGTCATAGCTGCGATCCGGGGCAATGAACAATTCTGCCGCCGATGCAGCAGCAATATCGGGCTTTGAGGACAAAGCCCCCGCAACCAGCTCATAGCGATCATCAAGACGGGCCGCAATACGGTGAACGGCACCGATAAAGGCACCCTGCCCGCCACCGACCATACCAAGACGGATGCGACGACTAGGATTGGAAATCTTGCTCATGTCTGTCTCCAGAAGTCTTTTCACTGTGTTTGATACGACGTGACGGGCTCAGGCTCGGGACCTAGGCTGCCTTAATCAAGGCCAAGAATACGACGATTTGCCGCCTCGTCCGTGCCGCCATCGGCAAAATCGTCAAAGGCCTTTTCCGTCACGCGAATAATATGGTTCCTGATGAACTCGGCCCCTTCGCGGGCACCGTCTTCGGGATGTTTAAGCGCACATTCCCATTCCAGCACGGCCCAGCCATCAAAATCAATCGCGGCAAGCTTGGAAAAGATTGCGCCAAAATCAACTTGCCCATCGCCAAGCGACCGGAACCGGCCGGCACGCCCGACCCAGTTCTGATACCCGGAATAAACGCCCTGACGCCCGGTCGGATTAAACTCGGCATCCTTGACGTGGAACATGCGGATACGCTCCGCGTAAATATCGATGAAATCAAGATAATCAAGCTGCTGAAGCACAAAGTGGCTTGGATCATACAGGATGTTGGCACGTGAATGGTTTTTCACCCGCTCCAGAAACATCTCGAATGTTGCCCCGTCAAACAGGTCTTCACCCGGATGGATTTCATAGCAAACATCAACGCCACATTCATCCGCAACATTCAGGATCGGGGTCCAGCGTTTGGCAAGTTCATCAAACGCGGTTTCAACCAGACCCGCCGGGCGCTGCGGCCACGGATAAACATAAGGCCAGGCAAGCGCACCCGAGAAAGTCGCATGGGCCGAAATGCCCATATGTTGCGATGCTTTAAGGGCTGCTTTTACCTGATTAACCGCCCATTCCTGGCGGGCTTTGGGATTGCCGCGCACTTCCGGTGCGGCAAAGCCGTCAAACATCTCGTCATAGGCCGGATGAACCGCAACAAGCTGCCCTTGCAGATGGGTCGAAAGTTCGGTCAGCTCGACACCATATTGCGCAAGTGTTCCGGTAATTTCGTCACAGTAATCTTTACTGTTTGCAGCTTTTTCAACATCAAACAGCCGCTTGTCCCAACTCGGGATCTGAACGCCCTTATATCCCAACGACCCGGCCCAACGGCCAATGGAATCAATTGTGTCGAACGGGGCTTCATCACCTGCAAATTGGGCTAGGAAAATAGCCGGTCCCTTAAGTGTTTTCATAGCGAGCCTCTTTGACTACGTCCTGATGGGTATGGCGGAAAAGATGTGCGTCGGGCGGGCTCCCGCCCGACGCTTAAATGCTGGTCCCAACCAAAGACCAATTAGAACGGGCTGTCCGGGAAATAGAAGTTCTCGGCATTTTCTTCGGTCACGACAGTCGCGCCAAGGATATAGCGGCCTTCAACCGGCACACCTGATGTGAATTTCAGCGCCGTCAGCTCCATCGCGGTTGCGATCATTGCTGGCGGATACAAAACGTCAATCGGGGTCAGTTTGTCGCCATCCATCACACGTTTGATGATGTCTTTCATACCGGCACCGCCAACGATGAACATCTCGTCGGTACGATCCGCCTGTTTGACGGCTTCGATCACACCAAGGGCGATGTCATCATCCTGTGCCCAGACCGCATCGATCTGCGGGAAGCGCGACAGGAAGTCCTGCATCACTTCATAGCCGTCATCACGGTTCCAGTTGGCGTGCTTCATATCAAGCACTTCGATGTTTGAACCTTCGATCGATTCAATGAAGGCATCTACACGTTCGGTATCAATCGTGGTCGGAATGCCGCGCAAGATAACGATCTTGCCTTCGTCATTCAGACGATCACGAATGTATTCACCCGATACACGACCCAGTTCCGGGTTATTCCCCGCAACGTAAACGTCTTCAATCCCCGGAAGGGAAAGACCACGGTCAACCACGGTGATGAACTTGCCAGCTTCCTTGACCTGCTGGACCGGAACGGTCAGCGGATCAGATTCAAACGGCAAGATAACCAACGCATCAATATTCTGAACCGACACCAGATCTTCAAGATCATTGGCCTGTTCTGTCGCACCATTTGCCGAAACAACGATGACATCGATATTGGGATAGGAGGCCTCGATACGTTTTTCGGCCTCTGCAGCATGCCAGTTCAGGCCACCGGCCCAACCATGGGTCGCAGCGGGAATAGAAACACCGATTTTAATTTTTTCCTGTGCGAATGCACCGGTAGACACAAGGCCAAGACCCAGAACACAGGCGGCCCCAAGATATTTCGTAAACGTTTTCATAAACGCTTCCTCCTGATCAAAAAAAATGATGCGTTTTCACATTCATCCCGGACGTTGATCGCCGGTTATTTGCTCTTTTTGCGTCGCCAGTCCCCACGTTGCAGGAAGACGGCAACGATGATGATCAGCCCCTGAACCGCTCCGTTCAGATAGTTACTGATCGCATCCGTCAAATTCAGAATATTGCCAATGGTGGTCAGCATGATCGCACCGACAACCGTGCCCCAGATCCGGCCATAGCCGCCCTTCAGCATCGTTCCGCCAATGATCACTGCTGCAATGGCTTCAAGTTCCCAAAGAACGCCGGTCGAACTGGATGCCGAACCAAGGCGCGGCACATAAATGATGGTCGCAATCGACACACAGATCCCCTGAATCACATAGGTCAGGGTCTTGATCCGGTCGACATGGATCGCCGAATAGCGTGCAACCTGTTCATTTGACCCGATGGCAAAACATTTCCGGCCAAACGGCGTCATGTTCAACAACACATACCCGGCAACCGCGACCACAAAGAACACCAGTACGGGTACGGGAATGCCCAAGACATCGCCGTAATAAATCGGGCGATAGACACCGCGCACATCAAAGTCCAGCGACAAGGTCCCGCCATCGGCCATATAGGTCACAAGCGATCGGTAAATCCCCATGGTGCCCAACGTCACGATAAAGGCTTCAATCTTGCCCTTTGTGCTGACCAGACCATTGACCGCCCCGGCACCAATACCCAGAACGATACTAAGCAAAACACCAAGAAGCACGGTTTCAACCCCGGCCCCCAACGTTTGGACAAGCGTGTTCATCACGACAATCATGGCACCGGAAATAAAGGCCGCCATCGACCCGACCGAAAGATCAATCCCGCCCGCCGTAATAACAAAAGTCGCCCCGACCGCGATGATGCCGATAAAGGCCGCGCGGGTGAAAATATTCGACAGATTCCCGCCGCTTAGGAAGGCTTCATTAATCGCCGTTCCCAGGATGAAAAGTCCCACCAGCGCAAGGAACGGGCCCAACGCCTTAAAATCGATGCTAAAGCCGCTCGAAGTCTTTGAAGTCTTGGCTTCGTTGCGCTCAAGGCTACTCATGAACAGACACTCCCTGCTTGCCTGAAATTCCTGTCGCATGCCGCATGATTTCATGCTCATTGCGGTCGTTACCTTCGAGAATGCCGGTAATGCGCCCGGCTGCCATCACCGCAATACGGTCAGACAGGCCAAGCATTTCGGGCATTTCGGACGACAGGAGAATGACGGATTTTCCGCGATTGGTAAGATCGCCGATGAAATGATAAATCTGGCTTTTCGTACCAATATCGATGCCGCGTGTCGGCTCATCAATAATCACGATGTCCGGGTCGGTTTCCATGACTTTGGCCAACAGAAGTTTTTGCTGATTGCCACCGGAAAAATCACCGACCTTGGATTTTCGGTCTGCGGCCCGGATATCAAATGCTTCAATCGCGGCTTCAAGGGCGGCTTCTTCGGCCTTGCGGTCAATGATCACCCGCCCGAATTTTTCAAGTGCCAGCAAGGTCAGATTGGGCCGCATATCCATATTCAACAGCAACCCGCTGCCTTTGCGGTCCTTGGTCAGATAGGCAATGCCGCATTTCTTGGCATCTTGCAGACTGTGGATCTCGACCGGCGAACCATTATGTGCAATCTGGCCCGAACTTTTTTCGCGCAGACCAATGATCGCTTCCATAAGGGCGGTACGACCGGCCCCGACAATCCCGGCAAAGCCAAGAACCTCGCCCCGGCGAAGATCAAAACTGGCATCACGGACTTGCCCGTCCACCGAAAGCCCCCGGACCGAAAGCGCAATGTCCGATGCCTTGACCGGTTCACGATCGGGGAACATCTGTTTGATGTCGCGCCCGACCATCAGCCGCGCCATATCATCCTTTTCAAGACCCGAAACAGGTTCGGTCGTGATGTGGCGCCCGTCGCGCAGAACCGTCACCCGGTCGGCAATGGCTTTGATCTCGTCAAGTTTATGGGAAATATACAGGATCGCCACACCCTGCTCGCGCAACCGCTTGATCTGCTCAAACAGGATATCAACCTCGCGCCCGGTCAGAACCGCTGTCGGTTCGTCCAGAATCAGGATGTCGGCTTTTTTGGACAGTGCCTTGGCAATTTCGACCATCTGGCGGTCAGATACCGGCAGGTCCCGAATGCGCGTGCGCGGATCAACATCGCATTGCAATTGATCCAGAAGCTTTTTGGCTTCAAGGCGCATCGTCGCTTTATCAAGGAACCAGCCACGTTTGATTTCACGGCCAAGGAAAATGTTTTCTTCAACAGTCAATTGTTCGGCAAGGTTCAATTCCTGATGGATCAGGATCACGCCGTGGTTTTCACCAATTTCACTATCAAGGAATTCAACAGGCGCATGATCAAGAACCAGCTCACCGCTGGTCGGCTGGTGATAGCCGGACAGGATTTTAACCAATGTCGATTTGCCAGCACCATTCTCGCCCAAAAGGGCATGGACTTCGCCCGCATACAGATCGATGGAAACATCGAACAGCACCTGCGCAGATCCAAATGACTTGCAAACCTGCCGACCGGACAGGCGTATTTGTGCCTGTTGATCGGAGTTAACGGCATGATTGGCCGCATCCGACATGATGTATCCTCCCTAGCGTCGCATTTTTGCGATCAACTCTTTATTACAGCCTGTGTAAACGTTTTCATTTTTAATGTAAACCTTTACATTTGTGTAATTGTGATCAAAATCACCGCTCCAAACGACCCGATGAATGCCGCTGGACAGCCTGTTACCGGCAGAGTAGGAAGAAGCATGAATGAAAAAATCGCGACGATTGAAGATGTTGCCCGCCATGCGGGGGTGTCGATTGCCACTGTAAGCCGGGCTTTGCACAAGCCAGATGTGGTTTCCGAAACCGCACGTGAAAAAGTGCAAACCGCCATCGCCGCGACGGGCTACACCGCCAATGTCATGGCCAGAAACCTGCGCCTGAACCGTTCGGGCATGATTCTTTTGCTGGTTCCAGACATCGGAAACCCGTTTTTTTCAGCGATTCTCTCAGGCATTGAAAAAGGTGCCAGTCAGGCGGGCTATAATGTTCTGATTGGCGACACGCAAAACGACCCTGACCGCGAAGCCACCTATGCCGCCTATCTGCGCAGCAATCAGGCCGATGCCATGATCTTGCTTAATGGTCGATTACCGGCTCCGCTTGCCAATGCACCGGCAAATGCAACGCCGCCTGTGGTCATTGCCTGTGAACGTATTCCGGGATGTGCGTTGCCGACCGTCATCATTGATAATGACGAGGCATCTTTTATCGCCACCCGCCATCTGACGGATTTTGGCCATACACGCATCGCCCATGTCAGCGGGCCTTCAAACAACATCCTGACCACCGACCGCGTTGCCGGATATCGCCGCGCATTGGCCTCTGTCGGCATTCAAAACGACCCGGCCCTGATATATCGCGGTGATTTTTCAATTGATTCGGGGATTGCCGCCGGACGCGCCCTTCTGGCGGATCCGAAAACGCGACCAACAGCGGTATTTTGTGCCAGTGACGGCATGGCAATCGGGGTGATTGTTGCGGCCAAGGAATATGGTCTTCGCATCCCTCAGGACGTTTCAATCGTCGGCTTTGACGACATCCCCCATGCGGCCGCCTATGATCCGCCGATCACGACGGTGCGCCAACCCCGCCGCCGACTGGGCGAACAGGCGATTACCCTTCTTCTGGATCGGCTGGGTGCCAAGGCACCGTTTGAAAACCGTGAAAAGGGCCCGGTCATTGTCCCGACGGAATTGATCATCCGGCAAAGCACAGGCCCCTGCCCCAAGGGTTAGCTTGATAAAGCCCCCTTGGCGGACCACGCTCTTAACCGCTTGCGATCTTTTTCCATTCGTCGACGACCACGCGCGCCTCGCCTTCGTGATCGCGCCCGGATTTTGACGTTTCCGATGCGAAAATCTCGAACCGGATACCGTTGGGATCACGGAAGAACAGACGCCGTGCGCGCCCGTCATCTTCATTGTGATACACCACCTTGTGCTGGAACAGATGGTTCTGCCAGGCAATCACATCACGCGGCGCATCACAGCGCAGACCGATATGGAACACTTCGTCGGGCATATGCGGATCATTGGGATAAGGCCCGGTATCTGCCGGCCAGTCAAAGAATGACAGCCGCGTTCCATCCGGCAAGGAATATGTCATCAGCAAATAATCGCTTTTCCACGACGGGCTATAACCGCTTTCGGCATGGACAAGCGTTGCGCCGATCACTTTGGCATAAAAATGATCCGTCTTTTCAAGATCGCGGGTTGGAAAAGCAAGATGGTCGACACTGACAGGTGCAGGTGACATGGCCCCCTCCGTCTCTGGTTATCCTTAGGGTCAAAACGCAAGACCACGGAAAATGATCCGCCATCAATATGGTCAATCCTTCCTGAACCATTGAATGCCAGCGGTTTCGGTGTCACACTAGGATCAGGATTTCGCAACGTGCAAGCAGCGTGTTTTCGCTTTCAAACGCACGTATTTTTCACGGCGTCCGCCCATACTAAGCAGATGGGGAATTGCAAACCAAAATCAATGCGATGACCATCCGGACAAACCGTCATAAAACCACAATATCACGCAATGATAAAATCGCATTAGGGTCAGGGCTGATTAATTCGATTGGAATGGCAGTCGAATTAATCAGCCCTGACCCTACATATTAAGGCAATGCAGTATTGACCGTCATGCCCCTCGCTGCTATTGGGTCGCGGAACAGAGCTGCGGAACATCCCGGCGATCGCGCGCGTTGTTACCCACATTCAAACAACGCGCATTTGGCATCACCACCCTTGATGGGGACATAAACGATGAATGACTACAGTTTATCCGTCTCCGGGTCATGGATGACGCAACGTTTCGCCGACCATTAGATGATGGCACCATTTTATGGTGCGCCTGATGGTACGTTCGGTTTTGGCGTTTAACGCCACCCAATCTCGTTTCTCCCGTCCCCGTGACATAGTTGTAGAGAGCCGCCTATGCCCGCAACGCCATATTATCTGATCGACAAGTCCAAACTGCTGCGCAACATGGAAAAGATCGCCTATGTCCGCGAACATTCCGGCGCAAAAGCATTGCTGGCCTTGAAATGCTTTGCCACATGGTCGGTGTTTGACTTCATGTCCGATTATATGGATGGCACAACCTCGTCCTCGCTTTATGAGGTCAAACTTGGCCGCAAGAAATTTGGCAAGGAAACCCACGCCTATAGTGTGGCTTATTCCGATGATGAAATCACTGAGGTCATTGAAAATGCTGATAAGATCATTTTCAATTCCATCAGCCAGCTCACCCGGTTTAGCGATCAGGCATCGTCAATTGTGCGCGGTTTGCGCCTGAACCCGCAGGTCTCGACATCAAGCTTTGATCTCGCCGATCCGGCCCGCCCGTTTTCACGCCTTGGCGAATGGGATGTCACCAAGGTCGAAGCGGTGATGGATCAGATCACCGGCTTCATGATCCATAACAACTGCGAAAATGCCGACTTTAATCTGTTTGATCAGATGCTGGGCAATATCGAAGAAAAGTTCGGATCGCTCCTCTCGCGGGTCGAATGGGTCAGTCTGGGCGGCGGCATTCACTTTACCGGCGATGATTACCCGCTTGATACATTCTGTGCGCGTCTTCGGGCATTTTCGGAAAAGTTCGGCGTGCAGGTCTATCTTGAACCGGGCGAAGCATCGATCACGAAAAGCACCACCCTTGAAGTCAGCGTGCTTGATACCCTGTTTAACGGCAAAAATCTGGCCATCGTCGATAGCTCGATCGAAGCCCATATGCTGGACCTTTTGATCTACCGCGAAAATGCCAAGGTTCTGCCCAATACTGGCGATCACCCTTACATGATTTGTGGCAAATCATGCCTGGCCGGGGATGTCTTTGGCGAATTTAATTTCGAGCACGAGATCAAGGTCGGCGACCGTATCTCCATTCAGGATGCGGCCGGCTACACCATGGTGAAAAAGAACTGGTTTAACGGGGTCGGCATGCCGTCCATCGTGATCCGGGAACTCGACGGAACGGAACGCATTGTGCGTGAGTTTACCTTTGATGACTACGTATCGAGCCTTTCCTAAGCAGGAAAAGGACTTTTCATAGCGAACCGGGGCGATGGATCGCCCCACCTCTCACAACAAGGGAGTTTTTGGCCCGACATGAAAAAGAATGTTCTGATTATCGGCGCAGGTGGCGTCGCACAGGTAGTGGCACATAAATGTGCCCAGCATAATGACGTGCTTGGCGATATTAACATCGCATCGCGTACTGCTGCGAAATGTCAGGCAATCATCGACAGTATCCACGACAAAAAGGCCCTTAAGAACGACGGCGTTCTTGCTGGTCATGCCTTGGATGCCACCGATATTGCTGCGACCGCTGCCCTGATCGAAAAAACCGGCAGCCAGATCGTCATTAATGTCGGATCCCCGTTTGTGAACATGCCGGTGATGTCGGCTTGCATCAAAACCGGTGTTGCCTATCTCGATACCGCCATTCACGAAGAACAGGACAAAATCTGCGAAACCCCGCCATGGTATGCCAACTATGAGTGGAAGCGCCGCGAAGAATGCGAAAAGGCCGGTATCACCGCCATTCTTGGCATCGGATTTGATCCGGGTGTGGTCAATGCCTATGCCAAACTGGCGGTCGAAGATTACTTCGATAAAATTGACTCGATTGACATCATCGACATCAATGCCGGCAGCCACGGCAAATATTTCGCCACCAATTTCGATCCGGAGATTAATTTCCGCGAATTCACCGGCACGGTTTATTCCTGGCAGGACAGCAAATGGCAGTCCAACAAGATGTTCGAGATCAAGAAAATCTGGGACATGCCTGTGGTGGGTGAAAGCCAGACCTTCATGACCGGCCATGACGAAGTCCATTCCCTGTCCCAGAACCTTGACGTGCCCAATGTCCGCTTCTGGATGGGCTTTGGCGATCATTACGTCAATGTGTTTACCGTGCTCAACAGCATCGGTCTTCTCTCCGAACAGCCGGTCAAAACGGCCGAGGGTCTGGAAGTTGTGCCGCTTAAGGTCGTAAAGGCCTGCCTGCCCGATCCAAGTTCGCTTGCCCCGGACTATACCGGCAAGACCTGCATCGGTGATCTGGTCAAGGGCACCAAGGACGGCAAGGAAACCGAAGTCCTGATCTATAACGTGGCGGACCACAAAGACGCCTTTAACGAAGTCGGCAGCCAAGGCATTTCCTATACCGCTGGTGTTCCGCCGGTGGCCGCTGCGATGCTGATCGCGACCGGCGAATGGGATGTGAAGAAAATGGCAAATGTCGAAGATTTGCCGGCCAAACCGTTCCTGAATTTGCTGAACGGCATGGGTCTTCCGACCCGCATCAAGGACGCCAATGGTGATCGGGCTCTGGATTTCAGCTAAGCGGCTTATATCCTGATCTCATACGTAAAATGGCGGGCCATGTATCGTTTGGCTCGCCATTTTTATGTTTGAATTTCGCGCATCAACGCGGGAACGATCACAGAATGGGTTGTTTGCACTAAACAGCAATCTTGGTATCACGTGATACCAGATGTATGGACAAGGTCAATTTGGCCGGCATCGTACATTGCATGACGAAAAATATATTTTAGCGGATCGCGAATGTTCAAATTTGCAACCGGTTGCAAATTGCACGTTACATGACATCTAGTGAAATCGTGTTTGCAGAATTTGCGCAATGTGCGGGCAATTTCCGGTCCTGATTTTTGCGCGAAAAAGTGAGACGTTTTGTGTGTGCAATCTGTGAACGAAATTGTACTCACAAAAACGTGCAGTTTTTGTAATACAAAAATGTGTTGCTTCAGTACAAATTTTATTTGTATAACGGGTTTGCAAAAGTTGGGAAGAAAACCAACTTTTAAACAGATAGCCCCCTTGGCCGTCCGTAGCCCCCGTGAGAACGGATTAATAGCAGGCTACCGACCCCAAGGGGTTTTTTTTTGCCTTTTCCAATAATTTCAAAAATAAAATCATTGGGGGAAATATGCAGCGGATGGCCATCATGATTGACGGGGCGTTCTTTTTGAAGCGTTTCCCGGTTGTCTTCCCAAGTAAGGATGCGCGTGATCCTGAAGTGGTGGCAGAGACGGTCTTTCGAATGGCAATCTCTCACCTTAAGCCCAAAAACCCCAATGCCAAGCGTTCCGATCTATATCGCATTTTCTTTTACGATTGCCCGCCACTAACAAAGCGTTTGCATACGCCAATTGAAAAGAAGGCTATCAACTTTGAGAAATCAGATGAGGCGATTTTCCGAAACGCACTACATCTTAACCTCACGAAGCGCAGAAAAGTTGCCCTTCGATTGGGGCATTTGAACGACAAGAATGCAAATTGGTCATTGCGGCCGCGTGTGATGCAGGATCTGATAAAGAACAGACGTAAATGGGAAGAGCTTGCCGACCATGATTTCGTTTATACGGCGAAGCAAACTGGTGTTGATATGCGGATTGGTGTCGATATCACACAACTGTCTCAGAAGCGTCTGATCGATCAAGTTGTTTTGGTTGCAGGAGATAGCGACTTCGTGCCAGCAGCCAAACTGGCTCGTAGAGAGGGTGTTGATTTTATTCTTGATCCAATGTGGAACCATATCCATCCGGATTTACATACACATATTGATGGATTGAGATCGATGACCCGCAATCCGGAAATGGTTGCTAATGAAGCAGAGGCGCAAAAGCAAGTCGTTGACGATCTTGATATCGAATAACTTCCCAGCAAAGGCAGAGTAGGAAAGTCATGCGGGGTAGCGGATGTCAAAAAAATGGCAAATGTCGAAGATTTGCTGGCCAAACCGTTCCTGAATTTGCTGAACGGCATGGGCCTTCCGACCCGCATCAAGGACGCCAATGGTGACCGGGCTCTGGATTTTAGCTAGACCACCGCACATCGCATAATATGAACATTCTCAATGGCGGGCCTCAGTGCCCGCCATTTTTATGCCGAGTCCTGACCCGATGGTCAAGATATCCACCACAACGCCGACAAACTCGACACATCGACGCTACGCAATCACAGGGTGATGGAAACCTATACATTTGGTCGAAAAAGCGTATCTCCCGCTGTTTTCCTGATGTTTGCGCACAAATCGCCCCACCCTTAAGGATAGCTACGCGGTATCATTGCGGCGCACAATAAACCCATCAAAATCAACAGTTTGACAACCGAAACCGCTTTCGGCTAGCGTTCCCCCTGTTACCGAAAGCGATTTCGGAAAACAGCAAACATCGCCAACAAGGCGCTGAAAAAAGATAAGGGAGGTTCCGTGCCACGCGTCAAGCCACGCCGTGAAACTGTGTCTATTGCCCAACTGGCAAAGCATCTTGGCTTGTCCGAGGGAACCGTTTCGCGTGCCCTGAACAATTATCCCGACATCGCCAAGAAAACCATCGCACGCGTCCGCAAGGCCGCCGATGAACTGGGCTATCGCCCGTCAACCACCGCCCGCCGACTTGCCCGCGGTGTCGTTGAAACCATCGGTTTTGTCCTGCCCGCACGTCACGGCCATCAGATCGATCCGTTTCTGGCCGAAATCCTTGATGGCTTGGCAACCGAGCTTGCCTTGTCGGACTGGGATTTGCTGGTCGCTGCCGTCCCCGAAGGCCATGACGAGGTCGAAGTCATGGACCGCCTGATCCGGTCGGGCAAAGTCGGCGGATTTGTTGTTGCCCGATCGCGGCGCAATGACCCCCGCGTCGATTTCTTGCGCAAATCCCAGATCCCCTTTGTCGTTCAGGGCCGCACCGCCAAATATGACGATTACGCATGGCTCGATATCGACAATGAAAAGGCCTTCATCGACGCGATGAACCATCTTGTCGGGTTGGGCCATCGCAAGATTGCCTATCTTGGTGGTGATCCCGACCTGAACTACGCATGGCAACGCCGCGAAGGTTTCGTCTCTGCCGCCAAGGCCCATGGCTGTGACATGCCATCCGGTTATGTCTTTGACGGCATTTCCGATGAAATGGCTGCCCGCCACGCCGTAACCGAACTTCTCAAACATCCCGACCGCCCCACCGCCCTTTTATGTGTCACCGATGCCGTTGCGATTGGTGCAATCCATGCACTCGCCCATGCCGGGATCAAAGTGGGCGATGAAATTTCCGTCATTGGTTTTGATGGCCTGCCCATGGGCGAAGCCATCCATCCCGGCCTGACAACAATGTCGCAGGCCAGCTATCAGATCGGCCGTGAAGTGGGCCGGATCGTTGTCGCGCAGGCCAATGCGCCTGCATCGCCGTTTTCCCAGATTCTTTGGGAAGCTTCGCTGACCATTCGTGGATCAGCCAATCCACCGGCACAGAAGTCGGTAACAAATGCCAAGGGAGGCATCTCATGAAAACTTTGACGCGTGCATTGACACTCGCGGCTGCCGGTTTGTTGGTTTCGACCAGTATGGCAAGCGCACAGCTGCGTTTCTGGACCACCGAAGAACAACCCGAACGTCTGGCCAAACAAGAAGAAATGGCCAAGGAGTTTGAAGCCAAAACCGGCACTGCCGTTGAAGTCATCCCGGTTACGGAATCCGAACTTGGAACCCGCGCAACGGCTGCCTATGCCGCAGGCGATCTGCCAGACGTCATTTACCTGACATTGCAATATGTCCTGCCATGGTCAGAAGCCGGCATTCTCGATACCGAAGCCAATAACGAAGTCGTCATGAGCTTGGGCAAAGACACCTTCGCACCGGCTGCACTGTCGATGGCCGATTTTGACGGCGAAGTTGCTGCTGTGCCGTCTGATGGCTGGACCCAGATGGTTCTCTATCGCAAGGATCTGTTTGATGCCGCCGGGCTTGAGGCACCAAACAGCTACGCCAACATCACCAAGGCACTGGAAAAACTTCACAATCCGCCAGAAACCTATGGCTTTGTTGCCGCGACCAAGATCGACGACAACTTCATGAGCCAGGTGCTTGAACACGTTCTGCTTGCCAATGGGGCCACCCCGGTTTCCGCTGATGGTTCCATCGGGTTTGATAAGGCCAAGCTGATCGAGGCCCTCGATTTCTATAAATCCATCGCCCAGGCATCGCCTCCGGGGGATCTGTACTGGAAACAGTCACGCGAAGTCTATTTCGCAGGCAAGGCCGCAATGATCATTTGGTCGCCCTTCATCCTTGATGAATTGGCTGGCCTGCGTGACAGCGCCCCACCCACCATCAATGATGATCCGACATCGGGCGAACTGGCATCGAAAACCGGTGTTGTGACCCGCCTGATGGGCCCGTCCAATCCTGATGGGGCCGCATGGGGTGACATCCGCTATTTCGGGATCACCAATGATGCCGATACCGATGCCGCCGAAGAATTCGTCAAATTCTCGCTTGATGATGGCTACACCAGCACGCTTTCCATCGCACCGGAAGGCAAATTCCCGGTCCGTCACGGCACCGCAGACGATCCTGAAAAATTCGTCAAGGCATGGTCGACCCTGCCGGTCGGTGTGGATCGCAAAAAGCCGCTTTCCGAACTTTATGATCCGGCTGTTATTTCCGACATCGTGTCGGGCCTTGAAACAGCAAACCGTTGGGGTGTTGCCGAAGGTCAGTTGTCACTGGCATCGCGCATCATCAACAGTCAGATCATTAACCGTCTGGTCCGCGAATATATCGACGGCGAACGGGATGCATCGGCAACCGCCGATCTGATCAACGAAGAAATCGCCGCCATCGAATAAGCGGCAAACAATCTTGTATCCGGGGTGCGTGGTGATCTGCGTGCCCCGGATTTCCGGTTTTCACAACGGATACCAAGACGATGACAACGTCCCACGGCACACACACACCATCAGCAACCGCACCGCCGCAAGACCCGTCGCCAAGGCGGAAATCAAAAATTGGCCCGATGGCGCGACGCGAAGCCAAACTAGCACTTTGGATGCTGGCCCCGACCTTTTTGATCGTTATGGGCGTTGTCCTGTTTCCGTTGCTGGCCAATTTCTGGATTTCGGTCAAACCGGTCAAACTTTCGGATCTGCGACCACCAACCCCGGTTGTCTCCGAACGGGTGCGGGGTGACTTTGACGTCGCAGGCGAAGAATTCAGCATTCAATACCGCATGCGCAATTCATCGCGCGAAGGCGACATTACCGATGTTGTCCTGACCGATACTTTGCCGACCGGCATTACAATCACCAAATCCGACCCTGCCTGTAGTGTAACCGGCACCGAAGTCCGCTGTACCCTTGAACAGCTTGAAGCCGGTGAACGCAACCGGTTGGAACTTACCGCCATTGCCGATGAAAGTTTTGCCGCCAACCCCGTATCGCCGCGTGATAGCGAACCAACCGTCACCGGGTCGGCTGAAAACATCCTGACCAATTCGGAATTCACCCTCGATAACTTCGCCCGGATATTTGATTCCCGTGAATTTTGGTCGGTTCTTTGGGTGACGATTGCCTATACCGTGTTTGGCAC
The DNA here is from genome assembly GCF_040218635.1 of Thalassospira sp. Taxonomy (GTDB): domain Bacteria; phylum Pseudomonadota; class Alphaproteobacteria; order Rhodospirillales; family Thalassospiraceae; genus Thalassospira. The sequence continues at coordinate 106,626 of NZ_JAVJRB010000011.1, forward strand.
CTTGGGTGCGCTGGTCATGGGGCTTTTTGCCGCACAGATTTTGAACAAACCCTTTGCCGGTCGCTCCATCATTCGCGGTCTGTTCCTGTTTCCCTATGTCGCCCCCGTGATCGCGGTCGCCTTTACATGGGTGATCCTGCTTGATCCGTTTAACGGCACATTCAATGCCATTCTTTTGCGCATGAACCTTGCCGATGAAGGTGTGAATTTCTTTGGCCAACGGGCTCTGCCGATCGACATTCTTGGCATGACCTTCGAATTCCCCTTGGCCTTGGCAACCGTGATTGCCTTTGAAGCATGGCGGTATTTCCCGCTGTCATTCCTGTTCATTCTCGCCCGTATGCAATCAATTTCATCTGACATGTACGAAGCCGCCGAGGTCGATGGTGCCACCCCGCTTCAACAGTTCTGGCACATTTCCCTGCCGCAGCTTTTAGGCATCCTCTCGACCCTGTTCCTGTTGCGCTTCATTTGGACCTTTAACAAGTTTGACGACATCTTCCTTCTGACCGGCGGGGCTGCGGGTACGCGGACATTGACCGTTGATGTCTATGAACAGGGCTTTGCCCTATCGAACCTTGGCGCAGGCGCAGCGGTCGCGGTTGCGATCTTTATCCTGCTTCTGATCTTTGCCGTGTTCTATTTCAAATTCGTCCACCGGGAGGATTCGTAATGCGTATTGGTACGGGTCTTCTTCTTGGCCTTTTATCGGGTTTGCTGTGGGGGGCGATTGCGGTTGCCATCATCGGCATTTCCCTGACCCTGATTACCGGGCTTCCGGCAACACCGATCATTACCGCCGGTGCACTTGGCGGGGCGGTCAATGCCGCAATCATATTGCTGCGCACCCCAACGGACCGCACACCGGGCCTTTATCTGGTGGCCTTTGCTGGCGTGATCATTGCCATGATGCTGGTTTCGTTTGGCGCACCCTTTAGTCTGGCCTTCTCGGAAAGCTCGGCCATTCAGGCATTTGGTGTTGGTCTGGTTGCCCTTGCGGTGACCTTTGCCAACCGTGCGGTCCTGATTGATATCCACTCCGGGATGCTCAAACGCTATAAAACCGACCTTGTGATCGTGCGCGTTCTCAAGGGGTTTGGTTTTGTCTTCTTTAGCGTGATTGTCATTCTGCCCTTCTATGTGATGGTGATGACCAGCCTGAAGACCCAGCAAGAACTGTTCTTGAACCCGCTCGATCTGTCGATTGACCTGACCCAAGGGGCGGCAAGCCTGTTTGACAGCTATGTCGAACTGTTTACCAAGTTCAACTTTGGCCGGTTCCTTCTGATCTCGACCATTGTGTCTGTCTCAACGGTTCTGATCACGCTGGCCTTTTCGATCCCCGGTGCTTACGCCGTGGCCCGGTTGAAATTCCCCGGACAGGCGGTACTTTCCAGCTCGATCTTGCTGATCTATCTCGTGCCGATGATTGTTCTGGTCATCCCGCTTTATGCGGTGTTTAGCCAGCTTGGCCTGCGCAATACCGTGGTCGGGCTTTTGATTGTCTATCCGGCAACGACGGTCCCGGTCGCCCTTTATATGCTACAGGGTTATTTCCGCGGTCTTCCCGCCGAACTGGAAGAAGCCGGTCTGATGGATGGCCTGTCACGCCTTGGCGTGATCTGGAAAATCACCCTGCCGCTCGCCCTTCCGGCGTTGGCATCGGTATCGCTTTATGTCTTCATGATCGCCTGGAATGAATTCCTGTTTGCTTTCATGTTCCTTGATGATCCCGACATATTCACCCTGTCGCGCGGGGTTGTCTCGCTTAATTCATCGGAAGTTCCGCGCCAGCACCTTATGGCCGGTGCCGTCATCGCAACGGTTCCGATCCTTGTGATCTTCCTGTGGTTTGAACGCTTCCTTGTTCAGGGCCTCACCGCCGGGAGTGTCAAGGGATGACCATGACCCTTAATGAACTAAACCCCAAAAACCGGCGTGCTGCCGATATTCTGATCGCCAATGATCGCGGCGGCTATACCGTGCCAAGTGCCAAGCTTTATCCGTTTCAATGGAACTGGGACAGTGCGCTGGTCGCGCTTGGATTTTCAATCTTTGATCCCGACCGGGCATGGCAGGAAGTCGAAAGTCTTCTGTCTGCTCAATGGGACAATGGCATGGTCCCGCACATCATTTTCTGGAAGGTGGAAAAAAGCTACTTCCCCGGCCCGGACCAATGGGGCACCGCCGATATCGCCCATAACCCGCCAACATCGGGCATCACACAGCCGCCGGTCGCCGCAACCGTGATCCAGCGCCTTCTGGCCGAGGATGTTGATGACATTGATGCCACTCGCGACCGTGCGGCAAAGCTGCTGCCCAAACTTGACCGCTGGCATCAATGGTTTCTTGATGCCCGTGACCCGGATGGCCTTGGCATTGTTGCCATCATGCATCCATGGGAAAGCGGCCGGGATAATCTGCCCGATTGGGATCGTCCATTATCCTTCATCGATACCACCGGGGTTGGCACCTATCACCGGCGCGACACCGATATCGTCAACGAAGACGAACGCCCGAAAAACAATGACTATGATCACTACATGGCGCTGGTGAAATTCGGGCGTGACTGCAACTGGGATACAGCAACCATCTCGCGGGATTGCCCGTTCTGGGTGGCGGAACCGGGCATGAATGCCATCTTGCGCCGGGCGGAACGCGATTTGATCGCGATGGCAAAACTTCTGGGTATGGATGACATTGCGACACGCGCGGCATCGCGTCTGGCCCGCCTTGATACCGGGTTTGAAAAACTGTGGTCTGACGATGTTGGCGGCTATGTCACCCTTGATCTGCGCCGCGATGAATATGCCACCGGCCTGACATCGGGAAGCTGGCTTGCCCTGTTTGCCGGGCATGTTGAGCCCAAGCGCGCAGGCAAAATGGCGACAACCTTGTCACATTGGCTGACACAGGTTGACCGCGGTGTGCCCAGTTTCGATCCGAACCATGAACTGTTTGATTCCATCCGGTATTGGCGCGGTCCGGTCTGGGCGATGGTCAACTGGATGATTGCAACCGGATTGATCGAACATGGCGAAACCGATCTTGCCGAACGCATCCGCGCCGATACCGAAGCCCTTATCGAACAATCGGATTACCGCGAATATTTCTGCCCGGTCACCGGCCGCGGCGGCGGCGGATCCGATTTTTCATGGACTGCATCCATGTCGCTCTATTGGGCATCCCGTCCAACCGGCGACGTCATCAACTCCCCCGTCTTAACGCCCACTACCCCGGAACAGGAGGCCAAATAAAATGGGTCAGATCGAACTCAAAAATATCCGTAAATCATTTGGCGGGGTTGAAGTCATCAAGGGCATCGACCTTCAGATTAACGAAGGCGAACTGGTGATTTTCGTGGGCCCTTCGGGGTGCGGTAAATCAACACTTCTGCGGTTGATCGCCGGTCTGGTCGAAGCATCCGACGGACATATCCTGATTGATGGCGATGACGTGACGGGCAAACCACCGGCAGAACGCGAACTCTCGATGGTGTTTCAATCCTATGCGCTTTATCCGCATAAATCGGTCCGCGAAAATATGGGCTTTGCCCTGACCGTTGGCGGCATGCCCAAGGCCGAAATTACCGCCAAGGTCGACGAAGCCGCCGCGACGCTCAAACTTGAAGACTATCTTGAACGCAAACCCAAAGCCCTTTCGGGCGGGCAGCGTCAACGCGTTGCCATTGGGCGTGCAATTGTCCGCGAACCCAAGGCCTTCCTGTTTGATGAACCGCTATCAAACCTTGATGCTGCCTTGCGCGTTGAAATGCGCCTCGAAATTGCCCGCCTGCACCAGAAACTCCGCGCGACCATGGTCTATGTCACCCACGATCAGGTCGAAGCCATGACCTTGGCCGACAAAATCGTCGTGCTTCAGGCGGGCCAGATCGAACAAATCGGATCTCCGCTTGATCTGTACCGGCATCCGGGAAATCTGTTTGTCGCCCAGTTCATCGGATCGCCCAAAATGAATGTGGTTGATTGCTCAGGTTCGGGCACCACCGTCACATTTGGTAACAACATGACATCCGATATTGCCCGCAACGCCGAAGGTGCGACCAAAATGGGCATTCGCCCCGAACATATGGCCCTATGCGATGCCAACGATACCAGTGCCGCGATCCTGACCGGGCAGATCGATGTCATGGAACATCTCGGCTCTGACAGCTTTGCCTATGTCAATGTCGCCGATGTCGGCCTGTTCACCGTCCGCATTGTCGGCCATTCCGAAGCCGTGGTTGGCGATATGGTCGGACTGACATTCGGCTCGGAAAATGTCCATCTGTTTGACGCCGCCGAAAAAACCATTCCGGCATGATGAATGTCGCAACTCCACCATTATGAATGTCCCAACTCCAGCATTACGAATGTCGCAACTCCTGCATGATCAATATCGCAACGCGGGACTCTTCCCGCACGCCGAGGTCAATCCTCATACAATTATAAATCGGGTAAAATGCGACGGTCCGGGGCGGGCTTCCGGTCCGCCCCTTGATTCTGCACTAAAATTGAATAATGCGCGCAACTGTTCAAAATAAGTGAATAATAAAAACAGCGCCGGGCGGCCTTTTTTGGCTGCCCGTAACCGCTATTTCAGCGACCCCAGAACCGCCAGACTTTCATAGCGTTTGATATAGGGTTCATGAAACACCCGATCAACAAATGCACTATATTCTTCCATGTCACTGACCTGAATGCGCAAAACAAAATCATGCGCGCCCGTAACATGATGACATTGCACCACTTCGGGCATTTTCGCAAAAGCTTCGCGCATCAGCATATAACGATCCGGTCGGTCACGCTCCATGGTCAGAAGGACGATCACCATCATCTTCTTACCGAACACTTTGGGTGAAACCACCGCAACATCGCGTTCAATCACGCCTGTTTCGCGCAAACGCTGCACACGGCGCAGGCATGCCGCGGACGAAAGGCCAACCTTTTCCGCAAGCTCCGTACCTGTCAGCCGACTGTTATCCTGCAACAGTTCCAGCAGGCGATAGTCGAATTTATCGAGTTCCGCCAAGGTTCAATTTTCCCAAATCATGATGGTGTAACACCCTGCAAACAAACATGACCTATGCAGCCAGCGAAAGAAAATCGTTTTTGTAAAATATTTGCGAAAATCTCGCACGGATTTGCGAAACTTGCGCACCAATTAACACACCGGGGGCGTAGATTGTTTGTGGGTTCAGAGGAAACTTTGTCCCTTATTAGCAAACAAACTAGCGAGCCAGCATCATGCCAGCACAGTTTACGAATGACTCCCTCGTCGCCACCACCAATGTAGCGCCGGTTTCGGGCGCATCCATCTGGCGCTGGCTCGTCCTTTTCCCGCGCAAATGGGCCATTGCGTTCAAGATTGCCCGTGATACCGAAATGCTGCGCCATGCGCCGCGTGAGGTTCTTGAAGATATCGGGATCGCCCGCAGTGACATCGAATTTGCCTGCGAAAAAGGCTACGCGCCGAAATAATCCCCCGATGAATGGCAAACAGGTGCCCCACCCTGAATTGCCAAATTAAAAAGCCTGTCTTTGCCGCTTTGCATCGACAGGCTTTTTTTTATTTCCGCAGCCATTATCCCGCACACCTCTAATAACAATGCCTTGCGGTTTCCCGCCATTTGGCCGTTTCAGATTTCGCCAATCTTGTCCTTAAATCCCGCCTGATCTTGCCTACATACACTCTGCGACCAGCCGGTCTGATGGCAGATCATCCGCGCCACCGGATCGACATATCGGATCATTGTGCGCGTTTACCCCTCGGTTACCTGCCCGCAGGCAATGATCAGGCATAACAAGCCAAGAGAGAGAGGCGGTCATGCAATATCAGCTTAAGATCAATGGAGAATCCCGCACCGTTGATGCAGAACCCGGCACACCGTTGCTGTGGGTTTTGCGCGACGAACTGCACCTTACCGGCACCAAGTTTGGCTGCGGCGTTGCCTATTGTGGTGCGTGCACTGTGCATGTTGACGGCTACCCGACCCGATCCTGCCAGACCTTTGTCGAAGACGCGGTCGAGACCGAAATCACCACCATCGAAGGTGCCACCGACAAGGTCGCACAGGCCGTTCAGGCCGCATGGCGTGAAAAGGACGTTGTGCAATGTGGCTGGTGCCAATCCGGTCAGATCATGTCCGCCATCGGTCTTTTGACCGAAAACCCCAGCCCGACCGATCAAGACATCAAAGATTACATGGACGGCAATGCCTGTCGTTGTGTGACCTATGTCCGCATCAACGAAGCCATCAAGCTGGCATCTGAAAAGCTGGAGGCCTAAGTCATGACCATTAATGTTTCACGTCGCGGCTTCCTTGCCGGAAGTGTCGCGGGCACCACCGCCCTTCTGGTCGGGGTCAACGCCAAAGGCGTTCTGACCGCCGGCAGCACGGCCGCTGCCGCCACCACCGATCTCAATCCGTTTGTTAAAATTGATGGCAACGGCACGGTTACCGTCATCATCAAGCATTTCGAAATGGGTCAGGGCACGACAACCGGTCTGGCAACGCTGGTTGCCGAAGAACTCGATGCGAATTGGGATAAAGTTCAAACCGACTTCGCCCCCGCCGATGACAAACGCTACGCCAATCTGTTCTTTGGCGGACAAGGCACCGGTGGTTCGACCTCGATTGCCAATTCATACATGCAGTACCGCGAAGCCGGTGCTGCTGCGCGCGATCTTCTGGTGCGTGCTGCTGCCCAAAGCTGGGGCGTGGATGCCAGCAGCATTTCCATCGAAGACGGCATGTTGAAATCCGGTGGCAATTCCGGCCATTTCGGGGAATTCGTTGCCATTGCAACAACCCTTGAAGCCGTCGAAAAACCCGCAATTAAAACACCCGATCAGTTTAAACTGATTGGCAGTGACAAATTGCATCGCAAGGATAACACCAGCAAAACCAACGGCACCGCGATCTTCGCCATGGATGTCAATTTGCCCGGCATGATCTATGCCGCCATCATCAGAAGCCCGAAATTCGGCGGCACGGTTGTTTCGTTTGATGATGCCGATGCCAAGGAAGTCGGCGGCTTTATTGCCGCACAGGTTCTGCCCAACAAGGCCGGTGTGGTTGCCTTTGGCAAAAACACCTGGTCGGCTTTTCAGGCCCGCGATGCGCTTTCGGTTGAATGGGATTTCAGTGCGGCCGAAACCCGCAGCACGGACGCCCTGATGGCCGATCACAAATCCTTGCTCGATGCGCCGCAATACAATCTCGGCAAAGAGATCACCGTGCAAACAGTTGCCCCGGTTCTTGACGGTGCCGCCGACACAATCGATGCGGAGTTCTCGTTCCCGTTCCTTGCCCATGCACCGCTTGAATCCCTGAACTGCACGATTGAGCCAACCGAAAACGGTGTCCGGCTTCATGATGGCTGTCAGTTCCCAAGCCTGACCCGCCCGACCCTTGCGGCAATCCTTGGCCTTGAACCATCGCAGGTCGAAATCAAAACGCTGTATGCCGGTGGATCATTCGGACGACGTGCAAGCCCGACCGCCGACTACAACGCCGAAGCCGCCATGGCCTTTGCCGTTTCGGGGCGCAAAGTGCCCGTCAAACTGGTCTGGAGCCGCGAAGACGACATCAAAGGCGGCTATTACCGTCCAATGGCTGCCCACCGCGCAAAAGTCGGCCTTGATGCCGATGGCAAGGTGATTGGCTGGGACCATCGCGTCGCCGTCAAATCAATCATGAAGGGCAGCCCGATGGAACCGATGACGGTCCATGACGGTATTGACCATACATCGGCCGAAGGTGTCGCCGGCGGCCTGTATTCAATCCCCAATCAAGCCATCGGTCTCAGCGATTTCCAGACAGAAGTCCCTATTCTATGGTGGCGTTCGGTCGGCCATACCCACACGGCATTTGCCATGGAAAGCCTGATGGATATGGTTGCCACCCAGACCGGTCAGGACCCGATAGACATGCGTCTTTCGATGCTTGACCCGGCGGCCCCAAATCCGGCCCGCATGATCGAAGCCATCAAGCTTGTCCGTGAAATTTCCGGTTGGAAAAAAGGCGATAAGCGCGGCTTTGCCTGCCATTATTCGTTCAATACATGCGTTGCCGTTGTCGCCGACATCACGGTCGAAGACAGCAGCGTGCATGTCAACAAACTGTTCATGGCGGTTGAATGCGGGGTTGCGATCAACCCCGATGTGATCCGTGCCCAGATGGAAGGCGGGGCTGGATATGCCCTGTCCGCAATCTATCGCAACGAAATCACGCTGACCGACGGGGAAGTCGATCAATATAACTTCCCTGATTACGAACTGCTGCGCAATTCCGAGATGCCTGAAGTCGAGGTCGCCATTGTTCCGTCGAACAATGCACCGACAGGTGTTGGTGAACCGGGCGTGCCCCCAACCGGGCCGGCCGTTGCCAATGCGATCTTCGCACAGACCGGTAAGCGGATTATGGATCTTCCCATGTCCAAGGCCGGTTTCGACTTCATGTAAGGCAAGCTGCCCGGGGAATGTTCATTCTTCCCCCCCCCCGATGTTTCCCGGGCAGCGGTCCTTCCATAAAAGGGATCAAGTGATGAGCAACCAACTTTCCGCAATGTTAAGCGCATGGCATGATGACCGTGACCTCACCCAATGGGTTCTCGGAACCGTTTATCGCACCGATGGATCGGCCTATCGCAAGGCCGGGGCCATGATGCTGATTAACGGCCATGGGCAACAATTTGGCCTGCTGAGTGGTGGCTGTCTGGAAGCGGACATCATCCGCAATGCGCGTAAGGCCATGCATACCGGCAAAACCGTCATGCTGACCTATGACGGCAATGACGAAGATGATTTGTCCTTCAAGCTTGGTGTGGGCTGTGGCGGCACGGTTTACATCATGCTGCAGCCATTAAATGCGCAAAACGACCTTGGGCTGTCGGATCTGTATGCCGCTTTGCGCAAACGCCAAAGCGGGCTGTATTTCCAAAAGATCAATGCTGTCGAGGGTTATTTTGAACGGGGCGCCATCGACGGCCATCCGCCTGCCCATATCGAAAAGCGGAGCGATGGCGACTGGCTCGTTACCCCGATCCAGCCTGAACCGCATGTTCTGGTGGTTGGGGGCGGCATGGATGCCCGGCCGGTCATTGACATTGCCCACACCATGGGATGGATCACGACGCTTGTCGATCCGCGCCCGGCCAATGCCCGCAAGGAACATTTCGCGCGTGCCAACACCATCCTGCGCAAGATCGACCGCGAACTGGCGGCATATGTCAGTTATCACCGGGTGGATGCGGTCATCCTGATGGCCCATAGCATCCAGATCGATGCAAGTGCGCTTAAAAACCTGCGCAACGCGCCGATCAAACATCTTTCGGCTCTTGGTCCTCGACACCGTTTTAACGAGGTTCTCGATCAGGCGGGATTGTCTTACGGTGATCTGGCTTTTGATATTTCAAGCCCGGCCGGCCTTGATATCGGTGGTCAATTGCCCGAAAGCATCGCACTGTCCATGCTCTCAGGCATTCACACGGCCCTGTTTAAACAACGTGCGGCACCGGCAATGGCACAGGCTGCGGAATGAGTATCAAAACGCCATGAGCCCCGCTGTTCCAAGCCCTGAAAAACGATTGGCTGTCCTGATACTCGCCGCCGGTGAAAGTGCGCGGTTTGGCGGGCGCAAGCAATTGGCGTTGATCAATGGCAAAGCCATGATCCGCCATACGCTTGATACGGTGAACGCCATTTTAGGCCTGCAAAGCTTTGTCGTTTTGGGGGCCTTTTCCGATGACATCGCCCCGGTGATTGGATCATCTGCAAACGTCATTCATAACGAAGACTGGTCGCGTGGCATGGGAAGTTCCATTGCGTGTGGCATGGCGGCCATTGCCCATCACGGCCAGTTTGAGGGTGTTTTGATTGCCCTTTGCGATCAGGTGAAACTGACAAGTGCCGATTATACCAAACTGATCGCGGGATTTGATGGACACCACATTATCGCCACCCGTCATGCCGATGGCGATGGTGTTCCGGCGATTTTTCCAAGCCATATGTTTGAAACGCTTCAATCCCTGTCCGGGGCATCTGGTGCGCGGAAAATCCTGAATGGGGCAAACCATGACGTCATCGGGATTGATCTGCCAAATGCCGCCATTGATATCGATACAATTGATGATCTGAAAGCCCTGCAAAGCCAGATGGCTTAACAATGAACCCCGCAGCATTTTGAATGTTTCAAGCTGACCTTGGATTGAAATTGCGCCATGCTAAGATGTCGCAGATAAAGAGATAACGTGAATGAAATCCACCGCCAACATCATGGTCCTTCTGGTCGAGGACAATATGGACCTTGCCGCAACCGTCAGTGACTATCTGACGATTGAAGGGGTCGAGTGCGACCATGCCTATGATGGTGAAACCGCCTATCAAATGGCGCTGACCGGCGAATTTGACGTCATTTTGCTTGATATCATGTTGCCGTTCCGCGACGGCATCAGCATCTGTCGCGCATTGCGCGACGAGGGGGTCGATACCCCCATCCTGATGTTGACGGCGCGTGACACGCTTGAAGACAAGGTCGAAGGTTTCCACGCCGGTGCCGATGATTATCTGGTCAAACCGTTTGAGCTGGAAGAACTTCTGCTGCGTACCCGTGTCCTGTCACGCAGGCGCAGTGGCGAGGTAAAGCGTTTTGCCCTGCAAGACCTTATGATTGATTTTGAAAACAGATCCGTGGTGCGCAGTGGCGAGAAAATAAGTGTCTCCCCAACCGGATGGACGATTTTGGAAGTTCTTGCCCAAAACAGCCCACGCGTTGTCACCCGGTCGCGCCTGTCGATGGCGCTGTGGCAGGGCGACCCGCCCGATACCAATGCGCTGAAAACGCATCTTTACAAATTGCGCAATCGGATCGACAAACCGTTTGAGCAAAATCTGATTCACACCATTCCGGGCCAGGGCGTGGCCCTTCGCGAGTAGTCATGAACACCTGTTGTGCCCCAAAAACCAAATCCTTCTCACGCTTTGTACGTAATTACGTGCTGCTGGGTCTGGTGATCACGCTGGTTCTGTATACTGCTGTACTGAACTTCTACATGCTCTATGGCAAATGGATGGTCGCGGCCTTTCAGCTTCAGCTGATTGCCGAACAATATGACGATCAGCTTGCCCGCGACCCCAACGCCCCCTTGCCCAAGGGTTTCAATATTGAATCCTTTGAACGTTTTAACGAGTTGCCCGCAGAATTGCGTGCGCATGCACGCCCAAATGACCTCGAACTTGGCGAGCTTTTCTACATCAATACCGATCAATATACCGATCAGAAAGACCCGGAAAATCCGATCTTTCTGGTGTTTCCGCACCGCTTGGCCGATGGGCGTGAAATCCTGATTTTGCAGACCTATCATGTCGGTGACGGCGAAAGCGTGTTTTTTGAACGGCTGCATAATCTGGCGTGGTTGTCCGTTCCCTTTGCCCTGATCGTGATCGGGATATTCGCATGGTTCCTGTGGATCATCGGCAAACGCCTGACGCAACCATCCGAGCATCTACAAAGCTGGGCCAACAACTTAACGGCAGACCGTCTGAATGACCCCATTCCCGATTTCGGGTTTGAAGAATTGAACGACGTTGCCCATGAACTGCATCGATCCGTTGATGAGATTGACCGGTTTGTTGCCCGTGAACGTGAATTCCTGCGCCAGGCCAGCCATGAATTGCGCACCCCGGTCACCATTGTTTCGGGCAATATCGAACTTCTTGAAAAAAGCCCGCTCAACCAGACGCAGGCGCGCGTCATGGCCCGGATTAAACGTGCCAACCGCAACATGCAGCAATTGCTTGAAACCTTGTTGTGGCTGGGCCGTGACAACATGCCCGCCGGTGCCACCGAAACCCTTAATTTCCCGGCCTTCATCGAACAGGAAATCAGCGACCTTTCCTATCTGATGGAAGGAAAGCATGTCGCATGCACCTTCACACCGGATCACACCGACACGCTCATTACGGTGTCGCGCCCGGCCTTGATGATTGTGATATCCAACCTGATCCGCAACGCGTTCCAGCACACCCCGAAAGGCCAGGTCACCATCACGCTTACCGGCAGTGAAATCCGGGTGGAAAACACCATTTCGACCTGCAACGGTGAATGCACCACCCCGCAGGGCGAAGGCATCGGCCTGCAACTTGTCCGCCGGATTTGTCAGCGCCTTGATTGGACCTGCACCCCGACACATCTTGCCAATGGCGGCATGTCGGTCACCTTTGATCCCGGTGCAGACAAGCTGGTTCAATCTGTTGTGGAACTGGCTGGCGAATAATTCCGTGATCGCGGCTTTGGTATCGAAAAAACCGCGACAAGTATTCCGCCATCGCCTATCGTCATGGAATCATGGCATTTACAATTCGACAGCTTCAATATTTCGTTGCCGTCGCCGAACAGGGAACTGTTTCGGGGGCTGCTCATATTCTGTCAATTTCACAATCTGCCGTGACCGAGGCGATCAAAGAACTTGAAGCCGATCTTGGCGTTGCCCTGTTTGACCGCCATTCGCGCGGGCTTAACATCACCCATAACGGCCATCAGTTCCTGCGTCATGCCACGACCATTCTTGCCAATGTGTCCGATGCCAAACAGGCATTTGAAGACACCGCCAAGGCCGAACAGGGTGAGTTACATCTTGGCGTGACATCATTGGTTGCGGGGTATGTCCTTTCTGACATTCTTGCACGCTATCGCCGGGCTTATCCGCATGTCACGGTCAGCGCGATTGAAGATAATGGCGATTACCTTGAACATCTTCTCATCGGTGGTGAAATTGATGTCGCGGTAATGGTGATTTCCAATCTGCGCGACCGGTTGGCCTTGCAATCGGAAATTCTCGAAGTCTCCCCCTATCGCCTGTGGCTTCCGCTTGGACATCGCCTTGCAACGGCGCAAAGCATCTCGTTGGATGACGTCACTTCCGAACCGCTGATCATGTTAACGGTCGATGAGATCGAAGAAGCCACCAGCAAGCTGTTAGGCGCCCTTGGAACGCGTCCCCGCGTTGCGTTCCGAACCCGTTCGGTCGAAGCCGTGCGAAGCCTTGTTGCCACCGGGGCTGGCTTGTCGCTTTTGCCTGATCTGGTCTACCGCCCTTGGTCGCTTGAAGGGGATCGGATTGAAAGCCGCGATGTGTCGGGCACCTTGCCGATGGTTCAGGTCGGGGTAGTCTGGCGAAAAGGATCGCCATTGTCACAAGCCGCCCGCGATTTCATCGGTTTGGCACAGGCCCACCGCGCCACACGCCTGCGTTAAAGCGACCGCAAACTGTTTCCAACCTTACGTTACCGAAGGTATCGGAAAAACCGATAATGTATTTCTGTTAAATGAAATTGTGAATGCTCCAGATCGGCGTACCCTTGGCTGCGGGAAATAAAAGTCACGTGAACTGACGCCCTGCAACTGGGAGACATCACAATGAAATCGCTACTGAAATCGGGCACGTCCGTAATGGTCATGCTTGCCTTTGCGGCCAGTCACGCCGCTGCTGCTGATATGATGACTGAACTGGGAACACCCGAAGGCCAAGTTAATATCGTTGCCTGGCCGGGCTATATCGAACGTGGTGAAACCGATGCCAATTTTGACTGGGTTACCTCGTTTGAAAAAGAAACCGGATGTCAGGTAAATGTAAAAACCGCCAACACATCCGATGAAATGGTCGCCCTGATGAATGAAGGCGGCTTTGACCTTGTTACCGCATCGGGTGATGCGTCGCTGCGCATGATTGCCGGCAAACGTGTTCAACCGGTCAATACCGACCTGATCCCAAGCTGGAACACCGTTGATGACCGTCTGAAAAGCTCGCCTTGGCACACGGTCAATGGCGTGCATTACGGAACCCCTTATCAGTGGGGACCGAACGTTTTGCTCTACAACACCGAAGCCTTTAGCGAAGCCCCGAAAAGCTGGGACGTTGTTTTCAAGGAAATGACCCTTGCTGATGGCAAATCGAACAAAGGCCGTGTTCAGGCCTATGACGGACCGATCCATATTGCCGATGCTGCCCAATATCTGATGGCACATAATCCTGAGCTTGGCATCAAAAGCCCGTATGAGCTGAATGCCGATCAATATGCCGCGGCGCTTGATCTTTTGCGCGGACAACGTGAACTGGTTTCGCGGTATTGGCATGATGCCTTCATCCAGATGGATGATTTCAAAAACGAAGGCGTGATTGCATCAGGCTCCTGGCCGTTTCAGGTTAACCTTCTTAAGGGCGAAGGCCTTCCGGTTGCCTCAACCATTCCAGAAGAAGGTGTGACCGGCTGGGCTGATACCACAATGCTTCATGCCGAAGCTGAAAACCCGAACTGTGCCTATCTTTGGATGGAACATTCCCTGTCACCGAAAGTACAGGGCGACCTTGCCGCATGGTTTGGTTCCAACCCGGCAGTTCCGGCAGCATGTAAGGGCAATGCCCTTCTTGGTGATGAAGGCTGCGCAACCAATGGCTTTGATGATTTCGAACGGGTCAGCTTCTGGCAGACCCCGGTATCGAAATGCGAAAGTCAGGGTGAATGCGTTCCGTATTATCGCTGGGTTTCGGATTATATCGGCGTGATTGGTGGTCGTTAAGGCACGGCATCGGTCATCTTTGTCTGCACCCTGCGAAGACGATTGATTTTGGGCCTGCGCATTTGATGTTTCGTACACCCGGCAACACATGCGCAACCGCCGCGATGATGAGGAACGGTCTTATCCCGCACGGATAAAGACCGTCCTCATCACCGGCCACCTGTTTGCCGTTTGGCACCACAGTTACCCGTCACATTTCCTTGCATACCCGAAATCCGCCCTTTCGCGGGCGGGCTTCAAACAACTGGTTTTTCAATGACGACTGCAGTTTCCTTTTCCAAGGTATCCCGACATTTCGGCACCGTACGCGCCGTGGATGACGTGGACCTGTCGATTGCCGAGGGTGAATTTTTCGCCATGCTTGGCCCATCTGGTTCGGGCAAAACAACCTGCCTGCGCCTGATTGCCGGGTTTGAACAACCCACCGCCGGTCATATCGAGATTTTTGGCACCAAGGTCGAAAATGTGCCGCCCTATCGGCGTAACGTAAACACGGTATTTCAGGACTATGCCCTGTTTCCGCATATGAACATTATCGACAATGTCGCCTATGGTCTGATGATACAGGGTATGGGCAAAACTGAACGCCATGCTGCGGCGAACGAGGCGCTCGAACTTGTCGCCCTTCCGGGCTATGGCGACCGTCGTCCGGGGCAACTTTCCGGCGGACAACGCCAACGTGTTGCCCTTGCCCGCGCATTGGTCAACAAGCCCAAGGTTCTTTTGCTTGATGAGCCGCTTGGCGCACTTGATCTGAAACTGCGCGAACAGATGCAGGAAGAACTTAAAACCCTGCAACGCAAACTGGGCATCACTTTTGTGTTCGTCACCCACGATCAGGGCGAAGCATTATCCATGGCCGACCGGGTCGCAGTGTTTAATGACGGTAAAATTCAGCAAATCGGAAGCCCGCAGGATATCTATCAACGCCCGCAAAGCCGCTTTGTCGCCGATTTTGTCGGATCATCGAACGTGCTTGAACCGGGTTTTGTCAAACAGCTGACCGGCACAGAAAGCTATGCCAGCCTCCGCCCCGAAGCCATCCGCATCGGCCCGTCTGATGGCCATACTGCCACAGTAATTGGCAGCAGCTATCTGGGTGGCACCACCCGTGTTGGGCTCGCACTTGGCGATATGCGCATCAATGCCCTGATCCCGGCTGATCAAGATGTGCCCGAAAACGGCGCCACGGTTCAGATCAGTTGGCAGGCAGATGAGCTTCATTTGATGGGGGGCACATCATGACGGCCGCCTCCCCCGTCAGCGCAGCAAACCAAACCAGTGCCGTTCTGCCCGGTCAGGGCGGATGGGCGGGATCGTTGTCTGATAAATTCTGGCGCAATCCGAAGCTGCTTTTGATTCTGATGCTGACGCCGCCTGCACTTTGGCTGGGCATCATTTATCTCGGATCGCTGTTTGCCCTTCTGGCGCAAAGCTTCTTTGCCATCGATGAATTTTCGGGAATGGTTCAATACGAACTGACCCTGAAAACCTATGGCGAACTGTTCCGCCCGGCCAATCTTGACATCATCATTCGCACGGTTTCGATGGCCGCCATCGTCACCCTTGGTGCGGCCTGCGTGGCTTTTCCTATTGCCTATTTCGCTGCGCGATATGCGCGGGGAAAATGGAAGGCGCTGTTTTACATCGGCGTGATGCTCCCCCTTTGGTCAAGCTATCTGGTCAAGGTTTATGCCTGGAAACTGATCCTTGCCAAGGAAGGCATTCTGACGTGGATTTTTGCCAAGCTGCATCTGACATGGCTGCTTGAAGCATGGCTTTCGATCCCGATTATTGGCGGGTATTCGTTATCGGTCAGCTACACCGGAACGTTTCTTGTGTTTCTATATGTCTGGTTGCCTTTCATGGTCTTACCGGTTCAGGCTGCCCTTGAACGTGTGCCGGGAAGCTATCTTGAAGCATCGGGGGATTTGGGTGCGACACCATCGCAAACTTTCCGCCATGTGATTTTCCCGCTGGCTTTGCCGGGGATTGTTGCCGGGTCGATTTTCACCTTCTCCTTGACCCTTGGCGATTACATCATTCCGCAAATCATCGGATCATCGCGACTGTTTATCGGTCAGGCTGTCTATGCCCAACAGGGGACTGCTGGCAACATCCCGCTCGCTGCGGCCTTTACGGTCGTGCCAATTGTCATCATGGGATTCTATCTTTGGGGTGCTAAACGCATGGGGGCTTTCGATGCGATCTGATGGAAAAACCCGCGCACCCTTTACCTTAAAAGCCGCCGCCGGACTTGGCCTTGCTTTCATGCATTTGCCAATTGCGCTGATCTTTGTCTATGCCTTTACGACGGAAGACAAATCCTATCAATGGCCGCCCCCCGGATTTACCTTGAAATGGCTGGAAGTAACGTGGAACCGCCCGGATGTGTGGGACGCCCTGAAACTGTCCCTCCAAACCGCGACGATTTCGACCCTGATTGCCATGGTGCTTGGAACCCTGTGTGCGGCGGCGGTTTCGCGAACCAAGTTTTTTGGCCGTGAAACCATATCGCTGTTGGTGATCCTGCCGATAGCTTTGCCGGGCATCATTACCGGGATTGCGCTGCGATCCGCCTTTAGCATCGCGGACATTCCGTTCTCGATCTGGACGATCATCCTGGGGCACGCAACGTTCTGCGTTGTCGTTGTTTACAACAATGCGGTTGCACGGTTCAGGAGAACGTCGGGGCCACTGGTCGAAGCATCGATGGATTTGGGCGCGAACAGTTTCCAGACATTCCGCCATGTCATTTTGCCCAATATCGGCACTGCCCTTTTGGCAGGTGGCATGCTGGCCTTTGCCCTGTCCTTTGACGAGGTGATCGTCACAACCTTTACCGCCGGACAGCAATCGACATTGCCGATCTGGATGCTGGAAGAACTTGTCCGGCCGCGCCAACGACCGGTCACCAATGTGGTGGCAATGGTTGTGGTTCTGGTCACGATCCTGCCGATCCTTGCCGCCTATTACCTGACGCGGGATGGCGATCAGGTGGCCGGATCCGGGAAATAAAAGCAACGCTATAACGATACGAACGGGAGAGCATATTATGGATACCAAGATGCTGATCGGCAGCAGCCTTGAAATGGGTGTCGAAGCCGAAGAAAATGTCATCAATCCAAAAACCGGCGAAACCATCATGATGCTGCCCGAAGCATCGATGGAACAGATCGACCGGGCGGTAAATGCCGCCGAACAGGCGTTCAAATCATGGTCACGCACCACCCCGGCTGAACGATCCAAATACCTTTTGAAAATTGCCGATCGGATCGAAGCCGAGGCCGAAGAATTCGTCAAACTTGAATCGCTTAATTGCGGCAAACCGATCAATGCCGTGCGCGATGATGAAATTCCCGCCATTGTTGATTGCTATCGTTTCTTTGCCGGTGCCGTGCGCTGTATGCAGGGATCGCTTGCCGGTGAATATATGGAAGGCCACACATCCATGATCCGCCGTGATCCGATTGGCGTGGTCGGATCCATCGCACCTTGGAACTATCCCATGATGATGATGGCCTGGAAACTGGCCCCGGCGATTGCCGGTGGTAACACGGTTGTTTTCAAGCCATCCGAACAAACGCCGCTTACCGCCCTTAAACTGGCAACAATCTTTGCCGACATCCTGCCCGAAGGTGTTGTTAACGTCATTCTGGGACGCGGTGCAACCGTGGGGAATGCGCTGATCAATCATCCCAAGGTCGATATGATTTCGATCACGGGGGACGTCGCGACGGGTAAAAAGGTTCTTCAGGCTGCGGCCAAATCGGTTAAACGCACCCATCTTGAACTCGGTGGCAAAGCACCGGTTATTGTCTTTGATGATGCCGATCTTGATGCTGTCGTTAACGGACTTCGGGCGTTTAGCTATTACAATGCAGGGCAGGATTGCACCGCGGCGTGCCGCATTTATGCCGGTCCGAAAATCTATGACAAACTGGTCGCTGATTTATCATCCGCTGTTTCAAGCATTGCCTTTGCCCGTACCGATGATGCTGAAAACGAAATCGGCCCGCTGATTTCCGAACGTCAGCGCGATCGTGTGGCAAGTTTCGTTGCCCGCGCATCGGAACAAAAACATATGGAAATCACCACCGGCGGCAAACTGCACGATGGTCCGGGCTTTTTCTATCAGCCGACGGTGATTGCCGGTGCCTTGCAAAGTGATGAAATTGTCCGTCGCGAAGTCTTTGGCCCGGTCGCATCGATCACGCGTTTCACCGATGTCGACGAAGCCGTCACATGGGCCAATGATTCCGATTACGGCCTGGCATCATCAATCTGGACCAAGGATATCTCGCGCGCCATGCAAACAAGTGCGCGCCTGCGCTATGGCTGTACCTGGATCAATACCCACTTCATGCTGGTTAATGAAATGCCCCATGGCGGTCTGAAGCAATCAGGCTATGGCAAGGATATGTCGCATTACGCGCTGGAAGATTACACCGCCGCCCGACACATCATGATCGCGCACGGTTAATCCGCCTGAAAACCTGATCATCAGACTCTACCATCAGACTACAGGGGCAGCCTTTTGGCTGCCCCGTTTCTTTTGCATAAGGATTTAGGGTCGGTGCAGTCGGGCGGCGGGATGATCGAACGTCACCCGACCATCTTTCATGCCCCAAACCGGGCGACTGATTTCCGATACCACCTGGGCCCGGCTTTGCGCCGGCAGGACGATGAAGCTTGCGGCTTCGCCGACTGCGATTTTGCTGGATCGGCCCAGCAATTTGGCAGGCGCATCCGCGACCATGGCAAAGCAGTTTTCAAGTTCTGCTTCGGTCGAAAGCTGACTGACATTGGCATAAAGGTTCGCCATGCGTGACAGCGAACAATCGCCGTAAGGCGTAAACGGGTTGAGCACATTATTCGTCGCAATCGTGCAGCATACACCATGTGCGGCCAGTTTATGTGCCGGGGCCACGCCCCGCGGAACCGAATGATCGTGATCGCGCCCGGTCAGGAAAAGATCAGTTGCCGGTAAGACCGTCAGGCCAATGCCGGCATCGCGCATGATGGCAATCGTGTCTTCCAATTCCGGCTTTGGCAAAACCGACAGCTTGGTCACATGACCAATCATCACCCGGCCTTGCCAGCCAAAAGCGATTGATTGTTTGGCCACTTCATCAAGATGCCGCCAACTGCCATCCAGATCGAAATCAAGATGGAAATCCAGATCGACATCGTAGTCGCGCGCCATTTCGAACAAGCGCAAAATCTGCCCGTTCGGATCGGTATCCATATACGGACAGCCGCCGAGCAAATCCGCACCATTATCCAAGGCGTCGCGCAGCAATTCTTCGGTCCCGGGATAATTAAACAGCCCTTCCTGCGGGAAGACGCAAATTTCAATATCCATCGCCCATGCATAATCGGCCTTCAAACGCTTGATGGCGTTAAAGCCGGTCAACCCGATGCCCGGATCGATTTCAACATGGGTGCGCACAGCGTTAGTGCCTTCGGTGATTGCCTTTTCGATCACGCGCGCGCCACGGACGTAAATGTCATCTTCGGTAAAACCGCTTTTGGCATTGGCCACCGCACGGATCGCCCCGGCAAGGGTGCCGGTTTCATTTTTCGCCCGATCGAGAATACAGGCTTTGTCCAGATGCAGATGGCTTTCGACAAAGCCGCAATTGATCAACTGACCTTCGGCATCAAAGCTTGGGGCTTCACCGGCAATCGATTGGGCAATTTCGACAATTTTTCCGTCCCGTATGGCAAGATCGACAAGCGCGTTCTCACCAGGCAGGCAGGCGTTCCTCACCAGATAATCAAGCATTTTCACATGCCACCTTTTTTTGGTTCGTATCGTCCTTCTCGCTGCCGCCCAGATAGGCGGCAATCAAACGTTCATCCTTACGCAGGTCAGCGGCCTTGCCTTCGGCAACGACCTGTCCCTGTTCAAGGACATAGGCGTAATCAGCCACCGACAGCGCCATGGTCGCCATCTGATCAACCAGAAGGATCGTCACCCCGTCATCGCGAAGCTCGCCCAGAATGGCGTAAAGTTCTTCGACCATTGCCGGTGCCAAACCAAGGGAGGGTTCATCAAGCAGCAATGCTTTTGGCTTTGCCACCAGACCACGGGCAATCGCCATCATCTGCTGTTCGCCGCCCGACAACAGCCCAGCCGGGCTGTTGATCCGGTCGCGCAAACGCGGGAAACGGTTCAGAAGGGTTTCCAGTTCGTCGGAACTCACCGGTTTTGGTTGCTTATAGGCACCCAGTTCGATGTTTTCGCGCACGGTCAGTTCCGGGAAGACCTGACGTCCTTCGGGCACAAGGATCAATCCCTGCTGGACGATCTGATGCGGGGCAAGGGCATGGATATATTCGTTATTCAAAACGATGCTGCCCTTTACCGGGCGTAGCAATCCGGCAAGTGCGGTCAGGAAGGTTGATTTGCCCGCCCCATTCGCCCCAAGCAACGCCACCATTTCACCTTGGCGGACCCGGATATCGACCGATTGCAAGACCGGTGCGGCACCATATCCCGCGGTCAGGCGCAAGGTTTCAATTACCGGTGATGCCCCGGCTTCGAACGGCACCGGACGTGGTCGGGCTTTCATTTCGCCATCGCCAAGATAGGCGGCAATCACCCGCGCATCTTTTTGCACATCCTGCGGTGCGCCAAAGATAATCGGCGTTCCGGCATCGACAGCCAAAATCTGATCGGAAATTCCCATGACCATTTCCATGTCATGTTCGACCAGAACCACCGTAATCCCGGCATCGGCCAATTGACGCAGAAGTTTTGCCAGAGACACCTTATCGGCATGCATCAAACCGGCAGCCGGTTCGTCAAGCAACAACACGCCCGGTTTGGTCGCCAACGACCTTGCGATTTCAACCAATCGCCGATCCACATGCGGAAGGTCGCCCGCCCGGGCATCAATGTCACCGTGATAGCCGCAAAAAGCCAAAAGGCCTGCTGCATGATTACGGTTTGCACTTGAGGCAATCGCACTGAACGGTTTGCCAAAACGGCCGACCGGGAAACCGGCAATCACGTTATCGATCACGGACATGTTTTCAAACAGACGGGTCGCCTGATAGGTCCGCGAAATGCCATTCCGGGCGGCAAAGTCCGTCGGCTTACCGGCAATATCCTGTCCGTCAATCCGAACAGCACCGGCAGTTGGTTTGTAAAAACCACTGATGATGTTCAACAACGTGGTTTTGCCCGCACCGTTCGGGCCAATGATCGAGGTAACCTCGCCCGGTTTGGCGGTGAAGGATACGTTGTTGACGGCCTTCACCCCGCCAAAGGCAATCGAAATATCCTCGGCACTCAGGCCATCAGACTTGGCATAGGCTTTTAACCCGGCCTCGATCTCGTCAGCGGGAATTGCAATTACACCGCGTTTTTTAAGCGGGATGAACCGTTCAACCACACCGACAATTCCGCGCGGTGCAATCAACAAAACACCGATCAGAAGTGCGCCAAAGATCAACAGACGATATTCGGCAAAATCAGCCAGCATTTCGGGCAAAAGAACCGAAACAGACGCCCCGACAAGCGGGCCAAGCACAGTCCCGGCCCCACCCAGAATGACAGCAAACAGATAGAGGATCGATTGGCTGATCGGGAAGTTCGATGGCGCAATAAACATCATCAAGGGGGCATAGAGCGCACCGGCAAGTCCCGCCATGGCCGCGGCAATGGCAAAGCCACTGGCCTTGACCGCAAAGGCATTATAGCCAAGCGAACTGGCGGCAATTTCGGCATCGCGCATGCTGGTCATGGCCATGCCCCAGCCACTGGTCGCCAACCGGCGGAAGGCAAGCAGTGCCACCCCGCCCAGAATGACGCACAGCATCACCAGATCGCTTTCGCTAAACATATAGCCAAACAGATCCGGCATCGGGAAACCCATCAAGCCGTTCTGCCCGCCGGTCAAAGCCCGCCATTCAATGGCACCATGTTCGACGATAAAGGCAAAGGCAATCGTCACCATCGCCAAAAACGGTCCGGCCATGCGCACAGCAGACAATGCAAGAACACAGCCCGTGACCCCGGCGATCAGTGTTGCCGCGATCAGGGATAACCAGAAATTCACCCCGGCCAGTGTCAGGATGGCACTGGCATAAGCGCCGATGGCAAAGAAGCCAACCTGACCAAGTGAGACCAGCCCAGTCAAACCATACAGAACGTTCAGGCCGACACATAAAACAGTCGAGATCGCGACAAGACCGATAATGAACTGGGTATAACCGCCCGTGATCGGAACACCGATCAATCCGCCAAGCACGGCGAGTAGGATCACGCTATCAAGGGCGATGGATTTGTTCATTTCGGGAATGGGATTTTTAAATTCGAATTTCATTTTCATCATCAAACCTTTTTGATCGCCGTGCGCCCAAAAAGCCCACTTGGTTTGATGGTCAGAACCGCGATCACGAGCGCGAACACGACGATAAAGGTATAGGACGAGCCGAGATAGGTGGTCACACCGGCTTCCACCAGTCCATAGATGAACCCGGCTAACATCACGCTATAGGCCGATGTCATGCCGCCCAGAATGGCCACCGCAAAGGCCTTAAGGCCAAACAGCGTTCCCATATCCGAATGCACGGAAAACAAAGGTGCGATCAAAAGCCCGGCACAACCGGCCAGCATCGATGAGATTGCAAATGAACCGGTCACCATAACTGTGGTGTTGATCCCCATCAGCTTGGCCGCCTGAAGGTTTTGCACGACGGCCAAAAGTGCGCGTCCCTGACGGGTGCGGCGGAACAAGGCATGCAGGGTCAGTGCGACACCAATGGCGGCAATCGGGATCAGGATTTGTTGCGGATAGACACCGGTACCAAACACATTCCAGCTTTCCCCGACAAGGGCGGATGGCAAGGTGCGTGGTTCATTGCCAAAGGTGAACAAAACTGCGTTATCAAGCAAAATACCGCCCGCAACCGTTGCCATAAGCCAGGCTTCCGAATTGCGCACAGCAAATGGACGGACAAGGAAAAACTCGACCAGAATACCGGCAATACCACAGCACAAAATCGCCAATGGATATCCGACAATGACCGGGAAACCGTATCTTTCACAAAAGACAAAACCCAGTACGGCCCCCAGCATGACCATGGACCCTTGGGCGAAATTGACCTTTGAGGATACCGAATAGGTTATCTGAAATCCGAGCGCGATCAGCCCGTACATACTCCCCAGACCGATACCGGTAATCAGGGCCGCGATTAATAATGTCATTGCCAGTCGCCTGCTTATGGATTGCACAAAAGTGCATCATTCAAGAAATGGATAAAGCCCGTGTGGCGCGCGATGGGCCGCGCCACACGGGTTGAAAAGATGGCTTATTTGATCGGAATGATCTGGCCTTCGACGAAATGCGCGAAGGTGTAATCTTCCGGACCAAGCGCGTCCTGATCGTCCGGGGTGAACGGCGTGTCATAGGTTTTGATCATGCCTTTGACACCGCTGATTTCGTACATTGCTGCGCGAATGGCCGGGCCATCGGTTGAACCGGCCTTATCAATCGCCGCTGCAATCAGAAGGGTCGCATCATAGGCATTGGCAATACCGGTTGCCGGGGTGACGTCAGCCAGTGTTTTGATTTCAGGATATTTTTCCTGAAGTTTGGCAAACATCGGATCAGCCACATCGGTAAACAGATAGGTCTGGATGAAGTGGACCTTCTCACCTGATTTGCCGGCAAGTTCGGTGAAGCGACCACCGGACGGGCCCCAATGCGATGAAATCGGAACATCCCAACCCATACGATCAAGCGACTTGATCACCTGTGCGGTCGGGGCAACGTTGGCAACAACAAACAGGGAATCCGCGCCGTTTTCTTTAAGACGGGTCAGTTGCGGGACAACGTCAACGTCGTTGGATTCAAACTTTTCGATCCCGGCATGGGCCATGCCACGTTTATCAAGTGCCTTGAGCAAGCCTTTTTCGTTGGACTCACCCCACGGGTTGTTGATCAGGATCATGCCCGGTTTTTTGGCACCGTAATTTGCGATCAGATATTCGGTAATCGCTTCGTCGACATATTCATCAACGGCTGAAACACGGAAGACATAGTTTTCTTCAGCACCGTTTTTGGTGATCCCGGTTCCTGCAGCCCACGGGCCGATGAACGGGACTTTCTGCTGATTGACGAAAGGTACAATAGCAAAGGAAACCGGCGTATCAAGACCCCCGATGATCGCAGCAACACCTTCGCGCTGTACCAGTTCACGTGCAGCAACCAGACCTTTGCCCGGGTTGCTTTCATCATCACGCGAGACAAGTTCAAGCGACTTGCCAAGAACGCCGCCTTCGGCATTGATCTTGTCAATCGCAAGCATGATACCACGCGTAATCGCCTCACCCGATTTGGCCGACTGACCACTCAGCGCAGCAACAAGGCCGAGCTTTACGGTTTCATCAGCACGGGCGTTATGGGCAGGCAAGGTGGCAGCAAACATCATTGCAGCCGCAGCACCCAGAAGGGCGGCACGGCGCGTCAGTTTCGGGATAGGCGAAGAAATAGGCATGTGAGACTCCCTGATTATATGACTTTCGCATTCAGTCGTCGCAGTTTCACGGTGCGCGCCAAATAGCCATCGCACTGCAGCAAAGAGCGTGCCAAGAATCTAAATCCCCGAAAATCAAGGGCTTGGATGATTTTCCACCAAACCTCAAAAGCCATTTGCCTTATGTATACGCAAATTGCATGCAATTATTGCATAAAATTAGTGCATGCAAATTTTTTGCCCGCGTATTATGCTGGCGACAGATCAAATGCAGTAAATGAGGATTTCCAAATGACCGAGCAGACCGCGGTAAATGTGCTTGATACGCTGCCGCCAGAAGCCCAGACCGTGCGCAATTTTCTTGATGCGTCGATGAAGCCTGACCCGGAACTGGCCGCGACTTTCATGTCTGATGATGTCGTGATCACCTTTACCGATGGTCAGAAATACGACCACCCGTCGGGCACGACCGCCTTTAACGCGGCACGTTATAAATGGGTGAAAAAGAAGTTTGGTCAGTTTGACGTTGCCAATACCGATGGCCAGACCGTGGTTTACAGCACAGGATGGCTTTATGGCGAATGGCCGGATGGCACCCCGTTTGAGGGCAACCGCTATGTTGATCGGTTTGTGATCAAAAACGGCAAAATCGTCAAAATGGATGTCTGGAATGAAAGTGCCGAACGCATCTTGGTGCGCAAAGGTATCAAGGCATAATTCCGCCCGATATGAATGACGCTGCATCAAACCTTTTTGGTCATTTAATGCACCAGACACCAAATCGCCTGCTCTTGCGGACAGGCGGTTATGTGCGCGGCGGCACTGTTGCTTTATGCCCCGCCGTCGCGCACTTTTTTGGCATAGGGTTCAAGCGCGTCCAGATACAAAAGCGGCCCACCTTCGTCGGTGGTGAACAATGCCCTGTCGGCAACGGCGGTCAGATGATGGCGCATCAATTGGCGCGCCGTATCTTCATCCCCGGTCGCCAGTGCTTCGATAATCTGGCGATGTTCCTGAATACCGCAATCGGTCGAGTGTGGTCTGGCATAGAGCGACAGCGTCAAGCCACAGCGATAGCCGATTTCTTCGACATAGCGCAGCAAAACCGGGCTTCCGGCAAGCTTGGCCAGCAAAATATGGAATTCGGTCGCAAGCCGGATCGATTTTGGCTCGGAGGCATGTTCGGCTTCGACTTCCTTGGCAAGATGGCCTTC
Source organism: Thalassospira sp. (assembly GCF_040218635.1). Lineage (GTDB taxonomy): Bacteria > Pseudomonadota > Alphaproteobacteria > Rhodospirillales > Thalassospiraceae > Thalassospira. The sequence continues at coordinate 132,912 of NZ_JAVJRB010000011.1, forward strand.
AAGTTCGGCCAGAACCGCCGGGTTCATGTTCTTGATCACCCGGCTGATCACAAGGTCTTCGATCTGGGTGCGCAATTCAAACAGATCGCGGGCTTCTTCCAGACTGGGCTTGGCAACCATCGCCCCCTTGTTGCGGCGAAGTTCGATCAGACCTTCGGCAGCAAGACGTTCAAGCGATTGACGAATAAGAGTCCGGCTCACCCCGAAACGTTCGCCAAGGGAATCTTCGGGCAATTTCATCCCGGGCATCAACACACGTTCGAGAATCGCCGACCGCAAGGCCGAACTGATCATGTCCGTGCGATGCTTAACCTTGTCAGATGCCTTCATGCCTATCCGTCACGTTTCATGCTGCATACAATTAACCGATTCAGTTTGTATAGTTGATTGCATACAATTGCGCCACACCCGATCACATCCATGCCCGATCAATCCGTCCAGCCAACCGCCCATCGCAGAAAGAAGAACCCGCAATGACCAATCGCACACCATCATCATTACCCCGCGCCATGGTCACCAGCCCGAGCACAGAAGCCAGCCAAGCCGGGGCGGATGTCCTGAAAAATGGCGGCACTGCGATTGAGGCGGTTGTCGCAACTGCGGCGATGTTAGCGGTAACATACCCGCATTTCTGCGGCATTGGCGGTGATGCGGTCTGGATGGTCTCGGACGCATCGGGCAAAGTACAATCGTTCATGGGCATCGGTCAGGCAGTCGAGAATGCGGGTGATAGCATCACGCCAAACAAACCGATCCCGGTGCGCGGGGTTGGCTCGACCCTGACCACGGCCTGCACGGTTGATTCATGGCAACATGCGCTTGATCATTCCGCGCGGAACTGGGGCGGGAAACAAAACCTGTCTGATCTGATTGCGCCTGCGATTGATCTTGCTGAGAACGGCTTTCCGATCAGTGCGTCGCAATGTTTCTGGCTTGATTTCCGCAAAGAGGAAATTGGCACTTGGCCGGGCTTCACCAATATCTTTGCCCCCAATGGCAAAATGCCGGTCGCGGGTCAGCATTTTTACCAACCGCAATTGGCCGATAGCCTGAAACGCATCGCGCAACATGGCGCGCGGGACTTTTACGAAGGCAGCCTGGCGGACCGGATTGTGGATGGCCTGTCCAAGCTCGGATCGCCGATTACCAAGGCCGACCTTGCCAAAACCCGCACAAGAACAGTGGATGCCGTGTCACTTGACTATGGCGACGTCACATTGTTTGCCCCGCCTGCCCCGACCCAAGGATTGGCAACCTTGATGACCATGGGGGTTTTGCGTGAACTCGGTACCAAAAACTGGGCCGAAGGCACCGCAGATCATTACCATCTGGTGGTCGAAGCAATTAAACGCGCCTTCTTAAAGCGCGATCAGATTGCCGATCCTGATTTTACCTTGGATGACTTCGCGGCAATGCTTGGCACTGAAAGCCTTTCTTCTGCCGCAGCCGACATATCCCAGGACAAAGCAATGGATTGGCCCCATCCATTCCGCCACGGCGATACCGTCTTTCTGGCGGCGAAGGACGCGCAAGGCAATTGCGCCAGTGTCCTGCAAAGTACGTATTTTGACTGGGGCAGCGGGGTTGTTGCCGGGGATACCGGCATTGTCTGGCAAAATCGTGGGGCAGCCTTTAGCACCAAGGAAAACCACCCCAATGCCATCAAACCCGGCAAGCGACCGTTCTATACATTGAACCCGGGCATCGCGCTTAAGAACGGTAAGCCGCATTTGCTGTATGGTACTCAAGGTGCCGATGGACAGCCACAAACCTTGGCGATGCTGCTGACCCGGTTGCTTGATTTTGGATTGTCACCGCGTGAGGCATTGGCCAAGCCACGCTTCTTGCTGGGCAAGACATTTTCCGATGCCAATGACAGCCTGAAACTTGAAGTCGATGCGGGTGATGATGTGTTTGATACACTGGCCGCGCGTGGGCATATCTTACGCGCCATCGAAGCCCAAAACGCCCTTGCCGGTCAGGCCGGGATCATTCGTATTGATGACGATGGGTTCGTTGACGGCGCACATGATCCGCGCAGTGACGGGATGGCGATTGGCGTTTGATCAACCAGCATTAATCGACATCGCTCGTTGGTGAATACGGGCGGACGGTCTGGTCAATCGCGCCAAAGATCGATGCGCCGTCTGCACCAAACATCTCGATCCTGACCTGATCGCCAAATTGCAGGAACGGTGTTTTTGCGGTGCCGTTTTCAATGGTTTCGATCATGCGGATTTCGGCAATACAGGAATACCCAGCACCACCTTTGGCAACCGGTTTTCCCGGTTTGCCATCTAGTTTGTTTGAAACTGTGCCTGACCCAATGATTGTTCCGGCGACAAGTGGACGAGTCCGCGCGGCATGGGCAATCAGTTGGGCAAAATCGAACGTCATATCAATCCCGGCATTGGCCCGGCCAAACGGTTTGCCATTCAGATCGACATGCAGGGGCAAATGAAGTTTGCCACCATCCCACGCAGGACCCAATTCATCCGGGGTCACGGCCACGGGGGAGAAGGCCGAAGATGGTTTGGACTGGAAAAAGCCAAATCCCTTGGCCAGCTCACCGGGGATCAAACCGCGCAGTGACACATCATTGACCAGCATGACCAACCGAATGGCACCGCGTGCCTGATCAAGGCTGGCGCCCATCGGCACATCATCGGTGATGACGGCAATCTCGCCTTCCATATCAATGCCCCAGGCGGGATCAGCCATAACGATATCATCACGCGGGCCCAGAAAGCTGTCAGACCCGCCCTGATACATCAGGGGATCGGTCCAGAAGCTTTGCGGCATTTCGGCCCCGCGGGCCTTGCGGACCAATTCGACGTGATTGACATAGGCCGATCCATCCGCCCACTGATAGGCACGCGGCAGGGGCGCATGAAGGTGTTGTGTATCAAGTTTGATCCGTTTGGCGATGGTTGATCCGGCATCAATCTCGTCGGCCAGTTCCTGCAATCGCGGGGCAAAGACCGCCCAGTTATCAAGGGCGGCTTGCAAGGTTGGCGCAATCGCGCTGGCATCGACATAAAATGCCAGATCACGGGTGACCAGAACCAGTTTCCCGTCGCGGGTGCCGTTTTTAAGCGTCGCCAGTTTCATCTTGTTCTTCCGCCTTTATTTACGGCCTTCCGGCGTGCCATCGAATTTGCGTTCCAACCCCGACCAACACTCAAGATAGTCGTCCTGAAGCGTTTCAAGTTCGGCAGCGAATTTGGTCAGTTGCTGCGGATATCGGGTTTCAAACATGAAGGCCATGGTTCCTTCAAGCTTCTGCGGACCCAGGTCGGCATTCGATGCCTTTTCAAAGCCAAATGCATCCGGACCATGGGCCAGCATCATGTTGTGCAAACTCATCCCGCCCGGAACAAATCCCTTTTCCTTGGCATCATAGTGCCCGCAAATCAGCCCCATGAATTCGGACATGATGTTGCGGTGATACCAAGGCGGGCGGAAGGTATGTTCGGCCACCATCCAGCGCGGCGGGAAAATCACGAAATCGACATTAGCGGTTCCGGCCTCGTCCGAGGGCGCGGTCAGAACGGTAAAGATCGACGGATCCGGGTGATCAAACGCAATGGCGCCGACGGGTGAAAAGGTCCGAAGGTCATATTTGAACGGCGTGTAATTGCCGTGCCAGGCCACCACGTCAAGCGGTGAATGGCCAATGTCGGTCACGTGGAACTGACCACACCATTTCACCAGAACCCGACAGGGGGTTTCTTTATCCTCATAGGCCGCCACAGGTGTTTTGAAATCACGCGGATTGGCAAGGCAGTTCGCGCCAATTGGTCCCCGGTCCGGCAAAGTAAATTTCGCACCATAGTTTTCGCAAACATAACCGCGTGCGCCGCCTTCCGGGCCAGCTTGAAGGATGCTGATCTTAAACATCATGCCACGCGGGATCAGGGCGATTTCAAGCGGGGCCACATCCATCATGCCAAGTTCGGTAAAGACACGAAGCGTGCCAGTTTCGGGCACGATCAGAAGTTCGCCGTCCGCATTGAAGAAATAGTCATCGACCATATCGGCATTACAGACATAGACATGGCTTGCCATCCCGGTCTGGGACAGCGCATCGCCTGCGGTCGTGATGGTGCGCATACCGGCAACGAAATCGACCGCGTCTTTTGGCATCGGCACCGGATCCCAGCGCAATTGGCCAAGGGCCAAGCTGTGATCATTCAAACAGGGTGCGGTTTTCCAGTGCGGTCGATCAAGGGCGGCAAACCGGCCGTTATGACGCACACTGGGGCGAATGCGATACAGCCAGGACCGTTCATTGGTGCCACGTGGTGCGGTAAAGGGCGACCCGGAAAGCTGTTCGGCATACAGGCCATAGGCGCATTTTTGCGGGCTGTTTTGCCCTTGCGGCAAGGCACAGGCAAGGCTTTCGGTTTCAAAATCATTGCCGAAACCAGACATATAGCGCAGATCCGTTTGATCAGATGCAGCCGTCGCCTGATCGCGGGTTGGTTTATCAAGCATGGCGGAATTTCCCAATGGCAGCCAAGTGCAAAAACAACAAACCGTCAGGACCCATTATATTGATCAAAACGGGTCCTGATTAGGATATGGGGGTGTTGATGCTATTCCGCAGCATCGACTTTCAAAACACCGCGGCGGATCTGGTCTTCTTCGATGCTTTCAAACAGGGCGCGGAAGTTGCCTTCGCCAAAACCTTCGTCGCCTTTGCGCTGAATGAACTCAAAGAAGATCGGCCCGATCACGGTTTTCGAGAAGATTTGCAGCAGGATTTTGGTCATGCCGCCATCAATCACCCCTTCGCCGTCAATCAGGATGCCATGTTTTTTCATCCGTTCAATCGGCTCGTCATGGCCATGGACGCGGTCATGGGATTTTTCGTAATAGGTTTCCGGCGGGCCGGGCATGAATTTCAAGTCATTCGCGGCAAGCTTGTCGGTGGCATCGTAAATACCATCTGATCCCACCGCGATATGCTGAATGCCTTCGCCTTTGTATTTGCGCAGATATTCTTCGATCTGGCTTTTATCATCGGTCGATTCATTGAGCGGGATTCGGATTTTCCCGCAAGGTGAGGTGATCGCGCGGCTGACCAAGCCGGTGATTTTACCGGCAATGTCAAAGAAGTGGATTTGCTTGAAGCCAAACAGATCGCGATAAAAGTCCCACCATTTATCCATATTGCCGCGATAAACGTTATGGGTCAGATGATCGAGATAATAGAACCCGACACCTTCGGGTTTCGGATCACGTTCCCCGATCCAGTCGAATTCTGCGTCATAGGCCGAACCGGTATCGCCATATGTATCGATGAAATACAAAAGCGACCCACCGATGCCGACAATGGCCGGAACATCCAATGTTTTATCATTGCCGGTATAGGGTTCCGCCCCCTTGGCAATCGCATGATCAAAGGCATGTTTGGCATCAACCACCCGCCATGCCATTGACGGCGCACACGGACCATGCATCCCGACAAATTTCATCGCATGACTGTCGGGTTCGGCATTGAGGATATAGTTGATGTCGCCCTGACGCCAAACCGTGATGTTTTTGGTTTTGTGTCTGGCAACCGGGGTGTAGCCCATGCGGGTAAACAGGGTTTCAAGTTTGTCGGCGTCTTCATGGGCAAATTCAACAAACTCGAAACCGTCGGTCCCGGCGGGGTTTTCATCAGAAATGGTGGCGCGAGGGGCGTCATGCGGGAACGGTCCCATCGGAAGTCTCCTATGATTGAAACATTCGAATTCTTCGAACTTTTGTTATGTTCCAATCGTGCGCCAAACCGCCTGCAACGTGCGTGCATTCATGGTTGATTTTTCCAATAAAATGCACACATCATGCATGATTACTCATAATGGCACGTGAAACATGCAACTTGATCGACTGGACCTTAAACTGCTTGCAGAACTGCAAAAGGACGGGCGTCTGACCAATAATGATTTGTCAGAACGCATTGGCCTTTCAGCATCGCAATGTTCACGCCGACGCGCGCGACTTGAAGAGGACAAGGTCATTCGCGGCTATCGTGCCGATATTGACCGTCAGAAAATGGGGTTGGGATTGCTGGTGGTGATTTCGGTGACCCTTGCCACCCATAACCGCGACAATGCCAAACGGTTTGCCCGTTTGCTGGCCGACTTGCCCGAAGTGCTCGAAGCCTTTTCCCTGACCGGGGAGATGGACTATCACCTTAAAGTCGCCACCAAGGATCTGGCGGCCCTGTCGCATTTCGTCAATGAGGTGCTTTTGCCGCATGATTCTGTGCAGCATGTCAAAACGTCAATTGTTCTGAACGTGTTGAAGGATTTTGAAGGTCTGGCGGTTAACCCGGATTGATCAAGGTCGCATCGATCAATCGATCAATTTTGGGCCATAAAACGGCAAAGACCGCGCCCAAAGGCACGGTCTTCCCTGTCCCGAAACTCCCCTTACCACGAAGCTTCGAAGACTCCCCCCACTACAGTGGACCTAGATAGCCAGGTATTGGTCGCGAAGCTCGGCATCATCAAGAACAGCTTGTGCTGTGCCGTCAAAGACGATTTCGCCGCTATCCATAATGATTGCCCGATCTGCAAGCTTGAGTGCCGCGATGGCATTCTGCTCGACGATGATCGTGGTGATGCCAAGTTTCTTGACGTTTTGAAGCGTCTTTTCGATTTCCTGAACAATCACCGGCGCCAAGCCTTCATACGGTTCATCAAGCAGCAAAAGCTTGATGTCACGTGCCAAGGCACGGCCGATTGCCAGCATCTGTTGTTCGCCACCTGAAAGGGTGGTGCCTTCTTGCTCTGCCCGTTCGCCAAGGCGCGGGAAAAGCTCGTAGATGCGTTCAACGGACCAGCCAACCGGTTCGGCAATCTGGGCAAGTTCAAGATTTTGCTGAACGGTCATGCCCGGAATGATGCGACGATCTTCTGGCACAAGCTGCACCCCGAGACGGGCAGCCTGCCAGGCTTTCATGGTGTGCAATGGCTGATGATCAAGCCAGATTTCACCATGTTTAAGTTCCGGGTTCGACATGCGGGCCAAAGCCCGCAACGTCGATGTTTTCCCTGCACCGTTACGGCCCAGCAACGCCAGAATTTCGCCTTCGCGAATGTCAAAGGAGACACCCTGAACGATATAGCTTTCGCCGTAATAGGCATGAATATCATGGACCGAGAAAAAGGCCGGATCACCGCCCTGATTGCGGACAGGTTCCTGTTTTGGCAGTGAGGTCATGCTACTGCTTCCCCTCCGAGATAGGCTTCTTTAACGCGTGGGTCATTGCGTACTTCTTCCGGGGTGCCTTCACAAATGATGGCCCCCTGAGCCAGAACACTGATGCGATCCGCCAGACTGAACACAACATGCATGTCATGTTCAATGATGACTTTGGTCATGCCGCGTTCCTTGATCCGCTGAAGCAGCTCAATCGTGCGGTTGGTGTCATGACGCGACATACCGGCTGTCGGCTCATCAAGAAGAAACAATTTAGGGTGTTGCCCCAAGCACATCGCAAGTTCCAAACGGCGTTTGTCACCGCGCGACATTGCACTGGCAATATTGTCCTTCTGCGCAATCAATCCAACATCTTCAAGAAGATGCTCGGCCTGTTCGATGATTTCTTTTTCGGCAAACAGGCTTTTGAGGAAGCTTAGCTTGAACTCGCCATCACGTTTGGCAAGTGCCGGAACCATCACGTTTTGCAAAAGCGAGAGTTCCGGAAAGATTTCCGGCGTCTGGAAAACACGCGCCACGCCAAGCTGATTAATTTCGTGGGGCTGCTTGCCCGTCAGAACTTCATCACCCAGCAATACCCGGCCACGGTTGGGCGCAAGACGCCCGACAATGACATTGAGCAACGTGGATTTACCGGCACCGTTCGGGCCGATAATCGCATGAACCGTGCCTTCCTTAACCCGAAGGTTAATGTCAGATAGCGCACGCAAGCCGCCAAAATTCTTATCCACATCAGTGACATCAAGAATGTATTCGGACATCGATCAGACCTCCCCCGCCGAGTGTTGTTCTTTTTCTTTGCCCTCAGCCGAAGAAGCTGAAGACGCGCGGTTGGACACGAGACGCCACAGGCGATTGATCCCTTCCATGATGCCACCTGGCAGGAAGATCACGATCAGCATGAAGACCAGACCAAGGGTCAGATGCCAGCCTTCGCCAACAAACAGACCAAGGATCGTTGCGACCCCATGTGCGAGCCAATCGGGAAGGAAGGAAAACGCATTGAGAAGAACCGTCTCGTTAAAGGCCGAGAAGATATTTTCAAAATACTTGATAACCCCGGCCCCAAGAAGCGGACCAATCAGGGTTCCGACACCGCCAAGAATGGTGATCAGAACGATCTCACCCGATGCTGTCCACTGCATGCGCTCAGCCCCTGCAAGCGGATCGGTCACCGCCAGAAGCGACCCGGCAAGACCGGCATACATGCCCGAGATGACAAAGGCCGTCATCAGATAGGGCCGTGTATTGTAGCCGGTATAGCCCATGCGGCTCTGGTTCGATTTAATCGCACGCAGCTTGAGCCCGAACGGGGAGCGGAAGATGCGCAGATAGATGAAGAACGAGACCAGCATAAGGGCCGCACAGATATAGAAGCCGGAATAGCCGATGCCTTCGATACCAAACAGGTTCGGTGTTGGAAGCGATGCGTCTGCTTCAATCCCGGACATGCGATCAAGAACACGCGGGTCCCCCTGCGTCAGCTGCAGACCGGTTTCACCATTGGTGATCGGGGTCAGAACCGAATAGGCAAGGTTATAGGACATCTGTGCAAAGGCCAGCGTCAGGATCGAGAAATAAATCCCCGAACGACGCAACGAGACATACCCGATGGCCAAGGCAAACAGACCGGAAAGAAGCGTTCCGAAAATCATCGCCGGGATGACATTCATCGAAAGTAACTTGAACGACCAGACCGCGGTGTAGGATCCCACACCCAGGAAGGCCGCGTGACCGAATGAAAGATAGCCGGTCAAACCAAACAGAATGTTATAGCCGATGGCAAAGATGCCAAAGATCATGAATTTCTGCATCAGGTCAGGATAGGCCGCCCCGAAAGGCTGGAGCCAGATCGGCATGGTCAGGACCACGACCGACAGAATGACCATGTAAAGGATATCCTGCTTTGGCGAGACGATTTTTGTGTTTGTCATTTTAGCTCTCCATCACGCCCCGACGACCCATCAGACCGCGCGGGCGGGTCAGCAGAATAACGACGGCAACAAGATAAATGATGATCTGGTCAATGCCCGGGATGATTTCTTTCACCTCGGTCATGGACGAGAAGGATTGCAGAATACCCAGCAGGAAGCCTGCCAGAACTGCACCGGGTAGAGAGCCCATACCCCCAACGACCACCACAACAAATGACAGCACAAGGAAGTCCATTCCCAAATGATAATCCGGGGGAAGTACCGGGGTGTACATCACGCCTGCAAGGCCCGCGACAACCGCGGCCATACCAAACACAATTGTAAAGCGACGTTCAATATTGATGCCAAGAAGCTCGACCGTTTCACGGTCTGCCATGCCTGCACGCACCACCATACCGTAGGTCGTGAAATGCAGGAACGAGAAGACAAGGCCAATAATTGTCAATGAGAACGCCAGATAAATCAGACGCCACCAAGGATAAACAACGGCTTCACCCAGGCCGAACACGGCACCGATTGCGGCAGAACCGGAAACGATATCGGGTGCACCTTGCGGAATCGGGTTGGCGCCAAAGGCAGCCTTGACCAATTCCTGAATAACAATCGCCAGACCAAAGGTCACAAGGATCTGTTCTGCATGGGAGCGTTTATAGAAATGCCGGATCAGGCTGCGTTCCATCACGATGCCGATTGCCAGCATCACGGGTATCGCAAGAATGATCGAGAGCGGCACGGACCAATCAATGATGGCTGTCCCGGTTTCGCCAAACCAGACTTCCAGATATGGCGTTTCCTTATAGGCATCAAAGAATGTCACGGATTCGTCCTTGACCTTAACGGACAAGGTCAGGAGCTTTTCCAAGCTCACCGCACAAAAGGCGCCGATCATGAAGATGGCGCCGTGGGCAAAGTTCACCACACCAAGTGTGCCGAACACCAAGGTCAGACCAAGAGCAATCAGCGCGTAAGCGCCGCCCTTGTCCAGACCGTTGAGAATTTGAAGAAATATAGAGTCCATCAGTTATCCGCCGCGTATTCGTAATGGGCTTAATGAAAAGACCGTTGGGACAAGAGTGCGGGGCAAATGGGCCGACCACTGGGAAATGGTCGGCCCTGCTTGCATCAATTTAGCCGTATCAGACTTTGTACGGGCCCAGTTCACCACCGAACATGTCGGCAGGGTACTCAACCTGTGCACGCGGCACTTCTTTAACAACTTCAAGAAGGTCAAAGTTGGAAGAAGGCTCTTGTTTACCGCGCACAACCAGAACGTCTTTGAAGCACTGGTGATCTTCTGCACGGTACAGGGTCGGGCCATTGCCGGCGCCATCGAACTCGAAACCTTCGAGCTGTTTGATGACTTCCCAAGGTGCAAACGTACCAGCCATTTCGCAGGCGTTTGCATAAAGCAGCGTCTGTACATAGCAAGTATGCGCAGCCTGGGACGGCGGGAAGCCGTATTCCTGACCAAAGGATTTAACAAAGGCCTGCGACCCTGCATCCTGCAGCGACCAGTGCCAGTTGGTGGTACCCAGGATGCCTTTTGCAGCATCGCCAGCACCCTGTGCCATCAAGCGGGAATACAGCGGAACAACGATTTCGAAGTTTTTGCCGTTAACCTGTTTGTCACGCAGACCAAACTGAACAGCCTGTGTCAGCGAGTTGACCATGTCCTTACCATAGTGGTTCAGGATCAGGACATCTGCGCCAGAGTTCAGAACCGGTGTGATATACTGCGAGAAGTCACCAGCACCAACCGGGGTACGGACGGTATTCACAGTTTCCCAACCGATATTCTCGGTTGCAGCTTTGATCGATTCTTCCTGGGTCCAGCCCCAGGTGTAATCAGCCGTCAGGTGATACGCGCGACGTTCCGCACCATATTCATCCAGAAGAACCGGCGCAATTGCCTGACCGGACATGTAAGCGTTGAAGAAATGGCGGAAACCATAACGCTTTTTGTCTTTACCCGTGGTGTCGTTGGAGTGGGTAAGACCGGCCATGAAGATCACGCCCATTTCCTGGCAAAGACCCTGCACAGCAACCGCAACACCCGATGACGAACCACCGGTGATCATTGCGACATTGTCTTTTTCGATCATGCGTTTTGCCGATGCACGTGCGGCATCGGATTTGGTCTGGGTATCACCGGTAACGAACTCGACCTTCTTGCCGAGGATCCCGTTGCCTTTAAGCTGAAGCGGCTTCATGGTGTTCATCATCCCGCCGTCGCCTTCACCATTCAGGTGTTTGACAGCAAGCTGATAGGCGCGCAGCTCATCGGCACCTTCATCGGCATAAGGGCCGGTCTGTGGTACGTTAAAGCCAAGCTTGATGCTGCCAGAGCTGCCCGGATCGCCCGGGAAAGTCTGAGCATGTGCGTTCTTGATGAAATGCATCGGAAAAGTGCCGCCAATAAGCGCAGCACCGGTCGTTGCCGCGGATCCTTTAAGGATCGTACGACGGGATACATCTTTAATAATCTTGGTCTCCGACATGGTTTTCCTCCCCAATGTCTTGGGATTTGTTTCAGAAAAATTCTGAGGCCTATTTTCTGGTTTGTTTTTTTCACGACCTGATCAAACAATGGGTGTCGTTTGAAAATGAATCAACACCTAGTTGATATAGAACAGTTTTTTTGTAAATATACAGACAGGCGACTTGAAAATTTGTAAATTTTGTCAAAAATGAGACTTTAGTATGAACCGACAGGCCCCCATCGGACACCGCATTCGCGGTCGCCGAAAAGATATCGGAATGACCCAGAATGCCCTGGCAAAGACCGCCGGCATTTCCCCGTCATATCTGAACCTTATCGAACATAACCGGCGTTCGATCGGGGGTGGTTTGCTGATGCGTATTGCCGAAGCACTCGACATCCAGCCCCATACTTTGTCAGGGTCTGAAGAAAGCCGCCTGCTCTCGGACTTGAACGAGGCCGCATCCGATCCGGTCTTTCGCAGCACCCCGATTGAAAGCCGGGAGTTCCCGGCCACAATCGCCGCTGCCCCCGGTTTGATTGGTGCTTTTCTTTCTCTTTACCGGGCCTATCGCAGCGGACTTGAGGAAATTGACTCATTGTCCGAACGGCTCAGCCATGACCCGTTTCTGACCGAAGCCAGCCATTCGATCCTGACACGGATTACCTCTATCCGGACGGTCGCGGAGATTTTTGATGATTATGACGACCTGTCCAAGGAACAGCGCACACGGTTTAACGCAACACTGGTTCGGGAATCCCAAAGACTGGCCGAATCCGCGACCGAGATTTTCAATTTTCTTGAACGTGGCGATGCCGGACGCCCGGCCGCCAGCCCGGCCGAGGAAGTCGATGATCTTTTATATGATAACGCCAACTACTTCCCGGCACTTGAAGACCATGCGACCGAAATGCGCCCGCGAATTGACCCAGAAGGCGGGTTATTCCTGACCGATTTGATCAATTATCTTGAAAACACCCATGACATTCGGGTTGAACGCCTGCCGTCCGAAGAATTCCCGACCAGTGGCCACAAATGGGATGCCGATCACCGGACCCTTAAGATTTCACGCGCCCTTCCGATTACGTCTGCGCGCTTTCAGGCTGCACGCATGATTTTCCGGCTTGAATCCCCGGAAACTGTGAATGAAATCCTTAACCGCACCCAGATCGACAGTGACGCCGGACGGGCCCGCGCAGCCGAGGCCCTGATTTCCTATGGCGCAGCCGCACTTTTGTTTCCCTATGACCTGTTTCTTGAAGATGCGCGACGGTTTCGTCACGATATCGAGCTTCTTCAACAACGATATGCCGCCAGCTGGGAACAGATTTGCCACCGCCTGACCACGCTGCGTCGACCGGGTGCTGAGGGCATACCCTTCCATCTGTTGCGAACAGATATTGCAGGCAATATTTCGAAACGATTTTCGGCATCCGGCCTTCAGTTACCGCGCTATAGCGGGGCCTGCCCACGCTGGGTCGTGCATGAAGCCTATATGGCACCAGACCGGGTGATCCCCCAATTCGTCCGCTTGCCAGACAACAGCGAATATCTTTTTGTTGCCCGCGCCTTGCGCACTGGCGCGGGGGGATATGGTGTGCCGCGGTCGGTCTATTCGGTAATGATCGGGTGCGATACGGCCTTTGCCCATGACGTGGTTTATGGTGATCGATTGTCACTGGATCGCCCGGATTCTGCGGTTCCGGTGGGCATTGGCTGTCGTCAATGCCCCCGCAATGATTGCGGCCAGCGGGCTTATGAAATGTCGGATACGGCAACCACGCAAATCGCTGTATAGCCATCAAAATCACGTCATTTTCGGCCCTAACTGAAAGCATGAAACATACCACCCCAAAGTAGCATTATAATTCGATGCATAACCCGCTAGGATTGGGGCATATAAGAATCCCATAAATCGGGGAGAACGTCCTTGAATAAGAGACCAAAGGTCCTGATTGCCGAAGATGAGGAAACCATTGTTGAGTCGCTGAGCTTTCTTATGGAAAAAGAAGGCTATGAAGTCAGTGTGGCCACCGATGGCCAAACCGCGATCAAAATGATTGCGCGCGACATTCCTGATATGGTTTTGCTTGATGTGATGATGCCCGGCTGTGACGGGTTTGAAGTGGTGCGCGCGGCACGCGCCGATCCAAGAACCAAACGCATTCCGATCATGATGTTGACGGCAAAAACACGCGAAGTCGACCGCCGCAAAGGACTTGAACTTGGCGTTGATGATTTTGTGACCAAACCATTTTCGACCCGCGATGTCGTTGCCCGGGTCAAGGCCCTGCTTGAACGAAGCGAATGCTGATACGCGTTTAACTGACAGGCAGGAGCCAGATCCATGACACCACCGCGCAAAATGACAGAACGGGCATTCGTCCTTGTCCTGGCCGCGTTTTTTGTCTGGATGCCACCCCTGGTCGGCGTGTTTTCCCTTGATGGAACATTCTTTGGCCTGCCGATCCTGTTTGTCTATTTCTTTGCAGGCTGGGCAACGCTGATTGCGCTTTGTGCGATTTTGACACGCGCCCTTCGCAAAGTAGGCCAGTCAGAGGGATCATCTTAAATGCTGTCCTCTGAACTGGTTATCACGGTTTCGCTCAGCTATGTCGGTTTGCTGTATGCCATTGCATGGTGGGGGGATAAACGTGCGCGTGATGGCCGATCATGGGTCAGGAACCCGACGGTTTATACCTTATCAATTGCGGTCTATTGCACATCATGGACGTTTTATGGTGCGGTCGGGACGGCAGCACGTAACGGGCTTGAATATCTGACCATTTATCTTGGGCCGACGGTCATTTTTTTGGGTTGGTGGTTCTTGCTGCGCAAGATGCTGCGCATTTCCAAAGCCCACCGCATCACATCGATTGCCGATTTTATTTCATCGCGGTATGGCAAAAGCACACAGCTTTCCGTGCTTGTGACCCTGATCGCGGTGATCGGAACGACCCCTTATATTGCGCTTCAGCTTAAGGCAATTGCCACCAGCTATACAGTTCTGACGGTTTGGGATCACGGCATTTTCCCGGCCACCCATGAAACCGTCAGCATGTTTTCAGACAGCGGATTCTGGGCGGCTGTCGGGCTTGCGCTGTTTGGTATTTTGTTTGGCACGCGCTTTATCGATGCCGATGAACATCACGAAGGCATGGTTGCCGCCATCGCCTTTGAAAGTCTGGTCAAAATGTTTGCGCTTTTGGCCGTTGGTATCTTTGTCTGCTTTGTCATGTATGGCGGAATTGGCGAACTGTTTGCCCAGGCTGCGCGCAATGCCGACACCGCCAAACTTTTGCAATTGCCCGAAGATGGTGCAGCGCGCTGGACAACATTGATGATGCTGTCCATGGCCGCCATCCTGTGTTTGCCACGCCAGTTTCAGGTCATCATTGTTGAAAATGTTGATGAACGGCATTTGCCGACAGCAAGCTGGGCCTTTCCGCTTTATCTATTGCTGATGAACCTGTTTGTCCTGCCCATAGCACTGGCGGGGCTTGGCACCCTGCCCGCATGGTCGGACCCGGATTTCTTTGTGATTTCAGTCCCGTTATTTGAAGGGCAATCCTTGCTGGCGCTATTGGCCTATGTTGGCGGGTTGTCGGCCAGTACCAGCATGGTCATTGTGGCAACCATCGCGCTTTCGACCATGGTGTGTAACGATCTGGTCGTTCCGGCATTGCTGCGTATCCGTCCCTTTCGCCTGACCGAACGCGATGATCTGACCGGGCTTTTGATCACTATCCGCCGGGCATCCATCGTTGCTGTCGTATTTTTGGGATTTGCCTATTATAGATCCGCCGGGGCGAGTGACGCCTTGGCCGAAATCGGCCTGATATCCTTTGCCGCAACGGCACAATTTATCCCGATTATGATCGGTGGCCTTTACTGGAAAGGCGGGACCAAAACCGGCGCACAGGTTGGTCTTGTCATCGGCTTTATCCTGTGGGGTTATACCCTGTTGCTGCCATCACTTGCCGATAGCGGCTGGATGGACCCGGCTTTGATCCTGAACGGGGCGTTTGGCCATCCGTGGTTGCGGCCTGAAAGCCTGTTTGGCCTGACAGACTTTGAACCCCTGACCCATGCTCTGATCTGGTCGATTTCGCTGAATACCGCGTCCTTTGTCCTGATCAGTCTGTTTACCCAACCAAGCGCACTTGAACGTATTCAGGCGACTTTGTTTGTCGATGCCTTTTCGCGCAAAGGGCAGGATACCGTGATTTGGCGATCATCGGCCTCGGTCGATGATTTATATGAACTGGTTGAACGGTTTCTCGGCCGCGAACGCGCCTTTCATTCGTTCCGCGATTTTGGCTGGGAAAAAGACACACCATGGCGCGGCAAGGGCGAAGCCAACGCCGATATGATTGCCTTTACCGAACGTCTTCTTGCCGGGTCCATCGGGGCGGCATCGGCACGTGTTATGGTGTCATCGGTGGCCAAGGGGGAAATGGTCAGCCTTGAAGAGGTTCTTGAGATCCTTGAAGAAACCTCGCACGTCATCGAATATTCCCAGCGTCTGGAACAGAAATCCCACGAACTTGAACAGGCTGCGGCAGAATTGCGCGCCGCCAATGACCGACTTAAGGAGCTTGATAAGCTTAAAGATGAGTTCCTGACCATGGTCAGTCATGAATTCAGAACGCCGCTGACCTCGATCCGGTCATTTTCGGAAATTCTGGTCGATACGCCAAATCTGGATCATGAGCGTGCTGAACATTTCCTCAGCATCATTGTGCGGGAAAGCGAACGGCTGACCCGACTTATTGACGATCACCTTGATCTGGCGCGCCTTGAAGCGGGTCATTCGGACTGGCGGGCTGTCGATGTCGATCCGCGCACGGTTCTTGATGAAAGTGTTGATGCGGTCAAAGGCCTGATGGACCGCAAGGGTGTTATTCTATCGACGGAATTTTCGCGCCAGACGGTGCGCCTGTTTGTTGACCGGGATCGCCTGACTCAGGTCTTTATCAACCTTTTGTCAAATGCCGCCAAGTTTTCCCATCCCGACCACCCCACCGTTCTGGTGCGCGGCGAGGCAATTGATGGCGGCTATCTTGTATCGATTACCGATAACGGCAGTGGCGTCCCGCAGAACGAACTTGAAATCATCTTTGATAAATTCTCGCGCGGCGGAAAATACGCCGATGACAAACCCAAACCATCGGGTTCCGGGCTTGGACTTGCCATCGCCAAGCATGTTGTCGAACATTGCCAAGGTAAAATATGGGTCGAAAGCCCTGCGGGTAAGGGTGCGACATTCCGCGTCTTCATACCCGGTCAGGTGTTGGAGGCCATTGATGCGGCCAAGCCCCCAACCCGTTAGAAACCTAACTCACCTTTTCAGGGTCAAAGATGGTGTTATCAAGAAACCGGTCTGGCCCGACAATCGGTCGATCTTCGGCATCATTGGCACCTTCGACACGCCAATCATGGGTTGGCACGGCCACATCAAGTCCCTTGACCGCTTTGCGATATAAATCAGGGCGATACACCTGACGCACGACATTATTGATATCGGCGTCTGCTGGCACCTGCCCCCAGCGTTTCATCTGCGTTCCAACCCAGCTTCCCTGTGACAGCCACGGGAAGGTCGCGGTATAGCGATAAAACACATGGCGATCAGGCATTTCGGTTGGTGCTTCGCCCGGACGCAAGACCGGACGCCCACAAAGGGATGCTTTGAGGATTTCATATGGCGCACCAACATTGGATTCCTCAGACAGCATTTGCGCAAGTTCAGAACGATTGTCGGCCTCATCGGCCCATTCAGCGGCACGCACCAGGGCGCGCACCAACGCCGATACCGTATCAGGGTTGGAATTGACCCAGTCTTCGCGCACCCCCAGAACCTTTTCCGGGCTTCGCGGCCAGATATCATCCTTAAGCGCAACAATCACGCCATCGCCATGGAAAACAGCACGCTGGTTCCACGGTTCCCCGACGCAATAGCCATCAACCCATCCGTTGCGCAGACTGTCAAACATGCGCTGCGGGGCAATCACCCCGATATTCACATCCTTGTCCGGATCAATTCCCGCTGCTGCCATCCAATAGCGCAACTCGTAATTATGGCTGGAGAACGGAAACACCGTTGCAAAGGACATGATCGGGCGCCCGGCAGCACGGTCTTCATCAATCACCTTTTTCAAGGCACGCGATGAAAGCCCGCGCGGCCCATGCATCGAAACCGGGTCTGTTTCAAGCATGCGCTGATAAAGACGGGTTGAAACCGTAATTGCATTGCCACCCCGACCCAGCGCCATGGGAACAACAATGTGTTGAACCGGAACCCCGCCAAGGCCAAGACGGGCGGCAATCGGGATCCCTGCCAAAAGATGGGCCGCGTCATATACGCCGTAAGAAAGCTTGTCGCGAATGGCCGCCCACGACATTTCGCGGACCAGTTCCAGATCAACACCTTCTTGCTCGGCAAATCCCATCGCACGGGCAACAACCGGGATCGCACAATCGACCAACGGCACAAAGCCAAGACGAACCTTGTTAGACATTCCTCAAAACTCCAACTGAAACGCCGTGATGACGCTTTGAGCGATCTCATAGATCTTGCGATTCTGTTTCATGGCGTTCTTGCGCAACAGCGCATAAGACTCTTCTTCTGACAGGCCTTTTTCTTTCATCAGAATTCCCTTGGCCCGTTCGATCAATTTACGTTCGCTGAGCTTGGCCTGTGCTTCATCCCGTTCGCGGCGCAGTTGGTCAAACACGGTAAACCGCGAAATCGCCATATCGACAATCGGACGAATGCGATCCTGACGCAACCCGTCCACGACATAGGCGCTGACACCGGCCAGAATGGCTTCCTGAATCATCGAAGCATCACTTTGATCGACAAACATTGCAATCGGGCGGGCAATCGCGCGTGACACCTGAAACATTTGTTCAAGCGTATCGCGATCGGGATTTTCCAGATCAATGATGATGATATCTGGCGCCAAGGCCTGAATGCGCTCGACCAGATTGTGGGATGTTCCGATACGGGCCACACGGGTATAGCCACTTTCAACAAGGCCGCGCTCGACAATTGCGGCGCGGTCAGGATTCTCGTCAATCACCAGAATGTTGTATTCTTCCAGCCTTACCAATCTAACCCCAACTCCCTGACAACCATCGACGATCAAGCCTCTCTATCTGGTTTATTATTTTCCGGTCTTTTTTAGATCCGGATTTGTATCGGGATGCGACCAGCGCCGCATCCCGAAAAAGCGATATAGCAGTATTCTTATTCAGCCGGTACCGGTTGTGCCGATCCCGACGTTCCAAGACGTTCTGCCTGTGCACTATCAAAGCGGGCTTTTTCTTCGGCCTGCGTTGCTGCGGAGAAACGAACAGCAAGGGCGGCAAACGAACAGACAACCACCGCACAGCCGAGATAAAGAAGGCCTTCCTGATAGGTAAGTGCTTCGGACTTAAACAGGAAGCCCGCCGCAACTGCACCGGCATTCCCGCCTGCACCAACGATACCCGCAACCGAGCCAAGGGCGCGACGGTTCACAAACGGCACAATCCCGAACGTTGCACCTTCAGACATCTGAACGAACAGCGAGAAGACAATCATTACCGAAACGGCAACAACCAGTGCTTCCATCTGCGAGAATGCAATCAGGGCAACACCTTCGATGAACAGGGCCATGAACAGGAATTTGACACGGCCCGAAAGACCGCCCTTGGCGGCAAATTTATCGGAAAACACACCACCCAGGGTCCGGGCGAAAATGTTCATCAGACCAAACAGACCGGCAATCATGCCTGCCGTTGCAAGCGAAAGCTCGAACTTGTCAAAGAAGTAGATCGCGGCAATGTTGTTGATCGTAAGCTCAACACCAAAACACGCCCCATACACCAGGAACAATGCCCAGACGCGATAGTCAGACATTGCAGCAAGCATGCCTTTGGTCGCACCGGCATGGTCATCTTCTGGTTTAAGTGCGCCGCTTTTGCGCATGTCGGCATAGTTGCCGTCCGGGCAATCGGTCGTGAAGACCCAATACAGAACAGCAACCACCAGCATGATCGCCCCCGGGAAGACCATCGCCAGACGCCAGCCCATGGTTTCCGCAATCCCGAAACCAAGAATCATGGCAAGGATTGCCGGCATCACCATCTGGGTCACACCACCGCCAAGGTTACCCCAACCCGCCGTGGTGGCGTTTGCAGTGCCAACGACGTTCGGCGCGAACATGGTCGAGGTGTGATACTGCGTGATAACAAAGGATGCGCCAATCGATCCGATGGCAAGACGCGCAAGCAAGAAGGTCTCGTAGCTATCCGCAAGACCGATCAGCATGACCGGCAAAGACCCGAGAACAAGCAAGCCTGTATAGGTCTTGCGGGGCCCGATCTTGTCGCAAAGCGGCCCGATCAGAAGCCGGACGAGAACTGTAATCGCAACCGAAGCAATGATGGTACTACCGATTTCACTTTTGCTTAAACCCAGGTCATCGCGGACCAGCGGCATTAACGGCGCGATCCCGAACCAACCAAAGAAGCACAGGAAAAAGGATAACCAGGTGAGGTGGAAAGTACGCATCTGAACAGTCTTGAGACTGAACAGGTTTATGCGTGTTGCCTTGTTTTTGATTTCCATAACAGTGAAGCCCTTCGTTTCGGTCGCACAGAGCTTGATGTTTTCTGCGGGCGACCAACGGTTTTCCCTATGGGCCTCATGCTTCATCTTGAAGATTCCGCAGGCGACCCGTCATTCGTATCGGAAAGACTGCGCGATCATCGCGCGGCTATTCCAAACGTCTGATCGTCCGCCGTTGGACGAAGAACTGTGAGCCACCCATCGTTGGGCTTACTTTCGTCAAAGCCGCTCACACGAAAACAGCAGTGCAAACACCGCGCCAGTTTTTCTGCGCTGCGGGATAAACACGGTAAACTTTTGAAAATATTACGTATTATTCAGCCGCACATGCTCAGACAAAAAAATGCACAGCTAAAATGATCATTTTTTGCACAAAATTAAATCACCCACGATTTGTGCTGTTTATTTTTTGATCAAATGATGTATTCTGCCAAAACACCGCCCCTTCAAAGAACCATAATTTTTGGCGTGAATCCAGTCGGTTATAAGATAATTCGTCATATCTACAATTCTGGCATGGCGCTTGAATATAGAAGGCCATGAGCGCGGACAGTGTCGTCTGCGGCTCCGGTGTAAAAGCCGATCCTATATATAAAGAATCCAAAGACGGGTTCCCCGGATAATGACGTCCGTTGCGAAATGCCTTTTTTAAGAGCAGGCCGCATCGGGCGTTTTTTTGTGCCAACTTCGCATCCCGCGACGAGGAGCCAGAGACAAATGAACCACGTCACTGCAAATATTAAATCTGCGAAAGCCCGCATCGTTGTCATTGGCAACGGCATGGCCGGCATGCGGACAGTCGAAGAAATTCTGTCGCGTGCCCCGGACAAATACGACATCACTGTTTTCGGCGCCGAACCGCGTGTGAACTATAACCGCATCATGCTGTCCCCGCTGCTTTCCGGCGAGAAAGACTTCGACGAAATCGTCATCAACACGGCGGAATGGTACGTTGAAAACAACATCCACCTGTATTCCGGCGACCCGGTGGTTGAGATCGACCGTGATCGTAAGGTCGTCATTTCCAAAAGCGGCACTGAAACCGAATATGATCAGCTGCTGCTGGCAACCGGTTCCGATCCGATTATTATCCCGATCCCCGGCCACAAGCTGGGTGGCGTTGTGACATTCCGTGATGTTGATGATGTCGACACCATGCTGGGTGCCGCCGCCAAAGGCGGCCCTGCCGTTGTGATTGGTGGTGGCCTTTTGGGTCTTGAAGCAGCGGTTGGCCTGCAATCGCGCGGCATGGATGTCACCGTGCTGCATCTTGCAGGCCATGTGATGGAACGCCAGCTTGATCCGTCTGCAGGCTACCTTCTGGCACAGGAGCTCGAGCGCCGCGGCATCACGGTTATTACCGAGGCCGATACAGCAGAAATCGTTGGCAGCGAAACCGTTACCGGTGTTCGTCTTAAAGACGGGCGCATGATCCCGGCTGATCTGGTGGTTATGGCTGTTGGCATTCGCCCGAACGGGCGACTGGCCGCAGACGCAGGCATCAACGTCGAACGCGGCATCGTTGTTGACGATGTCATGACCACCAGTGATCCGGACATTTTCGCCGTTGGCGAATGCGTACAGCATCGCGGCCAGTGTTATGGCCTTGTCGCTCCGCTGTTTGAAATGGCGAAATCCTGTGCCGATCATTTGGCCGAAATCGAAACACTTGGCTATGCCGGTTCGGTCACATCGACCAAACTTAAAGTCACCGGCGTTGATGTGTTTTCGGCTGGTGACTTTTCAGGTGGTGGCGAAACCGAAGAAATCGTCTTCCGTGATGCCGGGCGCGGCGTTTACAAACGCATCGTCCTTGAAGACGGCAAGATCAAGGGTGCGGTCCTGTATGGCGACACATCCGATGGCGGTTGGTATTTCCAACTGATGAAGGACGGCCAGGACGTCACAGAACTGCGTGATACGCTTGCCTTCGGTCAGGCATTCGCGGGAGGATCCGCTGGAAACCCGCTTGATGCCGTTGCAGCACTGCCAGATGATGCAGAAATCTGCGGCTGCAACGGCGTTTGCAAAGGTTCCATCGTATCGGCAATCTATGAAAAGGGCCTGACCACCCTTGATGAAGTCAAAGGCCATACCAAGGCATCGGCATCCTGCGGATCATGTTCGGGGTTGGTTGAAAACCTTTTGGCAGCAACCCTTGGTGGCGATTATCAGGCTGCAACGGTCAAGCCGATTTGCACCTGTACGGACCATGATCATGACAGCGTCCGCCGTCTGATCATTGCCAAAGGCATGAAATCCATGCCGCAGGTCATGCAGGAACTGGAATGGAAAACCGCAGACGGCTGCCATGTTTGCCGTCCGGCTTTGAACTATTACCTGCTGGCCGCCTGGCCGAATGAATATGTTGATCACGGCGCATCGCGCTTCATCAATGAACGTGTTCACGCCAACATTCAAAAAGACGGCACCTATTCGGTTATTCCGCGCATGTGGGGTGGATTGACCAACCCGCGCGAATTGCGTGCGATTGCCGATGTCGCTGACAAGTTTGCAATCCCGACCGTCAAGGTTACCGGCGGGCAGCGTATTGACCTTTTGGGCGTCAAAAAAGAAGACCTTCCGGGTGTCTGGGCCGATTTGAATGCGGCAGGGATGGTTTCCGGCCATGCTTATGGCAAGTCGCTTCGTACAGTCAAAAGCTGCGTCGGGCAGGAATGGTGTCGCTTTGGCACCCAGATGTCGCTGAGCATGGCGGTCGAGCTTGAAAAAATGACCTGGGGATCATGGATGCCCCATAAATTCAAGATGGCGGTATCAGGTTGCCCGCGTAACTGCGCCGAAGCCACGATCAAGGATTTTGGGGTTGTCGCAACCGATGGCGGCTGGGATCTTCATGTTGGCGGCAATGGTGGCATTCACGTCAAAGCGACCGAACTTCTGTGCAAGGTCACCACGGATGAAGAAGTCATGGAATATTGCGGTGCCTTTATCCAGATTTACCGCGAAGAAGCCCGCTATCTTGAACGAACCGCACCATGGATCGAACGCGTTGGCCTGAAACATGTTCAGGAACGCATGGTTGATGACGCAGCAAACCGCAAAGCATTGTTTGAACGCTTCATGATCAGTCAGCAGAACGCGCAAAAAGACCCATGGGCCGAACGCGCATCCGAGGGTGTTGATGCCCACGAATTCAAACCCCTTTCGATGGTCGCAGCGGAGTAAGAAAAATGACAGATATGCTCAACTGGATAAATATCGGTCCTGTTTCGACCATTCCGCAACAAGGGGCGCGCACCCTTCAGACCGAAACCGACCGGATTGCTATTTTCAGAACCCTTGATGATCAGGTTTACGCATTGCTTGATCGCTGCCCGCACAAACAGGGGCCGCTGGCGCAGGGCATTGTTCATGGTCATTTCGTGACCTGCCCGCTTCACAATATGGTTTTCTCGCTTGAAACCGGCGAAGCACAGGGCCCGGATGACGGCTGTGCCGCCAAAGTTGAATGTCAGGTGGTTGAGGGCACTGTTCGTGTCGGTCTGACCCAGCTCCAAGCCGGACTGCGCCATGCGGGATGAGGTCAAAACAACCTGCCCCTATTGCGGTGTTGGCTGTGGCCTGATCATTTCGCCAACCCGCGATGGATTTGCTGTGGGCGGTGATCCCGATCACCCGGCCAATCTTGGGCGGATTTGCTCCAAGGGGGCGGCTTTGATCGATACGATCACAGCCGAAACCAAACGCGATTTCCGATTGCTTGAACCTGAAGTCGATGGCCAACAGGTTAACTGGTCAACCGCAATTGCGGAAACCGCCAACCGGTTGCGTGACACCATCGCCAAGCACGGTCCGAAATCGGTGGCATTTTATGTGTCCGGTCAGCTCCTGACCGAAGATTACTATGTCGCCAACAAGCTGATCAAAGGCTTCATCGGGTCACCGCATATCGACACCAATTCGCGCCTGTGCATGGCATCGACCGTGGTTGGCCACAAACGCGCCTTTGGTGCGGATGTTGTGCCCGGATGTTACGAAGACCTTGAAATTGCCGATCTGGTCATTCTGACCGGATCAAATCTGGCATGGTGTCACCCCGTGCTGAACCAGCGCCTGCGCGCTGCCAAAGAAAAGCGGGGCACAAAGATCGTCGTGATTGACCCACGACGAACGGCAAGCTGCGATATCGCTGATTTGCATCTTGCCATCAAACCGGGCAGCGACGTTGCCCTGTTTAACGGTTTGCTGGCCTGGCTTGATCAGAATGGCAATACCGATCTTCGTTACGTAGCCCGCCATGTCAGTGGCTATGAACAAGCCGTGGCAGAGGCCCGTGCCGATTGCCCGGATATCGAGATAACCGCGCAAAAATGCGGACTCGATACCCAAGAAAGTGCTGATGAACTCGGCTCAGGTCTGGAAAAACTGGAAACGTTCTTTAGCTGGTTTGCCGCCTTTGATCGCACCGTCACGGTGTTTTCACAAGGGGTGAACCAGTCTTCTAGCGGATCGGACAAAGTCAATTCGATCCTGAATTGCCATCTGGCAACCGGCCGTGTCGGAAAACCGGGCTCCAGCCCGTTTTCCGTCACCGGCCAACCCAACGCCATGGGGGGCCGCGAAGTTGGCGGCCTTGCTAATCAGTTGGCCGCCCATATGAACCCCAATGATCCAGTTGATGTTGATCGGGTCAGACGGTTCTGGAAATCCGACGTTCTGGAACCGGGCGAAGGATACAAGGCCGTCGATATGTTCCGTGCAATTGAAAGCGGGGAAATCAAGGCCGTCTGGGTCATGGCGACCAATCCGGCCGTCAGCCTGCCGGATACGGGTCGCGTGCGTCTGGCCCTGTCGCGTTGTCCGCTTGTGATTGCATCGGATGTCGTCAATGACACCGATACCTTGCGCTATGCCCATATCAAGCTGCCCGCATCCGGCTGGGCGGAGAAATCAGGTACGGTGACCAATTCCGAACGCCGCATTTCCCGCCAACGCCCGTTCCGCGAAGCACAGGGCAATGCCAAACCCGACTGGTGGATCATGACCGAGGTCGCCAGATCTATGGGCTATGCCAAGGCCTTTAAATATAAAGGTCCCAGCGACATTTTTGCCGAACATGCCGCCCTGTCGGAATTTGAAAATGACGGCATGCGCGCCTTTGATATCGGTGTCTGGCACAAGCCAAAGAAGTCCGCCTATGACGCGATGGAACCGTTCCAATGGCCCGCATCGCGCAAGCACCAGCCCGCTAGCGGTTCTGAACGTCTATATGGCGATGGTGTTTTCACCACATCAAGTGGCCGGGCCAAAATGATCGGCGTTGAACATATCCCGCCGCAATCACAGCTTAGCAAAGAGTTCCCTCTGATTGCCAATAGCGGGCGTTACCGCGATCAATGGCACACCATGACCCGAACCGGAACCGCAGCCCGCCTCAGCGCGCACCGCCCGGAGCCGCTTCTTGAAGTAAATCCGAAGGATGCTGGTCATTACGGCCTTACGGATGGATCAATTGCGCGCATCAACAGTAAACATGGCACATCCTTGATGCGGGTTCTGGTCACGGATGCACAATTGCCCGGACAGGTGTTCGTTCCGATGCACTGGAACGATGTCTTTTCGGGCGCGGGTGGGATTGGTCGACTTATGCCCCCCAATGTCGACCCCCATTCCGGCCAACCCGAAAGCAAATATGTCCCGGTTTCCATCGAACCGTTTGTCACCAGGTGGCAGGGACTTTTGTTTTCCAACACCCCTGTTGATCTTTCCCATCTGCCATATTGGGTAAGCGCGACCGGACCGGGCAGCATGATTTATGAAATTGCCGGTGATGAAGCCTGCATGTTCAAATCGCTTCTGCCGATTGCCGCCAATGCCGATGATCAGCACATCATTGAATATAACGATACCAAAAAGGGCGTTCATCGCTATGCCCGCCTGAATGGTGGGCGGATCAGCGGGGCTTTGTTTATCAGCCCGGATCGCCCGGCCCTTGGCCGTGACTGGGTATCAAACCTGTTTACGACTGAAACCGTGGCAACACCGGAACGCAATGCGCTTCTTGCCGGGCGCATGCCCGATGCCGGAGCGATCAATGATCGTTTGATTTGTTCTTGTTTCTCGGTCGGGCTTGCCTCCATCAGCAAGGCCATTACCGAACAAAATGCTGTGTCTGCAACTGATATCGGCCGCTTGCTTCAGGCTGGCACAGGATGTGGTTCCTGCCTTCCGGAAATTAAGGAGATTCTCGATGACGCACTACCGCGCGCCGCAGAATAATCATGCTTTGGAAACGGGCGGCAGCACCTTGCCCGACCCGTCGGAAAACTTCGCCTATTTTCCGGCATTCATCCATGTCACCGGGAAAAAGGTACTGGTTCTTGGCGGTGGTGAAGTCGCAGCAGGCAAGCTGCGCATTCTGATCCGAAGCCAAGCCTTAATCACGGTCGTCGCTGCCGAAATCTGTGACGACATCGCCGTGATGGTCGACGAAGGGCGCATTGTTTGGGAAAGCACGCCCTTCGTTGACACTATGGTAAATGGCGCGGCGATGGTGTTTGACGCCACCGACGATCCCTATTTGACCGGACGGGTTCAGGCCGCGACCAAACGGCGCAATATCCTTTTGAATGTGGTGGATAAAACCCCGCTGTGTGATTTTATCGTGCCTGCCATCCTTGATCGATCCCCGGTCATGATCACGATTTCGACCGGGGCCTGCGCACCGGCCCTGGCCCGCATCATTCGCCAGCGGCTTGAAACCGTTCTTCCGGCCACCATGTCACAGCTGGCCCGGATCGCGCGTGATGCCCGGCAAAAAGTTGCCGATCATTTGCATGACAATGTGTCACGCCAACGCTTCTGGACGCATTTCTTTCAGCGCGGCTTACAATCGCGCAATGCAAAATCCCTTGGCCCGGAAGATATTGATCTGGCCCTGCGCCAGTTCGTTCCTGATGGCAGCAGTGCGACGGTTCCCGGTGGGCAGACCATGATGGCGGAGCTTCATGTTGATACCGCATTTGATCTGCCGCACGGCATAGCGCGCGCAATTGAAACCGCCGATATCGTTTTCCATGAAGATGATGTTGCTGATGAAATACTGACCCTTGCACGCCGCGATGCGACGGTGATTGCCATCGGCCATATCGATCAGGAAGCAGACCCGACCCAAAAACGCGAACATCTTGCGCAGCAGGCCAAAATCTTTGCCCGTCAGGGGTTCAATATTGTCACATTGACCCACCCGACGGCGCATTAAAGCATCAACCGTTCACCCCTGTGGACCGGACTCCCTGTCATCCACATAAACTAAAAGGCGCGCAAATCATTTGCGCGCCTTTCTTTGTCTGCGAGAACCGCAGATCTTATTTCATCGTCGGCATGACAAACTCGGCACCCTTGCGAATGCCGGTCGGCCAGCGCGAGGTGATGGTTTTCAGTTTGGTGTAGAAACGCACACCTTCCGGCCCATGCATGTGATGATCGCCGAACAGCGATGCTTTCCAGCCACCAAACGAATGGAAGGCCATCGGAACCGGGATCGGCACGTTAATACCAACCATGCCGGTCTGGGTACGGGCGGCAAATTCACGTGCGGTATCGCCATCACGGGTAAAGATCGCAGTCCCGTTACCATATTCGTGGCTATCGACAAGGTTGGCGGCGGTTTCGTAATCATCCGCACGGACGATTGAAAGAACCGGGCCAAAGATTTCTTCTTTATAGATGCTCATATCCGGGGTGACGTCATCAAACAGCGTCCCGCCGACGAAGTAACCTTCTTCATAACCCTGAAGATTAATCCCGCGACCATCGACAACCAGTTTGGCACCTTCTTCGACACCCTTGTCGATATAGCCAACAACCTTGTCACGATGTGCAGCCGTTACCAGCGGGCCCATTTCGGCTGCCGGATCGGTGCCCGGTGCAACGCGCAATTCATTGATGCGCGGAACCAGCTTTTCAACCAGCGTATCTGCGGTTGCTTTGCCGACCGGAACGGCGACCGAAATTGCCATGCAACGCTCGCCGGCCGAGCCGTAAGCAGCGCCCATCAAGGCATCAACCGCCTGATCCATATCGGCATCCGGCATAATGATCATGTGGTTTTTCGCACCACCAAGGGCCTGACACCGTTTGCCCTGTGCGGTCGCGGTTTCATAGATGTATTTGGCAATCGGGGTCGAACCGACAAAGCTGATTGCGGTGACGTCCGCATCAAACAAAAGCGCATCGACAGCTTCTTTATCGCCCTGAACAACGTTGAACACGCCATTCGGAAGGCCTGCTTCGGTCAGCCATTCTGCCAACAAAAGTGCAGCGGACGGATCGCGTTCTGATGGTTTGAGGATAAAGCAGTTACCGCATGCAAGCGCGACCGGGAACATCCACATCGGCACCATCGCCGGGAAGTTGAACGGCGTGATCCCGGCAACAATGCCAAGCGGCTGACGGATCGAATGACTATCAACTTTGGTGCCGACGTTTTCGGTGAACTCACCCTTAAGCAACTGAGGGGCGCCGGTTGCAAATTCAACGACTTCAATTCCGCGGGTGACTTCACCCAGCGCATCGGACAGAACCTTGCCATGTTCGGCGGTGATGGCTGCGGCCAGTTCTTCGGCGCGGTCTTCAAGAATGCCAAGGAATTTATTCAGGATACGCGAACGGCGCAGCGGGGTTGTGTTGGCCCATTCATCGCGCACAGCGACGGCGGATTCAACAGCAGCGCGGACTTCGGATTTCGAGGCAAGATCAACCGTCGCACTTTGCGCACCGGTTGCCGGATTGAAAACCGGTGCCGAACGACCGGACGTGCCGGCAACGCGCTTGCCGTTGATATAGTGGGTGAGCTGGCTGGACATTGGGTGTCTCCCGATAAACCTGATTTGGTGATTGCGTGATGATAGCATCCGCAAAGTGGCTTTATTATGCCTATGCACAGCGATGCACATCAATTATCATTTCTGCAAATTCGATGTGCAAAAATTAAAGTTACTTAAAGGCCGTTACCGATTATGGATTGGGATCGCTTTCGCATATTCCTTGCCGTCGCCAGACAGGGACAAATCCTTGGCGCAGCCCGACAGCTTGGCCTGAACCATGCAACCGTGGGCCGACAACTGACCACGCTTGAGCAGGAACTGGGCATTAAACTGATTGAACGGCGCACAACCGGGTCGGAGTTAACCGCCGCCGGGCGTGAGCTTATGCAGGCGGCAGAGGCGGCTGAATCTGCCTTCCTTCGGGCCGGAACGGCGGTTTCCAACCGCACTGAATCCATCAGCGGCACGGTGCGTGTTGGTGTCCCGGACGGACTTGGCAACTATTTCCTGGCAAGTGAACTGGCCGGTTTTGCGGCAGAACATCCCGATCTTGTGATCCAGTTGGTCCCGCTTCCGCGCACATTCTCGCTGTCACAGCGCGAAGCCGATATCGCCATCACCCTTGATCGTCCGAAACAAGGCCGTTTGGTGATCAAGAAACTCACCGACTATACGCTCAGCGTCTATGCCACCAACGCCTATATCGCGCGGTTTGGGGTGGTGGATACAGAAGCCGACTTATCTGATCGCTTGTTTGTCACCCATATCGAAGATTTGATTTACAGCCGCGCACTTGATTATGCCGCCCGCCTTGGCAAATTGATGCGCCGACGCTTTGAATGCGGTAGCGTGGTTGCCCAGATGGAAGCTGTCCGCAACGGGCACGGCATCGGCATCCTGCATGATTACGCCACCAAAGGCGTGCCTGATCTGATCCGTTTACTGCCCGAAATCCGCTTTACGCGCAATTACTGGATGCTCCAGCACCCCGACACCAAGGACACCAGAAGTGTCGCCGCCGTTGCAGAATACATTACCCGGGTGGTGCGTACAGAACGCGACCGGTTTGTGATGAGCTAAAGCAAACTGTTCAATCGCACCGCATTGCAAAAGAAACACAGGATCTAACCAAAGAACACCCAAATAAGAACAGGCCCAAAGACGTTTCGTCTTCGGGCCTGTTAATGGGCGTGCCATGCCCGGAAAATAGCAGCATGGCATCAAACAAATCTTATATTAGTGACCAATGGTCACTTTTTGCGCCAATCTACATCGATCACTTGTTGGTTGGACATTCTGCGCAGGTTTTCTTCGAAATAATCGCGGATCTGATCCAGCCCCTTGCCATCCGAGGCCGACATTGCGACCGTCAAAAATGACGAACTGGCAGAAATTTCACATACCCCGTCTTCAAAGGCCAAAAGGCCTCTGTTCGGGTCCCGCAGCTCCCCGCGAACGGGTTCCTGCGCTTCTCCAAGAAACTCCTGAAGGTAAACTGGGGCATTGCGTACATAGATATCAGCAAAACAATAGTTGGCGTCCATTTCCCGATCCAATCCAACATCAGGCAGGTCTGGCATCTCTGGTGAATGAGCCGTTGCTTCCTCACCTGTATCTTCCCCGATATCTTTCGCACTGATCATCCGGTCAGACATGCACAAACCCATTTTTCCAATGGTGCCAATCGTGCACCAAGCTAATCCCCTTACCCCTTTCGCATGCATAGCACAGAGCCATCGCACACGGCAATAGTGACCATTGGTCACTAAAATGTGAGGCGTTTGTGTAACCCCACATTCCTAAAGGGCAAAATGTCGCAAAATTCCAGAATCGCAAGTCTTGGACGCAACTTTTTTAAAGAAATTTGCTGCATCCGCACAAATTATTGATTTTCGGCAGCTTTTAAGACGCAAAAAAGCGGGCTCCCTAACCAAAAGTCGCCCGCTTTGTCATAAAATTTTAAAGATACTGGAACAGGTGCCGTTGCGTCCTAGCCCTGAACAACTTCTTGTCGCTGGCGGCCCAGACCTTCGATGCCGAGCTCCATCACATCGCCGGGTTTTAGGTAAACTTGCGGGTTTTGCCCCATTCCAACACCGGGTGGTGTCCCGGTTGAAATGATATCGCCGGGCTGCAAGCTCATGAAGCGTGACAGGTAGCTGACGACAAAGGCGACGCCATATACCATGGTCTTTGTGCTGCCATCCTGATAGCGCTTGTCATTGACATCCAACCACATCGACAGGTTCTGTGGATCAGCGATCTCATCACGGGTGACAAGCCAAGGGCCGGTGGGGCCAAAAGTATCGGCACTTTTTCCCTTTACCCATTGCCCGGAATGTTCAAGCTGAAAAGCACGCTCTGACACATCATTGGTCAGGCAATAGCCCGCAACATAATCAAGCGCATCTGCTTCATCGACATATTTGGCATACTTGCCAATCACGATGCCAAGTTCGACCTCCCAATCGGTTTTGGTCGCCCCACGTGGAATTTCCACCGTGTCATTCGGCCCGCAAACGGCCGAGGTCGCCTTAAAGAACACGATCGGTTCTGGTGGCAGTTCCATCCCGGCTTCTGCCGCGTGATCGGAATAATTCAGACCAATACAGATATACTTCCCCGGTTTACCAACACAGGCCCCTATACGCGGTGAGCCATCGACCACCGGCAGGCTTTCGGGATCAATCGCCGCGATCTTGGCAAAGGTCTCCGAAGAGATCGTTTCAGGATCAAGATCATTGATCAGACCGGAAAGGTCCCGAATGGTATCATTCGCATCCAGCAGCCCCGGCTTTTCCTTGCCCAATGGGCCATAGCGCAAAAGTTTCATCATCTACCTCCCGATATTATTTATTGTTGTTTGTTCTGCACCGTTCTGGCCGCGTTGGCCGTACCCCGGATACAGACATTTTCAATCCTCATACAATAGTGATGTCACAGCACGAAGCCAAAGCGCAAGTCAAATGGTTTTCAAAACCGTTTTCTTGAACCACACACCCTCCTCCACCGAACGGTGAAGACGTAAAAGCGTGTAAAACAACCCGAACTTGATGAAGTCGTTGCACTTCACAGCATTGCGTTTGATGATGATTGCGATACCGACCACCAGAACAAATTGACGAAGGAAGTGCCTCCCCCATGCGCATCGCCATTCTTGACGATTACCAGAACCTTGCCCTGCAATCCGCCGATTGGTCCGACGTTTTATCCCTTGGCGAGATCACGGTTTTTACTGACACGATCACCAAGCAAGACGCTTTGCGTTCCCGGTTAGAACCGTTTGATGTGATTTGCGTCATGCGCGAAAGAACCCCGCTTTCGGGTGAGCTTATCGGTGCACTTCCGAACCTGAAACTGATTGTCACGACGGGTAAACGCAACGCCGCAATTGATGTTGCTGCGGCAACCAAACGGGGGATCACGGTTTGCGGGACAGATTCCCCGTCGACAGCAACGCCCGAGCTTACCTTTGCCTTGATGTTGGGTTTGGCACGCAACATCGTTCCTGAAAACGCGTCAATGCGAAGCGGCGGCTGGCAAGTTGGTCTTGGACAAGACCTTGCCGGATCCACACTTGGCATCATTGGTCTGGGGCGACTGGGCGCAAATGTCGCCAAGATTGCACAGGCCTTTGGTATGCATGTCACGGCCTGGAGCACGAACCTGACCAAAGATCGTTGCGATGAAATCGGCGTTGAATTCAAAGACAGTAAAGAAAGCCTACTGCGCGATGCGGATTTTGTGACCATCCATCAACGGCTGTCTGATCGAACACGCGGCATGATCGGCGACGAAGAATTCAAACAAATGAAGTCGAGTGCCTATCTGATCAATACATCGCGTGGGCCGATTATCGATGATGTTGCATTGATTGATGCGATAAATTCCGGTGAAATTGCCGGTGCGGGCATTGATGTTTATGACATTGAACCCCTGCCATCATCGCACCCGTTGCGGCAGTGCGACGGGCTGTTGCTGACACCCCATCTTGGCTATGTCACACGCAATACCTGGGAAGTGTTTTACGGCCAAACCGCCAAGGCCGTTGCCGCATGGATTAATGGCACGCCGCATGGCGTCATCACATCCTGATTATTGGCAATACGCCCCTGCTAATGCCATCGGCAAAATCCATGATATTTCCCGCATGACTTTTGTCGAACAGGATCCAACTGAAAATTGCAAATGACCATTAAACTTTAACTTCTTTTTTTACACCTGCACTTGAAAACAAGGTAGGAACAACGTCATATTCGCTACTAAGGCTGACGGGGGAATCAATACAGATCAACGCAATAAAAAATGACCGACCACATTTATCGCGTTTGAGAAGTTTTGATTTTAGAGACAGCGTTTGAAGGGGCCAGACGTTGCAAAAAGAAGAAGTAAATCAGTTGGCGACGGGGACGGATACGAAACACTATCCTCTCACGTCACCTCAAGCTGCTATTTGGCTCGATCTGGCCAAAGGCCGTGATGCTGCACAATATAATATCTGCAATATTATCGAGTTTGACGGCGAACTCGACATTGCCCTGTTACATCAGGCCATTGCCCAAAGTGATCGCGAAAATGATGCTTTGCGGCTGCGCTTTTCAAATCACCAAGGCCAGATCACGCAATTCTTTGCCGATGAATGTCTGCCAACCGATTTTGATGTCATTGATCTGCGATCCTCTGATGATCCAAATGCCGCAGCGTTGGTCGAAGTCAGGGCCTTGCAAAGCAGAGAGCTTTCTTTTGAAACTGGCGAAAACTGTCGCCATCGGCTGTTACAGTTAAGCACAAAGCTTTTCTGGTGGGTCCGGGTTTATCATCACATTGTGATTGACGGTTATGCCGGTCATTTGATCGCCGAACGGGTTGCATCGATCTATAACGCACTTCAAACAAAGACAGCCATTCCCAACTGCCCGTTTCAGCCCTACCGTACTTTCGTTGACGCTGACGCCACCTATGCGAACAGCCCCGCATATCAACGTGATCTGACCTATTGGCGCAAACGCCTGACACCTGACAAGCAACCAACGCAATTTTCGGCCGGTCCGACCCCAAAGACGCAAAAAAATGCGCAATTTACGCGCATGTTGGACGGCGAAACAATGCAAGCACTGCAGAACGTATCGCGGGCATTTGGCATGTCATCGGCCGCATTGACGATGAGCATTTTTGCCATCTTGCTTGGACGGATTACACATCAAAATCATCCTGTCTGGAACATGCCAATCCTTAATCGGCTTGGAAAGGCAGAACGAAACACGCCGGGCACATTCACCTGTGTTGTGCCCTATGATGTTAATTTGGATAAACACAAACGCTTATCGGAATTAGGCAAAGCCATCCTTGCCAAAACCCGCGGTGATCTTCGCCATGCCCGGATAACCCCGGTACGTTTGCGCATGGCAAATCTTGGTGTAAAAAGCCTTTCAGCATCTGGTGCCTTGTTCAACAGTCTCGATGCGGCGAAACCGATTACGTTTGACGGTCTCTCAACCCGGTTCATTAACATTCAGGTCGGCCCAGCAAGCGACATCAACCTCGCATTCTTTAGCGAGACCAGCGTCCCAAACAACTCAAGAGCTGAATTGATCTGGCAATTCGATGCCAATTGCATTGATGAGCAGGCCGTCACCCAGATTGCCGATCAGTTTGAACTGATCCTTGCATCGGTATTGGCAAATCCCGATCAAGATATCAACACCATTGGCAGTGCTGTTGATATTGATCAGGAAAGCCTTGGTCTAACGGGCCAGACACTCGGCACGCCATCCATCCCGTCCCGCCCTGCAGTCAAGACAGAACTCGTTTCGCAGGATGAAAAGCAGCTTGCCGCTGATATCACCCGAATCTGGACCGGATTGATCCGGAATGACGATATTGGGCCAGACGATAATGTTATCGAAGCGGGGGCGCATTCACTGTTGCTGCCGCGTGCTCAATATGCGCTGTCGCAACGAATTGGCCGTGATATTTCGCTGGATGAAATTGTTGAAAACCCGACCATAAACGCCCTGACAAGGCATATCTGCGATACCTGTTCCGATATCAAGACCGTATTGGCCAATGCCGATCAAGATATAGACGCGGCAAACGGCCTAGCGCGCACAAACACTGTTGATATCACGCGCCACCGTATTGCTGAAATTACCTCGCATGATCGCCAACAGCTTGTCGCAGACCTTACCGGCATCTGGGCCGGATTGCTTGAATATGATGATATCGGGGCGGACGACAATCTGATCGAAGCAGGGGCCCATTCGATGCTTCTGCCCCGCGTGCAGTATGAAATTTCGCAACTTTTCGGGATTGAATTGTCCCTGCTTGAGATTGTCGAATGCGCAACAATTAACGCCCTCGCAGACCGTATCTGTGACACCTACCCCAATTTCAAGACCATCCGTGACAGTGCCATTTCTGCCGCCCCCGTGTCAGAAGACCCACATGCTTCCGATCCATTTTTGGCAAAAAAACTGCCCGTCATCTGGCCAAATGGCCTTCACATATTGCCGTTCAGCGCCACGACCCGCAATGAACTCGACAAAATCACAATACAGGCTTGTGCACAACTCAGTAACGATGGGGCAACTGACCGGCTCACCATTCTGGCGACGCAACTGGCAGCAGCCGCGGCCTATCCAGAACGTGTAGCGATCGTTGCGAACGATACGGCATCAGCCATCGACGCGCTTACGTCCAATCGCTCGACAAGGCGCATTGACGCGCGCCTTTCGGGTGATGCTGTCAAAACCTTTTTGCTGTTTCCCGGCCAAGGATCGCAACGTCCGGGAATGGCACGTGCGCTGTTTGACGCCGACCCGGATTGCGCAAAACTGATTAATCTCGCGTGTAAAAAAGTTGTCGGTTTTTCCGGCCCGGTTGACCTGCGTGATTTGCTTTTATCGCCAGATCAAACACCAGCCGAAACAGCAAAGCTTGCTGGCACCGACTATGCCCAGCCAGCTTTGTTTATCTTTGAATATGCGCTTGCAAGCTGGCTGATGCGGTTTGGCGTCACACCATCAGGTCTGGCTGGGCACAGTATTGGTGAATATGTTGCAGCCTGCATTGCGGGCGTCATGTCCTTTGAAGATGCACTGCGCCTTGTTGTGATACGCGGCAAGCTGATGAGTCAAACGGCACCCGGCGCGATGTATGCCCTTTCCATGCCCGAAGAGGAGGTCACAGGTCTTCTGGCACAATTTGGCCCGGGACTTTCTTTGGCCGCAAAAAACGGACCGCGCCAGCATGTGGTTTCTGGTGATATTGCATCGATTGATCGACTTGAAAACCATCTGAAAGCTGTCGGAAAAACTGGCAAACGCCTGATTGTTTCGCGTGCTTTCCATTCTGATCTGATGGACCCGATCCTTGCGGCATTTCGTGACGAAGTTGCATCTATCACCCTGCATCCCCCGCAAATCCCGATCCAGTCGAACCTGACGGGGGCATGGCTGACGGAAGAAGATGCGACAAATCCCGACTATTGGGTGCGTCATTTGCGTCATGGCGTCCGGTTTGCAGATAACATTGACGGCCTTTTGTCATCCTCGCCCGACGCCTTGTTTATCGAATGCGGTCCGGGCAGTACGGCGACCCGTCTGGCGGCTGTAAACGGCGTCAAGGTAGAACACTGCATTGCCCTGCAACCTGCCTCAAACCCCGAAAGCATGGAGCAGAAAACATTTGTGGGGCAGGATGCGCTGGCCCGTGGTCTTGCTGCGATCTGGGCAAAGGGTGCTGCGTTTGCGGCATCTCCCGAAAATGCGATCCCCACGTCAAAAGCCCCCCCACTTCGGCATGTCAGCACGCAAAAGCGGGAAGTTGCCCCCTCAGGTACCACGGATGGTGCAAAGCCCGGTCCCATCATTGCGACTTTTCCGGCTCATCCCGCAGTCGAAGGGCAATGGTTGGCCCGTCGCGATAAGCCCGCAGACAACAGCCATCACATTATTGTCAGCTTCCGCTTGCCGCAAAATACCAGCTTTGAGGATGCAAAACGCGCCCTTGAGCAGGTCATAGACCGCAATGACGCCCTGCGTTCCACATTTGACGAACACCAAGGCCAGCTCCTGCACCGCGTTCACGCCACAATGCCGGTCCAGATCGGTCGACTAAATCGCATTGAAGATATCCGAATTGGGCTGTTTGATCTGCGCACCGGCCCCTTAGCCCGATTTGGCTATGTTGAACAAAACAATTCACATCCGCCGCTTCTCGCACTTGCCATTGACCACATGTGCTTTGACGGCCAATCCGCCCCGATCCTGGAACGCGCATTTCTCGAGGCGTTAAAGGGTATTGAGAAACCTCGTCCTGAAACGGCACAATCCATTGCAGAACGCGGACATAAAGATTTGGCTGGTAGCCGCGGGCAATCTGGAAAGAATTTCTGGAAAGAACGCAGTGAATTGCTGCTGGCATCCCCATTGCCCGGCGGATCGGATGCGACACATCCCGGTCATTCCACCCGCCTGTTTAAAAAGCTGAGTGACGCACAGATTGACGCCTTTAAGACGCTTTCGGCCTGCATCAAAAGCGCCACGCCAACGGCGATCTGGAACGCGCTTATCATGGCCGTGATTGCACGGCACAAGGAACATAATATCGCGGTTCTCGGGCAGCCGTTTTCCGGGCGGCATGGACGAGATAGCCAACAGATCATTGGTTGCTTTGCCAACGTTTTGCCAATTGCGGTCAAGCTCGACATGCAAGCAGGCTTTGATGTCTTGGCCGGTAACGTTGGCCGCGAAACACTGTCGATGCTTGATGTGCAGGATTATCCGTTATCGCGCTTAATCAAAGACTTGTCACAGAAGGCACAGGCGCCGGTCGACCTGCCGTTTGATGCGGTCAGCACCATCGAAATCAACGAAGATATTGACGACATAAGCGATATTGATTTTGGCGCGGGGAAGTTCCCGTTGATGGTAACACTTCTTAAATGTGGTGCCGGATCATTTATCGTCATTGAACATCAAACGTCGCTATATGGCCCCCAATGGGCGGAACGATTTGCCGAACGACTGGTCTCGTTCCTGGGCAAATTGGCCAAAGAACCGGAAAAACCACTAGGCGAAATTGATATTCTGCCCGATGAAGAACGGCAGATTTTGATCGAAGACCTCAACGCGACATATGCCCAATATCCGCGTGATACGGGACTTGGCGAATTGCTGGCACGGCGCATTCAAGACCCGACATGTGTCAACCGCATCGCGATTGACGATGGTGAGAGCAAAATCAGTTACCCCGAACTCGGAAGTCTTCTTTCCAGATTGGCGCGCAAGCTTGATGAAATCGGTGTCCAACCCGGTCAAACTGTTGCTCTTGCAACAGAACGCAATATGGATGCGGTTATCGCCCTGCTAGCGCTGGTCTGGCATGGCAATGTCTATCTTCCCATCGACAAATCCCTGCCGGCAAAGGCGATTGCCGATCTGATGGAAGAATGCGGCGCCAAAACGCTTCTGTGCAGCCCGCATGAACAAGACCGATTGGCGGAACTTTCGACAGGTTTCACCATTGCCCCGCTACCGACCGCAGACATGGATGCGGACACAGACGCAACAACAGCCAAATTCACCCCCCCTGCGAAACGGTCGGGGGATGACCTTGCCTATGTAATGTTTACATCCGGATCGACGGGCAAACCAAAAGGCGTCCTAGTGCCCAACCGGGCCGTTGCCCGCCTTGTTGTGAACAACCCCGCTTTGCCATTTGATGAAAACGACGTCGTAGCACAAGCCGCGTCCCTTGGCTTTGATGCGGCAACGCTTGAAATCTGGGCACCGCTTCTGAATGGCGGGCGCTTGTATGTGATCGACAACGATGTGCTATTTAACCTGTCATCACTGGGGACAACACTTGCCAATGCCGGTGTCACCACAATGTGGATGACAGCCAGTCTGTTTAATCTCATTGCCGATGAGGCACCCTCGACATTTAAATCCCTCAAACGGCTGATGAGCGGCGGCGAAGCGCTTAGCCCCACCCATCTGCGCAAGGTCAGGGCGGACTGCCCGGACGTGATGCTGATCAACGGTTATGGCCCAACGGAAAATACGACATTTACCTGTACACATTTGATCACTGAAAATAACATTGAAAGCGGTCACATTCCGATCGGCAAACCAATTGGCAACACCCGCATCTATGTTGTTGACGGGGACGGAAAACTGGCCCCGGTTGACGTTTGGGGTGAGCTTTATACCGCCGGGGACGGCCTTGCACTTGGCTATACCGGTGCGGCCCAACGCACCGACGCATCCTTCGTAAAGATCGACGGCATCAACGAAGATCGTCTTTACAAAACCGGCGACCGGGTGCGCTGGCGGCAGGATGGCACAATTGAGTTTGGCGGACGTCGCGACGGGCAGGTTAAAATACGTGGCCACCGCATTGAACTGGCCGCGATTGAACAAAAACTTTCTGACTTTGCGGGTATTCGCAATGTCTGCGTGCTGCCGGTGGGTGCCGGTGCAGATGCGTTTCTGGGGGCCGCCATTGTCGCAGATCATGATGAAAGCACGGCTTGGGCGTCAGCCCTTTCGCGTGACTTCCCGGATTACATGGTGCCCGAACGCTTTGTCGTTCTCTCGCACCTGCCGGTGAATGCCAATGGCAAGGTTGATCGCAAAAAGCTGCAAGCCGTGATTGATGATGCCGAGCAAACCCGCCTACCGGCAACAACCGATAGCAACAAGACGGAACAATGGGTCATTGCCCAATTCGAAACATTGTTCCCCGGCAAGGTCATATCAGCGTCTTCTGATTTCTTTGCCCTAGGCGGGCACAGCCTGCTTGCCATGCGACTTGCGGGCCTGATCGAAGCGCAATCAGGCTATCGGCCCAACCTTCCAGAAATCTTTAGCGCCCGTACGGTCGCGAATATCGCCGTGTTGGTCGGCGATGCGCCAGATGCTTCCGCCCAAGACATTCTGCCACACCAGCCGCATACAACCGCTGACCGGTTTAGCCTTTCAAGTGGACAGGCGCGCTTGTGGGTCTTGCAACGCATGCAGCCCGACCTAGCGGTCTATTCAGTCCCGGCAACGTTGGAAGTATCCGGCCTGCTTGATGTCGATGCGCTCCAACGCGCATTGCATAGACTTGAAGATCGACAGCATGCGCTCCGCCTGCGGTTCAAGTCTGATCCGGATCATCATGACGGGGTTCATCAGTATCTGGCACCTACAGGCTCATGGTCCCTGGGTCATCATCATATGGACGAGGCAACGGCAAACCGATTTATCACCTCAGAAATCAGGCGCCCGTTTGACCTTAATGATGCGCCGATGGCGCGTGCCGATCTTGTCACCCTGGGTCCCAAGCGCCACTGGCTGATCATTTCACTGCATCACGCAATTTGCGATGGCTGGTCGATGCCGATCTTGCTGCGCGAACTGGCTGCGTTCTATAGCGCAGAAATCAATCACACAGCACCACAACTGCCAAAACTGGAACGCCATTACGAAGATTTCGTCACCTGGCAGCGTGGCTATCTTAAGGGTGATGAGGGAAAAGCGGCACTTACACGCTGGAAAGAACGGATTGTCCCGGTTGCCGAACCGCTTAATTTGCCGACAGACTATCCGCGCCCGGCCGAACGTCGCTTTGCCGGTGACTTCCTTGAATTCGAACTTGGTGATGCGACAACGCGCCTGATTGATGACACAGCACAGCAGCACGGTGTCACCGCCTTTAATATTCTGACTGCCTTGTTGCAGGTCCTTTTGTATCGCCATTGCGGACAAACTGACATTCCACTGGGCATGTTGGTTGCCGGACGCGAACATTCAGCACTTGATGATGTCATTGGATTTTTCGTCAACACAGTGCTGGTTCGCCAGAAAGTCGATCCGGATGCCTGCTTTGATACTCATCTTGCCGCGACCCAAAAAACTGTCATGGATGCGCTTGCCGATCAGGCAGTGCCATTCGAAGACGTTGTAAATGCGATAAATGCGCCACGTGACCTTTCACGCAACCCGCTATTCGATGTGATGGTTGCCTGGCAGGACAATCTGCCCGAAAACGCGCAGTTGGGGGACGCCAGTGTTTCACTGCGCAGGACAGAGTTTCCATTCGCCAAATTTGATCTTGGTTTTTACTTCTGGCGCAGTGATGACAAGCTATGCGGCACGATTGAATTCGACACCGGTCTTTTTGACCGCCAAACAATTTCCGCCTTCGCA
Source organism: Thalassospira sp. (assembly GCF_040218635.1). GTDB lineage: Bacteria > Pseudomonadota > Alphaproteobacteria > Rhodospirillales > Thalassospiraceae > Thalassospira. The sequence continues at coordinate 174,147 of NZ_JAVJRB010000011.1, forward strand.
GAACGACTGGAAGCACTGAGCCAAGCAGCTCTTTCCGACATGGTTGACCAACCGGTTTCCAAGCTTTCTATTATGTCCGAGCGTGAATATGCACGGATTGAACAACTTAATGCGACTGACTGTTCTTTGCCGATTGAAAGGCCAATTTCTGAGCCCTTCCTTGATCAGGTAGCATCCACCCCCGATGATATTGCGGTTGTGGATGACAATGAAGAACTGAGCTATGCGCAGTTTGCCCGCCGTGCTTCTGGCATTGCCGCACTGCTGCATGCGCGCGCCATCCGTCCCGGTGATGTCGTTGCCGTTGCCATTCGTCGATCCGTCAATATGCTTGCAGCCATTCACGGTATTCTTCTTGCCGGTGCCGCTTACAGCCCGCTTGACCCCGATCATCCAGAGCAACGCCGCAAGGATATGCTTGAAGATCTTGGCGACGGTTTTGTCATCACCACACCAGATTTGGCAAACCTGTTTGATCCCGCAAAAACCATCCTGCTTGATGGCCATGAAGATGCGGACATTCCCGCCCTTTCACATGGGCCGGATGATCTGGCCTATGTTCTGTTTACATCCGGATCAACCGGTCGACCAAAAGGGGTCGAGATTGCCCATCGCGGGGTCCTTAACCGCATTCTTTGGATGCAGGATGCCTTCCCGCTTGGCCCCGACGATGTGATCTTGCAAAAAACACCGATCACTTTTGATGTGTCGGTCTGGGAATTATTCTGGTGGTCATGGACCGGCGCAAAGGTTGTCTTGCCTGCGCCCGGTGCCGAACGTGACCCACGACAAATCGCAGATGCAATCTTCGACAATCGCGTCACGACCATGCATTTTGTGCCCTCGATGCTGGCGACATTCCTGTTTGCCATTGAAAGCGGCATGGTTGAAATCGGCAAACTGGCGACCTTAAAACGCGTTTTCGCCAGTGGCGAAGCTCTTGATGCTGCAGTTGTTCAGCGATTCAACACATTACTGTTCAATGAATTTGGCACGGAACTTCACAATCTTTATGGCCCGACAGAAGCAACCGTTGATGTCACCTGGCAAGCATGTTCGCCGCATATAACAGGCAATGTTGTCCCGATTGGAAAGCCGATTGCCAATACAACGGTGCAAGTTCTTGCCCCTGATTTTTCACCTGTCCCCATCGGGGTTAGCGGTGAAATCACATTGGGTGGGCCGCAAATCGCACTGGGATATCGTAACCGCATCGAACTAAGTGCCGAAAAATTCCCGCCTGATCCGGCATCGCCAAAACAGCGTCTTTACCGCACCGGCGACCTTGGTCGTTGGCGCCATGATGGCACGATTGAATATCTTGGCCGCATCGATCATCAGGTTAAAATTCGTGGCTACCGGATCGAATGTGGTGAAATCGAAGTGGCCCTTGAAAGCCACCCGGCAATCGAACGTGCGCCGGTCAAGCCTGTCAAGATTGCGGGCCTTTATGAATTGCATGCCTTTGTTCTTGGTGCAGACGATCTGACAAGCACTGCGCTGCGCGAACATCTGCGAACACGCCTGCCGGAATACATGATCCCCGCACGGTTCTTCAAGATCGACCATCTGCCACTGACCAGCAGTGGCAAGGTCGACCGCAAGGCTCTTGCCGGTGTCCAAATCCCGACCAGCAAAAGTAAAACCGCACCATCGAACAAGACCGCGGCAAAACCTGTGGCACGATCGACGGAAGCAAAAAGTGATCTTGAAGCACAGATTACGGTGCTTTGGTCCGAGGTTCTTCCCGATGTTCGTCCGGCACGTGATGACGGGTTCTTTGACATTGGTGGAAACTCGTTGTTGTTGCTGCGTTTGTTTGAAAAAATTGATGCCCGCTGGCCCGGGAAAATCAGTATTGCAGACTTGTTTGCCAACCCGTCAATTTCCCGGCAGGCGCTGCTTCTTGGCGCGGAAGACGAGATCCCAGCCGACACACGCATTCAGAGTTCCGAAAGTGCCATTCTTGCCGATGATGAACCGATTGCTGTCATCGGCATGGCACTGCAAGTTGCAGGTGCGAACACAGTTGAAACATTCTGGAAAGATGTCGCATCGGGTCGTGATCTTGTCCGTCCGGTGCCATCCGATCGAGAAGCCGATGCCCGCGAAATCTTGACCGCACTTGGCAAACCCGTTCCACCACGTTTCCGCGAAATCGCCTATCTCGAAACGCTTTATGAATTTGATGCGGCACGTTTCCGCCTTGCCCCGATTGATGCCGGGCTGCTTGATCCGGAACAACGGCTGTTCATGGAAACCGCCTTGATGGCGATGGAGGATGCCGGATATGGCGGCAACGCCCTGAATGGTCAGAAGGTCGGCGTATTTGCCGGTGGTGGCAGCAACCCGGCTTGGCGCATGGCGATGGAACATATTCCGCCCGCCAAGGCCGAGCAGGCCTTTGCGTTAAATGTGCCATCCAACATCGTGACCCGCCTGTCCTTCCTCAAAGACTGGCACGGTCCGGCCACTGTTATTGATACCGCGTGTTCGTCGTCACTGGTTGCCGTCCACCATGCGTGTCAAAACCTGCGCAACGGGAGCTGCAAAGTCGCCATCGCCGGCGGGGCAAAGATTTTGCCGTGCCCGCCCGGTGCCGATAGCACCTTTACCATCGATTCTTCGACCGCGCGGACCCGGGCCTTCGATAAAGATGCCGATGGCACCGGCATGGGCGAAGGCAGTGTGATATTCGTCCTCAAACCCCTTAGCAATGCGATGCAAGACGGTGATCACATCCATGCTGTCATTCGCGGCAGTGCTGTCAATCAGGACGGCACATCAAGTGGTGCTGCGGCCCCAAATCCGCTGATGCAGGCGGAAGTCATTCGGGACGCCGCACGCTCGGCCGATATCGATCTTTCAAGCGTTTCTTACTTTGAGGCGCATGGCACCGGCACATCACTTGGCGACCCGATTGAGATTGATGGATTGACCCGTGCTTTCGCAGGCATCACCAATCAAAAGACCACCGCCTTTATCGGATCAGGCAAAGGCAATTATGGCCATCTTGACGGAACCGCCGGGGCACTTGGCCTTGCCCGTGCAATCATGGCTCTTCGTCATGATCAGGCACCGCCGCAGCCCCATTTTGTAATGCCCAACCCCAAAATCAATTTCAATCGCGCGCCGGTAAAGGTCGCGCAGAAACTTGAAAAACTCCCTGATCTTGGCACCGCACGGCGCGCTGGTATCAGTTCGTTCGGTCTGAGCGGGATCAACGCCCATATTCTGATCGAAACCGCACCACAGCCAAGTTACCGTTCAGAAAATACAGATGGCATAGACCCGACCTTTATTGTCGCATTTTCGGCCGGAAATGCTGATGCATTGCGCCAATATGCGGCCAACCTGCTGCGCCGTATTCAGGCAGATACGTCATTGGACCTGCGCGATATTGCTTTTACCTTGGCATCCGGACGTGACCATCTGAAACACCGTTTTGCGTTTGCAGCCAAAAACAGATCAGAGCTTCTTGACCAGTTGCTTGATATCGCAACCGGCATTGAAACCGGAACAGACGCAAACCACCCGATAACAGAAAAATCCTGTCAGGTTGTGCTTGAAAACCCGGCTGACGCATCCTTGCATGTTGCGCATTATCTTAACGGTGCGCAGCTTATCTGGCCCCTGACGCAGAAGGCCCGACGTGTTGCTTTACCAGCATCGCCATTCGTCCGCAAAACCTGCAAACCTGTCTTTGAGGTTCGTCCACAGGCCCAAGCACAGGCACAAGCACCCGACATGCTGCGCGGACCAGTCGAAACCCCAACGGCACGCGTATTTAGCATTCTGATTACCGGTCCCGATTTCTGGCCGCTTAGCGAACATAAACTCAATGGCCGCCCGACTGTTGTTGGTATGGCAATACCGGCTTTGATCGCAAAAGCCGCCGCCCGGCTGGCCCCGACGGATCAAGTCATACAATTAAAAAATCTGGTCTGGCATAGCCCGCTCATAGAAGACGCCTTGGCGGATGGCAATATCAGCCTGTCGTTTACCGAAGATGGACATGTTGAAGTAGGTGCGCGTCTTAAGAATGGAAAATGGCGGGTTTTTGCTACTGCATTCTGGCAAAGCGGTGTTGTTTCTCCAGATCCCGGAACAATCACGCTTGATGACATGCGCCATCGCGCAACTGTAACTGCACCCAATTCACCCTTTAGTGCGCAGTTCGGCCCTGTCTCGGTCAGTGATCGCTGGGATTGTCAGCAATCCGTCCATTATGATCCTGAAGAAACTCTGCTTCTAAAGCACCTGCGCCTGAAAGATGACTATCAACGCGATATGATGGAATGGCCATTCCATCCGGCAATCGCCGATATCGCCGTTAGCATGCCACTTGCAAAAATGGGGACGGGGTACGTCCCTGTCGGGATTGATCAGATCACGGTGCATGGTGGTTCATGCGGTGACATATATGCAGGTTGCGAGATCCGCGAAAACGGTTTGGGAACGGTTGTATTATATGATGCGAAAACCGACAGACCGGTTTTATCGGCAACGGGGCTTAAATTTGCCAAATCCGGTGAAACCTTACAACAATCACAGCCGGAGCTTCTTGCCACCGTCTGGCAAAAGGCCCCCCTTGCCGGGGCAGCCACACCTGATGATTGTCTGTTTATCTGTGATTCTGACACTTGGCCCATTCCGGACAATTGGGAAACGGTCCATCCCGATGCGTTTTCAAAAGATCACCTAACCAACAGAAAACATGTTGTATTGGCGTTGTCAGAAGAAGATGATGACGTCGCACACAGCACAGCGAGCCTCCTTCAGAAAACCTTAGTGGGGATGAATGGTCCCTTGCGGTTTGTCATTGTTGGACATGGTGCCTTCACGCTTGAAAATGATCTTGTCACGCCAAATCCAGATCACGCATCCGCCGCCGGCATCGTTTTGGCCTTATCCAAGGAAGAGCCGCTGCTTGATATCCGTTATCTCGATATCATACCGGCCGAGTTTCCTGATTACCTTGGCCCTGAATTAACGGCGACGGCAACCAACGACCCGATCGCAGTATACCGGGATGGTGTTCGCTATAAGCGTGATCTGCGCCCTGCGGCCTATGATCAGTCCAGTAGCTCCGTGAACTGGCCAGATCATGGCGTTTGCGTGGTAACCGGCGGCACTGGTGGCTTTGCCCTTGCCCTTGCAGAAGAATTCTCGGCCAATGGGGCAGTTCAGCTTGCCCTGATCGGGCGAAGATCAGAAGATGCGCTTGCGCAGGACACCAAAGATCAGCTCGACGATTTGCGCAAGAAGGGCGTCAAACTAACGGTCCTGTCCTGTGACATTTCCGACCTTGGTTCTCTTGACGCAACGCTCACCGACATTCGAAGCCAGATGGGGCCGATCACTGCTGTTGTACATGCTGCAGGCATTGCCGATGGTGGGTTCCTTGCCCGCCGTGACTTGGCAAACTTTGACGACGTCCTGCGCCCGAAGATTACTGGTGGTCGGAATCTTGACGCCCTCACCCGCAATGATCCACTTCAAGCATTTGTCATGTTCGGAAGCCTGACAGCCATTGCTGGTGCACCGGGGCAAACGGCATATTGTGCGGCCAATGCATTCCTTGACGGCCTTGCCTACCTTCGTGCTTTCAATGGTCGCCCTGCCCTGTCTATTGACTGGTGTGCGCTGAGTGAACAAGGCATGGCTGCGCGGAACGATGTCCGTCTTCAAGATGGCGCGTGGATTTCGCCCAAAGCCGCGCGTGCGTTGTGGAAAGACGCTATCCGTCATTCTGATGCACAGCTGGTTGTTCTTGCCCGTGACCGGCTGAATGCAACACAGGCGATTACACCATCTGTCCCCCACAATGCGCATGAGAAAACTGTTACGCGTGACCTTCCCGCAAAGACAGAACCGGCTGCGGATATTCATCAGACGATTGCCGGAATTTGGGCAGAAACACTTGGGTATGATGCGATCCGTCAGGACGACGATTTCTTTGGTCTGGGCGGTGATTCAATCACTGGCGTCCAAATCGTTGATCGCATGAATGCCGAGCTTGGTCTTTTTCTAACCATATCGGATTTGTTTTCTGCGCCAACCGTCGCATCGCTGGCACAGATTGCAAACATCCAGCCAGCAGCAGAATTAAGATCAACAACGCCTGCAACTAGACCCGCTCATGAACAGACTGTAAGGGTGTCGCCAAATATCACCGAGACGACACCTTCTGCTTTGAACGCAATCTGCAGCATATGGGCAGAAACACTTGGATATGATGACGTCGATCCAAAAGATGATTTCTATGCACTGGGTGGGGATTCGATTACCGGCATGCAAATCGTTGATCGACTGATCCATGACCTTGGCTATCGCGTCAGCCTGACCGACCTGTTTGAAAACGCAACCATCGAACAACTTCACGCGAAGATCGTGTCTGTCGAAGACACCCCAAAGATGGAATTGTCAGAAGCCCCGGCAGCGTTCACTCCGGCGCCTGTTTCCGGTGTTCTTGATGCTTCTGGCGTTTCAGATGATCCGCGCCGCGCCCCGCCGCAAGATTTCTATCCGCTTGCGCTTGAACAGATTTCGGTCCTGAATGCTGCCCAAAAAGGCAATATGGGCACGGCCTTTAACCTGCCCAATGCGTTTCGTTTGGGGGACAGCATTGATGTTGACCGTTTGGTGACAGCCATCCGCAGTTTGACCGAACGTCACGAAATACTGCGCACCCGCATCATCAGCAATGATGCCAATGAAAGCTGGCAGATGGAAATTCTGCCCGCAGATCAGGCAATGCCTGATCTTGCGGTTCAAACAGTTTCAGGCACAGTTGAAAATGCCTGCAGTGCACTGATCAAGCCGTTCGATCTGCAACATGAGCTTCCTGTTCGCTGGAATATCCTGCGTGATGATTTTGGAGGAACACTCGTGTTCTTTGATATTCATCACGTCATGGCGGATGGCTTCACGACCGAGGTTATTCTTGGTGAACTGTTTGGTCTTTATTCCGGAGCGACGCTGGCCCCTCTAAAATACCAATTGCATGACTACGCATGGTGGAGCCATACCGACGAAAATCAAACTCGGCTAAGTGCTGCCAAGGAATATTGGCAGAAAATATATGCGGACCGCATACCGAAACTTGATCTGCCATCAGATCGCCCGCGTCCGGCCTATCACACATTTGATGGGGCAATCACCAGCTTCGAAGTCGATATTGACTTGCTGCGTGATGCCCGCAAATTCGCATCCAGTCAGCGTGTCACCATGTTCACGCTCGTCATGGCGACTTGGTTTACCATTCTTGGACGCATCGCCAGGACCGATGATCTGGTCATTAGTGTCCCGGTGGATTCACGTGATGCAACGGGTTTCCGGAACATCCCCGGAATGATGGTCTCCTTACTACCTTTGCGCATGAAGCTGGATGCAGATGAGACAATTGCAAACCTGCTAACCCGCATGCAAGAATCCCATGTTGGTGCCATGCGTCACCGTGCCTATTTCCTTGATCAACTTTTGGCCGACCTTGCCCCCCCGGCCGCACCTGACCGGACCTTGCTTTCGGAAGTTTCCGTGTCCTATATGAACTATGAAGCAAGCAAGATGGCACCGGAACATACCGGCTCATCGCCACAGTATGTTCAGATTGATCGCCATCATTGCAAAAATGACATTTCAATCTTTGTCCGCGACCTGCCTGACAGAATGATGATCGCATTCGACTACTATGCGGAGATGTTCGACAGCACCTCGATCGAGGCGTTGGGTGAGGTTTTTGTCGGCACCTTGCAACGATTGATCCAGTCGGGCCAAAAAACCCTTGATCACATTTCCTTACCGGCCCACCGGGCGATTGATGCACTTCAATTCTGGGATAGCAGCGCAGCAAATATAACGCCGGTGGCTTCAACCCCCGGCCCTATGGAATTGACGGGATCAGACGATGCTTTGCAAACTCAAACCATCGTTGCCCAAGTTTTCAGCGAGGTGTTCAAAACCGATATTACCGATCCAGCCACCAGCTTTGTTGCGCTTGGTGGACACAGTCTTATGGCGATCCGTATCGTCAACCGACTGACAGATCGAACAGGCAAACGTATCAGCATGGTTGATTTCTTTGCCAACCCCACGATTGCGGAATTGGCCAACCTGATTGCGCGGGATATGGCGCCTGCCTCAACTACAGAACACAACACTATTCCAGCCGCTCCTGCCATGGCGGTTTATCCTGCCAGTCATGCTCAGAAGCGGCTCTATCTTTTATCAAAGATGGATCAGAATAGCGGTGCATATGGCATGCTGTTTGTTCTGCGGTGCGATGGTTCGTTGCAACAAGACAAACTTGCAACCGCACTACGTGGCCTGATTGAGCGCCACGAAACTTTGCGAACCGAGTTTATCGAACAAGATGGCGTCATAAGCCAGCGCATCCATCCGACATCAACGCCGGACGTCAAATTCAGCGACATTTCAAAGCATCAAACCATTGCCCGTGAAGCACTTCGCCTGACCCGTCAAGAGGCCGCAACCCCCATCTTGCTCGAACAACCGCCATTGATCCGCGCACATATCATCAAGGTTTCCAATGATGAGGAACTGCTGGTCATTGCAACCCATCACATTGTCGGGGATGGCTGGTCATCGCGCATTCTTGTAAATGAACTCGGCGCATTCTATCAGGCTGCAATGACGAAACAGGCACCTGATCTCGCCCCTCTTCCAATCAGTTACAAGGATTTTGCCAACTGGCAATCCTTACAAGACTGGACAGAAGCAGAAAGCTACTGGCGCGACAAACTCCAAGGCGCACCAGACACCATTGCATTGCCGACGGATCACCAACACCCTGCCATACAATCATATCGCGGCGCACATGCGCACATGATGATCAAAGATGACGTGTTGCATGGCCTGCACACATTGGCACGAACGCATAACACCACTCTTTCCGCTGTCGGCATGGCACTGTTTTCTGCAATGCTGTATCGTCTTACCCGTCAGGAAGATATGGTCATTGGAATGGGCGTCGCCGGGCGGGAAAGAACCGAGACAGAAGGATTAATCGGGTTCTTTGTTAATGTTCTGCCGATCCGCGTTCAGATGAATTCGGAAACAGAACTATCATCATTGATCGACAGTGTTCATTCAAATATCACAGCGGCACTTGATCGGCAGGATTATCCGTTTGATGAGTTGGTCCGCGCCATCGCGCCCAAGCGTCATGGAAACCGCCAACCGCTTATGAATGTTGTTTTTGAGTATCAGCGGTTTGGCGCACTAACTGATGAAGGCAGCAAAAAGGGACTTCCCGTGACGAGGCCGGGCCATCAAGGTCTCCTGCCTGACAATATGGATGAGTTTGTCGACAATACTGCGGCCAAGCATGACATCATCCTGTTCCTGACAGAAGAAGCCAATCAGGCACGCTTCACACTGGAATACGACACTGATCTGTTTAACGCGGAAACAATGCAGCGCTGGTTGGCATTCTTGTCCAGATTTGCCGAAGCCGCTGCTCAAAACGCAACGAGTAAAACACCCAAAGGGACCGATTGATGAAGATTGCCGACTTTGACTTTGACAGTTTGGAAACGGCCCTGATTGAACCGGACTCTTCAAAGGGTGCAGACCTTGGCAGCATCATTGATGCATTTGTCTCGGTTGCGTCGTCCAGTCCCAATAACATTGCCGTTGCGGATGAAACCGGCAGTTTTTCGTATGACAATCTGGATCGTCTGAGCACACAGATTGCCAATTTCATCACCACCCTGAACCTGTCAGGTGAGGCTTTGATTGGCGTGATGACGGGACGTAATCGTCATTACATCGCCGCGATCCTTGGTGTTCTGAAATCCGGCCATGCGTTTGTTCCGCTTGATCCAACTGTTCCTTTGGCGCGCCGTATTTCAATCGCACGCAATGGCGAAATCCCGCTTGTTCTGGCTGACAAAGCCAATGTCGGTGATTTGCATCAGATGCAATGGCGCTGTGCATGTATTGATCATATTCTGTGTGTTGATCACGATGCGATTGACAGCATTACCGAATTGCCCGGCTCCCTGATGTCGATCGAATTATGGGATCACCTTGCCGGGGATGATGCCGACAATGTTCTTGCGGGCGGGTGGAAAAGCGCGTTCACAGGACAGCCGATTGATCAGTCTGCGATGGATGCCTTTGGCGCCAATGCGCGAGACAAGGTGTCCAATCTGGTTTCAGACAATGCAAAGGTTCTTGAAATCGGTTGTGCTTCGGGCTTTACGATGAAGCATGTTGCCCCGGTTGTCGGGCGCTATGTCGCAACAGATCTATCGCGGCGCAATGTCGAACGCACCGAAGAACTTGCGATCAAATCCGGTATGTCTCATGTGATGGGCCGCCAGTTGGCTGCGCATGATATTGACGTGTTTGAAGAAGGTTCTTTTGACCTGATCATCCTGAACAGCGTCATCGAAAACTTCCCGGGATTTGGCTATCTTCGGCAGGTACTGGCAAAAGCGGCCAAGCTTCTTGCCCCCAATGGTGCCATTTACCTTGGCAATGTCTGGGATGCTGATCGTCGTGACGATTATCTCGGCGATCTTGCACAATTTGCCACTGACAATGCCGGTAAGGGATATGAAACCCGTCTTGATTTCCTTGAAGACTTGTTTGTTTCCGAAGCCTTCATCAAGGACTGGGCGGCCGAACATGGTGGATTTGCGACACAGCGATCGGTCATAAACGCGCCGGGTTTTGATCCCGCCCCATATACCTTTGATCTTGTCCTTACCCCGGACAGAAGCATCACACCTAAGACCGGATCAAAACAGCGATATGATGCATCCAACCTGACGCGTTTTGATGATGCGCAATTTCCCCGCGTTCCCTGCGTGTCTGCCCCTTCTGACCTTGCCTATGTCCTGTTTACCAGTGGGACAACCGGCACCCCAAAAGGGGTAATGATCGAGCATGGATCAGTGGTCAACCTTGCCCGTTCCGTCCGCGAGACGCAGCTTGATCTTATCGCAACGGACAGTCCCGACATCAGCCTGAACCTTACATGTGTTGCGCCATTTGCTTTTGATGGATCAATTGTTCAGATTTTCTCAGCCATTTTGAACGGTCATAGCCTGCATATTCCCGGTTTTGACACCCGTACTGATCCTGAATCTTTGCATAATTTCGTGGTCCGTCAGAAAATAGATCAGCTTGATGCGACACCAAGCATGTTCTTCCTGTTGCTGAGATACTGGCAACAATCGGGGCAAACCTGCCAAGCAAAGATGGTCGTTTTGGGCGGAGAGCCGGTATCGACCGACCTTGTCGAGCAATTCTTTACCCACCCCGAACATAGCAACTGCAAACTGATAAATGCTTATGGGCCGACAGAATGCTGCGTCTCAGCCGCGCAATATGTCATGACGGCCAACAATTTCCGACAGATCCTGCCACCGCCGATCGGAAGTGCTATCAAAGGTGTACGCGTTGATATCTGTGATTCGAAAAACCGTCCCCTTCCCAACGGTGTCCCTGGTGAAATACTGATTGGGGGAGCAGGCGTTGCCCGCGGATATCTAAATGATCGCCATCAGAGTGAACTGAAATTCATTACCCGTCCGGATGGAAGCCGCTGGTATCGCAGTGGTGACATTGGCCGCAGACGCAACGACGGCGAAATCGTCTTTATCGGCCGTGAAGACAGCCAGATCAAAATACGCGGCAACCGGGTCGAGCTGGGCGAAATTGAATCCGCACTCACCAAGCACCCGCTGGTCAACCGTGCAACCGTCATCCTGCACAAAGCAGATCATCAAGGCACAGAAGCCATTGTTGCTTACGTCACAACTGACGATGGCTTTGACGTTACGAACTGCCGCACCCAGCTTGAACAGACCCTGCCATCCTACATGGTTCCCGGCTACATCATTTGCCTTGATCAGATGCCTTTAACGTCAAACGGCAAAGTTGACCAATCAAAACTCCCCGAGCCGGCAGGAAGCCGAACCGCTGTATCAACACGCCCTGTTGTTCCCCTTCAGTCCGACCTTGAACATCAAATTGCAAAACTGATGGGAGCTGTTCTTGATTGTGCAATCAGCGATGCACATGCTGATTTCTTTGAACTTGGCGGCCATAGCGTGTTGGCAGTTCAGTTTCTGTCCAAGCTCCAGCAAGCGGTCGATGTCAAAATCCCGCTCAGCGACCTGTTCAGTTGTTCATCTGTTGCCAAACTTGCCGCACGCATCGAAACACGCAGGCAAGATGAAAAGGCCAAAAGCCCGGTTGTTTCGGTTAATCCGGACGGTAAAGATATCCCGATGATATGTTTCCACCCGGTGGGCGGCAACATTCTGTGTTACCAGAAACTCGCCCAAACGTTGGGACCGGAACAGCCGATATACATGGTTGAGGCACGCGGCCTGGACGGCGGCCAGTCTTTAAATCCGACCGTTGAAGAAATGGTCGCTTACTATCTTCCAGCAATCCAGGAAGCTGTTCCCGAGGGACCGGTACGTGTGACCGGCTGGAGCTTTGGCGGGTTACTTGCATTCGAGGCCGGCCATCGACTGTCTCAGATGGGGATTGATGTTCGCAGCATTACATTGCTTGATGCGATTGCAATTCCTGATTCCGTGCGAGAGATGCTGCGCAAGGACGAGGCTGAATATCTTGCTGACGTCTTTGGCGAACTCGGCATCGTTAAATCTGAAGAACTCCGCCCTCTGACCCCGGAAGAACGTATTGACTATCTTTTGGACCAAGGCAAAAAATCTGATCTTTTGCCCCAAGGGGCAGACCGCAATACAATGCGTCGATTGCTTGCAGTATTTCAGAACAATGCGCTCGCCGCTGTGCATTATGTTCCACCGAAAATCGATGATATCGACGTATTGCTGATCCGTCCTGAAACTGTCGTTCGGGGTGCGCCCTATATGGCAAAAGATGACTTTAACGGCTGGCTTGGTTTTGTTGAAAACAACATCTCACTCGCCATGGTGCCGGGAACTCATGGGACGATGATCACTGGCCCCGATGTCCGTCCGGTGGCGAATGCTATTCGGGAACAAATGATCCGCACGAACTAGATGGGATTGCTTTGAAAGTTCGTTCAATTTTGCATTCTTGCCATCGATGTTGCGCAGTTATTCCCAGTCCGGATCGGCAGTTTTCATGTCGGTCCGGGCTGGCATTGTCAGGGCAAGCCACCCCTTCTTCCCCGGCCAGACATGTGTTTTGTATTGCGCAAAATTCTCATAATGCAGAACAAAACAATTTCCCTGTCGCGTGATATTTGATGAACAATAAAGTGCGAGCGGTGTCATCATTCCAGTCGTAAGCGCCTTTGCCAGACTTTCCCGGGCAGTCCAGATCAGACTGGCGCAAGCGACATCCGACAGACCAAGGTCCGCAAACCGACCTTGCGTCTTCTCGTCAAGGCCGGACAAGACAGGGGCAATATCCTGCTGTGTTGGTAAATCGATATCGACCCCCATTGGATGGGCCCGATGAAAAATCAATGCCACGGCGTAGCTGGCTGAATGCGAGATTGAAATTCCTACTTGCGCAACATCACTCGCCGAGCTATCCGCCAGCAGAATTGGCTGATCAAAAACACCCTTTTCGACCGAGATTTTCTGCATGTCTGCGGATGGGCAATGGTGTTTAAGTGCCAACTTTGCCGCCAAACGCCCAGCCGTATAGCTGTCCTTGCGGCGCATATGTTCGAACCTGTCGCGACGATCCATTTCGCGAGGATGAAAATATGAACGGATCAAGGCGGCATCATTGGCAGGGCTATTCACCGTATCAAGGTCGATCACAGCCAATGTTGCCCGCAAAAGATCAGGCGCGTCAAAGCTGTCTGAAGCAATCGGTCGATCCATCAGCAAGGTCTGAATTTTAACGGCGTTAGGCACAAGCAATTTAAGACCTCATTTGGCGAAACAGAATATTCATTGCCCCATAAACAAAAAGAAATGCCCAAAGCATGCTTTGGGCATTTCCGAATAATATCAGTGTTCCGGTTTAGGAAAACCGTTACGCTTTGGCAGTAGCTGCCCCGCCGGTCGACTTGGCAGTTGTCGTTTTGCCACCCTTAACAAATTCCGATGCCTTACGTTTGCCTTCTGCAAACTCATCCTGGAATTTCTCAGATGCTTCATCTGCGTCAAAGTTGGCAACCGTGCCACCCTTCGCAAAATGCCATGCAAACACACGACCAAGCGCATAGGTGCATGCAGCCGCAAAAGTTGGCATTGCAACAACACCAAAGATCGTCCCGACAACCGGCACCCGACGGATCAGGCTCGCCGTGGCATAACCGACACCGGTAACCGGCAGAACAGTTGCCACCAAGGTCGAGATGGAACTCTTGATTGCATTTTCCGAGAAGGGAATACCGTAAGCATCACAAAGCTTCGCAACCATACGAAGCTGGATCGTGCTACTTGTCGCCATTTCAAGGAAAGGAATTGGCACAAGCCCGCCAACTGCTGCGTAAGCAGCGTGACGATGAATGCACCCGCGCACCAAAGCGCGGAGTTCGGCTGCTTCTTCTACCGCAACTTCTTCAGTCTCTTCAACGTTCTCTGCTTCGCTCATAATCGCCTCTTTGCAAGTATCTGTTGGCCGACAGGTAAGCTATTAAAAACATATACTGTCAGCAGTTTAACCCAACTTATAGTTTATCGCAATCGACAGAAACCATTACTGTTTAATGTCTGCCTTCATCTCAGGTTGCGCTGCGGGTTCGCGGCCGGCGGGGGCTCCTGCAGCGGAACTCGACGCATCATAGATCGGCGCAATGGACTGCATGACTTTTTGCATTGTGCCCGGTGCGGCTGGTTGTTCCGGCGCTGAACCGGAAGGAGCCATCTGCGATGCCGAAGCAGGCTGCGATGCGTTTGGTTTCATCGCCGGTTCCGGGATTGCAGCAGACGATCCACGGCCTGAACCCGGTTCGCGCAATCCGGGTGAGATCGCATTCTGTGGTGAAATCTCCCCGCCACGGGCATTGAAATCACTTGCCGATGGCAATGTATTTTCCTGATCACCGGTCAATTCAGCGCCTGATTCTTCGGACTCCCGCGATGATCCGGGCGCATCCGCAGTATTCAAGATAACCGGCAGACCATCCCGACCACCAATGATAATCGTTTTGCTGTTTTTGGATGTTGCCAGCGACATGGTGGCTTCAATACCGCGCAAACGCAGATATTCTTCGGTGATCGTTTTGGCGACGATATCCTGAAACTCACGTATACCTTCGGCTTCAATTTTTTTACGCTGCTTTTCTTTTTCTTCGCGTGCCAGTCGGAAATCATATTCCAGCATGGCCTGATACTGTTCGGCTTTGCGCTCGATCGCATCGGCGACACGCTCTGGCAGTTTTACCGACCGGATCAAGACATCCTCAACCGTGACCAACCGTCCCTGAAAACTTTGATTGACCAGTGACGAGCCAAGTTGATTGACCATCCGTTCAAGAATTTCCGCCTGAATAAAAGCACGGGTTTCGGTGTAAAGCTGTTCAGGGGTATAGCGTGAAATCAACTCACGCGCATGCGATCCGATTTCCGGATAAACAAGAACTTCCGGGTAATTCGGCCCGACAAGTTTATGGAGCATACCGGCCGCTTCGCGGTTGATGCGATACCGTACAGCAATATCAACTTCCATCGAAAGACCGTTCGATGAAATCGTGTCATAGACACGTGCCTGATTTTGCAAACGGGCGTCATAGATGAACATTTCATCCCACGGGAAGATTAACTGAACCCCTTCACCATAGGTATGTTCAACAACAGTCCCGCCAAAGAATCGATACCACATAACCCCGACATGCCCCGACGGGATGGTGATAAAGATTTGTGGTGCTAACGCGATCATACCAATCAGCACAAAAAAGATCGTGATCAGCAAACCGGTCTGAAAACGTTGAAGAACGTCGTGCAGCCAATTGACGACCCGCCTGACGATCCCGGCAGGGCGCGCATTTTCATCACCGCCATTTCCAACGCCGCCAGCAGAGGCTGTGGTGCCATCAACCATTCGTTATCTCGTTCTCAAATGCGTCTTTGTGAAAAGTCGATTGCACGTCAATATTCATCCAAATCCTTGATTTTCTCGCGCACGTCCCGTGATGGCCGGGCAACGATCTGCACCAGAAAATCACCAATCGGCGTGATAACAATCGCCAGAATGAAATGCCCCAAGAAGCCAAAGGACGTCTTGCGCCCCAAAAGACCGCAAACGACCGCAGCAAGGAGATAAAGTATAATAATCATCAAATGCATAGCTTAAATTCCGCAGCCTTGAGTTTGCCCTGTCTGATCAATCAGGCCGCCTTGGCACCCTGCGCGACCTTGAAACCTTCTTTGAACTTTTCTTTAAAGTACGGCTCTGCCTTTTCCGGATCAAAGTCCTGCAAAGTCCCGCCGATCGCATAATGCTTCAGAAATACCCGGCCCAGCGCATAGGTAAATGCGGCATTGAAACCGGGCATGGTCAGAATACTCAACGTTGAACCAACCACAGGAATAACTTTGGCAAGCCCCGAAAAAATCCCCGTCGCCAAAAACGATTTTCCCAGAACACTCCCGGAAAGACTGGTCATCATCGTCGCAATGACGGCCTGCCCGCTGTTTTTCTGGAAATCGACTTGATACAGGCTGCTCAACTCGGCCAGCATCTTTAGCTGTACCGCGACGATGGCTGCCGAATCGAGAACGGGGATCGGAATCAAGCCAGTACCAGCTGCCCACATTGTATTACGTCTTACAATGCCGCGTCCCAGCCGATTCTGCTTGTTGCGTTTCAGACGCTCCAAACGTGAATTACCCATATCGCTCCCCGGTTTTATTAGGCCTGCAAAGCATAAACGCTAAATTTTCACACTGCAAATCGATTCAGGGGGTTATGCGCACTTGACCCTTGATCTCTCGCAACCGACGATAGACAAGAAGGGGTCATTTGATCCACCAAATATCCATGATTTTTGGTCGTCATTCTAATCGATCGCTGGAGCAACGAATTTGAGTCTGACAGTAAAGATCGGTGTAGCGTTGTTTCTGGTGCTTGCAGCAGCACTCAGCATGACCACCATGCTTAATTATCTGCGGTTTGAGCAGACATTGCGTACGCTGCTGACCCAACGGATCAATGTCATCAGCAACGAAACCACGCAGGATCTTCTTGCCGGGATTGATCTTGGTCTTCGTTTGGAAAACATGGAAAACCTTGATGCGATCCTTGACCGTCGCCTTGGCATGTCATCGGAAATCACCCGAATCACGGTTGCCAACTGTCAGGGCGCATCAATTGCCCAAGCTTCCAAAACACCGGAAGAAAATGCATCTCCCGCAGCCGCCCTTGAAAATCACACGGGATCAAGCTGGACCAATTTCGGCAAACAGGGTGTCATCACCGGGACAACATTGCGCGATAGCCTTGGGCAATGTGCGGGTATTCTGACGGTTACTGCTGACAGCACCGACTATTTCCGAAAATTGGACGGGGCATATGCCGAAATGTGGAAATCGGCCGCGATCGGGATGCTTGCCATTATTCCTGTGTTGGGACTTCTTTTCATCTTGATGCGCCGCCGCCACCGCGTTTTTTCCGAACTTCACGAAGATATAGAGCGCGCCCTTTCTGGCCAAAAAGGCACAGGAACCCGTCATGACAAAGATGCTTTGACAGAAAGCGAGATGGAATTGATTGCGCTTTACCGTGAACTTCGTGATCAGCTGCCACACAACGCCCCACTGACAAACGGTGATGCTTCTTCGGAGAAATCCAAATGACCGAACCATCACCGTCAACGTCCCCAAACGGCAATCCCATCAAACCCGCAGCCCGTCGGATCCTGCCCAAAGGGGCAATATGGATTTTGCTGCTGTTTAGCACCTTTGCCTTATGCGCAGCACTGATCGGTATTTCCTGGCGCGCAGCCGATCTTGCACGTGCGGACTTGCAATCGGAAATCCGCCAAAAGGCCGAAATCGAAGCAAGAACTTTGGCCGAAAAGGTTGAATATGCCCTGCGGCTGGGCATTCCACTGGACGGGATTGTCGGATTTTCGACCGTCGTTGACCAATTACAGGATGGTGATCCTGATTTACGCTTTGCCGCCATTGTTCATGGTCAAAACGTTTTGTATGGCGGCGGACTTACAACTGACGCCATTGGTCAGGCACTTGATCGTGCGACGCAGGAGGATACACCACCTGATATCATCACCCGCATTCCTGTTGTTCATGATAATGACGATATCAACATCGTCGATGACTTGGCGATTGTCGTTGGACATGACCGTGCTGCTTTGATGCGTCCGGTCACGGATAATCTGTTTGATATCGCAATCATTTTCATCATCACACTCGCCCTGTCTTTCGAACTGGTTCTTCTGGTGCTGACCGTCAATGTGGCATTGCCAATCCGGGTCGCAACACGGGTTTTAACCAATGTCCGAGAACGGAAATTCACAATCCTGCATGGCCAATCAACGCGTGATGAAATCGGCAGCTTCATGGAACATATCAACACCGTGATCAGCCGAACGGCGCACAAGGCCGGGATCAAGCCCCACCGTGAACGCGAAGTCAAACTGATCGGTGTGCGTTTGCTTGCGTTCATGTTTGTTCTGGCCGAAGAACTGGCCCGCCCCGTCATGCCGACTTTCTTTAGTCAAATCACAGCATCAAGCGTTGATGGTCAACTTGGCGCAGGCATTGTCATGGCCGTCCATTTGCTGATGGTCGCGATCGCAATGCCACTTTGCAGCCTGTTTCAGGAACGTGTTGGATCCTTGCGCATGTACCTTGTCGGTGCGCTGCTTGCGACCATCGGGCTGTTTGGGACTGCCTTTGCCACGGGTCTTTGGGATTTGATGCTGTGGCGCGCGCTTTCGGGGATCGGCTATGCCACAACCTTTGTTGCCTGTCAGTCCTATGTTCTTGATGCAACCACCGACAAAAATCGCACTCAGGGCACAGCGATGATGGTCAGCGGCATCATGCTCGCTGATATTTGCGGGCCGGCCGTTGGCGGTATTTTTGCCGGGCATTTTGGCGAGAACATTACGTTCCTTACGGGTGCCACCGTTGCCTGTCTTGCCGTCGCACTTGCCTTCTTCTTAATGGACAACATGGTGCGCGGGAAAACGCCCCCACCGATCCCGACCCGCAAAGCTTTCAAGGCAATGGTGGCCAATCGCCAATTACAGGTTCTGGTCCTGTTTGCCGCCGTTCCGGCCAAAATGATCTTAAGCGGGTTCCTGTATTACCTGACACCACTGATATTGTTCCAATCGGGTGCGACAATGGCCGAAACCGGTCGTGTCATTATGCTTTATGGCCTTGTTGCGCTTTTGACCGGATGGGGAGCTGCGCGATGGACAGACCGCAAACAAAATGAAACACGGGCGGTCGGGATTGGCGGTGCTTTAACCGCAATTGGTTTGTTGCTGGCAGGCTTCATGCCGCAATACGCCATCTTTGCCTGTGCGGTTGCCATGCTTGGCCTTGCGCAGGCGACCTCTATTCCAGCGCAAGTGTCCGCCAGTTTAAAAATCAGCTCCGAATTCACGCGCGACCATGGAACAGGTCCGGTGTTGGCTGTTCTACGGTTGGCTGAACGGCTTGGTGGTGCATTGGGGCCGTTGCTTGCCGCGGGGCTAAGCCTTTGGATCGGGAACAGCAACGCGATTTTATGCTTTGGGGTTTTTGCGGCTATTTCGGTGATTTTCTTTGAAATTTTTATCGGGCATGTCACCCCCAATCCCGATAAAGAACCAGCCGTTCAGAAGGATGTATCATGAACTATCTGTTCAAAGCATTTTACATCCTTGTGATCGCACTGGTGATCACGCCCCTGACCATGCAATTTGGTTGGGCACAGGAAACCAAGGCCGCCGAACCACTGAACATTGCAATGATCCTGTGGCGTGGTGAAACCCGTGTTGAAGAAGGCTTTCGCGCCTATTTCAAGGAAGGTGATATTGATGTAAATCTGCAGATCTACGACACAGAACGTGACCTTGGCCGCATCCCCGGTATTCTGGACTCCATCCGCAAAAACCCGCCGGATCTGGTCTATACGTGGGGAACAGGCATTACCGCGACCGTTGCCGGTAAACATGACCAAGTCGATCCCGACAAGAACATTACCGAACTTCCTGTGGTTTTTGTCATGGTTTCATCGCCGTGGAAAACCGGCATAGCCGCACCATCGGGACAATCACGCCCCAACGTTACGGGTGCGACCCATATCGCACCACTGGCCGCACAAATACAGGCCATCCGTGCCTATCGCCCGATGACGAAACTGGGTGTTGTCTATAACAGTTCAGAAGACAACTCGGCCTCCAATATCGAGGATTTAACCGCTCTTGGGACTGAGATGGGGTTTGACGTTCTGACTGCCCCGCTTGGCCAGAACAATGAAGTGCCATCTGCTGATGATATCGCCCCGGCTGTTTCTGACCTTGCCAAACGCGGGGCGGATATTCTTTATATCGGTCCAGACAACTTCATTGGCACCCATCGTGACGCCCTGACAGATGCCGGCTTTGCCAACGGGCTTGCCGCCTTCACCGCCACCGAGCTTGAAGTCCGCGACGGTCATGCGATGCTTGGCCTTGTCAGCCGCTATGAGCTGGTTGGTCGACTTGCTGCAAACAAGGTCGAAGACATCCTGATCAATGGCGTATCACCGGCCAACATTCCCATTGAGACACTTGATCGGTTTTCCTATCTGATCAGACTTTCATCGGCGCGCAAACTGGCACTTTATCCACCGCTTTCACTTCTTGATTATGCTGAAATCATCGAATGACGAAGATCATCCGTCTTGGCGAAATCCATCTTCCTGCGGTAATTGCGTTGCATCATGACGTAATTGCCGACATCGATCCGGCACTTGTCGCGGCCGAGACGGATGCCTTTTTCCAAAATCATATGTCTGATTGCGGCCAGATATTTGGCATTTTTGACCAAGATACCCTTGTTGCCTATGGCGTCTTGGGCCTTCCCCGACCAGACGATCCAAATTTTGGAACCGACCACAAATTGCCATCCGATTTATTGCCAGACGTCGCCCATATCGATGGCGTTGCCATTCGCAAAGATTGTCGCGGACATCACTGGCAACAAAAACTGACACTTCATCGCCTGCAACAGGCCCGGGCATCCGGCCGCCAGATCGCACTCACCACCGTTGCGCCAGGAAATTTTGCAAGCCTGATCAATATCCTGTCTGTCGGGATGACCATTCGCGGCCTGAAAGATAAATACGGGGCCAAACGGTTTTTGATGCGTCTCGATCTCGACAAGGCATTAACAACCATTACCCACGACAAGATTACAGACTGGTGCCCGGCAACAGATTTCACCCGGTGTCATGATTTTTTGAATTCTGGATATATTGGCGTGACGTTCCGAAAGACCGCGTCGCAAAGCGTGCCTGAAATCGGCTGGATACTGCGTCACTGCATATAGGTGTAGTCTGGTTTCCCCGCCTGCGAAACGCTGTCACGCTGATCATAGTATTGCTGCCAGTCACAGGCATGCAGATCGGTTTCCCAATAACAGGCTGCCCCCTTGTGGAAGGGCAAAAAGTTGCCTTTGTCTTGCAGATCATCTGCAAC
Source organism: Thalassospira sp. (assembly GCF_040218635.1). Lineage (GTDB taxonomy): Bacteria > Pseudomonadota > Alphaproteobacteria > Rhodospirillales > Thalassospiraceae > Thalassospira. The sequence continues at coordinate 195,742 of NZ_JAVJRB010000011.1, forward strand.
AACGCTGCTGAATGTCGGGAACTCGGTTTTCAAATTTTCGATATTTTCATGGATGATACGTGTGATCCAGTAGACGACATACGGATCGGCTGGTTCATAGGCCAGAAGGGACGCCTTGAAGCCATATGAACTGATGGCTTCGTTTTGTCCACTATATGTCCGTGCTGGCAAAACCTGATTAAAGAAATACTGGTTGGCGTCAACCAGCTTCTGGGTCAAAGGCCCGCCCATGCCGATAACCCGCGCGTCACAGGTAATACTTTCTTCGATAATGGATGCCGGGTGCCCGATCCACAAACCGAACGCATCAATGTAATCTTCGCAAATACCAAGTCGGTTATAGTCCTGTGCAACCGTGTAAACCGTTTCCAGGTCTTCAAGCTTGATGCCGTATTGCCCCAGAATTTCCAGCCACAATTCACGCGAAGCGGATCCTTCTGGTCCGATATTGATCCGTTTGCCCCGCAAATCTGCAATGCTGTTGATGTCTGAATCCTGACGTACGACCAAAAGCCCCATCTCGTCATGCAGCGACATGACCGACCGTGCGCCGGGGATTGGATTGATACCCGCCTGCGCTTCCCAGTTATTGTTCGACTGAACAATCGTCAACTGAACCCGGCCTTCTTTCATCAGTTGAATATTGCTTCCCACCCCTTGTGATCGCAAGGGGACACAATGAACATGGTGACGGGCATAAGACTTGCGCATCATATCGCAGATTTTTGCTGCAACCTGAAAATAAACACCGTTCGTACTGCCACTGTAAATGGCGGCATAGAACGATCTTTCATGCTTTCCATCCCCCATGATCTCGGTGGTATTGGAAAGCGCAATGAGACTGTCAGGGTCACGAAATTTTCGACGATACTGCGACAACGGAACGGCGTCGGGCTTATAGATCAACCCATCATATAAATCGGGATTGGGCTTCGGCGGTGTAATGTCATCGGTATTGTACTGGTCGACGTCAAAAGTTTGCACGTCCGGCGACGGAACAGCAACTTGTGCAGCGGCACCAAAACTTACCCCGCATCCAAGACACAGGGATGCAATCAACCACTTCGTTTTCTGTGCAAAATCAGAAGACAGGAACCACAAGGTCAATTTCACCACGAACAATTTGCGCAACGATCTTCAGTCTACTGGATTCCACCACCAACCGTCGAGCATCAATATAGCGCACCCCCGACAAATAACGAGGTGCATGTTCCAAGTTTCTCAGACATTTACCCCGCACTTTCGCACAAATTATATTTGACGATTCATGATAGGCTTATCATAACCAAGAGTATGATCAAACTTGCCTATACTTCGCCATAGGGTCCAAACACCTAGGAACATTCTGTGACACCCTTGAATGCCTTTGCACCAGAACGTGACGAGATATATCAGGCAGTCGAAATCATCTCCTCATGGTCAGATTATTGTCAAAGTCCCTTGCTCCCATGCCCGGGGCTTGCGGCAGAACTTGGTGTTGGCGCCGTCTGGATCAAAGATGAAAGCAAACGGTTTGGCCTTGGCGGTGTCAAGGCGCTTGGCGCGCCATATGGCTTGAAACAACAGCTTCTTAAACTTGGGATTGAACCCGGCAGTCTTGAATGCCGAAACTATGTCGCCATCGCCGCGACCGATGGCAATCATGGTCTTGCGACTGCTTGGGCCGCGGCAAAGTTCAATTGCCGGGCAAGGATATTTGTCGGCGGCGACGTTGATCCGGCCCGGATGCGGCGCATTCAAGACAATGGTGCTGAACTGGTTTATGTCGACGGCACCTATGATGATGCGGTGATTGCGGCCAGTAATGCCGCAACCGCCCCGGATGCCTTGTTGATTACCGACACAGATTACAAAGGTGATCAGGACGTCACCCGTGACATCATGGCCGGATACGCTGTTCTTGGCGTTGAATGCGCCCGTCAACTTCACGAACAAAATGCTGAAATTGACAGCATGTTTTTACAATGTGGCGTTGGCGGCATGGCAGCAGGCTGTGCGATCGGTATGTGGCATGAAACGCGAATGAAACCAAAAGTTTATACGGTCGAACCCGAAAGTGCCGCCTGCGTCAAATCGAGCATTGATCGCAATACATTGACCCGTGTGCCGGGAAAATTGCTGACCCGCATGGTTGGACTGTCTTGTGGTTGCCCCAGTCTGTCTGCATTTGAAATTCTTCGGGAAGTCTCAGTGGGCAATATCGTCATTGACGATGCAATTGCAAAGCGCGTGCAAGACAGACTGACATTGGGCGTTGGCGCAGACCCGGCACTTGATACCTGGGATACCGGGATATCTGGCATTGCCGGTCTATGGTATGTCGCTGAAAACCCGGCATTACGGCAAAAATTCGGGATCACCCCGACCAGTCGCCTGCTGGTCATCAATAGCGAAGGCGCAATCCCGGACGAATATCTTTGATGGATAACGTATCATTATTGCGCCCCCTGCTGGACAGTTCATCTCGCCATGATACAGTTGTGCGCAACAATGTCGGGGTGGTTTTTTGGGGACCGGTAAATCAATGAAGTTGCTGGAATTGTTATCCTTAGATGATAACAAGCTTGTCGCGAAACTTGTCGTTGCCGGTATCCTTTCCGGTGTCGGGAGCGCAGCACTTCTTGGCATCGTGAACATGGCCGCCGAGGAAATCACCGACAATGGCGTTGATAAGGTCAACTGGCTGTTGGCATCTGGCTTTATCTTGATTGCCGTTGTCTATTTTCTCGCCGAGGTATTTTTGATCGGCCGCATCGCCCGTCAGATCGAAGCCGGCATTGATCGGGTCCGCAAGAAACTGCTTTCACAAATCGCTGATGCCGATTTTGCCCAACTTGAAGTTTTCGGCCAGACACGGCTTTTTGACAGCATTACTCAAAGCTCTCAAAGCATCTCGCAACATTCCCACATGATCGGGATGGCGTTTAGAAGCCTGTTGTTGCTGGTTGCGGTTATGGCCTATGTCTTCTGGCTCTCGATGTTGGCCTTTTTTATTATTGTGATCGTCGTCGGGACCGGCATTGCCATTTATTTGCGGATGAATAAAACCCTGACCGAGTGGTTTGGTAAACTCCATCAGGTTGAAACAACCCTGTTTGGCAAAATTTCCGATCTGTTCGCCGGCATCAAAGAAGTCCGTATGTGGTCAAAACGCAGCGATACTTTCGCAATTGCGTTTGACAAGGCATCCGCAAACAAGGCCGAAATCGGCAAATCCGCCCAAGCCATGATATCTCGCCAAATGATCATGGGTATTTCTGCCTTTTACATCCTTCTGGCAATTATCGTTTTTATTGTCCCGGTTTATTCCGACAGCATTGATACGGATGTCGCAAAAATCAGCACCGCGGTACTTTTCATGATTGGGCCAATCAGCATTATTGTCCAATCAATGTCCGTTCTGGGGATGGCCGAACAATCGGCAGGGCGCATGATCCAGCTTTCAAATGACCTTGAAGCTATCCGTGAACCCATTGCCGAAGATGGCATGACGCTGAGCGAGAATTTTGATCAGGTCAGCTTTGATGATGTTTCCTTTACCTACCCTAACCGCGACGCACGCCATGGATTTGCCCTTGGTCCGATTGACCTCACAGTCAAACGCGGAGACCTTTTATTCATCACGGGCGGGAATGGCGCTGGAAAATCGACCCTGATCAAGTTGCTCACCGGGCTTTACCGCCCGACTTCCGGCAAGATCAGGATCAATGGAACTCAGCTTGGCCCGCAAAGCCTTTTTGCCTATCGCAACCTGATCGCGACCGTGTTTTCGGACTCTCATTTATTTGAAGACCTCTCCGGTGCGGCTGAAATCTTGGACAAAGATGCGCAATACTGGATCGAACGGTTTGAACTATCCCATGTGACAGGCATTCGCGACGGGCAGTTTGTCACCATTGACCTGTCTGCAGGTCAACGCAAACGCCTTGCTCTGATTACTGCGATCCTCGAAAAACGGCCGATCATTGTTCTTGATGAATGGGCTGCTGATCAGGACCCTTATTTCCGCAAGAAGTTCTACCGTGAAATTCTGCCGGAACTGAAACAGCGCGGGATAACAATCATCGCCGTTACCCATGACGACCATTATTTTGATATCGCGGATCGCCGGATGCATCTTGAAACAGGCAAGCTGACCGAGCTTGACCTTAATGATCCACGCGGGAGGATTTAACATGTTGTTATTTAAAATCCTTCGCACCCGGGCCAAGATCAGTATGCGGACTGTTATTGCCCTTCTGACCATGTCAGCCGTGTCTACGACCATGGTTCTGGTCATTGTAAATATGGCATCAGATCAGGCCGAAGAAGGCGCTATCAGCCTCCGCTTGTTGGCTTTGATGTGTTTGTCGCTGATCGGGTTCATCTGGTCTCAGCACAAGGCAGATACCCTTGTTTCCGCAGAAGTCGAAAACATCCTGCACCAATTCCGCCTGTCGCTGTTTGACAAGGTCCGCACATCCTCGCCCGAGACACTTGAAACCGTCGGCCAAGGACCCATCCAAAGTGCTATGACCCAGGAAATGCAGACGATTTCAAACACATTGCCGATGCTGATGAATGGCGTCCAGCAGTTGGTTTTGATCTTGTTTGTCAGTCTCTATCTTGCGTGGCTATCACTGTTTGCCCTTGCCTTGATTGCAGTGCTTGCTGCCTTGGCCATCGGTATTCATCTTTATCGTATTAAACGGGTCAATGTTGCCATTCGCGACGCCGCCGAGGATGAAGGAAAACTGTTTGGTGGATTAAGTGATCTGTTGAATGGCTTCAAGGAAGTGAAGATGAACAATCTTCGCCGCGATACCTTGATCTCGCGACTTCATGAACGATCCTTGCGGACCCGCGACACCAAGGCCGAAATCAAACAGCAATGGAGCCGCGAAACATCCGCCGTGCAGCTTGCCTTTTACGTGATGATGGCTGCGATGGTCTTCATCGTACCTATTTTCACATCCGACTATCATGACGTCGCAGTACAGGTCACAACAGCAACCCTGTTCCTGTTTGGTCCGATCGGATCAACCATCATGACCCTGCCAAGTTTTAATGAAACGGAAGCAGCGCTGGCAAAGGTTATCAGCCTGCAAGAAGAACTTGGAGAAGCGCTTGGCAAGCAACAGGACCAAGAAGCAAAAGCCCGCACCGTAAACGAGACCAAAACCCCGCTTGGTGCCATTACCGAGATTGTCCTTAAAGATGTGCGTTTCACCTATCCCGGGCCGACGGGTGGGTTTTCTGTTGGTCCCTTGAATGCCAGCTTCAAACGTGGCGAGATCGTCTTCATCACCGGCGGCAACGGGGCAGGAAAATCGACGATGATTTCGCTTTTGACCGGCCTCCGTGCCATTGATGAGGGTGAAATTCTGGTCAATGGCACTTCATTGCGCGTCGATCAGCTTCAGGAATATCGCGATCAGTTTGCCTCGGTCCTGTCGGGATATCATTTGTTTGACGAGCTTTACGGGATTGATCCGGTTGATGCGGATAAGGTCGCGGAACTGCTTACACAGATGGAAATTGCCGATAAGGTTACCCTTGATGGCAACACATTTTCGACCATCTCCCTGTCACAGGGACAGCGCAAACGATTAGCCCTGATTACCGCCCTGCTTGAAGAAAAGCCGGTTCTTGTTCTTGATGAATGGGCAGCGGATCAGGACCCGCATTTCCGGTCGGTTTTTTACGAAAAATTGCTGCCATCCTTGCGCAAACAAGGCAAGATTCTGATCTGTGTCACCCATGATGACAGATGGTTCCATCTTGCTGATCGTATCTATCATGTTCAAGATGGCGTGTTTGATGCAGCCCGCGAATAAGGCTTAGGCTTCAAGCGCGAGTGCGAGTGAGATCACACTTGTTACCGCATCCCCGTGATCGGTGATGAAGAAATGGCCGCCAGAATAAACATGCTTTGCAAAATGGCCGGTGGTCGCATCGCGCCAACCATCAAGCTGTTCTGGCACCGGGCTTCTATCATCCACCCCGCCAAAAACCGTAATCGGGCAGGACAGTTTCGGCAAATCGTCCGACACGGCCGTTTCTGAAAGTTTGAAGTCCGAACGAAGCGGCCCTTCAAACAGATCGCGATATTCTGCGTTCTCAAGGATTTCGGTTGGCGTACCGCCATATTTGGCAACTTCCTGCCAAAACGCCGCCGACGATAAATTGTGCAAAGGCTCGCGCGTCATTGCACAATCCGGGCTGCGCCGTGCCGCGAGGAAAAGGTGTTCAGGCCCCTGCGCCCCGTCTAAAACCATCTGACAGGCCAAATGGTGGGAAATGATCGCCCCCATGGAATAGCCAAAAAACGCATAGGGCTTATCGGTCAAGGGCAGGGTCGCATTGCTGATTTCAGCAACCATCACATCGATTGTATCAATCAATGTTTCGCCGAACCGTTGCTCCCGGCCCGGCAAACACACCAATACCAATTCAACATCATCAGGCAGTGAAGCACGCCAGGATCGGTAAAATGATGCACCGCCACCGGCAAATGGAAAACAGAACAATCGCATCCGTGCTGGCACCTGACCCGATACAGTCACGAACCACTTGCTACTCTCCATTGATGCCTCGTTCCTGTCCTGTGCAAACCTGCCTTACTTGTTACCATCCTGTCGCAATGAATGAAGAAATATTTCGACCAATTGGCGCTACATACCGTTTTGATGCTCAGCAAATGCGTCTTGGATCGAGCTGAATAACAGCGGGCTACTTGGCGATATAGGCCCGCCAGCTGCCAAGTTTTGTAATCTCGGTCGCGCCCACCAAGCCTGCCCCTTCGCACAGGAAGCCCTTTTCCATCGTACCGTCTTCAAGCTCGACCGAGCCAAGACAAAGCGGCGATGGAATACCGGCAAGGAACCCGCCGACTTCCGATTTTGGCAAGGCCCAGACCTCAACGTCAATCGCCCCGCCACCTTTGGCCACGGCAACCATCCCCGGTCGTTTTGGCGGGCCGCCTGCCAAGGCATAGAAATTGTATTTTTCTGCGGTTTTGGTTTTGCGCACTAAGCGGGCTCCCCGACCCGTCAGTTCACCGTTTAGCGGCAAGCCGGACATATGCGCACCACAGACAACCATGCCGATTTCATCTTCGCCAATGGTCGGGTCGGGCAGATCTGGTTTGATGCGTTCCCAACCGGTCGCGCCCACATCACCGCTTTCCATTGCCATTGCCAATGAAGCAACCATGGCATCCTCGCCCATGCGCGCCAGAATGGTCAGACTGCCCGGACGGCCATCTTGGCGCGGACCAGTCGGCACTGCGATACCGCACATATCAAGCAAATTGACGAAATTGGTATAGGTTCCCAACCGTGAATTCGGCCCGATTGGATCGGCTGTAATGTCATCAACCGAAACAAAATGCGGGATGGTCGGCACACAGATAGCGTCAATGCCAACAAGGGCTTCTTCGCATTCGCGTGCAAGTTCTTTCAGACGATAAATGCCGTTAAACGCATCCACCGCCGACAATTTCAAACCCGGCTCCAGAATGGCGCGTGTCGTCGGGTGCAGGGTTTCGGGCTTTGCGGTCAACCATTCACCAACGGCCGCGACCCGTTCAGCCACCCAGGCACCTTCATAAAGCATCTTGGCGACATTATAGAACGGCGTGAAATCGATCTCGGTGACTTCGCATCCCAGCAAAGACAGCTTTTTCACATCTTGATGGAAGTGGTCGCGCTGAACCTTGTCATCAAATGTTTCAAGCGTTTTGGCATCGGGAACGGCAATGCGCATTGGCTGGACCGCGCCAAGACCGCCCGATTTGGGGAACTTGCGCGCATAGGCATCCGCCCCATCATATTGGGCGGCAACTTCAAATACTTCCCACGCATCAGATACGCCCAGTGCAAAGATCGAAATCGTATCAAGGGTACGACATGCCGGTACCACACCGCTTGCCGACAATGCGCCCAAGGTCGGTTTCAGGCCGACAAGACTGTTGAGTGCCGCAGGTACACGCCCCGATCCAGCTGTATCAGTACCAAGTGAAAATGTCGCAATACCATGCGCCACAGCAACAGCGGAGCCCGACGATGACCCGCCCGGTACAATTGCCCGATCAATGGCGTTTTTGGGAACCGGATACGGGCTTCGCACCCCGACAAGACCGGTTGCGAACTGATCCAGATTGGCTTTGCCCAAACAAATCGCGCCCGCCGCACGAAGCTTGCCGATCACAAAAGCATCGGATTTTGCGTCATAGGCAAAATCAGGACAGGCCGCCGTTGTCGGCATGTCCAGCACATCAATATTGTCCTTGGCAACAAATGGCACCCCCCACAGTGGCCTGCCATCATAGGCACCAAGTTCCTTGGCGGCGGCAATCGCGGTTTCACGCGCCACATGGATAAAAATGCCCGGATCGTTGATGGCATCAAGCCTGCGAAATGCTTCTTCGATGACCTGAACTGGACTCACACCAGATGCGTATGCCTGCCGCAAGGCGGCAAGTGTGAAAGGAAGATCAGCAATCATTTTCGGTGTTCCGTCTGTGGCGTTGTTGCAATTTTCAAGGCAGATAAAAATCAGGCAATTTCACGTTCGGGGGCCTGCGGGGCCGCCGAAAGCAATTCACGGGTATAAGGGTGTTGCGGGTTTTCCATCACCGTCGCGACCGGACCGGATTCAACGATGCTGCCATTTTGCATGACGATCACGTGATCACAGAGCAACCGCACAACATTCAGATCGTGACTGACAAACAGATAACTCATGCCAAGCCGCACCCGAAGATCAGCCAAAAGGTTCAGAACAAGGGCCTGTATCGATACATCAAGGGCGGCCGTCGGTTCATCAAGGATGAGGAAATCAGGTTCCGTCGCAAGCGCACGGGCAATGCCAACGCGGGCCTTTTGCCCACCGGACAACTGATGGGGAAACCGGTCGAGAAGATGTGCCGGAAACCCCGTCATTTCGGCAAGTTCTTCGGTGCGTGTGGTCACCGCATCACCGCGCATCCCCATCAGGCGATGCAAAGGATCAGCAATTGCTTGGCGGGCCGTAAAGCGCGGGTTCAGGCTGTCTGTCGCGTCCTGAAACACCATCTGGATTTTGGGTCGCAATGGATGCTTGGCAAAGTCTGCGGCAGGCAATGTCGCAATATCTTCGCCGCGATAAAAGATGCTTCCCGATGTTGAATCAAGCAACCGCACCAACATTGATGAGGTTGTTGATTTTCCACATCCGGACTCCCCGACCAGCCCGACACTTTCACCTTCGTGAATGGTAAAACTGATTTTCTTGACCGCATGGACCGGCCCGCTTTTACCCTGATAGGTCTTGGTAAGATTGATTACGTCAATCAGCGGCTTTTCACTGATGATGTGCGGTTCAAGGTCCGGCCGCTCGCCATCCGGCAAAAGGGATCTGATGGTGCCGGTTCTGCGCGGGGTCGCATGGACTAGTTTGCGGGTATAGGCGTGTTGCGGGTTGGTAAACAGCTCAACCGGATCACCGGCCTCGACAATCAGACCATCTTTCATCACCACGATCCGGTCGCAATATTGCGATGCCAGACCAAGATCATGGGTGATCAGGATCGATGACATCCCGCGTGCACGCACCAGATCATCAACCAGATCCATAACCGCCTTTTGGGTGGTGATATCAAGTCCTGTGGTCGGCTCATCGGCAATGATCAGTTTCGGATCACATGCAAGGGCCAGCGCAATAACAATACGTTGACACATGCCCCCCGACAGTTCGAACGGATAGGCTTCATAGCGCGCGGCTGCATCACGGATTTTAACCGCTTCAAGGGCCTCTATCGCCTTGGATTTGGCGTTATGACGTGTGGCCCGACTGTGGCGGCGCAAAACATCTTCGATTTGATGACCAACTTTGCGGATCGGGTTCAGGGCCGCGCGCGGGTTTTGAAAAATCATGCTGATTTCCCGACCGCGAATGTCGCGCATATCGCGCTCGGACGCACGGCGCAGATCAATCCCGCCATAGACCGCTTCGCCGGATTTTATCGTGCCGCCAGCATCAAGAATACGCATCAGGGCATAGGACGTGACCGATTTGCCCGATCCGCTTTCCCCGACAATGCCAAGACGCTCGCCCTTGGCCAGTTCGAAATCGATCCCCTTGACCGCATTGACTTCGCCGTGACGGGTGCGGAAGGCAACACTCAATCCTTTGATGGATAGCATTTTTATGTCCTCCGACGCGGATCGACGATATCGCGCAACCCATCGCCCATCAGATTGAATGTCAAAACCGCAATCATCAAAGACAGCCCTGGAAACAGTGCCATCCACCATTCACCAGACACGATGAAGTTCGCACCTTCGGCCACCATGATCCCCCATTCCGGGGTCGGTGGGCGCACACCAAGACCGATAAAGCTCAGCCCCGCAGCATTCAGGATCGCCCATCCAAGGTTCAACGACACCTGAACCATCATTGGCGGCAAGGCATTCGGGAAAATGTGCAAAGCCAGAATGCGTGCATCGCTATTCCCCGATAACTTTGCGGCAAGGGTAAAGCCGGCGTTGCGGCGAATATTGACCTCTGCCCGGACAAGGCGGGCATAAAACGGGATGTTAATAATCGCCGTTGCGTAAATGATATTGGCAACGGAATTGCCAAGGGCGGCAACAACCCCCATCGCCAGCACAAACAGCGGAAACGCCATGATGGTATCAAGAACGCGGTTCAGCGTGATATCCGTCCAACCCCCGCGATACCCTGCAACGGCGCCCAGAAACGATCCGATGACAAATGAAAGTGCGACCGCAGCAACCGAAATCACCAGATCTAGACGGGTGGCGACCACCACGCGGCTAAAGACATCGCGCCCCAGATTGTCCGTTCCAAACCAGTGGGTCAGAGATGGCGGCTGCAAGACGCTTGTCGCATCCGTTGCCAACGGGTCATAGGGCACGATTGACGGGCCAAAAACAGCAGCGAAAATCAAAACCCCGAACATCGCAAATGCAAGGGCAGTAACCGGATTTTCGCGCAGCACATAAACCAGATGGGCAAAGCCACCAGATTTGGCTTTAACCGGTGTTGCGACCGGATTTCCGGTTGCCGTTTCCAAGGCGGGTGTTTCGGATGCAGAAGGCAAAATCTTGTTCATTTCCCGGATGTCCCGAAACGCGGATCAATCAGCGAATAGGCCAGATCAATCATCAAATTGAGGAAGACGAAAAGAAACGCCATCGCCAGAACGAACCCCTGAACTGCGGCATAATCCGACACAATCAGGGCTTCGACCGCATAGGACCCAATCCCAGGCCATGCAAAGACCTTTTCGACCAGAACATTCGCGCCCAGCACAAAGGAAAACACCATGCCAAGCGTGGTTACGACCGGCAGAAGCGCATTGCGAAACGCATAACCGTACAAAATACGCCCTGATCCCAATCCGGCAGCACGGGCAGTCCGGATATAATCGGATGACAGGGCTGAAAGCATTGCCGCACGTGTCATCCGCGCAATCGGTGCAAGGGTGAAAAGTGCCAGTGTCACGGCAGGAAGAATAAGCTGCTTGAGTGCGCCGAACCAGGTTTCCCAATCCCCATCAACAGCAGCATCAATCAGGAAGAACCCCGTCACATGCGGCGGATCAAGATAGACAAAATCAAGCCGTCCCAACGGGGATGGCGAAATACCCAGCAGATAATAGAAAATGTAAATCAGCATCACGCCGGTAAAGAAGGTCGGAAGCGACACCCCCATCGTGACGAGCAAACGACAGCATTGATCAATCCAGCTTCCCGGTCGTGTTGCCGCCAAAACGCCAAGCGGAACAGCAATCAGACAAGACAGGATCAAGGCACTTAACGTCAATTCAAGCGATGCCGGAAGACGACTGGCCAGTTCGGTTAGAACCGGTCGTCCGGTCGAGACCGATTGACCAAGGTCGCCTTTGAACAATTGCCCGAGATAGACCATAAACTGTTCGGGAAGCGGCTTATCCAGACCAAGCTTGATCCGTGTTTCTTCGATGGTTTCGGGTGTTGCCATAATACCGGCAAATTGGACAGCCGGGTCACCAGGCAAGGCACGCGTCAGGACAAAGCTGATAACGATGACCCCGAACAGGACCGGAATGGCCTGCGCGATGCGTGTCAGAACGCTGGTTCCCCGGACTGCCATGTTTTTAGCTTTCCACCGATGTCAGACCACGAATGTCAAGTTGACGGTGGAACCAGAATTCATAACCTCCCGCCCCGTTCAAGGCGACATTCAGGGCCGGCTGCCACAGTGGAATACGCGGCAGGTCTTCAAAGACGATATCGATCATGCGCATGATCTTTGGCGCATATTCCGGATCGTCCATGGCCATATGCAGGGTTTCATTGGTCAGTTGTTCAACCTCCGCATTGGCATAGTTCGACGAGTTGAACAGATGTCCTTCCTGATAGGCCCAGAAGAAATAATAATCCGGCGTATTCAACCAACCGCCGAAGTTTTCCAGGTGGAAATCAAGGCGCTTTTCAACCAGTGCCGCCGTGCGCCAATTGGCCCCCGGAATTTTTTCGATCTCGACCTTGATGCCAAGCTTGCCAACTGCTTCCTGAATAAGAAGTGCAGCAGGTTCCATCCATGAAGAAAGATCGGTCGAGATTGAAAGCTTGGTTTCAAATCCATCGGCAAAGCCCGACTTGGCCAAATGTTCCTTGGCCTTGTCCAGATTGGTGTCATAGGGCGACTTGCGCGGCCATGCGATGTCGGTTGCTTTTGGCCCACCACCCCAAAGCGGCGCCCCACGGCCATAGGCCGCAGCATTAAAAATCGCGTCATATGGCACGGCATAGGCAATCGCCTTGCGCACATCAGGGTCCTGGAACGGTTCAAACTTGGTGTTCAGGCACAATGAATGAATGCAGTTTTCAATCGGGGTTGAATGCACCGTGACTTTATCGGCAAGTTCAGCCGCATCTTTATCGGGAATATCAAAGGCAACCTGAACGTCACCACGTTCAATCAGCGCACGACTGGTTGCTGCTGACGGTACTTCACGCATGATCACACGACGGATTGGCGGGGTCGGTCCACCAACCCATTTGTCGTTACGTTCAAACACAACCTGTTGGCCGGCATCCCAGCGGGTTACGGAATAGGCCCCGGAACCGATCGTGTTCAGATGCAGATATTCCATCGCCCATGGATCATCGGTGGTCGCATTTTCCATCGCGACCTTGGAATTGATGATGAAGGGAACCGGCACGGCCAGATCAGGCAAAGACAGCTTGGAAGGCTGATCCAGTGTGATGACAAAGGTTTCGTCATCAATCGCTTCGAACTGATCTGCGCGCGAGAAACCGCCTGCCTTCATCTGAACGGTCGGGAAGCCCCCGACGCTGACCGCGCGATCAAATGACCATTTGACGTCTGCTGCGGTAACTTTGCTGCCATCATTGAAAACGGCATCGGATTTCAGCTTGAAGGTGATCTTCATACCGTCTTCAGAGAAGGTCCAGCTATCAGCAAGTTCAGGAACGATGGTCGAGTAGTCATAGGAAAGACCACCACCTTCTGCCGGCTTGGTGCCAAACGACACCAGACGATCATAACAATTCACAGCAATCTGATAGCTCGCACGGTTGGTTCCGGTGCGGTGCAAATCAAGACTGTTTACCGTTTGCCCCGATACGGCAACCAAGGTGTCACTGCCTGCGGCAAGTGCGGAGAACGTCCGGGCGAACGGCAAGGTACCTGCAAGTACGGCACCGGCTTTTAGGAAATTGCGTCTCGTAGGCATCGTCAAAACCCCCATGAACAGCTTACTTGAATCACTGCCAGCCAGTTTGCAGTTTTTTGCGTTCGCGAAAACTGCTATGAATTCACCAATGCGGTGCAAAAAATGCACCATCATGGAAAAGGTGCGTTTGATGAGATACTTGCAAACCTTCCGCCTGATCGAAGCCGTTGCCCGTGCTGGCTCCATGCGCAAAGCAGCCGAGGACATGAACCTAACGGCTTCGGCCTTGAACCGGCGCATCAACGGGTTTGAGGATGAGTTTGGCGCAGAACTTTTTGAACGCTTGCCAAGCGGGGTGCGCTTGAACCCGGCCGGGGAACTTTTACTGCATCATTACCGCGCAATGGCATCGGACCTTGAACGGGTGCAGGGCCAGGTTGCCGATTTGACCGGTGAGCGGCGTGGTCATGTTTCCATCGCCTGTTCGCAGGCATTGCTGCCCTATTTCCTTCCCGAACAGATCGCAATATACCGTTCCCTTCATCCCGGCGTGACATTTAGCGTCAATATCCGCGACCGCGCACAGGCCGAACAGGAACTCGCCAGTTATTCCAGCGACCTCGCCCTTGTGTTTGAGCCGATTTATCTGGTGGATTTTGAAGTCATCCACGCCATTCCCCAAACCGTCGATGTGGTGATGCGGTCAGACCATCCGCTGGCATCGCGCGGGGAAATCCGACTGCGCGATTGCCTTGATGTACCGCATGTCGCCCCCACTGTTCGGTTTGGTGTTCGCCACTTACTTGATTTTGCCGCACGGCGCAGTTCACGGCATGTCTCACCCGTGGTCGAAACGGAAAGTTTCGAGCTCATCCGGCATTACATTTTGCATGAAAACGCTGTTGGCTTCCAAATCCCGATCGGGCTTAGAATCCCGGGTGACGGGTCACTGGTTTCCAAACCTATTTCTGAACGCGATGTTCCGCCCGGCAACCTTATTCTGGGTCAAATGCGGGGACGCACATTACCGGTTGCATCTGCGCGATTTGCCATGCAACTGGCCACTGCGCTTAAGGACTATCAAACATCGCACGAGTTAACGATCTAATCAGCCCACCCGCACGTATCAACCATGTCATTATAGTTAAACGTAATGGCCGGTAGCGCGTTTGTGACTTGTGCATCTGTGCAAATGGATGAAAATCACAATCACATGCGAGACTGCCCGGGAATTTAAACAGGATTCCGGTTTGGCAAGAATTTGAATTAATCCGTTTTGCTGCAAATACCGTCACCACAAAGCCCCGGATCGCCGCCCCTTTCAGCCAAGGAGCCTATGATGGAACGTTTGACTGCCAAGGATTTTTCGCCAGAACTTCTCGAACTTTATGACTTCTATGCCCATGGCATCATCAACCGTCGCGAGTTTTTAGACCGCGCAGGAAAATATGCCATCGGCGGCATGACCGCACTTGCGGTCTTGAATGCCATGAGCCCGAATTACGCAATGGCAACCCAGATCGAATTCACCGATCCCGACATTGTTGCCGAATATATCATGTATCCATCGCCCAACGGCCACGGCGAGGTACGCGGATATCTGGTCAAACCTGCCAATGTGACGGGCAAGGTTCCCGGCGTGGTCGTTGTTCACGAAAACCGTGGCCTGAACCCCTATATCGAAGATGTCGCACGCCGTGTTGCCAAGGCGGGCTTTATTGCCCTTGCCCCGGATGGGCTGACATCCGTCGGGGGCTATCCTGGCAATGATGACAAAGGCCGCGAATTACAGCGCACAGTCGATCCGACCAAATTGATGAACGATTTCTTTGCCGCGATTGAATTCCTGACCGCCCATGAAGCAACCACCGAGAAAACCGGCATTACCGGGTTCTGCTATGGCGGGGGTGTCGCCAATGCAGCCGCTGTTGCCTATCCCGATTTGGGGGCTGCTGTTCCGTTTTATGGCCGTCAGGCCGCCGTCGAAGACGTGCCGCGTATCCAAGCACCGATCTTGCTGCAATATGGTGAACTTGACGAACGGATCAACGAGGGCTGGCCTGCCTATGAAGCGGCCCTTAAAGCCAACAATAAGACATATGAAGCCCACATCTATCCCGGTGCAAACCACGGATTCCATAACGATTCCACACCACGTTATGATGAAGAGGCCGCAGAACTTGCATGGCAACGCACCATCGACTGGTTCAAAAAGTATCTAAGCTGATATCAGAAAAACCTGTGTGAAACTGATCGGTGTTGCCCTTAACGGCGACACCGATCATTTACAAAAACGCGTATAACTATTTGGCCATTCGCACTGCATGACAATCTAAACCCCAAGGATCATTTCGCTTGCCTTTTCGGCAATCATGACGACGGGCGCGTGCGTATTGCCCGAGACGATGGATGGCATGACCGCGGCATCGACCACCCGCAGATTAGCCAATCCACGCACGCGAAGCTGCGGATCGACGACCGCCATGCGGTCATTATCTGCCCCCATTTTGGCCGTCCCGACCGGATGAAAGATCGTGGTTGCGACCTTTCCCGCCGCCTCGGCAAGGGCTTCGTCAGATGTGATGTCGGGTCCCGGTGCGAATTCTACGGGATGGAATTTTTCCATCTGTTGCGCCGCCATTAATTTGCGGGCATGGCGGATTGATTGCACAGAAACGTGGCGGTCCTGATCTGTACTAAGATAATTCGGTGCAATATGCGGCGCAGCATTGGGATCGTTCGACGTCAATGTCACCCGCCCCGTACTTGTCGGGCGCAGGTTACAGACCGACACCGTAATCGCCGGAAAATCGTGCAAAGGATCGCCGAACTTATCAAGCGATAGCGGCTGAACATGATATTCGATATTTGGCGTCACATGGGTCTGATCAGACCGGGTAAAAATGCCAAGCTGACTGGGTGCCATCGCCATGGGGCCGCGCCTGCGCAGGGCGTAATCAAGTGCGATCTTTGCCTTGCCCAATAGGGTCGACTGCATTTCATTTAACGTTCTGGCCCCGCGAATGCGAAAGGCCGTGCGGATTTGCAAATGATCCTGAAGGTTCTCACCAACTCCGGGCAGATCATGTTTGACGGCAATACCGTGATCGCGCAGTTCCTGTGCCGGACCAATGCCCGACAGTTTTAATATCTGAGGCGATCCGATCGCCCCGGCAGATAAAATGACTTCGCCGTTTGCCCGGACAGTTCCGGTTTGTCCGTCCCGCTGATAATTCACCCCCCGAACTGTCGCACCATCGATTTCAAGTCCGATGACGGTTGCCTTGGTCATCACAAACAGGTTGGGGCGTTTGAGTGCCGGTTTTAAAAAGGCACGTGCGGCACTCCAGCGCACCCCGCGCTTTTGCGTAACGTCGAAATAGCCCGACCCTTCGTTGGTCCCGGTATTGAAATCATCTGTTTTCGGAATGCCGATTTCTTCGGCCCCGTCACGCACCGCATCCAGTACATCCCAACGCAATCGTTGCTTTTCCACACGCAACTCGCCGTGGGAACCATGGCCGTTAGACGGGGTGTGATAATTTTCCGACTTCATGAAATAGGGCAGAACATCCGACCAGCCCCAGCCCGTCGCCCCTTGTGCGTCCCAGCGATCATAGTCAGCGGCCTGCCCGCGCATATAGATCATGCCATTGATCGATGAACAGCCGCCCAGAACCTTGCCACGCGGATAGGCAATTGACCGCCCGCCAAGTCCTTTTTCCGCAGCTGTTTTATACAGCCAATCGGTTTTCGGATTGCCAATGCAAAACAGATATCCCACCGGAATATGGATCCACGGGTACGTATCCTTGCCCCCCGCCTCGATCAGCAATACCCGGTTTTTCGGATCCTTGCTTAAACGGTTGGCCAGAACGCATCCCGCCGATCCGGCACCAATGATGATGTAATCAAAGGATGATTGGTCAAACGACATCTGTTTCCTCCGGAATGCCAAAACGGCACAACAATCTGATCTGCCCAAACAGCAGGGCAGTTTTTTCGATTGAAAATTGGACAATTCCCCCTGTCTGACGCCTGCCCGACAGGGGGTTAATGGCGGGACTTACGAACTTGACGCAGCAAACCGTGTCCAGAACGGCGCCATCGCCGTTTCAAGGTCATGCCACAAGGCAAACCGTTTGCGATAAATCTCACTGGCTAGCGCATTCGGGCTGTAATGGCGGTCCGTTTGAACCATCTTGTCGGCTGCCTGTTCGTAGTCGTGATACATTTCAACACCAACAGCTGCCGCCATTGCCGCACCAAGCGCACCGGTCTCCTGACATTTCGCCACCGTTAAGGGCAGTTCGAGAATATCGGAAATGATTTGCGGCCAGATGGCACTGCGCGCCCCACCACCCGACAGGATAATCCGGTCAAATGTCGCACCGGTCGCCCGCAGCCTGTTCATATGTTGAAGATGGGCGAATGTGACCCCTTCGTAGATCGCGCGCACCATGTCGCCCCGACCATGCCAGCCGCCAACCCCAAAGAACCCGGCACGTGCTGCGCCATTGCCCGGTGCCCCGTATAGATACGGATGGTAATAAGGCCCATCCGGACCAAATACACTGTCACTGACCAGTTGATTGGCAAGTTCGAACGGCGATTTGCCATTGGCAACTTCGCCGTCATGCTCAAGATATTCCCGAACCAGCCATTCCAGATTAACCGCCGAGGTGGCTGAACTTTCAATCGACATGAAACGGCCATCCGCATAGCCCGACGACATGAAAATTTCATTCTCGTTTTCGAAATCAAGCGCTTCGACAACGATCTGGTTAATGCTCCATGTGCCGACGATCATGGATGCCTGCCCCGGACGGGCGACGCCTGAACCCAACGCACTTGCAATCACATCAAAGAAACCCGCAACAACGGGGGTTCCTTCGCAAAGCCCGGTCTTGCGTGCGACATCGGATGTGACATGGCCGACAATGTCGCTGGGATGGGCCAGACGCGGCAGTTTGTCGCGGGCATCGGCAATACCAAATGCATCAAGCAATGCATCGTCATAGATGTTTTCAGGCATGCGCAACATGCCACAACCGCCCATATCGGAAATATCGCTTACCCGTTCGCCAGTAAGCGCATGGGTCACCAGATCCTTACACAGCAAGACCGTGCGGGTCGCCTCATAGACATCTGGCCGTTCGCGTTTGATCCATGCCAACAATGTCGGCGTTTGCGACACCCAGGGCCGCTGACCCGAAATGGGATAAACGACATCCCCCACCCCATCTGAATGGAGCTGATCAACAAGGGCGTTTGCCCGCGTATCAAGTGACTGAATGCCCAGAAGTGCTGCGCCGTCATTCCCAAGAAGATACAGGCCATTGCCATGACCAGCGCTGCCGATTGCGGCAATATCAGCGGTATCAACACCGGATTTTTTAACCACTTCGGCAACCACCGCCATAAGATCATCGCGCATCTGGTCAATGTCGCGTTCGACAAAACCCGGGCATGGGCAATGTGAAACAGCTTCGCGGCTGGCATGGGCAATTTCGCCGCCCGATGCATCAAACAGCACGGTCTTGACCACCGTATTGCCCGCATCAATTCCAAGAAAATAACGTGCCATCAGCCTTAACCTTCAAACCCGCTATAGATATCCCAAGCGCGCGCACCATCAGCACCATCATGGATCATCGCCATCAGGGCGGCTACAACCGCCTTGGGGTTGTCATGTTGATAAATGTTGCGGCCATAGACCATGCCATGGGCACCTTGCGCCATCAGGGCGGCGGAATTATCAAACACCGTGCGCAGATCGGCCTTACCCCCACCGCGCACCAGCACCGGACAACGGGCTGCTTGCACGACATGATGGAAATCATCGGGATTATCGGTCGGGTCGGCCTTGATGATATCGGCCCCCATTTCACGCGCCAGACGCACCAGTGTCGTGACTTTCTCGGTATCGCCATCCACCAAGTAGCCACCACGCGCACTATTGGGCTGCATGACCAATGGTTCGATCATTAATGGCATGCCGTATTTTTCGCAGTCATTGCCAAGTTTCGAGATGTTCTGAACGCATTGGCGGAACAGGTCCGGCTCATCTGGCAACATAAACAGGTTCACCACAATGCAGGCTGCATCCATGCGCAAAGCCGGCAGGATCGGGTCGGTTTCATTTTGCATCACCGCCCACATCGCCCGATGGCGTTCCTTGTTATATGGATTGCCCATATCAACGCGCATCACCAGTGCCGGGCGATTTTCACCCGGAAGGGTTTGTAACAGATCGGATTGCCCGTAATTCATCTGAATGGCATCAGGGCGCGCATCGACAAGGGTGTTGACCACGGATTGAACATCTTCAAGACCGACCATGAAGCTTGGTTCGTTGCAGACCCCGTGATCAATCGCAACATCAAGGCAGCGACCGTTTTTCATCAAGCGGTTCAGACGTACTTTTTTAGATAAGAACATGTTTCCTCCTCTGACCGGGGTGTGCCCGGTACCTCATTCAGACAATGCTGTGTTTTTTGCCCATTTCGTCGATTAGCAATGATTTGTGACGGTCAAGTTCGGCCCCGGTCCATCCAAGGATTCCAGACATCAGGTCACCGATTTCTTCGATCAAATTCGGGGAAATTCCGCCTTCAAGACCAATCGCGGTCCGGCGCAATAGAATGTCAGACAGGCTTCGAACATTTTCCGTTCGGATCAGGAATTCGATTTCGCGCTGACTGTATGTTTGTGCCGCATCTAGCGGCGCATCGCTTGCAGACTGGCAGAACTGTGCAATCTCAATCGCCCGGCTGCCATACCGTTCGACAAGCCGTTCAAAAACCGCCCGGTCCACTGTCAGTTCCGCAAGTGCAGTATCGATCCAGTTTTGGCGATCTTTACCCAAACTTGGAAAATCGCGCCCCCCGCCGATGCAAAGATCAGTAGTTCGGCAACGGCGTTTGCGCCCCAGACGTTCCAAGACAACATCGGCGATTTCTTCGCCAAACACCCGGAAGGTGGTCCATTTCCCGCCAATCAGGCTGATGACCGGGAAGTTGCGCGTGTCATTGGCTTCCTGTTCCCGGTGGGAATGATCCCGGCTGATCCGGCCGGTCGCATCCGCATCACTGACCGGCAAGGGCCGGACACCGGTAAAGACATGGACGATCTCATCTTCCCCAACTTTGATGTCGGGGAAAACAAAGCGCAGCGCATCAAGCATATAGTCTTTTTCAGTGGCCTCGCAGCGTGCCAGTTCGGGATCATCGATCAGGATATCGGTCGATCCAACCAGCGACACACCAAGATAGTTGAACGCGATGCAAATCCGGCCATCGGCATTTTCGTAATAGACCATCTGATCGCCAAGTGCCGATGCCAACTGCTTGTTGCGGATCATCAGATGCGATCCCTTGGTCCCTCGCACAAAACGCGGTGTGTCGTTTTCCTGCCCGCCTGCCAGTGCCAGATTTGTGAAATCAACCCAGGCCCCGGTGGCGTTCACCACCAGATCAGGTGTGATGACGCCAGTTTCGCCGGTTAACCGATCCCGCCAATGCAGATCAGCCCCGTCAACCTTTTCAACACTGACATAGGAATGAGCCGATGCGTACTGACAGCTTTCCTGCGTATCAAGGATCATTTCAACACCAAGGCGTTCGGGATATTTGACCCATGCGTCGTAATAGATCGCCCCGAATTTCGCATCAGGGGTGATGGACGGCGCCATCGCACGCAATTTCCGTCCAGATACAAATTTGTGCCCGGGCATAGAGCGGCTTTTGCGCGACAACCAGTCATAAAGCATCAAACCGATTTTGATCATGACGGCCGACCGACGCGAAGGACCATTGCCCAATCCGATGAAGCGTTTCAGGGATGAAAATGATCCCTGAACCACATCAAAAATCGGCACCAAAGTTGGCAACGGAAAGACGTAATGCGCCGCATTTCGCAACAGGAAATCACGTTCCTGCAAGGACTGGCGGACCAGACGAAATTCGCCATTTTCAAGGTAGCGTAAGCCACCATGCACCATGCGCGACAGGGCGGCACTGGCACCGGAACAGAAATCACCCTGTTCAAGCAGCACAACATCGACCCCTTGTAGCGCAAGGTCACGGAACACACTGATCCCGTTGATCCCACCGCCCACGACCACGACCGTGGCACGTTTGGGTATGGCTTTAGTCTCTGGACGAACTGTCATCACATCTGCAATCAGGCAGCACGCGCAACAGGGCCAAGATGGGCCGTGATTGCCTGATCAATAATGGCGATTTCTTCCGCCATTAATGCGATTTCGCCCGCACGGGCATTTTCAATCGCCTGTTGCGCATTGCGCGCCCCGCACAAAGAAAACGTGATCCCTTTCTGGGCAATCGTCCATGCGATAACGATCTGGCCCGGCTCAACATTGTGCGATTGGGCAATCGGCAGCAGAACCTTCATGAAGTCGGCAACACGTTGACGGTTCTCAACCGAGAATTTCGGATTTTCACGGCGCAGATCATCGCCTTCAAACACACGGTCCGGTCCGATCTTGCCTGATAAAAGACCAAGTGCCATGGACGAATAACTTAGCACCGCAACATCGTTTTCAACGCAAAGAGGAACAAGTTCGTCCTCAATCTGGCGGTCAAGCATGTTGTAGCATTCCTGAATGCTATCAAGCTGCCCGCTTGCAAGATATTGCTTCATCTCGCTGGCATTGACGTTACTGATCCCGATCGAACGGATTTTACCTTCGCGCTTAAGGTCTTCGAGTGCGCCCATGGTTTCGGCAATCGGCGTTGTCGGATCTTGCCAATGCGTAATGTAAAGATCGACATAGTCGGTCCGCAGACGTTTCAGGCTGGTTTCAAGTTCGGCCCGAACAGACTCAGCCCCCAGATAACGATGGATCTTTTTGTCATGTTCATCGACAAAATAGTTCCCCTTATCCGTATCCCAGACCATGCCACATTTGGTGGCGATAACGACCTGATCGCGGCGTCCTTCAATGGCTTTGCCCACCAGTTCTTCTGCACGGCCAAGGCCATAGGCGGGTGCGGTATCAATCAGGGTGACACCGGCATCAATCGATGCCTGAATGGCTTTGATTGAATTGGCGTCATCATGACCGCCCCACATCCAGCCGCCCATGGCCCATGTTCCAAGCCCGATTGCAGATGCCGAAACACCGGATTTTCCAATTTCACGAATAAGCTGTGCCATTAGGCATCTCCTTTTAGTATGTCGTTCACCGCATAGGCGGTTTGCTCGTCTATCGCCAAAGTCGTCAGGAAATCACCGCGCAGGATTGCCGCAATCGGCTCGGCCTTGTGTTGCCCGCTGGCAATGGCAAAGCGGTGCGGGATCTGGCGCAGTTCATCGAGAGAAAGCGCAACCACACGGTCATTCCCCGAATAGTCGCAAGGCTTGCCGTCCTTATTGATCAGATGCGCCAGCAATTCACCGCAGGCCCCGGCATTTAGGACATCTTCGCGGTTGATATCGTCATCCAGCGACAGATAGGTCGAAGTGCGTTCGCGGACAGAACCGATACCCATGATGGCGATGTCGGCCTTGCGCGCCGTATCGAAAACATCGCGGATGGAGCGCACATCAAGCAGCGTATCGCGGGCTTCACGCGATCCGGCAATGATCGGCGCATGCAGTTGAAGCGCACGCCCGCCAAGTTTCTCGGCCATTGCCATCGAGACCTGATTAACGTCGGTATAATACTTGCCCTGAACGCCACCGGTTCCGGGAACCACTGTTACGTCGTAACTGCGTTTGGGCTTCATCGCCTCGACAATGGCACTGACACCCACACCGCCGGAAATCGCAATGGTCATGCCGTCTTTAAGTGTCTCAAACAATGCAGCCGCCGCAGCATCGGCCGTTGATTTGATTGTGATGTTCGGATCCGTCGAGACTTCCGGAACCACAATCGCATTTTCGACCTTGCCAAGTTCCGAAATCAGCGCCCCAAGATCGGTCATATTGCCGAACGGTGATTTGACGGTGATTTCAACCAGCCCGCGTTCCTGACCTTCCTTGACCAGACGGTTGACCGTTGTGTGTGACAGGCCTGTCATTTCGGCAATCTTGGCTTGGGAAATGTTCTGTTCATAGAACATCACCAGAACCTTATGCAGGCGACGCAGGCGTTCTAATTCTGTACTGTTGGTCATATCTTCCCCGCCGCCTTACGAGTTGGCCGATGTGGTGCGTTTGCGCCGGTTAAGTAAATGATCCGCCGATACCGCCACCAAAAGGATCAGGCCGCGAATGATATCCTGCCAATAAACCGGAACATCCAGAAGGATCAGCGAACTGGTCACGAGTGACAGAAGAGCAGCCCCCAGTACGGCCCCAAAGATGGTCCCGGAACCGCCATTCAAACTGGCCCCACCGATCACGGCTGCTGCAATGACGCTGAGCTCCATACCTATGCCAAATTGCGGCGTCGCAGCCCCAAACCGCGCCATATAGACAACCCCGGCAACACCGGACAGCAGACCACACAAGGTCGAACAGAAAATCTTGATATGTTTGGTTTTGATGCCGGAAAACAGGGCGGCTTTTTCGTTACTGCCCGTGTAATAGACCTTCCGGAAGATCGTTGAATGGCGCAGCAGAAGATCGAAAAACACGACCAGCGCAAAGAACAGGATGATGACAAAGGGCATCCCCGCTATTTCCCCCTGCCCGATGAATTTGAAACTTGGTGGCAGGGAAAACAGCGATTGCGGGGTGCCTTTGGTGATCAGCAAGGACAGGCCGCGCGCAATCACCATGAAGGCAAGCGAGACGATAAAGAAATGTAACCCGATTCGGGTCACGCATTGCCCCATCAAAAAGCCGATCAGACCACAGGCAAGAACGGCAATCATGCTCGCCGACCATGGATCCATCCCCAGAAGGAAAAGCTTGCCGCCGATCACCATTGAAAGACAGACCACCGATCCGACCGAAAGGTCGATCCCGCCGACAATCAGCAAAATGGTCATGCCAACCACGACGATCCCCTCGATCGAGAAGGACAGCAGCATGGCGCGGAAATTCTGCCAGGTTAGAAAATAGGGCGAGGCAAAACTCATCGCGATGCAGATGATCAGGATAATTGCCACAAGCCCGGCTTCACGGGCCTTGAATATTCCCAACATCTTGTTGTGTTCCCGCTTTTCCAATTGGGTTGTCTCCGCTTTAGTCGTTTCGTCCGTGGGTTTGGATTCCGTTTTCAGGGCCTTGACCGATGTCATGACGCCATCTCCCTTCTCGTCATGGCCGCGCTTTCGCAGGCCAGGCCCGAAGCCAGTTTCATGATTTCTTCTTCGGTCATGTTTTCATCTTCAACCTGACCGGCAATTCTGCCCTCGTGCAGGACAAGGATGCGGTCACACAAACCGATCAGTTCAGGCATTTCCGATGAAATCACCAGAACCCCGACCCCCTCAGCCGCCAGATTTCGCAAGATCGTGTAAATTTCACTTTTGGCCCCGACATCAACACCGCGTGTCGGTTCGTCAAAAATGATGATGTCGGGCTGTACTGACAGCATTTTGGCAATCGCCACTTTCTGCTGGTTCCCACCGCTAAGCGACGATACCGGCTGACTGACATTGGCACAGCGCAGCGACAGTAAACGCCCAAGATCCTCTGCCCGTTTGTCTTCGACCCGCTGGCGGACAATGCCGCGCGAACTGACAGGGCCAAGATCAAGTGCGGATATGTTGGCCGCAATCGATAGGTCGAGAAAAACGCCCGATCCCTTGCGGTCTTCGGACAGATAGACCAGTCCGTTCTTGATGCTGTCGGAATAGTTATCCACCATCAGCGGCTTGTCATGCATGGTAATCGTGCCGCCAGTTTTGGTGCTTAGACCACAAATGGCGTGGGCCAGTTCACTGCGTCCCGCACCAATCAACCCGCCCAGTCCAAGAACCTCGCCTTTGCGAAGATCAAAACTGATATCGCGCAACAGACCTTTGTCAGAAAGGTCCCTGACCGACATCAAGGACGGTGTGGCATCGTCCAGATCCCGGTTCTTGGCGGGAAACTGATTAAGAATTTCGCGCCCGACCATCTTGGTTGCCACCGCATCAGGTGTTGTCTCGGCCGTGATCAATGTGTCGATGAAGGTGCCATCGCGAAACACGGTGATCCGATCAGAAATGGCGAAAATTTCCGCCATGCGATGGCTGATATAGATGATGCCGATATTGCGTGATTTCAGATCGGCAATGATGCGAAACAGGGCTTCGGCCTCTGTATCGGTAAGGGCTGCGGTCGGTTCGTCAAAAATCAGAACGTCACAATCAAGGGTCAGAGCCTTGGCAATCTCGACAATTTGCTGGCTGGCAATCGGAAGATCGCCAACTTTTTCATCGACCGGGATCGCAATGAGGTCGGCCAGAACCTTTTTCGCACGTTCGCGCACTTCACGGTCATTCATCAGAAATGATGTCCGCGCATTTGTCGCCGCCATCAGAATGTTTTCTGCCACCGATATGTCGGGGCAAAGGGCGATTTCCTGATGGACCAGACCGATACCGTGGGCTTGGGCCGTTGCCGGATCCGGCAAAACGATATCGCGCCCTTTAAAATGTATCCGTCCCTGATCGGGCGGGAAAACACCGCTCAGGATGTTCATCAATGTCGATTTTCCCGCGCCGTTTTCGCCCATAAGGGCATGCACTTCGCCGGGCATCAGTGAAAGATTCACCCCGCGCAGGGCCTTTACCGGGCCGAAAGATTTATGGATATCGTGAACTTCTAGTATGGGCTGCATAGAACCAGATGCCTTGCGATGGAAAGAAGGGCATCCCTTCCTTTCGACCAGGAAAAAGTGGGAGGACCGAAAGGAAGGGTATTCCGGTCGCCATGGGCATAGCGACCAGATTGCGATGTCCTTATTCTTCGATCCCCTTGGTGCCGCGACGTTTGAGATAAGCTTCCCAATAGAAGTCATCGGCGTTTTCTGCGGTAACAACGGCATAGCCGTTATCAATATAGGGAACCATCATCGGGTTGGTGCCCGAACGCTTGTAATCGTTCATCGGGTCGATCAGTTCCGGGTGTGCCGCCAGGAACAGGGAGATAAAGCCCATGTAACCCTGGATACCCTGATTTGGGTTGATCGAACCGAACACTTCGCCCGCCTTGATCATATCGAGGATCTTGGCATTCACATCCGCCGTCATAACCTTGATGTCGGCCTTGGTTTCAATCGCAGCCTGTGCAGCACCAAGGGCGCTGTTGGCTTCTGGCATGAAGACCGCACCAAGTCCCGGGTGAGCCTGATGCATGGTCAGAACCGCGTTATAGGCCTTGGTCGGGTCCTGATTCGATGCTGCACGGGCAACCAGTTTCATATCCGGATATTTTTCTTCCATCCGGCTAATGAAGGCTGATACGCGGCGGTCATGGTTATCCTGACCCGGGTTTTCCAGAACGGCATATTCGCCCTTTCCACCCATTGCATCGGCAATCGCGTCTGCTGCTGCGGCACCTTCACGGTCATTGTTTGACGTGATGTAGGCTGATCGTTTGGAATTGGGTGAGTCAGCTGCAAAAGTCACAACTGCAATACCCTGTTCAACCGCACGGTTGATCGGTGCGATGAACGGATCGGAGTTCATCGGATGCACCATAATGCCAGCCGGCTGACGGGCAAGCACCTGTTCAAATGTCGCGATCTGTTTGTTCACATCATATTCCGGCGTGCCGGTATAGACAGTGTCGCAGCCCATCTGCTGAGCAGCTTGTTTGAACATCTCATAGACCGGGAACCAGTATTCAACGCCACTGACCATGACGTTCATCGCGTAAAGCTCGCCGGGTTCGCATTGGAATGCACTTTTCTTCATATCCTGGGCCATCGCCGAAGACGCAGTGAGAGTCAGAAACGCAGCAGCTGCTGTTCCCAGCAGCATTGATTTAATTTTCATGTTATCCTCCCTAATGCGTAACCACTTCCGGGCTTTCCACGACGCGGCATGGTTCGCATGATGTTATTTATGGTAGATATTTCATTGATCGAAATATCTACCACCCATTTGGGTTAATCCTAATTTGGGAGTCAATATGAAATATATTTCAACCCATCAGTTCATCGTATGAGCGTTGAAGTTCAACGCATTCAGCCCGGAAAGAAAAATTTCGCCGGGTTGTTTGCGTCGTGATTTTGGAATTGTTTTCGGCCTCGTCTCGGGCGGCTCGGGAGTCACAATTTCCCATCCTGACACCCTCAAAGCCGAAAAAACAAAACCCGACCCTTCATGCATTTCGCATAAAAGACCGGGTTTGAAGGTGCCGCAAAATACACCGATCTTCGTCAGGCAAAACCTTCGAAGACATATGATCGAAACAGGACATCACCAAACCGATGATGTCCTGATTTTGTTAGTTGCCGAGTTGTTCGAACAAGCGCGCCACGGCTTCCGCACCCGGATCAATATGACCTTCAAGTTGCTCGGCATTGATATAGGACGCGCGTCCGGCCTTGGCCTTGACGATTGTTGATGTATGGATCGCCCCTTTGCGCGCGGCTTTGGCGGCTTCGGAAAGGCCTTTTTCCTCAAGCATATCAAGTGCGGGCTTAAGCGCATCCACCATCGTCCGGTCGCCAAGTTGGGCCCCACCGATCTGCTGCATCCGTTCCAACCCGTCTTTGAGTGCGGCGACCATGGAACGGCCACTTGACGCAGCATCCCCGGCAGCCGTAAAGAAAATGGCCAGCAACACGCCAGATGACCCACCCATGGTTTGGCTAAGCTCCTGCCCGATGGCGCGTAGAAGCTGGGTATGATCGGCCAGTGGTAGGCGATCAAGTGCGCCCATCAGCGCACGTGCAGCCCCGGCCAGTGTTGATCCGGTATCACCATCGCCGGACTTTGCATCAAGTGCATTCAGATCACTTTCGGCATCAATCAGGATATGACAACATTGCGTTAGGAACGCCGCAGTTTGGCGATGTTCCGACGGAATTGGCTGGATCGGTGTTAACCCGTCGGGAAGTTCAATCACACTCACTGCTTTGATCGGATTGCAGCCCGGCCATGCTGACGGAGCACACGGTGCCGAAAGCCACGCATGATCTTCGGCACTCAGCGGATAGACCGAAACCGAAAAGCCCTGCATATCAAGCGAGGTCATCATTGCCGCCGGACCAACAATGAATTTCAGGTTCTTGGCAATCGATGAATTGATCAGATCATTGGCCAGAATCGACATCTCAAGAACGGACGTCCCGCCAAGGTTATTGAGCAAAACCACATGCGGTTTATTGTCCATCACGGCTGCAAGTTTGGCGGTAACCGCTGCCATCGCCTGTTCTGCATTATGATAGTCAACCTGCTGAACCCCGGCTTCACCGTGGATACCCAGACCCAGTTCGGCCTTGCCTTCGCCAATGCGTTTTTCCTTGGGCGATCCCGGTACGGTACAGGTATCAAGCGACATGCCAATCGATTTCGTCCCGGCAATCACCCGTTCAGCAGCAATCGTTACGTCTTCAAGCGATGCACCGCTTTCGGCCATCGCACCGGCAATTTTATGCACGAACAAGGTTCCCGCAACCCCGCGTGGCTGGGGAAGATCGGGCAAGGCGATATCATCATCGACAATGACGATATTGACCTTTCGCCCAAAGGCGCGCGCCCGCTCCGCCGCCAGACCGAAATTCAAACGGTCCCCTGTATAGTTTTTCACAATCAACAGACAGCCCGCAGGACCGGTGACGGCCAGAATTCCGGCCAGAACCGCATCAACAGATGGTGACGCAAACACATCACCGCAGACCGCAGCGGTGAGCATACCCGCCCCGACAAATCCGGCATGCGCAGGTTCGTGGCCGGAACCACCGCCAGAAACCAGTGCGACCTTTGACTTGTCCCAGTCATTGCGCACTACAACACGGATATGCGGATAGCCGTCAAGTCTGGCCAGTCTGCCGCCTGAAGCCTTGATCACGCCGTCGATGGCCTCGGTTACGGTTGCGTCTTTTTTGTTTATGAATTGGGCCATGATAATCTCCTTCAGGCCACCCGAGCGCCATCGGCGCCGAAGTAGAATGGTTTGCGCGGGCGAATCTTTACGATGTCCCCGGTTTTAAGGTCGGTATGTGCTTCGGTCACCGTGATCAAATCATGCGACTTGAAAGTCAGATGAAGCCGCGTCTGATCGCCAAGATGCTCGACCCTTTGCACGAAACTGTCTTCGCCTTCGCCTTGAATAATCTGCTCAGGCCGCAGTCCGATTTTCTCAGCCCCGCTTGGCGCACCCGCAAAAACATCCGCCGGCAGGACATTGATCCGGGGTTGGCCAAGACGGCTTGCAGCATAGATGCTGACCGGGTCTTCATAGATTTCGCGCGGCGACCCAAACTGAACCAACCGCCCCGCATCAAGTACCCCGACATGGGTTGCCATGGTCATGGCTTCGATCTGATCGTGGGTGACATACAGCAATGTCGCACCTGAATCTGCCTGAATGGATTTCAATTCAACCCGAAGATCCGCACGCAATTTCGCATCCAAGGAACTCAGTGGTTCGTCCATCAGATAGACAGACGGTCTACGCACCAATGCCCGTCCAATCGACACGCGCTGCATTTCGCCGCCCGACAATTCGGTCGCCTTGTTGTCAAGCTTGTGACTGATCTGAAGAACTTCGGCGATCTCGTTGACCTTGTTTCTGATCTGATCTGCCGGTGTTTTCAAGATCGGCGATTTCAACGGAAATTCCAGATTTTCGCGCACCGTCATATGCGGATAAAGCGAGTATTGCTGAAACACCATCGCAACGTTGCGCTGCGCCGGGGTTAACCCGGCCATATCGCGACCACCAATCATGATTTGCCCCGCATCAGGCTTATCAAGCCCCGATACCATGCGAAGCGTTGTCGTTTTGCCCGCACCGGTCGGCCCAAGAAGCACAACAAACGAGCCATCGGGAATTGTCATTGTCACATCATCAAGTGCCGCATCCGCCCCGAAGCGCTTGGTAACACCTGTCAAACTTACTTCAGCCATGACCGAGCACTCCTTCATTCCCTTCCGAGCGTAACGCACTGCCCTTTTTCCCATCAAACAAGGTGACGGTGCGCGCATCAAACCGCAGACCAATCAACTGACCATTATTGACGGTTTCATGACTTGCGACGCGCGCCTTAAGCAACCCGTTGGGCGTTTCAAAGGTCACAATCTGGGTTGTGCCCAGATATTCGGTGGCAATCACCCGACCGCGATAAGGGGCGTCGTCATCGAACTTTACGTGCTCGGGACGCACACCAAAGGTCAGCTTACCATTGGCCCCTTCACGACTTTTGGGAACCTGCAAGGAAACATCGCCCAGCTTAACCTCTGTCCCGCCGGTTCCAATCATCCCGTCGAAATCAAGGAAGTTCATCGGCGGAGATCCGATAAATTGCGCAACAAACCGTGTTGCTGGCCAATCATAGATGTCTTGCGGAACACCGAATTGTTCGACAACGCCATGGTTCATCACAACGATCTTGTCGCCCATTTGCATCGCTTCAAGCTGGTCATGGGTGACATAAACCGTGGTCGCCCCCATCCGGTCGTGCAAGGCGCGAAGCTCTTCGGACATATGTTCGCGAAATTCCGCATCAAGTGCGCCAAGTGGCTCATCCATAAAGAAGGCCTTTGGATCACGGACAATTGCGCGGCCCAGTGCCACGCGCTGACGATCGCCGCCTGACAACCCGCCAACCGGGCGATCCAGAATGTCATTGATGCCAAGAATCTCGGCAACTTCGCCGACCTTCTTTTTCACGTCTGCGGACTTCATCCCCTGACTTTTCAAAGGATAGCTGATATTGCCGCGCACATTCATATGCGGGTAAAGCGCAAACATCTGGAAAACAAAGGCGATATCGCGCTGGCTGGCGGGCTTTTGCCCCACTTCCTGGCCATCGATATAGATTTGCCCGCTTGTCGGCAGCTCAAGCCCGGCCATCATGCGAAGCGTGGTCGTTTTGCCACAGCCCGACGGCCCCAGAAGCATGAAGAATTCGCCATCCTCGATGGTGAAACTTGACGACTGAACAGCCGTAAACGCCCCGAAATCCTTGCGCACGTTTTCAATTCGTATCTGTGCCATGAGTCACTCCGGGAAGTGGCTGACGATGATGAACATTACTGTTCCCGTCAGCGTGGTAATGAAGGAATAGGTGTAAAGTGTGATTGCAACCGGTTGCATCAACATCAAAACGCCAAGCGCGATAAGCACAGAAGCCACCATCTCCCACGGGCCACGGCGCAACCGGAACAATTTATGGATGAAATCATTCATTTGCGTACGGCTCCAAACGTGATCCCGCGCAGCAGATGCTTACGCAACAGGATGGTGAACACCATGACCGGAACAAGGAAGATCGTCGCCCCGGCCGCAACAGCGGGCCAGTCTTTGCCGCCAACACCAATGATTGTCGGAATAAACGGTGGCGCGGTTTGAGCCGTCCCGGACGTCAGCAAAACCGCAAACGCATATTCGTTCCAGGCAAAGATCAGACAGAAGATCGCTGTCGATGCGATACCGGTCGCCGCTTGCGGCAGGACCACTTTGTAAAAGGCCTGAAACCGGGTGTAGCCATCAATCAATGCGGCTTCTTCATACTCGATCGGAATCTCGTCGATGAACCCCTTAAGCAACCAGACCGACAGCGACAGGTTCACCCCGGTATAAAGCAGGATCATACCCAGATGCGTGTCGTTCAGACCAAGGTTCCGGAACATCAAAAAGATCGGAATGGCGACCGCAATTGGCGGCATCATGCGGGTTGAAAGGATGAAGAACAAAAGATCATCCTTCATCGGCACTTTGAACCGGCTAAAGGCGTAAGCTGCCGCCGTTCCAAGGACCATGCAAAGCGCTGTTGAGCCAAACCCGATAATCACGGAATTCAAAAACCGCTCGCCATAGCGCGACGGGCCACTGATGACCGTTCCCTGTTCACGGGCGATTTCTTCGTACCAGTTTTGCGGTTCACCTTCGGCTTCAAGCATGTCGGGCGTCGCCCGGGTCCGTTCGGTAAAGAGATTCACATATCCTTCAAGCGATGGGTCAAAAACCACCTTTGGCGGATAGGCAATTGAATCAGCCGGGGATTTGAAACCGGTTGCGATGATCCACAGCAAAGGCGCAATCGTGATCAAGGCATAGCCGACAACAAGGATCCCTGCGAACCATTTGGTTCCATTGTTTGGTTCTGTAACAGAAAAGCTCATCTTTCTTTTACCTTGTTCAGCGCTTTGACATAGATCGACGCAAGGCCAAAGACCGTCACGAACAGGATAACGGCATAGGCCGATGAATATCCGGTCCGCCATTTTTCAAAGGCTTCGCGTTTCAGATCGATAGACGTCAATGTCGTCGTATTTCCCGGTCCACCACCCGTAAGCTGAACCACAAGGTCGAACATTTTGAAGTTTTCAATTCCCCGGAACAGTACGGCCAACATCAGGAACGGCAACACCATCGGAATGGTAATCGTCCAGAATTGCCGCCACTTTGACGCACGGTCACATTCGGCTGCTTCGTAAATGCTGCCCGGGATAGATCGCAGACCTGCCAGACAGATCAGCATCACAAACGGCGTCCACATCCATGTATCGGCAATGACAATCGCCCAAGGTGCCAGATGCACATCGCCAATCATTGAAAAGCTTGCCGGATCAGCCCCGGTAAAGAAGGCGACAACATAATTGAACAGGCCGATTTGCGGCTGATACAGGAAGGTCCAGAAATTGCCGACCACGGCGGGTGACAACATCATCGGAAAGACGATGATCGTGGTCCAAAGGTCATTCCCTTTGAATTTCTTGTTGATCAGGAAGGCCAGAAAGAAACCGATCAGAACCTGTAGAACAATGGTCCAGATCAGAAAATGGGCCGTTGCCTGCATCGTGTTCCAGACGTCGGGATCTGTGAGGATGCGTTCATAATTGCGCAAGCCCACCCATTCGACATCCCGGTTGGGACGATTTACGCGGCTGTCGGTAAAGCTGAGCCAAACGGTCCAGATCAATGGAAAAATGTTGATCGCCAAAAGCAGGAAT
This sequence comes from Thalassospira sp., assembly GCF_040218635.1. GTDB lineage: Bacteria > Pseudomonadota > Alphaproteobacteria > Rhodospirillales > Thalassospiraceae > Thalassospira. The sequence goes on from NZ_JAVJRB010000011.1 coordinate 229,444, forward strand.
ATCGTCGGCGCGACAAATATCCACGCGATGGTTCGGTCTGACAGACCACGAATATGCTGCGCCATGCTGTCTGGCGTCGCTTTGGCGATCTTTTCGATCGGAATATTCTTCATTATGATGCCCTTAGCTGTATGGCACTGCCACACAGTTTCTACTTGGTCGGAGGATTGGTCCCGGCATTTTCAAAACACACCGGGACCGGTCCAGAGCCAGTCATCTCAGGTAAGAAGACTTAGAGCTTGCCTTCGTCCTCAAAGACTTCGGTCCAATCCCTGACCAAATCATCAAGTGCTTCTTTTGCGGTGCCGTCACCCGCCACAACATAATTGTGGATGCGTTCCTGCATCGACAAAAGCAGATCGGCATAAGCCGGCTCAGCCCAGAAATCCTTCACGATGGCCATGCTATCAAGGAAGGTCTGCGCATAAGGCTGGCTGCTGGCAAAACCGGGATCCTCGACCACGGCACGAAGTGCTGAATAACCGCCAAGTTCCCACCAGCGGGCCTGAATATCTGGTTGGGCAAACCATTTGATATATTCAAGCGCGGCTTCCTGTTTCTCGGAATAGGCCACAACCGAAATTCCCTGTCCGCCAAGCTGGGCAAACTGCCCGGTTGGACCGGCCGGGTTCGGGAAGTATCCCGACTTACCACCACCGACATTCGGATCGGCTTCAACACCCGGCCAGATGAAGGCAAAGTTCATCTGAAGGGCAACCTGACCGGATTTATAGGCATCGATATTTTCGCCCATATACCAGTTCGATGATCCCGGAGGGGTCGCGGTATCATAAAGGTCTTTGTAATATTCAAGTCCGGCGACAGCGCCGTCCGAATTTACAAACCCTTCGATATCATAAGGCTTGTCAGGGTTTTCGTACTGGAAACCATAGTTATAAAGGGCGTTGGTCACCCCCATGGTGATCCCTTCCGAGCCGCGCTCGGTATAGATCGCAGCACCATAGACGGTGGTGCCGTCAATGTCGCGTCCCTGGAAGAACTGCGCGATATCTTTGAGTTCTTCAAGCGAGGCCGGAACATCAAGCTTGCGGCCATATTTTTCCTGAAATTCTTTCTGAATTTCCGGGCGCTCGAACCAGTCTTTACGATAGGTCCAGCCGACCACATCGCCAAATGCCGGAAGAGCATAATAGTTCGGGGTATTCTTTGGCCATTCGGCATATCCGGTCACAGTTGCCGGAATAAAATCGGCCATGTCGATGCTGTTGGCATCAAAGAAATCATTCAGTTTTACATAGTGACCGTTTTCCGCACCGCCCCCGATCCACTGGCTATCCCCGATCATAAGATCACATAGTTTGCCACCGGAATTGAGCTCGTTAAGCATCCGGTCAGCGAACGAAGTCCAAGGTACGAATTCGAAATTCATGGTGTTGCCGCTTTTGGCTTCAAAGTCCTTGGACAACTCCACCAGCGCATTGGCAGGGTCCCAAGCCGCCCAGCACAGGGTCAGATCTTCGGCGGCAGCCGCCGTTGGCAGCGAACCTGCGACGATTGCCGACGCGACGATCGTCTTTAAATACATTGATTTCATCTTGTTTTTCCTCCCGTTGGAACGTCGCAGCTTTGCAGCGACAGCGACACTTCTACCACAAGTTTTTGAGGTACGCACCTCAAAATGAGTGTTTTTTGAGTTACGCACCTCAAATTTCTTGCAGAGACGTGCACGATGGTTGAGGATAAGATAAGAAAAACAAAGCGATTTGGGCCGAAAAAACCAATGAGACCAACCACAAAAGATCTCGCCAAGGCGGCTGGTGTAAGCCTTGCCACGATTGATCGCGTGCTCAACGGACGCAGTGGCGTTCGGCAAAAAACCGTCGATGCCGTCAATGAGGCGATTGTGCGCATCGGGTTTGAACGCAATCAGGTCGCGGCAACACTGGCCCGCCAGAAGGGCTATCGCTTCGGGTTTGTGGTTCCACGCTCCGGTGACGAGTTTCTCGACGTCATCGTCAAACATATTTCCGAATTCGATCAGGCCAGCCGCGCTGAAATGATCCAGACCAAAATCGTGCGCATTGATGAACACGACCCGCATCGCGCGGCAAAAACCCTTTCGCGCCTGTCTTCTGATGAATATGACGGCATTGCGATTATGGCCCCTGAAACGCCGCAAATCCGCGACGCCCTTCATCGCATGCGTGAACGCGGCATTCAGACAGTTGCCTTCATCTCCAACCAGCAGGAAGAAGACAGCCAATCATTTGTCGGCATTGACAACATTGCCGCCGGGGCAACGGCCGGGCGCTTGATGGCCCGCTTTTTGGGCCAGACTTCGGGATCCATTCTGGTCCTTGCCGAAACCATGCAATCGCGCGACAGTCTGGAACGCCGCCTTGGTTTTGATCAGGTCATCAGCCCGGATTACCAGCAGTTTCACGCCCTTCCCACCCTTGAAACACACGGCTATCCGGACCGCACAAACCTTGTCCTGAAAAACGCCTTTGCTGCCCATAAAGACATTGTCGGGCTTTACATCATGGGGTCCGAAGCACGTGTTGCGATTGAATTCGCCCGCAAGCTGCATGGCGATGGAAAGCTCATCACAGTCGCCCATGAACGCACCCCATCGACCGAACAGGCTTTGCGCGAAAACACCCTCGATGCCCTGATCAATCAGGACCCCGGACATATCGTCCGCAGTGCCGTTCGAACGCTCCGCGCCAAATGTGAAAACCGCGAAACACTGGCATCCCAGGAACGCATCCGCATTGAAATTCTGATTGCAGAGAATCTTTGATCCCTCAGCGCATCAACGTGCTGCATTTGACCGCGACAACACCCACAGCAATTAGCCATCCAATCATCTTGGGGCGAGTGAAACCCTTTATGCCAAGGATGCCAACGGACCTTCTTCCGAACTTGCCCTTTCGGGGCTTTGCGTCTTTACTACAAGCTTACCAAAAGTGACTGCAACACCAGAAGACCTTGGCGCGCGTGAAGACACATTGCCCCATCGAACCTTTTGCAATTCGGGCGTTGTTGCAAAATGCCGTTAACGGTGTTCGCCCAACAACGGGAGTCACATCATGACCGGCTTTTTCACCGAAAAGAATTCATCCCAAACCGTAAATGCGCGGATGCAAGATGATATCAACCCACGCTTGAAGACAGTCATGGCTGCAATGGTCAAACATCTTCATGCCTTCGTCAAGGAAGTCGACCTGACCGAAGAAGAGTGGCGCACCGCAATCACATTCCTGACCAATACCGGACAAATCTGTAGCAATGAACGACAGGAATACATTCTTCTAAGCGACGTTCTTGGCGTATCGATGCTTGTCGATGCCATCAACAACAGACGTCCTTCAGGTGCGACCGAAAACACTGTTCTGGGGCCCTTCCATGTCAAAGAAGCACCGCTTCGGGAAATGGGCGACAACATCTCGCTTGATGGCAAAGGGGAAAGCTGCCTGTTCACGGGGCGGGTGCTTGATCTGAACGGTGCCCCGATAAAGGGGGCTACGATTGATGTCTGGTCGGACAATGCTGATGGTTGTTACGACGTTCAGCAACCAGACAACCAGCCCAAATGGAACAATCGCGGCATCTTCATCACCGGTGCTGATGGCACTTACAGCTTCGTTGGTATCAAACCGGTGAGCTATCCCATTCCCGATGACGGAACGGTTGGAAAGATGCTTGCGGCACTTGGGCGACATCCATATCGCCCTGCCCATACCCATTTCATGATCACGGCACCGGGATTCCAAAAACTGGTCACACATACCTTTGTCGGAGATGATCCTTACTTGACCTCCGATACTGTCTTTGGTGTTAAGGAAACCCTTGTCGCACCTTTCGAGCGAAGTAAAGACGGCACCACACAATGGCGATCATGGTTCGATTTTGTTTTGGCCGACGAAGCCTGATCGTCGTCAGGCAATCTTGCAAAGGCACGCAGACCAACGAGACAACCATCAGGGCGGCACCCGAGATCACAGCGATGCCGCTGATCAATCAGGACCCCGGACATATTGTCCGCAGTGCCGTGCGCACACGTCGTGCCAAATGCGAAATCCGGGAAACACTGGCATCCCAAGAGCGCATCCGCATCGAGATACTGATAGCATAAAATCTGTGAGAAAAAGGGGACTGAGAAAAAGGGGACAGTCCCCTTTTTACAGGTCGCCGGGCAGGATGCATCCGGCCAGCCTTACTGGTCAAAAAACCGATTGGGATGTCAGCCCGCTTCCGCGTGTCACCCACGAAGGGGTTGAGGTTATCGGCCCGAAATTGCCAGAAAATCCGTGATTCCGGCCTTGGCCAAAATGTCTAGATCGCAGAGTGTTTGCGATATCCGGGCGCGAACAGCAGTCGTGCCGACGTGATCCCGGTGGTGTCTTCCCAGGTGGTACGTTCCATCAGGAACAGCGACGCACCCGGATCGGTGCGGAGCACCTTGGCCTCAATCTCGGTAGCATTGGCCGCGGAAAAATAGATATCGCCGCGCGTATAGGGCGCATGCAAAACAAGCCATTCATTGGCGCTGATCTTTTCAAGATCCGCTTTCAGGATCGCCGGGGTTGCTGCGACCGACACCCAACGATCTTCAAACATGAACGGCTTGCCATCGGCCAGATGAAGGGATGTGATATGCAGCATGTCGCTGTCTGCGGTAACGCCAAGATTGGCACAAATTTCCGGTGGCGGTGTGCGCCGTTCGCTAAACAACAGGCCATAGGCATATTTCTGCCCGCGCCCTTCGATCTCAAGACGAATGACCGGAATATCAAGTTTGGCACGTCGCACCGGGTGGGCCGCAACCCTTGTGCCGGCCTTGCGTCTGCGATCCAGGAACCCTTCGGATGCCAGTTCGCGCAGCGCACGGTTCACAGTTGCCCGCGCACAGCCCAGTTCCTCGGCAAGTTCGACTTCCTTGGGGATCTGATCGCCGGGTTTCCATTCACGGGTATGAATGCGGCGCAGTACCTCGTCATGGACCGACTGCCAGTTTTTTTGTTGCTGGCTGTTCACACCGCTTCCTTGAGTTGTTCCATCACTTTACGATACCGGTTCGTGATCGCGTCATGGGCAATGTGGCGGCCCTCGGTCACAACGTGGCGACCGGCCGACCAGACATCACGCACCATGCGATCATCTCCGGCGAAGATATATGTATCGAGGATCGTATCGCCTGTCCGGCCGATCAGGTCAACTGCCGAACCATCCAGCGCCATCAAATCGGCCAGCGCGCCGACCTCGATCCGGCCAGAATCACGTCCCGCTGCCTGCGCACCGCCTTTGGCAGCAGCTTCATAGATGCGCCGCGCGGTCGATTTTTCCGCACTCGCCAATGCGGCACGTGAATTGTCGCGCAGGCGCTGACTGTATTCCAGCGTGCGCAGTTCTTCGGAAACTGAAATGCGGATGTTTGAATCCGATCCAACCCCGATCACACCCCCCGCATTCAGATACCGCACCCCGTCAAAAATGCCATCGCCCAGACTGCTTTCCGTTAACGGGCACAGCCCCGCCACAGCGCCGGTTTTGGCAAGTCCAAGGGTTTCGTGTTCTTCCATCTGGGTGCAGTGGATCAGGCACCAGTTTTCATTCACATCGGCATTTTCAAGCAACCACTCTGTCGGTCGTTTGCCCCAACTATCAAGCACTTCATCGACCTCGGCCAACTGTTCGGCCAGATGCATGTGGATCGGTCCGTCTTTGGAAAGCTTGGTCGTCGCAATCAGATCCTCGCGCCCGACAGCCCGCAAGGAATGCGGCGCGACACCAAGAACGGTGTCACTTGGCAGGTTTTTGATCGCGCGCGCGGATTCCTCATACAATTTCGCAAACTGGTCCGGATCGTTACCAAAACGGATCTGGCCGGGGCCAAGCGGACGCTTGTCACAGCCGCCATATTGATAATGAACGGGCAAAAGCGTCAGGCCAATGCCGGTGATTTCGGTCGCCGCGGCAATGCGTTCGGCCATCTCGGCGATATTGTCATACAAATGCCCGCCGGGGCGGTGATGCAGATAATGGAACTCGGTATTGTTGGCGTAACCGGCTTCCAGCATTTCCATCTGAACAAAGGCAGCAATCGCTTCGACATGATCCGGGGTAAGTTGATCAAGGAAGCGGAACATCAATTGCCGCCAGGTCCAGAACGTATCACGCGGATCTGGTCCACGCTTTTCCGTCAGGCCCGCCATGGACCGCTGAAATGCATGGCTGTGCAGGTTTGAAATCGCTGGCAGAAGGATGCCGGTCCTGGTCACACCATCTAAAGGCAGCGTCGAATCGGCCTGAATCGCTGCAATTCTGCCGCTTTCATCAATCTCGATGCGGACATTCTGTTTCCAGCCTGCTGTCGTAAGTGCCTGTTTTGCCCAAAGAACCGTCATTGCTTCTACCCGTCTTGACAGAAATAATATGTACGTACATATTAACTTTAATAACGAACTTATCAAGGGGTGATGCTTCGTCATGTTGTTGACAAATGCACAAATCGTCACGGTCGATGATCAGGATGGCTACGGACTGATTGCGCGCGGTGCGCTGGCAATCAAGGACGGCCTGATTGACTGGGTTGGTGTGCAGGATGCGATCCCCACCAAATATCTTGATGGCCCGAGCCGCGACCTTGAAGGTCGTTTGATCACCCCAGCTTTGATTGATTGCCACACCCATGTGGTACATGGCGGTGATCGTGCAGTTGAATTTGAAATGCGCCTTAAAGGGGCGAGCTACGAAGAAGTAGCGCGCGCTGGTGGCGGCATCGTTTCGACGGTCAAGGCTACCCGCGCAGCCACCATCGAAGAACTTCTAGAAACCGCCTTGCCGCGTGTCGATGCGCTGCTGGCCGAAGGCGTTTCGGTGATTGAAGTCAAATCAGGGTATGGTCTGAACGAAGAGACCGAACTTAATATGCTGCGTGCGGCCCGCATGATTGCCGATCACCGCGCGGTGCGGATCAAAACCACCTTCCTTGGCGCCCATGCCGTACCGACTGAATATAAAGACAACCCTGATCGCTATATTGATGATGTGTGCATCCCGACCTTGAAAAAGGCACATGCCGAAGGGCTGGTCGATGCGGTTGACGGCTTCTGCGAAGGCATCGCCTTTAATACTGATCAGATCAAACGTGTATTTGATGCCGCGCGCGACCTTGGTCTTCCGGTCAAACTGCATGCAGAGCAACTGTCAAATATCGGCGGCACCAAGCTGGCCGCAAAATATGGCGCGCATTCGGTTGATCATGTCGAATATGCCAACGAGGAAGACGCGATTGCGATGGCCAAATCCGGCTCGGTCGCGGTTTTGCTGCCCGGTGCGTTTTATACCCTGCATGAAACGCAACTGCCGCCAATTGGTGCATTCCGAAAGCATGGCGTGCCGATGGCTGTTGCCTCCGATTGTAATCCGGGTTCATCACCACTGGCATCGATCCTTTTGACCATGAACATGTCTTGCACCCTGTTTCGCCTGACGCCGGAAGAGGCATTGGTCGGCGCAACCGCCCATGCGGCACGCGCACTAGGTTTGTCCGATACCGGGCGGATCAAGCCGGGACTTCGGGCCGACCTTGCCATCTGGAATGCCAAGCATCCAGCAGAGCTATCGTATCGCATCGGTTTCAACACGCTGTTCGAACGTATTTTCGCAGGCGAAAGTACTGCCGCATAACAAATACCGCGCCACCACATCAACACGTGCCCTGAGGATAGAACATGACTGTCACCCTTATCCCCGCATCGGTCAAACTGGCAGAACTTGAACATATCTGGCGCGACCAGGTTGCGGTCAAACTCGACCCCGCCGCACGTGCCGGTGTTGAAGCCGCAAGCGATATGGTCCGCAAGGCGGCCGAGGGTAAAGAAGCGGTCTATGGCGTGAATACCGGATTTGGCAAACTGGCTTCCGTCAAGATTGCCTCCGAAGACACCGAAACCCTGCAACGCAACCTGATCCTTAGCCATTGCTGTGGCGTTGGCGAGCCGCTTGATGTCGCGACCACGCGCTTGATGATGGCGCTTAAACTGCTGTCGCTAGGCCGTGGCGCATCTGGTGTGCGCTGGGATGTTATTGATCTGATCGAAGGCATGCTGGCCAAGGGTGTTACCCCCGTTGTGCCGTCACAGGGATCGGTCGGGGCATCTGGTGACCTTGCCCCGCTTGCGCATATGGCTGCGGTTATGATTGGCGCAGGCGAAGCCGAATTCCAAGGCGCACGCCTTGCCGGTGGTAAAGCCCTTTCCAAAGCGGGCTTGACCCCGGTTGTTCTGGGCCCGAAAGAAGGTCTGGCGCTGATTAACGGTACACAGTTTTCGACTGCCTGCGCGTTGGTCGGGCTGTTTTCGGCCTGGCGCAATGCGGCCAGTTCAATTGTCACCGCATCAATGTCGACCGATGCTATCATGGGGTCAACCGCGCCGCTGGTGGATGAAATCCATACGCTTCGCGGGCATCCGGGCCAGATCAATGTGGCGCGGGCCATGCGTGATCTGATGGAAGGATCGGAAATCCGCGAAAGCCACCGCGAAGGCGATACCCGCGTTCAGGACCCCTATTGCATCCGCTGCCAGCCACAGGTGACCGGGGCGGCAATGGATTTGCTGCGCTTTGCCGGACAGACCTTGGAAATCGAAGCAAATGCGGTGACCGATAATCCGCTGGTGCTGAAAGAAGATGGCCGCATCGTTTCGGGCGGGAATTTCCACGCCGAACCGGTGGCCTTTGCCGCCGATCAAATCGCACTTGCGGTTGCCGAGATCGGGGCAATCGCCCAGCGCCGGGTGGCCTTGATGGTGGATCCGACATTGTCGCATGACTTGCCACCGTTCTTAACACCGGACCCTGGTTTGAATTCTGGTCTGATGATTGCAGAAGTCACCACCGCAGCGCTGATGAGCGAGAACAAGCATCTGGCCAACCCATGTTCGACTGACAGCACACCAACCAGTGCCAATCAGGAAGACCATGTATCGATGGCCGCCCACGGGGCGCGCCGCCTTGCACGGATGAATACCAATCTTTCTTACATTCTGGGTGTCGAGCTGATCTGTGCGGCCCAGGGTGTTGAATTCAGGGCCCCGCTTAAAACCAGTGCCGGTTTACAGAATGTGCTGAAAACCGTGCGCAAGGACATCGCAACGATTGAGCAGGACCGTTACATGGCACCCGATCTTGCCAAGGCAGGTGAACTTGTCACCGAGGGTGTTCTGGTTGCAGCCGCCAAGCTTTCAGGCTTTGTCGTCGGGGAGGCAGCATAACCATGACCGCGCCCGTAGAAATCCAACGCGGTGATGGCCCGATTGTTTTGGGTCTGCCCCATACCGGAACCTATGTGCCAGAAGACATTCGCGCCAATCTGAATGACCGTGGCCGGGAACTGGCCGATACGGATTGGCACATCCATACCCTTTATGACGGATTGTTAGACGGTGCGACCACGGTGCGTGCGACGTTTCATCGTTACGTGATCGATGCCAACCGTGATCCGGCGGGTGTCAGCCTTTATCCCGGTCAAAACACCACAACCTTGGTGCCATTGACCGACTTTGATGGTGAAAATATCTGGGACGTTGCCCCGACCGAAGACGATATTGCGGATCGTGCCAAACAGTTTCACGCGCCGTATCACGCGGCCCTTTGGGCGGAGCTTGAACGGGTACGGGCCAAGCATGGTGTGGCGATCTTGTATGATTGCCATTCAATCCGCTCACATATCCCGTTTTTGTTCGATGGCACCCTTCCCGATTTCAATATCGGGACCAATATTGGCACGACATGCGACCATACGATTGAAACCCTGACTGCCGATATCTGTTCGCAAGCCGAAGGATATACAGCCGCATTGAACGGCCGTTTTAAAGGCGGCTGGACGACGCGCCATTATGGCCGTCCCGATATCAATCAGCACGCCATCCAGATGGAAATCGCGCAATCGGCCTATCTTTCGGCCGAAGCTGCACCTTGGACTTATGACGAGACGCGCGCGGCAAAGCTGCGCACACATCTTTCGGAAATCTTGAAGACTTTGGCCGCATTGGCCCCAGCACTAAGAGGCAAATCATGACCAATCAGAGCAATAACCCGCGTCACAATCAGCGCGACGTTTACCCGGCAACGGGAACGGAAATCACCGCAAAAAGCTGGCTGACCGAAGCTCCGATGCGCATGCTGATGAATAACCTGCATCCGGACGTTGCCGAAAACCCGCATGAACTTGTGGTCTATGGCGGTATTGGCCGTGCAGCGCGCACCTGGAAAGATTTCGATCAGATCGTTGCCAGCCTGAAAGAACTCGAAGATGACCAGACGCTTCTGGTGCAGTCGGGTAAGCCGGTGGGCGTGTTTCAGACCCATAAGGATGCGCCGCGCGTTTTGATCGCGAACTCCAATCTGGTGCCGCACTGGGCCAACTGGGATCATTTTAACGAGCTCGATAAAAAAGGCCTGGCGATGTATGGCCAGATGACGGCCGGGTCGTGGATCTATATCGGATCGCAGGGCATCGTTCAGGGCACCTATGAAACCTTTGTCGAAGCTGGCCGTCAGCATTATGGCGGCAGCCTTAAAGGTAAATGGATCCTGACCGGTGGTCTAGGCGGCATGGGTGGCGCACAGCCATTGGCAGCGGTCATGGCCGGGGCGTGTTGCCTTGCGGTCGAATGTGACGAAACCCGTGCCGATTTCCGCCTGCGCACCCGCTACGTCGATGCAAAAACCCATTCGCTGGATGAAGCGTTGGAGATGATCGAACGCTGGACCAAGGCGGGCGAGGCAAAATCGGTTGCCCTGATCGGCAATGCGGCGGACGTCTTCCCGGAATTGGTTAAGCGCGGTGTCCGTCCGGACATTGTCACGGATCAGACATCCGCCCATGATCCGGTGCATGGTTACCTGCCGCAGGGTTGGACAGTTGCCGAATGGCGCGCAAAACAGGAATCCGATCCCAAGGCCGTCGAAAAGGCCGCCCGTGCGTCCATGCGCGTTCAGGTCGAAGCAATGGTTGCCTTCCATGATGCCGGTGTCCCCACCGTTGATTATGGCAACAACATCCGTCAGATCGCGCTTGAAGAAGGCTTCGAGAACGCATTCGCCTTCCCGGGTTTTGTGCCGGCCTATATCCGTCCGCTGTTTTGCAAGGGTATTGGCCCGTTCCGCTGGGCGGCCCTGTCGGGTGATCCTGAGGACATCTATAAAACCGACCAGAAGGTCAAAGAACTTATCCCCGATGATCCGCACCTGCATAACTGGCTGGACATGGCGCGCGAGCGCATTTCCTTCCAGGGGCTTCCGGCGCGTATTTGCTGGGTCGGTCTGGGTCAACGCCACCGTCTGGGCATGGCGTTTAACGAAATGGTCAAGAATGGTGAACTGAAAGCCCCGGTGGTGATCGGTCGTGACCATCTTGATAGTGGTTCGGTTGCAAGCCCGAACCGCGAGACTGAGTCCATGAAAGATGGCTCGGATGCGGTCAGTGACTGGCCGCTGCTTAATGCGCTGCTTAATACTGCATCGGGGGCCACCTGGGTCTCGCTGCATCATGGCGGCGGTGTCGGAATGGGCTTCTCGCAGCATTCCGGCATGGTGATTTGTTGTGACGGTACAGAAGATGCCGCACGCAGGGTCGAACGCGTCCTTTGGAACGATCCGGCAACCGGTGTGATGCGTCACGCTGATGCCGGTTATGACATCGCACTGGATTGCGCACGGGAAAACGGGCTGAATCTGCCCGGTATTCTTGGCAAATAACTTCGATACGTAAAAGCGGGGGCTTTTTGCCCCTTCTCAACCTGATCAGGGTTTAATCAAGGAGGCTTCTTAACATGAAGAGACGTGATTTTCTGACAGCCGGTGTGGCTGGTGTTGGTGCAGCGGCCGCTGCGACCTTTGCCACCCCTGCCATCGCACAGGACAAACGCCAGTGGAACATGGTTACCGCATGGCCAAAAAACCTGCCTGGACCGGGTGTTGCTGCCCAGAAACTGGCTGATCGTATTACAACGCTTTCGGGCGGCCGCATTGAAGTCAAACTTCATGCTGCTGGTGAACTGGTTCCGGGACCGGGTGTTTTTGATGCCGTTGCCGAAGGCACCGCCGAGCTGTATCACGCAGTTCCGGCCTATTGGGGTTCAAAATCCAAGGGCATTCTTCTGTTCGGTTCGCAGCCGTTTGGCCTGCGTGCGGATGAACAGGTTGGCTGGCTTGCCCATGGTGGCGGTCAGGAACTGTATGATGAAATGTATGGCCAGTTCGGCCTGAAACCGTTCCTTTGCGGGAACTCCGGCCCGCAGTGGGCAGGTTGGTTCCGTGATGAAATCAAATCGGCAGAAGACCTTAAAGGTCTTAAATTCCGGACCACCGGTCTGGCTTCTGAAATGTGTTCGAAACTCGGTATGGCGGTTCAAGCCATGGGTGGTCGCGACATGTTCCAGGCCCTGCAGTCCGGTGCACTGGATGCCGGTGAATTCATCGGTCCGTGGAGTGACAGTGCACTTGGTTTCTATCAGGTTGCCAAAAACTACTACTGGCCGGGTGTTGGCGAACCGTCATCGGCAGAAGAATGTGCGGTTAATGCCAAGGCATATGCCGATCTTCCCGATGATCTGAAAGCCGTGGTCAAATTTGCCTGTGACAGCCTTTATAACGAAGTCTGGACCGAGTATGAGACCAAACACGCGATGGCATTGCAGAAACTGGTTGCAGAACAGGATGTTAAAGTCCGCATGCTGCCAGAAGACGTGATTGATGCCATGGGCAAAGCCGGTGCGGAAGTCATTGCAGAATTGCGCGAAAGCGACCATGCCCTGACCCGCAAGGTTGCCGAAAGCTTTGTGTCCTATCGCGACCTGATCGGTGGTTACATGACCTATGCCGATAACGGTCAGATGAATGCACGCGCCAAAGTGCTTGGCTTCTGATAAAAATGATATCCGGCGCAGGGACATTCCCTGCGCCGGTTGTTTTTCGCCTTGGGGAAAATCATGGAACGCCTTGCTGATCGGCTTGATCTGGTCAATCACTGGACCGGCATGACGGTGCGCTGGTTTGCACTGATCATGGTTCTTTTGCAGTTTACCGTGGTGTTGCTGCGCTATGTTTTCGGTTTCAGTTCAATCGCGCTAAATGAAAGTGTTCTGTACCTGCATTCCGGGCTTTTCATGCTTGGTGCGGGTTATACGCTTTTGGTTGATCGGCATGTCCGGGTGGACATTTTTTATGCGGCGGCCACCGACAAGACCAAGGCGCGGATCGATACATTCGGCTATCTGGTTCTGGCGATCCCTTCGATGCTGGCACTGCTTTATTGGACCTGGCCATCCGTGATTAATTCTGTCTCGATGATGGAAGGGGCGATTTCGGTTGGCGGTATTCCCGCGGTCTGGCTTTTGAAATCCCTGATCCCCGCCTTTTGCATTCTTTTGATTATTCAGTCCCTTGCCTGCTTGCTCAGACAAATCATTACCTTGCGCAGTGGCGTTGAAAACCGGGGTGCGCAAAGCTGATGTTGGAGTATCTTGATTTTTTGATGTTTGCCGCCCTGATGGGCTGCATCCTTTTGGGTTTTCCGGTGTCGTTTTCAATTGCCGGGATTGCGGTGATTTTCGGCTATATCGGCTGGGCCACCGATACGATGAATATCGGCCTGATGGGGGCATTCGGACAGCGCGTATTTGGCACACTGACCAATAACGTCCTGATTGCCATTCCATTGTTTGTCATCATGGGTGTGATCCTGGAACGATCGCGCATTGCCGAAGATTTGCTTCATACCATGGGGCGACTGTTCGGACAGTTGCGCGGCGGTTTGGGTATTTCGGTCGTGCTGGTCGGCGCGTTACTGGCCGCCTCTACCGGGATTGTCGGGGCGACGGTGATTGCCATGGGGATGATTGCCCTGCCGACCATGTTGCGCACGGGGTATAACCCGAAACTGGCATCCGGGCTTGTTTGCACTGCGGGTACGTTGGGACAGATTATTCCGCCCTCGACGCTTCTGATCATTCTTTCGGATGTGATGTCGTCGGCTTATCAGCAGGCCCAGTATGAACAGGGCAAGTTCACGATTGAAACCATTTCGGTCGGTCAGATTTTTGCCGGTGCACTGATCCCGGGGCTGACGCTGGTTGCGATTTATATCCTTTATATCCTGCTGCGCGGGGTGTTCCTTCCCGATGATATGCCGCCAGTCAAAAGCGATGATGGCCGCCCAAGCATCGGCGAGGTTGCCCGGGCAGTTTTGCCACCGGTTCTTTTGATCTTTGCCGTTCTGGGCGCCATTCTGGGCGGGGTCGCCACCCCGACCGAGGCCGCATCCGTCGGCGCAATCGGCGCCATGCTGATGGCTGGTGTCCGTCAGGGGGCCAACCGCAATCTGGTTTTGATCGGAACCATCGCCCTTTTGATTTTGGCCGTGATGGCCGGTGTCGCACCTGTGCGGTTCCAGCGCAATGATCTGACCGGTTTGGATTATGTGCTCGGTGCGGGCTATGTTGTGCTTGCGGTGATCGGGATCATTACGATCCTTGCCTGTCTGCGTCAGGCATGGAAGACCGATATTCTGAAATCTGCCCTGACCTCGACCATGACGGTCAGTTCGATGATTTTTGCCACCATCCTGACAGCCAGCATGTTCTCGCTGGTTTTTGTCGGACTGGGCGGTGAAGACCATGTGGCCGAAATTCTGGAATCCATGCCCGGCGGCCCGACCGGTGCGCTGGTCTTTTGCATGGCGCTGATTTTTGTTCTGGGCTTCTTCCTTGATTTCGTTGAAATCACCGTGATCCTGCTGCCGCTGATTGCTCCGGGCCTGATCATGATGGGACACGATCCGGTATGGCTGGCAATCCTGATTGCGATCAACCTGCAGACATCGTTCCTGACCCCGCCATTTGGCTTCTCACTGTTTTACCTGCGCAGTGCCGCACCACCGGAAATCACCACCGGCCAGATCTATCAGGGTGTTGTCCCGTTCATCATCCTTCAGCTGTTTGGCATATTCGTCATCTGGCTGTGGCCATCCCTGGCCAACTGGTTACCCAGCGTGGTGTTCTAGGAACGAAATACAAAAGACCAAAAACAAAAAAACGCCCCGGAAATCCGTGGGCGTTTTTTGTTTCAGGCATCAAGCGATCGGCGTTAGCCGCAGCTATCAAAACAGATCGTTATTGTTCGTTTGCCACAACCGTCTGGCGCTGTGAGCCAAGCCCCTCGACCGATAGCTCGACAACATCACCAGCGCTTAAAAAGCGCGGCGGTGTGAGGCCAAGACCGACACCTTCTGGCGTTCCGGTTGCAATAATGTCGCCCGGCATAAGACGCATGAAGCCCGACATATAAGATATGATTTCCGCGACAGAGAAAATCATGTCGGCGGTCGAGCTGTTCTGCACCGTCTCGCCATTGACCGAAAGGCTTAAGGACAGGTTTTGGGGATCACCGGCCTCATCAGGCGTAACAATCCACGGGCCAATCGGGCCGAAATTCGGTGCTGATTTTCCTTTGATCCATTGCCCGCCGCGCTCGATCTGATAGGCGCGCTCGCTGACATCGTTGATCGTGCAAAAACCGGCGACGTAACCCAGTGCTTCGTCTTTGCTGACATAGCTGCATGGGCGGCCGATAATGATGCCAAGCTCGACCTCCCAGTCGGTTTTAACAGAGCCGCGCGGCAAAATGATCGGATCGTTTGGCCCGCAAATGCTTGATGTTGATTTGGAAAAAAGAACCGGTTCTTTCGGTTCCGGATTGTTGGTTTCCCGTGCATGGCGGGCATAGTTCAAACCCACCGCATAGAAGTTTCGCGCCGCACCAACGCACGGGCCGATACGTGTCGCCGGATCAATGATGGGCAAGGCTGATAGATCATGATCGGCCAATGCCGTCAGTTGTTCGCAGGTCACCGTTTCGGGTGTGAAATCGGCAATCAACGCGGAAAGATCGCGGATGTTTCCATCAGCATCAAGGCTGCCCGGTTTTTCGTGCCCAACAGGTCCATGGCGGAGAAACTTCATAATTCAATCCTTTCAATAATGTTCTTTCAGTTGCGCTATCAGGCGGAGCGCAGAATCATGTCGGCGGCTTTTTCCGCGATCATAACCACCGGTGTCGCAGTGTTTCCCGATACGATGCGCGGCATGATGGAAGCATCAACGACGCGCAGACCGGTCACACCGCGCACCCGCAATTGCGGGTCAACCACCGCGGCGTCATCAACGCCCATGCGGCAGGTTCCAACGGGATGGAAAATGGTTGTGCCGATATCTCCGGCGGCACGCGCCAGACTGGCATCATCTATTTTATCCGCCCCGGGCAGGCTTTCGTAAGGGGCGTATTTTTTCAATGCCGGCATACTCATCAAGTGCCGTGCTTGCCGCAATGCGCGAAGGGCGACATCTTTGTCGCTTCTTGCGCTGAGATAACGCGGTGAAATGTCGGGATGTGCCGACGGCCCGCCCCGCGATATGTGGGTGGAACCACGGCTGTCCGGGCGCAGATTACACACCGATACCGTAACGGCCGGATACGGGTGGAGCGGTTCTCCCAGCTTGTCGGTTGAAAGCGGCTGAATATGATATTCAAGGTCCGGCGTTGCCATTTCGGAACTGCTTTTGGTGAAGATTCCGAACTGACTAGGCGCCATCGACAAGGGTCCGGATCGGTTCCACAAATAGCTTGCGGCCATGCCGATTTTCCCCGGCCAGGAATTGGCGATCTGATTAAGGGTTCGGGCATTTTCAACCCGGAAAATCATCCGAAGTTGCAAGTGATCCTGCAGGTTTTCACCGACATCGGGCATATCGCGATAGACATCAATGCCCGCATCTTTCAGGCGTTCGCCCTGACCAATACCCGATGCTTCAAGCAATGCCGGGGAATGGATGGCACCGGCGGCAAGAATGATCTCAGCTTTTGCCGTGGCATCAAAAACCGCACCCTTATGCGCAATTCTCACAGCTTTGGCACGGCCATCCTCAAACGTGATCTTTTGAACATGGGCATGTGTTAAAACGCGCAAATTGCGACGTTTAAGTGCAGGCTTGAGAAAGGCGCGTGCTGCACTCCAGCGGCGCCCGCCATTCTGGTTGACCTCGAAGTAACCGGCCCCTTCATTGTCGCCACCGTTGAAATCATCGGTTGCCGGAACACCCATTTCTTCGGCTGCGCGCTGAAAATCATCGAGCAAATCCCATTTAAGACGCTGGCGGGCGACTTTCCATTCCCCACCCCTGCCGTGGATTTTGCCATCGCCATGGGGACGGTCTTGCGAGCGGATAAAATAGGGAAGCACATCATCCCAACCCCAGCCGGTATTTCCCATCTGCGCCCAGCCGTCATAATCAGCCGCCTGACCGCGCATATAGATCATACCGTTGATTGAGCTGCACCCCCCCAGAACCTTACCGCGCGGATAGGCAAGCGCGCGCCCGTTCAGGCCCGCCTCGTTGGTGGTTTTCATCATCCAGTCGGTGCGCGGATTGCCCATGCAGTAAAGATAACCAACCGGAATGTGGATCCACGGATAGTTGTCTTTTCCACCCGCCTCGATCAGGAGAACGCGGTTGGCCGGGTTTTCGCTTAGCCGGTTGGCCAGCACGCATCCGGCCGTGCCCGCACCAATGATAATATAATCGTACTCGCCGTCTAAAGTGCGTGTCATGTCGGTACCTGGAAAAGATTTGCTTAGTAAATTGCGATTGCCGGAAAGAGGATCAGCAGGCCGACGGCCAGTACCTGAAGGCAAATGAACGGCGTGAGGGATTTGAAAATCTCGCCCAAAGAGATGTCGGGCGGGGTCACGCTTTTGAGATAAAACGCGGCGGGCCCGAAAGGCGGTGTCAGGAAAGAGACCTGCATGTTCATGGCAAACAGGACGCCAAACCAGACCGGATCATAGCCAAGCTCAAGAATGATCGGCACGAAAATCGGCATGGTCAAAAGTGCGATGCCGACCCAATCAAGAAACATGCCGAGGATGAAAAGGATCAGCATCATGAACAGGATGATCACCATCGGCTCGTCTGAAATGCCGGAAATCAACTGCGAGATAAAACGGATGCCGCCCATCAGATTGTAAACGCCGACCAGTGCGCTTGCGCCGATGCCGATCCACATGATCATGCCGACAGTTGCCAATGTGTGCAGCGCTGCATCAAGCAACATGCGGAACGAGAATTCCCGGCGCAAAATGGTCGAGACGATGACGCCTGCAACGCCGATGGCTGACGCCTCTGTGACCGAGGCGATACCGCCATAAATCGATCCAAGAACCGTAAAAACAACCAGAAATGGTAGAACGAGACCGCGCAGCAGTGGCAAGTTATCGCGGAACGAGACACGCTCGACAGGCGGCGGCGGTGCGGCGTTCGGATCAAGATAGGAGCGCAGAAGAACATAGGCGATATAAAGCCCCGCCAGCATGAAGCCCGGCAGGAAGGCCGCGGTGAAAAGGTCACCGACCGAAATATTGGCCGTCAGGCCGTAAATGATCAGAACGATCGATGGTGGGACCATTGTACCGAGCGAGCCACCGGCACAGACAACGCCGATTGCCAAGCGCTTATTATAGCCAAGGCGCAGCATCTGCGGCAAAGCGACAAGGCCAAGCAGCACAATTTCACCGCCGATAATGCCGCTCATCGCGGCAAGAATGACGGCCACGAAAATCGTCTGGACCGCGACGCCGCCTCGAAGACGTCCGCCGACGAGTTTCATCGCGTCAAACAGGTCACGCGCAATGCCGGAACGGTCAAGGATTGCCGCCATCAGGACAAACATCGGCACCGAGACAAAGACAAAGGAGGACACGAAACTGTAAACGCGGCTGGTGATCAACGGTACCGAGCTTGGCCCGAACCAGCCCACCGCAAAGATCAGCGCGACAAGCAAGGTCACCATTGCAAGCGGCGTTCCGGTCAATAACAGCGCGACCAGAAGGGCGAACATCAGCAATGTTCCCCAGCCGATCCCCAGCGCCTTGAGGTTCAGTCCAAGATCAAGAAGGTCAAACATCGTCATGCCCTTTTGGCGCTTTGGTGCCGCGTGCGTAATTGAAAGTCAGGATGAGAAACTGAACACTCATGGTAACCAGCACGCATAGCAGGAATATTTTCAAAACTGCGGGCGCAGGGGAGTTCCAGGCACTTCCGCTGGTTTCCAGTGCGAAGCTGCCATCCGGGCGAAACATCGCCTTTTTCGCCATAAGCCAGGAAGCCCATGCGAAAAACAGGCTGGCACCCAGACAGGCGATTGAAATGATCACGTCAAGCACATGGCGCACAGGTGATCTGACAACATCGTAAACCAGGACAACGCGGATATGCGTGTTGCGTGCAACACAGTAAAGTCCGCCAAAGATAAAGGTGAGCGCACTTAAGAATATGGTTGTCTCATGCGCCCAAATCGTTGGCCGGTTAAACACATAGCGCAGGAAAACCTCGGTCACGAGGATCGCCATGGCCGCAAGGATACAGATCGCAAAGGCACGTGCGGCGACTGTTATCGCCCGTCCAAGCCAGCCGGCCTGCGACAGGGCTTCAAGATGAGGCGTGCCGGTTTGCGGCACATCAGATGCGATAGGAGTGTGGTCAAGGCGCGCGGACATGGCTGGCCAATCGTTTCAAGCAAAGTGATGATCGGATAAGGATCCGGGCGCGATCAATGCGCCCGGATATGTGGTGTCAGTCCAACAGACCTTGCGATTCCAGATACTTGGTCAGCAAATCGTAGACCTTCTGCGCATTTTCAGAGCTCGCAGCGACTTTTGACCACTGGGCCATTGCGATGGTACGGAATTTTGCGCGTTCTTCAGCCGACCAGTTATGAACGGTGATGGACGGATCTGCTTTTGCTTCAGCCACCGCAATCAGATCATTCATCGACAACCGGGCAACGGCGTCCTGTGCAAAGTCACGCACGGAAACAGTCATGATTTCCTGCAGGTCTTCAGGCATCGCATTCCATTTCTCAAGGTTCATAGAAACCTCGACCAGCGGCATGGAATGGAAACCCGGATAGACAGGGTGTTTGCCAACCTTATGCAGGCCCTGCTGATGGTTGGTTGAAAACACCGTAGAGTCAGCAGCATCAATCACGCCCTTGTCGAGCGAGGTGTAGACTTCTGAATAAGGCAGGTTCACCGGCACTGCACCCGCAGCAGCAAAGACTTCCTGAATGAGACCTTCCGGTGCGCGCACTTTCAAGCCTTTAAGATCGGCAACTCCGTCAAGCGGACGGTCAGAAACAAAGCCCTCAAGACCGGTTGTCGTTGCGCCGACAAAATGCAGGCCGTATGGCTCTTCAAGTTCATTCATCAACTCATAGCCACCGCCGTAATTGATGAAACGGAACATTTCATCAGGCGAAGCCCATGCGCCGATCGGGTTGGCAACAAGGCCGAAAGCCGGGTCTTTGCCTGAGAAATAGCTTACATCGGTGATGTGGCCGTCCAGAATACCGGAGCCGACAGCTTCCTGTGTCTCGCTATAATTGACAACCGCGCCGACGGGCAGAAGTTCGATCGCAATGCGACCGCCCGACATTTTATTAACACGCTCGGTCCACTCTTTTTGAATGGCGAAGTTCGGGTTTCCGGCCGGATCAACCGACTGGAATGTAAGATCAAATTCCTGCGCGGCGGCAGAAGTGCCGCTCAGCAGAAGTGCTGCAAAAGCTAGGCTTATATGTGTTCTTTTCATATTTATTTCCTCCCTGATTAAAGCATGTTTTAGCGATCCCATGCCTTTTGGACCATATCGTAAGTCAAATTGCGTACCCTGCGCCCAAATCAGGCAGCGCCGCTTAAACGGGTTTGCGCTGGCGCGTTAACCAGATTACGCAACGTGCCGTCGCGCAGATATTGCATCGCGGTTTCAACCGAAAGGCGGCGCGCATCGGCCACACTTTCAGGGCTCGACCATGCCGCATGGGGGGTCAAGAACAGCCGCTCGCCAACAATCGGATCCTTGCCATTGGCATAGGCCAGCGCAATTGCGTCTTCGGGTGCTGGCGGCTCTACTGGCAGTACATCAATACCCGCACCGGCAATCGTACCGTTTCTCAAGGCATCCAGCAGGGCCTCAATGTCGATAATCGCGCCGCGCGCGGTGTTGATCAGTATCGCATGGGGCTGCATCATGGCCAGCCTTTCAGCGTTGATCATTTTGTGGCTTTCTGCTGTAAGCGGGCAGTGCAGGCTGACAACATCACTTTGCCCGAGAAGGTCTTCAAGGCGGTCACAGCGATCAACACCGGCGGCAATTTCAGTGCCGCGCGATACCAGCGGATCATAGGCCAGAACGCGCATGCCGAATGCTTTTGCCCGAAGGGCTGCGGCAATGCCAATGCGGCCAAGGCCAACAACCCCGAATGTTTTGCCACGAAGCCGTCCCAGCAACGGGGCACGGGCATGGTCAAAGCCATCCCGCGGTGAGTCCATCAGGTTTCTGTGGTAGGAGCCGATACCGCGGCGCATGGTCAGCATCAGTGCGATGGCATGGTCGGCAACCTCGCTTGTGCCGTAGTCCGGCGTATTGCACACAGGAATACCGGCTTCGGCAGCCGCATCCAGATCGATATGATCAAAGCCGACACCGGCGCGAACAATGATGCGGCAACAGTCGAGCTTTGCGATCACCTCGCGGGTGACCTTCATTTCATGCCACACAACCATCGCATCGCATTTGCCCAGCACATCTGCCGGAATGTTATCAGGCGACCGTTCCCGGAAAATATTCCAGTCGACCTGATCGCCGGACGTACGACGCTCGATCGTCGCGTCGTCTGGATATTGGGCATCGGGCGTAAGTAGGCGAAAGCGTGACATAAGAACCTCTTTGGCGTTCGTCGGCATCAGGTTTGATCAGATTGTCATTCTAGAATTCTAGAATTTTAATATCTTGTCAACATTGTTTTTTTGGTGTTTGATAGCTGAGCAAAATCAGGGGATTGATGGCAATTGGTGCCACCACGGAACTGATCTGCAAAGACGAAGGAGAGTGCCGTGTCGCTCACTCAAGAGGCTTGTGAACGGCTTCGCGATGCGATTGTGTCGGGCAAGTTTGAATTTGGCGAACGGCTGTCCGAAGAACAGATTGCCCGTGCACTTGGCATGAGCAAAGCGCCCGTGCGCGCGGCGTTCACAGATCTACGCGATATGGGACTGGTCAGCATTGTGCCGCAGGCAGGCACTTATGTTTTCACGCCCACCCCGCAAGAAGTCAAAGAGATGAGCCATTTTCGCGCGATGCTGGAACGCGAGGCGCTCGGCAGTGCGCTGGCACGTGATCCGGACGGCCTTGTGCAGGGGCTTTCAGCGGCAATCGTGCAAATGCAGCACGCGATTGATGTTCAGGAATTCACGCTTTATAGCCGTGCTGACAGTGCCTATCACCGTGAGATCCTGCGCCATGCCGGCAACCGCTATCTGGAAAAAGCGTACGATCTGACCGCCACCGCGCTGGAAGCTCTGCGTGCCCATTTGCAATCGGGCGAAGGCGATTTCTGGCAGCGCTCCTTTGCCGAACATACGCAAATGCGCGATTTGATGGCGAAACGCCAGTTTGATGACGCGCAGGCCTTGCTCGAAGAGCATATTCTGGTGATCAACCGGTCGATTTCACTGCCCTCTGCAAACATCAACCAGCGCACCAAAAGCCGCCGACGCTCTGATGAAGAATATACAATATTGCTTTCGTAATCACTTTTATCGCGGTCTTAGGAGATCGGGATAGAAGTGATTGCAACAAAGCGTATTCGTGCGGCTATTTGATTTCTGCAATCTTTCCAATGGACTTCGCTGGCATAGGAAGCCGTACTGCTCCTGCCCTCATAAGGCCTGATCACTTTTCGCCCTGTTGCGGGCTTCGTCGGCCCAAGCCCGAAGGTCGGCTTTTACGACTAAGCCCCAAAACGCGGTTGCGCCCAGCATTCCGAAACACGTTTACGGAATGGGCCGCTTTGACAATCCGGAATGAGATTTTTGGCTCGATTATTAAATCGCTGAAAGCAAGGAAAGAAGCGATAGTGCCCCCGGGGAGAATCGAAATCCCGCTCTCAACGGAAGACAGATTTTGAGGTTACATAAATCCAATGAAATCAGTTGGTGTTGCGGATAAATCTTCGATTTTTCCCCATATCTATCAGCACTCTTGGTTGTTTCTTGGAATGCGTATTTTGTCTTACGCAGTCGATAACTACAAACCTAGTGACCCCGAATTCCTCCACACCTTTATCTTGCTGATTTCGCGGAAATGCTGCAGTACTTGGGCAACAATCAACATGATCCTTGCGTAGTTCCGCATACAGGGGGCGACCATTTCCGCGTTTCATTGGTCCCGTGATCAACGTCTAAGCCTTGTGGCCCGATATACGCTTTTGTCGGTTGGCGTTGTTGTGTGCGCGCTGATTGCCTTAAGCTTTTTCTATCAGCGTTTTTCCAATGAACTGATCGACCGCCTTACGGGAGAGCGCCTGAGTGCGCAAGTCGCGGCTACATCGAACAAGCTTTCAGCGTTTCTGGATGCCCGCATCTATCAGCTGGTGACCCTTTCAAATCATCCCGCACTCCCTGCTTTTATTGACGCGCCAAACACCCCGCAAGCGGACGAGGCGCTGACACTTTTGCGGGTTGAGGCAGACTCACCTGATTTGTATGGCGTGCTGTTCTTTGACTGGCAGGATAACCTTGACCGTCTGGTCGCCGGGCAGGCTGCATCCGGCCCGCCTTACTGGTCAAAAACCGATTGGGATATTAGCCAGCTTCCACGTGTCACCCACGAAGGGGTCGAGTTCATTGGCCCGAAATTGCCAGAAAACGGCAATTCGGGCTGGATATTGATGCGCCAGCAAATCCGTGATTCCGGCCTTGGTCAAAATGTCTCGGTTGCCCTTCATGTAAGGCTTTCATCGCTGACTGAGCTTCTGGCAAGTGCCGGTGTTGCCGGCGTGATCGAGCCGTTATTGCGAACGCCCGGTGGCGCAGTTCTTGATCCGACCGGACGCCCGGCTAAGGTCACCGGTGAACTGGTTGAGGGACCAAGCATCCTTCCGGGATGGAACATTGTCATGAGCGTTCATCCCGGCACCATCTTGCAGCCAATCGATGAGACCCGCCTGTGGCTTTATGCCACCGCCATTCTGATTATTACGGTGATTCTGGCCATTTTCTTTGCCCTGTCGCGCAGTCTGCGCCGCCGCGTTGATACGCTTGTCCAAGGGGCCAACAGCCTTGCATCGGGCGACCTTTATTACCGCCTGCCCGAAGGCCGAAAACGCGATGAGATCAGCACGGTTGCCAAAGCATTCAACACCATGGCCTGGCAGTTAAAGGACCTGATTGATCGCACAGTCCGCGCCGAAAAGCTGGCCGTTCTGGGCCAGTTTGCCACCGGGGTTGCCCACGAAGTCCGCAATCCGCTTGCCACCATGAAAACAACCGTTCAGGCCCTGACCCGCCGCGAACAGGATGAAGAACGCAAAACGCTTCTGGATGATATGGGCAATCAGATTGACCGGCTGTCGCGCGTGGTCAATGATTTGCTGTCCTATGGACGTCCGGGTGAAGCTGCACCACAGTCAACCGCGATCCGCGAGTTATTTCGACAAACATCATTGTTACTTGAACCTGTCGCGACAGAGGCCCATGTCGGTTTCTTCACCAGTGGTGATTCCCGTCTTAACGTCTTTGTCGATCCCGAACAGATATTGCAAATCTTGCTTAATCTCGGGATTAATGCAGTACAGGCCTGTGATGCGGGCGGCACCGTCAACCTGCGCGCAGAAGACCATGGTGAAACGGTTGAAATCCGGGTCACGGATGACGGGTGCGGCATTCCGCGAGAGCATTTACTTGACGTAACCCAGCCATTTTTTACCATGAAAAGCAAGGGTACCGGATTGGGTCTGACAATCAGCCAGCAATTGGTTGACGCCAATCACGGTACAATCAATATCGAAAGCGCCCCAAAAGAGGGCACAACGATAATATTGACGTTCCCGGCCACACGTCCGGGAAACAGTCGGGAGGAAATACCAAAAAATGTCCAAGAGGATCAGAATTCTGATCGTCGATGACGAAGAGTCGTTTGTTCGGTCATTAAGTTTTGCACTCCGCACAGAAGGAATGGACGTCACCGGCGTTCATTCGGGCGAAGATGCGTTTCTTGCTGTGCGCAAGGAACAGTTTGATATCATTTTGCTCGACCTGCGCCTGCCCGGTGCGGATGGCATGGAAGTGCTGAGCAGCATTCAGAAACTTGATATCAGCATTCCCGTCATCATGATTTCGGCACATGGCGACACCCGGGCTGCCGTGCAGGCCGTCAAGAGTGGTGCGGCAGATTATCTCAGCAAGCCGTTCGAGCTTGATGAACTGATCCACACCATCAGAACCACGCTTGACCAAAATCAGGTCGCGCTGGAACTAGATTATCATCGCCGTCGTGATGCCATACCGACCAACGGACTGATTGGTGAATGTGAGGCCATGAGCGCGCTTCGCACCACAATTGACCGGGTCGCGCAAAGCAGTGCCAGCCGTATTTTACTTCTTGGTGAATCCGGCACCGGCAAAGCATTGGTCGCACGTGCCATTCACAGCCAAAGCCCGCGCAAGGATCGTGCCTTTGTCGAAGTCAATTGCGCGGCATTGCCCGAACAATTGATTGAATCAGAATTGTTCGGGGCGGAAAAAGGGTCTTATACCGGCGCCCACCAAAAACGAACCGGGTTGGTCCGGCTTGCCGATAGCGGCACCTTGTTCTTGGATGAAATTGGCGAGCTTCCCCTCGCCCTTCAGGCCAAGTTTTTACACTTTCTGGAAAACGGTGATTACCGCCCGGTCGGCGCAGAACGATCTGCGTCCGCAGATGTCCGCGTCATCGCCGCAACCAACCGTGATCTTGCCGAACAGGTGCGCCTTGGTCATTTTCGCGAAGACCTGTTCTATCGTCTGAATGTCATCACCATCGACATTCCCGCCCTACGGGAACGGGGCGAAGATATCTTAAGCCTTGTTTGCTATTTCGCCGACCGGCAGGCACAGGCAGAAGGATGTCATCCGATCCAGTTTGATGGTGAAACGCAAGCTATATTGCGGGCCCACCCGTGGCGCGGCAATGTGCGCGAACTTAAAAACCTGATTGAACGCCTGACGATCCTTTATCCGGGCAAAACAATCGGTGCCGATCTACTGCCCAGTGAATTTCACAGCCAAACTGGGCTGCATGACGCCAGTGGACAGAACAGTTCCCCAAACGCCGCCCATCCACAATTGCAAGACCGCTTGGATGTGACAGAACGTCATCTTGTCCAAGACGCCCTTGACCAAGCAGACGGGCACAAAGGCCGCGCGGCCGAGATCCTTGGCATTTCACGCCACGCGTTAAAGCGCCGTTTGCAACGGCTTGGCTTGCAATAACCATCCCCTTTTGTCGTATGAACAGCCCCTCTTGAGCGGAAACCGCTCCTGAGGGGTTTTTATTTGGAGCGTCAACCGCTCAAACTGGCGCTCATTCCCATGGCCGCATATTCCCCAAAATCCTCCAAAACCGCGCTCTGACTACCTTCCAGCCAAATCGTCGAAACTGGCACAGCCTTTGCGAAATAGGCCGACAAAGGTACAAACACGGATGGAACAACCATTCGTAGGGAGGATACGTCATGGAGATGCTCAAACGCCCGGTTTCCGGGTGCATCACCATCATTGCAGCAACGTTGGTTCTGTTGGCAGGTAACCCTGCACAGGCCGAACGTTTTGAACTCGGCGCGGCCCCGTCAGAGGCGGACGCGGTCGTAGGCTGTTTGTACCCGATGACCGGACGATCAGCGACCTATGGTCGCGACAGCATTGCCGGTATCCAGATTGCACTTGATGATCTTGCCGCCGAAGCGGCAAGCGGGCTTCCCGCCCCGAAACTGCGCGTAATTGCCGACGATCCAAGATCAAAGGCATCCTATGCCGTAAGACTGGCACAGGATTTCATCGCCAATGACAAGGCGCGTTTCTTTTGCGGCATCGTGTCATCGGGTGTCGCCCATGCGGTCAGTGACCTTGCACTGCGCGAAAAGATCATCATGGTCGGCACCGATCACGCGTCATCGCGCCTCAGCATCGAAGCCGGCCATAAATATTATTTCCGCGTGACCAATGACAGCTGGACTTCAATGGCCGCCGGTGCCCGGTATTTGCGCGACCTGCAAAAGGAAACCGGCTGGAAAAAACTGGCCTTTATCGGTCCGGATTATGATTACGGACATGTGTCCTGGACCGACCTTCAACTCGCACTCGATGAACTCGATGTTGAATATGAAACGGTCAGCGACCTTTGGCCAAAGCTCTATGAACCGGACTATTCGATTTACATCAATGCACTTCAGTCAGCCAAACCAGACATCGTTGTCACCGCCCTTTGGGGTGGCGATTTCATTGCCTTTATCAAGCAGGCATCGACCACACGGTTTTTTGAAACCACGCGGTTGGCCAACTTTGATACCGGGGCGAATTACGATGTGATGATGGCGCTGGGCGATCAGCCTTATCCGGGGCTTATCCTATCAGCTCGTCACCATAACAATTGGCCGGAAACCGGACGCAACAAACGGTTTGTCACCCAGTTCCACGAAATGACCGGTCGCTATCCGACCTATGCCGCCGAAGGTGCCTATACCGGGATCATGGCGATTGCGCGGGCGATTGAAAAAGCCGGTACTGCGGATGACGATGCGGCCCTGATCAAGGCTCTTGAAGGTCTGCAGCTGGCCCTGCCCGAAGATCCACCCGGCTTTGCATCCTATATCGATCCAGACACCCACCAGATTGTCCAGGCGCAAGCCGTGGGCACGGTCGTCCATAACGAAGATTTTCCACCGTCAAAACTGATGGTGGGGAATTGGGCGATCTACGACGCCGAAGACCTCAAACCGTCACAAGAGATGGTCAAACGCCGCCGCGATGCCGTGGCTGGCGGGTCGGAGGCAGTTCCACCGCCAACACCATAGAACTTTCCTAGGGAGGAAAACGTGAAGAATAATAAAGCAACTTTCAGCAAATACCTTGTTTCGGGCGTCGCAGCCCTCGCCCTGACTGCTGGCATGGCATCCAGTGCATCTGCGGCCGAAAACGGTAAATTCCGCGTTGGTATCGTGACGTTCTTGTCAGGTGCCGCTGCTGGTCCGTTTGGTGTTCCGTCTGCCAATGCTGCCAAGGTACTTGTTGAAGGCCTGAACAAGGGTGAACTTCCGGCCCCTTACGACAAAATGGGCATCAACGGCGTCGAAATCGAAGCCGTGATCATTGACGAAGCCGGTGGCGCGACCAAACAGGTCGAAGAATACCGTAACCTTGTACAGCGTCAGAAAGTCGACGCGGTTATCGGGTATGTTTCATCAGGTGATTGCCTTGCCGTCGCACCTGTCGCCGAAGAACTGAAAACCTTCACCATCGCATATGATTGCGGTACTCCCCGCCTGTTTGCCGACAATGCCAATGCCCAGTATATGTTCCGTACTGGCCTTGATGCATCCGTCGATAACATCGGTGCTGCCCGTTATCTGGTCGCAACCCGTCCGGACGTCACCCGTCTTTCCGGCATCCAGCAGAACTATTCCTGGGGCCAGGACAGCTGGGCAGACTTCACCGCAGCGGCTGCGAAACTTCTTCCTGAATCCGAAATCGTCGAAGAACAGTTCCCGAAAATCTATCAGGGCCAGTACGGCGCAGAAATCTCTGCCCTGTCGGTTAAACGCCCGGAAATCGTCCACAGTTCTTTCTGGGGCGGTGACATGGAAGCACTTGTCTTGCAGGCAAATGCCCGTGGCCTTCTTGAAGATGCAACCGGTCTGCTGACCTGTGGTGAAGCAAGCTTTGCCACCTATAAGGATCAGGCACCGAATGGCATGATCATCGGTGCACGCGGCCCGTTTGGTGCCTTTGCACCGGACAATGCGCTCAACACCTGGTTCAAGGGTGCTTACAACGCGGCCTATGATCTTGATCCGGTTTACCCGGCCACCAAAATGGCACAGGCGATCCTTGGTCTGAAATTTGCGGCTGAAAATGCCGGCGTTGCAGACAAAGAAATCCCGACGGCAGAACAGCTTGCATCCGGCATCAAGGGTGCAACCTTTGAATCGGTTTCGGGTACCGTCCAGATGGCCCGTGCCAATGGTCATCAGGCGATGCAGGGCATCACCTATGGCGAATACCATTACGAAGATGACAAAGCATCCATCGTGAATGCTGTTTCGTTCTCTGGCGAATGCGTTACCCCGCCAGAAGGCGTTTCCGCTGCTGAATGGATTGCCGAGGGTTTCCCAGGCGCTCAGTGTAACTAAACGCATTCTCCCTGTGACTGCGGACATCCCCATTGCGGGATGTCCGCCCCTTTTCCTGCACATTGGATATTTGTGATGACAAGTCTTCTTGCCGTCCTGATTGATGGCTCGATCTATGCATCGTGGCTGTTTCTTGTTGCTGCCGGCCTGACCGTTATTTACGGCGTGATGCGCATTCTGAACATGGCGCATGGCAGTTTTTACGCCATTGGTGCCTATTCTGCCGCGTCATTGGTTGGCTGGTATTTCAACAATGGTATTGGTCCCGCATGGATCAGTTATCTTTTACTGGTTGGTGCCGCGCTGCTTGCTGGCCTGATTGTCGGTGTGATCGTTGAACGTGGATTGCTGCGCCTGATGTATGGCCGCGATGAAATCCTGATGGTGATCATTACCTATGCACTTCTCCTCATCCTTGAAGACACGATGAAAATCGTCTGGGGGGTCAGCCCGTATTTCGCCTATCAGCCCTATACTGAACTTGGGCGAACGGCGTTCGGATTGCTGAAGGTCTCAAATTACGATCTGGCACTTGTCGGTGTCTCCTGCCTGCTTGGTCTTGGTCTTTGGGCCTGGCTTGAACGCACCAATCAAGGCAAGGTCCTGCGTGCAGTGATCCATGACCGCGAAATCGCCGTTGCCATGGGCGTTAATGTCCGCCTGATGTTCACCATTACTTTTGTTTTGGGAACAACCCTTGGCGCACTTGCCGGTGCGTTAACAGCCCCCGCCATTTCAGTTGTACCGGGCATCGGGATCGAAGTGATCGTTCTCGCCTTTGCCGTGGTTGTCATCGGCGGTCTTGGCAGCATCGGCGGTGCCGCAGTTGGCGCCCTTCTTGTCGGGCTAAGCCGCGCTGCGGCCGTTCACTATGCGCCGGAATTCGAACTGTTCGTCATTTACGGCGTGATGTCGCTGGTCTTGGCGTTCCGCCCCGAGGGCCTGTTTGGCCGCACCATGGCGAGGAAAATCTGACATGCATTTTGATAAAACTGAAATCTCGCTTGCGTTGATCGCAATCGCCTGTGTCCTGTTTGGTTTTGTATCACCCGGCTGGCTGATCTTCCTTTTGACCATTGCACTGTCCAAGGCACTTGTTGTGCAGGGGGTGGTCATGCAGATGCGGTCGGGCCTGGTGTCATTTGGTCAGGGCCTGTTTTACTGCATTGGCGGTTATACCGTCGGCATGGGCGGGCAATTCTTTGGCATTCATGATGCGATTGCCGCCCTTGCACTGGGCATGGCGGTTGCCATTGTTGTTGCCATGATCCTTGGCCTGCTGTTGACGCGCTATCGCGACATCTTCTTTGCGATGCTGTCATTGGCATTTTCCATGATCCTGTTTGGGATTCTGGTCAAAAGTCAGGAACTGGGCAGCACGGATGGCTTTAACGTTCATAACTGGACAGTGTTTGGCTGGGCCCCGGAAACAGGTGCTGATAGTCAGCAAACCGTCTTTACCATGACCATTCTTGCCGGTTTGGTGATCGCAGTCATGATCCACCGTTATACCAAGGCCGGTATCGGGGTGATTTGCGAAGCCGTGCGCGAAAACGAAGTCCGGGTTGAATATCTTGGCCTCTCCCCGCGTTGGCTTTTGTATGGCAACTATGTTGCTGCGGCGTCTGTATCCGCACTTGGTGGTGGCTTAACCGCCCTTGCCACCGGTCACGTTGATCCGGAAATGGCCTATTGGACCACGTCAGGTGAGTTCATTTTCATTGCGCTTCTTGGCGGTCTTGGCCATGTCGCAGCACCGTTCATTGCCGCGATCGTCTTCTCGGTCGTTCGGACCTATTCAATCGAATTTGTCCCCAACACTTGGCAAATGATCCTTGGTTTCACCCTGCTTGGCGTCATCGTGTTCCTGCCCAAGGGTCTCTGGAGCCTGGTCTCACGTGAAAAGTCAGGAGAGCGCACATGACCACCATTCTTGAAACCCGTTCCCTGAACAAAGAATTCGGCGCCGTCATTGCGGCAAAGGATCTGGACGTTAAGGTCGCCAAGGGCGAAGTCGTAGGTGTTATCGGCTCCAACGGGGCTGGTAAAACGACCTTCATCAATATGGTCACCGGCTATTTGAAGCCAACGCGTGGGGAAATCCTGTTCAACGGGAAATCAATCCTTGGACATTCACCGCGTGCGATTACCCGCGCAGGAATGGCCCGATCATTTCAAGTAGCACAATTGTTTCCTGACATGTCGGTGATTGATAACCTTATCGTCGCCCTTGCCGCCGCCGAAAGCCCGCGCCCCAGTTTCCTAAGCCCGCTTCGTAGCGATGCCCGCATCGCACGGGCCGAAGAAATCTTGGTCGAGTTCGGCATTGAAAACTACCGCCATTCCAAGGTCACAGCTGTCCCGCAAGGGGCTCGGAAACTGGTTGATATCGCCATGGCCCTGATCGGCAATCCGCAGATGCTTCTGCTTGATGAGCCGACCAGTGGTGTCAGCATGGATGAGAAAACCGGGCTGATGGATACGGTGATGAATGCGGTTCGCCAACATGGCGTAACAGTCCTGTTCGTTGAACACGATATGGATGTTGTCGAACGCTATGTCTCGCGCGTACTGGCCTTCTACAGTGGCGAAATCATTGCTGATGGCAAACCGGCTGCTGTTCTTGCCGATGAACGGGTCCGTGATCTTGTAACCGGCCATCGGCCTACTCATAAAAAAGGGAATGGCGCATCATGACCTTGGAAATCAAGAAACTGAATGTTTCGATCGGCAATATTCCGATCCTGCGCGATGTCTCTCTGTCGGTCCCGTCGGGTCAGATGTTTGGTCTTATTGGCCATAATGGTGCAGGTAAAACCACATTGATGCGCGCCATCATGGGCTTGCTTGAGATTGATGGCGGTGCCGTCAGTTTTGATGGCAAAGACCTTCGCAAGATGGCCGATCATGCGCGAGCAAAAAACGGCATCAGTTATATGCCCGAAGACCGTCGTTTAATCCCGTCCCTGACGGTTGAAGAAAACATCCTCATGCCAGCATGGACCAATGGCATTACCGATGCCAAGGAACGGCTTGAATGGGTTTATGACCTGCTGCCTGAAATTGCACAGTTCCGTCAACGCCGCGCACTGCAACTGTCTGGCGGGCAACAAAAACTGGTGTCGCTTGGCCGTGCTTTGATGCCCGGCCGGAACCTATTGTTGCTTGATGAACCGTTCGAAGGTGTCGCGCCTGTTTTGTCGCGCCGCCTGTCCGAAGTCATCGCTAATCTCGGCAGCAGCGGTCTTTGTGTCCTGATTTCTGAATCAGATGACAGCCATTCCGCCGATCTGGTCACAGGCAGCTACCGCATTGAACGCGGCACAGTTCACGCCGCCGACATGCAGTCCGCATAAACCGACCCGCCAAAGACGAGGTTTTCCATGTCTGACTTTACGTTTGAAACAACACCACGCGTGATTTGCGAATTCGATGGCGCGCTTAAGCTTGGCACATTATGCGCCGAGCTTGGCGCAAAACGCGCAGTTCTGATTACCGATCCCGGCCTGGAAAAGGTGGGGCTGATTGATGCCCCGTTCGAAGCACTCAAACAGGCCGGTATCGAAACTCTTCTTTGGACCCGGGTTGAAGCCGATCCGCCCGAAAGCACCATTCTTGATGCGGTCAACGGGGCTTCTGATTTCAAGGCCGATATTATCATCGGGCTTGGCGGCGGGTCATCAATGGATACCGCAAAACTGGTCGCCCTTTTGTGCGGTCATGATCAGAAGCTTTCAGATATCTATGGCATCGGATTGGCCAAAGGTCCGCGTTTGCCGTTGATACAGGTACCAACGACTGCTGGAACCGGATCGGAAGTCACTCCGATTTCAATCGTTACGACGCCGTCACAGGAAAAGAAGGGTGTTGTATCACCGCTGCTTTATCCTGATATCGCGCTTCTTGATGCCAAACTGACCATGGGCCTTCCGGCGTCAATAACGGCCATGACCGGCATTGATGCGATGGTTCACGCGATCGAGGCCTATACAACCAAGCACAAGAAAAATGCCCTGTCTGACGGCTTGGCCATTCGCGGCCTGCAACTTATGATCAGCAATATCGATGATGCGGTTTCAACAAATCCAAGTCAGGCCGCACGCGAAGCCATGTTGCAAGGATCAATGATGGCCGGAATGGCCTTTGCCAATGCCCCGGTTGCGGCAGTCCACGCACTGGCCTATCCGCTTGGCGGGCATTTCCATGTCCCGCATGGTCATAGCAACGCGCTGGTTCTGATTGAAATCCTGAAATTCAATCGTGACGCCGCGCGCGGTCAATATGCCGAACTTGCCCGTGCAGTACTGCCCGATGAACGTTTTTCCGATGACACAATGGCTTGTGATCGCTTCATCGCCTTCATGACCGACATGGTTGCACGCATGCCATTTGCTAAAACCCTGCGTGAAGTCGGTGTTTCAGAAAGCGATCTGGATATGCTCGCGATCGATGCGATGAAGGTCGAACGCCTTTTGATCAACAATCCACGTGAAATGACCTTTGATGCTGCCCGCAAAATTTACGCCACCGTACTTTAACGACGGAGCCCCAGAATGCTTATCCTGAATGATCCCGGCCTTTGGCAAACCAAGGGCCACATCAATGGCGCATGGACAGACGCGACATCTGGTAAAACCTTTGCCGTTCTTGATCCCGCCACCGGCGAACATCTTGCAAATGTGCCGGACATGGGTGCGACTGAAACCCGTCAGGCCATCGAAAGTGCCAATGAAGCGCTTCCTGCATGGCGGGCGCGCACGGCCAAGGACCGCGCAGCCGTTTTACGCAAATGGTTTGACCTTTGCATGGCGGCCAAGGATGACCTTGCCCTTCTGATGACCCGCGAACAGGGCAAACCACTTGCCGAGGCCGCAGGCGAAGTCGCATATGGCGCGTCTTTCATTGAATGGTTCGCCGAAGAAGGCAAACGCATTTACGGCGATGTCATCCCCTCGCACGGGGCTGACAAACGGATCATCACCATCAAACAGCCAATCGGCGTTGTTGCCGCGATCACTCCTTGGAATTTCCCAATGGCAATGATCACGCGCAAATGCGCCCCGGCACTGGCTGCGGGCTGCACGGTTGTGATCAAACCGGCTGAAGACACGCCGCTAACTGCCTTGGCCTTGGCCGAATTGGCGAAACGTGCCGGGTTCCCCGATGGCGTGATCAATGTTGTCACAGCATCGCACGGGGTTGAAATCGGCAATGAGCTGACAGGCAATCCGATTGTGCGCAAACTGTCCTTCACCGGATCGACACAGGTTGGCAAACTTTTGATGCGCCAATGCTCTGACACCGTCAAGAAAGTCAGTCTGGAGCTTGGCGGCAATGCACCGTTTATTGTCTTTGACGATGCTGATCTTGACGAAGCCGTCGCCGGTGCCATCGCCTCAAAATACCGCAATGCCGGTCAGACTTGTGTTTGTGCCAATCGCATTCTGGTGCAAGACGGGGTTTATGATGAATTTGCCAAAAAACTTGCCAAGGCGGTTGCAAAACTGCGCGTTGGCAACGGCATGGAAGAAGGCATCACCCAAGGTCCACTGATCAATAGCAAGGCCATTGAAAAAGTCGAAACACTGGTATCCGATGCCCTTTCCAAGGGGGCGACAGCCATACTTGGTGGCGCACGCCATCAAGCCGACAGCAATTTCTTTACCCCGACCATTCTGACCGGGGTGACGGCGGACATGCGCATGTTCTCCGAGGAAATCTTTGGCCCGGTCGCACCGCTGTTTAGGTTCAGCAGTGAGGATGAAGCCATCCGTATGGCCAATGATACGCCGTTTGGATTGGCTGCTTATTTCTATGCCCGTGACATTGGCCGCATCTGGCGCGTTGGCGAGGCCTTGGAATACGGCATTGTCGGCATCAATGAAGGGATCATTTCAACTGAATCCGCCCCGTTTGGCGGTGTCAAAGAATCCGGTATCGGTCGTGAAGGATCGAAATACGGCGTCGATGACTTTGTTGAAATCAAATATATGTGCCTCGGCGGTCTTGCCGGGAAAGCCAACTGATCACCGATCAAGGAGCCCCACCATGAGTTTCATGTTCCGAAGTGTCCCGCGCATCGTTTGCGAAGCAGGCGGGATCGCCAAGACTGGACCGCTGATGAAGGAACTTGGTGCAAGCCGCGTCACCATCATTTGCGATCCGGGCATCGTCGCCCTTGGTTTTGCCGATCAGGCGCAAAAATCGCTTGAAGCTGCTGGCATCGCTGTACAGATGTTTTCCGACGTTGCCGCCGATCCGCCCCAGCATATCGTGCAACAGGCAATTGACGGCGCCAAAGACTGGAAGGCCGATGGTGTCATTGGTCTTGGCGGCGGCAGTTCGCTTGATAGTGCCAAGCTCGTGGCCCTTTTGGCCAACAGCGATCAGACCATCGAAGACATTTACGGCATCGACAAAGCAACCGGAAATCGCCTGCCCCTGATCCAGATCCCGACCACCGCCGGAACCGGATCAGAAGTCACCTGGGTATCGGTAATTACCGACCCGGATAACCTCAAACAGGTTGTCTATACGCCGCAACTGATGCCCGATATTGCCCTTCTTGATGCGGAATTGACCTATGGCCTCCCGCAAAAGGTTACTGCCGCAACCGGCCTTGATGCGATGGTCCATGCGATTGAGGGCTATACCAGCCGCACACGCAAAAACCCGATTGCCGATGGTATGGCGGTCACCGCCCTTTCGCTTCTGGGCAAGAACCTGATGAAGGTGATTGAAAATCCGGGCGATAAAGATGCCCGTTCAGCCATGCTGCAAGGGTCCCTGATTGCCGGGATGGCGTTCGCCAATGCATCGGTTGCCGCTATTCATGGTTTGGCTTACCCACTCGGTGCGCGTTTCCATATCCCGCATGGCCATGCCAATGCCTTGGTAATGGCACAGGTTCTGCGTTTTAACCTGACAGCTGCCAAGACACATTACGCAGAATTGGCAAGCTGCCTTCTTGAAGGGGTTGAATTCGAAAACGAAGACGCCGCAGCCGAGGCCTTCGTTAAACGAATTGAGGAGATGGTCCCAGCCAGCGGACTTGAAACCCGTCTGCGCGATCTTGGCGTCACCGAAGAATCTCTGCCTGAAATGGCTGACGAAGTCTTCACCAAGATCCATCGCCTGATCGATAGCAATCCGCGTGACATGACCGTCAAAGACATCGAAGCGATCTATCGCGAAGTTTTCTAGGTTCAGGGGTTACCAGCCTTACACTGATAGCCCATGCACAAATCGACGGCCTGCTTGGTCACTTGACCGCCGGTTTTGATTTTTGAGGTAATGCAACAAGACCCGCCATCGTCCCAAGAAGATGGATGACAAAACTTGGAATAATGTAAAAGCGATGGTGCCCCCGGGGAGAATCGAACTCCCACTCACTAGGTGAAACAGATTTTGAGGCGGAGTATAATTGAATAAAATCAATTCATTATCCAAGGCCAACCTCTCATGACCCACTGATCTGCGTAGATACTTCCAATGAATTGGGTCAATTTACGGAAAGGAAAATGGCAGTGCCCCACGAAGCATTCTGGCCGAATATTTTCATGTCAATGCTTCATTATTGCACGTCAGTCTAATTTCAGATGTGTTGCGTTGACCGCGCCTAATTCGTTCTCCAATTAAACATATGACATCAACGCTTTCACGTCGCCTTCTCCATCGACCATTGCACCCGCTCTGCCAGGAACGTGGCAAACGGCCTGACATCCATGTCGACACTCGCCGTCTCAAGCCCTGCGAGATAGGCGTTGCGATCCTCCACTCTCACGACCGTCCATGGATAACCGCCCGCCGCCAGCATGGCATTCATCAGAAACCGCGCCATGCGCCCGTTGCCGTCAGGATAAGGATGGACGTAGCCCACAAGCCAGTGCCCCAGCACGGCGCGCACGGCGGGTTCGGTTTCCTTTTCCAGCAGATCGAAGAGCCCCTGCATGCCTTCGGGCACGGCCTCGGAACGCGGCGGCACGTGAGACGAGCCGCGCAGATAGACGGGGTGATTGCGATACCCGGCAAGGGCGCTGGGCTTCAAGATGCCCGCCACGACAGACGGGCCGAACAATTCACGATACCAGTCCAGGTGCTGGTCGAGCACTTGCGCGCCGGGCTGTGCGCCGTCTAGAATGGCGGCGACCGAATCCTTCACTTTCTGAAAGGCCTGCCAATAACCGCGCGCGGCAAGAGCGTCGCGGCTCTGCCTGTCCTTTTCATCGATTTGAGGATTCCATCCGCCCTGCCGTACTCGGTCGATCAGTTCGGGCGTCACGCTATAGCCTTCGATGGACAGGGAGTGGTAGGCATCGCTCTCATAGATGTCCTCGACAAACTTCATGTAGCGGCCCTTATCAGCCGGTATGCCCGGTGCTTTGGGGAATATCTCCATGACCGGCCCGCGCTGGCTTTCCCAGATGGCATTGAGCCGGGCGACAATGGGAGCCACGCCTGCAACGACCGCCGGAACATGGGTTTGCGTGGCAAAGGGATCGCTCTCCCGCACATCGTAGCTGGCGCTTTTCATGGTCTTGACGATTTCATCGGCGAAACCATCGCGGCCCACGCGACGGAAAGCCCCGGCAAGGCGTCCCGCCACCGCGGAATGGCCGCCATCGAGCAACCGTCTCAGGATGCCGGACACATTTCGTACGGCACTCAGCACCACCTGCGCCTCGATGGGCGCGCGCTGAAAGAAGGACTCGGTGACCTTCACAAGGGCGGCGTCAGGCGCGTAGAGACGCACGCCGTTTCTCTCAACCAAATCTTCTCCTGACGGTATCTTTTTGACCTTAAGGTCATAGAGCGAGGTGCCGAACAGAAGCTCCAGATTGTTGTTTGCGCCTTTGGCACTGTTGATGATCACCTGCCGGGGAATCGCGGTCACTTCGGCATGAAGCAACAGCGACTGCTCAGGGGACAAGAACCAGTCATTCTCGAACCGGGCGCGGCAATAGCGGGCGCAGAATTCCCAGAAGGAGGCGTACCACGGGGTGGTATCACCGGGCTGCGCCTGCGGCCCGGTCGACATGAGCCAGCCCTTGATGACATCACGCAGGAACCCATGCTGCAGGAGCCGCTCACGATGAACGCGGCTCAGGTCGCTGGATTTGAATATACGCCGCCCCCCGCTTTGCAGCTCTTGCAAGGCGCTTAGGGAGTCGGCGAGCTTTTCGTTTGGTGTAGCCATGGGATCACATCAAGTTTTTTATGTCGTGTCATTACAAGTATATGGTGTCGTTCCATGACAAGTCCATCATGTTGTTGAATTGCACGTTTTTATGTTGTGCGATTTCACGTAATTAATGTCATCCCATCGAAAATACACGGATTTTTACCAACAGACAGAACTAAAGCGGCCCTATCATGGGCGTCAAACTTTGACCCCGGGAGGCATCGTCACCCGTCCTACCGTTCCCGCTCAAAATCCATATCATCATGGTTGAATGAACCTCAGACGGGTCAAGTTAATTCAACAACACTTATGATTGAAAGAGACTAACATTCATCTACTTGAGAATCAGGTGTTGTGATGCTCCTTTGCAATCTGATGGTTCATAGAAGCCCCCGCAATGGCACTTTTAACTCTGACACGTGACCAATTGGAAAAAGCGACTGCGGTATACTACGGCTACGATTGTAATGACTGGGCCCCCCATAAGTAGACTTAAGGCTTCGTCCCTCTGGCGAGCGTATTCGTCACAACGCGGACCCTGATATGGGTCTGAAGAGTTCATTCTCACGTGCTGAGCAAATTTTTCAACGCAACATTTTGGAAAAAATTGAAAGGCAACACTAAGTGGATAGGCTGGTTGCACTTTGACAGTGAAAAAGTGAGCCTATGGCTTACACTTCTTCACTGTCAAAGCGCCCAAAATGAATAGCAACAGATCCCGAAATGGCACTATTCATGTCGTGCGCACAGAATGGCAGAACACGTGCGAAGAAGCGAAACTATCCGAAGTCGATCGAAACCTGTTCTGGGAGAGGATATTCCTGAACCCGTCCATCTTCGAAGGTGAGTACGAATTTTCCTGACAGCTATATTTCTCAGGAAATCTGAGAAATATAGCTCCTAAACAGGCACTTGGAATCGTGTTGAGACGACCTGAAATTCTTCCATTTTTGGAGTTTTGATGGTGAGCAGACTTCACTTACGCCATTAATTTATGGCCAAGTTCTGCCGAAAAGGGAACGACCTGGTCTCGCCCCAGGAGAAACGCCGTTAGTCAGCCTATGATCGAAAAACTGTCATCGGAATAGTCGCTTAAAAAGCATCAAATCGAAGCCGCAAAACGCAGTTGCGGACAGCATTCCGAAACACGTTTACGGAATGAGATTTTTTGGCGCGATTATTAAATCGCTGAAAGCGAGGATTGAAGCGATGGTGCTGCCTGAGGGAGAATCGTTGAACTCCCTCTTTCAAGAACTAGCAGACTGGGAACACCAACTAAAGGCGCTGGAAAGAGATATCCCCATTGAATGGGAGGAGCCGTCGCCATGAGCTCTTCCATTAAGCGAAGTTTTGACCATTCTTCGGGCGCGGTGAAGCCTAAGCGCCCTGCGCCATTCTCCATTCGCCTGAGTGGGGATGAACGAGCTGTTCTTAAGCGTAGGGCGGGAAATAAGCCGCTTGGGGCTTATGTTCGCGCAAAACTGCTCGGTGATGAAGAAACCCGCCGCAAGCCGTCTCGCGCACCCTCCATCGACTATGCCCTGCTGGGGCAGGTGCTCGGCATGTTGGGAAAATCGGAACAGGTGCGTTGCCTGTTCTTATTGGCTGTGGCGGCGAAAGCTGATCGCCTTGAATTGAAGGATGAGGATCTTACCGCGCTCAATGAAGCCTGCGAAGATATTCACGATATGCGGGGAATGCTGGTGAAAGCGCTCGGACTGAAGGCGGGGAACGTCAAATGATCCTTGTCGGCAATCAGCGTGGCGGCGCACGCGATCTCGCTAGCCATTTGATGAAACACGAAAACGAGCGCGTCGAAGTGGCGGAACTGCGGGGCTTCGTTGCTGATGATCTTGATGGCGCGTTTCAGGAAAGCTACGCGATCAGCCGAGGAACCAAGTGTAAGCAGTTCCTTTTTTCGCTAAGCCTCAACCCGCCTAAAGGCACAGATGTCTCCGATGATCAGTTCATCAGCGCGGTTGATCGTGCGGAATCCAGGCTCGGCCTAAGCGGCCAGCCCCGCGCTGTCGTTTTTCATGAAAAGCACGGTGATGACGGTGAATTGCGCCGCCACGCCCATGCGGTGTGGAGCCGGATTGATGTCGAGGAAATGAAGGCAATCCCGCTGCCCCATTCCAAACGCAAGATGCAGGATATATCGCGCGATTTGTATCTTGAACATGGTTGGAAAATGCCGCGCGGTCTGGCCGTGAGTGGTGAACGCGATCCGCGCAATTTCACACTTGCCGAATGGCAACAAGCCAAACGCATCGGGCAAGACCCGCGCGGCATCAAGGCGGCGTTTCAGGATGCTTGGGCGATTTCAGATTCTAAGGCGGCTTTCACACATGCCCTGCAAGAGCGCGGATATTGGCTCGCGCGCGGCGATAAACGTGGCTATGTGGCGGTGGATCATCACGGGGAAGTTCACAACATTGCCAAGCGCGTCGGCATCAAGACAAGAGAGGTGCGCGAACGCCTAGGCGATATGGACGCGCTGCCGTCCGTGGCGGATACCAAAATCAATATCGCCCGTGCCATGCATACCAAGATGGAGGAATTCCAACGCGAAGTCGCGGAGAAGGAAGAGCGTGAATGCAAGGATGCTGAGGCCAAGCGGGAAGCAATCAAGGCCAGACAGAAAGCGCAGCGGGACGCTCAGAAAGAGGCCGCGCGCCTTCGTCAGCAATCGGAGGAGCAAGACCGCCAGAAGCGCATCCGGCGTGGCCTCTTGGGCTTGCTGGATCGTCTGACGGGGGAACGCAAGCGCACGCTTGAGCGCAATGCCCAAGAAGCCGAGACCGCGCAGACAAAAGACCGGAAAGAGCGCGATCACCTGACCGCCGCACAACTGGCGCAGCGCCGCACGGTCGTTAATGAGCGGATACAGCAACGCGAAGAAAACAAGACGGTCACCCGCAGCCTGACCGAAGACGCAAAAGTCTTTCACAACATGGAAGCGGATGCTGAGGCGGAACGCGCCGCCCGCCGTGAAGCGTTCAAGGAACACCGCCGCACACAATCGGAAGACCGACCTCGCCGCCGCACTCGATCACGTGATGTCCCAAGTCTTGATCGCTAAAGGGGGATATCTTTAGAACAGGGAAAACTGCTCGGCGTTTGAAGGGGCAAAAATCTGCGGTTTCCCGATGAGCACATAGAGTTTTCCACCATGCTCGACCTTTATCCCATGATAAAACCCCAAGGGGCTGCGTCTGGCCGCGTCTCCATCAGCGACGATTTCCGCATAGCGGCGTGCCTCCCCCTCGAACAGGTCAAGGGGGATGAGTTGATAGGCCTCTATCCGCTGCTCATGGTTGCGGTACCATCTGCCTGAATTCACCCAAAATGCGGCTTTCCAGCGAAACGGTTGCCGGATGGGTTCGCCGATACCGATGCGGTCTGAGCTGTAGGACGCCGATATGTCACCTTCGCCAATATGTCGCTGGGCGCGTTCGCACCATTTCCCGAATTGGAACCTATCGGGATCGGCAAGGTTAATCTCGTGCTCAGAGGGAGCGCCTCTTTCATCGCCGCACTCCTTGAATGAATAATTATAGTACATTTCCTTCTTCTCCTTTGGGCTAGGGGTTGCGTAATAGCAACCCTTGGCCTTCGCCGAGAACGGGGTGTGCAAACGGAGGGAACAATCGACGGCGGGCGCAGCAAAGCGAGCCTCGGGAGACCGTCTATTTTTATCGGAGTGCGCTGAGGGCGCGTGCCCTAAGCCTTGCGCGAGGGATTGAAGCCGGAATGGCCGAGACGCCTGTTTGGCGGCTCGGTTCACGAGAGCCCGGCCCGAAGGGCGCGCCAATCTTGGTCGGGCTACTTTTCCTTTAATGATCTCTTAAAGTATCGATTTTTTGCCACTTACCGTGGCCGGGGAATTTGCATTCCCAGAACCGCCAGCCGTTTACGTTGTTTCCGGTAATGAGGCGGGCGGCATCCGACGGACTTGCCGAAACCACATCATTGACGCTCAAGCCGTCCCGCTGGACTTGGCCATAATGCATTTCGCCTTTGTAACGAACCCGGAACTCGGTTCCGACAGGGAATGCGACCCCCTTGGAGAGCCACGTTTCAGATGCTCTCTCTGCTTTATCCTTGCCATCCATTGTTCCAAGTCCAAGCAGCGCGCGAACCACGTCATTATATGTCGTTGCCTCTGTCTCTCGCCTCAGGGTCAATTCTTTAAAAACCTCAAAATCGATTTCGATTGTTTGCATGTCTTTGCCTTTCTATTACCTTTATTGGACTATAGTACTATAGTACTATAGCGCTATATTTGA
Organism: Thalassospira sp.; assembly: GCF_040218635.1. Taxonomy (GTDB): domain Bacteria; phylum Pseudomonadota; class Alphaproteobacteria; order Rhodospirillales; family Thalassospiraceae; genus Thalassospira. The sequence continues at coordinate 272,224 of NZ_JAVJRB010000011.1, forward strand.
GTCAAACAGACTCTTGATGTAAAATTATGCAAAATATTTTTGCATCATAGACATTGATGCAAAAATTATATTGACGCGGTGATTTTATTTGGCTATATTTTGCATCATGAACATTGATGCAGTAAATTTCGTTAAGATTTCCGAGCTCGCCAACGTGACGGCTGGCTTCCCTTTTCGCGAAGCGATTCGTGATGAGCCGAACGGGGATACGCCTGTCGTGCAAATGCGCAACACCACTGCGGCGAGTGGAGTCGATTGGCCGTCGGCCGTTCGGGTCAAGCTACCACCAAAGAAGCCGCCTCGCTGGCTTGAAGATGGCGACGTATTGTTCGCCGCGCGGGGAGCTAATAACTACGCCTTACACGTTGAGCGACCGCCCGAGCGCGCCGTGTGCTCACCGCATTTTTTCGTCTTGTCAGCCATCAACCGCGCGCACGCCTTGCCAGCCTTCGTTGCATGGCAGATCAACCAAGCTCCCGCTCAAAAGCAATTGGACGCAGTGGCAACGGGTTCGCACATCAGAAATATCCGCAGACAGGCGCTGCAAAGCCTGTGCATCGCGCTTCCCTCAATCGATCATCAATCGGCGATCATCGCCTTTGCAAATGCAGCCCATGGTGAGCGCGCGCTTTTCGAGCGCCTCGCCTTAAACCGTCAACAACAACTGGATGCCCTTGCTCTTGGGCTCTTTATGAAGAGAGGAGTTCAAGACAATGAACGCTGAAATTAAACAGGACGAAATCAACAAGGCGGTGTGGAACGCCTGCGACACGTTCCGGGGAACGGTCTCGCCGGACATCTACAAGGATTTTGTCCTGACGATGCTGTTCCTGAAATACATCAGCGACGTTTGGCAGGATCACTATGACACCTACAAGGAAAAACACGGCGACCACCCGGAGCTGATAATCGAACTGATGAAGAGCGAGCGGTTCGTCCTCCCCGAGGGCGCAAGCTTTTACGCTCTCCACGGGCGGCGGCACGAGGCTGGCAACGGGGAGCGCATCGACAAGGCGCTTCATGCCATTGAGGAAGCGAATATCGCGAAGCTGCGGGACGTGTTCCAGGATATTAGCTTCAATTCAAACCGCCTTGGCGAAGAGCAGCAGAAAAATGACTTGCTGCGCCACCTGCTGGAAGATTTCGCAAAGCCCGCACTGAATCTGCGGCCAAGCCGTATCGGCAAGCTCGACATCATCGGCAATGCATATGAGTACCTCATCAAGAATTTTGCTGCCGATGCCGGGCGCAAGGCCGGAGAATTCTACACCCCGCCTGAAGTATCCGAATTGATGGCAGAACTGATGGCACCGCAGGAAGGCGATGAAATCTGCGATCCGACCTGCGGTTCAGGCTCGTTGCTGATGAAATGCGGTCGGCAGGTCGTCAGAAACTTCAACGGATCGAAGAAATACGCACTCTACGGGCAGGAAGCCATTGGCAGCACCTGGGCGCTCGCCAAAATGAACATGTTTTTGCATGGCGAAGACAATCACCGGATTGAATGGGGCGACACGATTGGTAACCCGAAACTGTTGAACAAGGACGGTGGCCTGAAACACTTCGAGGTCGTCGTCGCCAACCCCCCCTTTAGTCTCGATAAATGGGGACACGGCAAGGCGGAAGACGATAAGTACAAGCGCTTCCAGCGCGGCGTACCGCCCAAGACCAAGGGTGATTACGCCTTCGTCCTCCATATGGTCGAAACCATGAAACCCAAAACCGGACGCATGGCGGTCGTTGCCCCCCATGGCGTGTTGTTTCGGGGCGCGGCGGAAGGAAAAATCCGCACCAAGCTGATTGACGAAAACCTGCTCGATGCCGTCATAGGCCTGCCGGAAAAGCTCTTTTACGGCACCGGTATTCCGGCCTGCATTCTGGTTCTCAGGAAAAACAAATCAGACAAAAAAGTGCTGTTCATCGACGCCAGCCGTGAATTCGTTTCCGGCAAGAACCAGAACCTACTTTCCACCGAGAACGTTGCCAAGATCGTCACAGCCTATCAGGCGCGGAACGCCATCGACAAATATGCCTATCTGGCGAGCCTGAAAGAGATCAAGGAAAACGACTACAACCTCAACATTCCCCGTTACGTGGACACGTTCGAGGAAGAGCCGGAAATCGATCTTGTCGCCGTTCGCAAGGAACGCGCAACCCTAAAGGCCGAACTGGCAGACCTAGAAGCCAAGATGGACGGGTATTTAAAGGAGCTGGGCTATGGTTCCTGAAGGCTTCTCAAAAGTTCCGATTGGAGAATTGGTAGAGCGGGTCGCTCGCCCCGTGCATGTCGAGCCCGATGAACATTATTTTCAAATTGGTATTCGTTCACATGGCAAAGGGCTGTTTGATAAGGAACCAGTTTCAGGTACGGCGCTGGGAAATAAGCGCGTTTTCTGGGTAGAACCCGATTGCTTTGTCGTCAATATCGTATTCGCTTGGGAACAAGCCGTCGGAAAAACGACCGCCAATGATATTGGGAAAATTGCTTCGCACCGGTTTCCCATGTATCGCCCAAAGCCTGGACACTGTGATCTCGATTTTCTGACTTATTTATTCAGAACAAAATACGGAAAACATGTTCTTACACTAGCTTCACCCGGCGGCGCCGGACGAAACAAAACCTTGGGGCAAGCCGAATTCGTAAGATCGGAGATAGTTGTCCCACCCTGCGAAGAGCAAAAGAAAATCGCCGAAATTCTCATGACATGGGATCGGGCGATCGAGACTGTCGAAAATCTGATAGCTAATAGCCAAGCGCAAAAAACGGCGCTGATCCAAGAGCTATTAATTAAAAGCCCGACAGATTCTCTTAAATTGAACTCCGATCCTAAAGTCACGAGTTTGGGTGACGTTGCTAATATCATCATCTCCAATGTCGACAAAAAATCTGTCGATAGTGAACCTCAAATTCGTCTGTGCAACTACACCGACGTATATGCTCATGACACGATTATAAGTTCATTGCCCTTTATGAAATCGACAGCTACGTCGGATCAAGTAAAAAAATTTAGCCTAAAAATTGGCGACGTACTGATAACCAAAGATTCCGAGAGACCGGATGATATAGCCGTTCCTACCTACGTGGCAGAGACCGCACCTGATCTTGTTTGCGGGTATCATTTGGCCATCATTCGCCCAGATGCGAATACATGCGGACGATATCTTAAATTTTATTTTGAGAACCAGCATACTCGGAATTATTTCGCTTCGAGAGCGAATGGAGCGACAAGATTCGGCCTAACTACCGGGTCAATCGCCAATGCGCCAATTGCGCTTCCTACGAAACCCGAGCAAGAGAAAATAGCGGATGTCATTCATACGACTGAACTACAAACGGAGAATTTTCAAAACACACTCGTAGCGCTCAAGACGGAAAAAGCTGCACTCATGCAGCAACTCCTGACCGGCAAGCGACGGGTCAAATTAAGGGAGAAAACAGCATGAGCAAGGCGCGGTCATTTTCGATCTATCTGCTTAAGGACGGTTTAAACGCGACGAATGCCCTGAAGGACGATCACGGAATGGAAGTGGGCGCTGACGCGACAGGGCTCCCGGAAGGTGCAACGCTATTCGTGCTCGACAATGCGCCGCGCGAGCCTTGGTGGACAGGTTATTTCGGTGTCCGTAAGCCGCTACGCCAGGTCACCAAGGGCGCGCTGGTTTTCCTTCCGGTAGGGGAGCGATGTTTCGCTCTATCGTTCGGGCATGTGTTTCACTATCTGAAAGATGCGGGCTACGAGTACGATTTCGGTCTGAGGGTCACGCTGAACAGCCTCGACCCTAATAAATTGAAGAGCACCGATGTTCTCGAGCCCGGCGCGGCGCGGCGGCAACGCACACAAATGCCGGTGGATTCGAATCTCACCTACTTTGATTTCGACCGTGACAGCACGATCCTCAAAAGCCTCACCGGCAAGGTGAAGGACGAACACAAGGAACTTTTCAAACATGCGACCGGCGCGGCAAATCTCCGCATCAGTACGGCGGTTGCTGCCGACGAATTGATCGGATTGTGCGAGACGCTCTTGGAACTGTACGCAAGCGACGCCTACCGAACCACGTTTCCGGATATTCAGAACATTGAACCCGTTCGGGACCCCGTGGTGGTCGATGAGCTTAATGCAAGCTTGCTTACAGCCTTTCGGGAGAAGGATGAGAACCTCTATTTGGCTGTGCCGGATATCGTCGATTATCGCGACAACGTGTGTGCGACGTTTGCCGGTGCCGGACGCGGGCTCGTCTACGACGATGTCTTCATGGGACGGTATTATGATTACCTGGAGCGCCGGGAAGTTGTGCTTAACGATGTCGATATCGACGTTCTCAAACGTCATGCCCTGATCCTGACCGACGAGGACGGCAATGCACGCGACCGGCACAGCATTCTAAAATGCATGATCTACGACACAACGCTCGCCGGTGGTTCCGATGTCTATCACGTGAATGAGGGCAACTGGTATAAAGTCGAAACGAAATATGTCGACAAGCTCTCCGCCTATCTCGACCCGTTATGCGCGGATTTGGCGCTGCCCGATTACAATCACAAGGGTGAAGGCGCTTACAATAAAGCGGTCGCGGCTGCCGACGCCTCCTATGTTTGCCTGGACATTACCAGTATCGGCCCGCCCGGTCAGACGGCGGTTGAGCCGTGCGATCTGTATAGCGTCGATGGCGACCTAGCCGTATTCCACCACGTCAAAGTCTCGACGTTTTCGTCGCAATTGAGTCATTTATTTAATCAGGGCACCAATGCGATTGAACTTCTCAAGCTGGAACCTGAATCTGACAAAAAGCTTCGGGCGTTAATCAAGGGTAAGGTTTCAGCCGCCGATTTCGACGGCTTTACGGCGCCGCTGGACGATCAGAAATTTCGCGTCGTTTTCGCCATCGTAACGCACAAGGACAAGACCGCCTTGTCGGCGAACCTACCGCTGTTCTCCCGTATCAGCCTGATGCGGAGCATGAAGGCACTCAAGGTTATGAGCGTCGACGGACAATATGGATTCGTCAAAGACGTGTCGCCGAAATCGGCTGGAAAGAAGAAAGCGACGAAAAAAGGGAAGAAGAAAGCCCGTGGGGACGGATCATGACCCGCAACAACCAAACTGACAAAGAATATTATTTGAAAATGCTGGTGTGTGCGAGGGAGCTAACCTCGATTTGGCGTGAGCGTTGTCTTCTAAGAATAGGATTTATCAACGCAGTTTCAGCAAACGTGTGGGGAGTATAGCGATGCCTGATACAATCAATTTTTCAGAGGCAATCGAACTCACCGCGGAGAGCCCGCGCGCAGTATTGCTTGGAAACGGGTTCTCTATCGCGCAAGCGGGGGGGAACTTCGATTATGCGAACCTATTGGAGTATTCAGGCCTTGAGCCAGGCAGTCCAATCCGAAATGTCTTTCGCGAATTGAATACGATTGATTTTGAAGAGGTCATGCACGCCCTGGAACAAACTTCAATAATTGAGACTGCTTACGACGAAGAGGATAGGTCTGTATTATTTCAAAATGATGCGAACCATCTTCGCGAAGCCTTGATTCATGCAGTTAAAGAAGTCCATCCAGCGATTCAGTTTGACGTGCCAGACGAACAGCATCAGGCATGCGCCGCATTTTTAAAACAATTCGCAAACGTGTTCACGCTTAATTACGACCTTTTGCTGTATTGGGTAATACTCAATGCAGAGGAACGACTTCATAGTGATGGATTCGGCCTTGGCGATCAGGTCGGAGGGTTTCGTACTTTCCAAGAAGATGCTTACTGCTCGACATATTATCTGCATGGAGCATTGCATCTATTTTTGAACAGGCAGCTTGAAACGCAAAAACGCATAGTCACAACTGCAACAATTATCGACGATATTGCTGCATCCATTCGGCATCGACAACAATTGCCTTTGTATGTCGCTGAAGGTTCTTCCATTCAAAAGAAGTCAAAAATTTACTCAATACCTTATCTGCGTCATTGTTATGAAGAATTGACTAGTTTGTCAGGCAGCTTGTTTGTTTTTGGGCACTCTGTAGCTGACAACGATGAACACATCTATGACGCTATTTTTGAGAGCAAAATAGAAAAATTTGTGTTTTGTGTGCACCGACCGGAAGACGGTTGGGATGGTATCCGTGAGAGCCTCGCGCGATATGCAGAACGACGAGATGATATCGAATTTCTGTATGTAGACGCATCCAGCGCTAATGTTTGGGGGGAGCCTGATGACTGAATCACCCCAAACCAACGAAGAGTATGCGGCGAAGATTCCAGCGCTACAGACGTTGATATCCTTGGGATGGGCGTATCTTCCGCCCGCGCGGTGCGTGGAGATGCGGGAAGGCAATCAGGATGTGCTCTTGCGGGGCGTTCTGGTGGAGGAGCTGAAAAAGAGGCGGTTCGACTATCGAGGAAAAAGTTATCCCTTGTCGCTGAATGCCATCGAACAGATCATCCGCGAAATATCCACACCGACCCTGCATGAAGGGCTGCTGGCGGCTAATGAGAAACTCTATCATGCCCTGACACTCGGCGTGACGGTGACGGAGTTTATCGACGGTAAAAGGCATTCACCGACAATTCCAATCATCAATTGGGATGAGCCGGAGACCAATAGTTTTTTCATCACCGAAGAATTGGACGTGCTTACGTCCGATGGCACGCGGACGCGCCGCCCCGATCTGGTGGGGTATGTAAACGGTGTTCCGCTGGTGGTGATTGAGGCTAAGCGGCCTGAGTCCGGCAACCCCAACAAGTCAATGGTGGAAGAAGGAATAAGCCAGAGCATCCGCAACCAAAAACCGGATGAAATACCCTCGCTGTTCGCTTACTCGCAGCTTCTGCTTTCTATCAGCAACACCGATGGCCGCTATGCGACGACGGGAACGCCCAAGAAGTTTTGGGCATTGTGGCGGGATGAGGAAATTTCCGATGAACGGTTTGTAGCAATCAAGAACCGTGAACTTTCCGAAGCGGAGCGGGATTTAATTTTCGCGGACCGCCCCGCGCATGTCCGCCGCTACTTTGAAGTCCTCTGGTCAGCCGAACAATTGCCGACGGATCAGGACAGGTTGCTGATCGGTCTGCTGTCGAAGGATCGGTTGGCGGAGTTCGTTCGTTTCTTCATTCTGTTCGATAAGAAAGTCGGGAAAGTCGCCGCGCGTTATCAGCAGGCATTCGGCATCAAGGAGCTGATCGAGCGGATCAATAAGAGAAAGGTGGGCGGCGGGCGCGAAGGCGGCGTCATCTGGCACACAACCGGCTCCGGTAAATCTTTCACCATGGTCTTCCTCTGCAAGGCTTTGTTGCTTCATGACAGCCTAAAGGAATGCCGGGTTATCGTGGTGACGGATCGGGTCGATTTGGAAAAGCAGCTTGCTCGCACCTTCATCAGCGGCGGTGCATTTGGCTCGGAGGTCGCGAACAAGAAGGAAGGCAGCAAGGCGAAAGTCACCTCGGGACGGGATTTGGCAAAGCGGATAGGAAAAGGCACAGAACGCATCATTTTCGCGATCATCAACAAGTTCAATACGGCCTCGAAACAGCGCGAATGCCACAATGAAAGCGATGACCTGATTGTTTTGGTCGATGAGGGTCATCGCTCCCAAGGCGGTGAAAATCATGAGCGCATGAAAAAGGCATTGCCCAATGCCTCCTTCGTCGCGTTTACCGGAACGCCGCTTTTGAAAAATGAAAAAACCGCCAACAAATTCGGTCCGATCATTCATGCCTATACGATGCAGCGTGCGGTCGAAGACGGCGCTGTTACGCCTTTACTCTACGAAGAACGCAAACCGATCCTCGATATCAATGAGAAAGCTATAGACAACTGGTTTGAGAAGATCACGGCAGGGCTTTCCGACAAGCAGAAAAGCGATCTAAAGGAAAAATATGGGAAGAAAGGGCCGGTTTATGGGTCGGCCAACCGGATTGATCTTATCGCCTGGGATATAGCGGTGCACTTTAGTGAGAATTTCAAGGCGCTCGGAAAGGGCTTGAAAGGACAACTCGCAACCGACAGCAAGCTCTCAGCCATCCGATACAAGAAGGCGCTCGATTCAACAGGGCTGGTTTCAAGTGCGGTCGTGATTTCCCCGCCCGACACCCGCGAAGGTCATGAAGAGATCGACGAATCCGAATTGCCGGAAATTCAACAATGGTGGAAGGACACCGTGAAAGGCGATGTCGAGGACTATGAGCGCGATATCATCGACGATTTCTCGACAGAGGGGAAACCTGACATCCTGATCGTCGTGGATAAACTTCTTACCGGGTTCGATGAGCCGCGAAATGCCGTTCTCTACATCGACAAGCCCTTAAAGCAGCACAATCTGATTCAAGCCATCGCCCGCGTGAACCGGCTGCACGAGGCGAAAAAGTATGGCCTGCTTATCGATTACAGGGGCATTTTGAAAGAGCTGGATACAGCGCTCAAGGAATACCAGGACTTGGCGAGCAGATCGCAAGCTGGGTACGACATGGACGATCTCGACGGCCTCTACCGCCAGGTCGGGACGGAATACAAGAAGCTCCCTGACCTCCATGATCGATTGTGGGGCATCTTCAAGGGTGTGAAGAACGCGAAGGATTTTGAGCAGTATCGCCAACGTCTCATCCCCCAGTATGAAGAGGGCGAAAACGGCGAAATCCACGATAAAAAGCAAAAGGTTCGGGAGGATTTTTATGAGGCGCTCACGAATTTCGGTTTGTGCCTCAAGGTGGCGCTATCTTCCCGGTCTTTCTTCGAGGATTCGTCCGTAAGCGAGAAACAGATAGCGACATATAAACGCGATTTGAAGTTCTTCACTGAGCTTCGGGCTACAGCTCGGAGGGATGCTCAGGAAACAGTCGATTACAGCGCTTATGAGGATCAAATCCGTAAGCTCGTGGATCGGCAGGTTATCGGACAGGAAGTCAGAGAGGCTGATGGCGCGTTTTTGATAAACGAACTGGGCATCGATGATGACCCAGAGAAGTGGAGCGACGAGAAGACGCGGAATGAAACCGACTTAATCCGCAGCCGACTTAAAAAAACGATTGAGCAAGAATTAAACGATGACCCCTATGCGCAAATCTATTTTTCCGACCTTTTGAGGCAAGCCATAGCCGAAGCGGAGGCGCTCTTTGAACATCCTTTCAAACAGTATGCGCTGTTCAAAGATATCGAAGAGAAGGTTGATGAGAGGGAGGTGGACGGCATTCCTGAACAACTCGTCGGCAACAGACATGCCCGCGCCTATTTTGGGATTATCAAACTGAGCATCGGCGGCGATAAGGCAATGAATGGAAAGGTCTCAGATTATGCTGAAACCGCGATCAAGATTGAGAAGGTTGTAAGAAGCGCCGTAGCGGAACACTCACTCAACCCGCAAAACATCGAAGCGGAAATCAGAAAGGCATTGCTGCCGGAACTGTTCGACCTGATGGGATTGGACAAGGCTAAGGAGGTCATTGAACAAGTTATCGCGGTGACCCGCATTGGGCTCTCCCGAGGGCAATATTGATGGGTATCGAGCGGCTATCATACGGAGATGAAGTTTTTGAGTATGAGGTTATTGTTCGTCGCGATCTCACGAACAAGGTTCAAATCCATGTTCATCCCAACGGGCTCATACAGGTTGATAAACCCGACGGAGCGAACGAAAGCGACGTGAAAAAAGCTATCCGCAAACGGGCGCGATGGATTAAGACACAGGTCGATATTGTCCGGGATATGCGAGCCCATGCCTTGCCGCGAGAGTATGTAAGCGGAGAAACACACTTCTATCTTGGTCGCCGATATCGATTAAAGATTGAACAATCTTCTTCACCGCTGTCGTCCACGAAGCTTCTCGCAGGGCGAATAGTGGTTGAAGTTCCAAACCCGAATGTAGATCGGGTTCGCGGTGTGTTGCGGCGTTGGTACAAGGAGCGCGCCGCTGACTATTTGGGGCGTCGGTTGGAAATCGTGGCATCAGATATGAGGTGGGTTGATGAAACTCCCCATTTGCGCCTCACGACGATGAAGCGCCAATGGGGTAACTGCTCCCCGAACGGCGAAATTACACTCAATCCGGCGCTCGTAAAGGCACCGCGTGATTGTATTGACTACGTCTTAACCCATGAGCTTTGTCATCTAAGGGAGCATCATCACGGTTTGGAGTTTTACCAACTCCTGGCTTCGCGATTGCCAAATTGGAAGGCAGTTAAGAGCAAGCTTGATAGCATGGCAGAGCTTTTGCTCGTGTGATGCAACGTATTCGTCATTGTTGATGAAAAATCGCTCTGCGCTAAACGTGGTACGTATTTTTGGCGTTTTACGCCAACAGGCAGGGGGTTGGACAGGGGGGGGGGGGCACGCACCCTTCCCGAAGGTCGCGGAGCGGCCTGAGCCAAGGCGCGGTATTACCGCGCACATCTTGCGCATGCGCTGATTTAATAAAGTTCTCGATCAATATCTTTTGCTGTAACTCAAATATAGGTTGGTATTGATAATGGCTTCTTTGAAAATGTCGGCTAATGTCGGCTAATGTCGGCTAATGTCGGATTTAGATTGCAGTGAGAATCAGGATTTTGATTGTGCATAATAGTGCACTTTGCCTACGCCTCGTCCTAACCGAAAAAAAATACTTAAAAAATAACTATTATGATGCGAGCAGACAGATTGGGATACGCACCAACGAAAAGCTTTATTATCTCACCCAAAAATATACCTCAAAGTGACTGGCACCTTAAAGTTCGGCTATCTGCCAAAAACTCTATCGACACGGGTCGCCAAACACTTGAGGTAATAAAGGCTCCATCTCTACTGGGAGCGAGAGAATCTGTTCACTTAGATTGCCATTGGTTTGTTCTGCTTTTTGTTGGCTGCAGTACAAATTACGGTATTGATCGTTCACTGCTGCGCTTGTCACTGCACCAGTCAGCAAAGTGGCCCAAAAGAAATGAATTGCTAGCTTAGAATGTTCTTTCATAAATATTCACCTTTAATGCGATTGATAATCATTATTATCAATGTAAGCATTTCAGTGAAAATGTAAACAACTTTAAATCACGAAGCTCTTATAATATAAAGGGCCAATACACACATGTTGTATCCAATAAAACTCCCGCCAGATACTGAAAGACACTTAATGAGCATTGCCATCTCACTGCTGTCATCTTTTGACTGGGACAAGATGAGGTGCCGTGACGTCGGGACTATTGCTAGAATAATAAATGCCAAAAAAGCGATGCCTGTAGAAAAATAAACAACAGTGAAAAATATCCCGCTCGAGACGATAGAGTCAGAAAATCTTGGGAGAAATATCTTTGCAAGAAAAAAGAGAACACCTAAGGACGCCCCTTGCGATAGCGCTTTCATAATTTTTCCTTCCGATGACAACTCAATGACGGCTTGAATATTAGGATAAACACCGACAATGGTGCGGTCAATTGGCTTATCGTAAACGTTCAATTCAAATGAAACCGCTCCGGATCACTGTTTCGCCTTGGTTCCATCAAGCCGCCTTTAACCCCTCCCGCTCAAACGCTCGCTCTACCGTTTTCGGGTGGATGTCGAACAGGTTGGCGATTTGTTCCATGTCTTTATGTCCCTGCATGATCTGGCGATGCGCCTCGGCGACATCGTCTGGTGTGAGTGCCCTTGGCCGCCCCAAAGTCACACCGCGCTGCCTTGCGGCATCAATTCCGGCACAGGTATTCTCGACGATGATTTCGCGTTGGAATTCGGCCATGGCGCTGAAAATGTGGAACACCAGTTTGCCGCCCGGCGTGGTCGTGTTGATCCCTTCGGAAAGGGAGACGAAATGCACGCCTTCGTGCTCAAATCGTACCAGTAAATCAGCCAAATGCAGTACAGAGCGTCCCAGCCGATCCAGCTTGAATACCACGACACTATCGCCGGAGGAGAGCCCCTCCAGCATTGCATCAAGGCCGGGGCGTGAGCCCTTTGCGCCAGAAACGCCGTGATCCTCGAATATTGCGTCACACCCTGCAGTCTCTAACGCATCGCGCTGCATGCGTAGCTTTTGGTCTTTGGTGCTGACGCGGGCATAGCCGATTTTACGGCCAGGACAGTTTATCAGAGACCAAGCACTCATATCTCACCTCGCTTAAGCGGGACAAAAACGATCCTTTTTGTCTCGCGCCCGAAATATCGCTGTGAGAGCCAACTTGGCAAAAGGCCGAACGCTAGGATCGGCGATAATCTGCTATTTTTCAAGTTGTAATTATATAATCCCATACCAATATCTATTTTAAACAATAATCATCAATTATGTCTATGAAATTAAACAACACAGAATCAATATATAATTTCAATACAAGAGTCTATTATTTACGCAATGTTTCAAAAAACTGGACAAATCTGTCTAAATGGCGTATAAAATACGCATATTTAATACATTTGAGAGTCGGTTATTTAATCGAAAAGACGATGAAGGTTCTAAAAAACATATTTGGAAAAGAAAGCCAGCCGGATAACGGGATGTCCCGCCGCAATGTTTTACGCAGCATGATGGCCGGAGTTGCCGGTATTGCTCTGGCTTCTTTACCGCTTGACCAAGGCGCCGAGGCAGGTGAGGCCAAGGCCGCAACGTCAGAGACGATCACCGATGAACAGGCGCGCGCTATCACGCATAAGCGCCATGAAATGCAGGATTACTCCGAAGACCCGAATTCACGTGGTATAGGCATTTTTATTAATTTGCAGGCCGATACAACAATTGAACAAGGACAGGATTTAGGTGACTGGCTGAAAGGCGCTTTTGCCAGTCGTGACATTCCGGTTGAATACCGCGTTAATCAGTCACGCGGCACCGCGACCGACCTGACCTTCTATGTGAAGGGATATGATTTCACAGTCAATGTGGGGAACCTTAAAACAGAACTTTCGCAGGTGCTCGCGCATCATAGTGATGTATGGTCAACGGAAACACTTGCCCTGAATACGCAACCGCAATAGTCATCAACCCAAATTATTAACAGGCGTCACCGCGCTTAAATCCTGTTCGGTAGAAAGCTCTACCTTGGCATCGGGTTTAACAATGTCTGTTTGTGCGGAGGCAGTTTCAAATTCCTGCCGCATGGGCGGGGCGTTACTACGTAAAGGGTTATCCTCACCCAGCCCGTGGGCTGTAGAGAGAGAACCAGACGGCGCCCCAAACGCATCATCAAAACTCAGCCCTGATAAACCAAAATTACTTGCGTTGTCGTTTTGCTGCGCGGCATTTCCACCAAAATCACTGTTACCACTTGCCGTATCAGCAATTTGTTGCTCTAGCTCATCAAGATTTCGAGACACTGCTGCCACCGCTGCCGCGCCGTCATTTTCAACCACGTCAACGGCAATATTTTCGGCAACCTCACGTGTTTGCCCCTTCATTTCAGTCAATCGTTCTTGCGCGCGCTCACGCTCCGCACTGATCGCATCACGTTCGCTTTGCCTGTCTTTAATTTCATCATCGATGGCATCAATGGCGCTGCCGTCATCAATCTCATTCTGTGTAATCGGTGTTCTGTCGCGTAAAGCGGCATGATCCGGGTTGTTCGGGTCGAATTCACCCGAAGCGATAATATCCCGCAACGTCTCCAGTTCAGAGATTTCTTTGTCCAGAAGTTCAATCTGTGAATCCCACTCTGCGATTTGCGTCTGTAGCAGTGCCATGTAATGCGCATCGGCACGCGCTTTCGCGCTGTCTTGGCGTGTCTGCCTCAAGCGGTCGTCTAAATGCGCAAAATAACCGGACATTATGCGGGCGGGTAGTAGCCCCGCCGCAGCGGCCAGCATCTCATCGTTATCCTCAATCTTTCCAAGCTTGAGCGCGAAATCGCGGAGTTCCTGCGGGCTCAGATCGGCACGAGCGTTATTCTCATCCGCTTCGGCAAATATGATATCACTGTGCAGTACGCTTTCGGACGCTGCGCCAATATACATACTGGCGGGCTCCGCCGAATACGTTTCTCCTGCATGATGCTTGAATTCTTCCGATATACTCATTTGCCCTGTTCAAAGAGCCGATTGCCTGTAACACATATAAGAACTGTTCGTTTAGACTTCGGCCTTTACCCCTTATATTTATTTACATAATACATCAACAACATTAACTTTGTGTAAAATGATTCTGCTTGTTTCTCTGTATGCTTTTATTTTCACACCAACAAATAATACAATAAATGATATAAAACATCGTGAACTTTACGTATCATTTAAGACAAATTCGAAATACTTACAGATGGTTACAGTTTTCTATTAATGTTATTGGATAGTATTCGCCATTTATTAAGGTTTTTACTTCATTATTAAATAATTGAGCTTATGGGGGCACATATGGATAATGTCGTAGATATTCAAAATGGAAGAATTATAAAAAGCAGTGGCGCGGGGAATGTTGAATCGCCCATGCGTTTCTGGAAAGGTAGCGCGAGCACCGCAACAAAGCAGAAGCCGGATCAAGATGGTTCATCAAACGTTTCGCTTGGTACCGAAGCCTTGGAGAATTACGGCGGTTTCCAATCTCTTTTAAAGGTCGCGTTGAAACAAAAACCATCGGAACGGGCGAAAAACCTCCGTTTTTTAGCGCGAATATTTATATATTATCCCCTTCGGGATTTCATATTCAAAAAAATCGGAAATGCACAAGTAAAGCGCCTTGTGAGCCTTTCCCTGAAACTCAATCGCCCGGATTTTCGAATAGATATTACGCAAAGCCACGACCACCGCATATCGGTGTGCTTGGATTCATTGGAGTTTTCAAAGGGCGGCGCGACCTCTATGGAGATACTTTCCGGGATATTGCCCGGTCATGATCCCTATCTCGCGCTCACGCCGTTCGATATGAGAGATACGATGAAGCGCTTGATTCATCTATCCAAACTGACCGATATCGGCGTGCTCGGCCCGGCGGAATAGCGACCACCGTTCATGGTGGTTTTCTTACCCTCCTTATTCCAAAAACGTCAAATCCTCAAAGGGCGCAAGCGCCGGATTTAGCTCCGGCATGCGGCGTGTGAGTGGCTGTTGCTCAAGGCTGCGGATGATTTGAGCATGGAGCATTCGCACAGTGCGCGGGCTTTCGTCCGTAAAATCCGGCGTGTCGTCTCGAAGTCGGCGCGTGGCCTCGCAGGCTTCGCCGACCACTTGCGTATGGGCGAGGCGCAGGCGGAACAGTGTGAGTTTCCCGACATTCCGTTCGCCCCCGATCCCCAGCACAGCATAGAGCCCGTGAATTAGGTCGATGTGGTAAAGCAGGATATCGTCATAATCCGCGCCCATGCCCAGTGTGCGAACGGGGCAAGACTTGCACTGGCGCGCTTGACGGCGACCCTGCTGATAGTTCGTGTAGCAAGAACGATTAAAATAGCACCGCGCCAAACAGCCATAGACCGTGGCCTGTACAATCATTTCCAATTTCGGATCGAGCGAGGTGCGCAGGAAACGCGCTTCACGCCAATGGTCAAATCGCTCTTCGAAAAGACGGAACCGCAACGCTAAAATGATAGATCGACAAGTCTTCGCGCTAACGCCCGTAGCGTGTGCGATATCGGCAATCGGCTCAGCGCAGCAAAAACCCTGCATGATGCGCCCTAGCGTCTCGTCATCGATCTTGGCAAAGGGGATCAACCTTAACGTCACCGGATTCCACCTGTTTTGCTCTGCATTTAGCCATTTGCCGCTTTCACATATAATTCAACGGATTACCGTCTTCGCGCAATCGCTTTTCTTCCAATTCCGCGTAGTTTAGCCCGAAACCTATTGCAGGCCGTTGACCGATGGGGCATCTCATTAAGACCCCCTTCAAGAAAACCTCCTTTCAAAAAACCGATAGTGATTTTGCGCGGGAATCCGTCTCGTGCTGATCGCTGAAGAGCAACGGCTATCGAAAGGAGAACATTATGCATATCGGTACAAACTCCAAGAATACGAAGCTCACGCGCCCGGTGGCGATGTGGAAGCGTTTGCTTGCAGGCTTTGTAGGTATTATTGCGCTACTCGTCGCGCTGGGCGCACTTATGGACGGTGAGGGCTGGGTGACGCTCATACCGCTTGCTTTTGGCATCGGCAGTCTCATCTTCGCTTCGAATAAGTACGAGACCATCGGCTAGTGAGCTGTTTCCTTCGCCCTCGGCGCTTCTGCGTCGGGGGCGTTTCTGCCTCTATATAAGGGAGATATCTATGATGACCCCCAATCACTTTAATCCCACGAACGCTCATGCTGGAGGCGATGGCCGTCCGCCGGGGCAGAACTTGCTGTGCATTTGCCTCGCGCTGCTCGCAGCCGTTCTTGGAACGCCATATGTGTTTCACTATGTTGGTCCGTTCATTGAGCGGCTGGTCTATGAGGCCTATGGCTGGCGGGAATTGGCGAGCTTCATGTATGCCGCCAGTTTCTTACTGACAAGTCTCGTGATTTTCGCAATTAGCCGCATGACACTTTGGTATGCAATCACGGCTATTGTCACCTTTGGCGCACTGCGCTTCGCCAGTCTTGCGGTGTAAGTTATGAGTGCATCGTTCGGGCATCATTCAGATCAGCCCTTCGGCTCTGCTCGGTGGGCTGAGCCGAAGGAGATCGCGCGGGCAGGTTTGTTTGACCGTCAGCCGCATTCGCTGCTGGTCGGGTTTTTCCAAGGCCGCGCGCTTTGGTATTCCGACATGGGCGGCGCAGCCTGTTTCGCAGGGCCTAGAAGCGGCAAAGGAGCCGGACTAATAATCCAGAATTGCTGCTGGGGTATCCATAGCCCTTCCATGCTGGTTTTGGATGTGAAGGGCGAGATTGCCGCCGTGACGCGCGATCAAACGCCCGACCGTAAATTCTGTCTTTATTGGAACCCGCAAGGACTGCACGGCATTCCGGGCGATACGATAAATCCGCTCGATCATATTCGCAAAGACAGCCCGACGTTGATTTCCGACACCAAAGTGTTCGTTGAGAACGCACTGCCGGAAAGTGGCAGCCCACAGGGGCGGTTCTTTGAGGGGCGAGGCAAGGAGATTATCGAAGCGCTTTCGATAACGCTCACCCTTCGCGATGGTGTCCTGACCTATCCGGCTCTCTACCGCGCAATCAATCAGTTGGTGATCGGCGGCGATGTATGGCTCGATATTGCATTTGAAATGCAGGAAACCGGAATTGAGTTCGTCCAACGTGTCGAAGAGGAAATAGCCTCGGCGCGCGATGATAGTTCCGGCGGTTTCAAAGGTATCATCGGAGAGATTACTCGCGCCTTTTCCTGCCTGTCCGACCCTGATTTGATGACTTCTGTCTCACCGCCCTTTACAGCCTCCATGGCGCAGATGTGCGAGAGTGATCAGACCTATCAATTTTACCTCATGCCGCCCGGCGGCATGGTTGAAGCGTGGGCGCCTGTCCTCAAATCCTTCTTCGTTAATGCGCGCACCTACAAGGCGCGCGCGCCCGCCGCGCCGCGTCAGACATGGGTGCTGGATGAAATTGGGAATTTGGGCTCGTTTCCCTTGGCGCTGAAACTGTTTACCCGCGATGCAGGACTTGGTATTCGGCCTTGGGGGTTCTGGCAAAGCACCGAACAAATGAAGGCGCTTGCGCCCGGTGCTGAAAAGATCATTCCTGCCTCGGCAGCGCTGCAAAATTGGTTCGGCATCCGCGATGATGACACCGCTATCGCCCTGTCGCGGCGTATGGGGAACGAAACCCTGCGCTATGTCGACGAACAGCGCCGTGAGACCGCTCGCCATGCCAAGCGTAAGGCCGTGCAATCTATGTTTGCGGGGCAAGACCCGTTCAAAGCCGCCTTTGATGCGCAGCATCAGACACGGATTAGCAACATTCCTGCTCTCAAACAGCGCGCTTTGATGACGCAGGACGAGGTTCTCGGCCTTCCGCCCGGCAAGCAGATTATTTTTGCCGATCAGCTTGCCCATCCCATTTTGGCGGATCGCTTTCCCTATTATGAATTGCCATTTATGGCCGGGCGCTATCACCCGAACCCTTTCTTTCCGCCGGATACTCATGTGCAAATCATGACCCCGCGCGGCGCAGCGTGGCGACCTGTGATCACAGAGCCCGTGCCACGCTCTTTCGCGCACTACCCGCAATATCGAGCCGGAACATGGAGCCGCATCGGATGACCAACTTTGCCAAGTCGATATCAACCACGCCAATCGAGGCAACTTCGCCGCGCCAAAGTTTCAACGAGGTGAAGCGCGCGGACGCCGAGGTGATAGAGCCGCGCAACTCGGAGATGATTGCAAAGGAGCAACCAAAACCGACCTTGCATCCATCGCCCGCTCTCTCCTTCGGCTCTGATGGCGTGGTCTTCAATGCCGCGTGGGAGCGCGAACAACGACGCGCTGCCTTCATCCGCGAACGTACCGACCCCGAAAGCGGCGGGCGCGTCCGCGTTCTAAATCGGGATTTTAACCGCTGAGAAAAGGAGCGAAATCATGACGCAAGAAAAAAACAATTCGAAACGTCCCGCCGATGTGCTGCCTGACGGCAACCTTAAGGCATCTATCTGGCGCAACGAGGGTGATAAGGGGGCATACTATGCCACTGAACTTGCCCGCACCTATAAGGATGCTGACGGCAATCTTCACGATACCCACAGTTTCGTGGGGGCGGATTTACTCAGGGTTTCGGAGCTTGCCCGCAAGGCATACGACCGCACATCGGAACTTCGTCGTGAAGAATTTCGTCAACAGCGCGCTGCCCGCAAGGATGGGCACAACCGCGACCGTGATCGCAAAGATCGATAACAAAATTAACAACCCCCTCTTGCATTAAAATTGCGATTCCCGTATAAGTTGTTCACTGTTTGTTCTTGTGCAGTTCACGGAAAGGGGGCGCGGAACGAAGATTAACATTCGAAGAGAAGGAGGTGCCCCATGGCTCCGCAAAAGCACAAGATCGAGTTCAACGCCAAGACTAGCGGTACTGAGCCGCTTGTCCCTAAACGCAATTCGGTAGAATTCGATGCGTTGGAGTTCATGCACTTCCTTGAAGAAACGGATTGGACGGACGAGGAAAAGGCCGAATACATCGCACTGGTTTGGAACATCATCTGCGAGTTCGTTGCGCTGGGGTTTGGTGTTCATCCCATCCAGCAAGCGCAAGAAGACTGTGGAAAACGTACCCCTTCCAGCACGCAACCGCCTTTGGCAGCGGCGGCTGTGGTAAACTCTTCTCATGGCAATTTGATTGAAAAATTTGTGCGTCTGAACGGAGTAGAATCCCTCTCGGACGGGGAAGGAGTCAGTGATGGATAAGTCGCAAAAAGCCCTGATTTATTGCCGTGTATCGGGCAAAAAGCAAACCAAGGACGGTTCCGGCCTCGACAGTCAGGAATACCGCTGTCGCCAATATGCCGAGGCCAAGGGATACACGGTCGAAGCCGTGTTCCCTGACGACGTCTCAGGCGGCGGTGATTTCATAAAGCGCCCCGGCATGGTGGCGCTGCTCGCCTATATGGATGCGCGTTCCAGTGATCGTTTCGTGGTGATATTCGACGACCTTAAACGCTATGCGCGGGACGTGGAGTTCCACCTCAAGCTCCGCCGTATCATGAGTGAGCGCGGCGCAGTGCGTGAATGTCTCAACTTCAATTTCGAGGATACGCCGGAAGGAAAATTCAACGAGATCATCTCTGCCGCCGCCGGAGAGCTTGAGCGCGAACAAATGGGACGCCAGAACAAGCAAAAGGCCATGGCGAGACTTGAACAGGGTTACGCCATACGCTCGGTGCCGCCTGTCGGCCTCAAATACGTTTCCGCGAAAGGGGGCGGTAAAGTTCTGGTGCACGATGAACCTGTTGCTTCCATCGTCCGTGAAGCCCTCGAAGGTTTCGCATCAGGACGTTTTGCCTCTCAGGCGGAAATCATTCGCTATCTTGAATCCGAACCTCATTTTCCAAAAGATTTACCCTATGGCCGTATTCGCCAGATGACGGTCAAGCGAATGCTCACGCAAATCCTCTACGGTGGCTATGTCGCCATGCCCAGCTGGGGTATCTCCATGCGAGAGGCCAAACATGAGGGCATTGTCAGCAAGGAAACCTTCTGGCGTATTCAAGGCCGCCTCAAGGGACGGCCTGTGATGCCTGCACGCAAGAATATGAGTGAGGATTTTCCATTGCGCGGTGGCGCGATTTCCTGCGCGTGCTGCGGCTATGCTCTGACGGGCGGATGGAGCACAGGCAAATACAAGAAATATCCTTATTATTTCTGTCATCACCTAGGTTGTTCCGAGCGCGGAAAAACGATCCCTGTGGCGAAACTGCATGGGCGGTTCGAAGAACTGCTCAAATCTCTCCAACCAACGCGCCAATTTTTGGGCATGGCAAAGGTAATGTTTACCAAGGCATGGGAAGCTCAGGCTGCGGGGTTGTCGGAGGCAGCTAAAACTTACAGCAATAAAGCGCACGAATTGGAAGTCGAAATCGGTAAGGTGGTTGACCGAATGATGGAGGTTTCTAATTCTCGTGCCTTGAAAGCCTTTGAGGATCGCATAGAAATCTTGGAGCGCGAGAAGCTGATAGTGCTGGGAAAAGCGGCAAAAAAGCCCGAACCAACACGCCCGTTCGGCGAGATGTTTGAACTCTCAATGCGATTTCTCGCAAACCCTTATGATTGTTGGAAAATAGGGGAGTCTGCCGCACGACATTTAGTCGTCCGACTGGCCTTCGACCAGCGACTTTCCTATACCCGTGAAACGGGCTGTTTGAACTCTAAAAAATCCAATGTTTTCAGGGTTTTAGAGGGTATATCAATGTCGGGAAAGTCGATGGTGCCCCCGGGGAGAATCGAACTCCCACTCACTAAGTGAAACAGATTTTGAGTCTGCCGCGTCTACCAATTCCGCCACAGGGGCAGGCAATTTGGGTGCATTGCGCACCCTCCATCGACGGGCGGGATAATAGCTGTAAATTTCGCGGGGTCAATGGGGGTTTATACAAAAATGTGATCAATCTTAAGATTGCCAACTGCATCATTGCGATTAGCCCTGAAATGCGCTTTGATCTGCCCAGTTTTAAGGCCTTGCGCCAATGATCAATTCACTTACCAACAATACAGGGCGCAATTGCCGTGATCCGCAGTCTTTATGATTGGACCATGAACCTGGCCGGGCATCGTCATGCCGGCTGGGCACTGTTTTTCATTGCAGCAATTGAAAGCTCGGTCTTTCCGATTCCACCCGATATCCTTTTGATCCCCATGATCATTGCCGCCCCGACCAAGGCATGGCGCTATGCGCTGATATGTCTGGTGGGTTCTGTTCTGGGCGGCCTGATTGGATATGGCATCGGGTATTTCCTGTTTGAAACAATCGGGCAACCTGTTCTTCAGCTTTATGGTTATGGGGCGAAGTTTGATCAGTTCCGTGACTATTACAACGAATGGGGCGCATGGGCGGTGTTTATCGCCGGTGTCACGCCGTTCCCATACAAAGTCATCACGATCCTTTCGGGCGTTACCGCCCTTGATCCAACGGTCTTTACACTCGCCTCCATCCTTGCCCGTGGTTTGCGGTTCTTTATCATTGCGGCCCTGATCTGGAAATTTGGGCCGGTCATCCGTGATTTTATCGAAAAACGCCTAGGCCTCGTTTTCACCATATTTATTGTGGTTCTTGTCGGTGGGTTTGCAGCGATCAAACTGATCCCGCATGGTTGACCCGATGCATATATTTAATGGAAGACGACATACGGACCTTGTGATGCTCAAACTGCTGCGCCCCCGTTTCGCCCCTGCCTTGGCACCGATCATTCTGTTGTTGGTTTCAACCGGCAGCATAGGCTTTGCCCTATATGCCCAACATGTCCAAAAACTGCTGCCGTGCATTTTGTGTCTGTATCAACGCACGCCATTTTACAGTGTCGCGGGCTTGTCCGTTCTTGCACTGCTCCTGATCCGCTTCCCGGCGGCTGTGCGCGCGATTGTTTATCTTTGCGCTGTCGTTTTCGCCGTCGGAACGGGCATTGCGATCTATCATGTTGGCGTACAGGAACTTTGGTGGCAGGGACCGGCCATGTGTGGCGGTGTGCAAAGTGGCGCAGGATCGCTGGCCGAGCTTAAAGCGCAACTCCTCGCCCAACCGATTATTCGCTGCGATAAAATCGACTGGAAACTGTTTGGCATCACAATGCCAACGGTCAATGTCTTCTTCTCTGCGGCCTTAACCGTATTCTGCCTGATCGCACCATCGCGCTGGATCAAGAAACAAGCCTGATCCCCGCGCGATAAGAATTCCGAAAAGTGGTTGTAGGAATCCCCTCAGCAAACCCGTCTGACACGTCAGACGGGTTTCTTTGTGTCTGACATCTCTTTTTACGCGAATATATCTTCAGTAAATGCACAATTATTCACATGATAATGAGAATTGTTATTGTTTGCAAAATAATCCCGGTTATATTTGGCCACGGATTCTCCGCCGATACACCAGCCCACACCACCCGCGACAAAGGACATGATCAGGATTGACCGACATGACGTTCCATCCCCAGATGACCAGCAGAATCGAAGGCATTTCCCTTCTTGATGATCTGCGTTTCCGTCGTTGGGACGCAGCCATTACCGATCTTTGGCATGTCGAGTGTGAAGAACAAGCTGGCGGCACATATGTATCGCGCGCGCCGCTTCTGGTATCGATCCTGGAATGCATAGGCAATACAGAAGCACAAGTCCGCACAACGCGTCACAACATCGGCACGCGTTATCAAAAGCAAGGCTGCCTTTACTATATTCCTGCCGGAATGGAGATCTCTTCGGAATTTATCGGCAAATGTCGCTTACGCCATCTAGATCTTCATCTTGATGTAAATGCCCTTGAGAACAGCTTGGGCAGCACAATCGACCGAACCATACTGCAAACACCGCGTATCGGGTTTTGCGACCCGCGTATTATGACGATCACCCGGTTGCTGGCCGAGAACCTTAAAAGTGACTTCCCCGATCCTCAACAATACGGCGAAGGGCTTATCACGGCCCTAACATCGGCATTGTTCCAACCAAACCAAATTGACGAGCCCCAACGCAAGCGCGGCAAACTGGCCCCGCACCATTTGCGTAAATCTGTCGATTACATTGAACAGAATTGCGGTCGAACCATCCGGCTTGATGAGCTGGCCCAACTGACCGGGCTGTCACAGTCCTATTTCTGCTCGGCCTTTCGTGAATCAACAGGTATGCCACCGCAAAAATGGCAAATGAAGGCACGGGTAGAACGCGCAAAAGACATGCTTAAAGACAACAGCGCACCGTTGGCATCTGTTGCCCTTCGAACCGGTTTTGCTGATCAGGCCCATTTGACCCGTGTCTTCCGGCGCATCGTTGGCACGACACCTGGCGCATGGCGCAAAGAACAACTGGCCTGAAATTAAACCAAAATCCGTTCAATACGGACAAATCCGGTTCAATATTCCCGCCTCCCGAACGTGGTATCGAATGCCCATCATGAAAGATGGCCAGCCGGTTCCCGCCAAGCAGGTCGTCATCACAGACAACCGACACAGGGAATCCCAAATGCGTTTTACAGGACAGACACTGTCTTCACGACTTTTGCGTGGCACTGCGGTCGCATTGATTTTTGCTGCCCCTAATTTTGCGTTGGCGCAATCACATGATGATGCGACAGCGACCGAAGCAGAAAACACCGAAGCGACCGAAACACCGGCCATCATGATCGAGGCGGATCAGCAATTCGAAACCGCCACCTCACCGGTTCAAGGCTTTGTTGCGACCCAAAGCGGCACCGCGACAAAAACCGATACCCCGATTGTCGAAACACCGCGTTCGATGTCTGTGGTTGGCAAGGACGAAATCGAACTTCGTCAGGCTCAGACCGTTATGGACGCGCTTAAATACTCAGCAGGCATTCAGCCCGATCAGTTTGGCTATGACACACGGTATGACTGGTTCAAGGTCCGTGGCTTTGCCCAACAGGATGTCGGCCTTTACCGGGATGGCTTACAGCTTCGTTCTTCAGGATATGCATCTTTCCGTCAGGAAGCATATGGTGCGGAACGTGTCGAACTGCTGCGCGGCCCAACGTCCGTCATGTATGGGCAGAATGCCCCGGGTGGTTTGGTCAATGTTGTGACGAAACGCCCACATGAAGACATGGTCAATGAAGTTGCGCTTCAGGCCGGAAACTTCGATCACAAACAGGGCGCTTTTGATGTTGGCGGTAAACTGATCGAAGATGGCAGCGTTCTATATCGCCTGACCGGTCTGGTGCAGGATTCGGGCACTCAAACCAACATGGTTGATGATGACCGGGTTTACATTGCACCATCTGTCAAATGGCAGAACGATGATACGTCACTGACCATCCTGACCCATTACCAGCATGACAAAACCGGCTCTGGCAATAACTGGTTGCCAACGGTTGGCTCGATCTATGACGCACCGAATGGTGCAATTCCGGTAGATGTATTTACCGGCGAGCCCTCGTTTGAAGGCTATGAACGCGTTCAGACATCCGTTGGCTATGAATTCAGCCATGACATCAATAACGATCTCACATTCCGTCAGAACGCGCGATATGCGTTCGTCGATGTTGATTACAAAACCGTTTATGGAAACGGTTGGTCCGACGTAAATGCAGGCACTTTGAAACGCAACACGCTGCGCACAGATCAGAATGCCCACACGATCACGATCGACAACCAGCTTGAAACCCGGTTTGACACCGCAAGCATCGGCCACACATTGCTGACCGGTGTTGACTATCAGCATAACATTTACGACCGCTATGCCGCCTATGGCACGGCGTCCGACTTGAATGTCTATAACCCGTCTTATGGTGGAACCATTAACGCTCTGACGACCTGGTATGATGACGATATTACCCTGCGTCAGCTTGGCCTTTATGCTCAGGACCAGATTGATTTCGATGATCATTGGACACTGACCCTTGGCGGGCGTCAGGACTGGTCGGATGAAAAGAAATACAACAATGCCAGCAATGGTGCCGAAAGCAGCACCAACGATCATGCATTCTCGGGGCAGGCTGGTGTCGTCTATAAAACCGAATTTGGTCTTGTACCTTATCTCAGTTATTCGGAATCCTTTACCCCGGTGGCAAGCCAAAGCGGCCAGAACTTTGAACCGGAAACCGGGCAACAGTACGAAATCGGTGCAAAATATGAACCGCTTGGCTTCAATGGCCTGTTCACAGCGGCCCTATATGACTTGCGCCGTCAGAATGTCACCACCACCGATCCCGATGACAGCGCACGCAAAGTTCAAACCGGAGAAGTCCGCTCCCGCGGCATCGAACTCGAAGCAACCGTCGAGCCAATTGCAGGTCTTACCAGTAAAGTCGCATACAGCTTTAACGATGCTGAGGTAACCAAGGACAATGACGGCTATAAGGGGAACGCACCGGTTGGCGTCCCGGAACATACCGCATCGCTTTGGGCTGATTACACCCTTCAAACCGGCACCATGAAGGGCTTTGGCTTTAATGGTGGTGTTCGTTATCTGGGTAAGCAGTATGGCGATCAGTCAAACAGCTTCCAAGTTCCATCAGCGACGCTGTTTGATGCTGGCATTCACTATGAAATTGACAGCTATCTGCTGGCACTGAATGCCACCAACCTTGCCGATGAACGTTGGGTCGCGACATGCTCGGGCTCAAACGCTTGTTACTACGGCCAAGGCCGCACCATCCTTGCCACGGTCAAATACCGCTGGTAATTGGCTTAGCGCGTTTGAGAGCTTCACAGAAAAAGCACTGCCCTTTTGCGGCAGTGCTTTTTTTCTACAAACACCAATCTTAGAAATCGTAATCCAGTTCCGTATCCCAGTACAAAAAATCCCGCCAACTTTCGTGAAGATAGTTTGGCGGGAAACGGCGTCCTGATGTCTGGAGTTCGTGCATCGTGGGCTGTCCCGGCGTCCTGCGCAGTCGCAGGCCCGCCTCGCGGACCGATCGGCAGCCTTTGAACAGGTTGCACTCAGAACAGGCCGTAACGATGTTTTCCCAATTGGTCCGTCCACCACGTGCGCGTGGAACGACATGATCAAAGGTCAGCTCGTTGGTCGGCAACCGGTCGCCGCAATACTGACAGGAAAACTGATCGCGCAAAAAGACGTTAAAACGTGTGAAGGCCGGGCTGCTTTTGAGCGGAACATATTCCTTAAGCGATATGACGCTGGGCAGCTTCATCGTAAAGGATGGTGAATGGACTTCGCGGTCATATTCCGAAAGAACGTTGACGCGATCCAAGAAGACCGCCTTGAGCGTATCCTGCCAGCACCATAGGGACAGCGGGAAGTAGCTCAACGGCCGGAAGTCGGCGTTAAGAACAAGTGCAGGACACACATTTGGCGATAAATGCATACCATCCGCTCCACCGTGTTTACCGAGTCGCTTGCCTTATTTAGCAGGTCCGTGAATCGCGTGTGATGAACATATCATGACGTTTCACCAAACCAGGCGCCCCGGCGACTAAACCACTGATAGAGAAAAGTATAGACCAATTTCGCAAAAGCGCAAAGCCCGTGTTCCGGCGAGTCGCGTTTTGCCGACCCTTGGTCACTGTAACCCATAGGGCGCCTGGACATAGCGCATGTCGCAAAGCACAAAAAAAGCCGCCCATCTAGGATGGTGCAGCTATTTCCGCGGTTTGATGCCAAACCAAATATCGCCAGAAAAACGAAGGGCCCGCCAGAAGCGAGCCCTCGTAAAATCTGTCTGTAAAGCAGAAGCCTGAATTAGGCAGCTTTTGCTTCAACAGCTTTGGCAACCTGGCGTTTGATTTTCACCAAATCAGCCGGAAGCTTTGCATTTGTCGTGCTGAGCAAAAACGCATCCAGACCACCACGTTTTTCGATGGTGCGGACAGCATTGGTGGTCAGACGCAGACGCACCGAACGACCGAGCGACTCGCTAAGCAGCGAAGTCGGCTGCAGGTTCGGGAGGAAACGACGTTTGGTACGATTGTGGGCGTGGCTCACATTCATGCCGACCAAAACGCCTTTGCCGGATACCGGGCAGCGACGTGCCATGACCTGATCTCCTGGTCTATAAATTCGCAAAAGGACGCTTGGCCTGAACATGCAGGCCCGCGCTTGGAAGCGGGTTATTACCGCCTCTCACCAATGTCGTCAAGCCTTCATCAACCGAAATCTGCGACAAAAGCGCTTATCAGAGGTGTTTTCGCATTAATCCGCGGTATCGATCGTATTTTACCCAACTCAACCGCACGAAATCCACGACTTTTCAAACCTGCGCGACAATATCAAAGGCCGGTTTCATACCTGAATTTCCCGTTGGCCAACCGAAAAGCCGGTCGATTCTCCGCCCCTTTTGGCCAAACCCGGCCAAATAAATTCAGGTTTCCCAAGCGATTCTATCTGTTCGGGCGATATTTCCCCATCGCATAGGCCTTATATCGCGCCCCTGATTGATACGGATCAAAACATCGGCCCACATATATAGGTATCTTTAACAGCATGAGTTAACAAATCCGGATCAGGAGCATGACGGGCCATGAAATCAGATAGCACTGTATCTTTGCCACTTTTGGGCATTCTGCTGGTCGCAGTGGTCGGCCTTGCGCTTTATGTTATCGGCTTTGTTCTGGCCCATTTTGGCGTGTCCGTCGCGTCTTTCTGGCTTTATGTGGCACTGGCCCTTGTTCCGGTAAGCTTCCTTGTCCTGTTTGATTTCAGCCGCTAAGTCCGGCACCACAACCCAATTGCCAAAACGGCCTGCCACGAATGTGTGCAGGCCGTTTTTCGTGATGTTCAAACGCCCAAGCTATCGTTGGGGTAAAAGTCTGCCCGGCAGGAAGACAGAGCTTAGATCAAGCCTTCCGCCTTAAGGGCCTGTTGCGTTGCCGGGCGGGCCAGAACGCGGTCACGATGCTTGGCAATATTGGGATGCCCCGCAAGATCAATCTCGCAATGTGCTGACCAGTTCACCAGAACGAACATATAGATATCGGCAACAGTGAAGCGGTCCTTTAGCAACCAGTCACCGTTGGCCGTTAACACCGTTTCAAGATAGTCATATCGCGCCAGAACGTTTTTACGCGCCTGTGCCCGCTCAGTATCCGAACTATTTGGGTTAAACAACGGCCCAAAGGATTTGTGCAGCTCAGCCGAGAGATAATTCAGGTGCCCTTGCAAAATGCCGCGTGCAACTGTTCCAGCCTTGGGCACAAGTGCCGCATCCGGCGCCTGATCGGCCAAATACTGAATGATCGCGACACCCTCGGTCAGGACCGTTGCATCGTTAAGCATAAGGGCGGGCACATATCCTTTGGGATTGATCGCAACAAAATCTTCCCCGTGTTCCGTTTTCTTGGTCGCCAGATCAACCTTTTCAAGGTCAAAACTGCTGCCAAGTTCGTTAAGAACAATATGGGGAGAAAGCGAACAAGCACCCGTTGCGTAATAAAGCTTCATTGTCTTCTATCCTTAAATATCTTTGAGGTTTCGACCATCAGGCCGCTAATTTAAATCCACGCGCATCAAGCCCGGACGAAAGCGCATCCATCAGGCTTGAAACACTGCCATGTTTCAGATTGGCACTGGCTTGACCGGCATAGATCGAGGTGAATTCAGTTCGGTTCTGCGCGATGCAGGCTGCCTTGATCTTTGAAACGAAAAAGGCCTGGACCGGGAACGGTGGAAGTTCCGCAATGCGCGCTTCCATTTCGTCGATCAGCTTGTTGCGTACGCCACGCGCCAAACGCCCGGTATAGGTCCGGGTCAAAACCGTATCGTGGATTTCGCCTGACAGCAGTAATTGACGATGCTGATCGTTGGTGCCGGATTCGGAACAGGCAAGGAATGCCGATCCAAGCTGTGCAGCGCCGGCCCCCAAATGCAACGCCGCCATTACCCCTCGCGCATCGGAAATCCCGCCTGCTGCAATCACCGGCACACTGACACGATCGGCAATCAAAGGCACAAGGGCCAAAGTCCCGATCAGGCTGTCTTCTGCCCGTTTCAGGAAAGACACCCGGTGCCCACCGGCTTCAAATCCGGTGGCGACAATCAAATCCACACCCGCAGCATCAAGTGCCTCGCCCTCGGCAACGTTCGTCGCTGTGCCGATGGTAATGATGTTCTGCTGTTTGCATTTGGCGATCACGGCTTTTGACGGCACACCAAACACAAAGCTAAAGACAGGCGGCTTTGCTTCTATCAAGGCCTCGACCTGATCTTCGAACCGTTCGTGATAGCGATCTGGCATTGTTGGCAGATCAACACCAAGTTCGTGATAGTAAGGTGCAAAGATCCCGGAAACGCGTTCGAATTCTTCCGCACCAATAACCTCGCCTCCCGGGTCATGATCCGACACCCACAAGTTAAGGGCAAAAGCCCCGTCTGTTAGGCTTCGCAGATTATTGGTCAGTTCGGCCATTTTATCCGGGGCCACGATATGCGCCCCGAATGATCCCATCCCGCCACGGTTCGATACCGCGCTCACCAGTTCGGGGGTGGAAATGCCACCGCCAAACGGCCCCTGAATGATGGGTAGATCAATTCCAAGTATGCCCGTGACATTTGATGTCATATGCATTGTTGTCTCCTTCGTTAGGAACGATTGAGGAGACTTAAACGCATAAAATTACCTTTGAATAGGTAGTAACTTTAGGTAACCTGTACTTTGAGATTACCAAACAGTAACCATGTGAGCGAACGGTGCCCTTAAAAGTTCGGAAAAATAAATCCAACCAGCCCCCCGACAACTGCCCGCTTGCAGAGTGCCTGCCATTGATTGAAGGGGCATGGACACCGGGGGTAATCTGGTATCTGAGTGGCGGGGCACGCCGCTTTAACGAGCTTAAACTCGATCTTCCGGGAATATCGGCCAAGATGCTCAGCACACGTTTGCGCGATCTTGAACAAAAGGGCGTCGTCGTGCGGACCGTCATGCCAACATCGCCACCATCGGTGGAATATGCCTTGAGTGATCTGGGGCGTGAGCTGATCCCGATCCTTGAAGCAATCATTGATGTCAGTAAACGGCTCAAACGGCGCAAGGCCGAAAGCCCGGTTGCCTCCGCCTTATCTCATGATATGACCGCGCACCCCGTTTGACTGTTCGCTTAAGGCTTACGCATCAGACACCGCTTTGATCTGCCAATGGCAGTCCTGACACGGGATGCTACCGGGACGGGCAAAGAAATAACCCTGATGGGCATCAACCCCCATGGCTTCAAGAACGTCGCGCTGATGCGCGGTTTCGACACCTTCGGCGACGACTTTCAATCCAAAACGATGCGCGATCAAAATGGCACCTTCGATCACCACACGTGTGTTTTCATCCATCTTCAAGACGAACGATTTATCGATTTTGACCGCATCAATCCTGATCTGATGAAGACGCGATAGCGATGAATATCCTGTACCAAAATCATCGATGTGAATCTCAATCCCCATGTCATGAAGTTGATCAAGCACATTGGCAATCTGAACCGTCTGACGCTTTTCAAAGATCGATTCGGTAACTTCAAGCACCAGCCGATTGGCCGAAAGCCCGGTATCGGCAAGAATGGTTTCAACCATTTTGGCAAAGCGTGGAACGATGATTTGCCGGACAGATATATTGACGGCAACCTTGGTTTCCACGGCAATATCGGTACATGACTGGATAGTTTTGCAGGCCTCCCGCAGGACCCACTCGCCGATATCAACAATCAAAGCACTTTCTTCGGCAATCGGAATGAAATCATCGGGTGGAATGACGCCAAGCTCGGCACTGTGCCAGCGTAACAGCGCCTCATATGAAACAATGGCACCATCTTTTGCATTGATAACCGGTTGGTATTCAATATGGAATTCTTCGGCACTTAGTGCGCGGCGTAAGGCTTGGTTAATCGAAAGCCTGCGTTCCTGTTCAATCAGAAGCAAGCTGTCATAATCATATACCGATCCCCGCCCGGCGCGTTTGACTTCCGCTGCAGCCAAATCGGCCCAATGGATCAGCTCGGAAATGCCCGGATTGTCTTTGGGTGCAAAGGCAACGCCGGTACTAAATCCAACCTGAAGCGTATGCCCGACAATTGTAATCGGCTGACTGACCGCGTTCTGGGCCTGTTTGATTGTCGTTTCGACCAAGCCATGAAGTTCGTCTTTGGGTGCAGCAAGCACCATCAGGAACTCATCCCCGCCCCAGCGCCCGACAGCATGCTGATCATCGGTATGCTGGCGCAGTCGGTCACCGACCACCCGCAAAACTTCATCGCCGATCGCGTGACTAAGCCCGTCATTGATCTGCTTGAAGTGATCGAGATCAATAAACAAGACCGCGAAATCAAGGGCATCCCCCAGTTCGGACTTACTTTCAAACCATTCATGGATACCATCCCGGTTCAAAAGTCCGGTTAAGGTATCGCGGACAACAAGATTTCGGAGTTCTTCGGTCCGCTTTTCAACGCGAGATTCAAGCGTCGCGTTCCAGTTTTCGGAAATGCGGTTTTTTTGTCTAAGATCTTCAACCAGATCATCATGTTGATGCTTGAGAACCAGTGATCTGAACAAAATTGCGTGGTTATTGCGGTGGGTCACCAACATCACGATCAGGAATATCATCCCCAAAAAGGCAAGGATGTAGTTTGGGTCAGTCATAAAGGTCAGGATCACAGTCGGTGGCACCAACAACGCAACCAAATAGATACGCCCGACCAGAAACACCGGCGCAAGAATACCTGTTGCACCGCCAGCAAGCCCGGCAAAGATGATCATGGTTAGAAACTGGCTTTCGCCGCGCACCGTCGGAATTTCAAGAATTCCAATGGCTGACCAGAGAAAGGCCCCTGCCAGAACGCCCGTCACATAACGAAAATGCCAGCGAAGAAAATCATCGGTCCGAAGTTCACTAATCCCCATGCGTGCACGACGATAAAGATAACTGCCCCAAAGACGAACAACGCATAGAATGACCACCACCGCGAACCAGACCGCAGTACTCGCAGAAAGATCTTCTTGCGCCCAGAACATCAAAATCAGGCCAGCACTGGCGGCTAGGTTAACCAGTATATTTGCCCAGTTATTGCGATATGCCAGATCAAGCAGGTCGCGTTGCACTTTTCCGATCAAATCTTCACCGGTCATCAACGCTATTTTTGGATCAATAAATCGGCTGCCGATTTTCCTGACCAAACTGGCGTAACTTTCCATCTGGTCTTTTGCCTCTGAATCCATCACTCACACAAACCATCCTATACATACGTACTAATTTGCGCCAATGAGAATATAAGCAGGAAACCAAGCAGCATGGAAAATCCAGCGGGTAAAAGAACCGTCGACACGGCCATTTGACAGAATAGCAAAGAAGTATTCCTGACAGACATCCACACCCATTCCCGGTAAAATGCGATATAATTGAACAGGCATCAAACAACCCTGCATTGAAAACCTCAAAAGCATGTCCACATATCGAAAAGCACCTATAGGAGCATGTCGATGATGATGCAGTTCAAATGGCAACCTCGCGCACAGGTCGTCGTTCTTTTGATGATTGTGCTATCGGCGGCGTTTACGAAAATCACTGAACTGAAAGCCCAGACACTCAGTTTTTTCTCCGAATCAGTGCCGTCACGCAGCTTCATAGATCCAAAATCGGGCGAGGTAACCGGCTGGGCCAGTGAGGCTGTTCTGAAAATGGCGGAAATGGCCGACATTTCGGCCAAAACCGTCATTGCACCATGGGCACGATCCTATCAGGCCGTGCGTACTGACCCGAACAGCTGCATCTATCTGATTACCCGGACATCGGAACGCGAAGAATCATTCCACTGGGTCGGCCCCCTGATGACGACCGACTGGACATTCTTTGCCAAATCATCGTCAAACATCATCGCCCACAGCATGGCTGATATCGAACACCTGTCCATCGGTGTTTACCGCAATGATGTTCGACACTCATATCTTGAGAAAGAAGGATACAAAAACCTGCTTGTCATGCCCGAACGCAAACTTGGTCCGAACCTTTTGTTCTCCGGACGTATCGATCTCTGGTTTGACAGTTATTACGGCATAGATTCACTGGTCGCCAAAAAACGCAAGCACCAGATAACACCGGTCTTGACCGTGCAACGCCCCTCTCTTTGGCTTGGATGCAACCGCCAGATAGATCAAAAAGTTGCAATCCGTCTGAGCAAGGCCGCGACCAAGCTCCATAAGGATGGATACATTGCCCGTTTACGCGATGAGTTTGAAAACAATGCCCCCTTAACGCAATGATATCGCTCGGACCGGGATAAAATGATCCCCCCGGTCCGAGCGGATCTCCCATCCAGATTAGAAAATCTCAAACACCTGGCCTGTCTGAAGTCCTTCAACAGACTTCGCATACCCAAGGGCCGCACGGGCAGCAGGAACCGGGTCATGGCCCCGGAAATAGGGCGCGTAGCCTTCCATCGCCTCAAGAATAACACCCGGGCTAACGGCATTGATGCGCATACCCGGTTTGATTTCAAATGCTGCGGATTTGACAAAGGATTCAATCGCGCCATTCACCATCGAAGCCGAACTTCCATAGCGTATCGGGTCTTTTGAAAGAATACCGGTGGTCAGGGTAAAGGATGCATTTTCGGCAACATAGTCACGACCAATCAACACCAGGTTGACCTGCCCAAACAGCTTATCATCGATACCGACACGGTATTTTTCTTCGTCCATTTCCTCAAAGTCACCGAAATGCACCTTGCCGGTTGTCGACACAACCGCATCAACCGCCCCGACCTTTTCAAACATCGCACGGATAGATGCGCGGTCTTTAAGGTCAACATTCACATCACCACTGTTGCGTGACGCGCGGATAATTTCGTGGCGCGGCGATAATTCTGCATCGACACCTTTTCCAATGATGCCTGATGCGCCGATCAAAAGAACTTTCATTTCAGTCTCCATATGTGGAAATTCCAATGACCGAATGATTTCACAAAACAGTACTGGCGATAATCTGGTTATTTCCGAACCAATCGTTTAGTATTTTAAACAATGAAAGATTATCTCAGCGAAATGCGCAGCTTTGCTGCGGTGATTAAACAGGGCAGTTTTACCAACGCCGCCCAAGCGACCGGCGTGTCCAAAGGATTGATCAGCCAGCATATCAAACGTCTTGAAGATGTTCTGGGTGCGCAGCTGCTTTTCCGGTCCACCCGCAAACTTGAACTAACCGAAATTGGCAGCACGTTTTTGGTTTATTGCCAAAACATCACGCAAAGTGCCGATGCCGCCTTTGAGGCTGTTGAAACATTGCGCGGCGAGCCGATTGGCACCGTGCGCATGACTGTGCCCGTATCCTTCGGCGAGATGTTTCTCCATGACATCATTGTTGCGTTTCAACAAAATCACCCGCGCATCCAGATTGAAATGGAACTGGAAAACACGTTCCGCGACCTTCAGGCATCCCATATTGATCTGGCGATCCGCGCCGGATTAACCGATGACCCGGATCAGGTTGCCATTCCACTGGGACAACTTTCTGAACTGATCTGCGCCAGTCCGGATTATTGGCAAAACCATTCAAAACCCCAAACGCCTGATGATCTGGTCGATCACAATTGTCTGGTCAATTTCCAGTATTACAAGGATCGCAAATGGGTGTTCTTTTCCAAAGATGGCCCGCAATCGATCACCGCGAACGGTAATCTGCGTTTAAACCACTACCCGTTGATCCGAAATGCAACGCTTCAGGGATTGGGTGTTGCCCGCCTGCCCCGCTATGTCGCCATGTCTGAAGTCCGTGCCGGGCGGCTTGAAACGGCGCTGGATGACTATCGATCCCCATTACGACCGATCTACTTGGTCTATCCCTATCAGGGGAACCTGCCGATCAAAAACCGGCTCATGATCGATTTCATCAGAAACTGGTTTAGCACCCATCCCGACCTTCTCGAAACCCATACGCTGGGCAGCCGAGACAGCGATTAAGTCAATTGAGTAAGTTCACTCACTTGATGTGGTGTCATGCCGTCTTCGCGCATTGACCGCAGGGTTTTCGATTTATCGCGCTTGGCAAACCGCTTGCCATCTGCCCCGGTCAAAAGACCATGGTGATGATATTCCGGCACGTCATAGCCCAGTAATTCCTGCAGCAAGCGATGCAGGTGACTGGCAAAGAACAAATCCTGCCCGCGGGTAACAAGGGTAACGCCCTGAAGATGATCATCATGGGTCACCGAAAGATGGTAACTGGTCGGGGTATCTTTACGCGCCAACACCACATCACCAAAGATTTGCGGGGTGGCGATCTGTTTGCCTGCCGCCCGATCAAACCAGACAAGTTCCGGGCCAGCCTGTTTGATTGCGCCGTCCATATCCAGACGCAGCGCATAGCTTTCGCCTGCCTCAACCCATTCCGCCCGTTCGGTTGCGGAACAATGCCGACACGTACCGGGATACAGCGCACCATCGGGACCATGCGGCGCATTTCCGATACGCGCGACTTCGGCCTGAATATCCTTGCGCGTGCAAAAACACGGATAAAGCAATCCCATTTCGGTCAAGCGATCCAGCACGTTTTGATAGTCAGCAAAATGATCCGACTGTATGCGAACCGGATCCTCCCAACGCAATCCCAGCCACGCAAGGTCTTCATAGATCGCCGTCAGGAATTCAGGACGACAACGGGTTTGGTCAATATCTTCGATCCGCAATAAAAAACGGCCATCCAACCCCGCCTGTTTTGCGCAAAACAGGGCCGAGGCTGCATGGCCGAGATGAAGATATCCGGTTGGGCTGGGGGCAAAACGGGTAATGGCGGTCATATCAGCACGCCCCCATTTTTACCAACGGTCGCGGTCGCCTGCGGCGCGGTCGCGCGGCTGTGCATTATCTGCCGGAACATGACGCAATGGACGCTTTGGCCGGCGGGCACCCTGTTCATCAAACAGATCAGAAAGTTCGCGCAGCATCGCACCGCCCAGTTCTTCCGGATCGTTGATCGTCACGGCACGACGATAATAGCGCGTCACATCATGACCGATACCGATGGCCATCAGTTCGACCGGTGATCGGGTTTCGATCATGTCGATCACTTCGCGCAAATGCCGTTCCAGATAATTTCCCGAATTGACCGACAATGTTGAATCATCAACCGGCGCGCCATCGGAAATCACCATCATGATGCGGCGTTGTTCTGATCGGCTTAACAAACGCTCATGCGCCCACAGAAGTGCTTCGCCATCGATGTTTTCTTTAAGCAGCCCTTCGCGCAGCATCAAACCAAGGTTTTTGCGCGCACGCCGCCACGGCGTATCGGCTGCTTTATAAATGATGTGACGCAGATCATTCAAACGGCCGGGTTTCGGTGGCTTGCCACTTTCGACCCAGCGTTCGCGCGATTGTCCGCCTTTCCATTGACGGGTGGTAAAGCCAAGAATTTCGACCTTCACCCCGCACCGCTCCAACGTACGGGCAAGAATATCTGCCGACAGTGCCGCAATCGTGATCGGACGCCCGCGCATGGACCCGGAATTATCAATCAGAAGGGTCACGACCGTATCGCGGAAATCAGTGTCCTGTTCCTGCTTGAACGAGAGAGACGTCGACGGGGTCGAAACGATCCGCGCAAGTTTGGCCGCATCAAGGATGCCTTCTTCAAGGTCAAAGTCCCAGCCACGGTTTTGCTGCGCCATCAAGCGGCGCTGTAACCGGTTGGCCAGACGTGACACCACGTTCTGAAGATTGGCAAGCTGCTTATCAAGCATCGCACGCAGGCGCGACAGTTCAAGATTTTCACAAAGCTCATCGGCTGTGACGACTTCGTCAAACTCTCGGGAAAACGGCTCATAGCCACGTTCGATCGGCTCATTGCGACCATCAAATTCTGGCTGTTCACCCGGCCCGGCAGGTTGTTCTTCCTGCGACATGGCTTCAAGCTGCTGATCGTCAATATCGCCTTCGCCTGCTTCGGCGTCTTCGGTGCCGGCATCTTGTTGCTGATCACTGCCATCAGGTTCTGAATCGTCATTCTGGCCTTGTTGGCCGCCCTGACTTTCCATGTCTTCCTGTTCAGGATCGGTTTCGCCTTCCTTGCTTTCGTCATCCTCGCCTTCCTGTTCAGGCGGGACGTCATCAAGATCATCTTCAAGCGAAAGATGATCAAGCAAGCGGCGCATACCACGCGCAAACGCATCCTGATCATCCAAAACATCAACAAGGTCGGACAAGTCCGAACCCGCATTTTCTTCGATATGGGTACGCCACAAATCAATCAACGGACGGGCTGATTCCGGGGCAGGTTCGCCGGTAAAGATTTCACGCGCCAGCATCCCGATTGCATCGGAAAACGGGGCATCATCACGGGTTTTCAGACGATGATAGTTTTTGGCGTGGCAATCTTGTTCGGCATGTTCGCGCAAATTTTTGCGCACACCGGGGAAATACCGCGATCCCACGGCTTCGCAGCGCGCGGTTTCAAGCGCATCGTAAACAGCCTGCGCTTCGGCTGTTTCGGGCATACGTTTGGCGTGAAGGGCCACGTCATGGTGGCGCATCTTAAGCGCCCAGCCATCAGCAATACCGCGAAGATCCGCGACTTCATCCTTGGGCATTGCCTGTTTGGGCATTGGCAAACGCACATGTTCGCCATACCCCCCCGGACGCCCGCCTTTGACAAAGCCGACTTCCAGATCATTGCGCCCGGCAAGCGCACGAAACGTCGCTGCCGTACCGCGCAAGAACCCGGAAAGAGCCTCATCATTCTTCATCACACTACTCGCTTCTGGGACCAACTCGCCAATCTGCTTCAATGACACGCCTTAGCGCACCATCACATTAATGGCTTCCTCAGGCAGGTCTTCACCAAAGCAACGCTGATAATATTCCGCCAGGATCGGTCGTTCGACTTCATCGCAACGGTTTAGGAACGTCACGCGGAAGGCATAGGAAATGTCATCAAAAATCTTGGCGTTTTCAGCCAGCGTAATCACGGTACGCGGGCTCATCACGGTCGAGATATCACCGGCAACAAAACCCTGACGGGTCAGGTTGGCCAATGCGACCATTGCTTCGATCTTCTGACGGCCTTCGGCATCATCAAATGCCGGTACCTTGGCAGCAACGATGTTGGTTTCATCAGCAACCGACAGATAGTTCAGGGTTGCAACAATCGACCAACGGTCCATCTGTGCCTGGTTAATTTGCTGCGTACCATGATACAGCCCGGTGGTATCACCAAGACCAACCGTGTTTGACGTCGCAAACAGGCGGAAATGCGAATGCGGGTGGATCACTTTGTTCTGATCAAGAAGCGTGAGCTTACCATCAACTTCCAGAACACGCTGGATCACGAACATCACATCCGGACGACCGGCATCATATTCGTCAAACACCATCGCAACAGGACGTTTCAGCGCCCAAGGCAAAATGCCTTCGCGGAATTCCGTGATCTGTTTGCCATCACGCAAAACAATCGCGTCTTTACCGATCAGATCGATACGGCTGATATGGCTATCAAGGTTCACACGCACACACGGCCAGTTCAGGCGCGATGCCACCTGTTCGATATGGGTCGATTTACCCGTGCCATGATACCCCTGGATCATTACGCGGCGATTGTGGGCAAAGCCCGCCAGAATCGCCATTGTGGTATCACGGTCAAAACGATAGGTCGGATCAGCGACCGGCACGTGTTCACTGCCCTGACTGAATGCCGGGACGTCCATATCTGCATCAATTCCAAACGTATCACGTACGGAAATGGTGGTATCGGGTGCATCAAGCGGATGTTCCGCTGCAACACCTGTCGCTTCGTAACCTTGGCTCATAAGTACTCGCGCATTTTCTGACCGACGCGGGTGGCGCGGTCGTTTCATTAAACTTGCTCATTAATAACGGCTAAGTCGCGTCACACAAAGGGAAGATACGTAAAAAATCTCTATTACCGCAAAAGGTTCTGTCAATAAGACATCCCCGGTACGTAATCTGTAAACAGATCGACCAAATTTTGCCGAGATTTAAGACACGATTACAGCGGAACCCGTGCTTCAAGATCACGAATATAGCCCATCAAAGACGCATAAGCCGCACTGATCACTTTAAACCGTTCTTCTGCGGCTTTATCCCCGCCATTGGCATCGGGGTGATATCTTTTGGAAAGGGCTTTGTATTTGGCTTTTAGCTCATCGCGGGTAAACGGCCAGCCAAGGTCAAGTGTCGCCATGGCCTGTTGCTGTTCACTTGGCATGCCAAGTGCCCCTGCACGGCGCTGGGCTTCTTCGCTTTTGCGTTTACGTTCAGCACGCGCATCGGCCTCTGCTCCCGGGCCATGATGGCTTTGATCACCGTCTTCGTTAAAGAAGCCGAACCCGTCCTTGAACTTGAAGTTGAAGGGTTTTTTCGATCCACGAATATGGCCGAACTGCCAGGTCGGGCGTTGCCAATGGGTGTCGCGGCGGACATCGTTTTCAATGTCTTCGGCCTTCATCCCTTCATAATAATTCCAAGATTTATTGTATTCGCGGACATGATCCAGGCAGAACTGATAATAGTCGCGCAGCTTCCGGTCCTTGGGCGCACGAAATTCCCCATGCCCCTCGCATCCCGGCCAATCACAATCGGGCAGGATGGGATTCTCATGGTAAAGTGTCTTGCGCTTGTTACGGTGTCCGCGGTTCATTTGCGTCTATATGTTCTAAAAAGTCGAAGCTCGCAATATCATACGGGGCGTTTTAATGCGATAAAAGGCTTGAAAAACTGCCATCGCATGCCAGAACGGGGCATAGAGTTTCATTTTTGCAGTGATCTGCAAACATCCCAAGAGAATAGAGGCCCTTATCATGCAGGTTGCCAATCAGATCCGCGACATTCTGACTGCCGAGTTCGCACCATCAGAACTCAAAATCATCGACGATTCGTCAAAACATGCCGGTCATTCCGGTGCTGACCCGCGTGGCGAGTCCCATTTTTCCGTGCTGGTGGTGTCCGACAAGTTTGACGGGGAAAACCGTGTGAACCGCCAACGGCTGGTTTATGGCGCGCTTAATGAACTGCTTAAAGAACGCGTTCATGCCCTTGCACTTAAAACCATGACCCCGGCAGAGTTCAAAGCCGCACAGGAAAATTGAACCAATTAAATACAATTCCACATCGTGAAATCAACCTAGACGATCCTTCCGATTAAGCGCAATGCTGGTGGCACAAGCTGCAATTACAACTTTTGCATTGCAGCGCGAATGCCGGTGAATGGCATTCGTTACAATCGGGAGGACTACGTAATGACTAAACGCCTATTATTGGCGAGCATTGCCCTCGCCATCTCCGGAACCGCCTATGCGCAAGCACCAGCACCGGACAATCTTGAAAAACTTTCAAATTTCCAATCCACCGGGACGACTGAATTCACCCGCATTGAACAGGGTGGCGACTATGCCGAGGGGATCAAAAAGACTCTTGATCGCATCAAGCTTCCTGACGGGTTCAAGATCGGGCTTTATGCCATCGTCCCGGATGCCCGCCATATTGCCGTCGGCCCGCAAGGAGTCGTGGTGTTTGTCGGCACCCGCAAAGATAAAGTCTGGTCGGTTACCGACCGCAACAAGGACCGGGTTGCTGACGAGGTAAAAGACTTCGCCCCGTCGCTGCGCTTTGCCATTCCCAATGGTCCGTGCTTCTCGCCGGACGGGATGCTGTATATCGCCGAACAAAACCGCGTCCTGACCTTCCCGGCCGCCGAGTTTTTCTATGAAAGCCCGGATGTTGCGGCATTTAACGTTGTCAAGCAGGGCGAACTGGTCCCGCCATCCGAAGAAAGCTACAACCACACCGCACGCGTTTGTAAAGTCGGCCCTGATGGGAAGCTTTACATCTCGCTTGGGCAGCCGTTTAACGTTGCCCCGGAAGACAAGCTTGACCTGTACCGCGAATTCGGGATTGGCGGGATTATCCGCATCAAGACCGATGGTTCCGAGCGCGAAGTTTATACCTATGGGGTGCGTAATTCCGTCGGTCATGACTTCCATCCGGAAACCGGCGAACTGTGGTGGACGGACAATCAGGTGGATGGCATGGGCGATGACATCCCGCCGGGTGAAATCAACCACCAGACCGCCGCCGGACAACATTTCGGCCATCCGTGGTATGGCGGCGGTGACGTTCGCACCAACGAATATGCCGGGCAGGAAGTCCCATATGATGTTGTCATGCCCGCCGTTGAAACAGTTGCCCATGCCGCTGACCTTGGCATGAGCTTCTATACCGGCAAGATGTTCCCGGCCAAATACAAGAATGCAATCTTCTCGGCGCAGCATGGGTCATGGAACCGCACGACACCGGTTGGTGCGCGCGTGATGGTGACCTTCATCGATGCCGAAGGGAATGCCAGCATCGAACCATTTGCAGAAGGCTGGATTGACGAAAACGACGAATATCTTGGTCGTCCGGTTGATGTTGCCCAATTACGCGATGGTTCGATCATTGTGTCCGATGATCTTGCCGGTGCTTTGTATCGCATTTGGTATGAGGGTAATTGATGCGTATTTTGCTGATCGCACTCCTCGGCGGGCTTTTGCCCGCCGGGGCTCTTTTCGCCCAGGACACAACTGCCCCGACACCAACAAATGACGCCACGACGTTAAAAGACGGGCGTAAAGTGGCTGGCATGTGCCGCACCTGTCATGGACTTGATGGCAAGGCTCGCATTCCCATTGCACCGCATATTGGCGGTGAACCTGTTGATTATCTGATTACCCAATTACAGGCGTTCAAAACCGGCGACCGCGAACATGAAATGATGACTGTTGTGGCACGCGGCCTGTCAGAAGATCAAATCAACAATGTCGCCCATTGGTTCAACCATTTCGACGTGACGGCAACACTTCCCATGGGGAAAACCGAAGATGACGCACCGGAACTTTGCGTCGGGTGTCATGGTGTGAACGGGATTTCTGAACTGGACGATGCCCCGAACTTGGCCGGAGAGACCAATATCTATATCGAGACGCAGCTTAAGGCATTTGCCAACGGCAAACGACCTCATGACATCATGACGCCAATTGCCGAAGACCTGAGTGTCACGGAAATGCAGGAAGCCGCCGACTGGTATAGCAACATCGCGATCAAGATCACGGATCCAGGCGGCAATTAATCGACAAATATTGCTTAACTTTCCGGGCGTAATGCTGCCGACACATCCAGCCCAACCGTCAAGGCCGCAAGGATTCGTCCGTTCTCCGGATCGATGATCGGGACGGTGATTTGTGACAGGAAAGAACGGGTAGATGCATCAAACCGGATGTCGGCGATCAAGGCATGATCGCGATTAATATATTCGGCCATCTGATATTGCGGTTCATCAGATTGGTCGAAATCCGATGTCAGGCGGCTCATACCAACGGTTTGCCCATAAATATCAAACACAAAGGCTTCTGCCACCTGTCCCGCACTAGAAGCCTGGAACCCACGCAGATATTCCGACAGAACGTTATCAAGCACTTCACGCGCCCGGGCACTTGCCTGCCCCAAACGTCCCATCGCTATCCATTCTTCATCGATAAGTTGTTTATGGTCCGCCGATAACCGGCCATCGCCAAGAACAGCCCTTACATTCCCGATCAGATCCGCAGACTTGGCAAGCTGGCGCACCATCGGCAACTGGACCCGTTCAATCGCGTCACGTTCCCATGGTTCCAGATGCATCGGCTTGGTTTCACAAAATTCCAGCACACCGTTCAAATCGCTGAGCAGGTTGGGGAACTGTGCCACGTAACGTTTGGAGAAATACACCACCAACGGCGCATAACGTTCAAACTGAACGCGAAACTTCTCCGCGCCAAGATCCAGCTCATTGCGGGCAATCTCAAAACTGTGCTTGTCGACCAATGCAAAATCGACACGCCCCATTGCGACCTGCCCCACCAAGGAGGCGATGGATGGAACACGCACAACATCGCCGTAGCCCTGTTCGGCTAACCATTCTGCTTCGTTCGATCCAAGTATCGCACCAATTGTCGAATATTCATTGGGTTTTGGTGCCTGTTTGGCTTGTGTACTGCTGGTTAGCGTAGAGGGTGAAACCCATACCCATTTTTCCAGGGCCAGTGGCTTTGACGCCACCGCATATTCATCCATGAACTCGCTGATGCGTGCTAAAAAGAACCCGTCCGAACGTCCGCTTTGAACCATTTCACGGTTCCGTTGACGCGGTGCCACGGCCAAACCGTACCCAACCCCGATACGTTCAAATGCACAATTCAGAACCGCGATGGAATACCCACCCAGCGTTCCATTTTGCAATTCTTGATAAGGCGGATGCAGATTGGTTTGCAGGATCAAGAAACTGTCCTGATTATCAACCGGCGCCTGCCCTTGCTCCGTCAGCAAAGGGAATGTTTCATCTGCGCGTACGGGTGAAGCCGCGCCACCTAGCAAAACACCAGACAAACCAATAGCCAGCGCGAACATTGAGATGTTCCGCGCCAGAACATTTCGACCCTTC
Source organism: Thalassospira sp. (assembly GCF_040218635.1). Classification (GTDB taxonomy): domain Bacteria; phylum Pseudomonadota; class Alphaproteobacteria; order Rhodospirillales; family Thalassospiraceae; genus Thalassospira. Next base: position 315,578 of record NZ_JAVJRB010000011.1, read on the forward strand.
TTATTCTTTTTGGTTCTTCCAACACGGCGTAATAAGGTCATGTCCAGCCTGACAAATACACGCGACGGATAGATTTTGATATTGGGCCTTTAAACGCCACTTGCAAGGTAAACTTATCGGTCTGCCCTTTGATCAGATAATCTCCAAGAACCTATTTCTCACCTGTATAGAAATCTGGGGCAACGCGCCGGACCGCAGGCCCGTCACTGCGCCAACCATGACAGGTATTGATCAATGGCATGCGCCGTTTTGGCGTTTTGTCATCTGAAGGATGCCCTTCTTGTTGCCCTTCAAGCGATTCACGGGCAAGGATCGGAAATACCGTCTGAAAAGCCGTGGTTGCAACCGGCCCCATCAACTCATTCAGATGCGTGCATCCATGAATACCGCCGACCCGATCGCGGATTTGTTTGCGCAGGCCCGGGCCAAGCTTTAACCCCACCAGTTTTTCATAATCGGGCGCAATCGCCTCACATCCGGTGAAGGGCGCATAGTCCGTGACCGCCTCGACCGCCTGTATGACAAGATCATCACCGATGGTGACCCGTATCCACATTTCATGGACAGGTTCACCTGGCGGGATTTCCCCGCGGTCATGATTGGCAAATCCGTATGTCTTGATATCGGTGATGTGGCCTTCGACATCCCACAACCCGTCCTGACGGCGAAACCCCTGACAGGTCACGGTGCGGGTATGAATATGTTCACGCGCGGCGGGGCTGGACAATGGCATCGGGAATTCTCTCCTTTACGTAAACGTAAAGATATTCACTTGCACGTTGTCACGCAACAAAGCATTTTTCAAAGAATGCCCACACCTATCCCCCCGCGCCCAAACAGGCCGGGAAAACGAACTTGGATTGAAGGCAAAAGCTGGATTACAGCCATCCTTGCGCCGGAAAATTCCCGCTAGGCGACGCCGTAATCCGATCCGAAGATGAATTTTTCACGTTCGCGAACATCTTCTTCAAGTTGCGCCTTGACCGCGTTGAACAGGTCACGGATCGACACCATGCCAATCACTTTATCCCCGTCGACAACAGGTAAGTGGCGGTAGCGCCGGGCACTCATCAAATTAAGCGCACTCATTGCTGTATCATTGGGACCAAGTGTATCGGGATCGCTGGTCATAACCTGTGACAATGGCACAGTCGCAGCATCAAGTCCCTTTGCCACAACACGGTTCACAAGATCACGTTCGGTAAAAATACCTGCAAGCTTTGCATTATCATCAACAATGATCACGGCACCGATTTTGCGTTCGGACATCAGGTTAACGGCATCCATTACGGAATCGGCGGGATTAAGTGTCGCTATGGATTGCTCCTTAACCACACCTGGTACGATTTTCGTATCCATTTTTCTCTCTCTGCAGATTGCTGTTGCCACACGCCCAAACCCGATCAGATCATTTGGTGCTGCGCTGCAAAACACTTGCGAAACACAGGGGCCCTTATTTGCAAGTGGCCCTGCAATCCTTTGGGTCAAGACCTTCTGACAAGATTTTAACCCATAAGTGGAGAAACTTAAAACGGTTTACGCCGAACCGGTTCATATCAGGAAAACGCAATCAACCATTCGTCGCGTCTGGCTTATTCCTGATCTGCCGCGATAATATCGGAAACTTCACGCATCCGCACACGCGTTACCTGATTACGAATACGGCGAAGGACTTCGAATTCAAACCCGTGGAAGCGGAAATGTTGCCCGACATCGGGAATACGTCGGGTTTCATACAGCAAAAGGCCGGCAACCGTTGCGGCCTCTTCATCGGGCAGACGCCAGCCAAATCGACGATTCAAATCACGAATGGTGACGTCACCGCGCACGATCACCGATCCGTCGGTTTGCGGTTGAACACCGACAACTTCGACGTCGGTTTCATCGGCAATGTCGCCAACGATTTCTTCAAGAATGTCTTCAAGCGATACCACGCCTTCGAACGCACCATATTCGTCAACCACGATGGCGAAATGTTCGTGCCGTTCCTTGAATGCCTTTAACTGATCGGCAAGGGTCGTGGAATCCGGGATAAACCATGCTTCTGCGCATAATTCACGCACATCGGCTGCCGATGTCGGTTTTGCCCCGCGCACAATCGCCTTGAGCACTTCACGCGCATGCAAAACGCCAACGATGTTATCGGGGTCTTTTTCATAGACCGGAATACGGGTGTGCGGACTGGCCAGCACCGTATCAATAATCTCTTCCATCGAACGGGTGATATCAATCATCTGCACCTTGCGACGGTGCACCATGATTTCCCATACCCCGACATCCTCAAGATCAAGCACCCCATGCAACATGGTGCGTTCGGCGTGATGATTGCCGACAACAACATCATCGGCGTGCAATTCAATTGCACCACGCAATTCGCGTTCGCTGTCCAGACCGGGGCCTTCGCCGCTGCCAAACAGCCGCAAAGTTGCCTGCACGACAACCTGAATGGTTTGCGTCACCGGGGCAAAAAGCACCACAAGAATGCTCATTGGTCGGGCGACCCGCAGTGCCATGGTATCGGCATGCTGCAGGGCATAGGTTTTTGGCAGAATTTCGGAGAACACCAGAACAAGTGCTGTCATGGCAATGGTTGCATAGACAACACCGTTCTCGCCAAACAGCTCGATCATTACCGATGTCGCAAGGGCTGAGGCCAGAATATTGACCATGTTATTGCCCAGCAAGATCGCGCCCAGCAGGCGTTCCTGATACTGGCGCAGCCTGTTAACGATCCCGGCGCGCAGATCCCCATCCTGCTCTTTGTGATGCATGACCGGACGCGACGCTGCTGTCAGCGCAGTTTCCGAGCCAGAAAAGAATGCCGACAACATCAGCAGGAAAAAAATCACGATGATCGTGATTGTCATTCAGGGAAGTCTCCAAAGGGTGATCGCAACAAAACTACTTTGTCCTGTCTTCACCTATAAGGTCAATTGCCGTTAAACAAGTTAACAACATCACTAAACAGATTAGCCGATCAGACAAGCCATATCTGGTCTCGACACAAAGACGATCAATCAGCCACGGCACGACCGGGTAATTGCCGCCCGCATCTTTTCAACATCCATGGCCTTGGATGTGAATGCCTTGCCAATACCGCGTGTCATGACAAAGGTGATTTCACCGTCGCGGACCTTTTTATCGCGTGACATATGACCAATCACTTTGTCGATATCCCAATGCATCCCGGCAACTTCCGATGCGCTGACCGGAAGACCAACCGATTTCAAATGATCCGTAATGCGATCTTTCTCCCCGGCAGGCGCCATGCCCATCGCGCCACAAACGTCATGGGCGATTACCATGCCCATCGCCACAGCTTCACCATGCAAAAGCTTTTCGCCGTAACCGGTTTCTGCTTCAAACGCATGACCGAAGGTGTGACCAAGGTTAAGCAAGGCACGCTTGCCGCCTTCGCGTTCATCTTCGGATACGATGCGGGCCTTTGCCGCACAGCTTTTGATCACGGCCTGACGGCGTTCCGCGCCATCTGTATCAAGAACCGCCTGACCGTTTTCTTCCAGCCAGGCAAAGAATTCCAGATCATCAATCAGGCCGTATTTAACAACTTCGGCATAGCCCGAACGCAATTCACGGGCCGGAAGCGTATCAAGAACAGCCGTATCGGCCAGAACCAGACGCGGCTGATGAAACGCCCCGACAAGGTTCTTGCCCGATTTGGAATTGATACCGGTTTTCCCACCGACAGAACTATCGACCTGCGAAAGAAGTGTGGTCGGGATTTGCACGAAATCAAGACCGCGCAAAAGAGATGCCGCGACATAGCCCGCCAGATCACCAACAACCCCGCCGCCCAATGCAATGATCAACGTGGAACGTTCAATGCCCATTGCCAAAATCTGTTCGACGACATCTTCGAAGACGGCAAAGCATTTGGATTTCTCGCCCGAAGGTACGACAACTTCCCGATGCGCGATATCTGCACCATCAAGGGATTCCAGAACCGTTGGAAGATGATGCTTGGCCACGACCGCATCACTGATCACGATAACCCCGGCCTTCCTGACAAAGGGTGCAATATATTTGGCGGTATCGGCCAAAAGATTGCTGCCAACAAGGATGTCATAGCTGCGTGCGCCAAGTTCGACGCGAAGGGTATCGTGATTGCTCACTTCGTCAGGTTCCTATCTTGATCAATTGACCGTCATCATCAAAAGAATTCGCCATCAGTTCTAAAACTGCATCGCGGGTTTCTTCTTTTGACGATTCATCACAGTCGAAAATAATGTCCGCCCCGGCATAGATCGGGTGACGCGTTTCGATAAGCCCTGCCAGAATTTGGCGCGGATCGCCGCTATTAAGCAACGGACGATGGGTTCGGCCACTCGTACGGTGCAACAGCAGATCAATATCCGCACGCAGCCAAACAGATATGGATTTATCGAGAATCAATTGGCGGGTGCGTTCGCGAATAAACGCACCTCCGCCTGTGGCCAACACGATCTGTTCGCCATCCAGTAAACGGGCAATTACACGTTCCTCGCCATCACGAAATGCCTCTTCGCCATACAGCTTGAAGATATCGGCAACCGAGCAGCCAGCGGCTTCTTCGATTTCGCGGTCGGCATCGACAAATTCCAGGTTCAGTTCCTTGGCGACCATTCGGCCGATGCAGCTTTTTCCTGCACCCATCAGTCCAATAAAAACCAAAGTCCGGCCTTTAAGGCCTTCCCGAATTTTGGCGATTACGTCTTCGTGCAAACCCGACTCGGCAATGTTGCTGTCCATGTTCGGTTTGCAGTCCTGTAGTTCATCCGGTTGATATACAAATTACCCAATTCTTTAGGCCAGCTCGGCGTCGAACGCAAGCAAACCACGTATAATTTGCAACAAAAAACCTGCGCAAATTTGCCGATGCAGGTCACAAGGCACGTGCCCAAAGGCGCATTTGGCGAACCTTGTTGCGTTGATGCTTATTAACCCTCTGTCAGGATCAAGCAGCCTATACTGCCTTGAAGTTGCCGAAATGAAATGTCACCCAGCCTGCTTGATCATCCTTTGGCGTGGTATTGTAGGACGGAACATACAAACATGCCGGAAATGTCGTTGATCATTTGATTGAATAATCAACGCGATGTTTCCGTTTCTTGCATCTTTGATTATCGTCAGCATACTGGTCGCTGTGCCATTCGCTTAAACGCTTCGAAGTCTGGATTAAAATGAAGATCTTATCGCGCCTCATCTTGTTGCTGGTCATCGCCGTGATTGCCGGTGGTGCTACGTTCCTTGTCACGTGGGATATCCCGGCACCGACCACTCAAATCGAAGAAACCATTCCGAATTCGAGGTTCAATTAAGATGAATTTGCGTTCCCGCCTGCTGATACAGACCTGTTTACTGGCAATGATGACGGGAACGGGAATTGTATCCGCGCCTGCATATGCGCAGACCTCGGCACCTGTACCACTGTTTTTAAAACAGGAAGCAGAACGGGACGCAGAACTTCGATCTGATGAAACACCGTCCAGCCAAAACAGCCCATCCAATGCGGTTTCTTCTGGTAGCTTTGGTGCCGGCACAACATCGACCCCCGAAACCAACAGTTTTCCGTCCGATCCAAACGCGGTTCAATCTCTGACCCTTGGTGCCGTTGACGTCGAAGCCGTTGGCACGATTGACCGGTCCCGTGGCGGGCTGGGTATCGATATGTGGAATGGAACGACACGGAAATCTGCGGCACAGCTGATTTCCGATCTTCCCGCAACACCGGCCACCCATACGGCACGCGATCTGCAAATTCGTCTTTTGCTGTCTGCCGCAGCCTTGCCGCAGGACTCAAAAGAAATCAGCCTGCTTGAAGCCCGTGTTGCCAAACTGATCAATATGGGTGCACTGGATGAGGCCATTGAGCTGGTCCGTGCAGCCCCACAAGGATCACGCGGCTCGATGCTGGCCCAGGCCGAGGTCAATGCACTTTTGATCGGCGCCAAGATCGACGAGGCCTGCAGTGCGATTGAAAGTTACGGGGCAAGCTACGACGAGATGTTCTGGCTAAAAGCTGCCGTCATGTGCGCGTTTTATGTCAATGACCCTGCATCAGCGGCCTTTTCGGTTGATCTTGTCCGTGAAATGGACGGCGAAAGTGATGCCACCTTCTTTGGGCTGGTGGGCGCCATTCGCAGCGGCAGTGCCGTTTCACCAGACTTGTTACAAGAACTCCGCCCGATTGATATCGCGCTTTTGGCCATCGCCAAGCAATCCATCCCCAACAGCCAGCTTGATTCTGGCAATGCCGCAGCAATCATTGGCATGATCAATGCCGATGCCACCGCAACCGACATTCGTCTTGAAGCTGCCCGCAAAGCCGAAAAACTTGGCCTGATCAGTGCCGATCAGTTGGCCGGGATTTATGGTGCAGTGAATTTCGATGCAAGTGCTTTGGATAGTGCGCTTGATGATGCCCCCGAAGGCATTCAGGCCCGCCAATATGCCAAACTTTACCAAGCAGCCATCCAAAGCGATGTGCCCGCCGCCCGCGCAGAAATTCTGGCCGCACTGTTTGAGAATGCCGAAATCGAAGGTGACTTCCTTCAGGCCGCACGCCTTACCGCCCCGGTTCTGACTGAAATCCCGATAAATGGTGATTTTTCATGGTTTGCGGTTGTCGCACTTAAGGCATCCATCGCATCCAACGCGCTTGAACGTGCTGAAAACTGGCTTCAGGTCGCCAAGAATGCGGCAAATCCAAGCAATGATATCGCATGGCGGATCAGCCTGCTGTATCCGGTCCTCGCCATTTCCGGGCTTGAGGAAACCGGTGCTGTCAAACCTGTGGAAAATACGATGGCACAGATGGATGTTCAGAGCACGCCACAGCCAAGCTTTGGTCTGGGCGGTGCGGTTACCGTAAACGCGCCAGAACCACAACAAGTCGAAACCCAAGATCCACAGGCGCTTGCCCGCCACCGTGCCCGCATGGCCGAATGGCAGGAAATGCAGGCAGCCCGTGGCGATCAGGCCGCTGCAAAACGCTATGGTGAACTGATTTTCAATCTGTATGAAGGGTTCGGCATCGAAGTCCCCGCAGGACTTTGGGATGGGCTTTTAACCGCACCCTATGCAGAAGACCGCCTGACAATCAGCAGTGCAGTATCCCATCACCTGAATGCTTCCGCTGCGGCACGCCAAAAGGCAAAAACAGTTGCCATGGCCATTCAGGCACAGCAAATCTCGGCCGAGGAAAATGCCGACCCGAAAGCACTGGCTGACACAGTCGCCGCCCTTGAACTGGTTGGGCTGCCAAGCGATGCGCGCCACCTTGCGACAGAATTGCTTTTGTCCTTTGACCAGTGATGGAATCAGGCAATGGCCAAGGCACTGACCAGTTCCCTTATTGCCGCCTTTCTTGAAATGATGGCGGCTGAACGTGGGACAAGTCCGCATACGCTTGATGCCTATCGCCGCGATCTTGAAGATTATGCATCGTCGCTAACTGCCGGTAAGTCTGATCCGGTTACAGCGGTCGATACCGACTTGCGGCGTTATATGGCGGAATTGGGGGCTGCTGGGTTGGCACCGCGCACACAGGCAAGGCGTCTGTCGGCTTTGCGCCAGTTTCACAAGTTTCTCTATGCTGATGGGTATCGCAATGATGATCCGTCTTCGAACATCGACAGTCCGCAACAAGGCCAGACCTTACCGAAATTCTTGTCGATTGATGAGATTGATCGTCTGATTACGGCCGCTATCGATCATCCGGGGATCAAGGGCAAGCGCCTCGTTGCGATGGTCGAATTGATGTATGCCACCGGCATGCGCGTTTCCGAACTGGTTGAATTGCCCTATGCTGCGGCTGCGCGCGATCCACAGATGCTGATCGTGCGCGGCAAAGGCAACAAAGAACGACTTGTACCCTTGTCTGATCCGGCACGGGATGCGCTTCGGGATTATCTTGATGTCCGCGATGCATTCATATCATCAGACAAATCAAACGGGCATGCTGATCGGGCCGGTCAATCCTCATACTTATTCCCGTCACGCGGTAAAACCGGCCATTTGACCCGGCAGATGTTTTTGAAAATGATCAAGGATCTGGCAATAGATGCCGGGGTTCCACCGTCAAAAGTATCGCCGCACGTGTTGCGCCATTCCTTTGCCAGCCACCTGTTGGCCAATGGTGCGGATTTGCGCAGTTTGCAAAAGATGCTGGGCCATGCCGATATTTCCACGACACAGATTTACACCCATGTTCTCGAGTCACGGCTACGTGGACTGGTACAGGAACATCACCCGCTTGCACATCTCGGTGCGAAGTAGAAACGGGTATCGATTTGTGAAATTCATCTAACCCCTTTGTATAGGAACAAGACAGTATTCTGACACAAAAACGGACGTTTTCTGCGGATGTCACTTATTCGTAACTTTACTGTCATCAAGTTGTTGTCAATTCTGCGATACCAGAAATACCGGAACAGTCCTTAAATCCTTATTCCGGGAACTCAGACCATTTTTGAAGATCGGGGAACTGCATTGGCGTTTGGTGCAGACGATGAATTGATGTCCGACCGGCCAATGACCAAACCAGTCATGTTGCGCAATTGGCAACAGGTCGTCGAAAAGGTCGATTTTGCCTTTCAACCGATTGTAAGCCCGCATACAGGCCATGTTTTTGGCTACGAAGCCTTGTTGCGCTGCTCGGATGCTGCGGGCTTTCCATCCATTCAATCATTGTTTGATACCGCTTGGGATACCGGCAACCTGCATAGCGTCGATATGATGCTGCGCGCCAAGGCGATTGAAAAATTCGCCCGGATGCCCGCTGCCAACCGCTTAAAACTGTTTTACAATTTCGACAATCGCGTTGTGAAGACCGAGGATTACCAACCCGGCCAAACAGCGGCCTTATTGGCCGAAGCAGGTTTGGAACGCGACACCATCTTCCTTGAGATTTCCGAACGCCACGACATCAGCAATGCCGGTTATCTTAAAGACATTCTGGTGCGATATCGCAGTCAGGGCTTCAAGATCGCCATTGACGATTACGGCAGTGGCTTTGCCCAACTGCGTGCGCTTTATGAATGTGAACCCGACATCATCAAGATTGACCGGTTCTTTATTGATGGCATTGACCGCGACCGGCGCAAAGAATTGTTCGTCACCCAAATCACCGCCTTTGCCCATATGATCGCGGCACAGGTCGTCGCCGAAGGTGTCGAAACCCGTGAAGAATTTTTATGCTGTCGGCGTTTGGGCTGCGACTTGGTACAGGGTTTCTTCATTGCCCGCCCTTCGGTTGATCTTCCTGAACGCACCGACATTGTCCCGGTTGCCGCCGATATTGCCGCAGACACCCGCCGACAAACAGATCGTGATGACGACGTTGTGCGGTCTTATCTTCTAGACACCCCGGCCATCCCGAGTGACATCAACCCGGTGGATATCCTGACCTATTTTCAGCAGAACCCCGATATCTCACTGGTCCCGGTTGTCAATCAACATGGGGAACCGATGGGGGTGGTCAGGGATGCCGAATTCAAGGCCTTTATCTATACCCCGTTTGGCCGTGAATTGCTGCAAAACCCGGCCAACCGCGCCAATATCAAACGGTTTTTGCGCCGGTGCCCGGTGGCAGATATCCGCACCAGCCTTTCCGAACTGCTTGAAACCTTTGTTGCGACCGATGCACTTGATGGCGTGATCCTGACGGAAAATGGTCACTATCTTGGCGTACTTGATCAAAGTGCATTGCTGCGTGCCGTAAACGAACGCAACACGCTTAATGCCCGGGATGAAAACCCGTTAACCCGGCTTCCGGGCAATAGTGCGATTTACCGATATGCCGCACGTGCGCTTGCCGATCCGCGCCGACGTCGCTTTGCCGTCTATTTTGACTTTGATAATTTCAAACCGTTCAATGACCGATACGGTTTCCGCCAAGGGGATCGCGCGATCCTTTTATTCAAAGACATCCTTGGCAAAGTGCTCAGCCAGAATGACTGGTTTGTCGGTCATATTGGCGGCGATGACTTCTTTGCCTATGTCCAGTCTATTGATTTTGAAGATGCGGTCGAAGCCGTCCAACGCGCACAGGCCATGTTCGACGAGCAAATCAAAAGTTTCTATGACCCGGAAACCCGTGATCGCGGATATCTGATCGGCAAAGGGCGCGATAACAACATGGCGCGATTTGATCTTATGAGTGTTAGTGCTGCCCTGATCCGCATCCCGTCCGAACGCACAGACATCACACTTGATCATGTGTCGGTCGAAGCTGCCAAGCTTAAGGCCATCGCCAAGAATAGCGCAAACAGGTTCGCAAGCGGGCTTTATGATGCACCATGCGCACCCGCCCCAATGACCGGGAAATAGGGTCTGACCCAAGGCCTGAACAAAAAGATCAGGTGAACTGCAACGGGTTGAAATTAGTGCTTCAATTTCGCGTCAGCTTGATTAAAATCCGAAAAATGCTAGGTGAGTCGCGCCTTGCTTTATCAGATTGAGTTACTGACACAAGATGGTTAGCGTTAATTCTTCAAACGAGCTGCTGCAAACGATCCCGGTGCGCCCTGCGCGTCCGGTGGCATCGCGCAATGCACAGCAAGAAGATCAACAAAACCAGATTGTCGAACAGGCGACCCGTCAGCAAAATGTCATTCAAGACGAAGATATCAATCGTGCTCTTCTTGCCTATGAACAACGAAACCAGCAGCAAAAATCGGACAGTTCCACTCTTGAGCGCGACGCGCTTGAAAATAATGCCGAATATGATGCGGCGACTGGCTATGATCCTTCGGGCTATGCCAGCGGTGCCAGCGCAAGTTCATACGCAGAACGCGGCACCTATATCGACTTCTACGCCTGATCAGAATACCAGTTCAGCTTGAACCCTACGCTTTGTTAAAGCCCGAGTGCATTCTGCCAGCCATCCCATTGCCAAATCAGCTCTGCCATACGGTCATAACCAACTTTGTCCGGGTGATATCCATCCCCACGGCGCAATGCCCGTTGCCATGCTTCATCATGAAGGGTCGTGTTCAGCACATCGAGATAAGGCACATCAAATCCACGGGCCGTCTCAAGATAAATCTGGTTTAACCCTTCAAGACGTTCGTTGATTTCCTGACTGGATTTGCTGCCATTAATTACGGCCTGCGGACCAATCCATAGGGTCGGTGCGAGCTTGGCGGCCTCGCCAATAATCTCTGCTGCATTTCCTGCCGATGTCGCCGGGGATACCCGCATGGTGGTTTCTTCACCGCGGTCTTCGGCATGGTTGGCATCATTGACGCCAAAACTGAACATCAGGACAGTCGGAAAATCAGGCACCATGCGCAACTCGGCCTCAAATTTCCACCGGGCTTTAAGTCCTTCGGTGGTTTCTGCGCGAATGCCAAGGTTATAGATCGTTGTTTCGCGTTTGGCATCGTCAAGAAGCCTGCGCCCCAACCGCATTGGCCAGCCGCCTTTATCCGCATCGCGAACACCGTTGACCAAGCTATCCCCAAAACAGCAAATGCGATGTCCGATTTTGCCTTCGCTCATTCCGTCTCCTGTTCGCCTGCCAAGGATTGGCTGGCAAGATATGCAATCAAATCTTTTTTGTCTGGCGCGAACCCGTGATCAAGCCAGTATTCTTCGGCCTGCTTTAACATCACACCGATTTTCGGTCCAGCCGGTGCTAAACCAGCACTCAGAATATCGCGCCCCTGTATTGGCAATGTGACGGGCTGCCAATCTGCCGCAATCGCCAACAGGCTTTTCCATTGTTCATTTTCGGTACGCGAACAGCGTGGTGGCACAGACGCCCGTATACTCCATGCCAACAAAACGGCGTCACGAAATGCATCCGCCCCTATGCGGTACAAATCACGATGGATCGTCTCAATCGGTAATTCGGGATCAATCAGCGGCGCATTGGAAATCATCGCGACAAAGCGATCTGTTTCGTCGTTCGAAAGACGCAGTCCACGGGCAAGTTGTTCCGCCGAGGCAGGCTTTCCATCCTGATTTTCAGCATCATCGTTCAACTCGCCAACCGCAAACAAAGCCGCAAGACGGCGCAAAGGATCCGGTCGGATGGCGGGATCAGCCAAGGCCGTGCTATCAAGCCATTGCATGATGCGCAGACAATCGGTCTGGACAAGCTGCGGCAGGATTGCAGGCAAAACGCCAAACCCGATCATGTTGCCAATCGTACTGGCGGGGCTTTGGGATCTGAGTAATTTGAACATTTCATCGCGGATGCGTTCAGCCGAAATATCCACAAGGCTTTTTGCCGCCTTGCGGCAGGCCTCTGCCCCGATCGGGTCGATTGGCGGGCGCCCGAACCATGCCTGAAAGCGGAAAAACCGTAAAATCCGCAGGTAATCTTCGGCAATCCGGTTTTCCGCCACCCCGATGAAGCGCACCCGGCCTTCGCGAAGGTCGGTCTCCCCATCGAACGGGTCATAGACCGCCCCATCCAGATCACAGTAAATGGCGTTAAAGGTGAAATCGCGCCGTTTGGCATCTTCAAGCCAACTGTCGGTAAAGGCGACTTCGGCATGGCGGCCATCGCTTAGGACATCAACCCGAAGGGTGGTGATTTCATATGCACCGGCATCCGTGACGGCAGTGATTGTTCCGTGCTTAATCCCGGTCGGAATAACGCGAATACCGACCTTTTCAAGAGCTTTCGCCGTTTCCTCAGGGGCAAGATCACAAGCGATATCGACATCAAACAAGTCGCGTTTAAGCAATGCATCGCGCACCATCCCACCGACAAAACGTGCCTGCCCGCCATGTTGCGCAATAGCGTCAAACACGCGGGCCGTATCATCGGCAACCATAATCCCGTATGGCCGCAATCTTCCGGTTACTTCCAGTGCTGTCATCTGAGGCCTTGGCACCCGCTCAATGATGTTTCGTAATCACGCTTGCGGGCTTTGTTACTTTTTCGGTTCGAAATAGCCCGGTTCAACCACGCCATCGCGCAATACAGGCGCATGATAAATGGAATCAGGCGGCGCACCAGTCCCCAATGCGGTAAAAATCAGGATCGCAGCGGTTAAAGCAACACCGGCGCCAAACAGCAATAACCACGGCCCCTTGTTCCAGGGCGGGATGACGTCATGACCTTCGCGGATGGCCTTGACCCGTGCCCATTTCAGCCACAACCCGTAAAGCACAAAGGGCAGTATCAAAGGAAGGCCGATCTGGATAATTTGTCGCAACATAAGGCAATATCCCAAACACTTGGTTTAAGGTTGAAGGGTTGGTGCGTTGACACGAATGACTTCGCTGAAATTCACAAGCATCCCGGCGGTCGCACCCCAGATGTAATATTCCCGATAGGGAATTGCGAAATAACGTCTGCGTGTGCCTTCAAATGTCACCGATTGCAGTTTTTGATTATTCGGATCAAGGATGAAGGTCAAAGGCACCTCAAACACCTCGGCCACTTCATGATCATCTGGTACCAGATCAAAGGGCGGTGTGATCAATCCAATGATCGGCGTCACTTGATAGCCGGTTACGGTGTAGTAATCGTCAATTCGACCGATCAGATTGATATGACGGCGCGACAGCCCGATTTCTTCTTCGGTTTCACGCAGTGCGGTTTCTTCAAGCGTTGCGTCTTCTTCTTCCTGACGGCCACCGGGAAAACTGATCTGCCCGGCATGATCACTCAGATGGTCGGTTCTGCGCGTTAGAATCACATGCAGCCCATCGTCGCGCTTGACCAGCGGCACCAAAACCGCAGCAGGGCGCGAGACAAGTTCACCTTCGGCAAAGGCCCGTGCACGCGATTTCGAACCGGGATAATCCACTGCATGGTCGCCCCGGCGCTGCAAGATACCACCCTGTGGTGCTTTTAACGCCGCAATGATGTCATCGGGCTTCATTCAGGGTTCTCCATCCGGCCAATCTCAAAGAATTGTCCATGACTATACACACCGATACGTAACATACTGCTTTCAGGGTCACTTATTTCATCCGCCAATTCAACAAGCTGGTAAAAAACCGCCCTGTTCAATCGCGCTTCGAGCCCGCGTTCAAGCCCGACATAAGGGGACGGCTCATCTGTTTCAGGATCCTGTTCGACACGCAGCGAATGGTCTTTGTCCAGGTCAACCCATTGGTCGATATTGGTTCGAAACCGGATGATCTGGTCCTTGCCATGCCCTTCATTTATCAACTCGACCGCAATGAAAGCGACGTCTTCGACTTCAATTCTGGCCATCTCGGCGGGGGTGACAAGCCAGTGGCCTCCTTCTTCGTCACGCTGCAGTACGGAAGAAAAAAGTTTCACCAACTCAATTCGGCCGATCGGACCACCTTGATAGAACCATGTTCCATCCCGACCTATAGACATAGGAATGTCGCCGCAGATTTGCGGATGCCGCCCATTCCCGGGCATTTTACCCCGTAGGCGGGTCCATAAATTTTCGGCAAGATCGATGGTTTTTTGGTTATCAGTCATGCTGTACAGTTGATCCCGAACCAGACGTTTTCTCGTATTGCTTTATCTGAGACCATCTGCGTTCTACAATCGACCAGCATCCGCGCCCCAACAAAGGAAGCAAAGTCTAGCATCATGACAAACGCGCCACGTTTCCCCGAAGAAATGGGTTTTTCCCAAGACAGCAGTCTGGAACGCGACGCAGCTCGTTTAGACGAATGCGTCAACCGGCTGGCCGAAGCCCGCAAAATGGTTTCATCCATTATATTTGGGCAGAATGATGCCGTAGAGCAAACACTTATCGGAATTTTATCCGGCGGTCATGTCTTGATGGTCGGTGCACCCGGTCTTGGTAAATCATTACTGGCCCACACATTGGGCAAAGTCCTTGGTCTTTTGGACAAACGCGTACAGTTCACCCCGGACCTGATGCCTGCTGATATTCTGGGTTCTGAAGTTCTCGAAGACGGTGCGGATGGCAAACGGGCATTCCGGTTCATCAAGGGCCCGGTATTCTGTCAGTTGCTTCTGGCCGATGAGATCAACCGCGCAAGCCCGCGTACACAGTCCGCATTGTTGCAGGCCATGCAGGAACGTGAAGTATCTGTTGCGGGTTACAGCCACAAGCTTCCTGAACCGTTCCATGTGCTTGCCACCCAAAACCCGTTGGAACAGGAAGGCACCTATCCCCTTCCCGAGGCACAGCTTGATCGTTTCTTGCTTGAAGTCCGCCTTGGGTATCCCAATGCCGACGAAGAACGCAGGATCGTAACCGAAACAACGGGCCGTTACCCCAACCGCCCGCGTCAGGTTCTTCAGGCAGATGATCTGGTCGAAGCACAAGATTTCGTGCGCCGTCTGCCGATGCCGGATCGTGTGCTTGATACCATCATCGCGCTGTGTCGCGAATGCCGCCCGGAAAGCACATCCATGACCGATATCCGCGAAAATGTTGCGTGGGGCCCCGGCACACGTGCGGCACAGGCATTGTCATTGGCATGCCGGGCACGGGCAATGTTGTTTGGTCGCTTTGCTCCGTCGATTGAAGACATCGAAGAACTGGCTGTTCCGGTCCTGCGTCACCGCTTTGGCCTGACTTATGGTGCACGGGCAGAAGGTTATACCGCCAAAGGCCTGATTACAGATGCGCTTGCCCACCTTCAGGAGAGCTAGGAGTTGGCAGTGACCGCCGTTCATGATCATGTCGCTGCCGCCCGCGCCCTTGCGGCACGACTGCCCCAATTGATCGACGAATCCCGCAGAACGGCAATCAGTTTGCGGAGCGGTCTTCATGGCAACCGCAAGGTTGGCCCGGGCAGCGATTTCTGGCAGTTCCGCCCCTATGTCCCCGGTGATCCCACCAATCAGATTGACTGGCGGCGCTCAGGCCGTTCGGACCATACTTTCATTCGTCAGACCGAATGGCAGGCCAGTCACAATTACTGGATATGGCCGGTTTTATCGCCGTCGATGTATTGGTCATCCGCCGACACTATTTCATCAAAGGCCGAACGGACCCTGATCATTGCCATCGCCCTTGCCGATCTTTTGATCCGTAATGGTGAAACGGTCGGCACGTTTGATGGCGAGCGCACCCGGATTACATCGGCAGAACATCTTGAAAAACTTGCCCATGCGATGTTGGCCAGTCCACAAAGCATCGCCCAGCAAGGCATGGGAATTCATCCCGGTCGCAAACATTCGGTTTTGATTTTGGGGGATTTTCTTGAATTTGCCGATCACGGCGAAAAAACCGCAAATGCCATCCGTCAGCTTGGCCAATATCAAAACGATGGTTCACTGGTTCAAATTCTTGACCCGGCCGAGATTTCCCCGCCATTTCGCGGACGCGTCAACCTGTATGATACCCAAGATCAAATGGTCTTCAAAAGTGAACGGTTTGAAGACATTGCCGACGGGTTCAAGCAACGTGCACAAAAATGGCGTGCCGTTGTTCGAGATGCCGCGCGTCAAAACGATTGGCTGTATGATCGACATGTCACATCTGACAGTGCCAGCCCGACCTTGTTGGCGCTTTATCAACATCTCAGCGAACGCCAGAATCAAAGTGGTTCAAACGGGCGCGGACGCCCGACCCTGCATAGCCAGAACCAGCAGGAGATGTCATGAGCCTGTCAGCCATTACATTTCTGTATCCCGCCATGCTGGCAGGTCTGATGATCTTGCCGGTGGTATGGTTATTGATCCGGTCTGCGCCACGTTCGCCGAAGAATGTCATTTTTCCCGCCGCCCGCCTTTTGCGCGGCCTTAAAAGCCAACGCCGTGATATTCAGCGCGCCCCGATCTGGCAAACCATACTGCGCTGTATCATCCTGACCCTGTTGATTATCGCCGCCGCCCGGCCGGTCATGAACCGCAATGATTTTGCCCAGAACAATGGCGCGGTTCTGATCATTGCCGACAATGGTTGGCAAAGTGCGGCCAACTGGGCGCAATACAAAACCGCCCTGCAACAGATTGCCAATCAGGCCCGGTTCGATCTTCAAACGGTCTATATTGCCCAAACAGCGCCCGAAGCATCCGGTGCATCCACATGGAAACTGCCAGACATCGTGGGGCCGATTTCGTCCCATGATGCCGACAGCCTGATTGATCGGTTACAACCGCGCCCGTGGAATTCGGATTATACCGCCCTGTCCGATCTGATTTCCGAAAACCCGCAAATGAACAACACGATTGGCAGTATTTTGTGGCTGACGGACAATATGGACAGTCCGGGCAAAGCAACGATTGCCTCAGACCTTCAGGACATTGCACCGATCACGATCATTTCGCCAACACGGTCTGACCGGATTGCCATTCGTTCTTTGATGCGTTCGCGCACAGGGCTGGTGGCAACCATCGCGCATAATCGCAGCGAAACCCCACGCGAAATCAATCTTTTGGCCCGCGGTGACCGGGGAAGCGTTCTTTTGCGTCACAGTGGCGAACTTGCTGCCAATACCGATCAGACAGAAGTCGCAATCTTTTTGCCCAGTGATATCGCCAATGCCATTCAGGCCGTCGGAATTGAGGGCATTGAAGATGCCGCCACCGTGTTTCAGACCGGCGCACGTTGGCAACAGCGCAGCGTTGGGGTGATTGTAAGTTCCGGGGATAGTCCGGGTGTTCTGTCTGATCAGTATTTCTTCCTTGATCGCGCACTTTCCCCTTATGCCGAAATATCTTACGAACCATTGGGCAGGCTTCTGGAGAAGAAAGTCGATATTCTGGTTGCCGCCGGTCCGGTTTCCGGCCTTGGCAGCCAGTATGAGGCGCTTGAACGTTGGGTAAATGAAGGCGGCATGCTGGTCCGCTTTGCCGGGGATAGCTCGACCGAAATTGGCAATGAATTCCTGCCGGTGACCTTGCGGCTGGGGAACCGTGATTTTGGTGGCTCGATGTCATGGGAAAAACCTAAACGCTTGCTTGATTTTCCTGACAGCAGCCCGTTTTACGGGATCGAAGTCCCGCAAGACATCACGGTAACTCGTCAATTGCTGGCCGAACCGGACCCAGATATCCTGAGTAAAACCTGGGCCCGCCTGACCGATGGCACCCCCCTGATCACAAGTGCCCCCCGCAATTCCGGGCGGGTGGTTCTGTTCCATGTCACGCCATGGGCCGATTGGTCAAACCTTCCGATGTCTGGCCTGTTTGTCGAGCTGTGGCAAAAAATCCTGCCGCTTGCCAGCCCCAGCAACCGCAACGATGCGGAACTGAGCTCAAGCCTGCCGCCCCAAACGGTTTTGGACGGGTTTGGTCAAACCCATCAACCTGATGCCTTGATCCTTCCGGTTCGTGCCCCGCTTCCAACGCCTAATCCCCGTCATCCTCCGGGAATATATGGTGAAAACGGTCAGGCTGTTTCGCTTAATCTTGGACCGTCTCTGGACAATATTGCCAACGATATGGTTTGGCCATCCGGTATCAGTACGCGCAAAATTACCGATCAAAGTCAGATTGATTTGGCGGCACTCTGTCTGCTGGGTGCACTTGCCTTATTGCTATGTGATGCGCTGATCCTTTTGGCCATTCATCACGTCACCCTGCGACGCAACCGGCACAGCAATGCATTTACCTCCATCCTGATTGCCTTTGGTATCACCGGTTTGGCAGGCATGATGTTACTTGGGTCCAATACGGTTTCACATGCCGCATCCATTCAGGAAGCCGCCCTGGCACCACGTCTGGCCTATTTGAAAACCGGTGTTGCGCCAGTAGACCGGCTTAGTCAGGCAGGCATGACCGGCCTGACCGAATTTCTGCGCCGTCGCAGTGCTGCGGATTTAAATACAGTTGATGGGATAAATCCCGAAACGGACGAGCTTAGTTTTTATCCATTGATCTACTGGCCACTGGTTGATGGGCAGGAGCCGTTTTCCGAACGTGCGCGCGAACGGCTCAATCGCTATTTGAATAATGGCGGCATGATTTTGATCGATAGCCGCGACCGCGAAGTCCAGCCGGCCCGTTTGCGCCGCCTGCTTGCCGGTCTTGAAGTTCCGCTTTTAGACCGTGCGCCGGGCGACCATATCCTGTTTCGCAGCTTCTATTTGCTTGATCACGCCTATGGACGGTTTTCCGCACCCTTATGGCTTGATGCCCGCCCCGATCAGCGTCTTGACGGTGTGGCATCGGTCCTGTTTGGCGGTAATGACTGGGCATCGGCATGGATACTTCCCGAAGGACGGGATGAGCTGCTGGCCGAAGACATCGCCCCGCGCCAACGCGAAATGGCTGTACGGTTTGGCATCAATCTTGTGATGTATGCCTTAACCGGAAGTTATAAGGGCGATCAGGTTCACCTTCCCGCCATTCTTGAAAGGTTGGGTCGATGAATCAGGGCTGGCAAAATCTTCAGATATCGCCCCTTCTGGATATCACCATTCTGCAAGGGTTGGCATTTGTCTGCCTGGCGGCGATCGTTCTGTTTACCATTTTCCGTCTGCGCGGCACGGTCTGGCGCGCGGTAGTGATGGTGCTTGTCCTTCTTGCGCTTTTGGCGCCGCAATTCACCGACCGCGAAAGCGAAAAGCTTAGCGATATCGTTCTGGTACTGGTGGATCGATCTGCCAGCCAACGCATCGCCGGGCGCATGGATCAGACGGATGCCGCGATTACAGAGATCAAGGATCGCTTTGCAAACGATCCATCGATCGAAGTGCGGATTGAAGAAGTTTCCGGTGAATCCGACACACGCATGTTTGCTGTCCTTGACCGTCTGTTGGGCGGTATTCCCCGCGAACGGCTTGGCGGGGTAATGATGATCACGGACGGGCAAGTCCATGACATTCCCGGTCGCCTTGATCTTGGCGCACCGTTGCATGTTCTGATCAGCGGGGCGGAAGATGATCGCGACCGTCGCCTTGTGGTCCGCCAAAGTGCCGATTACGGCATTGTCGGCAAGGATGCCGAATTCATGATTGAGGCCGTTGATCAGGATCTTGCACCGGGAACGCCTGTGCCGGTGCGGATGTTGCTTGAAGACGGCACGGAAAAGGAAATCTTCCTCCCCGCGAACGAACAACAACGGGTCAGCATTCCTGTTCCACATGCCGGATCGGTTTTGGCAGAATTACGGATGCAAGATGCCCCGGAAGAAACTGATCGCACCAACAACCGGCTTATTCTGGAGACAACCGGGGTACGTGATCGCCTGCGGGTATTGTTGTTATCAGGCGAACCCCATCCGGGTGAACGGGCATGGCGTAATTTGCTGCGCGCCGATCCCGGTGTTGACCTGGTGCATTTCACCATTTTAAGACCACCGGAAAAAGGCGATGACACACCGATCAATGAATTGGCCCTTATCCCGTTTCCGATCCGGGATTTGTTTGAAGTGCGCCTGCGTCAATTCGACCTGATCATTTTTGATCGCTATCAAATGCGCGGGGTCTTGCCGCCGCATTATCTGGAAAAGGTTGTCGATTACGTCCGCTGGGGTGGGGCTGCACTTGTTGTCGCCGGTCCGGAATATATCGGACCGGAGGGACTATCTAGCACAGCCCTTGATGATCTGATGCCGGCAAAGACGACCGGGCGTATTGTGGAACAACCCTTTGTGCCGCGGGTAAATCCTGCCGGGCGTTTACATCCGGTCACGGCAGTCATTGCAGGATCTCCAAGCACACCACCAAAATGGGGGCGCTGGTATCGTCAAATCGAAACCAGGGTTTCCGATCCGGATGCCATGACCCTGTTGACCGGGGTGGATGATATGCCGATTTTGACATTACAACGCGTTGAAGAAGGACGGGTTGCAATGTTGAGTTCCGATCAGATGTGGCTGTGGCAACGCGGTCATGATGGCGGCGGGCCGGTTGCCGAACTGTTGCGGCGTCTGTCACACTGGCTGATGAAGGAACCCGCCCTTGATGAAAACACGGTCAACACCGCACGGAGCCCTGATGGACAAAGCTTGATCCTGAACTGGCGAAAAATCGGCGCCCCGCCGAAATCTGCAAGCGCGATCAATCCGGAAACCGGCGCACAAATCAACGCGCCCTTTGAACAATTACCCGATCAGTCGTGGCAGGCGGTGGTGCCAATCGCCGAACAGGGTCTGATCCGGGTCAGTGTCCGTGATCAAGATGATCGCCAACAAACGGCCCTTCATGTGGATCGCGATGTGCTGACCGCTGAAACACAGAACACCAATTCAACCCCGGAACTACTTGCCGGATTGGTGTCGGAAAATGGCGGCTATATCGGCCGCATAGAAAATGGATTGCCTGATTTCCGTCATGTGCCCGATAGCCGGGTTTGGCACGGCAGCAACTGGGCCGGTTTCATCCAGACCGACAGCTACAAAACCATCATTGGCGGCATCACGAATTTGCTGCCGCTGCCGTTCATCGCCCTTTTGATCGGGGCGATCTGTTTGCTGGGCTGGCGGGTCGAAAGCAAATAGCTGATGTTGTGATTGGCGTGAACTATGGTGCCGGGCGCTGACGACCGCGACCTTCTTTGTATTCCTTACACGCTTCCGCATGGAAGGAACACAAACCACCCCGGAACTTTTCAACCAGAAAATCGATGAATACCCGCACCTTGCTGGGCAAATGGCGGCGTTCGGGATAGACCGCGTAAATCCCGCCATTATTAAGGGGGTCGTAATCTTTGAGGATACGTACCAGACGCCCTTCGCTTAGGGCCTCGGCCACGATGAATTCCGGTTCGCGGGCAATGCCAAGCCCACGGATTGCCGCGATAGAGGTGAATTCACCGTTATTACACGACATCACCGGATTAACCCGCACCGTTACCGGGCCTTCTGGTCCTTCAAAATCCCAGATATTGGGACTTGAGATATTGGTGTAGGCCAGCGTCTTGTGCTGGGCAAGTTCCTGTGGCGTTTTCGGCTCCCCATATTCAGCAAGATAGGACGGTGCGGCAACCACATGCCCGGTAAAATCGGCAAGCTTGCGCGCAATCAGGCTGGAATCCTTAAGCCGGGTAATACGGATTGCCATATCAATACCGTCAGCCACCAGATCAACCATATGATCTGCCAGATGAATATCGACATGGAGGCCCGGATACATCTCCATGAATTCAGTGACCAATTGTGGCAAATACATTTGCCCAAAGGTAAGCGGTGCTGAAATGCGAAGCGTACCGCGTGGTGTACCGCGCAAATCGGTCAGGGCATGTTCGGCGGTTTCAATTTCTTCAACCACACGCGCACAATGCTGATAGAAAGTTGACCCCGCATCGGTCAGGCTAAGACGTCGGGTGGTGCGGTTCAAAAGCCGAATGCCAAGATTGTCTTCAAGCTTGGTAACATGTTTGCTGACAGCGGATTTCGACATGCCAAGTTTACGGGCGGCCCCGGAAAAACTGTGCTCTTCTACAACGCGGGCGAAAACGGTCATGCCGTCCAGATTGCCGATCAACATCATGCTACTCCTGATCGCGTCGCAACTTTACTGTTGCGCCAATGGAAACAAATAAATGTCATAAGACCGAATTGTCTTCAATGCGGAAATGACGACAATGGACAGAACATTGAAATTTCGCGGTTTACGTAATCAACGCGATACAGAACGACAAGGCGGAGGACCAAGATGGGACAATTGGTAAACGGCGCATGGCAAACCGAAGCCCTGCTTGCCAAAAATAGCAACGGCAAATTCAAGCGTCAGGATTCTGCATTTCGCGATTGGTTGTCGTCTGATCCCGCTGCCAAGTTCCCGGCAGAAGCCGGGCGGTATCATCTTTATGTGTCCTATGCCTGCCCATGGGCGCACCGCACATTGATCTTTCGCGCCCTTAAGGGGCTTGAAGACATGATCACGGTGTCAGTCGTGCACTGGCATATGGAAGATCACGGTTGGAAATTTTCCAAGGAAGATGGCCTGTTTGATCATCTTCATGGTCACGATTTCATGCATCAGGTCTATTCGGCCGCGAAACCCGATTATTCCGGGCGGGTGACTGTGCCGGTCCTTTGGGACAAAAAGACCAATCAGATCGTAAGTAACGAATCCGCTGAAATCATTCGGATGCTCAATAACGCATTTGACGGACTTGGTGCCAAGGCTGGCGATTACTATCCCGAACATCTGCGTGCCGAGATCGATGCGATTAACAGCCGCGTTTATAACGACATAAATAACGGTGTTTACAAATCAGGCTTCGCCACCAGCCAATCTGCCTATGAAGAGGCCGTTACAGCCCTTTTTGACACGCTGGACTGGCTTGAGGACCGACTGGACAAGCAACCCTACCTTGTGGGCGACACGCTTACAGAAGCGGACTGGCGGCTGTTCCCGACATTGCTTCGGTTTGACCCGGTCTATCATGGGCATTTCAAATGCAATCGCCAGATGATCCATGAATATCCGAACCTTTGGAATTACACCAAGGCGCTTTATCAGCATCCGGGTGTCAAACAGACCGTCCATCTTGATCACATCAAAAAACACTATTACCAAAGCCACCCATCCGTGAACCCGTCTGGCGTCGTGCCACTTGGTCCGGTGATTGATTTTGATGCGCCCCATGACCGGGATCGTTTTTCGCGCTGAGGGTTGACCAAGATAAGGTCCCCTAATTCCCAAGCTTCACCGAGCATCAGAAAACAAAAAACCCCGCAGCGATACTGCGGGGTTTTTAATCCGGAAACCGGAAAATCTTAGTTCAGGCGACCTTTGATTTCCGCAATCGCGCCGTTCACCAACTCGTCAGCCTTGGCACCAGCAACCTTTTCGGTCACAAGCGCCATGGTAGCTTTTGCAGCGATTTCGGCAACATGTGCACGAACTTCGGCAATCGCCTGGCTTTCCAGATTGGAGATACGTTCCAGAGCCTGCTGTTCACGGCGTTTAAGTGCCGCTTTGAGCTCAGCCTGGGCGCTTTCAAGCATACGTTCGGCTTCTGCCTTGGCATGCGCGCGGATCTCATCAGCTTCCTTCAAGGCTTCGCGTTGTTTGGCCTGATAGTTGGCCAGAAGCTCCTGAGCTTCTTCGCGAAGACGCTGTGCTTCGTCCAGATCGTCGGAAATCTTCTGAGCACGCTTATCAAGCGCAGCAGAGATACCCTTGACGGCTTTAAAACCGCCAACGCCAACGACCAATAGGAAGGACAGCGTGGTCCAGGTGTATGGATCGGTAAGGAAAGTAACCTCTTGGGTTGCCATATTCTTACTCTCCTACAATCGCCGAAACAGCCTTGTCGGCAGTTTTGGCCTGAACCTTGACACCGATAAGTTTTTCGGTTGCTTCGCGGGCAATTTCTGATGCTGCATCTGCAACACCGGTCATCGCATCCGTTTTGGCATCCGCAATAGCCTTCTCGGCATCAGATGTCTTTTTAGACAATTTCTTGACCATTGCTTCGGTTTTTTTAGCCTGCTCTGCAGCAGCCTTTTCCGAAGCTTCGCGAATATCTGCCTGCGCAGCATTACGAGCTTCTGCCAAAGCAGCCTCGTATTTCGCGATGGCGGCATCGGTTTCGTCTTTCAACGCCCGAGCCTTGCCAAGGTTGTCTTCGATGGTTTTCTGTCGCCGTTCCAAAACCTCACCGACTTTCGGCAACGCCAATTTCGACATCAAGAAGTACAAGACGGCGAAAACAGCGAACAGCCAGAAAATCTGCTCGGAGAACAACGATAAGTCAAACTGCGGCATAGCCTACTCCCGAATTCAGCGACCCCGGCGAGGGCGTACCTCGCCGGGCCGAGTATTCGCTCAAAAGGCGCCGATTAAACGAAGAGAACGATCAGCGCAACGACGAGTGCGAACAGTGCAATAGCTTCGGTAACGGCAAAGCCGATCCAGCCATACAGTTCAACGTCGCCTTTGGCAGCCGGGTTACGGCCAACAGTCGCAATCAGGCTCGACCAGATGTTACCCACACCAATACCGGCACCAATCATGCCAATAGCAGCCAGGCCAGCACCAATCATCTTAGCAGCATCGAGTTCCATAACTTCACCCTTTCGAATTTCTTAAAGGCAATAACTAGAGATCACACCAGACCACACACATCAGTGCATGTGGATTGCATCATGGAGATAAATGCAGGTGAGAATTGTGAAGACGTAAGCCTGAAGTGCAGCAATGCCGAACTCCAGAACTGTAATCCCTGTCAGCAAGGCAAACGGAAGTACGCCCAGAATGCCGATCAGGCCGACAAATCCGCCAACAACCTTAAGCATAATGTGTCCAACAGTCATGTTGGCAAACAAACGCATAGCAAGGCTGAACGGACGAGAGAAGTAAGAAATGATTTCAATCGGGATCAGAATAAGTGCCGTCGCGATCGGCGCACCTTCCGGGAAGAACATCCGGAAATAATGCGTCCCGTGGCGAACGAAACCGATAATGGTCACACCGATGAAAATCACCAGCGCCAACGCGAAGTTGACAGCAAAATGACTTGTAAACGTAAAGCTGTGCGGGATCATACCCAGAAGGTTACCGAACAGCACAAACATGAACAGGGTAAAGATGAACGGGAAATATTTGCGCCCTTCGCTTCCGACATTGTCCTTAAGCATGTTGGCGACGAATTCATACATCACCTCAGCAGAACCCTGCCAGCGTCCCGGAACCAATGACCCACGACGCATCGAAAGCGTCATGAAACCGGTTACGAAAACAGCGGCGATCACCATCCACAATGCGGAGTTGGTGAAGGAGATATCCACACCAGCTACCGAAAGATCGACCAACGGTTCGATTTTAAACTGCTCTAGCGGTCCAGCCACCGTAATCCTCGCTCAATCTTGTTAAGGTTCAGGGTTATCCCTGTCCCCTTGATTACGCTTCCCCATCGCACGCCCCAGACCAACAGCACTGTCGTATCCTTTGGCAACGCGATAAGCGTTTAGACCACCTGCACCCGTTCCCAAAACAACGAACAGGACAAGTAGCCATGGCGTCGTATCCAACACCCGATCAAGCGCCCAACCAATTATCAGACCAACAAGAAGTGCAGCGACCATTTCCGCCGAAATTCTCATGCCTAACGCCATCCCTTGGGACGGTTTGCGGGCTGCCCGGTTCGGGCTGTGCTTTTCTTCGCGCTTGTGTGCGACTGCCGTCAGCTTAGTTTCAAGCTCTTCTAATGAAGCGCGATCTTTATCATCGCTCATTGTCGTGAACCCCGCTTTGGCAGCCCTGCAAACGTCGCAAGGAAATGCGCGGGCAACATACTTAGCACCCCATGGGCTGTCAAGCTGTAAAACCCCAGCTAACAGGGAAGGCCGAAATAACAATATTCATAATTATTACAATAACTTAACCGATAAAATGTGATGGAAAACACTTTTGTTCTTAGGCAATAGTAGCAGTCGTTTATGCTGGTAAATTCAGCCCCCACCTACCCAGAACCGGCAGTTTCCCTTAGTTCTCATGTGTTTGCCGCCAAATACCGCGCCAGATCACAAAGCGGTCTATATTCAATAAGATCAGTCAATTTCGGCAAATTAGATCGCAGATTTAGTCAATTAGTGCGACGGAACACCAACAACGACGCATAAGCCTTGGTCGATTCACCCGCACGTGAATTCAAGGCGGGGAATCACAACCCTAAACTTTGCGCACTGTTAAAACTCTTTGGGTATCGGTTTTTTGCCATCCGTCAGAACGTGCGGCCAACATCCAGTCGAATTTATGGAACAGGGCCCAAACCGCACCAAGCGTATTGATCGCGATTGAATTCATATCAATTGGCTGTTTATCAAGAATCTCATCGCGCAAAATTCTGACCAAATCAGCAACCGTGTTTTTACCATCAAAGATCGCTAACAAGCGTGCCAGATCAGGTCCACCGGTAAGATCAACCGCATTGCCACTGCCATCTTCAATCAGGACCGGCTGTCCGGCCAAAGCAATCAGATCATCAAAGAACGTTTCGTTGGGCGGCACAAAGAAATACGGCGCAAGTTCCCCGTCAGGAAGCATTTCCGATGTCTGCCCGGTATCGTTGCGGGTCAGATAGAACGCATGAAGCGGCATCGCCCCGCTAAAGCGTTCACAAAACGCCTGCTGATCGCGGAGCGGCATGGCGGACACTTCACGCACCAGTCCGGCATCACGCACCATGTTTTCGATATTGTAATGCGCCTTGCCTGTGCCACCGAACCCGAAGAACCCGGTAAAGGCTGCGACATGAAGTCCCGCCGATGCGGCAAAGTCATACACCCCGTGCACATCATAGGCGCACTCCACAGGGTGCAGCAGCAAATCAACAATTTCAGGATCGTTTTCCAAAAGGCCTTTGATAAAGCCCGGACCGCCGCCCATCTTCAACAGCATGTTGTCTTCCGGCAGGTTGGTCAGCAACTTTCGGGTCATTGCCAGTTGTTCGACCAGATCTTTGCCCACCAGAAGCGGTTCAATCATTTTGCGCCATTCGGTCACCGCAAGACGACCATGTTCGCCGTACACCATCACCCCCATCGCGCCATCGGGCTTCAGAACCGATGCCAGATCACGCAGACCTTCTTCCGGGTTTTCCAGATGATGCAAAACACCTGCGCAATTGATGTAATCAAATCCATCCGGGCTGGATTTGGCAAATGCATCAATGGTGGCATTCACATAGGTGATGTTTGTCAGACCGCGTGCCTCTGCACGGGCACGGGCAACCTTGGTGCTGGCAGCGGATGGTTCAAGATAGGTCACCTGCCCGCCAACTTCGCGCAGCTGTTCTGCCAACCAAATCAGGGAATCACCGGTACCACCGCCGGCAACAAGGGCGCGGAAATCAGCCGTAATGTCGCGGCTGGCACCAAAGCAATAATGATTAACCCGAGACAATGTATCGAGTGGCGGCATCAATAAACGGTCTTTTTCCTGCTGCGGATCGCGCAACGGATAAGGAAACTGTTCATATAGCTCACGCACTTTCTGGGACATAGAGACCTTCACCATCATTAAGTTTCAACGAGGTGTAACATCTAGCGCCCTGCCCGTACATTAACCTAACCGGTAAAATCGAGTTCAGTTTGTTCTTTCTTGGAATATACCTCTGCCTGATGCAGGTCGACCGACACCAGCGACGAAACACCGCGTTCGGCCATCGTCACACCAAACAGGCGGTTCATCCGCGCCATGGTCATACGATGGTGGGTAATGACAAGGAAGCGGGTATTGGCATGACGGCCAATGGCTTCCAGTAGCTTACAGAATCGGTCTACGTTCGCATCGTCAAGCGGTGCGTCGACTTCATCGAGCACGCAAATCGGTGCCGGATTGGTCAGGAAGACTGCAAACAGCAATGCAACCGCGGTCAATGCCTGCTCACCACCTGATAAAAGCGACAGATGTTGAAGCTTTTTGCCCGGTGGGGATGCCAGGATTTCAAGCCCGGCTTCAAGCGGATCATCGGCATCGGTCAACATCAGATGCGCGCCGCCACCGCCAAACAGGCGGACAAACAATTGCTGGAAATGTTTATCAACTTCGTCAAAGGCCGTTTTCAAACGGGCACGTGCTTCGCGGTTGAGCTGATTGATGCCATTGCGCAGTTTTTCAATGGCAGCAATCAAATCATCACGCTCAGACACCATCGTGTCTTTTTGTTCCTGCATTTCGGCCAATTCGACTTCAGCACGCAAGTTGACCGCACCAAGATTTTCGCGTTCGCGTGACTGGCGTTGCAGACGGGCATCAATGTCGCCTTCGCTTGGCAATTCCTTGGTCAGATCAATCTGGCCAAGTTCAACCAACTTGTCTGGCGTTGAATTAACGCGTTCGCGAATGCGTTCTATCAAATCACGACGATGCTGTTCTGCCTGTTCAAGCAATGCTTCGCAGCGCACGCGCCCTTCGCGGGCTTCGGCCAGTTTTTGTTCCGCTTCTTTCAGGTTCATATCCGCTTCGCGCTGGGCATTTTCGGCCCGTTGCAATTCGTCTGCGACTTCTTTGCGGGTCTGATCGGAAAGTTCAATCCGGTCTGATAAAATCGCCCGGCGTTCTTCGATCTCTTCGGGCTTGAGTTCAAGCTCCTCGATCTCCATCCGGGCTTCTTCCTGACGTTCGCGCAATTCGGAAACACGTTCACCGGCCCCGGACGCACGGTCGTTCCAGGTGGCGATTTCGTTTTCAACGAATTCAAGGCGCTTGCGACGGCCAGACATATCGCGCTGCATACGTTCAAGCTGACTACGTGCTTCCATCTGATCGGCACGCGCATCGGCAAGGGTCGCACGTTGTTCGATCATCTCGGCCTTGACTTCCATCAGGCCTTCACTGCTTTCTTCGGGCAGGGCCGAAAGTTCTTCCTGCTCGGCAATCAGTTCGTCCAGATCCTGCTTGGCGCGTTTTTCAGCTTCTTCGGCGTTTTGCAGACGGCTTTCGATGGCACTTGCATCGCGCTTGATATTGGCGACTTCTTCGCGGGCGCGTGACAAGGTGTTTTCAGCTTCGCGCACAGAACGGTGGGCTTCTTGTTCAGCCGTTCTTGCTTCCTCGATTTTCTCATCAAGCTGTTCGACATTTTCGCTGGCGATTTCGGCGCGCTCGGCGGCAGCTTCGACCACTGCGTCGGTTTCTTCGATTTCGCCGCGCAGTTCTTCAAGCCGGTTGCGTTGACGCAATCGAACGGCTGCGGGCAATTCTGCACCGGCCAGAATGCGATAACCATCCCAGCGCCAAAGCGATCCTTCGCGCGACACCAACCGTTGCCCGGCTTTCAGGTTTTTCGAAAGCCAGTTGCCGGTTGCTTCGTCATCAACAATGCCGATCTGCCACAGGCGACGGTTTAACAAAGCCGGTGCTTCGACAAATTTGGCAAGTGCGGTGACACCATCTGGCAATGCCGGGTCATCGGATGCCGGATCAATTGCCGACCAATGCATCGGGGCATCTGTCGCATCTGGTGCATCAAGGTCTTCGCCAAGGGCGGCTGCCATCGCAAGCTCAAGACCGCTTTGCACCGAAATATTTTCAATCACGGCGGTGTATTTGTCGTCGTCACCGCCCTTAAGCAGACTTTCAAGCGCCTCGACTTCCGCCATCAGGCGGGCCTTGCGGCTTTCAACATCGCGCAGGGCATCGCGGGCATCGCTTTCTGCGGTTTTCAGGCCGTCTTCACGATCGCGCATTTCGGCAAGACGCATTTCAGCATCTTCAACCGCCATTTTGCGCTGTTCGCAAAGTTCTTCGCATTCTTCAAGATGCATGCTTGCTTCTTCAAGCACTTCGGAGAAATCAGCTTCGATCCGGATGTCATCTAGCTTTGCGACCGCTTCGTCATGACGTTCAGTCAAACGGTTGCGGCGGGTGTTTAATTCGCTCAGGCGCTGTTGAACGGATTTAAGGCGGGCTTCTTCTTCGGCGACCTTGTTGGTCAGAAGATCGACCGCAGCCTCAAGTTCTTCAACCCGGATGGCTTTTTCCGCAGCCGTTTCACGGGCTTGGTCAAGTTCATCATCCTCACCCCCCTGCGCGTCGCTGAGTTCTTCGCGTTCGTTTTTCAGCTTTTCGAGCGCACCCTGTGCATCGCTTGCCAGTTCGGCCTCACGCGCAAGGTCGGCATCAATCTGTTGAATGCGTCCGCGCAGCTGGCCCATCTGGGTTTCGATCTGGGCCTTGTCTTTATCAAGGCCTTCACGTTCGATCAAAAGGCGCTGCAAAGCCGCCGCAGCGTCGGCTTCTTTTTTGCGAAGATCCGGCAGGCTGGCGGCAATATGGGCCTGAACCGTGGTTGCCTCGGTCACCGATGATGTCAGATCACGTACCGCACTTTCGCCCGCGACAAGCAATTCACGGGCATCGGCTTGTCGTTTTTCCGCATCGGTCCAGCGGATATGGAACAGTAA
Source organism: Thalassospira sp. (assembly GCF_040218635.1). Classification (GTDB taxonomy): domain Bacteria; phylum Pseudomonadota; class Alphaproteobacteria; order Rhodospirillales; family Thalassospiraceae; genus Thalassospira. Next base: position 346,255 of record NZ_JAVJRB010000011.1, read on the forward strand.
GGCCTCGGTTTCACGGATGCTTTCGCTGAGTTTGCGATATCGTTCGGCCTGACGGGCCTGTTTTTGCAAGGATGCGATTTGACCATCAAGGGTGACCAGAACGTCATCAAGACGTTCCATATTCTGTTCGGCATTTTTCAAACGAAGTTCGGCTTCGTGCCGACGGGAATGAAGGCCGGTAATGCCGGCGGCTTCTTCAAGGATCAGGCGACGCTGGATCGGTTTCGCCCCGATCAGTGCACCAATTTTACCTTGGGAAACCATGGCATTTGACCGGGCACCGGTCGCGGCATCGGCAAACAGCAATTGCACATCACGCGCACGGACATCCTTGCCATTGACCCGATAATTCGATCCCCCGCTGCGTTCGATCCGGCGGGTGACCTCAAGCATTTCAAAGTCATTGAACATCGCGGGCGCCTTGCGCTCGCTGTTATCAAGGATAACCGATACTTCCGCCACGTTACGGGCGGGACGTGTCGACGTCCCGCCAAAGATGACGTCGGACATGTCCGAACCACGCATTTGCTTGGCCGAGGTTTCCCCCATGACCCAGCGCAGCGCTTCAACAAGATTGGATTTGCCACAGCCATTCGGGCCGACAACACCTGTCAGCCCGTCTTCAACCAATAAATCGGTTGAATCGACGAAGGATTTAAACCCCGTCAGCCGTAGTGATTTAAACTGGACCAATCATGTCCCCCGGTCCGAACCTGTGCCCCTGGTGCCGGACACCGTGGTTACGGTATCCGGCATGTTGTTTTCATCAGTCGATAAGGTCTTCGACTTTTTCAATAAAGAATTCTGCGTCACGTCCACCGGCAATGGTTTCACCATCAATGATGAAGCTTGGTGTCGAGGAAATGTTAAATTCCTGTTCGCCCTTCATGCGCGATGCAACGATGGCTTCAATCAAGGACTCATTCGCAATGCAGGCGTCAACGGCATCGCCGGTCATACCGCCAAAACGAACGACTTCTTTGATGCCGCCAACCGGATCTTCCGAGCGTGCCCAGGTCATCTGGGATTTAAACAGCATGCTCAGCACACCGAAATAACGGTCATCACCTGCACATTGGGCAACCGCCGCCGCGCGCAAGGCAACCCCATCAAGCGGGTAATCGCGGTAGATCAATTTGAGCTTGCCGGTATCGATCAGCTTTTCTTTAAGCTCTGGCAGAACTTCATTATGGAACGCTGCACAATGCGGGCACGTCAGCGACGCATATTCAATCATTGTGACCGGCGCGTTCTCGTCGCCCAATACGCGTTCTTTCCATTCTGTTGCATGTGCCTGTTGCGTGCCTGAGACACCAAGCGCAATCAGAAACGCACTTGCAAGAAACTTAACCGCCTTAAACAAGGAAACCTCCGTGAAAACAAAGTTTTGTGATTACAAGCCTGTTGCAGCACGCGAGTCAACACGCACCCCAAAACAGCTATTGCACCAACGAGTCGCCAAGCTGCCCGGAAAATGCGGCAACTCCGTGATCGTTCATTTCATGAAACTGATTCGATAATTTGATCTGACATCGCGTCCCTATGCCAACCCGCCAAGGGTTCAATCGGCAAGCCAGTCAGCAAGACCTTTAAGCGTTTGCAAGCCGTATTCCACCGCACCAAAACCAATGACGGCCAAGCGTCGTTCGCGGGTGGGGTGGAGCTGACGCAAAGTGACCACTGTTTTGCCATCGCTTTGTTCGTCAAAGGTAACCGTCATCCGGAACCGGTCGGGGTCGTTTGGATCGGGTGTGCCATAATCCATAACGATCCGCTCGTTCGGGACGATTTCCAGAAAATACATGTGGTTTTCAAAGCGCTGCTCTTTGCCTTCGAACGTGCCCACCATGTCGAACCGCCAAACCCCGCCTTCACAGATATCGGCTTCCTGCGTTTCGATGTCGAGACCCTCCGGACCATACCATTTTGCCAGCGCATCGGGGTTTGTCCATGCGGCAAAGACCTTGTCGCGCGGGTGATTGAACAGCTTTACGAGCACAATCTCCCGGTCGAGAGACCATGTCTCAATCGAATTTTTTATCTGATCCATCATCTTCTTCCTTCGAATCCAGGTAAATCTCCAGACGGTCCAGCTGAGCAGCCCAGCGCCGACGCTCTGCCTCCATCCAGACTGCTGCCTCGTTAAAACGTTCCGGCACCAGTCGACACCAGCGGCTGCGCCCGCGTTTCTCGCTGGCGATCAGCCCGCAATCCTCAAGCACTTTGAGATGCTGGGTGAATGACGGCAGCGCCATGTCAAAAGGCGCTGCCAAGTCGCTTACGGGCGCTTCACCGTCGGCAAGTTTTGAGACCACCGCGCGACGGGTCGGGTCACTAAGCGCGTGAAACGCAAGATCAAGGGGATTTGAATGATAAGGCATATGCCTTAGTAATCGAACTTTGCGGCATCTGTCAACAAAGATTAGGCAATCACCTAACTATTCCCATATGCGTCGTCAGGTCAAAAAATCAGGCCCTATGGTGGCTTCACACTGAGAAACGTTTAATCGGCATCCGCATTGAGCATCTAGTTGATCAGCGCAGCCGCCAACTGAGCTTGCGGATATGCCCTATTTTTTGCCGTCTTTTGGCCGAAGCCCGCCAGTCGCACCGGCAATATGACGGCCCAAACGGGTCAAGACTTCGCGCAAATGTGGATCTTCAATTTTGGCAATATTGATTTCGCTTGCCTGTGTGATGTTGCCTTCAGGCACCACCGTTGGGCGATGCACCGTACGTTCAGGTCGGGAAATATCGCCCTGCATCATCTTGATCCGTTCGACCGCGCGATACCCAAAATAGGTATTCACCCGATCAATGATCTGGGGCATGCGGTGCTGTAATTCGATCGCAACGGGTCCTGTCACCCGGATAACCAATGTTCCGCCACCGGCATTTTCGCCGCGCGGCGGGGCATACTTCACCGGCATGGTAAATTGTTCAAGATCACGTCCGACGATTTCGGCCCAATGCAGGATAATTTCCGTTTGGAAAAAACCGCGTTTGCGCACCAGCGGACGTGTTAGATTGCCGACCAAGGGTGCAACATTCCGCAATCCCATGCGGCGTTCCGTGCTGCCCATCGGTGTGATTTTTTGCTTCTTTTTAACCGCGTTTTTTGCTGCGACCGACGAGGATCCCTGATCCACCCCGACACCGCTTTTCGTATCACGACTATCTTTTTGCTTGCTCACGCCCGCTTCTTTCGTAGGGTCAGTTCAAATTTACCCGTCATTCAACCTGCAACATAACACGGGAACGCCGTGCATTTCACCAATCAGGAAATACAACGCCTCGGCCATACCATGCTTGAATGGTATGGCCGGCATCACCGCACGTTACCATGGCGCTCGGAACCCGGCGATACGCCCAATCCCTATCACGTCTGGCTTAGCGAAATCATGCTGCAACAAACCACCGTGCAAACGGTTGGGCCATATTTTGCGGCATTCCTGAAACGCTGGCCAACGGTTATCGATCTTGCCAAGGCGGAACTTGATGATGTTCTGCATGCCTGGCAAGGGCTGGGCTATTATGCCCGTGCGCGAAACCTTCATAAATGCGCCAAGGCAGTCGCAGACGAGTATAATGGAATTTTCCCCGATACCGAGGAAGGCTTGCTCAAGCTACCGGGCATTGGCCCCTATACCGCCTGCGCGGTCGCAGCAATTGCCTTTAACCGGCATGCAAGCCCGGTTGATGGCAATATTGAACGGGTCATATCGCGGCTGTTTGCCTTGGAAACCCCGCTTCCTGACGTCAAACCCGAGATCAAGGAAAAGTCATCGGCCCTGACCCCGTCAAACCGGCCCGGCGACTATGCGCAGGCCCTGATGGATCTGGGGGCGACGATCTGCACCCCGCGCAATCCGGCCTGTGGCATTTGCCCATGGCAGGCAGATTGCGAAGGCCGCAAGTCCGGCATTGCTCCTGATCTTCCGAAAAAGCGGAAAAAACCGGCCAAACCAACCCGGGTCGGGTATGCGTTCTGGATCAGACGCGAAGATGACGCCCGCATTTTGATCCGTCGACGCCCGGAAAAGGGTTTGCTTGGGGGACTTTATGAAGTTCCCGGTTCTGACTGGCGGGCGATTGACGCCCCCGATGATGTGATGCTGTCCGAAGCCCCGATATCGGCCAAGTGGTCAGAACTTGATGGCACAGTCGGTCATACCTTCACGCATTTTCATCTCAATGTCAGTGTATTGGCGGCCACCCTTCCGGCAGAAGAAGCCGATAAACTGGATGGCAGTTGGACAACAATTGACGGGCTGGCGGACTTCGCCCTGCCAACCATCATGAAAAAGATCGTCCGCCACGCATTGAAGTACCGATAAGGTTACTGATCTGGCAAATATCCATCCAGATCGTAGAATTGACAAAGGCCCGTGACATAACATCGCGGGCCTTTGTTTTTTTATAACTTGCTCGGCGCGATCAGGCGTAAATATCGATCACCTGTCCACGTCCCTCGGTCGGGGGTGGTGCGGCCTGTTGCGAAGTTTCCGTTTCTGCCGTTTGCTCAATTCGCTGTCGTGCCGGAGAATTCAGATCGTTATTTCCGGTTTCAGCAATCGGCGCTGCCGCCTGCTGAACCTGAACGGGGTTGGGTGCGTATCCTGCACCGCCTACTGAACCTGCTTGCATAACCTACTCCATCTATCCTTACGGATAATATTTAGAGATTAGATATAGCACTTTTTTTCGAAAATGCAAAAGCCGACGGGTTTCTCAACCACGTCGGCTTTTAGGCATCAATGATTTAATCGGAAAATTCCGATCAGGATCAGGCGGGGACCTGACCCATTTCTTTGCGTAACTGCGTGCGCAGATTGTCAATCACAACCAAACGCCCGTCACATTTGTAATGCCAATAAGTCCAACCATTACAAGCTTCTGCGCCTTGAACACGCGCACCGATCTGATGGATCGAACCGGCATTGTCCTTGTGACTGATTGATCCGTCTGCACGCACCATCGCCGCAACATTGCCGCGGTTGTCATAGATTTTGTCGCCGGGTGACAGAAGACCACGTTCAATGACCGCACCGAACGGAATCCGCGGAAGCGAGCGTTTCGATTCGGTCAGCTCAAGGCTGTCGCCATCCAGCATCTGGACCTTGGCAATCCGTTCACGGGCGGCTTCGGCATAGGTTTCTTCGCGTTCCAGACCGATAAAGTGGCGTCCCAAACGACGCGCCGCAGCACCGGTCGTACCCGTTCCAAAGAATGGATCAAGAACCACATCACCCTGACGGGTGGTTGCCATCAAAACGCGCTGCAAAAGGGCTTCCGGCTTTTGGGTCGGATGGACCTTTTTGCCATTATCGTCCTTGAGACGTTCCGAGCCAGAGCAAATCGGCATCAGCCAGTCAGAGCGCATCTGCAGCCCTTCATTGAGCTGCTTCATCGCCTCGTAGTTAAAGGTGATGGCTTTTTGCTCTTCGCTTTTGGAACACCACAGAAGCGTTTCATGCGCATTGCAGAAACGTTTGCCACGGAAGTTCGGCATCGGGTTGGTTTTGCGCCAGACAATGTCATTGAGGATCCAGTACCCGATATCCTGCAGCGTATTACCAACGCGGTAAATGTTGTGGTACGAGCCGATCACCCAGATCGCGCCGGTGTCTTTCAGCACGCGCCGCGCCGCCGTCAGCCAGTCACGGGTGAACTCGTCATAGTGACGGAAGCTGTCAAACTGGTCCCAATGATCGTCAACAGCGTCGACCTTGGAATTGTTCGGCCGCAGCAGATCGCCGCCAAGCTGAAGGTTGTAGGGCGGATCAGCAAAAATCAGATCAACGGATTTCTCCGGCAAGCTGTTCATAAGCTCGATGCAATCGCCGACCATAACCTGATCAAGTGGTAAAGTTGTCTTTTGTGTCATGATGCCTTCTAGGTTCCCCCTTGAAATCTTGAGGAAAGCATCGACTGAAATAGTTAATGAAAGAGTTAACCGACTCCGATTTTTTCCTCGGAGTCGCATTAATTTTTCAGGGAGTCGCATTGTGTTCGAAACTGTGCATTCCGTTTATACAATTTTAACGGATATGCTCCAGAAACCGGAAGATTTTGCTCGTGCTTCCGCTGCCCCCTTCTTATCACGCACAGACTGGTAAGACCGGGCGGACTCCGCAAGGCATGGCACCTTTCGCAAATCCCACCCAAACGGCATCCCCCATGCGGACATCACCTTTAAGATGATGTTTTTGCGGGTTATACACGCGAAAGACTTCATTAAAACGCGAAGACATCCCAAATACTTAGGTCAATCTATAAAAACTGACCATTTGGACAGAACAAGCTTTGCCTCTTTTCTGATCGTGTATACAATCTGCCCACAATCTACGCATGAGAGTTGAACTTCGCAAAACAGCAATAACCTGCAGGGGGACATTATGAAGTCTGCTACATTCGGCCTTTCCCGCCGCGCACTGCTTTCGGTCATGGCGGCCGCAGCAGCCGTCGTGTCGTTTGGCCTTGGCACACCGGCACAGGCCGCAGATCCGCTGAAAGTTTCAGCGATCTACACCGTTCCGGTTGAACAGCAGTGGGTATCACGCATCCACAAGGCGCTGAATGCCGCCAAAGACCGTGGCGAAATTTCCTATGAGTTTTCTGAAAACGTCGCCAATACCGATTATGAGCGCGTCATGCGCGAATATGCTGAAAACGGGTCAAACCTGATTGTCGGTGAAGTATTCGGCGTTGAACGCGCAGCCCGCAAGGTTGCCGCCCAATATCCCGAAACCGCCTTCCTGATGGGGTCAAGCTTTGCCCCGGAAGCCGACAATTTTTCGGTCTTTGACAACTTCATCCATGAGCCAAGCTACCTTGTCGGCATGGCTGCCGGTGCAGCAACCAAGTCGAACAAAATCGGCATGGTCGGTGGTTTTGCCATCCCGGAAGTAAACCGCTTGATGCATGCCTTCATGGAAGGTGCCAAATCGGTCAATCCGGATGTCGAATTCATGGTGACCTTCATCAACAGCTGGTATGACCCGCCCAAGGCCAAAGAAGCCGCCTTTGCCATGATCGATAAGGGTGCCGACATCATGTATGCGGAACGCTTTGGTGTTTCCGATGCGGCCAAGGAACGCGGTATCCTTGCAGTTGGCAACGTTATTGATACGGCGGCCGACTATCCGGGCACCATTCTTGGTTCGGCACTTTGGCATATGGAAGCCACCATTGACCACGCAATCGCTGCGGTCAAAGCCGGTGAATTCAAAGCCGAAGATTACGGTAAATTCAGCTACATGGAACATGGCGGCGGCAGTGTCGTGCTTGACGCAGCCCTGCTTCCGGAAGGCACGGTTGCCGACGTCGAAGCCAAGGAAGCAGAAATCCTTGGTGGTACGTTCAGCGTCACGGTAAATGACGAAGAACCGAAATCTTCGATGTAAGATTTCCTTAAATTTGCAGGGCAGTTCGGTGTAAAAGCCGAACTGCCCTTCATTTGTTTGATCCAAAATATTTTGACCCGCCCCCGTGTCGGGTTCCATCATCACTTCGCAATCTGTTCGCAATCTGTTCGCACCATCGCCTTACCGCCTTATCGCCCCACAGCGTGACGCATATAAACAAAACGGATTCCCCGGATGTCATCTGCTGCGCATACATCATCTGAAACGTCCCAGGACCTGCTGCTGTCGCTTGCAGGTATCACCAAGAAATTTGGCCCGCTGATCGCCAATGACGCCATCGATCTTACGGTTCATCGCGGCGAAATCGTCGCCCTGCTGGGCGAAAATGGTGCGGGTAAAACCACCTTGATGAACATTTTGTTTGGCCATTACATTGCCGATGAAGGCAGCGTAACTGTTGCCAATCGCAATGGTGATCTTGAACTGCTTGAACCGGGCGCCCCGCAGGCTGCCCTTGATGCCGGTATTGGCATGGTTCATCAGCATTTCACATTGGCCGAAAACCTGACAGGGCTGGACAATATTGTTCTTGGCACCGAACCGATTTTCCGCCTGCGTCGCGACCTGACCAAGCCGCGCGCCAAGCTAAATGATCTGATGGCAAGATCGGGTTTGAATGTCGATCTTGATCAGCCGGTGTATAAACTGACGGTCGGTGAAAAGCAGCGCGTTGAAATCTTAAAGGCACTCTATCGGGATGCACGGCTTCTGGTTTTGGATGAACCAACAGCGGTCTTAACCCCGCAAGAAGCCGAAAGCATGTTTGCAACCTTGCGCAAACTGGCATCAACCGGGCTTTCGGTCATTATCATTGCCCATAAACTGGCCGAAGTTCTTGCCGTATCGCACCGTATCGCGGTCCTTAGGGGCGGGAAAAAAGTCGGTGAAATGACCACGAGCGAGGCCGATCATAGATCCATCGCCGAACTGATGGTCGGGCGCGAAGTCCCGGTCAGCCGCCGCACAGCCCGTGAACTGGGCAAACCGGTCATATCACTGATTGATGTGACGATTGATCGCGGTGATTCCAGACGATCCTTGCATGGTGTCAACATCACCGCCCGCGAAGGTGAAATTCTTGGCATTGCCGGTGTATCGGGCAATGGTCAGGCGGCCCTTGCGCAACTGATTGCCGGGCTTGATAAACCCGATCACGGGACGGTGGAGATTTTTGGAGCGATCGTTACAAAATTCGATGCCCATCAGTTCGCCCAAAACGGCATCGCCCGCATTCCCGAAGATCGCCACCATGACGGCATGGTCGGGTCTATGACGGTGGCTGAAAACATCGCGATTGAAGATGTCCGAAGCGCTGAATATCAAAAACTTGGCTTCCTTGATTTTGACGCCATCCGCAAACGTGCCGAACATGCCATTACCGATTATGATGTTCGCTGCCCCGGGCCCGATGCCCCGGCACGGCTGTTATCAGGCGGTAACATTCAAAAACTGATTCTGGCCCGCGTTCTGGAAAAATCGCCAAAGCTTATTCTGGCCAATCAGCCATCACGCGGTCTTGACGTTGGCGCACAGTCCGAAGTCCATCGCCGGTTGCTTGAAGCGCGCCAAGGCGGTGCTGCCGTCATCCTGATTTCCGAAGATCTGGACGAATTGCTGACCATTTCTGATCAGATCGCGGTGATCCATGCTGGCCACATCACGCCTTCCATGGCGACCGACACCATTGATCGATCTGAACTGGGGTTGATGATGGCCGGGCACAAGAAATCACCCCATGCCGATACCACCCCGAACTCAGGAGAAACGGCATGATCCGGTTTGAACCGCGCAGCAATCCCGGTGCGTTTTTAACTTACGGCGTTCCCGTCATTGCCGCTGCCATTGCAATCCTTTTGGCCGCCATCCCGCTTGCCCTTGCCAATGCGCCGATCCTCAAGGCATACGGTCTTATGATCAGTGGTGCCTTTGGGTCGGTCTTTTCAATTTCGGAAATGCTGACCCGTGCGACCCCTTTGATCCTGACCGGACTGGCGGCAGCCATCGCATTTCGGGCAAAACTTTGGAACATCGGTGCCGAAGGACAGCTTTATATGGGGGCCATGGCCGCAGTTGCGGTTGGGGTCGGGGTGATTGATGGTCCAAGCTGGATCATGATCCCGATTGTGATGATTGCCGGTGCCCTTGCCGGTGCGCTGATGCTGATCGGTCCGACATTGATGAAGACGCGGCTTGGCGTTGATGAAGTTGTTACGACCTTGCTTTTGAACTTCATTGTCTTGCTGTTTGTTCAGATGATGCTTGAAGGTGCGCTTAAAGACCCGATGTCGATGGGGTGGCCGCAATCTGAACCGATTATTGATAGCGCGGCTTTCCCGGCCCTTATCGAACGGATGCGGGTTCACTTTGGTCTGGTCGTTGCCTTGATGTGTGCCATTGCATTGGCCGTTTTCGTTAAACGCACCGTCTGGGGTTTTGAAATCCGCGCAGTTGGTGAAAATGCCGCTGCTGCCAGGTTTTCGGGCATCTCTGTGACCAAAACCATGATCCTTGTTGCCGCCCTTTCGGGCGGGCTGGCCGGTCTTGCCGGTGTGTCGGAAGTTGCCGGTACGCGCGGCTATCTCGCAACTGATTTATCACCGGGTTATGGCTATGCCGGGATCGTTGTTGCCATGCTGGCCCGCCTATCCCCAATCGGGGTGATTGCATCAGCATTGTTTGTCGCATCGGTCTTTGTCGGGGCAGATTCCATGAGCCGTGCGATTGGTGTTTCAAGCTATCTCGCCGATCTGATTGTGGCGATGGCGTTGCTGTGCGTTTTGATTGGCGGCTTTCTAACCCGGTTTAAAGTTCATTTTGAACGCAAGACTGCGGGTTAAGGGGAAAAGACATGGAAATCCTTGAAATTCTTCTTGCCGCAAGCTTCTGGGAAGCCGCCATTCGCATCGCGACCCCATTGATCTTTGGGGTATTGGGCGCGCTTGTTTGCGAACGTGCGGGGGTTCTTAACCTTGGGATTGAAGGCATCTTTACCGCCGGTGCCATGGCGGGATGGATGGCCGTGTGGCTTGGTGCGGGTCTGTGGGGTGGGCTTTTGGTTGCCGCCCTTGCTGGTGGTTTCTTTGGTTTGATCCATGCGATCCTGACCGTCCCGCTTGGGTTAAGCCAGCATGTTTCGGGTATTGGCGTAACGTTGTTGGCCACCAGCCTGTCTTATTTTACCTATCGCACCGCCCTTCCGGACGTTTCTTCGCCCCCGCGCATTACGCCGTTCCAGCCCCTTGATATCCCGTTTTTGTCTGACCTGCCCTTCATCGGACAGGCGCTGTTTTCGCAAACGGCGATGACAATCCTTGCCTTTGTTCTGGTCTTTGTAACCGGCTGGGTTTTGTATCGCACCCCGCTTGGCCTTGCGATCCGGGCGGTTGGCGATAATCCATCGTCGGTCGAGGCACAGGGACTTTCGGTTTATGCGCTGCGTATTGGTGCGGTAGTTGTCGGTTCGGCAATGATGGCGCTTGGCGGCGCATTCCTGACCATGTCGGCCTTTGATGCGTTCTTCTTTGGCATGATCAATGGTCGGGGATGGGTTTGCATTGCACTGACCGTCTTTGCCAGCTGGCGACCGGGCAAGGCATTGATTGGTGCGTTGCTTTTTGGGGCGTTCGATGCGTTTCAGGTGCGCCTGCAAACCGAAGTCGGGGCGTTTTTGCCATCACAGGTTTTCTTGATGATGCCCTATATCCTGTCGATCATTGCCCTGATTGTCGTGGCGCGTAAGGCCGATTACCCAAAGGCCCTTCTTGTGCCATGGTTTAAAGGCCAACGTTAAACGTGACACCAACCGCGACCCTAAATCGTTCTTCTGATACCACGACCACCAGACCAAGGATGACACCATGCAAGCCGATCTGATTTTGAAAAATGCCAATATCGCCAACGGGCGTACCGGCGTTGATATCGCATGTCAAAACGGCAAGATCGTCGAGATTGGCGAAAACCTGAACATCCCGGCGGTTGAAGAAATCGATTGCGGCGGCATGTTGGTCAGCCCGCCATTTGTCGATAGCCATTTCCACATGGATGCAACTCTGTCGCTTGGCCTGCCGCGCATGAACGAGTCTGGAACGCTGCTTGAAGGCATCGCCCTTTGGGGGGAATTAAAACCCCTTCTGACCCCCGAAGCCGTTATTGAACGCGCCCTTAAATATTGTGATCTGGCCGTGTCCAAGGGGCTTCTTGCCATCCGAACCCATGTGGATGTTTGCGATGATCGTCTTTTGGCGGTTGATGCGTTGCTTGAGGTCAAACAACAGATCGCGCCCTATATCGATCTGCAACTGGTGGCCTTTCCGCAGGATGGTTATTTCCGAAGCCCGACCGCCAAGGACAATGTTATTCGCGCCCTTGATAAGGGGGTTGATGTCGTTGGTGGCATTCCACATTTCGAATGCACGATGAGCGACGGTGCCGCCAGCATCAAAGAACTGTGTGAAATGGCAGCAAATCGCGGGCTTATGGTTGATATGCATTGCGATGAATCCGATGACCCCTTATCCCGTCATATAGAAATGCTGACCTATGAAACCCAACGTCTGGGGCTTCAGGGGCGTGTTGCCGGATCGCACCTGACATCGATGCATTCGATGGATAATTACTATGTTTCCAAACTGATCGCCCTGATGGCCGAGGCAGAAGTTTCCGCCATCGCCAATCCGCTGATCAACATCACGCTTCAGGGCCGCCATGACACCTATCCCAAACGTCGCGGCATGACGCGTGTGCCGGAACTGCGCAAGGCGGGGTTAACAGTTGCGTTTGGTCATGATTGCGTCATGGACCCTTGGTATTCAATGGGATCGGGCGACATGCTTGAAGTTGCCTCCATGGGTCTTCATGTTGCCCAGATGACATCGCGCGAAGATATCCGGGCCTGCTACAACGCGGTCACTATCGAACCGGCCAAAATCATGGGCATTGAAGGATACGGCATTGACGTTGGCAACAATGCCGATTTTGTTGTTTTGCAAGCACGCGATACGATAGAAGCCATCCGCATGCGGGCCAATCGCCTGTTTGTTATTCGCCGTGGCAAGATCATTGCAGAAAGCCCGATGGCGCAAACCCGTCTGCACTTGGCCGACCGACCGGATCATGTTCGCGAACATGAATATGCGCCGGGTCTATGATCCAAACTAAATTGACTGCACGATAGAAACCATCAGTTGCTGAACGGAATGCCCCATGTTCTATGAACCCGGAAAAACCGCCCATAATCTTCCACACGATCCGTTCAAGGCCTGTGTCGCGCCACGTCCGATTGGCTGGATTTCCACGGTTGATGCCGAAGGTCGCCCGAACCTGGCACCCTATTCGTTTTTCAATGCTGTGCATGGCAATCCGCCAATGGTGATGTTTTCTTCAGGCGGGTCTGTCGATAGCCTGACAAATGCACGGGCCACCGGGGAATTTGTTGTCGGTGTTGCGCCAAAGGCGATGCTGAAAGAACTGAATTTCTCTTCTGCGCCGCTGCCATCTGATGAAGACGAATTTGAATATGCCGGGCTTGAAAAACTGCCCGCAACGTGCGTCAAACCGCATCTGATCAAAGGTGTTCCGATCCATATGGAATGCAAGGTTTTCCAGATTGTCGATTTGCCCAGTGCCAATCCCGAGCGCCCCTGCGCAATGGTCATCGGCACCGTCATCGGCCTGCATATTGATGATGCGATCATTCGCAATGGCATGGTTGATATCACACTGTTCGAGCCGCTTGCGCGTCTTGGCTATCAGGAATATGCCAGCATTTCGGAAACCTTTACTGTCAAACGCGAAGATTTCTGGAAGTAGGTCTTCTGCCAAGACATTGATTGGTTTCATTAAAACGACGCTCAACCGCAAACAAACTGTCACAGAGACTCTCTAATGTGAACAAGCACACAGTTCGCCCGAACATCAAACGGGCTTGAGCTGCATGTCTTTGTACATTTTACAGACCAGGTTCTGTGGGGGATTCCATATTATGAAACGGATGTTTGCAGCCGGTATCGCCGGCGTTGCAGCAATGCTTCTGGCCAGCACTGCAATTGCAGGCGAAGCCAAGGTTTTCGAAACCAAAAGTGCGATGAACAATCTTTCGACCGTCATGGTCGAAGGGGGCAAGGCCCGCGATTTAACCGTCGGTTTGGGTTCCGGTGCTTATCGTCGTCCCGGCGATCCGGCCAATATGTTCTATGCCGTTTCCGACCGTGGTCCGAACTTTGTCTGTGGTGACGTTCAGGATGTTCTTGGTGTTGCCGAAGATGTTGTCTGTCAGGGCAAAAAGGTCCGCGTTTATCCGACCCCGGATTATTCCCCGTCGATCTACACCATTTTCCTCAATGACGATGGCAGCTTTGACATCAAGGATGTCATCACCATCAAGGATCAAAGTGGCGTTCCGCTGACCGGCCTTACCAACAAGCTTACCGTTGCCAAAACCGAAAAGCCGGTTGATGCCAACGGTAAGCCACTGGAACAATCGGTATCGTCGATTGATGCAGAAGGCATCATTCGTCTGACGGACGGCACATACTGGATTGGTGAAGAAAACGGCCCATCGGTTCTGCATGTTGGCGCAGACGGCACCGTGATTAACCGTCTCGTCCCGGCTGGCTCGGAAAAAGATTTCGACGGTGCGGCCTATAAGGTATCCGGCGGCCTTCCAGCCATTCTGGTCACCCGTCAGACCAACCGCGGCATTGAATCCATGGCCGTTTCGCCCGATGAAACCAAGCTGTATTTCATGGTTCAGAACCCGCTGGCCAACCCGAATGCCGATGCCTACAAAGTGGCAAAAAACACCCGTCTGTTCGTTTATGACCGTGTTTCGGAAAAGCTGAGTGGCGAATATATTTATCAGCTTGATGACCCGCAGACCTTCCGCAACGATCCGTCTGACAAACAGAACGCACCGCGCATTTCCGAAGTTCTGGCACTGGGCGATGACCGCCTTCTGGTTCTTGAACGTACCGACAAAACCACCAAGCTTCATGAAATCAAGCTTGCTGGTGCGACCAACATTCTCTCGACCCGTTGGGATGATATGTCGACCAACCCATCGCTTGAACAGGAAAACGATCTTTCCAAGATCGACCTGATCGCGGTTTCCAAGACCCTTCGTTTTGACAGTGCGGATTACCCTGAAGCACCGAACAAACTTGAAGGCCTTGCAATCATGGGTGATGGCGCGCTTGCCATGATCAATGACAATGACTTCGGCATCAAAGGTGACCCGACCAAGGTGATCCTGATCGAAGGTCTGGTTCAGGCTGACAAATTCTGATTTCAGGCCTTTGTTCGGGTTATTCCTGATCAAACAGAACCAACCCGATCGAACACACACCAAAGCAGGAAGGCTGTTATGCAGCTTTCCTGCTTTTTTATTGCGAAAAATGGGCGTAAAAGCAGCCCCATGATGACAGAAAAACACACATTCGATACCCCGGACGGCGTTACAGCCGTCATCGAGCCAATGAACGCAACCGGCTATCTCGCCCCTGTCGGGTTTGAAGATCAGTTGTATAACGAGTTGGGCGATGTGATTGAACGCCACGACCGGTTGATGTTTGCGCCCGGTCCCGAACGGCGTGTTTTCTGGGCACAAAATGTCTGGCGTAATCCGGTACGGATTGCCATCCCGTCAATCAAGGGTGCTGCCAAGCTCCTGAAATTCAATCAGCGTAACTGGGCAATGTTCAAGTTTGACCATTTCTCCCGTGCCAAACTGATCGAAGCTAACCTGCCGCATGTATCGGCCAAACGTCAGGTCTTTGGCGAACCGGCCCCGACTGCACCGCTTGGGTCATGGACGCTGATTGATCCTGATACGATCATTGCAGCAACCGATTGTTCCAGCCCGTGGAAAAACGGCGAGGTCGAGTTTGAAGAAGACAAAACCACGCCGCCAAACCGCGCCTATTTGAAATTGTGGGAAGCATTCACGCGTCTGGGCGTTTATCCGCAACAGGGTGACAGCACCATGGATCTGGGCGGAAGCCCCGGCGGCTGGACATGGGTTTTGCATGAATTCGGGACCGATGTGATCAGCATCGACAAGGCCCGGCTTGATCACAATATCGCCAAATTGCCGCGTGTTGATTTCCGTCAGCAAAGTGCCTTTGGCATGAACCCGGAAGAAATCGGCTATATGGATTGGCTGTGCTCTGACGTGATCTGCTATCCGGATCGACTGTTTCAACTGGTCAATCAGTGGTTGGATGCCGGTATGGCAACCAATTTCATCTGCACCATCAAATTACAGGGCGACACGGATTATTCCGCCATCACCCAGTTTGCCGACATCCCCGGATCAAAAGTCGTGCATTTGTATAACAACAAGCACGAACTGACATGGCTGAAGATTCCCGGCATTACCGATCAGACTGACTGAACTGTTTAATCGCCGGATCAAGCGGATAATAATTGCCTTTATCCGCACAGAAAATCTGTCCCGTCACCATAAGTGTTCCGGTATCGTCAAGGGTGCCGGGCATGACCGCCATGCCGCTTGACCGCACTGGCCGCCAAAAAATGCCGGTTCCACATAGCTTGCAAAATCCGCGGTCGGTTTTGTCTGACATGCGATACCATCGCAAACCGGTGTCATCGGTCAATTGCAAGGCATGTGTATCAAACCGGCAATAGGAACTGACATGCCCATGCAGTTTGCGGCATAGCTCACAGTGGCACATGACCGGGTTATCAATCTGCCCTTTGATTTCAAAGCGGACCTTGCCGCAATGGCATCGGCCCGTATGCGACGGTTCTTGCGTATTGACATTGGTCATCGAAACCTCCCCTGATCCGCGCCCTGTTGCTCTTTAATAATCTGTCTGCCAAAAGCCCGATTGCAAGGGCTGCTAAGATCCCCCAACACCGCACGATCGTTAAACATCGTACGATTTCAGACAAATATGTTTGAGATTGCCGAAAAGCAGTCCTATTCTGCGCCTTCTGATCGGAGCCGATGTTGACGCCACCGCGCCAAATCCTGCCATCTGGCACCGCCCAAAAGCGATGGGATAAAATGGCCGAAAACTCTTTTCACTATGATGTGCTTATCATTGGCAGCGGTGCTGCTGGTCTGTCCACAGCCTTGAAACTTGCCCCAAGTTTGAAGGTCGCCGTTCTTTCCAAGGGAAAGATTGATGACGGATCTACCAACTGGGCACAGGGCGGGATTGCCGCCGTGCTTGATGCCACTGACAGCATTGAAAATCATGTCCGTGACACCCTGATTGCCGGTGCAGATCTGTGTAAACGCGAAACCGTTGAATTTGTCGCGGCCAATGCGCCGCGCGCCATTGCTTGGCTTGATGAACTTGGCATTCAGCTAACGCGTGATCCGCAAGGCGACAACAGTCAGCCGTTTCATTTGACGCGCGAAGGCGGCCACAGCCATCGGCGCATTGTCCATGCGGCTGATGCCACCGGGCGGGCGGTTCAAACCACGCTGCAAAGCGAGGCCGTCAATCATCCCAATATCAAGATTTTCGAAAACTATCTTGCGATTGATCTGGTCACAGATCGCAAGTTTGGCGGCGAAGGACGCCGTTGCATCGGCGCCTATGCGCTTGATCTTGATAGCGGAACGGTAAAATCATTTAACGCCCGCACAGTTGTTTTGGCAACCGGCGGGGCGAGTAAGGTTTATCGATTTACATCCAACCCGGATGGCTCGACCGGCGATGGTATTGCCATGGCATGGCGTGCGGGCTGTCGCGTGATGAATATGGAATTTAGCCAGTTCCATCCAACCTGCCTGTATCACCCGCAAGCCAAATCGTTCCTGATTACCGAGGCCGTCCGCGGCGAAGGTGGCAAGCTTCTTCTTGCAGATGGTACGCGTTTCATGGACCGGTTTGATGACCGTGGGGAACTTGCACCGCGCGATATTGTCGCCCGTGCGATTGACCATGAAATGAAACGTCTGGGGGCCGATTGCGTCTATCTTGATATCACTCACAAAGGGTCTGATTTCATCAAGGAACACTTCCCCACCATTTATGAAACCTGCCTTGGTTATGGCATCGACATGACCAAACAACCGATCCCGGTTGTCCCTGCTGCGCATTATACCTGCGGCGGGGTATTGACCGATCTGCGGGGGCGCACCGATCTTACCGGCCTTTACGCAATTGGTGAATGTGCCGGAACGGGCCTTCATGGGGCCAACCGCCTTGCATCCAATTCGCTTCTGGAATGTCTGGTGTTTGGTGAAGCCGCAGCAAAAGACATCATCGAAGCCTTCCCGGTCGAAGACCATTTCAAACCGCTTCCGGAATGGGACGAAACCGGCATTACCGATTCTGACGAAGAAGTCATTGTCGCCCATAACTGGGAACAGCTGCGCAACGTGATGTGGGATTTTGTCGGCATTGTCCGCACCACCAAACGCGTGCAGCGCGCCCAGCACAGGGTGGATTTGTTGCTCTCAGAAATTGACGAATATTACGGCAATTTCCGGGTTACCAATGATTTGCTGGAATTGCGTAACCTGTCCGTCGTTGCCAAACTGATCATTCAATCCGCCCTGTGGCGCCGCGAAAGCCGTGGTTTGCATTACACAACCGATTACCCGGAACTTGATGAAAGCGGATCACCACGCCAGACCATTCTGGTGCCTGAAAACTTCGCCGGTCGCTGGGTGATTTCCGGTCAATGGAAGACCTGATCTGTGGTTGCCGACCAACATAATGACACCGCAGTGCGTCGAGATAGAGTGCTCTGGAGTTTTCCGATATGACCGAGACAGCCGAACTGATCGGCATCGCCCGAAAAGCAAAATCCCATGCGCCAATGGAAACGCTTGATCAGGTTGACGTCACCACCAAGCTTGGCATCGATGGTGACTATCGTGGCAAACTGCGCCGTCGTCAGGTCACTATCCTGTCGAAAGAAGGCTGGCAGTCAGCCTGCAAAGAGATCAATCAACCCGATCTTGACTGGACAATTCGGCGTGCGAACCTTTTTGTCGGTGGCATCACTTTGCCGCGAACCAAAGGCAGTAAAATCGCAATTGGGTCAGTGATATTCGAGATCACCGGCGAAACGGATCCCTGCCACCGGATGGATGAAGCCGCACCGGGGCTAAAGAATGCAATGACGCCGGACTGGCGAGGCGGGGTGACGTGTCGGGTTATCCAAGATGGCGTCATTTGCTGTGGTGATCGCGTTAGCGCGATTGATTAAACGCCCAACCTCTCTTTAAACGCAGAGCTATCAGACCAACTTTAAATGAACTATAAATTATGGAGTTCTGAACATATGGTTCAGAACACGCACCACGTATGGCTGTCTGTGTTTTGGCATTGGTGCACGGAACTTTATAAAAGCCTGCACCAAATCGGGAGATCGCTTTGTGAAGCCTGCACCTATCCCTGCGAACGAGATGGCCCGTCAAACGTCGCTAAATACGATGGGGCTGCTTTCAATCGAACGCGATCCTGAGCTTGACCGAATCACAAAATTCGCCAAGCGGTTGTTTGGAACGGATATTGTCGCGATATCACTTCTCGACAATGACCGGCAATTCTTCAAGTCACACGTCAATCTTTCTGTTTCTGAAACCAGCCGGGACATTTCATTTTGCGGCCATACCGTCATGCATGACGCACCGATGGCCGTTTCCGACACCCATAAAGACGAACGGTTTATTGACAACCCGTTGGTCACTGGTGACCCCAAAATACGCTCCTACCTTGGCGTTCCGATTTCCAATGAACAAGGCTATAAGCTTGGCACAATTTGCGTGATCGACAGCCACACACGCAACTTCAGCGACGATGAAATTGCAACGCTTCAGGATATTGCCCATTGGGTAGAAACAGTAATCGCACTGCGCTATAGCGAACGCAGCCAGAGGCAACTGGTTTCGGACCTCGACACGGCACAGCGCGACGCACTGATTGATACTTTGACCGGCATCTGGAACCGGCGCGGACTTGAAGAATTGCTGGAACGCGAAATTTCATCTGCCCATATCCGGAACACGCCGGTTGGTATCTTCATGCTTGATATCGATCATTTCAAACGCGTCAACGACACCCATGGCCATCTGGTCGGTGACAAGGTGATTCAGGGCATTTCAGAAATCATCGCATCCAGCCTGCGCGATCAGGACATTATCGGGCGTTTTGGCGGCGACGAATTCGTCTGTATTTTGCCGGGTGTTCGTTTGGACCCTATAATGTTTCTGGGTGAGAAACTCTGTCAAACCATTCGCCAGCTTGGAAAAGTAAGCAACAAAAACGGTGATCCTGTTGAGGTTACCGTCAGCATTGGCGCAACGTGGGTCCCGCCGCACATCAAAACGAAATACAGTTCAAGTCAGGTTCTTCAAATGGCCGATGACGCCCTTTACCAAGCCAAAAAAGCCGGACGCGATACTGTGTGCTACAAGCCCCTTGATGTTGATCGTGCTTTGGATTAACGCGATGAACCATGCCCTGCAATGGATACGCCTTCCAAGCCATTGCAATAACAACGCGCACTCCAAAAAGCTAACTTGATCCCCTGTTAGAAATACCTAGAATTCAGTTTCGACGGGTTACCGATACACCGGGGGAACGGTTGGATGAAAAAAGCGGCATTGCCCGAAAACGAAATTGCGCGTCAGAAATCTCTTGAAAGTATGGGGATTCTGACCAGTGAAGCGGACCCGGAACTTGATCGCATCACACGGGTTGCTCAGCGTATTTTCGGTTCAGAAATCGTTGCGATCTCGTTGCTTGATAATGATCGTCAGTTTTTCAAATCCAACATCAACCAGCCCAGCACTGAAACCCCCCGTGATATTTCGTTTTGTGGTCATGTGATCAATGGCGACACGACCTTTGTTGTCGAAGATGCCACCCGTGATGAGCGTTTCCATGACAGCCCGCTTGTCACCGGGGTTCCAAATGTTCGCTCCTATGCCGGTGTTCCGTTGACCAACCCGGACGGGTTCAAGATCGGCACCCTTTGCGTGGTCGATAGCGAAACACGTCACTTTAGCGCGGAAGACCTTCAAATCCTTGAAGATCTTGGCCATTGGGCTGAAACAACCATCGCGCTGCGATATGGTGCAAGAACACCGCAGCAGGTCTATGACGATCTTGATCCTTCGAAACACAGCATGCTGATCGATCCATTAACCCGGCTGTGGAATGAAATGGGGATGAAAGAATTCCTGCATCGTGAATTGATCAATGCCCGACTGAAACATGGAAGCATTGCGATCTATCGTTTTGAAATTGATGATCATAAAAACCTTGTCACCAGTTTTGGCCAGGAAACCGTCAACAGGATTGTCCAGGCAATTGCATCTGCCATCACATCTTCATTGCGGGATCGCGATGTCGTCGGCCGGGTCGATGGGTGTGGCTTTGCCTGCTTGATGCCCGGTGTGCGTCAGGAACAAACAAGTTTTCTGGGATACAAGCTGTGCGACACGATACGTGAACAATGCCGTTTTACGGATGCGGAAGGCAATCCTGTGCGCATCACAGTCAGTGTCGGCTCAACTTGGGCCGAACCAGAAGCAACACAACATTTTCAGGCAAATGAAATTCTGGACTTTGCCGCCAACGCGATGCGTGAAGCCATCGCAGAAGGCATTGAAAATGTTGTCTATCGTTCGTTGCCAATCCCGGCAGACGCGAAATAACCGTTTATTCGCGGCTCAGCATCAAACCAAGTCGGTCTTTTAGTTCCGCGGGTGATAAATCTGCAAGCCCGGCAAGTGTGATGTATGGATCGCCATCAAGCCCAAGAATCTGAGCAAAGGCGGGTTCGGTCTTAACCCCGGCCTGCTTTAACGCCCGCACCTTTTGCGCAAAATCGTCGCCCAGAAGCGCCAAAATCCTTGCTTCAACCACCATATGAACAAACCCGAACTGTTCTGATGTCGGGCAATCTGTTGCAAAAATTTCGAACGGTATTTCGTCACACGTAAACCGCGCGACAACGGCCTGTCCAACATGGCGGGTTGGTGCACGGTCATGACGGGCGTAGTCGTCAAAGCCTGAAAAAACGTGATCGGCAATCTGTTTGAACGCGCCCAAATCCGAACATTCACAGAGAATATCAATGTCGGATTCTACGGTATCAACCGCAATTGGCAGCGTACCCGCGACAACCGGATTGAAGTTGGCCAAATTCTCAAAGATGCGATTTCTGATTATGCTTTCAGCCACAAATGCACCTTTTTCCGATGCACGCTTTAGTCGGCCCAGTCCATAAAACCCTTGGGGTTTCAGCTCATCCGGCCAATCCATTACCGTTTGGTTCATCGATAAAACCATTCCGTTTCTTGACGTCTCCCCCGACAACGGGGATACCTGTTACAACCATCCCGATACGATACGCCAAACATGCTACTCCATGCGTCAGCGGTCATATTTACATCAAACATCCGCGGGCACCCATGCTTGATATTCTGGCGATAACAACACCGATCTTCCTGATCATCGCAATTGGTTATTTCGCGGTATATCGCAATATTGTGCCCCAAACCATTGTCCGAGGCATGGGGGCATTTGTTCTGAACTTCGCCCTGCCATGCCTGTTGATCCGCGCCCTTGCCCAGCGTGACCTGACCGAAATCATCGATCCGATTTTTCTTCTGGCATATGGTGGCGGATCTATACTGCTTTTTGCACTGGGTTTTTCCTATGCCCTTCTGATCGCAAAGAAAAGCCAGCCGAATGCCACCTTGCAAGGCCTTGGCATGTCCATGTCCAACAGCGGGTTTGTTGGGTATCCGGTTGCATCACAATTGCTTGGCCCCGCTGCTGAAATCGCCTTGGCACTTTGTGTAATTATTGAAAACCTGATCATGATGCCAATGGTTCTTGTTCTTGGTGACAGTGCCAAAAATGAAGACCAAAGCCGTTGGCAGGTTTTAAGCAAGGCGCTCGGCAATCTGGGCAAAAACCCTATCATTATCGCCATCATGATCGGGCTGGTTATTTCGCTGTCTGGCATCACGCTGCCCCGTCCGATTTTTAAGGCCGTTGATATGCTGGCATCGGCATCAGGACCGGTTGCACTATTCGTCATTGGCGGCGGTTTGGTCGGGTTGAAGTTAAAAGGCCTTCGTGCGGATATGGCACGGATCGTCAGCGCAAAGCTGATCTTGCATCCGCTTGCCATCTTCACCCTGATCTATTTCATGCCAGACATTGATCCGATGTTGCAGATTGCCTGCGTTTCCTTTGCCTGCTCACCCATGCTCAGCATCTATCCGATTTTCGGCCAGCGATACGGTCATGAGGGGCTTTGTGCTGCTTCCCTGATGATGGCAACGTCGATGTCGTTCTTGACCATCAGCACGGCCCTTTGGCTGCTTGATACCACACAGGTTTTCGGGCCACTGCCCTGACCCGACAGATTTAGAAAGAAAGGCCGCCCAACCGGACGCCCCTTCTCATCTTTAGCGTGGTGGCGGGCCAAATTTTGGTCGCTGCCCGGGGAACCCGCCACCGCCACCCGGTGGTGGTGGACCACGACGCCCGTCGGGTCCGCCGCCGCCAGCGCCACTCCCACCCGGTGGCATGCCGCCCGGGCCTTTATTAAAACTTGGATCCCCCATTCCCGCCAAAACACGCGGAATAAACGGGAAACTTTCGGTGACGAAATAGGCATATGTGCCTTGCGGATATTCCGGTGTGACCGTTTCACGACCATTGGCCTCATCAAGATCACCAAGACCGGGTAAGAATTCGAAATCCTCGCCGTAAGTCCCATCATATCGACCACCCGGACCGCCTGATCGTTGTCCGTTTTTCACCTGCCAGGAACTGCGCAAGGCGACAATTGGCGACCCCGCATCATCGGGGTTCTGATACCCGAACATCGTATAGATCGGAAAACCATCTGCAGCAAAACCGATGCGGGCAGAGTGTTGATTGGGTGACCAGCTTTTGATCAGGCCCTTGGGAACCCCGTGATAGTGATAGGTGCCATCAGGTTGCACATGGGCATTATTCTGATCCAGACCCAAATCCACCGTCGGCGAAATTGCCTCATACCGCCATCCCGACTGACGGTCACGTTGCCAGTATTCTGCCGTGTAAGGATCAAACGGCACCCCATTGACCGCCACGCCGAATGACAACCGGTCGATGGGTGAAAACCGCCCGGTGCGGGTCGGGTTCAAGGGAAACCGAAATTCAAGCGACTGTGCCTTGATCGAATTGGGGTTTTTACGGTTGGGAAAACTGCCCGTTGCGTGATCGGGTATCGCGTTGGAATTGATATATCGAAAGCGTCCGTCTTCCCGAATATTGACTTCGTTGGACAAGGCCCACGCCTGTTTCGTCGGATTTAGCACCATCCCCGCCAGCGGCAACATACCCAACCCGACCAAAAGGTTTCGGCGCATACGATCAACTTCTTCACGCGTATCACCGGAATATTGCCCTTCATCAAGCGGTTCATGATGATGGTCATGACTGTGATGATGGTTGGCGTGACCGTGACCTGTTCCGCCATTTTGCAAAGCGTGCAGTTCGCTTCTTGTTAGTTTCGGCACCAGACTTTCCCCCAAAATAACTGTGACGTCATCCCCCTAATATTTGGCGATGACGTCACAAGGTTCCAGTCAAAAATCAGACTTTTCGCAATTAACTCGGGATTTCCCCCGCATGGGCAAGGATTTCTTCGGCTTCGCGGATTTCCTGCTGCTGCGCCCACATTTCCGTATACAGCCCGTCTTGCGCCAAAAGATCCTGATGGCGGCCGCGTTCTGCCACCTGACCATCGCGCAGGACGATGATTTCATCGGCATCAATCACCGTCGACAAACGGTGCGCAATTACAAGTGTCGTATGCCCGCGCGAAACGTCACGCAAGGCCTGCTGGATGTCTTTTTCCGTGCGGGTATCAAGGGCGGATGTTGCTTCATCAAAGATCATGATCTTTGGCCGCTTCAACAACATGCGGGCGATCGAAACACGTTGTTTTTCCCCGCCCGACAATTTCAGGCCGCGTTCACCAACCATGGTTTTGAACCCGTCGGGCAATCCGGCAACGAATCCATCAATGCTGGCGAGCTTTGCTGCGTTTTCAATTTCGCCCTGATCCGATCCCGGACGGCCATAGGAAACGTTATAGGCAATCGTATCGTTAAACAGGACAGTATCCTGTGGCACGATGCCAATATCTCGACGCAGCGAGTTTTGCGTCACATCGCGAATATCCTGCCCGTCAATCGTAATCCGGCCATCCGATACGTCATAGAACCGGAACATCAACCGGGTCAGGGTTGATTTACCCGCCCCGCTTGGCCCAACCACGGCAACAGTTTTCCCGGCGGGCACCTCAAAACTAACCCCCTTAAGAATCTTTCGATCCGGGTTATAGGAGAAATGCACATCTTCAAACCGGATCGCGGCCTGATCACATTCAAGCGCACGGGCATCGGGGCGGTCTTCGACTTCCTTTTCAACATCAAGCAACGAGAACATCCGTTCCATATCGGTCAGGGACTGCTTGATCTGACGATAGACAAAGCCAAGGAAGTTAAGCGGCATATAAAGCTGCAGCAAATAGGTATTTACCAACACAAAGTCGCCAACCGTCATGCTGCCGTCTTTGACACCTTGGGCTGCCAAAAGCATGTTTAAAACCAGACCAACCGCAATAATTGCGCCCTGCCCGACATTTAATTTCGACAAGGAAACTTGCGATAAAACGGCCGCGGTTTCATAGCCACGCAAGGCTGCATCATATCGTTTTGATTCGTGGGCTTCGTTGTTGAAATATTTGACTGTTTCGTAGTTGATAAGACTGTCGATGGCCTTGGTATTGGCTTCGTCATCGCGCTTGTTCATTTCGCGGCGAAACTTCATGCGCCATTCGGTCACGATCAGGGTAAAGGCGATATAGATTACGATGGTTGTAAACGTAATCACCGCAAACCAGACGTCATACAGCGCCCACAAGATGATCGAGACCATTACGATCTCAAGCAAGGTCGGCAGGATGTTAAACAGCATGAAGGACAAAAGAAATTCAATGCCCTTTACCCCACGTTCAATCGCACGCGAAAGCCCGCCCATCTGACGATCAAGATGGAACCGCAAAGACAAACCATGCAGGTGTTCAAACACCCCAAGTGCCGATCGACGAATGGCGCGCTGGGCAACCTTGGCAAACACCGCATCCCGTATCTCGCCAAAGGCCGACACCAAGATACGGACAAGGCCATAGCCAAGAATCAATGCCACCGGCACAACAATCAGTGATGTGCTGTCTGATGCACCTGATTGGGCTGCATTTGATGCGCCATCCACCATATTGGCGGATTTTCCACCACCCCCAAGGGCATCGACGGCATACTTATATAGAACCGGGATATAGACATTCGCGACCTTTGCCCCGACAAGGAACATAAGGGCAAGAACCACACGCACCTTGAGTTCAAATTCGCCACGCGGCCAAAGATAAGGCAAAAATGTCTTAACCACACCGAACTCTGCGCGCGCAGTCGGCTGATCAGAACCCATATTTTTCAATTTTTTATCCCCAATCAGGCACCGAACAACATTGCGGGATGCGCACGGCGTATCTTTTCATTCTGTCATCAACAGATGGACCGGCACGAACCGTTTGGCAAGCATGCTTGGTGCTTTATCACCTTAATGCCATTGCAGATCGTCGGTTTGATGTCTATTTTGCCAATTTGTTGATAAAATCTCAAAAAGACGGATCTGTTGCATGACCGCAATAGACCAAGCTTCTAGGAACGGAACCAGGACCATGACGGCTCTTGCCAGTATCGAAAACCAGGATGTCGCCGCACTTATGCGCGACATGGGCATCAAAGCACGCAAAGCAGCGCTGGAACTCGCACAGGTCCCGTCCAAGCCAAAAGAAGCCGCCCTCAAAGCCGCCGCTGCCAAACTGCGCGAAAATGCTGCCTTGATCCTTGCTGCCAATGAAAAGGATATGGAGGCTGGTCGCGCCAAAGGCCTGACCGATGCGCTTCTTGATCGCCTTGTGCTTGATGCCGGGCGGCTCGAAGGCATTGCAGCCGGTGTTGAAGCGGTTGCCGAACTGCCAGATCCGGTTGGCCGCGAACTGGCACGATGGAGCCCGGAACATAACCGCCTTGATATTGCACGCGTGTCTGTGCCGCTTGGCGTAATTGGCATCATCTATGAAAGCCGCCCGAACGTAACGGCCGATGCCGGTGCCATGTGCCTCAAATCGGGCAATGCGGCAATCCTGCGTGGTGGTTCGGAAAGCTTTCATTCATCGCGTGCGATCTTTGACTGCATGGTTGCCGGAATCCGCGAAGCCGGATTGCCTGACCATGCCCTTCAGATGATCCCGATCACGGATCGCGCCGCCGTGGGCGAAATGCTGAAACTTTCTGATTACATCGATGTGATTGTGCCGCGTGGGGGCAAGTCGCTTATTTCGCGCATCACCGAAGAAAGCCGCATTCCGCTGTTCAAGCATCTTGAAGGCCTGTGCCACACCTATGTCCATGCCAGTGCAGACCCGCAGAAGGCGGTCGACATTGTCGTCAATGCCAAGATGCGCCGTGTTGGTGTTTGTGGTGCGACTGAAACCGTTTTGATCGATAATTCGGTCGCGGGCCGTTTACTGCCCCGCATTGCCGAAGCACTTGTCGCCAAAGGCTGCGAGCTGCGCGGCGATGAAACGGCACAGGCTGTGGATGGTCGTATCAAACCGGCAACATCGGATGACTGGGTGACGGAATATCTTGATGCGATTGTCGCGATCAAGGTCGTTTCGGGTGTTGATGAGGCAGTTGATCACATCAACACATTTGGCTCCCACCATACCGATGCAATCATTGCTGAAAATGCCTCCGCAACAACAACGTTCCTCAATGGTGTTGATTCCGGGATCGTCATTGTAAATGCATCAACACAGTTCGCGGATGGCGGCGAATTTGGCATGGGTGCGGAAATTGGTATCTCGACCGGAAAGCTTCATGCGCGCGGTCCTGTCGGAGTCGAACAGCTTACAAGCTATAAATACATCGTTCGCGGCCAAGGTCAGACACGTCCATGACCTTTGGCACGCCAAGATCGCATGTGGCTCCGCCACGGGTTGGTTTGTTGGGCGGGTCGTTTAATCCCGCCCATGAAGGCCACCTGCATATCACGCTAGAAGCGTTGAAACGCCTAAGGTTGGATGCGGTTTGGTGGCTTGTCTCACCACAGAACCCGCTGAAGTCCAGATCGGGCATGGCAGACCTTGCGGATCGCTTTGATTCAGCACTAATGATGGCCAAGCATCCCCGCATTGTGGTTTCTGCAATTGAAACCGAGCTCGGAACCCGCTATACGGCCGATACTCTTGCAGCCTTGCAACGCCGTTTTACCCGAACACAGTTCGTTTGGCTGATGGGAGCAGACAACTTGGCCCAGTTCCATAAGTGGAAATGGTGGGACAGGTTGATTTTACGTGCTCCCATTGCGGTTATCGACCGTGAAGGGTATTCTAACAAGGCATTGTCCGGGACTGCCGCGCGCCGTATGGAACGCTGGCGTATCCCTATGGACAGGGCGGGTTTGCTGGCCGATCTGGATGTTCCGGCCTGGGTATACCTGCCAATCAAGCGCCATCCGGCCTCTTCGACCGCAATTCGCGCCGAAGGCAGATGGCAGGTGTAAGCAATACTGCGATGTGTGCTTTCGGTTTAAACCGAGCCATCGCGTGAAAATTAAGGTGGCGACCATAGGTACCGCAAAACAATCTCTGACTTCCGGCGAAATGCTTTCGCTGATCCAGAGTACTCTCGCAGATGACAAGGCCGAAGACCTTGTTACCATTGATTTGATCGACAAAACTTCTATTGCCGATCACATGATCATTGCTACTGGCTCGTCCTCGCGTCGCGTGGCCGCCATGGCAGAGCATCTCGTTGAGGTGATCAAGAATGCCGGTCAGGGCCGCGCCTTGGCAGAAGGCAAGGAACAGGGTGACTGGGTTCTGGTTGATACCGGTGATGTCATCGTCCATTTGTTCCGTTCGGAAGTACGCGCCTTCTACAACATCGAAGAGATGTGGGGCGTTGAAAATCCGGCACTGAAACAGCAGGCAGCGCGACTGTATTAACAGTCTGCGCCGCTTGGCGCGCTTGAGGTGATCCTCAAGCGCACGCCTGACAGTATCTGCGTAACGGTCTGGATCAGAAACATGCAAATCACTCTTGCAGCGGTAGGCCGGATGAAATCTGGCCCCGAGAAAGATCTGTTTGACCATTATGCTGCCCGACTGCGCTGGCCATTCGTTGTCCGCGAAGTCGAAGAAAAGAAAAAACTCCCGCCAAATCAGCTGAAAGACCGCGAAGCCGAACTTCTGCTTGGCGTCATTCCTGACAATGCCTTTCTGATCGCCCTTGACGAGCACGGCAAGGAATATGGATCTATTGATTTTTCACAGAAGCTTGAAGGCTGGATGGATCAATATGCAGGCAATATCGCCTTTGCCATTGGCGGGGCGGACGGTCATGGCACAGCCCTTAAATCACGCGCCAATACTCTTTGGTCGCTGGGCAAGGCCACCTGGCCGCATATGTTGGTCCGCGCCCTTATCGCCGAACAACTGTTCCGCGCACACGCCATTCAGACCAACCATCCTTATCATCGTGAATAATCCTACCGTGTGACGATATACGCGGTGAATTTGGCGATCCGCCTTATTCGTCACCCTTGCTGTGGCTGTCACCGTCACAGGCATCAATCCGGTTCAACTTGTGACCGAATGAACAAGCACCTTCTCCCGCTATTCGTTTATGCTGCCTTGCAACATAACCAAAGCTTGGCTAAAGTTTCATCATAAGAAAAAAACATTCCCAGAAAAATACCCTTGGGCAGTGGTGAGGCTTTTGACGATGGAACAAACCGTTTTCGCGGTACGCGACGTAACGTATGACAATGCCCAAACGTCTGCACAGGTCGACGACCTGATGCGGGGCATTACAACCGCACTTGATTATATCGAGCACCTTTTAAAATTCGCCAATACGGCCGGTGAAAGCCAGGACAGCCTGATGCGCGAGATCGACGTTCGATCCAGCAATCTGCGCATTGGCATTGAACAAACCGGTCGCGAAATCGATGAAAGCACCGTCACCGCAAGTGACGTGCAAAACGCCACGCGTGCGACGGTATCGGCAAAAACAAACGCCATCCGCAGTGATCTTGAAAAGATCAGTCAGGATCTTGAAACCAAGGCAGAAGGGGCGTCTAAAGTCCTTAAAGCCATTGAAGATATCGGTAAGGGGATCAAGCTTCTTGCGCTTAATGCAACGATTGAAGCAGCCCGTGCCGGTGAACATGGGCGTGGTTTTGCCGTGGTCGCCAAGGAAGTCGGCAACCTTGCGCAAAGCACAATGCAACGCACCAACGAGGCCGTCGATCTGATCGATCTTTCAGATGTGACAAAGTCCCTGCGTGAAAGCATGGGCAATATTGGCAATGATCTTGACAGTCTGGGCAGCGAAATCGAAGAGGCCCTTGGCGGCCTTAAAGACCGCTTTTCGCAAATGTCGGGACGATTGGAACATATCAGCGGCCACAATCAGGTCGTGTTTGAACTTCTGGACGCCAGCAAAGAATCATCGGCCCGAACGCGCGGCAAGGTTTCCTGGGCTGAAAGCGAAATCGCCAAACTTTCGCGCTGCACCATGGATGGCGCAACCGTAACTGGCAAACTTTCGCAATTTCTGGCATCCAACCACATCCATGAAGACCCCGCCTATGACCGGCTGGCCGATATCAAGGCGAGCGGCAAAATCCGGATTGCAATTGATCCGGCATTGGTTGGCGCATCTTTCCGGCCCCAAAAACATGGGCCACTGCACGGGATCGATATCGACTATGCCGAGGCCTTTGCAAAATCCATCGGTGTTACCTGCGAGTTTGTTGAACATCCATGGGACTTGCTGACCGAACTTTTATTTGTCGGCAAAAAGGAAGGCCAACCAACCGCCGATGTTGTCTGGTGCGCCTTGCCGCCAAGTGATTTTTACAAAGGTGTCGCCTTTTCAGACACCTACACCTATCTGAATTTTTCACTGATCCGCCGACCGGACAACACATCGATCAACACCATTGCCGATCTTGAAGGCAAAGTATTGGGTACGGTCAATGATCCGGCCGCCCTTGCCGTTCTTGAAGATGTTGGGCTGCGCTGGGCGGATAATGAAAACAAGCCGGGCGGCATTGCAAAACTGTCAAACATGATTGCCTATGGCGACATTTCGCGTGTCCATGACGCGGTTGCCAACGGGGCGATTGATGCCTTTGCCGGTGATCACCCTGTATTTCACTGGGCGTCACAAAACCCGCAAAGCCCATGGCACAAACGCCTTGAAGTTCTGCCCAAACCGATCTTGCCCCATCCGTTCTTCTATGTTGCTGCGGTCGCGGCAGACCCGGCATCCTATAACCTGTTGACCGCAATTAACGCCTTCATCGCCCAGTTCCGGACAACCCCTAAACGGGCCGAGATTGAAAAACTGTGGCAAGGTCAGGCCATCGAACATCACCTGACGTATAAGGATGAGGCCGGAAACCTGATCGGTGCGGATGAGCTCGCCAGCAGTTATCAC
Source organism: Thalassospira sp. (assembly GCF_040218635.1). Classification (GTDB taxonomy): domain Bacteria; phylum Pseudomonadota; class Alphaproteobacteria; order Rhodospirillales; family Thalassospiraceae; genus Thalassospira. The sequence goes on from NZ_JAVJRB010000011.1 coordinate 377,260, forward strand.
GCCCATTGCCGGAAATACGGGCTGGATCCCGCGATCTGAGAGCACATAAACGGCTGGCGTGATGATGCCCTCGGCAGTATCATCACGCCATGGCAGCAAACAAAAAATCCCTGCGACAACAACGCATTCTAAGTGAATTGGAACACGAACCGTCTTTACGGATCGCGGATCTGTCTGGCCGTCTGAACGTATCGAGCGAAACCATTCGCCGTGACTTTGACGACCTGACGGAACAGGGATTGATCAACCGTACCTATGGCGGGGCAGTCCGCCGCCAATCAAGCGAACCGGGCTTGAATGAACGCCATAAGCTCCATATTGCCGAACGCGAAATCATCGCCAAACAATCGGTTCCTATTTTGGCCGGTGCGCGCCACATCATGATTGGATCGGGTGCGACCACGGTTCACGTCGCCAAACGACTTGCCATCACCATGAATGATCTGACCGTGATTACGCATTCGTTTGGCGTGGCAACCGTTCTGGCAATTAATCCGACCATCCGCGTGATCATGGCCCCGGGCTTGTATCACGCACAGGAAGGGGCGATGCACGGCGCACAGACCATTCGTTTTTTGGAAAACTACCGGGTTGAATGGGCCATCCTTGGCGCCAGTGGCCTTGATGACGATGGCGCAAGTGATGCCTTGATCGAGGCAGCAGACGTCTATTCCGTCATGATGGAACGGGCAACCCGCAGCATGATCGTTGCCGATCACACAAAATTCAATCAGGTCTTTCCTGCCCGATACTGTGACTGGAATGCAGTTGATGTGCTGGTCTGCGATGAAAATCCGATGGGGACGCTGGGGGGAACCATCCGGGGAGCCGGATGCACGATCAAGGCCGCAAGCAAACCTTGATCCCTGTAATCCTTAACCACATTCCCGCAACGATTTCCCAAGCGCCTCGATAAAGAAATCAACTTCGGACTGCCTCAGGCACAAGGGCGGGCGGATTTTTAATGTCTGACCATATTTCCCCGCCGCACCAATCAAAACCCGGTGACGACGCATGGCATTGATCACATCCCCGACCAACTGCCCGCTTGCGTCTCCCGGCACCCCATTCGGGGATAAATCCACGCCAAGAAACAGCCCCGCACCGCGGATATCACTGATACGTCCGTCGATATCGGCCAGATGCTGCAATCCTTCGCGCAGGTATTTCCCGCAAATCATCGCATTCGCCAAAAGGTTCTCGTCGCGAAGAACATCCAGTACGGCAAGTCCGGTTGCCGCCGCCACCGGGCTTGCGGCAAAGGTATTGAAATAACCAACATCTTCGCAAAATGCCGCCAGAAGTTCCGGGCGCACGGCGATCCCCGCCATGGGAAATCCATTGCCCATCGGTTTCCCCATGCTGACAATATCGGGCGTCACATCATGGCGTAGGAACCCCCAAAACGCATCCCCGGTCCGGCCAAAGCCCGGCTGAACTTCATCGGCAATAAAAAGCCCCCCGGCACGATGAACCACCGCAACCGCCAAGCGCAAAAAGCCACGCGGATTGGAAAACACGCCATCGCTGGAAAAGATACTATCAACGATCAGGGCGGCAATCCCGTGACCGCGATCTGAAAGAACAGCAATCGCCTTGACGATCGCATCGGCAAAACCCCCGGCGATATCATCGCCGTAAGCCAATTTACCGGGTGCAGGCACGCTCACCACATGGTCGGGCAATTCACCGCGCTTGAAGGCAGACGGCGAAATATCGGTCACCGTCGCTGTATTCCCGTGATAGGCGCACTCAGTCACGATAATGCCCCGCGCCCTTGTTCCACGCTGGGCAATGCGCAGAGCAAGATCGTTTGCTTCGCTCCCGCTGCAGGTCAGAACGACATTTTCCAAATGATCGGGGAAAGTTGCCTTTAGCCGATCAAGATAGGTTTCCGTGGTCTGATGCAGATACCGGCTGTTGATGTTCAGCCGTGCGGCCTGATCGGCCATGGCTGAAACCACCTTTGGGTGGCAATGCCCGACGGATGGCACATTGTTATAAAAATCCAGATAATTGGTGCCATCCGATGCTGTCATCCAGCATCCAGAAGCCGAAACCATTTCAATCGGATCACGGTAAAATAAAACCGATGCCGCCCCGACATTCCGGGTACGACGCATAAGAAGATCATTGCCCTGATCTGCTTTGGCGGACACCTGACCATCATAGGCGTTCATATCAAGGATGGGGCGCACGGTGGCGTTGGGTAAGGTCGGCGAAGTGGGCATTTTGCTCATCACACACCTTCAGCCGAAAGGTAGCTTTCCGCCATCTGCAGCGTTCCGGTCGTAAAGCCCGTCCCCATTTCCTGTGCCGTCGGTGTTTCCGGATGGCTGGCAATCCAGGCGGTTAACAACAACCGGCGCAGCATGACGAAACTATCAAGCATCGCAGTGTCAGCCGCCAGAAATGGTGCTTCGGTGCGATACCCTTCTACCCATGCTTCTTTTAAGGCCGGAACAATCGGATCAAGTTCGATGAAGCTGATGGCCGCGGCAAAGTCATAGCCAAACCAGCCAAAGCCACAATCATCAAAATCAATCACACCCAATCGGTGTCCATCGACCAACAAATTGGCCAAGCGCAAATCCGCATGGATCAAGCCAAACCGGTCCTTATCCATCCCGAACGCCATAAGCTTATGCTCAAGGTGATCACAAACCCGTTCCAACAAGGCCGTGCTGGCACCATCCAAACCCGGTGCTGCCCGCCAGTCTCCCCAATGGGGTGTCGCGCCAAGGGTCGTATCAAAGGTCCAGCTTTTGCGGACAAAATTAACCGATCGTGCCCATTGCTGCGCATGACCATGAAGCCGCGCACTGATCGCGCCCAGTTTAAAGAACCCGTCAACCAACGCGTCCCCCGCCGATGGCTCATCGCCTGCCAGAAAGTCAAACGCGACGACATGGCGACTGACCCCGTCCTGATCAAACTCGGCCACCAAACTTCCATCGCTGCGCAAACGGGGTTTCGGGGTGTGGACAATCTCGCTGGCACGAAGGGCGTTAATCCACGCCAGTTCGGATTCAATTTCAGCCCGTGTGTGATAGCCCGGACGATGCACCCGCAAAATCAGCTTCGCACCGGTCGCGGGATCGGTCGCAAGAAAGGTCGCATTTTCCGAGACGGTCAGAAGCGACACATCGGCATTTTTCCCCATGCCCCATCCCGGCAAAACCGACATGGCACCGGTCTTTAGGACACCAATCATGTTGTCATCATAAATGCCACCCAACAGTGATCTCCTTTGGCCCAGTACCAGCATACAGGCAACGCTTCACCAACCCCCAACAAGGCGGGAAACAAGAGTTGCGCCGGTTTGAAATCATTCACTTCCCGCCGAACTCTGTGGTTCAGCACGTTACCCTGTGAATATTGCGCCTTAAAATGTGTAACTTGCAACATTTTTTGTTGCATCACGGCAAAAATAACCCAATCATCGGGAAAACATAACGCACCGCACAATCAGGAAGGCCGCCAACAAGATGAACCGCATCATTGCCGTTCCTGTTGCTGGATGGTTTCACGAAAGGATCGACCATGCTGACTTCAATTTCCGGGAAAAGTGTCATCGTCACAGGTGGTTCAAAGGGTATTGGCAAAGGTATCGCCAGTGTCTTCGCCAGCAAGGGGGCGAAAGTCATGGTAGCCGCCCGCACGGAACCGGATGCTGCGGCTACGGTCGAAGAAATCCGCGCCAACGGCGGTACGGCCGATATGTTTCTGTGCGATGTGTCTGATTGGGATCAGGTCAAAGCCATGGCGGAATACACCGCCAAAACATTTGGCGGCATCGATATCCTGTGCGCCAATGCCGGTATCTTCCCACAGGTCAAAATGGTCGACATGGCGGCAGATGACTGGGACCAGGTCATGTCAACCAACCTTAAAAGCAGCTTTTTGTGCGTAAAGGCCTGCATCCCGTATTTTGAAAAATCGGGCAAAGGCCGGGTTGTCATCACGTCATCCATCACCGGCCCGGTCACCGGTTATCCGGGATGGGCCCATTATGGGGCGTCCAAGGCAGGTCAGCTTGGCTTTATCCGTACAGCGGCCATGGAATTGTCGCGCTATAACACAACGATTAATGCCGTCATGCCGGGCAATATCATGACCGAAGGTCTGGCTGATCTGGGACAGAGTTATCTGGAGTCAATGGCAAGCTCGATCCCGCTCAAACGATTGGGCAGCGTCGAAGACATCGCCAATGCCGCCCTGTTCTTTGCATCCGATGAAGCCGCCTATATCACCGGTCAGTCAATCGTCGTTGATGGCGGTCAGATCCTGCCGGAATCACTTGATGCAATTGGCGAGATTTAACACGTTAAACGTGTTTAGATTGGAAATGATCAATTAAAATTTGCACGACTCATCCCCTTTGGATACAGATAGATACAGTGTCCAAAAGGGGAATTTAATGAGATATAATTGTCTTAAGTTTATCGCGATTTTCGGCTGTGCAGCTTTGCTTAGCGCCTGTGCTGTTTCAAGAAGTGTTGTTCACATTGAACAGAGCGAGACAATAGAAAACCCGGCAGAAGGCCCAGAGGTTCGGATCGTCGAAGTTAACGACAATCGTCAATTCGAAATTGATCCGCGAAGCCCTGATATCCCGTCACTTGCGAATGACGAAATTGATGATGCTTCAGTCACTGAGCGCGCTTATGGCCGCAAGCGAAACACCTATGGGATGGCCCTGGGTGACGTCTTGACCCCAGAAGGCAAAACCGTTTCGGACGCTATCGCGAAAACTGTCGAAAACGGCTTCCAAGCCGCCGGTTATCGTGTCTTAACGCCTGAAGACAACAATTACGCCAATGCAAAGGATGTCAATGTCGATGTCACCGAATTCTGGTCTTGGCTGGAACCGGGATGGGAAATAACTGTTCATAATCGCAGTGACATAACCCTGACAGCGGACCGCGCTTTATTCACAGACCCAATCAGAATTAAAGCAGAGTCTTCCCAGCCCATGCAGATGGTTCTGGACAGTGACTGGCAAGCCAGTGCGATCAAAGCTCTGCAAGAAGTTCGCGAAAAGATCACAGATGCGCTTCTTGCTTTGCCCAAGCCTTAACCTTGCTCTGAAAAATAGAAAACCGCGCTGAACCAGCGCGGTTTTTATTATTCGTGCAGTCCGTACTGGCTGCGAACGACCCCGGAATTATACCGTTCGGAGGCCAGCAATCGGGGTTTTATCCCGCCGGCATCGCGTCCAAACAGGGATATCCCATCGCCCAGAACTTCGGGGATTGTGAAAATATCAAGTTGATCGGCAAAGCCACCAAACAGGAACTGTGTCACCACACTCCCGCCGCCAACAACCCAGATATCACCATTGCCATTTCGGCTATCGCGCAACTGATCAACCAGTTCGATGATACTGCCGCCATAGGACTCGGTATTGGCCGGTCGATTTTCTGGAAGTTCACGTGATGTCAAAACGATCGTGCGGCGGGCCTCATAGGGCCAGTCGCCAAATTCCATGACCTGATCAAAGGTATTCCTGCCAATGATCAATGTCCCGACGGAGTCCAGAAAATCCTCAAAGCCAAACTCGGCCGGATCATATTCATCCAACCAGTCCACCGCGCCATTGGCGCGCGCAATGAAGCCATCCAAACTGACCGCGATATAAATGCGAAACAGCTTTTTGCTCATATCTATGTCCAACCTTGGGTGGGGTCTTTGCCCCATTTTTGCTCGATTAATTATAACAGATTGCCATACACGCGTGACAATAAACCAAACACCCGGCCAGACGGTACTGCTGCAAAAACGCTAAATTTCCCGGTTTTCCGCCCTATTCTTACGAGGAGGCTCTAACACTCCACCACGTTGACATTGACGGCAAGACCACCCTGACTGGTTTCTTTGTACTTACTTTGCATGTCGAGTCCCGTCTGGCGCATGGTCTCGATGACCTTATCAAGGGACACCGTATGCTGCCCGTCACCGCGCAAGGCCAATCGGGCTGCGTTGATGGCTTTGACTGCCCCCATGGTGTTACGTTCAATGCACGGTACCTGGACCAATCCGCCAATCGGATCGCAGGTCAGGCCAAGATTATGCTCCATGCCGATCTCGGCGGCGTTTTCAACCTGTTCGGGGGTGCCGCCCATCACGGCACAAAGCGCACCTGCTGCCATTGAACAGGCAACACCAACTTCGCCCTGACAGCCAACTTCGGCAGCCGAGATTGAGGCGCGTTTTTTATAGATCGATCCAATCGCTGCTGCCGTTAACAGGAATTCACGAATATTGTGCTGGCTGGCATTGGCCCCGAACCGTTCGTAATAGCGCAAAACCGCCGGAATAACCCCTGCTGCACCATTGGTTGGTGCGGTAACCACGCGACTGCCGGCGGCATTTTCCTCGTTCACTGCAAGGGCATAAAGATTGACCCAGTCAATCACCGTCAGCGGATCCCGGAGCCCTGCCTCCGGCTTTTCGGTCAGCTCCTTATAAAGCTTCGATGCCCGACGTTTGACATTCAGCCCGCCGGGTAAAATGCCGTCGGTTCGACAGCCCCGATCAATGCAGTTCATCATCGCTTCATGGACACGATCAACAAATGCGATTGTCTCGTCGGGATTACGCCAGCTTTGTTCGTTTGCCATCATTATTTCAGCAATGGACAGCCCTTCGCGTTTGCAGATCTCCATCAATTCATCGGCTGATGAGAACGGAAATGGCAGCGTGATATTATCCCCGGAATATTCCGCACCGTGATCATCGCTTGAAACGATAAAGCCCCCACCGACCGAGAAATATTCCTGACTGTGGATTTTCACCCCGTCGTTATCAAAGGCCGTGATGCGCATGCCATTGGGGTGCTGCGGAAGCGTTTCGGTAAAATGGAAGACCAGATTGGTGTCGCGGTTAAAGACAACCGGATACTGACCATAAAGCTGGAGCTTGTGGGTTTCATCAATTGCCGCCATGGTCGGCTTGATATCATCCGGGTCAATATTGCGCGGACGCTTCCCGTTAAGGCCCATAATCACAGCCGTATCTGTGGCATGCCCCTTACCGGTCAGGGCAAGCGATCCATAAAGATCAACCACAACACTGCCGGTTTTCGCCAAAAGACTACGTGCTTCAAGCTCAAGGCAAAAACGATAGCCTGCGCGCATCGGACCAACCGTATGCGAACTCGACGGGCCAATTCCGATGGTATAAAGATCGACAACAGAAAGGTTTACGTCTTGCGATCCTGTCGTGGGACCGGTGGCGGGAGCATTGGTCATAGGGCCTCCTTCACGGCTCTTGAACGCGCGAAAAAATCGCGCCGTTTACGAACCGGTGTCTTGCCCCCTCTGTCCCTTGACCTGAGATTGTGTTCCTGCTGGCCAAAAACAATAAGCCAACAGGTTTTCATCCTTCGGTGGAAGCCAGATAACACACTCTCTCATGCGTTATCTTTTTTCTCTCTCCAGAGCCTCTATCCGCGACGGTCCATCTGCCTGAGAGTGTTTATGAGGCAATTGCTCCTTCGGCGCCGGTCATATTGGTGACCGGACTCTCCCGTCGCGGTGCGAAATGACATTTCTGTCACCTCTGAGGTTCACCGTTGGGGAAAACTGTATCTGCGTCTTTAGACGCTGTCAAAAGAACTGGTTCGCTGCTGCAAAATTTTCCCCGCCCAAGTGCTGTTAAGGCACCACATTCGTGCTAAATTGCCGGGATTACGCATGCGCCTGTTGTGAGTAACGGATAACCCACCCTGCCCGCACAACGGGATTGATGGCAAAATGGCCTGTAAGTCACCATATTTATTGGTAATTATTTACAGGTAATTCAGCCTTTATCTTTATTTGTGGGATCTATGAACGTGACTGTATCGAATTCCGTAAAGCGCCCGCGCCCTGTAGTGCTGTGCATTCTGGACGGCTGGGGGTATCGCGAAGAAACCAAGGACAACGCAGTTGCCTTGGCCAATACGCCTGTCTGGGATGAACTTTATGCCAACAATCCGACCGGTTTTTTAAAGGCCTGTGGTCTGGATGTCGGCCTGCCAGAAGGTCAGATGGGTAATTCGGAAGTCGGTCACATGAATTTGGGTGCGGGCCGCGTTGTCATGCAGGAACTGCCCAAAATTGACGAAGCCGTCAAAACCGGCACCATTGCCGAAACCGACACCGTCAAAAAAGTCATCGCCAAACTGAAGAGCAGCAAAGGTGTGTGCCATGTTGCCGGTCTTCTGTCCGAAGGCGGGGTTCATTCCCACCAGGTTCATATGGCTGCCTTGGCGAAAACCATTGCCGATGCCGGTGTGCCGGTCAAAATCCACGCCTATCTTGATGGCCGTGATACTGCACCGAAAAGTGCGGCAAAATTCCTTGAGAAATTCCGTACCCTGATCGGGGATGCCAATGTTGAAATCGCGACTGTAACCGGACGGTACTATGCCATGGACCGCGACAACCGTTGGGAACGTGTCAGTCAGGCCTATTTCACCATGGTTCAAGGCAAGAACTACGCCGATGGCCGCAGTGCGAAAAGTGCCGAAGCCGCGATTGCCGAAGCCTATGCCGCCAACACGACCGATGAATTTGTTCTGCCGACGGTGATTGACGGGTTTGATGGCATTGCCGATGGCGATGGACTGTTGATGACCAATTACCGTGCTGATCGTGCCCGTGAAATTCTCGCCGCCCTGTGCGCCCCGGAATTTGACGGATTTGATCGTGGCACCGCCCCCAAATTCGCCGTTCAGGCCGGTATGGTCGAATATTCGTCAGAACATGCCAAATATATGGATGCGATTTATCCGCCACAAACCCTGCCAAACATCTTTGGCGAAGTGGTTTCCAGGGCCGGATTGAAACAGCTCCGTATTGCTGAAACTGAAAAATACCCGCATGTGTCGTTCTTCTTTAACGGCGGTGAAGAACAGGTGTTTGACGGCGAAGATCGTATTCTTGTCGCATCGCCAAAGGTCGCGACCTATGACTTGCAGCCGGAAATGTCGGCCCCCGAAGTCACTGAAAAGCTCGTTGCGGCGATCAAGGCACAGACCTATGACACCATCATTCTTAATTTTGCCAATCCCGACATGGTCGGCCATAGCGGTATTCTAAGCGCTGCGATGAAAGCAGCTGAAGCCGTTGATGCCTGCCTTGGGCAAGTGATTGATGCCATCAAATCGGTTGGTGGTGTTGCCTTTGTCACTGCAGATCACGGCAATTGCGAAGTGATGGTCAATCCGGAAACCGGCGAACCACATACTGCACATACCCTTAATTTGGTGCCGACCATCCTTGTTAACGGTCCAGAAGGGGTAACATTGGAGAATGGACGTCTTGCCGATGTAGCACCAACCTTGCTGCAGCTGCTTGGCGTACCGCAGCCAGCGGAGATGACTGGCAAACCGTTGCTTAAGGGCATGAAACAGAATGATGCGCTTCTTGCGAGCTGATCCAGTCTCGAAGATGACCCTGCCTGCGCTGACTGCCTTGGCAGTTCTGATCGCGGGCGGGGCCGCACCTTCTTATGCCCAATCGCTGCAAAAAGTTGATCAGGAACTGGATCAACTTGAAAGCCAGCTGACCGAACAGCAAAAACAGGAAGAATTCCTGTCGCGTAAATCGCGTGAACTTTGGACCGAAGAACAGGCTCTTCAATCCGAAGCCATTTCAGTTGCCCGTCGGACCCAACGTCTTGAAGCGACCCTGACCGATATGGAAGATCAGCTTGCAACGCTGGAATCCCGTGAAAAACGTGCCGCGACCAGTCTTGAAGACAAGGCCGGACAATATGCCCGCATTCTGATGGCGTTGCAGCGCCTCTCGACCACCCCACCAGAAGCTGTGATTGCCTTGCCGACATCGCCGCAGGATACCTTGCGCTCCGCCGTTCTGTTAAAAGCAGCCCTGCCCGGTGTCGAGCAACATGCACGTGATCTGCGGAAGGAACTTGGCGAAATCGCCAGCTTGCGCGAAGATATCCGCAATCGTCGTGGTGACGTTGCAAAGGCGACAAGCGAACTGCAATCAGAACGTGCTTCCCTTGCCGAGCTGCTTGGTGAAAAGCGCCGCCTGCGTGCCGCAACCGAAGCCGAAGCCCACGAAGCAGCCAAAGCCGTCAGCGCCCTTGCCGACGAAGCTAAATCGCTTGGCGACCTTTTGCGGACTTTACGCAAACGCGCCGAAGGCCTGCCCAAGCCCCGTGCCCGCCCGGACGTTGAAGTTGCAACCCGCACGGAACCGGATGCCGATACGCTGGGCACTCCGACCATCGCAAAAAACACACCTCCCCCACCGCCTGTTGATCGAGATGATCCGGGCAAGGTCGGGACCGATAACGACACCACAAACGACGAAGATTTTGCTGTTGGTAGTTCGATAACACTGGCCCATGGTGATTTACGCATGCCAGCCAGTGGCAAAGTCGTCACACTGTTTGGGGAAAAATCACGTGGTCCGGATGGATTGACTGTTACACGATCAAAAGGAATTGAGATCAGCACACGTGCAAATGCACAGGTTGTCTCGCCATTTGATGGTAAAGTGGTCTTTTCTGGCCCCTTCCGCGGTTACGGCCGACTCTTGATTATCGAACACGGCGAAGGATACCATAGTCTCATCGCCGGTTTTGATCGGCTCGACAGTGTGGTAGGACAATATCTCTTGGCGGGCGAACCTGTTGGTATTATGGGTGAAACTGCGCCAAAACTGTATCTGGAGATGCGCCAGGACGGGGAAGCAATCAATCCGCTTCCGTGGCTGGCCTCGAAAAACGGCAAGGTAAGTGGATGAAAACCTCTCGATTGGCAGTACTCGCTCTCGCGACCGGCATGACTTTCGGCCTTGCGTCCCCATGTTTGGCGCAATCTTCAACGTCTTCGGCCGAGACCTATCGCCTGCTCAACCTGTTCGGCGATGTCTTTGAACAGGTAAAAGCCAAATATGTCGAAAATATCGATGACAAACAGCTCATCGAAGCTGCAATCAACGGTATGCTGACGTCGCTCGATCCGCATTCCTCATATCTTAACATGGATAATTTCGAGGAAATGCAGGTCGATACCCGTGGGGAATTTGGCGGGCTTGGCATCGAAGTCACGATGGAAGACGGTTTCGTCAAAGTCATCGCACCAATCTATGACACACCGGCTGAAAAGGCCGGTCTGCAGTCTGGCGACTTCATTACCCACATCGATGGCACCGCCATTCGCGGCCTGACGCTTAATGACGCGGTCGAAATGATGCGCGGCAAGGTCAATACAGACATTTTGCTGACGATTGTCCGTAAGGGCGAAGCAGCACCGTTTGATGTTACCCTGACCCGTGCCGTGATCAAGATCCAGTCGGTCCGCGCCGAAGTCAAAGAAGATATCGGTTATATCCGCATCACCAAATTCAACGAGCAGACCTTTAGCGGTCTGCAGCGTGCGATTGGCGATATGCGCGATCAAATCGGGCCGGAAATCAAGGGTCTGGTGATTGACCTTCGTAACAATCCGGGCGGTCTTCTTGATCAGGCGATTTCAGTATCAGACGCCTTCCTTGATAAAGGCGAGATCGTCTCGACCCGTCCGCGCGACACGCAAAACACTGAACGTTACAATGCACGTACCGGCGACCTTGCCGAAGGGCTTCCGATGGTTGTCCTGATCAATGACGGTTCTGCTTCGGCATCTGAAATTGTTGCCGGTGCGCTTCAGGATCACCGCCGCGCGGTCATCATGGGCACACGCAGCTTTGGCAAAGGATCGGTTCAAACCATCCTGCCAATGCCGGGCAATGTCGCACTACGTTTGACCACGGCGCGCTATTACACCCCGTCGGGTAAATCCATTCAGGAAGTCGGGATTGTTCCGGACATCATTGTCCCGCAAGCCCATCTTGAAAGCATCGAAGCGGAAACGCGACGTTCCGAAGCATCCCTGAGTGGTGCCCTTCGTAACGAAGATGCCCGCACAACAAATGCGGAAGAGGATGCGAATTCCCGCCGCGATCAGGCTGAGCAGCTTGCGACTGATGATTATCAGCTCTCGCGTGCGCTTGACATGATCCGAGGCATTTCCCTGTTTGGTCCGCGCCCTCATGGGTAAGGTCCAGCAGGGCATCGTGAGAGACTAGCTGTTCGTGTTCAGGAAAATCCTAAATTCCTTGCCGTTCCGTAAAAAGAACAACGGCGACATCGACGAGGACATGGCCGACGAATTGGCCGACGACCTTGACGACGGGATGACTGACGCCGACGATGAGGACGATGAACACGAAACTGATCTTGAAGACCTGCCCTTCAGTGAATGGCCAATTGACATTCAAACCAAAAAGCTGCCAAAGCGACCAAAGTCGCGGCGCAGCTGGATGTCGAAACTTCTAATCATCACGCTGTTTATGTCGCCCTTCGGGGCGACAGCAGTTGCGATGATCCCGATCCTTGATCCGGAAACCGGCTGGCGGCTGTTTCATATGGGGGGACCCGAAGCAACCGTTGCCGTGCCCGGATCGGAACGTGAACTCCAAGAAGAAATTGCCCGTGGTGTCCGCGATGTGCAGGAACGCGATCGCGCGCAGGCAGAAGATGGCGCATCGGACGCCACTGGTGACGCCCCCCTATCGGCTGAAGATATCGCCAATCAGCTTAATAGCGGGGCCGACGCAACTGATGCACCGGGACAAACTGATGGCACCGGATCAGGTGATCACCCAACACCCGAAGAACTTGCTGCCCTGATCGAAGAAGAAGGATCAATTGACGATCCGATTGAACCTGATCCGTTGCGCCCGGCCCCGTTGCCGGGTCTTGATGAGGAAGGCAGCTTTGGTCGCATCCCGCGGATTGCCGATGACGGCACAACACCGTTTGATGCCTATAAACGACCATTCGAATTGGTCGAAGGGCAACCTTATGTCGCGATTATGCTGACCGGGGTTGGTTTGAATGAAGCGCGAACCGAAACCGCCATCAACAAATTGCCGCTCAATATATCTTTGGCAATATCGCCTTATGCCCGCGATGTGCAAACCGTTGCCCGCGACGCCCGTGCGATGGGCCACGAGGTCTTTCTTGAACTGCCAATGGAACCGGTTGATTTCCCACTGTCTGATCCGGGACCACGTGCCCTTTTGACATCGCTTTCAGAAGGTGAAAACCTTGTGCGACTGGAGTGGTTACTGGCCCAGTTCCCGGGATATGCAGGCCTTGTCAGTCGTCAGGGATCGAAATTCGGTAGCCTTGATAGTGCGATCAGACCAATCATTGAATTCATCTCGCGCACGGGGCTTATGTATATCGAAGGATCAAACAGCGGTGTTGCCAGTTACGGCGCACAACTGGCAGCCAATGCGGGATCGCCAAATGCGATTGGCAATGTCATCATCGATCAGGTTCTCAGCCGCCGTCAGATTGATGCAAATCTGGCTGAGCTGGTGGAAATTGCCAAACGCAACGGGGCCGCTATTGGCATTGCCCAATCCTATCCGGTCACCATTCAGCGCCTGCGGAGTTGGGCGCTTCGATTAAAGCGGTTCGGTGTTGAACTGGTGCCGGTCAGCGCGATTGCCAACCTGCAGGTTGCCGCACAATCCGCAATCGAAGCAGAAGCAGCCCGTCGCGAAGCAGAAGAACGTGAAAATGCCGCCATGGCCGAAGAGGCCGCACAAGGCGAAGACACTGGCGGCGGCTCTATCGAAAACTAGGGATGAATGCCCCGCATGTCGGGCATCAATCAATCAGGAAGAACCATGGCAAAAAAGTCCCCGACCCCATCGACTGACGATACCCGCAAAAAGTCCAAAGTCCGGGCGGAAGACCTGCCGTACCGGCCGTGTGTCGGCATTGCATTATTTAATGAAGATGGTCTGGTCTGGATGGGAAACCGGCTTGGGTTCGAGGGGGCCTGGCAATTGCCACAAGGCGGGATTGATTACGGGGAAACCCCGGTTGAAGCCGCAATGCGCGAACTTAAAGAAGAAATCGGCACAAGCAAGGCCGAGATCATTGCCGAAACCCCCGGCTGGTTGACTTATGATCTGCCTGACCATTTGATCGGCAAAGCGTTCAAAGGAAAATATCGCGGCCAGAAACAAAAATGGTTCGCCATGCGCTTTACCGGCAAGGACAAGCATATCAAAATTGATGTCCCAAATCCGGAATTTGACGACTGGCGCTGGAACGATCTGGTGACTTTGCCGGACCTGATCGTTCCGTTCAAACGCCCCGTTTATTTGCAACTTGCCGACGCGTTTCATGATGTACCTCAAAGAATTCGTGAAATGAAAAATGCATAAAGAAACAGGTTGCGGCTTTGAAGCGACATGTGTTTCGCTTTATTTCACGAATTATCAGACACTTACGACACAAGGAACTCTACCATGGCGACGGATCGGTTTATCTTTGGTGTTTTGACCATCGCGGTTGGTCTTTTCGGCCTGTTTTATTCAGCAGGCTCGCATGACGGTTATTCCTACTTTGTTGGGCTGGCACTTTTCATTGGTGCGGTGCTGTTCATGTTCCATCTGATCAAGGGACATTATGACCAGCTAGAAGCATCTGATCACTGATCGGCCACGACCAACATCAAATGCTTTAAAATCACCCCGAAAAGCTCTAAGAATCACTTATGAGCAATACACATTGGGATCCTGCCCGCTACGGTTTGTTTGGCAATGAACGCCTGCGACCGGCCATCGATTTGATCGCCCGCCTGCCCAAAGCAGCAAGTGGGTTTTCGCCCCGTCATATTGTCGATCTGGGCTGCGGCCCAGGATCGGTGACCGCAGTTCTGGCCGATGCCTTTGCCGCGTCCGGTGATGATGCGCCACGTATTGTCGGGGTCGATTCTTCGGACGAGATGCTTGAAACCGCCCGCAAACGTTCTGAAAATATCGAATGGCAAAAAGCCGACATCGCCTCATGGGAACCCGATGGTCAGGTGGATCTGTTATTTTCCAATGCGGCCCTGCATTGGGTGCCCGAACATTCCACACTGTTTCCCAAACTGATTGAATTTGTCCGCCCCGGTGGTTTTATTGCCATTCAGGTGCCAAACAACTTTCTGGCACCCAGCCATCAATTGATCGGCGAAGCGGGCATTGAATGGCGCAAGGAAGTGGCAGAAGCAATGCATGTGGCCCGCATTATGCGCCCGGGCGACTACTTTGATGTTCTCGCGCCAACCTGTGACGACATTGATCTGTGGCAGACACAATATTGTCACGTCCTGACCGGACCCGATGCGGTGTATAACTGGACCAGTTCGACCATATTGCGTCCGGTGCTGGCCGCCCTTCCCGATGATGACGCCCGCGCGAGCTTGACCAAGAAATACAAAGACCGTCTTAATCAGGTCTACCCGTCGCGTGAAGATGGCCGCACCCTGTTTCCGTTCAACCGCCTGTTCATGATTGCCCGCAAACGTTCAGAATGATCATCTGATAAGACATCCCCTGACAAGGAGCCATCTATGGCAGAGTTTCGCGAACATTTCGTCAAATGCTGCGGTTATGAAGTCCATGTCAGGGCATGGGGTGATCCATCCAAACGTCCCTTGATCATGATGCATGGTCTGGCCCGCTTGGCCGATGATTTTGACCATGTCGCACCGCATTTCACCGATCAGTATTATGTTCTGTGCCCCACCATGATCGGGCGCGGTTTTTCCGGTTGGGCCAAGGATCCCGATGCGGAATATACCGTGCCATTCTATGTCGCGCAGATGTTCGAACTGCTTGATCATTTTGGCGTTCAAACCTGTGACTGGATCGGCACTTCCATGGGCGGGTTGATCGGGCTCTATGCCACCGCCGAAGTCGCCGGTCGGATTGAAAAACTTGTGCTGAATGATATCGGCCCGGAACTTGATCCCGATGCTGTTGCACGCATTAAATCTTATGTCGGCGCATCGCCGGAATTTGAAACCATTGATGATGTCGAAAAGCTTGTCCGACTGGTCTATGCCCCGTTTGGCGTTGCCGATGATGCGACTTGGGCGTTTTTGGCATCTCGTTCCGTGCGGCGCCTGCCCAATGGCAATTTCATGATGCATTATGATGCCGAAGTCATGCGCGTCTTTGCCGAACATATTGATTCCTTTGATGCTTGGCCCGAATTTGACGCCCTTCCCTGCCCCGTTATGCTGATCAGCGGCGAACAATCCGATCTAATCCCCAAAGCCATCGTCGATAAAATGAAAAATAAAAAACCACAAATGCCGGTTTTTGCAGTGGCGAACTGCGGTCATGCTCCCCATCTGAATGACAAAGCGCAAATCAACGCAATCAGGGACTTTCTGGGCATCGATCGTCAATAGTCTGCAAATCACTTGCACAAATTGACAATTTCCCGCCAAAGAACCTGAACAAATACGATCCTGACCGCATAGAACCATACTTAAATTGGTCGCTGCGGGCAGACATATGGTTGGTATGGGACCGACACTGATACTGCTCTGATTTGTCCATTCATCTGGACGATCCCGGACCAATGCGTCGATTGTTGTGTTTGTTTGATCACCTGTGGGAACAGGCGGCATGACGAAACTGCATTTGATAAAACGCTCGCTGCTTACATTAATTCTGGCCACCTGCATCAGCACAGGTTTGGGCCCGATTTATGCTGCGTACGCGCAATCAAATGAAACCGCGGAAACTGTCACCCCGTCATCCCGGCTGGCATTTGGCGGCGGCTTTGCCACGGGTATACTCCCGCCTGCAGGACATGACGGGATTGGTAATTATTTTTCTGGTCGGACAAGCTATGGCATTTCACTGCGGTCTGCCCCCGATGAACCAGATAGAACCGATCAATTCTGGTTGGAACTCGATAGCAACACCAACAACCAACAAGGCATCAGCGCCCAAATTGGTCTTGGCTATTCCCCGACACCGGATGTCGGTTTTGCCGTCGGGCCGTTTCTGGATCTGAATGCCGCCACAACGGATAATATCGGCATTTACCAAACAGGCGGGCTGGCAATTGAACAGCCCCGCCAACGGGCTTTGATATCGGGAAGTAACAGCGCCTTTAACGATGCTGGTCTTGCCGCATCTTTATCTTACATGCCGCTTGAAGATATCTGGATTGGCTTGCATGGCAGTGTGTCGCACAGCCTCACACCAACCCCGCCTGATCAGGGTATTCTGGACGGCATTGACGCCATGCTGGGCCTGACAGCCCGTTATCGCATCGAATTCTGATTTGGCATTTCTGTTGCGCGACTAAATTACGCTGTTGCACAGGCCAGGCAGTCCTGTATGACTCTTTGAAAGGCAAACCAAAGGGACATATAGAGACGCATGAGCCATTCGCTCCCACCAGAACAGTCTGTACTTGGCGCACCGTTTGACGCCTGCAACCAACTTGCAGCAGCCAAAAACGCCAATCTTTACCGTGCAGCCATGCGGCTTTCCCCGGAACGCCAACGTTTCTTTTTGGCAAGTTATGCTTCCATGCGCGTCATAGACGATATTGTCGATGACGGGTTTCTGGAACTGTCTGATGCAGAACGCGATGCCCATCGTGAAAACATCATTCAAACAATTGATCAGTGGCAGGCACAGATCATCTCCGCCAAGGCCGGTGCAGAAAACCCGCTTCCCGAAACCGGTCCGCTGAATAATGATGTTTATGAAGCCTTGCGCGCGACACTGGGCCGTAGCGACCTGTCACCGGAACCATGGGTCGAACTGGCAGATGCGCTTCATCGTGACGTTGCCGAAGAACCGATGGATGAATGGGATGACTTCATCGCCTATTGCGAAGGTGCGACGGCTGCCCCGGCATCGATTTTTGTCTATTTACTGTCCGCCCGATATGATCCGGACATCGGCTATACCTCGCCACTGACCAATCCACCGGTCTACCATGCACGCGATATGGCGATTTTTTGCTACATTATTCATATCCTGCGTGATCTTCCCGAAGACATCAAAGGCCCCGACCGCCTTGTCACCATTCCGGCAGAAATTCTGATTGCGGCCGACATTACCCTTGGCGAAATTCGCAATGTGATTGGTCAGGGGAAATATGACGACCTTGATTATCTTGGTGGCATCCTGCTTGAACGTGCGTGGGAACATTTTGAAACCGGTCAGGCGCGGTCCGGCGAATTGCTGTCGATTCTCGATACGGACGAGGCAGATACCCTTTCGCGCCTCTTTACGGTCTATATCGAACTGGGTGGCTCCATGATGGAAAACGGCTATGCCAGCTTCCTGAAAGATCGCGACACCATCATGCAGACCACCGCGCAAAACAATCTGCCGGACGTCAACAAACAATAAGATCAGGGCCGAGACGCTAGCGAAACTCGGCCCGAAACCCTGCCAAGAACATGAAGATTTCCGCCACACATCACCGAAACCAACCGCCCCGCTACATTTGACTTAAGAGAAACAGAAAATCAGGAAGACACTTCCTTGCTGCATCTCTTACTTACGCAACAAGAGGTTAAATGATGTTTCCTTTCCTTAAAAAGGTCGAATCATGGGTGCGGAACCAGTGGGTCGATGCTTCTGTGGGCTTCATATTGCTGTTCACCGCATTAAGCGACACCGGGGATACTCTTTTTGATGATGTGATGTCGGGGAATGTCGGCACATCCCATGGCGTACTGGTTCTGGGTCTTGCCCATATCATTCGCTCAATCCCGCCGGTTCTGCACAGTATCGGCCTTATTTTCTATCCGGAAAAAGCGTGAGGGCCCATCATCAGTCAGGGGCCTTACGTAAAAGAAAACCCCGCCAATTTGGCGGGGTTTGTCATTTTCAGTCTTGGTCAGATGATCTTCACTTGGTACTAAGCGCTGCAACACCCGGAAGGGTTTTACCTTCAAGCCATTCAAGGAATGCCCCGCCGGCGGTCGAGACATATGAAAATGCCTGATCGGAATCTGCATGACGCAGGGCCGCCACCGTATCGCCGCCACCGGCAACCGACAGAAGCTTGCCCGCCTTGGTCAGTTTGGCGGCATGTTGGGCAACCGAAACCGTCGCGGTATCAAACGGGGTAATTTCAAACGCACCCAGCGGTCCGTTCCAAACCAGTGTTTCACAGGCTTCAAGACGCGCATTCAGATCCAGAATGGTCTTCGGACCGGCATCAAGGATCATGCCATCAGATGCGACATCATTGATGTCTGAAACATCATGCGGTGCGTTTGCGGCAAATTCCTTGGCCACCAGACCATCGACCGGCAGAACGATTTCACAATTGGCAGCTTCTGCCTTGGTGAATATCTCGCGTGCGGTTGCAAGAAGATCATGTTCGCAAAGCGATTTGCCAACATTGACACCTTTGGCCGCAAGGAACGTGTTGGCCATGCCACCGCCAATAACAAGCTGATCAACCCTGGCAACCAGATTGCCCAGAAGATCAAGCTTGGTGGAAATTTTTGCGCCGCCAACAATCGCCATCACCGGATGTTTCGGTGCTTCAAGCGCATTGCCAAGTGCTTCTAGTTCAGCCTGCATCAGACGACCGGCATAAGACGGAAGTGCGCGTGCCAGACCTTCGGTTGATGCATGGGCGCGATGCGCACAGGAAAAGGCATCATTGACGAAAATGTCGCCAAGTTTGGCCAGTTCCGCAACAAATGCCGGATCGTTCTTTTCTTCTTCTGCATGATAGCGCAGGTTTTCCAAAAGCGCGATTTCGCCGTTCTCAAGGCTGTTGACCACGTCCTCTGCTGTCGCCCCGATACAGTCATCGGCAAACTTCACCGGGCGACCAAGCTGCTTGGCGAGTGCTTCTGCAACGGGCTTTAAGGTCATCTCTGCGACGCGTTGGCCTTTCGGGCGGCCAAAATGGGTAATCACAACCAGTTTCGCGCCGGCATCGGCCAGTTCGATCAGTCCGGGAACAGTCCGTTCGATACGGGTCGTATCGCCAACAACACCATCCTTCATCGGAACGTTAAGATCAGCGCGCAGCAAAACGCGCTTGCCAGCGACATTGACACCGTCAAGCGTATTAAAGTCAGCCATTATCTGAACCTGCTTTTGAGTTTTACAAAAGACGGGAGGGGGATGTCCCGACATGGATCGAACCAAATCCTGATGCGCCCTGTTTTGCCCGATCAGTGCAATCGACGCAAGACCAGATGGGGTCCGTAAGATTACCTGTAAATGATATCGGCATAAAATTTCGGCCAGTCACGTGATGTGCTGGCCGGAATTTAAAATGTAATCAATGCTGTCCCAAAAGGGATGAATGCAAAAAACCCTGGAAGCTGGTCGCCACCGGCCCGGTCATCAACACATGATCATCAGGCAACCATTCGATGGTCAGTTTGCCACCATCAAGAATGATTTCGGTTTTGCGATCTGTCAGACCGCGACGCGCTGCCGCAACCCCAACCGCACAGGCACCTGTGCCACATGCGCGGGTTATGCCAACACCGCGTTCCCACACCCGCATGCGGATCTGGTTTTCACCAACAATGCTGCACACTTCGATGTTCGCACGTTCCGGGAACATTTCGTGATGTTCAAGAACCGGTCCAAGCTTTTCGATATCAATCGCCTCGGCATCATCGACAAAAAACACCGCGTGCGGATTGCCGACATTAACACCGACCGGATCGGAAAGCGGTCCAAGTGACAGCGGAATATGATTGGTATCGACCGCCTGGGATAACGGGATATCGCGCCAGTCCAGTTTGACCTGCCCCATATCGACCGTCACACGCCCATCGGCAAGGCCATTTGAATCCAAAAGCCCGACCACCGTTTCGATGATGACGTCTTTTCGGCCCAACTCGCCCATGACGATGCTGGCGACACAGCGTGCGGCATTGCCACATGCCTCAACCTCGCCACCGTCATTATTGCGGATGCGCATGAATGCATCGGCCATGTCATCAAGGGCCGGTTCAATCACAATCAACTGATCGCACCCAACGCCGGTCTTGCGATCTGCAATTCTGGCCGCTGTTGCGTTATCAAGATCAAGCACAGCAGGATCGCGTCGTCCGTCAAAGACAACGAAATCATTTCCAAGACCATGCATTTTGACAAAAGGAATACCGTTCATAACCGCCTTATAGTCCTGATTCGAAATTGCGTCCATATGTCGCTTACCCGGATATAGACGCACCTTTATGTTCCGCAACCTTCCGATTTTGTGCCCGGTGATGACGGATCAGGAAAAACCAACATGACCACATCACCAATGACACCCCGGAAGCCCCCCAAATGGCCGGCATCGGATTGGCAAGCGAACTTTGTGCCCCAAACCAGCTACAAACAATCACATAGGGGACCGTGCCAATCAAATAGGCCAACCCGAAATAGCCAAACTTCATGCGCGTGCCCCCGGCCAAACAACATGAAACTTCCGGCAGGATCGGCATGGCCCGGCAAATCATCAAAACCACCATGCCATAGCGCGAAAACACGTCTTCCATTTCTAAAAGCCGTTGTTCATCCGAGATAACCCGGCGTAACAGCGCCCGGCCAAATTTTCGGCTGATGATATATCCGGTCACACCGGCCAAAATCATGCCCGATCCCGCCGCCAATGCCCCACCTATCGGCCCCAAAAAATATCCCGCAAGCAATGTGACCGTCATGGTCGGCACGGCTATAAAAAGATCCGCCACCAGAAGACCAACGACAATGGCAGCAACAAGCCATGGATCAATGCCCTGGGCAAATTCGAGCCATCCGACCACGTCATCACGCTGCAACAAGCCCGTCGCAACCAGAATGCCAAAGGTCGTGGCAAAGCAAATCGCCAGAACCAATCCCGTTTTCAAAAGATCTTTCATGACGCCGACTCCCTATCCGTTGCGCAGAATTGATTTCATCAGGGACGGCGACAGGCGGGTGATGATCGGGATCCACCGTGCCTTCCCGACATAAATCTCATTAAGACCGGCATCAATACCGTCATGGATGGCAAGAGCAGCTTTCCGGGCTGAAATCTTGCGCATCTTGCGGCTTTCGGTCATGGGCGTATCAACAACGGGTAAGAACACTTCGCTAATCGCAATCGGAATGCCTGCGGCGGCAAGTTGATACCGCAGACTTTGCGACAGACTGTGCAAGGCGGCCTTGCTTGCACAATAGATCGCACCGCTTGTTTTCGGGAAAAATGCAAGGCCCGACGAAATATTGACGATCCGGAGCGCCATGGGATCGGACAGGGGTCTTGGCCGGTTACTATTTGCGTATTTTGCTATGAAGGCATGACATATGCCGATTGGCGCAAACAGATTGATTGCAATTTCGCGCTGGGCCACGTCCGGATCAAAACCGACTTCGGTGAAAACACCCCGTTCCTGAATGGCGGCATTGTTAAAGATCAGTCTGATATCGGGATATGCGTTTAAAACATCGCGCATCATTGCATCGACCGCGTCCGGATCGCTCAGATCGGCTTTAACAATATGAAGGCCGGGATATTGATCCTGAAGTACGGCCAGTTTCTGTTCTGAGCGACCATGCGCGACAATCTCGAACCCTTGTGCGTGATAAATCCGGAGCAATTCCAACCCGATCCCCGATGTGGCACCAGTGATCAGGACAATTCCGGTTTGTTTGTTCATAATGGGCGTTCCTACCGCGTACTCGTAAGATCAAATCAGCGGTAAGGATCTAACGTGCACACCCATCTTGCATTAACCCGGGTTTATTGGTCATGGATTTTGGCGGATTAATTAAGCAGCTGGAAAGTAACCGGCATCTGGCCGGTCACATACGCACCGCACGGTTTGCCAAAGGTGCGCAGATCATTAAACAGGGCGAAATTTGTAAGGACGTGATTTTCCTGCGCAAAGGTCTGGCCCAAATGTCCTATGTCACGTTTGAAGGCAAAGAATGGATCAAAAGCTTTTTTGCTGAAAATGCGGTGATGGGATCACGGCGCTGCCAGATTTTGGGGGAGGCCAGCCATTTTGCCATAACCTGCCTTGAAGACTGCGAAATCACGGCATTTCCGTATGATAAACTTCGCTTGGCCACATCAGAAAGCCCCGATTTATTGGCGATATTTTTTGATTTCAACGAACAGGTCAGCCTGCGGAAAGAAAAGCGCGAATATGAATTTCTCTGTCTGTCGGCCCAAGATCGCTATCAGGGATTTATCGCGGAATATGCCAACATCGTCCCGCGCCTGACACAAGCACAAATTGCAAGCTTTATCGGCATCACCCCCATCGCCCTTTCGCGTATTCGCAAACGGCTCCGTCAGGCGGAAAGTTTGGGCGTTGCCGGCGCGCAATAGCGCACTTTGCTGGGGACAAAACCTGCCTTGGCAAAATAGTCGCGTAGTCGGCCTTCCATCTCGCCAAGGGAAACATAAACGTTGCGACAATCATGGTCGCTGGCCAACCGGGTCATGGCACCCCCCATCGCATCCAGAACATAGTCCCCGGCAACGATTTCGACGGCCATGACATTGTCCACGTGAAGAACAAGACCATCCGTCATGTCATCGCGGACATGATAGGAAAACAGCCCGTGGATATAGCCACGTTCATTGGCAATAACGATGATGCCGCGCTGGCGCTGCCACAGGATGCTATCCCCGTAATCCTGCCCGGCTTGTTCGTTTTTGATGACCGGCAGGCAATACTTATCCACAAAGGCGCGCCACCGCACAAATGTCAGATCAACCTGCAACATCTGAACCAGCGGAAAGGTCATGTCCGCTGTGTGGGATGTAAGTGGAAGTGCCTGATAGACTT
The DNA here is from genome assembly GCF_040218635.1 of Thalassospira sp. Classification (GTDB taxonomy): domain Bacteria; phylum Pseudomonadota; class Alphaproteobacteria; order Rhodospirillales; family Thalassospiraceae; genus Thalassospira. Next base: position 400,907 of record NZ_JAVJRB010000011.1, read on the forward strand.
CTGGCATGACCCTGACCTTAAACTTTATAATTTCCCGGATCATGCCGGAAATAAACCCGACCAACCTTGATGTGCATCAACACCCTTTGCCGGTTTTGTTGGCATAAATATTCCCAGCACTTGACGGCCCGACCAACAGGCATGTCGTTTTCTATGATTGAAATTATGACGGGTTTTTCGCGTTGATATTGACGTGGATCAATGGTTTTCGTCCTGCCTGCCCGCATACTTGTCGAACAGATTAGAAAACCTCGCCTGAAACCGAACGTGTTCGACTTTAAGAACACGCTAAGTGGGTGGGGCTTTTTGTGCAGGTGAGTTATCGGCGCCCGCGCCGTTAGTTCACGGGGACTGATGAAATTGTCCAAGAAGGTTTTGGACAGTTCACCCGAAGACCTTGAACGGGAGTCAAGCATGAGCCAGGGGAGCATGGCACAGACAGCGTCACCATCTGTTGCTGTCGACTATAATATGGACGTTGTGCGCTGGGGCGCATTGGCGACCGTGTTTTGGGGCGTAATCGGATTTTTGGTCGGTGATGTCATTGCATGGCAGTTGGCTTTTCCGGTTCTCAATTTCGATAACGAATTTCTGAACTTTGGACGTCTGCGCCCGCTGCATACGTCTGCGGTCATTTTTGCCTTTGGCGGTAACGCGCTTCTGGCGACATCGTTTTACGTTGTACAGCGCACCTGCCGCGCGTCGCTTTATGGTGGCAAGTCACTGCCGGCATTTGTTTTCTGGGGATATCAACTGTTCATCGTCATGGCCGCAATCGGCTATGTCACGGGAACGACCCAGGGCCGTGAATATGCCGAACCGGAATGGTTTGTTGATATCTGGCTGACAGTGGTTTGGGTTTGCTATCTGGCAGTCTTTGTCGGCACCCTGTTGAAACGGCGTGAACCGCATATTTACGTCGCAAACTGGTTCTATCTGGCCTTTATTGTGACCATTGCGATGCTCCATATCGGCAATAACCTTGCCATTCCTGTGTCGTTCATGGGTACCAAATCCTATTCGATGTTCTCAGGCGTACAAGATGCCCTGACCCAGTGGTGGTATGGCCATAATGCGGTTGGTTTCTTCCTGACTGCCGGTTTCTTGGGGATGATGTATTACTTCATCCCGAAACGCGCGGAACGCCCGGTATATTCTTATCGCCTGTCGATCATTCACTTCTGGGCGCTGATCTTCCTCTATATCTGGGCTGGTCCGCACCATCTGCATTACACTGCACTTCCCGATTGGGCACAAACCCTTGGCATGACGTTTTCGATCATGTTGTGGATGCCATCGTGGGGCGGGATGATCAACGGCCTGATGACGCTTTCGGGTGCATGGGACAAACTGCGCACCGATCCGGTTCTGCGTTTCATGGTCGCTGCTGTTGGCTTCTATGGCATGTCGACCTTCGAAGGGCCGGTCATGTCGATCAAGGCGGTCAACGGCCTGTCACATTATACCGACTGGACCATTGGTCACGTGCATTCCGGGGCACTTGGTTGGGTTGCCTTTGTCTCCTTCGGGGCGATCTATTTCCTGATCCCGGTTCTGTGGCACCGTGAACGGCTTTATTCGATGCGTCTTGTGTCACATCACTTCTGGCTGTCGACCATCGGGATCGTTCTTTACATCACTTCGATGTGGGTTTCCGGGATCATGCAGGGCCTGATGTGGCGCGCTTATGACGAACTGGGCTTCTTGCAATATTCCTTCATCGAAACCGTTGAAGCGATGCATCCCTATTACATCATTCGTGCAACTGGCGGCCTGTTGTTCGTACTCGGTTCATTCCTGATGGTCTGGAACGTCTACAAGACAATCCGTGGCGATCTGCGCGATGAAGCACCGATTGGCACACCTGCACCCGTTGCAGCTGAATAAGGGGGAACGAGATATGCTTCTTAAAAAACACCATATTGTTGAAAAGAACGTCTTTGTTCTGATCCTTGGCATTTTCCTGACCATCATCATTGGTGGCATTGTCGAAATCGTCCCGCTTTTCACGATGGAACAAACCATCGAGAAGGTCGAAGGCGTGCGTCCGTACTCGCCGCTTGAGCAGGCCGGTCGCAACATCTATCTCCGCGAAGGGTGCTATAATTGCCATTCCCAGCAGATCCGTCCATTCCGTGACGAGGTCGAACGTTATGGCCATTACAGCCTTGCCGCGGAATCGATGTATGACCATCCGTTCCAGTGGGGATCAAAACGTACCGGTCCCGATTTGGCCCGTGTTGGCGGCAAATATTCCAATGACTGGCATGTCGCCCACATGATTGATCCGCGCGCGGTTGTGCCGGAATCGATCATGCCCGGCTACCCGTTTTTGGCCGAGCGTAAACTGAAATTCGATGACGCCCGTGCCCATCTCGAAACGCTTAAAATGGTTGGGGTTCCCTATACCGACGAAATGATCGAAGCGGCAAAGGCAGACCTTTACCTGCAGGCCAGCGAGGACGCGGCCTATGACGATGATTTCCTTGCACGCTATCCGAATGCGGCGACAGGTGATTTTGACGGAAATCCGGAAAAACTGACCGAAATGGATGCGCTGGTTGCGTATCTGCAGGTGTTGGGCCGGATGGTCGATTTCACGACCTATAACCCGCAGATGAACCTGCGCTAGGGCAAAGGAAACGTCATGGAATTCTTTACGCAACTCGCTGAATTTTTCCGCCCTCTGTGGGGGCTGTGGCTGATGCTTTTGTTCGGCGCAATCATTGCCTGGGTCATGTGGCCCAGCAAAAAGCGCAATCAGGACATGGAAGACCACGCCCAAATCCCGTTGCGGGATCAGGATTAAGGGGAGAATCGAGCAATGTCGACAAAAGTCGAGAAAGACCAAGTATCCGGGCGTGAAACCACCGGCCATGAATGGGACGGCATCAAGGAGCTCAATACCCCCTTGCCGTCATGGTGGGTCTATGTTTTCTGGGTCACCATCATCTGGTCGGTTGGCTATTGGGTGGTCTATCCATCATGGCCAAGTGCGACCGACTATCTCAAAGGTACGTTTGGCACGACCAACCGCACCCAACTTCATGAAACCATGGCCAATGTGGCCGCTGAACGAGCACCCTATATGGAACGTTTGGCTGCGTTGGATGTCTCAGAAGTCGTCAATGATCCTGAACTTCTGAACTTCTCCATGGCCGGGGGCAAAGCCATCTTTGCGGATAACTGTGCCCCATGTCATGGCACGGGTGGGTCGGGCAATCCGGGCTTCCCGTCGCTTCAGGATGATGCATGGCTTTGGGGCGGATCGCTTGATGCCATCAATGAAACGCTTCATGTCGGTATTCGCTGGGATGCCAACGAAGATACCCGTTTCAACGACATGCCTGCATTTGGCCGTGACGGTTTGCTTGAACGTGATCAGATCGAAGACGTCGTTCAATATGTTATGGCCTTCACCAACCGCGCGACAGATGCAGAATCTGCAAATCGTGGTGCTGTTGTTTTTGAAGAAAACTGCGCATCCTGTCACGGCGATGATGCCAAAGGCGTTCAGGAGCTTGGCGGACCAAACCTGACCGATGCCATCTGGCTTTATGGCGGGGACAAATCCACCCTGACCGAATCTGTCACCAATTCACGCCGTGGTGTGATGCCTGCTTGGGGCGGTCGTCTGGATGAAGAAACCATCAAAATGCTGACCGTCTATGTCCACTCCCTTGGTGGTGGTCAGTAAGCTTAGAAATACAGAATGCCCGCCGCACCATCACCAAAATGATCCTGTCAGAAATTGATATGTATCATGGTGACTGCGGCGGGCTTTTCGTACTTTCAATATCAGATTTGAATAATTCGAGCCTGCCCCACAAAACTGTCAGACATATGCAATGTCATGACAGCATATCCGCATCATCTGGCTGGTGGCTTCTACGTTTCTACATAGAGAGCAGCCCGAAAATTGCGGCGTCAAACTCAGGTAGCGAACATGGCCATGTCCAATTTGCAACACCCCGATCCAAACACCATCACCGCAGATGGTGACGATGATCTTGACCAGCCACTTTATAAAACCCGCGATAAGGTCTATCCAAAACGGGTGTCGGGATATTTCAGGAACCTGAAATGGTTCGCTCTGGTAGCACTTCTCGCTATTTACTGGCTTGTCCCGTGGTTGCGCTGGGATCGCGGGGCAACTGCCCCTGATCAGGCCGTTCTGATCGATATGGACTTGGGCCGGGCTTATTTCTTCTTCATCGAAATCTGGCCTCAGGAAGTCTATTACATCACCGGCATCCTGATCATGGCCGCTATCGGTTTGTTTTTGGCAACATCGCTGTTTGGCCGTATCTGGTGTGGCTATGGCTGCCCGCAAACGGTCTGGACCGATTTGTTCATGTTGGTTGAACGCTATATTCAGGGGGATCGAAACGCCCGGGTTCGCCTTGATCAATCAAAATGGACGCTGGAAAAAATCTGGAAAATCGGTGCGACCCATCTGGCTTGGGTTGTCATTTCCATGATCACTGGCGGTGCATTTGTTTTGTATTTCAACGATGCACCAACCGTGATCATTGATGTTTTCACCGGCAACGCATCCCTGGCCGTTTATGTCACCATCGCGTTTTTGACATCTTCGACATATCTTCTGGCAGGTTGGGCACGGGAGCAGGTCTGCACCTATATGTGCCCATGGCCGCGTTTTCAATCGGCCATGCTTGATGATGAAAGCCTGATCGTCACCTATGAAGGATGGCGCGGCGAAACCCGTGGCCCGATCAAACGTAAAAACCTTGCACGCGGCGAAGTCCCCGAAACCGGTCACTGCATTGATTGCCATGCTTGTGTGAATGTCTGCCCGACCGGGATTGATATTCGGGATGGTTTGCAGATGGAATGCATTGGCTGCGGCCTGTGCATTGATGCCTGCAACGACATCATGGACAAAGTTGGTTTTCCGCGTGATCTGGTCCGGTTTGACTCGGTCCAGAACACGCAACTTCGCGCTGTTGGAAAAGCCACTCGCATCCGCCTTGTCCGCCCGCGCACTGTTTTCTACACGGCAGTTTTAATGATCGTCGCGGCAGTCATGATGTTTGGCTTGTTTAACCGCTCGGTTCTTGAACTCAATGTCTTGCGCGACCGCAATCCGCTGTTTGTCACATTGTCGGATGGCGATGTCCGCAACGGCTACACCGTCAAGGTTCTGAATAAGGAGCAGGCGGAAAAAACCTATATTTTGTCGGTCACGGGTCTTGCGACCACCGATCTGCAAATCATTGGTCAAACGCCCAATCAGGATGGCAGCTTTAACCTTGATGTCGCCCCGGACCGGGTCGGCAGCTTCCGGGTCTTTGTTGCAGCAACACCGGCAACACTTGAAGGCGAGGCAACCCCGTTTGAATTTAAGGTAACCGATCTCGAAACCGGAAATTCCGAAACTTATGATACAGTATTTGCCGGTCCAAAGACCGCGCACTGATCGTGAAAACGCTTCGGTACAGGAAACATAGCCCATGGCAACGCACATGACGTCACCTTCATCAGACCCGAACGGCCCGCGTAAATCGGATCGCTGGATTCCGTGGTACTTCGTTGGCGGCTTTGCCATCATGTTGATCGCCAACATCTCGCTGATCACGTTTTCCATGACCAGTTGGAACGGCCTTGTCACCAAACACGCCTTTGAAGAAGGCAATAATTACAACGCTGCGATTTCCGGTGCGGCCCGTCAGGCCGAATTGGGTTGGCGCAGCAAACTTTCGATAAGCGGCGTCATCAATCAGAACGGCACCATTACCGTCCTGTTCCGTGACAAGGATTCCCAACCGATAACGGGTGCAAAAATGTCGGTGGTCATGATCCGATCAGATCGGGATGATTTGGACATGACCGTCCCCATGGCTGAAATTACGCCGGGCGAATACCGCGCCAGTGCCTCTTTCCCGGTTTACGGTCGCTGGCAATTGCGCACCATTGCCCACGCCATGGGCGATGACTACCAGACGGTCGAGAACGTCGTCGTTAATCCATGACCCAGACTTTCCTTTGTCGTCATTGCAATGAACCGGTAACGGCCATGTCACCCGCCGCACCAGATTTTTGCTGTGCGGGATGTGCCGGTGCATTTAAACTGCTTGGCGAACTGGGACTGTCTTCCTATTACAAGCGCCGTGCGATTGATCCGAAAATCCGTGCCTTGCGTCCGGATGAAGATGAAATCGCAAGCTTTGATTTCACGGATCTGGCCAGCACCGATGACGACAGAAACCATCATCTGAGTTTGATGGTCGACGGCATTCATTGTGCGGCATGCGTCTGGCTGATCGAAACCCTGTTACAGCGAAATGAAGCCGTTCTTTCTGCCCGCATCAACATGACAACCCGTCGCCTTCGGCTAAGCTGGCAGGATAAGCTTGAAGATATCGCGACACTCATTCGCCCGGTTCTTCAGATGGGGTATCGCCTGATCCCGTTTGACCCCACCGCCCTTGAACAGGCAACCGCATCGCGGAACAAGGAATTGCTGCGCTGTTTGGCAGTATCCGGGTTTGCAGCGGGGAATGTGATGTTGCTATCCGTCTCGGTCTGGGCCGGATATTTTCAGGGCATGGGTGGGGCGACCCGCGATCTGTTTCATTGGTTATCGGCCCTGATTGCGCTGCCGGCTGCGGCCTATGCCGGGATGCCGTTTTATCGGTCTGCCCTTGGCGCGATCCGCAATCGTCGGGTCAATATGGATGTTCCGATCAGTCTTGGTGTGATCCTTGCCCTGGGAATGAGTTTGGCGCAAACCATCCGAAGTGAACCCCATGCCTATTTTGACAGTGCAATCACGTTGCTGTTTTTCCTGCTGATCGGGCGTTATCTTGATGGCCGTGCACGCGGTCAGGCCCGGTCTGCTGCGGAACACCTTTTGTCATTAAATGCCCGCTCGATCACGGTGATTGAAGACGATGGCACGCGACGCCTGATACCCCCACAAAAAGCCGAACCGGGCATGATTGTCCTCACCGCTGCGGGCGAACGTATTGGCGTCGACGGCAAAGTCATTGATGGTCAGTCCGACATCGATACAAGCGTCATTAGCGGCGAAAGCATTCCTGTACTGACACGGCCCGGAACAAATGTATTTGCCGGGACCACCAATATTTCGGCCCCGTTGCGCATATGTGTTACCGCAACCGGCGGAGGCACCTTGCTGTCTGAAATTGTCCGTTTGATGGAAAACGCCGAACAGGGGCGGGCCAAATATGTTGCCATCGCCGATCGGGTCGCCAAATCATATGCCCCGGTTGTCCATCTGCTTTCCTTGGCAACATTTGCTGGTTGGTGGCTGATTGGTGGCCTGCCTTGGCATGATGCCTTGATGAATGCAATTGCCGTATTGATCATTACCTGCCCCTGTGCGTTGGCTCTGGCGGTCCCGGTTGTTCAGGTCATCGCGACCGGGCGGCTTTTACGCGCAGGTATTTTGGTGAAATCGGCAACCGCACTTGAACGGTTGACCAAAATCACCGGCGTTATTTTTGATAAAACCGGCACCCTGACCACCGGCAAACCCGAACTGGTCGGAAGCCCGGATGATAAAACCCTGATCCTTGCGGCAGAAATCGCGGCCAACAGCAATCACCCGCTGTCACGTGCCCTGCTTCGCGCAGCCGGCACCGTCGCACCACGGTCAAACGTCACGGAACATCCCGGTCAAGGACTGATCGCGCAGGACCCGACTGGCCCGATTCGTCTTGGCAGTCGTGATTTTTGCGGTGTTGCTGAAAATGCCGATCTTCCAAGCGGTATTGTCGGGCCGGAATTGTGGCTTGCAGAACCGGGCAAGGCGGCAACACGCTTTATCTTTCGCGATACACTCCGCCCTGACGCCAGAAGCGTGATTGGTCAATTACAATCACGGGGCTTTGATGTGGGTTTGCTGTCTGGGGATCGGGAAAGCACAGTACAACAATTGGCCGAAACGCTTGGCCTTGAAAATTGGCAGGCCCGCATGTCGCCAACCCAAAAGGCATCCCATATTCAGGCGCGCGCAGACCAAGGACAGTTTGATTTGATGGTTGGTGACGGGATCAATGATGCCCCGGCCCTTGCCTGTGCCCATGCATCCATGTCCCCCGCAACAGCCGCCGAAATTTCACAGAATGCCGCTGATATTGTCTTTCAGGGCGACAAGCTAGGTGCGGTGATTGAAGCAATTGATGTTGCCCGCACCGCAGACAAACTGGTACGGCAGAATTTCGCCCTGTCCTTTACCTACAACCTGATCACCATCCCGCTTGCGGTATCTGGTTTTGTCACGCCGCTGATTGCTGCGATTGCAATGTCGTCATCATCCTTGATTGTCATCGCCAATGCACTGCGCCTGCATTCAAAGCCCCAAGCGCCCAAAGACAGCAGCTTCGATACCATCGCCCAAACCACGCAACAGGCAGGAGCCTAATCGCATGAGCAACCTTCTCCTCCTGATCCCGATTGCGTTGTTTTTGGGTCTATTGGGTTTGGCCGCATTTTTATGGTCGCTTCGTTCCGGTCAGTTCGATGACATGGAAGGTGCGGCGAACCGCATCTTGTTTGACGATGAAGACGACACCATTTCTTCAAAGCCCAAGAAAATCAATAAACACGATAGTTAGAATAACTTGAATTCTCCCTACTTGATCGTATAGATTGATTGCTCCTTAGACTTAATCGGGTTACTAGTATCGGAGTCTGCTATGGCAGTCGGTCCTCAGCTTTGCGAAGCCTGTTCTATCAAGGACTTGACCTTCTGCTCGTCATTGCACGGGGCTGAACATGATCAACTACGTAAACTGTTGACCCATGTCCGGTATGATGGCCACAGCACCATTTTTCACGAAGCCGAAGAAGCCGATTACGTCTTTAACGTCACATCAGGAACGGTAAAGCTTTACAAGTTGCTGGGTGACGGTCGCCGTCAAATCACAGGCTTCCTGTTTGCCGGTGATTTTCTGGGTTTGGCGCTGAATACCAATTACAGCTATACCGCCGAGGCGATTGAACCTGTCAGTGTATGCCGATTCTCGCGTCAGAAACTTGAAAAGCTATTTGACGAGTTTCCGCATCTTGAAAAACGCATGCTGGGCATGGCGGTTGATGAATTGGCCGCGGCACAGGATCAAATGCTTCTTCTTGGTCGCAAGACTGCCAAGGAAAAGGTTGCTTCATTTTTGCTGATGCTGGCCCGTCGCCAAGAGCATCGCGGTGAAAGCAGTGACACCATCATTGTCCCGATGAGCCGATCAGACATCGCCGATTATCTTGGCCTGACAATTGAAACGGTGTCGCGCACCCTGACTCAGCTGCGCAAAGATGAAACCATTACGCTTAAAGATAACCGCCATATCGAAGCGGTTAGCTTGGACATACTAGAAGATCTTGCCGAAGGTTTGTGACTTTGTCGTGCACCTGCACACCAAAATCGCAAAAAAACAGAACCCCCTTCGAAAAAGTCTGATCGTTCCAGAAAAAGCACAACTTATTGGCCCAATTGCTTATTTCGCGATTGCGAAAAAACATTTCCCGCAAATGGTCATCATATTGTAAACATGATCGTACGCCCGACAGAGATCGGGCAGCCAATTCCGGTTTAACCGGGGGAGAAACGTCATGAGTGCCACCAGTAACAAGATGGGCCGGATGTCCGTCCCACAACTTCGCGCCCGCAAAGGTGCGGAACCGATTGTCTGCCTTACGGCTTACACCACCCCTATGGCCCAGCGCCTTGATGAACATTGCGACCTTCTGCTGGTCGGCGATTCATTGGGCATGGTTGTCTATGGAATGGAAAGTACCCTTGCCGTGACCGTCGATATGATGGTCAATCACGGTAAGGCCGTCATGCGCGGATCGAAAAATGCCTGTGTTGTTGTTGATCTGCCTTTTGGCAGCTATCAGGAATCCAAGGAACAGGCCTTCCGAACGGCATCCCATATTATTGCTGAAACCGGCTGTGCTGCGGTGAAGCTTGAAGGCGGTGCCGAGATGGCTGAGACCATCGCATTTTTGAACGCACGTGGAATTCCTGTGATGGCCCATATCGGCCTGATGCCCCAACAGGTCAACACCATGGGCGGGTTCAAAAGCCAAGGTCGCGGCGATGAAGCCGCGCAGAAAATGATCACCGATGCCAAAGCCGTTGCCAAGGCAGGTGCTTTTTGCGTTGTTGTCGAAGGGACGGTCGAGCCGGTCGCACGCACGATTACCGAAACCATTGATGTGCCGACAATTGGCATCGGTGCTTCGGTCGCCTGTGATGGTCAGGTTCTCGTCACCGAGGATATCCTTGGCCTGTTTTCCGACTTCACACCGAAATTCGTCAAACGGTATGCCAATCTTGGCGATGCCGTGTCCAAAGCCGTTGGTCAATATGCCGATGAAGTGCGCAACCGCCAGTTCCCGGCGGATGAACATTGCTTTAGCATTGCGAAAAAAGGTAAGTTGCGCGCGGTCTGATCCGATCAGGGTCTGAACCGCCGCGATTTCATGAAATTTTCGATACGACGATAAAGATGTCCCTTACGACTGTTCACACTGTCGCTGATTTGCGCGCGACTGTTGCCGCATGGCGCACTGACGGCCTTCGTGTTGCTCTGGTTCCGACCATGGGCGCGCTTCATGATGGCCATATCAGTCTGACCAAACTGGCCCGCGAACATGCGGATCGCGTGATCGTATCCATCTTTGTCAATCCGACCCAATTCGGCCCGACCGAAGATTTCAGCGCATATCCACGCACCCTGCCCGATGATCAGAAACGTCTTGATGCCAGCGGGGTGGAGCTATGCTTTGCTCCGTCTGTTGATGAAATGTATCCCGACGGCTTTGCCACCAAGGTCAGTGTCGATGGGGCGATGACCACTGTTTTATGTGGTGCGGCCCGCCCCGGTCATTTCGACGGCGTGGCGCAAATCGTCACCAAATTGCTGCTGCAAGCCTTGCCCGATTGCGCGATTTTCGGCCAGAAGGACTATCAGCAATTGATGGTCATTCGCCGGTTTAGCAAAGATCTGAACATCCCGGTCGATATCATCGGGGCGAAAATCTTGCGCGAAGAAGACGGCCTGGCCATGTCATCGCGCAACCGGTATCTATCCCCCGAAGAACGCGCAATTGCCCCGACCTTGAACCGTGTATTGGCCGAAATTACCGCCAACGCTGCCCAAGGTGCTGAACTTGGCCCCCTTTTGGCCAAAGGCCGCCAGGACATTCTGACCGCCGGGTTTAACCCGATCGATTACCTTGAAGTCCGCGATGCCGAAACCCTTGAACGGGTCGATGAAACCGTCACCAAACCCGCACGTATCTTTGTTGCCGCCCATCTTGGCAAGGCGCGCCTGATTGATAATCACGCGATTACTCCGGTTGATATTGCGGGTTAAATACCCGACCCTGCTGGCAGAATCGCCGATTGGGCACAAAATGACTCGAAAAGCGCAGAACATTGGGCTTTTGCGCCCAATATCGCTTGACTCCCTAAACCTGATCCAATAAACCCTCCCCACCACAGGTCGCCCAAAGGGTGCCTCCCCCAGTCCTCGAGTTTTCGAGCACTGGGTTTTAGTTTTTTGTGCGCATACGGTGGAAACACCGGTAACACAGACGGGATTTGGAATGTTTGAAGGACTAAGCGATCGCCTTGGCGGGGTTCTTGATAAGCTGCGCAAACGTGGCGCGCTCAAGGAATCCGACGTCAAGGAAGCCATGCGCGAAGTACGCGTCGCCTTGCTTGAGGCTGATGTTGCGCTGCCGGTCGTTAAAACCTTCATCACCAATGCAACCGAACGTGCAATTGGCGCGGATGTTCTCCGCTCGATCACGCCGGGCCAGATGGTTGTCAAGATCGTCCATGACGAACTTAAAAACATGCTGGGCGACGGCGAAGAGATCAATCTTGCTGCCACCCCGCCTGTTCCGATCCTCATCGTTGGTCTGCAGGGTTCTGGTAAAACCACCAGTTCCGCCAAGATCGCCCTGCATCTGACGAAAAAGCGCAATAAGAAAGTCCTTCTGGCATCGCTCGATATTTATCGTCCGGCCGCGCAGCAGCAGCTGAAGGTTCTGGCCGACGATAATGGTTTAGGCATCCTTCCGATCGTCATGGGCGAAAAGCCGGTCTCGATTGCCAAGCGCGCCATGGATATGGGCCGCAAGGAAGGCTACGACGCCGTTATTCTTGATACCGCCGGTCGCCTGCATATCGACATGGAACTGATGAGCGAAGTCGCCCAGGTCCGCGATGCGGTCAACCCGGTCGAGACGCTTTTGGTTACCGATGCGATGACCGGTCAAGACTCGGTCAATGTCGCCAAGGAATTTGCTGAAAAGGTCGGTATCACCGGTATCGTTCTGACCCGTGTTGACGGTGATGCACGCGGTGGTGCGGCTCTTTCGATGCGGCAGATCACCGGCTGCCCGATCAAGATGCTTGGTGTTGGTGAAAAAATCGACGAGATGGAAGCGTTCCATCCTGATCGTATTGCCAACCGCATTCTTGGCATGGGCGATGTTGTCAGCCTTGTTGAAAAAGCAGCCGAGAACATCAAGGCCGAAGACGCCGAGAAAATGGCGAAGAAACTTCGTAAAGGTCAGTTTGACCTGAACGATCTTCTTTCCCAGCTTAAACAGCTTCAGAAGATGGGTGATCTTTCCGGCATCATGGGCATGCTGCCGGGCATGGGCGCGCTGAAAAAACAGATGTCGCAGACCAAGCTTGATCCAAAACTTCTGACACACCAAGAAGCGATCATCCTGTCGATGACGCCAAAAGAACGTGAAAATCCGGCCCTGATCAAGGCATCGCGCAAAAAGCGTATTGCGGCGGGTTGTGGTCTGTCTGTTCAGGATGTGAACAAGCTCCTGAAACAGTACCAGACCATGTCCACCATGATCAAAAAAATGGGCAAGATGGGTAAAAAGGGTCTGTTTGGCGGCATGCCAAAAATGGACCCGGCAATGCTTGAGGGCGGCGACATGCCAGACCTTGGCAATCTGCCAAAAGGATTAACCGGTGGCGGTGGTGGGTTACCACCCGGCTTTCCGGGATTGGGGGGCGGCGGTGGCATGCCTCCTGGATTTCCGGGGTTCGGCAAGAAGAAATAGCCAAACCCCCGGTTCTTAAAGAAGGTTCTTGAAGAATTTCTCTTAGGGACCAAAACCGGCCGACAAAGCCGGCGATAAAGACTGAGTGAATAGGCCTCTCGGGGCCATGATTTAGAAGACTACAACCCAAGCTGAAAGGAACTTATCCGAATGGCTGTTAAGATTCGTCTTTCCCGTGGCGGTGCCAAAAAGCGTCCGTACTACCGTATCGTAGTTGCTGATGCCCGTGCTCCGCGTGACGGCAGCTTCATCGAGCGTGTCGGGACCTATGACCCGATGCTCCCGAAAGAATCTGACACCCGCGTAACCTTCAAAGAAGAGCGCATCAAATATTGGCTGTCTGTTGGCGCACAGCCAACCGATCGTGTTGCACGTTTCCTGGGCAAAGCTGGCCTTGCTGACGCGTTCAAACCGACCGAACAGCCGCAGAAGTCTGCTCCGAAAGCGAAAGCTCAGGAACGTCTTCGTGAGAAAGCTGAAAAAGCTGAAGCTGCTGCTGCCGCTGCTGCGGAAGCCGCTGCCGAAGCAGCAGCACCTGCTGAAGAGGCTGCAAGCGAGTAATCGCTGAACGCACGCTTTGATCAGATACCGGAAAACTTGTGAACCGAAATGGCTGATACCCGCAAATCCAAAAACGACGAAGCTTATGTCTGCGTCGGCATGATTACCGCCCCTCACGGGGTGCGTGGTGCCGTGCGCGTCAAAAGCTATACCGTCGACCCGGATAACCTTGTCGGTTATGGCCCGTTGTTCGATGCCAAAGGCACCTTGAAATACAAGTTGTCTCCTGTCGGACATGTCCGCGACCAGCTGATCGCCAAGATCGAAGGCGTAGACGATCGGGATGCTGCCGAACGGCTGCGGGGAACCAAGCTTCATGTACCGCGGACGGCACTGCCTGAAACGATAGACGAAGACGAATTTTATCTTGCTGACCTTGTTGGTCTGACCGCCTACCACATTGATGGTTCGCTGTTCGGGACCGTACGGGGTGTGGCTGATTTTGGCGCTGGCGACGTAATCGAAGTCGCGCTTGAAGAAGTCCGGGGCAAGGTTGTCGTTCTTCCGTTTACCAAGGAAGCAGTACCAGAGGTGGTTCTTTCGGAACGCAAGCTGGTGGTAAATCCGCCCGAGGGGCTACTGCAGGATGAGGAAGGACCGGGCAATCGTACCCGTCGTCCCAACAAGTCCCGCAAAGACTCTCAGGCCGACCGCGATTCTTCTGATGCCGTTACTGCTGATGCAGTAGGCGCGGAAAACGCGACCGGCAGCGGGAAGGAGGCCTGATCGATGTCTGTGTGGCAGGCAAAAGTTGCAACTCTGTTCCCGGAAATGTTCCCGGGCGTACTTGGTCAGTCTTTGGCTGGTCGTGCGCTTGAGAACGGGATCTGGTCGCTTGATGTCAAAGACATCCGCGATCATGCAACCGACCGCCACCGCACTGTAGACGACAACCCATTTGGGGGCGGGGCCGGTATGGTCATGCGCCCGGATATTGTCGACGCCGCCCTGTGTGAATTGCGTGCATCTGCACCGCAATTACCGCTGATTTATCTCAGCCCGCGGGGAAAAGTGCTGAACCAGAAACGTTGCCGCGAATTGGCAGCGGGCCCGGGTGCCATCCTGCTTTGCGGTCGTTACGAAGGTATCGACCAACGGGTTCTGGATGAACATCAGGCCGAAGAGGTCAGCATCGGTGATTACATCCTCATGGGCGGCGAACTGCCGGCCATGGTCCTGATTGAATCGTGCATTCGCCTTATCGAAGGAACGGTCAATACGATCGCTTCCGTAGATGAGGAAAGCTTTGAAACCGGGTTGCTTGAATATCCGCATTACACGCGCCCGGCCAATTGGAACGGACGTGACGTGCCGGAGATCTTGCTTTCCGGTCATCATGCCAAGGTACAAGCCTGGCGGCATGCACAGGCAGAAGAAATTACTCGTGAGCGACGCCCGGACCTTTGGGACCGGTATGTTGCAAACGGGAACATCAAAGAGGGTTAAACCATGACCAACATCATCCAGCAGCTCGAGAATGAGCAGCTCGACAAAATCGTTGCGCAGCGTGAAGTTCCTGAATTCGACGCCGGTGATACCGTTCGTGTACACCTGAAAGTCGTTGAAGGTACCCGCGAGCGTATCCAGCAGTTCGAAGGCGTTTGCATCGCCATTAAGAACCGTGGCCTCAACTCTGCTTTCACCGTGCGTAAAATCGCATCGGGCGAAGGCGTTGAGCGTATTTTCCAGACTTATTCCCCGGCAATCGACAAAATCGAAGTCGTTCGCCGCGGTGATGTACGTCGCGCGAAACTTTACTACCTTCGTGGCCGTACCGGTAAATCTGCACGTATCGCCGAGCAGACCACCGGCCATAAAGGCAAACTGACCGCTGCAGAACGCACCAAAAGCAAGAAGTAATTCTTGGCGTTCCGACACGTCGGAATAATAAGCGGGCTCACCTTCGGGTGGGCCCGTTTTCTTTTGGCATGTTGTCTTGTCTAAAGATCGACAGTTGCATGTCTCTACCTACAAACGCCTGCCCGCCCTGAAGCGACTTACAATAGGTCACGACCAAGGGATCAGATTTGCTCTAAAACACGCTATGCGTGCATTATAGCGAATCGTTGTGTTTCCGCTTTATTTCCAAAGCCCCGCGGAAACCTTTGCATATTTCCATCAGCTTTCATTATATCAGGTATCTCTTACTTATAATGAATCCCGACGAATTGGCTACTATGGGATGCTGTTTTCCTGCCGACTCTATTTAAGGATGTGATCCTTGGAAAAACACGCGCTCTGCGCCTTGCGATTTAAGGGCCGAGGTGTATAAAGGCACTCCCGCGGCAAAAACGATCAAACCCGCGTGGTTCTGGATAATAAAATTTCGCAAACCGGATGAAGCCGGTTGCGTCGGAGAAAACGCCAAAGTCCGTCCCGCCCCTTGGGTGTGACTTCCTTTCGGTCCTTCTTCGCGACATCCAAAATCACATTCACCGGATGATTGTTGCTGCTCAAAAGATCGATATTTTATGAGGAGGTCGAGATGGGTGCACCTAAAACCCTTTTTGACAAGATTTGGGAAAGTCATGTAGTCGACACGCAGGATGATGGTACCTGCTTGATTTATATTGACCGTCATCTCGTCCACGAAGTGACCAGCCCTCAGGCCTTTGAGGGTCTTCGCAATTCCGGCCGCAAAGTGCGCCACCCTGAACTGACCCTGGCGGTTCCTGATCACAACGTTCCGACGTCTGATCGTTCCCAGGGCATCAAGGAAGAAGACAGCCGCATTCAGGTCGAAACGCTTGACCAGAATGCGCGCGACACTGGCATTCATTACTTCCCGATGGCTGACCTGCGTCAGGGCATCGTGCACATTGTCGGCCCGGAAGAAGGTTTCACCCTTCCTGGTGTGACAATGGTTTGTGGTGACTCGCACACCTCCACCCATGGTGCCTTCGGTGCGCTGGCATTTGGTATCGGCACCTCCGAAGTTGAACATGTTCTGGCAACCCAGACCCTTGTTCAGAAACCGGCTAAAAACATGCTGGTCAAAGTCGAAGGTGAACTGCATCCGGGCGTAACGGCCAAGGACATCACCCTTGCCATCATCGGCCGTATCGGAACCGCTGGTGGTACCGGTTACGTGATCGAATATGCCGGTTCGGCCATTCGTTCGCTGTCGGTTGAAGGCCGCATGACCGTTTGTAATATGTCGATCGAAGGTGGCGCACGCGCAGGCCTGATCGCACCGGACGAAAAAACCTTTGAATATATCAAGGGCCGTCCGATGGCACCAAAAGGTGCCGCATACGAGCAGGCTGTTGAATACTGGAAAACCTTGCCGTCTGACGAAGGTGCACATTACGACAAGATCGTCGAAATGGATGCCGCAGACATCGTTCCGCAGGTTACCTGGGGCACCAGCCCGGAAGACGTCGTTCCAGTCACCGGCAAAGTACCATCACCGACCGACGGCAAAGACGCTGGCAAACAAAAAGCCATTGCCCGTTCACTGGAATATATGGGCCTGACCGCAGGAACACCGATTGAAGACATCAAGATTGATCGTGTCTTTATCGGATCTTGCACCAATGGTCGTATTGAAGATTTGCGTGCTGTTGCCGTTGTCGTCAAAGGCCACAAGGTTTCTGAAACCGTCAATGCAATGATCGTTCCGGGCTCTGGTCTTGTCAAAGAACAGGCAGAAGCCGAAGGTCTGCATGAAATCTTCATCGAAGCAGGTTTTGACTGGCGGGAGCCGGGCTGCTCGATGTGTCTGGCAATGAACCCGGACCGTCTGGAACCGGGCGAGCGTTGCGCTTCGACCTCGAACCGTAACTTCGAAGGCCGTCAGGGCCGCGGTGGTCGTACCCACCTGGTCAGCCCGGCCATGGCTGCAGCTGCTGCAATCACCGGTCATCTGACCGACATTCGTAAATTCGGTTAAGGAAAGAATCCCATGGCCGAACAGGCATTGATCAATTTCCGCGAAAGCGCGCCCCGCATGGGACGCGCACCGGTGCTCGAGCACCTTTTGCCACAGCTCACCGGGATTAACCTGCCCGACTTTGTCGCGCAGGAACTCGACGCGACCGAAGAATTGATCGAAGCACTGGGTCTGGCCTGGGAAACTGGAAGCAAGGGATAAGACAATGGATAAATTCACCAAGCTCACCGGCGTCGCAGCACCGCTGCCGATGATCAATGTCGATACCGACATGATCATTCCCAAACAGTTCCTCAAGACCATCAAACGTTCGGGCCTTGGCAAGAACCTGTTTGATGAAATGCGCTACGATGACAATGGCAACGAAATCCCTGATTTCGTTCTGAACAAGCCAGCCTATCGCAATGCACAGATCCTTGTATCTGGCGATAATTTCGGCTGTGGTTCGTCACGTGAACATGCACCTTGGTCGCTGCTTGATTTTGGCATTCGCTGCGTGATTGCGCCAAGCTTCGCCGACATTTTCTATAATAACTGCTTTAAAAACGGCATCCTTCCGATCCGTTTGCCGCAGGAAGATGTCGACAAGCTGATGGCTGATGCCGAACGTGGTGCCAATGCCACCGTGACCATCGACCTTGAAAAACAGGAAATCTCTGGTCCGGACGGCGGCTGCATCAAGTTTGAAGTCGAAGCCTTCCGCAAGCATTGCCTGCTTAATGGCCTTGATGACATTGGCCTGACCCTGCAGAAGGGCGATGCCATCGATAGCTTCGAAGCCAAGCGCGCTGCATCGCAGCCGTGGCTGTCGCTTTAATTCAAAAGGGGCGGTGAACCCGGTGTTTGCCGCCCTTTTTCTATCCTTACGGGCTAAGCGGCCCGAAAATATCTGGGAAGGAAGCTTTTATGACCACCACCAAAAAAGTACTGATGCTGCCGGGCGACGGAATTGGCCCGGAAGTGATGCGTCAGGTTCAGCGCGTCATGGACTGGATGGCGAAAAAACGTGATGTGAATTTCGAGATCACCGAAGGCCTGATTGGCGGTGCTTCGATCGATGCGCATAACAACCCGCTGACCGACGAAACCCTTGCCGATGCAATGGCGGCGGATGCCGTTCTGCTCGGTGCTGTTGGTGGTCCGAAATGGGATAACATTCCGTTTGATATCAAACCGGAACGCGGTCTTCTTAAAATCCGCAAGGAAATGGGCCTGTTTGCCAACCTGCGCCCTGCGCTTGTGTTTGATGCACTTGTTGGTGCCTCGACCCTGAAAGAAGACATCGTCAAGGGTCTTGATATCATGATCCTTCGCGAACTGACCGGCGGCATCTATTTCGGCCAGCCACGCGGCATCGAAGAACGCGATGGTGTGCGCACCGGCTTTAACACGCTGGTTTATTCCGAACCGGAAGTCGAACGCATTGCCCGTGTTGCTTTTGACATGGCCATGAAACGCGACAAGCGCCTGTGTTCTGTCGACAAAGCCAACGTTCTGGAATCCACCGTTCTGTGGCGCGAAGTTGTCGAACGTGTTGCCAAAGACTTCCCGGAAGTCGATGTCAGCCACATGTATGTCGATAACGCCGCCATGCAGCTGGTTCGTAACCCGAAACAGTTCGACGTGATGGTCACCACCAACATGTTTGGCGACATTCTGTCCGATTGTGCTGCAATGTTGACCGGATCGCTTGGCATGCTGCCATCTGCATCCCTTGGTGCTGCAGATGCCGCTGGCAAACGCAAAGCGCTGTATGAGCCGGTACATGGTTCGGCCCCGGACATTGCCGGTCAGGACATTGCCAACCCGCTGGCAACCATCCTGTCATTCGCCATGATGCTGCGCTATTCGTTCGATATGGGCGAAGACGCAACCATGATCGAAACTGCTGTTCAGAACGTCCTTAAGGGCGGCCTGCGTACCGCAGACATCATGCAGGACGGCATGGCCAAAGTTTCGACCACTGTGATGGGCGAAGCCCTGATCAACGAACTCGACAAGCTTGCTTAATCGTTCGTTCTGAACTTTGAAGTTCAAAAGGCCGGGTGTCATCACCCGGCCATTTTATTTTTCGACAATCACTTCAACCGCATTGCCAAGAACCGGTTCAAAATGAACAAGTTTGTCCGGGTTACGATGGACAAACACATCAACCAGTTTCCCGTCGCGTTCAGATGCACTGATGCCTGTCACGATCACGCCACCCGCCTGCATCAAAAGCCAGTTTTCCCGGTCATTGCACAAATAGAACACCCGCGCATCCGGTTCGCGTTTGCCCCAGACGCCAACAAAGAACCGGGCAACATTTTCAGAACCGTAGATCGGATTAAGCGCAGCAGATCCTTTGCCCCCACCGTCAGAATGCATAATGACATCAGGGGCCAACTGACCGATCAGCATGCTGACATCCCCCAAATTAAGCGCCTTGATAAACGCTTCAATCTTTGACTGCTCGCAGGCCTGTGCATTTGGTTCAGGCGTTGCATCGCGGTCATTTTCACGCTGCATTTTACGCCGCGCACGAAACAGGATTTGCCGGGTATTGTTCGGCGTGCGTTCAATCACCGGGGCAATATCATCATGCACCCAATCAAAAACTTCGTGCAACACCAACGCCACACGCTCCACCGGGGCCAACCGTTCAAGCATCAACAAATAAGCCTGTCCCAGACCATCCTGTTCGATCAGGTTCTTCTCAGCTTGCGGCTGTTCCGCGGGAACCCAAGGTTCGGGCAACCAGTTACCCACATAATGTTCGCGTTGGCGCCGTGCAGATTTCAAAACATCAAGGCAGATATTGCTACATACCCGGACCAGCCACCCGGTGGCATCGCGGATCACGTCCTGATCCTGATTGCGCCATCTAAGCCACACATCCTGCACGGCATCTTCGGCATCGGCGTAACTGCCCAGCATGCGAAAAGCCAAGGCCGTTAAACGTGGTCGATGTGTTTCAAAAATCTGATCCGCCATATTCGGTCCATTAGGGTCAACACTCATTCACATAATGGCCCCGGTCTCCCGTATTTGTGCGGATACGCGAAGCAAAACCGCAGGAAGATATACATCTTTCAAGGTTTTGCGACAAAGTAGGCCGTGCAAATCCGGAGGATCCGAAGGACAACTGATATAAGAGAAGACTCTGCGTCAAATCCCTTGACCGGGCATCATCCCGCTCGGCGGTCTTTTCCTAGTGTTTTCTCTTATATCAATTGCCGGGGCGGTTATGTGAATGAGTTTTGACCCTAAACACATAGAGCGATACGGGGTTTCCCCGTATCGCTTGATAAGATCTTTCTTCGTTTGCCATCCTGCCTGAAGGGGGGCGGGGATGCAAAGGGGCGAGTTCACCCCCGCCCAAAGGTTTCACATGAACGGATTTACGCAAATTCATGCTGCGCAATTCCCAAACGGTTCCAGGCGTTCATGGTCGAAACGATGCAGGTCAGCTCGGAAATTTCGTCTTCTTCGAAATGATCAAGCAACGCGCGATGACTTTGCGAAATACGGTCCTGCGACGCCACCTCGGTCAGGGATTCCGCCCAATCAAGTGCCGCACGTTCCGCATCGTCAAACCCGCTGGCCGCACGCCATACCGGCAACATGGCAAGTTTCATCGGATCGCCACCATGCTCGGCAAAGCTTTTGGAATGCATACGCTGGCAAAAGGCACACTGATTGATCTGCGATACCCGGCATTCGATCAGATCCCGCAAAACCGGCGCGATCTTGGAGTCCGTCCCAAGAACAGTTGCCAGATCAAACATCGCCTTAAAAAGCTTCGGGGTGGCTTCAGGAAAATTGAAACGGCTCATTGTCAGTCTCCTTGTTTGTTTCGGGAAAATCCCTTCTGCCAACAAGGACGAAGCAAGGGCGGACCGTGTTACAGCAGCCCGCCCTTTTTTCTAAATAATTTTCAGAAATGCAGTTTAACCAATGCCGATTAAATCATTCCGGCCTGCTCCAATGCCTTGGCCACATTGTCATGCATCACCCAATGCCAGTCTTCACCATCTGATTGTTTGCCATCAGCAAGGGTAAAGATCGCGGCGAGATAATCACTGACATCGGTTGCACAGATCGGAAGACCGGCCGCTGTGGCAACTTTTGCGGCAAGACGTCCATATTTCTTGTTGCCAATACGGCATCCGAAATGTCCCACCGTATTGGCCAAACTCAGACCGGTAATTTCGCGCCCCGGTGCTTTGGCGTGCGCGCGCAGCATATCGCGTTCACAAGATGAAAGTTCGATGGCACCAAAGGCCCGCACGTAATCATCCGGGGTGCCGATATGGGGGGCACGGGTGCTATCAGATCCGTCACTCCCCTGATGGTTGCCGTCATCCCGGTTCAGTACTTTAAGCATGTCGTTTCCTCCCGACAGAATGACCGGTTCATGGGTTTTTCGCATCTGCCGCGCCGGTCGATCGCGCGATGCGTATTGAACTCAAAGGCGCGTTTTGGTCTTTCACCTAATCGGCAATGCTGCAGTTCGTTGTGCAGCAAAAAGCATCCGTATTCTTGCATATGGGGATCAAAATCAAACGGGGCAGGAAACCATCGTTTCCCACCCCGTATCATCATGCATAGTCAAAGCCCTGCTTGGTAAAGACGAATTGGCCAACCCGCATGCCGCCACCGCCTTCTTCGTCGTCAAAGGCATTAATGCAGCCCGCCAGATAAAACTCCCACATGCGTTTAAACTCGTCGTCATATTTGGCCGGATCGAGTTGATCTGAAATCGCCCGGAAACGGTCCCGCCAGGCAATCAATGTCCGGGCGTAATTCCGACCGGGATGAAAATGCGATGCTTCAACCATCAGATTGGCGTGTTCGGCCGCCTCGATCACTTCATGCACAGCCGGGATATACCCACCCGGAAAAATATACTTATCAATCCAGGGGGATGTGAATTCTGGCCGCGGTTTGATGATGGTGTGAATGACGGCCCGCCCGCCTGCCTTTAGAAGCGCGCTGACTTTTTCAAAGTATGTTTTGAACTGATGGCGGCCAACATGCTCAAACATCCCGACCGATACCACACGGTCGTATTTTCCCGCATTGGCGTCGGCAAATAACCGGTAATCAAGCAGATGATAATCAAGCCCGGACTTGGCATTGTCGCCCATCGCAGAACGCTTTTCCTGTGCCCAGCCATATTGCTCGGTCGACAGCGTAATACCATGGACCTCGGCCCCGGTTTCACGGTGAATAAACCGGCTAAGCCCGCCCCAGCCACACCCGATATCAACCACCCGCAAACCGGGTTCATTGATTTTAAGACGCTGGGTGGTCAGGGTCATCTTCCGGTGCTGGGCTTCTTCAAGTGTCTGTGCCCCATCATCCCAGAAGGCACATGAATATTGCATCTCCGGGTCAAGGAACCTTGTGTAAAGATCATTGCCTATATCGTAATGATGGCGCACGCGCTTGGACGCGGCCTTTACCGTGGTGAATTGTGCGATCTGGAATTTAAGCGCCTGAAGCTTTTCGATAAAGCTGCCAAACCCGTTCGCTGAATGACCGCCTTCGAAATTCAGACGCAACACCCGGATCAGGTCTTCCAGCTCGCCGCTGACAACCTCGAATCCGCCATGCATGTAGGCTTCACCAAAACCCGGATCGGGACTTAACGCCATTTTTAGCGTATCGCTCCAATCGGGTACTGTCATTGCCGCACGGGGGGATGTGCCATTCCCCAAAACGACTTCATGTTTATCATCGACGCGAAAAACCAATGTTCCGCGGGTAACATGTTCCCGAAAGAAATCGAGAACCTTTTTCTGTGTCCAAGCCAAATTCATCGGGTACGTCATCGGTTGTCCTTCTTCTTGCAAAGTCGGAATGTTGATCGCCCCATATGCGACCATGCCGCATATCTGCATCGAACCCCATATCTGGATCGTTTGATCACGCCGTTCGGAAGGTGGTCGGAATGTCACAACGGAAACGCGAAGCGGTCCGTGCCGAAAACAGAAATCAACCAAGCTGAACGCAAAACGATTCTGATATGGGGTCCGACACATGAACCCCGTCTGTAATTCTGCCAGATTTTTTTGCGATCTCAAGTAGTAATCATGGCTGGGTTACAAAGGATACGCTTGCGCTATTGCCCTGAACGCCTTACATCTCGCCGCAGATTATCAGAAATTATCCACAGGCATGTGCCCTGCGCCGTCCGTATCGTTGCTGTGATTATCATAGCCACAGCCCGGATCAGGCCGACATGCCCTACAGACTGAAAAGAGGCACCTGATGGGCTATAAAATTGCCGTTGTCGGCGCGACCGGAAATGTCGGGCGCGAAATGCTGAATACGCTTGCTGAACGCAACTTCCCGGCGGACGAAGTCTTTGCGCTGGCATCGACAAAATCAATTGGCCGCACGGTTGTCTATGGCGAAGATACCGACCTCACCGTTCTGGATTCCGCGACCTTTGATTTTTCCAAAGTCGATATCGCCCTGTTTTCAGCCGGTGGGGAAACCTCCAAAAAACTCGCCCCCAAGGCTGCTGAAGCAGGCTGTGTTGTCATTGATAATTCAAGCTATTGGCGCATGGAGCCGGGTGTTCCGCTGATCGTGCCTGAGGTCAATGGCGATGCTCTTGCCGGCTATGCCAAGAAGAACATCATTGCCAATCCGAACTGCTCGACCATTCAGATGGTGCTTGCCCTGAAACCGCTTCATGAATTGGCAACAATCAAGCGCGTTGTCGTTTCGACCTATCAGTCGGTATCGGGTGCTGGTCGTGCTGCGATGGACGAGCTGTTCAACCAGACCAAGGGCATCTATGTGAACGATCTTCCGAAAAAAGAAGAATTCACCAAGCAGATCGCCTTTAACGTCATCCCGCATATCGACAGCTTTATGGATGATGGCGCAACCCGCGAAGAATGGAAAATGTCGGTCGAGACTCGCAAAATTCTCGCCCCTGCAGACATTGCCGTTCATGCGACCTGTGTCCGCGTTCCGGTCTTTGTCGGTCACGGCGAAGCGGTAAATATCGAATTTGAAAAACCGATCACGGTTGAAGAAGCCCGCAAGGCAATGAAAGCATTCCCCGGTCTGTCGGTTGTCGATTACCGTCAGGACGAAGGCTATGTCACCCCGCAGGAAGTTCAGGGTGAAGACAACGTCTTTATCTCTCGCGTGCGTAAGGACCCGACCGTCAAAAACGGCCTGTCGCTGTGGTGTGTTGGTGACAATCTGCGCAAGGGTGCTGCCCTTAACGCCGTTCAGATTGCTGAATTGCTGGTTGCGGAATTCCTGCCTAAAAAGTGATCTTCTTCACCGGATCCAAACCAAAACCCGTCCAACTTTGGGCGGGTTTTGGCGTATATAGACGTATAGATGCTGGTAACTGCATTCAAAAGGCGCTAGGGAAAAGAATAAGACGTCAGGGATGAAATCGCCCGCCGCCTGCCCGCATACGGATGAAGAACAAAAAATTTCGGGGGAATCGGATGGTAAAAAGGACCCGCAAGGAAGCGGCGCGACTTGATGAGGCTGCCCGCGCTGGCTGGCTTTATTATTGTGCGCGAAATACACAAGACGAGATCGCCCACAAACTGGGTGTATCGCGCCCAACCGCACAGCGCCTTGTTTCGGCGGCTGTCAGCGAAGGGCTTGTCAAAGTGCGCCTTGATCATCCCATTGCCCGCTGCATGGAACTGGGCAAAGCCATCTGTGAAAAATACGGCCTGGCAAATTGTGACGTAGTGCCAACCGATCCGTCCGCACCCGAAGCCATGTTTGGCATGGCGCAGGCCGCGGCAACCTATCTTGAGCGGGCCCTGCAATCGCAAGAACCAAAAATCATTGCATTGGGAACAGGTCGCGCAATGCGCGCCATGGTCGATGAAGTCGGGCGCATTGATGGTCGCCATCACAAAATCGTCTCGCTGGTGGGCACCATCGCCCATGACGGGGCGGCAAGTTTTTATGATGCCGTCATCGATCTGGCAGACCGCACCCGCGCCCCCCATTACCCGTTACCGATTCCGGTCATTATTGAAGACCCGAAAATGCGTGAACGGATGCAGACCCAGCCGCCGATGGACAATATTCTGCAACTCGCACGTGAAGCCGACATTCGATTTATTGGTGTCGGGCAATTGGGCGATGACGCACCACTTCACATTGATGGCTTTATCACCAAGACCGAATTGGCTTCACTTCGCGATGCAGGTGCCATTGGCGAAGTGATCAGTTGGTCCTTTGATCAGGACGGTAATATCCTGGATCATCCGGTCAATCATTGTGTCACCAGCGCGCCTGCGGTTCAGCCCGCGACCAACACCATTGCGGTTGCAAAGGGCGCAAAAAAGGTCGCCGCGATTCGCGGTGCCATGCGCGGCAGACTGATTTCCACCCTGATTACCGACGAAGCAACAGCAGAAGCTTTGCTGCGTTAGCACCCCTTGTTACAGCCTCAGAACTCAAGACATAGCACCCTGCCAACGCGTTTGGCGGGGTTTGTTTTGTGCGCCGCAAAAACGAATTCGTTTGACAAGCAAGCCTGAAATTGAGTGAATGCTCATTACCTGAACAAATGATCAACACGGGCAATTCAAATTGCTCAACGGGTAGATAGTCCTTTTGGGAGGAAACATGAAACGCGTAATGGGAACAGCGCTTTGTGCGCTGTTGGCGGGCGGTATCGCTCATGCCAATGCTGAAACGAAACTAACCATCGCCACCGTAAATAACGGCGACATGATCCGCATGCAGAAGCTGACGGATGATTTCACCTCCAAAAACCCTGACATTTCGCTTGAGTGGGTCACGCTCGAGGAAAACACCCTGCGTCAGCGCGTCACCACCGACATCGCCACCAAGGGCGGCCAGTATGACGTCATGACCATCGGCACCTATGAAGTTCCGATCTGGGCCGACAAAGGTTGGTTGGCACCGCTTGATAATCTTGGTGCTGACTATGATGTCGACGACATCATGCCTGCCATCCGTGCTGCCGTATCCAAAGATGATGCGCTCTATGCTGCGCCTTTCTACGGCGAAAGCTCGATGATGATGTATCGCACGGATCTGTTCGAAAAAGCCGGTGTTGAAATCAATGGTCGTCTCACCTGGGACCAGACCCTTGAAATCGCCAAAAAACTCCATGACCCGGATAACGGCGTATATGGCATTTGCCTGCGCGGTAAAGCTGGCTGGGGCGAAAACATGGCGCTGATTTCGACCATGGGCAATGCCTATGGCGCACGCTGGTTCGACGAAGAATGGAAACCGACCTTCGACGGCGCAGAATGGAAAAACGCTCTGGACATGTATACCAATATCCTTGGTAACTACGGTCCTCCGGGTGCGACATCGAACGGGTTTAACGAAAACCTGTCGCTGTTCAACTCCGGTAAATGTGGCATGTGGATTGATGCAACCGTTGCCGCATCCTTCGTCACCAACCCGAAAGATTCCAAAGTTGCCGACAAAGTCGGCTTCACCGAAGCACCCTGTGCTGTGACCTGTACCGGTGCCAACTGGCTCTGGGCATGGAACCTTGGTATTCCGATGGGTTCCCAGAAAGTCGAAGCCGCCCAGAAGTTTATCGCTTGGGCAACCTCGAAAGAATATCTGGAACTGGTCGCCTCCAAAGAAGGTTGGGCAAACGTCCCACCGGGCACCCGTATCTCGCTGTATGAAAACCCGAAATATCTCGAAGCTGCACCATTCGCAGACGAGACGCTTCTGGCAATCGACAGTGCCGATCCGGTTAACTCCACCCTGAAACCGAAACCTTATGTCGGTGTCCAGTTCGCTGCGATCCCGGAATTCCAGGGTATCGGTACGACAGTTGGTCAGCAGTTCTCAGCCGCCCTTGCCGGTCAGTCCAGTGTTGAAGAGGCCCTTGCGGCTGCTCAATCCAGCACCGACCGGACCATGCGCAAAGCTGGTTACTACTGATGCATCACAGGCCAGATTTCAGTTTATTGCACATCATGAAATGATTTCTGGCCTGCGCCTCCTTGACCTGATGAACTTGGGGTGGCGGTTGTAAAAATCGCCACCCCCTTTCCATCTGGACAGGGATCAGCAACATCAATTTCGGGGAAGCACATCATGTCGACACGGGCCTCGACCCTTACCGGACGTATTATGTCCGCACCGTCGATCATCGTCCTGTTCTTGTGGATGGCCGTCCCGCTGGGCATGACGATTTATTTCTCCTTCCTGCGCTACAATCTGTTGTCGCCGGGAACGGAAGAATGGATCGGAACACTCAATTACGAATTTTTCCTGACAGATCCGGCGTTCTTTGCCTCGCTGACAAACACGCTTTTACTTGTCGGATCCGTTTTGATCATCACCGTGGTTGGCGGCATTCTTCTTGGATTGATGCTTGATCAACCGATTTTCGGACGCGGCATTCTGCGTCTTCTGGTGATCGCACCTTTCTTCATTATGCCGACCGTGAATGCACTGGTCTGGAAAAACCTTTTGATGGACCCGGTTTCGGGGATGTTTGCCTGGCTTGCCAGTTTACTGGGATTGCCGGCAATTGACTGGTTTACCAATATCCCGCTGACATCGATCATTATCATGGTGTCATGGCAATGGTTGCCCTTTGCCGTATTGATCCTTCTGACAGCCCTTCAATCGCTTGATCGCGATCAAAAAGAAGCCGCCCAGATGGATGGTGCCGGTCCGGTCTCAATCTTTTTCTATATTACGCTGCCCCATCTTAGCCGTGCGATCACGGTTGTCGTTCTGATCGAAACCATCTTCTTGCTGACCGTCTTTGCCGAAATCTTTGTCACCACAGGTGGTGGCCCGGGTCTGGCAACGACCAACATTGCCTTCCTTGTCTATACACAGGCCCTGTTGCAGTACGACGTCGGTGGTGCATCCGCAGGCGGCATTGTCGCGGTCATCCTGGCCAACATCGTGGCGATCTTCCTGATCCGCCTCATTGGCAAAAATCTGGATAATTAAGGGGCACGACATGGAAAAGAAACAAACACCCCTTGGCTATATCAGTTTTTCGGTATTCGCCTGGATTGTGGGACTTCTGATCTTCTTCCCGATCTTCTGGATGGTATTGACCAGCTTCAAGTCCGAACTTGAAGCCGTCTCCATCCCGCCCAGCTTCATTTCCTTTGACTGGACGCTGGAAAACTATGCCGAGGTTCAGGAACGGTCGAACTATTTCAAGTTCGCCATGAACTCGGTCATTCTTGCCGTCGGGTCAACGCTGGTTGGTTTGGTCTTTGCTGTGACCTGTGCATGGGCCATGGCCTTTAACCCGACCAAACGGACCAAGGATGCGCTTCTCTGGATGCTCTCGACCAAGATGATGCCACCGGTTGGTGTCCTTGTGCCAATCTATCTGGTGTTCCGCGATTGGGGGCTTCTCGATACCCGGTTTGGTCTGATCATGGTTCTGTTCTTGATGAACCTGCCGATCATGGTCTGGATGCTCTACACCTATTTCAAGGAAATCCCGACCGACATTCTGGAAGCCGCACGTATGGATGGCGCAACCCTGCCCAAAGAAATCATCTTTGTGCTGTTGCCCATGGCCTTGCCGGGCATTGCATCGACCATGTTGCTCAATGTGATCCTGGCCTGGAATGAAGCCTTTTGGACACTCAACCTCACAACGTCCGATGCTGCACCGCTGACTGCTTTCATCGCGTCCTATTCCAGTCCCGAAGGACTGTTCTGGGCAAAGCTTTCAGCCGCATCAACCTTGGCGGTTGCCCCAATTCTAGTAATTGGCTGGTTCTCTCAGAAACAGCTTGTGCGTGGTCTGACATTCGGCGCGGTCAAGTAACCGCAGCCCAATAGAAATCTGGAAAGAAGGAACACCAAAATGGGTGCTATCCGACTGGAGAAAGTCAAGAAAACCTTCGGAACGCTGGATGTTATTCCGGGTGTTGATCTTGAAATCAATGATGGTGAATTCGTTGTCTTTGTCGGCCCGTCGGGCTGTGGCAAATCAACCTTGCTGCGGCTAATTGCCGGGCTTGAAGATGTCACCGACGGTAAAATCCTGATTGACGGGACCGACGTTGCCAACGAAGCACCTGCCAAACGTGGTCTGTCGATGGTCTTTCAGTCCTATGCGCTCTATCCGCATATGAGCGTTTATAACAACATTGCTTTTGGCCTTAAAATGGCAGGCGAAAGCAAAGACGTTATCAACGACAAAGTCCAGAGTGCGGCAAAAATCCTGAACCTGACGGACTATCTTGAACGTCGTCCGGGGGCCCTGTCGGGTGGTCAGCGACAGCGTGTTGCCATTGGCCGCGCGATTGTCCGTAACCCGGCTGCCTTCCTGTTTGACGAACCGTTATCGAACCTTGATGCCGCCCTTCGCGTCAATATGCGTCTGGAAATCACCGGTCTGCATCAGGAACTGAAAACCACCATGATCTATGTCACCCATGATCAGGTCGAAGCCATGACCATGGCCGACAAAATCGTGGTGCTCCAAGCAGGTCGGGTTGAACAGGTCGGCAAGCCGATGGATTTGTACGCCCGCCCGGCCAATAAATTTGTAGCAGGCTTTATCGGCTCGCCAAAAATGAACTTCCTCGGCGGTGCGCTTGCAGCAAAACATAACTGCCACGAGATCGGTGTCCGTCCTGAACATCTGGCCGTCAGCACCGAAAGCGGCCCGATTGCCGCCACCGTCAAGATCGCCGAACATCTCGGGGCCGAGACATATCTTCATGTCCAGGCCGATGACTATGGCCCCATGACGGTCCGTGCCACCGGTGAAGTACCGCTAAGCGGCAATGACAAAATCTTCCTGACCCCTGAACAGGATCGCATCCACCGCTTTGACGCCCATGGTCTGGCACTCGGATAATCCTGACACGTGCATAACCCGGGCCGCAATGCCCCACACACGCATTGCGGTCCCGCCTTACCAAATCAAAAAAATTGTGAGTCCAAAATGTATCTTAAAAAGTTCGATCTTTCCGGGCGTCGTGCCTATGTCACCGGTGGCGGTCGCGCCATTGGTCTGTCCTGCTGCGAAGCACTCGCCGAAGCAGGCGCGCATGTCATTATCGGCGACATCAGCGATGCTGTCGCCGAAGAAGGCCGTGATTACCTGAAATCCAAAGGATACTCGGCTGACATCGATATCATGGATGTCACCAACACCGATCAGGTCCGCGCCAGTGCCGAAAAAATGGCCAAGCAAGGCGGCGTTGACATCCTTGTTAATAATGCCGGTATTGCCCGCTCGGAAACCCCCGCGGAAACCGTCACGGACGAACATTGGCTTAATGTCGTTGACGTCAATCTCAATGGCACATTCTGGTGCTGCCGCGAATTTGGCAAACTGATGCTGGCCAAGAAAAACGGCGTCATTGTCAATGTCGGTTCGATGTCCGGCTTTATCGTCAACAAGCCGCAAGAACAGGCCTATTACAACGCGTCCAAGGCCGCTGTGCACCACTTGACCAAATCGTTGGCGGCTGAATGGGGCGGACGCGGTGTGCGCGTCAATGCGGTTGCACCGACCTATATCGCAACACCGCTCAATGAATTCGTTAAATCCAAGCCGGAAATGTATGACGCATGGATCAATGGCACCCCGATGGCCCGACTGGGCGAAACCGATGAAATCGGATCGGTTGTGCTGTTCCTTGCTTCGGACGCCTCCAGCCTGTTGACCGGATCCATCGTATTGGCTGATGGGGGTTACACCTGCTGGTAAGGCCAGGTGGAACTGTTGATCACAATGTCCTGAAGCAAGGACCTGTACTCGTTGTGATCAGGTCAGTACGATGGTCAAACGGGGCGCGGTTGTGGGACCTGCGCCCCGTTTACCTTTTTAAACAACGCTGACGTCTGCCAAATACTTTGAAAAATCATTGGCCGGAACAACCTTCACCCCGCCAAGCCCCAAAAACGCTGCCAGACGATGCAGGTTTTCCATCAACGGTCCCGCAACATCAAGCCGTTCAAAGCCACCTTCAAGATGCGCGCTTTGCACCAAAAGCACCCCGGCCTTGCGATCTGATTTCAAATCAACACGCGCAACAAATTCGCCGTTTAGCATGAATGGCAGGACGTAATAGCCATATTGGCGCTTTTCAGCCGGAACATATATCTCGATCCGGTAGTTAAAGCCAAATATCCGCTCTACCCGATCACGTTCCCACATCACCGGATCAAACGGCACCATCAAACAGGTCGGCTTTGCCCGTGCCCGCTGGTTCACATTCGGGCAGAGATACCCGTCCTGTTTCCACCCCTGCACATCCGCGCGCAGCAACCGGCCTTCTTCGACAAGGCGCGCCAGACAGGCTTTGGTTTCAGCGGTTGGCATACGAAAATACTTGCGAAGGTCAATCTCGGCTGCGACCCCGGTTGCCGCAATCCCCTTACAGATCAAATCACACATCGCATCCTGACGGTCGGGTGCCGGATCATGGGCGGCATCCCCAATCACCCGATGGGGCAAATCATAAACCCGCTCGAAACTGTTACGCCGTTTGTGCGCGGTAACCTGACCGCTCCAGAACAGATATTCCAGTGCGGTTTTGGTATCCGACCAGCCCCACCATTCGGCACTCTTGGGGCCTGCCTGATCGAGATCACTTGCGCCAAGAGCACCTTCATTTTCAATCCGCTCAAGAATACCATCAATCAACTCAGGCTGTTCACGTTGCATGCGGGCGATCCGTCCCCACATGCCTTTGCCTGACCGGGCATCTTCCATCCGCCAGCGATATAACGGATAATCCTCAATCGGGATCATCGAGGCTTCATGCCCCCAATATTCAATCAGCTTTCGGTCGCGCGATTTGCCCCAGACAATATCATCAAGCAATTTCGGGTCATAAACGCCAAGCCGCGAGAAGATCGGCATGTAATGTGCGCGCGTCAAAACGTTGACACTATCGACCTGCAACATATTGGTCTTGCGGATCGCCTTCATGATCCGGCGCTTGGTTACAGGGCGGTTTTCATCGCAATCAAACCCTTGCCCGACAAGGGCAAGGTTCCGCGCCTGCTTGATGGAAATGGCAATAGACGGTTTTGGCATATGGGCACTGTCATCTGGCATGATGGATCAATCAATTCGCGAATTAAAACAGGATGATACTATCACATCCTCCTGACAAATATGGCAGCAGGGTTTGTGCCTTGAACGATAACTCTTCCCTTCGAAGATAACGCAAGGCCTGCTTGACCTAACAGCCTGTCACGCCATAGGCTTTTGCATCATAGGCCAACATGCAGCGCCCCAAAACAGGACGGACATAAATGGATAGCCCGCAAATCATGATCCTGACCGTTCTTGTTGGTACGGTTGCCCTGTTTTTATGGGGCCGCTGGCGCCATGACATGGTGGCCATGGCATCCCTTTTAACCTGCGTCGGATTGGGCTTGGTCCCGACCGGGGATGCTTTTGTCGGGTTTGGTCACCCGGCCGTCATCACCGTTGCCTGCATTCTGATCTTGTCATCGGCCCTTCAGAAATCGGGTGCTGTCGATACATTAACCCGGACCGTTTTGCCACAATCTGCGGGTCCTTTCGTCACCATGGCCGCCCTTAGTCTTCTGGCGGCCATCCTGTCAGCCTTTATGAACAATGTCGGTGCCTTGGCCCTTTTGATGCCGGTTGCCTTGCAAATCGCGCGAAAACAAAACCTGCCGCCGGGCAAAATCCTGATGCCGCTGGCATTTGGGTCGATCTTGGGCGGCATGACCACCCTGATTGGCACACCGCCCAACCTGATCGTGTCGGGCTTTCGTGCCGGACAGACCGGCGAAGGGTTTTCGATGTTTGCCTTTACGCCCGTCGGCGTCACGATTGCGGTTGCCGGGTTGGCATTTGTCATGCTGCTGGGTCGCTTTCTTGTCCCGACCCGCGAACGCGCCGGTGCCGAAGGATTTGAAACCGGCTCCTACCTGACCGAAGCCCGGATTACCGAAGGCAGCAAAGCGTCGGGCATGTTGCTGCGTGATATCAATCACGAACTGGAAAAAAGCGATGCACAGGTCATTGGCCTGATCCGCAACGAACGTCGCTTTCCGGCACCAAGTCCTTATCGCGAACTTCATCAGGACGATATTCTTCTCATCGAAGCCGAACCCGAAGGTCTGGCCTCTGCCCTTTCTGCACTCGAACTGACCCTTGAAGCCGAATGGAATGACGCCCGGGCCAAGGCCGCGGAAAAAGAACAGGCCAAGGCGCTTGAACGCGAGAAAGACGCGCAGAAGGATATCATTCCGGAAACTTCAGACACTCAAGACCCTGCAAATGTCCCGGTCGTCGGCGGTGCTGAAGTGAACGACGACGCTGTTAAAACAGATGACATCACCAATCCGCCCAAGACCGAAGTCGAACGCCAAAAGGCTCTGGAATCCGATGACATATCGCTGATCGAACTTGCCGTTCTGCCAAATGCCACCTTCATTGGCCGGTCGGCTTCCGACATACGGTTGCGGGATCGTTATGGCATCAATCTGCTGGCCGTTTCCCGACAGGGACAACGTTCCATGGCACGCTTGCGCACCATGACAATGCAGGCAGGTGATGTTCTTTTGATGCAAGGCACCCCCGATGCTGTTTATGATTTCGGCAATCGCCTTGGATGTGTACCGCTTGCCGAACGCTCCTTGCATCTGGCCGATACCAAGATTGCCTTGCGCGCGACATTTATCATGGCCGTCGCCATTCTACTGGCTGCTTTTGGCATCCTGCCGGCCGCGATTTCCTTTTCCTTTGGGGTGCTTGCGGCATTGCTGTTCGGGGTTGTTTCGCCGCGCACGCTTTATAATGCCGTCGACTGGCCGGTGGTGGTGTTGCTTGCCGCCTTGATCCCCGTCGCGAATGCGATGGAAAGTACGGGCAGTGCGGATTTAATCGCCCGTTTCCTGCTTGAAACGATCGCACAGGGCAACGCCACGATCGCGGTTGGCCTGATCCTGATCGTCACCATGACCCTGTCGGATTTCATGAACAATGCCGCAACGGCAGCCGTCATGTGCCCGATTGCCATTGGCAGTGCAGCCCAACTGGATGCCAGTGCCGACCCGTTCCTGATGGCGGTTGCGATTGGTGCATCCTGTGCTTTCCTGACGCCCATCGGGCATCAAAACAACACCTTGATCCTCGGCCCCGGCGGGTTCCGCTTTGGCGATTACTGGAAGCTTGGCCTGCCAATTGAAATCATTGTGGTCGCGGTTGGCGTGCCGATGTTGCTTTGGGTCTGGCCGTTGTAGGATATCTGACCGGACAACCGAAAGCCGCAAAGCTCACCTCGGCTTTTCAAACCTTACTTGGCAACAGATTGCAGGATCTTGATGGCGGCGGCCGCCGCCCCGAAACCATTGTCGATATTTACGCTCAGAATGCCCGGTGAACAGCTGCCCAGTGCAGATTCTAGTGCTGTTCTCCCGCCCGCCGTCACGCCATACCCGACAGAAGTTGGCACCGCGATCACGGGTGCCCCGACCAACCCGGCCAGAACACTGAACAAAGCACCTTCCATCCCGGCAAGTGCAATTATGATGCGGAATTTCTGAACTTCCTCGATCCGGTCAAGCAGCCGCCAAAGACCGGCCACACCAACATCCTGGATCATGGTGCTGTCATACCCGCAAAAGGCCAATGTTCTTTGGGCCTCGGTTGCCACCGGAATGTCGGACGTCCCCGCCGCAATGATCCCGATCCCCGACGGTCCAAGCGGCCCTGTCTTGCCAACAATTCCGGTTGCCGAAACCGGGTCATAGTCAAGCTTGGCACGATTGTCGCCATTAAGCCCCTGATATGTTTCCGGCGTAAGCGCGGTCAGGAAAAGCGGACGTTCGCGCGTGATCGCATCTTCAATGATAATATTGATTTGGTCCGCAGATTTTCGCGCACAATAAATCGCCTCGGGAAAGCCGGTCCGGTTTTGCCGGTCCCAATCGGGCTGATGAACGTTTTTCATGGTTGGTCCTGAATAAACATCGCACCCCGCTGATAAGGCCGCAGCCCCATGAACGCACGATCATTCATCTTACACCGTTCTTCAATCCGGGTTTCAATATCGGTGGTCATCTGGCTTTCGGGAAGTTCAATGATAACGCCTGATTTGGTGATACGGCACCTGACATCGCCGCGAAGACCAAGCTCGTTGCTCAGATACCCTTCGATGCTATCGACAAAGGCAAGGTCTTTGGGGTCAATGGCAATTCCGGTTTCAATCCGACTGGCAAGGCACGGCTGTGCGGGAAGTTCGGCGACATCGTCCAACCCAAGTTCACGGGCAAGGGTTCGGATGTCTGTTTTTGCCATACCGGCATCAACAAACGGGTGAAGAACGTCATGCTCCGATGCCGCAAGCAATCCGGGTCGGTATTCCCCCAGATCATCTAGATTTGCCCCCGATGCGATGGGGGCCGCCGTCAGACTGCGTATCCGGTCATACAAATTGGTCTTGCAGAAATAGCATCGGTTGACCGGATTATCACGATAGCGCGGATCATCAAATTCACCCGTGCCGGTCACGGTTAAGTGCCAATTCTGCACACGTGCAGCATCCCGCACCCGAACCGTTGCTGTCGGCTGCACCGCGGGCGACACAGCATGCAGCATTTCGGTACGATTTGGTGCGACCATATTGGCAAATGTTGCAAGCGTCATGCTATCGACACCACCGCTCACCGCGATTGCAAGGCGTGGCTGCGCAAGGATAATATCGGCAAGGAGTTGGTGAGAAGTCAAAACCATGCTCACCCCTTTTGTTCGGCTTGTCGTTTGGCTTGTAATTCGGCTTGATATTTTTGACGACGGCGGGAATGCAAATCTTCGCCGGTCAAATCATCATGTTCAACCTTACACGATGTAACCCCCGCTGGTCGCGCAACGGACTTTGTCCGAATACCCGTTTCATCACGGGATTCTGTCCGGCGCAAGATACGCCGTTCGGTCACATGATGGCGAAGGCCGATGGTTGATGTCTGGGCGAAACACGCATCCATTACCTGATCTGCCAAATCCGTTTGCGCTAATAAACGGAGCGAAACCACCGGGCGGTTTTTCTTACCCTGCCCGGCAAACTGCACCAGATCAATCACCCCGTCACAGTCGCGCAAGATTTCGGACGCCGTGGCAATTTCCTCGCCGGTCATATCGTCAATTTCAAATTCAATTACTGTGACATGATCCTGATCGCAGGTCATATCGCGTGCCGCCGATGCTGCATCAAATTGCAATGCGCGCAAAATGTTTGGCAATTCCTTGATGGTGCGGGTTCCCGCCCCGACACCACTCGCCAGCAACTTTTTTGAACCTGCCGACGGCGTAGCGTTGCCTTCTGGATCAATCAGATATTTCAGGATGGCGGCACCGGTCGGGGTCACACGTTCGCCCGAAACGCCATCATCACGCCATGTAAATCCGGCCAGAAGTTCTGCTGTGGCCGGGGCAGGCACAGGCAATAACCCATGCTGTGTTTTGACAAGCCCGCCGCCGCGCGGCAGGTCCGATACGCTCCAGCGTGTATCGGGCAAGGCAGCAATGATGCTGCCTGCGATTACGACATCCAAAACTGAATCCCAGTCGGCAATTTCGTGGAAATGAACATCACTGATATCAACCGCGTGCGTTTTCGCCTCGGCCTCGGCCAGAAGGGTCAGAATGGCACAGGCAACCGTAATCGTGCCCGGTGCCAGATCAGATGACCGGATATAGCCAACAATATCGGTGTAGGCCCCTGATCCTATGCGGTGTTCATGTTCATGTCCGTGATCATGCCCATGATCCGATTTGCCATGTGCGTCATAATCCGGGTTAAAGACCAGATTGAACGTTCGGGCATGCATGCCGTTTTTGCGGATTGTCGCAATTTCGACACTGCCGATATCGGCGGGAAGAATGCGGTGTATGTCCTGATCGATGCTAGGGCGCAGGTGCGGGATCAAATCAAGCATTGCGGCAATAAACATATCGCCGGCAATCCCGCCAACAGCATCAAGATGAATATGGTTCATTCATTGTTGCCCGACACCGGAATGACATAGGGGCCTTCGGGGATAATGGCCACGTCAAAATCACCGCTTTGCGCGATGCTCTGCGCAATTGCCTGATCAAGGTCATCCACGACCTCGACACAGGTGATACGTTTTTCTTCCGCACTCAACCCCTTGGTATAAAGCTGCACCTTGCCAACCCGCATCGGTTTAAGCTGCATTTCGGTTTGCCATTCGTCGATATCGGCAAGTGTCTTGGCCTTAAGCGTTGCCAAAAACCGCTCCGACCCAAGATCGGCAAGGCGTGCCTGTGCATCGCGGAATTCTTCGGAGCCAAACCCTTCGGAACATTCTGATGCAATGATCAAGGTCCCGCCGGGTTTCAGGATATCCATCGGGGTGACCATACCCTTGACCGTCTGATAATAGGTTTTATCAAGCGGATAACCGGCAGACGACGTAACCACGGTGCTGTATTTACGCCCAACATCAACGCGGGTTGCTTCTGAAATATAACTCACAGCGGCAAGGTGGCTGGCGATGATTTCGCCAAAGGTCACATGAACAAGGTCACGGTCTTCATCAAGCACGGTGTTTAACGCATATGTCTCGCCAAGCATGCGAACGATTTCAAGCTGCTCTTCATGCAGCGGATTACCTGCCAGATTGCATTGAACCGCAAGCGGATCTTCCATGAAGCGCGCGGAATGGAATGTGCGGATGGTTTCATGTCCGGCAACACCCGGGGCAACAACTTTGCGCCCACCTGACCACCCGGCCATGAAATGTGGTTCAACCAGCCCTGTTGCAATCCGAAGATCGGCCTCGACCAGACGTTTGTTGAGCTTGACCGGAACACCGCGGGTTGGCGTGACGCCAAGATCAATCAGATCGTCTTCGTTGCGCGCATAGTGGTTTTCAACCCGGACATTTTCCAAAACCCACGGATCACCGACAAGTTCTTCAAGCTCTTCGTCCAGATTTGGCCGGTGCAGACCGGTCGCAACCAAAACACTGATCTCGCTTTGCGCGATGCCTGCTGCAACCATCGTCTCGATCATCGGGCGCAGGAACAGCTTATTGGGAACCGGGCGGGTAATATCGCAAATCAGGATACAGGCACTTTTGCGATTTTTCGCCAGCTCCGAAAGCGGCGCGGCATCAACCGGATTTTCAAGGGCGTTTCGAATGGCGACATGATTGTCAGGAAGCTTTGCAAGCTCGGCCTTACGAATGACGGTCGCGCGCGCAGTGTCGGGCAGTTTTACCGAAATAAATCCACGGCCATAGGCAAGTTCGGGTTGGGAATGGGGCATCGGTAAAACCTTATTCAATCAGAAGCGCACAAACTTCATTATGGTGGTCCGAAGACGACCAGCATACACCAATTTCATCTGGTGGAAAAAGATCGCGGCACCCTCTGTTTGGGTCTTTGCTCAAACTTGAAATTATAGCGATTGCTGTTTGAACTTAAGCTAGTGCGATTGGCAGTGCTACGCAATTGGATACAAGTGCCAGCCCTTTCCTGATGGCGGTTGCGATTGGTGCATCTTGTGCCTTCCTCTCCCGATCGGGCATCAGAACAACACCCTGATCCTTGGTCCCGACGGGTTCCGCTTTAGCAATTACTGGAAGCTTGGACTGCCGATTGAAATCATCGTGGTCGCCGTTCGGGGTGCCGATGTTGCGTTGGGTTTGGCCGTTGTGAGGTGGAACTCCTTGCGGGTAGGTGTTCGGGCCTCAAAAAAATCAAATTCCAGAAATGATTTCGTATCGGTTATCCTCGGCTTTGTAAGGATAAGGAGACCGAACTTGCTCACATCAAATTGAGTCTAGTGATCAAAATTTCTTCGCTGTTTGAAGAACCACTGACTGGATCTTTGGCATTGTACTAGCCATGTAAACTGGCATTTTCTCGACTATTGAAATACCTTCAGGCGATCCATAAAAATCTGCAAGGGCATTCAATTCATTAGTTGTAAAATGCTCAGTCATTGAAGTAACGATTAAGCCCTCAAGCATCTGTATATCTAATGCGTCTGACATAAATTGGATGAACTCCTGCCGCTTGTTTTCAGGAACATTCAGCGCGATCTGAGCCACCGTTTGATTCATCATTTTTGGCAAATCGAAGACTTTTGCATACCGCTCAGCAGCTTCTAATCTTGCTTCTGACATATCCTGCGCAAACGCAGTGTTGGATAAAACTACCATAGCCAGAAAAGCTAAGAT
Source organism: Thalassospira sp. (assembly GCF_040218635.1). Lineage (GTDB taxonomy): Bacteria > Pseudomonadota > Alphaproteobacteria > Rhodospirillales > Thalassospiraceae > Thalassospira. The sequence continues at coordinate 440,625 of NZ_JAVJRB010000011.1, forward strand.
CAGAACAGGCCCCTTTAGACCTGAACAACAAGCGCTTTCTCTCAGAATTTTCATACTGTCCTCCATAGATTTGATCCCGCTCAGTTCGACAAAATGCTATCGTCTTATAGTAGCATATCAACCATCATCCATTTCCTTATAGTAGAGTGTCAATAGACCATCAAAACAACACCCTAATCGTCGGCCCGGCGGCTTCCGCTTCGGCGACTATTGGCACCTAGGCCTTCCCACCGAGATCATCGTGGTCGCAATTGGGTATCCTATGTTGCTGTGGTTTTTCCCACTTTAATGGTGGGTCTCAATAAACAACTTTACAGTGTTGGGTCATCATGAGTGCGTTGCGCCATATAAAGATCAGGTGTCATCATATGCAGGAAATTCGCATGTGAACCTTCGGTCAGGCTCACAATTGCACCGCTATCGGTCAATCGCACAACAGAACGGCGATATCCGTTTGGCGATTGTCCATCTTTCAGGGTTTCAAGGTTGTTTGCCCCAGTTATTCCGGCGAGTACTGCCATTGCATCATCTCGGAACTGACCAATGCGGCAATAACGCCCATCCTCTGCCACCACAAGATCCCCGTAGCCGGGCAAGGAATACCAACGCGTTTTTACCACTGTTGGGCCGCGCATGACATGATCACGCAATGCGGGTTTAATATCGTCGGTATAGAACGGCAAAACCTTTTTCACCGCCGCGGCCATTGCGGGACCATCACCGATATGGGCGACACAGACCTGTTCGAACGCATAGTACAAAAGGTTCTGACCACGATATTGCGTGGTCTGACAGCTTGTTAGAACCAAGATGCCGACACTAACGCCAATAGTTTTCCACATTAGCAACATGTGCATTGCCGATCCCTGAAACAAAAAAGGCGGCCCAATGGACCGCCTTTCACATTACGTTCCAGTGACTTAGTTGTCAAAACCAAGGTTCGGCACCGTAACGCCATTCGCACGGCAGGCTGAAATCAGGGTATTGTTGAGCAAACACGCAATGGTCATCGGGCCGACACCGCCAGGAACCGGGGTAATCGCACCGGCAACTTTTGATGCGGTTGCAAATTCGACATCACCGACCAGTTTCATTTTGCCGTTTTCGCCTTCGATGCGGTTAATCCCGACATCAATCACGGTCGCACCCGGCGCGATCCACTCACCCTTGATCATGTTCGGGCGACCAACAGCGGCAATCACGATATCGGCACGGCGGACTTCTTCTGGAAGATCGCGGGTGCGCGAATGGGCGATGGTGACGGTGCAGCTTTCTTTCAGCAATAGCTGCGCCATTGGTTTTCCGACAATGTTGGAACGCCCAACAACCACCGCACGTTTGCCCGACAGATCCCCAAGGGTGTCTTTAAGCAACATCAGGCAGCCATAGGGCGTGCAGGGTGCGAACCCTTCGCCGCCGGTTGCCAGGGCACCGGCATTGACCACGTGGAAACCATCAACATCCTTGGCCGGATCGATTGCACCCAAAATCGCCTGATCATCAATATGATCGGGGACCGGCAACTGGCACAGGATGCCATGAACGTTCGGATCGGCATTCAGTTTGGCGATCAATGCCAGAAGTTCATCCTGCGGGGTATCCGGGGAGAGTTTATGTTCATAGGAATTCATCCCGCATTCAAGGGTCTGCTTGCCCTTGTTGCGGACATAAACCTGACTGGCGGGGTCTTCCCCCACCAAAATCACGGCCAGACCGGGGGTAACGCCGTGATCGGCTTTCAGCTTGGTTACTTCGGCTGTAATGTCTTCGCGCAATTTGGCTGCGAATGCCTTGCCGTCGATGATTTTTGCGTCACTCATGTGTCTGTCCGCCTGTCAGTTCGGTGATTTTCGACATCAACTCTGTGGGGCTGCCGGTAATAACCAGCGATTTGTTGCGGTCTGTCTTTCCGGCAGCGATCCCGAACGAGGATTTAGGCCATTTAACCGCTTTTGCCAAAAGTTTTATCAAGACCTGATTGGCTTTGCCGTTTTCCGGCACCGCAGCAACCGATACCTAAAGGCGCAAACGCCCGCTGGCATCTTTCATCAGACTATTGATCGCATCACGCGAAGCTTTTGGCGTTAAACGCACAAACAGACAATCCCGGTTTGGTCAGAGAGTATCTCGCAAACAGGATCAGACATTGTCTGAATGAGACATTTAATACCCTAAAAGAGCCATCCGGACATCGGTCTGGATCAGCATATTGCCAAATTGCAGAACCAGAATCAGAATGATTGGCGAGATATCGATACCGCCAAGGTCCGGCATGATCCGCCGGATCGGGCGCAAGGCCGGCTCTGTCAGGCGGTATAAGGTATCCCCCAGCATATAAACGAACCGGTTGCTGGTATTGATCACGTTGAACGCCACAAGCCATGACAGGATTGCAGATGCAATCAGCATGAAAATGTAGATACCAACCACAGTGTCAATAAGCCAAAAAATCGCCAGCATTGCCGCTCCTTACGATCGCCGGGTCGAAAACCGATATGCGCCCGGTAAGATGTTTACACGCTGCAAAACCTAGTCGGCAATGACCGGTAACGCAAGCGCAGAGCGTTGTTTTTCCCACTTTCCGGGCCAAGTTTTCATCGCTTTGTGATCCCTGTCACCCAGACGACGAACAATATGGGCCCCTCCCCAACCCAAAACTGTCAGGAGATGTCTGGCAATCGCCTATTACAGCTTGCAGGCAATCAGGCTTCGCGCCAGAAATACGGGATTGTAATCACGGAGCATTCAGCATGAACATTTCCGATCACCCACGGTGCAAATGGGCCATGACCCACGCTGACAAACCGTTTTATGTCGATTATCACGACACGGAATGGGGTGTTCCGGTGCATGATGACCGGCTTTTCTTTGAAATGCTGATCCTTGAAGGCGCGCAGGCCGGGTTAAGCTGGCTGACCATTCTGGCCCGGCGCGACACATACCGTGCAGCGTTCGATAATTTCGATGTGCATAAAGTTGCGGCCTATGACGATGCCAAACAACAGACGCTTCTGGCTGACCCCGGGATTATTCGAAATAAGTTAAAAATCGCCGCGACTGTTCAAAATGCCAAAACATTCATTGCCATCCAGAACGCGTTCGGAAGCTTTGATGCCTATATCTGGCAGTTCGTCGAAAACAAGCCGGTTATCAATCACTGGAAAACCATGGGCGATGTCCCGGTTTCGACCGAGCTGAGCGACCGCATTTCCAAAGATTTGAAAAAACGCGGCATGAAGTTTGTCGGCACCACCATCATCTATTCATTCTTACAAGCCACCGGCCTTGTGATGGACCATACAGTTGAATGTTACCGCTACCATGATCTGGTGAAATAGCCATCTGTTCGGATCGACCAAGGCCTGCTATAGGCTTGGTATGACTTTGGTAATGCACATCATCAATGAACTTGATGCCGGGGGTGCGGAACGCGTTCTGACCCGGATTGCGTGCCATAATGCCCAAAGCACAGATCCCGATGCACCGCGTCAGATCGTTGTTTCATTGATGGGTGAAGGCGTCTTTGGCGCTGACCTTCGCAAGGCAGGGGTTGAACTTTTTTGTCTTGGTATGTCATCGGGGGTTCGTGACCTGCCCGGTGCAATTTTCAAGCTTGCCGGTCTTATGCGCCGTCATAAACCTGATGCCATCATGTCATGGCTGTATCATTCCGATTTTATCGCCACCTTGGCGGCAACCGTTTCAGGACGTGGGACCAAGCGTTTGGCATGGAACATTCGCTGTGCGGAAATGGATCTGTCGCTTTATGGCCGATCGACACGAATTGTCTTAAACCTTCTGGCAAAACTTTCGTCTCGCCCCGCGGTTGTTGCAGCGAATTCCCATGCGGGACAACGCCATCACATCACATGCGGGTATCATCCGAAAAAATGGGCTTATTTGCCCAACGGGTTTGATACCAATGAATGGCGCCCTGATCCGGCTGCAAAAAAGCGCCTTTGCAAGGAACTTGGCCTTACCCCGACCACATCGCTGATCGGTATGGTCGCACGCAAGGACCCGGCAAAGGATCATGCGACCTTGTTTGATGCTGTCGAACTTCTACGTGCCAACGGCCAGGATGTGCATCTGGTTTTGATCGGACAGGATACAGAAACACTGACATTCTCCGACGCGCTTAAGGGCCATATTTCCGCCCTAGGCCTGCGCCGTGATGTTGCCCAACTTGTCCCGGCCCTTGATGTTGCAGTTTTGTCATCAAGCTTTGGCGAAGGCTTTCCCAATGTCATTGGAGAGGCCATGGCATGTGGTGTACCGGCAGTTGGCAATGATGTTGGTGATGTGGCCGAAATTCTGGGTGGAACCGGCAAGACCGTCCCGCTTCACGCGCCGAATGACATGGCAAGCGCGATTGAAGAACTTCTTGGCGAGGACCCCGATAGCAAAACGTTCCGTAAGGCAGCATCACGCAAACGGATCGTTGATCATTATAGCCTTACAGCCATGAATGACCGATATCTTGCCCTGTGGGATGGCTTGGCGGGCAAGCGGGACTTACCCGAATTTGATTTCGCTGATTAATCAGACTTGCTGGAACCACGGAGCAGTAGTTTGGTTGTCAGGGTGATGGTTTTCCCACCGTCATCCGATAGCGCCATTTCAGCGGCCAGTCGGCCTTTTTCAACGGAATCCTGATACATCGTCGTCAAGGGTGGGTCGGTGCGTTCGCCTGCCACAATCCCGTCAATGCCAATGACCTTAAGATCATCCGGGACCTTGCGCCCGACGGTCCGCGCGGCATCAATCGCGCCAATCGCAATCACATCGGACATGGCAAGAATGCCGTCAATTTCAGGATGGCTTTCCAGCATCTCCGCCGTCATTTTGGCACTGTGTTCAGACTGGTTATCGCATTCGATATGGATCACATCATCGGCTGTGATCCCGGCCTTACCCAATGCGTCGTGATAGCCCGCCAATCGTTCGCGGACGACACGGTGGCTGGCAGCACCAACGCGGTTGGCATTCATCGGGCCGAAGTGATCATGCTCGGTTGCCTGCAACAACAGGATGGCAAACCGTTTCGCCCCACAATCAAGCAGATGCTGTGCCGCCCCCTTTGCCGCAGCATGATCATCTAGAACCACGGTTCCGGCGGCACCGGCAATATCGGTATCAATGCTGATCAAGGGCTGATTGCGGCGCTGAATGGCGGCAATGATGTCATTGTTATCCGAATAGCAATGAACCAGAAACGCATCGACCGCGGCATTATTGACCGCGGCAATCGCCTGTTGCTGATTTTCAGCCGATATGATCATGACATTGACGCCGCGATGGGCGCATTCCCGCCCGATCCCGCGCAGCAATTCAATCGCCACCGGATCACTAAAGGCATATTCAAGATTATCGGGGAAAACCACGCCAAGTGCCCCGGCCTTGCCGGTGCGCAACATGCGGGCCATGACATGCGGGCCGCGATAGCCAAGGTCCTTGGCGGCGGCAAAAATGCGTTCACGGACTTCCGGGCGCACCAGATCCGGTTTGCCAAAGGCATTCGACGCTGTTCCTTGCGAAACCCCGGCGGCCTTGGCGACATCCAGAAGTTTTACGCGTTTTGCCATGCGTCCCGTTCTCCGATCCCGTGTCTTCACGATGCTATTGGTTTGAATTAGCTACACTATAGCCAGAAGCCCGCCGTCTCTACCAGAAGAGATCCCTATCGGGATTCCGATTGCGTTTTGCGGAATGTCAGATTGATGCGGGGGCCCACCTGTCTTGCGGTTTTGGGCAATTGATGAAGCCAGAAATGCTGTGTTGCGCCCGACATGATCAGGGCCGAATTATGGGGTAAATCAATGCTGATCCGATCACCGGTTTTCTTGTGACGCAAATGAAACCGGCGTTCTTCACCAAAAGACAAACTGGCAATGATCGGATTTTCACCCAGCACATCTTCGTCATCGGCATGCCAGGAAACGCTGTCGCGGCCATCGCGATACTGATTCAAAAGAACCGTGTTAAACGATACCCCTGCCCCGGAAAGTTCTTCGGCCAAACTGCGTAAAGGCGCTATGATTGATGGAAACGGCGCTGCTGGGTGATACACACCGCTATAGCGATAGGCGACCTCGCCATACCATGCGGTCAGGCGCGGAACGGCAATTTCTTTGCCATGAATTCTGGCAATTTCCTGCTGCCAGACAATACCACTTTTAAGGCGGGCAAAGGTCCGGTCCGCATCATCAGGCGCCATGATGTCACGCAACAACAAGACGTCGCCGTCAAATGGCAAAAGATTGCGTGGTGGTTCATTGGCAAACAGATCGCCGGTCATGATTTTCCCCGGAAGTCATTCTGCCAAAGACCTAGGCCGAACGAAGGCGAAACTCAAGCCACAGTTCGCTGATATATTCGTTTTTGCAAGTTGTTGGGATGTTACGTCGCCAAGAAGCTAGCCGTTGATCAGTGTCACACCTTCTTGCGCGGCATAGCGTTCAACGTCTTCAACGCTTAATCCCGCAGCACTGTAAAGATTGATGGTTTCAAGTTCGAGATCGGTTTCGGCATCGGCAAGTGCCTGTAACGATCCGGTCAGGCTGCGCTGAGAATCCAAAACGTCGAGAAAGTCCGACAGACCTTGCACAAACCGTACCCGCGATTGATCAAATGCGTCCCGGTGATATTGCACCGATGCAATCAAAGAATCACGTTGCTGCACCGCCCCGACATAGCCGTAAATCGCACTTTCAACTTCCTCAATCGCGTTCAACAATGTCTGGCGATAGATCAAAAAGGCCTGCTCGGCTTCTTCTTCGGCAACCGTGATATTGGCCCGGCGTTCGCCACCATCGTAAAGGGTGGCATCAATCACTGCACCGATTGCCGCCATCGCGGTCCGAATGATGGGCCCGGTGCCATAGCCCGTCGCCCCCAAGGCCAAAGACCCGTTAATGGTCAATTCCGGGTACAGTGTTGCCGTTTCCACCCCGATTTGCGATGTCGCAGAGATCAGGGAAAGCTCAGCTGCCCGCACATCTGGTCGGCGGCGCAAAAGGTCGGCGGGGACGCCAATCGGCGGGCTGCTTTGGAATTCCGGCAAGGGTGATGTATCAAGCAAGGCATCACGATGTCTGCCCGGCTGCGCGCCGACCAGGATCGAAATTGCATTGATGGATCGATCAATACTGGTCTGCAGGGTTGGTACGGTCGCTTCAAGGTCGGCGACTTCGGCACGGGCACGGGACAGATCAAGTTCCGATCCAAGCCCGGTTTGCAAACGCACCTGAACGATGTTGCTGGTCTGACGTTGCAGATCAAGCGAGTCTTGTAAAAGTCCGAGACGTTTTTGCGCGCCACGCAGCTCAATATAGTTGGTGATGATATCGGCAATCATGGTGCGATAGACATCTTCGCGCAGATAAACCTGTTGCAAATAGTCTGCTTCAGCGACTTCTTCTTCGCGTGCCTGACCACCCCAGATATCCGCCGTCCATGACAGATCAATTCCCGCGCCAAATCCAATGTCATCAACACGGTTGCCACTGGCACGGCTTGATGTCGTGCGATCAGCCGATCCATCAACGCTGGCATCAATTGTCGGACCATTGGCCCCGGCCACCCCGCGCGCGGTTGCGGCGGCGGCGCGAATACGGCTGATAGCGATCTTAAGGTCGATATTATTGGCAACACCTTCGTCGATCAGGCTTTGCAAAACAGGATCTGTCGTGCTTTCCCACCAACGCCCCTGTTCTGCCTGACGTGCGGCAATCACCGGAATTTCCGGGGAATAGGCCCCGACCAGATCAAAGTTCGGTGCGGTATAATCCGGACCAACCGACTGACACCCTGCCAACCCGACCAGCATCGCAATGCCAGAAACTGCGAAAAGACGATTGTTCTTCATGTTATTTCGCACTTCCTTCGATTCCGCTGGGTGCTGCACCATGCGTCACGTCATCTGGAATTTCACCGGTATCGGGAATGTCTTCTGCGGCACGCAGCTGGGTTTGCAATTTCAAACCGCCATCCGCACGGGCCGACACCAATGGTGCCAACAACAAATAAAGCACCGGGGTCAGGAACAAGGTAAAGACCGTGGCAAAGCCAAGCCCGCCAAACACGACCCAGCCAATCGCCGCACGGGCTTCTGCCCCGGCACCCGATCCCAACACCAATGGCAAGCCACCCAAGACGGTTGAAATCATCGTCATCATGATTGGCCGTAAACGCACCATTGCCGCATCGTGAACCGCTTCGCGGACGGATTTACCTGCATCGCGCAACTGATCCGCAAATTCGACAACCAGAATACCGTTCTTGGCCATAAGCCCGACCAACATCACAAGCCCGATCTGGCTATAGATATTGATCGATGTGCCGCTTAGGCTGAGCGCGTAAATTGCTGCGGCCAAACCAAATGGCACGGTCAGGACAACCACCAAAGCAGACATGAAGCTTTCAAATTGTGCGGCAAGAACAAGCAGCACAACAAGAACTGCAATCAAGAACGTGATTTGCACATCGTGCGATGCTTCGCCAAGGGCCGCAGCATCGCCCAGGAACAAAATTCCAATACCGGGTTGCAGGACTTTATCGGCAACTTCATTCACATCACTGACCGCGTCATCAAGCGTATAACCCGGTGCAAGATTGGCCGAAACTGTCACCGCACGTTGCTGGCCTTCGCGTTCAAGTTCGGATGCGACGGCTTCTTCACTTAGCGTTATGACCGAGGACAATGGCAGGATGCGGCCATTGGTCCCACTGACAAACAGGTTTTCAAGATCGGATGGATCATTGATGCTGCCAACCGAACTGCGCAATTTGACCGGAATGTTCTGATCATCAACATTGATGTCGGTGACTTCATATCCCTCGATCATTGCGCGTAACGTCGTATCAAGTTCGTCAATCTCAATGCCAAGATCAAAGGCGCGTTTGCGGTCAATATTGACCAGAAGCTGTGGCTGGGTTGTCTGATAGGACACCCGCACACCGGTCAGATTGGGATAGTTGGCTTCAATTTCCTGCTGCATGGCGCGCGCATTGCCCGCCAGCGTGCGGTAATTCGTCCCGGTCAGGGCAAATTGCAAACCTTCACCCGTGCCGCCGCGCAACCCCAGACTGTTGGGCTGCCAGACAACCGCCTGAACCCCCGGAAGATCGTTCAGTTTTCCCCGAACACTGTTGGTGATATCTTGCTGACTGCGGATACGTTCATCCCATGGCACCAAAGGTGCAATCACCAGCGCACGGTTGGGGTCCCACAGACCGACGATGGTGTAGATGTTATAAGCATCACCGGCCTCGACAATCGGGCGCAGAATGTTTTCAACCGCCTCGACCTGACGGTCCATATAATCAATGCCAACCCCATCAGGACCGCGCAGCGATACCAGAATACGCCCACGATCTTCTTCGGGCAGCAGTTCCTTGGTCACAGTGTTATAGGCACCAAACGCCAACCCACCCGCGACAACGCAAATCATCAAAGTGATGACGGGGCTGCGTAAAACCCATTCCAGGATATGGCGATAAATTCCGGCAAAGAAAATCCCGACGCGTTCCAGCATATTCGGTTCAACATCGGTATCGCCATCATGCGGATCGATATGTTTCAAACGCGATGCCAGCATCGGACACAATGACAGGGCGACAAACGAAGATACCGCCACTGAAAAAGCCAACACAAAACCGAATTCACGGAACAACCGTCCTGCCGTGCTTGGCAGGAATGAAATCGGCACAAACACCGAAATCAATGTCAGTGTGGTTGCAATAACGGCAAAGAAAACCTGCCGGGTACCCAGCACGGCGGCCGCCATAGAACCAAGACCCTGATGACGACGACGCTGGATATTTTCCAGAACGACAATCGCGTCATCAACAATCATCCCGGTTGCCAGAACAAGGGCAAGCAAGGTCAGAATATTGATCGAAAAGCCCATCGCCCAGATTGCCGCCACTGTCCCGATCAAGGCAATCGGAATGGTAACGGTCGGGATCAATGTCGCGGTAAAGGATCGCAGGAACAGATACAGCACGGCAATAACAATAATAATCGCCAAGGCAAGGCTGAAGATCACTTCCCAAAGCGCGCCTTCAATGAACACCGCATCATCGGAATTCACGAATACGTTGATGTCATCATACTGACTGTTCAGCCGTTCAACGGCATCGCGCACACCGTTGGAAATCGCAATCGTATTTGATTGCGCCTGACGGACAACACCAAGCCCAATCACAGCACGTCCATCAAGGCGCACATAGGATGACGCATCATCGGGGCCGTAATAGATATCAGCCACATCCCCGAGACGAATGGCACCACGGACAAGCATCTGATTTAGCTTGTCGACTTCCCAAACGGATGCATCAGCACGGACAAACAATTTCTGATCGGTTGATTCAAAGCTGCCAGCCGGAATATCAAACTGTGCCGTTTCCAAAACATCGGCAATGTCTTGAACCGACAGCCCGTAACTGGCAATCCGCAGCGGATCAATCCGCACATGCAGGACTTTTTCACGGTCCCCGTTTACCGTGATTTCGGCAACACCGGGCACAGCCAACAGGGCCGGGCTAATCTGATCTTCAACAATATTGGCCAGTTCTTCTTCGGTCAGGCGGTTGCTGACAACGGCCATGCGCATGATCGCGCTGGCGTCGGCATCGGCCTTGATCACGCGGACATCTTCAACCCCATCGGGGAGGCTGCGCGAAGCACGGCTGACTGCTTCGCGAATGTCGCTGGCAGCATCGTTGATTTCAATATCGGGATAAAATTCGATGCGAACACGGGCATTGCCCTCTTCGCTTTGGGAATTGATGTCTTTGACACCGCTGACCCGTGAAGCAGCACTTTCCAGAACCGAGGTGACTTCGGCATCGACCGTTTCCGGCGAAGCACCGTTATAATTGGCGGTGATGGTGACGGTTGGACGGTCCACATTGGGCAGTTCGCGAATTTCGACACCCAACATCGCCGCAAGACCGGCAAGAATGATCAAAAGAGCAACCACACACACAAGAACCGGTCGCCGGATACTTAGCGACGCAAGATCATTGTGGTCCTGATTACCGGGATTGTCCGTCATGATCAGGATCCTTCACCAGTACCCTCGCGGGCGGCAACACCGGTTTCCTCGCTGCCGCGAATGTTTGCCGTAACTGTGCGGCCCGGCCGCAGACGCAAGACACCTTCAACAACAATCAGGTCACCTTCGGAAACCCCGCCTTCAAGCAGGATGCGGCCATTGGTCCGTTTCACGACACGGACAGGAACACGCGAAACTGTTTCATCCTTAATCCGCCAGACATAGGTGCCACCTTCGCCCCACAGGACCGAAATTTCGGCAACAGACGGATATTGTTTGCCTTCGATATCGACATAGACAGCAAAGGACATCCCGCTCAGCAATCGCGCATTCGGGTTTGGCACCCGTGCACGCACGTTAAATGTCCGGCTTTCAGGGTCGATACGACTGCCGATGGATTCGACAACACCGGTAAACAGCTCGCCCGGTAAACTCCATGTTTCGACCCGAACCGACTGACCGGGTTTTACGTTATCGAACCGGGTTTCCGCGACTTCGAAATCGACCAGAATGCTATCGATGTTATCAAGGGTGAGCAGAATGGTTGAACTATCAACCCGATCACCTGCTTCGACTTGCGGGATACCGATAATGCCATCAAACGGGGCGAGAATGGTGCGATCTGCCAAATTTACTTCGGCCTGATCAAGCTGAATTTTTGCTTCTGCAAGAGCTGTACGCGCGCTGTCAACTTCACTGGCGGCAACTGCACCCAATGGGCGGGCCTGTTCATAGCGCCCCAAAAGTTGCTGGGCATCTTTGGCCTGAACCGCGGCCAGGTCACGGGCAAGGCGTTCACGTTCGGAATTCAGGATAACAAGAACCTGTCCCTTGGTAACCTTGTCACCGGCGCGAACCAATACATCAGATACTTCGCCAGATACCGCCGGATAGATTGAAACACCCAGTGCTGATTTGCCGGTCCCGACAGATTCGACCACGGTTGTTTCATCCATCAGGCTGGCATATTCAGCAATCACCGGCAAACCGCGCTCAGCACCATTGGCACCGGCCCGTTGCTCAGCCTGCTGTGATTGTCCAGCCGGCGACACAAGAGCAATGATGTCGTCCTTGGCAAAGATATAGGCAGATGCCGCCACTGCAATCAGTACGACACCTGCGATCAGAAGCGTTGATTTACGCGCCATCACATTGATACTTCCAAGTCGGGCCAGATCAAATGATCTCCCCGTGAGAGCCCCATTCCCGTCCGGGAAAACTTCTGTATTTCAATTTATTACCCGAAAGGGGTGTTTATTCTTTTCCGAAATACCTATGCCGGGAAAGATATTGCAACCTGCCCGCCAGAACCACACAAAAAGTGTATCAGAAACGTCGCAGATTGTATCGCAACTCTCGCTAAACTCTACGTTTCTTGCCGATACAATATTTCAAATGCAACGGGCCTGCATACTCTGTACGGCATGCAGGCCCGTTCCGTTTAAACCGTGACAAGATTTATGTCAGATGCAGGTGATCGTTAAACCCGATATCAGGCAGCACCGCGCATATTGCCATGGGGAAACGCGACAAGATTCTGATCCCGCCAATCATCGATTTCGGACGCATCATGATCATCCCCGGATACCGGATCATCGTCACCGGTCGAGGCCACTGCACGATCAAGCGAGGCGGTCAGTTCCGTCACATTGCGTTCGACTTCATCTGCGCGGCGGTTCAGATCAAGGCTTAGTTTTCGGGTGACTTCGATATCGTCGGAAACTTCACCAATTGCCGTACCGACATTGCGCACCGCATCACCGGCAAGGGAAATGGCCCCGGTGATTTCTTCGGTCTCGCGGCGTTGATGTTCGACATCACCGGCAACTTCATCAGATATCGTCATCATCGACCGCACGGTCACACCGACTTCTTCCATTGATGCGACACAGCGATCTGTCACAGCACCCATCGCATTGACATGCTCTGTGATCTGTTTGGTTGCCTGTTCGGTTTGACCGGCAAGATTTTTGACCTCGGCTGCGACAACGGCAAAGCCTTTGCCTGCTTCACCGGCACGGGCAGCTTCGATTGTTGCATTCAGGGCAAGCAAATTGGTTTGTCCTGCAATGCCGCGGATCAAATCAACGATCTGTTCGATACTGATCGCAACTTCGCGCAGATCATCAACCGCCTTGGTCGATTGTTCGGTTGATCCAACTGCGTTCTGGGCAATTTCGCGCTGATGTTCGACCCGGTTGGCGATTGACCCGATGGCCTGGGTCAGTCGGATGGCGGCATCGCCAATTGCATTGGAATGCGACTGGCTGTCTTGTGCGGCACCGGTTGCGGTTTGGGTTTGAAGGGTCACACGTTCAGCGGCGGCGGCAACCTCGGTCACGGCTTCACGCATGCGGGTGACCTGATGGCTGACCGATTTGACCAGCCCGGTGGTTTCACCTTCGATCGTATCGGCCATGGCGCCAAGGGACGCACGACGTTTTTCTTCTTCGATACGCTGCATGGTGATGCGTTCTTCGGCCATTTGCTCGATCTTCAGCGCATTTTCGCGGAAGATCGCAACCGTACGCGACATCGCACCAAATTCATCAAAACGGTTGATATCCACCAGATCGATTTCCGTGTCATTTTCACTCAGCCGCGTCATATCGCCATTCACGCGCTTGAGCGGACGCAGGATGCTCATGGCAATGCCAAATGCCAGTGCCAAGGCAACAATTACACCGACGGCCGCGACCATGATGTTGGTGAGTGCGGAGCTTTCTGCCTCTGCATGGGCGGCTTCGACCAATGCGGCCTGGCTTGCCATTGCTTCCTGGCGGATATTTTGGGTGATGGATTGCACTTCACGTACGGCAGATTTGAAGTTGTCCATTGATTGACGGAACCCGCCGATTGATCCTTGCAGCTGATTGGCACCTTGTTTGAGCAAATCATTGTCGCGGATCGCGTACGAAAACAGCTTCTTGTCATTGCGCTTCAGATCGTCAAAGGACGATTTGATCTCTTCCTGAAGGTCGGTCAGGGCAGATGTCTGACTGCGTGCTGCTTCAAGCGCCTCATCGGTCCTAAGGATCGGGAATTGCAGACTGTTGACGATGGCCGCCAGATTGGCGGCACCAAGTTTATCGCTGTATTTTTCCGCAATCGCCGGATCGCGTTTGGCGATGAATTCTTCAAGCTTGGCAGCAGACTGGCCCAACTGGTTTGCCCCCAGCAGCATCGTATCAGATGCCGCCGTCAGGTTTTCGGCCCGCAGGACAAGCGGTTCAAGCGTTCCGATATATTCAGCACTCAAGCTTTCAAGCGCGCTTGCGCGGTCCAGATCACCGGCGGTCCGCAGCGCATCAACAAGGGTCGCACCACTCAGTTCTGCGGCTTCGCGAATGGTGGTGATGCCTTCGCGATCCTGAAGTTCGACAGTTTGGGCAAACAACAGAACCTGATTTGAAAGACGTTCAAGTTTCAGGGCATAATCATTGGCAAGGCCGACCAGACTGGTGCTTTTGCTAATACGATCAGCATGGGCACCGAAGCCAAGAAGATAGGTCGAGGAAAGCGCACTTAGACCGACAAGCAAGACAACCAGAACAAAGAAGCCGGCGAAGATGCGTGATCCAATGCGAATTCGATCAAGGAACATGGGATATCCAAACATAAAGTGGGACGTTTGGCGCGATCCTTACATCGGCTGAGTGCCTCGTTTTGTAACACTTAGATGAAACTCGCATTCATCCACACATATCTGATCGCTACGATGGATTTTGCAGCGCAATACAACATTTAATCCCATCAAAAATGTTCATATGAACATGACCCTATACAGAAATAGAGGTCGAACTATTCCTTTCTAAAAGGCCTGTTTTGCACTTTTGTCCCGATTATCGGCGCGACTCGGTCGGCTGGCGTGTGATGATTGGAAAATCCGGTCCCGGCCGACTTAAAATGTCACCATGACAATATTGTACAAGCAGGGTTGATTTCGGATCGTTATAATTTCCCGATGGAACAGACTTCGCGCAAAATCGCAGCACCCGGAAATCGCAACACTGCGACCCGGCGCCCGCCTGAGATTGCCCGTCATTGGCGGGCAGCGAACGGGATTGATTTGTTCGAAGCCGACTATAAGAATTTCACATTCCCCAAGCACAGCCATGACTATTACGCCTTTGGCACCATCCTGAACGGGGCGGAACAGTTTATGACGCGCGGGACGAATTATGTCGCATCGCGTGGCCAGCTTTTAATGATGAACCCGATGCAGGTTCATGACGGTGGTCCGGCATCCGAGGACGGCTATCAGTACCAGATCATGTTCATCGCACCGGACGTATTTGGCGATCTGGTCCGTGAATTATCCCCCAACAGCAAAGGCCTGCCGTTTTTTGGCAATTGCGTGGTTGATGACCCGGAACTGCATGTGCAGCTTCAGTCACTGCACCGCATGTTCCGACCGGATTTGGCACAATCGACAAGCCTGTTGGAACGCGACAGTCAGCTTTTATACAGTGCCGCGCGCTTGGCCCTGCGTCACGCAGATGCGCCGCCTTATCTTTATCGACCCGGATCAGAAGACAAACGGGTTCAGGCGGTTATTGATTATATGGAAGCCCACCTTGATGAGAATATTGCGCTGGATGATCTGGCGACCCTGACCGGGATAAGCCGGTTTCATTTGCTGCGCGTGTTTCGCGAAGCGACCGGGCTTCCGCCACATGCCTATTTCAACCATATGAGATTGCGCCGCGCCAAACGGATGCTGTTTGACGGCGAAACAATTGCCGATGTCGCTGCGGCAACCGGGTTTTCCGATCAAAGCCACCTGAACCGCCATTTCAAGGCAATGTGGGGGGTCAGCCCCGGTGCCTTTATCGCAAGTCTTGATCAGTTTTCGTCAAGAATGCCGAAATAGCTTTCCGGGCGTCGATCCGCCAGATACGGGAACTCGGCACGTGATTTTTTCAGCGCATCAAAATCCAGATCGGCCATGATCAACCCGTCCTGCCCGTCTGCACGGGCAAGATCACGCCATGGGCTGCAAATCACACTTTTCCCGACATAATCAAGCGCACCTTCCTGATCGCATCGATTGGCATAGGCCAGAAACATCTGGCTTTCCATCGCCCGCACCGGAACCATCATTTCCGCCACCCGGTCATAAGGGGCCATTTGCGCGGTTGGAACCAGCAAAAGATCACATCCCTTTAACGCAATGCTGCGCACCAATTCAGGAAATTCAACGTCATAGCAGATCAGCATCGATACTTTGATGCCGTTCCAGTCAATCACCAGCGGCATATTATTGCCCGGCGCAAAACATGAACGATCAAGTTCACCGAATAACTGAATTTTACGGTGCAGCAAGCGTCGCTTGCCGGTTTTATCAAACAACGCACAGGCATTGTAATTGCGCCCGTCATCGCCCAACTCGCCAAAGCCGACCACAATCGCAATGCCGGTTTCACGCGCGATGTCACATACCGCCGACAGGCTTTCCCCCGATAGGGGTTCGGATTCTGCCAATATCTTTTCGCGGCCAATATTATAGCCGGTCAAATACATTTCAGGGGCCGCGATCAGTTCGGCACCGGCATCGCGGGCCTCACGCGCACGGCGTGCGAGGCTCGCGATCCGGGTCGGTTTATCAATGATTGCGTTTGGGCCGGACTGATAAACCGCAATTTTCATGACTTATGCCCCGCCTTTGCGACGTTTCAGCGCATCGGTCACCAAGCAGAGTTCTTCGAACAGAACCTGTGCACCGGCATGGGCGGTATTGGTGGTGGCATCATATTGCGGGGCGACTTCGACCACGTCGGCACCGACGAAATCAAGTCCCTTAAGACCGCGTAAGATCGCAAGTGCTTCGCGTGATGTCAGACCGCCGATTTCCGGTGTTCCGGTTCCCGGTGCAAAGGACGGATCAAGGCAATCAACGTCAAAGGACAGATAAACCGGGCCATCACCGATGACTTCACGCGCCTTGGCGATCACGGCCTCAACCCCCATTTGCGGGACTTCTTCGGCATGGATCACGGTCATGCCACTGTCATAGGAAAATTCCCACAGATATTCCGCACCCCCGCGAATACCGATCTGGATGGTGCGTTCCGGATCAAGCACCCCGTCCATGACCGATTGACGGAACGGCCCGCCATGATGGAATTTCGCCCCTTCATATTCGCCGCTGGTGTCGCAATGGGCATCCAGATGGATCATGCCAACCGGGCGGTCTTTGCCAACTGCGCGCTGGATGGAATAAGTGATCGAATGATCCCCGCCGATCGCAATCGGGATGACACCGGCATCAACAATCTTGGTGAAATATTCTTCGATATCCTCATGGCATTTTTCCAGAGAAAACCGGCTTCTGAACGGAACATCGCCAATATCAGCCACAGAACAATGCGCGCCGGGCACCATGCGCAAAACGTGTTCATACGGGCCAATGCGTTCAATGTTGCGCACCGCACGCGGGCCAAGACGCGCACCGGCACGGTTGGTCACACCCAAATCCATCGGCACACCGACCAAGGCAACATCGATGCCGTCAAAGTTGGTTTTGGCGGCATCGGGTGCAAAAGGCGCATCAAGGAATGTCGGCACACCGGCAAAGGGCCATTTGCGTTCGCCAGTGGCCGAAAACTGGGTTTCAGCTACTTCCTTGAAATGCGGGTCGAACATATCGCCGCCTTTGGCATTGCCATATTTCTCGCGGAGTTTCGCAAGCTTTTCACTGTTAACCATGGTGGCCTCCTAATACCGTGTGGGACGTTTCTGATTGTTTGAAATTGCGGGCGTAGATTGCATTAGCTGTCCTCGTCATGACGCCAGGCGCCAAGTAGACGCGGCAGATCGCCAAAGCGTGCAATCAAACCAAACACCACTATCGCCACCGCGACAAACAGCACAGTGACCGAGGCCATGGTTGGCGTGTAGCCATATCGCAGGGAATTGAAAATCTTGATCGGCAGGGTCTCGACCGTGAAGCCGACCGCCATATAGGCAACGATATATTCGTTCAGCGAGAGCACGAACGCGAAAGCCATGCCCGAAATGATGTAGGGCAGGATCAGCGGTAAAATGATTGTCCGCAAAATGGTCCTGTCATCGGCCCCCATTGTGGCGGCGGCTTCGACCAGACTGTCATCGACGGCCTCAAACCCAAGGGTCAGCGTGACCAGCGGCAGTGTGACAAAGAATATCCCGTGACTGATCACCACCGTCCATGGCTGCCCATAGGCCCCTGCCGTGGTCCAGAAACTTAGGAACCCAAGAGCGGTAATCACTGGCGGCAGGATGAATGGCGCCAGTCCCAAAACCTGAACAATCCGTGCCCAAGGCGCATGGAACCGCCATAAGAACCATGCAAGCGGGAAGGCAATGATCACTGACAGGCTTGATGCCCCAATCGCCACACCAAGACTGTTAAACAGCGCCTGTCGCCAGCTATCTTCGGTAAAGATCTGGGCATACCAATCAAGCGAGAAACCTTCGGGCGGGAAAGACAGCGACTTCTTTTCATTAAACGAGACACCGGCAACCACAACCAACGGGGCCGAAAGAAACAGCGCCATGGCGGCAAGGAACAGGCGCAAGACAAAACGGTTGATCATCCTGCATTCTCCTTCTTGCCATAAAGAAGCGAGATCGCAACCAGCGACAGGCTGACAAGGACAAGAAACACAGCCATGGCAGCCGCAAACGGCATGTTTGATTGATAGATCGCCTGATCCGTAATCAGAACCGACAGGGTCCAGTGTGATGGCTTGCCCAACAATTGCGGCAGCAAATAACACCCCAGCGCAAAGACAAACACCATGATCAGGGTCGATACGATGCTGTTGCGCAACGCCGGAACGACAATATTCAGGAAACTGCGCGCCGGGCCCGATCCCAATGTCCGGGCGGCTTCGACCAGTGACGGATCAAGGCGCGACAATGCGGGATAAAGGACCAGAACTGTATAAGGGAATGTCTGATAGACCATGCCGGTCATGACCGCGCCAAAGCTTGGCGACAGCGACATCGGTTTATCCATGATGCCCAGCGACACCAGAAGATTGGTAATCCCGGCTGTCCGTGACAACAAGGTCGACCAGCCAAACCCGATCAGAACTTCCGAGAGTGACAGAACCGATAGTAAAAACACCAGCCACACGACCTGTGTACGGCGCGCCATTCGGGTCAGGATATAGGTAAATGGAAAGGCCAAAAGGACGGACACCACTGCAACAAGCGCCGCCAGTCCAACCGAAAACCCGAGAATGCCGCCAAAAAACGTGCTTAGAAACCGTGCGTAGTTTTCAAACACAAAGGCCGGTTCATAAAAGGCACCCTGCACGCGCTGAAAAAACGACACCGCGATCATGATGCCAAACGGAATGACAAAGAAAACCGTGAGCATCCCGGCCGGGAAGCCTATTGCTGCGTAATCGGAAAACTTTCCGGGTTTGATTTTCATGCGTCCCCCAACACCACACAGGCATCTTTGGGGAAGGCGACTGAAACAGCATCACCGGCAACAACATCCGGGCGATCTGACGGAGTGGTAATCGCCGTGATCTGTTGGCCCGCAACATTCAGATAAAATTCGATACTGGCACCAAGATCACGGATATAGGACACCTCGCCGCTCAAAACGCCGGGGGTATTTTCGCCATTATCCTTTGTCACCCGGATATTTTCCGGACGCACAGACAGTGTAACATCCCAGGATTTCGGCAGATCATTGGCCAACAAGGTGCCCCCTGCCACCGCGACGTTACCCGCAGCACTCACCCGACCTGACAGCAGGTTGGTCATGCCGATAAAGCCCGCCACAAAGGCGTCTTTGGGTTTGCGGTAAATTTCAACCGGTGGGGCAACCTGATGGACTTTGCCCTGTGACATCACAACGACCAGATCGGCCATGGTCATGGCTTCGCGCTGATCATGGGTCACGACAATGGTGGTAATGCCCAGTTTCTGCTGCAGCTGTTTAAGTTCAATCTGCATGCTTTCACGCAGTTTGGCATCAAGGGCGGATAGTGGTTCATCAAGCAGGAAAAGCTTTGGTTCCAACGCCAAGGCGCGTGCGATCGCAACGCGCTGTTTCTGACCACCGGAAAGTTTGGCAACCGGACGGTCCGCCATATCGGGCAATTGCACCAGATCAAGCAGACGTTTGACCGCCTTGAAACAATCGGCCTTGGACCCACCACGAATGCGCAGCGGATAGGCGATGTTTTCACCAACGCTCAGATGCGGGAAAAGGGCAAGATTTTGGAACACCATCCCAAAATCGCGCTGATGGGTCGGAATGCGGGTGACATCGTCGCCTTCCAACAAAATACGTCCAGCGGTCGGGTCTTCCAGACCGGCAATCATCCGAAGCAAGGTCGTCTTGCCGCAGCCCGACGGCCCAAGAAGACAGACAAACTTCCCTTGCGGGATTGTAAGGCTGGTTTCATGAACGGCGGTAAAATCACCGAACTTTTTTACAATCGAATCAAAGACCAAACCGGACATTGGCGATCCTGTATATAACGTTAGACGCGACAAACGAATTGCCATGGAAGTCGAAATGTCAGGCAGCATACCGGTGCAAATGTCTGCACGATGCAACAGGTGGCATGCTGCCTGACCAGATCAGCAAAATGATGCTGAAACCACCGCCAGCCTTAGCTGACGATCAGTTCTGTCCATTTCTGCGACAGCCAATCGGCACGCTGCAGATAGATGTCATAACGTGGAATGATCGGCTCGATTTCAGACGACACTGATGCAAATTCGGCATCGGTCAGATCGGTTTTGGCCCGGGCAACGGTCGGCGACGTCCCGACTTTGCGTGACAGAAGTGCCTGAATTTCAGGCTGGCTCATGAAGTCGATAAATTCATGGGCCATTTCGATTTTTTCCGACTTGCCCGAAACCGCCCAGCTACCGGAATCGTTGATGCCGCCTTCTTTCGGGAAGGTGGAGCGCACAGGATGACCGTCAGCCGCCGCAAGACCGGCAACGTCATGGTAATACTGGCCCATCGGGATTTCACCAGATTTCAGCGCCTGTTCAAACTGCGCTTCGTCACGGTACCAAAGCTGAACGTTTTTCTTAACCTCGGCCAGCTTGTCCATGACCTGCATGATGCCTTCTTCGGTATCAAGAATGTCCTGACCACCGAAATGGGTTTTTGCCGTCACGTCCAACAGGAAGGAGTTTGAAACCAGTGCCAACAGGCCAAGCTGTTCGGCACGTTCCGGTTTCCAAAGTTCCGCCCAACTGGTCGGGGCTTCTTTGATCACGTCGGTATTGGACACAAGCGTGATGTACCAGGTCACCGCACCAACACCACACAGACTGCCATCGGCATATTTGTTCAGATAAGCCGGCATAACGTTTGCCACATTCGGCATTTTTGCGGCATCAAGTTTGGCCCAAAGATCGGCCGCCGCCCCACGCTGCATCATGCCTTGCGAAATCATCGAAATATCGGTCGGTGCCTTGCCTGCACGGGCGGCCTGTTCGATCTGCACCAGCCATGCTTCGCCTGTTGGCTGTGCCACAGACTCGACCGCAATGCCGGTTGCCTTGGTGAATTCAGGGAAGATGTGTTTATCAAAGCTGTCTTTGAAATAGCCGCCATAGGCACCGATCTTCAGGCTTTTTTCCTGTGCCTTAAGGATGCCCGGAAAACCGGTAATAGCCGCCATAGCAACCGCAGAACCGCCAGCAATCCCTGCCAGTACGGAACGGCGACTGATCCCCTTTTTCATGTCGTCCATGTGATCCACCTCTGATGACTTGGGGGCAACAGCCCGCCAATTTTGATTTTTTGTCGCTGCTTTTTTGCCGATACAGCGATCTGGTTTCATCAGCAGATCAAATTGCGCAGGTTTGAAAAATCACGTATTGCTGAAACTTACTTTGGGAAAATTCAAAGTAATCATCACAAGGCACGGATTGCATGGCAACGGAACAATCAGATCTCAAGCTTCTTCGGATTTTCCTGAAAATTGTTGAAGCTGGCGGTTTTGCTGCGGCACAGAGCGAATTGAACCTGTCGCTTTCAACGATATCAAGCTATGTCACCAGCCTTGAAACGCGGCTTGGATTTACCTTGTGCAAACGCGGTCGAAGCGGCTTTTCGCTGACCCGTGAAGGACAAATTGTTTTCGAAGAAGCCCATCGTTTGTTCAAAGCCGTCACGCACTATGAAACCAAAATGCGGTCCTTGCGCGATAAACTGAACGGCACACTGACCATTGGCCTGACCGACAATACCATCACCGATCCCGGGGCCCGTAAGATCGAACATACCATCGCGCGCTTTGTCGAAAAGGCCCCGGATGTGACGTTGAATGTTGTGACCTATCCGCCCAATGATCTTTTGCGCGAAGTCGTCACCGGTGCCATTCAGGTCGGGATTTGCGCCTTTCCAAAGACGGTC
This sequence comes from Thalassospira sp., assembly GCF_040218635.1. Lineage (GTDB taxonomy): Bacteria > Pseudomonadota > Alphaproteobacteria > Rhodospirillales > Thalassospiraceae > Thalassospira. Next base: position 463,074 of record NZ_JAVJRB010000011.1, read on the forward strand.
CTGGGCCTCAGCTACATCTCGCTTTATCCCGAAATGCACCGGTTCTATTGCGGATCAGACCATCCGTTATTTCAACAATCCGATGCTGATATCGACATTGATGAAATCCGGCGGTTTCGCATTGTCGGACGTAAATTCTGGTTGGGTCGTGATCTTAAAGACTTTGCCATTGCCCGCCCGCACGCCATGGTTTCGGATATGGAGGCCGAGGCACGCCTTATCCTTTCCGGCGCGTTTTTGGGATATCTTCCCGAACATTACGCCAAGCAATTTGTCGAAGCCGGGCGCATGCGCCCGATCCGCCCCGATCAGTTCTTTGTCGAGGCAAATTTTCAGGCAAGCTTTGATTCGAACAAGCAACTAGATCCGGTGTCTGAGCTGTTTCTTGATCTGCTGATCGAAGATTTCGGCGCCAGCCGCGATTAAAAATCGGCAATAGCAATATCGTCCAATACCCCCTATCTGATTTGCACCATAAGGGAGCCTGAACGCTAAGGCTCCTCGCCCATCAAACAAACACAAACGCCGGAACGCCCAAAAACAACCGGCGGCATCATGACTTAGGAAATGTCGGAAATGGCACGCCCCGAAACCGCCCCACACGATGCCCAGATCGGGCATTTCGACCCGGACTCCATCAGACGCGGCGCCCTTGCCTGTCTGCCCCTTTTGCCCAGCACCATCATTTTTGGTGCTGTGCTTGGCGTTCTTGCGGCCCAGCGCGGATTGTCGCTGGGCGAACTTCTTTTCATGAGCCTGACGGTCTTTGCCGGTTCGGCCCAGTTCGTATCGGTTGATCTGTGGCGCGAAACAGTCCCGGCGGCGACCATCATCATCGCCACCGCCGTAATCAATATGCGCTATATCCTGATTGGCGCGTCACTGCGCCCGGTGTTTCGCGGACGCCCGCTTTGGGTCAAGGTTTGCGGCATGCATATGGTGGCCGATGAAAACTGGGCGGTAACCATGACCCAGGAAAAACTCGCCAATCCCGGATTTTTGCTGGGTGGCGGGATCTTCCTTGGTGTTGTTTGGGCCACTGGCAATATTGTGGGCTATCTTCTGGGGGGGGGCATTCCCGATCCAGAAATCTATGCGCTTGATTTTGCCTTTACCGCTGTTTTTGCAGCCCTGACCATTGGTATGTGGAAAGGCAAAGTTGATCTGTTGCCATGGATTGCCGCGGCCATCGGATCGATCATTGGTCATTACACCTTGCCAGGAACCTGGTCGATTTTGGCCGGTGCGGGGGCGGGTGTTGTGACCGCAGCCCTGACATGGCGGCCCGATCTGGATGATACCGGCCTTGATGCGGAATATGCCGTTGAAGGCCGCGCTGCCTATGGCGCGCCGGAAGGTACACTCAATCCGGAGACCGGCAAATGACAGCGTTCCCTGATCTGACCACTTTCAGCCTTGAAGCCGTCCTGACCATTCTTGGTATGGCGGCTGTAACCTATGGCATGCGATTGGGCGGCCTTATGATGGCAGATCGTTTGCCGCAACATGGCCGCTGGGCCCATGTTCTTGAACGCCTTCCCGGTGCTGTCTTAATCTCGGTCTGGGTGCCAAGTGCGTTGTCAGCCGGTCCAATCGGCATTGCCGGGGCTGCTGCCACCGTGATCACGATGGCGCTTGCCCGCAACCTGTTTGCCGCGATGGCGGTGGGGATGGTTCTTGTGGGTGTTGGGCGGTATTTTATCGGTTAACAATCACACCAGTTACGCAGATTGATTGGCCAACCGGTTGAGTTTCAAAAGAGAGAAAATCTTTTCAAACAACTGGTTGGCCTTTTTGCGTATCGTGCGATTTTCAAAAACAAAATACAGCGTGACCGACAAGATAAACGTACCGGTAACAGCACCAGCAACCGCCAGCGCATCGGCAAACCCTGCGTTGGTCAAAGCACGAATGATCAGCAAGCCAATATTCTGGTGAAGCAAGTACCAGCTATAAGACACCAACCCAATCGGCCACAAAGCACTGAGAACCGGCAAGCGCCGCGTTGCGATCACGACAATCCCCGCCAACAAGATTACAGCGGCATATGGCAATACAGCGTCATACACCCCGGTCGCAAAACTGGCGAAGAATGCACCGCCCGCAAGCAGGTAAAATGGTATTTGCTGTGCATCTGACTCTTGCGCATGGGCAAAGAATAGCGCGGCACCAATAAGGAACAGAATGATATGTTCCGGGCGAATGATCCGATCAAAATGATCAATTCCAAGCAGACGCAAACCAAGCCCAAGAACAAAAAGACCCGCCATACCGCCCAAGATAATCTTTGGCTGTCGGCTGATGCACAGCAGCAGCCCATAGATGAAATAGAATTTCAGCTCGACGATCAGGCTCCAGTAAACACCATCGACGGGCGGAAACAGAACGGCATTCAAGAAGACTAGATTGCCCGCAGCCTGAACCGCACTTACTTCCTTACCCGGAAGGCCAAAACTGCTGACCAGAACGAAGGTCAGAAGAACACCACCAATATAAGCTGGATAAATCCGCCCAAACCGCCGCCCCCAGAAGGTCGCAAGCGACCCCGCACGGGATGCGGTCATGGCAATGCAATACCCGCTGATCACAAAAAACAGGTCAACTCCCAACCAGCCGAACTGAAACATCGGTTCGATTGAAAGCCCGGTATAATCGTTGGGCCAACGGCCAAGATAATGGAATGCCACCACCATCAAAACAGCGATGGCGCGCAATCCATCGATTGCCGCCATCCTGTTTTGTGCGGGTTGGCCAGGCATCTGCATGCCTAGGCAGCAACCATATTCTGTTCGCGGGTGGCCTCGAATTTCAGGTTTGGCCAATCGCGTTGCGCGGTTTCAAGATGCCAGGCATTCCGCGCGATAAAGACAAGCGTTTCGTCATGGTCTTCAAACAAGGCAGACTGGTTGGTATCGCGGAACTTTTTGATTTCCAGCGGATCATTGCCCACCACCCAACGCGCCGCATAGGCCGGAGTCTGTTCGAAATGAACCTTGATTCCGTATTCCGCCGAAATGCGTTCTTTGAGAACTTCAAACTGAAGTTGCCCGACCACACCGACGATCCAGTCCGCCCCCATCATGGGTTTAAACACCTGGGATGCGCCTTCTTCGGCAAGCTGTTCAAGGGCGCGCTGAAGGTGTTTGCCCTTAAGCGGGTCATCAAGACGGACTTTTTGCAGCAATTCAGGCGCAAAGGCCGGAACACCGCGGAAGCGTAAATCTTCGCCTTCGGTCAGGGTATCTCCAATCCGAAGGGTTCCGTGGTTTGGAATGCCGATGATATCGCCCGGCCATGCTTCTTCGGCAATGTCACGTTCATTGGCAAAGAACAGCATCGGGTTATGCACCGCCATCTGTTTGCCTGCGCGGACATGCTTAAGTTTCATGCCACGTTTGAAGTGGCCGGAACATAGACGGATAAAGGCAATGCGGTCCCGGTGGTTCGGGTCGATATTGGCCTGGACCTTAAACACAAAGCCCGCAACCTTTGGCTCCACAGCTTCGACCAAGCGCGTGGCAGCTTCTTGCGGGCGCGGGGTCGGTGCGATATCGCCAATGCCGCGCAACAATTCACGCACGCCAAAGTTATTGACTGCCGATCCAAAGAAGACCGGGGTCAAATGCCCTTCGCGATAGCTTTGCAAATCAAATGGCGGGCAGATTTCGCGCACCATTTCGACATCTTCGCGCAGCTTTTCAAGAAGATAATCCGGGATCAGTTCATCAAGCTTCGGGTCATCAAGACCCTTGATCGGAATGGCTTCCTTGACGACATTGCCGCCTTTTTCCATGAACAGAAGCTGATCATTGACCACATCGTAACAGCCATGGAAATCGCGGCCCGACCCGATCGGCCATGTTACCGGCGACACATCAAGGGCGAGATCCTGTTCGATCTGATCAATCAGTTCGAACGGATCGCGGGATTCACGGTCAAGCTTGTTTACAAAAGTCGTGATCGGCACATCGCGCAGACGGCAGACCTCAAACAGCTTGCGCGTCTGGGCCTCGATGCCCTTTGCACCGTCGATCACCATGACAGCGGAATCAACTGCGGTCAGCACGCGATAGGTATCTTCGGAAAAGTCTTCGTGGCCCGGCGTATCAAGCAGGTTGAAGATGTTTTTTTCAAACTCGAAGGTCATCACGGCAGAAGACACGGAAATACCGCGATCCTGTTCGATCTTCATGAAGTCCGAACGTGCGCCGCGCTGTTCCTTTTTTGCCTTCACCGCGCCGGCCATCTGAATCGCACCCCCGAACAGCAACAGCTTTTCGGTCAGGGTCGTTTTACCCGCATCCGGGTGCGCAATGATAGCGAAGGTACGGCGACGCGATACCTGCTGCTCAATCGTCGACATGGTTACTCAACTTTAATCCGATATGAATTCTTGGCGCGCAATGTAGCGATTTTTAAGCCTTTTGCCACCGTGAAATCGACATATCGGACATGTAGCACCCATGCAAGTGCCCGATTACCCCAGCCAAACTTGCGAAATCACCCCGATTGCGAACGATCCAAACAGCGCATAGGCCAGATAAAGCGCAAAAACCGGCCGTTTGACCAGGGCAAAGACGGCAATTGCCGCCGGGATCGAAGACACCCCGCCAGCAACCAGAAATGCCATGGCCGCCCCGGATTGCATGCCCTGCGCAATCAGGCCTTCCATAATCGGAAGGGCGGCATACCCATTCAAATAGGCCGGAACCCCGACAATCGTTGCAATCGCAATCGGGCCAATCCCCTCCCCCCCCAACAGGCCACTAACACTTTCAGCGGGGATATAGGCAACCATCAAGCTTTCCAGCAAGAACGCAAAGGCCAGCCATTTACCAAGGAACATCATGTTCGAAATGGCGGATTTGCGGAACTTTGTCATGCGTTCACCCTCCTGCCAGAATTTCCAGATGACGTCCTTATGCGTGCGGACCTTTGCCCCACCACATCCACCATTGCCAACACCTTCGCGCAATGGATCGGAAAGGAAACCGCGCGCAACCAGCGACATGGTGACAAAGCCGCCCATCAGGCCAAGTGCAATGGCGGCGATCATTTTAATCACGGCAAAATCGGTTCCAAGGGTACCCGCGGTCAAAACAAACATCGCCGGATCAATCACAGGGGACGCCAACCAGAACGCCATAACCGGTGCCAACGGCACCCCCATGGCAAGCAATGCAGCAATCAACGGGATCACCCCGCAGGAGCAAAAGGGCGACAACGCGCCAAAGGCCGCAGCCGTAAACACCATGCGCACCGGATGACCGGCAAAGGCACGCGATATCAAATTATCCGCCCCGCTTGCCGTCGCATAAGCCGCAATCGCGATGGAAAGCAGCAAATAGGGTGCGGTTCCGACAAAGGCATCAAGCGTGAAGGCGACACTTGGCACCAGTTGTTTTGGGTCCAACAGATAGACCGCAGCCAGAATTGCCATTGATGTCAGAAAAACCCGATCAACATGACGGGCCGAAGTTCCGATACGGCGAAGTTGCAAAGCCAGCGCAGTCATATCCATATCCCTAGAAAAGTAGGTATATTAAATCAAATGAAAGGCCGCATCACGCCGCCGTTTCGCTATCCGATCGTGTCGTGGGCAGCGCACCCGTGGTCAGATCAACCCCGCTGCAACATTCATCGGTGATGAAGCCGACCAAATTGCCCATGGCTTCAAAATCTGCACGGTTGCGGGTTTCACGGCCCTGCTTTTCCTGCGTAACCAGCCCGGCCTGAACCAGCATTCCCAGATGGTGCGATAATGTTGATGCAGGAAGGTCCAGCAACCGTCCGATATCCCCGATATTAAGCCCATCCTCGCCCGCCTTGACCAGCTGGCGATAGATTTTCAATCGGGCCTCATGACCCAGTGCGGCAAAGGCCGGTGCGATGTCTTTTTCTTTCATGCACTCATTATAACTATATTTCTAGTTATTTAAAGACGTTTTTACCGAACCATTTAATTCATTGATTTAAAACGACTAACGGTCGAAACGGCATCAAACCTTGTTCTGAAACACAATTGTCACTTGTCAAATTCCCATATGTCGATAATTCTCGACATATGGACACAACCAACGCAATTAGCGCACTTGCCGCATTGGCACAGGAACACAGACTGGCTGCTTTTCGCATGCTGGCCGAGGCCGGGGAAACCGGCATGGCTGCAGGTGACGTCGCCCGCAAAATCGGCATTCCGCACAACACAATGTCATCGCATCTGGCGACATTAAGCAATGCGGGGCTGATCAAAGCAACGCGGGACGGGCGGTCGATGATTTACCGCATCGTCCCCGAAGTCATGCGCAGCCTTTTGGGTTTCCTGACAGATGATTGCTGCCACGGCCGGCCTGAATTGTGTGGACTGACACCTGCGACGAAAAACGGCTGCTGTTAGCCCAAATTGCCAACGGCCAACTGCCCCTTTGCAAAGGACGAAACGATATGTCTGGTGGTATCTATAACGTGCTTTTTCTGTGCCGGGCCAATTCCGCACGCAGCATCATGGCCGAAGCGATCCTGAAGAAAGAAGGTCATGACCATTTCTTTGGCTTTAGTGCCGGGTCTTATCCGCGCGGCGAAATCCATCCTTACGCGCGGGATCTTTTGAAAAGCCTTGATCATGATCCGGCAGATTTTTCATCCAAGGCGATGGAAACCTATTCCGAGCAGGACGAGATCAAATTTGATTTCGTGTTCACCGTGTGTGACGCAACGGCCAATGAAGACTGCCCGATCTTTCCCGGATCACCGATGACGGCCCATTGGGGCGTTCCCGATCCGGCTGCCGTCGAAGGCAGTGAAGCGGAAAAGCGCCTGGCTTTCGCCGATACCTATCGCATGTTGCGCAACCGCATTTCGATTTTCACCAGCCTGCCATTCCGGTCACTTGACCGCCTGTCTTTACAACAGGAACTGAACAAAATCGGCCAAATTACCGACCGCGAGGATGTATGACCGCCCAAGAAGACGCGCCGATGAACTTGTTTGAACGCTATCTGACGGTCTGGGTCGCACTTAGCATTGTGGTTGGCATTGTGCTGGGTCAGCTGTTTCCGAACCTGTTTCAGGCGATTGGTAATCTGACCGCCTATGAAATCAATCTGCCGGTCACGATCCTGATCTGGGCGATGATCATTCCAATGCTGATGAAAGTTGATTTTGGTGCCCTGCACGAAGTCGGTCGTCAGTGGCGCGGCATTAGCGTCACCCTTGGTGTGAACTGGCTGATCAAACCGTTTACCATGGCCGCCCTTGGCTGGCTGTTTATCGGTTTTTTATTCCGCCCGCTTTTGCCCGAAGCCCAGATTGAAAGCTATATCGCCGGATTGATCCTGCTGGGTGCGGCACCTTGTACGGCGATGGTGTTTGTCTGGTCGAACCTGACCAAGGGGGATGCCAATTTCACCCTGACACAGGTGGCGTTGAACGACACGATCATGATCTTTGCCTTTGCACCGATTGTCGCCTTGTTGCTTGGTATTTCAGCGATCACAATTCCTTGGCAAACCCTGACCATTTCGGTCGTGGCCTTCATCGTCATCCCGGTCATTATCGGCCAAGCAATCCGACATCAGATGATGAAAGGCGGGGTTGAGCAGTTCAATGCGTTTGATGCCAGGCTTAAACCCGTTTCCATGATCGCTCTTCTGAGCACGCTGGTTTTGCTGTTTGCCTTTCAGGGACAGCAAATCATTGCCCAACCCATGATCATCGCCCTTTTGGCTGTGCCGATCATTTTGCAGACCTATTTCATTGCCGCCATTGCCTATGTCGCAAACAAGCTCCTTGGGGTGGAACACCGCATTGCTGCCCCGTCTGCGATGATTGGCGCTTCGAACTTCTTTGAACTGGCCGTGGCAACCGCAATTGGCCTGTTCGGGTTTTCATCGGGTGCGGCATTGGCAACTGTCGTCGGGGTTCTGGTTGAAGTCCCGGTCATGTTGTCATTGGTTGCGATTGCCAATCGATCCCGCGGCTGGTTTGCGCCACCGCAAAGCACGTCACATTAAACAAAACACCCCTCAAAACTGCCTCTATCGGCTTAAAGGTTTCAGGTTCGCGACATGACGAAAAAGATCCGCATCGGCATAAATGGTTTCGGTCGTATGGGCCGGTTGGTTCTGCGGGCTGGCTGGGGTCATCCCGGTTTTGAGTTTGTGCATATCAACGAAATCAAAGGCGGAGCTAAAACTGCGGCCCATCTTCTGGAATTTGATTCTGTTCATGGCCGCTGGACCAACCATGTTGACTGCATCGACGATCACGTGGTGATTGATCAAACCCGCAAAATATCGTTTAGCGAAAATGCAACGCCCGGCGAGACCGATTGGGTCGGGATGGGCTGCGACATTGTTCTGGAATGCACGGGCAAGTTCAAAACACCCGAAACAATTGCGCCTTATTTCGATCAGGGTGTTAAAAAAGTCATCGTTGCCGCACCGGTCAAAGAAGGCGCGCTTAACATCGTCTATGGCGTCAATGATGATCTTTATGATCCGGCCACACACAATCTTTTAACTGCGGCAAGTTGCACGACCAATTGTCTGGCCCCGGTGGTCAAAGTCATTCACGAACAAATTGGCATCGTTCATGGATCCATCACGACCATCCACGATGTGACCAACACCCAGACCGTTGTTGATTTGCCCCATAGTGATCTGCGCCGTGCCCGGTCCTGCCTGCAATCCTTGATCCCGACCAGCACTGGATCCGCAACCGCAATCACCATGATTTACCCGGAACTTACGGGCAAACTGAACGGTATTGCGGTGCGGGTGCCATTGTTAAATGCGTCGCTGACCGATTGCGTGTTTGAAGTCGCGCGCGACACTGATGTTGAAACCGTCAACCGCCTGATGCGCGAAGCATCAGAAACCTATCTTGCCGGTATTCTGGGTTACGAAGAACGCCCGCTGGTCAGCGTCGATTATCTTAATGACAGCCGGTCTTCGATCATTGATGCCGGATCAACCATGGTGATCGACAAACGTCAGGTCAAATTGCTGGCTTGGTATGACAATGAGTGGGGCTATGTCTGCCGGATGGCTGATCTTGCCGCCAAAGTCGCGCAAAGTCTTTAGGGGAAACACCATGTCAGCCGCAATCCGCAACTATGCGCTGGTCACAAGTGCCTATTGGGGTTTCACCCTGACCGATGGTGCATTGCGGATGCTGGTCCTGTTGCATTTTCATGCGTTGGGCTATTCCGCGTTTGAAATTGCCCTGTTGTTTGTCCTGTATGAATTTGCCGGTATCATCACCAATCTGGTCGGCGGCTGGTTGGCACAGGCACGCGGATTGCGCTTCACGCTGTATTGCGGATTAAGCCTTCAGATCGCATCGCTTGCCGCCCTTTCCCTAACCAGTCCCGATTGGTTGCCTGCTGTTTCAGTTGCCTATGTCATGGGGCTACAGGCCGCATCGGGTGTCGCCAAGGACCTGACCAAAATGTCGAGCAAGTCGGCGATCAAGGTTCTGGTCCCGGCTGAGGCAAAAGGTGCTCTTTTCCGCTGGGTCGCCCTTTTGACCGGATCAAAAAACGCCCTGAAAGGGGTTGGTTTTTTCATGGGCGGTGCGCTTTTATCCTGGCTTGGTTTTAGCGGTGCGGTGCTTGCCATGGCTGCCGGTCTTGCCATAACCCTGATTGCGGTCGCCATATCACTTGGCGATGCCATGTCTGGCCCAGGCAGTGCGGCACAACCAAAGTTCCGCGATGTGTTTTCATCCGATCGCAAGATCAATATTCTATCTGCTGCCCGGCTGTTTTTGTTTGGTGCGCGCGATATCTGGTTTGTGGTTGGGCTTCCTGTGTTTTTGGCGGCTGAACTGGGCTGGAGCCATATTGAAGTTGGCACCTATATGGCGGCATGGGTGATCGGATATGGCTTTGTTCAGGCCATAGCACCCAAAATGCTCCGCGCCCAAAGCCATGAACCCGATGGCCGAACTGCACAGTTTTGGGTGATCGCCCTGATTGCGGTGACCATTGCGATTGCCGCTGCCATTCAACAGGATGTCGCCCCGGAACTTGCCGTCCTTGGCGGATTACTGGTCTTTGGCGTGGTCTTTGCCATCAATTCATCGCTGCATTCCTATTTGATCCTTGCCTATGCGCAGGGCGACAAAGTCGCGATGAATGTCGGGTTCTATTATATGTCCAATGCCATCGGGCGCCTGACCGGCACTATCCTGTCGGGCGTTGCCTATTTCTATGGCGGCTTGGTTGGATGCCTTTTGACATCGATTGTATTTTTGACCATCAGCTGGATCGTCAGCACCGCCTTACCGACCCGATCAACCGCCACACCGCAGGGTTGATCGAAAAAGTTGTTTCGCAGATGCGGGATAAACATCTGAAAAGACTCATCTTCCAGATTCACGAAAATTTCATCGCATAAAAACAGTGACAGACACAGCATGTAGGGGTACGATTCAAATTAACGGTCAATAACTAGACCGCAAGGAGGAGTTCCCGAGTGCCGCGAGAAAGCGTCGTAAAACGAGAATTTTCGCCCCCCGGATCGCACATGCAACATGCTGTGACCGGCGGAAACTCCTACCGCCACTTCCATCTGAATATGAAAACTGAATGCGCGCCCTTCCATGACGGAACGGCGCGTTTTGCTTTTTGGCACAATTGATGAGGTGATTGTAATGGGTAAACGCGCAGCACGCCGTCGTGGTCGTCCGCAGCAGTCTGACAACAATGTTCATGACCTGTTTGATGAAAAGAACGCCGATTGGCACCCTCTGGAAAGCTCAGAAGAGAAAACACAACGCGACCAAAGCTTCCGCCGTCACATTCGACCAAAAAGTGAAAACCAGGCTGCTCTGATGGAGGCCATTGATAACTTCAATCTGGTCCTTGCCCTTGGACCAGCAGGCACAGGGAAAACCTATATCGCTGTCGCCAAGGCGGTAGAGGCCCTTGATAAAGGGGATATCGGTCGCATCGTTCTGGCCCGCCCGGCTGTTGAAGCAGGCGAAAATATCGGCTTCCTTCCCGGCGACGTCGAAGCCAAGATGGCCCCGTATCTTCGCCCCCTTTATGATGCCTTGAATGATCGCCTTGGGACCAAACGGCTGCGGACCTATCTTTCCGATGGCACAATTGAAATCGCGCCAATCGGATATATGCGCGGTCGGACCCTTAACAACGCATTCGTCGTGATTGATGAGGCCCAGAACTGCACCTATGGGCAGCTCAAGATGCTGGTAACGCGCCTTGGCTGGAATGCGACCATGATCCTGACCGGCGATCCCGACCAGACCGACCTTTTGCCGGAAATGTCCGGTCTTTCGGAAATGTCAGATCGTCTTGAAACCGTCGAAGACATTGCCTGCGTTCGCCTGCGTGACAAGGACATCGTCCGTCACCCACTGGTCGCCAGCATGCTCACCGTTCTTTAAGTTCCGACCGAGCAAACCAAAGAAGAAAAAGGCGGGTCCGAAAGGGCCCGCCTGCTTTTTTGTCGAAAAGATCAACGAATGAAGTGATCAGGCCATCTTGATCCGAGATGGATCAACCGGCTGATTACCGCCCCATCGCCGCGATTTCGCCGCCGCTATTGGATACCGGAATATCGTGCTGACCGGCGCGCTTGGCGCGGCCGGTGTGCCAGAACTCAGGATCCTCGGTATAGCCGCTGAATTCATCAAGATGGATGTCTTCGGGGGGCTCCGGGTGGATGGTGATATCAAGATCGGGATATTCTGATCGGATACTGTCCATCACGTGATGGCAGATGGTATGCGCGTCGCGCATCAACATCCCGCCATCCATGATCAGTTCGATCTCGGCAAAGCGATGAACACCCGATGAACGGGTACGCAAACGGTGAATGCCGATCACGGACGCATTTTTCATCGTCAATTCAATGATGCGCTGGCTATCGGAATCGGGAAGTTCGGCATCCATCAGAACTTTGATCGAATGTTTGCCAACCTTGATCGCGGAAAACACCAGGAAGCCTGCAACAAGAACACCAATTACCGGATCCGCCCACAGGAAGCCCGACATGCCCAAAACAAGGGCAAGGATCACGGCTGCATTGGCCAGAATGTCGCTGGTATATTGCAAAGAGTCGGCTTCAACCGCGACCGACCCGGACACACGGGCGGCTTTGCGTTGCAAAAGAACCAAGCCGAATGTCATGACCATCGAAACCGCCATCATCCAGATGCCTTCGGTCGCAAACCGAAGCGGTTGAGGTTCAAACACCCGTGATGACGCCTCGGCGACAACAAAGACAGCAGCCCCGATCATGAAGGCACATTGGAACAGACCGGCAAGCGGTTCTGCCTTGCCATGGCCAAACCGGTGATCGTGGTCCGCCGGTCGCCAGGCGGATCGCACCGCCATAAAATTGACAACCGCGGTGCCGACATCAAGCATGCTATCAACCATAGAAGACAGCAAACTGACAGAATCGGTAAGGAACCAACCAACCGCTTTGATGGCAATCAGAATAGCAGCAATGACAATAGAGGCCGTCGTTGCACGACGCGCCCATATTTCTTTCTGTGCTATGTCAATGACAGGACATTGACTCATACGTTGTTGACCTCTGGCCTAGCAATCCGCTGTCTGACAACGGTTTTATAGCCTGTTTGGAAATAACATGTAATGTCTATTGCCATATTTCTGCCCATTGTTGTGCAGCAAATAGCGCATATTTGATATTCCGCAAGGTTTCCAAGCCGCTTTTAAGGGATTATATCTCCCAGTCAGGCACATAAAAGAAAACCATAGGCCTACTCATGATTGTAGAGATCGGACATTACGCGTTGATACTATCGCTTGTGGTAGCTATCGCGCAATCGACCATCCCGTTTTTGGCGGCATCCCGCCGGGATCCGGTGCTTTTGATGATTGCACCGCGTTTGGCGATAACATGCTTTGCCTTGGTCGCGACCAGCTTCCTTGCGCTGACCTATGCCTATATCACGTCCGATTTCTCGGTCGTAAACGTCATGGCAAACAGCCACACATCCAAACCGATGATCTATAAAATCACCGGTGTGTGGGCCAATCATGAAGGGTCGATGTTGCTTTGGGTGATGATCCTCACACTGTTTGGCGGGGCGGTTGCTGCCTTTGGTCGTAACCTTCCGCCCAGCCTGCTTGCGCGTGTTTTGGGTGTGATGGGCCTGATCGGGTTTGGGTTTATCCTGTTTATTGTTCTGACCTCCAACCCGTTTGGCCGCATTATGAACCCGCCACTTGACGGCGAAGGCATGAACCCGTTGTTGCAGGATCCGGGGATCGCCATTCATCCGCCGTTCCTGTATCTCGGCTATGTCGGGTTTTCCGTTGCCTTTGCCTTTGCGGTAGCCGCCCTGATTGAAGGGCGGGTTGATGCGGCATGGGCCCGTTGGGTACGTCCATGGACTTTGGCGGCGTGGGTATTTCTGACCGCGGGTATCGGGCTTGGATCATGGTGGGCGTATTACGAGCTCGGCTGGGGCGGCTGGTGGTTCTGGGATCCGGTGGAAAATGCATCCTTCATGCCATGGCTTGCCGGGACAGCATTGCTTCATTCCGCCATTGTGGTGGAAAAACGCGATGCCCTTAAAAGCTGGACCATCTTTTTAGCCATCATGGCTTTTTCATTTTCCCTTTTAGGCACCTTCCTTGTCCGTTCGGGTGCTTTGACATCGGTTCATGCCTTTGCAACTGATCCGACACGCGGGGTGTTTATCCTGATCCTTCTGTGTATCGCAGTCGGTGGATCATTGACCCTGTATGCCTGGCGCGCACCGACCTTAAAGGGCGGCGGCCTGTTTCAGCCGATCTCACGCGAAGGCGCATTGGTGTTTAACAATGTGCTGCTGTCGATTGCGGCGGCCATGGTGTTGCTTGGCACGCTGTATCCATTGCTGCTTGAAACCCTGACCGGCGAAAAGATTTCCGTCGGCGCACCGTTCTTTAACGCGACCTTTGTCCCGATTATGACGCCGGTGATCATTGCCATGGCCTTTGGCCCGATGATGCCGTGGAAACGCGCCGACCTTCTTGGCGTGTTTAACAAGCTCAAGATCGCATTGGCCGCAACCGTTGTGATTGTCCTGATCGCTTTATGGCTATCGGGTGGTCCCGCCTTTGCCCTGTTTGGGTTGGGTTTGGCAACCTGGCTGTTTGTCGGCTCCATTCTTGAATGGGCCGGGCGTATCAAGCTGTTTCGTGAACCCTTTGATGTCAGCCTGCGCCGGATGCGCAATCTACCACGATCCGCACATGGCACCATGTTGGCCCATGCCGGGGTCGCGATTGTCGTTGCCGGGATTACCGGATCGCAAGCATGGACAGAAGAAGCCGTTCAGTCGCTGTCGGTTGGTGAAAGTGCGCAAATCGCGGACCACACCTTTACTCTATCTGGCATCCGCGAATATCAGGGGCCGAACTTTGTCGCCCGTGAAGCAGAAGTCACCATCACCACACCGGGCGCACGCACCCTTGTTCTGACACCCGAAAAGCGCGTTTACACGGTTGAAGGCATGCCAACGACCGAGGCCGGCATTCATTCAAGCTTCACCGGCGATATCTATGCCGTGATCGGGGATCAGGATGAAACCGGCAAGTGGATTACACGGTTTTACGTCAAACCGATGATCCCGTGGATGTGGGCCGGTGGTCTTGTCATGGTGTTTGGCGGTTTGATGTCATTATCTGATCGGCGCTATCGCATTGGTGCGCCGACCCGTTCCCAAAAATCCGCCGCCAAGGCGGTTCCTGCAGAATAAGCATTAGGGCAGAAAACCTTCATGACCATCTGGATTGTTCTTGGCGCGATAACGCTTCTGGTAGCGGGGTTTATTCTTTGGCCTGTTGTCCAACAGCGCCAAAAGGCCACGTCATCTTCCAATGACGTACCCGATAGCGAAATTGAACGCGATCTGGCTGTTTATCGTGATCAACTTTCGGAAATTGACCGCGACATTGATCGTGGCGTCTTGAATGCCGAACAGGCAACCGCCGCCCGCATTGAAGTGCAACGCCGCATCCTTGCCGCGGATCAGCGGATCAAGGATCAGACCGAAGCACCAAACGGGACGTTAAGCCCCGCTGCACCAAGCTTCATCGCCGTGGGGTCGATTGCATTGTTCCTTCTGGGGGGCTTTGGGCTTTACCTTGATCTTGGTAATCCCGACATGCCCGATCGGCCGATTGCCAGCCGGGTTGATGAAATAAATGCCATTCGGCAGGCCGAATCCATTGATGAAGACCGGGCCATTGTCCTGAACCGCGCGGTGAGTGATCTTTCCCAAAAACTGATTGAAGACCCTGCCAACCTTCAAGGGTGGGAGCTTCTTGGCGCAAGCCTGATGGCGCTGGGGCGTCCTGTTGAGGCACAAACGGCGTTTCTTGAAGCCGTCAAACTGTCTGGCCGGGATGGTGATTATCTGGCGATGTATGCCGAAAGCCTGATTCGCAGCAATAACGGCCAAATCAACCCCATCACCCTTGGTGTCCTGAACGAAGCCGCAACCACCGACAGTACCGATCCGCGCATTCAGTACTATATCGGTCTGGCCGATGCACAGGACGGTAATGTTCCGGCGGCTGTTGATCGCTGGATCGCACTTGCCAATGGTGCCCCGGCGGATGCCGGGTGGCTTCCAATGGTGGTTGCCCGGATCAAGGATGCCGCCCTTGCACAAGGGATCGACATTGAAAACCGTCTTAACGTCGCAGAGGCCCCCGCACCGATGGCAGGGCCAAGCGAAGACGATGTTCGCGCAGCCCAGCAAATGACGCCAGAAGAACGTCAGGAAATGATTCTTTCGATGGTTAGTGGCTTGGCGGAGCGTCTTGAAACTGAACCGGACAACCCGGATGGCTGGGCCCGTTTGATGCAGGCCTATATGGTTCTTGGCAAACCCGCAGAGGCCCGTACAGCCTATCAAAAGGCTGGCGATGTCTTTGCCGGTCAACCTGATCTGGTGAACCGTTTTGACGCCCTTGCCAAAGAGATCGGGATCGTCACCAACTAGGAGACGGGACCTTCTCATCGGGTTGCGATGAAGGCGCAAATTTTATGTCAGCCCCCCTTTTTCTCACACTTCTCACGCACCATCTTTCATACGTAAGGATAATGCCTTCCCCTTTTTCAAAGCCTTATTGAATTGATTTTCGTGCTAAAGTATGAGAACCAGACTTAAGGATAGCTAAATCGAAGTGATCATCCTAACCTATTGAGATACCTTTTATGGCTGGGGGGCCATTTTTCTCTTTGGGTTCAGTGATCTAGTTAATGCGGTTCGCAGTGAACCGGGATGGGAAAACCCCACCCGGAAGGATAATGGGTACAATGTCCGCTCAGGCAAATGGTGCGATAAATAATCTATTGTTGATTGAAGACAATCCCGGCGATGCACGTCTTGTACGTGAGGCGCTTCGGGAGTTCAAAAAACCGGTAGAACTTCATCACGTTAAAGATGCAATGACCGCTTTGCAGTTTCTTCAACAAGATGGCCCGTTTCGCAATGCCCCGCGTCCACGTCTTATCCTTCTGGATTTGAATATGCCGCGCAAAGATGGCCGGGAAATGCTGCGCGATATCCGCAATGATCCCAATTCTTCTTCCATCCCGGTTATTGTTCTGACCACGTCGGGTGCGGAACATGATGTTGATCTTTGCTATGCGGCGGGTGCAAACTGTTATTTGCGTAAACCCGTCGATGTGACAGAATTCATTGAACTGATGAAAATGATCGAATCTTTCTGGCTGGGGTTGGCGTTAACCCCGACGCCGTAACCCACCTGCCAGCGAGACTGCCGTGTCCCGCCTGCCCTTACGATATTCCAGATATCGACTGCATATCGCCAGTCTTGGATTTGCGCTTCGTGAGTTGCGCAAACCCGACATTGGGGTATGGGCGATGTTTGCGACCCTTGTGTTCGCCATCACGGTCCTTATCCTGACCGTCAGCCTGACCCATTCCGTGCGCGATGCCATGCGCCAATCGGCCCAACAGACAATCGGCGGCGACATTTCCCTACGTCTGTTTCACCGCGCACCATCATCTGATGAAATTACGTTCCTAAAGACACTCGGCACCCTCAGCCTGAGTGCCGAACAACGGGTCATGGTCCGGCACGACAACGATAAACCACCCGTTCTTTCGGAATTAAAGGCGATTGACCGGACATATCCGCTTTATGGCGCGATATCTTTGTCATCTGACATACCCATCACAGATGCACTTTCGACGCAAAACGGGATCGCGGGCGCGGTTGTTGGCCCGGAATTCGTTGATGAAACGGGACTGTCGATTGGGGATATGATCCGGCTTGGCCGTCAGAATTTTCAAATTCGGGGCATCATTGCATCTGAGCCAGAACGCAAATTCAGGCTGTTCTCACTCGGGCCACGGGTCCTTGTGTCGCTAGAAGCCTATCGCAACAGCAACCTTCTTGCGCCGGGAAAACAGATATACTGGTATGCCCGGCTGAAAATTCCGGGCAGTAGCCCAACGCAGAACCGCAATGCCATCGCCCAGATCGAAGATCGGTTTCCCGATAGTGGCTGGCGGATTGTTAATGCGACCGATGGCATTCCGGGGATTGAACGCATCGGTGATTTTGCATCCGCCTTTGTCAGCCTGATTGGCATTGCCGTCTTTGCCATTGCCATGACGGCCATCCATAATGCCCTGCATGTCGATCTTCTCAGCCGTCAGAAACGCTTTGCCCTGATGCGGAGCACCGGGGTCCGCCCAAGGGAATTGGGAGCAGCAATTATTTGGCACATCACGCTGATCACCGTGGCATCAATTGCGGTTAGCGCATTGATCACTACTTTGATCAATCAGCTGCTTCTTCCGGTGATGAGCACCCAGTTCGGATTTGACCTCACCCAAAGCTATCAAGATGGACATCTGATCCTTGGTTTTATTATCGGCTTCGTCGCACTTGTCGCCATCAACCCGATACGATCAGCCTGCCAAACCACACCTGCAAGACTGTTTCGCCATCAATCTGCGCGTCAGGTAACAAGCAGCAGCCTGCCTGCCAACCGTATCCGATCGCTGCTATCGCCGCACCGGCTGCTGTCTTATGGGCTCGGCATTTTCTTGTTCGCTCTTGCCTGCCAGCTGATTGATCTTGGCTGGTTTTCCGCCGTTCTGATCAGTATCCTGATCCTGTGCCTTGTCGTCTTTGTTGGGTTTGGCGGTTTGATGCGCTGGGGGGCCGGGAAGCTTGCCAGTCAGAAAATAGCACTACCGTCCGTCAGGCTGGCATTGCGCAACATTGCCCGTCCCAATGCTCCGACCGTCACCATGGCAGCATCATTTGGCTTGGCGATAACGTGCCTGTTTGCCGTGATCCTGTTTGGCGCCCTTGCCGGGCATCATTTAAAATCCGTCCTGCCAGCACAAACACCCGATCTTGTCTTTTTCGATCTGCCAACAGATCAGGCGGCCGCTTTTCGCGCGCAAGCCAGCGCGATACCAGCGGTAAAATCAGTGACCCAGATGCCGTTCCTTCATGGCCGTGTCACCCATATAAACGGCCAGCCAATCAAACTTGCCGATGTACCGCGCCGCTATCATTGGTTTGTGCGCGGAGATCGCGGGATTTCATGGGCCGATGTGCCCAATGCCGATATGCAGAACAATCCGGTGGTCGCGGGGCAGTGGTGGCAGGAAAACAGCCTTAATGCACAATTGGCGTCCCTTGATACCGATGTGGCGAAGGCCCTTGGCGTTGGGATAAATGATCAATTGACGGTAAATATCAGGGGCGAAGGATATAACGTCAAAATAGCTAACCTCCGCAAGATAGACTGGACCCGGCTTGGCCTTGATTTCCCGCTGGTCTTTTCACCGATGGCGCCCGCCTTTGATCATGGCGTGATCATTACGCTTAGCCTGCTGGATCAGAACAGAAACAGCCTTGCGGCCGTCGCAAGCACCCTTCAGGCGGCCTTTCCCGACATTCCCTCCATCCGCATACCCGATGCAGTGGCGACGCTTACAGACCTGTTTAACGCTGCCTTGCGCGGACTTGTCGGCTTGACCGTCCTGGCAACCGTTGGGGCGATATTTGTGATCCTTAGCGGCCTGATCGCCCTTCGCCAAAGTCAGGCCAACGATCTTGCCATGTTGCGCGCCTTGGGCATTCGCCCAAACCAGATCGTCAAAACCGGTGCGCTTGAAACCGGCATGATATTAGGGGCAAGTGGGATTGTTGGACTATGTACCGGGAGCGCAATTGCCATTGTCGCCGGTCAGGCCGTCGGTGCGATTACTTTCGCGCAGATTATAGAGGTTATTGGACCGATTGCCGTCATCACCATGATCGGGATTGGCGCGATTGGGTTTGGTGGGGGCTGGATATTGCAAGCATCGGCTTTGCGCTCCCAACCCGGCTGGCGCGGGTAAGTCTTTGCGGCACGCTGTTACCTGATTGAACCAGTATTTCCAGAAACGAAACAGCGCAACAAAAAGGCCGCCCTAAAAGAGCGGCCTTTTCGATATTCATGAACCAACGATTAGTTCGACAGGGCAGCAATCTGTGCACGGGCAATGTCAAGCGAACGCTCGGCATTGGCTTTATCGTGTGCAGTGCTGGCAGCCTTAAGATCGGCTTGTGCCGCCTCAAGACGTGCCTGCGCTTCGTCAGCTTTCAAGTCGGCAACCGGAACCGCTTCTTCTGCCAGAATGGTGCAACGCTCGGGATTAACCTCTGCAACACCGCCAGCAACGAAGATACGTTCGGAAACCTTACCACCTGCATAGATGTCGATGACACCCGGACGAATGGTCGAGATCATCGGTGCATGCTTTGGCAGCACACCGAAATTCCCGTCCGTGCCCGGAACAACGACCATCTCGACCGGCTCGGATTTGAGCAGGGCAGACGGCGAAACAAGTTCCAGTACAGTCGTATCAGTCATGACAATCCTCGCTCCTTAGCCGGAGGGGGACCGAAACTGCCTTAAGCAGCTTCGGCCATCTTCTTGGCTTTTTCGATGGCTTCTTCGATGGTACCGACCATGTAGAATGCCTGTTCTGGCATGTGGTCGTATTCACCAGCGCAGATCGCTGAGAAAGCCTTGATGGTGTCTTCGAGCTGAACAAACACGCCCGGAGTACCGGTGAAGACTTCTGCAACGTGGAACGGCTGCGAAAGGAAACGCTGGATCTTACGGGCACGTGCCACAACCAGTTTGTCTTCTTCCGAAAGCTCGTCCATGCCGAGAATGGCGATGATGTCCTGAAGACCTTTGTAGGTCTGCAGAATACGCTGAACTTCACGAGCGGTCTCGTAGTGTTCCTTGCCAATCACGCCCGGATCGAGTGCACGCGAGGTGGAATCGAGCGGGTCAACTGCCGGATAGATGCCGAGCTCGGCAATCTGACGGTTCAGCGTGGTGGTTGCATCAAGGTGAGCAAACGAGGTTGCCGGTGCCGGATCGGTCAAGTCATCGGCCGGGACGTAAATTGCCTGAACCGAGGTAATAGAACCTTTTTTGGTCGAGGTAATACGTTCCTGCAGCGCGCCCATGTCGGTTGCCAGCGTCGGCTGATAACCCACAGCAGACGGGATACGACCGAGAAGTGCGGACACTTCCGAACCAGCCTGGGTAAAGCGGAAGATGTTATCGACGAAGAACAGAACGTCCTGGCCTTCTTCATCACGGAAATATTCCGCAAGCGTAAGACCGGTCAGAGCAACACGTGCACGTGCTCCCGGGGGTTCGTTCATCTGGCCATAAACCAGTGCAGCTTTGGAACCGCCTTCCGGATTGATAACGCCCGAGTCCATCATCTCGTGATAGAGGTCGTTACCTTCACGGGTACGTTCACCAACACCTGCGAAAACAGAATAACCACCGTGGCCTTTTGCCACGTTGTTGATCAGTTCCATGATGAGAACGGTTTTACCCACACCTGCACCACCGAACAGACCAATTTTACCACCCTTGGTGTACGGTGCGATAAGGTCGATGACCTTAATGCCGGTAACCAGGATTTCGGTATCAGTTGCCTGATCGGTGAAAGACGGTGCTTCACGGTGGATCGGCAATTTCATTTTCGAATTGACCGGACCACGTTCATCAACCGGCTCGCCGATGACATTGAGGATACGACCAAGGGTTTCCGGACCAACCGGAACCATGATTGCATCGCCCGTATCAAGGACCTGCTGGCCACGCTGCAAGCCTTCGGTGGTGTCCATCGCGATGGTACGGACGGCATTCTCACCAAGATGCTGTGCAACTTCAAGAACCAGACGCTGGCCGTTGTTGTCAACGGTCAGTGCGTTCAAAATGGGCGGCAACTCTCCGTCGAACTTAACGTCGACGACGGCGCCCATTACCTGGGAAATTTTCCCCGACTTTATATCAGCCATAAGTGTTGTCTCCTGCTCGGACAAAACTATCCGTTATCTTCCTGCGACCCGCTTACAAAGCCTCGGCGCCGGAAATGATTTCAATCAGTTCATTGGTGATCTGAGCCTGACGTGAGCGGTTATATTGAATGCTCAGTCGGTCGATCATGTCGCCGGCATTGCGGGTTGCGTTATCCATAGCGGACATACGCGCACCGTGTTCGGACGCACTGCTTTCAAGCATTGCACCGAAAATCTGGACGCCAACATTCCGTGGCAGCAAATCAGCAAGAATTGCTTCTTCAGACGGTTCATATTCGTAAACCGCAGAAGAACCAGTTGCTTCTTCCTGCACGTCAACATCTTCACCCACGAATGGGATCAACTGCTGTCCTGTCGGGACTTGCGAAATTGCGGACACGAACTTGTTATAGAAGACCGTGCAAACGTCAAATTCGCCTTCGCCATACAGCGCCAGAACTTTATCGGCTACTTCGCTGGCAGAGGAGAAGTTAATCCCTTTCTTGCCTTCGATGCCGGTATACCGGGCGACAATACTGTCACCAAATTCACGCTTGAGCGCATCTGCCCCTTTGCGGCCAACACAGATCAGCTTCACCGTCTTGCCTTCAGCCCGAAGGGCCTTGGCTTTAAGACGGGTCGCTTTCACGATCGATGCGTTGAAACCACCGCAAAGGCCACGGTCGGCGGTGAAGACGACGAGCAGATGCACGTCCTCTTTACCCGTACCGGCCAGAAGCTTTGGAGCACCTTCATTGCTACCGACGGCACCTGCAAGACGGCCCAGCATCGTCCCCATGCGCTCAGCATAGGGACGCGCTGCTTCCGCTGCATCTTGTGCACGACGGAGCTTGGAGGCTGCCACCATTTTCATCGCCGAAGTGATTTTCTTCGTCGACTTGACGCTGGCAATGCGCGAGCGCAGATCCTTCAAACTAGCCATTGCGTTTCCTCCTTCGCCTAAGTTTCAGTCTTACGCGAAGGTTTTCGCGAACTTGTCGAGGAACGCTTTAAGCTTCGTTTCGCTGTCGTTAGACAGAACCTTCTCGGTGCGGATCGCATCGAGGATGTCAGCACCGGCGGAACGAATGTCCGACAGGAACTGGTCTTCGAAAGCGCGAACCTTGTTTACCGCAACACCGTCGAGGTAACCTTTAACACCTGCATAGATCACAACGACCTGCTCTTCGACTTTAAGCGGCGAATACTGCGGCTGTTTGAGCAGCTCGGTCAGTCGTGCGCCACGGGCCAGAAGTTTCTGGGTTGCTGGATCAAGATCCGATGCGAACTGTGCGAATGCTTCCATCTCACGATACTGAGCGAGTTCCAGCTTGATCGAGCCGGCAACCTGCTTCATCGCTTTGATCTGTGCGGACGAACCAACACGCGAAACCGACAGACCAACGTTCACAGCCGGGCGTACGCCTTTGTAGAACAGGTCGGTTTCAAGGAAGATCTGACCGTCGGTGATCGAAATCACGTTGGTCGGAATAAACGCGGAAACGTCGTTACCCTGGGTTTCAATAACCGGAAGTGCGGTCAGCGAGCCAGCGCCGTTTTCGTCATTCATTTTCGCAGCACGTTCGAGCAAACGCGAGTGCAGATAGAAAACGTCACCCGGGAATGCTTCACGCCCTGGAGGACGGCGAAGCAGAAGGGACATCTGACGATATGCAACTGCCTGTTTGGACAGATCATCGTAGAAGATCGTTGCGTGCATGCCGTTATCACGGAAATACTCGCCCATTGCGCAAGCAACAAACGGTGCAAGGAACTGCATCGGTGCCGGATCGGAAGCGGTTGCGGCAACGACGATGGTGTTTTCCATCGCGCCACGTTCTTCGAGAACCTTAACAACCTGTGCAACGGTCGAACGTTTCTGACCAACTGCAACATAGATGCAGAACATCTTGTCGCTGTCGGTTTTCGCAGCATCGTTCACCGGCTTCTGGTTCAGAATGGTGTCGATGATGATTGCGGTTTTACCGGTCTGACGGTCACCAATGATCAGCTCACGCTGGCCACGGCCGATCGGGATCAGGGAGTCAATTGACTTGATACCGGTCTGAACTGGTTCGTGAACCGATTTACGCGGAATGATGCCCGGTGCTTTGACGTCGGCAAGGCGACGTTCTTTGGTACCAAGATCACCTTTACCGTCGATCGGATTACCCAGTGCGTCAACGACGCGGCCGAGAAGTTCTTTACCAACCGGAACGTCAACGATGGCGCCAGTACGTTTAACCTGGTCACCTTCTTTGATCGAACGGTCAGAACCGAAGATCACGACACCAACGTTGTCTTCTTCGAGGTTAAGGGCCATGCCCTTAATGCCACCCGGGAAGTCAACGAGTTCACCAGCCTGAACATTGTCCAGACCATAAACACGGGCAATACCGTCACCGACGGACAAAACTTGTCCAACTTCGGCAACTTCGGCTTCAGCGCCAAAATTAGCGATCTGATCCTTGAGAATAGCGGAGATTTCCGCAGCGCGGATTTCCATCACGCAACCCCTTTCATAGCGAGCTCGAGCTTCTGCAACTTAGTACGAAGCGAGGCATCAAAAACCCGGGAGCCGACTTGGACGACAAGGCCGCCAAGAACCGCCGGATCAATTTTAAGGTCCACTTTTACAGTGGCGCCGACAACGTCTTTAAGAGCGTCGGTAACGGCTTCGATTTGCTCTTTCTTCAGCTCGGCTGCCGAGGTCACCTGAGCGGTCACTTCGCCATTATGAGCTGAGAGCATGGAAAGGTAGGAACTAATAACACCCGGCAGGACAAACAAACGACGCTTCTGACACAGAAGCCCAACTGTCTTCTTGGTCAACTCGGAAATACCAAGTTTATCCAGAAGAGCAGCCATCGCATTGGCCTGCACATCCCGGGAAATCACGGGACTGCGGAGTACATTCCGGAGGTCATCGCTGGTTGCAATGGCCTGGTCGAGCAAGACAAGATCACTTTTGACAGCATCAAGCTGCTTAGCCGATTTGGCCAAGTCAAATAGTGCTGTGGCATAGCGCCCTTGGAGCCCGGTCGCGGCAGTATTTTGGGACACCGGTGAAAGCCCTCAATTCTGGTTATGAGAACGACTCGGATACGTATAAAAAAATGATCTCCCGAAAGGGTCTCCTTCCGGGAAGCGAGCGTTTGGTATCACATGTCCTGAGCATGGGCAACCCCCGCGCAAGCGCATTTGGACGCTCTTTTTCATTCTGTGGCAAAGAAGGGCTTAAACTGCACCAATTCACCTGTTTTTCGCGGGGTTCTACAACTATTTAATAATAAGCTGTTTCGCGCAAGACGCGGATTCTTGCCGCGACCAAATCGCGTTTAAGGTGCGATTCTCCAGACATTCTGATCTGCCAGCCCTGCGCCCACCGCGATCAAGAATTAACATTGCCGTCAAAAAGTGTAATCGACTTCACATTTTTGCAGGCAAACTGCCAATTTTACCGATCCAAACCATCCCTTGCATCAATCTGGCCATCCCGAAAGACCTTCGCGTTCATTCAGATCGCGATAGGACGGTCTTTCGCACACGTGATCGATATATTTGCGCAGCACTGGCCGGGCCGTCGCGGCACATGTCATATGGCGCGACCAGCGCATCAACATGATGGCCAGCATATCAACGGTGCCAAATGTAGTACCCATCAGATATGGCTGGCCACCGCGAAGTCGTTTTTCGAAATCATCCCAGGTCGCACTGATGCGCTTTTCTGCAAGTGCCTTTACCGCAGCGGCCCCACCTGGGTCGCCATCCTTGGCGGCATAAAGCCAATCGCGCATCGCAGGCATCAGAGTATTGGCAATATAAAGTGTCAATTGCAGCCATTCGGCCCGCTGCGCTGTATTGGGTTCTGGCAACAGGTTTGATCCGGGGTGACGATCGGCCAGCATCATCATCAAGGCAACGGATTCGCCATATGGCACATCATCGACCACAAGGGTCGGCACCCGTCCGGACGGGTTCAAACGTAAATAGTCCTGATTGCGCTGTTGGTTGTTATCAATATCGACCAGCACCGTCTTAAACGGAACGTCTAGTTCGATCAGCATCCAGTGCACGGCCATGCTCGCAGCACCCGGCGCATAAAAAAGGGTGTAACTCATCATGTCTTTCCGAAAACAGATGTATGGATTATCGACCTGATCAAATATGCGATCCGGTGCCATCGCCTTTTGAGGACCAGTTGCGCGACCGGTTGATGGCCATTTTCGCACGGACTTCTTTATCCAGCTCCAGACCGAACTGATCAACCAACCGATACAGCAAGATCATGACGTCAGCAGCTTCTTTGCCGATCTCTGTAACATCATGCGCATCAATGGCTTCGCCAAGCTCATCCATTTCAAGCATGGCACGTGTCAAAAGCGCCTTGGGATCCTGCACCGGACCAAACGTCTTTTCCGCCCAATCACACATCGTGCGCTGCGTTTCCGGTTCAGAATTATTAATTTCGCAACTCTTTTCCAATTTTAATCCTTATATAGAGTTAGGGTCAGGACCCATTAGTTTGTTTGAAATGGTCAATCAGATTTGTGCGGATAGGCGAAGCGAAACAGCAGGAAGATATTTATCTTTCAATGTTTTGCGACAAAGTAGCCCGTGCAAATCCGATTGATCCGAAGGACAGTCGTTATATTTGCGAACTCCCACGTCAAATCCCTTGTGCGGGATACCAACCCGCCCTGCGGGCTTTTCCTTGTATTTCGCAAATATAATGACTGCCATTACAATCAAACTAATGGGTCCTGACCCTAGGATAGCAAACGACACCGCCGCCTAAAGTTTAAGGACAGCAGGGATGAGTTTAAGCGCAATCACAGCAAACGGGTGGAACTTCTTTCGCCTTATGACCTGTGCCTGCGCCACATTGTGCGTTCTTATCGTATCATCGCAAACGATCCTTGCCCGAACGCTGGTTATCGAAGGACTTTCCGAACCGCCGCTAAAATGGCTTTCACAGGATATCCCGCGCGGCATTGATATCGATATCATGACCGAAGTTCTCGATGAAATGGGCATCACCGATTTCACATTTCATTTTGTCGATAGCGGCCGCAGGCTTTTGCACAATGCCGAAAACGGCTTTTCCGACATCACACTGACACTTTCGCTTAATGATGAGCGCAGCAAGTATCTGCTATATCCAAACGAAGCACATTTGCTTCTTGATTGGCGGTTTGCCGTCCGCGCCGAAGACGCCAATCGCATCCGTTTTAGCGAACTTGGTGATCTGGAAGGATTTCGGATCGGGGCCGCAGCGGGCTATTCCTATACAAAAGCATTTTGGGATTCCGGGCTGGATATCGAAGCCGTCGCCCGTAATGACCTTTTAATCCCGATGCTTCTTGAAGAACGCTTTGACATCGTCCCGGTCAATTACCTAAGCACGGCATTTGAAACCATCCAGTCGGGCCTGCGGCAAAAGATCGCATTCCTGTATCCACCTTTGCGCAGGGCGGCATATTACAACCCGTTTTCCAAGGCATCCGATTATCCGGGCAAGGAACGCTTTATCGCACGTTACGACCGCATCATCCGCGACATGCGAAAAGACGGCCGGTTGCTTGCGATTTTTGAACGGTATCTTGGCCCGGACGGTGTTGATTGGTGGGAGTCTCAATATGCGCAATAGACCACACACTGAAGCATCTGCAGATTACATAAAGCTGTAGGGATCAATATCGACCTGCACGCGGACACTGCCCGGTGTTTTGACCTTCGACAGCCATTCGTGAATCAAGGCCTGCATCTTGACCGATTTATCCGCCCGGATCAGGAAACGGCGGCGATACCGCCCACGCAGTAGTGATAATGGTGCGGGGGCAGGCCCCAAAACCATCAATCCATCGCCACGCGGGGCCGCGCGACCAATCCGCCATGCGGCTTCATCAACTTCATTTTCTTTTTTGCCACTAATGATCAGGGCGGCCAACCGACCATGCGGCGGCATGCCATGTGTCATGCGCTGGGATAGCTCAACCTCGTTAAAGGCATTACGATCCCCTGCGGCAATTGCCATGATCACGCGGTTGGCCGGATCAGCCGTTTGCAACATCACAGTCCCCGGTCGGTCTCCACGCCCGGCACGCCCTGCAACCTGTGTCAGAAGCTGATAGCTTCGTTCCGCGGCCCGCAAATCCCCGCCCGCCAATCCAAGATCGGCATCGACAACCCCGACAAGGGTCAGCATCGGAAAGTGATAGCCCTTGGCAAGAATCTGCGTTCCAATCAAAAGGTCCACTTCCTGATTGTGAACCCGTTTAACCAGCTCTGTCGCGGCTTTGGGCCCCATAATGTTGTCAGATGTCGCGACCTCGATCCGGATATTGGGGAATGTTTCGACCGCCTCTTCAAACAATCGTTCCACCCCCGGACCACAGGGGGCTAACTTGCCCTCTGCCCCACAGGCCGGGCAGGTATCAGGGGCTTTTGCCTGATATCCGCAATGGTGGCATTGCAGTTTCCCCCATGCGCGATGCTCGACCAGCCATGCCGTGCAGTTCGGGCACTGGAACCGATGCCCACAGGCCCGACACAGGGTCAGCGGCGCATAGCCACGGCGGTTCAAAAACAGCATCGCCTGTTCGCCATTGGCAAATGTTTCAATCAACCGCTTTTTGAGCGTTGGCGTAATCCAGCGATTCCGTTCTGGTTTGTCCTTGCGAATATCAATGATCTCGACACTGGGCAGAACCGCAGCCCCATGGCGATTACCAAGTTCAACCCGGTGATATCGACCGGCTTCGACATTGGCCATGGTTTCAAGCGACGGGGTTGCCGATGCCAGAACCACCGGAATATTGCCCAGATGCGCGCGCGTTACCGCCATATCACGCGCATGGTAAATCACACCGTCTTCTTGCTTGAAGGCGTGTTCATGTTCTTCATCGACCACGATCAGGCCAAGATTCTGGAACGGCAAAAACAGGGCTGATCGCGCACCGACAACAAGATGGGCCGAGCCATCCGCAACAGAGCGCCATGTATCACGCCGTCGCGCCTGCCCCACTTCGGAATGCCAAAGTGCCGGATTTACGCCAAATCGATCGCGAAACCGCTGCAACCATTGCGCGGATAACGCAATTTCAGGCAGCAAAACCACCACTTGTTTGCCTTGCGCCAAGGCCGCGCGGACCGGTTCAAAATATACTTCGGTTTTACCCGATCCGGTGATGCCATCCAGAAGCGTGCAGGAAAAACCATCTTCCTCGACACGTTGACACAGCGCGTCGGCAGCTTCGGTTTGTTCATCGGACAAATCAGGCCGGGCAATATCAAGATCCGGCAATTCAAACGGTGACGGGGGTGCCACCATCAAACGTTGCACGGCACCGGCTTCAACCAGCCCCTTGACCACACTGGCCCCGGCACCGGTTTCACGCAGGATATCGCCTTGTTCCATCGACGGGTGATCGGCCAGAAACGCCATGACGCGTTTGCGCGGCGGGGTCATACGCAAACTTGATGCATCAAAATCACGGTTGAGCGTAAATCGAAAAATGGGTTTTGGCTGTTCCAGGGCATCCGGGACGCTCATTGCCATGCGCAAAACTGCCCCTTGCGGCGCCATGGTATAGGCCGAAACCCAATCAATGAATTTGCGGGTCACTGCGGGCATCGGTTCGGCGGGCAGAACACCATAAATCTCGCGCAGCTTGGACGACTCGACATCGCCCTTGGCATCGCCCCAGACAACGCCACGCTGGGTTTGCCGCCCTAACGGGATTTCGACAAAGTCACCGGGTGCAACAGACATACCTTCGGGCACAAGATAGTCATACGGCCCAGCCAGCGGCAGTGGCGGCAGCACAGAAATGGTCTGTGCAGTTACCTGAAAGGCCGGATCATCAGCAAACAGATTTCCAGATGTGGCCTTTGCCGCGCTCATATATTATAAACCCCGTCGGAATGCCTGTTGGGCCGGTCGAACAAACATCTTCGACGACCCACGGCATATTAGAAAACGGTCCCACAGCTTGGATCAGGAACCGTCCATTGGATGGAGCCGGACCCTAGCAGCTAACCGCATCATCGAACAATGATCTTCAAACGACGATCTTCAAAAGGTCCGAATAGGAAATCCAATGAAGTTTTTCATCGATACCGCTGACATCGAAGCAATCCGCGAACTGGCCATGTCCGGCCTCGTAGACGGTGTCACCACCAATCCGTCGCTGGTAGCAAAGTCTGGCCGACCGTTTCTCGAACTGATCAAGGAAATTTGTGACGTCGTCGACGGACCGGTCAGCGCAGAAGTTGCTGCGACCGATTACGACACCATGGTCGCCGAAGGCCGTAAACTGGCAAAAATCGCCGACAATGTCGTCGTTAAGCTGCCACTTACCGCGGACGGCCTTAAAGCTTGCCGCACCTTCACCGACGAAGGTATTCAGACCAACGTTACACTTTGCTTCTCGGTTGGTCAGGCCATCCTTGCTGCCAAAGCCGGTGCAACTTATGTTTCGCCGTTCGTTGGCCGTCTGGATGACATTTCGTCTGATGGCATGCAGCTGATTGCTGACATCGTTGACGTTTATGGCAACTACCCGAACTGGACCACCGAAGTCCTTGTGGCTTCCGCACGTGGCCCGCAGCATGTTGTCGATTCGGCCCGTCTTGGTGCCGATGTCGTCACCATCCCGCCGCAGGTTCTGGGTCAGTTGACCAAACACCCGCTCACCGACAAAGGTCTTGAGACCTTCCTCGCTGATTGGGAAAAAACCGGCCAGTCGATTCTGTAATATCGGCGCTGTTATCTGGCATTATTGCCTGATCAACAGATAAAAACCGACCTTGCTGCGGTTTTTAACATGCATTTAACCCGGCTGCCCGCATTGTGGCAGCCGGGTTTTTTATTTCTCATTTTTCAAGCCGGAACCGATGGAAAAGACAGCTTTGCGCGCCGACGATGTGGCCGACTACCTTGCCGAACATCCTGAATTTTTCACCTCGCGCGCTGATTTGCTCGAAAGTCTTGAGCTGCCGGTACGCGAAATGGGCGATGGCGTTGCCGATATGCAACAATATGTCGTCACCCGCCTGCGTGATGAACGTGAAAAGCTGCGCGGTGCAACCAGCGAGCTTATCAATATCTCCAAATCCAATCTCGAAACCCAAAGCCGCATTCACCGTGCGGTTCTGGCATTGCTGAATGCCCGCGGATTTGAAACCTTTGTCGAAGCACTACAGGATCTCGTACCCGAACTGCTCGATCTTGATGCCATCGCCATTTGTTTTGAAGAATGCGACGAAGCACCGGTACCAAGCTGTGACGGGCGTGTAAGACGCCTTGTTGTCGGGGCGGTTGATCAGGTTCTTGGTGAAGAACAGGATGTCTGGCTTTTGCCAGATGATGCTGGCGATGAAGCAATATTTGGCCCCAAAGCCTCGGAAATCCGATCGGCTGCCATTGTCCGTCTTGCCCCGTTTTATGGCGACCCGGTCGGGCTTGTTGCCTTTGGCGTCAAGGAACCGGGATATTTCAGCCCGGCACAAGCCAATGACCTGATCATGTTTTTGGCGTCTGTGATTGAATTTGGTGTGCGTCGATGGCTGACTCAAACAGTCTGATCGCGATCAATCTTCCATCTGATATGCGCGAAGCCATTGCCGATTGGCGGACATGGCTTCGCGATGAACGCCGCGCCTCCAACCACACCACCGAAAACTATCTGGCAGATCTTTATGCCTTTCTTGGTTTTATCGGTGGGCATCTTGGTGATGTGCCGACCCTCAAAGATCTGCTGCGCTTAAACCCGCGTGATTTTCGAAGCTGGCTGGCCCGGCGCAGCATGGATGGCATGGCCAAAACATCAACCGCCCGCGCCCTTTCATCCTTGCGCAATTTCTATCGATTTCTGGAACGATCCGGCCGCGGACAGAATGCTGCCGTACAGTCGATCCGCAATCCACGACTGCCCCAAACCACGCCAAAACCATTGGCCCCTGTTGATGCCATGGCAGTTCTTGAAAATGCCGGTGCATGGCAGGATGAACCGTGGCTGGCCAAACGAAATCTTGCTCTTTTCACCCTGCTATATGGCTGTGGCCTTCGTATTTCCGAGGCGTTGGACCTTAACGCCAATCAACGGCCAACCGGCGATTCGATGGTTATCACCGGTAAAGGCAACAAACAGCGTCTTGTCCCGGTTCTTCCCATCGTGCGTGAAGCGATAGAAGATTACGTCCGCACCTGCCCCTTTGCCCCGAACGGCGATGATGCCCTGTTTCTTGGCGCACGTGGCAACCGGCTTGTTGCCCAGGTCGCCCAACGCGAAATGCGCAAGGTCCGCGAACTTTTAAACCTTCCTGAAACCGCAACGCCGCACGCATTACGCCATTCCTTTGCCACCCATCTTCTTGCCGGAGGTGGAGATTTGCGCACCATTCAGGATTTGCTGGGTCACGCGTCGCTTTCAACCACCCAGCGCTATACCGCCGTTGATACCGAACAGCTCATGGCGGTCTATAATGGCACCCATCCGCGTGCGCGGCGATGACCGCAAAAGCGATGCCATAATCATTTTGCAAAATTTCGGTTTCTCCGGGTTGCACTTCCCCCTTACACTGCGCGCAAACAATTGATCCGCCCGGAGGAAAATCATGATTCTGCGATCGAGTGGCCCGTCCCCGTTTGGCCGAAAAGTTAAAATCGTTGCTAAAATGCTTGGCATTTACGATCAGCTGACCGTTGAAATGTCCAACACCAACGACCCCGAAGACAGCCTGCGCATCCAGAACCCGTTGGGGAAAATCCCGATCCTGATTTTGGACGGGGATCGCAAGATTTTTGATAGCCGGGTGATTTGTGAATATCTCGACGCGCAAGTCGATGGCATCAGCCTGCATCCAACCGAAGGCGACGCCCGCTGGGAAGCACTCACCCTTCAGGCACTCGGCGATGGCATCGTCGATGCATCGATCCTTCAGGTCTATGAAGTGCGTATGCGTCCGGAAGAAAAACGCCATGCCGATTGGATGAGCTATCAGTCAGACAAGGTCAAACGGGCCCTGGATCAGATCAGCGTCACCCCGCCATCGCTTGATGGTGATCTTACCATCGGTCACGTCGCGATTGCCTGTGCACTTGGATATCTTGATCTGCGCTTTGACGGTGCATGGCGCGCAACCTATCCGACATTGGTGGCCTGGCTTGATGCGTTCCGCGCCCGCGTTCCGGCGTTTGATGCGACAAAATTTGAAGGCTAAGCCTTGTTACGCCCTGTGCAGGGTCTACTTGCACAGGGCGTAAACCTATCTAGAACATACATTTATAATATTAATATAACTCGGAGCTTCACCTGATATGTCACGCCTGAACAGCGTTATTCGCCGCCTGCAAGCGCAACGCGATTGCCTGAATGCGGCCGCAGAAATGATCAAAGATCAGGATGGCATCGTGCTTGAAGTTGGCTTGGGCAATGGTCGCACATTCGATCATTTGCGCGAAATCATGCCCGACCGGGAAATTTACGTTTTTGATCGTCAGATCGCCGCCCACCCGAAATGCATTCCCGATGATGATCATTTGTTCCTTGGCGATATTTTCGAAACGCTGCCAATGGCGGTTGAACGGTTCAAGGGCAAAGTCGCACTGGTGCATTCCGATGTCGGTACAGGTGACGAGGCCTTAAATGCCAAAATTGCTTCCTTTATCGGCGCGACCCTGCCAACCGCCCTTATGACAGGTGCGATTGTCGCATCCGATCAGAAAATTGACGTGCCCAACACGATTGAAGAACCCCTGCCCGAAGGTGTTCCGAAAGATCGCTATTTCTTCCGGCGCTATCAGGGGTAATATCCCGATCTTAAGGTTCCCCGCCGATCAAGGCGGGACTAATACGATAAAACACCATCAGGATGCCATCTTGTGACCATCGCAAACGCCCCATCGCCAAGCACCAGCCAACTTTCCGAAGCGCAGGATTTCCTTGCGAAATATCCGGATGTTGAAGCCATTGATATCATCCTCACCGATTTTCATGGCATTGGCCGGGGCAAGACGATCCGTCGTCACGAACTGGAAAGCATCTATAAATCCGGACGCGGCCTGCCAAGCTCGATCTTTGGTCAGGATGTCAGCGGTGAGGATGTCGATGATTGCGGGCTGGTTCAGACCGGCGGGGGTGGTGATTGCCGGTGCTGGCCGGTTCCAGGAACATTGGGATATTTGCCCCATACCGGACGCGGGCAGCTTCTGATCAGCATGTATGAAGATGACGGATCGCCCCATGACGTTGATCCGCGCAATGTCTTTGCCGCACAGGTCAAACGTGCCCAGAAACTTGGCTATCACCCGATGGGCGCGTTCGAGCTGGAATTTTATCTGGTGGATCGCAAGGCCGATTCTGGCGGGCTGTATCACCCGGCATCCTATGCCATGACCAAACGCCGCAGCACACTGCGCAACACCATGTCAGTCGACGAGATTGACGAAATGTCGCCGCTGTTTGATGCGGTGTACGAAGGGGCCAAGCATCTTGACCTCACACTTGAAACCCTGATTTCGGAATATGGTCCGGGTCAGTATGAAATGACCATCCGCTATCGCGATCTGATGCGCGCTGCGGACGACGTGATCATTGCCAAACGCCTGATTCGCACCTGC
The DNA here is from genome assembly GCF_040218635.1 of Thalassospira sp. Taxonomy (GTDB): domain Bacteria; phylum Pseudomonadota; class Alphaproteobacteria; order Rhodospirillales; family Thalassospiraceae; genus Thalassospira. The sequence continues at coordinate 497,063 of NZ_JAVJRB010000011.1, forward strand.
GCCCGGCGCTTCGGGATGGAAGCAGTGTTTATGCCCAAACCGTTTGGCAACGAAGCCGGATCAGGCATGCATCTTCATCTGTCACTGGCCGATAAAAACGGCAACAACCTGTTTGCCGATCTGGCCGATGGTTCATTAAGTCCGCTCATGCTTCATGCCATTGGCGGCATTCGCGGCACCATTGGCGAAACCATGCTTCTTCTGGCCCCGTTCATGAATTCATGGCGCCGGTTTGCATCGGCGATGTATTCACCTGCCTCTGATGACTGGGGCGTTGAAAACCGCACCGTGGCATTACGGGTTCCGGGCACACCGGGCAAAACCCGCCATTTCGAACATCGCATTGCCGGGGTTGATGCCAACCCGTATCTGGTCGCGGCTGTCACGCTGGGTGCTGCCCTTGACGGGATTGAAGGCAAAATTGATCCGGGCAAGCCCTGCGATGATGAAATCGGTCAGGACAAAGCCCCCAATGACCTGCCGCGTCATTGGCTGGACGCGATTGACCAATTTGGCGGGTCTGATTTTAACAAACGCACCCTTGGCCCAAGATTCCATACCGCCTTTACCAAGATCAAGCAGGCGGAATATGAACAGATGGCGCTGAAAGTTTCAGCCGCAGAATGGGAATATTACGGATTTTCGGTCTAACCTCTGTTCCCAAAAGAACAAATCTGTCCGCATTCGCATTTGCGTGCCTTTAGGAAGCCATCGTCAGTAGCTCAAGTTCAGACCGAGCATGCTGCTAATGGTATAGGCGATCAGCCCTACCCCCACCAGCGCCACAACGAAGAGTGCGGTGATCTTGGCGCTTGCGCGCAGAACCGCTTCCCTTCCTTTCTTCTCCCCTTGGTCGTAATGCCACTTGATGGCGAAGAACATCGCGGTCAGCAGTGCGACAACTTTAAACGTACCGAAGACGATCGGGACCCAATCCATATTCAAGACTCTCATTTACGTCAGCTATGTGAGTTATGAATTCATCTTGGGCGAACATGTACCTCTCATTCTGCAACGCTGACATGTAACGGCAGAACGCGATTGATCCGTTCCGGGTGTCTGATGTCAACCAACGCGCACTCGTCCCACGATTCCACACTGCTTTCACTACGATCAAGCAGGCAGAACATGAACAGATGACGCTGAGGGCTTCAGGTGCTGAATGGGAATATTACGGATAATCGGTGTGATCCGTTTTCCGGTCAGGATGGCCTGACCGGGAACAGATCGAGACACCATCAGGCATCAAAAGACGCGTTTGGCGCGATTATTTGATTTTCGCGCCGAGAATGCGACTTTCGGGCGGGCATCAATCATTTTCTGATCGCGCAGATAGGCGACTTCAAGATCGCGGGGATCAACGCTGACCACGCGGCCATCGACCGGAAGGTCAGAATTGGTATTCAGATGCATCTGTGTCGAAACCCATTGCCATGTCGGATAGGTAACACTTTCATCCTGCGTTTCTTCCGTGGTGACCTTATAGGAACCGGCTGGCAAAACTTCGGCATAGCCGCGCATGCTAAAAGGTCTTACAAAATTCAGAATCTTCGATGTGGTACGGTTTGTCAAAAAGAGCTCCTGGCGCGCGAACGCACGTTGGTTCGAAAGGACATGCGGGACGATTCCCGTCGCCTAACAATCAGATATCATTTTAGGCACGTGATTTATCGCGGGTCGCCATCGGGACTTAAAACACCCCCATCGACACCGCGTTGATCAAAATAAAATTCAAAACAGAAAGCGATATATTTGCGATACTCTAAAAATATATCCAGTTTTTACTATATGAATATTTCTTCGAAATTTGCAATCATCTTCTTTTTTATTTCGCCTTTTCAAATAAAACGCCGCCCTATTTTTTAGATCTCCGGCATCGACAACCCATTTTTCTTGGTAAATCAAGAACAGGGTTTAGGGCGGAAGCCGGGCCAAACGCCATCCTGACTTAAACAATCGCCATCAAGCACCCCTATTCCTTGCCTTCCCGGCCCAATGGCGATATTCAGGTTTCAAACTGTCATTAACTTGCAATGCCGGGCCCCACTGCTTATCTCCGGCTTGCAACAGGCGAGATGAGACGACGCCATGAACGAGATGATCACCATTGCCGAGGCATCAGCCGACGCAATGTCAGAAATGCAGATTGATCCGACTTTGGATCTTGAGGCGGAAATTGCCCGTCTTAAGAAAGAAAAGAACGCGATCATTCTGGCCCATTACTATCAGGATGGGGAAATTCAGGATCTTGCCGACTTTGTCGGTGACAGCCTTGATTTGTCCCGCAAAGCCGCCGAAACCGATGCCGATGTCATCGTATTTTGTGGCGTGCGCTTTATGGCTGAAGTTGCCAAAATCCTCAGCCCCGATAAAACCGTTCTGCTGCCGGATTCCAAAGCGGGTTGCTCGCTCGAAGATTCGTGCCAGCCAGAACCGTTCCGCAAGTTCCGCGCCGAACATCCAGATCACGTGTCGATCACCTATATCAACTGCTCCGCAGAGGTGAAGGCCGCATCCGATATTATCGTGACCTCGTCCAACGCGGCCGAGATCATTGATCAAATCCCGTTGGACAAACCGATCCTGTGGGCGCCTGATCGCCATCTTGGTTCCTACCTTGCCAAGAAAACCGGTCGGGACATGACGCTTTGGAACGGGTCATGCATCGTGCATGAACAGTTTTCCGAACGCGAACTGATCCGTCTGCAAACGCAAAATCCGGATGCCAAGGTCGCAGCACACCCGGAATGCCATGAAGGCATTCTGAAACATGCCGATCATATCGGGTCGACCCGCGCCATTCTGGAATATGTGATTAACGGCCCGGATCAGAAATATCTGATCGCGACTGAACCGCACATCATCCACCAGATGGAAAAAGCCGCCCCGCATAAGGAATTCATTCCGGTTCCGGGTGCTGACGGTTCCTGTGCGTGCAACAACTGCCCGTTCATGGAGCTTAATACGCTCGAAAAGCTGTATCTGTGTCTGGTCAATAACGGCCCGCAGATTGTCATGCCGGAAGACCTTCGCGTGGCAGCGGTCGCTCCGCTTGAACGTATGCTCGAAATGTCAAAACACATTCCGGTCAAAAAAGACGACGCGGCTTAGGCCAAATCAACTCACAGCCCCGCAAAACTTGCGGGGCTGTTTCCGTATCCCCATCAGCATTCAAAGCGCCAATCCAAAATGACCGTCCTGACCCAAGCTGAAATTTCGGAATTCATCGACCGCGCCTTTGCCGAGGATATCGGGACTGGCGACATCACATCGGACAATGTCATTCCCGCCGACGCGCGCCTGCGCGTCGCCCTTGAAACCCGCGAAGATATCGTGGTGGCTGGCCTTGATATTGCGCTTGATTGCTTCCGCAAGCTGGTTCCTGACGCCAAAATCGAAAAGCTTTGTGAAGACGGTGACGCGGTATCGGCCAAGGATGTTCTCGCCGTGGTCGAGGGCAATGCACGCGGCATTCTGACCGCCGAACGCACCGCGCTTAATACCCTGCAGCATCTTTCAGGGATCGCCACCACCACGCGCACCTATGTGAGCGCCATGGGCGAAACATCGGCAAAGCTGCTTGATACCCGTAAAACTTTGCCGGGTTGGCGCAAACTTGAAAAATACGCAACCCGTATGGGCGGCGCACAAAACCACCGCATGGGGCTTTATGACGGGGTGATGATCAAGGACAACCATATCGGTGTTGTCGGATCGATCACGAAATGCGTCGAAGCTGCCCGTGCGGCCAATCTTCCGAAAATCGAAGTTGAATGCGATACCCTTGATCAGGTGGCTGAGGCCACAGATGCGGGTGCTGATATCATCCTGCTTGATAACATGAACCCGGATGTACTGCGCAAGGCTGTTGCAATTGTAGGTGGTCGCTGTAAGACTGAGGCATCGGGCGGTGTGAACCTTCAAACCATTGGAGCCATTGCCGCCACCGGTGTCGATTACGTTTCAGTCGGGCGGATTACGCAATCAGCCCCGGCCGTTGATATCGGGCTTGATGTTGCGATCCTGTAAGGCCGCATGCGAAATCAGGAAAACCAGATAGAACCCGCCATCACCAAGGTGGTTGAAACCGCCAACTGGATATTGCGGGACGGTGCAAAAATCCTGTCTGTGCGCAGCCACGGGCGGGACCGGTTTTATCTGCCCGGTGGCAAGATTAATCCGGGCGAAACCGCACGCGATGCCATCCAGCGTGAAATCAGCGAAGAACTTGGCGTCAACCTGATCCCCGGCACAATTCGCACCCTCGGTACCTTTGCCGGACAGGGGCATCACCAGCCAGACGGCACGATTGTCCGCATGACCTGTTTCACCGCCTATTATACCGGCGAACTTGCGCCTTCTGGTGAAATTGCCGAACTCCGCTGGCTTACCCCGCGTGAGCGCGATCTGATGGCCCCGATGGGCCAAAAGATCACTGCTGCATTATTTGATATCTGATGCGACACGCTCTCGCCTAGCGCGGCGCATCCCCATCAGAATCACCACCGGGATCGGGAATAGAACGCCCTGCCGCATCCCCATCGCGCGACACATCCTTTGCTGCGGATGGCGGGGTCGGTTTCTTTTCTGCCCCTTCGCCAATGTCATCCGCATCATCTGACGCCGACGGATCAGGTTCATCATGCTTTTGCGCATCGCGCGCAGGCTGCCTGCGCCCCTGTCCTGCTTCACGAATTGCATCGGTCAGCTTATCGATGTCGCGCAGATTAAGATCACGCTGCGGGAACGGAACTTCGACCCCGTCATCGCGGAAACGCTGTACCAATTCAAAGCGGATTGAACTTGCAACCGCCAGGACATCTGCAATATCGCGCAGGAAATACCGCAATTCAAAATCAAGCGAACTGGCCCCGAAATCCATAAACACCACCTGGGGTGCCGGGTAACTCAGGATTTCGCGGCGTTTATCGGCCATTTCAAGCAGGATTTCGCGGACCTTTTCGACATCTGATCCATAAGATACGCCAATCTTGATGATGCCACGCCCTGAACGCTCCTTAAGCGTCCAGTTCAGAACCCGGTTGGAAATCAGTTCGGAGTTCGGGATCACAATCGACGATCGATCAAATGTTTCAATCTCGGTTGCGCGCACCCGGATGTCTTTAACGAACCCCTGATCGGCCCCGACCACAATCCAGTCACCAACCTTGATCGGACGTTCGACCAGCAAGATCAGGCCGGAGACAAAGTTATTCACAATACTTTGCATGCCAAAACCGATACCGACCGAAATGGCACCGGCAATGATCGCAAGGTTGGACAAATCCATACCGGCGGCGGAAATTGCCATCAGGACCGCAAGACAAATTCCGGCATAACCAAAGATTGCCGAAACAGAATGCTGTAATCCCTGATCAAGTTTGGTGTTGGGCAAAACCCGCGTTGAAAGCATCCGCTGGAAGAACCGCATCAGGCCCAGCACAATGACAAACATCACGACAGCAAGAAGGATCGCACGCAACGAGAAATGAATGCCGCCAACCTGAATTCCGATGAAGGCCTGTTCGCCTGCACTGAGCAAATCAACCCATGCAATATCGGTAAAGACCATGACCGCAGCAGGGATCGCGATGATGACCATCACGACATCAATCGTTACCCGTAACCAGAAATACAATGTGCCGTGCACCGTATCGGGCGTGCTGTCATCTTTGGGTTCATCGGGCTGCACCAGATAGGTGTGCATCAGGGCCCGGAAAAACCCGCGCAACAGCCAGTAACAGGTCAGGAACGCCGCCGCCATGATCAGGTTTTCAAGAATAAACCGCGCCAGTGCGACATAGCCCAGGACCATCAGAACCGGCAAAATAATCGCAACAGCCTTAAGCCCCCGACGACTGCGGCGTTCCAGTTTGGCCCAAAATTCGTGCCGCACCCGTTCCCCATGGACCCAAAACACACCAAGCGAGCAGACATAAAGCAGGATCGAAATAACAAGGACATTGGTGATGCTTTGAATCAACGCAACATTCAGCGAGGTCCCAAGCGTGGTTGCCCCCTGCAGCAAGATCATATCGACAGCAAAAATCAGGGCGACGGCAAGCGATGCGATACCAACAACCCGTGCACCACGTGTCGTGGTCCCGGATCGGCGCAAAGTCGGGGCAAATGGTGAATGAACACTGCGGACCGACGCACCCACAAACAACAAGAACAATGCCGCTGCAAAACATTGATGAATAAAGTCGCCCATACTGCCCTTAAGCAGCTCTTCCTGTGAGTCGAGCATGCTGTAGGCAATCAGAAGCGCAATGCCGGGCACCAATGCCGTAAAGACAAACCGGGTTCCCGAAATCAACGCAATCCGGTCTTCTTTTGGCATGACCTTCCAGCGGGCGGGGATGTATCGCAGAACGACGACCTCGCCACCAACCAAAGCCGCCAACACGACCATCGCCAAAAACACCAATCCCGGTGCGATTTCGTTCAGCTCATCAGCAATAACGCCTTGGACTTCCAGATTGGAATAACGGGCCTGAACCATGCTTGGAACGGCAAGGATTTCACTTCCGGCCTCAACCCAAATGCGAGGATCAAGCGGCACATCAACCCGACCAAGGATGCGTCGCGTAAAACGTTCGCGCGCCAAACTGGCCAGTCGATCCGAGATTTCAGCAGCCCGGAAATCAACCAGTTCAATCTGTTTGATCAGCCCGCTTACTTTTGCAATATCCTGATTAAGCCGTTCGCGTTCACGGGCAACGGCGGGAACTTCGTCCTGCCCTTCCGCAGGCGGTTCACCAAGTTTGCTTTTGGCGGCGTTTAATCGTTTCAGACGATCTGATGCCAAATTACGCAAGGCAGATGTCGCAACAGCCATTTGCTCGGTCGTTCTACGACCGTCCGATATCACACGGCCAAGAATTTCGCTGTTGCCCAACGCATCTTCAAGTTCACCAAGCTGCGCATCCCATTCAGCGATACGCGCCTGGGCATTGTCGAGTTCAACCTTTTGAACTGCCTCTTGCCCCGGCCCCATATCGCCGCCAGACGTAGCATTCTGTGCCTGAAGATCTGTTGCCATTGCCATCGCAAAAATGCAAATGGCGAACCCGGCACATAAACGACGCATTGAACTCATGCTTGAAATTCCACCATGATCCTCAAAAGAACGGTATTTGACCGTTTTTCCCGATTTGTAAACAGGTTACACTGAAGCCCATAACGAATCACGTAACGTTTCGTTCCCGGCAAGACACGACCCTCCATCCGTTTCTGTGCGTACCACAGTAAAAAGGGAACCAAAGATGACGACATCGGGTCTGATCAACGCATTCGACATCGCGCCAGACAGCTCAGCACAGCCAATTGCCTGGGACAAAATTGCAACCCAGTTACCTGCGCTTGATAGCGGACATTATCTTTGGGTTCATCTCGACTGGATGGCCGACGGCGTTCATTCCTGGCTGACCGATATTGCCGGCATCGACCCGACCATCGCCAACAGTTTGGCAACCCGTGGCACGCGCCCGTCTGTCTTCTTCTATGATCATGGTTTTTCCATGAACCTTCGCGGGGTTAACCTGAACGCAGAAAATGACCCTGCGGATATGATTTCTGTGCGTTTCTGGCTTTCAGAAAACATCATTATCACGCTGCGCAATCAGTCGTTGAAGGCTTTTGACGACATTCGAAGCGCCATTGCCGCAAACGCAGCCCCCAAAAGCCCCGACGATTTTGTTCTGACCGTTGCCGAAAGGTTGGCCTATCGGGTTGAAAATGTCGTCCACGACCTTGAAGAAGACGTCGAAGCCCTTGAAGACGATCAGGTCGCCATGACCGAAGGCAAAACGCTGCCCTTGCGCATGCGCGGATCCGATATCCGCAATCAACTGTCACGCCTAAGACGCCATCTTGCGCCACAGCGCGACGCACTTGGTTTATTTGTCGACCAAAAACCCAGTTGGTCGGATAAACGGTTTAAACGGCGCGCCCGTGCGCTGGCCGATAAAACGATCCGCCAAGTCGAAGAGTTTGATTCTTTGCGTGAACGTCTTCAAATCGTGAATGAAAACCTGATGGCGCTTGAAACCGAACGCATGAACCGAACCATGTATTGGTTGACCGTCATTGCCGGGCTGTTCCTGCCGATCAGTTTCGTGACCGGCCTTTTGGGGATCAATGTCGGCGGCATTCCTGCAGCGGATAGCCCGTGGGGATTTGTCGGGGTTGCGATCATACTGGCCGCAATCGTCGCATTTGAAGTCTGGCTATTTAAGAAAATGCGCCTGATCTGAATACGCCACTTTCGCCATTCACGAGCGAGAAGACGGAACTGCAATGCAAAGCCCCTTATTGCAATGCAGTGCATCTTGGCGCTATGACATTGCCAACGCCCCCATTTCTTTCACTGCATTCGAGATATGTTGATGACCGACGGCCCGCTTTCACGTTATCGCGCGAAAATCACCTCTGGTGAGCTGTCCCACGATCCGATGCAGGAACTTTGTGCTGAAAAACTGCAAAGTCTTAGAAATGCGCTGACCCATTATGAACCCGCAACCGGCACGGGTGGCTGGCGCGAACGGTTTGGGCTGACCCGCCGTCGCGACGAACCAACCCCGCCATCGGGGCTTTATATTTATGGTGAGGTCGGGCGTGGCAAATCGATGCTGATGGATTTGTTTTATGAAACCATCGACATTGAAAAAAAGCGTCGGGTTCATTTCCATGACTTTATGCAGGATGTGCATGAACGCATGCACCGTTATCGCCAGACCAAGAAAAAAGACCATGCCGATCCGATCCCGCCCATCGCACGCGATCTAGCCGATGACGCATGGCTTTTGTGCTTTGATGAAATGCAGGTCACCGACATTACCGATGCCATGATCCTTGGACGATTGTTTGAACAGTTGTTCGATCATGGTGTGGTGATTGTCACCACCTCAAACCGCATGCCTGACGATCTTTATAAAGACGGATTGCAGCGCCAGAACTTTTTGCCCTTCATCGATATGATCAAGCACAAACTTGATGTTCTCGAACTGGCCAGTCAGACCGACTATCGCATGCGTAACCTGACCGCGGCGGACGTGTTTGTGTATCCGATCACGCAAAAGGAAGCTGCGGGCAAAATCGATGACATGTTCAAAACCGTGACCGAAGGCGCGCGCGTCGTCGCCGATAGCCTGACGGTCAAAGGCCGCAAGATCGAAATTTCTGCCGTCGGTGCAGGTGTCGCCAAATTCAGTTTTGAAGAGCTTTGCACCCGCCCGCTTGGGCCGGGCGATTATATTGCACTTGCCACCCACTTCCATACGATCGTCATTGATTTCATCCCCAAACTTCCTGATGCACGTCGCGATTGGGCGAAACGGTTCGGGACCCTGATCGATGCGATGTATGAACATAAAACCAAACTGATTTGTGCCATCGAATGCGACCCGACCGACATTTACACCGACGGCGACTATTCATTCGAATTCCAGCGCACGGTGTCGCGGATGACGGAAATGCGCAGTCAGGAATATCTTGATATGACGCATCTGACCTGATGGTCTGAGCGACCAATTGGGGGATTTGCCCCACCTGCGGCTATACCAGAAGCCCTCTGAATCCCCCTGATGGACCGGCTTTAAAACGACTCCACCCATCAGAGCTTAAAACCATCGCAATAATTCACCGTATGGGCGCGTATCGCCGGGCGATTCTTGCGTGAGCCATGTCACAAACGCATCTTCGCGCAAAATTCATCACATTAGAGATTTTTCGAATAGGCACGCCCTGCATGGCAGATAGCAGTTTGGCGCAATGCTCTGGCTGTTTCGCGGTGCTTTCAGGCCCGAATACGCAGCAAACACGCAGACTGCCTTTCCTTTAAGCAGGCCGCAACCGTAAACAGGCTTTGGTTTTGCTGCGCATTCGCCCATCTTCGCATCTGCAACATGAATGGTTTTTGAGCTTTTAGACCATAGTTGCAACAAACCCCGAACCGGCAGTTTTCCTCGTGAAAACAGCAGGGTTTCCCCTTGTAAATCAGGACAAATCAGTTTAGGACACTTGGTGTTTACGAACGATTATTTCGCGTTCGCAGGTTTAAATTTTCAATCGCGCTCCCAACTTGAGTTTGACCCCCAGGAAGCGCAATAGGGAAGAAGGTAACGGAATGGCCCGCAACAAGATCGCGCTCGTCGGTGCTGGCAATATTGGTGGCACACTTGCACACCTCGTCGGACTGAAAGAGCTTGGCGACGTCGTCCTTTTCGACATCGTTGATGGCATGCCACAGGGCAAGTCGCTCGACATTGCTGAATCCTCCCCCGTCGACATGTTTGATGCCGACCTCAAGGGTAGCAGTGACTATAAAGACATCGCAGGCGCTGATGTCGTCATCGTCACCGCAGGTGTCGCCCGCAAACCGGGCATGAGCCGTGATGATCTCATCGGCATCAACACCAAAGTCATGACCCAGGTTGGTCAGGGCATTAAAGAACATGCACCTGACGCATTCGTCATTGTCATCACCAACCCGCTTGATGCGATGGTTTGGGTGATGCAGCAGGCAACCGGCTTCGATCCGAAGAAAGTTGTTGGCATGGCAGGCGTTCTGGACTCAGCACGTTTCCGTTACTTCCTCGCAGAAGAATTCAAAGTTTCGGTCAAGGACGTTACCGCATTCGTTCTTGGCGGCCACGGCGACACCATGGTCCCGTCGATCCGCTATTCGACCGTTGCAGGCATCCCGGTTCCTGACCTGATCAAAATGGGTTGGACCACGCAGGAGAAAATCGACGAGATCGTGCAGCGCACCCGTGATGGTGGCGCCGAAATCGTTGCTCTGCTGAAAACCGGTTCTGCTTTCTATGCTCCGGCTGCTTCGGCAGTCGCAATGGCAGAAAGCTACCTGAAAGATCAGAAACGCGTCATGCCGGTTGCTGCTTACCTGAGCGGCGAGTATGGCGTTGATGGTATTTACGTTGGCGTCCCGGTTGTTCTGGGCGCTGGCGGTGTTGAGCGTATCGTCGAGATCAATCTTGATGAGTCCGAAAAAGCAAACTTCGAAAATTCCGTGAACGCAGTTCGCGGACTGGTCGAAGCTGCCAAGGGCATGCTCTAAGAACGCGAAACGGGCTGGTCAGTGACCAGCCCGTTTTTCAATCATTGTCGTTTGTATGACGTCAATGATCGCGGGCCTCGCAAACAAAGTCCCTCTCGCAAGATTATGGGGACGTTGAAATCCCGATTTCTGACCCACAGGAAATCGTACGGAAGGCAAGAAAGCGACCGAACATGAATATTCATGAGTACCAGGCGAAAGAAATTCTTCGCAAATACGGTGTGACCGTGCCGAACGGCAAAGTTGCATATACCGCCGAAGAAGCCATCGAAGCTGCCCAGTCACAGGCTGGTCCGGTTTACGTGGTGAAATCCCAGATCCATGCAGGTGGCCGCGGTAAGGGCACCTTCAAGGAAGCCAAAGCCGGCGATAAAGGCGGCGTTCGCGTTGTCAAAAGCGTCGAAGAAGTTGGCGTAAACGCAGGACAGATGCTCGGTTCGACCCTGGTGACCCACCAGACCGGCCCGGACGGCAAAGAAGTCAAACGCGTTTACATCGAAGAAGGCTGCGACATCGCACGCGAACTGTATCTTTCGGTTCTCGTCGACCGCGCTTGCTCGCGCGTGATCTTCATGGCTTCCACCGAAGGCGGAATGGACATTGAAGAAGTAGCAGAAGCAACCCCGGAAAAGATCATCACCGTTGATATCGATCCGGCAGCTGGCTTCTCGGGCTTCCACGGCCGTAAACTGGCATTCGCACTTGGCCTCGAAGGCAAGCAGGTTTCCAAAGCTGTCAAATTCATGTCGGCAATGTACCAGTGCTTCCTCGACACCGATGCTGCCATGGTTGAAATCAACCCGCTGGTCGTGACCGGTGAAGGCGACATCATTGCGCTTGATTGCAAAATGAACTTCGACGACAACGCGCTGTTCCGTCATCCGGACATCGAAAACCTGCGCGATGAAGACGAAGAAAACCCGGCTGAACTTGAAGCTGCCAAACACAGCCTCAACTACATCAAGCTCGATGGTACCATCGGCTGCATGGTGAATGGCGCAGGCCTTGCCATGGCAACCATGGACATCATCAAGCTTTATGGTGGCGCACCGGCAAACTTCCTTGACGTTGGCGGCGGCGCAACCAAAGAACGCGTTACCACGGCCTTCAAACTGATTTTGTCTGATCCGAATGTCGAAGGCATTCTGGTCAACATCTTTGGTGGCATCATGCGTTGTGACGTGATCGCCGAGGGCGTTATCGCCGCGGCACGCGAAGTCAGCCTGAACGTCCCGCTGGTCGTTCGCCTCGAAGGTACGAATGTCGAACTTGGCAAGAAGATCCTCGAAGAGTCGGGTCTGCCGATTGTTTCGGCTGACAACCTTGCCGATGCCGCCGAAAAGGTGGTCAAAGCTGTGAAGGAGGCCGCGTAACTATGGCTGTTCTCGTCGATAAAAACACCAAAGTTATCTGCCAGGGTTTCACTGGTTCGCAAGGTACCTTCCACAGCGAACAAGCAATTGCCTATGGCACCAAAATGGTTGGTGGCGTAACCCCGGGTAAAGGCGGCACCAAGCACCTTGACCTGCCGGTTTTCAACACCGTTGCCGAAGCGAAACACGTCACCGAAGCAAATGCTTCTGTGATCTATGTTCCGCCGCCCTTCGCTGCAGATGCAATTCTTGAAGCCATCGATGCAAAAATCGAACTGGCTGTCTGCATCACCGAAGGTATTCCGGTTGCTGACATGGTCCGCGTCAAGCGTGCGCTCGAAGGTTCTTCGACCCGCCTGATCGGCCCGAACTGCCCGGGTATCATCACGCCAGACGAATGCAAAATCGGCATCATGCCGGGTCACATTCACCGTCGTGGTAAAATCGGTATCGTATCGCGTTCCGGTACACTCACCTACGAAGCAGTTGCACAGACCACGGCCGCAGGCCTGGGTCAGTCGACCTGTATCGGTATCGGTGGTGACCCGGTTAACGGCACCAACTTCATCGATTGCCTTGACCTGTTCCTGCGGGATCCGGAAACCGAAGGCATCATCATGATCGGTGAGATCGGTGGTACAGCAGAAGAAGAAGCATGTGAGTTCTTGAAAGCTTCGGCCGTCAAGAAACCGGTTGCAGGCTTCATCGCCGGTGTTACCGCACCTCCGGGTAAACGCATGGGCCATGCCGGTGCGATCATCTCCGGTGGTCAGGGTACTGCGGATGCGAAAATGGACGCAATGCGCAGTGCTGGCGTTCTTGTTGCTGATTCGCCTGCAAGCCTCGGCTCGACCATGCTGAAGGCTTTGAAGGGCTAATCTGGGTAGTCAGAGGAAAGGCAAGGGGGGGCGTGGTCCTTCTTGGGGACCATGCCTTCCAAGACCACAAATGAAACCTCAAGATCTCGACACGATTCTGAACGAGTCGAACGCAACCTACATCGCTGAACTCTACGCCCGGTATGTGGAAAACCCGTCTGCGGTTGACCAGAGCTGGGCAGAGTTTTTTGACGGGTTGCAGGACGACGCCTCCGATCTCCTCGCAGAAATGCGTGGGCCTAGCTGGCAGCCGCGGGAAACCAAGGTCGTCGGCGGCATGGAGGGATACGACGTCTCACAAGGGCATGCCGAACGCCCGACCCAGATGGGTTACGCGCCGGCAGCTCATGCGGCATCTTCGGGTAATCAGGTAAATTCTGATGTCATCCGTGCTGCGACCAATGATTCCATTCGCGCATTGATGTTGATCCGATCTTATCGTGTGCGTGGACATCTGGAAGCCAATCTTGATCCGCTTGGTATCGCTCCGCGCGATCCGCATCCGGAACTTGATCCGAAAACTTACGGCTTCACCGAAGACGATCTGGACCGTCCGATTCACATCGCCAATGTTCTTGGCCTTGAAACCGCGACCATCCGCCAGATTGTATCGCTTGCCCGCAAAACCTATTGCGGCTCGATCGGTATTGAATTCATGCACATTCAGGAACCTGAACAGAAGTCATGGATTCAACAGCGTATCGAAAGCATCGGCAACCAGACGCAGTTTACGGCACGCGGCAAAGAAGCAATCCTTGAACGCCTCGTCGAAGCCGAAGGTTTCGAAAACTATCTGCACACCAAATATGTCGGGACCAAACGTTTCGGTATCGATGGTGGCGAAGCCCTGATGCCGGCAATGGAACAGATCCTCAAACGTGGGAGCCAGCTTGGCATCCGCGAGGTTGTGTTCGGCATGCCGCACCGTGGCCGCTTGAACGTTCTTGCCAACGTTCTGAACAAACCTTTCCAGGCAATCTTCTCGGAATTCATGGGCAACCCGTCCAAGCCGGAAGATGTGATGGGCTCGGGCGATGTTAAATATCACCTTGGCACATCTGCCGACCGCGAATTTGACGGCAATGTTGTTCACCTCTCGCTGACGGCGAACCCGTCGCACCTTGAGGCGGTTAACACTGTTGTTCTCGGTAAGGTCCGCGCCAAACAGGCCCAACGCAAAGACACCAATCGCGAGCAGGTTATGGGTATCCTCCTGCACGGTGATGCGGCCTTTGCCGGTCAGGGTCTTGTCGCAGAAACCTTCGATCTGTCGCACCTCAAAGGCTATCGTACCGGCGGTACGATCCACTTTGTCGTCAACAACCAGATCGGTTTCACGACCAAACCAACCGATTCACGTTCGTCACCCTATTGCTCGGACATTGCCAAAGTCGTTCAGGCACCTATCCTGCACGTTAATGGGGATGACCCCGAAGCTGTGGTCCATGCCGCGCGTATTGCGACCGAGTTCCGTCAGGAATTCAAACAGGACGTTGTCATCGACATGTTCTGCTATCGCCGCTTTGGCCACAATGAAAGCGACGAACCGGCATTCACCCAGCCAAAAATGTATGACGTGATCGGCAAACATCCGACCACCAAAGACATTTATGCACAGCAGCTGATCAAGGAAGGTCTTCTGACCGAAGAACGCATCAAGGAACTGGACAAGTCATTCCAGAACTACCTTGATGAAGAATTCAAGGCGTCAGAAAACTACCGTCCGAACAAAGCTGACTGGCTTGAAGGTAAATGGTCGGGTCTTGCTTCATCGCATGGTGAAGATGCTGACTGGACCGGTGAAACCGGTGTTGAAGCTGATCTGCTTGCCGAAGTCGGACGCGCTTTGTCCACCCCGCCAAGCGATTATAACATCAACAAAAAGATCCTTCGTCAGTTGAAGGCCAAAGCCAAGATGTTTGAAACCGGCGAAGGTTTTGACTGGGCGACGGCTGAAGCCATGGCATTTGGTACCCTGATGTGCGAAGGAACGCCGGTTCGTTTGTCCGGTCAGGATTGCCAACGCGGGACCTTCTCGCAGCGTCATGCCAAACTGATCGACCAGACCAACGAAGCAAAATACACCCCGCTCAACAACATCCGTACCGGTCAGGCCGAGCTTGAAGTTCTCAACTCGCCACTGTCCGAAGCAGGTGTTCTTGGCTTTGAATACGGCATCACACTTGCAGAACCGCACTCCTTGGTTCTTTGGGAAGCTCAGTTCGGTGATTTTGCCAACGGTGCACAGGTCATCATTGACCAGTTCATCAGCTCGGGCGAAGCCAAATGGCTGCGCATGTCGGGTCTGGTGATGCTTCTGCCGCACGGTTACGAAGGCCAGGGCCCGGAACATAGTTCTGCGCGTCTGGAACGTTACCTGCAGCTTTGTGGTGAAAACAACATGCAGGTGGCCAACGTCACGACCCCTGCAAACTATTACCACATCCTGCGCCGTCAGATTCGTCGCTCGTTCCGTAAACCGCTGATCCTGATGACGCCGAAATCGCTTCTGCGTCACAAGCAGTGTGTGTCGTCCCTGTCCGAATTCAGTGCAGGCACGACATTCCTTCCTGTGATCAGCGAAGCTGGCAAGCTGACCGATGACAAAAAAGTCAAACGCGTCGTTCTGTCGTCGGGTAAGGTCTATTACGATCTTCTCGCCGAACGTGAAAACCGTGGCATTGACGATGTTGCACTTGTCCGTGTTGAACAGCTTTATCCGTGGCCGGAAAAAGAACTGGCAACCGAACTGGCGAAGTATCCGAATGCTGATGTTGTCTGGTGTCAGGAAGAATCCGAAAACATGGGTTCCTGGTACTTTGTCGATCGTCGTATCGAAGCCGTGCTTTCCAGCATCAAACACAAGACGGGTCGTCCCGTCTATGTCGGTCGCGCAGCATCCGCTTCGCCGGCAACGGGTCTTCTGAAGGCCCACTTGCGTGAACAGGCCGAATTGGTCGATGCGGCACTTAGCGTCAAATAGCTTTCCCGAACGGGCGAGAAATCGCCCGTTCGTTACGTTCATTTAGAATTCATTCGCATCACGGCAGACCCACACTGCCTGATTGAAAAAACGGTCGAGGAAAAAATGGCGACTGAAGTTAAAGTTCCCACGCTGGGCGAGTCTGTATCCGAAGCCACAGTGGCAAAATGGTACAAAAAAGTTGGTGATGCTGTTGCTGCCGACGAACCGATTGTCGAACTTGAAACCGACAAAGTGACCGTCGAAGTGAACGCACCGGTTGCCGGCGCGATTGCTGAACTGGTTGCTGCCGAAGGCGACGAAGTTGAAGTTGGCGCCCTGATCGCCATGATCAACGAAGGTGCCGCTGGCACTGCTGCTGCTCCGGCAGAAGAAAAAGCAGAAGCCGCACCGGCCAAAGAAGAGAAAGCAGCTCCTGCAGCGGCGCCGGCACCTGCTGCCGCACCGGCCACTGCAACCGCAGCCAACACCGATCACCCGCTGCCACCGGCAGTACGCAAACTGGTCGAAGACAACAATCTTGACCCGGCCGCCATTCCGGCAACCGGCAAAGACGGTCGTCTGACCAAGGGTGACGTTATGGATTATCTTGCTGGTGGCAAACCGGCACCGCGTGCTGCTGCACCGGTTGCAAGTGCCCCGGCGGCTCCGAAGCCTGAACGTGCTCTGCGCGACGGTGAAGAACGTGTCAAAATGTCCAAACTGCGCCAGACCATTGCGCGCCGTTTGAAAGAAGCTCAGAACACTGCGGCCATGCTGACCACTTACAACGAAGTGGACATGACCAACCTTCTGGCTTGCCGTAACAAATACAAAGACGGTTTCGAGAAGAAACACGGTGTGAAGCTTGGCTTCATGTCCTTCTTCATCAAAGCCTGCACCACGGCGCTGAAAGAATGGCCGGCAGTTAATGCCGAAATCGACGGCACCAGCTTCATCTACAAAAACTACTGCGATATCGGCGTTGCTGTCGGCACCCCGCAGGGTCTGGTTGTTCCGGTTATCCGTTCGGCAGAAGAAAAGAACTTTGCTGATCTGGAAAGCACCATTGTTGATTTCGGCAAGCGTGCACGTGACGGTAAACTCGGCATGGACGAAATGACCGGCGGCTCCTTTACCATCTCGAATGGTGGTGTCTTTGGTTCGCTTCTGTCTTCGCCGATCCTGAACGCACCGCAGTCCGGTATCCTCGGCATGCATAAAACCCAGATGCGCCCGGTCGCAATCGACGGCAAAGTCGAAATTCGTCCGATGATGTATCTGGCCCTGTCCTATGACCACCGTATCATTGACGGCCGTGAAGCCGTTTCCTTCCTGGTACGTGTCAAGGAATGCATCGAGGATCCAGAACGCATCCTGCTCGACATCTGATCAGACAAAAGGATCACAGAACTCATGAGTGAGAACTACGACATTGTCGTGATCGGTGGCGGTCCTGGCGGTTATGTTTGCGCCATCCGCGCCGCACAGCTTGGCCTTAAAGTTGCCTGCGTTGAAAAACGTGGCGCACTTGGCGGTACCTGCCTCAATGTAGGCTGCATTCCGTCCAAGGCTTTGCTGCATTCATCACACCTGTTCGAAGAGGCGTCCGAGCATTTCGATACCCACGGTATCGAAATCTCCAAGCCGAAGGTCAATCTTGATAAGATGATGGCCCGCAAGGACAAGGTTGTTGATTCCAACGTCAAAGGGATCGAATTCCTGTTCAAAAAGAACAAGGTTACCTATGTCAAAGGTGCTGGCGAGATCACCTCGCCGACCTCGGTCAAGGTTGCCCTTCTTGATGGCGGCGAAGAAACCCTGACCACCAAGAACATCGTCATCGCGACGGGTTCGGAAGTCACCCCGCTGCCGGGTGTCGAGATTGACGAGAAAAATATCGTCTCCTCGACCGGCGCACTGGTTCTTCCGAAAGTGCCAAAGAAGATGGTTGTCATTGGTGCGGGCGTGATCGGCCTTGAACTTGGTTCGGTCTGGCGTCGCCTTGGCTCTGAAGTCACGGTTGTTGAATTCCTTGACCGCATTCTGCCGGGCATGGATGGCGATCTGGTCAAACAGACCCAGCGCATCTTTGCCAAACAGGGTCTGGACTTCAAACTCGGCCATAAAGTCACTGCGGCAAAAACCACCAAGTCTGGTGTGACCCTGACTGTTGAACCGTCCAAAGGCGGCGATGCACAGGAAATCAAAGCAGACGTGGTTCTGGTTGCCATCGGTCGTCGTCCTTATCTTACCGGACTTGGCCTGGATAAAGTTGGTGTTGAACTCGACGAGCGCGGTCGTGTCAAAACCGATGAACATTTCCAGACCAATGTTGGCGGCATCTTTGCGATTGGCGATACCATCGTCGGTCCGATGCTGGCCCATAAGGCTGAGGAAGACGGCGTTGCACTGGCAGAAATGATTGCTGGCGAAGAAGGCCATGTCGATTACGGCAAGGTCCCGGGTGTTGTTTACACCTGGCCGGAAGTTGCTTCTGTTGGCAAAACCGAAGAACAGCTTAAAGAAGAAGGCGTCGAGTACGCTGTCGGTAAATTCCCCTTCACCGCCAATGGCCGTGCGAAGGCAATGGAAAGCACCGATGGTTTCGTCAAGATTCTTGAAGACACGAAAACACATCGTGTTGTCGGCGCACATATCGTTGGCCCGGCGGCTGGCGATCTGATTGCCGAAGTGGTTCTGGCGATGGAATATGGCGCGTCCGCCGAAGACATCGCACGTACCTGCCACGCCCATCCGGCCCTTGGCGAAACCGTCAAAGAAGCTGCAATGGATGCTGGCAAGCGCGCGATCCATATGTAATTCATCAGACTATTGTCTGATCGGCACACGGCCGCTCCTTTTGGGGCGGCCGTTTTGTTTTTCTATGGCGATATTTTGCGACCAAATCCGCCCAGATATTCAAAGCATGTTGCCTTTAACCTGCCGCATTTTGTTTGTTTTTGGCGCGTCGTTTGGCAAGGCACAGCGTGCAGGGCGATGCGGCGCATCGGTCAAACGGTGTAACGTCGTCAAACGACGCCAAAATCAAACCCTTCGGGCCGGTACAGCCTTCCGCCCCACAGCGTCAAGAACCTTGAACGTAGCCCCGCTACGCCCTGCGGTCCTTTCCTTGCCGGACAGAAGGCTGCCTCCGGCAAAATGAGGCAGATTAAATGCAACATGCTTTAGGTTAAGTCATTCAGACAAGGCCGCTTTGCGAAATTGTCGTACTATTGGTGCGTGACCTGCTGATACCTTCGGGATTAGGATGATCAATCACGATTAAACGCCCGGAGATCGAACATGACCTTATCCATCGGCGTGGTTGCCCATGACCGTCGTAAACGCGAAATGGCCGACTGGTTGGAAAAGCACAAAGACAGCTTTGCCAAAACCCGCATCTTTGCCACCGGCACCACCGGGCGCGTGTTGCAAGAACGGTTTCCCGCATTTGATATCAATCCGTTGAAAAGTGGCCCGTTTGGTGGTGATCAACAGCTTGGGTCAATGATTGCGCATCGCCAACTTCAAGCCATGTTCTTTTTCACCGACCCCATGACGCCCCATCCCCATGATGTTGATGTGCGGGCACTGATCCGGTTGGCCAATCTCTATGAAGTGCCCATTGCGTGTAATCAAAGCACGGCGGATCTTCTGATCAGCAATCCAAGGTTCGAGGAAATCTGCGAACAATATCGCGATCATTCTCCCGAACAGGTCTTTGCCGATTATAACAATCGCAAGGTCTAGAAAACCCACGACATCACTTGCATAACCTTTATCTGTCACCGCCCCACCAAGAGCCCCATCCGCCATGCAACTTGCCTATGAGCTGATCGCTGCCATTTTTCCGATCTTTGCTGCCATCCTTGTCGGGGCGGCGCTAAAGCGATATCTGATCACGGGTGGGGATATCTGGGCCGGGATAGATCGGCTGACCTATTATCTGTTGCTGCCATCTCTTCTGATTGTCGAGATTTACCGCGCCGATTTTTCAAGCGGGCATGCCGGAACGGCGGTTGGCATTACCCTTGCTGCCACACTTGGATTATCTGGGGTATTGCTTTTACTACGCCCGGTGATCACGCAGAATACACCGCTGTTCACGTCAATATTCCAAGGATCCGTCCGCTATAACAGTTACGTCCTGCTGGCGGTTGCCGATGCGCTTTACGGGGCAGAGGGACTTGCCCTTGCCATTGTCTTTATTGCGGTGATGGTGATTGCCACCAACTTGCTGGGTGTCGTGGTTTTAAGTGCGTTTAGCAGCGGAAAAAGCAACGCCAAACGCATCATTGGCGGCGTTATCAAAAACCCGATCATCATTGCTGCCGGGGCGGGCGCAGTTTTGAATGTAAGCAATATTCACGTGCCCCTGCCGATCGAAAATACAGCCGCACTGTTTAAAACCGCTGCCTTGCCGCTAAGCTTGCTTTCGGTCGGGGCGGGGCTTCGCTTTATCCTTGATAGACAGGCCTTGGGTGCCATCGCCCTTGCGACAACGATCAAGCTGGCGGTACTGCCCGTGATCACAGGCATCTGCCTGCATCTTGCCGGGATCGATGGCATGGTATTGGCGATGGGGGTTTTCTATGCCGGTATGCCGTGCGCAGGGAACGCCTACATCCTTGCACGGCAACTGAATGGCGATCCAGATGCCATGGCATCCATCATCACGCTGGAAACGTTACTCTCCGCCTTCAGCGTCGCTGTCATCGCCGGTGTACTGAGCATCAATTGATGCTGCATGGGCGGCGTATTCACCGTCAAAGCCACAGGCTTCCAATCCGGCACGCATCAATTCTGGCGGCGGGGCATCCACAATCACGGGATCACGTTCTTCGTGGAACGGAACAATGATCTGACGGGATAGCAGCATCAAGGTCGGTGGTGCGCCAAAGATCGGCACCCCGTCTGCCCGACCATAAAACGGATCACCAATCACCGGATGTCCGACATGATCCAGATGCACACGCAGCTGATGGGTCCTCCCGGTATGGGGCACAAGTTCCAGCCAGGTGATGTCCTGCCCATCGGCATCCTTACCGCGACCCAGCACCTTATATTCGGTCTTTGACGGCTGACCATCTTCGTGGACCAGCATGCGCCAGCCACTTTCATCATTGGTCTTGCCAATCGGCTCGTCGATGAAGCCATGGTCATCTGCCATCGCACCACGTACCACCGCCCAATAGGATTTACCGATCTTCTTTTCGGTAAACAGGCGGGTGATTTTCTTGGACGATTTCGGATGACGACACAAAAGCAGGCACCCTGCCGTGTCGCGGTCCAGTCGATGGGCCAATGTTGGTTCGGGCTGAATGCCGAATTTCAAATCCGGCAAATATGCATCAACATGGAAATAGGTTTTCGGCCCGCCATGAGAAGCCAGTCCCGGCGGCTTGTTCAGCACAATGATGTTCGAATCACGGTGCAATACATGCGCAATGAGGTCTTCGGCAATTGGATGGAGCATGGCGTGGCCTTTCATATATGCCCCTGCTTTACCCCATCAGATCGATTGCGGCAATGATCATGACGTTTGATCCACGAATGCGCGGCGTACGTAACAAGAAGACACTCTCACTTGTTCAACCGGTTTGAACGCAATGTGGATATCAAGGATCATGACGCCGTCGGCAATACCGTTTCGCCCCATACTGTTTGCAATCACACTAACGAGCGCAACAGTGGCCCTAACTTTGCCCCCACATGGGACCGCGAACGCCACCCCCATGAGCCAAAGCCATCCCGTTTCCTTGGAACATGAACCCAGCGACGTATCGGTTTTCCCCGCAGCATTTGGCGATCCTGCCACCTGTCAGGAATTTGATCCGATCAAACGATATGGCCCTGTTTTGCAGTTTCAAATCCGGCGGAATGATTCACCCGTTGGCAGCCACACCGTAAACTTTAACCGTGGCCGTGATGGACTTCAGGTAATTGCCCAAACTGCCATCGATATCAGTTTCTTTGGCTTTAACGCCTATAGCTTTCGCTATCGGTCAGAAAGCCTGTGGCGAGACGGCGAACTTAGCGCCCTTTCAGTGAAGGTTGATGATGACGGCGAAATGTCGAACGTAGAGGCCTCGCGCGATCAAAGCGGGCTTTTGGTAAGCGGCCCGGACGGCGAGGAAACATTACCGTCTGGCATTTTTCCAACAGATCATTGGCATTGCGGGGTTCTGGGCAGCACGTCGGTTCTCAATACCATCACTGGCAAGCCCAACGATGTTGATATCACGGCCAAACCCAGTGCAATGCTCAGCACAACGAACGGGGAGCTTCGTGCGACCCAGTTTACCTATGACGGCGAACTGCAAACCAATGCATGGTATGATCGTGATGGCCGTTGGGTCGGGTTGCAATTCAAGGCGCGTGATGGATCAGAAATCACCTATCGCTGCATGAATTGTATGGCCCAAACAGCATTTGAGGATCGCGGATGAAAAAGCAGTTCGAAACCATCTGGATCGTCGGTGCATCCGCCGGGATCGGCGCAGCATTGGCACAGAAATTTCACGAAAACCCGACATCACCCAATCAAAAAATCATCATTTCTGCCCGAAATGCCGATAAATTGCGCGCTTTCGCAGATGAAATGCCCGGAATCACCCCTGTTTCTGTCAATGTGACCGATCCAAATGCGGTTAAAATGGCCATAACTAGCATTGAAGATCAATTTGGCCTGCCTGACTTGGTGGTTTTGGCTGCTGGTATCTATTCACCGATGAAGGTTGCCGGGTTTTCGGCTGAAACCATCCGCAGTCACATGGATACCAATTACATGGGTATTGTGAATTGTCTGGAACCGTTACTGGCCAAAATGCGCGCGCGTAAATCGGGTGAAATTGCCGTTGTTGCCTCGGTCGCGGGGTATCGTGGCCTGCCCAATGCGGCGGCCTATGGCCCGACCAAGGCCGCTTTGATTAATCTGTGTGAAACGCTGCATACGGAATTAACCAACAGTGGTGTTTTGCTGCGCGTGATTAATCCGGGTTTCGTTAAAACCAGACTGACCGACAAGAACGATTTTGCCATGCCCTATTTACTTACCCCCGATGAGGCGGCCGGTTTCATGTACCGGAATTTATGCGGAAATAACGGGTTCGAGATTGCCTTTCCGCCACCCTTTGTCCGGCAGTTAAAACTGACGCGTATTTTGCCCTATGGGCTTTATTTCAAACTGATGCGCAAATTGGTGAGAGCATGAACGAAATTATCGACAGGCAGCAGAGTTTGCTTGCTGCATACGCCACTTATTTTGAAACGCTATCACCCGAAACAGTCGATCAGTTATCTTCAATGGTGAGTGATGATTTCGCGTTTCAGGATCCGTTTACGACATTGCATGGGCCAAGCGACGTTTGCGCCTATCTTGCCAAGGCCTTTAGCGATACAGAAAACCCCCGATTTATTGTCACGCACCGTGCAATTGATGGCGACATGGGTTTTTTGCGCTGGAAGTTCAGCGCAAAGGTCAAGGTCATCGGAAATTGGGAATTTACAGGAATGTCCGCAGTGACATTCACCGAAGATGGCGGTTTGCTGGCATCCCATATTGATCATTGGGATGCGGGGCAAAACTTTTATGGTAAATTACCCGTGCTGGGTTGGATTATTCGGCGGCTTGCGCGACGCGTGGGGACTTTGTGAAGAACAGGGTCACTTCACCAATTTCAAAGCCCCATTTTTTCACCCGTGCGCGATTGACCAGAACCCCGTCAGGTTGCAAAAACATCCAGTCGTTAAAGCCAACCCGCCAAGTCCCGTCACCAACCTTAAGGTCCATGTCATAGGACCAGTTCAGTGCATTGCCATACTGGCTTCCGACGGCACTGCCGACAATGTCATCTGCCTGACCGACATAGCTGTGCTCACCGGTTTTAGTAATCACCCAGACACGACGATCCGTTTCGCCATCGTCATAGATGAAATCTTCTTCAAGGGTCAGCACATCGTCCTGGATCGTGCCGGTGATATCGACGGTAAACTGCCGACGCAATTTACCAAACCGGTCTTCAAATATGCCCCACGCCCGACTGTTTCCTTCGAAATAATCAAAGACATCGAAGTAGGGTTCTTTTTGGGCAAAATCCTGCGGCTTCATCGACCCACATCCGGTTAAGACCATCAAAAAACACAACGCGATTAAGTTCCGCAGCATCAGCTTGCTCCTGCTTTCATGCCCAAGATCAAACGGTGCGGCGTGACAGGCGCCGACGAATGGCAACCTGATGCATGGCATCCAATGGAAACCGCCACATCATTCCGATTGCTCCTGCTTTTAATACGACGGGGATCACCGCATAGATCATTACAAGCACGACCAAAGCCGCAGAATTATCCGTTCCGGTTTCAGTGAGGCCAAAGGCCCCCAAAATCGGCAAGGCAATCCCGGCGGCAAGCGCCATGGCAAGCTTGTTGGCCATGTTCCAAAGGGCGAATAAAAGGGCGGTGCGTCTTTTGCCAAACCGGTAATGATCCCAGTCATCAACATCGGCCTGAATTGCGGGTGGCAGGGCAAGATCCGCGCCCAATGCCGCCCCGGTTACAAGACAAATGATCCCAAAGGCCATGGCATCGCCTGCCGCCAAAAACGGCACAAAGCAAAAGGCAATGATTGCCATCAGCATGGCACCACACCAAACCCGATGTTTCCCCATCCGCGCAGACAGAAACACCCACAACGGGATCGCCACAATTGCCGCAACGAAATACAAAAGGATCAATGTGTTTTCAGTGTCCTCATCGAGTTGCAGGTAGTAGCGAACAAAAAGCGGGAAACAGACCGCCGGAAATCCGGCAGCCAATCCATTGATCATCCAGGCTGAAAGCAAACGCACAAACAAACGGTTGTCGCGCAGGCTTCGCCACCCAAGGCGTACGTTTAGGGCAATGGTGTTTTTGTTTGATGCGATTGTGCGCTTTTGCTGCGCAACAGGATCTGGAACTTTCCAGATCAGAAGGCTTATGAAAACAGCGCCAAGAACAAGTGTAACCAAGGCAAGGGACCGGATTTCACCGGCCCGATCAGGCGCATTGATCAAAACCGGAATAGCCCCGGCAAGAACAATCCCGATCAACCCTGCCCCTTCACGAAGGGCGGTCAAGGATGTGCGTTTTTGATAGTCCCCTGACAGATCGGCACCCAAGGCCAGATAAGGCACCTGAAACATCGTCCAGCCCAGAAACAACACGCTGGCCCAGATAAAAAGGTAGCCCGCACTGGGTTGATCGGACGGTGTGAACAAATACCAAAGCCCGACCCCGGCAATCACCGCGCCAAACCCGATCCAGATTTTGCGCATGCCAGATTTATCAGACAGCCAGCCGATCAGCGGATCGGTCAGCATATCAATCATGCGGACCAGTAAAAGAACAACCCCCGTCAGCGCCAATCCAAGGCCAAGGTCATCACCATAATAACTTGGCAACAACACATAGGCCGGAATGGTCGGCACAGCCGCCGCCATTGCCGGAAGGGCGTAAAAAACCGTCGTGTTTGGGGGGTAATTAGGCGCTTGCATTTTGGGGATGTTCGATCACGAACAGTCCAACATCGATTGATCCATGATCAAATCCGATTTCACAATAGGCCAGATAATATTCCCACATACGCTTGAATCGAAGATCAAAGCCCTGTTTGGCAATGTCATCCCATCCATGCTGAAAACGGCGCTGCCATTCTGCCAATGTCCGGGCATAGGATTTGCCGAAAAACTCAGAATGTTGCAGATACAATCCGGCATTTGCCACCGCACCGGCCAAAGCAGTTGGCGATGGCAACATGCCACCCGGGAAGATATAGCGCTGGATGAAATCCGCACCCTTGCGATAGGTTTCAAACCGGTCATCATCAATTGTGATGATCTGCAAAACAGCTTTGCCGCCGGGTTTAAGACATTTGCGGATCATGTCGAAATAAGTCGGCCAATGTTCTTCGCCGACGGCTTCGAACATCTCGATCGAAACGATTTTGTCAAACTGGCCTTCCTGATCGCGATAATCGCGCAACACGATATCGGTGCGATCATTAAGCCCCTGCATCAGCAAACGGCGACGGGCAAGGGCATGCTGTTCTTGTGACAAGGTAAGCCCGGTCACATTACAGCGATAGGTTCCGGCTGCCAGTTCGGCAAAGCCACCCCATCCACAGCCAACTTCAAGAACCTTCTCACCGGGTTGAAGTTCTGCCAGATCGCAAATGCGTTGATATTTGGCGGCCTGTGCGGATTCCAAAGACATATTGGTGCGGCGATAATACCCCGACGAATAGGTCATGCTTGGATCAAGCCACGCGCTGTAAAACTCGTTCCCCAGATCATAGTGATAAGAGATATTTCGTTTTGATCCCTCAAGCGTATTGGCGTTACGAAGATGGCCGATCCGCGCAATCGTCCGGGCCAAAAATCCACCAGCCAGTCGCGCCTTGACGATGGCTTCGTTTAGCATCGCGATACGCATGATCCGGGTAATGTCCGGGCTGCTCCAACTGCCATTCATATAGGCCTCGGCAAAGGCAACGTCACCGCCGGTCGCCAGTTTTCGGATGGCCTGCCAATCATGAATGTGAATGGCCGCCTGAAGATCGGTTTCCTGTTCACCGGTTACATACAGATTGTCGCCATCGGGCAGCACAATTGTCAGGCGCCCGTAATGCAGATGCGACAGCACCCGGCGCAGCATCGATTTCAAAAGGCTGCGGCTACCCGTCATGCTGCCCAGCATCGGCACAAGACGATCACGCAGGGGATTTGCAGTTCCAGAAACAGTACGATTGCGGTCGGGCATTTTTGTTATCTCTTTCCTGCTTGGGCCGCTGCAGTCCCAGATTCGAGCACATAAGTTACCGCCTCAAGTGGCGGGGTTGGCCTTTTGTGGAATTTCATTCCCTTGCGCCACAGAAGAAGTGCTTCCCAATGGATGCCCGCGACAACTTTTAAGGTCATCAGCGGGTAGCGAATGAAGGCTCCTATCAGTTTACGGTCCGAAAGCACGTTTCGATCACCAACAAAGGCCGCATTTAAAAATGGGCCGTTTTCATCGGTTTCGCGGATGGTGACCGCAACAGTGTCGCCCGGCACCTTGATGCAGAAATGATAATCCGCAACCATGTCGACAAACGGGGAAACATAAAGTCCCTTCGCACAGGATTGGCGCAAAACACCCTTGTCATCGACCGCCGCATCGCCAACTGGAATGAGATAGCTGTGCCGGTCCCCAAAGGTGTTGGAAACTTCATACAGGACCGCACCAATTGCCCCGTCTGCGCGATAACAGAAATACACAGACAGCGGGTTGAACACGAAACCCAACAGGCGCGGATAGCACAGCAATTGAATATTGTGCGCACAATCGCCGAGATCATGCTGGGCCAAAATGGCTTCCAGCCGGGTGCGTAAATTTACAGCCCCGCCATCGGCGTGATCGCGATCATGAAAGGAAAACAGGTTAAACCGGTTGCGGCTGAACAGACGAAGCTTTGCCGCAAGGTCGTCAATCTCATCAAGATCAAGCAGAAAGGAAAATACAGAATAGCGCAGCTTGTGCTTTTTCGGGCGCAAGCGATGATGGGTAACCACCCCTTCATAAAGGGCTGATGCCCAATTGGCTGAGGCAGGCTGTTTGCTCATGCTGCCTCACTTGGATTTTGCGAAAGGCGTTCTGTCACATGGATACGACCACTTTCATCCTGGACATTCCAAGGACGACGGACACCGCCAAGTGCCTCTGCCACGGCAAGACCAGATTGGATGCCGTCTTCGTGGAAGCCATAGCCAAAGTAACTGCCGCAATACCAAATGTTATCAAGCCCCTGGATCGACCAAAGGTCTTTTTGCGCCGCCATGGCATCGGCATCAAACAGTGGATGGTCATACAGGAATGAACGGATGACGCTGCCTTCTTTGGGCTGGCGCGGCGGATTAAGTGTGACAAACAGCGGCTTATTTTCATCAAGATGCTGCAGACGGTTCATCCAGTACGTCACACAGACTTTCTGTTCACCGTCATGTTCTTCGGCCAGATAGTTCCAGCTTGACCAGACTTTGCGATTTTGCGGCATCAGGCTTTGATCATTGTGCAGGATCGCCAGATTGCGTTCGTATTTAAACGCCGAAAGCAATTCTTCCACACGCTTATTTGGCGTTTCCTGAAGGGCCAAGGCCTGATCACCGTGACAGGCTAGGACAACGTGATCAAACGCCTCACGCTTGCCATACCGGTCTTCGATATAGGCCCCACCTTGCGGGTTGCGCCCGACTTTTGTAATCGCGCGGTCCAACACAACCCCGCCGGAAATACCCGCCGTCATGCGTTTCACATATTCGCGTGATCCACCATCGACCGTGCGCCATTGCGGGCGGTCCTTGATCTGTAAAAGTCCATGGTTCTGACAAAACCGGACAAACGCCGCCAACGGATAGGCCATCATGGTATCAACAGGTGTTGACCAGATCGCGGCCCCCATCGGCAGTAAATGATCATTTATAAACGGCTTGGAATATCGATTATCGCGCAGATAGTCGCCAAGACTGACATGTTCGGCCGTGCCATCTTCAAGAGCGGCGGGCGCTTCGCGGTAGAACCGCAAAATATCACGCACCATCTTTAGAAACCGTGGACGGAAAATATTGCGTTTTTGGGCAAAAAGCGCGGCAAGATCACTTCCGCCATATTCCAGCCCGCCCTTATCCATCGAGGCGGCAAAGGACATATCCGTCGCACTGGTTTTGACATCAAGATGATCAAACAGCGCACACAGGTTGGGATAACAACGGGTGTTATAAACAATAAAGCCTGTATCAACCGGGGTATCGCCAGCATCGACTGTATTGGAATGCCCGCCGGGACGGTCATCCTTTTCAAACAGCGTCACATTATGTGATTTGCTGAGCAGCCAAGCAGCGGACAAGCCCGAAATACCCGACCCGACAACCGCGATGTTAAGTTTCCCCGTAGTGACATTGTTCATATGGGTCTGGCCTGCTTGCAGTTATGATTTCAGAACTACATATGAATACGCATGACATATCCGTACGGATCACCGGACATTCTTTTACTATTGTCATCGTAAGTATCTGACAGAACCATAAAATTTTATTTGATCCAAATGCAAGCGGCCGCCGTACGATCTGTATGATGAACATGATCTTGGCACGGCCCCAAAGGGGACCAGAAATCAGAATGAGCGGCACAACAACAAGACGCCCCGGACCGACGGACCCTGTCGAGGCGAAAAAGTGTGCCGACTGGATCGTTGCTGTTGCGACGTCCCGTGATCGGGACGCATTTGCGCAACTTTTCGCGCATTTTGCACCACGCGTGAAAGCCTACATGTTCCGGTTCGGGGGCAACTCCGAAACGGCCGAGGAACTGGCACAGGAAGCAATGATGCAGGTTTGGCGCAAAGCCCATCTGTATGATCCGGCGAAGGCCGCTGCCAGCACATGGATTTTTACCATTGCCAGGAACCTGCGCATTGACAGGTTCCGGCAACGCAAACATATCGAGGTGGATGATTCTGACCCGACTTTGATCATTGACGAGGATCCGTTGGCCGACGAAGTGGTCAATCGCGATCAGGAAGCCGTCTTGGTCAAAGCAGCGATGCAGGATTTGCCCGCCGATCAGAAGGTAGTTGTAGAATTGTCGTTTTTTGAAGATTGCTCTCACAGCGAGATTTCCGAGCGGCTTGATATCCCGCTGGGAACAGTAAAGTCCCGCTTGCGGCTTGCCCTTGGCAAGCTGCGTGGCGGGCTGGAAGGTGTCGCATGAATATTAAACATCATCCAACCGACCAGACATTGATGGACTATGCCGGTGGTTCGCTGTCACAGGCCATGGAACTTCTGGTCGCGACCCACATGACCGTTTGCCCGCATTGCCGCGGCAAGGTAAGCGGGTTTGAAACCATGGCGGGTGCCGCACTTGAAACCACCAAAACGATGGAAATGGCGGATCATTCGCTTGATCACGTGATGGCGATGCTTGAACGCGATACCGCCAATGAAAACATCGTCGCCGAAGAAGTTGTCACGCCGCGCAAGATTGCTGTTGGCGAAAGCATCACCGGAAGTGCGATGACCGCCATCCCGCGTCCATTGGCAGAACTGCTGCCGGTCGGGGTCACATCGCTTGAAGATATTCCGTGGAAAACGCTGGCACCGGGTGTGAAGCATTTCCAACTGAAATCGATTGAAAGCAAGGGCACCGTGCGCCTGATGAAGATCGCACCGGGGGTTTCAATCCCCGATCACGGGCATCACGGCCATGAAATGACCTTGCTGATCAAAGGATCCTATATCGATGAAATCGGCCGGTTCCGGGCCGGTGATGTTGCCGATCTGGACGATGATGTTGATCATCAGCCGATTGCCGATACCGCCGAAGAATGCATCTGTCTGATCGCGACCGATGCCCCTATGAGATTTAATCGACTGTTGCCAAAATTGCTGCAACCGTTCTTTGGCATCTAAGGTCGATCACGATTTACCCTGCGTCCCAACGCAGAAAGCCTCGAAGGTCACTGGCCTTCGGGGCTTTTCTTTATTCAGCAGCAACCAGCCATTTGATTGTGTGTTTGCCCGGTCCGGGTAACTTACAGGTCTTGGCCAACCAGTTCCCGATATCGCCAAGCTGCTGATCAAACTGCCAGGGCGGGTTGATCACAAGCAACCCTGCCCCTCGCATCCGGCCTTTTGCACCGCCTTGATCACAGGAAAGCTCGGCGGCAAGAACCCCGCCCGATGCCTTGATCGCGCCGAACGCATTGCGAATTTCGGCATCAAATCCGTCTTCAAGGATCGGATACCACAGGATGAAAGTCCCGGTCGGCCAGCGTTCCCACGCGCGTTGCGTTGCATTGATCGCCTTTTGATAGTCCTGCTTTACATCGTAACTCGGGTCCATCAAGACCAACCCGCGACGAATGGCAGGCGGCATCATCGCAACCAATCCTTCATAGCCATCGCGCTTATGCAGGTGGATGCGTCCATCGCGTTTCACCCGGTGATACAGGGCGTCATATTCGCGCGGATGAAGTTCTATCAGGATCAACTCGTCCTCTTCGCGCAGCATTTCACGCACAATAAACGGCGAGCCCGGATAAAACGGCCCGGTATAGTCGACTTCATCCCCCTCGCGCACACCGTAATCCCGTCCCTTGGCGATAGGATCAAACGCCGCAACATGATCCAGATATTGCTTTAGCATGTCGGGCACATCTGAGGATGAAGATGCTGCCTTTGCCAGGGCATAGCCGCCTTTCCACTCGCCGGTTTTTGCCGCCTGCGCACTGCCAAGATCGTACCAGCCCGATCCGGCGTGGCTATCAATCACGCAGAATGGTTTATTCTTTTTGCGAAGATGGTTCAGGACCAACCACAATGCGGCATGCTTATGCATGTCGGCAAAGTTCCCGGCATGAAAACCGTGCAAATAACTTAACATTGCGGCTTATCCTTTCTTTGGGCGCGAACGATTGCGGCCCGCCTTTCCGGCATTTTGTTTGGCATGTGCGACACCGGGCTTGGCATTTGCGTTGCCACGCGCACCGGCATGCCGCTTTTTCCGCCCCGATGGGCTTTGTTCGCCACTGGTTTCCGCAGTCATATTTTGTGATCTGCTGCGCAGACGTGCCGGTTTATAGCCGCCGTGACGGCGCGGCTTTCGCGGTTGATCTTCGCGATCTGTGCCACCCTCTTTTGCATCAAGCCCGGTCGCATCTGGCAACTCATCCTTGCGCGGCGGCTTGGCCGATCCGGGGGACAAACGGCGATGGGTTGCCGGCGGGGCGTCAACTTCAATGACTTTCCATTCACCCGGCGCCAAGCCATCCAGATCCCAATCCCCAATCGCATGGCGGATCAGGCGCAAGGTCGGAAAGCCAACAGCGGCTGTCATGCGCCGCACCTGACGGTTTTTACCTTCGGTGATGCTAAGTTCGATCCAACTGGTCGGGATGGCCTTACGATAGCGCACCGGCGGATCGCGTTCCCAAAGATTTTCCGGTTCATCAATCAGGCGCACCTTGGCCGGAAGGGTCATGCCGTCCTTTAACGCAACCCCGGACCTTAAGGCTTCGAGGGCCTCCTGGGTCGGCTCGCCATCGATCTGTACCAGATAGGTTTTGGGTTTCTTGTATTTCGGATGAGCAATCTGGGCATTGAGCGGCCCATGATCGGTCAGCAGCAAAAGACCTTCGCTATCGCGATCAAGGCGACCGGCGGCATAGACACCGGGCAGGTTGATATAATCAGCCAAAGTCTCCCGACCGTTTTCACGGTCGGTAAACTGGGTCAAAACGCCGTACGGCTTGTTAAACAGGATCAATTGCGCCATGGCGCGCATAAAACCAACTTTGACGCGACTGTCAACAAATCGGTCGCGTGATGATCAGGACAGCTTCCAGATTTTAATCGCGGATCAGATATTCCATGGTGGTCACAACCCGGACTGTTTTGTTGATCTGACCGGCCTCGTTCATGTTGGGCGCACCGTCCGCGGCCAAAATCTGAAACAGCCCCTGTGTCGCACGGCGAATTCCGCCAAGCTGCCCCCCCGAATCCGTCGCAAATTGTAAGGCCGCTTCACGGGCGTTTTCGGTCGCCGCCGCAATCATACCGGGCTTGATATCGTTCAATCCGGTGAACAGGTAACTTGGACCGGGATTGTACCCCTGCCCGCCCAGAACAATGCCACCTTGCAGCAATTTGCCAATATCCTGTGACGCGCCAACCACCGCATCGACGTCATCGGAACGGACCTGAATGGTTTGATTGACGATATAGCGGCTTTCAATCGGCCCTGATCGATAGGATTGGGCAAGTTGATCGGTTACTTGCAGGTTTTGTAATTCGGTCTGTTCGCGGGCAATCCCGTGGGTGGCCAAGAAATCAAGCAGGGTCTTGGTATCTGCATCGATTTTGGCCTGTGCTGTTTGCAACGAGTCATCGGTGGCAACAAAGGTAATCGGCCAAACCGCTTTATCGGCCTTCACATCGCGTTCCGACAATCCCTTGACCGTTACAAAGCGATCCAGGGACCGCATATTTTCAAGACCATTGCCGACCAGCCAGCCCGATGCGGCAAGCCCGCCTCCGACAAGAAGTGCAGCAACAACTTTTGCAAAGCCTGATGATTGCGTCATATGTGACCCCTTATCCTTACATCCGTTGGATGAAAATCGCTGTGATAAAGCTTATCCTTGATTTGACTGTATCAACAGAAAAAGCGGCGATAGAGAGGCAGAAGATGATCAGTTCACATTGATTGATCACATCATTTGAATGCATTCAAAAACTGTCGCATTGTTGATCGGCCCATGTTAAAACCGCCGCCATCGTTTACCATAGCTTAAAGGTCAGGACATTCTGACCCCAACACCCCATATGCCAGCAAACGTCACAAGAGGTCATCCATGCTGCGTTCTGAAATCAATGCCTGCATCACGCACGCCAAAGAACTTTACGCATCCATCGCGTTCAAGCTTCCTGAATGGGCGCACTACAGCCCGGAACAGTGGGATAGCGAACCTGATCTTGCGAAATGGTGCCGGGGCCATCAGATGGGCTGGGACGTGACCGATTATGGCGAAGGCAATTTCAAAACCCGTGGCCTGATCCTTTTTTGCCTGCGCAATGGCATCCTTCGTCAGCCGGGCGAAGTGCCCTATGCTGAAAAAATCATGATCGTTGGCGAAAATCAGGAATGCCCGTGGCATTACCACAAGGTCAAAATGGAAGACATTATCGTCCGTGGTGGTGGCAATCTGGTGATTGAACTTTGCAATCTGACCGAAGACGGCCAGATGGACCGCGTGAACGACGTTCATGTTCGAACCGATGGTAAGCTTAATATCCTGCCCGCTGGCGGCAAGGTTGTCTTGGAGCCGGGCCAAAGTGTGACCCTGCCGCGCACCCTTGTGCATCGGTTCTATGGCCAAGAAGGTAAAGGCCCGGTGATTGTCGGTGAAGTCTCACAGGTCAATGATGATCTGGCGGATAACTATTTCTTTGATTGCGATGCGCGCTTTACCAAAATCGACGAAGACGTTGCACCAATCCACCCGCTTTGGAACGAACTGCCTGCTGAATAATTCAGCCGCCGTTCCGTTGCCAGATTAAGAAAAGGCCCCGCAGATCATGCTGCGGGGCCTTTTCACTTTTCAGACGAGATTACGCGCAGCAAAGCTTTATTCCGCTGGCGGCACTTCAGTGTGGTCGCCAAGGATTTGTTCGAATTCGGGCATATCGCGCAATGGTTCAAATTCTTCTTCGGTCCAAGCTGGATGACGCATGGATTCCGAAAGTTCCACCGCACGCTGCAAATCGGCAAGAGCCGCCTCGCGGAAGCCAAGACCGGCATTGGCACAGGCACGCTGGTAGTGGCCATTGGCACTCTCGGGTGCCTCGGCCAGCAACCTGTTGCACAGGCTAAGCGCCCAGTCACGATCGCCTAATTGCAGGGCAGCATCGGCTTTATAAGCCATGACTTCCGGGTCACCCGGTGCCAATTCCAAAATCTTGTCATAGGTTTCAATTTTAGCACGCGGATTGGACACCTGATTTGCCTGAAGCCACAGCGCATGAATGGTTTGGGTTCGCTCGATCTCGTGCTGATGTTCATTGATCACTTTGGATTTCAGTCGCAATTCATCTTCAAGCGAAGAAAGCCGTGCTTCAAATTCATCAGACAAACGTTGCAATTCGGTATTGGCCAGATTACGCACGCTGCCTTTTAGCTCCCGCAGGGATTGCCATCCCAGCATGGTCAAAAGCGCACCGACTGCGGCAACAAAATAGAAGAAATAAGTGACGGTATTCGATGAATAGGAAATGGCCTTGTCGATTGCTTCAAGCTGCCGGTTGACCACTTCGCGCAGAAGCTCCGCCCGCATGCCCTGCATTTCGGTTCGCAGGTTTTTCAACTCATCCAAAACATACCGTTCCATCAAAGGCGGCATGTTGGAACGTTCCTCTGCGGATAATGCGCGAAACTCAATCTGCGGCGGCGTTGCCGGGTCAGTGTCAACAGATTGCACGGTTACATTGCTGTCAGAGGACAAGTTCTGTTCCTGTGCCGTTGCCGTGTTTCCACACAGGAGCAAGCCAATCATGGCCGTAGCAATTGCAACCAAGCTCAGTTGTTTTGGCATTTTTCCGCCTTCCCTATCCGCATCAAATCCGCCTCAAATCCGCTTCCTAACGGACGAAACTATCGGACAAGCTTGAACAAACCAATAAATTTGGCCGCCAACAATTCTATACGTTTGGATGAGTTTCTGATACAAACCGGCGAGAACGCACCTGAGATGTTCTATTTTCGGGCAAAAATGACGACAAGATAGCTCCTCTTTTAGATAGGGCCAATGACTCAGCAAGCTGAATATCAACAAAAATCGCGTGTTTTATCGCGGCAAACACTGTCTTTGATTGAGGAGCTGGGGATCAGCGCGAGTCCTGTCAATTTCTCCGTTTTTTATAGTTATTTCGAAGAGACAAACGATGATCTTGTGACGGCCATCGACATTCTGCGCAGTAATAATCGCGCCTTTGATGACTTGCAATGTCACGAGCTTCATCAACGCTATGTTCAACAGCCGCGCGAACAAGAAACCATTGAAACACTCACTGCTGACTTACGGGATCAGATCGATCATGTTCTTGATCAGTTTTCCAAAGACGGTGACCAAGCATATCTTGCTGATGTCAAAAATGCTTTGAACGCGGTTCTGAGCGCAGCCAATCATTCGGATGATGCAAATGATCATCTGGAAAATCGACTTGATGAAATATCAAGCGAAGTCACCAGATTGCGCGATGATCTAGAAAAAATGAAAAACGAAGCCCTGACAGATGGCTTGACCGGAATTGCCAACCGCAAAGCGTTTGACGAACAATTGCGCAATGCCGCGATGACCACGATGGAAAGCGGTCAGGAGCTGAGCATGCTTTTGGTTGATGTCGATTTCTTCAAAAGAATTAACGACAGTTTTGGCCATCAGGCCGGCGATCAGGTCATCCGTTTAATGGCCAACACACTGACGCAAAATGTCAAAGGTCGTGATATCACCGCCCGATATGGCGGCGAAGAATTTGCCGTGATTTTGCCCGACACCAAACTTGAAGATGCTGAAACTCTTGCCGAAAACATCCGTCATACGGTTGAGGCACTTGATGTGATAAGCGAAAATCGCAGCGAAGTTATCGGCAAGATCACGGTTTCGGTCGGTGTTGCATGTTACCAACTCGGCGAACCGCTTGCACGCATGATCGAACGGGCTGATCAGGCGCTTTATCTTGCCAAATCAGGCGGCCGCAATCTGGTCATGACCGAGAATGATCTGTTGGTGCCTCTTAAAAAATCTGCGGCAAAGGCCTAGGGGCAGGACCAAGGGTCTGTATGTGGCGCATAGGGCCTTGCATTGTCAGACGCTGACAAGTGCTGCGTTTATCCGTATAAGGCAGGCCAAGTTATCAAATTCAAACTGGTCTGGTTTACGTGAAAAAAATTGATGTCCTTGTCATCGGTGCCGGTGCTGCTGGCCTGATGTGCGCGATCGAAGCAGGCAAACGCGGTCGGTCCGTCGTGGTCGTTGACCATTCAACAAAGCCCGCAGAGAAAATCCGTATTTCCGGCGGCGGACGGTGCAATTTCACCAACATCCACACCAGCCCGGAAAACTTCATCTCGCAAAACAAGCGGTTCTGCGTTTCCGCCTTAAAACGCTATACCCAGCATGATTTTCTTGATCTGGTGAACCGCTACGACATTGCCTGGCACGAAAAAACACTGGGCCAATTGTTCTGTGATGACTCATCATTCCAGATCATCGATATGCTGCTCGATGAATGCGATGCATCCGATGTCGAAATTCGCCTGAACACGGAAATTTCCAACATCATCCGCCGCGATGACAGCGGGTTTGACATCACCACCCGAACCGGCGCGCAATGGACGTGCGAATCCCTTGTTGTTGCCTGTGGCGGCCTTTCGATCCCGAAGATCGGCGCCACCGGATTTGGTTATCAGATCGCCCGTCAGTTTGGCATTGAAGTCATTCCGACCAAGGCGGCCTTGGTGCCGTTGGTGTTTGATCCTGACCTTCGGGCAAAAACGGGGGAACTTTCGGGTATCTCGGTAGATGCCGTGGTTCAGTGCAACAAGAAACAGTTCCGCGAAGGAATGCTGTTTACCCATCGTGGTTTGTCAGGCCCGTCGATCTTGCAAATTTCATCCTACTGGGATGAAGGCGACAACATTACGGTCAATCTCAATCCTGAAGAAGACGCGTTTGACCTTTTGAAAACTGCCAAGGGTGAAAGCCCGAAACAGGCTGTTCATAATGTGCTATCGCGCATCCTGCCCAACCGTCTTGCCCAGATGATTACGGCGCGCCACGATCTGGAACGCCCGATTGGCGAAACCGGCGATAAGGCACTTCGCAAACTTGCGATGGATGTCAATCAATGGGCGGTGATGCCCAGTGGCACCGAAGGATATCGCACGGCCGAGGTCACGGCAGGCGGAGTTGATACCAACGCCCTGTCATCCAAAACCATGGAAGCCCGCGATGTGCCGGGTCTTTATTTCATCGGCGAAGTTGTCGATGTGACCGGCCATCTGGGCGGATTTAATTTCCAGTGGGCATGGTCATCGGGTTGGTCTGCGGGACAGGTTGCCTAAGCAAACAAAACCATACACAGAATATCCATATTTCATGCTGTATATTAATCCGTGCATTTCACCGCACGGGAACAACTATGTCCTTCAACCGTTTATGGTGAAACGCGGTCTTCAATACCGCTGCAACAAACACGAGGTTGGAACATGTTTGAATATGGTGGAATTATCGGTCTTTTGATCCTGATTGCCGATATCTGGGCAATCGTCAATATTATGGGCAGCGGGGCAAGCACCGGGTCAAAAGTACTTTGGACCGTTCTTGTTCTTGTCTTGCCGGTTCTGGGTTTGATCATTTGGTTCTTTGCCGGTCCACGAAGCGGACGGGTTTAAGTTTAAACCATCACGACAGTACGAATAAACACAAAGGCCGACAGAAATCTGTCGGCCTTTGTGTTGTGCGCAAAACTGTTTGTCTTCAAACCAAAGGGCCTAGATACCCGCCGCAAAAATCATGACAGCCCCGACTGCGGCAAGCCCGATCCGCACCCAAACCGGACGCGGTGAAATCAGACCAAAGGAAATGGCTGTCAAACCAACGGCGACCTTGATCCCCGCAGCAATTGCCCAAACCGGATCATTGCCAAGATCAATCAGTGACGCATTGGCCACCATGGCCAGCGGAACGATATAAAGCCCGATGCCAAGTGCCATGGCGGTTCCGGCAACCTTAAGCCAGTTTTCTTCAACCATGCCTGCAGCAATAAACACCGCCCCGCAGACCGGCGGGGTGATGGTCGAAAGCAAGGCAAACCAGAAAACAAACAAATGTGCCTGCAACGGATCAAGACCAAGTTCGATCAAGGCAGGCCCGGCGACCGAAACACAGATCACATATGCTGCTGTGGTCGGGACTTCCATGCCCAAGATCAGACAGGCAAGTGCGGTTAGCAGCAATGCAGGCCACAACATCCCGCCAGAGCCCGATAGCAAAAGCGAGGTGATCTTGACCCCGAGCCCGGTCAGGCCAAGCACACCAATCACGATGGAAGCACATAAAATGATCGATCCGATCATTGCCACCTGTCGCCCGGCATTCAGGCAGACATCAGAAAACCGCCCCTTGGCCCGCATCAGGCTAAAGCTCAGATTACCATCAAAAAACAACAAGGCCGCCCCGGCGACCAAGGCAAGGCAGGCGGCATATTGCGGCGTATATCCCCCGCCAAACATGCCCCATAGCAAAATGGTAAACGGCACAAGGAAAAAGCAAGATGTAATGACGACAGCTCGAACAGTCGGCCGATCATTTTCAGGCACACCCGGAAGATCATAACGCTGGGCAAAGGCATTAATGCCAACCCAGACCGCCAGAAAATACAGGATCGCGGGCAAGATTGCCGCCACCATAATATCGACATAGGGCCGACCGGTCAGCTCGACCATGACAAAGGCCCCGGCCCCCATCAAAGGTGGCATGATCTGGCCCCCTGATGACGCCACGGCTTCGACTGCAGCGGCAAGGCGTTTGGGATATCCAAGGCGTGTCATGGCAGGCAAGGTAATGGCACCGGTGGAGGCAACATTGGCCGATGCGGACCCGGAGATCGAGCCAAACAACGCCGATGAAATCACCGACACCTTGGCAGCCCCGCCTTTAAGGCGACCTGCCGCCGCACCGGCAACATTCATAAAGCCCTGCCCGGCTTCACCGCCATTCAGCACAGCACCAAAAATAACAAAGATCGCAACGATGCTGACCGAAACACCGGTCAAACTGCCCCAAAGGCCGCCTTCGGCAATCGTCAATGTGCCCAACATGCTTTCGACCGGAAGGCCCCCATGGCCAAACTCGCCGGGGACATATTCGCCAAACAGCGCATATAGGAGTGCGATGGCCGCAACCATTGGCAAAGGCCAGCCAATTGCCCGCCGGGCCATTTCCAGAACCACGATCAGCAACGCACTTGCCATTGCGATCTGCCCATACCCCGTCAGGAACCCGTATTGATCAGACAGGGCTGAATGGTTCCAGACAAGCCAGCTACACCCCAGCAAACCGATCATGGTCAGGATCAAGCCCGATATGTATTGCGGTCGGGTTTTGGCAACAAAGATCAGCGCCCATGGCAGGGCAAGCGCCATATGAATGGGACGACTGACAAGATTGGGGACGAGGCCTGAAAAAATCAGCCAAAGATGGAATGCAATCGAAATTGCACCAAGAATAATCCAGAAGGGGCGAGAAATGGCCGACATGTTTGTTCAGTTTGTTTGATAAAGAATGGCCCGGCAAAACTGCCGGGCCTGTCATTTTCTGGATGGATCAGGCCTTAACGCTGATCATCACGGACCGGGAAGCCTGACTCGGCGTAATAACGCAGGGCACCAGCGTGGATTTTCCCACCGATATTGCCCAGCATTTCCGGTGCAACACCGTTCCACCAGGACGAGCTTTCACCCATCTTTGCTTTTTGCTGCCAAAAGGTTTTGGTCAACTGATAAGCAGTTTCGTCGTCCATC
This sequence comes from Thalassospira sp., assembly GCF_040218635.1. GTDB lineage: Bacteria > Pseudomonadota > Alphaproteobacteria > Rhodospirillales > Thalassospiraceae > Thalassospira. The sequence continues at coordinate 537,509 of NZ_JAVJRB010000011.1, forward strand.
TGGGTGGTGGCAAAGGCCACAACCGAAAGCGATGCCGTGGTGATATCGGAATCCTGTCCGCTATAGGTGCCCGCCGGAATAACCGTCTTGTCGCGTTTGGTCAGGGCAAGCTGTTCATCTGACAAGGACAGAACAGTCACATCCGTTCCAGCCGCAGCTTCGATCACGTTCGGCGCAGGCCATGAACCGGCCGTTACGAAACCATCGATCTGACCGTTTTTAAGGGCAGCAACCGCATTGGAAAGTTCGGCATCGGCCAGTTCGACCTTACCTTCAAGACCAAACAGGTTGAGGTATTTTTCACCTTCGCTTGCACCAAAGGAACCCTTGCCCAACAGAATGGTTTTGCCTTCAAGACCGGCGAAATCGGTTGCGCCGGAATCCGCACGCATCACGAAATGCATCGTCAAAGACGGGATCGGGAACAGGGCGCGCACTTCCTGAAACTTTTCGGTCGGGCGACCTTCAAACGGACCTTTGGCATTTTGGGCCAAACCAACCAGACCGGGGGGAGATGTGAAAACATAATTGCCCGAACGCACCATGGCTTCCATGACGTTCTGAACCGAACCCTGACTTTCTTCGACCGTGACGATCACGTCACCATCGGTGCCGGTTTTCATTGCTTCGGCGAACTGGGCGGCCATCTGATAATAAGATGAAGCTGCTTTGGCCGATTTCAGGGTAACACGGGTTTCGGCCTGTGCTGCTGTTGCAACAGACAGGGCCATGATGCCGGCAGTGAGAACGCCGAATGTACGTAAGATTTTCAAGGTTTCCTCCCCTTGTGTGGTGGCTCGCAGGTCGGCTTTGACTACCGAACTTGGGGGCGAACCGGTCCGCTGATGGCGATAAACGCAAAATCCAACCATGTTGCAGGAAGGTTTTGGCAAAAAGAACCAATTTCCCAGACATAGAAAGCATCAAGCTGCCCAAGGTCAAGCGGCTTGTACCGATTTGCACGAGCCCGATGGCATAAAATACCGCAAAGCGGTCCGGTTTTCACATGCCAGTTGTGCAAAACCGACGCTGTTCGCGGGCAAGGTTCGGGCCTAAAGGAAGCCTACGAATTCGAATGGAACTTCTTATGCAGGACGGCGTTAGAGCCAAGATGCACGGTTAATCCTTCCACATCAAAGTGTTGTAAGGATTGACAGGTTTCACGCCATTGCCGCAGGGTAGACCTGCTTTACCGAAAACCTGACGAGGAAGCCATGCCGCGTTCGCCGGTCGCCATGATTATTGCATTGTCTGCAACGCTTTTTGCCGCCTTTGCACTTAACACGGGCTCATCCCTGCAATCATCACTGCTGGCACTGCGCGCCTCGGCCGAGGGGTTTGCACCGATCTATACCGGTATCATCATGGCATCCTATTATGTCGGTTTTGTCGCCGGGATCATCTGGGGCGCAAGCCTTGTGAACCGGGTTGGTCATATCCGGACCTTTGCCGCTCTTGCATCGACCGGCTCTGCCATCACATTGCTGCATGCGGTATTTGTTGATCCAATCACCTGGTCGCTTTTCCGCGCCATGACGGGGCTTTGCCTGTCGGGTTTGTATCTGGTGGTGGAAAGCTGGCTGAATGCACAGTCTGACAATACGTCGCGCGGAAGCACGATTGCGATTTACATGACCGTCTCACTTGGCGGTCTTGCGATTGGTCAGTTGATGCTTAACGTCTCGCCGATCAGCGGGTTTGAGCTATTTACCGTCGCATCTGTTTTGCTGTCACTTTCATTGGTGCCACTTGCCCTGACCCGTCAGCCACCGCCTGCCGCTGTGAGTGGCGAGCGCATGACATTCCGGCGCCTTTATAAAATTTCCCCGCTTGGTTTTGTTGCCGCATCCGGTGCGGGTGTACTTTCCGGTGCGATTTATGGTGTTGGTCCGGTCTTTGCCGCTGACCTTGGCCTTGCGACCAATGACGTTGCCTATTTCATGTTCTTTGTCATTCTGGGCGGCATGATCATGCAGTTCCCGATTGGCAAACTTTCGGACATGGTACCGCGCCAATATGTCATGATTGTCGTTTTGCTGGGTCTTGGTGTCTGTGGTCTGATCCCGCTTGCCATCCCGGAAATTGCCCGTGAAAACCTGACCCTTTGGGGCGGCATCACAGGCGTTTTCATCATGCCGATCTATGGATTGGCTGTGGCCTATGTGAATGACTACCTTAATCCCGAAGACATCGTTCCGGCGTCGGGTGGTCTGTTGATCATTTACGGTGGGTCTGCCGCATCTGGCCCGCTTTTGGGCGGTACGGCGATTGGGTATTTCGGGCCGTGGGCGATGCCGGTCTTCTTTTCGATCGTCGGTATCTCTGTTGCAAGTTTTGCCATTTACCGTGCTGGCTTTGGCCGTCGTATCAGCATCGAAGAACAAGGGCAGTTCGTTGCCGTTCCGCGAACAACGCCAATGGCGTTCGAGCTGTCCCCGATCACGGATGAAACCGATGAAGACGGCAACCCGATCGTCGCGACCAGCACGACAGACGAAAACACAGCCGCTGACAATCCTGACGCGTTTCTGACCCCTGATGGCACTGCCCATCCCGATGATTTTGGCCAAGTCCCCGTCGATGAAACAGATGGTCCGAACGAAACGACCGAACGATCCAAAAAGAACTAGGATCAAGCATTCAGGTTGCGATCCCATAAGCGATGCAGCCTGAATGCTTTTGATCTGATCGATCTTATGGTTTCAGATCAACATACGCATGGGCGTTGGCATGATCTTTAAGTGCCGCACACGCCAAAGGCCAAGATTGATCGCCATCATAAAGGGCCGAACGCAAATAGGCCCATGTCATCCGCTGCACGATGGCAAGACGATCAGGATCTTCATCATCTGTTTCCTTTGCGTCATACCCTGCGACACCGCCAAGGCCGTGCTTCCCCCCAATTAAGGTCAATAGCGCATCCGCCCCCGGACCAAGATGATAGGGATCCGTATGCCAAGCCGCACCGCGCGTGGTCAGGTTCGGGTTCACATCACTGTCACCCACAACAACCAGTGTCTTTGTGCTTAGATGTGAATAATCCGGGTTCAGCGCTGTATAGTTTTCACGCGCAAAATCACTAAGGCTGTCACCGCCATTGCCCGGTGCCGCCAAAAGAACCCCCGCGGTAATGCGCGGTTCAATCACATTCACATCAATAGCCGTATCATCGGATATGTCGGTTAGTCGGGTGCCCAGCAACATACCAACCGTTTGGCCACCCATTGAATGTCCGATTGCCGCGATCCGGCCATGATCCAGACGCCCTGCAATCGCCGGGACAGCGGCCTCAATTTCGTCAAGCTGATCAATGATCTGTTTCATGTCCGCCACTCTTGATCGCCAGAATAACGGACCACCCGGCGCGCTTGGATCAAGACCAGCGACCTTTGAATTCGCATGCGTTGGCTGGATCACAACAAACCCATGCGCCGCATAAAAATCCACCAGCGGCCCATACCCATCCTTTGACGGAATATAAAGCGACGGTCCATGACCATGAGACAGCAAAATAATCGGAAGCCGATCACCCGTGACTGGTGCCGTAATCCGCAATGCGATCGGCAATCCACGATTCGGCGCGTCAAGAATGACCGGACTGACAGAGATCGTTTGGCATGGCTCTGAACAAGGAATATGCGTCGCTGCTTTGATAAGATTGTTCAAGGGGAACTCCTGGTTTTCGTGGCAAAGAAATATAATTTCGCCTATAACGTCGAAGCGGAACACTGATCCATAAATAAATGGAACATCGATCCGTTTGTAAAATTCATATATGGAACACTGATCCGTTTATCAAGAGATAATGCGGAATGATGGCTGTTTGACTGCGCATGGAGAAGCATTTGGCCGAGGCAGAAAAAGGGGAAGTAACCCCACACGACATTGATATGTCACAAAAAAAACGTGTCCGCGCTGACGCACAGCGTAATGAAGATGCCGTGCTTGAAGCCGCCAAAGAGATCTTTGCAAAATCGGGTGTGGATGCGCCTGTGCGGGAAATTTCTGCGAAGGCCGGGGTTGGAGTCGGCACACTTTACCGCCGCTTCCCCAAGCGATCTGACCTTGTCGCCGCCGTTTTCCGCCGTGAGGTTGATGCTTGCACCGCCGAAGCCGATACCTTGGCCGCGAACAACACGCCGGGCGATGCGCTCATACTGTGGCTTCGTCGTTACACCGCCTTCTTGACGACCAAACGTGGTCTTGCCAGCGCCCTGCATTCTGGGGATCCGGCTTTTGATGCCTTACCCGCCTATTTTCGGGCCAATTTTGAACCTGCGCTTGAGACATTACTTAACGCCGCCGTCAATGCCGGTGAAATTCGCGCAGGCATTGCCCCATTTGATTTGCTTCGCGCAATTGGCAATCTTTCCGTTGCGGCAGACGCCGATGGTGCGGACCATACACGACGTATGGTAGACCTTTTGATTGACGGGTTGCGTTACAGACCCGCGAGTCCCGCGAAATAGTCGGATTTGCGTTTGGTGTAAGAACGCGCGTTGATCGGGAAATTCAGCGATCTTTCGCATGTGCAGCGCTTAATGGACTTCGTTCCATAATGCGGAAAACATCCCAAAATAACAAAACCTGCTGTGGACCCACCGGCATTCCTGCCCATATGTTGGGTCAAATGATAGCGCGGAAAAGTTCTATGGATACGCACCCCGTCGGTTGGGTGCATCCAGTCCCCCCGCGAAGGTTCCAAGTCTGGTGAGAGAAAACATGACCCAACGTATTCAAAAAGGCGGCCTTCAGATTGCTGCAGTTCTGCATGATCTGGTTGCCAACGAAATCATTCCGGGAACGGAGATCAATGCTGATCAGTTCTGGGCGTCGTTTGAAAAACTCGTCACCGACCTTGGCCCACGTAACAAAGCGCTTCTGGCCAAACGTGATGATCTTCAGGCCAAAATTGATCAATGGCATCTGTCACGTCAGGACCAGCCCCGCGATCCGGCTGCCTACAAAGAATTCCTGACCGAGATCGGGTATCTTCTGCCAGAAGGCGATGATTTCTATATCGGCACCACCAATGTTGACCCGGAAGTTGCCCGGGTTGCTGGCCCGCAGCTTGTCGTGCCGGTGATGAATGCCCGCTATGCCCTTAACGCCGCCAATGCCCGCTGGGGCAGCCTGTATGACGCGCTCTATGGCACGGACGTCATTGATGATGCCGACGGAAAGGAAAAGACCAAGGGCTTTAACCCCAAACGCGGTGCTGCCGTGGTTGCCTATGCCGCGAACTTCCTTGATGAAGCCGCACCGCTTGCAACCGGGCATCATTCCGACGTCACCAAATATGAAGTCCGCGACGATGGTTCAGGATGGTGGACGTTGGTTGTGACCTTGTCCGATGGCAGTGAAAGTGCGCTGGCACAGCCATCCCAATTCATTGGTTACAATGAAAAGAACGGCGCGCTTTCTGAAATCCTGCTTCGGAAACACAGCCTGCATATCGAAATCTGCATTGATCCAACCCACCCGATTGGTAAGGAACATGCTGCGGGCGTTTGCGATGTGATCATGGAATCGGCTGTCACAACCATTCAGGATTGCGAAGATTCCGTCGCCGCAGTCGATGCCGAAGACAAGGTTCTTGCCTATCGCAACTGGCTTGGCCTGATGAAAGGTACGCTCGAAGAAAAATTCGAGAAAGGTGGCAAGACCGTCACCCGTCGCCTGAACCCGGACCGCACCTATAAGGGTGTTGATGGTCACGAAGTTGTTCTGCCGGGGCGTAGCCTGATGCTGGTGCGCAATGTCGGACATCTGATGACGTCCGATGCGATTCTCGATGCCAATGGCAATGAAGTCCCTGAAGGCTTCCTTGATGCCATGATCACGGGCCTGATTGCCAAGCATGACGTCGAAGGCAAGAACGAACTGGCCAACTCGCGCCATGGCAGCGTCTATATCGTTAAACCGAAAATGCACGGCCCCGAAGAAGTCGAACTGACCACTGACCTGTTCGCCTTTGTCGAAGGTGCGATCAATGTTCCGGAAAACACGCTTAAGGTCGGCATCATGGATGAGGAACGCCGCACCACAGTGAACCTTAAAGAATGCATCCGTGCGGCCAAGGACCGCGTTGTGTTTATCAATACAGGCTTCCTTGACCGTACCGGCGATGAAATCCACACCAGCATGGAAGCAGGCCCGGTTGTTCGCAAAGAAGCAATGAAAGACCAATACTGGATTTCAGCCTATGAAAACTGGAATGTGGATGTCGGTCTTCAATGCGGCATGAAAGGCGTTGCCCAGATCGGTAAAGGCATGTGGGCCAAACCGGACCGCATGGCCGAAATGATGCAAGTCAAGATTGGCCATCCCAAAGCCGGTGCGAAATGCGCATGGGTTCCGTCCCCAACGGCCGCCACCCTGCACGCCATTCACTATCATCAGGTTGATGTCCGTGCGGTTCAGGATGAAATCGGCAAACGCGAACGTGCCAGCCTTGATGACATTCTGGCAATCCCGCGCCTTGGCGATATCAAACCGATGCCAAGCGAAATTCAGGAAGAGCTCGACAACAACGCCCAAGGTATTCTTGGCTATGTTGTCCGCTGGATTGATAGCGGCGTTGGCTGTTCCAAAGTGCCCGACATCAATGATGTTGGCCTGATGGAAGACCGTGCAACACTTCGCATTTCCAGTCAGCATATTGCCAACTGGCTGCATCATGGGCTTTGCACCGAAGAACAGGTGATGGAAACCCTGAAACGCATGGCAGCGGTTGTTGATAAACAAAATGCCGGTGATCCGACCTATCGCAATATGGCACCGAATTTTGACGGCAATGTTGCCTTTGCGGCGGCCTGTGATCTTGTGTTCAAAGGACGCGAACAGCCAAACGGCTATACCGAACCGGTCTTGCACGCACGTCGTCGCGAAGCAAAGGCAAAATACGGCGTCTGATCGATCTGTCGATTAAACTGACCCGAAATAAAAGCCGTCCGGTTGATCCGGGCGGCTTTTTCTTTACAAAAAATGCTGCAACATAAAGCGCAGCATATTATTTGGCTTATCCAGCCAGCGTCATGATCTCATAGCCATTATTGGTGACGACAAGAGTGTGTTCATACTGAACGGTTGCATCGCCGGTATCGGCAAACAGCGTCCAGCCATCTTCACTATCGACCGCCCATTTCGCGCCATAGGACAGAAACGGCTCAATCGTGATCACCTGCCCCTTTTTAAGGACGCGACGTTCTTTGGGGTCATCCCATGTCGGGATGGTGTGGGGATGTTCATGCAGGGATTTGCCAATCCCATGACTGGCCAGATTGCGGATCAGGGTGTAGCCACCTTTGCGGGCGAAACTTTCAACCTTAAGGCCGATTTCACGGATTGGTGCTTTGTCGCGCACCACCTTGATCCCTGCCCACATGGCCTTTTTTCCATCATCGCAAAGCTTGGCAATTTCCGGCTTTGCCGTCCCGCAGATGAAACTGGCCCCGGTATCGGAAAAATACCCATCCAAAGACGCCGATACATCAATATTGACCAGATCACCATCGGCCAGAACCTGATCGCCGGGAATGCCATGCGCGACAGCTTCGTTCACGCTGATACATGTTGCACCGGGGAATTTATATTCACTTTCCGGTGCAGAAATTGCGCCGGCATCCTCAAGAATTTTGCGGCCAATATGATCAAGTTCCGCCGTGGTAATTCCCGGAACCGCAGCAGCCCCCATTACATCACGGACACGTGCACAAATGCGCCCAATCCGGCGCATGTGGTCGAGTTCTTTTTCCGATGAAATTGTCATAAACTGCTTATTACGATGCCGATCCTTAAAGTCAAGAAAACCTGTTTCTTCAGCAGTCAGTGATATCTCGACATCGCGGTTTATGCCCGTGATGAACTATCATGGGAAATCATGTCCGTTTCCGAATACATCACATAGCCGTTTTTACCGCGCGCCTTGGCCGCATAAAGCGCGGTGTCCGCCTGCTCAAGAAGTTCTTCTGGATTGGTACCGTGCGCTGGGTAAAGGCTGATGCCGATGCTCATCTGGATCGAAACCCGACTACCGCCGGTAATGAAGGGCATCAGGATTTCATGAAGAATCCGTTCGGCCAGCATGGTTGCCTCGGTCGCACCATCACGCTCAATATTGCAGACAATTACCATTTCATCGCCACCTTGGCGCGCCACAAGGTCACCACCGCGCACACAGCGGCGCAATCGTTTTGCAACTTCGCGCAACACATCATCACCAGCCCCGTGACCATATTTGTCATTGATTGGTTTGAAGTCATCCAGATCCATCATCAGGATGGCGACTTCGGTTTCTTCGCGGTTTGCACGGGCAATGGCATGTTCGAAATAGGCATCCAGCGCCAAACGGTTGCCAAGCCCCGTCAGTTTGTCGTGATGGGCGATATGTTCCATCTCGCCAAGTGCAACATCCTTTTCAGTCAGCTTGGCCAAAAGGGCTTGCAAACTTTTCGACAGAATATTGATTTCACGTGCGCCATGCACGTCAGGCAACTGATCAATTTCACCGCGTTTCATCGCCTCGATCGAATTGGCAATCTGGCCAATCGGCCCGACAAAGAAACCAGCCCCCCACCACGCGATAACACTAAACACCACCGCAAGCATCAGCCCCCAAATAAGAATATCCCGACGCAAATTATGAACGGGTGCAAGGGCTTCTTCAACATGTTGACGGACCAGGATCGACCAGTTCAGCCCGGGATAATCAAGATGTCCGTCCGCCGGTGCATAGCCTGTCAGATATTCATTGCCATCCGGCCATGTATTGATTTTCCAGCCAATATGGCCACGTTGAGCTTCCTGAAGTGCATCAATATTCAATGACGTTCCTGCCGATGCGTCGTCCTCGCCCAACAAAACAGTCCCGTTTTCCGCGATCACGAAAATATCGACATTCCGGTGGATGCCTTGACCACTAAACAAGGTCCGACGAACCGTATCAGCCCATTCCCAACTAAGATGCGTGGCGAAAACGCCGGTAAGTTCCTCATCGTCATTGATCAGCGGAACTGCGATATCAACGAACTGGATTGGCTCGCCATTATAAAGCGGGAATTTCTCGGCAAGAAGTTTGGCATCGTGGACATCCCCGATGAACTGCCCGTTCTTTCCATACTGGAAAACAGGGCGCTGGGAGATATTGGCACCAACCAGCAAATCGCCGGTCGCGGCAACGACAGTACCTTCATGATCAAGAATCCCGATCCATGTAAAGATGGGCAATTCTCGGCGCAGCCTGTTGATAATATTTGAAATTTCGTGGGTATCTTCAAGTTCACGTATGGTGCTTAGCGTACTGAGAACAGAAACTTCACCACGATGGGTCCACATCGTGCGGTCTAGCTCGTCTGCCATCTGCAAGGCAATATCAGACACACCAAGACCGATCTGCTCTTGCAAATCTGTCCCTGATCTTTTGCCAATCACGAAACTCATGAGAACGGCCAGGCCAACAACCAGCAACGCTGTTGCCAAAGCGATCTGCACGCGAATTCCCACCCGCAGCCAATTCTTCACAACGAATTCCCTCACTCTCCTGACCACGGCCCCTTATTATTTTCGGTGGAACCTGTGGCACACAGCAATTTACCTGCCGCGTATATGTTCGAGCATATAAGCATCACACAGACGGTTTTGAAGAAGTCTAAAAACAAAAATGCCAAGGCTCCCGAAACGAACGATGAATCTTTAAATCGCACCATATCCCGGTGTGTTGGGCAAAACCACAGGACTTGAACTTGATGAAATGCTTGAAAATCAGACGATTGATCGTAACATCGGTTTCCCGGCAGGTCGTTTTGCCAACGCCGCCACATTTTGTACAGCAGACAAGCCAGACAGGACATCATGACCATTATCCAGATCATCTATTGGCTTGAACTGGCCGGAGTTGCTGTCTTTGCCATTACAGGTGCACTTGAAGCATCTCGCCGACAGATGGATGTCGTTGGTTTTGTCCTGATCGCGACCTTTACCGGAATTGGCGGCGGCACTGTCCGTGATGTGATTACCGGGGCAACGCCGGTTTTCTGGATCAAGGACCCGACCTGGCTTGTGACCTGTATCGGGGCTGCGATCTTTACCTATTTCACCGCCCATCTGGTTGAACGGCGCTACGTTGCCCTGATTTGGCTTGATGCGCTGGGACTGTCCCTGTTTGGTGTCACCGGGGCAGCGATTGGCCTTAACCTTGGCGTTTCACCATTGGTTGCCATCATTCTTGGCATGATCACCGCAACATTTGGCGGCATGGTGCGTGACGTTGTCTGTAATGAAATTCCACTTATCCTGCGGCCGGAAATTTACATCAGCTGCGCATTATTGGGCGCCAGCATCTATGTGCTTGGCACCGCCATTCTGGAATTGCCGCGTGGTCCGGTTGGCGCAATCGCATTCTTTGCGTCATTCATACTGCGCGCCAGCGCGATCAAGTTCCGCATCAGCTTCCCGGTTTATAAAGCCCGCCCCGGTCGTGAATATTAACTTTCAGACCTTAGGCTGAACAAATAACCAACGGATTTCACATGCTTCAGAATTAAAATAAGGCGGACGTTATGACGCATGAAGGCACCGGTGGATCGATGAATACGGATAGCTCGAAAACAGCCGAAGAACTGTTTGAACTCGCCACAATTGCGCAGAAAACAGGCCGTCTGGAAGATGCTAAAGCACTGTATAAGTCGGTCCTTGGTAAAGATCCGAAACATGTGGATGCTTTGCATTACCTTGGCTTATGCCTACGTCAGCAGAATGCCTTGTCAGACGCCGCCGGCTATATTCAAAGGTCGCTGGAAATAAACCCGAACAATCCGTCGGCACAAAATAGTCTTGGGGCCACACTTTGTTCACTTAATCGGTTCGACGAAGCTGAAATACATTTTCAGGCCGCGATAAAGCAGAAACCTGACAATGTAGAAGCCTACCGAAATCTGGGATTAATTTGTTTTAACCGGCAGAAATTTTCTGAGGCAATTGGCTATTTTCAAACCGCCCTTTCGCATGCACCCAAGCACGTTGAAGTCTTGAAATCCTATGGAAATGCTTTGCTCCATATGGATCAACCAGACAAGGCGCTTTTGATTTTCGAAAAGGCACTTTCGATCAATGCCAGAGATGCCAATCTGCAAACCGATACTGGCATCGCATTTCAGTTCCAGAACCGTTTTCGCGAGGCAATGGAATTCAATAGCCTCGCAATCTGTATCGAACCGGGTGAAAACCGCCACTGGGCAGCCTTTTGTGCATGTATTAACGGGTTACTCCCGACACCTGCTGGCAATGTGGAAGACAAGCTTGAAATCATAATGGCGAAAGGTGATCACGCCCCGCATGACCTTATGATGCCGATCGCAGGCGCCTTATTCCATAAGCCTGCCTTTCGCGAGATCATTAGTCGATATGCCCGACATGTCACCGCAGAAACAATCCCTGTTGCAACGATATCAAAAGATATCAACCAACTTGTGCAAATGCCTTTGCTGCTGCGACTGCTTTCAGACTACCCGGTTACCAATATTCTGATCGAAAAAGTTCTCACAACCTTACGACAGCATATCTTGCTTAGCTCTACTCCAATTGACGAGATCAAGATTCCGTTTGTTTGCGCCCTTGCCCTGCAATGCTTCAATACGGAATATACTTATCTCGTTTCACAAGAAGAAGAAACGCAACTAGAAAAACTGAAACAGCATCTTCGCGACGAAATTAACGAAGGTCATTCAGTCGACCCTGCCAAACTCGCATTGCTTGGCTGTTACGAACCACTCTTTAAGGTATTTGAAGCCAACGATTTCTTAGACAGCGCTTTTTCACCAGACATGGAAAAAGTGCTTACCCGGCAAGTTCGAGAACCATGTGAAGAACAATCAATACGCAACAGCATTCCTGATTGGACAGGAAGCTCAAACGACGTTTCCAAAGCCGTCCGTTCCCAATATGAAGAAAACCCGTATCCACGCTGGATTCATACGACGACGGTCACCAATCCAAGATCCGTTTCTGAATGCCTCCAATCAGCGCCACTAAACATGAATTTGGCAGATTACAAAGCCCCTGCTTCCCCTGAGATTCTTGTTGCCGGATGCGGGACCGGGCAACACGCGCTTCAACCTGCAACGCGCCTTTCCAATGCGCGCGTTACAGCAATAGACCTAAGCACAAGCAGCCTTGCCTATGCGCAACGCCAAAGTAAAAAACTTGGTGTCACCAACATAGAATTTGGTCGTGCAGACATCCTTGAGCTTTCCGCCTTGAACCGAAGCTTTGACGTCGTCGAATGTGTTGGCGTTTTGCATCATCTGGAAGACCCTATGGCGGGTTGGCAAGTTTTGACCAAGCTGCTTCGTCCAGGTGGACTCATGAAAATTGGTCTATATAGCGAACTTGCACGCAAAGATGTCGTCGCAGGCCGACAAATTGTCAAAGAACAAGGTTTCTCCGCAACGACCGACGATATGCGCAAGTGTCGACAGTTTGTGATTGAAGAGGCTACCAAAGGAAACCCGGACTTGCAGCAGCTAAGCCGTCGCAGCGATTTCTTCAGCCTGAGCGCATTTCGCGACTTGATCTTTCATGTGCAAGAACACCGGTTCAGCCTTCCGATGGTCCAAAAGCATCTTGAAAAGCTACAGCTTGAATTTCTGGATTTTGAGATGGCCTTCGCCGGCGATCTGATCAGGTTCAGGGACTCAATTTCCGGCCGGCCATCAAATGAAAAGCTTCTGCTTTGGCACGATTACGAAACACAGCGCCCGGACACCTTCCGCGGCATGTATCAGTTCTGGTGCAGAAAACCGGCAAATTGACAACAAACCACCGACCTACTCGACGATCAACTGAACCCGGTCGCTTGAAAAGGCAGTCACGCCGTATTCAATTGGCACGCCTGCAGAATCAACATCGACACTTTCGGTCGAGATCACCGGGCGGTTCTTGGCCTGTTTAAGCAGGCTTGCCACCCGTGAAGACGGCAAGGTGGCCGAAATGCGCGTGGTTTTACGGCTATAGTCATCAATCCCGAAACGCTTCAATGCCTCGGTCAGTGATTTGGTTTCCATGAAAATCTCGACAATGCCGTCAAATCGCCCCGCAGGCAGATAGCTTGTCGACACGGCAAGGGGCACGCCATCAGCTTCGGAAACGGAAAAAAGCTCGATCACACGCGTGCCGGGTTTAACATCAAGATGTTGCGCAACGGCGGCACTGGCTTTTAGCACTTCGTGCGACACCAATCTTTTGTCTGGCAAACGATGACGACCTGAAACGATCTGGGAAAACCGTGTTTTTGAACCCAGCGGATAATCAAGGATCTGTTCCTGTACAAAGGCACCGCGGCCCTGTTCGACCCGGACAACGTTCGAATCGACAAGTGCGGACATGGCGCGTCGCACTGTGTGGCGGTTTACCCCAAAGCGCCGGACCATTTCCATTTCGGTCGGCATCTTGTCACCGGGGGCAAACACACCTTCCGAGATGTCGCTTAGAAGCTGCTTTTCAATTTGCTTCCAGATAGATAGCCCCGGTTCCCAATCCATTACATTCCCCGTTCACAAAACTTTCACCGCAAGACCTTTGCCAAGGTCGATGGATCGTCTTATAACGTCAATATGTATAGATGTCTAGACAAATTTAACATTTGTCGAGTTGTAGGAAAGAAGGATCAGATTGATGACGGTGCAAACCGCCCCGACCGACCGGCCCGGCCAAGGTCAAAACCCAAATGAGACTACCGATGCAGCAACTGTCGCGCGGCAACGCTGGATGTCTGTTCTTGGCCGCACACCACGCATCACTCTTGAAACCCAGTGGTCTGCGCAATACGGCAACGAGAACTGGACCCATCTGCGTGAGCCCCAGATCGGTATGGTGATGGTTCGCGGTCGTGCCGGCGGGGCCGGACAACGTTTTAACCTTGGCGAAATGACCGTGACACGCTGTGCCGTCACATTATCAGACGGAACAGTCGGCCATTCCTATGTCAAAGGTCGCGACCGGGTGCAGGCGCAATATGCCGCCCTGTTTGACGCGATCATGTTGCGTGATGGATCGGCAAGCAATTTCATCGATGATCTGGCCGAAACACAGGCAAACGCCAAACGCGATCATGCCCGCAAGGTTGCCGCCACCAAAGTTGATTTCTTTACCCTTGTCCGCGGAGAAGACGAATGACCGTACAGCTCCAGACAACTGAAGTGCTCCCGGGTTTTGAACACGCAGCATTTGATTCAAACGCGGTATTTCGGATCCTGCTTGATGCCATGTCGCGTCCGGGCCGCATTTATGACCTGCCACTTACAATTGCGTCCCCTGACGGGTTGAACGCAACCACCACGGCAACCCTGCTTGCCATGGCCGACATGGACACCACCATCTGGCTGTCTCCATCCTGCGCGGGCAAACCGGCAACCAGTCATTTGAAATTCCATTGCGGCTGTCCGATTACAACCGACGTCACACAGGCTGATTTTGCCGTCGCAAAGATTGAGGACGATTTATCTTTCATCACCGATCTTTCGGTGGGGAATGCCGAATATCCCGATCAATCCGCCACTTTGATCCTGATGGTCGACGATATCACCAATGCCCCCTCCATGACGCTTATGGGTCCGGGCATCAAAGACAGCCATGATCTTGAGGTCAAAGGTCTTACGGCAGATTTCCATGCCTGGCGGGCCGATAACCATCATCTTTTCCCCTGCGGTGTTGATGTGATCTTCGCAAGTCCCACCAAGATCGCCGCCCTTTCGCGCACCACCAAGGTTGAGGTCAATTAATCATGTATGTTGCCGTTAAAGGTGGCGAACGTGCCATCAACAATGCCCACCGGTTGCTGGCAGAACAGCGCCGGGGCGATAAAGACGTCACGGAAATCCAAACCGTTCAGATCGAACAACAACTTTCACTGTCGGTAACGCGCGTTATGGCCGAAGGGTCGCTTTATGACCGCGATCTTGCCGCCCTTGCCATCAAACAGGGCCGCGGTGACTTGATCGAGGCCATCTTCCTGATGCGTGCCTATCGCACGACCTTGCCGCGCTTTGCCTTTTCAAAGCCGATCAAAACCGCAGAAATGGACATATCGCGCCGTATTTCCGCAACCTTTAAAGACCTTCCGGGTGGGCAGATTTTGGGCCCGACCTTTGACTATACCCACCGACTTTTGGACTTCACCCTGATGGCCAATGGCCAAGAACCGGCCGACGCACCAAGCGGTGATTTCCCGGTTGATGAAAACATGCCGCGTGTTCTGGATGACATCCTGAATTACGAAGGCCTGATTCAGGATGAACCGACCCCGGTTGATGAAAATGCCCCGGTTGCCGATCTAACCCGTGAACCGGTTAAGTTCCCGGCAGGTCGCGATTTGCGCCTGCAAAACCTGTCGCGTGGCGACGAAGGGTTTGTTCTGGCATTGGGGTATTCCACCCAGCGCGGCTATGCCAACAGCCACGCCTTTGTCGGTGAAATCCGCTATGGCACGGTGTCGGTGGAAATCGAGCCCGAAGAACTGGGCTTTGCGATTGATATTGGCGATATCGAACTGACCGAATGTGAAACGGTCAACAAGTTCAAAGGATCGAAAACCAAACTGCCGCAATTCACCCGTGGATACGGGCTTGTATTTGGTCAAAACGAACGCAAATCCATTTCGATGGCACTGGTTGACCGGGCCATGCGCGCCAATGAAATGGGCGAACAGATCATGGGTCCGGCACAGGATAGCGAGTTCGTTATGGAACACAGCGACAATGTGCAATCCACCGGCTTTGTCGAACATATCAAGCTGCCACACTATGTCGATTTCCAGGGTGAACTTGAACTGGTGCGCCGCATGCGGGCCGAAGTCGAAGAACGCCTTGCCAAGCTTGACGACGAAGACGCCAAATCCCAACCCAAAGCCGCGGAGTAACCCCATGGAACAAACTGCACATAGTCCGGCGGATCGGGCAACGGCCTATAATTTCGCCTATCTTGATGAACAAACAAAACGCATGATCCGGCGTGCACTGCTTAAAGCCGTTGCAATTCCGGGATATCAGGTGCCGTTCGCGGGCCGCGAAATGCCAATGCCCTATGGCTGGGGCACCGGTGGCGTTCAAGTGACTGCCGCCGTCATTGGCCCGAATGATACATTGAAGGTGATTGATCAGGGTGCAGATGACACCACCAATGCAGTATCAATCCGCCAGTTTTTTGCCAAGACCGCCAATGTTGCCACCACGGAAAAAACCGCCGAGGCATCGATCATTCAGACCCGTCACCGCATTCCGGAAAAGGAACTGCGCGAAGATCAGATTCTTGTCTATCAGGTGCCAATCCCTGAACCGCTTCGTTTTCTGGAGCCGCGTGAAACCGAAACGCGCAAAATGCACGCGCTTGAAGAATATGGCCTGATGCATGTGAAATTGTATGAAGACATCGCGCGTCATGGCCACATCGCCACCACCTATGCCTATCCGGTGATGGTTGATGATCGCTATGTCATGGATCCGTCCCCGACACCCAAATTCGACAACCCGAAAATGAACGATATGGCGGCCTTGCAGTTATTTGGTGCCGGGCGTGAAAAACGCATCTATGCCCTCCCACCTTACACCAAGGTCAAAAGCCTCGATTTCGAAGATCATCCGTTTGACGTCCAGACCTGGGAAGATGAATGCGGCATGTGCGGTGCGCGTGACAGTTACCTTGATGAAGTCATCCTCGATGACAAGGGCAACCGCATGTTTGTCTGTTCCGACACCGATTACTGCGCAGAACGCCAGGAAGCAGGCCATCGCGGCCCGCAACATCATGACCAACCCCTTGGCAGCTCCCAGAGCGGAAAGGCAGCAGAATAATGACCAGCATGAATGATCCGCTTCTGCGTGTTGACAACCTGACCATGATGTATGGCGATCGGGTTGGCTGTAAGGATGTCAGCTTTGAACTCCGTCCGGGTGAAGTTCTTGGCATTGTTGGAGAATCCGGTTCAGGCAAGTCAACTTTGCTGCGCAGCATTTCCGCCCAGCAGGAACCGACCAAAGGCGTTGTTGAATATCAAACCCGCATTGATGGCACCCGCGATGTCTATCAGATGTCCGAAGCCCAGCGCCGCCTTTTGATGCGCACCGACTGGGCGTTCGTGCATCAGAACCCGCGCGACGGTCTTCGGATGAATGTCAGTGCCGGGGCCAATATCGGTGAACGCCTGATGGCCATCGGCGATCGTCATTACGGCAATATTCGCCAAAATGCCGATAACTGGCTGGGCAAGGTCGAAATCGCGTCAGAACGTCTTGATGATTTGCCGTCAACTTTTTCGGGGGGAATGCAGCAACGTCTGCAAATTGCCCGCAACCTCGTAACCAGCCCGCGCCTCGTCTTCATGGACGAACCCACGGGTGGCCTGGATGTTTCTGTTCAGGCCAGATTGCTCGATCTGCTGCGCGGGCTGGTTCACGACCTTAATCTGGCGGTGATTATTGTGACCCATGATTTGGCGGTCGCACGTCTTCTGTCGCACCGGCTGATGGTGATGCAACAGGGCAAGGTCATTGAACATGGCCTGACCGATCAGGTCCTTGATGACCCGCAGCATGCCTATACCCAGCTGCTTGTTTCTTCCATTCTTCAGAATTAGACCGGGGCGCAGAAAATGTCTGAAATGCTTCATGCTCATAACGTCGCCAAAAGCTTTACGCTCCATACCCAAGGCAGCGTGACAATTCCGGTTTTTGAAGGCGTGGAATTTGGCCTGTCGGCCGGGGAATGCATCGCGCTGACCGGGGAATCCGGATCGGGAAAAAGTACCTTCATGCGCATGCTTTATGCCAATTACACATGTTCACAAGGCTCCATCAAGGTTCTTCATGATGGCGGCTGGCTTGACCTAACGACCGCCAACCCGCATTCGATCCTTGATGTTCGCAAACGCACATTGGGCTATGTCAGCCAGTTCTTGCGCGTGATCCCGCGTGTTCCGACCCTTGAAATTGTCGCTGAACCGCTTGTCGCATTGGGCACATCACGCGAAGCGGCGATGGACAAGGCGCGTGATCTTTTAACCCGCCTGCGTATCCCCGAACGTCTGTGGCAGCTTTCCCCATTGACCTTTTCCGGTGGGGAGCAGCAACGTGTGAACATTGCACGCGGCTTCATTGCCGATTATCCCATCATGCTGCTTGATGAACCGACCGCATCGCTTGACGCCCAAAATCGTGCCACTGTTCTGGAATTGATTGAAGAAGCCAAGAAACGCGGTGCTGCCATTGCCGGCATTTTCCATGACCACGAGACCCGTGATGCCGTTTGCACCGGGTCGTTTGATGTGACTTCGTTTAAAGTTGGGGCCAATGACTGAACAGATTTTTACCAACGCCAAACTTGTTCTGGCCAATGAAGTCATTGACGGTTCGGTTCAGGTCAAAGACGGCCTGATCACGGATGTTTCCGACCGGCCCTCGAACCTTCCGGGAGCGGAAGACATGGGCGGGGATTACCTCATGCCCGGTCTGGTCGAACTTCATACCGATAATCTCGACAAACACCTGACCCCGCGCCCCAAAACCCGCTGGCCCGCAACGGCCGCCGTGGTTGCCCATGACAATCAGGTTGCCAGTGCCGGGATCACAACGGTGTTTGATGCTGTATCGATTGGTGATGTCAATGAAGGGTCCGAGCGGATTGTTCGGTTGGTTGAATCGGTCGAGGCCCTTGGCCATGCCCAGGACAATGATCTTTTGCGTGCCGACCATAAATTGCATCTGCGCTGTGAAACATCTTTCCCCGGCATGATCGAGGCCCTTGGCAAACTTGTCGATATGCCATTGGTCAAAATGCTGTCGGTGATGGATCACACCCCGGGCCAACGCCAGTTTGTCAGTCTGGATGCCTATTACACCTATTATCAGGGGAAATACGGCCTCAGCGACGATGATATGCGCAAATTCATTGCGACGCGCAAACGCGATGCCGAACTTTATTCGGTAAAGCATCGCCGTCATGTTGTCGAAACCGCCCATGCCAAGGGTCTTGCCCTTGCAAGTCATGATGACGCGACGACGGCCCATGTCGCCGAGGCCGTTGAAGATAAAATGACCGTGGCAGAGTTCCCGACAACCCTTGAAGCTGCCAAGGCATCTCATGAAGGAGGGCTTGGCGTCATGATGGGCGGACCGAACCTTGTGCGTGGCGGATCTCATAGCGGCAATGTTGCCGCCGGTGATCTGGCCAAAAACGGCTATCTTGACATTATTTCCAGCGACTATGTCCCGCACAGCTTGCTGCATGGCGCGATGAAGCTGTTTGATGACTTTGACGGGTATGATTTACCCCGCGCCATTCGCACCATTTCCCTCAACCCGGCAACCCATGTTGGCCTGACCGATCGCGGCGAAATTGCGATTGGCAAACGCGGCGATCTGATCCGGGTGCATCATTCACCGCATCACCCGATCGTGCGCGGTGTCTGGCGTCAAGGCCGGCGCGTATCATGACGGGGCGCCATGCAAAAGATGGCGCCCTCCAATCTGGACTTCTTGTCCTCGTTGTCGGCCCCAGCGGGGTCGGCAAGGACACGCTTCTTGATGCAGCGCGCGATCGTCTGAGCAACACCCCCCATATTTGCTTTCCGCGCCGCTGCATCACCCGTCCAGCTGGCGCAATTGGGGAAGCCCATATTCCCGTAAGACCGGAAGATTTCGGTCAGATGGCACGACAAGGTGCCTTTCTGCTAAGCTGGAAGGCACATAGTCTGTGCTATGGCATTCCGCGCCATGTTCAGGATGATGTCGCATCGGGCAAGACCGTCATCGTCAATGTATCGCGCAGCGTGATTGACGATGCCCATAGTCTTGTCGGTCGGGACAATGTCCGGGTGGTCAGCATCCGCGCCAATATTGATGTGTTGCGCCAACGCCTTCATGCCCGCAGGCGTGAAGATGCCCTTGATATCGAACGCCGCTTGGCCCGTGCATCCGCCTATCATGTGGATGGCGACAATATCGTTCATGTCGATAATGACGGGGATTTGGAAACCGGGATTACGCGGTTCATCGAGGCTATTGAAATGCCCATGCCGATTGCCAATCGGGCGTAACGTCGGATCCGGGCCACTCTATTTCACAAAAAATGCTGCAGTGTTTTGCTGCAGCATTTTTGTTATCCCGTCAGGGCGAACCGGCTTAAAAGCCGGAAAGGTTTACCGCCCCCCGGATCACCAAACAGGCAGACATCCGCGATTGCAAATGGCTCTTTGCACAGTGGTGCGACAACCGGTTTAAGGGCGCTTTCAAACCGGTCGACCTGATCGGTTTCAAGCTTGTTGGTCAGGGTCAGGTGGAAACGGAATTCTTCCATCACATAAGGATAACCCCACCGGGTCAGATAAGCTTCCTGCCGATCTGTCAGCCCCACCGCACGGCGTTTATTCATCGCCGCTTCATCTTCTGGTTTCCGAAAATCATCAAGACCCCGGACCAAAGACGCCGCCAGACCACCCGATGGCGCAACCGGATCGGTCGGCACCAACGCCAAGAAACGCCCGATGGCTTTCAACATCAAAGGTCCGCACAAAACCGGCGAAACTTTTGCACAACATGTGTTGATCGCCGCTTCCAGATCAGAACGACTGTAACCGGGCCGCAGGGCAAAAGGGGGTTTTAGGGTGCCGTGGAAACCATACCGCACCGGCGATGTTGTCGCCGTGGCAATCTCGCCGGGATCAAGACCATCGACGTTCAGTCGCGCAACATCAGCACCACTGATGCAATCCCGGCCAAGCCAGGCATCCCCAAACTGCCCAAGAGCACTTTGCGGGTTTGGGGCAAAATAGATCGCGTAACGTTGAAAATCGGTCATGAAAACTCTTTGAAAGGCTGGCTTTGAACAACGTAAATGCAGTTTGGGAAGCCTGGTGATGCAACGCAACTTTGAAATTGATGAAAAATGCCGGAGGTCACTTTACCTCCGGCATATGTTTCAGCGCATCCACGAAATATGATCCCTTAGATCGTATCGTATTTCAGGCAAAATTCCCGGACTGGCAGGGCGCGAAAATCGTTCAGACTTTCGCGCAGCATTTCATGGTTCCAGTCCCACCATCGAATGCGCAACAGGGCATCGATGATATCGGCCTCAAACCGTGGTCGCAGCGGTGCGGCCGGAACACCCGTTACAATCGTGTAGGGGGCGACGTCTTTCGTCACCACCGCACCGGATCCAACGACCGATCCAATCCCGATCGTTACCCCGCCTTGAACAATCGCCCCGTGACCAATCCATACATCATGATCAAGCTTCACCCGCTTTTCCCGACGCCAGTCGAAAAAGCTTGGGTCATCGTCCCCAAGTTCATAGGCACTGGAACGATATTGAAAGTGATGCATCGATGCCCGGTCCATCGGATGTTGCCCCGGATTGATCCGGGTATGGGCCGCGATATTTACAAACTTGCCAATGTCGGAATAGATGATTTCGCTGTCATTCACGACATAGGAATAATCATCCATTTTTGTTTCCCGGACCGAGGTACGCGGACCAACTTCGGTCCACATCCCCATGTCGCAATCTACTACGATGGCCGTCTGATCAATGGTCGGTTCTTGTGACAGTGCCTTCATGGCCGGTTTGGCCTGCGTGATATGAAAGCCCATGGATCAGGTCACCAGTTTACGCAGACGCTGTGAAACCATATCGAGCAAACTGACCGAAATGATGATGATGATCATGACAGCAGCCGTTTCCGCATAATAGAACCCGCGGATATATTCCCACAGAACCATGCCGATACCACCCGCACCAACGATGCCAAGAACGGTTGCCGAACGGACATTGGATTCAAACCGATAAAGCGAATAGGAAATCCAAAGTGGCAAGACCTGCGGGATAACGCCAAAGATCACTTCCTGCAGCGCGTTGGCACCGGTTGCCCGAATACCTTCAACCGGTTCAGGGTCAATGGCCTCAACCGCCTCGGAAAACAGTTTGGCCAAAACACCGGTTGTATGAATCCAAAGCGCAAGAACACCGGCAAACGGACCAAGACCGACGGCCACCACGAACAGCATGGCAAAGACCATTTCGTTGATCGCGCGGAAGGAATCCATCAGGCGACGTACCGGCTGATATACCCAGACCGGGACGATATTTTCCGAACTTAGAATGCCAAACGGAATGGAACAGACGATGGACAATGCCGTTCCCCAGATCGCGATCTGGATGGTGATCCACATTTCTTCGACATACATCTTCCACATCAGAAAATCAGGTGGGAAGAAGCCATCGGCAAAGTCGACCATGTTGCCGCTGTTTTCAATCAGCGACATCGGGCGCATATCCGCCCCTTCCCATGACCAGGCCAGAAGGCCAAGAACAATCGCCCAAAGCAGGAAGCTCATTGCCGACCGTTTAAGGTCACGCGGCGGAAGTTCCGTTGCGGCAGATGATGCGGAAGATATGCTGCTATTCATCGTGTTAATCCCGGATGGTAAATGCAAACAGGGAGCGCACTTGTGGTGCACTCCCTGTCGAAAGGCCGATTACTGGTAAGAAACCAGAACGTCGAGTTCAGCCAGTTTCTTGTCAATCTCAGCAACACGCTCTGCTTTTTCTTCAGCAGAAAGCTCTTCGGTGTTCTGGATTTTCAACTTGTCTTTGAACAGGGCAAGCTGACGGATCGGGTAAAGCTGCGCGTTGGAGCTTTCCATGAATTTACCCATGCCATCCTGAATACCCGACAGAACTTTTTCCGCAGCAACCGTGTCGCCCATACGGCCGTAACCAAGGAAGAACGCCTTGATTTCGGATTTCAGGTCACGCGACATGTCTTTACGATAAACCATCGGGTCAGACGGGATCAGCGGCGAGGTCCAGATAACACGAACTTTATCGGTAACTTCCGGTTTGACCATCTTGGTACGTGCAAGCTGCTCGGAATTGTTGGCAGCAACATCAACCTGACTGTTGGCAGTCGCCATCAGGTTGGTTTCGTGGTTCGCGTTACGAACGGTTTTGAAGCATTCTTTCGGGTCAACACCGTTTTTGGCGAACACATAGTAAGACGGAACCAGGAAGCCCGAGGTCGAGTTCGGATCACCAATACCGAAATTCAGCGAACCATCACATTTGAGCATGTCTTCAAGGGTTTTGACCTTGTCGTTACTTGCCTGGGTGATGATGTGGGAAAAATAGCCGTCAGTGCCATCTGCCTTCGTCGTCTGAACGAAAACTTCACCGCCTGCACGGTCAACAGCTTCCATTGCCGACTTGTTGCCGAACCAGCCAACGTGAACCTTGCCAAAACGCATGCCTTCGATGATACCGGCATAATCTGGTGCGAAGAATGCCTCGATTTCCATACCGAGTGCTTCTTCCATGTCGTCAATCATCGGCTGCCATTGGGCTTTCAGATTGGAACTGGACTCAGTCGAGATGAAACCGAAAACGAGGGTTTCCGGGTCTTTTTCAAGCGGCTTGAATTCAACATCGGCTTTGGCAACAACAGATGCCAGCATCGTGGCTGCAAATGCTGCGGATGCAATTGTCTTAACGTTCATAAGAAGTCCCCTGTCAGATTTGGTTAGACATGATTTCAAAGAGGTAAGGCAGTCATGAAAACTGGCCCGGCTAGCTCATTGCTTTAGCCAGTGCCTTTTCTGCGACGGCTTCCTTCACCGGCATGTCGGTGTCATCAGAACCATCCGCAAAAAGCTCGGAAGAATATTCGCCGTAAAGTTCGTGCAGGAATTCCGGCGTCAACTGGGTTGAAGGCCCGTCAAATACGACTTCACCATCGCGCATGGCGATGGTGCGTTTGCAGTAATCCTTGGCGTAATCAACCTGATGAAGAGAAACGATAACGGTCACGTTGTCTTCGCGGTTTACGCGATCAAGTGTGTTCATCACCTTGCGCGAGGATGCCGGGTCAAGCGACGCAATCGGCTCATCCGCAAGGATCAGACGCGCACCCTGTGTGATGGTCCGCGCAATCGCCGCACGCTGTTGCTGACCACCGGAGAGATTACGGGCCTTTTTGCTGGCATGGCCATCAATGCCCACACGATGAAGTGCGTTCATCGCGCGCATTTTTTCCGCCTTGGTAAACAGGCAAAGTGACCCGCGCCATGACGGCACACGGCCCAACAGGCCCATCAGCACATTGGTCATAACCGTCAAACGGCTTACAAGGTTGAATTGTTGGAAAACAACGCCAATTTCCGCCCGGACTTTGCGTGCCCCGCGGGAAATTTTGCCGTTTTCCTGAATGGTTTCGCCAAACACGACAATTTTGCCGCCATCACGATCGCCACGCAGCAAACCTGCAATGTGACGGATAAGCGTGGATTTTCCTGAACCCGATGCACCAATCAGCGCCACCATTTCGCCTTCCCGCACCTGCAGCTTGACGCCATTCAGCGCACGCTTGTCACGGGTAAAGCTTTTGTTCAGTCCAGAGATATCTACAACCAGCATCAAAGAATCGCCTGCATGTGTTTCGCTGGAAGATGAAACTACGCATGAACGGCGACTCTACGATGACATTGATGTTACAGTTCGATGATTAAGGGGGATCAATTTGCCGGACAACAATTAAACTTGTCTATACATCAAGTATTTCTATAAATATTTAAATGCATTATTCAAATAACAATTGTAACAAAACACGGTAATCTCAAAAATACTATGTCAAAACATTCACAATTTAAACGCAGAAGCAAATTGCACACCCGATTTCGAGTGCACATTGCAAACTTTTTACCTTGAAAATGAGATATTACTTAATTTCTTCGATTGCTGCGATCACATCGTCTTCGACTTCTATTCCATCCGCTTCCGCCGCAAGACGTGCCAACTTCCCCCGACGCCCCGGAAGACGAACGCCCTCTTCCGCAGCAAGTTCGTTGGCAATTTCAGCAAGATGTTCACTCACCCCCGGCCCGCCCGATGCAGCGGGATCAATTGCAATGATCATTTGCCCCAATGCCGGTGGCTTGCCTTTATCATCGAACAATGACGATGACTGATGACCAAACTGTGCACCCGTCAGTCCGGCAGCAAGAAGTTCAACCATCATGGCAAGCGCAGCACCCTTTACCCCGCCCGCAGGAACCATTGTGCCGTCCAATGCCTTGACCGGGTCCGTTGTTGGATTGCCATCCGGGTCGAACGCCCAGTCATCAGGAATGGCCACGCCCTTTTGCTTGGCTGCCATGATCTTGCCCCGCGCCACTTTTGACAGCGCCAAATCAATAATGATCGGATCACCGGCAGTACCGACCGGCACACCAAAGGCAATCGGATTGGTGCCAAACATTGGTCGCCGCCCGCCCCATGCCGCCATCGCGGCCGGCGCATTGGCAAACATCATCGCGGCCAGACCCTGTTGCGCAAGACGCTCCACCGTCAGGCCCATCACCCCCGCATGATGCGACTTATATATAGAGGCAATCGCAATCCCCTGCTTGCGGGCCATATCGGGTAAGTGATCCATCATCAGATCAAGTGCCGGATAGGCAAACCCATGCTGCGCATCAATCCGCAAAACACCCGGTGCGGGCTTTTCCGCCTGCGGCACGGCAACCCCGTCAACTTTACCAGCCCGGGCTTGCGCGGAATATGCCGGAACGCGCCTGAAACCATGCCCGCCCTGCCCGGATGCCTCAGCCGCAACCAGCGCGGTTGCAACCGAGGCCGCGTTATCCTGACTTACATTGCAGCGCATCAAGGTTTTGCTGACAAGCGCGTGGGCATCAGACAGGGAAATCTTCATCGTGACGGGACCTTGGTTTGGATAATGCGGGATTTTGGCAAAGGATGGCAGGTGGATCAGGGCCTGTTGCAAACATAGTCCCATGACCGGCCATCAGGCAAAGATGTTTTCATCTGCGCCTTCGGTTTCACACCACATAACCGCCCCTTAAAAATATATGACACTGTGCTAAAATCTCGCCCTAAACATGCATCACCCTGCCCGAACCTTACTTAAACGTGCTGTCAAAAGGCTGCTTGGCTTAATGTGAAGCACACAAGATTGATTTCAATGATCGTATGGGACTGCGATCAAACACAGGAATTCAAATATGTTCAGCGTTCAACCGATGATGCTTTCGTCCGTCGCACTTTCAACCGCCCTGTTGCTGGCGGCGTGCAACACCACCGGCCAAACCGATATGGCAAGTGACTGGTCATCTGTCACCGGCAAGGACTGGCAACTCACGATGGTGGTGGATGGGGATAAAATGCTCAGCCCGACGGCACCTGTGGTTGCCAGTGCCAATTTTGCCGATGACGGGAAGGTCAGCGGGTCAAACGGCTGTAACAGCTATTTTGGCACTTATACCCAAAACGCAGAGAACCTGACATTCTCGCCACTTGGTGCAACCAGAATGGCCTGCATCAACACCGGCATGGATGTCGAGAATGCCTTTAACAATGCGACCGGACAAGTTGCCAACTGGCAGATTTCAGACGGTATGCTGGTGCTTAGCGATAGCAACGGCAAAGCTGTGATGAAATTTGCTCCAAGCGCACCTTAAGTTTCTGGCCACCGAAATCACGCTGTGACTGAACATAAAGAAGGGCGCCATATGGCGCCCTTCTTTGATCTGTTATGCATCTGCACAACACGTAAATCTAGTCTTTGCTGTCGGATATTTCCGCACCTGCACCAACGGCCTTTGGCTCGCTGCGCAGGCCCTGAATGATCGAATAACAGGCCAGCAGCAAAATGATTGCAAACGGGAAGCCGGTTGACACCGCCATTGCCTGCAATGCCCCAAGACCACCGCCCAAAAGCAATGCAATTGCAACCAGGCCTTCGAATGTGCACCAGAAGATACGCTGAGGAACCGGCGCATCGACCTTACCGCCCGCGGTAATGGTATCAATCACAAGTGACCCGGAATCCGATGACGTCACAAAGAAGACAATCACCAAAACGATGCCAATGAACGATGTGATCTCATGCAGGGGCAATTGTTCAAGCATGGTGAACAGTTTGATAGGAAGCCCCGCCTCGGCAATTGCCGTGACACCTTCGGTCACCATGTGAACAGCCGTGCCACCAAATGCCGTCATCCACAACACGCATACCAGCGACGGAATGATCAAAACGCAGGTGATGAATTCACGGACTGTACGACCACGCGATACACGCGCAATGAACATGCCGACAAACGGTGACCAGGAAATCCACCAGGCCCAATAGAACGATGTCCAACCCTGACTGAAGTTGGCATCTTCGCGACCAACCGGGTTTGAAAGTGCTGGCAGATATTCAACATAGGCCACAAGCGATGTGAAGAAGCCCTTGATGATATCCATGGTCGGTCCGACCAGAATAACAAACAGCAACAGAACGGCTGCAAGCACCATGTTGATTTCCGACAGGCGTTTAACCCCGGCATCAAGACCGGCCAGAACCGAAATCAAGGCAACACCGGTAATCGCGATAATCAGGACGACTTTGGAGCCATCCGTCACCGGAATACCAAACAGGAAATCAAGACCGGCATTGGCCTGTTCTGCACCAAACCCAAGTGACGTTGCCAAACCAAACAAGGTCGCAAACACCGCCAGAATATCAATAACGTGACCGGTCCAGCCCCAGACACGCTCGCCAAAGATCGGATAAAATACCGACCGCATGGTCAGCGGCAGGCCCTTGTTAAAGGAAAACAGGGCCAAGGCCAGCGCCACCGTGGCATAGATCGCCCATGGATGAAGTCCCCAGTGGAAGATGGTTGCGGCCATGCCAAGATCAAATGCGGCATCCGCATCACCAGCAGCGCCACCTAACGGCGCCCAGTCTGTCCGCATACCGTTTTCGCCAAGTGCCCTTCCACCAATAGAGGATGAGAAATGCGAAATTGGCTCGGACACACCATAGAACATCAAGCCAATGCCCATACCGGCCGCAAACAGCATCGCAAACCAGCCGGAATAGGAATAATCAGGTTTTGCATCCACCCCGCCAAGACGCACCCGCCCAAGGGGGGATACAATCAGGAACAGACACAATAAAACGAACACATTTGCTGCAGACAGGAAGAACCAGTCCAGACTTGATGTCAGCCAACCCCGAAGGTCGTTGAACATCGGACCGACACTTTCCTGAAAAGCGAGCGTTAAGAAAACAAAGGCAACGATCGACAATCCCGAAATCAAAAAGACCGGGTTGTGAACATCAAGACCAAACGGCCCGATTTCTGTTTTGAAATTGTCTTGCCCGATTTCATATTCTGTATCAATCGGGTTGGCAGCACCATCCGGGCTTTCAATCCCGGTATCAGTTTCTGACCCCATTTCAAACTCCCAAAGGTTATATGATTTACGGCTACCCCTAGCCGAAATTTCGATAAGGCACCTGCTTAACGCACTGGGAACACTGAATGATCCGAGTGAGAAGCAACATATCAGCCATGCGAGGTAAAAGTTTGACCGGTAACGCCGGGAACATGGCCCGCCATTACGTTCAGATCGGTATTGAGTTGACCGGCCTTTGCCACCGGCACCTTAAGAAGACGGTCAATGGCCGGCTCGGCTGAAACATGCGCACGTGTTGTCACAAACTTCGCCGATTTCTCCCCAAGTTCTTTGGGTGAATGTACCACGACCGAAAGCGCGTTTATGTCCGCCCTGTTTCGCAAAGCTAAATCGATCACCGTTTGAATATCAATGTGGGCCAAATCGACAGGCACGAGCATCTTTTGATACATTCATTCCTCCGTTATGTGCACCACCCCTGCAATCAGATTTCTTGCGATCAACAGGACAGGTGTAAAAGCGTAACACTGACGGCCACTTAAAGCAAAATCACCGTTTAAAAGTCTGAATTTCACTTTTACAAAAGAGCCCATAAAAACTAGACACCGGATGTCTGATGACAGTTCTTTACAAGGTCTGACTGAATGTCATTTGAACTCTGCAAACAGGTCCGAATCGCAATTTCGAATATTTTTTGATCCCTCCTCCTGACTTTTGTCAGCTATTTGCGATCTTTTTTCCGTTCGAACGTGAAAATTTCAATTTTTTTTCGACCTGATATTTTCCTCATATACCAACTTATACCCACATGATGGCAATCCCTTAGATACCAAGGCCTTGGACGCAGAAATCCATCGATTTTCTATACTATTTTTCAGAGATATTGGCTGGCTGAATATCAATTTTCAGGTGTGAAAATCACCTGACGGTTCTTGCCAACGGGTTGATGCATACAAGGTACCCGTGTCACGATGTTGCGGATTTGTGCACTGTCTGTCCCACACAACAAGTGCTGCAGCGCTGAGACATTCATTGGTCTTTGCGACGTAGACCTGTTGGGTGCTTTTCCGTTTCGGAATTGCATCCATGGCAATGCACGTACCCACAGGGGATCAATTTTGTGGCCAAAGGGGGGCTCATCAACTGCACAATCGCAGTGGCATGACACAAAAAGCAGGACTTGAAACTGCACCATGCCCCATGTGCCGAAACGGTACCAAGACCGGACCTAGAACAACCAATATCAATCAATAGGCCGGACTAGCCACACCATTACATAATTCAACAAGTTAAGATGTATCAGAGAAGGAACAGGGATGACTGACCCTATCAAACATTTTGCGTCACGTGTCAGCGAACATGAAATGAACCGCCGTGAATTTATCGGCCGTTCCATGGCAGCGGGCTTGACCCTTGCAGCCGCCACCACCCTTTATGGCACATCCGCCATGGCACAGGAGCCAAAGCGCGGCGGCCATCTGAAGCTTGGTCTTCAGGGGGGGGCTTCGACCGACGTTATTGATCCTGCCAAATCGGCATCGCAATTCACCTTCGCCATGAACCGCAACTGGGGCGACACCCTGGTTGAGTCACATCCGACCACCGGTCTGGCTGTTCCGGCCCTTGCAGAATCCTGGGAGCCGAATGCAGATGCCTCTGTCTGGACCTTCAAAATTCGGAAGGGTGTTGAATTCCACAATGGCGCTGAACTGACCATTGATGATGTTGTCAAAACCCTGAACCGTCACACCGACGAAAAATCCGAATCTGGTGCGCTTGGTGTAATGGGTTCGATCAAAGGCATTGAAAACAAGGGCGGTGATCTTGTCCTGACCCTGTCGGAAGGCAATGCCGATCTTCCGCTTCTGCTGAGCGATTATCACCTTGTGATCCAGCCCGGTGGTGGCTTTGACAACCCGAATGCTGGTATCGGTACCGGTCCGTTCAAGGTTGATAACTTCGAAGCCGGTGTTCGCGCGACCTTCGTAAAGAACGAAAACGACTGGCGCAGCGACCGTGGCTTTGTTGACTCGGTTGAAATGATCGTCATGAACGATGCCACCGCCCGTATGGCAGCCCTGTCATCGGGTCAGGTGCATTTCATCAACCGTGTTGATCCAAAGACCGTCGGCCTGCTGAAACGCGCGCCGAATGTCGAGATTCAGACCACATCAGGCCGTGGCCACTATGTCTTCATCATGCATTGCAACACCGCACCGTTTGATAATAACGACCTGCGTCTGGCGCTGAAATATGCGATGGACCGTGAAACCATGGTTGAAAAGATCCTTGGTGGTTACGGCAAGGTCGGGAATGACTTCCCGATCAACGAAACCTATGCCCTGTTCCCGCAAGACATCGAACAGCGTGCCTACGATCCGGACAAAGCGGCCTTCCATTTCAAGAAGTCCGGCCATGATGGATCGGTTCTGCTGCGCACATCCGATGTTGCCTTCCCGGGGGCGGTTGACGCCGCAGTCCTGTATCAGGAAACCGCGAAAAAAGCCGGTATCGATATCGAAATCAAACGTGAACCGGGCGATGGCTACTGGTCGAACGTCTGGAATGCCCAGCCGTTCTCCACGTCTTACTGGGGTGGTCGTCCAACCCAGGATCAGATGTATTCCACCGCGTATCTGTCATCTGCAGACTGGAACGATACCCGCTTCTTCAACACCGGCTTTGACAAGATCCTTCTCGAAGCCCGTGCCGAGCTTGACCAGAACAAGCGTAAGGACATGTATCGTGACATGGCACTGATGGTGCGTGACACGGGTGGCCTTATTCTTCCGATGTTCAACGACTTCGTAAATGCCACAACCAACAATGTCTCGGGCTTTGTCCAGGACATCGGTAACGACATGTCCAACGGTTATGTCGCAACCCGTCTGTGGCTGAACAGCTGATCGGGCCGGGATGCCAAACATCCCGATACGATACCTGAAGAATTGCGGGATCACGGTTTTAACCGTGATCCCCGTTCTTGTTGTTCACTTGTTCGTTTGTGCAACGGCCTGATCGACAATTCCAGATGGTTTCGGAGCAGACCTCCGATGTCCCACCCGTCTTGAATTCCCGCTCAGGCCTGTTTTGGGAGAAAGTGTTCATGGCCAACCCTTTGGCCGGCGTGCACGCCGTGCGACACAGACTAAAAGAAACCCATCCATTGACGGTCCTGATCGTCGAACGACTGGGTTTGAGTTTGATGTTGCTTTGGGCTGTTTCAGTCCTGATTTTCGCAGGGGTAGAAGCCCTGCCGGGCGACTTTGCCCAAACCTATCTTGGTCAATCTGCCACACCGCAGGCAATTGCCAATATCCGGGCCGACCTTGGCCTTGATCGCCCGATCACCACCCGATATTTCGAATGGCTTGGCGGTGTTGTGCAGGGTGATTTCGGCAATAGCTGGGCCAGTGGCGCGCCGGTTACCGAACAAATCACCAAGCGCCTTGGCAATTCGTTGTTCCTGGCATTCTTTGCCGCAGCAATCTCTGTCCCGCTTGCCGTTGGCCTTGGCATGGTTGCCGTTCACTATCGCAACCGCATCCCCGACCGGGTCATCAACATCATCTCGCTTGCGGCAATCTCGCTGCCGGAATTCTTCATCGGCTATATTCTGATTGTGTTCTTCGCCGTGCAGCTGGGTGTCGCGACCTTCCCGTCGACTGTGTATGACGGCATGACATGGTCCGAACGCATGGCCGCCATTGCCCTTCCGACCGCAACACTGGTTCTGGTGGTTCTTGCCCATATGATGCGCATGACCCGTGCCGCAATCATAAGCGTGATGTCATCGGCCTATATGGAAACGGCCGAACTTAAAGGCCTTGGCGCGTTCAAGGCGATTGTCAAACATGCTGCGCCGAATGCCATCGCCCCGATCGTCAATGTGGTTGCGCTTAATCTGGCCTATCTGGTCGTCGGTGTTGTCGTGGTCGAGGTTGTCTTTGTCTATCCCGGCATGGGCCAATATATGGTCGATGCCGTGACGGTACGTGACATGCCCGTGGTTCAGGCCTGCGGCCTGATCTTTGCTGCGGTGTATATTCTGCTTAACATGGTGGCCGATCTTGTCGCCATTGTCGCCAATCCGAGACTGAGGCACCCGCGATGAGATTACGTGAAATCCCGCTGACTGCCTGGATCGGAATTCTGGGCATTGCATTTGCATTTTTCTGTGCTGTGTTCGCATCCCTGATCGCGCCCTTCGGGGAACGCGAAATTGTTGCGGGTGTTTGGGAACCGGCCAGTGACCTTTATCTTCTGGGTACTGACAATCTGGGTCGCGATTTGTTGTCGCGTCTTATTTACGGTGCACAGACAACCCTGTTCGTCTCGCTTGCGGCATCCATCCTGTCATTCTCGATCGGGATATTCCTAAGCTTCACGGCAGCCGTTTCCGGCGGTCCGATTGATCAGGGCCTGTCGCGATTAAACGACTTGATGATGTCGATCCCGACATTGATCTTTGCCCTCGTGGTTTTGGCTGTTCTGCCGCAAAACCTGTTCATCCTGATTTCCGTGATGGCCATTCTGGATTCCACCCGTGTCTATCGACTGGGGCGTGCTGTTGCACTTGATGTAGCCGTGATGGAATTTGTCGAAGCCGCCAAACTGCGCGGTGAAGGCAAAATGTGGATCATCTTCCGCGAAATTTTGCCCAATACTCTATCGCCGCTTTTGGCAGAGTTCGGGCTGCGTTTCGCATTCTCGATCCTGTTCCTCTCCACGCTTTCCTTCCTTGGCCTTGGCATTCAACCGCCTGCAGCCGATTGGGGTGGCATGGTCAAAGACAACAAGGACGGCATCATTTTCGGTATTCAGGCGGCCCTTATTCCCGGCGGTGCAATTGCCGCTTTGGCTGTCTGTGTGAATATGGTGGTCGACTGGTTGCTTAAACGTACGTCCAGCCTGAAAGGAGGACGCGGCGATGTCTGATCTTTTATCGGTACGCGATCTGCGCATTGGCGCGACCATCTTTCCACCGGGTGAAGACCCGCAGGATATCGAGATTGTCCATGGCATTTCCTTTGATCTGCAACGGGGCAAAGTCCTTGGCCTGATCGGGGAATCTGGTGCGGGCAAATCAACCATCGGCCTTGCCGCCCTTGCCTATGGCCGGGGTGGTGTTCGCATCACCGGCGGTCAGGTGATGCTGGATGGCAAAGATATCCTGACACTGAACAAAAAGGGTATCCGCAGCATTCGTGGTGCCCGCGTTTGCTATGTTGCACAATCAGCCGCAGCATCCTTTAACCCGGCGCACAAGCTGGGCGATCAGGTTATCGAAGGCGCGCTTGAACACGGTCTTATGACCCGCGAAGAAGCCCGTGAACGGGCCAATTACCTGTTTGAAATCCTCGGCCTTCCCGATCCCCATAACTTTGGCAGCCGCTATCCCCATCAGGTATCAGGTGGGCAGTTGCAACGTGCGATGACGGCAATGGCGCTTTGTTCCAACCCGGAACTGATCGTCTTTGATGAACCGACCACGGCCCTTGATGTCACGACCCAGATTGACGTTTTGGCCGCGATCAAAAACGCCATTGAAAAAACCGGAACAGCAGCCCTTTACATCACCCATGATCTGGCCGTTGTTGCGCAGATTTCCGACGACATCATGGTGCTGCGCAACGGGGATACCATCGAATATGGTCCGGTCGAACAGATCATTGAAAACCCGCGTCAGGAATACACCAAGGCGTTGGTCAATGTGCGTCAGACCAAATTGGCCGAAGCCCGCGATCAGACGGATGCTTTGCTTAAAGTCGAAAATATCTCGGCCGCCTATGGCAATGGTGTTCAGGTTCTTCATGATGTGTCGTTGCATGTCCCGCGTGGTCAAACCTTGGCCGTGGTCGGGGAATCCGGATCGGGAAAATCAACACTGGCCCGCGTGATTACCGGTCTTTTGCCGCCATTCGAAGGCAAAGTAACCTTTGGCGACGAAGAATTATCAAACGCGCAAAAGCACCGTTCGCGCGATCATTTGCGCCGCATTCAGCTGATCTATCAAATGGCCGATACCGCCATGAACCCGCGTCAAACCGTGGGGCAGATTATTGGCCGTCCGTTGCAATTCTATTTCGGAATGCGCGGGGCGCAGCGCAAAGCAAAAGTCATCGAACTTCTCAATGAAATCGAGATGGGCGAGACTTTCTATGATCGTTATCCGGCCGAGCTTTCCGGTGGTCAAAAACAGCGCGTTGCAATTGCGCGTGCCTTGGCGGCCAAGCCGGAATTGATCTTGTGCGATGAACCGACCTCGGCCCTTGATCCGTTGGTGGCCGAAGGCATTCTTGATTTGCTGATGCGCCTGCAAAAGAACTATCAGGTGTCCTATCTGTTCATCACCCATGACATTGCAATTGTCCGCGCGATTGCCGATTCTGTTGCCGTCATGCTGCAGGGCAAGCTGGTCGATTTCGGGCCACGCTCCGAAGTCCTTAACCCGCCATTTGACGATTACACCGACCTTCTGTTGAAATCGGTGCCGGAAATGGAATTGGGATGGCTGGAAAAGGTTCTTGCCACACGTAAAATGGAAAGTGCCGGGCACTAAAACCGGCCCCAACATAGATAAAAGGCGGCCCCCTCAAACCGGCCGCCTTTTCTGATAACCCACCATAATACAGTCAACATCAGCCCCAAAGGACGCCCCACAATGTCCGGACGCGACTATCACGTTATTGAAAACACCTTCATCACACTTGCCGATGGCACCCGCCTTGCGGCCCGCATATGGATGCCAGACGGCACAGAAACCGACCCGGTTCCCGCCGTTTTTGAATTCCTGCCCTATCGCAAGGGCGATGGCACCTGTGCGCGCGACGAAGCAACCTATCCTGAATTTGCCAAGGCCGGCATTGCCGGTGTGCGGATTGATATCCGTGGATCAGGTGAATCCGATGGTGTGATTGACGGCGAATACAGCGAACTTGAACTGGCCAATGCGTGCGAGTTGATCGCATGGATCGCCGATCAGTCATGGTGCAACGGATCGGTCGGGATGATGGGAATTTCCTGGGGTGGGTTTAACTGCCTTCAGGTAGCCGCCCTGAACCCGCCCGCCCTTAAGGCCGTGATTTCAATCGCCTCGACCGTCGATCGTTACAACGATGACATTCATTATAAAAATGGCTGTCAGCTGGCTGTGCAATTGTCATGGGCGGCCACGATGCTGGCCTATCAATCGCGCACACCTGACCCGGATCTGGTTGGTGATGACTGGCGGGCAATGTGGTTGCATCGCCTCAAGGAAGAGCCGTTCTTTATGGAAGAATGGCTCGCCCACCAAACCCGCGATGAATTCTGGAAACATGCTTCAATCTGCGAAGATTTTGACGCGGTAAAAATCCCCTCCATGGTTCTGGCCGGATGGGCGGATGGCTATCGCAACACCCCGATGCGGGCGATTGAAGGCATGCCAGACCGTGCCAAGGCGCTGATTGGTCCGTGGGTGCATAAATACCCGCACTTCGCCTGGCCCAAGCCGCGCGCAGACTTCACGGGCGAGGCCATCAAATGGTGGAACAAATGGCTGCGTGGTGAGGACAATGGGGTTGAAAACCTGCCTCAGATGCGCGCCTATATCCTTGACGGGGTTAAACCTGCCCCCCGCCGTGATTTTGATCCGGGCTTCTGGATTGCCAAGGACAACTGGACCGCACCGGAAACAAGCACGCTTTATGTTTCAGATGGCAAGCTGTCCTTTGATGCCGGGGATGAAACAAACCCTGCGGCGGACATGTATCTGAAATCACCGCTCGATACCGGGACATCTTCAGGGGAGTATTTCACCCTGAAACCCGATGCTGAAATGGCGATTGACCAGCGCAGTGACGATGCCGGATCACTGGTCTTTGAAACCAACCCGCTTGACGCCGAAATTGATCTTTTGGGTCGCCCGGTTCTAAACATTGATCTGGCATGTGATGCCGATTGGTCAAACCTGTGCGCCCGTCTGGTTGATGTCCATCCCGATGGCACAGCAACCCGTGTGTCATTCGGGGTCTTAAACCTTGCCCATCGTGATCTGGATGCGAATTACGCCGATCCCAAACCGATGCCGCGCGATCAGAAAGCAACCATCACGCTGACCCTTGATGCCTGCGGATACCGTTTTAAGCCCGGACATCGTATTCGTTTATCCCTCTCGACATCCTATTGGCCAATGATCTTGCCACCACCCTTTGATGCGGGGCTTAGCATTGCACCATCCTCAATCCGTTTTGATCTGCCCTTGCTTGGCGACCACCAAAAGATCACGGTCAAAGAACCTGATAACCCTGATCCGCTGCCACGCTATATCGAACATAAACCCAGCCGGACCGAACGCAGTGTTCAGCACAATCTGACGCAAAACGAAACGCGCTATCGGATCTATGAAGATACCGGCCTGTTCGAACATCCCGGTTCACGCCTTGCAACCCGCAAAGTCCGCAGTGAAACATGGGAAATCAATCCGCTTGATCCCAATTCGATGCGCGGTGCAGCCGCATGGACATGCGATCTGGAACGTGATGACTGGTCTGTCAGAACCGACTGTCACGCCGAACTAAGCTGTGATCGCGATAATTGGTATGTATCGGCATGGGTGATTGCCTATGAAGGCAGTGATCCGATTTTTGAAAAGAAATGGGAAAAAGCCATTCCCCGCAATTTCATGTAATCCGCCAAACGATCCTCAGAACAGAACAAAACAAGGGCCGGTTATCCGGCCCTTGTGTTTTCTTGTCCGCATTTTGGGTCGGTCAGGACGTTAATCCTGTGCTGCCATCGCCGTGATCGCATCACAAAGATGTTTAAAGCCTTCTCTGGCACCGTCACTCATATGGCGCGCACGAAGCCACCCATGGATCATTTGCGGTTCTTCGCGGTACTGAACCCAGATACCCGCCCGTGCAAGCTGGGCTGCAAATTCCCGCCCGTCATCGCGCAACGGATCAAAATACGCCGCCGTAATATAGGTTGGCGGAAGCCCGCGCAAATCATCAACGGACAGCACATGGGCAAAAGGATCATCCATCGGTGCTTTCAGCACATCGCGATAATAAATCACGTCATCGGTGCTAAGCCCCGGTGCATTGGCCATCTGACCATAGCTGGGCCAGTTCAAATCACCGCCAAGGGCCGGATAAATAAGCGCCTGCCCCAATATCCGATCGCCAAAGCCATCTTCGCGTGCCCGCACCGCAAGACCCGATGCCAACATGCCCCCTGCACTATCGCCGACCAGCACAAGCTTCTTGCCCGATGACAGCAAACTTTGCGCAACCCGATGGCAATCTTCGTGCTGGGCGGGCCAGACATGCTCAGGGGCCAGACGATAATCAATGGCTATCAATTCTGCATGGGCGGCCTCGGCGATTTCGGCACAGATCGCATCATGGCTATCGCGGGAGCCGACAACAAACCCGCCACCATGCATATAGACAATCTTGTGGGCTGTTTTGACATCCGCCGGGCGATAATGGCGGACGGGGACATCGGCAATCACGTCGTCTTCGACCTGCATCCCGTCCGGATGGGGAAAGGCAAATTCAGCACACAGCGCATCATACCATTTGCGCTGTTGATCTATCCCCGCTGCAACCGCATCCGGGGGATAAAAACTGTCGCATCTGGCAATGAAGGATCGAATGCCTTCTTCGTCGGGCATTGGATCATACACAAGGTCTGAGGAAACCTGATCGGAATTGGCCATCAACGGGTCCTTTATGGAAAGGAATATCATCTCAACGTAGCGCGGATACCCCCGCAGTTAAAGACTACAGGGGTAATCATGGCATTATTATTGACGATATTTCCCGCCGACCACTTAGCCGATAGCGCGTCCAAGCTGTTCGGGCTTGGCAAAGCCATCGTGTCGAAGGCTCATTTCAGCCAAATTGGTCGCGACCAGCCCACCGGGCTCAGACGTGCGACGGGATTTTAAATCAACATGCAAAAGCAGGGTTTCAACTGTCGCTGCGACCTTGCCTTGTTCTGTCATCAAGCGATGGAACAGATGCAGCTTTTTACCAGCCCCTTTGATCAATTGCGTGCTCACCGTGATCCGGTCGCCCGCATTGATTTCATCAAGATAACAAACATGGTTTTCAACCGTGAAATAGCTCCCGCCCGCAGCAACGTAATCGGCATCTGCGCCAATCATTTCCATGAAACAATCGCTGGCCTGCGCGCTGATTTCGACATAATGGGCTTCGTTCATATGCCCGTTATAATCCGTCCAGCTTTGCGGGATTTGCCGATCAACCGTCACAGGCAACGCATCAATCGCGTCTGCTTTTGGCAAAGATGCCTCATGATCATTGATCGTCCCACCCGCACCGCTACCGGATTTTTTCAGTGCACGCATCATGCCGACCAGATTGTCATCGCGCAGGCGTTCCAATTCACGTATCGACATATGACCCGATTGATCATCAGATTGCTGCGCAATACGCGCGGTCAATTCGGGGGTGAGTTCGGGCACATCCATCAACTTGGTCCAGGGCCATTTCAAAGCCGGACCGAACTGACCAATGAAATGTTCCATTCCCGCTTCGCCGCCGGCAATGCGATATGTCTCAAACAATCCCATCTGCGCCCAACGCAAACCAAATCCAAACCGGATGGCATCATCAATTTCTTCGGTGGTGGCAACACCGTCATGCACCAACCAAAGCCCTTCACGCCAAACCGCCTCAAGCAACCGGTCTGCGATATGCGCATCGATTTCTTTGCGCACGACAAGCGGCTTTAACCCGACGGAACGTAACAAATCGCATCCTGCTTCAAGCACTTTGGCATCCGTTGCCGCAGACGGCACGACTTCGATTAGTGGCAGCAAATAAACCGGGTTAAACGGATGGGCGACAACGATCTGCCCCGGATAGATTGATCCTTGTTGAAGCTCGCTTGGCCTAAACCCGGACGTCGATGACCCGATCATGCAGTCACTGGGGGCATGGGTCTGAATTTGCGCAAGGATCTTATGCTTAAGCGCAAGCTGTTCAGGAACACTTTCCTGAATCCACGCGGCCCCATGCACGGCCTTGGCCATATCATCATGGAACGTCAGTTCACCTTCGATCGGCAAAGCCCTATCATAAAGTGCAGGAAGGCTGCGGCGGGCATTTTCAAGCACCTCGCCAATTTTGCGTTCAGCGTGCGGGTCAGGATCGAAAACAGCAACATCCCAGCCGTTCAGCAAAAACCGTGCTGCCCAACCACCACCAATAACCCCGCCGCCAATGATTGCGGCCTTTTTGTTTGCTGTCATGGACATTATCTTGGCTCCCGCTTGGTCAGGCCAAGCTTCTTGCGCACCGCATCCGGGCCAATCACGGTTGCGCCCATACCTTCGATAATCCCGACAGCACGTTCAACCAGCTGCGCATTGGTCGCAAGAACACCCTTGGACAGATAGATATTGTCTTCCAATCCAACACGCACATTCCCGCCCGCCAAAACCGACGCTGCAACAAAGGGCATCTGATCACGCCCGATGGAAAACGCCGACCAGTTCCAATCAGACGGGACGTTATTGACCATCGCCATAAACGTGTTGAGGTCATTTGGCGCCCCCCATGGAATTCCCATGCAAAGCTGCACCAATGCCGGGCTTGTCAGAATGCCCTCGGAAACCAGTTGTTTGGCAAACCAAAGATGTCCGGTATCAAATGCTTCGATCTCTGGCTTCACACCAAGATCGGTCATCATCTGGCCCATGGCACGCAACATGCCCGGCGTGTTGGTCATGACATAATCTGCCTCGGCAAAGTTCATCGTCCCGCAATCAAGCGTGCAAATTTCTGGCAAACAATCGGCAATATGGGCCATGCGCTCAGACGCCCCGATCATGTCGGTTGCGCCTTCATTGACCGGAAACGGTGCTTCGGTTGACCCGAACACGATGTCACCGCCCATACCCGCGGTCAGGTTCAAGACAACATCAACATCTGCGGCACGCACCCGTTCTGTCAGTTCCCGGTAATACCCAAGATCGCGCGATGGCGCGCCGGTTTCCGGATCACGAACATGACAATGCACAATGGCCGCTCCGGCCTTGGCCGCATCAATCGCACTGTTTGCAATTTCCTCGGGCGAACGGGGAACATGCGGTGATTTGTCCTGTGTCGCACCCGATCCGGTAACGGCAGCAGTGATGAAAACGTCGCGGTTCATGGTAAGGGGCATGGCGATCTCTTTGGGTTGTAGAATCAAAAAATCTGCAAATAGCTTACCGTTGAACACAGAGTTTGATTTTGCATGATCCGTCACTTATTTTGCATTTTATGCCAGATATTGATTCAACCAGACCTCAACGCTTTGTTTTTGTCCTGTTTGACGGGTTTTCCAACATGGTGTTGGCAAGCGCGCTGGAACCATTGCGCGCGGCCAGCCGCCTGCCAAACGGACCGAATATCAGCTGGACCATCTGCTCAATCGACGGCGCACCGGTACAAAGTTCAAGTGGCTTGGTCATCACACCGCAAGCTGGACTATCATCACGTAAACCGGACGAAAAGATCGACTATCTGGTGGTGATTTCGGGTTATGGGATGCGCGATAACCTCAATGCCCAAACGCGTGCGCGCCTGATTAATGTTGCGCAACATGCAGGTCACATAATCGGTCTTGATACAGCCGCCTGGATCCTTGCGGCTTGCAATATGCTAGATGAAAAGTCCGCCACCATTCACTGGCAAGAACTTGATCAGTTCGCCGAACAGTTTCCCGATATCATCGTCCGGCAGGACCGGTTTGTGCAAGATGGCAAATTCATCACATCGGGCGGTGCATCCACCGTGATGGAGTTGATGCTTCACATTCTGTCCGGGCAATTCGGACCGGCTGTTGCCTTTGATGTCAGTAATCTGTTCGTCTATGACGCCGAAAACCAGTATGAGAAAACACGCGGCGCGGATCGTTTGCGTGGCCCCGGGGCTGCCTTTTTGCGGCGTGCTGTCAGTGAAATGCTTGCAAACATCGAAACACCGGTTTCGCTTGATGCGATTGCCACCAATGTTGGCTGCTCGTTGCGCAGTCTGGATCGCATTTTTCACGAAAATCTGCACATGGCGCCGGGAAAATATTATCAAATGCTGCGTCTGGGCCGGGCGCGTGATCTTGCACAATCAACTGATTTTCCCTTGACCAGTATTGCCCTTCAAACCGGCTTTAAAAGCAGCTCAACACTCAGCCGGGCCTTCTCTCAAAGCTTTGGCACCACATTGCGTGCTCTAAGATCGAGAATGCGTACTTAAAACCTAGGTATCGACTCCACCTTCCAGACATTTAAAAAAAGCCCGCCACTGGGGCGAGCTTACGACGGATCGTTTGGAGTCTTTGGCCCGACGCAGTCTGCGCGCGGCTCCGCCGTGCTCGACCTTCAGCTTAAAATCGCTCCACTGGAGCGATTTCTTCACAGCCTCAGCCTTCAAGTTATGAGCACAGGCTCAGAACGCAGGAAGATCGTAGGTTCGAATGCTACACCAAGACTAAAACGACAAAACCCCGCCACTGGCGGGGTTTGTTGTTTTGGTTGCGGGGGTAGGATTAGTCTCCGCCCTTCGGGCTCCGCCAGCTCCGGCCTTTGGCCTACGCAAAGAACCTTGCAAACAGGCTTGGCCTGTTTGCGA
>NZ_JAVJRB010000005.1:2500-632363 GCF_040218635.1 Thalassospira sp.
GGTGGTTTTCAGACATATATAAAGGTGAGCGAATTCCGACCCTGACCGATACGCTGGAAACGCTGTATTTCATGGATATGGGCGCAAATCTTGAGATCAAGCCATCTGGGTGCGATCCCGTTCGATTGTGTCACGAAGTCATCACCGAGCTTAAAGCTGCCAAGAAGCTGCCGATCCTCATTTCGAGTTTTGATGATGTCGCGGTTTCTGAAATGCGCACCCACGCACCAGAGATCCCGTGTGGCTGGTTGCTTGAAACGCTGCCGAAAGACTGGAAATCGGAATATGACCGACTTGGCGCATCGGCCATCCATATCGACCATACGGCATTGACCCCGGTGAGTGCGGCTGAGATTGTCGATGCCGGGGTGCCGTTGGTTTGTTATACCATCAATGATGTTGACCGGGCGAAAGAGCTATTTTCGTGGGGGGTGACATCCGTAATTACCGATGATCCGGCCAAATTACTGACGTCTATTCCACGCCGTCCGTTCGCCGCCAACAGATAAGGCCCCATACCGGGGACACAAAACGCAACAGTTCGGCAGTGCCACCATCATCGTTCGAACATGTTGCCGATAAAGAAAAATACAGGGAACGTTCCAATGACAATCGCCCCACAGGATGGGACCGTGGCCCCGCCACTGCCCGATCCACCCGTTTCGCCAACACCGCTTTATCCCAATAACCGGTTCAAGCGTCACTTAAGCGAACTGTTTCGCCTTGCCCTGCCGGTCACCATCGCAAGACTTGGCATGTTAATCATGTCGGTTGTCGATACGATCGTTGTTGGCAACTATGACAGTGCGGGACTGGCATATTTAAATGTCGCGCATGCGCCGTTTACGTCCCTTATGGTGACGGGCATCGGTTTGCTTACCGGGGTCATGATCATAACGTCGCACGCCAAAGGGCGTGGTGACCTTATGGCGGCCGGGGCCGTGTGGCGCAATGCCATGCCGTATTGCCTTTTGATCGGCATCTTATTTACCATCCTGACTTGGCAGTCAGACTGGTTGTTTGCAGCGACCGGCCAACCAGCCGAGATTACCAAAAATGCCGGGGAACTTGCGGTGATCCTGTCGATCGGGATGCCTGCCGCCATGATCTATATTACCTGTG
Organism: Thalassospira sp.; assembly: GCF_040218635.1. Taxonomy (GTDB): domain Bacteria; phylum Pseudomonadota; class Alphaproteobacteria; order Rhodospirillales; family Thalassospiraceae; genus Thalassospira. Next base: position 3,623 of record NZ_JAVJRB010000005.1, read on the forward strand.
CGTTTTTCCTTGAAGGATTGCAGCGCCCCTTGCCCGGCATGGTGATGATGATCGGTGCCAACCTGATCAATCTTGTTCTTGATTACGGTCTTGTCTATGGGGCGTTTGGATTGCCCGAACTGGGTGCCGAGGGCGCAGCATGGACATCAAGTGTCATTCGCTGGTTCATGGCGCTGAGCCTTTTGGGCTATGTCCTGTTGATGAAAAGCCATCATCTTTATGGCATTCGCACCGGGTTTTCCGGTTGGTGGCGTGGATCGCGTGAGGCACGCCATCTAGGCTATGCCGCAGGTGCCAGCCAAGGCATGGAAACAAGTGCCTTTGCCGCCATGCAGCTTTTTGCCGGTCGGCTGGGTGTTGTTGCCGCTGCAAGCTATGGCATTGCCATGACGATGCTCGCCTTGATGTTTATGGTTGCTCTTGGTTTGGCATCGGCAACATCGGTTCGGGTCGGTATTGCCTATGGTCGTCGCGATCGACCCGATATGGCTTTGGCCGGGTGGATCGGGCTTTTGACAACCATGGCGGTGATGCTGTGTTTAAGCATTCCGATTTATCTGTTTCCAAGTGCGGTATCGCATCTGTTCACCCAAGATCTGAGCGTGATTGCCACAACGGTTTCAGTCCTTGTTCTGATGCCGATCATTTTCCCGACCGATGGCGGGCAAAATGCCGCGATCAGTGCGCTTCGCGGTGCCGGGGATAAATGGGCGCCGACAATCTTGCATCTGGTGTCTTATATCTTTGTGATGATCCCGGCGGGCTATTACCTGACCTTCGTTATGGAAATGGGCGTGCCCGGATTGTTCTGGGGCATCGTGATTGCAAGCCTTGTCGCCGTGTGTGGCCTTGCGATCCGGTTTAAAGTTGTCTCGGGCCGGGAAATCCCGGCATATGTCAGACGCACCTGAACCAAGCCTCCGCTTGAAATCAAAAAGGTCCGCCGGATTAATCTGGCGGACCTTTTATGTTTTCGACCTTGACCCGCTGGATCAGGAGCGCGTGGCATCAAACTGACGACGCGGCATCAGCAAATCACAGAACGGCAGAACCAATGTGTCAAAAGCAGATGCCGCACGGGCGGCATCAATACGAATAATGTGCTGTTCGATATCACGCTGGGTTGCCAAATCCCCAAGCGGGGCAAGTTCCGGCAGCGCATCAACCAATGTTGCGTAAAATTCAATCTGATCATCGCGGGCCGTACCAGATGCCAGATTGCCCAAATGATTATAAAGCGCCATGGCAAGGAACCAGCGACAATACGGCATCAGGCCCTGAAGAATTTCGCCGCGTTGTTGCGGCTGTAAATATTGCTGAAGGTCGCTATCAAGCCAGACGGCATTTTGCACACCGGCAACAAAGGCATTGCGCAAGGCGGGCTGTTCATCGGTAAAGAACACCGTTGTCAGCCAAGTAGAAAGGTCATCAAGCGATTTGCGCCGGGTATCAGGGGTGCTGTCGGGTGCGAAATCAAGGGCCGGCATTGCCGGTTTGCCCGACATCGCAAGGCTTGCCACCGCCGGATCGATCAGCGCATTGGAAAGCCACGCCTGATGCCAAATGCGCATTGGCCGGAAATAAGGTTCTTTTTCAGAACCGCCTGCTTCGATCCAGCTTTCGATCAAATGCGCACGGCCCAGTGCCATGCCAAGACGCATGGCATCTTCAAAACCCATCCCCCCCATCAGGAACGGATCCCCCAGCATGTCTTCGAGCAAAGGTAGCGATGCGGCAACGTGATCGGCGCGAAGCCCCGCCCCCAGCGGTTGATAGAACGATGCACCATCGCCATGATCAAAGATCGCACGGGCATGTTTTGCAAACGCCCCCCAGAAAACAAGCTTTACCGGTTCTGCCCGTTTGCGCCAAAGCGGTCGGGTCATGTGCCAGTTTTCTGTTTCAAACTCGGCCAAAGCCATCGCATCAACCAGACGGGCAAGCGGCTTTGCCACCGCACCTTCAAGATCATCAACCGACCCCAGATGCCCGACCGAAAGGCGCCAGCCCGGCTGTTCATGCGGGTGATGATCAAGCCATAACATGGCAAATCCCGATGCGCCGGCACGTTGTGCCGATGGCGCAACCAGATCAAAGAACAAAGACAACGGAGCTGGCATTTCCGAAACCGTATGGTCGGCCAAGGCATCCCCAACCAGCCAGGTTTTGACCATCACGTCATCGGCATCAGGCCGATCCTTGAAACGTGGCGGCAGGAACCCCGAATACTGGCCGGAAGCATTGGAATTGTTAGTCATGGCAGCCTCGTCTAAGCAAATGGCGCACGTAGGGTGCAGGATCTGCGACCTGCTGATAAACAAGGTTTCCGATCAGGTCAATCACACCGGGTGCATGCAAATCCATGATGGATGCCAGTTCCGGCACAGCAAGGCCCGGTTTAGACCCGGGTCAATCCGGCATGACCAATGCTGGCTTCGCGGTAAACCGATGGCGGCATGGAAATCAACCGTCTGAAATCGCGGGAGAAATGGGCATTATCGGTAAAGCCACACCAAAAGCCGATTTCTCCAACCGACAATCCGGTACCGTATAACAAACGGCATGCTTCACGTACGCGGACAAGGCGCAGCAAATCGGAAAAACGGGTATTGGCCTGTTGCAGACGGCGCTGCAATGTCCGGCCTGATGTCTCGAGCGCATTGGCGACTTCGTCAATGGTCCAGCTGCGCCCGACATCCTGTTCAAGGATCGTGCAAAGCTGCTGAACAATCGGGCGTTGTGCCCCGATCGGCGGGGCCGTTCCGGGCATATTGGCCAAGAACGGATAGGACGATGAAACCGGTTCAAAGCTGGTCCAGTTTATCCGAAAACGCAACCCACGCCCGGCAAAGTCCAGTTTGTTATTAATGCGATCATTGCGCACGACCCGAACCGATGGACCGTGGCTTGGCAAAATCGTGCCATCAATATTTTCTGCACCGACTGCTTCGAGCAAGCCAATCAGGAACCCCTGCAACAACAGATTTTCCACACGGGCGGGCGGCTGTCCACGCACGACGCCACGATGGATGGTCATGGATTTTCCGGTCACCGTAAAATCACTGCGTGCACGGGCATGGGAATAGCCTTCTAACCGGCGCCAACGATCTGCGATCATTTCCGGCGTAGCCGAATGGCGCAACATGGTCAGGATCGGTTCCTGTTCCTTGGCAGCAAGATGTCGTCCAAGGCGCACCAGAACGGCCGGGCCGTTGACCTTTTCAAGAGCAAGCATGATGCTGCGTAACTTGGCAGAGGTCACAACTGTCCCTGCCGGCACAAGGTCATAGCCCCGCGGCAGCCAAGCCAGTTGCCGGATCAGGGCAACATGCAATCCAAAAGAGACAAATTCCTGCATCAATACCCGCCAAAAATCAAATCGTGGCGCGATCATACAAATTATTAACCAGACTGTCAGTGGACGATTCAAAATGTCACGAAGCTGTTACAATGAACCGATATCAAGCGGTAAGACAGTCATCAAGATGATGGGCGAAGATACCGGCCATTGCCCGAAATGCATCACCATGGCAGTCTGACATCCGGTTCAAAATCCAACGCGGATAATCAAAGTGATCAAGGTTCTTTTTGTCTGTACCGGCAATATTTGTCGGTCCCCCACCGCTGATGGCGTGTTTCGTAAAATTGTTGATGCTGCCGGTCTTTCTGATCAGATCAGTGTCGATAGTTGCGGTTTATCGGCCTATCACGTTGGCGAGCTTGCAGATCCACGATCCCGCGAAATGGCCCAAAGACGCGGATATGATTTAGACGATATTCGATCCCGAAAAATCAAACCCGGCGACTATGTCCAGTTTGATTACATCCTTGCCATGGATGACGGGCATTTGCGCGATATGCGCCGTCAGGCCCCGGCCGCAAATCAAAACAAGATCGAACTGTTTTTGGATTATCATCCCGACATGGTCGGGCAAAGCGTGCCCGATCCCTATTACGGCGGTGAAAACGGCTTTTCTCACGTGTTTGATATGATTGAGCAGACGTCCAACAAACTACTTGATCACATTCGCCAGAAGCACGGCATCTAGCCTACGATCCGGGATAAGCGGCATGAACACCATATCCCTGAACAATTTGGTCAAAGAACTGACCGGTTCGGATATCTCGGCCAAATCCCCGCTTGGGGGTGGTTCTGTCGCCAGTGTTTTCCAGATTGTTCTTGATAACGGTCGGGCGCTTGTCGTTAAGCACAGCACGGACGGCGATACGACGGGCGGTCTTGAGATCGAAGCCAATATGTTGCGCCATTTTGCCCAACATTCCCCCATCACCTGCCCCGACGTTCTGTATGCCGATCCCGATTGCCTGATTATGGATTTCATTGCCAATGACAATCGCATGGGCAATGCCGTTCAACTTGATCTGGCGGAACAACTTGCAGCGCAGCACAACGTCACGGCTGATGCCTATGGACTGAATTTCGATACGTTGATCGGCGGGTTACACCAACCAAACAATCAAACACCCAGTTGGGTGACGTTCTTTGGCGAGCAGAGATTGCGCCATATGGCCCATGCGAGCCTTTTTGAAGGAAAACTTTCGCCATCGATGACCAGACGGATAGATCATCTGATCGACCGCCTTGGTGATTTGATTGGCGATACGCCAAACGCATCCTTGTTGCACGGGGATTTATGGGGTGGAAACATCCTGTGTCAGGATGGCAAACTCGCTGCACTCATCGATCCGGCACTTTATTACGGAGATCACGAGATCGAACTGGCCTTTGGAACGCTATTTGGCGATCTGACTCCGGATTTTTTCAGTCGATATTGTGAAATTATACCGATTGCACCGGGATTCTTTGAAGAACGCCGATATTTGTATAATCTATACCCGTTATTGGTCCATGTTCGCCTGTTTGGCGGGTCCTATATTGGTTCTGTTGATCAAATCCTTTCGCGGTTTGGTCATTAAGACCACCCACACAGGCCAACACAAAGCCGCTTTTAAAAAATCAGGGGACAAGAGATTTGAAATTTATCGTTGGAGTAGCTGTCGCACTTGCCATGTCTGTGAGCATTTCCGCCATCGCCCATGAAGGTGCAACCGGTGTGGTTAAGGAACGCATGGACGGCATGAAATCCATTGGCCAACAGGTCAAGATCATGGTGCCGATGCTTAAGGGGACTTTGCCCTATGACCCGGCAAAGGTCGCAGAATCAGCAGGCATCATTGAAAGCCACGCGGGCGAAAACTTTACCAAGCTTTTCCCAGAGGACAGCGACGGGCACCCGTCCGAAGCCCTGCCGGCAATCTGGGATGATTGGGCAAAATTCAATGATATTGCATCGGACCTTCAATCACGTGCCAGTGCCTTGAAAACGGTTGCGGCAAATGGCGGATCAGAGGGTGATTTCAAAGGTGCGCTTGGCAACATGCTGCAAACCTGCAAATCCTGCCACAGCAATTTCCGCGAATAGGCTGCCAACCCGATACCGGGTTCTAAACATTCAAAAGGCCGCAGTTTTATGCTGCGGCCTTGATCATTTCAATCTGCTATCTGATTGTCTTAGCGACCAATCATGGCAAAGAATTCACGCCGTGTAATCGGGTCATCGCGGAAGGCACCCAGCATACGGCTGGTCACCATCGAAACACCGGTTTGATGCACGCCACGGGTGCTCATGCATTGATGATTGGCATCAATCACCACCGCAACACCAAGCGGATCAAGTTCTTCCTGAATGGTGTTGGCAACCTGTGAGGTCATTTTTTCCTGAATTTGCAGGCGCTTGGAATAGACTTCGACGACGCGGGCAAGTTTGGAAATGCCCACAACACGTTTGCGCGGCAAATAGGCAACATGGGCGACACCAATGATCGGCACCATATGATGTTCGCAATAGGATTCAACGCGAATATCGCGCAGAACGACCATTTCATCATACCCGTCGGTTTCTTCGAACGTACGGCGCAGAATTTCTGCCGGGTCCTGCTGATAACCGGCAAAGAATTCGCCATACGAACGCGCGACACGATCGGGCGTTCCGCGTAAACCTTCGCGGTCGGGATCATCACCGGCCCAACGAAGAAGGGTTCGAACAGCTTCTTCGGCTTCCTCACGTGTCGGACGTTTTACCGCACTATGTTCGCTGCACATACTCAATCCTTTATCATGTCTTTTGCGGGATTACGTCCCGGCTTGGTGGGGCTCCTGACCCGCTTTTATCTCAATTCACTGTATGTTGCCCATGGGGACTATCCAAAGAAAATGCCGGAATGGCGATATCAAAATGATTTCCATCCATATCCGTCATCTCATAGGTCCCGACCATAAAGCCACTTGGTGTCGCCAGTGGTGCACCACTGGTGTAGTTGAAACTCTCGCCGCCTGCCAATACAGGTTGCTCGCCAATAACACCGGCACCTTTAACTTCCTGAGTTTCACCGCGTGAATCGGTTATGCGCCAATAACGGTTCAGCAACTGAACAGTTTTTGACCCAAGATTCTCGATCTCGATCCGATAGGCCCAAACATAGCGATGGGTATCAGGATCAGATTCGTCTTCAAGGAATACGGGTTGCACCGAAACCTTGATGTCGTTGGTTACGCTCGAATACATGCACGTCTCCAGGCCAAGTGTGTTCCAATCATTTTGCATCAGCCAAGACTACGATTGATGGCCCATATGTAGACAGTCCGCAGCCGAAGTACCAGTGGCCTGTGACAATTGCTTTGAAACAATGTCCCATCATTAACGGACCTTCCGTTTGCCGATGCCGCCTAATCAAACGGCCCGCACTTTGTACGGGCCGTATCAAGATCAGGATTACTGTTTTCCAAACCGTTAAACGGCAAGGGCTGCCAACAGATCTTCCTTAAGATCATCAATGTCTTCCAGACCGACAGAAAGACGCAGCATGCCTTCGGTAATGCCCATCGTGATTTTGTCTTCGCCGGGCACACGCTGGTGAGTCGTGGTCCAAGGATGGGTTGCCAGGCTTTTTGCATCGCCAAGGTTATTGGAAATATCGATCAGCTTAAGGTTATCAAGCAGCGAGAAGGCTGATTTCTTACCACCGGCAAGCTCAATCGCAATCAATCCACCACCACGGCCAGACATCTGTTTCATTGCCAAATCATGCTGCGGGTGACTTTTCAGCCCTGGATATATAACGCGCGACACCTGTGGCTGTTCCGACAGGAATTCGGCCAAGGTAGTTGCGTTGCGAATATGTTGATCCAAACGCAGGCTCAGCGTTTCAAGACCTTTGAGCAGAACCCATGCGTTGAACGGGCTCATGCTTGGCCCGGTATGACGCAAGAAAGTGGTCAAATGATCGTCATGCCATTCCTTGTCGTTAAACAGGATCGCCCCGCCAAGACAACGCCCCTGACCATCGATATGTTTGGTCGCGGAATAGACAACGATATCGGCCCCCAGTTCCATCGGCTTTTGCAGGATCGGGGTCGCAAAGACGTTATCAACAACGACTTTTGCACCGGCCTTATGCGCCAGCTCGGAAACAAACGCGATGTCGAGAACTTCAAGTGTCGGGTTAGATGGGGTTTCAAGGAAAACGGCATTGGCCGGTTTTGAAAGTGCCTTTTCCCAAGCAGCTTTATCGGTTCCGTCAACCAGTTCGGTTTCAACGCCAAAACGCGGCAGAAGTGTCGTCAGAATAAACTCGCACGACCCAAACAAGGCGCGTGAACCAACAACACGACCACCGGCCTTGGTACAAGCCGCCAGCGCATTCCAAACAGCTGACATTCCCGATGCTGTCGCACGGCAATATTTGGCACCTTCAAGCAAAGCAAGGCGTTCTTCAAACATGCCGACCGTCGGATTGGCAAAACGGGAATAGACATAACGTTCCGGGCCGCTACCATCAAAGGAGGCTTCTGCCTCGGCTGCGGTGTCATACACATATCCGGAATTCATAAAGATGGCTTCGGATGTCTCACAAAATCCGCTGCGAACTGTCCCACCGCGTACGGAACGGGTGGCGGCGCGCCAATTATCGGAAGCCTTTTTTTCGGTCGTCATCGTCGTCTTGCTCCTACATGCCCGCATATGGTGTGTTCCGGGCACAAAAAAACCCTGACCGGCATGAATTGGGTCAGGGCCGAAGCCTTCTTTCCCCTCTTTAGCGATTTTTTACGTGGCCGCAAGCCGGTCGACAAATCCCACGATTGGCAGACGATACGTCCAGTTTTCTGTGACGTCAAGCATCTCCCAATCAGGAATTCGGCTCCTGTCATCCCTGAATATACCCTTCGTCTGATTTCACATCCTCACGCAATGGTGAAAGCAGTTCATAAGCATCTTTGGAAATTTCGCTCTAATCTTCGGGCAATTAATGCAATCCTGTTTATCGGGATCTGCTCTTGGTTCCATCTAAAGGCCTATGTAAGAGCGTAAAATCAATGACAAAGACCAGTTCAATGGCGTCAGACGTGCCCAATCAGGACCCAGAGATCAGTCCAAAATCCCCGACCGCGGCAAAACCACTTTGGCGCAGAATATTACCGTTGGTGGTGCTGGTTCTTGGTTTGGTCATTGCTTGGGCAAGTGGGGTTCTTGATCTGTTGTCTTTTGACACGTTGCGTGAAAACCGCGACGTCTTGCAAAGCTATGTCGCCGAGAATCCAGCATTAAGCGTTTTGGTCTTTAGCGCGATTTACATGTTTTCCGTCGCCTTATCACTGCCGATTGGCGCGATTCTGACCATATCGGGCGGCTTTATGTTTGGCGCATGGTTCGGGACAGCCTATGTCGTCATCGCAGCAACACTTGGTGCTGTGATCATTTATCTCGCAGCCCGCTATGCCTTTTATGATCTGATGCATGCCAAGGCAGGCACTGCCATTCGCAAGATGGAGGAAGGCTTTGCTGAAAACGCCTTTAGCTATCTGATGGTTTTGCGTTTGATCCCGATTTTCCCGTTCTGGCTGGTTAATCTCGTTCCGGCTTTGCTGGGTGTTAAGCTTCGTTCTTTTATCTTTGGCACCATGCTTGGCATCATTCCCGGAACATTTGTTTTTGCCTCTATCGGCGATGGCTTGGGTGCCCTGTTTGATCAGGGAAAGACACCCGATCTTGGCATCATTTTCGAACCCCGTATTCTGACCCCGATCATCGGGCTTGCCGTATTGGCACTTCTGCCGGTTGCCTATAAAAAACTGCGCAGGGCAAAAAACGGTGGATCGTTTGATGCCTAAAACCATCAAGACAGATATTTGCGTCATTGGCGCGGGATCGGGCGGTCTTTCCGTTGCGGCCGGGGCTGTGCAAATGGGGGCTGATGTTGTCCTGATCGAAAAGGACAAAATGGGTGGCGATTGCCTTAATACCGGCTGCGTTCCCTCCAAGGCATTGCTGGCAGCCGGGCATGCGGCTGAAAATGCCCGCACAGCTGCACGATTTGGTGTTTTTGCAAACCCGGTCGAAGTCGATTTCTCCAAGTCAATAGATCACGTGCATTCCGTGATTGCAGGCATTGCGCCACATGATTCGGTTGAACGTTTCGAAGAACTTGGCTGCACCGTCATTCAGGCAGAAGCCCAGTTCACATCCCCAACAGAAGTCATTGCCGGGGACACCATCATTCACGCCAAACGGTTCGTCATTGCCACGGGATCACGTGCGGCAGTTCCGCCGATTCCGGGGCTGGAAAATGTTGGTTATTTTACCAATGAGACCATCTTTGAAAACCGCACCTGCCCGGATCATCTGATCATTATTGGTGGTGGTCCGATTGGCCTTGAAATGGCGCAGGCACATCAGCAACTCGGCGCGAAAGTCACCGTGATCGAGATGATGAATATCCTGCCTAAAGATGATCGGGAAATGGTCGCAGTCGTACGCGACAACATCACGGCTGGTGGCATCACACTTTACGAACAAACCAAAACCAAAGAAGTCCGTAAAACTGGCGATCAAATTCAGGTCGTCGTCGAGCATAATGGCATCGAAATCACCCTTGAAGGCAGCCACCTTTTGCTGGCCACCGGGCGTAAAGCCAATGTTGAAAATCTTGGCCTTGATAAAGCCGGTGTGAAATATGACCGCAGCGGGATTGCCGTCGATCCGCGCTTACGCACGTCAAACCATAAAATCTTTGCCATTGGTGATGTCACAGGCGGTCTGCAATTTACCCATATGGCGGGGTATGACGCGGGTATCGTTATTCGCAATGCGCTGTTCCGCTTGCCTTCCAAGGTTAATCATACTGCCGTTCCATGGGTGACATATACCAATCCGGAACTGGCACAGGTCGGCATGAACGAGGCCACCGCCCGCCGAGAAATTGGCGACGACATCCGTGTTGTGAAATGGGATTACGCCGAAAACGACCGTGCCCGTGCCGAGGGTGACACAACGGGCTTCATCAAGGTCATCACGACCAAAAAGGGCCGCATTCTGGGGGCCGGGATTGTCGGGCGTCAGGCGGGTGAATTGATCGGTGTCTGGTCCTTGGCCATTTCCAAGAAAATGAAAATCGGCGCAATTGCCGGAATGATCACGCCCTATCCAACCTTGGGCGAGATTTCCAAACGTGCCGCAGGGGCGTGGTATACACCCAGCCTGTTTAGCGACAAGACCCGCAAACTTGTCCGGTTCCTGTTGAAATTCGCGTAAAGCCAACGACACGAGCCCCATAAGCAATCAAGCATCTGTAGCGCTGTACTTTTTTGATGGTCTCTGACTAACATTACCGATGGAACGCCCGCATCTGAAATTGCCCCCATGGGCCAAATCGCTTTCCGCTCGCCTTTTGGTGCTTACGGTAAGCTTTATCATGCTTGCAGAGATCTTTGTCTTTGCGCCCTCTGTTGCACGTTTTCGCATTGATTGGCTTAAGGCGCATCTCGATTCCGGCTATCTCGCTGCGCTTGCGCTTGAAGCCACGCCCGATCAAATGATCCCGGATGATCTTGAAAAAGAACTTCTTTCAAACGCCGGGCTTGAGGCAGTTATCCTGCGCCGTGAAGATCGTAAATTGCTGCTGCAACGCGACGACATGCCCGCCAAGGTCGACAAGGATATCGATCTGACAGAATTTTCCATCATCATGGCCTTGATGGAAGGCTTATCGACCCTGTCGCAAAGCGAAGATCGTATGTTGCGTGTGGTTGGCATGCCGTCGATGGCCCCGGACTTTGAGATCGAAGTGCTGGTCCATGAAAAGACCCTGACCGATGCGATGCGTAATTTCGGCTGGCGGGTGTTTGGTCTGTCATTGATGATTTCGTTCTTTACCGCCGGGCTGGTTTACTTCGCACTGAACCGTCTGATGGTCCGTCCGATGCGCACCCTCACCCGTGACATGATCCGGTTCCGCGAGAACCCGCAGGATAAGGCATCGGTGATTACGCCGGGTCTGCGCGATGACGAAATTGGCGTCGCACGCCAGGAACTGGCAATCATGCAGCAAGATATTCAGGCAATGCTAAATCAGCGCCGTCGTCTTGCCGCCCTTGGCACAGCCGCAACCAAGATCAGCCACGATCTGCGCAATGCCTTGGCAACATCGATGCTGATGACCGAACAGCTTGCCAAAAGTGAAGATGACGAAGTCCGTGCTGTCGTCCCGCGTCTTTTATCGTCGATGGAGCGTGCGGTTTATATCAGCGAACAAACCCTGTCCTTTGCCCGTGACACGCCACCACCACGGGATTTGGCAAAGTTCACCCTGATCGAGTTGATTGAAGAAGTCCGCGATCAGATATTGCTGCAAAAATCCGAACCCCTTCTGGATGGTCATGCGCCAGAAACGGTAAAAGATGCGCTTCCGTGCAGTGCGCGCATTCAAATTGATCTGCCCGATGACATCATGCTTGAAGCCGATTATGACATGCTGTTTCGTGCGTTCAGCAACCTGATGCGCAATCCGCTAGAAGCTGGTGCTGATGAAGTGACCATCACCTACAAACTGGTCGCAGCAAAAAACCAGACGGGCGAATCGGATAAGCAGCCCAATTTGATTGATGTTTTCATCAATGATAACGGTCCCGGATTGCCCGAAAAGGCGATCAAGAACCTGTTTGTACCTTTCGCCGGAAGCGGTCGCACCGGGGGAACCGGGCTTGGCCTTGCCATCGCGCGGGAGTTGATAAGCACACATAATGGCGACCTTCACCTCGTCTCGACCGGGCCGAACGGTGCTGTTTTCTGTGTAAAACTGCCATATCTCGCCTGATTTCGGGCCAAATTTTATCGCAGCGCACCTAATTGATAGTTTTTATCTATCGATTTTTATTTAATATTCAATTTTATCTTTTTACCAAGATTTGGCACCTTGGACTCAAGGCGATGCCGGGCCAAATCCCGATCCCCGATCCGCTCCTGACCCAAGGTTCGGCATCGCCAAACTGATTTACCTTCTAATCATGATCCGAAATATCAACACCAGCGCCCCGATGCAAACAACGGCGGCACGCTTTACGGTTGATGCATGATTGAAGACAACACAGGCATAATCCTTGCCGGATTATCATCGAGGGGACTGTAATCGGCCCCCGACCCTCAACCCCTTGCCTTCGGGCAAGGGGTGTCTTTTTTCCGGTTCCAGTTAATCACTGTGGCCGTACAAACGATTTCCGGATGTCATCGATCTTCGGGCGCAGGAAACAGCCATCTGCGTGATCATTGATCAGCCCCATCGCCTGCATAAAGGCAAACACTGTGGTCGGTCCGACAAATTTCCAACCGCGTTTCTTAAGGTCTTTGGACAAGGCAACAGATGTTGGTGACGTCGACATGGATTGTGGTGTTTGGACTTCTGACAGGTCGGGTTCAAATCCCCAGAAATAAGCTGCCAGTGATCCTTCGCATTCGACCATTTCGCAGGCCCGTTTGGCATTGTTAATTGCCGCTTCAATCTTGCCGCGATGGCGGATGATCCCGGCATCACTCACAAGGCGTTCGACATCTGCCTCATCAAATGCGGCAACCTTATAGAAATCAAATCCCTTAAATGCCGCCCGGAAGTTCTCACGTTTCGCCAAAATGGTTCGCCAGCTTAGCCCTGATTGGAAACCTTCCAGACACACCTTTTCAAACAATCGCTGATCATCGGAAACCGGGAAACCCCATTCCGTGTCGTGATAGGCGTTAAATTCCGGTGCTGAATCACACCATGAACACCGACATTTGCCATCTTGGCTGATTGTTGTTTTGCTCATGGATCAGGCCATCAGAAATTCAAGCTGCGGGTCAACACGGGCAGGCGTAATTTCAAGAATTTCTGCATCCACAATGCCCTCGACCACGAACGGGTCCGCATTCACGAATGTTTCCAACGCATCCCGTGTCATCCCATGGGCAAAAATTGCACCGCCCATATTGGGCTGCAAACTGCCGACCATCAGGAACACACCATCGTCAAACCCCTGTTTGATCCATGCTTTGTGCCCCTCCATGAAATCCGGTGCTTTTGCGCGGTTTTTCGCAAATTTCAATAAGACGGTGAACATGGTTTCCTCCCTGTTTTAAGTGCTTAGACGCTTTTGGCTGTCTCATCAGATGGATCGCCCAAGGATGCCATCTGCGCATCAAGCCAATCACACATCACATCGACTTCGCGTATCAAGAACCCGTCATCATCAAAGGCATTGGCAAGTGTTGCGACACCTTGGCTTCGGCCAAGAATATGCATGGCAAGGCTGTCTGACTTTTCGCCAAAACCAAGGCGCTCGAACTGTCGGCACAGCCAGCTTCGAAACAATGTGAAAAGCCCTGCCGCATCGCTTTGTGCTGAATGGTTGAGCTTGGCCAGTTCCGATGACAATGTTCCGACCGGGCAGCCGAATTTGCGGATTTTCTCGCCATTGACGATCAGGATATGGATGAAGCTTCGAATGCGCTCAGCCGGGTCATTTCCGTCAATCTCCCAACGATCAAGCATCTGTTCGGTGTTGGCCAGACGGCGGTTAATCACACCGTCAAGGATGTCATCCTTTGTTTTGAAATGGTGATAGAAATTGCCCCGCGAAATCCCGACCGACGTCGCGATATCGGCAAAGGATGTTGCTTCATACCCTTGCTGATAAAACAACAAATCTGCTGTTTCGATAATTCGCTCACGTGTTGAAGCTGCCATTTTCTGTCTCTGCCGATCCGAAGGTAGGATAATTGTCCTACTCAATAATTAGGTCAATCGTCCTATTTTGTCAACGACCCGGAATCAAAACACCCGCCAAGCGGTCTGCCAGCGAGTGTTTAAAATAATCAGACAGCTTTGATCGGGCGTTTTAGTCGCGCCAGAACGCCGGGAAAAGAAGAACCAGCACGGTAAAGACCTCAAGCCGGCCAATCAGCATGCCGATTGACATCAGCCATTTCGCCCCGTCAGGTAAGGTCGCAAAATTGCCCGATGGCCCAACAATCGGCCCAAGTCCCGGCCCGACATTGGCAATCGCCGTACCGGCACTTGAAACTGCGGTGATGAAATCAAGCCCCATCGCGCCAAGCCCGGCGGCCAAAATGATAAAGCAGAACACAAACAGGAAGAAGAAGCTCAAAACCGATTCGGTAACGTCTTCTGACAGCGGCTTACGGTTATAGTAGGCAATGAAGACACCATGCGGGCGCAGCATGTGTGACAGCTGAATCTTGGCGATTTCATACAGCACCTGCAGACGGAATATCTTCACCCCGCAGGTCGTCGAACCGGCACAGCCACCAATGAACATGACAAAGAAAAAGACAGTGACGGCAAATGGTCCCCAAAGACCATAATCGGTGGTGGCATAGCCCGTCCCGGTCATCACCGAGACGATGTTAAACGACGTATAGCGAAGCGCATGCAGGAAGGCGACATTGTTGGTTTCCGAATGCCAGAATGCCAACCCGACAATGATTGATATGGCAATGGTCAGAAACCAGCGGACCTGACTGTCGCGAAACAGGGCACGTCCCTGCCCGCGCAGCATCTGCAGATACAAAATGAACGGTAAGGCCCCGGTCGCCATGCCCAGCGTGATGATGACGTCAATCGTTGCACTGTCATAATGCCCGATCGAGGCATCCTTGGTCGAAAACCCGCCGGTCGCAATTGTCGTCATGGCATGGGCAATTGCATCAAACGGGGTCATGCCCGCCCACCACAACATCATCGCCCAAAGGCCGGTAAAACTTAAATACAGTAAGGCAATGCCCATCGCGATCTGGGTTGCACGTGGAAAAGCCTTGTCCGATTTATCGGAATTTTCCATCCGGAAAAGCTGCATCCCACCAACGCGCAACATCGGCATGACCGCAATCGCCATCACAATGATCCCGATACCGCCAAGCCATTGTAACAAAGCCCGCCACAACAATATGCCCTGCGGCGCACTATCAAGCCCGACAATCACAGTTGACCCAGTGGTCGATATCCCCGACATCGCTTCAAAGAACGCGTCGGTATAGGACATATCAAGATCGGAAAAGGCGAATGGCAGGGCGGATGCGGCGGTCAAAACCAACCAGCTGAGCGTCGTCAGGATAAAGGCCTGCCGCGAATTGATTTTCAGATTGTCCATGCGGTTCATCATGATCAATGCACCGCCAACAAACAGCGAGACGCATGACGCTGCTGAAAACACAATCCAGTCTAATTGATCATAATAAAGGTCAACCAGTGCCGGGACAAACATGCCCACGGACAAGGTGCACAGCAGAATGCCGACAATGAAAAGAATGGGACGGAAATCGATCAATGAAACGCCTCTTGGCATATGTCCCGCACAATCCCCGGGGCAATGCAGCCTTATGCTATTTGCTGTTCTAGTTTCTCAGGGCATTGCATAACCGAATTCACAGCCGACATGTAGCCCCTTCATGACAAGCAGCGGAATTCTTGGCACAAGCCGCAATAATGTCCAGACCTTTATCGGCCCTGTATTTTCGATCTGGCAGGTTTTATACGGGCAGAAACCATCCAGTTGATAATTGGCGGTTTCTTTTACTGCCTCACAATTTACTTAAACAGGACAAACTGGCTGCATGACAATTTTGGTCTGTGCAATTGTCGCTCCTTTCCCGTAGATTACAGAAGTCGGAAATGCTGGATAGATGGATCGCCAGCGATTTAAGACTTTGTTTTTGGGGAGCTTTCCGTGCAGGGGAAGAAGTTATACTTCGCTGTCATTTTATGTATTCTTCTCGCGGTCGGTTTTTTAACCACCAGCTTTGTCAGCTTTTACGTCGCACGTGATTCGCTTGAAGAACAAATTTCTGAGACAACCCTGCCGCTTACCAGCGACAATATATATTCGGAAATACAGCGCGACCTTCTGCAGCCGATTTTCATTTCATCCTTGATGGCGCATGACACTTTTGTCCGCGACTGGGCTTTGGCCGGTGAAAATGATCAGCAACAGATCATTAAATATCTTAGCGAAATCCAATCGCGCTACGACACGATCACGTCCTATTTCATCTCGGAAAAGACCCGCAATTACTATCACCCGTCCGGCGTGATCAAACAGATCAGCGAAGATGACACTGCCGACAATTGGTATTTCCGCGCGCGTGATGACAAGAAAAGTTACGAGATCAATATCGATCACGACACGGTCGATCGTTCGCGGATGTCAATTTTCGTCAATTATCAGGTCCGCGACTATGACGGCAATGTCATTGGCATCACCGGTGTCGGGCTGTCGGTAAGTTCGGTTACCAACCTGATCGAAACCTATCAGAACCGCTATGGTCGAACGATTTACTTCGTTGACACCCAAGGCCACGTCACCCTGCGCGGCAGTGGCTTTGGCACCGCACACAGCCTGCATGAACGTCCGGGCATGCGCCATCATGCAACCCAAATCCTGACATCGCCGGGCGCATCAATTACATACGAAGAAGATGGCCATACCTATTTCGTCAACAGTCGGTTGGTGCCGGAATTCGGTTGGCTCCTGATTGTGGAACAAAGCGACTTTTCATCAAACAACCGCATTCAGAATACGTTGTTCATCAATATCGGCATCTCGCTTTTGATTACGGTGATTGTCGGATTCGTCGCCTATCTGACCGTCCGAAATTACCAACACCGCCTTGAAGAACTGGCATCGCGGGACAAACTGACCGGAAGCTTTAACCGGCAAGTGTTTGACATGCTGTTTGATCAGGCAACCAAAACGGCCAAGCGCCAAAAAACGGCGCTTTCGGTGATGTGTTTCGATTTGGATGGTTTTAAGACCATCAACGATACTTACGGTCATCCCGGCGGCGATGCTGTCCTGCGCGAAGCGCTGATGGCCATTCGGATGAATGTTCGAGAATCTGATTTGATCTGCCGTTGGGGCGGGGACGAATTTGTTGTGATGTTCCCTGAAACCAATCGTCAAGAAGCCATGACAAAGGCCCGGCAGCTTGCCGATCAAATCCGTGAAACACCGGTAAGGTTCGGGCGCGATGAAATTCCGATCACGATCAGCGCCGGCGTCACCGAATATCGTGACGCCGAAGACCTCGATACATTGATGTCACGGGTTGATAACGCGCTTTATACCGCCAAGGCAGCAGGACGCGACCATATCTCGCTGGCGTAATTGCCCGCAGCTCCGCAAAGCTCAAAATAAAACGGCCCCGTCAGATCAACTGACGGGGCCGTTTATTATGCGGTGTTACTAGTTCCAACAGGAATTAGTCGGCAATCGATGCTTCTGCGATCTGGACCGCGTTCAATGCAGCCCCTTTAAGAAGCTGATCACCCGCCACAAACAGTTCCAGACCATGATCACCAAAGATCAGGTTGGTACGGATACGGCCAACTTCGACGTCATACTGTTCGGTCGCGGTCAACGGCATCGGGTATTTGTTGTTTGCCGGATCATCGACAAGTTTCACACCCTTGGCTTTGGCCAGAACTGCACGTGCGGCATCCGGGGTCACAACCTTTTCGGTTTCAATCACGATGGATTCCGAATGGGTACGTTCTGTCGGGATACGCACCGCAGTGCACGAAATCGCCAGATCCGGCGCGCCGAAGATTTTCCGGGTTTCCCAGGTCACCTTCATTTCTTCGCGGGTATAGCCATTTTCCTGGAAGCTATCGATATGCGGAATGACGTTGAACGCAAGCGGCGATGAGAAAACCTCAGCCGGAACCGGCTTGCCTGCAAGACCCGCAGCAAGACCTTCACGCAGTTCGTTCATGCCCGGTTGACCGGCACCAGAAGCCGCCTGATAGGTCGACACAATGACTTTCTTCAGGCCAAAGGCCTGATGCAGCGGCCAAAGTGCAACTGCGGCAATCGCCGTGGTGCAATTCGGGTTCGCGATCAGCTTTGCGGTCTTGGCAAGGTGACCATTGATTTCAGGCACGATCAGCGGAACATCGTCATTCAGGCGGAATGCCGAGGAGTTATCAATGACCAAAGCGCCTTCGGCGATCTTCGGACCATATTCCTTGGCAAAGTCACCAGAAACAGCAAGGAAGACAATGTCGCACTGCTTGGCTTCTTCAACAGAAAACAGCGCGACGGTCTTAGTGCCGAATTTAGTCTCCACGGTCTTGCCTGCTGAACGCTCGGACGCGAACAGGGTGAGTTCACCTACAGGGAAGTTACGATCAAACATCACGTTGATCAGCTCGACGCCAACCGCACCGGTTGCGCCAATTACACCGACATGGAGATTTTCGGCACTCATAATAATTGTCTAACCTCGTATAAAAATTGTGGTCATATTCGACTACCGCGATCTTTCGCGGGCCGCGCATTATAGGGATTTATCAAGCGAACGCAAATGCACCTTGCTGCATCGCACTTATGCGCGGCAATGTTGTGAATAGAACGCCCCCATCAAAGGATTGTTCCATGGCGTTTTTTAAGCAAAAAACGCAAAAATCCGCCCTTCGACAATACCACCGCCAAGCAGGTGTCGAAGGACGGATTCAACCGCCACAAGGACGGCATTCTCAAAACAGCAAGAAGAACCGATCCCGCAGTAAGACTGGGATCGCACAATCACATGATCAGAAAATGCAATGTTTGGTGAAATCAGCCGCCTCGTTTGCGGTCCAGTCGCCTTTCGGCTTTTCTTTCAGATCGGCACACCATTCTTCACTGCCCACTTCAGGTGAACAGGCCGAAACAATTGTGGTCATCATCAGAACCGAAACGATGCCAACTGCTGTGCGCATGATCTTTTTCTGCATTGCCCTATCCCCGTCCAAATTTTGATTGTTTATTCCGGGTCACCAAGATTTTTGAATTTGGCTGATCTTGGCGCATAACAAAGACTTGGTCTGTGGTACTCGTCACAGCCAGATCAAACAGGATCGCAATTCCAGAATTATTTAGTCCCGCCAGAAAGACGGCATCAAAAGGACAAGCAAGGTTTCAAATTCAAGCCGCCCCAGAACCATTGCCACATCCAAAATCCACTTGGCCGAATCCGGCAAGGATTGGAAATTACCGGCCGGACCAATGATGTTACCAAGCCCCGGCCCGACATTGGCAAGCGACGTCGCAGCCGCACTCATGGACGTAATCAGATCAAGCCCCGTCAGCCCAAGTGCAATGGTCACCACGATATAACTGATCGTCAGCAAGAACACATAGACCGTGACCGCATTATAAATGTCCGATGTGATTTCATGCCGGTCAATCCGGCTGACCACCACGGCAGACGGGCTGCGCAGTCGCATGAAATGCGCCCGCAATCCGGTAAAGACGACATAGAACCGAAACATCTTGAACCCGCCGGACGTCGATCCGGAACACCCGCCGATGAATGTCGCAAAGAAGAACAGCATGACCGCTGCTGGTCCCCACAACAAATAGTCCCCCGACGCAAAGCCCGTGGTGGTAATCACCGACACAAGGTTAAATGCCGCCATGGTCAGTGACCGGAAAATGCTGTCATCGGAAATATGCACCAATCGCCAGGTCAACAGCAGGGTGAAACCCGCAATGATCATACAGAAAAGCTTGATCTGCTGATTGCCGGTAATCGCCTTCAAACTTTGTTTCCGCAGCAGCAGGGCATAGGCCGTAAACGGCAACCCGCCGGCAAACATAAACAGGATCGCAACCCAGTGCAGCGACAGGCTGCTATCAAATTTGGCAAAGGACAAATCAGACGTCGCATACCCACCTGTCGAAAGTGTGGTCATGCCGTAATTGATGGCATCAAACCACCGCATGCCGCACACCCGATACAGCACAATACAGATCAAGGTAAGACCGCTATAGATGATCACGATCTGCAGACACATATCGCGCATGCGCCCGCTCAGCTTTTCGGATCGATCCGAACTTTCCATCTGGAAAAGCTGCATGCCGCCGACCCGCATCATCGGTAACAATGCCAAGGCCGTTACGATGATCCCGATCCCGCCCAGCCACTGCGTGATCGAACGCCAGACCAGCAACCCCGGCGGCATCTGATCAAGCCCGGACAAAACGGTAGATCCGGTGGTGGTCAGGCCTGATACCGTTTCAAACACCGCATCACAAAAACTGATATCAAGCGATGAATACCAAAGCGGCAAGGCCCCCGTGACACTTACGGCGATCCAGGACACGACGGTCAGAACATACCCCTGACGGGCGGTGACTCGCGGTCCAATGTCAGAACGACAGGCAAGACACGCCATCCCGCCAAGCCCGATCGTTGTGACCGAGGCCTGAGCAAAAATTTTCCAATCCGGATTGCCGTAATACAAATCCACGGCAGAGGGCACCATCATCGCAATTCCGATGATAATGACCATAACCCCGACAACGAAAAAGATGGGTTGCAGACGAAACAAAAACGCGTCCCTGACAGCATAATGACAAATCCGCTTTTAGCGCCAAATGACAATCAATGCATCCGGTTATTGCGCATGGCTCCCGACATAGAGTTTAGAACTCACCCGCAGCCTATCGATCTACGTCATTATTTTGCCGTTCTTTTCGCTTGTTCTCAGACACAATCCGATGAGATCTTTGATCCTTCCCTAATGACAAACAGCCGAGGCCCAATTGAAACACGCAACCCGTCTGATACTGGTCCTTGCTGTTATTGCCCTGTTTTCTGCCGCTGTTTATCTACAAGACGGTCCGGTCCACGCCGCCGGTAGTGCCATCGCTGATTCCGGAACACCCTTGATTGAATCACAGGGACGCGACATTCAGGTCATTGATGGTGATACCATCATGATCAATGGCGAAGTTGTTGATCTTGCCGGAATAGATGCGCCCGAACTTGGTCAACAATGCCTGCATAATGGCAGTTTTTGGGATTGCGGCATGTCATCGGCCATGCAGCTTCGCAAATATTTCGCCATGGCACCGTTTGCCGTCCATTGCTGGGCGGGTGATCAGGAACGCTCAAACAAACCCGGCGATTTCCCGATTGTCGAATGTGGCGTTGGCGAACGCGATGTGGCAGCGGCCATGATCACGGACGGTGAAGCCCTTCCGATTGCCGGGTATTCGCATCGCTATGACAGCCTTTCGACCGAGGCAGACAACGCCGCCATCGGCATTCATGGTGGCGATATGATTGCCCCCGACCAATGGCGCAACGGACAGCGCCTTGAGGGTGAAACCGGGCGCTGTCTTTTTCGGACTGCCGGGACCGGCCACTATATCGGCACCCTTGACCCACGCTTCGCTGATACCGCCACAGCCGACAGCGCCAAAATTTGCAGTGATGAAGAAGCGCGTGACAAGAAACTTGTCTATCTGGCACCAGCACCATAAGCGGCACCTTTTCTCATAACTTGAGTTTTAAGGGTGCTATGCCTTCAATTGCACCATTTCAAATTTTTCGGACGAATTTGACGGTCGCCTGCATCCTTTTGCTGGTACCGGCGTCTTCCTGAACATCACATCGATGTCACAGGAGACACACAATGCGCCTGCAACTTGCCCTGAATGTCAAAAATCTTGATCGTGCAATCGCGTTTTACAGCGAGATGTTCGCGACCCCGGTCCACAAACAACGTGACGGCTATGCGAATTTCGAAATCAACCAGCCGCCGCTTAAACTTGTTTTGTTTGAAAACCCCAAGGCATCAGAAGACCTCAACCACATCGGGGTCGAATGCACGACAGCAGATGAATTTGATCAGGCAGCAACGCGTCTGACCATCAGTGACCTTATGACAAGCGACGTCGCACAAACCGGGTGTTGCCATGCCAAACAAGATAAATTCTGGACAACAGAACCAGACGGATTGGCGTGGGAATGGTATCGTATCCTTGATGATGCCCCCAAAGGCGAAACAGGTAACACCGATCCATCAAAGGCTGGTTGCTGCGGTCAACAGCCAGACAAATCTTCGAACCCTGATCAGGTATGTTGTGCGTAAAGACCTATGACATTCGCGTCCTCACACCAAAGTTCCGCCGACTGGCAGGCCCTTCAACGGGGCCTGCACCGGTTTGTGCAAACGCGTGCGCCTATGAATGAGGTCGAGGATATCGTTTCCGACATTCTTGAAGCGATCATTCGCAACCAATCAACCCTTGGCACCGCAAGCAATCCGTCGGCTTGGATCTATGCGGTTGCGCGCAGTAAAATCGTTGATTTTTATCGCCGCCAAAGCCGCGCACGCGTCACAACCCACGACCTTCAAAACGATCCGACATTTCACGAATTTTCTGAAATGACCTCAAACAACGAACAGTCCGAAGCAGCCGGGCTAAGTGCCTGCCTGTCTGATCTTATTTCCGGTATGGAAGAGAATGATCAAAACATCCTGACCGAGATAGACCTGAAACGAACCCGGCAAACAGAGTTTGCTGCACGTCACAATATCGGCCTTCCATCAGTTAAATCGCGCATTCAACGCGCCCGCAAACGATTAAGAAATCGACTGATCGCGTGCTGTCCCGATGGAACGTCGGATGGCTGCGGCGACACATGCCAAAGCACTGCGTCCTGCACAACAAACTGATATCAAAAGTGCAAATGGGGTATTTGGGAAAAGCTGGAGCGGGTGAAGGGAATCGAACCCTCGTATGCAGCTTGGGAAGCTGCCGTTCTGCCATTGAACTACACCCGCGAAGCGCGCGTTTTATAGCCCGCTTTTAGGGGCAGCGCAAGCAGATCACATCAAGCCCGATCAATTAATTCGACCGGCTTTTGCCCCAGTAAATTAGCTGTCGGGCACCATGCGCCAGATCGCGCTGGCATTGTCATCGGAAATCAGGATCGACCCATCGATATAATGTTTCACATCAACCGGGCGTCCGATCACCTCGCCGTTGCTGCGCAAAAATCCACTTAAGAATGGATTGGATGTGACCGGCTTGCCATTGATGAATTCAACCCGAACAACCTCATAACCATCAGGAATTGTTCGGTTCCACGACCCATGCAGCGCAACCAACGCATCCTCACCGTCAAAGGTAAAACCAAGCGGTGCATTATGGGCATTAAAGGTAAATTCCGGGAAAGTTAACTGATCGGGAACTTCTTCATCGGAAAATTGCGGGCTTCGTGTGTCGCTTCCCGCATACCATGGATAGCCAAAGAACTGACCGGGCGTGCTGGCACGGTTAAATTCTTCGCGCGGGATGTCATCGCCCAAGCTGTCCCCACCGTTATCGGTGAACCATAGCTCGTCGGTTGCGGGATGGAATGTCAGCCCGACTGAATTGCGAATGCCGCTGGCGTAAATCTTGGGCGCGCCGCCATTGATCGGGATCGAGATGATCGTGCCTTCAAGGCCACTTACCTTGCAAATATTGCAAGGTGCCCCAACCGCAACAAACAGCCGGTTTCCATCTGGCGACAGTGCCGCATACCGCCAGCCATGATGGCGCTTATCGGGCAGGTTGGTAAACAATATGCGCGGCCGACCAAGGCTTTCGCCGTCAAAATTGCTGAGGTCATAGGAGACAATACGGTGCTGATCTGCAACAAAAAGCGTTCCGGGTTTATAGGCAATCCCGTTGGCCAATTTGAAATCATCCGCGATCAGATTGACGTCCTCGGCAACACCATCGCCATTTTCATCGCGTACAAAATAAAGGTTTGGTCCACGTGTGCCAACAAACACGCCGCCGAGTTCTGGCGCCACCGCCATGGTCCGGGCATTGCGCACCTCGGCAAAGACCGAAAGCCGATAGCCTGTCTCAGTGCTGAGCAGCGCTTGGGTTTTGGCAACACGTTCTGACACGTTTTGGGCAACCGCAGGCGCGCTTGCCATCGCTGCCATGGCCGCTGTCAGGACGGAAAAACACAAACGCCCGGCCCATCGGCGCGCGGTTTGCGGTGTACGATGGAAGTCCGGGCGAAAATCTGTGCGCATCTCAGTCTCCTTGTCTGGCAAATCGGCCTTACAAGGGATACGGATACAATTCCCTTGCGGATTAACGGGCGCGTTCGGAAATCGGCGCGTTAACCGACAGCTCCATATCCCACGGGAAGTAAATCCACGTATCCTGGGATACTTCGGTCACAAAGCTATCAACAATCTCACGACCAAGCGGCTTGGCATAGACGGTCGCAAAATGGGCATGCGGAAGTTTTTCACGAACGGCCTTGGCCGTTTTACCGGTATCGACCAGATCATCAATGATCAGCATGTCCGTACCGTCGCCTTCGATGCCCTTAAGCCATTCCAGATCACCGCGGCTTTTGTCCGAATAACTGCGGATACAAACGGTATCGATCAAACGAATGTCAAGTTCACGCGCAATAATCGCCGCCGGCACAAGGCCGCCACGGGTAATTGCGATAATGCCCTTGTATGGGCCCAGTTCCAAAAGACGCCACGCCAATGCGCGTGCGTCGCGATGCATCTGTTCCCATGAAACCGGGAAACCTTTGTTATAAGCAGCTTCGCTCACAAGAATTCTCCTGCGCCAGATCAATTGGCCAAAACGGGTTGTTGTCACATCTTAACCGATGACGCACCGTCAAGGTCCGTTATCTACAAAATTTAAGGCGCTTAACTACGCCTTGTTTACAGCAATGGCAAGGTTTCGCTCATTCGCCACCTTTTGACGCCTTTATCCGTGCCTGAAGGAAGGTTGAAAAGTCACCCGCCAGTTTATTGACTGGAAGGGACCAGTCTGCCGGTTTTTGTTGGCGATAGATGCGCATGGTCGGATACCACGGACTATCAGCCCGATCGACCAACCAACGCCAATCCGTTGTATAAAGCTGTAGCATCCAGACCGGAACGCCCAACGCACCAGCCAGATGGGCGGGCGAGCTATCGATTGAAATCACCAGATCCATCGCCTGCATCAATGCGGCACTGTCGCCAAAATCATGAATATGATCACCAAGGTCTGTGACAAACGCATTCAGGCCAAGTTTATCAAGATCAGACCGTCTCTCATCAATCTGGAAACTATAAAATGCGGCCCCCTTGGCCGACAAAATCGGAAGCAGGTTTTCAAGCGCGCAGGACCGATCACGCGGATTCAATTTACCTGCCCAAATCAATCCGACCTTAAGCACCGTACCCGGTGGTGGGGCCAGACGGACACTTTTGCCCACAGGCGGCGTTATGTAAGGATCAGCCGATATTTTTTGAAGGTCACTTTCCCCAACCCCCAAGACATGCGGCAAACTTAACAACGGAACATGCAGATCGAACTCCGGCAAAGGACGGCCTTTTTCCACCAATGTTCCAACACCGGTAACCGTTCGCATAATCGGGATAAGTTCCTTGCGACATTCCAGAATCACATGCCCGGCCTTCTTTGCCACCAACGGGACAAAGCGGGCAAACTGGATCATGTCGCCAAAGCCCTGCTCGGCGCGCAGTAAAATGCGTTTACCCCGCAGACTGGCTTTGCCATCCCATTCCGGGGCGGCATCAAGCGGACGGATCGGATTGTCGGCCAGTTTGCGACGCGTTTCATATCCGGCCCAGCCATCGGCATAATTCCCCAATGCCAGATGCGCCAATGCCTTGTCCCAATTCGCATCGATATAATCAGGATCAATCGCCAATGCGCGGTCGAAATATTCAACTGCATCGCCAAAGCGATTCATATCGCGATAAACAAGCCCGGCATTGAACGTATGCGACTTGATCGTATCATCAAGTTCAAGCGCCTTTTTATGGGCAACCAGTGCCTCTTCAAAGCGCATCATTTCGCGCAGGCAGTTGCCCATATTTGACCATAGCCCGGCATTTTCCGGGCGCAGATCTGCTGCCCGGCGATAGGCAATCAGGGCTGCCTCAAACTTTTTGCTGCGGCGTAACGCCACACCAAGATTGTTCCAGACATCTGGCTGTTGCGGATTTTGGCGAAGCGCCGTGCCGTAAAGACGGATGGCTTCGTCAATCTGACCAGCCTGATGGGCGGCCAGACCACGTTGGAAAAGGTCATTGGTCACGCGGCGCTTCTGGGCAACGCGCGTTGCCGCGCCCTCAGCCTCCAATTCTGCAATTTTTTCAGCCGTCGCATCGACAGTTTCCCGTTCCACAGTTTCTAGCGTCGCTTTCGCCGCATCAGTCGATGCGCCATCTGCCGCCATTTCAGTGTGTTCTGCTAAGTTCGGTTTTTCAGTCTTGTCCAACTTCGCCGTTTTCTTGGCCCGAGAAGACGTCGACGCCTTTTTTGCCGGTCGCTTTTTTGTCGTTGTCGCAGATTTAGCCATCTTTATCCCCCCGCGCCCCCAAACTTGACTGAATGGAGGCTACCGTCCCGTCAACGGCAAGACTCAATTTCACAGCGTATCGGTCTTTTGATTCAAGTCACCCGCCCATCTTTAGATAAGCACAGTAGTATAATTTGCCAAAAATTACCTCACGAATAGGCGGATTTATCATTTGATTTCACTGAATCAGAATATTCGGCAAGAGGGTCGTTTCTTATTTCGATAATCCCACCGCATGGAGTAGCTTCGTTGATGGTGAGAAACACACCCACTTCAACTGCGGCGATTATGACCGCCAAAAGTGGATAAAAATTAAATGCGCCGATTGGTCCTGATGGCAAAAATCAGGAAAACAATCTGCCACAGGCTGCCCGACCATTTTTCACGTTCAAACGTGAATGGTTTGGCGGACGCTCTAGGGAATTTGGTACAAAGCCTTTAAAGGACTGGGAGACCGTAAATGGCCGAACCAAAAAGATCCGGCGCCTCTGTCGGACGTAAAGTTATCTTTGTTATCGTTGCACTTCTGGTTGTCGGATTTGGTGCGATGATGACCATTCAAACCGTTTCACAGCGCAATGCCATGATCGAGATCATGTATAATGAATCGGTCGAAAAAACGGAAATGCTGTCAACCGCTGTACAGCCCGGTTTTATTGCGATGGACGGTGCATCCGTCGAAAAAGAATTCCGCAAAATCACCGATAAGGAAGGCTCCCAGCTTGCAACTCTGGTCGCAGCCAATCCGGGTGGCGATGCCATCGGGACCTATCAGTCAGAAACACTAACGAAACATGATCTTGCTGCTCTGATTGAACCCTATCTTGAGCAAATCGAGAATAAGGAAGTCGTCAGTTTCATCTCAGATGACGCTGTAATCGTCGCCGCACCGATCACGAAATATTCCAAACGTCGCGATGAAGATCAGTACCGTGGCATGCTGGTTACGGCCTGGTCGCTTGACCGTGTCCATTCCGAAGTGAAGCAAGCCGTCATTGTGCAGGTCGCACTTGCTGCGGCCATTCTTGTGGTTCTGCTTGGAACGACCTGGGTTTTGCTGCGCCAGCAGATCCTGACACCGATGGTTAAGATCAACGCCGCAATGCGTGCCCTTGTGGATGGTAATCTTGATGTCGACATTCCCGGCCTGAACCGGAATGACGAAATCGGTGAAATGGCATCGTCAGTCGAAATTTTCAAGGAAAACGCCAAACGCGTCGGCCAGCTTGATCGTGAACGCGAACAGGAACGCGAACGGGCTGACGCCAATCGCCGCGAAGCCATGCACGGTCTTGCCGGTCGGTTTGAACAAACCGTGATGGGGGTTGTTGATGGTGTATCGGGTGCTTCTGGCGAAATGCAGGAAGTTGCCCAAACCATGGTTGCCGCTGTTCAGCAAAACGAAGCTGGATCTCAGGCCGTGGTTGCCGCTGTTGAACAGGCAAATCATAGCGTCGAAACTGTCGCCAGTGCGGCCGAACAACTCGCCGTTTCGATCCGCGACATCAGCGCACGTGTGAATCAAACATCCAACATCACCGCCAATGCCACCACCGAAGCCACCCGTGTCAACGAGATGGTTCAGGGGCTTGATGTATCGGCACAGAAAGTCGGTGAAGTCGTACAGATCATTCAGGCGATTGCCGAACAGACCAATCTTCTGGCCCTGAACGCAACGATCGAGGCCGCCCGTGCAGGTGATGCCGGCAAAGGCTTTGCCGTGGTTGCCAACGAGGTCAAAAACCTTGCCAATCAAACTGCCCGCGCGACCGAAGATATCTCGGCACAGATTTCTGGCATTCAGGGTTCAACACAGGAAGCTGTTGGGGCAATTGACGGTATTACCGGAATTATTAGCAACCTGAACGAAATCGCAGCCGAGGTTGCAGCCGCTGTCGAAGAACAGGGACAAGCCACCTCCGAGATTTCCAATTCGGTCCAGCAGGCTGTTCAAAGCACGCAGGAAGTCACCAACCATATCCACGAAATGAATGAAGCCGCCCGCCAAACCGGCGAAGCAGCCCATCAGGTTCTTGGGGCTTCTGAAAAACTCAACAGCCAATCTGGCACCTTGCGAAGCGAAGTCGGCAACTTCCTTGATGAAGTCCGCGCAAGCTAAGCCCCAAGCAACTTAAATAAAAACGCCGCCCGGTTATCCGTGGCGGCGTTTTTTATATCTGAATTTCCGCCAGATTAACGCAGCGGGTCGCGCTTTTGTGCTTGGTCATCGACCCGCATCATCATCAGATCATTAAGATCGTCATAGCCATGCAAACGATAAAGCGGCTGCATGTCATGGGTCGCCAGCATCCAGCGTTTGACGCGAGCCAAATCCGGATGAGCATGCAACCCATCGATTAACTTTGACGCTATGCCAAGCCGGCGGAAATCGGGATCAACAAACACATCCGCCACATAGGCAATCGCGATCTGGTCGCTGACCACGCGGGCAAAACCGACCTGTCTGCCATCGCAATAGGCACCAACCGGAAAAGACAGTTCGACCGATCTGTCAAACTCGCCGCGTGTGCGACCCGCTGCCCAATAGGAATTGGCGATAAAGTCATAACAGTAAGACAAATCAAGACGGTCGCGATCCGTGCTGATTTCAACTGTTTTCGCACCATCACCCATTATGAAATTCCCGTCCCTCAGACCTGCGTTCTATTTCAGGTAAACCGCAACGGCCAGTGCGACAATCGCCACCCAAAGAACCAGTGTCTGGCGCGAAACGCCCCCTGACGTGCGTGATCCATTTGACGATTTGCCGCGCATGGCCGCAACCGTATCGGGATGAAGACGCAAGCCCTGATCGGTGAAAACCGATGATGCCTGTTCGGCAGCCTCAAGAACACGTGGCAACCGGCGCAACATGGTTCCCGCCTGTAGGGTGGCTTCCTTGATTTTGGCTTCCGGGCCAAGCGTTTCACGCATCCAGTCTTCGATCAATGGACGCGACAATTCCCACATATTTTCATTCGGGCTGAGAATCCGCGAAAGCCCTTCGGCAACGATCATGGTTTTCTGTAACATCAGAAGTTGTGGCTGGGTTTCCATTCCGAACTGTTCGGTAATCTGGAACAACTGCCCCAACAAACGCCCGACCGAAATATCTGCCAGTTCCTTGCCAAGGATCGGCTCGCCGATTGAACGGCAGGCCTGCTGGAAGTTTTCAAGCGACTGGTTGCGGGGCACATAACCCGCTTCGAAATGGATTTCAGCAACCCGGTGATAATCCCGGGTCAAAAAGCCCAACAGCATTTCGGCCAGATAAAGACGGGTCTGTTTATCCACACGTCCCATGATGCCGAAATCAACTAGGCTGACCCGACCGGTTTCATCGACAAACAGGTTGCCCGGATGCATATCGGCATGGAAAAACCCGTCGCGAAACACCTGTTGGAAAAACGCACCTGCAGCCTTGGCAAGCAGGGCCGAGCGATCAACGCCCATACGTTCAAGTGCCTCGACATTATCAATCCGAACTCCTTTGACCCGTTCCATGGTCATCACATGTTCGGCGGTGCGTTCCCAATCAATTTGGGGAATGTAATAGGTCGGATCACTTTCGAAATTATCGCGAAATTCCGATGCTGCAGCCGCTTCAAACCGCAAATCCATTTCAAGATGGACGCTGTCTTCAAGGGCCTTGACGGTTTCAATCGGCTTAAGCCGACGCAGGCGCGGCTGGGTCAGTTCGACAATCTCGGCAACCCAGTAAAACAGATCAAGATCACGGGCAAACCGATAGCGAATGTCAGGCCGCAGCACCTTGACCGCAACTTCGCGCCCGTCTGGCGTGGTGGCAAAATGCACCTGCGCGATAGAGGCCGCCGCAACCGGTTCTTCATCGAAATCGGCAAACAAAACGTCAAACGGCTCAGCCAGCTGTTCGGTAATGATGCGTTTGGCAATCTTGGCCGAAAACGGCGGCAAGCGATCCTGCAATGTCGAAAGATCGGCCGCAACATCGTCACCGATCAAATCCGAACGTGTTGCCAGTGTCTGACCAAGTTTGATGAAGGCTGGGCCAAGTTCTTCGAGTGCGCGTGCCAAACGTCGCCCCGGTGGCAAATCCGAACGGCGCGAAAACGGTGCGGTCAGGCGTGCGAAGAAAGCAAGCAGCTTACCGCCCGGCACAAGTGCCAATGGAAACAGCGCATCATGGCGCGCAAGGGTCCGCGCCATGGCAAGCAGGCGAAAGCTGTTGCGAACAAAACGGATCATTCGTCCAAGCCCCTCAAACCCGCCAGCCGGAATGAATAGCGGCAATTCCACCCGACAGATTTCGGTATTTCACCCGTTCAAACCCGGCTGCCCGGATCATCGATGCAAACGTTTCCTGATCGGGGAACTGGCGAATGCTTTCGGCAAGGTACTGATACGCTTCGCGGTTACCTGCGATCATTCGACCGATTTCGGGCAACAACTTGAACGAATAGGTATCGTAAAGCTTATCAAAACCCGGAACGACCACCTTGGAAAATTCAAGACACTGAAACTTTCCGCCCGGACGCAAAACGCGAAACGCTTCGGAAAGGGCTTCTTCAATGCGGGTCACGTTGCGGATCCCAAAGGCAATGGTATAGGCATCGACCGAATGATCAGGCAGCGGCAATTTCTGCGCATCGCCAACCGTCCAGTTGATGTTTTTAAGCAACCCATGATCCGCCGCGCGGTCACGTCCCACATGCAACATCTCATAGTTGATGTCACAAACCGTGACCGACCCACCGCCATTTTTCAAAAAACGAAAAGCAATGTCACCCGTGCCACCGGCAACGTCGAGAAGCTTCATGCCCGGACGCGGCTTTAGTTCATTGATAAAACTGTCTTTCCACAGGCGGTGAACACCACCGCTCATCAGGTCATTCATCAAGTCATATTTGGACGCGACAGTGTCGAAAACCTCGCGCACCATCGATGCCTTCTGACTTTCAGGAACATCCCGAAACCCGAAGTGGGTTGTGTTTTCGCCGTTTTCGCCCGCGGCAGGGTCTGTATTCTTGCTCATGGTCGGGAAAATAGCGCAGCAATGGTTATCCTGCCAGTGGAAAGCCACGCAAAATCGCAAATATCCTGTTGGATCACGGAGCTTTCTGCTAAGCCAATGGCTTGCGGCAACCATCTGCCGCGATCAATTGCGTGACGACAAGACAGGATACCCCGATGACCTGCATGGTGAAAATCTGTGGAATCAATAGCGAAGATGCCCTAATCGCGGCCATGAGTGCCGGGGCAGACGCATTGGGCTATGTCTTTTTCCCACCAAGCCCACGCCACATCTCGCTTAAGGGTGCCAAAACCCTGACCGAACGGGTTCCCAACAGCATCCTGAAAGTTGGCCTGTTTGTTGAAGCCGGGGATGAGGCGCTTGAAACCGCCATTACCGCGGGAAACCTTGATGTGATCCAGCTTCATGGCAAAGAAAGCCCGGATCGCGTGATCGCGGTCAAGGAACGGTTTGGCCTGAAAGTCATGAAGGCAATCTCGGTCAGCACGGCTGCGGATATCAAAGCCGCCAAAGTGAACTACGACGGCGTTGCGGACTTTTTGCTTTTTGATGCCAAACCACCCAAAGACAGCATTCTTCCGGGCGGCAATGCCGTTTCCTTTGATTGGACGCTTCTGAGCGGACAAAGCTTTAAAAGCGACTGGATGCTGGCCGGTGGCCTTGATCCCGATAATGTTGCTAAGGCCGTCGAGATTTCCCAAGCACCGTGGGTCGATGTGTCTTCTGGTGTGGAAAAGGCCAAGGGCGTTAAGGATGCTCGCAAGATTGCCAATTTCATTCAGGCGGCCAAGGGGTACTAACCCGTTATTAACCCCTTGGGTTTGCAGGTTAACCTTTTCTGAAACGATTGGCGCGAAGATCACGGGCACACCGATTGAAAGTTGCCCGATGGACACGCGCCGATGACGCCCACTTTACGATCAAAAACTCAGGCCCTGCTTCATGGCGTGGACAGGAAATCGCGCCTGTCACTGATCGTTCATCTGGTTCTGGCCAGTGCCATCATTATCAATGTGGTCGCGGTTGTTTTTGACTCGGTCGCGGTTCTTGCAGAGCGCCATTACATCCTGTTTGCGACAATTGAAGTTGTCTGCACGCTGATTTTCACCATCGAATATCTGCTGCGTGTCTGGTCCGCACCAGACAACCCGCGCTTTGCCGGGCGTTGGTCGCGGTTGCGCTATATGGCAACCCCGATGGCCTTGATCGACCTTCTGGCGATTTTGCCAATCATTTTGTGGCTCTTTACATCCATCGATCTTCGGTTCGTCCGGATTGTCCGACTGCTGCGGCTGTTGAAATTCACCCGATATTCTACCGGGCTTGAACTGATGCTGATGGTGTTTCGCCAGCAGCTGGGCATTTTTGGTGCCGCATCAGCCGCCCTTGCCTGCATGCTGGTCTTTAGTGCCGGGGCCATTTACATGGCCGAACACGAAGCCCAGCCTGATAAATTCGCCAACCTGCTTGATGCGCTGTACTGGAGCGTCATTACACTCGCAACTGTTGGCTATGGCGACGTTGTCCCGGTCACACCATTTGGTAAATTCCTTGCCAGCATCATTTCATTGACCGGCATCGGGATTGTTGCCGTTCCCGCCGGTATTCTGGCCTCGGCCTTTAACAGTGAATTGCGCCGACGCGAAACCGCCTACCGCCATCAAGTCAGCCACCAACTGGCAGGTAAAAGACTGACAGAACGCGTCCGCAACAAACTGAAATCCCATCAGGAAGAACTCGGTCTGAGCGATGAACAGGCCCTATCCATCGTCGCCGATATCCGTGATGTCCACAAATCCGAAAGCGAAGATGCGCTAAGCTGCCCGCATTGCCATCAGCCTCTTCATCTTACGCTGAAAGACGCAGAAACCTGAACCGCATGGTAAAAGCCTTGACGCCCGAATTTTTTACGGCCATGGTTTGGGCATGAAAACACACGGCATGAACCCAATTCACATTTGCAATCGTTGGTGGTGGCTCGCATAAGCGGGTGGCCAAAACACATGCCCTAAACATACCGGCCGCCTCATTCTTGCAGGCGGCTTTGTGTTTTCAGACCTTCTTTTCTTCCTGATGATCACAATCCTCCTGCGGCACGGCGCACACAGGAGGAACAGACGTGACGACCCCACATCAGGAAACCGGCATTTCCAAAGACGGCAATGAAAGTAGCGAATATCGCTACACCACCGATGGCGGCATTTCCGTCATTCGCCGTATGACGACCGTCACTTACGAAGACGCAACCGAAAGCCTGATTGATGCCCTTGATCAGACCAAGGGTGTTTTGCTGTCATCAAGTTACGAGTTTCCGGGTCGCTATTCACGCTGGGATATGGGATTTGATGCGCCACCGCTTGAAATTGTCGGACGCGAACGCGGCTTTACCGTCCGGGCCTTAAATGATCGCGGGCGGGTCTTGCTTGATATCATCGCCGATACATTGGGCAATCATCCGCATATCGAAAGCCTCACCAACGGTGAAGATGGCCTTTACGGCCTGGTTAAAACCCCGGCTTCCTGGTTCCCTGAAGAAGAACGCAGCCAACAGCCAAGCCTGTTTTCAGTTGTCCGCGCACTGCGGGATCTGTTTGGGCATAAGGGCGATGAACGCCTTGGTCTGTATGGGGCGTTTGGATATGACATCGCCCTTCATTTCGAACAGATCAATCTGACCCAAGACCGCCCGTCGGACCACAAAGACATCCATCTGTTCCTGCCGGATCAATTGGTCACGGTCGATCATGCATCCCGGGTTGCGACCAAAATCGACTATGAATTCATCGCCCCCGACGGACGCAGCACGGTTGGGTGTGAACGGATATCGCAACCCCACCCGCCATCACGCGGCAACAATGCCGTGGTTGAAAACGATATGGAAACCGGTGAATACGCCGCCATCGTCGATGAAACCAAGCCGCGCTTTGCCCGTGGTGAATTATTTGAAGTCGTCCCCAGCCGCGTTTTCCGAACCCCTTGTGCCACCGCACCCTCGGAAATTTTCCGCCGTCTGAAACGCCGCAACCCTGCCCCGTATGGTTTTCTGATCAACCTAGGCGACGGTGAACATCTGATTGGTGCGTCACCGGAAATGTATGTCCGGGTCAAAGGACAGCGGATCGAAACCTGTCCGATTTCGGGCACGATTGCGCGTGGCCGTGATGCGATCGAGGATGCCGAAAACATCCGTATATTGCTCAACTCGACCAAGGATGAGTCGGAACTGACCATGTGCACAGATGTTGACCGCAACGACAAGGCACGGGTCTGCAAACCGGGCAGCATCCGCATTCTCGGCCGTCGTCAGATCGAAATGTATTCCCGCCTGATCCACACAGTTGATCACGTCGAAGGCCGCCTGCGCGACGGGTTTGATGCGCTTGATGCCTTCCTGACCCATTGCTGGGCCGTGACTGTTACCGGCGCGCCAAAACGGGCTGCCATGAAACATATCGAAGCCGTCGAACGCAGTTCGCGCGCATGGTATGGCGGAGCGATTGGTGCTGTTCTCTGCAATGGCGATCTGAATACCGGCCTGACATTGCGCACTGTCCGCCTGAAACAGGGTGTCGCCGAAGTCCGCGCTGGCGCGACATTGCTTTTTGATAGTGTGTCTGAGGCCGAAGAAGCCGAAACCGTGCTGAAGGCATCAGCAATGATTGATGCAGTAACCCGCGATGCCAAGGATGAAATCACCATTGATCCGGCAAGTTCAGGGCTCGGCAAACGGGTGCTTCTGATCGATCACGAAGACAGCTTTGTTCAGAATCTGGCAAGCTATATCCGCGCGACGGGTGCTGAAACACTAACACTGCGTCCGGGTTTCCCGGATGAAGCCTTTGATGATTTCAAACCTGATCTTGTGTTTCTATCCCCCGGCCCCGGACGGCCAGATGACTATCATCTGCGCGACAGCATTGAACGTGCGTTGGCCGCTGGTTTACCGGTGTTTGGGGTGTGCCTTGGCTTGCAGGGGATTGTCGAATTTTTCGGCGGCACCCTTGGACAACTTGTCACACCGATGCATGGCAAACCGTCAAAGGTGAAACTCGATACAAGCGATCCGCTGTTTGAAGGTCTGCCTGAAGACATTGTTGTCGGGCGTTATCATTCACTGTTTGCCAAGGCCGCCGAACTGCCCGCCGATTTAACCGTCACCGCACGTAGTGATGATGGCGTGATCATGGGCATTCGTCACAGCAGTCTTCCGATCAGTGCGGTACAATTCCATCCGGAAAGCCTTTTAACCCTGCAAGGCGATGTTGGAATGCGCATGATCGCGAACTTGCTCCGCAATCCGCATGGACGGCTGCCAGATGAGGAAGCCGACAATGACCCTAATAAATCGCAGCCAACTGACGCAAAGGCAGCCTGACGATTACATTTGCACCTGATCTGTGCTGTGCCAAAGCCCCCCTGTGAATGGCACAACAAAGCACAGATCATACACAGCAGCGGCCGCGCTCCTCCCTCGCGGCCGTTGCTTTTTTTTGCGATCTTTCAGTTCTGGAAAGATACTTATCCGACCAATGCCTTAAGCGTCTTCGTCATCCAGATCGCCATCGATCACGCTATAGTCGGGTGGTGGGGCCTTGCGGAACTTTTCCGGATTGCCGATGCGTTTTTCGCGGGTGCGCGAAATCCAGCCGCCATACTGGCCTTCGGGTTTTGGTTCGGTCGGGGCACCGGCACGCACCGGGCGCGGGGCAAATCGGCCCAGACTGATCAAACGATCGTACATCACAATATTGGCGGCAATCGCGACATTGACGCAAAAGCTCATGGGGATTTTGATGATGAAATCACATTTATCCTGCATGCCCTGTGACAGGTTTCCACGTTCCGGACCAAGGATATAGGCCGCTTGCGATGGATGTTTGAAACTGGGCAGTTCAATCGCATCGGGCGTTAATTCAATCCCGACCATCCGGCATCCCGACGGCAGGAAAAAATTATCGTGACTGGGGAAATGATAGTACGGCATTTGTTCAGCGGACTTTGACGTATCGGTGATGTTTGAACGTTCCTCTCGGAAATCCGCATCAACCGTAAACGCAAAGCTTGCACCAAAAGCATGGGCAGAACGAAACAGGGTGCCCACATTCAAAGGCTTGCTTGCCCCTTCAATTCCAATCCCGAAATAGCCGCGCATATCTTCCTCCGTGCCGCACGGTGGCCCCGCACGATGATAACTCCGATCAAAACAATGAAACGGGCTATACCCGCCCGCGCCAAATAAGGCAAGCCAACCGCCCCAAAACGCGCGCCACGACCACGCACACAGACAGGGTTTGGAACATATGCCCTAGCGGACCGTTTGAATAACGGAAGGTGAAAACACCAAAGACACTTACACAAAGTAAGACACAAGCAAACTTCCACCAAAGCAGGAGAACCAAATGAATTGGGATCAAATCGCCGGGCGCTGGAAACAAATCACTGGTGATGTCAAAAGCGAATGGGGTCGCCTGACGGATGATGAAGTTGACCAAGTTGAAGGCAAGCAGGAAAAACTTGTCGGCCTTGTTCAGGAAAAATACGGCATCGAGCGCGAAGAAGCCGAACGTCAGGTAAGCGCCTGGTTCGACCGTATGTAGCGCACGCGCGCGCGACACGACAAATTGCAGATCTTATTTCGCCCCCATGGACTTGTTCAGACTTGATCCATGGGGGCGAAACTGTTTTGTATGGCGGGCGCGCTTAATTTGTCATCCGCTAGCAAAGATCAAAAACCCTATGGCCGTTAAATCACCCTGCACTGGCGTCTGTGTGCTTGATGCCAAATCCGGATTTTGTTCGGGTTGTTTTCGCACTGGCGATGAAATCGGATCATGGACGGGTTTAAGTGACGGGGGCAAAAAACGCATCCTCGCCCAAATTGGTAAACGGCGCGCTGTGGCAAAGACCCAATCACGTGAAACGACGAAAAGTCACGCCGTCTAAACAACCGTTACAGGCGTCTTTACCCAAACATGACGGCACCGCTAAGCGCCGTCATCTTCATTGTCACCTGAAACGTCAAACGCACTTTTGCGGCCGTTGGCGGCTTTCCGAACAGTTTTCGGGAGTATGATTGAAAATATCGTCCCCTCGCCGACAACTGATTGCATCTGGATGCTCCCGCCCAAAACGGTTTCGACAACATTCCCGACAATCGCCATGCCAAGACCACTGCCCGGATTGGCCGCATTGGCAGTCCAGAACGGCTCAAACACCCGATCATGCAAGGCCGGATCAATACCCACCCCGTTATCCTCAACATCGATTTGATAAAAATGCGCGTCGATATCAACAAGTCGAAGAGTGATTTTGGCGTCGGAACGATCAACGAAAGCATGGCGTTCCGCGTTGGTAATCAGACTGAGAACCACCTGATCAATTGCATCGGAATAGTGTTCAATCCGGGCATCTTCCGGTCCTTCAAAAACGATCTTGATCCCGGACTTTTTAAGCTGATTTCGCAATGTTGCAACCAGATCACCTAGCAACTGGCAAAGATCAAATTCACGAAGGTTGTGGTTCGACTGGTCTGCTGCCGTCTGGCGGAAATGCCCGACAAGGGTCACGGTACGTTCAAGGTTTTTCTGAACGATCCGCACACCGTTCTGAAGATAACTGACATCGTCGCGCACCGACTGCGGATCGATTTCCTGACCGCCAAGTTTTGTCGAAAGATCATCAAGATGTTCTCCCAGCGTCGAAGTAACTGTAATCGCATTGCCAATCGGTGTGCGCATTTCATGGGTAACACCTGCGACGATACGACCCAACGATGCCATGCGGCGCATACCGACAAGATGGCTTGCTATGCGCTCTTGCGCCGCTTGCGACTGTTGGCGATGTAAATTGAAAATGCCGATCACAAATGACAGGGCCGCAATCAGTATTGTCCCGACGAGCAATACCGCGATGTCTGACAGCCGCGGATCTAAAAACCTGTTATTTTCTGGCGCACTGGCAAGGATAAAAAGTTGTCCATAACCGTCCTCGGCCATGTCAACTTGTCGCAATCCTGCCAAGGCAACCGGCGTGATCAAACGTGCATGATAAAATCTCTGACCATGCTTAAACACATCGTCAGCACCGACATTTCGTATAACTTTCTGCCAAAGTGCATCCTGATCAAGCGCCATATTGGCAGTGGCTTCTGTCATAAATGCCCAAAGATTGTCGTTTCCAACCCCCGCCAACCAATAGCCATCTTTGTTCAGAAGCTCGGTCCTTGTCGCATGATCCTCATCGCGTCCAAATTCCGCAAGCGGCACCGCCATATCAAGATTAAACACAATATAGCCGCGCCGATCACCATCCACTGTACTGATCGGCGTTGCCAAACGGGCCGTTGGACGCCAAGGCGTTTCAATCACGCCGCGTTCGACGTTAAGGTCAATCGGACTGATATAAACGTCGCCCGACGCAAGCTCCGCTGTCGCGCTGAAGTAATATCGCGATGATTTGTCTTGCAAAATGTCCGCCGGGGCGACTTCCAGTCCATTTAATTTACGGTCCAGTCGTATTTGCTCAAATCCATCATTACCAAGAATTCGCAACTGGCTAAACCGGTCCGCTTCGTTGGCAATAACACGCAGCTGCTCAATTGCCGCATCAGGATCCTGATCAAAGTTGCGGATGGATGTATTCTGTGCAGCGATCCTTAAAATCTGCGATGCCGCTTCAAACCAGCGGCGAAGTGTATTTTCGTGTATCACTGCATCAAGTAACACTTGTCGGGATGCGATGTCGTTCTGTCGTTTTGCCTCAAGGAACTGCCAACCGGCCCAACTGGCACACATGAACACCGTGCCGACGATGAACGAAATCACGGTCGTGCGCCAAAACGCCTTGTTTCGATACCAAACGACCCCGGCTGGCGACAATAATTTAAACGCACGTGAACGCGCACTGGCAGAACCCGATGCGCCTGATGCTTTAATCTCCGACATGCGCCGACATATCCCAGCGTTTTAGCCATTCGATAAAGGCATCAGGGTCCATTGGCTTGGCATAATAAAACCCCTGTACACATTCGATGCCAAGAAGACGGGCAATCTGATGCTGTTCAAAAGTCTCAACGCCTTCTGCAATCGATTTTAATCCAAGATTATCTGCCATCGTCTTTGCGGTGGCTGCCAAACTGCCGCGTGCTGCTTCACGCGTCAGGGTCGAAACAAACGACTTATCGATTTTGATGCCATCAACAGGAAGGGTATCAAGGTGGCTTAGCGACGAATACCCAGTGCCAAAGTCATCAAGCCATAGCTTAAAGCCCCGACGTTTAAGCGCGATAACCCCGCGCGATGCATCTGCGTCAACTGCAATCGCTTGCGTTTCCGTGATCTCAAACGAGATCAGTTCGGGCGCAAGACCCGTTTCTTCGCATTGCCGACCAAGTGCCTCGATAAAATCGGGATTGCAGATGTCAGGCACTGCAAGATTGATCGCAACGGGCAGTCTGGGAAGTCCTGCATTCTCAAGCTTTGCCCAAAAAACCGGAATGGTCATCAGGCTTTGTAAGGCAATGTCGGCGCTAAACCCGGCCCGCTCGGCAATTGGGATAAAGGTAGATGGTGGAATATTCTCGCCGTTCATTTCCCAACGACACAGCATTTCCGCTCCGGACACAGCTCCTGTCGTGATGTCGATTTTGGGTTGGAAAACGAACCGAAACTCTTTGGATAGCACGGCACCCTGTAAGGCCGACTTTATCCGAACTGTATTTTCAATCTCGTTGCCAATTTCAGGGGTGAACAACAAGGTTGTGCCCGGATGGTCCTGCATCACACGCAGTAACGTGCTCCGTGCAGCACGGTCAATATCCGATGCCTGTTGG
Organism: Thalassospira sp.; assembly: GCF_040218635.1. Classification (GTDB taxonomy): domain Bacteria; phylum Pseudomonadota; class Alphaproteobacteria; order Rhodospirillales; family Thalassospiraceae; genus Thalassospira. The sequence continues at coordinate 43,992 of NZ_JAVJRB010000005.1, forward strand.
CCGTTTGGATCGCACGAAACAATCCCGATTGATGCAGCAATCGAAATCCGGTTGCCCATGATCGAAAATGTTTCATCAAAGGCGCCTGAAATAATCGCCGGATCCAGCGTACCGGTACTATCGACAACACCAAATATGTAGTCACCGACACGGGCAATCAGAACTGGTTCTCCAAGCATTCCCCGCATACGGTCATGAACTGCCGACATGACGTTTTCAGCAAAGGACAGGCCAAAGGCCACGGCAAGTTGCGGGGCTTCCTCTAACGAAATAAGCGCAACAGTCGCACTATCTGTTTTTCCGGAAACCAGTCCGCCAAGTTCCCTACTAAACGCATTGTGATTGGGCAATCCCAAGCGTTGATCGACAAAGGCCAATTCGCCCAAATGATTGATCAAGTCCAGATTTTCGAAACAGATCGCAAGATTGCTGGCAAAAACCTGCAACAACACAATATCGGTATTGGGCAGCGCGCCATTATGCTCAAAATAGATCACCAATTCGCGGCCGGTTTTGGTGCGAAAACGCAACCCAATTTTGTTATCACTCAGTTCAGGCGTCACATTGTCAAACGCAACATCTTGCACCATGGTCAAATCGACATCGGGAACATCCCGCAATTCGGTCCCTACGTTTTCCGCAAAACGTCCAAGTCCAGCCATAACGACCATGCTATCTTGGTCATCACCTGTGGTCCCGCCCACGGCACACACGGCACCTTCGAACCGAAGTCGCAGAATGGCGGCAACCTGCGTCAGGACGCCCTCAGCAAACAGGGCAAGATTTTTGTTGCTGTAAAGACGTTGCGTGCTTTCGATAACCATCTCAAGACCAGCACGCGTGTCGCTCAGACTGCGGATATGATCGTATGACCGGATCGCCGTCGTCAGCGAGGTGATCAGTCGCGTGCGGCTCAATTCATCCTTGGTGCGATAATCATTGATGTCATAATTTTTGATGACGTCATCTTCGGGTGCCTGTCCTGAATAGCCGGTACGCAGAATAATGCGCGGCTCGTTGTAACCAAGGTCGCGAATTTTCCCTACCAGACGCAACCCCGTGTCGGGTTCTTCCATAACGACGTCAAGCATGATCACGGCGATATTTGGGGTGGATTTTAGATAACCAAGTACTTCTTCACCACGTGTTGCATGCAAAAGCTGCAAGTCACGGCCAAGGATAGTGACCTTATTGAGTGAAAATTCAGTTGCTTCATGGACGTCAATATCATCATCGACGACCAGAATTTTCCATACCTTGTCCGACAAACCGGGATGAGATTCAGCACCCTCTATCCGAGAATTTGTTGCATGCGAATCCGGCGCGTGATGTTTGCCATCAGCCGTTTCAAAATGCTCGCGCATACGAAATTGTCTCCAAAAAACACGTCACGGCATGACTGTTATTTTTTGACCCTTCCTCATCTTTTACAGATCGAAGAAATTGTCCCCTTTGTGAGATATATGCTTTGATCCCGCTATTACAACTATACCAAGACCGTACTCTTACAACGCGTCAGCACATTCATGTATGCTTATGAATTCCTCCTTATCCACCCTGTAAATTCTGTTTTTAAAGAATCAGGGGATTGCCACTGGTATCACAATGCAAGAAACCATTCGCTCACCACCAAAGGTTGATCACCCCAAAACCGGAAAAGTGAAATATTCTAAAGATTTCGACCGTCAACATCACTGCATCCGGACACATGTATTGTCGGCTCCTACGTGAATGTTCCTATTACGGATGATCTGCAAATGACGCCATGAAATTTGAAATGACGCATCATTGTGCATCAATGCATTTGCAGTTTGCCTCTTTAGGGTCAGCACCTAGACTGTCTGCTTAAGACTATGCGGGAAAAATGAACGCACTCGAGAACAAGGCAGTGAACAATGGCCGAAGACCAAACCAATCCAGCCGCATCCGCATCTGATCTTCGTCGCATCTGTCGACGATCATCCTCGGCCGTTCTTGCCACCACGGCCATCGGGCATAAGCAGGTTGCCGACGGGTGGCCGGTCGCATCCATGGTTGTTCCGGCAATCGATCTTGATGGCGCCCCGATCCTATTGATTTCCGATCTGGCCGATCACACCCGTCATTTAAAGGCAGATGCCAGACTTTCGATGCTTTTCACGGGGGTTGATCCTTCCCGCGACGACACGCGCCCGATCGAAACCGATCATCCCCGCCTTACCCTGTTTGGCCGCGCCATGCCGACCACGTCCGCCGACATACGGGAACGTTATCTTCTGATCAACCCTGATGCGGCACAATATGTCGACTTTGGCGATTTCGGTTTTTACCGTGTCGCCGTGGAGGCCGCCTATTGGGTTGGTGGATTTGGCAAACAACGTCGTCTGTCTGGCACACAATTCACTGTTGATGACTGTCACGCACTCGCAGCAAGTCACGATCATATCGTGGGTCATATGAATACAGACCATCTGGACGCTATTGCTGACATTGTCGCCCACCACACCGGCCAACCCAAACAGCCCGGCTGGAAGATGATGTCAATTGATTGCGATGGCATGGTTTTAGGGACCGGTTTGCCTGATTCTTCGGTCCTCAGAATCGAGTTTCCACAAACGGTGCTGAATCCATCTGACGCGCGTCAAATTTTGGTCGAAATGAGCAAAATTTCGCGCGCATAAATCACACTATTTGTATTCTGAAAATTTAATCCTCAGCCATGAACATAGAATTTTCACAATCGCAAAATACCCTACGTTTTCCTTGGTATTAGGCAAAAGGACCGGTTGCTTTTAAGACACCTTTGTAACAATATGTCTCAACGCAGTGAGTTTCCCACAATTTACTGTGTAGAATTAAGATTTAACCCCCAACTTTTAATTCCCACCAGGAGAGATTCGTGCTGCAATCAGGACCCGTTGTCAGCCGTGTAGGCCTTGAAACTCATGGCCTCAAAAACCTTGGCGCCGTTCACTGGAACCTTGACGCTGCCGGCCTTTACGAACACGCGATCCGTCGCAACGAAGGCAAAATCGCCAAAGGTGGTGCTTTCGTCGCACTGACCGGCGAACATACCGGCCGTTCCCCGTTGGACCGTTTTGTTGTCGAAGAAGACAGCACCAAGGCAGACATTGATTGGGGCGACGTAAATCGCCCGGTCAGCCCGGAAGTATTTGAGCGCCTGTATCAGAAAGTGCGCGCATATTTCCAGGGCACCGAACTTTTCGTTCAAGATTGCTTTGCCGGTTCTGACCCGCGCTTCCGCCTGCCGGTGCGCGTGATCAACGAAAATGCATGGCATAACCTTTTTGCGCGCAACATGTTTATCCAGCCGCAAAAAGAAGAACTGCGCGATTTCGCACCGGAATTCACCATTCTGCACGCGCCGGGCCTTCAGGCAGACCCGGAAGTCGATGGCACCCGTTCCGAAGTTTTCGTAATGGTCAGCTTCGAGCGTAAAATGGTCATCATCGGCGGCACCTGGTATGCCGGCGAAATGAAGAAATCGATCTTTTCGGTTCTCAACCACATCCTTCCGGCCAAAGGCGTCATGCCGATGCATTGCTCGGCCAATATGGGCAAAGACGGCGACACGGCTGTATTCTTTGGCCTGTCGGGCACCGGTAAAACCACCTTGTCTGCTGACGCATCACGCACCCTGATCGGTGATGATGAGCATGGCTGGGGCGAAGATGGCGTGTTTAACTTTGAAGGCGGCTGCTACGCGAAAGTCATCAAACTTTCCAAAGAAGCAGAACCGGAAATTTACGCGACCACTGAGCGTTTCGGTACCGTTCTTGAAAACGTTGTGATGAACAAACAATCGCGCGAGCTTGATCTCGACGATGCCCGTCACACCGAAAACACCCGTTCAAGCTATCCGATCGAATTCATTCCGAATGCATCGGCCGATGGCCGTGGTGCGCATCCGAAAAACATCATCATGCTGACTTGTGATGCCTTTGGTGTTTTGCCGCCGATTGCCAAACTGACCTCGGCACAGGCGATGTATCACTTCCTGTCGGGTTACACCGCAAAGGTTGCTGGCACCGAGAAAGGTGTTAAAGAACCAACCGCAGCATTTTCTGCCTGCTTTGGTGCACCTTTCATGCCGCGTCACCCGTCCGTCTATGCCAAGCTTCTTGGTGAATTGATGGAAAAACACCAAGCCAATTGCTGGCTGGTCAATACCGGTTGGTCCGGTGGTGGCTATGGTACGGGTTCGCGCATGAAGATCGGTTACACCCGTGGTCTGCTGAATGCAGCCCTGAATGGTGAACTTGAAAATACCGAGTTTGCTACCGATCCGTATTTCGGTCTGGCATACCCGACCGCATGTGGCGACATTCCGGCAGAAGTTCTGAACCCGCGTGATAGCTGGAAAGACAAAGCAGCCTATGACAAGGCGGCTGCCAACCTGACCGGCCTGTTTGAAAAGAACTTCACCAAGTTCGAAGAACATGTCACCGACGATGTGCGCGAATCAGCAATCCGCAGCAGCGCAGAAGTCAAAGCTGCAGAGTAATCTGCTCACCAAACGATCCGAAGAGGCCGGTGTTTTGCACCGGCCTTTTTTTATGTCCTGATCGTCAGTCATATTACACATCACCACATCCCGTATCTCTCCTGATCATGCTCCAAGCACTGTCAGGCAAGGGTGATGGATCCCTCATACGATAGATTGAATACATAACGCTGCGAATCGTGATAGCATGCTGATCTTGTTGAAAAATAACGACCCTTTAATCTGGGAAAATCAATGCGCGTGACGGCTCATTTTCCTGATGCTTCTTTGCGGCCACCTGCAAAAGGCGCGACAGACAAAGGATGCTTTCTGGGCACGACACGCCTCAGAGAATGGGTCTTCGCACTCTGTTGTCTGTGTTTTGCGATACTCGTCGCAATACAGTCACCGGCACATGCCCAAAACTCTCTGATGTCACCGGCAGGTAAGCACACAACAGTGACACTTGCCTGCAACCCGTTTCCGCCCTCAAAGATCGAAGGCACCGCTCCTGAACCGGGCTATGATGTTGAAATTCTAAGGGCCGCATTTGCCACACGCAACATCACCCTGATCACCCCGTTCTATCCGTGGAAACGGGCCTACTTCCTTGCCCGGACGGGGCAAGTCGACGGGCTGTGTTCGTGCAGCTATTTGCCGGAACGTGAAAAGGACTTTCTTTTTTCCGATCTGCTCGGCCATGTCCGGGTCGCTGTTTACGCGACCCAACAAGAAATACTTGATAGCGTTAACACGGTTGAAGATGCCCGCAACATGACGGTTGGTGTCGTCAACGGCTACAGCCTGGAAGCCACCGCCCGGGATGCCGGTCTTGACATCATCATGGCCAATAGCGAAGCAACCTTGGTCAACTTGCTGCTATCGCGGCGCTTGGATGCGGTGCTGTCATTCAAGTCACCAATAGATTACCTGATCAAGCATGGCAGCAACACGATGCCGGACATATCATCGCTAAAAACCAAAATAATTGCCAACAATCCGTATTATTCCTGCATTACCAAGAATATTGATGGATCCGAGGAGCTTATGGCGCAATTTAATCTTGGTTTGCAGACAATCCGCAACAATGGCCTTTATGAAAACATTCTTGCGAAATACGGGACGTCCCCGGAAACCGACACTATATCCCCAGATAAGAACCAGTAACGCCGACAGGTCCCACCCACCAGATCAGCGTAAATATTCAAACAGTGACATGCCTGTAATTTCCGACGTTACTGAACAGGACGCTTCATGTTGGATCGACAAGGTTTCAATGCGGCCAGAACAAAAGCCCGCTCAATGGCGGACTTTTGCTTCGAACCCTTGCTTAATGTCTACCGATGCGTCGGGGCATCCCGCCAATAAAGGGTAATGTCGGCTTCGGGTTTGCCAAACAGATAGCCTTGTGCGTAATCAAACCCTGCTTTGGTAATCAGATCGCGCATGGCATCGTTTTCAACCATCTCACCGACAACCTCGACGCCAATTTCATGGCACAGATCAACAAGCGATCGCATGAAGGCCTTGCCTTTGCCGGTCTTCATGGATTGACGAATAGATATCCCGTCGATCTTGACATAATCGACTTCCATCGCACTCAGATATCGGAAGTTCGACGCCCCCGTGCCAAAGTCATCCAGACAAATCTCGATCCCGAATTCACGGAACCGGCTGATCCATTTGGCCGCTGTTTCGACATCCTTGATCTCGGACGTCTCGGTGACTTCAAGCATCAATTGACCAAGTGTTTCACGATTACGTTCAAACAAAGCGATGGCTGAACGGCAAAAGTCCGGATTTTCAAGCGAATGACCGGAAACATTCACTGCAACCCGCACCGTAATCCCGGTTTCTAGTTGCGATTTGATCCATTTAAGGGTCCGTCGCAACATCGCCAAATCAAGCCGATGGACCATATTGACCTGCTCGGCAAAGGCAATCAGCTCCTGGGTCGGGATCAGCTTTCCATCATCATCATTGAACCGCACCAAAACTTCAAAATGATGAATTTCCGCCGTCGGCAGACGGACAATGGGTTGATACACCACATCAAATTTCAGCTCATCGACCCGTGTTCCAAAATCCTGCATCGCCGAAAAAGTGCTGTTCACCAGATTATTGGCCTGCCCCATCAACCGCGAGAATGTGAACCCGTGGTCCTGACGGTCACAAAACCGGCGGATGGAATACAACACGCCACGGGTCAAGTCGCCCGGCGGAATGACCTCGGCGGTGAAATCGGTTGCGGTCGAGCTGACTTCAACTCCGATACCCTTGGGGTCAGCATCGCGAATACATTCCTCGATCCGCTTTTCAAGCGCCCCGATCGGGATGTCGGGTTTATGCAACATGCCAAACTGTTCGGAACTAAGGCGCCCGGCGGTATCACCGGCAACCGAATGGGCCCGCAAAAACGCCCCCACACTTGCCATCAGCTCAGCCCGTTCAATCTGTCCCATGCGCTTGCACAACGGATCAAAGGCGTTCAGCGTCATCAGGGTGAATTTGTGCTCTACCCCGGTTTCACGTTGCGCAACCAGCCGTTCGGTAACCACCTTTGACAGGCTTTCTTCATCGAGAAGCCCACTGGCATTGTCACGTCTGATGGAGGCCACAATTTCCGGCGGCAAGGCATTGATCGCAACACGAAGTGCGACAAAAAAGTGATCGCCAAGATCAGGCAGGAAATAACCGCTCATGGAGACAGGCGGGCTAAGCTGATCGTCTTCCTGAGAAAATCGGACCTGAATATTGTCCATTCGGCCGCGCCGGCGTGCGACTTGCAACATCTCGGTGACCAATGGCTTGAATTGTTTGGCCAGAAAACTTGTAAACAGATGCCCCGCAAGATCCTGCTGCCGTCGTCCAATGATCCCGTCGGCTGCCCCTGATGCAAAGACGATCCGCAAATCGCCATCCAGCTCCAGAAGAAGGTCCCCCCATACGAAGGCCAGTGCTGCAAAACGGTTACGTTCGTTTCGCAATTCAGTTGTTCGAGCTTGTATAAGTTTATTCAAAGCGCCCTCTCAAGCTGCCCATGATCCCGACAATTTCCACTTCCCCCGAACAAGAAAATTGTCGTCTTAGTCGTTTCTGCTTTTCTTCATAATCTGCTCTTTTTGCTTAACAAGGCTTTTACAACGTCAATAATTCATGGCCTGACGCGTTCACTGACAGGCAACTTCGCAGGAAATTGTCCGGTTATCCTCATCGAAATCGGCGTTTTTCGTACAGGTCCTAGGATAATATCTTTGTTGTGGATAAGTTTTTTAAACCCCTGAGCGCGATACTTTATCTATTCGCGCCTCACCCACGCTCAGATGTTTGCAAGCACGTGCTGATCGCTTACAACTGAATGCAGCCATTTACTCAAAGTTTCACGCGATAAGGCCATCACCATGACCACGTCTTCGATAAAGCGTTCTGCGCTGCCCCAGATTGATCCGAATTCTGTCCTGATCTTTGATCTCGACAACACGCTTTATCCATCGACCTGCGATCTGTTTTCACAGGTGTCCGATCTGATCGGGAAATATGTCCGCGACATGCTGAAACTTGAACCCGATGCCGCCCATCGGGTCCAAAAAGACTACTTCCATCGTTATGGCACGACCTTGCGCGGCTTGATGACCGAACATGATATCGACCCGGCCGATTATCTTGCCAAGGTGCATGATATCGATGTTTCGGTGGTCGCACCGGCACCTGACTTGGCACGGGCCCTTGATGACCTGCCCGGACGGAAACTGATTTTCACCAATGCCTCGCGTGGCCATGCGGAACGGGTTATGGATCAGCTTGGCATTGCTGATCGCTTTGAAACCATCTTTGACATTGTCGATGCTGATTATATTCCCAAGCCACAGCAACAACCCTATGACCTGCTGCTGCGCCGTGACGGAATTGATCCAACCCGTGCGGTTTATTTTGAAGACATGGCCAAGAATCTGCTACCGGCCAAGGATATGGGCATGACCACGGTGTGGATTAATACCGATCTTGAATGGGCGCGAAACGGCCGGGATGACCCGCGCATCGATCATGAAACCAATGATATCATTGGTTTTTTACGCAGCCTTGCTGCCGCATCCTGACATCGTGAACTTCCCTGCCCGCAAAATGCTGGCCCCCGCCGATTGGGTAATGCCCCCACATGATTGATTTGTCATGGTTCCACGATTGAGCTTTGCCGCCCGATCCGCTATGTCTAGCCCGCTAAGGGATCAGGAACGGGAACTGCCTGAAATGGGCATTTCTACGCAAACTGGCGGAGTTGACTTCATGGTCTGCATTGACCATTCTCCGCCCGACAGATTTAAGGCTGACCGCAAGGACCTTCGAACATGAACAAAACTGAACTTGAAGGCGTGATTAACGTCGCTTGGGAAAACCGCGACGAAATCAGCGCCGCCACCACACAGGGCGAAATCCGCAAGGCCGTTGACCAGACGCTGAACGCCATGGATCGCGGCGAATTGCGTGTTGCCGAAAAGACTGATGGCAAATGGGTTGTCAATCAGTGGGCCAAAAAGGCGGTTCTGCTGTCTTTCCGCCTCAATGACATGACCACCATTGCAGGTGGTCCGGGCGAAAACACCAACTGGTGGGATAAGGTCCCGTCAAAATTCGAAGGTTGGGGTGAAGCCGAGTTTAAAACCGCCGGTTTCCGTGCCGTTCCAGGCAGCATCGTGCGCCGTTCGGCATATGTCGCACCGGGCACCGTTTTGATGCCAAGCTTTGTGAACCTTGGCGCTTATGTTGATACCGGCGTTATGGTGGATACGTGGGCAACTGTTGGGTCCTGCGCACAGATCGGTAAGAACGTTCACCTTTCAGGTGGCGCTGGCATCGGTGGTGTTCTTGAACCGCTTCAGGCCGGTCCGGTCATCATCGAAGACAATGCCTTTATCGGGGCACGTTCGGAAATCGTCGAAGGCGTTATCGTCGAAGAAGGTGCCGTCATTTCGATGGGTGTCTTCATTGGCGCATCGACCAAGATCATTGACCGCACCACCGGCGAGACCTTTATCGGTCGCGTTCCGGCATATTCGGTTGTCGTTCCGGGCAGCATTCCGGGCAAACCGCTTCCCAATGGGACGCCAGGACCAAGCCTGTATTGCGCTGTCATCATCAAACGTGTTGATGAACGCACCCGTTCGAAAACTTCGATCAACGAATTGCTGCGTGACTGATTTCTGTCACCAAAGTTGATCCTGATTTATAAAGGGCAAAACGGCATGGCTGTTTTGCCCTTTTCCATACATTCTTTGTGCAGAAGGGCACCGTGCCCATCCGCCAACCAAACAAGAGATTGCCGATGTCTGCCGCCCTTGAACTTGCCCAATCCCTGATCCGTTGCCCGTCTGTCACACCAGCAGATGCAGGCGCGCTTGATGTCTTGCAAAAGGCACTGGAAGCCCGTGGATTTGAGTGTAAGCGCAAGGTCTTTGACGGCGATGACAGTGACGCCATCGATAACCTTTATGCCCGCCTTGGGATCAAGGGCCGCAATTTCTGTTTTGCCGGACATACCGATGTTGTCCCGGCCGGTGACAGTGCGGCATGGACTGTTGATCCATTTGGCGGCGAAGTCATTGATGGTCGTCTGTTTGGCCGTGGTGCGGTTGATATGAAAACCGGTATTGCCTGCTTTGTGGGTGGGGTTGATGCGTTTTTGGCAGCACATCCGAATTTCGACGAATCCATTTCGTTCCTGATTACCGGCGATGAAGAAGCCGATGCGATCAATGGCACGGTCAAACTGGTCGAATGGTGCGATCAGGAAGGTGAGAAGTTCGATTGTTGCCTTGTCGGTGAACCCACCAACCCGAAATATCTGGGCGAGATGATGAAAGTCGGCCGTCGCGGATCGATCACTGGCTGGCTAACAGTCTATGGCGCACAAGGCCATGTCGCCTATCCCCATCTGGCGGATAACCCGGTTCCGCGCATGATCAAAACGCTTGATGTGTTAAACGCTTGCGAACTTGACCACGGCACAGACCACTTCCAGCCCAGCAACCTTGAAGTCACCACGATTGATGCCGGCAATACCGCAACCAACGTGGTTCCCGCCAAAGTCAGTGCCGCTTTTAACATCCGCTTTAACGATCAGCACACCGGGGCGGATCTGAAAAAATGGATCGAAGATGTTTGTTCTGATCACGCAGGCGCACATGATCTTAAAGTCAAAATCTCCGGCGAGGCATTCCTGTCCACGCCCGGAAAACTTGCCGGCCTGATTGCCGATGCTTCGGAAAAAGTAACCGGCAAGCGCCCGGAAATGAGCACGACCGGCGGCACATCCGATGCACGCTTTATCCAGAAATATACCGAAGTCGCCGAATTCGGGCTTGTCGGGCAGAGCATGCACAAGGTCGATGAACATGCCATGGTCGATGACATCGAAAACCTTGTCAGCATCTATGCCGAAGTCCTTAGCGGCTTTTTTGACTGATTAACCGGTCTTTTTGATCCCGGGGATGTTGGTATTTCCCGATCCTTTTTCCCATCCGTCGAGAATGCTGTCGCGGGTTGATTTAAGGATACGGTCGGCTGTGTCGTCATCAACTGCACGGCTTAACACCACCGCCCCGACCATCATTGCCAGCATCGCCGTTGAGTCCCGTTCATATTCCGCAGGGACATTGCGGGGTTTTTGGTCGCCATCAACATTGATATGGCGATCAATGCCCGGAATGGCGTCTTCTTTCGCCAGTTTCCATGCCAGCTTTTCAGTAGCCTGATTAATCAGCTTGGAAAAGGCCACCCGTGCCTTATCCCCGGATCGCGCCACTTCCGTCGACAATGTCGGCAAGGCACATCCCATTTCGGGGTTTTCGATATGGATGCGCGATAGATAAAGCTCGGCAAAGGACGTTATCCAGTCATTGCCACCACGCTCGGCCTTACGCAATTCTGCCAGAAGCGGCGATGACAAAAGCGACATGCCATTTTCAACACAGGCAACAAACAAGTCTTCCTTGTTTTTGAAATGGGCATAAAACCCGCCGCGGGTTAATCCGGCTGCGGCCATCACCTGATCAATCGTGATGTTTTCAAACCCCTCCTTCTTGAACAAGGCGGTTGCGGCATTGATGACACGAATGCGGGTTTTGGCTTTATGGTCGGCGCTATAGGGCATTTTCTACTCCGCCAGGCGGTGTTTTGGACTGTCGTTTCGGAAAATATGACACATCTTTATAATATGTTCTTGAACATATTATGATGCACGTAATTCTAGCTGCAGATCGACTACCCAACCTGCACCACACCGGAGCAGGCAAACAGGGATCGGAAGTCATGCAGCAAAGGACCCCGCCATGTCGGATGTCACCATTGTCGGAATGCCGCGCAGCAACCTGACGCGCACCGTTCGAATTGCCTGTATCGAAAAAGAAATCCGCTTTGATTTCAGCAGCCGGAATGTGCAAAACCCCGGGCAAGAACCCACATCAGCGGTCCTGAAACACAACCCGTTCGGCAAGGTGCCGGTCCTAAAGCATGGATCCTTCGTTCTCTATGAAACCGCTGCGATTTGCCGCTACATTGATGACAGTTTCCCCGGTCCCCTTTTGCGCCCGGTCGCGGGAAAAAAGATTGCCCGGATGAACCAATGGATCAGCCTTGCGATGACGCGGCTTGATCAAAACATCATTCGAAAATTCGTCATCCCGATGGTATTTGCCGATTCTCAGCAACGCCATGATCCGGGTTTTTCGATCCATATGAACCAACTGGCCGATGTGATCCGGCATGATTTGTCGGTTCTAAACCCGGCTTATGATGAAGGCTGGCTCTTTGGCGAACGCTTCACCATCCCCGACATGATGATCATGCCAATGTTGCATTACCTAAATGCCATGCCCGGTGGTCCGGAAATGTTGGGCGACGCGCCAAATGTATTGGGTGCCTATCAACGGTTTAAAGCGCGGAGCTCCGCATCCCAAACCGATCCGCTATTGCCCGAACAGGTTCTAAAATCTGCTTGATCGCGTTAACCGCTTCCCTTGTGTTCCCCTTAATCGCACAAGGGTCTTTCGCCACCACAGGTCGGGAATTCGCCCTCCCCCATCCCCAATGTGAACGGCGGGTTTCTTGCCTGTGGTGGCTGCTTTTTTAATTCTGATTACGGCGTCCAAGTGATCGGCACATAGCCGGGAAGGGCCGCAAACCGATCAAGCCACGCACGAATACCGGGATAGGGTTCCAGACTGATTTTTCCCAGCTCTGCCCGATGCGTGTAGGCATAAAGCGAGATGTCAGCGATGGTCAAAGACTCGCCCACCAGCCAGTTATGCCCAGACAGACGTTTTTCCATCAGATCAAGCGCACGCTTGCCGGCTGCTTCTTTCATCGGAACAAAAATATCTGCGTTTTCCGGCAATCCCTTAAAGGCATGCCATGAAATCAGAACCGCGATATTCGGTTCATGGTCATATTGTTCAAAGAACAACCAACCCATCATTTCAGCCCGCTCGAACCGATCAACCGGGATGAAATTTGTATCCTCCGCCAAATAGGTCAAAATGGCGTTGCTTTCGGCCAATACCCGCCCGTCATCAAGCACAAGTGCCGGAATTTTTCCGTTCGGGTTGATCTTTGCAATATATTCCGGGGTGCGGGTTTCGCCCTTCATGATGTCACGTTCGATATATTCAAACGGTTGACCCATCATAGACAGCAGCAAACGGATTTTATATCCGTTCCCGGAAAGCAAATAGTCGTTCAAAATCATCTTCAGTATCCTTGTGGCACATGCATCAAAAGCATTGGCGTTATAAGCATTGGCCGGCCGGGGGTGATATTTGCCGCTGGATGATTTTCAAACAATCGAATAGTTTTGACCCCATTGTTCAATATAATTGATCATAATTTCTGATCAAAGGGGATGCCCATGGATTCCGATCTGTTGCGAAGCTTCGTCGCCTTTGCCGAATGTGGCAGCTTCAACCGTGCTGCTGACCGTATTGGTCGCACACCGTCTGCCTTTTCAATGCAGATGAAACGGCTGGAAGAACTTGTTGATAACAAGCTGTTTGAACGGGACGGTCGTAATGTCCTTTTGACCAATGATGGCATCACCTTTGTCGGCTATGCCCGGCGCATTTTATCGCTTCAGGACGAAGCAATGTACAAATTGCGCACACAGGATGCATCCCGCCCGATCCGCATTGGCTGCCCGGATGACTATGCGCACAAAATCCTGCCCGTTGTTCTGCGCGCCATCCGCAAGGTCATCCCGGATGCCAAGTTTTTCATTTCAATAAACCCGACCATCTTGCTGCAACGTATGCTCGATCAGGGGGAGCTTGATATCTCGCTCGTCAGTCGTTCTGCCATGGGCGAAGAAGGCTATTTTCTTCGCCACGAACCCGGCGTTTGGGTCACATCCCCCATCCACAAGCAACATAAACTTGATCCATTGCCTTTGGTTCTACCTGCCGAAGATTGCAAATTTCATGCATGGGCAATTGATGCTATTTCAAAGTCCGATCGCCCCTTCACCCTGTTTGCAACAACCCGGCAGGCCGCATCACTTTTACATCTGGTGCGCGATGGTCTGGGCGTTGCGGCCTTGGCGGCGGCCAGTGTCACAGATGAATTTCAAATTCTAGACAGCCATGATGGCTTCCCGCCTTTGCCCGCCGTCGGCGTTGCCTTGATGCTGACGGAAAACAGCCATCCGCTGGTTTCCCGCCAATTGGCAAGCCAAATTCAGGAATATGTCAGTCAAAATCTCGATGATGCCTTGACCCGACAGGTCGCAAGCTGATTGGATGCGCACCCCGTAATCATGGTTGTCCTATCAACCTTCGCAAACAAAGATCGACCTTATGACCACCAAGTCCCGCCTGAACATTTGCATTACCTGCACCGCGTCCACCGCCGACGGCCAAACCGATCCCCGCCACGGAAAACAGCTTTTTGATCGTATGCAGGAAATCTGTGCTGAGCGTGATCTGCCTTTTGATCTGCATCCCGCCGAATGTCTGACCAATTGCAAATCGGGCTGTTCGGTTGCGCTGAGCGGTGCCGGAAAATGGGGATATGTTTACGGCAATGTCGATCCGCAAAGCATGATCGATGATCTTTGCGATCTTGCGATCCGCTATGCCGATAGCGAACAGGGCATCGTTGCATGGCGTGAACGCCCGGAAACCTTACGCCGCAACGTCATTGCCCGCATACCGCCACTGGATTAAGAACGGCTACGGCCCAAGATTGGATCATTCAGTGGGAAGGTTCGTTAACCCGACACATCGCCATGCAACTGGCGCCAATATCGTTCGATCTTCGCATCCTTTTTCAGCTTTGCGACAAATTCATTGAACTCGGAAAGCGAAATGGGGGCATCATCAGAAATGATCGATACAAGGTCATAGGTCGAATCCGCCGGACCAAGAATCAGCTGCTCACGTAAATCCGGGTTTCGTTCAAATTCGCGGGCGAGAAACCCCGCAGATATCACACCCAGATCCCCTTGCCCGGCCAGCAAGTCATTGAGGACTTCTTTTTCGTTATAGCGCAGCAAAACATCAAAGTTTTCATTTAGATATTGCGGGTCGGAATTAAAATCCCCGAATGCATAATGGAAACCAAGAACAGCCAGCAGCGAATGATCCGTCACATTGGCAAACATCGAGGCAACATTGCTTTGCCCTTTGCGGGCAACATACAAATCACGTTCGCTTACAATCGGATCAGAGAATTTCACATTATAGTCCGGCCATTCCCAGGTCGGACTTTCCAGCAAAACGATGTCCACTTCACCCGACGTCAGGTCGAGATAGCGACGGCGTGAAGATGTTTCATGAAATTCAAAAACATACTTGTCCTGCATCTCGTTAAGTACAGACACAAGATACGGTGCCATGCCGGCCCGCGCATCTTCATCGTAGAAAAACACCACCCCGAATTCATAGGATGCGACCTTGATACGGGTCCGTTCTTCTGCCTGCGCACCGGCCCCCAAAAAACACACCGAAACCGCCAGTGTTGCCAGTATCGTCACAAAACAGCGATATCGTCGCGCAAACGTTTTGGGCATCGGCAAAACTCTCCTTCCAGACCACTCCCCCCAACAGATCGAACATCAAAAGATATTCCTTACCTAATCAGCAGGAAGCGCATCACATGCACCTTCTTTCTATATGCGACCCGCGCACCAATTTTCCAGAAGGAAGCGTGCAATTGAGATCGGACGCGGCAGGTTTATACCCTTTTCAGGCAGGCCCGCAACCTCATCACGATGTACCCACATGGCATATTCAATTTCTTCATTATCAGGGGAAAGCTCGGTCGTTTCGGCCTCTGCAATGAACCCCAACATAAGTGACCCCGGAAACGGCCAAGGTTGTGACGCGACATATTGCGCCCGTTTGATTTTAACCCCGACTTCCTCATAAACCTCTCGCGCGACGGCCTGCTCCAACGTTTCTCCGGGTTCAACAAAACCGGCAAGAACCGACACCGTTCCGGGCAAGAATTGCGGTGATCTGGCCAGCAACACATGGTCCTGATGATGGATCAACATAATCACAGCCGGATCCGTGCGCGGGAAATGGGACTTGCCACAATCGGGGTTGGTGCAGTGCAATCGATACCCGGCTTCGACAATTTTGTTGGCATGCCCGCACGCCCCGCAAAATTGATGCCCGCGATGCCAGTTAAATATCGCACGTGCCTGTGCCGCCAAGGCTGCTTCATCACTTGAAAGGGCGGCCATGCGAGTGCGCATATCGCCAAACCCACCACCCAGCCGCCGGACCGCATCATCCCGATCTGAAACAACCGGTGCAATATCAACTGCAATCACCGGTCCATTTGCATCACGGCCAAGATAAATCCAGTGCCCGCCATTTAAATCAACGTCCAGATGGGGCACAGCCGGTGCGCCCATCACCACCAATTCATGGGCATCGATATCTTCGGGCCATGCAAAAAGCGGATCGCCTGCATGACAAATCAGGATGCGCAACGACTCCTCAGCCAACAGAATCTGTTGCCAATTCTCAGTCTTGCGCAGCAAAGCATCGCGATCAAGGTCGATGGCCTCAAAGAACTGCCTGTTCATGGTGGTGGGCTTCCTTAAATTCATTCCAGGTTTCGGGCGGTATCAACTCACTGAGACGCCGGGGTTTTCTGTGGTGGCGGGCCAAGACATTAACGCGCATGAAGCGATGCCAAAAGCCACGATTGCGCGATGATTGAAAAATTCCCAGCCAAGGCTTGCGTTTTATCGCACCTTGCGCGATATAGGGGGCGAGAGGCTGGCCGTGGACGGACCGCTCGCCAACCCGGTCAGGACCGGAAGGTAGCAGCCGTAACGAGTTTTTCCGGGTCACGGTTCAGTCTCTCACCCTTTTACATTCCCCCTTGAAATTGCCGTTTTCCACCATGCAATCGACATCGTCGGGCATGATATGGTTTTGTGTGGGAAATTTCCCACTTGGCCTTTCCCATGCGGGCGCGAAGCTGTTAAAACCTAACCAGATTATAACATGTCGGACCGGATGAATGACGGATCAGATCGAGACCGCCAGCCAAGATACGCCCGAAGGTGACGCATCAGGTGCGCCTGCGCCCGAAACAGCCGTCGCTGCAGCAACACCGAAAAGCGAATATCAGGTACTTGCGCGGAAATACCGCCCGAAAACCTTTGATGAACTGATCGGTCATGGCCCGATGGTCAAAACGCTGTCAAACGCGCTTGAAAGCGGTCGTTTGGCCCATGCGTTTGTTCTGACCGGGGTGCGCGGGATTGGTAAAACCACCACGGCCCGTATCATTGCCCGTGCGCTGAACTGTATTGGGGCCGACGGCAAAGGTGGCGCGACCATCGATCCGTGTGGTGTTTGCGAACATTGCCGGGCAATCGCCGAAGACCGCCATGTTGATGTTCTTGAAATGGATGCCGCGTCGCGCACCGGTGTGGATGACATTCGCGAACTGATCGAAGGGGTGCGCTATCGCCCGACATCAGCGCGTTACAAGATCTACATCATCGATGAAGTGCACATGCTGTCGAAAAGCGCGTTTAACGCGCTTCTCAAAACGCTCGAAGAACCGCCAGAGCATGTGAAATTCATCTTTGCCACCACCGAAATTCGCAAAATCCCAATCACGGTTCTGTCACGCTGTCAGCGATTTGACCTGCGCCGTGTCCAGACCGAAGAACTCAATGCCCATTACACCCGCATTGCCGGGCTGGAAAAGGCCGAGATCGAAGAAGAAGCCGTCACCCTGATTTCCCGTGCCGCCGATGGTTCGGTGCGCGATGGCATGAGTTTGCTTGATCAGGCGATTTCGCATGGTGCGGGCAAAGTCACCACCCAACAGGTCCGTGACATGCTCGGCCTGTCGGATCGATCACGCATTTTCGATCTGTTTGATTTCACCATGAAAGGCGAAATCAACGAGGCACTTGAACTTCTAAGCGCCCAATATGCACTTGGCGGCGATCCGGCCGTAATGCTGCAAGACATGCTTGATCTGACCCACTGGCTGACCCGTGTGAAACTCTCACCCGATGCCGCCAACGATCCCAGCGTGTCGCAAATCGAACGCGAACGCGGCAAGGAAATTGCTGCCAAACTCGCCATGCCGCAGCTTACCCGGTCGTGGCAGATGTTGCTTAAGGGATTGGAAGAAACCCGGATTGCGCCATCCCCGATTCAGGCAGCTGAAATGATTTTGATCCGTCTGGCATATGCAGCAGAAATGCCGCCCCCAGGCGATCTGATCAAAAAGCTACGTCAGCACATGGCCAACGCCAGCAGTGGAAATGGCGGAAATGCCCCGCAAGGTGGTGGCAATGGGGGCGGAAACGGACCCGGCCCACGCATGCAGGTTGTCAGTGGCGGTGGTGGCGGTGCATCCGCCGTAGCACAACGGCGGCCCGACCCGCTTGGCGAACCGGAACAGGTTGAACAGACGGTCTATGCCAAAATGCCGGAAAGCTTTGCCGAAATGGCCGAGCTTCTAAGCAAGGACCGCGAAACCACCGGCATTGCGATGCAGGTTAAAAACTATATGCACCTTGTGAAATACGAACCGGGCCGGATCGAATTCCGTCCGGCACGCGGTGCACGTTCGGATCTTTCCACCCAACTGATCAAAGCAATGAACGGCCTTACCGGACATCGCTGGCTGGTCAGTGTTTCCGAACGCGAAGAAGGGGCGCCGACCCTTAAAGAACAGGAACTTGAAGCCCTTGAACAGCGCAAGGCAGATGCCTCGCTAGACCCGCTGGTCAAGGCCATTCTTGATGGATTACCCAAAGCCAAAATCGTTGCCGTCCATCTGCCACCCGGTCAGGAACTTACTGAGGGCGAAGAAGACGAAAGCGGTTCAGTATATGACGACGCATTTTATCTCGAAGGAGACGACGAGCTATGAAGAATCTCGCAGGGATGCTGAAACAGGCCCAGCAAATGCAAACCAAAATGCAGGAAATGCAAGAAGGTCTGCTTGAACTTGAAATCGAAGGCCAGTCCGGTGCGGGCATGGTCAAAGTTTTGCTGAACGGCAAAGGCGAAATGCGCGGCCTTTCGCTGGATAAAGGCATCGTTGACCCCAACGATACCGAGGTTCTCGAAGACCTGATCGTGGCGGCTTATAACGACGCCAAGGTCAAGGTAGAGGCCGCTGTTCAGGACAAAATGAAAGACGTCACCGGCGGTATGAACCTGCCGGAAGGCTTCAAGCTTCCATTCTGATCTGGCCACACGCCGTTAAAAATTTTGCACTTGTCCAAAGTGCCGAACAAAGGGTGGCATTGCGCCGCCCTTTGTTTTTGATACAAGCTAACAAGACGCCATCATCAGGGACGGGATTATAATGACCGGACGGGAAATCGAAAATCTGATCAAGCTTCTGTCGCGCCTTCCGGGTCTTGGCCCGCGTTCGGCACGCCGCGCGGTTTTACAGATGCTCAAAAAACCCGAAACCCTGATGATCCCGTTGGCAAATTCCCTGCACGAAACCGCCGAAGCCATGACCACATGCGCCAATTGCGGCAATATTGATGTGACCGACCCTTGCCATATCTGTGCCGATCAGAACCGCGGGATCGATATCATCTGCGTCGTCGAAGAAGTTCAGGACCTTTGGGCACTCGAACGCGGTGCATCTTACAAGGGCCAGTATCATGTTCTGGGCGGCACCCTGTCCCCGCTTGATGGTGTCGGCCCGGATGATCTGAAAATTGATCAATTGATCAATCGCGCCCGCGATAAAACCGTGATTGAAGTCATCCTTGCCACCAATGCCACGGTCGATGGCCAAACCACAGCCCACTACATCACCGAACGGTTGATCGAAACCGGGGTAAAGGTCACCCGACTTGCTCACGGTGTCCCGGTCGGGGGCGAACTGGATTACCTTGATGATGGAACTCTGGCCGCAGCCCTGCGATCACGTAGCTCGGTCTAAATCCAGACGTTTGGCATGACTTCGATCCAATTGAAAAAGGGCAGCTTGTGCTGCCCTTCTTGGTTTTTGGAATTTCATTTGTCGCTATTATTCAAACCATTTTCTGCACAATTTACATCGAAAAATGGAAATAGGATTGAATAATTTCAGCCTGATTTCAGCTGCTTTTGATTTTCTCGGATGCCAAACGCGTTGCCAGTTCATAGCCATAGGCACCCGCCCCGGCCATCACCGCATCCGCGACAGGACTGATCCAGCTTTTATGGCGGAATTCTTCTCGGGCATGCGGATTGGAAATATGCAACTCGATGATATAGCCATCAAACGTCTTAAGCGCGTCATGGATCGCAGCTGATGTATGGGTATAAGCACCGGCATTGATAATGATCGCCGCAGACTTTTCGCGGGCTTCATGGATCAGATCAATGATCGCACCTTCATGGTTGGACTGACCGAACCGAACGGTAACATTCAAATCCTTGGCCAGTTCGGCACACTTTGCTTCGATGGTTTGCAGCGTGTCATAGCCATAAATTTCCGGCTGACGCTGTCCAAGCAGGTTCAGGTTCGGACCATTGATGACAAGAATTTCCGGCGCACTCATTTCTTTTTTCCCCTGAAGCCCAGTATTTAGAAGGTCTGGTTACATCGTCTGGTTTATGTCGTCAGTCTATTTCGCGGCATCACCGCGGCGGTTCATCCGCGTTTGCGATGCCAGTCGGATCGGTGCATTCGCCGCCCCGAACCCACGATACGCCCGACGCTCCACCAGTTCAAAGAAGAAACGGTTGGCAAAGGTGCGCGTATAGGCCTGATAATATTCACCTTCATCGTCGCGATCATAAAGAATATTACGTGCACGCAAACGATCAAGCAGTTCCGGCGCCAAATCGAAACGGGCTTCGATATCGTCATAATAGTTTTCCGGGATCGGCAGGATCTCGACCCCGTTTTCGGCACAATAATCAAGGGACGCAAAGATATCATCGCTTGAAAATGCCAGATGCTGAACCCCACTGCCGAAAAACTCGTTCAAGAACTGGGAATGCTGGGTATGCGGGCTTTGTGAACCATTCAGGATCAAACGCACCGCACCACTTTGCACCACTTGACTTTGCACAAGCCCGCCCGGATCGGGAATATCAAGGGTCGGCATCTTGGTCAGATCAAAGATCGACGTGAAATACAAAAGCCAGGTCAGCATTTCCTCATACTGCATCGAATAGGAAACGTGATCGACCGACCGAAGCTTGGCCTTGGCTGCCCCCGCATCAGCATTCTTGGTCAGATCAAATTCAACATCCCAAATGCGCGACAACTCGCTGTGATCGTCCAGGAAATAAACCAGACTGCCACCAACGCCACGAATGGCCGGCATTTCAATTTCGCCTTCGCCAACCGCCTGGCTAAACGGTGCAGCCAATAATGATTGCGCACGATCAAGGGTTGCCTTGGCATTTTCGACCTTCAGCCCCACCGCACAAACCGACGGCCCATGGACGATGTTATAGGAATGGGCAAAACCATCCTTGTCGCAGTTGATCACAAGGTTAATGTCACCCTGCTTCCACCATGTCACGGCCTTGGATTTGTGACTGCCGCGCTTTTCAAACCCCAAACCGGCAAACAGTTTACCCAGCTTTTCAGCTGTTTCTTCTTCAACCGCAAACTCGACAAAGCCGACATCCTGCGCATGCGCCTTGGGCGGAAGAACGGTTGCCTTTTCGCCAACTTTGACACCGTCGATGCCATCGCCGAGATAAATCAACGACCGTAAACCATCCTTGGCAACGTTCTTGGTGGAGCTGGACCGGAATTGATCGTTGAAAATTTCAAGTGACAGCGGTCCGTCATATCCGGTCATCGCAAGATTGCGCATGAAGTCATCAAGCGGGAAATCACCCTGCCCCGGGAAACATCGGAAATGGCGGCTCCAGGAAAGCGCATCCATTTCTAACGTCGGTGCATCGGCAACCTGAACCAGAAAAATCTTGTCGCCCGGAATCGATGAAATCGCATCAAGCGGCACCTTGCGCGCAATGATGTGGAAAGTATCAAGAACCAAACCAACATTCGGATGATTGGCCCGGCGCACAACTTCCCAGCTATCGCGATAGTCGCTGATATGCTTGCCCCAGGACAGGGCCTCGAACGCAATCCGCAATCCGCGTTTTGCCGCGCGATCACCAAGTTCCGCCAAATCCTTGGCCGCTCGATCAAGCCCGCCCAACGAGTGTGGGGAAACGTTCGAACAAACCATCAAAAGGTCGGTTCCAAGCTGTTCCATCAGATCGAATTTTCGCTCTGCCCGTTCAAACGCGCGGGTACGCTGCGGTTCTGGCATGCCTTCGAAATCGCGGAATGGCTGAAACGTCACAAGTTTCAAGCCAAGATCGCGGATCGTCTTGCCGACATCAGCGGGTGATCCGTCAAAGGACAAAAGATCGTTTTCAAAAATCTCGACACCGTCAAAGCCAGCAGCGGCGATGGCGTCGAGTTTTTCCTGAAGGTCGCCAGACAGTGAAACTGTGGCAATCGAGGTCAGCATTTTATCCCTCCGGGGCGTTCAAAATAGATCACCGGCACTTCAGGGAAAAGATGCTGCGACGTGCCAAATGCCAGAAGCATTGGACAAAGCGATATTCGCCCGCGTCAGAAGCTCAATCCTGTGAACGATGCCGATATGTTTCGATATGGTCCGTCAATCTTGCAATCGCATTGTCAACATCGCGGGCAAGCGCAAGCTCACAAAGCTCACGATGCTCATCGATGATTTCCTGACCACGGAATCCATGGGTTTTCAATTCGATCACGACATAGCGTCGGAACTGATCAAAAATCTCGCGGTGAAGGCGGAGATGAAGGTCCGAACCGCATGCCGAAATCAGCGCTTGATGGAATTCACGGTCATACTGGCTCCAACGCGCGGTCAATTCGCGGCTGTTTTCGGCAATCATTTTCTTTTCGGTCGCCGCCAGTTTGTGGTGGGCGCCTGCAACGCGGGCTTCCCATTCCACATCACCATGCCTGATTGATGCGCTTAACCCATCGCGTTCCAGCAAAAGCCGCATCGACGTCAATTCCATGAAATTGGACGACGATGTTTCGACGACACGAAAACCTTTCTGCCCTTCGACAAAAACAAATCCGGATGCGACAAGGCGGTTTAACACTTCGCGCAGCGTATTGACGCCAACGCTATAACGTTCGCGCAGCACTTCAAGCTTAAGCTTGGAGCCCGGCTGCAATTCGCCATACAAAACATCATCGCGAATTTCGTTATAGACTGTCTCGGCGACTGTACTGCTGCTACTCATGACGTTCCCCTAGCCTGTCAATGCCTCGGGATAGGCATTGAAATATTCTTTTCTTGCAGCATCGGCATCAATCTCTGCCGCACTGAAAACCTCGAATGCTTCAATACCCTGAAAGAAGAAGAGTTCAAAGCCAGTCATGACTTCAATCCCTGATTTCGCAGCAGATCTCAGGAATGCGGTTTCAACCGGGGTGTAAACGGCATCAAAGGCCCACCTTTGCCCGCCAAGAAGGCTGTCATCAAACGGGCTGCCCGGATACTGGTTCATGCCGACCGGTGTGCAATTGATCAAACCATCTGCAGTGCGCACCGCATCGGAAAGATCATCTTCACCAACAAATGCCGCATTGGCATCCGCCGCAACAAGGGTCGCAACCAGCTCTTCGCCACGCGCAATATCCTTGTCATGAATCAGGATCTTGTCCGCACCAAGCCCACGCAGGCCAAAGGCCGTTGCAAGACCAACACCACCAGCCCCCAGTTGTAAAACAGTCCCGGGCTTGGCATCGCCAAATTGCTGGCCGTAGCCCCGCATAAACCCGACAAAATCAGTGTTATCACCCCGCCAACCATCTTCACGGAAAACCACCGTATTCACCGAACCAAGCGCACTTGGCAGGCGTTTACGCGGCGTGATCAGTTTGCGGGCACTGGTTTTATAAGGATGGGTAACATTGACCCCGGCATAGCCGGTTTCCGAACATGTCGTTAGCTGTCTGATCAGATCAAAATCAGCGATCTGTTCACTGTCGAGATAATCGTATGTCACATCCATTCCGCACATACGGCCCAGCAACACGTGCAGTCGTGCTGACTGGCTGCGTGAAATGCCTTTACCGATAAGACCAAGTTTCAACATGGAATGGTATCCTAAAATCCAAACAGGTTAGGCAAGAAGGTGACGATGCTCGGAACAAACGTAATGATCAAAAGCACCAGCAGTTCGACAAAGAAGAACGGCATAATTGCCCGGATCATGCGCGCCATCCCGACACCGGCAACCGCATCCGCAACAAACAGGCACAAGCCCATTGGCGGCGTAATCAACCCGATCATCAGGTTAAAGATAACAATGATGCCAAAATGCGTCGGGTCGATCCCGAGGCTGATTGCAATCGGGTGCAGGATTGGAACCAGAACCAGCATCGCTGCGATGCCTTCAAGCACAAGACCAACCGCCAGAAGCATCACATTGATCAAAAGCAGGAAGGTGACCGGGCTGTCGACATAGCCCAGAACAAATTGGCTGACCGCCTGTGGAATTCCGGCAAAAGTCATGAACCAGTTGGCCGCTGCAACCGTTGCCATAATGATCAGGATACTTGAAGAATCACGCATCGCACCGGAAAAAATACCCGGAAGGTCGCCCGGTTTTAATTCGCGAAAGACAAACAGACCAACAACCAGCGCATAAAATACCGCAAAGCTTGCGGCCTCTGTTGGTGTCACGATCCCCGCTAGGATCGATCCAATGACAAAGACCGGCATAAATAGCGGGATCAACCCATTCCAGACCGCTTTAAGCTTTTCCGCCATATTCATGCGTTCACGCGGTTTTGCGTAGTTCTTCACAAAGAACCGCACATAAACCGACAAGGCAATCGCCAACAAAACCCCCGGCACTATCCCGGCAAGGAACAGGGCAGGCACCGATACGTTGGTGGTGATCAGCGCATAGATGATAACTGGAATGCTGGGCGGAATGATCGGACCAATAACCGACGATGCCGCAGTCAAGGCAGCGGCAAAATCACGCGGATAGCCTTCTTTTTCCATCGATGGAATAAAGATACGACCAATGGCCGATGTATCGGCAACAGCCGATCCTGACAGACCGGCAAAGATCACGGATGACCAGATATTGACCTGTGCCAGACCGGCCTTTGCATGCCCGACAAGCGCATTGGCCAGATTGATGACGCGCGATGTAATGCCGCTGGCATTCATCAATTCACCTGCCAGAACAAACAGCGGGATCGCCAAAATGGTAAAGCTGTCCATCCCGGCAAAAATACGTTGCGGCAAAAGATCAATGCCAAACGTCCCGGTCGAGATATAGGCAACAATGCCAAGTGCAATCGCAAAGGCAACCGGTGCGCCAATGGCAAGCAGCACAACAAGGGTCACGCCGGTAATCATGCTTCACCCTCGCTCGGATCGGTTTTGAAATAGGAAACAAGCCGCAGGATCGCCGCAATCACAAGGCACACCCCGCCAATTGTAATGGCGATCTGGGCCCAATACATCTGAATGCCGATGCCCGATGCAACAATGCCGCCGCGCTTTGCCGCAAAAATCCAACCCGCATAGGCAAGAACACCGCCAAGGATCAGTGTCGCAGCATCAACCAGCACGGCAAGCTTGCGGCGCATGGCTGCCGGAACAGTATCAATCACGATGCTAAACGTAATCTGGGTACCCTGCAGGTAGGCATATGCCACACCAAACATGCAGCCATAGATCATCGCGTATTTTGCGACTTCTTCGCTCCATTGCAGCGGGGCAGAAAAGAGATAGCGGCTGACACTGCCAGCAAAAACAACACCAAAGACAACGAGGATACTGAGCCCCGAAAGTCCGGCGAGCAAACGCTTAAAAGCATTCTCGGCGCGTTGCATGGGTTCCCCCGGATCGCGGAAAATTCAAGTGCTTTGACAAGCACGGTGGCGGGAAAAAGAGCAGGCCAGATGCAAGGAGGAGCACCCGGCCTGCCAATGCCGATTACATCGAAGCTTCAGCTTTCGATACGGCTGCCTGCAGTTTTTCAATCCACTCGGCATCAATCTGACCGGAAAGCCAGTTGATGACAGCTGGCTGTGCAGCGTCGCGGAAGGCCTTAAGCTGTTCGGCGGTCGGCGTGGTGACTTCCATGCCTTCCTCTGCCAGCTTGGCAACGCCTTCTGCAGAATTGAACTGCTGAATGGCACGGCCGACATTCGAAGCAATGCCTGCTGCGCGGCGCAGAAGCGCCTGATCAGCATCCGAAAGATCCTGATAGATGGCCTCGTTGATCACGATGAAATCGGTGCCATATACGTGACGATCAAGGGTCAGGTATTTCTGCATTTCATAAAATTTGTTGGCATAGATCACACTGATCGGGTTTTCCTGACCATCGACCGTACCTGTGGTAAGGGCGGTCGGAACTTCCGGCCAAGGAATCGGGGTCGGATCGCCACCAAGCGCTTTGACCATTTCCACGAAAAGCGGAACGGTCATGACACGGATTTTCAGACCTTCCATGTCTTTTGGTTCGGCAACAGCGCGTTTGGAGTTGGTGAAATTACGGAAACCGGTTTCACCATAAGCCAGCGTACGCAGGCCGGTTTTTTCCTGACAATGTGCGGCAAGTTCTTTACCGAAATCACCGTCCAGAACGCTCCACGCGACGTTGGCATTCGGGAAAACATACGGGATATCAAGAACAGCTGCCTCAGGGCAGACTTTCGAAAACGGACCTGAAACCATGGACATGGCCAGGGTTCCGTCCTGGGTATTCTGAAGCAGATCAGTTTCCCCACCCAGCGAGCCAGCCGGGAAAAGGGCGACCTCAATACGGCCGGCCGATTCTGCTTCGACAATATTTTTAAAGACCTGCGATGCTGCACCTTTTTTCGAGGTGGTCCACTCTGCCGGATCAACATGAGCAAAGTTCAAGGTCACATCAGCAGCATGCGCGGAAAAACCAAACGATGCAGCAGCGATAGAAACGGCACCGAACAAGGCGCCTTTAGAAATCATCTTCATTACTTCCTCCCGATTGAACGAATTCCGCAGACCGTGGTTGCATGAAGCACTCTTGTTCTTGAGCAGTCTGTGCCCGGAATTAGGATAATTTAAAAAACATAGGAGATTTTGTCAAACATTCTATATTTTTGGGGAAATCAGCAGTTTATGCGCCATTTGACCACCAACCAAAATGCGCACCATCTGTTTTTGCGCCTCAAAAACCCAAAACAGGTCGTAAAGTTCGATCAATTCACAAAATGAACATTGGTACGCGTCCCATCAGATGCGATCCCTAGAACGCCGTGTAGAATGCGAGAATCCCATAATAAGTACCAGATCGGTTGCATCTAGCCGCGATAACCGAGGATGCGAAAACAGCTTGCTGTAAATCTGGTTATTTGTGCTACTTTAACTGTGAAATTTATCGATTCGACCCTTGAAATAACGCTATTTCCAAAGTGAATCCCGTGAACAGTGTCAACGGCCCAACATCCCCACAGCTCGCAAAAATCGCGTCGCGCATTTTAGCAGGCAGCTTCCTGTTTGAGGATCTCGATCCCGAACTGCTTGAACAGCTATCAAATCAGGCAACCGTGCGTCGGTTTGAAGATGGTCAATTGCTGTTTGAAAAAGGTGCGGCTGCCGACGGGCTCTATGCGGTAGAGGCGGGCAAAATCCGCATTTCGTCCGTTTCTGAAACCGGCAAGGAAATCGTGCTGAATGTTCTGGCACCGGGTGCTGTGTTTGGCGAAATTGCCCTGCTTGATGGCGAACCGCGCACCGCAACCGCGCGTGCCGTTGGTCCGACCCGGACCCTGTTTATTTCACGCGATGATTTCTTTGAAATCTTTGACCGCGAAGCACCGCTGCGCCGTCACATCACCGCCCTTTTGTGCCGTCGCCTGCGTTGGGTCAGTGATCTTTTGGAAGATGCCAACTTCCTTGATCTGACTGCACGTTTGATCAAACGCATTCTATGGCTTGCCGAACGTCATGGTGGACCGGATCCCGAAGGCATTCGTATCGCACTTCCCCTGTCACAGCAGGAACTTGGCTTGATGCTTGGCGTGACCCGCGAAGCGGTAAACAAGAAACTGCGTGAACTTGAAAAACAGGACATGATCACGCGTCGTGACGGTCGTCTGGTCATCAAAAATAGCGACGGGCTCAAACAACTTCTTGCTGATGCCATCAAAAACTGAACCTTCGGATTCATTATTTGACCGCCTTGTCGCGCGCGAAGAAAAGCGTGGGCTGATCGTCGTTGCGTTTTTACGCATATGCATGTTGGCCTTCATCCTGTTGCTGTTTAGCAAACCGGATTCCCCGACGGGCAAGCTTTATACGCTTTTGGAAGTCCTTGGCTGGTTCATTCCCGGTGTTTTCATCCAGCTGTTTGTCGCGATGCGCGGTAAAAAATCCTACTGGATGATCTATCTCCTTGCTGTGATTGATGCCGGATTGATTGTCTATGTCTCCGTCGTTCCTGATCCGCTTAATCCCCTGATCGATCATCCGGCATGGCTTTATGGTTTTGTCGTGCGTGACCGCGGCGTTGTGTTTTCCATGATCATGATGGCCCTTGTGATCATGACGTTTTCACCGCGCCTGATCTTGTGGTTTGGCTTTTGGCTGTTTACTGCATGGTGCGGGGCAATCTGGTGGCTGATGACCCGACCGGGTGTGATTGTCTCGCAACATTTTGGTGATGAGTGGAACCCGACCCAGCAAGAATCGATCGATACCTATAACCTGCCCGAATTTGTCGATATCTCGGCATTGGCCGAACAGGTCGTCATCGTCATTGTCTTCACACTTGCCTGTGCCGTGATGGTGTCGCGACTACGTGTTCTGATCAATCAATTTGCCGCCGCCGAACGTGCGCATGGCAATCTGGCACGCTATTTCCCCACCGTCCTTGCCGATCAACTTGCCGATCGTGATGAACCGATCCGGGTTGGCGAACGGCGCGAATGCGTCATTTTATTTGCTGATATCATCGGCTTTTCGCGTTTTGCCGAAAAACGTGATCCTCAGGAAGTCATGCGCTTTCTCAATCATTTCCACCAAATTGCAACATCGCAAATCGGTGCTTATGGCGGGATTGTCGAGAAATATATCGGTGATGCGGTCATGGCCAGTTTTGCTGCCTTTGACGATCTTGACCGACCTGCGGCAAATGCCTTTTGCGCAGCACAGGCAATCATTGCCCATGTCGCCGAATGGCAGGAACGTGATCCGGCCGATGGGGATAGGCCGCTTCAAATCGGGGTTGGGTTGAATTTTGGCCCCGCCGTTGTCGGTGACATCGGCCAACGCGAGGCGGTGACATCTGCGGTCATTGGCGCAAGTGTCAATCTGGCAGCCCGCCTTGAACAAGCCACCCGCGAACTTGATAGCGATACCGTCATGAGCGGACAATTTGCCCAGAAAATGCATCTCGAAACGCCGGTAGGTGCGGCGATATTGTTGGCACGATATGCGCAAACGCAAACCATTCAAGTCAAAGGGTTTAGCGAGCCGGTTGCGGTCCTGTTCCATAAAGAGACACAAAACCGGTTATAAAACCCGAACCAGTCTGACAAACCCTTGAAATTTGGGCATACCAATCCAAAATGCTTTCCATAATTGCTACTACGCTCTAACATGAGAGCTAACAGGAGGAAGCGATGGTAACGACGTCAGACTCAAACCCACCGGCCGCGGGTACCGTCCCGACCGCCGTAAAGTTATCTACCTTGTTTGGCGAACGTGAATTTGCCTGGGACAAGGCGATCTATTTCCCCGCAGGGCTTAAAGGCTTTCCTGATCACAATGTCTTTGCCCTTGCCAGCTTCCCCAGCGAAGATCAAAGCGCCTTCATCCTGATGCAATGCCTGACCGAGCCGGAACTGGCCTTTATCGTTGCCCCCTACAATCTTGAAAGCGATACGATCAATCCGGAACATCTTGAACAAGCCTTTAACATTCATGGTATCGGAAAGAATGATGGCGCGGTTCTGTTGATTGTCACATTGCATAAACCAGATGATGGCGATGTCATTATGTCGGTCAATCTACGTGCGCCGATCATTATCGATACCGCCCGTCAGTCGGCCTATCAGCATCATCTGCCCGAAGCTGGTGGCTATTCCTACCATCACGTCGTAAGCTAGGGTCACTCTTCAGCTATTCGCCGCGAGACTGGCAAAGCAAAAAATGTGGATCCCTTCCGGTCCAGGTTTGCTGCATTTATGCGCGATTTGCCGCGCAATCCTTCCTCCCTTGAAATCGTCCTGCTACGTCCTTGATCCTGCCACTTTTTCGCGTGAGAGTAGCATCAGCGTATTTTGAAAACCAAATAAGGGATCGGGCATGACTGCAGCATTGCGAAACCGTTTTGCACTGGCAGCACTGTTGGGAACAGCGGTATTTTTTGGACCGGATATTGAAACTGCCGTTGCGCAAAGTTCGGTTGAAGACCGCAACAATGCCAATCCTGTCATCCCGCTCTCGGCGGATGCCCGCAGCAAGCTGCAATTAACCGTCTATCCCGGCAATCTCGCCATGATCGCCGAGCAACGCAATATTGCCATTCCAGACGGCCAAAGCACGCTTCGCATTGCCGGACTGCCAAGTACCCTGATTGACGATTCGCTTCTGATTGGCACGGCCAGGGAAAGCGATCTCGTATGGTCATCCTTGCGCAACCGGGCCAATGGCTACAACGCACTGGAAGCTTTGCTGCAAGACCAGATTGGTAAAACGGTTACCATCCGGCGCGATGATAATGACCTGATTGAAGGTACACTTATCGCCTTGACCCACTTTGCCTTGGTTCAAACCGGTGCCGGGATTGAACAGGTACCGGTCGATCAGATCATTATTTCCGACCTTCCCGAAGGTTTCAGCGCGATGCCCTTCATTGATGCGGACATCGCAACCGGCACCCCGCTTGATCATATCTCCATGGCATATTTGTTCGGCGGAATTGATTGGAGCACATCTTATCTTGCCGCTTACGACAGCGTTGAAAATAAATTGAATCTTTCCGCCATTGCGCGGATCACCAATCATTCCGGCAGTGCATATGACGGCGCACAATTGCGTCTGATCGCAGGGGACCAAAACCGCGTGCAGAACGCCCCCATGGTCAAGGCTGCGCGCACTGAAATGATGATGTCGGCAATGGCCGATTCTGCAGGGTCGGCCGCCAGCGGACCAGATCGGGCAAATTTCGAAAACCTGCATGTCTATGGCCCGTTTGACGGCCTGAGCATGAAGGATGGCGATACGGTCATTCTGCCATTGATTGATGCGCAAACATTGCCTGTTACCCGCCATTTGATCTTTAACGGGCTCAGCAATCCCTATGGCATGAATGCAAGTGGCGAACCTGATTTTGTTCGCCCGGATCTGGAAATCAAAATCACCAATGACGGTGGCAAAGATAGCAAAAGCCCCTGGCCCGATGGCATCGTTCGCATTTTTGCCCAAACACCAGATGGTAACACCGGCTTCCTTGCCGAAGACAATCTTTCTCTGACCCCGGTCGGACGGGATGCAACATTACGCCTCGGCAAAGCCAGCGAGATGTCTGGCATCCGCGAAGTGACGTCTTTCTCGCGCAAAGCCCGGCCAAACCTTCCCGATGACGTCAGTGCCGATTTGAAATGGACGGTTGAAAACACCAGTTCACGCGCGGAAACCATCACCATCCGAGAAAATGTACCAAGTGATTGGTCGGTAACGTCGGAAAGTCATAAACATGAACGCCCGCAACCTGGCCTGATCACATGGGAAATCGACGTTCCCGCCAAGAGCGAAGTGACCCTGACCTGGTCCGTCGACAGCACCCGCTAAACCACATGCCCATTGTTTAAAACGGCTATAAAGCACACTGTTTTATAGCCGTTTTACGATTTCCCGTTTGAACGCGTGCTGTAAAACGCCTTGGCCAAAGGCAGCAACAAACTCGCATCTGGCAACTGATCGGTTTCGCTACAAAGATCGGCATAAATACAAATCAGCTTGGTCAGCAAAACAAATGCTTCCTGATTGCCCATCCCGGCAAACTTGCCCAGCACTTTGATCCCATCGCTGGCCGCCGCACAGGCAAGGTCATATTTCCCGGCTCCCCGGGTGGCCAGGACCAAGGCCGCAAGAGAATATCCAAGATCAAGCCGTTCGGTATCATCCTTGCGCCCGACACAGTTACGCAACCTGTCCTGGCGCAATGACACCGCCTGACTGGCTGCATCAATCGCCCAATCCCATTCTTGTGCTTCAATCTCAAGGGCTGCCCGATTGTTCAGGCTAAGTGCCAATCCCGCCACCGCCGCATCGCGTGCCGTTGGCAGATGAAGGGCAAACAGCGCATCGGCCTTGTCAAACAGGCTCAGCGCATAGTCGCGTTCGCTGTAATGCTGATTGCTGGCCATTTCCAGATACAGCCGCGCCACCGCCAAAGAATCGGCATCTGTCTGTTCAAGATAGGACAAACGCAACGCATATTCGTCCGATTTGTCACCCATCCTGATCCTGCACCTCTTTTACACCATGACCGCACATGACTGTTTCAGCCATGCACAGAAAGACGTTCCTTGCGGGTGTCTTGTGAAGGATGGACAATCAAGGATAAGCTGTTTCCCGGCACCGACCAGCCTGCTAGGTTCGGGACCCAATAGAATGTTTAAAATGGGTCAAACCCCAATCGTATTTGCCCCACAGCCCGGACATCAGCCCCGCATGAGCATACAAACCGAAACCCTGCGCGCCCTTTACGGCACCTGGCGTATTGCCCGTGGCGATGCAAACGGGCTTGGATTTTTTGAATTTTCGATCAACGGATTCTGGCGATCCTTCTTTGCCGCCGTGATCGTTTTTCCGGCCTTCGCCTTCTTGCGCTGGCATGATCTGGGCGAGGCACCGCAAGACTTCCCGGTCGGGCGCTATATGACGGTCGAGGTGATTGCGTATGTCATCAAATGGGTCGCCTTTCCCCTTGTGATGCTTCACATCCTGCCCATGCTGGGCCGCGCCGAACGCTATATCAATTTTATCACGGTCTATAACTGGTCAAGCGTTCTGCAAATGGCTGTCTATCTGGTTGCCCTCACATTCGGGGTTCTGTTTCCATCCCTTGGGGCGGGCGGATTTGTTATGGTCGCCGTCATCGCGATGCTGGTTTACGGCGTCTATATTGCGCGGCTGACCCTTTCTGTACCGCTGCCAACGGCAAGTGCCATTGTCATGGCCGATTTCCTGCTATCCATGGTGATCACATCAATTGGTATCCGTCTCGCAATCGGCCAGCTTTTCTAAGCCTAGAAACCATAAAAAACGCATCCTTATCAGGGAGAAACACATCATGAAACCTGTCCTTGTCGTGACCCGCCGACTACCAGATGCCGTCGCGAAACGCGCTGCCCAAAGCTATGATATCAAAACCCAGGAAGGTGACGATCCGCTGTCGCGCAATGAAATCCTGACCCTGTGCCATGGCGCGGATGCCGCCCTTGTCTCGGTTGGTGATCCGATTGATGCGACCTTCTTTGAAGAATTGCCCGACAGTGTCAAAATAGTTGCCACCTTCTCGGTCGGGACAGATCATATTGATCTGGCTGCGGCCAGGAAAAAGGGCGTTATCATTGGTAACACGCCGGGTGTTTTAACAGATGCGACGGCCGATATCGCATGGCTTTTGATCCTAGGTGCCGCACGCCGCGCCAGCGAAGGCGAGGCCGAAGTCCGCAACGCCACATGGTCAAGCTGGCGGCCCACCCATCTGATGGGCACACAGGTTACCGGCAAAAAACTGGGCATTATCGGCATGGGCCGGATTGGTCAGGCGGTTGCCAAACGCGCGCGCGGGTTTGATATGGATATCCATTACTACAACCGCCGTCAGTTGCCCGCCGATCAGGAACTTGGGGCGACCTACCATGACAGCATCGACGGCCTACTGCCCCACTGTGATTTCCTGTCGCTTCATTGCCCATCAACCCCGGAAACGCGCGGCATGGTCAATAGCGACTTCATTTCCAAGCTGCCCAAAGGCGCGATCATTGTAAACACCGCACGCGGCGATGTGGTCAATGACACCGATCTGATTGCCGCCCTTAAATCAGGTCGCCTGACCGCAGCGGGCCTCGATGTTTTTGCCGGTGAACCCAATATCGAACCGGATTACCGGGACCTTACCAACACGTTCTTGTTGCCGCATCTCGGCTCGGCAACAGTTGAATCCCGCAATGCCATGGGTTTTCGCGCTCTTGATAACATTGATGCCTTTGTCGCGGGCAAAGACGTGCCCTTTACCGTCTAAAAACGCGTCTTACATAGCCAATCAAAACAAAAGGCGCCGCAATTGGCGCCTTTTTCGTGTTCAGACGTCTCGGGATGCTTCTTACAGATCGCTTTCTTCGCCCGCAGGCAGGATGCAGGTAATCTCGCGGCCATCGCGGCTGATCTTGACCCGCCCGCCATGGATTTCGACCACGGCACGCACCATCGCCATGCCAAGGGCACGGCGTGCCGATGGGGATTCGCCATCGCGCAATCCTTCAAACAACATCGGTTGCGGGGCTTCATCTGAAAGCGAGATGGAAATTTCGATATTCTCACCCCGCCTTCTGGCAACAACAGAAACCTCGCTGCCTTCCGGTGCTGTGCGCAAAACATTGGTCACAAGAATGAACAAGGCCTGTTTCAGGCGGCGCTCGTCCGCCACCATCCAGCCAATATTGCGCGAACAATAAAGCCGCAGCGACACATTCAATTCGGCCAGACGTGCACGGGTCAATGCTTCAAGCGATCTTAACAACCGCCGTGGATCAACCGTATCAAGCTCAAGGGCGACCTGCCCTGATCCAAGGGTGGCAAGATCGCGCATATCGTCAACAAGGGCCAGCATGCTTTGTGCTTCTGCCCGGATGGTTTCGACCGAGCGCGCAACATTGCCAGTCAGATGCGGGATCAATCGATCAGACTCACCATTGATATGATCAAGCGGCTTGGTCAGTTCACGCGACACAGTCGAAATAAAATCCGACTTCATTTGATCGGCGGTGCGCAATGCTTCATTGCGTTCACGAAGGGCGCGTTCAACCCGGATCGTATCGGTCACATCAATATAAGACATCATCACCGCCCCATCGGGCAGTGGCACAATGGCAAAATCAATGATGGTGTTATCAGATCGCTCCAACCGGCCATTCATCGGCTCATGATTGGTGATACGCGCCACCATCCGGCTTTTGAACTTGTCCCAGTCTTCCCGGTCGCGCCAATAATCCTTGGATTTTTCAACCACTTCCGCCAAATGCGGTGCGGCATCAAGGAAGGCCGCATCAAGCCCCCACAGATCGGCAAACCCATGATTATAAAGCCGCAAACGCCCATCGCCACTGATCACGCCAACCGCCTCATGCAGGCTTTCAAGCGTCTCACGCTGCACGGCAATCAGGGTGTTATAGGAACTTTCAAGCACAAGCTTGTCGGTGACGTCTTCATAAACAAACATCAACCCGCCAAACGGATGCGGCGAGATAAAGCGCCGCAATGTCATGCCATTGGGCAGATGCATCAAATCTTCTTCAGATTTCAGAAGATCGGTAAAACGCTGATTTTCTGTATTGCGGAATTGGGCAAAATCGGTGACCTCGGGCAATTTGCGTTCATCGCGCAACCGCCGCAACACATCATCATGTGCCGGTTCGGTCCACAGCCATTCGTCATCAAGATCCCAAAGCTTGGTGAAGGCGGT
Source organism: Thalassospira sp. (assembly GCF_040218635.1). Taxonomy (GTDB): domain Bacteria; phylum Pseudomonadota; class Alphaproteobacteria; order Rhodospirillales; family Thalassospiraceae; genus Thalassospira. The sequence goes on from NZ_JAVJRB010000005.1 coordinate 79,704, forward strand.
GTTAAAGAAAATAAGCCCCTTATCCCCACCATAAATCGCAATCGCCGTGCCAAGGTTTTCAAGAACCTCGGCATGGGCGCGAATATGGCGCGACAGATCGGACTGCAATTCTTCGACCGGTGTGCAATCAATGGCAAACCCGAACAGCCCGTCGGCCCCGTCAATCTGACGCGATGGCATCTCGGTAATGCGCATTAACTTGCGATCACCACGAATGACCACATGATAATCGCGCGTCAACCGTTCCCCGTTGCGCTGCACGGATGCCGCCAGGGACCGACCCTGATCGGGGATTATCCCCGCCCCGATTTCCGATTGGCTGGCAAGGGCATCTTCGATGCTGTCCTGTTCCACCGCATCGGCATAGGCCGCATTACAATCAATCAGGCGCAATTCACCATCACGGCGCCATACCGGGAAAGGCAGACTATCAAGTAACGCCCGAAGCCCGGACACTTCATGCTTTAAAGCCTGAAAATCACCAAACTGGCTTTCGCGTTCTCGGGTATGGCGGGTTTCATCGCGGAACCATAATGCATGGGCGAGAACCGCTGCGGAACGATCCTTGCGCGCCACCATGCCGGTCACATGGAATTTGCGTTCATCAAGGGTGGTAATCCACAATTCAAACCGGTCATGGCCGGATTTAAGGTTGCGCACGCGGTCTTGAAGCGCCTTGGCATCGTCATCGCGCAAAAGATCAAGAAGATCAGGAAAACGTCCATCATTGCCCAATTGAAAGGCGCGCCGCAAAGACGGGCTCGCCCCCTCGGCAAAGCCCTTCTGGCTCCAATAATAAACCGGATCAGGACCGGCAAACAAAAGATGGGTGAAAAGTTCGGTTTCACCGGCCAGTTCATGTTCGTGATCTTCGACTTCCTCAAGATGGCGCTTCATCCGCAACGACAATCGCCATCCAACCCACCCCGCAATCGCCGCGCCACCAATCGCGGCCAATCCAACAACCAGCCAATCACGATCACTTAACCCGGCCAGACTTCCAAAAATGGTCGCACCAATGCCATCAGGTCCGGTTGCCTCGGGCGCCTGATTAACGCGAAACTTTTCCTGTGCATGCAAGCTGGTACCAAGAATCAACGTGGCACAGGTCGCAACGCTGCCCTGGAGGAACGCGGACAGCCGAATTTTGGGCAATTTGGACAAAAATGCCCCCACCTGTTTCTTTCCCTTACCCTGCTTTGAAGCTTGCTCGGATGTGCGCCGTGTCACGTGTTGTTAACCGTTTGTGTTTATGAGCTATTATTATGGTGAAAACGGTGCGCTTTTACCACCGTTTCGCATCATCTCGGCAACAGCCTTGTCTAAAGCCGCGTTTCACGGGGCACGCCTGTGGAAAAACCGCGATGACACAGCCCTTGAATCGGGCTATGCCTGCGGTTCTGTCATTAACAACCGATACAGCGTACCTGTCCGAAGATGAGCCCCAAACCGCAGCTAGATCTTTTTGCCCCCCGCGCAGCGACCAAGCCCGCCGCGCCGCAAAAGGAGTCTGCCGCGCTCAAGGCCGCCCAGAACGAATCACCTGAAATCGGCGATCTGTTTGATACCAATTTCAATGCCGCTGATATCGCCGAATGGGAACTGCTGTTTCGCGATGTCCCGCAATATAACTACCATTTCAAACGCGCCCAGATCGCATCCGCCTTTGACCGTCCGCTGCATAAAAAGCTGATTGCCTCGCATGCGTTTGAACGCCTGCGTGAAATATCGTTCCTTGGCGCGATCGACTATCTGTTCCATCCCAATGGCAAGCCCGCCAATATCCGTCATTCGCGTTATGATCACACCATCGGCGTTGCCTTGCTTTCACAGCGCTATTGCCGCCTGATGGGGTTATCGGATGCCGATTGCGATTTGCTTGGTGCTGCAGCCCTTTTGCACGATATCGGTCACGGGCCTTTTTCCCATACGCTGGAACCGGAATTTGCCCGACGGTTTAACCGCAATCACCATCAACTGACCAATCAGATCATCACCGGCGAAGTCCAGCTTGATCTGTCGGTTAATCATCTTTTGGTCAAACATGATGTTGACCCTGATGAAGTGATTGCACTTCTGTCAAAAAAATCGACCCATCCGCATGCCAGCCTGTTTTCCGGCCCGGTCAATATCGACACGCTAGAGGGCATCAGCCGCACCAAGACATATGTCCATCCCAACCATGTTCATTGTCACCCGCGTCTGTTGCTTGAAGCTGCGGTAAAGCTTGATGCCGACTCGCTCAAACGGCTCGATAAGTTCTGGCAGTTGAAAGAAGACATCTATCGCAATTTCATCTTTGGTCCGATGTGCTTTGCCACCGACCATCTGTGCCGCGAATTCGTTGTCAAAAATGCCCCGGACTTTGCCGCCGATGATTTCCTGCTAACCGAAAAGGCGTTCTTGAACAGCCATCCGGCCTTCAAGAAATTCCTCCACAGCCTCAAAAACCGCATTGAGCTGGACGGCGTTGCCGATGCCGTCGACACCCATATCAGCGCATCGGCCAGCACCCTTGATCTGAACGAAGCCAAGGTGCCCAGACGCGAGTTTCACATCAACAAAGATGTCGAAGTCCGCTGTTTTGCCGACCTGTCAAAACGCTATTACGAAGAAAAAAATTCGTTCCTGCGCCGTGTCGGCAGCCTGACCGACCCGGCCCAACAGGCGGCTGCGGCAAGTCTGTTTGACTAGGGCTGATCCTTAATCCACGACAAACAGCGTCGCCCCGGCTTTCGTCGATGAACGATGGGCTTCGGCATTGTCTGCCACTTGATAACTCATCCCTGAGCGCAGCGCATACGTCCGGCCATCCTCAAGCTCGGTCTCCAATTCGCCTTCAAGGCAAAACAGGATATGGCCCTTACTGCACCAGTGATCGGCAAGATAACCCGGTGAATATGTCACCATCCGGACCCGGATCGGACCAAACTGTTGTGTCCGCCAGGTGGCCATCCCGGTTTCGCCACGATGTTCGGTTGGCTCAATTGCGGACCAGTCCGTCGTCCCGAACGGTAAATTGGCAATATCCATAAAGATTGCTTTCGATGAAATGTGGGGCATGTAATCCGGGGCCGGATAACCAGACCAAACTATGCCCCGCTCAAACGCTGGTCAATTGCTTCGCATTGGCGATCACCCATATCAGATAAACGCGGTATTAATCTTTACCCTATAGGCAGATACTTGATGATCAACGAGTCGCGCCAAAGGACTGATCCATCTTGTTACCGAAAACCATCGCCATCAATCAGCAATACTCGGCCGCCCGTCTGGCCGAGATGCGTGATGCATTGGGTAAACGCCTGAGCGGCGATACGTTTTGTGTGGTGGTCACCGGGTCTTATGGCCGTCACGAAGCATCCGATCAGTCCGATCTTGATTACTTCATCATCGGGCGCGAAGCCGAACGCAGGCAGGCACCACACCAACAAGTCGCCGAAATCCTTGGCAAGATGGTGACAAAGAAACCTGCCGAAAACGGCCCGTTTTCATCCTATGTCACCGCCGAAGAACTGGTGAACCGCATCGGGCTTGATGGCGATACCAATTCCATCACAACCCGCCGGTTGCTGTTCTTGCTTGAATGTGAATGGCTTTATAACGAGGCGGGTAAACGCAAATTCTTTGACGATCTGATTGCCAATTACGTCACAACATCCGTCACCCGTGAATCAATCGCACGGTTCCTGGTCAATGACGTGATCCGCTATTACCGCACCATTAGTGTCGATTTTGAAATCAAAACCCGCGAAGGCGACGCCAGCAAGGCTTGGGCACCGCGCCGTCTGAAACTCGTGTTTTCGCGGAAGATGCTTTATTTTGGCGGCATTATCGCGGCTGCAGAAACCGCGGGCCACGATTATGCTGGTAAACGCGAACAATTATCGGAACTTTTACAGCTGCCTCCCATAACACGATTACAAACTGTGTTTGGTGAAAAAAGCCTGCCTGCACTGGAACTTTATGATCGTTTCTTGCGTGAATTATCCGATCCGGATGTGCGCAAACGGCTTGAAGGTGTCGGTCCCCATGATCGCAACGATGCCGAATTACGATCTCTTCTGGATGCGGGCAAAGGTTTCTCACGCGAATTGATCAAACTGCTGAATGACCGTTACGGCCCGGATCATCCGATCCACGAAGCCCTTTTGATGTAACGAACGTCCATCCGTCGCAGTTACGAAGAAGCATCCGTCACATGCTTATGGTAATTGGCCCGATCAAGGTCATGAACCTCGACCGTGAACTGCACAGCATAGTCCCCGACAAGCCATTCCAACCGATCGCGTAGCACCGCAAGGGCAGCCTCGCCTGTCGCAAATTTCACCGCATCACCGCGGCCCGATAACAATCGAATATCAAGATGCACCATGGCATTTTTGTCATCCCCATCGGCAATCACAACATTTTCCAACGGCGAAATGCGGGTTTTGAACGATGCCAGTTCGGCATCGGCCTGCCGGGCGATGACATAATGCAGATCGACTGCAAGCTTGGACAATTCATCACGGATCGGAAGTTTGGCGGAATATTCGATTTCAATTTGGGGCATTTGTTTTGGTCCGGTTGGGGATGGCGATCCGTTTTACCAGCAATTGCCAATCTCTGAACACAAAAAAGCCGGCCCGTTTAATCGGGCCGGCTTTGATGAAAATCGATGATTGTCGATTAGTAGCGATAATGATCCGGTTTGAACGGACCAGCCTGCGGGACGCTGATGTAATCAGCCTGTTCTTTCGACAGCTTGGTCAGTTTCACACCAAGACGGTCAAGGTGCAGGGCTGCAACTTTTTCATCAAGGTGTTTCGGCAGGACATAAACTTCGTTTTTGTAGTTGGCGAAGTTTTTCCAAAGTTCGATCTGTGCCAGCACCTGGTTGGTGAAGGAAGCTGACATCACAAAGCTCGGGTGACCGGTTGCGCAACCAAGGTTCACCAGACGACCTTCGGCCAGAACGATCAGACGTTTGCCATCCGGGAATTCGACTTCGTCGACCTGCGGCTTAACATTGTCCCATTTGAAGTTCTTAAGCGAACCGATCTGAATTTCGGAATCAAAGTGACCGATGTTGCACACAATGGCGCGGTCTTTCATCGCACGCATATGGTCAAGCGTGATGATGTCGATGTTGCCCGTGGTGGTTACAAAGATATCGCCAACCGGTGCTGCGTCTTCCATGGTGGTGACTTCGTAACCTTCCATCGCGGCCTGCAATGCGCAGATCGGATCGATTTCGGTTACCAGAACGCGGGCACCCTGACTGCGAAGCGATGCAGCCGAACCTTTGCCAACATCACCAAAACCGGCAACAACACCGATTTTACCGGCAACCATTACGTCGGTTGCGCGTTTGATGCCGTCAACCAGTGATTCACGGCAACCATACAGGTTGTCGAATTTCGACTTGGTGACCGAGTCATTGACGTTGATCGCCGGAACCTTAAGGGTGCCTTTTTTCGCCATTTCATACAGGCGATGCACACCGGTCGTGGTTTCTTCCGACAGACCTTTGATGTCTTCAAGAAGTTCCGGGTATTTTTCGTGGATCAGCTGGGTAACGTCGCCGCCATCATCAAGAATAAGGTTCGGCTTCCAGCCGTTCGGGCCGGTAATGGTCTGCTCGATGCACCACCAGAATTCTTCCTCGGTCTCGCCTTTCCAAGCGAAAACAGGAATTTCAGCAGCAGCCATCGCCGCAGCAGCCTGATCCTGAGTCGAGAAGATGTTGCATGAAGACCAACGAACTTCCGCACCAAGTGCCGTCAATGTTTCAATCAGAACTGCGGTCTGAATGGTCATATGCAGGCAACCAACGATACGCGCACCAGCAAGCGGCTGGGCTGCGCCGTATTCTTCGCGCAGCGCCATCAGGCCCGGCATTTCGGTTTCGGCAATCGCGATTTCCTTGCGGCCCCAAGCGGCCAGCGAGATGTCAGCGACCTTGCAATCGGTAAAGTTCGACATGTCGTCTCCAATCAAACAGGAATGGCGCATCCGCCAAAGACATCTGCCTTGCCGATACGCCGATAAATTCTGTTGCGGTCATGCGTCTGACCGCGATGGGACACATATAAAGATTTCTTTATATGGATTTCAAGTCTTTTCTTGCGCAATTTTGCCAAGCGGGCATTTCAAATCACGCTCCAAAGCCTGATAGCTTTGAATTCCCAAAGGTTTCCACGCGGATATCACCCGCAACGAAGGTCAGAGAAAAATTCGGGACAAAGGCTGTCCATTAAATTCAGCATGCTTTATGTCGGGATGATTGCCGCTTGCGGCAAGACCCGTCAGGCAAGGTCGTTGAAATCGTCAAGCATCATGGCGATCCGTGCGGAATCCCATTGCTCCATCACCCGGTTGGCCTGATGTTCGGAATTACGGGTATCAAGTCGGCGCAGCCGTTGCTTGACCAACAACAGATTAACCGGCGACATCGACAAATTGCGCAGGCCAAATCCGATGAATAGCGGCACATAGCGCGGATCACCGGCCATCTCGCCGCAAACACTGACGGGTATGCCACGCTCGCCCGCCACCCGGATAACATCGCGGATCAACCGCAAAACAGCGGGATGCAACGGATCATAAAGCCCCGCCACCTGATCATCTGTCCGGTCAATCGCCAATGTGTATTGGGTCAGATCATTGGTCCCGATCGCAAAGAAATCACATTCCCGCGCAAGGGTATCTATCGCAATGGCTGCCGCCGGAATTTCGATCATCGCGCCAAGGGGGGGCAATGTTTCGGGAATGGCATGGCCTTCTTTGCGCAACCGTTTTGCCACCGCCTCATAGATATGCCGCGCACGGGTCATTTCGTGAACGCCAACCACCATCGGGATCAAAACCCGGACCGGCCCATGTAAGGATGCCCGCAAAATCGCCCCGAACTGGGCTTCAAGCAATTCCGGTTTGCGCAAGGACAACCGAACACCACGCAGGCCCAGGGCCGGGTTTGGTCCGGTCCCCATATCCGCCTGCAAGGCAACGGCAAGCTTTTCCCCGCCGATATCAAGGGTACGAATGGTCACGGGTTTGCCGCCCATCCGTTTTACGATGTCGGCAAGCTCACCATATTGTTCGTCTTCATCGGGCAGGTAATCCTTGTTCATAAACATGAATTCACTGCGCAAAAGACCTATACCACCGGCACCGTTTTCAAGGGCGGCTGAAAGCTCGATCGGCAATTCAATATTGGCATGAAGGTCAATATCGACCCCGTCGCGCGTGGCCGATGGCACATCGCGCAAACTTGCCAGTTTATCGCGTGCCGCCAGCCAATCTGCGCGGCGCTGGGTGTAATGGGCAATATCGGCGTCAGTCGGCGACAGGATGACTTCACCGCGACCACCATCAACAATGATCTGATCGCCACCTGCAACGCCGCGAATAATATCCGCAGCCCCCAGAACTGCCGGAATGCCAAGCGATCTTGCCATAATCGCAGTATGGCCTTCTGCCCCGCCAAGGGCGGTAACAAATGCCGTTAGCTGTCCCGGCTGGAACCGGGCCATATCGGCCGGACTGACATCTTCGGCAATCAGGATCGCACCCTTGGGGGCCTTATCGACAACCCGGTCGGTTTCCCCCATCAAACAGCGCATCAGGCGCAAACCAACCTCGCGGATATCGGTCGCACGTGCGGCAATATAACGATCATCCATGCCGGAAAACTGCTCGGCAATGGCGTCAATCACGTCGCTTACCGCATGCACCGCATTGAGTTTGCGCGTTACAATCAAATCTTCGGCGCCGCGCACCAACCGCGATTGGGTCAGCATGTGGATATAGGCATCCAAAAGGAAGCCAAGCTCCTCGGATGCGGCACTGTCGGCTGTTGATGATTGGGATTTCAGACGTCTGAGTTGGTCAATACTTTCGGCAACACCGTCATGCAGACGCTTGGTTTCGGCACCAACCGCGTCCTCGGCAATGGGTTTGCGGCTGATCTGGATATATTGCCGGTCCATCACAAAAGCCCGACCAATCACAATCCCGCCCGATGCGCCCAACCCGGTTATCACCCGGCGAACGCCCGCGGAATCTTCATCTGATGTGGTCATTGTTTTTGGAGGAACTTGCAAACCTGGGGTCAGGACCTATTCTTGTTGTTTCCCGAAAGCGATCAGTCAGCGCGCTAAGCGCCTTGATTATTCTTCGTCGAACTTGTCATCGACCAGTTCGTTCAGGGCTTCTATCGCCTTTTTGGCATCCGGTCCGGTTGCTTCAACTTCAATCTCGGTGCCGATAGATGCTGCCAGCATCATCAATCCCATGATGGAAACACCAGATACTTCGGTACCGCGATTGCGCACCATGATGCTGGATTCAAATTCGCCTGCAAGTTTAACAAATTTCGCCGCCGCCCGCGCGTGCAATCCGCGTTGGTTGCTGATTGTTAAAATGCGTTTTTCCTTCTGCGCCATCTATGTCCCCGCCAGCCGGATACGCAGTCTCCGTGCATCCGGCCTGTTTTTCTTGTTTCTGTCTTATTCTTCGCCACTCAGCAAACGCGACGCAACGTTGATATATTTGCGCCCCGCATCCTGGGCAGCATTGACCGTCTCGGCCAAGGTCCCGTCAATGCGGACAGATGCCAGTTTGATCAACAAAGGTAAATTAACCCCTGCGATCACTTCGACATTTGCCTGTTCCATAATGGAAATCGCCAGATTGGACGGCGTTCCGCCGAACATGTCGGTCAGCAGGATTACACCCTTGCCGCTATCGACTTTTTCAACGCTGGCAAGAATGTCTGCGCGACGTTGTTCCATGTCGTCATCCGGCCCGATACAGACCGCTGCGACATTTTCCTGCTCGCCAACGACGTGCTGCAAGGCAGAAACGAACTCTTTCGCGAGATCGCCATGGGTGACAAGCACCATTCCGATCATGCAGTTTTCTCCATTTTATTCACTCCCCCGAGGTCGGTTCGTCTGGCTTATCCCGATGACTGAGATGAGTGTCATATCCCAGTTCGGCAATCCAGTCATTGAGTATCCGTGCGGTATAAACCGAACGGTGTTGTCCACCCGTACAGCCAATGGCGATGGTCAGATAACTTTTTCCTTCTTGCGCATATCGCGGCAAAACAGGTTCCAACATCGCCTTAAGCCGGGTGATGAACCCCGCATAATCCGGGTCTTCTTCTATATATTGGCCCACCTTCGCATTCATGCCGGTCAAAATGCGAAGCTCGGGATCATAGTGCGGGTTGCGCAGAAAGCGAACGTCAAAAACAAGATCGGCTTCTGCCGGCACACCTTGGCGGAAGGAAAAGCTTTTAACGAAAATCGCCATGCCTTCGTTTTCGCCAATATCAAACTGGTCCTGAAGGATCTTGCGAAGCTCGGCTGACTTCAAACGCGATGTATCAATCCGCATGTCTGCCGTGGCCGCAATCGGCGCCATCAGGCGTTTTTCATGCTCGATCGCATCAACCAAAGGTCGATCATGGCTTAACGGATGGGGGCGGCGCGTCTCGGTAAACCGGCGCTGCAAAACGGTTGTGTCCGCATCGACATAGATCATCAACGGGTCCATGCCGGTCTGGGTGCGTAACTTGCCAACAATCTCGACAAACTGGTCAATGCCAAAATCCCGGGTGCGGATATCAACCCCGATGGCAATCGGCTGTTCCGGGCGGCAATCACTGGGCACCAAGGCTGAAAGCATGCGAAGTGGTAAATTATCAACCGCATCAAACCCGAAATCTTCAAGAATTTTCAACGTCGTTGTCCGACCGGCCCCTGAAACACCCGTCACAAGAACAAGGCCGCTTTTGCCATCAAAAGCACCAAGTGCCGGCGTTGGATTATCGGCGGGTTTATCTGCGGATGTGACGGATTTTTTCTGCAAAACAGGGTCCTGTAGATTAAGATTCAAGTCGCATCTCACCAGTGGCAAGCGCCAAGGTGACGCTGATTTTTGCCTCAAGCGCCAAATCGGATGCACATAATGTCCAACGTGGAATGGGAATGCCACAAATCTCTTCGTATTCCGGCTCGGGCATCCGCTCAACCAGTTCGGCATCATCGACAAGATCGATCAAAACCTTGACCAGACCTTCCTGGCGAACGGGTAAACCATGCACAATCCCGATCCCGCGCACTTCGCACAAACCGGCAATCGGTTGCGGTGCTGTGGCAATCAGGTCCGCACCACGCGCAACAAGATCGGTGCGGTCATCTGAAATCAGAAAACCACCCGCATGGATCAGGCGCAGCAACAGGCTGGATTTTCCGGATCCAGATGGCCCGCGCAGCAACACCGCATGGGCGCCGATCTGGACACAGTTTGCATGAAGTTGGGACATAATGGGAAAACGATGCTTGGCAGAAGGTTTCTTGTCAAATCCGAAACGTCCCCATGCGCAAAGACCTAACCTCACGCATAGGCGTTTCGCCGATTTGCACCGTATGAAATCTTAATCCAGCGGCAGACGAATGGTAAAGACCGCCCCTTTTACCGCGTCATCAACCGTCCGATTCTGTGCCGAAAGCTCACCATTATGGGCCGAGATAATCCGTTTGGAAATCGACAGGCCAAGCCCGGAATGCTGACCAAACTTTTCACTCGCCGGACGTTCTGTATAGAACCGGTTAAAGATATCTTCTTCCTTGCCCGGCGGAATCCCCGGCCCGTCATCTTCAATCGTGATCACGGCCCAGTCCTTGTCGCGCCAAGCCCGGACACGTACTTCCCCGCCTTCCGGGCTGAACGTGATCGCATTTGAAATCAGGTTTCTAAAGACCTGCGTCAAACGGCTTTCAAGGGCAGGAACATTAAGATCTTCCGATGCCGAAACCCGGATGCGCGGGCCTTTGGGGTCGGCATTGTAAAGCTCGCCCAAGGTCCGAAGCAAAATCGACAAGTCGACTTCTTCGCTTTCGGCCCGCGACAATTCAGCATCCATCCGCGAATAATCGGAAATATCACTGATCAACCGGTCCAGTCGCTGCACGTCTTCGGCAATGATTTCCATCAGACGGCGCTGACGTTCCGGGTCTTTAAGCCGTGTTGCGGTTTCCACCGCACTGCGCAGCGACGTCAGCGGGTTTTTGATTTCATGGGCAACATCGGCGGCAAACCGTTCAATCGCATCCATCCGGTCCCACAACGTTTCGGTCATATCGCGCAAGGTGGTCGAAAGATCGCCAATCTCGTCGCGGCGACCCGACAAATCAGGAATGGTAAACTGGCGGTTTTTGCTGCGTCGAACCCGTTCTGCCGCCCGTGCCAGCCGGTTAAGCGGGCGGGTTATCACCCCGGCCAGATAAATCGACAGCAACACGGTAATGCCAAAGGCAAAGACAAAGATTTTCAGGATATCAAGCCGCACCGCATGCAGTGCATTTTCAATCGCATCGCCGTTTTTGGTCAACATCACCGATGCCAGAACCTGTTTGAACCGCGCTACCGGAACCGAAACCGACAAAACCCGACGTCCCTGACTATCAACGCGAACAACGCCCCGCGAATAGCCGGCCAAGGCCGCGCGGACTTCCGGGTAATCAGCCGCACTGGCCACGGGTGGGTCAACATATAAGGGTAAGGGCTGTTCGCCCTCAAACAGGGTCAGCAACCCGTCGGTAAGCGCGCGCATGATATCGGCAAAGGCATCTTCATCGCCGGGTGCGGGAAGTTCTTCGGCCTGAATGGTTCCCGCGCCAAAGGACTGGATATTGCGGCTATCGGCCATCAGTTTGCCATTGGTGGCAAACAAACGTGTGCGCGCACCGGTAATGCCGACAAGTCGCCGCACCATTTCGCGGGCGACTTCAAGTTTGACCTGATTGGTCGCATCATCACCGGAACTCACCGCAGACGTCGAAAGGGCGGCAGAATACATTTCCGCCTGCACCGCCATTGCTTCAAGTTCGGAATGAATTAGTTCCTGTTTGTAGCGGCCAAGATACAAAATACCGGCCACCAGCACGAACAAAGCCAGCGCATTCACTGCCAGAATGCGCCAGGTCAAAGGGGAAAACAGCCCGTGGCGTTCCTCTATCCGTGCTGTCCGTGTTTCGGACTGGCCGGTTGTCTGGTCATTGTCGCCAGCACTTAGATCGCTCATTCAAACCTGCGTAACTGACCCTTTGAAAGGGGTCTGCAAAAACGAAATGTGCCGGAACGTATCCGCCCCGGCACTAAAACTCCACCCCTTAGCCCGCGACAGTGGCCGTATCGCGATAACGATATCCGACACCATACAGGGTTTCGATTTCCTTGAATTCCTTATCGGATTCACGGAACTTTTTGCGCAGGCGTTTGATGTGGCTGTCAATCGTACGGTCATCAACATAGATATGCTCGCCATACGCCGCATCAATCAACTGGTCACGATTTTTCACATGGCCCGGATGCTTTGCCAGTGCCTGAATCAACAGGAACTCGGTCACGGTCAGGTTAACATGCTGACCTTTCCAGCTGCACATATGGCGCGATGGATCCAAAACAAGATCCCCACGCTGCACGACATCATCGGATCCACTGGGCCGTACACCACCGGCCCGCATGATTTCAGAACGGCGCAGCAATGTGCGAATACGTTCGATCAGCAGACGCTGGGAAAACGGCTTCTTGATATAATCATCTGCACCCAACCGAAGCCCGGTCAGCTCATCAACCTCGTCATCTTTCGATGTCAGGAAAATGACCGGCATTTCGGTCTTTTTGCGCAGATGGGTCAGAAGTTCCAGTCCGTCCATGCGTGGCATCTTGATATCGAGCACCGCTAGATCCGGCTCTTCTTTGGTCAGGGCGTGTAGCGCCTCTGAACCATCAGAATAGGTCAGAACTTCATATCCTTCTTCTTCCAACGCCATGGATACGGACGTCAGGATATTCCGGTCGTCATCTACAAGTGCGATTTTACTCACCTGGACCTCGTCATCTGGACAGATACAATTTGTTCTAAAGTTTGGTGACTATACAATTTACATTCCAATGTGGCGAAAAAATAACCACTTGCGTCATAATTAAGGCTAAGCGAATACACGGACGGCTTTTGCCCGACTTCGCTCAATGTGTTGACTTTCCGCCACCTCGCCCAATAACAATCACCTTGATCAGGTAAATCACCCAATCCAATCGAAACGCGCGGGATGCGAAATTGATCCCTGATCATACGGGAGGCCGCGATTTTTTACTGGTTACGCAATTTCAGCCGCGCAAGTTTGACCTTTGTCGGCACGCTGATTTCAGCATTGCTCGTCTGGCTAGCCGTCAGTTCGACCGGCAATCTGACCATCCGCGAGCTTGAAAATACCGGACAGGCGCGCCTGGCCCTCTATGACAGCTCCTTGCGGGCCGCAATTGATCGCTATCGCTATCTGCCCTATGTCGTTGCCCGCCATCATCAGGTCATCGAGGCCATCCTGAAACAGGGTACTGCCCACATCGCCAATCTGTATCTTCAACGGGTCAATGAACGATCCGGTGCGGCCGCGCTTTATATTCTCGACCGAACCGGGCAAACCGTCGCTTCAAGCAACTGGAACACGCCCGATAGCTTCGTGGGCGAAGATTATTCTTTCCGACCTTATTTCAGCCAATCGATTGCCGGAAGCGAAGGGTTCTTTTTTGGCATCGGTGTCACCACCGGGCGGGCTGGTTTGTTTATTTCCAATCCCATTCGTCAGGACGGCGAGGCCATCGGGGTTGTCGTTGTCAAACTTGAACTCGATGAACTTGAACAGAACTGGCAAGAAGGTGGGGAAACCGTCTTTGTCGCCGATGCCGATGGTGTCATTACCCTGACCAGTCGGGGCGACTGGAAATACCGGACGGTTTCACCCCTTTCTGATTCTGATCGTGATCGCATTGTCCGCAACCGCCAATATTCCGGCCGCGAGCTGACATCCCTTGATGTCGGGCGTCAATTGGCAAAGGGATCGGGGATCGTCACCATCAGCTCCCAACGCTTCCTGTTTGACAGCAAGCCAATCCGCGGCAGCGACTGGCGCATTTACTATCTGACCTCGATGGATCAGGTCACCGACCGTCAAGGGGCGGTCATGCTGATCGCGATCATTGGCGGCGGCATGATCATTTTGGTCATTCTGTTCTTGCGCGAACGTGAATTGAAACTGGCATCCCAACGCGAAGCCCGCGAATTCGCCCACATTCAGGCCCTTAATACCCGCCTGGAAGAAGAAATCACCGAACGCCGCAAAACCGAAGACGAATTGCGCGGCACCCAAAATGAACTGGTGCAGGCCGGGAAACTTGCCGCCCTTGGGCAAATGTCGGCCGCGATTGCGCACGAAATCAATCAGCCGATTACCGCCATCAGAACATTTTGCGCCAGTGCAAAGCTTATGATCGAACGCGGCAAAACCGAACAACTCGATCAGAATATCCGCCAGATTTCATCGCTGACCGAACGCATGGGCGCGATTACCGGCCAACTGAAAACATTCTCGCGCAAATCAACCGGCGTGCTTGAACCGGTTGATTTGAAAGTCGCCCTTGATAACGCCCTTCAGTTGCTCAGCCCGCAACTGGATGCCGAAGAATGCACCGTTGAACGCCATGAACTAAACACGCCCCTGATCGTTCATGCCGATCTGGTGCGGATTGAACAGATTTGCGTCAACATCATCCGCAATGCGCTTGATGCCATGGAAAGCAGCCCGACCAAACGCATTCGAATTGATCTGACCACAAGCGACGATGACGTTATCATGCGCATTGCCGATACAGGACAAGGCATGAATGACGAAACGCTTGCGCTTCTGTTTGATCCGTTCTTCACCACCAAAGACCCGGGGCAGGGTGTGGGATTGGGACTTTCGGTAACTTATGGCATTGTGCGGGACTTCGGCGGCACCATCAAAGCCTATAACAGTGCATCTGGTGGCGCCTGTTTTGAAGTTCGCCTGCCGCTGCTTAAAGGTAAGACAACGTGACGACCAGTAGCCAGACCAACGAACCCGATCACAAGGCCCACATCATCATTGTCGATGATGACGAAGCAATGCGCATCGCCCTGTCACAATGGCTGGAGCTGTCTGACTTTGCCGTCACAGTTTATGAAGATGCCCGCGAGGCCCTGCGCGATATCAATCCCGATTTTGCCGGTGTGATCCTGACCGATGTGAAAATGCCCCGCCTTGATGGCATCACCTTCACCAAATCGGTTCTGGCCGCCGACCCTGATATCCCCATCATCCTTATGACCGGTCATGGGGATGTGCCCATGGCGGTCGAGGCGATGAAAAGTGGCGCCTATGATTTCGTCGAAAAGCCGTTTGAGCCCACCGACATTGTCGAAAGCCTCGAACGTGCGATTGAAAAACGCCGTCTGGTCATTGAAAACCGCAATTTGCGTCGGCAAATCGCCCATCGCGGCAGCTTGGACAGCCGCCTGATCGGCAACTCTTTGCCGATGCGCGCCCTTAAGGACGAAATCGCCAATATTGCCCCGACCGAAGTCCCGGTTCTGATCTCCGGGGAAACCGGCACGGGCAAGGAACTTGTCGCGCGCGCCATCCACGATCTAAGTGATCGCCGCAACGACAAATTCGTTGCCGTCAATTGTGCCGCCATTCCCGAAGGTACTGCCGAAAGTGAACTGTTTGGCCACGAAAAGGGCGCCTTTACCGGGGCTGCAGGACAGCGCGTCGGCTGGATCGAACATGCCATTGGCGGCACATTGTTCCTGGATGAAATTTCCAGCATGCCGCTTGCTCTGCAGGCCAAAATGCTGCGTGTGATTGAACAGCGCGAAGTGGTTCGGGTCGGATCAAATGCACCGGTCAAAGTCGATTTCCGGCTGATCTGTGCGACCAACGAAGACCTGAGCGAGGCCGTCACCGCACGTCGTTTCCGCGAAGACCTGCTATTTCGCATCAACACCTTTGAACTGGCCATCGCCCCCTTGCGTGATCGCAAGGATGATGTGGCATTGCTGTTTGATATCTTTGCCGAACGGGCGGCTGAACGGTTTGAGCGTCCCTATGAACGGGTCACCCCGGCATTGACCGCCCAAATCAAAACCCACGACTGGCCGGGTAATGTGCGCGAACTTAAAAACATGGCTGAACGCTATGTTCTGCTGGTCGGAAGCCCCGAAGAACGGTTCAAACGTCTGTTTAAAGGTGGGTTTGATTCCACAACATCCGGCCCCGCCGATCTTGCCCTTGCCGATCAGGTCCGTGGTTTTGAAGAACGCGTCATTCGCGATGCCCTTGACCGCCATGACGGCAATGTCAAATCCGTGATGGAAGAACTCGACATTCCGCGCCGGACACTCAATGAAAAAATGAAAAAGCTGAATATCCGCCGCGACAAACCGGTCTAACGCCGCCACCTTGGCATCCATTATGCGGCCTCAATCGGCGGAAATCCGCCGATCAATTTCGGTAAATCGGCAAGATTATGCTGATTTGCCAAATTAGAACTTGTTAAGCATTTGATTTTTAACACTCTTTTTTATTTTCATTCTGGCATACTCATTGCACATTCGAATCCCAAAATGATAAAATGAAAAAACTAAGGGAGGATACCAATCAGCCGGCCCATCCGGGCTGCTCGATATGGCTGTATTGCAATTCACCTTTAACGAAATAAGATTTCATCAATCTGCTGGTCGCTGACTGTATTTTGCATGTCGCGCCAGCAGGGTTCTGAAACTTTCGCCGATCTTACAGACGGCTCCGTTTTAGCATTGCGCATGAAATCCAAAAACAACAGGTCATGACAAATGGCCGATACAGACCCTTAAGACCGTTTTCTTGAACGATCTTTTGATCATCTCGATTTAAAGACTGTTAACCCTAGGGAGGACTACCATGAAGCTTCGTACTCTGCTTACAGCAGCAGCCGCAGCCATGATGCTGACCGCCGCACCTGTTTCGGCACAGCAGCTTTCAATTGCAACCGGTGGTACCGGTGGCGTTTATTATCCGTATGGCGGTGGCCTTGCGGAACTGATTTCCAAATATATTGACGGTTCAAGCGCCGTTGCCGAAGTTACCGGCGCATCTGTTGAAAACATGGGCCTTGTTGCCCGTGGCGACAGCGACATTGCAATTGGTCTGGCTGACACTGTCTATGCCGGTTACACCGGCACGGGCAAATTCGAAGGCCGCACCCTTGATAACGTACGCGCACTGGCATCGATCTATCCGAATGCGGTTCAGATCGTGACCATGGCCGACAGCGGCATCAACAGCCTTTCCGATCTTAAAGGCAAACGCGTTTCTGTTGGTGCACCGGGTTCGGGTACCGAAGTTTCAGCGCAGACCCTGCTTGCTGCCAATGGCATCACCTATGATGACATCGAAGAACAGCGCCTGAACTTCAACGAAACCGCTGATGCGCTGCGCGATGGCGACATCGATGCCGGTTTCTGGAGTGTTGGCCCACCGACCAGCTCGATCCTTAACCTTGCAACAACCCGCGAGATCAAGCTGATCGCACTGACCGACGAAGAAATCGTTGCCGCACTTGATGCAGAACCGACCTTTGCACCTTATGCCCTGCGCACCGGTATCTATGACGGCGTTACGGCACCGGTTAACACCATTTCGACCCCGAACGTTCTGTTCGTAAGCGCAGAAATGGACGACGAACTGGCGTATCAGATCACCAAGACCCTGTTTGACAAGGTTGACGAACTGATCGCCATTCACCCGGCAGCCAACGACACCACCGTTGACTTCGCGCTGAACTCCACCCCGATTCCGATGCATCCGGGTGCGCTTCGTTATTACGAAGAAACGGGTTCACCGATCCCGCCGAAGCTTTATCCATGATTTTACGTGAATTTGGGCGGCCTATTATGGCCGCCCTTCTTCTCTCGATCACGGCCTGTGCTGGCCCGAACGGCCATCACGAAACAAAACCCGGAACAGTGGTCGATCATCTAGAGGTGATTGCCGCCAACGGGTCGGTTCTGGCCAGAACCGATATTCCGCGCCAAACTGGCTGGTGCCTGTATTGGAACCACTCGGTAACCGGCGACGGAGTGATCGACTGTTATGTAGACGATCTTGGCAAAATGGTTCTCCATCGCGCCTATCAACCCGACTTTGCAGCAGGTCTTGGCCATTTTCCCGGCCGCGGAATTTTGACCAGCGCAGAAGGGGGTGGATACTGGATCGAAGATATTGATGAACCCGTTCGCGGCAATGCCTATGTCTTGCGCGTCGGGAGTCTTGCCGTTGACCATCGTATCGTCACAACCGATGGTGACGAAATCTATCTTTCAAAGATGGCTGAACACACCCGTGTCACCATCCGCCTTGATACCGGGGAATAAGTTAAATGTCTGAACCGGCACCGCTACCGTCCATGGTGGACAAACTGCCACAGCCAAAAATGGTTGTCTGGGCGATTTCGATTGTTGCTGTCGCCCTGTCGCTTTTCCAGATGTATGGCGCAGGGATCGAACCACTTGGTTTGTTCTATCAACGCAGCATCCATCTTGCGTTCATTATGTTCCTGACCTTTTTGATGTTCCCGGCCTTCGGAAGCAGCAAAAAGCGCGGTGCTTTGGGGTGGCTGATTGATATCGCCTTCCTTGCCGGTGCCTTTACCACAGGGTTCTATCTGACATTCTATCTCGACGCGATTATCAACCGTGCCGGTTTCTGGAGCGAGGCCGACCTGATCATTGGCATCATCGCCACCGTCACCGTGCTTGAGGCAAGCCGTCGTGCAGTTGGCCTTGGCATGACCGTGATTGGCATTGTCGCCATCCTTTATGCCCTGTCGGGTCCGCGCGGTGCGCTGCCCTGGATTGGCGAATGGTTGCCCGGTATTCTGGCCCATCGCGGTGCAGATGTGGATCGTCTTGTTGGTCAACTTTACCTTGGTCAGGAAGGCATCTATGGCCTACCGATGGGGGTTGCTGCGACCTATATCTTCATGTTCGTGCTGTTTGGTGCGTTCCTTGAAGTCACCGGTGCTGGCAAGTTCTTTATCGACATGGCCTATGCCGCCACGGGTAGAAAACCCGGCGGCCCGGCAAAGGCCGCAGTTTTGGCATCCGCTGGCATGGGATCGATCAGTGGATCGGCCATCGCCAATGTGGTGACCACAGGTGCCTTTACCATTCCGCTGATGAAACGCCTTGGCTATCGCCCGGCACAGGCCGGTGGCATTGAAGCTGCCGCGTCAACCGGTGGCCAGATTACCCCGCCATTGATGGGTGCAGGTGCGTTTCTGATTTCCGAATATACCCAGGTGCCGTATCTCGAAATCGTCATGGTTTCGATCTTCCCGGCGATCTTGTATCTCGGCACGGTTTACCTGTTTGTCCACATCGTTGCCCTGAAAAACGGCATGAAGGGCATGCCAATTGAAGAACTGCCAAATTGGCGCGAAGTTCTCAAAGAAGGCTGGCAGTTCATCTTGCCGCTTGGCATTCTGATTTATCTGCTTGTCCTTAATATCTCGCCCATGCGCGTTGGTTTCTGGGCGATCATATCGGTGATGGCGGTTGCCGCCCTGCGCTATGCGTTGTGGTTCTTCATCGTCGCACCGCAAAATGGTCAAAAGCCAAGCCACGATGCCCTTAAACAAGCAATCTTCAAGGGCATCCACATCACCATCGCCGCCCTTGAACTTGGTGCGAAAAACGCCGTTGCCGTGTCGATGGCCTGTGCGGTTGCCGGCATCATTGTTGGTGTTGTCGGCCTGACCGGTCTTGGACTGAAATTCTCGTCAATGATGATCGCGTTTTCGGGTGGCAACATTGTTCTGGCACTCGTGCTGGTCCTGATCGCCAGCCTGATCCTTGGCATGGGCCTTCCGGTCACCGCGTCCTATATCGTTCTGATCGTTCTGGTTGGTCCAGCCCTTTCAAACGAATTTGGCATTCCGCTTCTGATCGCCCATCTGGTGGTGTTCTGGTACTCGCAGGATAGTAACGTTACACCGCCCATTGCACTGGCCGGCTTTGCCGGGGCCGCAATAGCCGGGGCCAGTCCCATGGAAACAAGTTTCCAGGCCTGGAAATTTGCCAAGGGCCTGTATCTGATCCCGGCATTCATGGTGTTCAATCCGGAAATCATCGAAGGTGGCTCGATCGAGATTGTTCTCTGGACCGGCTTTACCGCCATCCTATGTCTGGTGGCCTTTGCAGCTGCCCTTGAAGGGTATCTGTTTGCCCATATGGACATTCTATCACGGGTTCTGATCGTTCCGGCGACAATCGGTGTGTTCTATCCGGACCTGACAGCCGAAATCGCAGGCACCGTCGTCCTACTGGTTATTCTTGGCTTTAACTGGTGGAAAGGCAAAAGCAACGGCCCAACCCCGGCCGTCGCCGCCAGCTAGGCACCCTTGCCCAACACTTTCAAAAGCCCGCAGCATTGGTTGCGGGCTTTTTTCTTTGCCGATTCGCGTTTGATCACGAACCTTTACCGACCAGTTTTCCCTATCCGGGCGGGCAGTAGACCAACAGCAATTGAATCGATACATTTAACGACGCCATTCAAATCTGGATACGTCATTCCCCATGCAGTTTATTCATTTGTTGCGCCAAGCCCCAAGGCAGCTTGCCTTTGGCGTATTGCACAGTTTCGGGTCGTCCTTCGGGCAGACCTTTTTGGTCGCGCTGTTTGTGCCGTTCATCTCGGCAAGCTTGGCGCTGAATGAAACCGAGTTCGCCAATATCTATGCCGGGATCACAATCGGAAGTGCCCTTTGTCTGCCCATCGTCGGCCGCTGGATCGATAAGGTCGATATTCTGTCTTACAGCTTGGCGACAATGGTCTTGCTCGCCGTTGGCTGTTTGCTGATTTCATTTGCCACCAATGTCTGGATGCTGATTGGCGCGCTGTTTATCCTGCGTCTGGCCGGGCAAGGCCTGATGACCCATGTCAGCATGACCGGCATTGCCCGGTATTTCAGCCGCAATCGCGGGCGCGCATTGGCGATTGCCAGTTTTGGTTTTCCTTTGGCCGAAGCCATCATGCCCGCCACCCTTCTGGCGCTGATTGCGGCTTTTGGCTGGCGATATACCTATGCCGGATCAGGGGTCTTTATCCTGCTTGTTCTTATCCCCTTGGCGATCTTGTTGATCCGCGGGGATTCTAAATTCCGCAACGCCCCGACCAGATCAGGCGAGTCGGCAAAAACATCAGCCGCAAGCCAGACCGGCACGGCCGAAGACTCCACCGGCAACACCGATCAAACCGACACACCCCACCCCGCAACCGACCATCCGCGCCTGTTTAAATCGTTTTATGTCTGGCTTTGCTTGCCGATGTTGGCCGCACCGCCCCTGATCATGACCGCGCTTTTCTTCCATCAGGGTGCCATTTCCACCCATAAGGGCATTGAACTTGGCTGGTTTGCCGCGGGCTTTACCGTCTTTGCCATTACATCGGTCCTGGGTGCATTTGGCAGTGGACCTTTAATTGACAAACATTCCGCCCGACGTCTTTTCCCCTGGCATTTAATCCCGATGATGGCCGGGATAGCTGTCCTTGCCACCACCCACCAGCCCTATGTGATTTTGATCTATATGGGCTTGGTCGGCATTACGGTTGGATTCGCAACCACCTTGCGCACCGCCATCATTCCGGAACTGGTGCCCTTGGATGAAATCGGTGCTGCGCGCAGCACACTCACCGCCGTCATGGTCCTGGCATCGGCCATGGGTCCGGCGATGTATGGCTGGATGTTTGCCGCTGACATTCGCATCGAGATGATACTGATCATAACCTTGATTGTCATGGCCGTGATCACGTTGATGTCCTGGGTTTCGGAACGGCCGGGCTTTTATGTCCCGCCGGGTGTGACCCCGCAGGACGCGCAATAGATCAGATCGCGATCTATCCTGCCACCCGCGCAAAAAAATGGCCCGGAACACAAAAGTGTCCGGGCCAGTCGGGAAAACAGCGTCAAAACTTGGGAGGAAGACGCTAGATAGAAACAGTTCAATCAGCTCGCGGGAGCACCTCTTGGGGAGGAAAATCAATCGGCGCTCAACCGGCTATCAAAGCTGATCAGGCAGCACCGCCAACGGTACCGGCCGGATGTTTGATGTCGGAAACCTTGTCCGAACCTTTGAACAGGCTGCGGATGAAGGAACCTACGAACTCAGCGCGGAGCTGCTGACCTTTACGCACACCAGCTTCGATTTCGGTGGTGGAGATGTAACGGGTAGCGATTTCTTCGTAAGTGGCCATGATGACCTCCTTAAATTTCGGTGTTTGCGACAACCTCGTCGCTCTCGATGAACCCAATCTAATTTTCTTTACGGGGAAAGAGAATTACCTCAATATGCACATTACTTGTGAAGTAACGTCATAAATAGGATGCCGAGATATGGATCGCGCCGCGGAAATGGAAATCTTTGTCCATGCTGTTGAAGAAGGAAGCTTCTCCGCAGCTGCCCGGACCATGCGTCTGTCACCCTCTGCGGTGTCAAAATACATTTCCCGACTGGAAGATCGCCTTGGCGCCCGTCTCTTAATGCGCACCACCCGTCAGCTCAGCCTGACGGAAGAAGGCCGCGCCTTTTACGAACGGGCGCGCACGATCCTGACCGAGATCGAAGAAGCCGAAGAAGTCGTCACCCAGCTTTATGCCGCCCCGCGTGGGACGCTGCGCATTAACGCATCGGTGGCCTTTACCAAAATGCAGGTGGTGCCGCTGATCCCGGAATTTCTTGCCCGTTACCCCGATGTACGGATCGAGCTCACACTCGATGATAAATTCACCGATCTGGTCAACGATGGCTATGATCTGGCCATTCGCCTGTCCGCACTTGAAGATTCATCGCTGATTGCGCGTAAATATGCCGTCAACCGCCGCATGATCGTCGCATCGCCGGAATATCTCGAAAAAAATGGTATTCCCCGCGAACCGCAGGAATTGGAAAACCATAACTGTCTGCATCTGTCATCTCGCGAAAGCTTCAATGACTGGCACTTTGAAACCCCGAACGGTCACGTTGCCTTCCGGGCACAAGGATCGTTTTCCGCCAATGACGGGGACGTTCTGCACGAAGCCGTTCTGGCCGGTCTGGGCATGGCGCGGTTGGCGGAATATCTTGTCCATGAAGATATCCGCACAGGTCGCCTGACCCCGGTTCTGACCGAATATGTCCATGATCAGGCGTGGATTTCAGCGGTGTATCCGCATAAACGCCACCTGTCGCCCAAGGTCCGCGCCTTTGTTGATTTTCTGGCTGAAAAATTCACCCCGGTCCCGCCGTGGGAGCTTGGCTTCCGCGATGCCCGTGCAGTCAAACGAAACCCGGATGGCTCGACCGATACCCGGACCACGGCCAGAGACGCCGAACGTAACGCGACTTGATAGGGTTTGCCCCTTAGAAACGAAGTGCCTTTTGATAGGCGCTGAAATCAAACCGGAACTGATATTCGGATGACTTGCTAAGATCATCAAGAATGCGGCTTTCGCCAGTCCGGGCGAAGCCGCATTTTTCATAAAATCGATGCCCGGCCTCAAACCGTGTATCGGTCCACAGCATCACAGTTGCGCAATCTGGATGATTTTGCCCAAGCCACGCCAAGGCCTTGGCCATCATGCGCTGGGCCATCCCCTGCCCGCGGGTATCTTTATAAAGATAAACTTTGTGAAGTTCGGCTTCCGCAGACTGGTCGTCATATTTCACGCCGAAACAACCAACAATGCAATCCGCATCATTCACGGCGACCCAAATCCGGCCATTGGCATTTTTGAAATCATCAGCAATGGCATCAAGTTCGGGAAATTCGCCGTTGCGGTCAAACACGCACCCCGGATATTCGCCAAACACTGCGTCAATCAGGGCCGCAATCCCGTCGCCATCGGGGTTAAAGGCCGGCCGAATGGTCAGACCGTTACTGCTTCCCGAATTTGGTCTTACGACGTTCGATCCGCTCATCAGCCCAGAACCACACCCTTGGCAAGCTTGTCATAGCCGCGCAACACCGCATCGGCATCCATCACCGATTTGCCGGGGCGTTGAATGCGGGTTGGGCGCAAGGCCCCACTGCCACAGCCAATGCTAAGCGCATCATCAAGGATCTCGCCAACCGGGCCGGATTGATCGGTTACAAGGGCGGCCTGCACCTTGATCCGTTCCTTGCCCAGTTCGAAATAGGCCCCCGGCCAGGGGGTAAAGGCGCGAATTTTGCGCTCCAACGCTTCTGCATCATCGCTAAAATCAAGCTTGGCTTCGGACCGTTCCAGCTTGGCGGCATAGGTCACCCCATCTTCTGGCTGCTTGGTTGCAACCAACGCACCCTTGGGCAATTTTTCCAAGGCCTCGACAATCATTTTCCCGCCAAGTGCAGCCAAATCATCATGCAGGGCATTGGCATAGGTTTCCGCCGTAATCGGGATTTCACCGATCAGCAACATATCGCCGGTATCGAGCCCGACATCCATCTGCATAATCGTCACACCCGTTGCGTCATCCCCGGCCAAAATCGCCCGCTGGATCGGGGCCGCCCCGCGCCAACGCGGCAAAAGCGATGCGTGAATGTTCAGACAACCATATTTCGGCGCATCCAAAATCGCCTTGGGCAGGATCAGGCCATAGGCCGCAACCACCGCAACATCCAGATCAAGATCAGCAAACGCCTGCTTTTCCGCATCCGACTTAAGCGACACCGGCGTTCTGACTTCAATGCCGTGATCTTGCGCCCATGCATGCACCGGACTTGGTGTTTCCTTTTGCCCACGCCCGGCAGGACGCGGCGGTTGGGAATAAACGCACACAACATCATGCCCGCCTGCGACCAGATCCTTTAACGCCACAAGGGCAAAATCCGGGGTTCCCATAAAGGCAATGCGCAGCTTGGTCATGATTTTGGTCCATTCATCATCAGGTCGGCGGTGATTTTTGATCTTCTGCCGGCAATTTGGCGCTATCTTGATCAAATGACAAGCCAAGCCTGCACCCAAACCAGCAATTCGAGCAAATACAACGTAGACCACATCTGGCACGCCGATTGGAGCATGTCGGCCAAAGGCCGCTGGGTCGCCAAGGCCCGGCGATCCGATCACGGCTGGGTAATCCACGCGATTGAACCCGTCGGGATGCTCAATCAATTTCGCCAATCCCTATCCGATCTTGGCCGTGATCAGACCATCTGGCTTGGCCTTGATATGCCGATCGGCTTTGTCGATTTCTGGTATGATGGCGCGAATGTTAAAGACTTTAAGACACTGCTTGGCCTGCTTCACGGCGATAACTGGCAAAAATTCTTTGATGTTTGCAGCACACCCGATGAAATCACCTATCAGCGCCCCTTTTACCCGCAAAATTCCGGCATAAAGGGCAGCGTCAAGCGTGAGCATCTTTTAACCGCCCTCCACCTTACCGATTTCCGCGAATTACATCGCCGTTGCGAGCTTGCGACCATTGATCGCAATGCCGCCTGCCCGTCCTTCTGGACACTGGGTGCCAATCAGGTCGGCAAAGGCATGTTGCATGGCCTTGAAAACCTGATCATTCCCGGACAGCAAGACGGCTTTCACATCTGGCCGTTTTCCGGCAACCTTGCCACCTGCACACAACGCCCCGGTGTGACCCTGATTGAAACTTATCCCGGCGAAATCTATCGCTGGCTTAATATAAGTGAGTTGACTAAATCAAATCAGGAAAGCCGGAAAGATGCCGTCAAACAGCTTGGTGTTTATGCCGCGCAAAACGCGATTGAAATCAGCCCGGCCGTATTAACCGACATCGCATCCGGCTTTGGTCCGGAACAGGGCAAGGATGATGCCTTTGACGCGCTGGTGGGGGTGATGGGGCTGATCCGGATTGCCGATGGCAAACGCCCCGAACATCTACCGACCGATCCGACCATTACAAAGCGCGAAGGCTGGATCGTTGGCATGGATGCCGACACGATCAAACACCAGTCAAAAGACCAGACAAAATAAAAGGGCCGGAAAACCGGCCCCTCCGAATACTCAGATCGTCCATTCGGATCGTCATTCCCGCGAAGGCGAGAATCCATTACCATCTCAACAAGTTATGGATTCCGGGTCTGCGCTTCGCTCCGCCCGGAATGACGATGTTAACCGTCGTCAGAGCAAACCGAGCCGTCCGAAATCAGACGTCTCAGGCAGACTTTTTGGTTTTCTGCAGCTTCTGGACTTTTTTCAGGATCATATTGCGTTTAAGCGCGCTGAGATAATCGGTGAACAAAACCCCGTCAAGATGATCGATCTCATGCTGGATACAGGTGGCAAGCAAGCCGTCTGCTTCGATCTCGTGCTCTTTGCCATTTTCATCCAGATACCGCATGCCAACTTCGGCCGGGCGTTCGACATCGGCATATTGATCCGGGATCGACAAACAACCTTCCTGATAAACCGCCATTTCTTCCGATTCCCAGATAATTTCCGGGTTGATCATCTTCAGCGGTTTTGACTTTTCTTCTTCATCAGAAACATCCATGACCACAACGCGCTTCATCACACCGATCTGCGGTGCGGCCAGACCAATGCCCGGCGCCGCGTACATGGTTTCAAGCATGTCATCAAGAAGTTGTCTGATCTCATCATTCACGTCCGTGACCGGCTCACATTCCTTTTTCAGGCGCGGGTCTGGAACGATAAGAATTTCACGCAGGGCCATGGGTCTTTATTCCGATTTCGAACTAAATTCTGTACACAATAATAGCAAATTTCGCGCTTCGAGATAAGGTTTCCCCGCACCCAAGTCAAGCAAACTGCCCAATCGGACAGAGATATCAGTCATGCTCTATCGCGTTCGGGCTTTCATCATCTGTACCATCGGTACCCTCATCGTCCGGCCCGGCGAGCAATTCCAGCTTGGTCACATCGCGGACATGGGTTTCAGAAGGGGCTGGTTCTTCGATCATGCGATCATCGGCAACAATATGCTTTTCCTTCAATTTACGCGCAGACACCAGAACCGATCCTTCAAGCGATCCAAGCGTTTTATTGTAATTCTTGACCGTGCTTTCAAGGGATTTACCCATCAAACTGAAGTTTTTGGCAAGCGTGCCCAGGCGGTCAAACAATTGCTGGCCAATCTCGCTGATATCGCGCGCATTCTCGGCCAAGGCTTCCTGTCGCCAGCCATACGAAACGGCCTTAAGCAAACCAAGCAAGGTTGTCGGCGTCGCAAGGATCACCCCGTCGCGGAAACTGTCTTCAATCAGGCGCGGATCGCGTTCAAGGGCGGCCGAGAAGAAGCTCTCACCCGGCAAGAACAGCACAACGAATTCCGGGCTATCGACCGATTTCCAATAGGATTTTTTCGAAAGATCCGTGATCACCTTGCGCACATTGGTCACATAGGTTCCCATCAATGCTTCGCGGCGGTCATCGTCATATTTTTCGTCAATTGCTTCGAGATAGGCCGATGTCGGCGCCTTGGCATCGACAACGATGTTTTTTCCGCCCGGAAGGTGAATGACCATGTCGGGCTTTTGGACGCCTTCGTCGGTGTTGAAATGCACCTGTTCGTCAAAGTCACAATGTTTGAGCATCCCGGCCAGCTCGACAATACGTTTAAGCTGCAACTCACCCCATTTGCCCGACACCGATGAACTCGACCGAAGGGCAGAACTAAGCGTCTGGGTTTCCTTGGTCAGGCGGGTCTGGGATTGCACAAGGGTCCCGACCTGTTCGCGCAATTCGCCGTAGGCCTCTTTGCGGTTTTTTTCAAGTTCATTAACCTTGGTATCAAAGGCCTCAAGCCGTTCTCTGATCGGTTTTACGATCCCGTCAATTGCCTGCTGGCGTTTTTCAAGATCGCCCTTGGCGCCTTCCTGCAGACGCGAAAAGTTTTCCCGTGCCAGCTTCATGAACTCGTCGTTATTGACCTTAAGCGCATCGGATGACAGGGCCTTGAAACTATCAAGCAACTTGATCTTGGCGTCTTCCAGCATCGCAAGCTTTTCTGCCGCCGCTTCGCGTTCTTTTTCCAACGCGGTTTCAAGCTCCGATCCCTTTTCGCGCCAATGATCAAGCGTAACGCGAAGCTCTTTCATCTCGGTTTCAAGAACCGGGACACGGTTGGCCGTGGTTTCGGCAATGGCGCGTTTTTCAGACGTCTCGGACAACTTGTCGCGGGTCATGGCCAATTCTGAGGCCAGATCGCGCCGGGTGGCTTCGGTCTGTTCAAGCTGGGCGGCCAAAAGGGCTGTGCGCGACTCTATGTCTTTTTCGGCCGCATCCTTGACGCGCTTTACCGCCACCACACCATAGATAATCGCCGCCACAGCAACCACCAAAGCCCCTGCGCCCAAATATATCGGATCCATCATCCCACCATTCCATGATCATTTGCGTTCTTTGTATCTGTTTTGTTCCATCAAATCCACAACCGAACAGCCTAAATGTCGCGCAAGACCCGTCTGATTTTATGTCCGTGATGACTGGCAAGAACTGAAATTTCCGCTATATATCAAATAGATACTTGAAATTAGCCCCACCATCGCGCCAAAGTTGAACTTTTCTAAAACACCCATCAACCTGACTTATCGCAACACACAACACCGAAATTCGGCAAGCAACCCGCCGGTTTCCACATCGCGGCCCCCGTCTTAAGTTGTATTTCCTGAACATCTTCTGCGCACTAGCATAGGGCGCAAGCGACAGGATTACCGTTAGGGTGCTGCGTTTCCGCTACGGAACTGCTTGCATCGAAAAATGTATGATCTCTGAACCGCACCGAAATATCGCATCGGCAAAGGGCCCGTTTCTGATCTGTGTCAGAACAACAAGCCACTGTCGGATGTGAATGGAAAGACCACAGGAAACGAACAAGAGGCCACATATGTCTGCGAACGTTTATCCCGTCCCCGGCGACATCGCAAAGAGCGCCCTGATCGACAAGTCGAAATACGACGCCATGTACAAACAGTCGGTCGAAGATCCGGACGGCTTCTGGGGCGAACATGGCAAGCGCATCGACTGGATCAAGCCATACACCAAGGTCAAAAATGTCAGCTATGACGCCAAAGACCTGTACATCAAATGGTATGAAGACGGCACGCTGAACGTTTCGGCCAACTGTCTTGACCGTCATCTGGAAAAACGTGGCGATCAAACCGCCATCATTTTCGAAGGCGATGATCCCAGCGTTTCCGAACACATCACCTATCGCGATCTGTATGAGCGCACCTGCCGCTTTGCCAATGCCCTGAAATCAATGGGTGTGAGCAAAGGCGACCGCGTTGTCATCTATCTGCCGATGATCCCCGAGGCAACCGTTGCCATGCTGGCCTGTGCCCGTATCGGTGCCATCCATTCCATCGTGTTTGGCGGTTTCTCACCCGAAGCCCTTGCCGGTCGCGTTGAAGATTGTGGTGCCAAGGTTGTCATCACATCTGACGAAGGCCTGCGCGGCGGTCGTGCGGTTCCGCTTAAACGCAATGCCGACGAAGCTTTGTCGCATCCGGGTGTCAAATCGGTTGAAAAACTGGTTGTGGTCAAACGTACCGGCAAAGACGTTGCCTGGAATGATGCCCGCGACGTCTGGTATCACGAAGCCTGTGCCGCAGCGTCGCCTGATTGCCCCCCGACCGAGGTCAATGCCGAAGACCCGCTTTTCGTTCTTTATACCTCGGGCTCGACCGGCAAGCCGAAAGGCGTTCTGCATACATCGGGCGGATACCTTGTATATGCCTCGATGACCCACGAATATGTCTTTGATTACCATGATGGCGATATTTACTGGTGTACGGCCGATGTCGGCTGGGTCACCGGTCACAGCTATATCGTCTATGGCCCGCTGGCCAATGGTGCCACGACCCTGATGTTCGAAGGTGTTCCAAGCTATCCGGACGCATCGCGTTTCTGGCAGGTCTGTGAAAAGCACAAGGTCAATATTTTCTACACCGCCCCAACCGCCATCCGGGCCCTGATGCGTGAAGGCGAAAGCTGGGTCAACAAGGCCGATCTTTCAAGCTTGCGCATCCTTGGCTCGGTCGGTGAACCGATCAACCCCGAAGCCTGGGAATGGTATAACCAGCATGTCGGCAAGGGCACCTGCCCGATTGTCGATACCTGGTGGCAGACCGAAACCGGCGGCATCTTGATCACCCCGCTTCCGGGTGCGACCGATTTGAAACCGGGCTCGGCGACCCTTCCGTTCTTTGGTGTGCAGCCAGCATTGTATGACAATGAAGGCAAGGAACTTGAAGGCACGACCGACGGCAACCTTGTGATCAAGGACAGCTGGCCTGGCCAGATGCGCACGGTTTACGGCGATCATGAACGCTTTATCCAGACCTATTTCAGCACATTCGCCAATGTCTACACGACAGGCGATGGCGCGCGCCGTGATGATGATGGCTATTACTGGATCACGGGCCGTGTGGATGACGTGATCAACGTATCGGGTCACCGCATGGGGACGGCAGAAGTCGAAAGCGCACTTGTTGCTCATCCAAAAGTCGCCGAGGCCGCCGTGGTTGGCGTGCCGCACGACATTAAGGGTCAGGGCATCTATGCCTATGTCACGCTGAATGCCGACGAAGAACCAAGCGAAGAGCTGCGCCTTGAGCTGGTCAAATGGGTCCGCAAAGAAATCGGCCCGATCGCCAGCCCCGACTTCCTGCAATGGTCGCCGGGTCTTCCGAAAACCCGCTCGGGCAAAATCATGCGCCGTATCCTGCGCAAGATTGCCGCGAACGAATATGACCAGCTGGGCGATACATCGACCCTTGCCGATCCGGGCGTTGTCGATGATCTGATCGATAACCGTCAGAACCGCTAAGACGATCATCTAAGTTGATCGACACAGAAAGCCCGCCGGAATCCGGCGGGCTTTTTTATTGCTCAACCTGTGAATTGATAAAGGCGGCCCAGATATGACGCAACAGCCCACCGCTATTCACAACGCAATCGGACTAACGCCAATTTTTCCCGAAACAGTTTTTCTTCCAAGCTCACGGGCAAGTGCCACGAACGCTTTGTGTCCGGCTGGCAAGTTACGGCGTCCCGGATAATAAAGACAAAGCCCGGATAAAGGGGCCGTCCAATCCTCAAGAACGCGAACAAGTTGCCCTGATCCTATGTCAGGCAGCACATCACGTTCCAAGAAACAGCCGATCCCCACACCTTCCAAAACAGCGGCCCGGGCCAGACTTGCTTCGTCAAGCGTTACCGGGCCCTGCACGTCAATCTGCACAGCATCCCCGTCCTTTTCAAACCGCCATCTGAATATGGCCCCATCGGGCAATCTCACACGAACACATTTATGGTTCAAAAGATCAGGCGGGACCTTTGGCATGTCATGACGCTCGAAATATGCCGGTGATGCCACGATGGCATATTTTTGCACATTGCCCAGCGGTACCGCGATCATGTCACTGGGTATCAAGCCCGCGACACGCACCCCCATGTCAAAACCTTCTGCGACAACATCGACCAGCCGCCCTTCGGTGACCAAATCAATATGCATTTCGGGAAATCGTCGGAGATACTCAAAGACAAGCGGCGAGATAATTTCGCGCGCCGCAAACGGAGCCGCATTAATGCGTATTGTTCCAGAAGGTGTTTCACGCTGTGAGCGCACTTCGTCCAAGGCACCATGTATGTTCAAAAGAGCAGGCCCAACCTGATCGACGAACAACTTGCCAGCATCTGAAAGCGATACACTGCGTGTTGTGCGATTAAACAGCCGAACACCAAGACCTGCCTCAAGCTTGCCGATTGCATGGCTTAGTGCCGTTGTCGACACCCCCATATCAATAGCCGCAGCACGGAATGTTCCCCGCCTGGCAATTGCAATAACAGCATCCAGATCGTTCAGTACAACGCGATCCATTATCCTGATCCATTCAACTTGTCATCCAACATTATCCCCATTGTTGGTACAATAAATAAGGATTATCTGTCGAGTTACAAATCACCTGTAAGGAGACAGACGATGGATATGCCCGAAAGTGTAAAGGCCTATTTCGACGCCGATAAAGGCAAAGATCCGGACCTTTTGGCCAAGGTATTCTCGCCGGAAGCCGTGGTCCACGATGAGGGGGAGCGACACCAAGGATCAAGCGCAATCCGTAAATGGTGGCTGGTGGCAAAGGCAAAGTACGACCATGTTGCCGAGCCTTTCGAAACAGAAAGAAACGGCGATGAAATTTCCGTCCGGGCAAAGGTGAGCGGCCAATTCCCGAACAGTCCTGTCACGCTGAACTATGTCTTCCTTGTCAAAGGCGGCAAGGTCGTCGAGATGGGAGTGAAATGATGACAGACTTTCTTAAACTGACTGGAAAACGTGTCCTGATCACGGGTGGAACGAAGGGCGCAGGTTTTGCGACCTTCGAGCTGTTTCGCGCCCTTGGTGCTGATGTTTTAACGACAGCACGCTCTCGCCCCGAAACTTTCCCCGAGAATGCCTTTGTTGCTGCCGATCTGACAACTGAAGACGGTTGCAATGCACTAGCAAAAGCAACACGGCAGCGCCTTGGTGGCGTAGACATCATCGTTCATATGCTTGGCGGTTCATCAGCACCCGCCGGTGGATATAGCGCCCTTTCAGATGCAGATTGGCAACACGAACTGAACTTGAACCTGTTTCCCGCCGTTCGACTTGATCGGCATTTGGTTCCTGAGATGATCACGCAAGGACAGGGCGTAGTTATTCATGTGACCTCAATCCAACGAGAACTCCCGCTGCCAGACTCAACAACTGCCTATGCCGCCGCAAAGGCTGCTTTGTCGACCTATAGCAAAGCGCTTTCAAAAGAAGTCTCACCCAAAGGTGTTCGTGTTGTGCGCGTCTCACCGGGCTGGATAGAAACAGAAGCCGCCGTGCACTTGGCCGAACGCCTGGCCGAACAAGCAGGCACCGACTATGACGGTGGCAAAAAGATCATCATGGAGGCTCTTGGCGGAATACCGCTGGGTCGCCCGGCAAAACCCGACGAAGTAGCCAATCTGATTGCGTTTTTGGCATCTGATCGCGCCGGTGCGATAACCGGCACGGAATATCTCATTGATGGGGGTACTGTCCCTACAGTTTGACGGAATAAATGACGCAGAGCGTGCGTTCACCCGTGCAAACCAATTAGATCACATAACCTTCTTGTCTCGATGCTCCGGTCCGTAAGCCCCCATGCTCCTCCCCGTGGTTGTGTAAAAACTTAAATTGGTATAGGTACAGCCTGCTGCGATGCAGCACCCTCTAGGATGGATCTGCGCCCGGTCGCCATGCATGACGGCTGACGGGATTGCAGATACCACCTGATGACATTCCTGCCCCGGGGACAGCCCCGTGAATATAGTGGGCTTACGGATACGGAGATTTTCTGTGAACAGCGATTTTCTTCCGCGCTTGCGGGCTGAATGGCTTGGCAATATTCGCGGCGATGTGCTTTCGGGCCTTGTTGTGGCACTCGCCCTTATTCCAGAGGCAATTGCCTTTTCGATCATTGCCGGTGTTGATCCGAAGGTCGGGCTGTATGCCTCCTTCTCGATTGCCGTGATTACTGCAATCTTTGGCGGACGACCGGGCATGATTTCGGCCGCAACGGCCGCAACGGCTGTTTTGATGGGATCGCTTGTCCGTGAACACGGGCTTGATTATCTGTTGGCCGCAACCGTTCTTGCCGGTGTCATTCAGATGCTGGCCGGCGCGTTGCGCCTTGGCAATCTGATGCGCTTTGTGTCCAAATCGGTCATGACCGGGTTTGTCAACGCGCTCGCCATTCTGATCTTTATGGCCCAGCTGCCTGAACTGACCAATGTCAGCTACATGACCTATGTGATGGTTGCTGGTGGTCTTGCCATCATTTATCTGTTCCCGATTATCACCAAGGTCATCCCGTCACCGTTGATTTGCATCGTGGTTCTGACCGGGCTTTCGCTGTTTATCGATGCAGATTTACGCACAGTGGGCGATATGGGTGCATTGCCCGATGCCTTCCCGGCGATCTATTTCCCCGACATTCCGCTGAACCTTGATACCTTCCTGATCATTCTGCCCTATTCGGCAGCTGTGGCAGCGGTCGGTCTTCTCGAAAGTCTGATGACCGCCCAGATCGTTGATGATCTGACCGACACCACGTCGAACCGGACCCGCGAATGCTATGGTCAGGGCATTGCCAACTTCTTTACCGGCTTCATTGGCGGTATGGCAGGCTGTGCGATGATTGGTCAGTCCGTGATCAACATAAAATCAGGTGGTCGTGGTCGTCTGTCGACCTTCCTTGCCGGTATCTTCCTTCTGATCCTGATTGTGGTTCTGGGCGATCTGGTGGCGATCATTCCGATGGCCGCCCTTGTTGCCATCATGATTATGGTGTCTGTCGGGACATTTAGCTGGTCATCGATCAAGGATCTCAAACATCATCCGCGCAGCTCCTCTATCGTGATGCTGGCAACCGTGATTACTGTGGTTGGCTCGCACAATCTTGCGATTGGTGTTCTGGTCGGTGTGTTGCTTTCGGGGATCTTCTTTGCCTGGAAGATCGCGCAGATTTTCCGCATCACCAGCACACTATCGGAAGACAGCACGCACCGCACCTATGACGTTCGTGGTCAGATTTTCTTTGCATCGGTCGAAGACTTCACCAAGGCATTCGATTTCCGCGAAGCACTTGATAAAGTCACCATCGATGTCAGCCACGCGCACATTTGGGATATTTCAAGTGTTGCGGCCCTTGATATGGTCGTGCTCAAATTCCGCCGTGAAGGGGCCGAGGTCGAATTGATCGGTCTCAATGAAGCCAGCGAGACAATCGTCGATAAACTGGCCATCCACGACAAGCCCGGCGCGCTTGAACGCCTGATGGGCCACTAAGCCCACAGGGCAAGGGAAAAGGGAAACGATCAATGACACATCTGATCGCACTGATAGACGGATCAAGCTATTCGCAAAGTGTCTGTGACCTGACCCGTTGGGTTGCGGAACGCACCGATGCCTCGGTTGATTTGATGCATGTGCTGGGTCGTCGGGGCGTTGGCTCCGAATCCGCCGACCTCAGTGGCAATCTCAAACTTGGCGCACGCTCAGCCTTGCTGGCCGAACTGGCTGATCTCGATGAACAGAAGAACAAGCTTGAACTCAAACGTGGCCGTTTGCTGCTTGAAGACGCCAAGGCCGGACTTGAAAATGCAGGCCTTGCCAAGGTCGGAACCAAGCTTCGCCATGGTGATCTGATTGACAGCGTGACCGAGTTCGAAGGCGATGCTGATCTGATCCTGATTGGCAAACGCGGTGAAGCCGCCGATTTCGCCAAGCTGCATCTGGGCTCCAACCTTGAACGGGTGGTGCGCGCCGCCCACAAACCGGTTCTGGTGGCATCCCGTGCTTTCAAGCCGATCCATAAATTCCTGATCGCCTTTGATGGCGGCGAAAGTGCGATGAAGGCCGTGCGCCATATCGCATCGGGCAAGCTGTTTACCGATTTGCCCTGCACCTTGCTATGTGTTGGCAAACCGACCGACAGCCTGCAGGAAAAGCTTGATCAGGCGGCCGAAATCCTGCGCAAGGCCGGATATACAGTTGATGCCGGGTTCGCACAGGGTGAGCCCGAAGACGTCATCAAGGCCAAGATCGAAGCAGACAATATCGATCTTCTGGTCATGGGGGCCTATGGCCATTCGCGCATTCGCAACCTGATCATTGGCAGCACCACCACCGAAATGGTGCGCTCCTGTCAGGTGCCGGTGATGATGTTCCGCTAACAGCGCTCATTTCTGCAATCATCAGACAATAAAAAGCCCGGCAGATGACCTGCCGGGCTTTTGTCATACAAATACGAAATGCGTAATTAACGCAGCATGAAACGCCCGAGATTGGCGTTGATCTGACGTTCAAGTTCGCGGTCGAGATCCATCAAAATGGCAGATGTTTCTTCATAGATCGCTTGTTCGCGTTCAGATACCGACATCGATTCGGATAAGGTGCGTGACCTTTCTGCCATGGCCTGAACTTCGCCCTTCTGAACACCGTTGGCATCGAGAAGTTCAAGTTTGGCGGCAACCTTCAGATCAATCTTGTCGGACTGATCATCGGTGAAAACGCCCTTGATGCCCTTGGTGGTTTTAAGGCTGTCTGACGTGATCGATGCTTCGGTCACCGAATAGCGCAGCATATCGCTGGTGCCTGCCGTCTGAAGGCGGTCATCGGGCCAGTTCATTGCCATTTTGCCCAGGCTAAAGGGCACATCCGATGCAATCGATCCGTCCGGCGACCCGTTCCAGGCCGCGACTTTTTCAATCGGACCGGCGGCAAAAACGATCGGCGGCAAATGGCGCCATGTCACATCCGGATAGGTCGCGACCGGCCCGCTTGTGCATGCGGCCAAAAGCGCAATCGCAGCTCCGGCCAGTGCGGTACGCAAACCATTGACGGACAATAGCTTCATGACTTCAAACTCCTCTGCCACGCAGATCCATATTCAAAACAGTGTATGACTTGCCATACAAATAACGCCACCACGGCCCTTTGGTTCCATGGTGACGTTGCTTGATGATTAAGGCAAGGCTATGACAGCGCAAAAGCGTTTTAAGACCCTGAAACTTTTAGGAACTCTTGCCTTCAGTCTCGGCTCCAGCATCCGCTTCGCTTGCCTTGAACGCCCGAAGGTCTGCCTCGTTAAAGCCATATCGCGTGTTGCAGAACTGGCACGATACACCGACTTCGCCAGTATCGGCTTCGCGCATCGCCAGCAATTCTTCAAGCGGATAGCTTGCAAGCGCGCCTTCGATTTTATGACGCGAACAGCGGCATTTGAACTGAAGGGCGGCCTGTTCATAGACACGCGGTTCTTCGTCATGGAACAGACGCCAGATCAGGTCATGCGCCGAAAGCGAAATATCAACAAGCTCGGTCTCGGTCGCACTCGACATCAGAATGGTCGAACGGTTCCAGTCCTCAGATACCTTTTCGGCCTCTTCCGGGGTCGCGGCATCGCCCGATGCACTGACCGGCATGCGCTGTAAGAACAATCCACCAACCCACCAATCGGTGCCGGCTTCACCCCGGTGAACTTCGAGTTTGAAATTGGTTTCAAGCTGTTCGGACTGACGGAAATAAGATTCGGCACATTCCGCAAGCGTCTCGCCCTCAAGCGAAACAATCCCCTGATAGCGTTCATGCTCATCGCCCTGATCGACGGTAAAGGCAATATGCCCGCTGCCCATCAGTTTATGAACCTGCCCACGAAGGGCTTCTTCCCCGCCTTCTTCAGCCGCGATCATGGCAGTGAGGCGTTCTTCATCGACCCGAAGACAGGCGCGAATATTGCCATCACTATCCACATCGACCACCAGCATGCTGATCGGGCCGTCTGAGGATGTCTGAAGGGTGAACAACCCTTCATATTTCAGGGCCGACGACAAAAGAACAGCAAGACCAATGATCTCGGCCAACAGATGGTTGGCAAGTAACGGGTAACTGTGCTGACCGATGATGGTCTGCACCGTCGGGCCAAGGCGCGTAAAGCGGCCACGGATATTGGAATGATCCAGCGTGAAGGGCTGGCAAAAATCGACAGCGATCTGCATGTTCGGCTTCCGATGGTTTATGTGTTTGGGGCCGTATAACAAGACCAACCCCGGATTGTCGAGGCGCTTTCATCAAGTGCCTGACAGCATAACAAAGGGCGGCCAAAGCCGCCCTTCAAATTCGATATGCCTTATTTAGGCAGCGCAATCAGGATGGCAAGCCGTTAAAGCAGTATAGCAGAACCCCTTTCTGCGCATGCAGACGGTTTTCCGCTTCGTCAAACACCACAGACTGCGGACCATCAATTACCTCATCGGTGACTTCTTCGTTCCGGTGTGCGGGCAGGCAATGCATAAAGATCGCATCATTCTTGGCCTGTGCCATGGTTTTGGCATTGATCTGATAGGGGGCCAAGGCTTCCATGCGGGAATCATAATCTTCATCCCCCATCGAGACCCAGCAATCGGTCACGACCACATCGGCACCTTCAAGCGCGCTATCAAGATCGGTCAAACGGACTTTACCGCCTTCGGCATTGGCGGTTTCAATCAAACCCTGATTCGGGCGATATCCAACCGGGCAGGCCATATCAAGCGAGAAACCGAATTTCGGCGCGCCATGGACAAAGGATGTCAAAACGTTATTGCCATCGCCAATCCAGGCAACCTTAAGGCCTTCAAGCTTCCCCTTATGTTCCTTGATCGTCATAAGGTCGGCCATGATCTGGCACGGGTGGCTTTGATCGGTCAGGCCATTGATCACAGGCACCGTGGCATATTTTGCCAGTTCCAGAAGTTTGGATTCATCGGTGGTGCGGATCATGATGGCATCAACAAAACGCGACAAAACCCGTGCGGTATCGGCAATGGTCTCACCACGGCCAAGCTGGGTGCTATCGGAATCAAGAATAACAACATCGCCGCCAAGCTGGCGCATGCCCACTTCAAAGGAAACGCGCGTACGGGTCGATGGTTTTTCAAAAATCAGCGCAAGCGTCTTGCCTGCAAGCGGCTTGTCCCCAAACGGGGCCTTGCCTGCTTTTTCGGAATCGCCAAGGGCGATAATGTCTTGCAACGTTCCCGACGATAATTTGTCGAGATCCAGAAAATGGCGAATATCAGTCATAAGTTCGTCTTCCTTCCTGCGCCCTTATTTCGTCAGGGCTGCCGCGCACGCGTCAATTGCTGCCAGCGCCTCGTCGACATGGGATTTCGTGATGTTCAGCGGCGGCAAAAGGCGCACCACATTGTCGCCTGCCGGAACCGTCAAAAGGTTCAACTCACGCAGTTTGGCAACAACATCAACATTGGTCGGCACGGTTTTCATACCCAATAAAAGGCCCATGCCGCGTACTTCTTCGATAAAGCCCGGATGTTTCCGGGCAATGGCATCAAGCCCGTCGCGGATCAACTGGCTCATGTCCAGGACATGATCCATGAAACCGGGTTTCAGAATTTCATCCAGCACCGCATTGGCTGCGGCCATCGCAAGCGGATTGCCGCCAAACGTCGTGCCATGCATCCCTGCCGGAAGCGCCTGCGCCGCCTTTTCATTGGCCAGCAACGCCCCAACCGGGAACCCGCC
Source organism: Thalassospira sp. (assembly GCF_040218635.1). Classification (GTDB taxonomy): domain Bacteria; phylum Pseudomonadota; class Alphaproteobacteria; order Rhodospirillales; family Thalassospiraceae; genus Thalassospira. The sequence goes on from NZ_JAVJRB010000005.1 coordinate 118,651, forward strand.
GCCAAGCCCTTTGGCAGACGAAACAATATCGGGCACCATGTCCGACCATTCATAGGCAAACAGTTTACCGGTTCGGCCAATGCCGGTTTGAACTTCGTCAAACATCACCAGCATGCCGAACTCGTCGGCCGCCTTGCGCACCCCTTCAAGATACCCTTCTGGTGGACGGCAAATGCCGCCTTCGCCCTGAATAGGCTCGATCAGGATACCGCCGGTATTTGGCGTGATCGCGTTGCGCAATTCGTTCAGATTGCCAAAGGCCACCCGGTCGAACCCTTCGGGCATCGGACCGAAACCTTCGCGGTATTTATCGCTATAGCCTGCGGTCAGCGTGCCAAGTGTGCGGCCATGAAACGCATTGGTCGCAACCAGAATGCGGTTCTTTTCCGGCGTGCCCGACACATGCTGATACCGCCGGAGCATCTTGATGCCTGCTTCGTTGGCCTCGGCCCCCGAATTACAGAAAAACACCGTATCGGCAAAACTGTTGGCAACAAGCCGTTCGGCCAGCTTTTCCTGACCGGGAATCCGATACAGGTTCGAGGTATGCCAAAGCTTGCCGACCTGCTCGGTCAGCATTTTAACAAGATGCGGGTGCGCATGGCCAAGCGTGTTGACCGCAATACCCGACCCGAAATCAAGGAATCGTCGGCCGCCCTGCGCATAGAGATAAGGTCCATCACCTTTCTCAAAGGCCAAATCGGCCCGCGCATAGGTCGGCATGACGGGAGTAATCACTTTTTCATTCCTTGAACTAGGGTAAAAACTTGGTTCTTGACCACTTGGTCAGCTCCGGCAGAATACCGGGAAGCCGGGGAGTATCAAGAGATTCTACATCCCTGTCAACGTCGCAAAAAGCACTTAGAGCCCGGATTTTATTGCACCGCCAAAACAACAAAGGACAGCATCCGCTTTGGAATGCCGTCCTTTTAATGTGTTCTCGAACCGGATGGTACGGTCTGGCGGGGCTACGCCTTAAGCTTATAACCGCTTTTGATCATGCGATAGCACAGCAGCCAAAGCGCGCCATTCACCGCCGCCAACACAATAACACCGGTCATGATCGTGCCATCGGAAATCCCGGTGAAGCCATACCGGAACCCGTCAATCATGTAGAAGAACGGGTTGAAATGCACCAGAATCTGACCGGCTGCCGGCAGGCTTTCTGCACTGTAAAACGTGCCCGACAGGAACGATAACGGGGTGACGACAAAGTTGGTCACAACTGCGATATGATCGAACTTCTCGGCCCAAACGCCGCCCGCAATCCCGACAAGGGCAAGCATCAAGGATGCCGAAATCCCGAAATACAGGATCGCCCAGATGTTGTGGATGTGGACTTCGACAAAGAACGCCATGAAAATCGCCGTGACAACACCGACAACCACACCGCGCGTCACCGCGCCAAAGGCAAATCCGGCAACCAGTTCACCCGCTGAAAGCGGCGGCATCAAAACATCGACAATATTGCCCTGTACCTTTGCAATCGTGATCGAACTTGACGAATTGGCAAAGGCGTTTTGCACCATGGTCATCATGATCAGACCGGGTGCCAGAAAGGTGGAAAACGCAATACCGTTTACCGTTTCAACCGCACGGCCAAGGGCCAGCAGGAAGACGGCAAGAAACAGCAAGCTGGTGACAACGGGTGCCGCAACAGTTTGCAGATGCACATTCAGGAACCGGCGGACTTCTTTGGCATAAAGTGTCCAAAGGCCAAGCCAGTTCACCGCACCCAGTTGACGTGGGGCTAATTCGTTCATGAAATTTCCTTCGGAAAAATGCAGACATTTGCGCGTAAAATAGGGAGAGTGGGGTACTTGTTGCAAGGGTGCGTATTCATTCATGACGGCTGATATGAACGATAAACAGCGTCAAGGCCCGGAAACAGTGGCGTTAGAGCCTGAAAAAAAGCTTGGCGGCAACGCCCGTTTTGCCAGTTCCGGGGCCAAAAATTCAAAGAACACGCAACGCGATCCCAAACGACCGCGCAAAGTCACCCGCGACTATCTGATGAATTATGCCACCTGGTATCTCGAACGGTTTACCGCCTCGCGTGCCCGGCTTGAAAAACTGATGCGCGGCAAAATCCGTATTTCGGCGGCCGAATATGGAACCGATCCCGACGAAGCCATGCAATGGATGAATTCGGTTCTATCGGCCTGCGAGAAAGCCGGTTTCATAAATGATGATGCCTATGCCAAGGGCCGCGCGCGATCACTGCTGCGCAAAGGCAAGGCCATCCGGGTCATTGCCGCTGATTTATCCGCACGCGGTATTGCTGCCCATCAAATTGATCAGGCCATCACGGACCTAAAGGCCGAAGCCGATCAGGCCGCTTATGAAGAAGTCCGCAGCACCGATCCCAATATTGCCGCGGCCGCCGCCTATGCCAGACGCCGCCGCCTTGGCCCATGGCGCCGTCCTGATATCCGCGAAGAAAAACGCGACAAGGACATGGCCGCCCTTGCGCGCCAGGGATTTGGCTATGACACCGCCACCCGGATCATCAATAGCGACCTTGACGAACTCGGCGATCTTTTGTCCATGATCGACGGCATTTGATTGATCGGCCAATGCCCGTTATCAATTGGGTTCAGACCCTGGCATTCCTTTCCCGATACGGAGACCCGACACATGATGGTCCGCATCTATCACAATCCACGTTGCTCGAAATCCCGCCAGACCTTGGCGCTGATCGAAGAACAGGGCATTACGCCTGATGTGATTGCCTATCTTGATACGCCACCCACCCCGCAGGAGCTTTCAGGCATTCTTGATATGCTCGGCATGAAACCCGAAGACATCCTGCGCAAGAAAGAAGCCAGGGAAGAAGGCATTGCTGATTTGCGCGGCACTGATCTGATCGAAGCCCTTTGCGCCCATCCGCGCGCAATTGAACGCCCGATTGTCGTGAATGGTCATAAGGCCGCTTTGGGCCGACCGCCGGAGAACGTGCTGGATATCCTCTGACGTCACGCGGCCACGCACCATCCCCGACAAGATATTGATACCTAAGTAGATTCCCGCCTTCGCGGGAATGACGAAACAGAATTTCCTGCCCCCAAACAGCACCGTCACTCCCGCGAAGGCGGGAGTCCATGGTGCTTCATGCGCCGCACTGGATACACCCGAATTCTAAACGCCTGTGCCCGTTCGGCATGGGCGTTTTTCGTAATTAGTTAAAGTAGAACGCTCCCGATGCCATTATGTCTATGCGATAGAAACGCAAAACAAGACCACATATCGGGAGGCCACCCATGATTGCCGCATTCGCCCTGATCCTCGTTTGCCAGTTATTTGGCGAAGTCATATCGGAATTGTTCGACATGCCCGTTCCCGGCCCGGTGATCGGGCTGGTGCTGTTGTTCTTTGGCCTGTTGATCAGCCGCAAGCCGCCCAAGGTCCTGACCGATGCGGCAGATAACCTTCTGATCCATTTTTCATTGCTGTTTGTGCCTGCCGGTGTCGGCGTTGTCACCCAGATTGACCGCCTTAAGGGCGACTGGCTGCCGATTGCCGCAGCCCTGATCGTATCGACCTTGCTTGCGATTGTTCTAACAGCCATGTTGATGTCAAAACTGCTGCCCAAACCAACCGATGCGTCCGCTACGACCAATGCAAAGGATGCCTCGTAATGGAAACCGACATCACACAGCTTTGGGTTTATCTGTCGGCCAAACCGCTGACCGGGCTGACCATCACCCTTGTCGCCTATGCCATCGGGTTCTGGCTATATCAGAAAAGCAACCGCAACCCGATCTGCAATCCGGTGGTGATTGCCATCGCCCTGATCGCGTTTCTTCTTCACATCACCGACACGCCCTATGCCACCTATTTCGAAGGCGCACAATTCGTGCACTTCCTGTTGGGCCCGGCAACTGTTGCCTTGGCCGTGCCGCTGTTTCGTCAGATGGAAACCCTGAAACGTGCGATGCCCGTCATTGTCTTTGGCGTTCTGTTCGGATCATTGGTCGCCAGTGCCAGCACGGTTCTTCTGGCATGGGCCTTGGGGGCAAGCCCGGAAACGCTGGCATCTTTGGCACCCAAATCGGTCACCACTCCGGTTGCCATGGGCATAGCCGATGAAATCGGCGGGGTTCCGGCCCTCACCGCTGTTTGCGTGATTGCAACCGGCATTGTCGGTGCGACATTGGGCCCGATGGTAATGAATATGGCGGGTTTGAAAGACTGGCGTGCGCGGGGATTTGCCATGGGCGTCGGATCACACGGGATCGGGACTGCCCGTGCGTTTCAGGTCAATGAAACCGCCGGGGCCTTTTCCGGTTTGGCCATGGGGCTGAATACCATGGCCACCGCCATCACCATTCCGTTCTTATGGCACTGGATATTCGGGTGAGCCGAAGCTCACCCGAAAGAACGCATTAACCTGCACGCAATTTGGTCAGGAACTCTGAAACAGTTCCTTGCAGGGTATCGATCTGTTTGGCCATCGCACCAACAGTCTCATCAAGCTCACCCGCAGCAGCACCGCTGCTGCTGGCCGCCTTATGGATTTCATCCATATTGGCGACCACTTCGCTTGATCCGGTTGATGCACTGGTTGCGCTATTGGCGATCTCGTTCACAGCCGAGTTTTGCTCAGACACCGCAGAGGCAATACCGTTGGCAATCTCGCTGATTGACGAAATTGTCTGAGTGACCTTTTCAATGGCTTCAACCGTCACCTTGGTTTCACCCTGAATAGCGCCGATCTGCTGGGCAATTTCCTCGGTCGCTTTGGCTGTCTGATTGGCAAGATTTTTAACTTCCTGTGCCACAACGGCAAAGCCTTTGCCTGCTTCACCGGCACGGGCCGCTTCAATCGTTGCATTCAGGGCCAAAAGGTTGGTCTGCGATGCGATATCGTTAATCAGGCTGACAACCTGACCGATACGTTCTGCCGCCTCGGCAAGCCCGCCGACCATTTCATTGGCCCGCGATGCCTCGTCCACGGCTGCTTCGGCAATAGAGGTCGATTCACGAACCTGACCGCCGATTTCGCTAATGGATGCAGACAGTTCTTCAGTCGCTGCCGCAACCGTCTGAACATTGCGCGCCGAATCATTGGCCGCCTCTGATACCTTCTGGCTTTGATGAACCGAATGATTTGCAGAATGACGCATTTGCTCGGTGGATTTTAACATGCCACCCGTTGCCGCCCGGACCGATGAAACGATTTGCCCGACGGTTTGTTCAAGGTCTTGGGCAAGACGGTTACGCTGGGCAATGCCTTCCTGTTCGGAACGCTTTTCCGCAGCAACACGTGCCTCTTCGGCTTCGTCGATCTTTGCCGCCGTTTCCCGCCACCGCACCAGACCACTTGCGATCAGGCCGATCTCGTCCTTGCGTTCGGTAAAGGAAACTTCCTCGCTAAAGTCGCGATCCACAAACCGCGAAATCGTATGGCTGAGAACCGCCAGCGGTCCAAGCTGCCAACGCAGCAACAAGAACAGAAGAAGGGCCGATACAATCGCAACGATCACGCCGACAATCGCAATACGAGCTTCGATCTCGCCTGCAACGGCTGCGACTTCTGCCTTTTTGATCCCGACATAAAGGATACCAAGAACATCACCAGCCGGTGTCATGATCGGGCTGTATTGGGTGACATATTCGGTGCCAAGAATTAAGGCCTCGCCGCGGAATGTATTGCCCGACATGATCGGCGCATATGCCGCACTGCCTTTGCCAAGCATCGTGCCAACCGCGCGGTTGCCATCGGGTTTGATAATATTGGTCGAAACACGGATGAAATCTTTTTCGGCCGGAACATAGGCGAATACCGTGGCCGTCTGGCCCGTCGCGGTTCCGATCCGGTCAATCAGGGCGTGCGATGACAAATCCGGGATTTCCGGCATCACCAGCTTTGATGTTTCACCGTCTTTTGTAATCGTCATGGTGAAGTCAGGATTGGCATCCTGCAGCAACAATGCTGCGACACGCAGATTAAGCTTCTGCGACGCAAGACTATCGCTGGCAACTTGCTGATCAACACGCTGCATGATCAACACGCCAAGCAATATGACACCCCCGATAAGGATGGCGACAGCAGCCAAGGCTACTTTTAAAATCAGACTCTTAGACATGATCACTCCCTATTCGCCATTGCGACCCGAACCAGGAATTCAGGTAACAACCATGGATTTCAAGGCACATTTCGTAAGGTCTTGGCGCCAGGATTTAGCATCCTTATAAAATATAAAATAACAGGATTAATCCTTTTGTATAGGGATTAACACCATACGTTTGCATAGGTTTTAACCGAGCGTTTTGCGGCTCAATGAACACCAATCGAACATGCTCCCCGGTCAGACACGCCAAAACCATGCACCTGTCAGGGCACAGCATTGATCAATTTTGATATGGGGATTGTTCAGGGATTATTTATCGAGGATCGAAAAATCAGTAATCGACTTTAACAAAATACAACCCGTCTGCCGGGGCGGTCGGCCCACCTGCGGCGCGGTTACAGGCCTCAAGCGCGTGTTTCACATCAATCGGTTTCCAGCTGCCCTTACCAACCAGAACCAGTGTTCCGACCATATTGCGGACCTGATGATGCAGGAAGGATCGGCTTTCGGTGTGGACACGGATTTCAAGCGGGTTTTCGTGGCTGCGCGTGACTTCAAGCTTTTCCAGCGTCTTGATCGGGCTGTTGGCCTGACATTCGCTGGCCCGGAAACTGGTGAAATCAAACGTGCCGATCAGATGCCGGGCGGCTTCGTTCATGGCATCGATATCAAGCGGCTTATAGATGCCCCACGCAAGGCCTGCTTCGAATGTCAGCGGGGCGCGGCGATTAATGATGCGATACATGTAATAGCGTTTCTTCGATGAGAAACGGGCATGGAAGTCTTCTGATACTTCATCACAGATTTTAACCGCAACCGGGGCCGGTTTAAGGTGATGGTTGATCGCATTCATCACGGCCTCGGCCGGGTAGTATTTCGGCAGATCAAAATGAACGACCTGACCCAGCGCATGCACCCCGGCATCCGTCCGGCCCGAGACATAGACGCGCACAAATTCACCGACGAATTTTTCGATCGCGGTTTCAAAAACCTTCTGAACCGAAATCACTTCGTCCTGATATTGCCAGCCGTGATAGGGACGGCCATCATATTCAACGGTGCATTTATAACGCTGCATAGGGTGCTTTATATCCCGGCTTTCAAACGAAAACGAGGGGCATTGATGCCCCTCGTCACGTCACACAAACAATGCGTGATTATTTCAGGTCGTCATTGCCATAGCCAAGACGCAGACGCAGCGCATTAAGCTTGATAAAGCCTTCTGCATCATGCTGGTCATAAACCGTGTCGGCTTCAAACGTGACGTGTTCTTCGGAATAGATCGAATTCGGCGACTTACGACCGGTGACGGTGACGTTGCCTTTATACAGATCAAGGCGAACGGTGCCGTTCACGGAACGCTGGGTGTCATCGATCAGGCGCTGCAATGCCTGACGTTCTGGTGACCACCAATACCCGTTATAGATCATCTCGGCATAACGCGGCATCAGTTCGTCTTTAAGGTGACCGGCGTTACGGTCCAGCGTGATGCTTTCCATTGCGCGGTGCGCGGTCATCAGGATCGTGCCGCCCGGGGTTTCATAAACGCCGCGCGACTTCATGCCGACATAGCGGTTTTCAACCAGATCAAGACGACCAATCCCGTTTTTGCCTGCAACGTCGTTAAGAGCTGTCAGCAACGTGGCCGGGCTCATCCGTTCGCCGTTGACTGCAACCGGGTCACCTTTTTCAAACTCGATTTCAATCGTGGTGATGGCATCCGGTGCGTTCTGTGGCGAAACCGTGCGCATGAACATATTTTCGTTCGGCTTCGTCCACGGATCTTCCAGCGCCTTACCTTCATAAGAAATATGCAGAAGGTTGGCATCGGTCGAATAGGGCGGCTCATCGCCACCGGCTTTGTCGGCCGAAATCGGAATCTGGTGTTTCCGGGCGAAGTCCAGCAAAGCGGTACGGGAATTCAGTTCCCATTCACGCCATGGGGCAATCACTTTGACGTCCGGCTTCAGGCCGTAATAGCCAAGCTCGAAACGGACCTGATCGTTACCTTTGCCGGTTGCGCCGTGCGAAACCGCATCGGCACCAACTTCTTTGGCGATCTCGATCTGACGTTTGGCGATCAGCGGACGGGCGATTGACGTACCAAGCAGATAGACACCTTCATACAGGGCATTGGCACGGAACATCGGGAAGACGTAATCGCGTACGAATTCTTCGCGCAGATCTTCGATGAAAATCTGTTTGACGCCAAACATCTCTGCCTTTTTACGGGCTGGCTCAAGCTCTTCGCCCTGGCCGAGATCGGCGGTGAAAGTCACGACTTCGCAGTTATACTGTTCGCGCAGCCATTTCAGGATGATGGAAGTATCAAGCCCACCTGAATAGGCAAGGACTACCTTTTTGACCTGATCGCTCATTGGAGTGACGCCTTTCTTCTTCCGATGTAATGCAGGGCGCGGCGCACATCGGCCAGCGTCCCGTCGGGGTCTGCAAACATCATGTCGCAATTCGCCCCTAGACCTTGAGCGCGGAGTATAGGAAAACACTATCACGGGGCAAGGCCCAAGATTGGGCTGGATGCCAAAAAGGCACAAAAACCCGTAAAATTTCGCATCGCTTTTGGAAAAAACCACTCCGAATGCTCATAAACGCCGAAGAAACCGAAATCGATATGCCCAAAATCGGACCGTTGCCGGTGCGATTGCGGCCCAGTGCGCGCGCGTCGCGACTCAAATTGCGCATCGATCCGGCGTTTGACGGGGTGGAAATTGTCGTCCCCAACGGGGTATCGCGCAAAACCGCGATCTCGATGCTTTTTCAACATGGCGACTGGGTTACCGCCCATATTCAACGACTGCCAGACCGGGTGCAATTTGTCCCCGGTGCGTGGATTCCCTTTATGGGTCACGACCACGCCATCCGTGCTGTGCCCGAGGCAAAGCGCGGTGTCTGGGCCGAATCCGGGATCATCTGGGTGTCAGGTTTGCCCGAATATACCAATCGCCGTGTGACCGATTTTCTCAAGAAACAGGCCAAGCTTGAAATCGCCCCGCGCGCCCATGAATATGCCGAAAAACTTGGCAAAAAAGTCAATCGCATCTCGCTGAAAGACACCCGCACGCGCTGGGGCAGTTGTTCATCAAATGGCAATCTGTCCTTTAGCTGGCGACTCGTTTTGGCGCCTGAAGATGTGCTTGATTATGTGGTTGCCCACGAGGTCGCTCATCTACAGGAACTTAACCATTCTGCCCGGTTCTGGGCCGTGGTTGAAGAGTTGTATGGTCCATCGAAAAAACAGCAACACTGGCTTAAAAGAAACGGCTCTGCCCTGCACCGTTACGGTGAAGGAAGCTAGAAAACTCAAGTGTTAGAGACCCATTGATGTTGATCCCGATTGAAACGCTGGCGATTTTTATTCCCACCGCCCTGGCCCTGAATATGACGCCGGGCAATGACATGCTGTTTTGTCTGGGACAGGGGATTAAATCCGGCCCGAAAGCAGGCAATGCCGCGAGTTTCGGGATTGCCACCGGGGCAATGATCCATACCCTTCTGGCCGGTCTTGGTCTGGCCGCACTGGTGGCGGCCCATCCGGTTGCGTTGGAGGTCCTGCGCTGGGCGGGGATTGCCTATCTGGTGTGGCTGGCGATCGGTGCGTTTCGCGCCGGAACCCAGACGCTAGAACCGGCAAAAACCCAGCGTTCCAGCGCCTTTAGCGCCTGGCGTGACGGGATTGTGGTGAACCTTTTGAACCCGAAAATCATTGTCTTTGTGCTGGCTTTCATCCCGCAATTTGTTGATCCGGCGCGCGGTTCGGTGTTGGGGCAGTTTTTGATTTTCGGGCTGATTTTAAATATCGGCGGGACGATTATTAATTGTCTGGTCGGCGGATTTGCCGGGAAACTGGGGGCTGTTTTATCAAGGTCGGCCAAGATCGCACGCGGCTTTCAAATCTTTACCGGCTGCGTGTTTCTGGGCCTTGCCGCCAAGCTGGCCTTTGACAAGCGTTAATGAATAATCACGCCCATTATTCAAAATTAGTGAATAATGACCTGCTCCATTTTTGAAGAATGATCCGCTCCCACAGAAGCGCCTTCGAAACCGTCAGATAAATCCTCATACAATACATCCACTCGCACGCAAATTGGGCAGTTCGGCGCGCAAGAATGCCAGGAAGCTTTTTTCCACCGCACTGAGTTCACGTGATGCGGTGAACAGGGCAACATCCCATTCAATGGCCGGGGTCAGGGTGCGGGCGACGACTTTGTCTTTGTCAACCAGCAGGGCAGCGAACGGATCGCTGACCGCGATGCCGACATTGCGCTCCACCAGCCGCGAGATGGTTCTGATGGTGCGGCCTTCCACTGCGATCTTGCGCGGCCAACCGGCAATCTGGAAAATATAGTCGATCTTGGTGCGCAAGGGCGATCCGATGGAAAGCTCGACAAAGTCTTCGCCGCGCAAAAGGTCGATATCAATTGTTTCGAACCCGGCCAGCCGATGATCAACCGGCATCAGACAAACCGCACGTGATTGCGCCAGCGGCGTGATCACGACATTGGGGTCTTGCAGATCAAGAGTGATGCCAATGCCAAGATCACATTCACGGGTCGAGAGCATATCGAGCATGCCTTCAAGCCCGGTATCGGTGACACTGACCGACACATTGGGGTGGGCACGTTTGAACTTTGCGACCACGTCCAACAGATAGGTATCAACATAGATCGGCTGGGCAGCAATCCGGATCGCGCCCAACTGATCATTGGCAATTGCCCGGGCCTGGGTTTCGACTTCGCGAAAGGCGTTGAGCGAGCGCAAGACCGTTCCGTGAAATTGCTGGGCCTCGGTGGTGGCGGTCAGCTGATTGCGTTTGCGAATGAACAGGGCAAACCCGACCGATTTTTCAAAGTTATTGAGCAACCGACTGACCATCGGCTGACTGACATTCATCGCCTGTGCCGCCTTGGTAACTGACCCATAGGTCATAAAAGCATTGAAGCTTTCAAGTTCACGGACATTCATGTGGCGGCTCCGATGGTGGGTCGATTTTCTTGGGGTTGATCAGCCTGCATGCTCAGGGCTGTTGTCCTAGCAGCTCAGCCTGCTTAAGCGTCAGCTCGGAGCATCTTATATCAGCTCAAGGCTGTTCAGTATGTAAATTAGTTATACTGGAATTAATTTTTTGCGTCACGGGTTATAGTTTGTCTATGGATTAAGGCACAAAAAGAAAAGTCAGAGCTCCGGCAATCGTGCCACCACCAAACAGGGAGACATGAAAATGTTTCGTCAGCTCAAAAAAGCAGCCGGCCTAGCTGCCGCCATCCTAGCGACAACCACCATGATTTCGACCGCCCAGGCAGATGCCTATCCTGAAAAAGCAATCACCCTTGTTGTGCCGTATGGTGCCGGTGGTGCATCGGATCTGGCAGGTCGCGCACTTGCTGAAACCGCGCGTAACTATACCGACGGTCAGCCAATCGTGGTTGTTAACAAGACCGGCAATGGCGGCATGAACGGTGCGCGTTTCGTGACCGAACAGAAGCCGGATGGCTATACCCTTTTGCTGTCGCGCGTTGGCATGGCGCTGTATCCGGCTGTTTATGCAGACAGCCCGGTTGGCTGGGACGATTACACCTTCCTTGGCATTCTTGAATCCACCCCGATGATTCTGGCCGTGAATGCAAATTCGGACGTCAAAACCATCGATGATTTGATCGCAAAGATTAAAGACAGCGACGGTGCAACCACCTATGCCGCATCCGGCCCCACCGCGATTGACGGCTTCTCGGTTCAGGCACTTCTGTCCGATCTTGATCTTGATCCGCTGACCGCATCCACCCTCGTGCCATATAAAGGCGGCTCTGCTTTGGCCGCTGCCCTTCTTGGCGGTCACGTTGATTTTCTGGCGATTGCCGCCGGTTCTTTGATGCCCCACATCGAAGCCGGTAAAATGCGCCCGTTGATGGTCTATTCGCCAAAACGCATGGAAGCGCTTCCGGACGTCCCGACCGCCAAAGAACTTGGTTATGCTCAGGCTGGTCAGGTTGGCGGCTGGAGCGGTCTGTACGCACCGAAAGGTCTTCCGGAAGACGTCGTGGCAAAATGGACCGATGTTCTTGGCAATGTTTCGACCAACGAACAGTGGCTTGATCTGGCGAAAAAACGCGGTTCGATCTCGGTCATCGGTGATGAAGATCCGTCCGCTTACGTCAAAAGCCAGTTCGAACTTTACAACGGCATGGCCCAGAAGTTCGGCTATATCCAGTAAGGCGTTTGCAGACGTCCCGAATGGCAGGCAAAGCCCGGAATTGACCAACATCGTCATTCCGGGCTGCGCAAGGTGCTGACCCGGACTCCATCTTTGTTGCGACCTCGACAGATTCCCGCCTTCGCGGGAATGACGGTGACGGGCAAGAAGGTGCGGATGTGTTCGCTATCCCGGGAATTGTTCAAACGTTCTTTAATTGAAGATTTTAATGCGAGACGGAACCATGAACCAAAATCGCGATTTTTATGCCGGACTGGTCGCAACGGCGTTCTTTGCCATCGTCCTGTTTGTTCTGATCCCGATCTATGTGAAGGTTCCGTCTTTCATCCCCGGATTTGCCCCGCCGCCTGATATGTGGCCGCGTGTTGTTGCCGTCATCGGGTTTGTCATGGGTATTTTGGCCCTTGTCCTGGCCTTTCCCAAAATGCGCGACGCCAGCCGCCATCAACTCACCGGGTTTGGCGGCAGTTTGAACCGACATAAGGTTCAAATAGCGCGCTTTGTCGGTTTGCTGGTTTTGTTTGCCGCCTTTGTCTATGGCGCGCCGGTGATCGGGTTTGTCCCGGCAACCGTTGTTTTGCTGGGTGTTTTATTCATCATGACCGGCAATTTCGAACGCAAGTTCTCGATGATTGCCCTTTCGATCATTTTCCCGGTTTTGCTGTATCTGCTGTTTACCGAAGTCACTCATACGCCCTTCCCCGAAGGCATGCTGTTTTCCGACAGCCTTTCTGACCTCGTAACCCTGACCTAATCGAAAGCCCCATCGTTATGTGGAATGAATTGCTTTTCGCCTTCCAGTCTGTGGCAACGCTTCCGAATTTTCTGGCGATGTTTGCCGGGATCTGGGGCGGTGTGATTATTGGTGCGATCCCGGGCATGACCGGGACGATGGCCGTGACACTGGCCTTGCCGTTTACGTTTTATCTGCCGCCGGTCACCAGCATCCTTTTGTTGGTTGCCCTGTATAAGGGATCGACCTATGGCGGATCGATTTCGGCGATCCTGATCAAAACGCCGGGCACTGCATCGGCGGCCTGTACGGTTCTTGATGGCTATCCGCTGGCCCGGCAGGGCAAAGGCGGTAAGGCGTTAAATATGGCGCTGGTTTCAAGCTGTATCGGCGACTTTATTTCCAACATTTCGCTGTTCTTCCTTGCCATGCCGTTGGCGATGTTTGCGCTTCGGATTGGTCCGCCGGAATTCTTTATGCTGATGGCGTTTTCCTTGACCATTGTGGCCAGTATTTCCGGCCGATCGCTGGTTTTGGGCATCATTTCGGCCTGTCTTGGTCTTTTGCTGGCAACGGTTGGCGAAGATATCTATGGGTCGTACCGTTTTGCCCTGTCCGAGGACATGAAATCGGGTCTTGGTATGGTGCCGGTGTTGATTGGCCTGTTTGCCCTGCCTGAACTGATCAAAATGATCGTGTTCCGGTCAGAAGAAAACACCGAAGCGATGAAACTTGGCGATAACCGCCTGACACTTTCGGAATTCCGCGGGTCGCTTAAATCGATCTGTCGCGGGTCGTTGATCGGGGTGGTTCTTGGCGCCATTCCGGGCATTGGCCCGTCGACCGCTGCGTTCTTTTCTTATAGCGAAGCCCGCCGGACATCGAAAAACGGCGATAAGTTTGGCGAAGGCGAGCTTGAAGGTGTTGCTGCGTCAGAATCGGCCAATAACGGGGCCTGCGGTGCGACCATGATCCCGCTTTTGGCTCTTGGCGTTCCGGGTGATGTGATTACCGGTGTGATGCTCGGTGCGTTTATGATCCATGGCCTGACCCCCGGTCCGCTTTTATTCCAGAATAACCTTGGCGAGGTTTATGCGCTGTTTGTCGGGATCCTGTTTAGTTCCGTCTTCCTGTTTATTGCCGGGAAAGCAACGGCAGGGGCGTTTACCAAAATCTCGCGCATTCCCCAAACCTTGCTTTTACCGTGCATTTTGATCCTGTGCGTCTATGGCATCTATTCCATCGGGGCCAGCCCGTTTGACGTTACCGTCCTTCTGGTGATGGGTGTGGTTGGTTTTGCCATGATGTTGCTCAACATCCCGGCTGCACCCTTCCTGATTGCCTTTATCCTTGGCCCGATGTTTGAAGACAATATGCGTCGTTCGCTGGCGATTTCGCGCGGTGATCTTGGCGTCTTCTTCCAGTCATGGATTTCATGGGGCTTCTTTGCCCTGACCGTTCTGTTCGTCATTCTGACCATTCGCCGCGAATGGAAGAAATGGCGCGAAAAGCGTGATACCCGCGCTGCGTCCGCATCCTGAACCGAGAAATAGAAATGTCCAAACCAAACATGTCGCGTCTTCACAATGCCATTGATCTTCTTGGCAAGCTGGTTGCGTTCGACACCACAAGCAAAAACTCGAATCTCGGTCTGATCCATTTTGTCCGCGACTATCTGGCGCAATATGGCATTGAATCCACGCTGTTTCATGACGAAACCGGTCAAAAGGCCAACCTTTTGGCGACCATTGGCCCCAAAGGGGTTCCGGGCATCGCACTTTCGGGTCATACCGATGTTGTGCCGGCGCTTGAAACCACATGGATCAGCCCGGCGTTCGAGTTGACCGAACGCGACGGCAAATTGTTTGGCCGTGGATCGGCGGATATGAAGGGCTTTTCAGCCTGCGCGCTTGCGATGATCCCCGATCTGGTCAAACGCGATCTTGCGATCCCGTTCCATCTTTGCCTGTCTTATGACGAGGAAGTTGGCTGCATCGGGGTTGGGTCGATGGTTGATCATTTGGCCGCGATGGACACCCCGCCGCGACTGGCGGTGATCGGGGAGCCGACCGACATGAAGGTCATTAATGGCCAGAAGGGCAAATATTCCATGCGGGTTGGCGTGACCGGAACGGCCGGGCACAGCTCGTTTGCGCCCAATCACGTCAATGCCATTGAATATGCCAGCCGTGCGATCAATCTGATTGCGCAGCAGGCGCGTGATTTTGAAGAAAACGGCCCGTTTGACGATGATTTCACCGTGCCGCACAGCACCATGCTGACCACCACCATTGGCGGCGGAACGGCCACCAACGTTACCCCGGATTATTGTGAATTCACCTTTGAAATCCGCCACCTGCCCGATCATGACGCCGAAAAAGTCATTGCCGATCTTCAAGCCACGATCATGGAAACGCTTGATGCCGAGATGAAGGCAAAGGCAGATGACACCGGATTTAGCTTTGAGAAAATCTTTTCCTATCCGGGGATGGGCGATTGCACGGATGCAGACGGATTTGAGTATGTGCGCAACATCATCCCCGATATTTCGGGCAAGGTTTCTTATGGCTCGGAAGGCGGGGTGTTTGAAAAACAGGGCAATATCCCGTCAATCATTTGTGGTCCGGGCAGCATCAAACAGGCCCACAAGCCCAATGAATTCATTGAAATTTCGCAAATCGAGGAATGTCTGGACTTCCTTGAGGCGCTCACAGATCAGGCAATAGCTGCCTGATATCTCACCGCGGCGCTGCGTCACCCTCAGCGCCATCTGGCCGCGAAATTTTAGGAGCTTTCCACACCGAAAGTCCCTGAACCTCAAGCGCCCGACAGGTGAGAACTCCCTGGCTGCATCCACTCCCCCCACAGGGTGCAGCCGCAAGCAAACCAAACTTGGACCGGCGCGTGAAAACGATGCCGGTCTTTTTTTGTGGTCTTAGCGGAAAGAAGGAAAAATGAATCTGTCGCCATTTTCCGCAAATGGATCACGATATCGAAGTAGTGGCGATGAATTGATGCTAAGGAAGGTTCAGTAGCGTATTTTCATTGAATCGGAGATGCTAAACCTTTGCACAAACGGCGTTGATCGTGCTCGGTTCATGGCATCCCAATACATTGCGTAGGCCACGGGTTGCTTAATCAATTCTGGAACATGGTAAGCGTACCATGGATGACTTTCGGTCCAACCTTCTTTGCGGTGATAGGATCTTCGGAACTCTGGTTGTAGATACCAGTAAATCTCCCATCTAATGTTATTCAAAAATTCTGCGATTTGGCTCGAGTGGTATATGAAAATGTTTTCGAACCACTCGAAGAATGTAGGTATCGCGAGATAAGCGGCTGACTCGTCCACGTCATGCCCTGCTGTTGCTAGGAGGCGACGCAATTTTGATACATTGGCTTCCAGACGGGCAAGATTGTGTTTGGCTATATCACCGCACATTTTTATGTACTGAATGCGTGATACTTTGAGGTCAAGGACTGCATCTATGTCATGAAGATTAACAGCCTCTGCCACAAACTCGCACTCAAGCCAGTTTGCGAAAGCCTCAACGGCGGAATTTAACCCGGATGTATCCTTACCCAAGATCGGATTGGCGCAGACATATCGCAAATGAAACAAGAATGTCAGATTGGCAGGGGTGGTGTTGCTCGGCGGGTCTCTGAGGCCAAGTGGCACAGGCTTCCCTTTAAACGCACGCGGCAGGGAGAGGAAGTCAGCTAGTAAAATAAGAAACAACTGCAGATGTTGGCCGGTCGGAAACCATAGATTGGACAATTCAGTCCTATCGGTTTTTTCGAACATGGCCCAATTGACCATACCGTCAATCATTTCCCATGCGCTATTGAGTATGACGGCTTCGCGTTCGGTATCATTCATTTTACAACGAGAGCTTTCAACAGTGCGCTAAGATCGCGGTACAGAACAAAAAGGGGACAGATTTATTTTTTATCCTCAAAAGCTTCACTGCTTTTGCGCGGTCGTCCCGGTCCTCTTTGCTCCAGGCGTCTGCCGATAATCCCGGCAACTTCATCAACAAATTTCGGGTTTCCGGTTAACTGGTTACGTTGGATCGCAGTATGGATCTGGTCGTAACGTTCCTCGGAAATACCTTCATTGACGAAGCTGGCATAGCGCTTCTGAAAAGCCGATCCCTCGCCCCATTGCTCTGTCCCTGCCAAGGGTGCGAGCCATTGGTCTGCGTTATCAGCAGTACGATAGCGATAGCTTGACCAAGCATAATCCGCAGCATGGGATACCATGCCAGCCCGCACGGGATTAAGGTCGATATAGCGGCAACATTCAAGAAAGTAGCCATCAAGCTGCACCGGGCTTGACTTGAAGCGCCCCTCCCAAAGGGTGCCTGATCGACCTTCGAGCTTATTGCGATAGCGGGTCATCCGCCCGGCAAGCGTCTTCATAAGCTTTGCCAGATTGGCGGCCTCGTTACCGGGGTCGAGCAGCAAATGAACGTGATTGGTCATCAGACAGAATGCGTAAACCTTGACATCAAGCGCCTTGCTCACCGTGCGTAAATCATCACGATATTGTTGAAAATCACCATCCGATGCGAACACCGCCTGCCGGTTATGGCCACGCTGGACAACGTGATGGGGAAAGTTGGGGAGGATGATCCGACCGGTGCGGGGCATTTGGATGAACCTTAAAAAGGGGAGTATACCGCCCAAAAATAAATCTGTCCCCTTTTTAGTACCCCTTTTTACTTGTCCCTAAAAAATAAATCTGTCCCCTTTTTAGAAATGGTGAAACAAAACCATCCCCACCAGATTTATCCAAATAAATCAGAATATTTTTTAAAGTAAATAACCAAGCATTTGTAATAATTATAATAACTACCGTCTGTAACAACCATCGAAAAATTTATAACCATCCCATCCCAATCAGAAAGACCGACAATTGCGCAAGATCTATTTGAACTCACAAAAGCATCAATATTGCCACGATTAAAATCTTCATTTCCGCCTAGAGACGATATTAGATTTTTATAATCTACTTCACTTTTGGAAAACCATATAACATATTTCCCACCATTATCATCTAGAGAAACCTCTCCTTCGCCCAAGACCAATCCATTTATTAAACCAAGAATAAAATAGGAAACACCTCCTCCATAAACCCCGTAAAATCCGCCAAACTCGTCAGGATGATCAAATAAGTCACCCAACTTCATTTCTTCTCCTTCAATATTCACATAGCGCTCCTCAGATTGAGCCTCCCCCGGCAAAGTAATGAAGATCAATAACAGCGCAGCAAACAAACGTCCGAACAAACCAATCACCTTTCCCTTAAACTCTCATCCCGATACCGCAACTATCGGCCCGAGAACATATTCCAGTAAACGACGCTCACCCGTACGAATATCTGCCGTGACCACAATCCTAACTTGCAACGATGCCGGTCTTTTTTGTGTTTGTACAGATTGACCATAAAACAACAGGCACCCGATTGGATGCCTGTTGTGTGTTACAGAGGTGCGTGGTTCGCCATGCAGGTTACTGCTTGGTATTGCCTGAACTATAACCCGCCGTAAAGTCGCGCCAGCTATCATCCTCGCCGACTTTTTTCGAGCGGGCCAGCGCGGCTTTGCCCAAGGAGCGCACCGGCAGGTTTTGATGGGCATGGAGCATGAAATCATGCCAGAGCGTTGCAGGAAGCTGCCCGCCGGTGACTTCATCCATCGGGCTGCCATCGTCATTGCCCATCCAGACACCGGCAACCAGTTCGGCGGTATAGCCGATGAACCAGGCATCGCGGTAATCGGATGTGGTTCCGGTTTTACCGGCAGACGGACGGTCAATAATCGCGTTGCGTCCAGTGCCCTTGGCAATAACCGAGGCCAGCATATTGTTCATTTCACCGGCATGAAGCGGGTTCATCAAGCGGCCGGGGAAATCATCGGTGCGTTCATAGAGGATTTCACCGCCACGCCCGACAATCTTGCTGACCGCATGCGGGAAGACGGCAAAGCCGCCATTGGCGACAATCGCGTAAGCCCCGGTCAGTTCAAGCATCGACACTTCGCTGGTACCAAGGGCCAGACTTGGTTCGGCCTTGAGCGTGGATGAAACCCCCATATCGCGGGCCTTCTGGATCACCTTGTCCAGACCGACTTCCATTGCCATCTGAACGGCAATGGAATTGTTCGATGTTGCCACCGCATCGCGGATCGACATGGTGCCGTGGTTTTGGCGGTCAAAGTTACGCGGCTCCCACCCGTTGATCGAAATGGCAACGTCGCGCATCCAGTCATTGGACCCCAGTCCCTTATCCAGACCGGCCAGATAGACAAACAGTTTAAACACCGATCCGGGTTGACGCCGCGCCTGTGTCACGCGGTTATACTGACTTTCAAAATAATCCCGTCCGCCAACCATCGCACGTACTGCCCCGTCCGGCGTCATGGCCAACATGGCTGCTTGCGAGATTTTTTTTGCCTTCGCCCCGTTGCTTTCCAATGTACGTTCAAGGCTGAATTCGGCCATTTCCTGCAGACGGGAATCAAGGGTCGTATGCACCAGAAGGTCCTGATCAACATAGCCGACATAATCGCGCACACGATCCAGAACCCAGTCCGAGAAATATCGCACACCGGGGCCTGTCTGGGCCTTGCGCGCCGTGCGCACACGGAACTGCTTGGCACGATCACCGCGTGCCTTGGTCAGTGCGCCGGTGGAGACCATCGCATCGATCACAAGATTGGCCCGTTCGGCCGAGATGACCGGATCGACCATCGGGTTATAGCGGCTTGGTGCCTTTGGCAGGCCGGCCAGAACGGCGGCGTCATAGAGGTTCAAGCGGCGCGGGTCGGTGCCGAAATAATGACGCGCGGCGGCATCAATGCCATACAGGCCCGATCCGAAATAAATCCGGTTGAGATAGAGCGATAATATCTGCTGTTTGTCGAATTTGAATTCAAGCCAGATCGCCAGAAGGATTTCTTCGATCTTGCGGCCGAAGCTGCGTTCAGGTGACAGGAACAGGTTTTTGGCAAGCTGCTGGGTGATGGTGCTGCCACCTTCGACAATCCGGCCAGAGGTCAGATTGGCCCAGCTCGCGCGCATGATCCCGACGACATCAATGCCGAAATGATCGTAATAGCGACGGTCTTCGATCGAGACAAAAGCCTGTCCGACATATTCGGGCAGGTTGCGAACCTCGACCGGGTTGCCATAGCGGTTGCCATAGGAGGCAAGCGTTGCGCCATCAATACTGATGACCCGGATTGACGGTTTGCGTTCACTGGCAACGTCAAAACTGACTTTATCGGGCAGGCCATAGCCATAATAGGCAATAACGCCCCCGCCCAGAACCGTGACCCAGATGCTGCCCAATACGATGAATTTGGCAATCGCTTCCGGCCCCGGAATCATATCGCCCAGACGCGCAAAAAGACCGCCCTTGCCTTTGCCCGAACTGCTGACGCGTTTTTTCTTTTTCCGGGTTTCGGTTGAACCTTTGCGAACGCTTGTCCGTCTTTTGAATTCTCTTTGGGCCACAGATGCACCTATCGGTCTGGTCCAGACATAGGGTATGCACACCTGTCGGTTTGACAAAACCGCAACGGGCTTTGCCAAGGCAACAGGTGGGCCGCCTTATCTGGCGTACTTTATATATGTGTGTCCCAACCGAGGAGGGAGTCCCCCGTCTCCCCGTTTAGTCACTATTTTTTCAATTTTTTTCGTTCAAACCCTGTTTCCACAGGTCTGTTACACCATCGCCATCGCGACGCCGTTGAGATGATGCACGCACCATCGAACGGATCGGTAATCCGTCATGGGCATCCAGCATAAATAACCGCCACAAAGACGCAAGTTCTACGTCACCGCGCACGTCCATGCGTTGGCGTTTATCATTTCCTGCCCAAACAGCGGTAATCAAATCGGACGAGAACCCGACATACCATGCATCGGTTCCGCCACCGGCCACGGTGCCATATCCGGCAAACGGCCGATCAAGGCGAACTTGCGGGTCGGTCACACTGGCATAAAGCACATAAGATGCCTGAATGGCTTCGTCGGTCAGGCGTTTGAGCTGTGTCGCATCCACACGCTGATAAATCGGTTCTGCGTCATTATCATCGCTAAAGGAAACCTTGTTGATCAGGGTCATCTGAACCGGCTTGCCGGAATTTTGCGGCAGGGCATGGATGGCGGCGATATCGCTTACGGTCACCGGATCAAGGCCGACCACGGTTCGGATATCGGTCGAAAGCGGGCTTGTGATCCCGATATCGCGGGCATATTGCCGGACATTGAGCAGCCCGAAATGATCGGCCAGATTGGTCGGTACGGTATTTACATCACGGACAAACCCTTCGCGCAGGGAAATTTGCCCTTTATATTCGCGATCCGGGTTGATCGGGCGCCATCCGCCAACCGCCATGCGGTTATCGCGCACCCATTGGGCCGGGTCGCTGTTTTCATTCAGCGCATAATAGTATGTGGCGATTTTCATCATGCGCCCTGCCGGATGGCGGACATCGGTGACGCGGTTGCGCTGGAACGGGGAATAATCCGTGCCGCCGATCAGGGCGCGAATGCGGCCTTCGGGGCTGATTGAAATCAGGCCGACTTCATCCGCACCGCGCGGTTTCAGGCGCAAATCGGCAACTTCGCGGACGACTTCCTGGGCCAGGTTCTGGACTTTGAGATCAATGCTTGTGACGACATCAATGTCGCGGCTGCTATAACCGACGATGTCGGCCACTTCTTCGAGCACCATGTCGACAACATAGCCCGAGAGCACGTTTTCTTCATATTGCACATCAAGTTTCGGACTGACCAGGGTCAGGGCGGAAACACGGTCTGCTTCGATGAATTTATAGCGCCCCAGTCTGGCAAGAATTTCGTTTGCTTCAGCCGCGGTTTCGCTTGGGTAATAGAGCGGATCGAACTTTTCAGGATCGCTGATCGCGGCGGCAAGAACGGCGGTTTGATGCAGGGTCATGCGTTCATACGGGCCGCCATACCAGATGCGGGCTGCTGCCGTGATGCCGAAAATCCCGCGCCCCAAGTAAGACCGTTCAAGGTAGCTTCGCAGAATGGTTTTCTTGTTAAAGCTCCATTCCAGCCACAGGGCGACAAGGAATTCCTGCAAATGGCGGCCGGGGCCATTGGCCTTGTTTTTAAAGAAGCTGCGCGCGACCTTCATCGTGATCGTCGAACCGGATCCGGCACTGTTGCTAAAGATGCGGGCGAAATCGGCCCCCGATACCCCCATATGATCATAGAAACCGGGATCGGCGGCGGCAACAAATACGTTTTGCACCCGTTCGGGCAAGGTCGTCAGCGACACATCCTGACTATAGCGCCCGCCAATCGTTTCAAGCAGGGCCCCGTCATAGCCCAGAATGCGGACTTCCGGGCTTCGGATCATGTTGCGGCTGAGATCAAGATTGGACTGGATCGAATAGCTGATGCCAAAGACGGCAAGTGCGACAATAGCCAGGCCAAAGCCGATCAGAAGCGACCGTCGCCTGCGAATGCGCCGGCGAATGGATCGCAGTTCTTTGTCGGCAATGCGCCGCATTGCTGACTGGGCAGCTGATTGTCCGCCGCTTTGCTCTTCGTCTTCGTCTGCCACGCCAGATATCCGTTAATTGCCCGTGTTTTATCGTGTTTTATATGGTGTTCCCCAACAGTAAACCGCCAAGCCGTTAAGAAAATACTTTAACGCGGGGTTTTACAGCATAATTTCGGCAAACCAATTTGGCGAGAGCCCGGCAAACCAAGAGCTGACTGATCCCATTAGAATTTTCTTGTCAAATCGGCCCATCTCGCCAAAGATGGGAAAACGGGTTGGCGATGGCGTCGCCAGTGCAAATGCGCGCCCGATCTTCATCATCATTCATATCCTGAACGCCGGGATCTTGCTTTGTCGTTACCAAGACAGGGGGAGGTCACCCACCCCTTGCGGCAACGCCCAAAAGAGGGATTTTGCGTATGGATCGCCCGGATTTTTACCGTTTTCACCAAGGACACCGCAACCTGCCGTTCGCAGATGCGGAGTATGACGCGCGTCTTGCAAGATTGTGCAGCACGATGGATAAGCTTGGCGTTGAAGCCTGTATTTTCACATCAATGCACAATATTGCCTATTATTCCGGCTTTCTCTATTGCGCCTTTGGTCGCCCCTATGCGCTTGTGGTCACAAAATCGCAAAGTGTGACGATCAGTGCAGGCATTGACGCGGCACAGCCTTGGCGCCGTTGTCATGGCGACAACATTACCTATACCGACTGGCAGCGAAACAATTACTGGCGGGCGATTTTATCGGTGACCGGGCCGGGCAAGGTGATCGGCTTTGAAGGCGATCACATCACGTTGGCGCAAAAGGCGCTGTTTGATGAATTCCTGACACCGGCGCGCAGCGAAGATATAGCGCCTGCAACCATGCGCCAGCGGATGCATAAATCACCGGCGGAAATTGCGCTGATCCGTGCCGGTGCGGAGGTTGCCGATATTGGTGGCTATGCGATTAAAGACGCCATCAAAGAAGGGGTGCGCGAAATTGATGTTGCCATGGCCGGGCGCGATGCAATGGAACGTGAAATCGCCAAGCGGTTCCCCGATGCGGAATACCGCGATACCTGGGTGTGGTTCCAGTCAGGGATCAATACCGACGGGGCGCATAACCCGGTCACCGCGCGCACATTACAGCGCGGCGATATCCTGTCGCTCAACACTTTTCCGATGATATCGGGCTATTACACGGCCCTTGAACGCACGCTTTTTGTCGGCACCGTTGATGATGCCAGCCTTCAAATCTGGAACGCCAATGTGGCAGCCCATGAATATGGCATGTCGCTGCTCGGACCCGGTGCGTCCTGTGCCGGGATCACGCACAAGATAAATGATTTCTTTGCCGAGCGCGATTTGCTGCAATACCGCACATTCGGCTATGGCCACAGCTTTGGCGTTCTGTCGCACTATTACGGGCGCGAAGCAGGGCTTGAGCTGCGTGAAGATATCGACACGGTTCTTGAACCGGGCATGGTGATCAGCATGGAACCGATGCTGACCATCGCGGATGGCAAACCCGGTGCCGGGGGGTACCGCGAACATGACATTCTGGTCATCACCGAAGATGGCAATGAAAACATCACCGGATACCCGTATGGCCCGGAATTTAATGTGGTCGGGTAAGCCACACAGGACAATAGACACACGAAAACGGGCCCGCGTGATGCAGGCCCGTTTTCGTTTTATGCGGTGCGTCACGTATGCCCAAATCTGGATGAAAGCCTTCACACAAGTGCCGTGCTTGATCGGCTATTCAATGCGATTTCCGTCCGGTCCGAAAGCATGGACCAGACCTGGGCTTGCGTTTAGTGAAATCCGCTGCCCGGTTTTGGCGGCTGTGTTAACCGGTTGTTCGATGATAATAGGGTCCCGGCCCTCGACATGGGCGTGAACGAGGCAGGAATTCCCCAGATATTCGACCAATTTGACCGTTGCGGTAAGGATGCCTTTACCATCCGGAACGATTTCGAAGCTGTCGGGCCGGATCCCGCAATGGTGTGCGCTTAAAGGCAGTTTCAGGCTGTTTCGGAGTGAAGCGAATTCATTTTCCAGATCGAAAATGTTCATCTTTGGCGCACCGATGAACTGAGCGGCAAACAGGTTTTGCGGCCGTTCATACAAATCACGTGGGGAGCCAACCTGTTCGATTTTCCCACCGCGTAGCAGCACGATCTTGTCGGCAAGGGTCATGGCTTCGACCTGATCGTGGGTGACATAGATCATTGTCCGCTCTAACCGGTCATGCAATTCGGAAATCTGGGTGCGCATATGCACCCGAAGTTCCGCATCAAGGTTGGATAGCGGTTCATCAAACAGGAATGTTTCAGGCTGACCGACAATCGCGCGGCCAATGGCCACGCGTTGTCGTTGTCCGCCAGAAAGCTCACGCGGGTATCGGTCTGCCAACGTATCAAGCTGCAGCATGGCGATTGCGTCATTGACGAGGGTGTCAATTTCGGCCGCCGGTGTTTTGCGCACTTTCAGGCCAAAGGCGATGTTGTCGCGCACCGAAAGGTGCGGATACAGGGCATAGGACTGAAACACCATGGCGATACCGCGTTTGGCGGGGGCGATATCGTTCATCCGGGTGCCATCAATCTCGAATGTTCCGTCTGAAATATCTTCAAGACCGGCGATCATGCGCAGCAAGGTCGACTTGCCACAGCCTGAAGGTCCGACAAAGACGCAGAACTCCCCATCCTCGATGGTCAGGTCAATGCCCTTGATGACCTCAACCGGGCCATAGGATTTCCTGACATCTTTCAGTTCGAGTTTCGCCATAGTTTACCCCACACGCCCGAAAAGTTCGAGCCTTGGTGTTTCGCGGATATGCTTTGGCCAAGACAGCGGGACGTCAAAGCGGCTCGAAAGCAGATGCTGGAAACCTTCGAGCTTGTCTGCGGTTTCTCGGACAGCCCGCGGGCTGATGTCGTGATCAAGACAATAGGCGGCAAGGGCACCAACACTTTCGCCGATATTCCATTCGACCGGGTGCAGTCGGTAACACCCGTTGGTGATGTGGGTGGTGCCGATGTTTTTACATGCCGGCAAAAGGTTTTTAACACGCTTTGGAATCAGGCTTCCAAGCGGGATCTGGAACGGCCAGTTTGCGATATCGACATAATTGCGCGGTGCGGTTGAGGGATGCAAATCAATGCGATAGCTGCCAACACCGACTGAATCATGGAACTGTTCCGCCCCGACCAAGCCTTCGCGGGCATCAATACCGACATGGTTTTCCGTGATGGTGAAAAGCGCCTTGATGCGGCGACTTTCGCGGATATAGGGCGCGATCGTCAGCCCATCGAGCGTTCCCATGACATTGCCTGCGGGTTTCAATCCGCGATAGCCATACCCGCCATCATGACGTGGTGCTTCTGTCTGCATCCAATAGAGCATGGACAAGGACAATTGGCGGGCGCCTTCAAGATGCTTTTGGGCTTCTTGCGCAGAAACACCCACAATTGGTCCGTCGCAGTAATCGATTTGCGGCCAGTTCACGAGGCAGACATCGGACGGATAACCGTTCCCGACATGGTTGCGGCGATAGAAGATCCGACGATAGTGCCAGTTATCAGCAGCAAATTCCTGATCACTGTCGCCGACAAAAAGCGGACGGTTATCGGGTTCAAGTGTGACCGGGTTCGGACCGATGAAGGAAAGCTGATTGTCCGGCCAGAAGTCGAGCTTGTAATTGCGCCAGTAATCGTAATTCTCAGGCCGCTCGATCGTGTGATCTTCATCGGGATGATAGCTCATGGCGAAGCACCAGCTTACCGCCTGTTGATCATTCGGATCTGCTTC
Source organism: Thalassospira sp. (assembly GCF_040218635.1). GTDB lineage: Bacteria > Pseudomonadota > Alphaproteobacteria > Rhodospirillales > Thalassospiraceae > Thalassospira. The sequence continues at coordinate 145,034 of NZ_JAVJRB010000005.1, forward strand.
GCCATCAAGCGCTGCGGGCTCCCCCGTCTGTGCCCGACTTTCCGCACCAATGACATGTTCGACATTGCCAAGTTCGAGAAGATCGCCCAGTTCTGTCGCATCGACGAAGTATGAGCCGGTCAGAACCATTTCGCCATATTCCGCAGAATTGACCGTGACCGAGGCAAAGCTGTCGCCGTCGGTTTCCACCGCGATTGGTTTTGTGTTCGTCAAAACCGTCAAACGGCCGGTGGCAAACCACGGGGCCAGCATCGCATCAATCGCGGCAACCCCGGCGCGGGGTTCGGCACAGATTGGTGATACATTGCCGCTGCCGGGATTAAGGTTCTCATCGGCCTTTGCTGATTCGGTAAGCGGGTAATTGCGACGATAGTAATCGCGAATATGCGCACGCAGTTCCCGGTAACTTGCGGTGGAGCCGTCGCTTTCGATCCACGGGTTTTCATCTGGCGGGACTGCCTGGGTTGTGAGCTGCCCGCCGAGCCATTTGAACTCTTCGGTCAGGATTACGGACCGACCGAGTTTAAGCGCAGACAATGCTGCTGCGACCCCGCCAAGGCCACCTCCGATGATGACAAGATCAGAACCAAGTTCTTTCATTTTTTTATCCTTTCACGCCAGACATGGCGAAACTTTCAACGATCTGACGCTGGGCCAAAATGTAGACAATAAGCATGGGAATGACGGCGAGCGCGGTCGCGGCGAGCTGTAAATGCCACAGCGGCAGCCCGTAGCTGTCGGTGAAATTGGCAAGAGCCAACGGCAGGGTGAACAGCTCGATGTCATTGACGAAAACAAGTGGTTCGAGAAACAGGTTCCACGAAAACAGGAAGGTGATAATCCCGACGGCCGACAAAGCCGGTCTGGACAGCGGCAGGGCGATCTTGAAATAGACGCCAAACCGTGAAAGCCCATCCATTCGCCCGGCTTCTTCAAGTTCCTTGGGCAGTGCCAGGAAGAACTGCCGCATTAGGAACGCTGCCATCACACCCTGAGACCCGAAAAGTGGCAGCAAGATAAGCGGCATGTGCGTGTTCATCAGCCCGAGTTCCTTCATCAGGAAGAAATTGGGAATGATGGTGACTTCTTCTGGCATCATCAGAGCCGAAATCAGCATCAGCAGCACCAGCGCACTGCCGCCAAAACGAAGACGTGCCAACGCATATCCGGCCAAGGAAGAGATGAACAGTGTCAGGCCTGTGACGACAATCGCGATATAAAGCGAATTGAAATACTGTCTGGCGAAGGGCTGATATTCAAAAATCTCGACGAAATTCGACCAGTGTATTTTGGCCGGGATCAGAGATGATGACGCAAACACATCAGCCTGCCCCTTAAGCGCACCCGAAAGCATCCACAGAAATGGAAAAACAAATGGAATGGCAAGGGCACATAATCCAAGGATCCAGCATATGCGCGTGATTTTCTGTTGCGTTCGATAGTTCATTTGCGGACCGCCTTCAGAAACATTTGCAAGACTGTGAGAGCCAAAATCAGAACGAACAGGACAACCGCAAGTGCTGCGGCATAGCCGGTATTGAAGAACTTGAAGCCCTGCTCGTAGATGTAAAATGCAAGAACCATCGTTCCGTTCTGTGGCCCGCCGCCGGTCATCAGATAGATGTGATCAAAGACTTTCAGCGACCCGACAACAGTGATCACCATGATGACCAAGGTGGTTGGCGCCAAAAGAGGCCAGGTTACGCGGCGGAAAACATCCCAGCTGTTTGCACCTTCGAGCCTTGCGGCTTCTTCGTAATCGCGCGGGATGGATTGAAGGGCGGCGATATAAAGGATCATGTTCAGCCCGACGGTTTTGAAAACCCGGGTGACAATGACCGAGGCCATGGCCCAGTCGGGCTCATGCAGCCAGTTTGGCCCGTCAATGCCAAAGATCGACAGTCCCTGATTAACCGCCCCACTTTCGTGTTGCAGAAGAAATGTCCAGATGATCGCCCATGCAACCGCAGAGGTAATGACAGGGGCAAAGAAAACGGTGCGGAAAAAGACGGCCCCTGGTTTTGATTTTGACAATGCGATTGCCAGACCAAGAGCGAGCGCCATATTCAGCGGCACCAGACCGGCGGCAAACACCAATGAATTGACCAAAACATCCCAGAATGTCTCGTTCCGGGTCAGGGCATCGACATAGTTTTCCATGCCGACAAAGCGTGATTGCTGGCTCAGCAGGTTCCACTCGGTCGTGCTGTAATAGAAAACAGCGATCAAAGGACCGACAAAAAAGATCAGAAACCCCGTCAGGATCGGGCTAACGAAGAGCCACCCGGATATTGCTTCTCGTGCCTTTAACGAGAGCGATGGCCTCTTGCGGACAGCGGACATGTTCGCTTCCTTTGCAGGGAAATTTTGGGTGCAGTTTGCTATCGCCACCGATTCTCCGGTGGCGATAGCAGTCTAGCGAGATGGTGCGGCTGTTAAAGAAGAGGCTGAATGCTGCTGCAAAGCTTCTTCATGATTGCGTCGACATCTGCATCCGCTGACCAAAGTGCGTCAAAGTTTGGACGGGCTTCTGCTTCGATTTGCGGGAAGCGTTGATGGCTTGGCAGGACCGATCCGTTTTCAATGCCGTCTGCAACAAACGCCATTTTTTCAGGTGCGACAGCAGGGTTGCTTGACAGAAACTCTTTTGCCTCAAGAACCGATTTGCGGGCAGGCGGGAAGAAGGCCGCCATTTTCGCAACGTTCTCCTTGTTCGTCATATGGGCAAGGAATTCAGCGGCAATTTCCTTGTTTTTCCCTTGTGCAAACGCAACGACGGCAGCTTGGCCAACGGTTGCTGCGTCACCAGCAGGGCCGGATGGCAGCGGGGCAATCCCCCAGTCAAAGGTTGCTTCGGCCAGTTTGGATACCCGCGAAATCTGGGTAACGGTAAGGGCCGCTTTCCCCGAAAAGAAATCACCCTGTTCACCGGGTGGCACCACAGAACCGTCGGCATAAACCATGTCATGGAACAGTTTTACGCCGTCAACGGCAAGCGGGCTATCAAGTCGGCAACTATCGCCTTCCCAGGCGGTGCCGCCATATGCCCGAATGATCGGAACAAGCGTATGCCAGACCCGGCTGCCATAGCCCTGACCATCAAAGGTTTCAAAACCCCAAACGCCTGAATTGGCATCGCGCAGAGACTTTGCATCGGCTTTAAGCTGATCCCAGGTCCATGTGCCGTCTTTTACCCGCTGATCCGGTGTTTCAAGGCCTGCTGCGTCATAGAGTGATTTGTTGAAATAAACCAAGAACGGGGATGTCGAGAACGGGATGCCATAAGTAGCGTCGCCTTTTTCCCAAAGCCCCATGGCAGGTTGCGAGAAATCGCCATAGTCGTAATCCGGGGTCGATTTGAGCGTTTCAGACACGTCGGCAAGTGCGCCCGCTTCGACAAAGGCAGGGGCCGAATTTTCAAGCAACCACCCCAGATCCGGTGCGTTCCCACCGGCCATCTGCAACGTGATTTTCTGAACGTAATCGCCAAACGGGATCGTATCAAACCGCACAGAAACATCCGGATGTGTTTCGATAAAACCATCGGCAATTTCGTTGAGCATATTGAGATGCGCGTCGCTGCCGGTCCATACGGTGAAACGCAATTCCTGTGCGCTGGCGGTTGTTGCCGCAAACAGCGACCCACACATCGCTGCCGAGTAAATTAAGCGCTTAATCATCAAGTCAGACATATCCTATTTCCTCCCGATTATCATTGGAATTAGTTGTTTTTAAGCGTACTACCTGGGACGAGACCACACGGAAGCGTGGCTTTGATGGCGGCGTTATCTGGGCTGCTGATTTGTGCAATCAGATTACGGACGGCAAGTTCGCCCATTTCTTCACGTGGGACAGAGATGCGTGTCCAGCGTTCAACATCGGCCGACCTGCTCAGCGGTGCCGCAAGGGCAACGATGGAAATGGTTTCAGGCACAGTGCCGTGCCGGGCAAGGACCTGACGTTCCAGAGCAACAGCGTGCTTGAACGTTTCGGTCAAAACGACGGTATTGCCATCGTTAAGGCACCGGGTAAGCCAGTTTGCGTCAATTTCTTCTGCTGCAAGACGTTCGACTGACAGTTCCAAACCGCTTTCCTGTTGTTGCAAGAAGCCGGTTTCACGGTCTGCATTTTGTTCGCGAACATTCGTGGCACCAACAAATTTCAGTTTGCGATGGCCAAGTTCGGTGCAGCGTTTAACCACATCAGCAACAGCGGTTACGTAATCGGCGGCAACCCAATTGACATCCGCGTCTTCGGGATCGCGTCGGCCAATGGTGACAAAGGGAAAACCGGTGTCATAAAGCTGTTTGAGTTCTCTTTTATCAGGTTCTTCCCCCAGCAAGATCGCCCCATCGGCAACCCCCATCCGGTTTGCGCCATTGGGGAAGATGCTGCGCGGCCCTTGTTCAAGCGAGCTTGAGGTGAAAAGCAGCAAATCCTGCCCAAGCGTCATGGCACCGCGTTCGATGCCAAGCAAGAATGGATAGAAGAAGTTCTCGCTGTCAGACGGAAAAATGGCTTCATAGGTGAAAACACCAATAATGTTGCGCTTTCCGCCTGCCAATGATTGCGCAACAACGTTCGGGGCATATCCCAAGGTTTCCATCGCGGCGCGAACACGCTTTTCGGCATCCTTGCCAACGCGGATGGTTTTCCCGGGCTTTGATGACGTAACAGCAGACACAACCGCAGTTGATACGCCCGCCATTGCGGCAACGTCGCTTTGGGTAACGCGTTTGATGCGACTTTGCCTTGTGGTCACCAGCATTCTCCAGCTTACGTTGATTAAGCGCTTAATTGATATGATTAAGCGTATAATCAAGGCGTAGACCACTGTCAATACTTAATCAGTTATGCCTTTTGCACGACGTACTTCAGGAAAGAATGATCGATTTGCGAGACACCGGGCGTGGTGATCCGCATGGAACCGATGTTGACCATCGCAGAGGACAAACCCGGTGCGGGGGATACCGCCAAAATGACATTCTGGTCATCACCGGCTATCCCTATGACCCGGAATTTAATGTGGTTGGGTAAGCCAGACACATCACAATAGACACACAAAAACGGGCCCGCGTGACGCAGGCCCGTTCTTAGTTTCATGGATCAATTCACAAGTTGTGAATGATCAGACATCAAGATTGGCAACCTTCAGCGCGTTGGACTGAATGAAGTCGCGACGCGGTTCAACCACGTCACCCATCAGGGTCGAGAAGACTTCTTCGGCTTCATCGGCATGGTTAACGCGGACCTGCAGAAGCGATCGAACATTCGGATCGAGCGTGGTTTCCCACAGCTGATCCGGGTTCATTTCACCCAGACCTTTATAGCGCTGGACCGAGATGCCGCGGCGGCCAAATTCCATGACCGCATTGACCAGATCGACCGGGCCGTTGATTTTCCAGCTTTTGTCCTTGGCAACGAATTCCGCACCATTTTCAAAGAGTTCACGCAGCTCGCCAAGGATGTTGGCGATGGCGCGTGCCTCGGCCGAGCGCAGGATATTGCCATCAATCACGTGGCGCTGTTCAACACCGCGCAGCATGCGCCACAGAACGATTTCGTCCAACGGGGCTTCACCCTGCCAGCCGCGATCGTAATCTTCTTCGAGCGTATCAAGATGTTTGGCAAGCGTCTGGGCGGCTTCGAGGCGTTTGGTGTCATCATCGAGCAAAGCCGGGTTAAGTGCACCAGCCAGGGTTGCTTGCTCCAGCACCGAGATCGGCAGTTTGATGGAAAGCGGTTCCAAGAAACCTTTGGCCTTACGTGCAAGTTCGACAATACGCACCAGATCGGGACCGGCAACCTGCTGCCCGCCGCCAAGGGTCAGGACAGCGTCCTCGGTCCCCTGCGCGGTCAGGTATTGTTCCATCTCGCGGTCGTCTTTGAGATACTGGACCGAGTTGCCGCGTTTCGCACGATAAAGCGGTGGCTGTGCGATATAGAGATAGCCGCGTTCGATCAGTTCGGGCATCTGACGATAGAAGAAGGTCAAAAGCAGGGTCCGGATATGCGCACCATCGACGTCAGCATCGGTCATGATGATGATTTTGTGGTAGCGGGCTTTTTCGATGTTGAAGTCATCGCGGCCAATCCCGGTGCCCATCGCCGTGATCAGGGTGCCGATTTCCTGACTTGAAAGCATCTTGTCGAAACGCGCGCGTTCAACGTTAAGGATTTTACCGCGCAGCGGCAAAATCGCCTGGAAGCCACGTTCACGCCCCTGTTTTGCCGATCCACCTGCGGAATCACCCTCCACGATGAACAGTTCGGCTTTGGACGCATCGCGTTCCTGACAGTCAGCCAGTTTCCCCGGCAGGGACGAGATATCAAGCACACCTTTGCGGCGGGTCAATTCACGGGCCTTACGGGCCGCTTCACGCGCTGATGCGGCTTCGACCACTTTGCCGACAACCTTGCGGGCATCCTGCGGATGTTCTTCAAGCCACTGTGCCAGCTTGTCATTGACGATGTTTTCAACAACCGGGCGGACTTCGGATGAAACAAGTTTGTCTTTGGTCTGGGACGAGAATTTCGGGTCCGGAACCTTGACCGAAATCACACAAGACAGACCTTCACGGGCATCATCGCCGGAAAGTGCAACCTTTTCCTTTTTCGCAATGCCGCTGGACTGGGCATAGGAATTGATCTGACGGGTCAATGCGGCACGGAAACCGGCCATATGCGCCCCGCCGTCACGCTGCGGGATGTTGTTGGTAAAACAAAGAGTCTGTTCGTGATAGCTGTCATTCCACTGCAGGGCGACTTCAACGGTGATGCCGTCTTTTTCGCCTTCAATGACAATGGCTTCTTCAATCTGACGGATTTTGTTGCGGTCAAGATATTCGACAAAGGCGCGGATACCGCCTTCGTAATGCAGGATGGATTCGACCGGTTCACTATGGCGTTCATCGCGCAAAGTCAGGATCACGCCAGAGTTCAAAAAGGCCAGTTCGCGCAAACGATGTTCAAGGGTTGGCAGATCAAACTCGGTCATGGTGAAGATGCCACCATCGGGATAAAAGGTGACTTCGGTCCCGCTCAGCGGTTTGCCATCTGCCGTCAGTGGCGCATCGCCAACGACTTCAAGCGGCTTGGTCGCGTCCCCACCGGAAAATTCCATATAATGTTCTTTGCCATTGCGCCAAACGCGCAATTTCAAAAGGGTCGAGAGCGCGTTCACAACCGAAACACCCACCCCGTGCAAACCACCGGAAACCTTATAGGAATTCTGGTCAAACTTACCGCCGGCATGGAGCTGGGTCATGATGACCTCGGCCGCGGAAACGCCTTCTTCCTTGTGCATGTCGGTCGGGATGCCACGGCCGTTATCACGGATGGTTGCCGACCCGTCACCATTGAGCTGAACCCAGACGGTATCGCAGTGACCTGCCAATGCTTCGTCAATCGCGTTATCGACGACTTCGTAGATCATGTGGTGCAAACCGGTTCCGTCATCGGTATCACCGATATACATGCCCGGGCGTTTACGGACCGCTTCAAGGCCTTTGAGAACCTTGATCGATTCTGCACCGTACTCCTGCACGATTTCTTCTGTGTTCGGAGTTTCTGTTTCGTTGGTCATAGCGTCACAACCTCGGCATTCACGGAGTGGTTTCTAGGGTCAGTGTGGCATCTTCCACGCGGAAAAATTGCGCACGACCGTCCAAACCTTCAAACAGCGCCCGGTCCGTACCTGTCATCCAGGCTTGGACGCCAAGCGCCACGATTTCGTCAAACAGGTGTTTGCGGCGTTCTGCATCCAGATGCGCAACCACCTCGTCAAGTAACAGCAGCGGGCCAGCCCCGCGTGCCTTTGTCTGCAAGCGGGTATTGGCCATAATAATCGACAGCAACAACGCCTTTTGTTCCCCGGTGGAACATTGATCGGCTGATTGGCCCTTTGCATCATGCCACACCAGCAAATCACTGCGTTGCGGGCCGACCACCGCCCCGCCATAGGTCGCATCGCGTGACCGTCCGTCGCGCAATGCAGCCCGCATTTTGTCTTCGACCTCGACCGCCGGACAGGTTTCCAGCCAGCTTTCAAGATCCCCCGCCAGTGCCAGACGTGCTGCGGGAAACGGCCCGATCGCCATGGTCCCGGCCCGGCTGAGGCGGGCAAGAAGTTCAGCCCGTGCGACGGCAACAGCAATGCCGTGGCGGACCATCGAATCTTCGATCGAGGCCAGCCATTTATCGTCGCCCTTGCCTTCTTTCAGCAGCTTTACCCGACTGCGCAGGCTGTGTTCATAGGCCGCAACCCGGCTGCTGTGGTCCGGATCAAGGCCATAGACCAGACGATCCAGAAAACGTCTGCGTGCCGATGGCCCGTCGAGAAACAGGCGGTCCATTTGCGGTGTTAACCACACAGCGGCACACACCCGCCCCAAAGCGGCCTGCCCGCGCTGTGCCTGCCCGTCGATGCGAACAGCACGGCGTTCACGCCCCTGTTCAAGGGCAGCAGGATCAAGCCCGGAGCCAAGTTGAAACGCCCCCTCAGGTGTTTCAACATCCGCCGACACCGCCCAGGGGCGCGTCATACCATCCGCACGTGGCGGAAAGTTTCGGGCAATTTCACCAAGCTTTGCCCGGCGAAGCCCCCCACCGGGCGCCAAAAGCGATACCGCTTCGAGCAGGTTGGTTTTCCCTGCCCCGTTTGGCCCGGTCAGGACGACCGGCGCGCTGTTTAACGACAGCCGCAAGCTTTCGTAACAGCGAAATTCACTGAGCTGGATACGGGAAACTGCAAGACGGCTTGTCATCGACGCACCGTCTTTTGGCATGAGGTTTTTGGCAAGAACAGCCACAGCGTATCGTGCTTACCGTCAAACACGCATCGGCATCAGAACGTACAATGCCGAAAGGTCGTCAGTATCGCGCAGAATGGTCGGTGACGATCCATCAGACATCAGAAGATTGAGCGTATCGCCCTTGACCTGCTTGGCAATGTCGAGCAGGTAGCGCGAGTTAAAGCCAATTTCGATATCTTCGGCATCATAATTGATTTCAAGTTCTTCGGACGCGGTCCCGTGTTCCGGGCTCGATGCCGAAAGGGTCAGGGTCGTGCCCGACAGAACAACTTTCACCGCGCGGGATTTTTCAATCGAGATCGCAGAAACACGATCCACCGCATCGGCAAAGCCCTTGCATTCGATATCAAGGGTCTTGTCATTGCCTGACGGGATAACCCGTTCGTAATCCGGGAAGGTGCCATCGATCAGTTTGGATGTCAGGATTGCCTTGCCAAAACCAAAGCGGATTTTGGTATCTGACAGCGCGATATCAACCGCTTCGCCGGTTTCATCAATCAGTTTGCGCAGCTCGCCGATGGTTTTGCGCGGAACGATCACGCCCGGCATGTTTTCCGCACCATCTGGCAGCGGGGCTTCGACGCGGGCCAGACGGTGACCGTCTGTCGCGACAGCGCGCAGGATTTTCGTACCTTCGGCGTCGGTTGCGTGGAAATAAATGCCGTTAAGGTAGTACCGGGTTTCTTCGGTCGAGATCGCAAATTCAGCGCGATCAATCAGGCCGCGCAATTCCGCAGCAGCAAGACCAAAGCTTACCGGAAGATCACCACCCGACATGACCGGGAAATCATCCACCGGCAGAACCGCAAGGTTGAATTTCGACCGGCCCGCAGCAAGCGTCAGGCGACCTGCCCCCGGTTCAAGGGCGATCTGCACCTGCGAGCCTTCCGGCAGCTTGCGGACGATCTCATACAGGGTATGTGCCGGGGTGGTGGTTGCACCTGCTTCGGCGACTTCGGCGGTTGTTGTTTCAACCACTTCGAGATCCATATCCGTTGCAGTCAGCGACAGCTGATCGTTTTCCGCCCGCAGCAAAATATTGGAGAGAATCGGAATGGTATTGCGTCGTTCGACAACGCTTTGAACATGGGTCAGCGATTTCAACAGAGCCGCGCGTTCGATGGTCAGCTTCATACCCGTCCTATCCGTCTGTCAGTAGTCGTTTAACAAATTGATTTTTAATCAGTTTTCTCACCTGAACCCCACCCTTACGGGCGCGGATGAGGCATTATAACATGCATGTCGTGAAATCGAAGGATTTTTACGGCCTAAACCCAAGCAAATAAAACGAGTCGCCCGGGCGAAATGCGCCCCAAACGCGCAAAGCGCCAAATACTGCGTAACTCGCAGTTTTGTTTATGTAAATCAGGGGAGAATCCGCCCGGTTTCCGATCTCAAATCCAGCCCGACAAACCACCGGAGTCCCGGTGCTTTCACACCGGGGCTTGGCAAAACCTGATCAGCTTTCGAGCATCCGGCGCAGAAGATCGATATCTTCGGAAAGCGACGGATCCGTGCTGTGGAGTTCTTCGATCTTGCGCACAGCATGCATGACTGTCGTATGGTCACGCCCCCCGTATTTCCGACCGATTTCCGGCAGGGAATGGGTGGTCAGCTGTTTGGACAGATACATTGCCACCTGACGCGGACGGGCAACCGCACGTGCCCGACGGGCAGAATGCATGTCCGAGACCTTGATATTGAAATGCTCGGCCACGCGTTTCTGGATTTCCTCGATCGACACCCGACGTTCTGATGCGCGCAGAACGTCATGCAAGATGTCCTGAACCATCTCAAGGCTGATCTCGCGACCGACCAGCTGCGAATGCGCAATCACGCGGTTCAGCGCCCCTTCAAGCTCACGGACATTGGCCGTGATTTTATGGGCAAGGAATTCCATGACACGTTGCGGCAGTTCAACCCGCTGACGTTCGGCCTTGGATTCAAGAATGCCAAGACGCAGTTCATAGGTCGTTGCGTGGATGTCGGCAACAAGGCCGGATCCCAAACGCGACCGCAGACGTTCTTCGATGTCTTCAAGATCGGATGGCGACTTGTCCGCCGATACAATGATCTGACGGCCCTGATCGACCAGTGCGTTGAAGGTGTGGAAGAATTCTTCCTGGGTCGAATCCTTGCCCGAAATGAACTGGACATCATCGACCATCAACACATCGACCGAGCGGAACTGGTCTTTGAAATCGACCGTGTTCTTGTCGCGCAATGCACGAATGAAGCGGTACATGAATTTTTCAGCCGACAGGTAAATCACCGTGCGGTGCGGCTGCGTCCGGCGGATATGCCAGGCAATCGAATGCATCAGGTGGGTTTTACCAAGGCCAACACCGCCATAGAGGAACAGCGGGTTGAACGGCACCGATTCGGCTTCGGCCAGACGGCGGGCCGCGGCATAAGCAAATTCGTTCGGCTTGCCGATGACGAAATTATCAAACGTGTAGCGCGGATCAAGGGCCGCCGAGATACCATCATCAGACATGCTGGCAATGGCGTTGCGGCCCGTTCCTTGTGACGGGGCCGGGGCGTGCCCGGACGTCTGATGGGTATTCTGATGAGTATTCTGATGGGTATGTGGTGCAGATTTGGTCCGGGTCGCGGCCGATCCGCCATTCCCACGTGCCGGAGATGCGGTGTCATCCTGGCTGCTGACCGGGGTATTGCTGTTGGAAACGGAAACAATGTTGATTTCGACGAAATGCACATTGGCATCTTCGGCGTGCCAGAACGCCTGAATACGGTCGAGATAGTGCTGCGTTACCCAATCACGCATGGCGCGTGTTGGCGCGCCCAGACGGGCCACACCGGCTTCGACACCGATCAAGGCAACAGGTTCAAGCCAATAACGATATGCCGTCGCGCCAAATTCGGCGCGCAGCTTTTCACGTACGATTTGCCAGATTGCTACCACATGATCATCAAGTGCTGCCTGCTGGTCACCCGACATTCCCCCACTGGATTGCCCGAGTGCCGATTGCGTTCCCCTTACGGCGTGCTGCACTGTTAGAACCTTTCCCCACTATCCCAATTTCCACACCAACAAGACTGCAAAAGACAAAATAGTACTGTCCCGCGTTGATCACATTCGCAATCAACACGCTGGTCTTCCGCAAAATCTTGGAAGCGTACTCGCGCCTTTTGTTTTTTTGGTTCTTCGTCACTGATCGCTTTGCGCGACCTAGCGAAGACCAAACACTGTACTGATGCGACCCGCATCAGGCAAGGCGATCTTTAACAGAACGTTAAAAGGATTACGGCACCAAAACGGTCCTTGTTTTCTGCGGTTTCTTGCACCTGCGGAATCAAGGAACAAAAGGTGATTCTCCGGAATCCGGGCAGCGAAAAGGCCGCACCAAAGGTGCGGCCTTCGACTCGCCATCCCGTAAGGGATAAATTAGAGCGACTTGATACGAGCGGTAAGACGCGAAACTTTGCGAGCAACGGTGTTCTTATGCAGAACGCCGAGCTGTGCGCCACGCGCCATTTCCGGCTCAGCGATTTTCATCGCAGCCAGAGCAGCATCTTTATCGCCAACAGTCAGCGCTGCCTCGACCTTCTTAACGAAGGTACGAATGCTGCCGATGCGTGCGCCGTTTACTTCTGCACGTGCGGCGTTGCGGCGAATGCGCTTCTTGGCCGATTTATGGTGAGCCATTGCGAACCTGTCTCTTCAAACAAATGTTACGTAATTCGGAGCGCGGCTTATAGCGCCGAGCGAAACCCTCGTCAACCCCCGATACCGCTTAAATCCTCCATTTCCGGCGGCTAGGGACTCATTTTCCCTGCAACACAGATATGCGGCACCGGAATCAGGGGGCAACTTATCCTGATCACCGCGCAATCAGCGGTGCTTGAAATCGGCTTTTCTCTTTTCAGCAAAGGCTTTCATGCCCTCGGCGCGGTCTTCGAGTGCAAAGGTCGAATGAAACTCGCGGCGTTCGAACATCAGGCCTTCGGTCAGGGTCATTTCATAGGCCTTATTGACCGATTCTTTTACCTTCATCGATACCGGACCAGAGAAGGACGCGATCTTTTCAGCCAGTTTCATGGCTTCTTCCATCAGCGAGTCGGCCGGGACGATTCGCGCAACCAATCCGGCGCGTTCGGCTTCTTCGGCATCCATCATCCGCCCGGTCAGGCACATTTCCATGGCTTTTGCCTTGCCAACCGCACGGGTCAGGCGCTGCGTACCGCCGGCACCCGGGATGGTTCCGATGGTGATTTCCGGCTGACCGAACTTTGCGGTATCGGCGGCAATCATGATGTCGCACATCATTGCCATTTCACAGCCACCGCCCAATGCGAATCCGGCAACCGCGGCAATGGTTGGCTTGCGGCAGCTTGCCACACGGGTCCAGCCTTTGGTGATGAAGTCGCCCTTATAGACATCCATATAGTCGTAATCGGCCATTTCCTTGATATCGGCGCCAGCGGCAAAGGCCCGTTCCGATCCGGTAATGACAATCGCGCGGATATCTTCATCGGATTCGAAATCATCAAGGACCGCACCGACATCCTTGATCAGTGCATCACACAGCGCATTAAGCGCCTTGGGACGGTTTAGCGTGATAAGCCCGACATTGCCTTTTTTCTCGGCGATGATGTTTTCGTATGACATGCCTTGAGATCCTTTTTCGCCATTGGCCCGGTCATTTCCCGGCCAATTTGCTTGAAACCATATTTTGATACTGTTTTACCGATTTTATGGACAGGCCGCAACCAACCGTGTGGATTGGGATGCCTCATCGTGGATTAAGCATCGATTCGGCGCGCCACATCCAACCGGATGCGACCCAACCGTGTGGCACCCGGAGCCGGTCTTATTTCTGACAGGTCGGGCAGAAGAATGTCGACCGTCCTGCCTGCACGATGCGTTCAATCGTGCTGTCACAGCTGTCAGCACTGCAGATTTCGCCTTCACGGCCATAAACGCGGAAATTATGCTGAAAATAGCCAAGCTCGCCATTGGTCTGACGATGATCCTTCAGGCTTGATCCACCTGCCGCGATGGCATCTTCAAGAACAAGGCGAATTTCGCGGTACAAACGATCAATCTCGCCGGGTTTTAAATCCTTTGCCAGACGAGTCGGGGCGATGTTTGACCGGAACAATGCTTCGCATACATATATGTTGCCAAGACCGGCGACCAGTTTCTGATCCAGCAGCACGGTTTTGATCGGGCTTGCGCGTTTGGCCAAACCTTCTGCCAGCACCGCCGCATTGAAACCGTTGCCAAGCGGCTCCGGCCCGATCCCGGCCAGCATTTTGTGGCTGGCAACTTCATCGCTCGCAATCAGGGTGATCACGCCAAAACGCCGCGGATCATTAAACCGCACCACCGCACCGCCCTGCATGACGAAATCAACATGGTCATGTTTCAAGGGGGCGGGCACATCAACAGACGGATCATTATGAATGGTCATGCGCCCGGACATGCCCAGATGGATCAGCAAAACCTGCCCGTCATCAAGGTAGCCCAGAATGTATTTCGCCCGGCGCGTCAGTTGGTTGATTTTGCGCCCCGCCATGCGATCAACGAATCCTTCGGGAAACGGAAACCGCAAATTCGGGCGACGCTGCACCACATGGTCGACAATATGGCCTTCCATTACGGGGGTCAGACCACGGGTAACTGTTTCGACCTCTGGCAATTCGGGCATATCTGGCTACTCTTGTTAAATAAATCGTTCCAAGTTCTAGACCAGATTGATGCGCAAAATAAGGATCAATTTCAATTGCGTGGCGGGGGACCATTTGGTCCGGGGGGCGGGCCATTCCCCGGTCCCGGACCTTGTCCACCGTCCGGCCCTGGGCCCTGCCCGCCACCGGGCCCGCCTTTGCCGGTGGATGCCGGACCTTTGCGCGATTGCGCCGGACCTTCATAGGGGGAAAAGGTCGACATCCCCGCAACATCAAACCCGGCAGGGCAGCCATCGGTGATGTAATCGTAATAGATCGCCCGTCCGCGAATGTTTGATTTGCGGTCTGCCTCAAAGAACAGGCCATAACAGGCCTGATTGCAATGAAACAGCGCCCCGTTTTCTGCACCAATCCGCCTTGCTGTGCCATTGGTCTGCAGCACTTGTTCACCGCGCAAAGTGCCGGTCATGACATGGCAAATATCGCCGCCAAATTGTTGTGTGCGGGTCGTCTGGATTTCAAAGGGAATCGGAAGGCCGACAATATCCATACCCGTACGATCCTTCCGCGCGGTCCAACGGTCCTTGGCAAAGCCACGCGGCGTCCCCGACAGGCAGTTCAATACATTCCAGTTTGGTTTGGTTTCGACATTATAGAAATACGATCCGTGATCGTCTTTCATGCCGCGGCAGGCATCCAGAAGCTGTTCAACCGAGTTCGCGGCATCAAACCAGCCAAGGGCGAGAATCGGGAAACCGTCCATGGCATAGCCAACGGGCTTCTTATCAATATCGACCCATTGATTGCCGAGATCATCGATCAGGCATTTCGGTGCGATATGATAGTGGTAATCATCCCCCCGCCCGGCATGGCCGCCACAGGCGTCAAGTTCGCCTGCTTCAAACGCGCTGGGTCGTTTGCCGGTTTGCTGATTGGCGGGCCCCTGTGTTGACGGATCAAAAATCGGAACGCCATTTACGGCAACCCCGACCGGACCGGCCTGGGTCGGCGTCGGATTTGATGCCAAACGGGGATTAAGGATTATTTCAAAATCGAAATCATGGGCAGCGGGGAATTGCTGGTTGCTTGCGGTGATGCCGGTCATCACCGGATGGGATGGATCGGGCAGACCATTTGCCGAGAAACGGGCTTTATCGCGTTCGCAAACCAAATGCGATATTTCGTCGGTATAGCAGTCTTCATCGCATTTGCAGGTTTTGATTTCATGCGCAATCACGCCGGGGATTGCCCATAAAATCAAGCCGACCGCCGCCAGTATATTCTTCATCAATTCCCCCCAGAATCACGCCACCCGTTTGACACGGTAACATGAGGTTTATCGCATCGTCATCTTCGACTGGACGGCGCGTGACAAAACCATATGATTGCCGCGCCCTTTAACCTGCAGGCACGGCCCACCCGATCCGCCTGCCAATAATGTTTGAAACCGGCTTTGCGCCCACCTTTGCGGTTTCGTGATTTTCTGAAAGTCGCCCCATGGAATTTGGTTTTGATCTTCTTGCGATCCTGTTTGCCGTTGCGGCCGTTGCAGCATGTGTTGATGCGATTGCCGGTGGTGGTGGATTGATCACGATCCCGGCCCTGCTTTGGGCAGGGGTTACCCCGGCACAGGCCCTGGCCACCAATAAATTGCAGGGCAGTTTTGGCAGCTTTACCGCATCGCTGAATTTCATTCGCAAAGGTCATGTCGATCCGCGCGATATGGTTCTGGCGATTGTTCTGACATTTGCCGGATCGGCACTTGGCACGGTTCTGGTTCAGATGTTGGATGCCAGCATCCTGATGACGATCCTGCCGGGTCTTTTGATCCTGATTGCGCTTTATTTCCTGTTTTCGCCCAAGGTTGGCGATATCGATGCGCATCAAATGATCAGCAAGGGTGCCTTTGCCTTTACCGCAGGGTTTGGCATCGGCTTTTATGACGGGTTCTTTGGTCCGGGGACGGGATCGTTCTTTTCCATCGCCTTTGTCGCCTTGCTTGGGTTCAACATGACCAAGGCCACCGCCCACACCAAAGTTTTGAACTTCACGTCAAACTTTGCATCCCTTGTAATGTTTATTGCCGGTGGCGAGGTTGTCTGGGTCGTCGGGGCGGTGATGGCGGTTGGTGCCCTGGTCGGGGCGCAGATCGGATCGCATCTGGTGATGAAGGTTGGCGCACGCTTGGTCCGCCCGCTTTTGGTAGTGACCTCTATCGGGATTTCGATCAAGCTGATCATTGATCAATATGGCCCGATCCTGAGCCAAAGCTGGGATCAGATGCGGCACTGGATCGGTTAGACCCGCCGCAATTGAGACAAAGAAAAACCCGTCATGCGTAAAGCTGACGGGTTTTGTTTTTCAGGACTTTGAATTTCGGCCAATCAGGCGCTGGCACCGCCTTGCGCCAAAACCTCATCGCCGCGATCGAGCAAATGGCTCCAGACCGTGAACAAAAGCGCGAGCACGGCAATCCCGGCACCAAGCCAGGGGATATGCTGATAGGAAACACCGTGCGTGATCGCAAGACCGCCAAACCACGCCCCACCGGCATTGCCCAGATTGAACGCCCCCTGATTAAGGGTTGATGCCAGATTGGGTGCTTCTGATGCCTCGTTCACGACCCGCATCTGAAGCGGGGAAACCAGTGCAAAGGCAACAACACCCCACAGCATCACGGTAATCACGGCCGGAACAAGGGCGGTCACTGTTTCGGTAAACAGGGCAAGGATCACGATCAACATGACAAAAGAAATGATGATGGCCGGCATCAAACGCCAATCGCCCAAACGTCCACCGATATAGTTGCCCAAGGTCAAACCAACCCCGAACAACAACAAGACATAGGTCACCTGTCGCGGGGTGATGCCGGTAATGTCGGTCAACATCGGGGTGATATAGGTAAAGACGCTGAACATGCTGGCGGATGCCAGAACAGAAATCAGCATGGCAAACAGAACCTGAACCTTGCCGAGTGATTTTGCCTCCCGCCACAGGCTTCCGGTTGATGCGGCGATCTTGCGCGGAAGGGCGAGATAAAGCGTGATGGCCGCGACAACACCAATGCCGACAACCGCCCAGAAGGTCGAACGCCAGCCAAGTTCCTGCCCAAGGGCCGTGCCAAACGGCACGCCGAGCACATTGGCAAGAGTGAGGCCGGAAAACATCAAGGCAATTGCCTGAACCCGTTTATGGGGCGGGACAAGGTTGGATGCGACAACCGCACCCAGACCAAAAAACGCGCCATGGCAAAAGGCCGTGACCACACGGGCCGCCATCAATAACCAGTAATCCGGGGCAATCGCGCACAGGAAGTTGCCAAGGATGAAGATCGCAATCAGCAACAACAATGCGCGCCTGCGGTCCATCCGTGCCGTCGCAATGGCCAGAAAAGGTGCGCCAAATGTCACGCCAAGCGCATAGCCCGTCACCAGCAAACCGGCATCCGGAATGCTGACCCCAAGATCACGTGCGACATCGGGCAGAAGCCCCATAATGACAAATTCGGTTGTACCGATGCCAAAGGATGCAAGCGCCAAAGCCAGAATCGGAAAGTTCCCGAGCAATCCCGGGCGGGTGGCAACAGTGGTCATGTCGGAATATCCAGATAAGCGGCCGTCAGGGGCAGGTCAAAATTGTGCACTGCGAGAAAAGCATAATGCCCGAAGATTTGAAACGATTCAATTCTGAGATAAAAATACCGTCCTCACCACCGCGATTTCCGCATGGCAGCATGTCTGCTGATCACGGCTCCGAACACCTAACCAGACACTAAAAAGGCCCGATGATGATCGGGCCTTGTCACAGTGAGATGCAGTTCGCGGTCATTGCCTTTGATCAGGCGAGCTCGGCAACGATCCGTTTTGCGGCAACGATCGGGTCATCGGCCTTGGTGATCGGGCGGCCAATCACCAGAATGTCACTGCCCATGGTGACGGCGTCTGCCGGGGTGACGATGCGTTTTTGATCATCACTTGATGCCCAGGCCGGGCGAATACCCGGCGTGATCAGTTTGAAGTCCGGGCCAAGTGCCTTGCGCACCGGGGTGATTTCCTGTGCCGAACAGACAACACCATCAAGGCCCGCTTTTTTGGTCAGTTCGGCCAGTTTGACAACCCGGTCTTCAATCGGACCTTTAAGGCCGACATCGTCAAGATCGCCCTGATCCATGCTGGTCAGGATGGTTACCGCAATCACCCACGGGGTTGCGACCCCGGCCTTATCCGCCGCTTCGCGGGCGGCTTCACCGGCACGTTTCATCATCTCGATCCCG
The DNA here is from genome assembly GCF_040218635.1 of Thalassospira sp. Lineage (GTDB taxonomy): Bacteria > Pseudomonadota > Alphaproteobacteria > Rhodospirillales > Thalassospiraceae > Thalassospira. The sequence goes on from NZ_JAVJRB010000005.1 coordinate 163,775, forward strand.
CCAGCGGCATGGACATTGACGAGTTTAAGCCCCAGCGGCGTCACCGCACGAATGGCCCCGGCAACGGTATTGGGAATATCGTGATATTTGACATCCAAAAAGATCGGCATGCCGGTTTTGGCAACCGCCCGGACACCTTGTGGTCCGTGGGCCGCAAAGAACTCCTTGCCAAGCTTTGCCCCGCCAATCACACCAGACAGGCGCGATGCCAGATCGATCGCGTGATCAAGATCCGTGGTATCGATCGCACAAAAGATGCGGTCTTTGGGGGAAAGTGTCTGGGTCATGATGTCCTCCGGCGGGCTGGCATTGGGGTCATGGCCCACATGTTCCTGCGCGGACCGGACATGGATTAGCCGATTTATCCCCAAAGGCCAACGCCAAATAGCCGCTTATGCCGACAATATTGCGCTGCGCGCCCGACATTCCGGCCCCAAACAGCAAAAGGGCCCCTGAAAGGAGCCCTTGATATGCGTTAGCTGTGGCCAAGTGCCTTTTGATCGGTTTTTGGCGTTTCGTCGTCGGTTTTGATGCGTTTAAGTTCGCTATCCATGCGGCGCACGGCACGGCGATGTTTGCCATGGACCAGCCATTCATAGGCAAAACCAACACCGAGCCCGATCAATAAAGCAACCATGATCGGCAGGAACAGCGGCAGATCAACCTCATAGGGCAATGGCCATAATGAAAGCGTCACCGCGGTTCGGTTCGACACGGCAAATACAGCGATTAGAACCGCAAGCGGTATTGAGATAATCCAGTAAAGGAAGCGCATTCTTAGCTCCTTGTGCCAGATCAGCTGCGTTGGAAATCCACCGCAGCAAAATCAGGCAACAGGTCACGTTTGATATTCAGAGCGACAGTATGGGGCAAGAGTCAGATAAAAGCCATGCCACCAGCGGCACAGATTTCTGCACCATGGGTGACCTGACACAACAACACGGCCAAAGCCCTGTCGCTGGTTATCTGTCCATCACGCGGGAATTAGTTCAAACGTTCGCGGAGCTGCTTGCCGGTTTTGAAATAGGGAACCTTTTTCTCACCGACCGGGACCGCGTCACCTGTACGCGGGTTGCGGCCAACACGGGCATCTCGCTGCTTGACGGAAAATGCACCGAATCCGCGAAGCTCGACCCGGTCTCCGCGGGCAAGCGCGTCGGTGATTTCGTCAAAGATCGTTGCCACAATACGTTCGACGTCTCGCTGATAAAGATGCGGATTCATTTCAGCGAGCCGGGCAATCAATTCAGATTTCGTCATTTCCAGGCCCCATCCTGTTGGTGCTGACAGTCTCACTCAACCGCGGATTCGATTATACCAGAGGGTAACTCTCACTCAGGTTGCCAGACCACCAGCAAACCGTCAAGTTTAAGCCCCTCAGATGACAGCATTTTTCCAAGGTTCCCCTCAAGAAGTGCGCTCATCAAATCGTCTTCCGGGTATTCGATTTCAAGCGGCACGACTTCCGCTTCCGGCGTGACACCAGCTTCATCTTCAAGCCAGCGTAAGGCTTCACGACGGCCTCCTAATTCATCAATCAAGCCATTGGCCAGAGCCTGCTGTCCGGTATAGACCCGACCATCGGCCAGGGTTTCCACCGTCGCAACCGGCATTTCCCGGCGTTCTGCAACCATGCCAACAAACACATCAAACATGTCTGAAATCAGGCCTTGCATGGCCGATTTTGCAGCGTCATCAACCGGTTCGAACGGATTTGGTGCCGCTTTAAGCGGGCCGCTTTTAACCGTAAGCGGCTCTACGCCAAGCTTTTCCAACGTTCCGGAAAAATTCATCGACTGGAAAATGACGCCGATAGACCCCGTGATCGTGCCGCGACGCGCAATGATATGGTCTGCAGCAATCGCGGTCATATATCCGCCGGATGCAGCAACGGTGCCCATTTCGGCAACGATGGGTCGGGTTTCGCCGATCCGCATCAATGCCTCATACAGCGTTTCGCCACCGACCATGGTGCCGCCCGGGCTGTTGATATGGACAATCACGCCGACAACGTCGCTGTCCTTTTCAATCGCATCAAGCGCATCGAGAAGATAGGGATCTTCGGTGATCACACCTTCGATATTGATCTCGACAATTTTGGGACCGCTCACACCAAGAACACTGTCCTGAACGCCGGTTCTCGCCAAGCCAATGACAATCACGGCAACAACAGCAATCACGGCGAGCACACGCCAGCGAAAGACGGATTTCTTTAATCGACGTCGATCAAGCAGGATATCGGCATCAAGCGCCATCAATGGTGTCCCGGTTATAATTGTTCAATCAGATACTTAGAAAGGAGCTTACCCCTAAACCTGTCTTTTCAAATGGTTTTTCTGGGCACAGAAGGCAAGAAGAAAAAGCGTTTAAAATCAAAATTTTCGCGAATTTTAACGATAAATCGCACCACACCACCGATTCGCACCCCGAATCACGGACGGTATAAAATTTTTAACTGTGAATTCCACGACATAGCCAACCCCGCCCGGCGAGAAACGCCGATGCCAAAGGCCCATCCAGAGACTCTATTGGTCCACCTCGGACGGCTTCACGGATGTATTGCCCATGGGGTGTAAGGGATCAATCTTGGCGATAAGGGGCTTGGCAGAGAGATGACTGGCGCTGTGCCCATCACAGTGCCTGTGGGTGGCATGGTAACTGGTTGGGTAACGATGACCAACCTTGCACCACCGCGCAATCACTGGCCATGGCGGTGGCAGTGTCGCGACGCCGCCTGTCAGATTGAGCGCCACAGAGACATTACCCATCAGACAAAAGAAAACGGGCCGCGCAAATTGCGCGACCCGTCTTTTTGATCTGCGAACAGATCGGTCTTCGTGGAAAACTGGCTTATTCGCCGGTTTCCTGTTTCTTGCGCAGAGCTTCGCCGAGAATGTCGCCGAGCGATGCACCGCTGTCTGCCGAACCGTAATCCGCCATAGCTTTTTTCTCGTCAGCAACTTCAAGAGCTTTGACCGAGAGGCTGACTTTGCGGGTTTTGGCATCGATCGCAGTAACACGTGCGTCGATTTTTTCACCAACTGCAAAGCGTTCCGGACGCTGTTCTGAACGCTCACGCGCCAGTTCAACTTTACGGATGAAGCCTTTCAGCTCGGTGTCGCCAACAGAAACTTCGATGCCGCCATCATTGACTTCGGTGATCTCACAGGTGACTGCTTCGCCACGTTTGATACCGGTAACGGCTTCTTTGAACGGATCACCCGAAAGCTGTTTGATGCCGAGCGAGATGCGTTCTTTTTCAACGTCAACGTCAAGAACCTTGGCTTTGACGATGTCGCCTTTTTTGTATTCTTTGATGACTTCTTCACCAGCGCGGTCCCATGACAGGTCCGAGAGGTGAGCCATACCGTCGATACCGCCCAGAAGGCCAATGAACAGACCGAATTCGGTGATGTTCTTGACTTCGCCTTCGATCTCGGACTCAACCGGATGAGCTGCAACGAAGGCATCCCATGGGTTCGAGGTGCACTGCTTGAGACCAAGCGAGATGCGGCGTTTCTGTGCATCGACGTCGAGCACCATGACTTCGACTTCCTGCGAGGTCGAAACGATTTTGCCCGGGTGGATGTTTTTCTTGGTCCAGGACATTTCGGAAACGTGGACCAGGCCTTCGACACCAGCTTCGAGTTCGACGAATGCGCCGTAATCGGTGATGTTGGTGACACGACCTTCGAATTTCGAACCGACCGGGTATTTGGCTTCGACACCTTCCCACGGATCTGCTTCAAGCTGCTTCATGCCAAGCGAGATACGCTGGGTTTCGCTGTTGAAACGGATAACCTGGACTTTAACAGTCTGGCCGATCTGCAGAGCTTCGGACGGATGGTTGATACGTTTCCAAGCAATGTCGGTAACGTGCAACAGGCCATCAACGCCACCAAGATCGACGAATGCGCCGTAATCGGTGATGTTTTTGACAACGCCGTCAAGGATCTGACCTTCCTGAAGGTTCTGGATCAGCTCAGCACGCTGTTCTGCACGGGTCTCTTCGAGAACTGCACGACGCGAAACCACGATGTTACCGCGCGAACGATCCATTTTCAGGATCTGGAACGGCTGCGGGTTGTTCATCAGCGGGGTAACGTCACGTACCGGACGGATGTCAACCTGGCTGCCCGGCAAGAATGCCACGGCGCCCGACAGGTCAACGGTAAAGCCGCCTTTAACACGACCAAAGATGGTACCGTCAACGCGTTTGCCTTCGGAGAACTGTTTTTCAAGTTCAACCCAAGCTTCTTCGCGACGCGCTTTTTCACGCGACAGAACGATCAAGCCGTCTTTGTTTTCATAGCGGTCGACATAAACATCAACGGTATCGCCAATGTTTACTTCGCCTGCGCCAAATTCTTTAAGGGGTACGCGGCCTTCGGATTTGAGGCCGACATCAACGATTGCATCGTCGTCAGTTTTCTTAACGACCGAACCGGTCATTACGCGGCCAACAAAACCTTCGTCTTCAGAACCAAGGGTTTCAGCCAACAGAGCGGCAAAATCTTCGCCGGTCGAGAATAGTGCTTGTTCAGCGGTGGTCATAAACCAGACTTCCTTTCGAGTATCGTCACTAATATTCTGGCCAACCGGTTGTATCCGGTGGTCTTAGCCGCAAAATCGCGGCGATCGTGTCAGGCGCAATCCAAACCCGGACACATATAAAAGGCGAACCTTCCATACGCGAAAAGGTGAACGCACAAGTCGTTCACCTTAGGGACAGGTCGTAAGACCGGCACCTCGGGATCGTTCTTCGCCTGACGGTTAAAACGCCCTTTGATCAGTCATCCGCACTCATATGAGTATGGATATGCGCCATAACGGCATCGAACACTGCATTGGCATTCAGACGGTCCGTATCTATGTGGATTGCGTCTTTTGCCATCATGAGCGGTGCGACATCGCGGGCACTGTCTCGGGCATCCCGTTCTTCAAGCTCTTTGAGAACGCGCTCGTATATAGCAGCGGGATTTTTTTCCTGCAACTGTTTGAACCGACGGTTTGCACGTTCTTCTACACTTGCAGTCAAATAAAACTTGATCGGAGCTTCGGGACAAACGACCGTTCCAATATCACGACCATCGAGAACAGCCCCGCGCTTGCCCCCCGGAGGGTTGCTTGCAAGGTTGCGCTGAAAATCAAGCAATACGGCGCGAACCTTTGGAATCGCTGCAACTTTTGAGGCAGCAGTGCCGACTTCTTCGCTGCGAAGCTCTTCGCCCGACAAGTCATCGGCACCAAGATTTTCAGCCGCCTTTACTGCAACTGCTTCGTCGGCGGGATCGGCACTTTGGGCCAAAACTTTCGCACCCGTGGCACGATATAAAAGGCCGGTATCAAGGTAGGCATACCCCATTGCGTCTGCGACTCGACGCGCCAAAGTCCCCTTGCCGGACGCTGCCGGCCCATCAATGGCGATGATCATTTGCTTCGCTCCCTGTTTATATATCGGCTGTGTATTGCTTTATATATTGGGTCGGACGAATCACGAATGTAGCGCAAAAACAGCGCCCATATCGCCCATCAATTTTTCAAAGTTCGGGAAGCTTGTCGCAATCGGGTTGGCATCATCGACCGCGACGGGTTTTTCAGCACCCAGACCAAGGATCAGGAACGACATTGCGATCCGGTGATCCAGATGGGTTTCAACCATCCCGCCGCCCGGAACGACACCGCCGGTTACAATCAAATCATCGCCTTCGATCCGGTGAATAACACCATTGGCGGCAAGGCCGGCCGCCACCGCAGCCAGACGATCGGATTCCTTGACCCGCAGTTCTTCAAGATCGCACATACGGGTTTCGCCATCCGCATAGGCCGCTGCCACCGCCAGAACCGGGTATTCATCAATCATGGACGGTGCGCGGTCGGCTGGCACCACAATGCCCTTGAGGCGGTTTTTGCCCGTGACAATGAGATCGCCAATGGTTTCACCGGCTTCTTCGCGTTCATTGGTAATCGTGATGTCCCCGCCCATTTCAATCAGGGTGGTGATCAAGCCGGTGCGCAGCGGGTTCAGGCAAACATCGCGGATGGTCATGTTTGAGTCCCGATTGATCAGAGCTGCGACCAACGGGAAGGCCGCCGAACTTGGATCGGTCGGCACCACAATGTCGGCTGCGGTCATTTCCGCAGGTCCGGTCAGACTGACCGTGCGGCCGCCATCGTCATTGATCTTCACATCCACAGCGACCCCAAAGTGACGCAACATGCGTTCGGTATGATCGCGCGATGGTTTTGGTTCAATCACCGTGGTTGTGCCGGTGGTGTTCAGACCGGCCAGCATCACAGCCGATTTCACCTGAGCGGAGGCCATCGGCAGGGTGTAGGTCACCGGTTTGGCTTCGTCGGTGCCAATCACAGCCATCGGCGGACGGCCCCGGTCACGGGTGATGAATTTCGCCCCGAATTCCGCCAGCGGATCGGCAACACGGCCCATCGGGCGTTTGCACAGCGATGCATCGCCGGTAAAGAACGTCGTAATCGGATGGGTGGCAACGATACCGGCCATCAAACGAATGCCGGTACCCGCATTACCCATATCAATGACACTATCGGGTTCGCGCAAAGCCCCCACACCAACGCCGGTCACATACCATGTGCCATCGTCTTCGCGGGTCACGGTTGCACCAAGCTTGCGCATGGCGTCCGCAGTTGCCAGAACGTCTTCGCCTTCGAGCAGGCCGGTTACTTTGGTTGTGCCAATGGCCAGGCCACCAAACATCAGGGAACGATGGGAAATTGATTTGTCACCCGGAACCCGGATATCGCCCGAAAGTGGTCCTGATCTGGACGCGGCAAGCGGACGTTTGGTCTGCGAAGAACTCATTGAGCCATCCCTGTCAGTAACTGTTTATCTTGATCAGAAGCGGATTTGAAAACCATCGCGGTGCAGCCGTCCTTTCAGGCGCTCACGAGGCAATTAATCGCCGGTGGAAAGCTCTAGCACAAGCGATTGTCACGCACCAGTATCGAACCCGATTTTTGGCTTAGGCATATCGACATTTATGGGGCACATTTACCTCTTCGGCACGTCAGAGGGAAAAACGATCAATTTCCTTTTGACAAGGCCGCAACAAGATGGCAATTGGGCCTTTCAGAAAACTTGCTTATGCGCTGCTTTGCAGCACGTTGCGACGAACAGTCTTTGTCTTGGATGATAACGGTAATTAAGAGGGTTTGCCGTAATGTCAGCACGCGGTAAGAAACGTCACTGCCTCGCCTGTGATACAAAATACTATGATTTGAACCGGACCCCGGTTGTTTGCCCGAAATGCGCCACACCAGATGGCGTCACAAAGGTTAAAAAATCCGCGGTTGCCAAACCAGCACCGGAAGCAGATGAAGACATCGATGACGTCAACGATCTTGACGATGATGTCGACACGGATATCGGTGAAGACATTCTTGAAGATGCTTCTGATCTTGGCGAAGACGACGATGATCTTGGTGAAGTCTATGAGCATGTCGAATCCGACGACGACGACACCTAAGATTTTTTAGAAATTAGGTCTTGCCAAGATTTGGTGAACCTTCTAAATATGCGCCGCGCCGCAGGGTTTACTTCGGTATCACTGCGACGCGGACAAAGTGGGGCCGTAGCTCAGTTGGGAGAGCGCTACAATGGCATTGTAGAGGTCGTCAGTTCGATCCTGATCGGCTCCACCATTCAAAACCCGTTGCTTTCTGCGACGGGTTTTGTTGTTTCCGGGTATGCTCAATTTACCTGTTTCGTGAACATGCTCACGATATCCGCACTCGGAGCCAGTGTTTCGGCCAGCGAAGACAGATAATTCGGCGACCATTTCCGATACACCCGCGACACGGTTTCCCGTGTTGTCGCAGTCATATCCGAAATCTGATCGATTGAATGTCCGGCCATTGCCAGCCACGAAATTACCGAGTGTTTCAGAACGTGCGGTGATACCGGATCGAGCCCCGCATTCTCGCAGGCTTGCCGGAAGGATTTCTTGATATCCTTCAATGGCCTTCCATTGTACTCGACCACATAGGGCGTCTGGGCAGATCGCTTTACTTCCAGAAGCATCTTTGCCGTAGTAGGACTGATCGGCACAACCGCCCGCCGCTTCCCGGTAATTTCCCTGTCCGGGTCCTGAAAGTCGATATGCGGACGCTCCAGATTTACCCGATCCCATGTGAGCTGCAGGATAGCTGATTTCCGGGCAGCGGTTGACATCGCAACCAGTATGAAAACCTTCAAATGCTGCGGCCCTGCGGCCTCCAGCAACCGATAGGCTTCCTCCTGCTTTAGCCATTTCTCGCGGGGTGAAGACTTGCGGGGCATATCGATTTCCGGCACCGATTCGATCCAGCCTTTTCTCAAGGCGTGGCTCAAGGTGGTGCGGAGCTCGATGAGCTCCGCCCGTAAACCGCCGGGACGGTGTTCCCTTTTCTTCCAATAGGCATAAACGCGACTGGATGTGATCTGCTCCGGCAACAGTTTCCCGAAGTGTTCGTGCAGGGGCTTGTGATAGTAAGGCGTATTTTCTGCCCGTGCGCGTCCCTTGGCCTGAATATCCGCCAACCGCTTTTCTAGCAGCTCCGACACGGTTGCATTGCTGGCTGGAGCTTCGAGCTTGTTGATAACCTCTATCAAACATTGCTCAGCTTCCGTGCGATCTGTTGTGCCCGTAGACTTTGCTTCGCCCCGAAAGCGAATGTACCAGTTTTCACGGTTTGTGAGCTTGACGAGGCGGGGTGGTTCTTCCTTGCGGGGCATGTGTAACGCTCCAGATATTCGGACAGTGACGATGCAGGCACACGGATGGTGCAACCGGGGCGGCGAATGCATGTCATCTCGCCCCGATTTACCAATTGCCGTGCCGTTTCGTAGCAAACACCAAGACGGTCTGCGACCTCATGCAAGGTCAACAGCCTATCAAGTGCTTGCGCTGTCACTCTGGAGACGGTAGGATCATCAGTGTTCAAATCATTCATGAGCTTTTCCTTTCGGATTGGTTCAAGCTGCGTCAACAGCTCGAATGGTTCTCAAGTTAGAAGCGGCTCGGATCACCTATCCGGGCCGTTTTTCTTTTCAAGTTCTTGCGTGAGTTTCGCGACTTCCTTTTCCAAGTTTTCCAACTTTTCAAACATCTGTTCAAAGTAGTGATCTGCTAACGCACCGTTAGACGTGACATGTGCAATCTTTCCTTCCATCTCCATATCCTTGAAATGCCAAACAAAACTATTGAACGTCAGTGATGCAAAATCACTATCGGCTTTAATCTCACCGGCACGAAACAACATCTCGAACATCCAGCGAGGATCAATTGAGAGTGCCATTGAGATTTTTGCTGCATTCAACAACGAGGGATATTTCCCCTGTGGCTGTCCCGCCATCTCATATTTGACCATGGAATTTGGGCTGATCCCGGTCATCTTGGCTAACCCTGTTCTCGACATACCGCGCTTTTCGCGCGTGCGCCGGATCAGTTCACCCAAAGACAAGATAAAGCCGCCATCATATCCGGTTTCATTTTCCAAATTCGTCATAACAACCCTCAAATAAGTACAATTATATTTACCCCTATTTGATGGTTCGTCAAGACCATTTAGTATTTTTTGCTCAAACCATCAATTAAGATGACAGGAAGAACAGCACAGTGCCCCTTCACACTCAAGAAACTGATTGCGCAGAAAGGTATTGATCAGCAAAAAAGTTTAGAGGCATTGTCGCGGCTTCCACGTGATCAGCATTGATAAAACCTCGCTTTGCATAGTCCACTGCACGGGCCGTTATCGCATCGGTCAGAAAGTCTATCGGGTCGATATCCGCATATTCCGCAAGCTCCTGCGCGGCTCGCAAGATTGCCCTGGCCACAACAATCTGATCATGGTCGATAACGTCACAAAACATCATTCCAGCCACACCGAAAGCAGTTTTCTGGCGGTGTTCCTGTTTCTTGATCGCGGTTTTGCTCATAGGTGCATTCATGGTTTTCTGGCTCCTGTCTTTGGGTAAATGGCGCGGGCATTGATCAACCCGCGCCGCTGTCGATTAAGCCGCGGCTTCCAGTTCGCGACGTGGAAACTGGTCCAGATTGGCCAAATCCATTCCCTTTCCCATTAGGGCCAACTTGCGAAGCGGGTCGCGGATCAAGGGCACAAACTCGGCATAGTCGCCCCAGCAGTCAGACCAGCCGAGAAAACGCGGTTCTTCGATATCGAATTCGTCTTTGATATCGTCTGCAACTGTGACCAATGCCTCACGGTCGATGGTATAGAGGTCAGCACCGAGAATTGCTGTATCAACAATGCGCTCCTCAACCAGACCACAGAAACGCTGCGCTTCGTCGATATCCTCAACAAACAGGCCGAAAATGCCGTCTGCGGTAGGACGATCACCTTCAAACAGGCCCCGCGCTTCGGCCAACGCTTCCAACTCATCGCTTTCAAGGCGCTTCATTGCCGTGGTCAATTCATCAACCAGAGCCATTGCACGACGCTGGGCACCATCGAACCCGACAGCCCGAAACGCGGTCAACTCATCAAGCATCGCCTCGACCACGACCATTCCCCCGGGAACTTCCTCGGGAACAGTTTCCCCTTCCTTGGGAGTTTCCACGGCAATCTTTTTGGGGCCTTCCTCTGTTCCCGCCATTTCACCGAAAGGCAATTTGTACAAATCACAAAGCGCCTTCAAACGGGTAAGCGTCGGCTCCGATGCTCCTGCTTCGTAATGCTCAAGCGTCTTGGCTGGAATGCCGGTTTCATCCTGTACTTTGGCACGGGAAATACCGAGTTCATCACGCGCATTACGTAGCTTTACACCCATCGTTGCGATGGCATCATTTTCCGGCAGGTCACGAACTTGTTTAACCATTCTGGTTTCCTTTCTCATTTCCCATTCCCTACGTAACGTATACGTATGGCATGGGAGTTTCCCGGGGACATTCCCCGGCAGTTTGATCCCGAGTGCCTATGCACTGGCGGGAACTCCCGAAACCACTTCGGGAACCTTGTTCGGGCATCGCCCATATCGCGTATCGGAAGGGCCACCACGCACAACACCATCGCGGTCGATGATTTCGTATCGTCGCGTGACCTTTCGCATTTTTTGTCTGAAATCTTTGGCCTTTGGCCCCCGCACATGATCGGTGATCAAGGTCGCAATCTGGGCGGGCAGATCGACAGCGATCTTGTCGTGATCCATGCCAGACAGAACCGCCAGATTTGCCGACAGGCCGACAAGCTGGGCTGTGATTGTCTGGCGTTGCTGATCTTCCATGACCTGCTTGATAACGCCCGGTGTGGCGTTGCTCGACCAATCGGACAAATCGCGGGTAATGCAGTCTTTTGCAGCACACCAGAATTCATCATCATCAATCCGGGAGACGTTTTCGTTCTTTTCCCATGCACGGGATTTGTAACGGACCTGCACCAAGGCATCCTTGAAGATATCGCCCAGTGCCTTGCGCAAATCGGGCCAGCGCGTAATGCCCCAATGTTCCTTTAGATGCTTTTTGCCCGCCCGGATTTCGAGACGCCAAATCTGATCACCGGCCTCATCAAGCTCATCACGATCAATGTCCCAAATCGACCACCAGTGGCCCTTTTGCTTCTTCACCACCTCAAGGCGCTTGTCATAGATGCAAATCTGGCGTCCCGGCATTTTCCCAATGGTAAAGCCCGTGCAACGCTGCCCGCGCCATGCTTGGTTCCATTCATCGCCGCTTTGGCCCAGCGTCGTTGTGCCGTGCATTGAAAAGCGATCTGGATCGATACGGAAATCACCGGATACCCGCCAATCCATCGCAAAATCGACACGGGAAATCGATTCCTCCAAAACCGTTGCGCCAATCGCATCCAGTTCGTCATACATCCGGGCAACGGCCTGTTCGAAACCGAATGCGGCCAACGTCGCGCTTTTGCAGGAAACGCGGATACCCCAGTTTTCCTTACGCTGCGACTTGGACATGAACCATGTAAAGCCGAGGTCGCCCGTATCCACGATAAAGGAATACCCGCCATCGCGAAGACCAGTCGGGCCGACATGCCCCTTGAAGTCGCCTATCTCGACATACTGCCGTTGCTTAAGCTCCTGTGCGGCCTCTTTACCGCCCTCAAGCACCTCAACCGCACTGAGCGGGATGCAACCCTTGAACGTCACGTCAAGCCCGTCAAAACCTGCGTAAATCAGCTTCATTTTAGTTCCCCTGTCACCAGAGGGGGGCGTGATACAAAAACCGCCCCCCTGACATTTCTCTGGGCGCGGCTGTTCGTAACCGATACACTTTGCGCGAGTATCAACTGGCTGTGTTGCAGCCGAATGGCAAAGGCACCCAAATGCTTACGTTGAAAGATTTCGTGAAAGAGACACTTACGGAAATAGTTGATGCGGTTGCCGAGTTTTCTGCCGAGCGAAGCAGTACTGGCGCAAACGCTAACCCTCCGATCTCTAAAACTCCTGACCAAAATCACGACCACTTCTTCATTGGGGAGTTCAACGAAGCTCAAAATCGCTATGATCTGATCATGCCTGTTAGCTTCGACGTGGCCGTTAACGCAGCCGACACTAGCAACACGACAAAAGGCGCTGGTATTAAAGTCGTGTCCTTCTTGAAAGCTGATGGAAGCACCAGCTCGGAAACAACTGCAACCGCTGCCAACCGTGTTCAATTTACCGTTCCGTTGCGTTTGCCCGATACTGGGGCACGTGGCCGAACGAGCCCCCCACAAGCCGATTACGCAATCGGTGCACCAGAAAGCGACTACTGAACCGATGGGGGCCTTGCCCCCAAACCCCCGCGTTTCGCCAACGGGCAGGGTTGCAGGAGAAGGAACACTGCGCTGCGCTTCGTGTTCTTTCCTGCCACCCATGCGGGACGCTATGGCAACCGCAACCGCGTCAAGAGGCTTCCGCCGCGCTAAAGCGCGGTCTCCCGAGAAGCCTCTTGACCCGGCTCCGGTCACCTGATGGAGCGAATAAGCAGCATTGGCGCGGATCATTTGGCACCTCCAAGCTGCAACTGGCGGCGCTCATGAACAGCAATTACGTTCGTTACAGTCGACTTGGAACAACCAACCTTGCGGGCAATTTCCGCCTTACTGGTTCCTGCCTTGGAAAGACTGATAATTTGGCTATCACGCCCCTGCCGATCCTGCTTTCTGGCAAAAGTGATCAGTGAAACAGCACGTTGCTGTGACACGCCATAATCACGAACTAGCTGTCTGAGGATTTCGCCGTAAGGCATTCCACGCGCATGATGCCGATCATGATCACGAACAAGGGCGCGTCCAAGCTCAAGAGACTCAGAGATTTGCCGGTCTGTTGCTTCTTTCCGGGCTTTTTCTTCTTTTTGAGTTATCCGTTTTTGTGCCCGTTGCGCCTGCGTCGTAAGTGACCGAACATTGACAACTGCGCCAAGCAATTCTGCCAGTTCCTGTTGTGTCAGGTGGATCGACAGAACGTATTCAGTGATCGCACCGGCAACCCGTTCAATCGAAATCCGGCCACCTTCAAAATTCATCCGCTTGGAGGTCATGGCAAAACCCTCCACGCAGAACATAACGACATCCCGTTTCGTGAACATGCACACAAAACGATTTCGGACGGTCCATAAGTTGTTGATTTTATTGGAACGGGCTTTCCGCCAGTTTTTGCCTTAAACCCGCTGTTTTGCTGGGCTTTCTGTTTTATGGCATTGTAGAGGTCGTCAGTTCGATCCTGATCGGCTCCACCATTCAAAACCCGTTGCCTTTGGCGACGGGTTTTGTCGTTTCGGAGATGTATAATTAAGCCCCGCAATGTTGCTCGACACAGCTGTTCTGAAACAAACGCGCACCAATCTGTTCCCCCACATCACCCCACGCCGAAATTTACCCGATTATTCCGCAGCCTTGTCCATGCCTTTCGCAGGCATATCATCCGGGCTTAGTTTTGCGTTTTGGCATCTGCGAAACAGTTCCTGATGGATTGATCGCGCGATGCTCTCGCCGGTTTTTGCTGCCGCGTCGAAATAGCCGGTGAAAATCGGGCGAAAACCGGTAAACCACAGCCCCGGATTGTGAAGATCCGCCTCACCCGACGGGTAATGGGGCTGCCCATCTGGGGTAACACATCCCAAATGGGCCAAAATTCTGGAAAGTCCGGTTCGATAGCCCGTCGCTACAATCATGACATCCGGGCGGATATATTGGCCGTTCTCAAGAAAGGCACGCCCCTCCCAGAATGATCGGACATTGGGGATTGCTTTGAACCATCCCGATTTCAGCGCTGCGACAAATCCGTCATCAATTGCGAATGCCACCCCATCTTTAATAAGCCGTGTGCCGCCCCCATCCGGGTGCGATGGCAGGCCAAGTGCATCAAGATTTCCCAGAAACAGCCGCTGAGTCAGACGAAACGCCGGATCAAGTAATGCCGCTGGCAGCATGGCGAAAAGGCGCGCCAGACGGTGAAGGGGAAAGCCAAACACACGGGCAGGCAAGATTGCTGGGCCATGGCGCACAGAAACCAGAACGTCTGCCGGATTGTGCCGGGCAAGATGGTTCAAAACATCCGCGCCCGAATTTCCCGCACCCACCACTAGCACACGCATGCCATCAAAACGTGCCACATCACCCAGATCGCAGGCGTGGATCAGTTCACCTTCAAAACTTTCCATTCCCGGCCATTGGGGGATAAACGGCACACGATCCCGTCCGGTGGCAACAACGACATTCTTGGCTATGTATGTCTTCTCAGCACATTGAACCTGCCATCCGTTTGGATTGCGCTTTATTGCGGTTACAGACGTTCCATATTCGATCGGCACATCAATTGATGCTGCATAGTCCTCAAGATATCTGACAACGGTGTCCCGCCTGAGAAACACGCCATCGGATTTTGGCGGATTAAGATCCGGCAGCTTGGCGAAATGGCGATGGATGTTCAGCCGAAGAGCAGGGTGGCGTGCCCGCCAGGGTTCTGCCACACGTTGGTTTGATTCGAAAATGCGGGCGGAAATTCCGCGCTTGGCCAATGCCTTGGCACAGGCAAGACCGGACAAGCCCGCACCAATAATCAGGACGTCGTCCTGCATTGCGGATTTCATAACGTTGGTCCTTTTGAAGGATACTTATCGTGCGTCTGGCATAAAATCCGGTGCTGCGGTTGCCCCGTGGGGTAGGAGGTTTGGGGAAAAGAGACACACCGCAGACACCGTACGAAGCGCAAAAAGTGCTGTTAAAACAGACTTTTCACGTCTCCGATTCAGGCCCGTGCAACGAAATAGGCATTGATTGGATCATGTTCGAGCCGATGGGTTTCAACGGTTTCGAAACCTGACTTGGCCAGATATTCCTGAGCTGTTTCAACGCCCCACATCGCACCTAGCCCCGGCCCTCCCTGACCGATTGAAATCGGCGTGCAATGCATGCTGGAAATCGTAAACAGCAGGGGTGCGAAGGGGTTTTCGATGTTGTTTTCCAGATCGCGCGAACCACCGATATCCTGCATCAGGTAAACACCATCTGCAGAAAGCGATGCTTTGATCATTTCAAGAAAGGCTAGTGGGGCTTTCTGATCATGAACCGCATCAAATGCCGTAATCAGTTCAAATGAACCGATGCTCTCGACAGTTCCAAGATCCTGCGCAACGAAAAAGAGATTATCGAGCCCCTTTTCCTTTGCTTCAGCCATGGTTGGGGCAAAGGCCCCCGCACACAGATCAAACCCGGTAAAGGTGCTATTGGGGAAGGTTTCAGCCAATTTCATCATGGCGCGACCTGCACCACAGGCAACATCCGCCACATTGATACCGAGTACTAGCTTTTCGCGCAAACCAGGCACAACCGGTAGAATACCATTTTCCAGATTAGCCACGACCAGCTGACTGCTATCTTCGGCCATAACTTCATGGAAACGATTGAAATGATCGTAGTGAAGCCCTTCGCCCGATTCAAACCTGACCAGCATTTCATCCTCGACCGAGGCGGCAACGCCGATAAACTGGCTGGTGACCGCCATATTGTTGGGGGATGCGGCGCGGGTCAAAAAGGCTGCATGTTCAGCCGGGAGCGAATAACATTTCCCGCGCGGGTCATAGTCAACCACACGCGACGTTACCATGACGCCAAGCCATTCGCGCACATAGCGTTCCCGGCAACTGGTAAGATCAGCAAGCTCTTGCGACGTCACGCCGGGATTGTTTGCCAGCACATCAAAAAGGCGGGTCCGATGGCCCATTGATGACATCAAAATCATCGCAGCTTCTGACAATGCGCCAACGTAGCGGTTGGCGAAGGCTTCGGCCTTTTGGTCATCAAATTTTTGTATCTTTTCCTGAACGGTCATTTTGCTTTCCTCAACCTGATGCGACGCAATTTTCTGCGTCGGTTTCACGAGGGGGTATAGACCTGAAAAACATGCTCCGGTAGAATTGAAAAAGAACAAATCGGTGATTATCGGACGCAATATTGAGTATTTTTATGAAAAATTCTATTAGAACGGTGATTATTGGCAGTCCATCTGCTGGCACCGCGGCGATATTTTCGATCCTTGATATCCTGTCATCTGTCGGGCGCGACTGGGAAATGCTGCACGGTGCACCACCATCAGAACCAAACAAGTTTCAACCGCTTCTGTGCACGATGACCGGCGCACCTTATCTCGACATTAATGGACGCAAGGTCACGCCGGACGCCGCACTTGATGCTGGCAAGTTGCCCGATCTGATCATTGTTCCCGATATTCACATCGACTTTGGCGGTCCGTTGCCGGACGATTTGATCGCACTTTCCAAATGGATTGGCGATGCGCATGCCAAGGGCGTCATGACCACGTCGGTGTGTTCAGGCACGATGTTACTCGCGACAGGGGGTGTTCTTGATGGCAGGGAAGCGACCACCCACTGGGGCGTTGCCGATTTACTTGCAACACAGTTCCCAAAAATCACTGTTCGCAGGGAACGCATTTTATGCCCAACGGGTGAAGGCCATAACGTGGTTACTGCGGGCGGGTCATCGTCTTGGGTCGATCTGGTGCTTTATCTGATTGCCCGGCTGGTCGATGCCGATACCGCGCGCCGCATTGCAAAGGTCTGGTTGCTCAATACCCATAATGACGGGCAGTTGAATTACGCATCCCTTGCTGCCGGGCGACAGTATGAGGACAAAATCATTGCCGATGCCCAAGCATGGCTTTCGCAGCATTATATGAAGACATTCCCGGTATCTGGGCTGGTTGAACGAAGCGGAATGTCAGCACGTGGTTTCCTGCGGCGTTTCCGCCGCGCAACGGGCCATTCACCCGCCGAATATGTACAAACCTTGCGGGTCGAAGAAGCCAAACAGATGCTTGAAACCACCAACCTTGCCATTGACGAAATTGCAGGAGAAGTTGGCTATACCGAACCCTCAAGTTTCCGGTCTGCCTTTCGCAAGAATGTCGGCATGTCGGCATCGGTTTACCGCCGTAAATGGCAGCCGTTTTAAGATGCCCGTTGACACCAGATTGCAGATTTCCAATGACTGCCTCAGAAAATTAGATTGAGAAAATTTGAACCAAACCGGTCCGGGCTTGGTTGGACCCAACAGCGATGATGCAGTAACCTGCCACATCAAGACGCAACCGGGCAGATCAGCCCGGCACAATGATCATACAGGGAGAACACTATGAGCAAGGTTTGGACGGTCTATTTGTCGGGTGAAATTCACAGCGACTGGCGCGAACGGATCGCTGCCGGTGTTAAGGCCGCGAACCTTCCGGTGGAGCTGGTCGCCCCGATCACGATGCATGAAGACTCAGATGATTGCGGCGTCGCCGTTTTTGGCGCGGAAGAAAACAAATTCTGGCATGACCGCAAAGGGGCGCAGCTTAACGCCATGCGCACCAAGACCTTGCTGGCCGGTTCCGATCTTGCGGTCATCCGGTTTGGCGAGAAATACAAGCAATGGAATGCTGCCTTTGATGCAGGGCAAGCAGCCGCACTTGGCATCCCGTATATTACCCTGCATCCGACCGAGCATGATCATGCGCTGAAAGAAGTTGACGGTGCCGCCCATGGTGTCGCACGCGAGCCCGAGCAGGTGGTTGCGGCACTGGCCTATATCATCCGTGGCGACATGCCAAAGGCATAGGCCGTCGGGCCCAATTTTGCGTAAGAGTCGGGAAAATCCCGATTGAGGATTGATTGACCCCGTTGGCACACTCCGTTGCCAATGGGTCAGGCTTAGTGAACCGTTTGTCCCGATGCCTGATCCGGGTCGGTCGGAACGATCAGATCATTGCCAAGCAGGGCCAGTTCGCTGGTCGCACGGACCACCATGATCCGGCCTTCGACCGGGACGCCCTTTTCCTGACGCAAAACACCAAGCGCATCGGAAAGAACGTCAAAACCGCATTCACGCAGCCATTCATCGATGGCCTGTTCGTGGTGGCGGAAACGTTGGCCGGGGCCGAGGTCGTAGGGGAACACATCGCCGTGCTCCAAGCTAAAGACCATCAAGCCGCCGGGCTTCATGCGGGCCTGTGCCGCACGCAATGCCGGGGCCAGATCGCCGAGATAGTTTAAAACGTCAGCAGCAACGACCAGGCTGTATTGCGTGCCAAGATCATCTGGCATGTCGGTAATGTCGCCCGCGACCAAGGTGCGATAAATCCCCTTGGCCCGTGCGCGGTTGATCATGCGCGGGGACAGATCTATGCCATCAATGGCAGCAAAATTTCCACCGAACACTTCACCGACAAGCCCGGTGCCACAGCCCAGATCAAGGACTTCCACCGGTTCAGCCATCGCGTTCAGATAGGTCCGCACGGCTTCTAGCAACAATTCCGGGCCGCGATAGGCCAGACGGTCCCGCAGGCTGATTTCAAAGCGCGGGGCATAATCGTCAAACAAGGCACGGACATAATCGGGCGGCAAGCGATCGCGCATGGCGGCCGCCCCCAAAAGGGTCAGGCGGACTTCGCCCCCCATACGATCGAGCGGATCGAGAATCAGATATTGGCGAAAGGCTTCAATCGCGTTTTCGGTTTCGTTTGCCCGTTCATAGATATCGCCAAGCGTGAAGTGGGCTTCGTCCCAATCCGGGTCGGCAGCGATGGCCGCACGCGCAACGTCGGCAGCAGCGACATAATCGGCCTGCGACACGAGGGCCAATGCAACATCAAGTCGCCGACTTGCCGACAGGCGGTCTTTACTCATCTATGTTTTGAAATCCGAAAAGGGTTTTGGTGAAAACACCAGAACCACAGCCAAAGACAGTGCTATATCTACTGGTTTTCGGCGTTTGGCAAGATAGATAAAATCACGTTATTTCAAGCAGTTGCTGTTAAGCTGCTGGTTTATAGAACGAAAACTATATCTGCTGATCAAGGGATCGACGTACCCACGGGATAAAACCGCGTAAAAACCGCGTTGTCGCTGGCATGAAATAGGCGCCGTGATGATACATCGGATCAAGCGATGTCACGACCAGCCGCCCCTTATAGTTTCGGGTGTCTTCATACAGCACAGACCGACCGTCACGATAATCAATCAGCGACCGTGCGCCTTTGGGCACATCAAACAGACCATGCAAATGCCAGCTGACATCATCTTTGCCAAGATTGGCAAACAGATCATGGTCAGGAGCGGCGATCTCCAACCCCAAGTCAGCACCGGGTTCCAGCCACCACCAGAAATTGGTTTCGACCGGTTCAAGCGACACGCCGGGCAGCCAGTGTTCCTGTCCTGTATCGCCCATGGCCACCACCAAACCGCCGCGGTTCAGAAACGCCAGAATGCGTTCAGCATGGGGAATGATGACTTCGGGCGGGGTTCGGCACGGAATGATCAACCCCGCAGCCCCCACCAGATCATCGTCGGAAAAGTCACGGATATAGATCAACTCATCAATATGTCGGGCAATTTCCGGGTCATCAAAGGTCACCTTGTGATAGCCGGTTCCGCCATCAAGGGCGATCAGTTTGGGCCGCTTTTTTGCCATCGTCATACCCGTTCTTCCTGCAGCGTCATCACATGGTTTGTCAGCCATTTGGCAAAGTTCGGTGCCAACTGATCGGCTGCGGTGCCGATGCCAGATTGCGCAAAGGTCAGGAAATCGTTGCCCGCATGGCTTATGACAATCCCGCCATCGGGGCGGTTCCATATCCAGTCAACCGGGGCATTTTCCGGGTCAGTATCCAGCCCATTGAGCAACAACGCATCTTTGGGTGCCGGGTTATGCCCACGCCCCCAAAAACCCGCCACACCTTTGCGGAAGGTCAGGTCCTGACCGGAAATGCCGTCAAAAAGCGGATGATCCGCCAGCCGGGTTACCGTCAATCCGGCCAGATTACGCTTTGGCCGCGGGGTGAATTCGCCGACACCGTCAATCACCGGATAAGCCATCGGGCCGCTCCACAAAACAATGCCGCCCTGATCAAGATAACGGGCAATTGCATCTTTTTGCGACAACAAGAATCGTTGATCGGCATGGATTGACACCGACAATACCGCAAAGCGTGACAGGTCCTGATCGGGCAGATCGTATTGATCAACCCGTTCAAACACCACGGGCGCAAACCTTGCCCGATTGTCCAGTGACGGGGCCATTTTATCAGGGCCGATGCAGGCAACGTAAATGTCTTGATCTGCTGGCATGATCCCGGTCCTTATACAAATACCGGCACGACGGCCTGCTGGTTTTGGCCTTGATGGTCAAAACCAATCGAACGGATATCAATCCCGTAAAGCGTGCTGAGATTTTCTTCGCTGAGAACCGTTTTGGTCGGGCCAAAATCATAGTGATCAACATCGCGCATCAGCAAGACCTGATCGGCAATGACTTGGGCATGTTGCGGCATATGGGTGGTGAACAAAATGGTCATGCCGTCCTTTTGGGCCAAATCGCGCAGCACGGTCAGGATGGTTTGCTGATTACGGAAATCAAGGGCCGATGCCGGTTCATCAAGCACCATGATCTGACATTCAGACACCAAGGCCCGGGCGATCAGGACAAGTTGACGCTCCCCGCCGGAAAGTTCGGTCACCGGGCGGTCGGCAAATCGACCGACACCCAACCGTTCAAGCGCCGCATCGGCCTTGTGATAATCATCGCGTCCGGGCGATCCAAAGGTTTTGACATGCCGCGCACGCCCCATCACCACCATGTCGCGCACGGAATAGGGAAAGGATGCCTCGGTATTTTGCGGCACATAGCCGACAGATCCGTCAAAGGAAACGCTGCCTTCAACCGATTTGTACAAACCCAGAATGGTTTTGATCAGGGTGGTTTTGCCCCGACCGTTCGGGCCGATAACCGCAACCACTTCGCCCGCATTCACGGTCAGACTATGATCGCGGAAAATCCAGTTGGTGCGCAGGCGATGTTTGAAACCCAGTTTTTCAACACGGATCATGGCTTACCACCCCCGTGCACGGGTTCGACGCAATAACCAGCCAAAGACCGGCGCGCCAACAATCGCGGTTAAAACACCCAGCGGGATTTCGGATGCCGTCATGGTGCGGGCGATATTATCAATCACCATCATATAAGCCGCCCCCATGATCATGGAGGCCGGCAGCACAAGCCGATGATCCGGGCCAAACAGCATGCGGGCAAAATGCGGCACAACCAGCCCGACCCAACCGACAATCCCGCTGACCGACACCGATGCAGCAACAAGGGCTGCAATCGCCAGCAACGCAATCCAGCGGGTGCGTTCGACCTTGATGCCCAAGGCCTCGGCTTCTTCGTCGCCCAGTGACAAGACGTTGATGCGAAAACGAAGGGCCAAAAGCGGCACACCGGCAACCAGAAGGGCGGTCAATAATATCGCAACCTTGTCATAGCTGGCGGTTGCGAAACTGCCCATCAACCAATAGACAATCGCCGGAAGGCTGTCTTCGGGATTGGCAAAGAACGTCACCATCGATGTCATGGATGTGCAAAACGCACTGACAATCACCCCGGACAGCACCAGCATCAGGATCGGTGCGCGGCCTTCGGTGCGTGCAATCATATACACACAGACCATGGCCAAGACACCGGTGACAAATGCGCTACCGACAACCGCAACCGTGCCAAGCGACAGGAAAATGGCCGTCGCGCCGCCAAGGGCGGCCCCGGATGAAACCCCGACGATCTGGGGTCCAATCAACGGATTGCGAAACGCCCCCTGGAGAGCCGCACCGCTTAGTGCCAAGGAAGCACCGACCAGCACAGCCTGCAACATGCGCGGTATCCGGATCAGTTCAACCACGCGCTGTTCGACATCTTTCCATTCGGCATCAATCGGTAAGACATGATGCGCCAGAATGGCGATCACTTTTTCAAGCGGGACGTCGTAGCGCCCGATTGTCAGTGATCCCAATGCCAAAAGAAACGTACCCGCCACCAAGGCCCCCCAAAGGGCGGGTTGGCCGTTAAACCGGTTTTGCGCTGTTGCGACTGTGCTGGTCATCTGTGTTCCCCGTTAGTTGACAAACGGGGTGTAATTGGCCGCATCGCCATTCTGCGAAACACGCAAAATGCCATCCATCTGCTGATCCGTCGGAACCTGACCATAAATCCAAGCGTAAGCCGATTTGATTTCGGCGCGCAGATCCCAGTCAAACAGATCGGGATGCAGAATTTGGGATAACCACATCCACATCAACGGGCTTTCCTGATTGGGCGGATCCCAGCGATAGCCCCCCAGCGGCACGCGATAGACGCGTTTGTTTTTCACCGCAGCAACATCAACCAGCAACGGATTGTCATAGACATCCTGCGGGTCAAGATCGGTTTCAAAGCCATTCAGTAGGATGACTTCCGGGTTCCATTCCAAAATCTGTTCCGGGCCAACAACCGTCCAGGTCGGACCATCGATTGCCGGATTTTGGCCACCGGCAAGATCGATATAGAAGCTGTTATAAGCGCCCTTGCCCGATACTTTGAGTTCGGAATTGAACCGCAGGAAATACAGCGTGCGGGGTTTGTCCGCATCGGCAATCGTATCGGTTTTGGCCTTGATTTTTGCCATCACGTCATCGCGCCAGGCAATCAGGCGCTCTGCCTTTTCCGGGTTGCCAATGACACTGCCCATGATGCGAATCCAGCCGCGCGCCAAATCTTCGGTCCCATACCGGAATGTCGCAACTTTCAGACCGGCATTGCTGATCGGGGTAATAATGTCATCGCCACGATGAGCCCACTGGAACACCAGATCAGGGTTCACCGACAGAAGGCTTTCGATGTTGGGCATAAAGCCTTCGCCGACGATGTCGCTCGGTACATATTTTGACTGCGGGAAGAAGTCCCCGAGCACGCCTTCAAGCAAGGCCGATTTTGACAATTTATGCATCGCAGCCAAACGATCCGTTCC
The DNA here is from genome assembly GCF_040218635.1 of Thalassospira sp. Taxonomy (GTDB): domain Bacteria; phylum Pseudomonadota; class Alphaproteobacteria; order Rhodospirillales; family Thalassospiraceae; genus Thalassospira. The sequence continues at coordinate 187,077 of NZ_JAVJRB010000005.1, forward strand.
GCCATCAAGCGAAACAAACATCGATGCTGCCGGAATTGGGATGGTCGCAACACGCTCGGCTGGTTTGTCGAGCGTGATTTCACGGTCCGACTGATCGGTGAAGCTGACAACACCGTCTGCTGCCAGTGCCTGCGCACCCATCGCAGTGACACCACATGCCACCAAGATGGGCATGCTGCGCCGGGCAATTTCTTGCCAGATAATCTTCATGGTTCAAATTCCCCCTAAACCACACTTTTGATTAGGCTTGCTTGGGGTAGCATTGACAAAAACCATATGCAAATTGTTTTGCGAATTATTCGCATAAATGATCGATAGAAGGGCGATTTTGGTCGTGATGATGGGATCAAATACCTAATGCGGTCACAAGGGTCACCAGATGTGCGGAAGCGAAGCAGAGCCATAGTGCTTGCTCCGCGCAGCACACACATCTCTGCGAGTCCTAGCCATCATTCCCGGTCCGAATTGCAAAACCTCCCCACGTTCAAACAAGCAAAACCGCCAATGATCGCGATTTCCATTGATTATATTGATAAATGCGAATATTTTAATATTAATTCCTCTATCATGGAAAGTCAGATGGAAAACTTTACCCCCCTTTCCGCCTTGCTTGGCGGTGGTCTTATTGGTTTGGCGGCGGGACTTTATTTTTTGCTGAACGGGCGCATTGCCGGGATCAGCGGCATTGTCGGCGGGCTTCTGTCACCAAGCAAAGGTGGCTCCGCCCCGCTTGAGCGCGCGGCCTTTATTGCCGGACTGATCCTTGGCCCGCTTGCACTGATATTTGGTACATCAATAGAAGCGCAAAGTATGGTGACAAGCCCGATGCCGGTGATCATTGCGGGCGGGCTTCTTGTCGGGTTTGGTACGACATTGGGCAGCGGCTGCACCAGTGGTCATGGCATTTGCGGGTTATCGCGCTTTTCGTTGCGATCATTGGTCGCGACGCTGAGCTTCATGATGGCCGGTTTCCTGACCGTTCTTGTCACCCGTCATTTGATCGGAGCAGCATGATGCGTATTCTTGTATCCTTGATCTGCGGCACGCTGTTTGGCGCGGGGCTTTACATTTCGGGCATGATCGATCCGCAAAAGGTACTTGGTTTTCTGGATATCTGGGCGATTTCCGATGGCGGGTGGGACCCAAGCCTTGCCTTTGTCATGGGGGGTGGTCTGATTGTCGCCATGCCGATTTTCTGGTTTGCAAAATCCCGGACGGAGGCGGTATGTGGCGGTGAAATGAGCCTTCCGACCAACCGCGCGATCAGTAAAAAACTTATGATCGGTGGCGTGTTGTTTGGCACGGGCTGGGGTTTGGTTGGCTATTGCCCCGGACCGGCCATAAGTGCGCTGGCCTTTGGGCAGCTTGATACCATCATTTTCGTCATTGCCATGCTTGCCGGGATGGCCGCGGCAAAGATGATGCGTCTGAATGCTTAGGCCCGACCAAGCCGTTATAGTATGGGTGTCATTACACATAGCTTTGTGATGGCTTCTGATGCAAACCACGCAACCGCCCGCGCTAAAAAGCCGGGAGATTTCGCATATCCGGTTAAAAATTACGGCAATTCTCGCAGCACCGGGCTTGTTTTTAGCGCTAAAATCCCATACCTGAGCAACAGCGCCATTTGAAGTCTTAGAAGGTTTCTCCATGAAGATCGGCATCCTTGAAACCGGGCTTGCCCCGGAAGAACTCCGCGATGAATTCCAAAGCTATCCAGGCATGTTTGAAACGCTGCTTGGCAATGTTGATCCAAGTCTGGAATTTGAAACCTGGACGGTTCTTGACGAAGCGGCGTTTCCGGAATCCATTCGCGATGCAGATGGCTGGGTTATTACCGGTTCCAAACATGGCGTTTATGAAAACGCCCCGTGGATGATCCGTCTGCAGCACTTCCTGCGCGATGCCGTATCGGCGGAATTGCCGGTTTTCGGGGTGTGCTTTGGCCACCAGATCCTTGCCACCGCCCTTGGCGGCAAAGTCGTTAAATCCGACAAAGGATGGGGTGTTGGCGTTCATCAATATGATGTCAATGCAAGCAACAGTGACTGGCTGGCCAACAGTGCGCCAACCATTCGCATCAATGCATTCCATCAAGATCAGGTTGTTGAACTTCCGGAAGGTGCAACGGTCTGGGCAAGTTCGGATTTCTGCCCCTATGCCGGTTTGCAATATGGTGCGAATGCCGCATCCATCCAGCCGCACCCGGAATTCATGCGCCCTTATGAGCAGGCATTGCTGGAAGCCCGTTATGACCTGATCCCGGAAGATATCCACAAGGCCGCACTGGACTCGCTTGAAAATCCGATATCGAGCACGGATTTTGCGACATCGATTGTCAAATTCCTGACCCAAAAGCGGGTTAAAAACGCCGCCTGATGACGCCAGACCCGCAACCGCGTTAAATCAAAGCCATCAGCACCAGCCGATGGCTTTTTTCGTGCCTGCAACATTCAGCGTCAGGCCCATTCGAAACAAATTAACTAAAACCATTTATCAATCATGGGTATTGTATAATCCTGTTCAAACAGGACCACGTCCGGCCAACAAAATCATGATCGACGCAAATGTCGATTTTGCCATGGACACGACCAGCGACAACAGCGACGAGCACCCTGCAAGATGATCCAGAATTTACGTCTGTATTCAGGACTAACCATGTTTGCCTATGTCCTGACCCATCTGCTTAATCATGCAGCCGGGATCGTGTCGCCGGAATTCATGGAAACCATTGATAAATTTTCCACCGAGATCTGGCAGTTTCCGCCGCTTGAAATCCTTTTGCTTTCATCACTTGTTGTCCATTTCATTTTGGCAACCGGGCGTCTGACAACCCGCCGATCCTTGCGCCTTCGCAAATCCGAATGGGCGCAAATGATTTTGGGCCTTTGCATTCCGTTCCTGCTGTTTCGCCACATCATCGCAACCCGGATCATCGATATCGGCTTTGACGTTGGCGCCCCCTATGAGCGGGTCTTGCTTGATCTTGCCGTTTTCGTGCCGTTTCAGGGGGTTTTGCAGGCGGTCACCGTCATCGTTGTCTGGACTCATGGCTGTATCGGCATTCATTTCTGGTTACGGGTCAAACCGTTCTATCCCAAATGGCGCGGCATCCTTGGCACATTTGCCATCCTGATCCCGACCATGTCATTGGCGGGATATGGTGCTGCCGCCGCAGAAATTATCCGCCGTGCTGAAGAAGGCGGACGCAAATATGTCTTTGGCGTTCTTGAAGCCGCCGATGTTAATCAGGCGGCAATCGATTTTTATGAAAATGCCTTGATCCCAGCCTCGATCTTTACCATTGCGTTGGCACTGGCACCGTTTGGTGTCCGGCAGATTCGCCAGACCATTGATCGCGCCAAGCGTGGGCCGATGTTAAGCCTGCCCAACGGGCGGTTTGTGCGTGTGCCACCCGGGGCCACCGTCCTTGAGGCGCTTCGTGATGCAGGCATACCCATGGCGTCGGTCTGTGGCGGGCATGGTCGTTGCACGACCTGTCGTTTGCATTGCGGGTCGGGCACCGATCAACTTGCCGCCCCCGGCGAGATCGAAGCGGCTGCACTTAAAAGCATTCAGGCCCCGCGTGGCATGCGTCTGGCATGTCAGATCAGACCGCAAAATGATCTTGCGATTGCGCCATTGATGCCGCCAAACGCAACCGCACGTGATGGCAGGCGCCCCGGTGGCCTATCGGGGAGCGAGCGCCAAGTCGTGTCGATCTTTATTGATCTGCGCGATTCGACCCGGCTTGGCGAACTTAAGATGCCCTATGACGTCTTGTTCATCCTTAATCAGTTTTTTGCCGAGATGACCGAAGCCCTGCGTGCGACCGGAGGCTATTACGCGCAATTTACCGGCGATGGCCTGATGGCACTTTACGGGCATGACAGCGAAGATACCGAAAACACCATCTTGCAGGCATTCGAAGGGGCGGCAGAGATGCTCCGCCGGATCGAAGGATTAAACGAACATCTGAAATCCGAACTGCCCCATAAGCTGCGGATTGGCATCGGCATGCATATGGGCAAGGCCATTGTCGGGGAAATGGGCCCGCCCGGACGTGAAAACATCAGTGCGATTGGTGATACGATCAACACAGCAGCCCGACTTGAAGCCCAGACCAAGGGGCATGGCGTGCCCTTGGTGATTTCGAAAACACTGTTTGATCACGGCCCGATTCCCTTACCGGAAAATGCGGTTCTTCATGAAGTTGCCCTGCGCGGGAAGGATCAGTCGGTTGCGTATTATGCATTGGATGCCATGCCCGATCTTACACAGACCAAGCGGTGACTCGTTTCAATCGCGCCAAACGACCTTGTTGTCTGCCTGTGAATACGTTTTTCACAGCAGCATCAAAGCAACATCACAGGCGCAAACACACAGGGAACTCTTGACTATCGTAGCAAAAAACACATTTATTCCATTATATGTGACTGTTCGGTGCCAGATTTTGCGGGCCGGACAAAATGGATGCCCAAATGCGCATTCTGCGCGGGGTCTGAATAGTTATCACACTCGCTCTGACGGAGGAGGTGCTGCAAATGTCTAGGATTTCTATGTTTAACAGCCCGTTGCTTTTGGGTTTTGATCAGATTGAACGTGTTCTTGATCAAGTGTCAAAGACCAAAGCCGAAGGGTATCCGCCCTATAACATCGAGCAAATCAGCGAAAACAAATTGCGCATTACGGTCGCAGTTGCAGGATTTGCAGAAGAAGATTTGTCTGTAACCACAGAAGACAACCAGCTGATCATTCGTGGTAAGCATACCGATGACGACAGCGAGCGTGTCTATATCCACCGGGGCATTGCGTCCCGGCAGTTCCAACGTTCTTTCGTCCTTGCCGAGGGCATTGAAGTTGTTGGCGCGCATCTGGATAACGGCCTGCTGCACGTTGATTTGAACAGACCTTTGCCAGAACCGGTTGTGCGTGAAATCGCAATTGGCTCCAATAAACAGAAAGCTGTTTCATCACGTACCATCGATATGAAGGTTGAAGATGAAGACAGCAATGCCGATGACAAAAACGGCAAGGCCTAACCTAAGGAGTGGTTCAAATGACAGACCGCACAGCCAACTACGAAACAAAAGTCACCCAGCGTGACGCAAAGGATACCGGCCTGTTGTCGAATGTTGATTTCGCCATGTTGGGCATCCATGACTTTGCCTATATCCGGCAGGTTCCCAACACCGACGAAGACAAAGACGAACTGGTCTTTGGCGTCTTTACCGCGGATGGCACCCATATCGCGTCGTTTGAAAGTCATGCTGTTGCCAATGCGGCAATTCGTCAGCACGACATGGAACCCCGCGCCGTCCATTAAGGCGTCTACAACCGATCATGATCGTGTGCCCGGTCATCCGGGCACCATTTTCCTTTTGGACCGGTATCATTTGTGCAAACGCCATCTTTCCAGAGCGGTTCCATTTCTCTGCGCCATAACTGGCGCCTGATTCCGAACGCATCTGGCAAAAAGAATGCACCCTTGCTGATCCTGTCACACGGATTTGGGACGGATCACCGCAGTTGGCGGTTGCTGTTACCCGACCTTCTCAAACATTACGATGTGGGTGTTTACGATCTGGCAGGGGCCGGACCCGATGGCGGCCGGAATTTCGAACCGCATCGCCATACTTCGATTACGGCCTATGCCGACGACCTTCTGAATTTACTTGATGAACAGGGGATTGGCCGTTGCCAGATTCTCTGCCATTCGGTCAGCGGGATGGTCGCATTGATTGCCGCATCACAACGTCCTGAACTGTTTGAGCGCATTTTCATGATTGCCGCATCGCCGCGCTATCTTGACGATGGCGATTATGGTGGCGGATTTCTTCAAGCCGACCTTGACGGATTGTTCACCGCAATGGAGAACAATTTCGAAGCATGGGCCAATGGCTTTGCACCAATGATTGTCGGCGAATCTTCCCCGGCATTTGTCCTGGAATTCACCGCCGGACTGCTTCAGATGCCGCAAAAGGTCGCCCTGCAAACGGCAAAATTTATCTTTCAGTCCGATTTTCGGGCCCTTTTGCCGGAAATTTACACCCCATGCGTTCTGATCCAGCCCAAAAGGGATCCTGCCGTCCCCGTCAAAGTGGGGCAGTATCTGCATGAAAAACTTCAAAACAGTGATCTGCATATCATCGACAGCAGCGGTCATTTGCCGCATTTAACCGCCCCTTATGCCGTACTTGCGCATCTGCGCCCGTATTTCACTGGCTAACACAGCCTTTCTTCCCGACACCCCGGCGATCCGACGCTAGAAACCTTATACCTGCTAGCGAATTTCGATCACTTCGCCCGGTACAGCCATGCGCACTTGTTGATTGGACTGAATGATCTTGGCCATTTCTGCCCGGGCGTCGCGTTTAATGTGATAGAGCCAGAAACGCGCACCGGGCATATCGGATGCCAATTGCATCACGGTTTCCAAATCACAATGGGCGGCATGTTGCGGATCATGTTTGGGAAGATAGGTTTCCTGAAACACAAGATCCGCACCGGTAAACAGGGCCGCGGTATCAGCCGTGACGTTGCCATCGCCGGAATAGGCAAATCCCTTATTGGCGAAACGCAGCAAGATCGCATGGTTCTGAACACTGTGGTCCGAGCGGGCGAATTTGCAGTCAAACGGACCAATCGTTTCGGTCTCGGCAATTGAATGCCAGGAAATCTCGAACGGCCATGCCGATCCCAAGCCGGTAAAGCCAAGCTCCATCAATTTTTCAAGATGGGTCCGCAATTGCGGGCTGCACAGGATTTGCAAGGGTTTTGAGCGGCCATCATCGCGCCAGTTCAACATCACCGGCACAAGGCCAAAGATATGATCGGGATGCATATGGGTGAAATAGATCGCATCAATCGCATCCGGGTCGGGAAACTTTCCCATCAACTGACCGGCAACCGTCGCACCGCAATCAATCAGCAAACGATAACCATCTGCTGTCACCACAACGGATGAGTTTTCAAGGTTTGGGTCGAATGCTTCGCCCACCCCCAAAACATCAATGCGCATGTAATCGCTTGTCATGGTCCCGCCCCGTTTACCGTTTTGATCGCCAAGTATATTAAATGAGGCAGATATTCTTGCGGATTCGTTTCACATAACGCAAGCGGTTCCGAATTCACCAATGACAACATCTTCAAACTGTCATGCACGTTGAAAGGGCGGAACCCATTGGCTCCGCCCTTTGTATCATGTTGTTTTTAAAACTGTTTTGCGATTATCGCGCAAGAACTTCGGCGGCTTCGCGGGTTTTGCGAACCGATGACGCAACCACATCGCTGGTTGCACGAATTGCTTCGAGATCATGGGACAAATCTTCGACGGTTTGGGCCATATTGCGCATATTGGCACTGACATCATCGGTCACCGCGTTTTGTTGTGCGACGGCGGATGAGATATTGGTGACATCATTGCGAACGGTTTCGACCGATCCGCGAATAAGCTGCAATGCGCCTGCGACTTCTGAAGAAATCGACTGAATACCGGTGATTTCCTGCGAGATATCTTCGGTCGCACGGGCTGCCTGATTGGCAAGATTTTTGACCTCGTTTGCGACAACGGCAAAACCTTTGCCCGCTTCACCCGCACGCGCACTTTCGATCGTGGCATTCAGCGCCAGCAGATTGATCTGACCTGCAATATTGCGGATGACTTCAACGATATTACCCATTTCATCAACCACACCGGTCATGCGCTGGGTCATTTCGTTGGCCGTTTCGGTCTGATCAAAGGCCCGTTCGGTTTCAGATTGCGACTGGGTCATGCTGCGCGAAATTTCCGAAATCGATGCTGCCATCTGTTCGGCACTGGCGGCAACAGACCGGGTCAATTCCATCGTGCCTGCCGATACGTCAACACTGTGGACTGTACGTTCGTTCAGTTCGGCAATATTGCCTTCGATCTCGGCAAAGTTGCCGTCGATCATTTGTTTCAGGTTCAAAAGAAGCTTGGTCTGTTCGGTGATATCCGTGGCAAATTTGATCACCTTGATCGGATTTCCGACCGCATCAAGAACCGGGTTATAGGTCGCTTCGATCCAGATTTCCTTGCCGCCCTTACCAACGCGTTTGAACTGACCGGCCTGGAATTTGGCCTGATTAAGGTTCTGCCAGAATGTGCGGTATTCGACCGACTTGCCATAATCGCCTTCGACAAACATCGAATGGTGCTTGCCTTTGATTTCATCCAGTCCATAGCCCATGACTGACAGGAAGTTCTCGTTGGCATTCAAAATATGCCCTTCAAGGTCGAACTCGATCACGGCCTGTGAAGCACTGATTGCTTCAAACACACTTTGCAGCAGCGCGCGTTCATTGCGGCGCTCGGTAATGTCACTGGCGAATTTGACGACCTTGATCAGTTTTCCGTTGCCATCAAAAACCGGATTATAGGTCGATTCAAGCCACAAAAGCCGACCATCTTTACGTTTGCGCGGAAACGCGCCGCTGATGAATTCGCCCGTGCCCAGTTTCTTCCAAAATGCCTGATAGTCAGCTGTATTGACGATTTCTTGCGGGACAAACATCGCGTGATGTTTGCCGACAACTTCTGAAAGTTCGTATCCCATAACCTTCTGAAAGTTTTCGTTCGCCCACAGAATACTACCCTGCGCATCAAACTCGATGCGTGCCATCGACCGGCTTAACGCAGCTGCAACCTGTTCTTCGGCCTGCGCGCGTTTACCATTTTTAAAAAGACCCAAACCCACTTCTAACATCCTTCCGATCCGCTCAATCCTGAGCCCTTGTCGCTCTGCTTTCCAGAAGAGCGAACGAAAAAATTCACCACCTTTGTATAGGAAGTAAAATCTTCAAAACCCTGCGTACTAACCCGTCGCAAGGTTGAATTCCTGTTGTCTGAAAGCAGCTATTTTCGGGGGAGTGCATCGTTGATCGACACGCAAACTCATGAACCCAGAACACCTTGCTGACAGACACGCAGACTGTCTAAAAACACAATAAAGTTTTGTTTTTATTATATTAAATTAAATCCTATGAAATATTCATTCCTGAAAACAAGTTACTTTCACTATCGTTTGAGTTCCAACAGCCTCATACGTACGAACGCGGCAACTCGATCAAAAACGATCAATAATCCATTGTCAGAACAATTGATCACAGGATATATGCATATACATTAGGATGGTTCAATGACTTGTTTATGTGTGCTGATATGCCGACCATCTGCAACCGTAAGTACAATTCATACTTCGATGCGGCCTTTTCAAAACGCCGACAGGCAGTTAACCCGAATATTTTGAAATACCCGGCGTGGTCTTCTTGTGTGAAAAGTTTATCGCCTCAGACCTGCACAAATCCGAATCAAGGCTTAAAAATTTTCAGATTCGAAGCAACCTTCATCGCTTCGGCGCAGCAAGCGTCCCGAGTCCCGACGACGTCTTTTTGGTTATCTTACAGACTACGGTTCATTTAAACCGCAAGGTCATGCAGGCCATTTAACGATATAGCGGCTGAGATCAGGGTGGGCTTCTTCTTCGGGGATTGCCTTGCCACGCACCGACTGACCGGCGGCAAAAACGGATTCCGGATCACCGGTCACAAGCGGATGCCAATCAAAAAGACCCTTGCCTTCTGATATCAATCGATACGCACAGGTCGAGGGCATCCATGACAGGGCATCAACATTGTCCATGGAAAGCTGAACACAGTCGGGAACGTGTTTGGTGCGGTTGTGATAGTCCTTGCACCGGCATGTTTCGCAATCAAGCAACAGGCACGCGACAGAGGTGAAATAGACATAGTCGTCATATTCGTCCTGCAGCTTGTGCAAACAGCATTTGCCGCAGCCATCACACAGGGATTCCCATTCATCTCGCGACATTTCGGCAAGCTTCTTGGTTTCCCAAAATCGTTCCGACGAACGTGCGACGGTATCGTTCTTTGTCATTCTCTCTCTCATGCGGGCGGTCAATCTTGATGGGTATAGTGTAATCGGACTTTACCCATCAAGCCAATCCCATAGCAATCTCATAGCAATCTCAAAGCAATCCCACGGCCAAACCGGCAAATCAGCCTTGTGCCACCATGTGAAAGAACGATCCAAACACCCGGCCTTGTACCAGCCCGGCCGGACCAAGATCATCCCCCGTCGCGTTGCGCATTTGACAAAATGACGATCCGGTTTGGGTCAGGGTCGTGGCGTAATGGAATTCATGACCGCGTAAAACAGTTCCCGCCGGACCGAATGGCGTTTCAATGGCAAGTGTGGCTTCGCGATATCCCAGATGTAGCTTACGCGTCGCAAAACTGGTGGCCAGTGGCAAAAGACCGAGCATTTCATGGCATGAACCATCGGCATCGGTCAGATGCGTGCCAAGGGTCATAAAGCCCCCGCACTCGCCATAAATCACAACGCCGTTTTCTGCGGCTGTGCGAAGGGACGCTTTGAAGGCCCCCGCCGCGGCCAATTTAGCCGCATGCAATTCAGGATATCCCCCGGGCAGATAAATCGCATCACAGTCAGAATTCGGGGTTTCATCTGCCAAGGGTGAAAAGAACGATATTTCCGCCCCTGCGCGCCGCCAGCCTTCAAGAAGATGGGCATAGCTAAAGGCAAAGGCCGCATCACGGGCGATGGCAATATGGCGCCCCAACGGGGCAATATCATGAGATGCGACAGTACTCGCAGCCGGTGCAGGCATCGGTGCATTTTGCGCCTTGGTCAGGCCGACAAAGGCATCAAGGTCGATATCCTCGGCAATGATATCTGCTGCGTGATCCAAGAATGTTTCAAGTTCGGGATGCTCCCCGGCTTGAACCAAACCAAGATGCCGTTCGGGCAACAACAGCGCATCATTCCGGCGCACGGCACCAATGATCGGGATATCGGGCAGATGCGTCGCACAGGCATCCATAATCATTTGTGTGTGCCGCGCGCTTCCAACCCGGTTCAGGATAACACCGGCGATATTGATGTCTTCGCGGAACGACGCAAAGCCGGAAATCAGGGCGGCAGCAGATGCCGATTGCCCCTTTACATCAACGACCAGAACCACTGGCCATCCGGTCATGGCGGCAAGATCGGCGGTCGATCCGGTGCCATTTGCCGCACCGTCAAACAGGCCCATCACCCCTTCACACATCAGGAAGGATTTATCCGCGCCATGATTTGTTGAAAGCGATCTGATCTGTGCCGGGCTCATCGCCCAGGGGTCAAGGTTGATACAGCTCCCGCGACAGGCGGCGGACTGAAAGGCCGGATCAATGTAATCCGGGCCGGTTTTTGCCGCCGCAATTGCATGGCCCTTGCGCGTCAAAGCCCGCAGCAACGCCAAGGTTATGACGGTCTTGCCACTGTTTGACGACGGGGCAGCAATAATGATGCCCGGTGGGGTCGGTCGGGTGGATTGCATCTGGCAAGGTCTCCGATGCCCGGCATTCTGGTTTGCATCATGTTAGCGCAAACAACCCAGATTAACCGTTCTTTTTCACCGCTTCTGCAACGCCCTTGGCCATGTCTTCCGGGGTGGTGCCATAATTGAAATGACGAATGAACTGACCGTTGCGATCCATCAGATACACGAAAGATGAATGATCCATCAGGTAAGAATCCGTGTTATCGGGCTCCCCTTCCGGGATCGATTTGGCATAGTAAACCCGATAGGCCTTTGCCGCGGCTGAGGTTTGCGCAACCGTTCCGGTCAGGCCCACCATCCGGTCATGGAAATGCGGCACATATGCCTTCATCGCCTCAACCGTGTCACGTTCCGGATCGACGGTGAAAAATACCGGTGTAATTTCATCGGCAATGTCGTCTGGCATGAGATCAAGCGCATCGCCCATGACCTGCAATTCGGTCGGGCAGACATCCGGGCAGAACGTATAGCCGAAATACGTCATCATATATTTGCCGTTGAAATCGGCCTGGGTCACGGTTTCGCCGTTCTGGTTCACAAGTTCGAACGGACCGCCGATGGACGCCGCACCCGACGACTGGGTTTCAGTACCCATCATCATCAGGCGGTAGGTCAAACCAATGCCCAGAACCAATGCAATTGCGAGAATTGCCAAAAGCGTCTTTTTGCTCACGCGCCCTACCTCGTTTTCGTCGCCCGATCCGGGCCATTTTTTTCGTTACAAACCGTGTCGGCACTATAAATGCCCATTACAATCATGCAAGGGCAGTGGTTGTGTGAATGCTCACACCAATGGATAAATCCATGAAATCACAACAGGTTTCCAGTCATTGGTTCGCCGCAAGATTTGCGTTTCATGCAATGGTTTTGGCCGCCAACACAAACAGGATCAAGCCGTTTACAATCATAAGCCCGCGTCCCACCGGCACCATAAAGGTGCGGAACCGCTGTGCGGCATATTGCCCGACAAATCCGGTGACAAACAGCATCGGCACGGTTCCAAGCCCAAAGACGCCCATCACGGCCGCCCCGCTTAAGGCCGCCCCCGAAGCCGCCGCCATGATGAGTGCGCCATATACCAGGCCACAAGGAATAAAGCCCAACATGATCCCAAGCAGAAACCCCCGCCAGCCAAACGGGGCGGTAAATAGCGGGCGCATATAATCCCCGAACACGCGGTTCCACCACCGCGTTTCGTTTGATGACGGCAACAGTCCGCCAAGATGGGGCATCAATCCCATGATTCCAAAAACAAGGAAAAACACCCCGGCCAGGCTTAAAAGCACAGGACCAATCCACCAGATTTGCGTCAGCGCCGTGATCCCGTCGGCAAAATACCCGGCCATGGCACCCAGCAGGCAATATGTCGTTAGCCGCCCGAACTGATAGGGCAACAATGCCGCCCCGGTCAGGCGGCGAAACTCGTTCATTTTTTCAAGGGGAAGCTGTTCCATCCGGCTGGTGACCTGGCTGATCACGAACGGCCCGCACATGCCGACACAATGGGTAACACTGCCGACCAAACCGGCAATCAGCGCAGTCAAAAGTACCCCGCCATCATCGCGCAGGATTTCAGCACATCGTGCCCAGCCGCTTTCAAGGATGCGGATCAATATCTGTTGTTCGTCCATCACCCGTCCGCTTACTTCAATGCGGACGATTGTGACAAGCACATCGCAGGGCGACAACGATATAAATCAATCGATTGCTGGTAAATTTCGCAAGATGAACTGTGGTTAGGTTCTGGCCCTAATCTTTCAGCGGATCAGACGGGGTCGAAATCAGGTCAAGGACCTGTTCAAACGGGACATTGCGCACTGATTTGACGTCATCTTGCGGCGACAACCAGTTTAATTTTTCACGCAGTCCAACCACCTTGCCCAAAATGCACACCGCAGGCGGTTCAACACCGGTGCGTTCAACGTCATCGGCCGCTTTTTCAAGCGTCGTGATCAAAATACCCTGCTGTGGCGTGGTTGCCTGACTGATCACCGCAAGCGGTTCATCGCCCGCACGGCCATTTGCCATCAGTTCTGCTGAAATCCGGCGCAGATGTTTCATCGCCATATACATCACCAGAACCGGTGCACCTTTGGCCAGTGCCGCCCAGTTGATGTTATCGGGCACTTCGCCACTTGATCCATGGCCGGTCACGAACGTCACCGACGCATTGCAATCACGGTGTGTGGTCGGAATACCGGCATAAGCCGCCCCGGCAATCCCGGCGGTAATCCCCGGCACAACGCGGAAGGGTACATTATGATCGACAAGGGTCATGCCTTCTTCGCCGCCGCGGCCAAAGACAAACGGATCACCGCCCTTAAGACGCAAAACCCGCAGGCCTTGCTTGGCAAGATCGACAAGCTGAAGCGAGATATCGGTTTGTTTGGCAGACGGACGTCCACCGCGTTTCCCGGCATAGACACGCTGTGCATCGGGACGCAAAAGGTTCAAAATCCGTTCATCGACCAGTGCATCAAAAACAACGACATCGGCCTGTTGCATGGCATTGACTGCATGGAGCGTCAGCAAACCGGGATCGCCCGGACCTGCACCGACAAGCCATACCCAACCCGGCTCAAATACCGGAAAATCAAGACCAAGTTTCGTCATCGTAAAATACTTCTGTTCTATCAATTTCGGTCCATCTGTGCAGGACCGCATCAAGAGGATATGTTAAACAGCAATCAAACGATACGTTCAACATATTACCGGAAATTTATCGTATTAATTAATAAACAACATCAATAATGATGTTTAATTAGACATCCCGCTGCAAGGTATATGCCTGCCTTCAATAGCGGGACCCGCCGCGAGATTGACAGGAAAAAATCGACCGATGGCAAGAAAACCAGACGGACCGCTGCGCAAGGGATGGACAACGGGGGCCTGTGCCACCGCTGCGACCCGTGCTGCGTGGCAGGCGATCTTGTCTGGCGATTTTCCTGATCCGGTTACCATCACCCTGCCACGGGGGGAAACACCGTCCTTTTCGCTGGTAAAGGCCGAGACGGGCGAAGGTTGGGCACGGGCCAGTGTGATCAAGGATGCCGGTGATGATCCCGATGTCACCCATGGTGCGGAAATCATTGCCACCATCCGCCGCGCCAAACCGGGCAACGGTATTACATTTCATGCTGGCGACGGGGTCGGGACCATTACCAAACCCGGCCTGCCATTGCCACCGGGTGAGGCGGCCATTAATCCCAAACCCCGCGAAATGATGGTCGGGCAGATTACTGAACTTGCGAAAAAGTTTGGTGTTGCCCCAGATGTCGAGATAGAAATTTCCATTCCCGGCGGGCAGGAAATTGCCACCAGAACGTGGAACCCGCGGCTTGGCATTGTCGGTGGACTTTCGGTTCTGGGCACCACGGGGATTGTCATCCCGTTTAGCTGTTCGGCGTGGATCCATTCCATTCATCGCGGCATTGATGTTGCCCGCGCCACCGGCCGAAACCATGTCGCCGGTGCGACGGGAAAAACGTCCGAGGCCGCCATTCGGACATTTTATGGCCTGCCCGATGAAGCGATCCTTGATATGGGTGATTTTGTGGGCGGGATGTTGAAATATCTGCGCAAGAACCCGGTTGAATTTGTCAGCATTTCCGGCGGGTTCGCCAAACTGGTCAAGCTTGCCCAAGGTCATCTTGACCTTCATAGCAGCCGGTCACAGGTTGATTTTGACAAGCTGGCTGAAACAATTGCCCTGTCAGGCGGGGATGAAAACCTTCAGGATCAGACGCGCACTGCCAACACGGCCAAACAGGTTTTGGAACTTTGTCAGGCCGCGAACGTTAACATAGCAGACACCATCGCCCGTCAGGCCTGTGAGTCCGCCCGCGCGACCCTTGACGGTGCCAATGCGATTGAAGTCGTGATCACGGATCGGGATGGCTTGATCATTGCCCGCCATGGATTTGGCGACTTTGACCAGTTCAAGCCGGTCTCACCGATCTGATGAACTTCTGATACACTGCCCGCAGCAGTCCATAACGAACCAACAGACCCAAACAGGTCGACAAAAAACAAGGTAATTTGCCCATGTCGCTTTCCCAGCCGGCCACACGTCCGAAACATATTCTTATTTTTGGCGGTACAGGGGATGCGAACCGAATTATCGAAGACCTGATGCATGAATTTGGCCGCGATATCCGCCTGCAACTGTCTCTTGCCGGTCGTACCAGTGCTCCAAGCATCCCCGATGGCGTTCCCGTCCGCATCGGTGGTTTTGGTAGCCCAGAAGGCATCATTTCGCATTTCAAAACCGAACAGATTGATCTGGTGATTGATGCGACACATCCCTATGCAACGCAGATTTCGGGCAACATTGCCCAAGCCTGTCACGCGGTCGCGATGCCCTGCATTCAGTATCATCGCCCAAGCTGGGAAAAGACCGAACGCGACAACTGGATCAGCGTAAAATCGATTGAAGAAGCAGCCAGCATTCTCCCCAAACACGGCACACGTGCGTTGATCGCAAGCGGGGCGAAAAACCTTCATGCCTTTGATAATCTTGAAAAGACTTGGCTTTTGGTTCGCACCGTCGATGCCCCGCGCGATCCGTTTGATCTTACCCATGGAGAATGGCTGTTTGCCCGCGGGCCGTTCAGCGTCGAGGGTGAGACCGAGCTTTTAGAACGCTGCGAGATTGATGTGATTGTCTGCAAGAACAGCGGCGGGGATGCGACGTTTGCCAAAATCGAAGCGGCCAGAAACCTTGGCATCCCGGTCATCATGATCGAACGCCCCGGCGGTGAGCCGGTCACACAAGCGCCCAGCCGCGCTTTGATCCTTGAACATATTCGAACCTTTCTTGCGCAGCCATAGTCCGTATCAATTCTGCCAACTTCGTTCTTCGCACATCAAAAAACCCCGCCGAATGACTGGCGGGGTTTTGAAATTTTATCCGTGAGTGTAAATGTCGTTGTCTTAGACGAAACGACGGAATTCACCCGATTTACGCGGCGGGCAGAAGCGTTTCAAATAAGCTGGGGCAACGGCTTCGAGGCTGTTGGGTGTAATGCCCAGCTCGGCAAAGCCGTTCGATCCTTCGGAAACGACATTGTCGGTTTTCAACAAACGCACCTGATCCGGGGTCAAGGGCGGGACCGGCAAGAATTGCAGGAAGAACGCCTTGATCGATGCCAACCAAAACGGAACCGGCACCAGAATCGCACTTTGACGGGTGATGCGCAGCATGTCGCGCAGAAGACCCATAAAGGAATATGTTTCCGGTCCACCCAGCTCGTAGGTTTTACCCGGTGATTTGGTGTTGCTAATCGCAGCTACGAAGGCATCTGCAACATCGCCGACATAGACCGGCTGGAATTTCGGACCACCGTCGCCAAGAATATCGACCTTGCCTTCGCCGAGATCGACTTTTGGCAGGCCCGGCGCGCCAATGACCGGCAGCACCGGCGAGAACCGCGCCAAGGTGGCGAACTTATTCAGGAAGTTGTCATTCTGACCAAAGACCACTGACGGACGGAAGATCACGGCATCGGCAAATGCTTCGCGAACTGCATTTTCACCGGCCAGCTTTGAGGTGGCATAATTTGAAGACGGGTTTTTATCCACACCCAATGCCGACATATGCAACAACGTCTTAACGCCACATGCCTTGGCTTCTTCGGCGATGCGTTTGGCAGCTTTGACATGGACATTGACGAAAGTGTTGCTGCCGCGTTCATAAAGAACACCGAGCAGATTGATCACGACTTCGGAGTCGCCAATCGCATCCTTGATCGATTCTTCATCGCGCACATCGCAATAGACCGGAACCACCTGACCCAGATAGCCCATCGGTTTGAGTTTTTTGACGCGCTCAAAGCTTCGGGTCGGAACGCGGACGATAAAATCACGTTCAAGCAGACGCTTGACGATATGACGTCCAACAAATCCGGTGCCGCCAAAGACGGTAACGATATGACGATCCATGCTTGCTCTCTCCTTGCCGGTGATACGGTGCGCTGGAAATTTCCGCGCGCCATATCGGCGTTAGATGCCTTCAAGGCCGGTTGCGGAGACCGACCCGATCCGAATGTTATCCTGTGGACAATCATATTGTGCCCAAACCCAAGACGATATGATTGTCCGCAGGCACTTGGGTTATATACGACGCGCAACCGGCGTCAACAATGCGCTTTTGTTAAACAATCTCTTCTTTGGCTGCTAATTTGGCCAGTATTTCATCATAAAGCGCCATCAAACCGGCCCGATAATCCGGGTAGCGCAACTTGACACCCAATTCCTGTTTGATCCGCGCATTATCAACACGCTTGTTATCTTCGTAAAAGCTTGCGGCCATCGGGCTTAGCTTTGCATCGGCAAAATCCTGCTCGGGCGGGGGATCAATGCCAAGCAATCCACAGGCATGGGCAATGACATCCTGTGGCGGGGCGGCATCATCATCACAAACGTTATAGGCTGCCCCGCAATTGGGCTGTTTGATCGATGCCAGAACCGTCTGGGCGATGTCTTGCACATGAATGCGCGAAAAGACCTGACCGGGTTTAACGATGCGGCGTGCACGGCCAGACCGCACGGTTTCAATCGCATTGCGGCCCGGCCCGTAAATTCCCGCCAGCCGAAAGCTTTGCACACATAATCCATGCCGATGGCCAAGATCAAACCATGCCTTTTCGGCCGCAACCCGACGACGTCCACGCTTGCCACTTGGCTGCAAATCATCTTCTTCGGTAACCGTCGCGCCCTGATAATCGCCGTAAACACCTGTGGTCGAGAGATAACCGACCCATGTTCCTTCGGCCAATCCGGCCAAATCGCCGCCATGATGATGGATCACAGGATCGCCTTGCCCGCCGGGCGGGGCCGAAATCAGAACATGGGTCACGTCCTGAAGGGCGGATTTAATATCGGCAATCGGCTGATCGTCGGCAAAGATGAAAGGTTCGATCCCGTCTGATTTAAGCTGATTGGCCTTATCAGCAGATCGGGTGGTTCCGGCAATCTGCCAGCCCTCGTCGCGCAATTGATCGGCAACAAGGCGCGCAGAAAATCCCATCCCGAAACAAAACAGCTTATTGGTCATCAAGGCACCTGTATCTGGTCGTATTCATTGGCAATTACATTGCTATTTCGCGCACAGTAACGGTCCCGCCCGATCCAGACAAAACCTTTTGACCCACACGCGGCAATCACGTGATCGCGAAAACGTCATCCGGGTGCAACACCCAGTGGGCCAGACAATCATTATCTTGCCGTTTTCATATTGTTTTTTAGCATTTGGAGCATTTCGGCATGGCGATTGGCAAGCCACATCCCTATGCTGTTTACACCCGGTTTTGCCAAAAACGGAGCTTTTTTGAACCATGTCACGACTTTGCGGCCTTTCGACATTTTCGCGTGCAACCTCGACGCTTTTTCTGGCTGGGTTTGTCAGCATTTGGGCCGCACCGGATGTCTATGCCCAGTCCGACAGCAATGGCGGCATCACGCTAGAAGAACGTCAGCAATATCAAGACTGTATCAAACTTGCCCAACTTAAACCCGAAGACGGGTTTGAAAGTGCGATTGCCTGGCGCGATATGGGTGGTGGCGAACCGGCCCGTCATTGCGTTGCGGTGGCCCTGATATCGCTTGGCAAATACGAAGAAGCCGCAACCAGACTGGATGCCCTTGCCAAAGACAGTGCAGCGGCACCCGGTGTTGTTGCCGGAATGTTGGCTCAGGCCGGACAGGCCTGGATGATGGCCAATAATCTTGAATTTGCCTGGCGCGATCAAAGCCGTGCGCTGGAACTGGTGCCAAACAATCCGCAATTATGGGTCGACCGGGCTATGGCGCTTGGCCTTGCCGGGGAATATTGGGAAGCCATTGATGATCTTAACAAGGCGCTTGATCTTGCGCCGGATCAGCCAGACGTCCTGATCTACCGTGCATCAGCCTGGCGGATGCTAGAAAGTTATGATCTGGCGATGAGCGACATTGAAAACGCGCTTCACCTTGAACCAAACAATGTTCAGGCCCTGTTTGAGCGCGGAAAGCTTTATCGAATTGCCGGAAAAAACGATCTGGCACGTCGTGATTGGTTAATTGTCATAGAAAATTCAAACGGAACCCCTGTTGCTGATGCGGCAAAAGCGAATATAGAGAACATGGATGTTCACACTGAATCGAACTAGGGTTCGCTGTGACCAGTTTGCTTGTATATGAACCGGTCGAATAATCTGCCGGATCATAACCGGAAAGCTTTTGGGGGACGAAATGCGTCGCACGCTTGCCTTGACTGCCATAGCCGCATCGATTGCGCTTGTTTCAGCCGCACCTGTCGCACAGGCACGTGATCAAATCCGGATTGTCGGATCATCGACCATCTTTCCGCTGACCACCAAGGTCGCGGAACATTTCGCCAAATCGACCAATGCACCGGCACCGGTTGTCGAAAGCACCGGATCAGGTGGCGGGTTCAAACTGTTTTGTGGTGGTATCGGGGAACAATTTCCCGACATCGTAGATGCATCGCGTCCCATCACCGGATCGGAAACCGCGATTTGTGCTGCCAATTCGGTGCATGACATCAGCGAAATCAAAATTGGCTATGACGGCATTGTCCTTTTGGGATCGCGCAATGCGCCGACCATGGAGCTTAGTGCGCGTCAGCTTTATCTGGCGATGGCGCGGACCATTCCGGTCAAAGGTGCCAGTGTGCCCAACCCGAATGAAAAATGGTCGGATGTTGATCCGACCCTGCCGGATCTTAAAATCCGTGTTTATGGCCCGCCTCCAACATCCGGTACGCGTGATCTGATGGGGCAGCTTTTGCTTGATAAAGGCTGTGCGACATTTTCCGATATCGCCAATCTTGAATCATCAGATCCTGACAGCTTCCGTCTTTTGTGCCGTACCATCCGCGAAGATGGTGCCTATATCGAAGCCGGTGAAAATGATCGCCTTGTGATCAACAAATTGGAAAAAGACCCGACCTCCTACGGGGTGATGGGCTTTAACAATCTGGAACGGAACCGGGACAAGCTTCAGGGCATTACGATCAACGGTGTTGAACCCGATTATAAAACCATCCTTGATGGCAGTTATCCGGGATCCCGTGCGCTGTATCTTTACGTCAAAGACGCCCATCAGCAACTTGTTCAATCGCTTGGTGATTTTGTCACAACCTATGTTTCAGATGCGGTGATTGGCGAAGATGGCTTGCTGGCCGAGAACGGGCTGGTCCCACTTCCGACAGAAGAACGTCAGGATACTTTGACACAGGCGGCAAAGTTCGCAGGAAACTGATCAATCCACATATCCAAGACAGGTTTCGCGGCCGGGCATGGGATCAGAACCCTAATCCGGCCGTTTTGCCATCCAGACCTGATTGGTGGCGTATTTCGGCGGATTTCCCTGAAAATCAGAAAATTCCGATATCGAAACAAACCCGGAAACTTCCAGCATCAACCGCATTTCACTGCGATGTACCCAGCGCAATTGGTGCCAGCCATCCTCAACCCGGATGACCGTACCGTCCGGATCAATTTCTTCGAACCGCCAATGTTCGTCAAACCGCTGAGTCAGGGGGTTATTGATGCGTTCCATTGCGGTAATCCGCAAACGGCTTCCGGGCCGTCCAACACCTTCCGGCATCGGGAAAAGCGGTAATTCGACACTTTCAAGATCGCCTTCTGGCAGGCAATAGCGCAAATCAGGATCCATCAGATCAAGGGCAATCATCCCGCCGGGTTTTAAATGGGCATAGGCCCGTTCAAGGCAACGACGTTGATCGTTGGCATCGGTGACTTCCTGCAACCCGCGAAACGGAATGATCACGAGATCAAATTGCCGCCCCAGATCAAAGTCACACATATTGCCCTGATGCCATGTCAGATCAGGGTACTTTGCCCGCGCTTGATCCAACATCGCATTGGACAAATCCAGTCCTTCGACCGGGATGCCCAGATCGGCAATCGCATTGCTGATCCGGCCCGTACCGCAGCCCAGTTCAAGCACACAACCGCCATCAGAAGCCAGGTTTTCGGCCAATCTGGTATAAAACGGAATGGGGTCTTCGAAAATCTTGCGGTCAAGATCGGCCCGCAGATCGTAACTTGCGGTATTCAGCCCGCCTTCGGGATAGAATTCATCAAAACTGGATGAATGCATCATTCAAAATCAAGTTCTGCATAATGGCTCGATGGCGGGAAGCTGGCCTGTCGATCGGCGAGAATATCGCGCATCGCCGGTCGGCTTTTAATCCGCATATACCAGTCTTTGGCGCGTGGATGTTTCGACCAGTTGATATCGCCCATATAGTCGATCACGGATACCTGTGCGGCGGCGGCCAGATCGGCCATGGTCAAGTGATCGCCTGCCAACCAGTTCCGGCGTTCAAACAGCCAACCGATATAATCAAGATGATAGGCGGCATTGCTTCGACCGGCGCGCAGCACCTTGGTATCAGGGGTGCCGGTTGCAAAGAACCGTTTCAGAAGCTTTTCACCCAACAAATGGTCGGTGGCCTCGCGGTTAAACTTGCCATCAAACCATGCGACAAGACGGCGGATTTCCGCGCGTTCTTTCGGGTTATCCCCAAAAAGCTTGGGCGCATCCTGATAGACTTCGTCCAGATATTCGCAAATCACGGCTGAATCACACAGAACCGTGCCGTCTTCTTCTTCAAGAACCGGAACTTCACCCGCTGGATTAATCAGCAGGAATTCATCACGCCGTTCCCAAACAGGTTCGGCCTTTAATTCAAAATCGAGCTTTTTTTCGGCCAGAACCAGGCGCACTTTGCGCGAAAACGGTGAGAGCCAAAAATGATGTAACTGACGCATAGACGTGAGGATACCCGACCAAGGATGAACGTTTCGCAAAGACCCGCAATGTTTGCGGGGAAAATCGTAAAACAAATACGCGGAAAACGGCACTTCATTACGGGTCGTTTCAGACCCGGAATTGCAAAATCTGTAAAACCACGCAGCCGGTTTGAAGTAAAGACCTTCTTACCGCCAAACGCACGATTTTCACTGTTTTGACCCGAACGTGTGTCGGAAATCCAAAAGACCGATTACATCCCGCGAGTTTTGGCCAGTTCAAGCATACCGTCAAGGTCCAGACAGGATTCCAGATGATCGGCCAATTCATCAAGGGCTGCGTCGATTCCGGCTTCGAAATGCGTGCCCCGATTGACTTCCCTTGCACTGATCATTGCCAAAAAGGCGTGGCGGAAATCGTCACTGCCAAACAAGCCATGCAGATAGCAGCCCAAAACCCGACCATCGGCGCTGATTGCGCCATCATTGTTCACGCCCGAGCCATCTGTTCGGTTATCTGAACTGCCGCCTGAAATACCATCAAGGGCCAGCCAGCTCCGCGCCCGATCCGGGCCGTCTGTCTGCCCCATATGGATTTCATAGCCTGACACCGCAATATCCGCAGCAATCGGGCCAGTATCGCCGTTTGGCGGACCACAGGTGGCGCCACCGGTCTTACGCAGTGTCTTGTCCCCGGCCATGACCGTTTCAACATCAAGCAAACCAAGACCGGCTTCACTGCCCGGAGCACCTTCGATGCCATCCGGGTCATGCACCATCTTGCCCAGCATCTGATAGCCACCACAAATGCCGATCACATGCCCGCCACGCCGATGATGGGCAAGAATGTCAATATCCCAGCCTTGGTCTTTCAAAAACCGCAAATCGGCTAGGGTTGATTTCGATCCGGGCAACAGCACCAGATCACAGCCCGCCGGGATCACCTGACCGGGTTTAATAATCAAAAGTTCGACATCGTCTTCCGCCGCCAAGGGATCAAGATCATCGAAATTGGCAATGCGCGGTAAATGCGGAACCGCAATGCGAAGGGGCGCACGCCCATCAACATCAAGATCCGCATCACGTTGATATTTCCCGGTATTTTCAAGCGCAACGCCGTCTTCGGCCGGGAGCTTATGCGCACCATGCCAATATGTTGCGATACCGTAACTCTTTAATCCGCACTGATCTGCGATGATGTCAGTTGCCGGTTCAAAAAGTGATACATCACCGCGAAACTTGTTGATCACATAGCCTTTGAGCCAGTGCCGATCTGCATCGGATAGAAGCGCATATGTCCCGACGATCGAGGCAATCACTCCGCCACGATCAATATCACCAACCAGAATGACCGGGACTTTGGCGGCTTCGGCAAAGCCCATATTGGCGATGTCGGCGGCGCGCAGATTGACCTCGGCCGGTGATCCTGCCCCTTCGACCAGAACAAGATCGGCATCACGTGCCATGATCTCGAAGCTATCAATCACCTTTGGCAAAAGATCACGTTTCAGCCGGTAATAATCGCGCGCCTTGGCACTGGTCAGAACTTTGCCCTGCACGACGACCTGTGCGCCAATGTCGCTTTGCGGTTTCAGCAAAACCGGGTTCATATGCACCGTCGTTTGCACCCCCGCAGCACGCGCCTGAAGCGCCTGTGCGCGGCCAATTTCACCACCATCATCGGTGACGGCGGCGTTGTTGGACATATTTTGTGGCTTAAACGGGCGCACCCGGAGACCCCGGCGGGAAAATGCACGGCACAATCCGGCCACCAGCAAGGATTTCCCGACATCCGAGCCGGTACCTTGCAGCATCAGGGCAGGCACAGATTGCGTGTTCATTTCTACATCGAAACTTTCAGGTTAACAGCGATCCCCGCCGCACTTTCCACGAGAGGCCGGATCAGAATTCGACACCGATTTGCGCCTTGATCCCCTGTTCGCGGAACGGGTGTTTGATCATGGTCATTTCCGTGACCAGATCGGCCGCCTCGATCAAGGTATCGGGCGCATTACGACCCGTAAGAACCACATGCTGATCAGGAAGCTTTTCAGACAAGGCTTCAAGCACATCATCAAGTGGCAGGAAGTCATAGCGCAAAACGATATTGATCTCGTCCAGGATCACCATCGAGAAACTAGGATCACGCATCATTTCCAATGCCTTGTTCCAGGCATCCCGGGCAAGGGAGATATCCTGCGCACGGTTCTGGGTTTCCCAGGTAAAGCCCGCACCCATGGCATGGAATTCACAAAGATCAGGGAATTTTTTCAGCAATTTGGCTTCGCCGGTTTCCCAGCCGCCCTTGATGAACTGCACCACACCAACCTTCATGTCATGACCAACACAGCGCATGGCCATGCCAAAGGCCGACGATGATTTGCCCTTACCCTTGCCGGTATGGACAATGATCAGGCCTTTTTTATCGATTTTCTGGGCCATCATCTTGTCGCGCGCAGCCTTGATTTTCTTCATTTTCTCGTCATGGCGCGCATTGATATCGACGTCTGGCTGGCTTTTATCGGTCATGGTTTTATCCCTTTGAATTTCGCCCCCACAATGCGGCGAAATCACCCTTGGGATCAAGACTGTTTTACGGTTTCCAGTCCCGTCGAACCGGGCAACCACAAAAGAAAAGTGCAGCCCCATGGACCGCACTTTTCCCCGCCCTTTGGCGGTTTCTCCCCACCCATGGAAACGGGTTGGCAATAATCTTGTCCTGACACCTTACCAGATCGCACCCTGATGCGGCGACAGACCAAGATCCCCGGTCACCAGATCGGCCCATTTATCGGGTTCGCGCATATCGATGTTGCGCAATTCCGGTCGGCGCATCCGGGCCTTGTTAAACAGTTGCAACCGATCACCCGGAGACATCCTGCGCAACCGCATCAAGGCAGTGCGCACGGCTTCGTTTCGGGAATTTACCGGGGTCTGGAAGCTGCGTTCAATCACTTCAAGGCGGCGTTCAAGCCAATCGCGACTGATCACAACATTTTCGATCAGGGATTTGAATTCGCGAACCACCGGGAAATGATCAAGGGCAATATGGGCGACAGAAATGGCCGTGCGCCAGACCTGACATTCGACCCCTTGAAGGTAACGCCAGTAAATCCGTACCTTTGCCTCGATCTCGATTTTGGTTTGGTCGGGACCGGGAAGATGACGGGCAAGTTCCGTCATGCCGTCGCTAAATTCATCAAAGCTGACCGGGCGATGCACACCGTTGAAGCGTTCACGCAGATCCAGAACCGCGCGGATGGCCCCACGTGCAGGACGATAACGGCCCTGTCCGTGCAAATCAGCCCGCAGCCAGTCTGGCATGTCGCAGTCAGAAATCAGGAAGTCAATTGCGTCTGCGTGCCCTTTGTGGGCAGGCAAAGGCGTTTGCAAATAGTCAGGCAAACGAACGTTGGTCTTGTTTTCCATCGCGGCCTCCTATCATCTGGATCAACCTGCTTCCCGGCAGGTGTCCGAAAGGGGTGCCCCGTCCCTCACAACTTATTAACAGTTGGTTAATTGAGATATGGTGCGAAAACGTAACGTTTCAACTCCTACTATTGTTCCGACAGTAAACTTCTTGTGAATCCGGTGTGTTACCCGGGCGGCTTATGCCTGATCGATCAGGTTCGTTGCTACGCTGTTGCGGCGTGGCTGCCATAATCCGCGTTCAATGGCTTCGCGCAGGCGGTCCTGAATATCACGCAGCGCATCGGGATTATGCTGTTCGATGAAATCGCGGACCTCGGCATCATCAAGATAGGCATCATAAACCAGATCAAAATGATGATCCGCCACACAGCGCGCCGTTGCGGCAAAGGCAAACAGGTAATCCACCGTCGCAGCGATTTCAAATGCGCCCTTATAACCATGGCGCATCACACCCTTGATCCATTTCGGGTTCACAACCCGGGCCCGGACCACACGGGCGATTTCTTCTTCCAGTGTTCTGATTTTCGGGCTTTCGGGGCGTGAATGGTCGCTGTGATACACGGTTGGCTGCTTGCCCGACAGACTGCGCACAGCAGACGTCATTCCGCCTTCGAACTGATAGTAATCATCGGAATCAAGCAGATCATGTTCTCGGTTATCCTGATTATGGACAATCGCATCGACCTTCGACAACCGGGTTTCAAACAACCCACGAGCAGCCGTGCCTTCTGCCCCATTGCCATAGGCGTAGCTTCCCCATGCAAGATAGGCATCGGCAAGATCGTCTTCGTCTTCCCACAGTTTTTCATCAATCATGGCCTGTAGCCCGGCGCCATAGGCCCCGGGTTTGGAGCCAAAAACGCGGAAACCTGCCTGTCGGTCGGCTTCTTCTGCGCTGACACCCTGCCCACGCAGCTTTTCGGCCTCGTCCGCGACGCGTTTGGCAATCGGGTTGATGTCAGAAGGCTCATCCGTCTGATTGGCCACCGCCCGCACGGCACTGTCAAACAGATCAATCAAACCGGGAAATGCATCGCGGAAGAACCCCGATATGCGCAAGGTCACATCCACACGCGGGCGGCCCAGAACCGATGCCGGCATAATTTCAAACCCGGTCACCCGACGTGATGCACTATCCCATGTCGGGCGCACCCCCATAAGGGCCAGCGCCTGTGCAATGTCATCACCGCCGGTGCGCATATTGCTTGTGCCCCAAACCGAAAGTCCAAGGGCACTGGGCCATTCACCCTGATCCTGCACATGGCGTTCAAGCAGCAATTCCGCCGATTTCCAGCCCAATTGCCAGGCCGCCGGGGTCGGGATGGTACGGGTATCAACCGAATAGAAATTACGCCCGGTTGGCAAAACATCGGGGCGGCCACGGGTCGGTGCCCCGGATGGGCCGGGTTCTACGAACTTACCGGCCAGACCGCGCAGCATACCATCAATCTCGGCCGTGCCACAGTTGGTCACAGCCGGCCGAATATTCGTTTCGATATCAGAAATAACGTCGCAAACAGATGTCCATGCCGGGTCAGGCTTCACATCCCCGCGGACAAGGTCGCTGGCGAGTAATTCAATCCGTTCCACCGTATCGCCCGTAGTCCGCCATGGCCCGACATCATAATGGTCAAGGATTGCGGGCTTTAGACCCGGCCAAAATTCGGCAAAGGCACAATCAAGCGGGTCAAACCCGGTATTGCCGAGAATATCCTTGGCGATTGCGCGATGAAGCGATGCCTTGGGCCCATGATCCGCCCCGCGTGGCAGGCGGGAAAGTGCGACCAAAAGATCGGTCAAAAGACCACCTTCGGGTGCCTTGCCAAAAATATGCAGCCCATCGCGGATCTGAAGTTCTTTGAGTTCACACAGATAGTTATCAAGCTTGGCAAGTGCGCTTTCTTCGTCTTCGCCCGCTTCAATCCCGCAATCACGATCAAGGCCAATGCGAATGGCAAGTTCGAGAATATCGCGCTTTAAGATGACCAGACGCCGTGGATCAACTGCAGCGGCTTCGTAATATTCGTCAACTAGTGCTTCGAGATCCTTGAGCGGGCCATAGCTTTCAGCACGCGTTAGGGGCGGGGTTAGATGGTCAAGGATCACGGCCTGCGCGCGGCGCTTGGCCTGTGTGCCTTCGCCCGGATCATTGACGATGAACGGGTAGAAATGCGGGGTCGGGCCGAAAACGGCTTCGGGGAAACAGTCTTCGGACAGGGCCAATGATTTGCCCGGTAGCCATTCCATATTGCCGTGTTTGCCAAAATGAATGATCGCATCGACACCAAATTCATGACGTAGCCAGATATAAAACGCGAAATAGTTATGCGGCGGCACCAAGTCAGGCGAGTGATAGCTTTCAAGCGGATCAATATTATAGCCACGTGCCGGCTGCAATCCGACCACCACATTGCCCATTGGCAAGATCGACAGCGCGAAACTTTCTGAATCACTTAGGTAAAATGGATCGGTTTTCGGATCGCCCCAAGCATCCATCACCTGATCGCGGATCGATTTCGGCAGGGCATCAAATGCCGCCTGATATGCCGCCAATGGCAAAGTCACCCGGATTTCACGATCCGAGAGTGATTTGAAATCATTGGTCGGTCCGGCCTTGACCGCAGCAATCAGCGCATCGCCATCATCTGGCAGATTTTCAATCCGATAGCCATCATCCTGCATGGCACGCAGGGTTTCAATCATCCCGGCCGGGGTATCAAGCCCGACCCCGTTGCCCAGTCGTGCATCCTTGTTGGGATAATTCGCCATGACCATTGCCACCTTGCGCGTGGCGGCATCGGTTTTGCACAGACGCACCCAATTGGCGGCCAATTTGGCGGTAAAAGCCACGCGATCCCGGACAGGGATATATTTTACCAGATCAATCTGGGTCAGATCATCCTTGCCCGCCGATCCCTTAAACGACACCGCCCGTGACAAGATACGCCCGTCCACTTCGGGCAGGGCTACATTCATCGCTATATCGCGTGCGGCAAGGCCATTCACACCATCACGCCATGCGCCTTCGCTGCCGCCCGACAGTACGACCTGAAAGACCAGCGCATCACCAACATCAAACGGGCCAGATTTTCGTTCCGAACCCGGAACGGCCAATGCAAATCCTGTAGTGTTGAGGATCAAATCTGCCTTGGTTTCAGCAAGCCAGTCACTGACCAGTGCTGCTGCCAGCGGGTCCTTAAGGCTTGCGACAAAAATTGGCAGTGGATTCAAGTTATTGACACAAAGTTCTTCAACCAGCGCATCAATCACGTCGAGATTGGCCGCCTGCACCAAGGAACGATAAAAGATAATCGGGATAACCGGTTGATTTTCAACCCAATTTGTACGCACATCATCCAAGCTGGTCTGTGATTTTCCCGGCCAGTATCCCCCCGCCTTGACCAAAGGTGCGGCTGGCGCCCAGTTCCAACTCACCTTTAAATTTAACTTTTCGTATATAAGACGAAGTAAATTCTCGGAATTTTGCGGGCCGCCTTCAATCAGATAGCGCCAGATACTCTGATATTCGCGGCCCTTGACCGTCGAAAGCGACAGAAGTTCTGCATCGGGTTGATCATCCCCCGGCAACAAGACCAACGGGATGTCTTTGGATCGGGCCAAGGCAACCAGTTGTTCGATGCCATATTCCCAATATCCGCGCCCGCCAAGAATGCGGACAATAATGAATTTGGCATCGTTCAGCACGTCATCGACGTATAGATCGACCGACATATTGTGGCCAAGTTGCAGAAGACTTGCCAACCGTAAAGACGGTACTTCATCCCCGAATGCATCACACAGGCGCGCTTGCGCCTTGGCCAGACAGGCAAGCTCGGACTCGGCAGCAGATAAGATCACGACGTCGCCGGGTTGCTGCCCAAGGTCAACGGCCTCACTGCCATCTGTCACCAGTCCGGGTTGGGCTGCCAGTAAATGCATCGGGTTTTCCGTCTTCTTTAAGTCGTAAAATGCGCAGATACCGGATGATCAATGCCATCCGGTATCTGAAATTCTGCCCTTTGGGAGCTTTGCCCGCAATCAGGCCGCTTTAATTGCGGCTTCAATCGCAGCACGGTCCAAACCATGCAGGCCAATCACCACCAGTTCGGACCGGCGGGTTTCACCATCCGACCATGGACGGTCAAAATACCGCTGGAACCGTTCGCCAACACCCTGAACCACCTGGCGCATCGGTTTGCCCGGTACATCCAGGAACCCTTTGATCCGCAGAACGTCAAATTGACGCACAACATCCACCAGACGTTTTTCCAAAGCAGCCGGATCGCCAATAGCATCAAGCGAGACAACAAAGCTGTCGAAATCATCATGATCATGTTCGTGCCCATCGTCATGATGGGACGGGCGGCTATCAAGATCGTCTTCTGCAGCGGCACCAAGCCCCAGCAAAATGGCGTTTTCGACGCGCGAATGCTCGGTCGCGATGATTTTGACAGACGGCTTTTTCAACTCGGCACGGATGTCGGCTTCGACCTTGATCCGTTCTTCGTCCGTCAAAAGATCGGTCTTGTTCAAAATGACGATGTCGGCGCAATGAAGCTGTTCTTCAAACAGTTCTTCAAGCGGGCTTTCATGATCAAGATTGTCATCAGCTTCGCGCTGGGCCTGTACCGCTTGATGATCATGAGCAAACAACCCGTCGCGCAAAGCAGCCCCATCAAGAACCGCAACCACACCATCTACCGTCACGCGCGACCGGACTTCCGGCCAGTTAAACGCCTTCACCAACGGTTTCGGCAGGGCCAGTCCAGAGGTTTCAATAACGATGTGGTCGGGCGGCGTTTCACGGTCGATTAGACTGCGAATGGTCGGCAGGAAGTCATCTGCGACCGTGCAGCAAATGCAGCCATTGGCCAGTTCCACCACGTCGTCTTCGGCACAGCCTTCAATGCCGCAGCCATTAATGATCCCGCGATCAACACCAAGATCACCAAATTCGTTAATGATCAGGGCAATACGTTTGCCATTGGCATTTTCCAACATATTGCGGATCATTGTTGTCTTACCCGCACCCAGAAAACCGGTAATGACGGTTGCCGGGATTTTTCCCACTTGTGCCATCTTTAAAATCCTTAAATTTCAATTATTTATGTTGCTATTTGACCTGCATCGGTATGCCCGCGACCACCAAGGTCACCCTGTTTCCCAGTTCGGCAATGCGCTGATGCAGTCGTCCGGCATGATCGCGAAAGGCACGCGCCATTGCATTTTCCGGCACAATTCCAAAACCGACCTCGTTGGACACCAGAAGAACCGGAATGTCCAGTACCGGCACAAGATCACAAAGCATTGTGATTTCTGCATCGATATCGCGGTCTTCAAGCATCAGGTTGGTCAGCCACAAGGTCAGACAATCAACCAATACCGGCTTGCCTTCTTGCACATTACAGGTGCGAAGAGCTGCGCAAAGATCGGTCGGTTCTTCAATTGTGTGCCAAAGATCGCCGCGTGATTGTTTGTGAAGGTCAATGCGGTTGGCCATTTCATCATCCCACGCACGCCCGGTCGCGATATAGATCCCGCCACCTGCCTGATTGATGATGTTTTCGGCAAACCTGCTTTTGCCGGATCGAGCGCCCCCAAGGATCAAATGTATCCCGGTAGGCTGTTCTGCTTGGCTCATTCCATAAGTTCCTCGCCATGGCCTCCCACCGAGGCCCGATTGCGTCGCCACCCCGATCAAGAAGTGACACCTTCGGCTGGTTTCCTGGCTGCGGGCATGAAAGCGATCCGCCTTCCCGGTTTCCCGGTGGCTGGTGTCGTGCAATGCAGACACCTGGATCGCCCGACCCGATACAGTTGCGGGGGCAGCATCGGCTTTGCACCGATTTCCCATCACCGAATGGCGTGCCGAACCTAGCAGGTTTGCCCTTTAAGCCAAAGGGCATTCTCCATCAGATAAGGGACCCTAGCCGGATGGTCAGTATTTGTAAGAATTGCCTGCTTGAGGGCAGCCCTTGTTTAAGAGAACATCATATTATCACGCTGGAATAGGAAAGCGGAAAAACCGCCCGTCAGCGATGGTCGCCGGGAATAAAACAAACACACCCGGTTGGTTGCAGAACGCTGCGACACGAAACTCTTGGGGTTAACTGGAATTTTGCAAAATCCAATGGCAATTAATGCGCACTTACCGAAAATCCGAAAGCTGAACACACCAAATTGGATCACATCATCACGCAAGGAGATGTGGCTTGGGCTGCTGGACCGTCTGAATTCAGACAACCGGTCTTTTCAGAACTTTCTGGAAGAATACGCAACGGATAGTGACATCACACTGGCCCGTCGCGATGTTCGCGATATCTTTGCTCTGGATGCTTCAAAGGGTGTGATTGCGACCATTATCTGGTCCCATGCACGCGGCATCCGCGTCAATGCCTTGTCGCTGCTTGTCCGCGACTTACCGACATTAATCACCTTGATGTCGATTTCAGACTTCGGCGCAGAAGAATTGAACGAATTGCTGGCACAGCCCGGCATCTCTGTCCCGACGGCAAGCAAGATGCTTTCGGCTTGTGGCAAGACCTATCGCGGGATGACGGCTGCGATCATTGACGACAATGTCATTCAGGCGATTGAAAACACGCCGCTGGCCGAAGACTTCCCGAATGTCGCCAAACTGCGCAATAAGTCGCGCAGCCGACCAATGCCTTATTATGAAGCCTATCTTCAGGATGTCGCCGCGATCTGTGAAAAACATGACATTACGCCAGATATGCTTGACCGATATCTGGCAGAAGATGCCTTGCCGGATCTCGCGGCGAAACCGGAACTGCAAACTGCGTAAGTGCAGATAAGGCGATCTCATCTGATCCTAACGGCATCAATCCGTGCGCGGTTGGTGCCGTTGTCGTGTTGGCGATTGTGATGACGATTAATAGCGTTGATTAACGGCAGTCACCCGCCAACCCGGTTCCTCAACGCCTGTGATATATTCAAGCTTGGTCAAACCCAACGTATCAATGTGAAATGACAGGGCCGCTTCAAGCGACAGACCAAGCGCATTGGCCATAATCGCCCGCACCGTGCCGCCGTGAATAACCGCGACAATATCGCGCCCGACCCAATATCGGTTCAAACGGGAAAAAAGCGGACCGACACGGTCAACCACATCTGAAAAGCTTTCGCCATTTGGTGGTTGTTGACGGGCAAAGTCCGTCCAGAATTGTGTGGTTTCACCTTTGGGAAGATCATTCCAGTGTTGCAGTTCCCACGCGCCAAAATGCTGTTCGGCAAAGCCGCTTTCGCGGGTTGGGATGACGTCTTCGTCGATGAGTTCCTGAAGCTTCAACGCTGTATCAAGGGTGCGCGACAAATGGCTTGTCACCCAGACGGCATCACGGGGCAGATGACGCGCAACTGCCCGCAGGGCCTTTTCATCGGACAAATCAACTGGCATGTCACTTCGGCCATAAACCAGACGTTTGGGATTCTGAACCGGTGCATGGCGCACCAGCCACCAACGCGTTGTTTCAGGTTTAATCATGCCATCCTCGGAAATGATCCGCCGCCGACACCCAACAGGGTAATTTTGAATGCGCGATCATCATAGCATCAGATCCCACCCATCACCGCGATAAATCCAATCCCGGCAAACAGTTCAGCACTGAGTTGGGTCGCACCAAGTACGTCCCCCGTTTGCCCGCCAATCTGCCATCTGGCAACCAAGGCAACGATGAAAATGGCGATTGCAGTTCCCAACAAAACCGCCCAAGTGGCTGTAATCCCTGCCAACACCCCAACGATTGCGATCGCAATGACAAATCCGATGACCATTGGCAGCAGGCCCGGTTGACCCGCCCCCTTGCCCAACCCATTGTCGCGAGCAGGTGGCAAAACGCGCATGACAATCGGCATTGCCGCGCGTGACATAACCGCCGTACAAAGCAAAAAAGTCGCCGCCAGACCGATATTTGCCGCAGTATACAGCAAGGTCAGACGTAAACTGAGACACAGGATCAAGGCAACAACCCCGTATGTCCCGATCTGACTGTCGCGCATGATGTCAAGCTTACGCGATCGTTCGACCCCACCGCCAAAACCATCGGCGCAATCGGCCATCCCGTCTTCATGCATCGCCCCGGTCAGAAGCACCATCGATGCCACTGCAACGATGGCAAAGATCATGGTATTTTCGGTCAAATAATTGACCAGCATGGCTGGCACAAGGGCCAGTCCTGCCAAAAACAAGCCCACCAGCGGCCAACACCAAACCGACCGCGCAATCATGACCGGGCGAAAATCGTCAATGTCGAAAACGGGTACCCGGCTCAGCAGCGCCATCGCACGCCAAAAATCCGACATTACCGACGTGCTGGCATAGGTCGTTGCAGTTGAACTAGCGGAACCCTTTGACGCATCGCGCTGTTCATCTTGACTTTGCATATTTGTTTCGTTTTGATTATGATCTTCGGGCACCATCAAATTCCGATTTTCGAACTGGCAATCTGTTGCGCATGCGCCTAGTTTGAGGCTGATTTCTTGGTCCGTCATACTTTCATCACCCGATTGCCTGACAACATTCGCCTCATGATCAGGTCAATGCCCGAAGGTGAAACGCACCAAGCAATTGGTTTTAGAACCTAATCTTAACCACCCTATAAGCCAAGCGGAACAGGCATTCATCGATTTGCCGCAGCCGGAGACCAGCATGTTCAATCCCAAGCACCCGCCCCAGAGCCTTGAAGAAATTCGCACCCTTCTGGCCGACCTGCCCGCCGTTGATGACGAAGCGCAGGCCGCTGTGCGTAAACGCGAACCGACCCTGACCAAACCGTCCGGGTCTCTTGGCCGTCTGGAAGATTTCAGCTTGTGGCTTGCCGGATGGCAGGGAAGTTCACGCCCGAATATGACACGCCCGCGCGTCACCGTCTTTGCCGGCAGTCACGGTGTTGTCGCACAGGGTGTGTCGGCTTTCCCGGCCAGCGTGAACCATCAGATGGTCGAAAATTTCATCAATGGTGGTGCTGCCATCAACCAGATTTGCAAATCGGTCGATGCCGAACTGCGTGTCATGGAAGTCGCCCTTGAAATCCCGACCAATGATTTCAGTCAGGAACCGGCCATGGATGACGAAGGCTGTGCCGAAGCCATGGCCTTTGGCATGAGTGCAATTGAAAAGGGTCTTGATCTGTTTGTGCCCGGCGAAATGGGCATTGGCAACACCACGGCAGCTGCGGCCATTTCCCATGCGCTTTATGGTGGAAATGCTGCGGACTGGACCGGTCGCGGGACCGGGATTGATGACGCCACCTTAATCCTTAAAACCCGCGTTGTTGGCGATGCCATCATTTTGCATAAAAACCAGATGCATGACGGGCTTGATATTCTGCGCTGTGTTGGTGGACGCGAAATTGCCGCCATGGCCGGTGCAATCATTGCCGCGCGCTTTGCCCGCGTGCCTGTCTTATTGGATGGCTATGTTTCCTGTGCGGCGGCAGCAGTTCTGGCCGCCATGCGCCCCGATGCGCTTGATCATTGCCTGGTCGGGCATGTTTCCGCTGAACCCGGTCATGGACGTCTGCTTGAAAAACTTGGCAAAGAAGCCCTGATCAATTTTGGTATGCGCCTTGGCGAAGGATCAGGTGCGGCTCTTGCCATTCCACTTTTGCGGGCGGCTGCGGAATGCCACAACAGCATGGCAACCTTTGAAAAAGCCGGGATCGACGGCAAGGAATAAAACGGCTGGAACACACGCTTGTTTTAACCGCCATGGAAAATAGTGCCAATTAAGTTGGCGCTATTTTTTTGTCCGCTCGTTCATCAGATGTTCGACATGGCGGCCCTGGAACATGGTGATATTGACCGAGTGACCAAACTTGATCGCCCGTTCGTCATCACAACGGCACAGGATCACGCGGGTATCGCCTGATTCGGCAACGGCGGCACGCATGGCTTCGCGGTGTTCTTCATCCATGTTTTCCATCTCGACATCCCAGATCATCTTGATCATATCAACGCCGATTTTATTGCGGTTGATATAGGGCAGAGACAGATGACTTATCCCGTCAATGCAGATGCGATAACCACGGTCACGACAGAAATCACGGGCAAAGAAAAAGGCCCCAAGGTCCGCAAAAATATCGATCTTTTGCAGTTCAAGCACGATGGTGCCGCGTTGGCCTGCCTTAACATTACTATCGAATGTCAGGAAATCCGGTGACAGCAAGGTCGATACATTCAAATTGATACTGACCGATCCGGTGACCGATGCATCATTGCTCCGGGTCAAAAGCGACAACATCCGGCGATCAAGAATTTCGGTCAGATGCTGAAACAGCCAGCGATTTGAAAGCACATTGACATCAGGCAGCAGCGTTTCCTGCAAATCTTTGATCGATATAAATAATTCGTGGAAAACCGGCGTTGGGTTGGCATCACCCACCACGGCACAAATCGCCTGTCTGCGCATCAGGTTGGACAAATCTGCACGCCGAAGCGATTCATCAATGCGGCCCAGAATTTTTGGCGTCAGAGGCTGCCGGTCATCACCATATTCGGGATGATCGTTATGACGTTCGGCTGCCTTGCTTACCACACGCGGGCGATTGGCGTTTGAACGCACCAGCATCTGGGTCAGGTGCAGGAAATCTTTGTATTGCTGACCAACATCGAAATAATCGGTGAAATTGGCAGGTGCGCCACTTTCATCCTTGTTTTCTCCGATTAACGGATCATCGTTAAACAGGAATTTCAGACGGAAAATGACGGCATTGACCTCATCCATTTCCGCAGCGTCGAAAATGAAAATAAGATCCTGATTTGACAGAGTAAAGATACGCCCGGTGACTTCCGGCACGATTTCTTCAAAAGCGGCAATGGCCGTGCGGATATGATGATCACGGCGGTTAAACGCCAGCAATTTTGAAAAATGCACATGAATCGCACCAACGCCGTCCTTGCGCCGCTCTAGGCGTCGCACATAGTCGACGAGGAAGGCTTCAGGTGATGGAAGTGCGTTATCAGACATAAATGCAATGACCAGATTTTTGTTTTGCCAGAAACGGAGCCGATAGCCTGTCAGTCCCAGCATAGAGCCTGTCGATTAACAGGTTATGTATTTAGCATTCATGGCTATTGAAACCAAACGCGAAAATTGGACATTTTCACACATCCCACAAAAAGATAAGTCGTAGCTTTCCGCCATCCAAGCTGCTAGTTTCAGCCCGATTTTACATCTGATCGATAGGGTTAAGAACGATATGTTGCGACGCAAGCGCATTCTGTTCAAAGGTGTCGTCTCTATCGCCTTTGAAACCGGCCTAGGTTCGACCATCGATTATTTCCGCGATTTGATTGCGAAACACGGCTAACACGACATTTCAGGACTAGATACGCTATGGATATCAATGCCTTTTTCGATGCCGAGTTTGACGAGCATCTTGATCTGGTCAACAAGACCCGTGAAGCCACCCGCGAGGCATTTGTCGAGCTGGTTGAAATCTGTACCGATGCCTTGAATGACGGCAATAAATTGCTGTTGTTTGGCAATGGCGGGTCGGCAGCAGACGCCCAGCATATCGCAACCGAATTCACGGTGCGCTATATCAATGACCGTCGCGCCCTTCCGGCAATCGCCCTGACCACAGATAGTTCGGCCTTAACCGCAATTGGCAATGATTTCGGGTTTGACCACTTGTTTTCGCGCCAGATCGAAGCACTGGGCAACCCGGATGATGTCGCGATTGGCATTTCGACGTCAGGCAACAGCAAGAACGTCAATCTTGGTTTGGCCAAGGCGCGTGAGATGGGCTTGATTGCGACCGGTTGGACCGGAAAAACCGGTGGCGATATGGTTGATTTGTGTGATCCAATCATGATCGTGCCAAGCAACACCACCGCACGCATTCAGGAAATGCACATCCAGCTTGGTCAGATGCTGGTTGGTGCGCTTGAACATACCCTTGGTCTGACCAAGAAGTAAGCGACCGGTCCCGATACCCACCAAAGTAAACGACAGAACAAAGACAAGATACCATGATTGATCTCAGCCATTTGGCCCGACAGGTTGAAGAACTTACCAATGCCAAGGTTCTCTGCATTGGCGATGTGATGCTTGACCGGTTTGTCTATGGTTCTGTTACCCGCATCTCGCCCGAAGCACCGATCCCGGTCATTCGGGTTGAACGCGAAAGCGCAATGCTTGGCGGTGCGGGCAATGTGGCGCGCAATGCCACAGCACTTGGGGCGTCTGTCCAGTTTCTATCCTTGGTCGGCGATGATATTTCCGGGCGTGAGGTCATGGAATATGTTGCCAATGACAAGGGTGTTGAACCCTATATCCAGACCGAACGTAACCGGCAGACCACAATCAAAACCCGCTATATTGCAAGCGGACAGCAATTGTTGCGATCTGACAATGAAACCACGGCAGATATCGCACCTGAGACAATCAGCAATCTTTCAGCCCTTGCCGGGCAACTGGCATCGGATGTCGCAGCAATCATTCTCTCGGACTATGGCAAAGGTGTTTTGCATGCCGATGTGGTCGCTGCCGCTATTAATGCCGCCCGCAGTGCC
Organism: Thalassospira sp.; assembly: GCF_040218635.1. Classification (GTDB taxonomy): domain Bacteria; phylum Pseudomonadota; class Alphaproteobacteria; order Rhodospirillales; family Thalassospiraceae; genus Thalassospira. Next base: position 225,211 of record NZ_JAVJRB010000005.1, read on the forward strand.
GGTAAACCGGTAATTGTTGACCCAAAGGGCAGCGATTACAGCATTTATCGTGGGGCAACCGTTGTCACCCCCAACCGCGCTGAAGCACAGGCCGCAACCGGTATTGCGGTTAACAGTGATGAAGACGCCGTTGCCGCCGCGACAAAAATCATTACCGAATGCGGAATCGATAATGTCCTGCTGACGCGTAGCCAGGATGGCATGACCCTGGTCACCAAGGATGGCGAGGCAATTCACCTGCCGACCGAAGCACGCGAAGTGTTTGACGTTTCAGGTGCTGGCGACACGGTTGTCGCCTGCCTTGCATCCGCAGTTGCCGCCGGATCAAGTCTGGCCGATGCAGCACGGATTGCCAATGTTGCCGCAGGCATTGTTGTTGGCAAAATCGGCACCGCAATTGTCTATCCCGATGAACTGGTTTCTGCCTTGCATCATCATGATTTGATGATTGGCGAAGCCAAACTGATGCCGCTTGATCGCATGGTGGACCGCGCTGAACGCTGGCGCCGTAAAGGATATAAAGTCGGCTTTACCAATGGCTGCTTTGATCTTTTACATCCCGGCCATCTCAGCCTGCTAAAGCAGGCACACGCAAATTGCGACCGCCTGATTGTCGGGTTGAATTCCGATGCATCGGTCAAACGGCTTAAAGGTGAAAGCCGCCCGATCCAGTCCGAGGCCGCCCGGGCCGCCGTGCTTGGATCGCTTGAAACCGTCAGCGGCGTGGTGATTTTTGGCGAAGATACCCCGGTCAAATTGATCGAGGCCATCAAACCCGATATTCTGGTAAAGGGCGCGGATTACACCATTGATAAGGTGGTTGGTGCCGATATCGTCCATGGATATGGCGGCAAAGTGGTTCTGGCCAATCTTGAAGATGGCTTTTCAACCACATCAACCATCGCGCGGATGAACAAAGACAAGAACTAAGGCCTGACACCCGTTTGGACGGAATGCAGGTTGTTCTCCGCGTCCGGCCATGGCGTGATCTTTAGATCCGGCCATATTTTCTGCCAACGCGCGACTTTGGCCTCATAGACACCCCGGATGGGCAAAACATCATTGGGAACGACCTGTCCCTGCAGGACAAGATCAAGCCCAAACGGGGCATAGATCCGATAGTCGCCATTCCGCTCTTTGCGCAGTCCGATTGCGGTGGTTTGATAGGCAAACCGATCAATGCCGTCACTTGCCGAAGAAACCAGACCATAATCAAAACCATATTTTTTCGGATACCAGATCGGCACACGTGCCTGATTGCGAATTTCAGTATTGACCAGCAAATCAGCATATAATTCAAGACCCTGACGGATCACGTGATCCTCAGACTGCCAGGTTGTGTCGGGATCGAAATAAAAAACGTCGTAATCCGCGATATCAGTATGTGGGGCTTTGCCAGCCTTAACGTTCCAGACCGATTGGGCCAAGCATCCCGCTGTCAGCCACCAATCATCAAAGCCAAGCTGCGAAAACCGGTCAAGAATTACAGCATTAAATCGGTTCTGAAGGACGTAGTCGAGAAACTCCGGTCCCTTGGCCATCTGAGCAATCAGATATCCCGTGCTCATAACCCAACCCAAAGAAGCTTAAGCACAATCGGCCAGGCCGCATTAATCAGGCAGGCGGTCGTATAAAGCGACAAGGCCCGATCAATGTCAGCAGCACCCGCATCACGCCGCCCGACACCGATATAGGGATCATCGACGATTTCATCGCCATATTGCCGTGGACCGGCAAGTGACAGATCCAACGCCCCGGCAAAGGCCGCTTCCTGCCATCCGGCATTGGGGGATTTGTGCTTTTTGGCATCGCTTAGCATTATTTGCCATGCCGCTTTGCCTTTGGTTTTGGACCCGATTATCGCTGCGAGACAAATCAAAGCACCCGCTATCCGGGCGGGGATGAAGTTGACGACGTCATCCAGTCGCGCGGCAAAACGCCCGAAATACAAATAGCGCGCATTGCGATGACCAATCATGGAATCAAGGGTGTTGATCGCCTTATAGACGCAAATACCAACCGGACCGGCAACGACATACCAAAACAGCGGGGCGACCACGCCATCGGAAAAATTCTCGGCACAGCTTTCAATCGCCGCCCGGCTGACCCCGGCTTCATCGAGCGTATCGGGGTCCCGCCCCACGATCATGGAAACCGCTTTGCGCCCGCCGATAAGGCCTTCTTTCTTCAGCGCAACCGAAACCGCTTTGACATGTTGATACAGTCCCTTTTGTGCAATCAGGATTGCGACCAGAAGGACTTCAAACAGCCAGAACACGTCACCGAGTAGAGATATAAATTGAACAACGCCACCCACCACACCGGCGGCACAAATCACCGCCAAACTGGTCAGCGTTCCGCGCAAGATCAGATCAGCGTGTCCGCGATCAGACTTATTCAAGCGCTTTTCGAACCAGATAATCAGGTTTCCGATCCAGACCACCGGATGGGAAATGCGCGAGAAAAGCCAGGGAAAGTCGCCAAATAGCCCATCCAACACCAGTGCCAGCACCAGTATTGTGAAAAGTGGTCCGGAGAATCCGGATGCAGGGATCAGAAAATCTGTGAAGCTTGGTTCCATGGCCACAATTTGCGGCGTGAGGACGACACCGTCAATCAGAATGCGTAGCGTGCAATGTTAAGCCCCTATATCGGCAACAGGAATTGCCATTTTGAAATGGCTTTGTTACAACAATTTCATACGAATTTTATTTTTGTCATACTCATGCTGATCGGGCAAAGCCAAACCATCCACAATGACTTTCCATGCGTAGAACATGTCAGATGAAACCCAAATGATATAAAGCCAACCACAACATATTCGATATCGAAGGTCTTCCTAACCACAATAAGTAGTATTTTCGCCGCCGATGCGACTTGCCATACATCTTCTGTTACCTGCCGCTTGCATTCCGCAGGCCAATCGGTGAAAACGGGGGTGGCATCGGGTACCGCGATTGCGCAAAACGCGCGTCGCGATGAACACCATCAGAGAGAGACAAAGGAGCAGCCTTTTATGTCCCCCAAAGGCGCAGTAATGATTTGCGGTCATGGTTCGCGCGACGAACGCGCGGTTTCACAGTTCAACGCCATGGTTGAAACGATGAAACAGACCCACCTTGCCGACTACGATGTCGAAAGCGGCTTCCTCGAATTTGCCCACCCGATCCTGCGTGACGGTTTTGAAAAGCTCAAAGCCAAAGGCCATAAAAAGATTTATGCCCTTCCGGGTATGCTGTTTGCCGCCGGTCACGTCAAAAACGACCTGCCAAGCGAAGTGAACAATTTCGCGCATGAAAATCCCGATATCGACGTTAAATTCGGCCGCGATCTGGCAATTGATCCAAAATTGCTGAGTGCCGCCAAAGACCGCATTGAAGAAGCCCTTGCCACCGTTAATGACAGCGTTGCGCGTGAAGACACACTTTTGATGGTTGTCGGACGTGGCACGAACGACCCGGACGCCAATTCAAATGTCTATAAGGTCGCGCGCATGCTTCAGGAAGGCCTTGGTTTCGGACGCACCGAAATCAGCTATTCCGGGGTTACCCATCCGCGGGTTAATGCGGGCCTGCGCGAAGCAATGAAACTGGGATACAAACGGGTTGTCGTGTTCCCGTACTTCCTGTTCGCTGGGATTTTGATCGACCGGATTTACACCCATACGGATGAAGTCGCCGCTGAATTTGGCGATGTCGAATTCATCAAGGCAGCCTATCTCAAGGATCACCCGATGGTGCTTGCAAGCTTTGCTGAACGTCTGGCCGAAATTGATACCGGCGACAACAATATGAACTGTCAGCTGTGTAAATATCGCGAACAGATCATTGGCTATGAAGGCGATGTTGCCACCCCGCAGGTTGGCCATCATCATCATGTGATGGGCATCGGGACGGACGGCCATAGTCATGGGCACAGCCACGGACATAGCCACGGTCATCATCACGATCATGGACACAGTCATGACCACGGGCACAGCCACGATCACGGCCATGCCCATTCTCATGATGATGCAAAAAAGCCGACCGGTTCATAACCGGTCGATCCCGACCCTCTGAAAGGCGCGGCAATGTTTGACTATCTGCGTGATCCGCAGGAAATCTATGCCCAAAGCTTTGCCACCATCGAAGCCGAGGCCGACCTTGCCCGCTTTTCAGAAGATCAGCGGCCCATTGCCATACGCATCATTCATGCCTGTGGCATGGTGGAAATGGCCGATCAGATCGCATTTGGTGGTGATGTCATTGCTGCTGCCACGGTGGCTTTGCGGGCTGGAAAACCAATCCTGTGTGATGCAGAAATGGTCCGTCACGGCATTATTTCCCGTTTACTTCCGGCCGAAAACCCGGTTTTGTGCACTTTAAATGATAGCGATACCCACGGGCTTGCCAGCCAAATGACAACAACCCGTTCGGCTGCTGCGGTTGAAGCATGGGCAGATCATATCGAAGGTGCAATAATTGCCATTGGCAATGCGCCGACGGCTCTTTTCCATCTGCTTGAAGCCATCCAGACAGGCCGATTGGCCAAACCAGCCGCCATCATCGGCATGCCGGTCGGGTTTGTTGGTGCACGCGAAAGCAAGGAAGCCCTGATCACGCATGCCGGGGATGTTCCGTTCATCACGCTGCGGGGACGATTTGGCGGCAGTGCGGTGACGGCAGCGACCGTGAATGCACTGGCACGCCTTGCCCGTGATGATGCCACGACACCCGATGGCACGCGTGATCGCAAGGCAGGGGATCCGTCATGAATGAACAAGCCCCGCTTAAGGGTCGCATAACCGTGATTGGCATTGGCGAGGACGGCTATGACGGCCTGTCGTCAATCGCCCGCCAAATCCTTGAGAATGCCCGCATTATTTTTGGCGGATTGCGTCATATTGCCATGTTGCCGGGTTCAAACACCGCGACCCAGAACAAATGGATCACACCATTTGAAGCCAACCTGCCGTTGATCGAAGATTGCCTTGAACAAAACCCGGTGGTTCTGGCCAGCGGGGATCCAATGTATTTTGGCGTTGGCAACACGCTGATTAAATATTTCGGACCCGAACCGATATATGCAATCCCGTCCCCTTCAAGCATTTCGCTGGCCGCATCACGTTTGGGATGGCCATTGGCGGAATGCGATGTGATTACCCTGCATGGTCGCGCCCCGGAAACTTTACGTGCCCATCTGCGCCCGCATGGCAAGCTGATTGCGCTAAGTGCCGATGGCACAACTCCGGCACTGGTCGCGGTAATGTTGTGTGAGGCCGGATTTGATCAAAGCCGCATGTCGGTCTGCGAACGCCTTGGCGGTTCTGAAGAACGCATCACCACTCAAACTGCCCAGACATGGCAAGCCACGGCGACTTCGATGCCGGACATCAAACCGATTGATCCGCTTAATCTGATCATGATTGATCTCGAAGCCGGGCCAAACGCCAAACCATTGCCCAAGGGCCCTGGTCTTCCCGATGATGCCTTCATCCATGACGGCATGATCACGAAATCGGAAATCCGGGCGCAGACCATATCATCCCTTGCCCCGTTTAACGGCGGCGTTTTGTGGGATATCGGCGCTGGATGTGGTTCGGTTTCAATCGAATGGATGCGCATGGGGGGTCATGCCGTTGCGATTGAACGCGACGCTGAACGCTGCGCAATGATCAAGAAAAATGCCATACGTCTTGGGGTTCCGACCCTTGTGATCGAGCCAAAATCCATCGAAGAAGCCCTTGCCTTTGCGGATCGTTTGCCCAAGCCCGATGCGATCTTTATCGGCGGCGGCATCACCAATGATGGCTTGCTTGAACAATGCTGGGAAATGCTGCCCCTGCATGGTCGGCTGGTCGCCAATACGGTGACACTTGAAGGCGAAGAAAAATTATTACGTTTCTATAATAACAAAGGTGGCACCCTGTCGCGCCTGTCGATTTCCCGACTGGTCCCGCGCGGCAGCTTTAAAGGCTGGAGCAACCTTGCCCCTGTCACCCATTACCTCGGAGTAAAAGCATGAGCAGTGCGGAATTTCCATCCGCAGAAAGCCTTCCGGTTGCCGGAACGGCTTATGGTCTTGGCATTGGACCGGGCGAGCCCGATCTGATCACGCTAAAGGCCTATAACATCCTGCAAAAGGCGGATGTCATTGCCTATCCCGCCCTTGAGGATGGTGTCAGCCTTGCCCGTCAGATTGTTGATCCCCACATCCCCGAAGGCCGCATAGAGATTGCCATCCGGATTGAAATGGGAAAGCCCGCCGATCCGATCTATGACGCTGCGGCGATTGAAATCGGCAAGTATTTGGCGATGGGCAAAAGCGTTGCTGTGCTGTGCGAAGGCGACCCGTTCTTTTATGGCAGCTTCATGTATCTGTTTGGCCGCCTAGCCGACGCAGGCCACCCGGTGAAAACCGTGCCCGGTGTGAGTTCCATGATGGCCTGCGCCGCACAGCTTGGCGCCCCGTTGGCCGCCAAAAATGACGTTCTTCAGGTCATTCCCGGCCCGCTGGATGCTGATCGGCTGCGCGAACAGCTTGCCAATACCGATGCTGCCGCCATCATCAAGCTTGGCCGTCACTTTGCCAAAGTCCGTGGCGTTATCAATGAACTCGGCCTGACTGATCGGGCGCGCTATATCGAACGCGCGACCCTTGAAACGCAAAAGATGGTGCCGCTGGCCGATCTTCCGGCCGATGCCAAAGCACCGTATTTTTCCATGATCCTGATCCACCGTCGCGGAGACGCATGGCGATGACCGCCCAGAACAGTTCAAACAGTCCGGCATTGCCGACCAATCCGATCGCCCCGATTGCGGTGATTTGCCTGACACAGCGTTCCCTTCTGACCGCGCGCAAGATCGCAGCAAGCCTGGAAGGGGCAAGCGTTCATGGCCTACGCACCCGGGTATCGACCCATGATGTTGATGTCGCCTTTGATGATACCATTGCGCATCTGCAACAAACTTTTTCATCGGACCATGTCATCATTGGTGTCTGTGCATCGGGCATCCTGATCCGCGCACTTGCCCCGCTTCTGGCCGGAAAATGGCAGGATGCAGCAGTGCTTGCTGTTGATGAGGCCGGATCGACCTTTATCCCGCTTTTGGGTGGTCATCATGGTGGCAATCGACTGGCCCGTGATTTGGCCGAACGGCTTGGCGGGATAGCTGCCATCACCACACCGGGTGATGCGATGCTGGGTCTTGCGCTTGATGAACCGCCGGCGGGATGGAAACTCGGCACACCCGAAACCGTCAAACCCGCAACTGCGGCCCTTTTGGCCGGTGCATCCGCCCGATTTGAGATTGAAGCAGGATCAGCCGCCTGGCTGACCAACAGCGCGATTGCACAGGACGATGACGGCACCATTCTGATCACGGCAACCGCCCGTGAAGGTGCCAATGAGGACGCGATCAGCAACAACGCCGAAACCACCATCACCTATCACCCGCCCGTACTTGCACTGGGTGTCGGTTGCGAGCGCGGCTGTCCAATCGATGATTTGTACGATCTTGTGACGGAAACACTTGCCGCACAGTGCCTTAGCCCCAAGTCAATTGCCTGTGTGACCTCAATCGATCTCAAGGCCGACGAAGCCTGCGTCCATGAACTTGCAAGTCGCCTTGGCGTTCCGGCACGGTTCTTTGATGCCCAAACGCTTGAGGCCGAGGCAGATCGTCTTGTCACGCCGTCCGATGTGGTCTTTGCCGAAACCGGATGCCATGGCGTTGCCGAGGGTGCCGCCCTTGCGACTGTCGGCCCAAATGGCAAACTGATCGTCCCCAAGCATAAAACCAAACGCGCGACCTGTGCCGTTGCCCTGTCACAAGACGACATCATCCCTGATGTTGTCGGCAAGGCGCAGGGCAGACTTTCGATTGTTGGTATTGGACCGGGTCAGGTTGGCTGGCGCAGTCCTGAGGCCAGTGCCCTGATTGGCCGCGCAACCGATATCGTCGGCTATCAGATGTATCTTGATCTATTGGGTCCGCTGATTGATGGCAAAGATTGCCACCATTCCGATCTGGGTGCCGAAGAAGCCCGTGCGCGTCACGCGCTTGAACTTGCCGCAACCGGCAAGGATGTTGCCCTGATCGGGTCGGGTGATGCGGGCATTTATGCCTTGGCAACGCTTGTGTTTGAATTGCTTGATCGCGAAGACCGCTCGGACTGGAACCGGGTTGCCGTGCAGGTTTCACCGGGCATTTCCGCCCTTCAGGCCGCGGCATCCCGCATTGGTGCGCCGTTGGGTCACGATTTCTGTGCGATTTCGCTCTCGGACCTTTTGACCCCGCGCGAAGATATCCTCCGTCGCCTGAAATCGGCTGCCGAAGGTGATTTCGTGATCGCGTTCTATAACCCGGTATCCAAGCGCCGCCGCGATTTGCTGGCCAAGGCGCGTGATATCCTGCTGGAACATCGTCAGGAAGACACACCAGTCGTACTGGGTCGTCAGCTTGGCCGCCCGGACGAGGAAATTACGGTCGTTCCGCTTGCGAAACTAGAGGTCGATATGGTCGATATGCTGACCACGGTTCTGGTCGGGTCAAGCAACAGCCGCCATATCACCCGTGGTGAGAACGAATGGGTCTATACCCCGCGTGGCTATGCCAAAAAAGGCCCGGATGCGGCTAAGGCACCGGTTCATAGCACGACTGACACCCCCAAAAACGACAAGGCAGAATAATGACTGTTCATTTTATTGGTGCCGGTCCCGGCGCCCCGGACCTGATCACTGTGCGCGGTTTGCGTCTGATTGAAAAATGCCCGGTCTGCCTTTATGCCGGATCACTGGTACCCGAAGAAATCGTCTCCTCCGCCCCAGAAGGTGCCCGTGTGATTGATACCGCGTCGATGAACCTTGATGAAATCATGGTCGAAATCGAGAGCGCCCACGCCAAGGGACAGGACGTTGCACGTGTTCATTCTGGCGATCCGTCAATTTATGGCGCGATTGCCGAACAAATCCGCCGTCTGGATGAACTTGGCATTGCCTATAACATCACACCCGGTGTGTCGGCCTATGCCGCCACCGCTGCTGAAATCGGGGCGGAACTGACCCTTCCCGATATTTCCCAAACCGTGATCCTGACCCGGACGACAATGCGCTCATCGGCCATGCCAGAAGGCGAAAGCCTTGCCGAACTTGGCAAATCCCGTGCGACATTGGCCGTGCATCTGTCGATCAATAATCTGGTTAATGTGGTCCGCGATCTAACCCCGCATTACGGCAAAGACTGTCCTGTGGTGATTGCCTATCGCGCGACATGGCCTGATCAACAATACATCTTTGGCACCCTTGGCGATATCCGGGCCAAGGTCAAAGGCAGCGGCATTACACGAACCGCCCTGATCATGGTTGGCGAAGTTTTCGGACGCAAAGATTTCACCGACTCCCGCCTGTATGCCGCCGACCACACCCATGTGCTTCGCCCGGCAAAGACATAATCAGATCGGGTGGGCATTGCGCCCGCCCGTTTTTTGGTCAAACCGGCTATGCACCAAGTTTATTTTTTCATCAGATCAGTAGTTTGCTGAAAAATTTGCCATTTCAACCGTGAACATCCTTGACCGTCCCTTGTCTGGACCCCTTTAATCAAAGGGTCATAAAGGGGAGTATGCATGTTCAACGAGATGAAGATGGACGACCAGGTTCGCGAACCTTATCGCGCACTGGTTGACTGGATGGAAGCAAGCGGCCCCGAGGTTCTCGAACAAAAACGCCTTGAAGCCGAAACCCTGTTTCGCAAAATCGGCATTACCTTTGCCGTCTATGGCGAAGGTGGCGATCCTGAACGGTTGATACCGTTCGATTTGATTCCCCGTATTTTCACAGCAGGCGAATGGCGCAAGCTTGACCGGGGCGTCAAACAGCGTGCCCGTGCACTTAATCTGTTTTTATATGACGTCTATCACAACGCTGAAATCATCAAGGCCGGGATCGTTCCCGCGGATCTGATTTTCAAAAATGATGCGTTTGAACCGGCCGTGATCGGCATTGATCCACCGCGTAAGGTTTACAGCCATATTGTCGGTGTCGATATCGTGCGCACCGGCCCCGAAGATTTCTATGTTCTTGAAGATAACTGCCGAACACCATCGGGCGTGTCCTACATGCTTGAGAATCGTGAAATCATGATGCGCATGTTCCCGGATCTTTTCAAAAGCCTGCGGATTGAGCCGGTTGAAAGCTATCCGGACATGCTGCTTAAGACCTTAAAAAGCATTGCACCGCCCAAATGTGACCGCGAACCCAATATCGTGGTTCTGACCCCCGGTGCATTGAACAGTGCCTATTACGAACATTCCTTCCTTGCCGACCAAATGGGGGTTGAGCTGGTCGAAGGACAGGATTTGTTTGTCTCCGAAGACCGGGTTTACATGCGGACCACACGGGGTCCGGCCCGGGTGGATGTGATTTATCGCCGGATTGATGATGCCTATATCGATCCGCTGTGTTTCCGCCCCGATTCCGTTCTGGGCATTCCGGGGCTGATGAATGTCTATCGGTCCGGTGGGGTGGCAATATGCTCCGCACCCGGCGCCGGTGTTGCCGATGACAAGGCGGTTTATACCTATGTCCCCGATATGATCCGGTTTTATCTGGGGCAGGAGCCGATCTTAAACAATGTACCGACCTGGAAATGCGGCAAACCAGATGATCTGAAATATGTTCTCGAACATCTTGGCGAACTGGTCGTCAAGGAAGTCCATGGATCCGGTGGCTATGGCATGCTGGTCGGACCGGCATCGACCAAGGAAGAACAAGCCGCCTACGCCGAAAGGATCAAGGCCGATCCGGGTGATTTCATTGCCCAACCGACCTTGGCCCTGTCCGCCTGCCCGACCTTTGTTGAAAGTGGCATCGCCCCACGTCATGTCGATTTCAGGCCATTTTGCCTTGTCGGTGATGACATTCGATTGGCACCGGGGGGCCTTACACGTGTGGCCATGCGTGAAGGTTCGCTTGTCGTGAACTCGTCGCAGGGCGGCGGGGTCAAGGACACCTGGATCATGAGTGATTAATCAAGGAAAGGGTTGAGAGATGCTTAGTCGTACCGCAGACAACCTTTTCTGGCTGTCGAGATATGTTGAACGGGCCGAAAACATGGCCCGCCTGATGGAAATGGGCTATCGCATGGCGCTGATGCCCTCGGTTGTTGATGGCAACCGATCCGAATGGGAATCGGTTTTGTCGTCCTCGGGCTGTGCCGCCTCCTATGACCCGGATGCCCCCCTTCGTCAGGAAGAGGTGGCCAATTTCCTGATCTTTAATCGGGATAATCCGTCATCCATCTTAAATTGCTTTGAAGCAGCAAGGGCCAGTGCGCGCGCAATGCGAACCGCCATTACCGCAGAAATGTGGGAAGCACTGAACAATGCCTTAATGGAACTGCGCCGTCCTTCAATGCACAATCTGGCCAAGAACGAGCTTCCTGAATTCATCGACTGGGTGAAAAAACAAGGATCCCTGTTCCGAGGCACCACCGATTCCACCCTTTTGCGTAATGACGGGTATGACTTTATCCGTCTGGGCACCTTCATCGAACGTGCTGATAATACTGCCCGTCTGCTCGATGTGAAATATTACGTCCTGTTGCCGGAAACCAGCATGGTTGGCGATGGTGTGGATAACTATCAATGGACCACGGTTTTGCGTGCGGCATCATCCTTGCGGGCTTTCCACTGGGTGTATCGCGATGACTATTCACCCCACCGTATCGCGCATTTTCTGATCCTTAATCCCTTCAGCCCGCGGTCATTGGCCCATTGCTCTGAACAAATCACCCATCATCTTGAACGCCTTGCTCGTCATTATGGCCAACGTCATCGCGTTCATGGGCAAGCGGTTGAAATGTATTCACTTTTGACTCAAAGCGAGATGGACGACATCTTTTCGAACGGATTGCATGAATTCCTGACCGATTTTCAGGCACGCAACCGGTCACTATCGAATGCCATTGGTGAAGCTTATTATTTTGGGGGGACAGTAAGATGCGTCTAACGGTCGAACACAGAACCCATTATCGCTACGAGACGCTGGCCCACCATGCGGTGCAAAGTCTGAAATTGACGCCTGCGCAGTTTGATGGACAGAAAATCCTGAGTTGGTCGATTTCCGCCGAAGGATGCACGATCGGATCGGAATTCACCGATGGCAATGGCGACATCATCAGCACACTGACCGCCAATGGACCGATGGAAGCCATTGAAATCGTGGTGAAGGGCGAGATCGAAACAACCGATACCACTGGTGTCTTGCGCGGTCACAAGGAACGTGCATTTCCGGCTGTCTTTCTGCGATCAACCCCCATGACCAAATCCAGTGCCGCAATCCGGAAAATGGCTGACAAGGTTGCGAAAAAGCACAAGGACGGAACGCTTCTGGAATGTGCGCATGGTTTGGCAGAAGCGGTATCCGATGCCGTTAAATATGCGCCGGGAACCACCAATGTTCATACAACGGCCGCCGATGCGATGGCCGATGGCGAAGGTGTCTGTCAGGATCACGCCCATGTATTGATTTCTGCGGCCCGCCATCTTGGTATCCCGGCCCGTTATGTATCGGGATACCTGTTTGCCGATCAGCATGGTGCCGCCCATGAGGCATCTCATGCCTGGGCAGAGCTGCATTTGCCTGAGCTTGGCTGGCTTGGCTTTGATCCGGCAAATAAATGTTGCCCAACCGATTATTATATTCGTCTGGGGTCTGGACTTGATGGTCAGGTGGCTACACCTATACGAGGCGTACATACTGGTGGCGGGAATGAGAATTTGGATGTAACAGTCGTCATCGCGCAATCACAACAATAGCCGGACCAAAACAGAAATGACCTATTGTGTCGGTTTGATGCTTAACGAAGGGCTGGTTTTCCTTTCGGACACGCGGACCAATGCTGGCCTTGATAACATTTCACGCTATCGCAAGATGTTCACATGGGAAGTTCCCGGTGACCGCGCGATTGTGGCACTTTCAGCGGGAAACCTTGCCATTACCCAAGCAGTGATGAGCACCCTGCATGAAGCCATTGACGATCCGGAAACCAAACCGGGTGACTGCATCTTGAGTGCGCCGAGCCTGTTTCGGGTTGCCGAACTGGTCGGGCAAGCCATGCAAAAGGTTCAGCTGAAATACCACGACACACTTGAACAGCATCACGAAAGCAGCGCGGCCTCGATCATGATTGGTGGTCAGCGCAAAGGCGGGGAACAGCGCCTGTTTCTGGTCTATGCCGCGGGTAACTTTATCGAGGCAACGCCAGACACGCCGTATCTTCAGATTGGCGAGCACAAATATGGCAAGCCGATCCTTGATCGCGTGATCACGCCTAATACGCCGATCAAGGACGGGGTAAAGGCCGTCTTGCTTTCGATGGATTCGACCCTGCGATCGAACCTGTCGGTTGGCATGCCGCTTGATCTTGCCGTCCTGCCCGATGATAGCTGCGAATTTTCCGAACTGCGTCGGATCGAGGCAGAAGATATGGGGTTCCGTGCCCTTTCTGATGCCTGGTCGAATGCCCTTCGCGATGCCTTTGCTGACATGCCCGATGAACATTGCGACCAGACGGACACATAATCAGCCGTCTTGCCAAGAAACAGCATCCAAAGCCGGAGCCCGACGGATCCGGCTTTTTCTTGTCCGGCAGATGTGAACCGGCTTAGCCGCAAAACCTGGTTCTTCACCTTGCCCTGCAGAACAAAATAACCCAATTGACGTTGCGACACGCGATCAATCTTGTCGACAAACCGGCCTCATCAAATTATCTATAAAACATGAAAAACAGCAGCACAGACACCACTGTTGCCGGTCGCATCACACGCGCCTTGGCGGATCGCATTATTTCCGGTGAATTTGCGCCGGGCACCAAACTGCGTCAGGACCATTTCGCCGAAGAATTTGGCGCAAGCCACGTTCCCGTTCGCGAGGCTTTTCGCCGTCTTGAGGCCCAGGGCTTGGCCGTCAGTGAACCGCGCCGGGGTGTCCGGGTTGCCAGTTTTGACGTCTCCGAAATCCGCGAAGTTGCTGAAATGCGGGCCTCGCTGGAAGTGTTGGCTTTGCGTCATGCCGCACCGCATTTGACCAGTGCCATCCTGGACGAAGCCGAAAACATCAACCGCGAAGGCGAAAACGCCAAGGATGTCCGCGTATGGGAAGATGCCAACAAGGCTTTTCACCGGATCATTCTTGAGCCGTGCAACATGCCGCGCCTGATGGCGACGATTGACGATTTGCATGCTGCCAGCGCACGGTTTCTGTTTGCAGGCTTCCGCATGGAATGGGAAGCCCCCACCGATCAGGATCATCGTGCAATCCTGCGCGCTTTACACGAACATCAGTTTGATGTTGCTGCCGCAACACTTGCCCGCCATGTCAAATGGATTGGCACCAAGCCCGGCAAAAACAATTTGAACAAACCGGCATCCTGACCCCAAAACACCATCATTTCTGGTCTGATGATTGCGATGCACCCGCTTTGCAGGGCACAAACGCAACAATTTTGTGCATAAATCACATTTTTATAGATAATTTTTAGCTATATAAAACATGAGCTTAACTGGACGTGCTCCACAAATAGACGGAAAACTTCGCCCTGCGTGATTTTTGGGATTGATTTCATCGTGGGATGACGGCGTAATTAATAGATCAGATTCATTTTTATAGATAATTTTGGATTTCGGTCATAAGGAGCACATCACCATGATCTATCCGGCCCCCACAGAAAACACCGCCCAACTTGCCAATCCGGTTTTGTCAGCCATCAAATTCAGCCTGATGGTTCTGGCGGGTGTGGCCCTGATTACCGCAAGTGCAAAGATCACTGTTCCGTTCTGGCCTGTCCCGATGACATTGCAAACCATGGCCATCATGGCCGTTGCACTGGCCACGGGACCGCGTATGGCAATCGCAACCATGCTGGCTTATCTGGCCGCCGGTGCAATGGGCTTGCCTGTCTTTGCCGGCACACCCGAACGCGGAATTGGCCTTGCCTATATGATGGGACCGACCGGTGGTTATCTTGTCGGGTATCTTGTTGCCACAGGTCTGGTTGGTTTTTTGGCCTGCGGACGCGGAACTCTGGGGAAGTTCGTCACCATGATGATTGGAATGGTGCCGGTTTATCTTTTGGGTCTGGCCGGGCTTTCCGCCTTTGTCCCGTCGGAAAAAGTTCTTGCTCTTGGCTTTACGCCGTTTGTTCTGGGCGACACCATAAAGATTGCACTGGTCGCCCTTGGCTATGGCGCGATCGTGCGCCTGAAAGCGCGCAGATCATCCAAATCGCATGACGCGGTCTAGGCCAATGACGGCATATCACAACCAAATGCCCGGCCCCGACAAACCCACCCATGGTAATATCCGCCACGATTGGAGCGTTGACGAGATCGAGGAGATCTATCGCAGCCCGCTTTTGGAATTGTTGGGCCGGGCCTGCGCAGTACATCGCGACCATTTTGACCCCGCCCGCATCCAAAAGGCCAGCCTGCTTTCAATCAAAACAGGTGGTTGCCCGGAAGATTGCGCCTATTGCCCGCAATCCGCGCATCATCGCGAAGTAAAGCTGGGCAAAGAGCAACTGTTTGATCCGGCATCGGTAATTGAAATGGCGGAGCGCGCCAAGAATGCCGGAGCAGACCGGTTTTGCATGGGGGCCGCATGGCGGCGC
Organism: Thalassospira sp.; assembly: GCF_040218635.1. Taxonomy (GTDB): domain Bacteria; phylum Pseudomonadota; class Alphaproteobacteria; order Rhodospirillales; family Thalassospiraceae; genus Thalassospira. The sequence continues at coordinate 240,861 of NZ_JAVJRB010000005.1, forward strand.
GTGCGTGATGGTGCTGCCTTTGACGCGGTACTTGAAATGGTACGTGGGGTAAAGGGTCTGGGTATGGAAGCCTGCGTCACCCTTGGCATGCTTGAACCGCACCACGCCCGGCAGCTCAAGGAAGCCGGGCTGACGGCCTATAACCACAATCTCGATACCAGCCCGGAATTTTACAGCCAGATCATTACCACACGCACTTATCAGGACAGGCTCGATACCTTGGCAGCCGTGCGCAGTCAGGGCATTGATCTGTGCTGTGGCGGAATCATCGGCATGGGGGAAACGATCCGTGATCGTGCTTCGATGCTCCATGTTCTGGCCGGGTTTGCCCCCCACCCCGAAAGCGTGCCGATCAACGCATTGGTGCCGGTCGCAGGCACGCCGCTTGCCAATCTTGAGCCGGTTGATCCGTTGGAGCTGGTGCGCATGGTTGCGACTGCGCGTATCACCATGCCCGCATCAATGGTGCGCCTGTCGGCCGGTCGCACAAACCTGAACCGCGAGGCACAGATAATGTGCCTGATGGCAGGAGCCAATTCGGTGTTTTACGGTGAAAAGCTGCTTACGACACCAAACCCCGAAGAAGACAGCGATACAGCACTTTTCAATGCCCTTGGCCCGATTGCCGCCTGAAGAGATCGCAATCAACAACAGTTCAACCCCCGAACCCGTGCCGCCCGCACGGGTTTAATTGGCGAAGCTCCTGATCCAGGGGGCTTCGCCACTTTTTTTGGAGAGGGAACTTCGCAAAGCGCAAAGAACGTCTGCGCCCAATCGGGTCAATTGGCCTCTGCTGTTTCCTGTGGCTGATAGATAAAGCCATGAGCAGGATAAACACTGCCGAATGTGCCCTGAGTGTTCATCATGCGCACTTCCGACCAATCATTATTGGGCGATACATCAACAACCGGCTGGCGATAATGGACTTTGCCGCGCGTGCGCGAATCGCTGCCCCAATTGGCGTGATTGACCATGATTTTACGGCTATCAAGAATGGCTGAGACCACCGCAACATGACCAAGCTTCAAGCGCGATGTTTTACGAAGCGTAAGGACAGCACCGACTTGCGGGCGATTACCACGCTGGAAATGCTTTTTGCCAGCCTGTCCCCACCATGTCCAGGCATCGCCATAAATTTCGATCCCCGATACTTCACGGGCATAGGGCACGCATTGCAGGAACTTGCTGGTCGGGGCAAAATTGTTAAGGCGCGAACCCGGAACACTTACATGTGTCAGCGTTTGAACCGTATCACTAGGCATCGGACCCGTTGCTCGTGTTGCTGAGTTACCCGTGCTAAAACACGCCGAAAGCAGCAAACACAGTGCCACAATGCCAACCAAACGCATCTGAAGTTCCCCAATTTTCTCACGAAGACGGCAGCTTAGTGTGGGATGCCTTAACAATCCTTTACTGCGACCCATCCGAAGTAACTGCAACGCGGCGTCCAAGTGCACCAATCTTATGCAATCGCCAAAGCCCGACACAGGCCGCACACAGGATCAAAACACCCGAGCCGCGCGCGGTATATTGAATACTCCCGGCTTCAGAAATCGCACCCAGCAACGTCCCGCCCAGCGCCATGCCGCCAAAGCTGGTCGCGCTCCAGAAACTCATCACCCGCCCGCGCAACCGATTTTCGACCGTCAATTGCAAGGCCGTTTGTGACCCAACCCCCACGGCCGTCAGGCCAAACCCGGTTAGTGCAACCAAGCCAACGGCAAGCTCATACCAAGGCGAGAATCCAAGCCCGAACATGCCAATCGCGGCGAAAAAGGCCCCGATAACGGTAATGCGCTGAAAGTCTTCCGGTTTGGATTTAACGCGCGATAGCATAAAGGTCGATGCAACCGCGCCAATCCCCCCGGCCGATGCCATCATGCCAAGTCCGGTAACACCGCGTTCATAAACCGCCTCGGCAAAAACCGGCATCAATTCAATCATGCCTGTTCCGACCAAGGACACAAAACAGGACAGGGCAAGAACAGACCGGATCATGGGGTGATGAAGCGCATAACGTGCGCCATCAACAAGAGACGCCCATATGCGCCTGCTTTTGGCATCAGAAGCGCGTTCCATATGGATCGTCACCACCGAGATCACAAAGATCATTGGAAGGTAGCTCAGCGCATTGATCATAAAGGCAACACCCGTGCCCCATGTCGCAATCACAACCCCGCCAATCGCCGGCCCCACCAGACGTGAAATATTAAAATTCATCGCCGCATAGGCCACAGCCCGGCTCATGAATTCGCGCCGGACAATGACCGGGACCAATGATAACCGCACCGGGGTCATGGCACTGCCCAATATGCCCATCGATCCGGCCAACACCACCATCCAGGGCAGTGTCATCATGTCGGCATAGGAAAGCCCCATGAGCAGAAACGAAACCCCGGCCTGTCCAAGATTGATCAGCATTGCCGTTCGGCGCAAATCAACCCGATCGGCCATCACGCCAAAGATCGGGCCAAGAAAAAAGGCCGGGGCAAAATTCAAAGCCGCAATCGCACCGGTCCAGAATGCCGAACCGGTCAGCGACCATGCCAACCATGACATGGCAATTTTCTGAATCCATAATCCTTGGGTGGTGATGCATTGCCCAACCAGAAACAGGATGAAATTGCGATCTGAAAAGATCGACTGCGTTTTGCCATCAACATCATGCGCCTTATCTGGCATTTGGGGTTCTGGGGCAGATGTTGGCACGCGGCCTCCGTTGAATGAAGCGGGCAGGGGTGATTATCCATTCACCAATCTTGGCAGCAGGGGACGGCAATTGGCTGATCGCGCTAAGCGGTGGCAAACACGCAACAATACCGGTGATGGATAAAAAGAAAGCAAGACAGGTTGATCGTCCGCTGCGTGATTATACGAAAGACAACGCATCTTGGCATTAATTCTTCGTAATTCACTTGTAGCATACCTTCCAAATGCACTTGGAAAGACACATATCAAAGTGAATAAACGCATCGGATAAAACCGATGATTGAACCGATGAAACGTCCTTGAAACCAGCATATTAGACCCGCCGGGGATCGCATCAGATGGACCAGACTTTCCGCGATATTGAACGTGAAAAGTTCGCGATCAACACCAAAACGTGCGAATGGACCATTCGCGCGATGACCGCGTTGCGGGCCAATCTTGATATCAATATCAAAATGCACGGCCCGCGCGACCATCTGGCACAGGGCGATATTTTTATGTTCAACCATTTCGCCCGGTTTGAGACCTTTATCCCGCAATTTCTGATCGCACTTGAAACCGGGGTCTTTTGCCGGTCCATCGCATCGGGCGAGTTCTTTGCCCAAGACAATACGTTTTCGCGCTATTTACGCGCCCTTGGCGGTGTGCCCAATAATTACGAACGGCTTTTGCCGTTCCTTGCCGAGGAAGTCCTGCGCGGTGGCAAAGTCGTTGTCTTTCCCGAAGGCGGTATGGTCAAGGATCGCCGCGTTTTTACGGACGAACGTCCCCATCCCAAACGCCCCGATTACAGCATCTATTCACGTTCAGCCGATGCCAGACGCGCCCACCATACGGGTGCTGCGCTTTTGGGGTTATGTATCGACGGGTTTAAAATCGGGCTTTCCACCCTGACCAAGGACGGGAACACGGATGAACTCAAACGCTGGGCAGATATTCTTGAACGCGACACAGACGTGCTTTTGGCGACAATTGCAAAACCGACCCTGATGTTTCCCGCCAACATCACCTTCCACCCCTTGCGGGTTGATCAGAATCTTTTGGCCTGGGCCGCAGATATGTTCACCGGCGGGCTCAGCCCCAAAATGGCCGAAGAAATGATCATAGAAGGCAACCTGATGTTCAAAAAGACGGATATGGATATCCGGCTTGGCGATCCGGTTGACCCGCGCAAACAGTTCAACTGGCTTGATCGCCGGTTGCTAGCCCGGCGAGTGCAAAAGGCCAGCTGCATTGATGATCTGTTCCAACCGGCCCGCACCCTTGAAAAAGTAACTGAGCGGGTGACGCAATACGCCCTGACCCGTCATATCAGCCCGCTTCGCGATCATTGCATGGCGGTGATGTATTCCAACCTGACGATCAATGTCAGCCACCTTGCATCGCGTCTGATCATGATGTGGCTGGCTGATGGCGTGACCAAGGTAGATATCAGCCATTTTGACCGAACGCTTTATCTGGCGATCAAAAACATCCAGCAGGCCGACAATGTCCATCTGCATCGCGGCATGCGGAATCCGGCCGACTATATCGGGATATTTGAACTGAATTGCCCGCAAATCCGGTTCTTTATCGACAATGCGGTTCAACTTGGCCTGATTGAACGTAACGATCACAAATATTGCTTCCTGCCCAAGCTGCAGGAGCAGGCCAATTTTGATCAGATCCGCATGGACAATCCGATCATGGTCTATGCCAATGAAATGGCCCCGATCCATGCCGCCTGGCAGGCACTGGAAAAGGCCCGGGTCGAGGTTGATCATCTCAGCGATATCGACATTGCCCACCGCCGGTTTGATGATGAAATACGGGCATGGCAATGGAACCGGACAAAATACCAAGACGCCAAATACGACGCCATCAACCAACAGGAAACCGCGACTGCGGATAGCAGCCCCTATTTGCTGCTGCCCAATGGCCAGACGCAGTTTTCCTGTGGAGTTTTACTTGTTCATGGCTTCTTGGCATCCCCGGCTGAACTGCGTCAGCTTGGCGAAAAATTTTCGTCCCTTGGTTATGCCGTGATGGGGGTCCGCCTTGCCGGGCACGGAACATCCCCCCATGAATTGCAAAAACGCAAATGGAGCGACTGGCACGCATCTGTGCGCCGCGGATATCAAATACTTGCCCCCTTCTGCGATCAGGTTGTGATGGTTGGTTTTTCCACAGGCGGCGCACTTTCCGTCCTTCAGGCGGCTGACCAACCTGAAAAGCTTTCCGGACTTGTCCTTGCAAGCACGCCGCTTAAATTCCGCAACCGTAATCTGATGTTTGTGCCATTGCTGTATGGTGCCAACAAGCTGATGGGGTGGATGCCATCGGCACAGGAACTGCTGAGCTTCCGACCAAACGAATCGGAACATCCCGACATTAATTACCGCAATATCCCGATTGGCGGCCTGCATCAGTTGCGTCAGGCCGTGGCCGAAATGCAGCAACGCCTGAAGGATGTTAAATGCCCGACCCTGATCCTGCAGGGCGATGGCGATCAGGTGGTTGATCCCGCCAGTGCCACCATGATCCAAAGGCTTGAGACCAACGCTGCGGAAATCGATGTCCAAGTCCTGAAATCAGATCGGCATGGCATTGTGAATGAAGATATCGACGGCGCACATGATCGGATCATTAGGTTTGTCAAACAGCACGCAGCCGCCCCGATGGAGCAGCACCGCGCCATCTCGGCGGAGTGAAGGCTGCACCTGCTCCGACATGTCACACCCGCACCCGCACCCGCGATCATACTTGACCTATGCCTTCTATCACCATAGTTTGGATCCATGGATCCAAATTTGATTACCCAAACACTGCGCGATGAAATCGAAACCGGGGTTCTTGCTCCCGGTTCCGTTCTTAAGCAGGAAGAACTCGCAGAAAGGTTCGGCGTCAGTCGCCAACCGATACGTCATGTTCTTGAAGGATTGCGGGCATCAGGCCTGCTTGAAAAACGCGCTGATCGCAGCCTTGCCGTCACGCATTTGCGGGCCGAAGACGTAAGTGCGCTTTGCCAAATTCGCATCTCGCTTGAAACAACTGCGTTGCGGCTTTCTGCCCCGCATTTAACTGCAAGCGCCCTTCGGAAGGCACGCCGGTTGAATGAAGACCTGTATGAAGAAGAAGACCCGGAAATTCTCGCGGCGCTCGATCGTGATTTTCACCAGACCCTGTATGGCGCATGTGGCAATGACCGGCTGCTAACCATGATTGCCGATCTGCGCGGCGAGGCAAAACGCGCCTATTCCTTGCAGCCCAAAGGATCACGCCCGCGCAGTGCATTTTATGACGAACACCAGAAAATCCTTGATGCCTTGAACGACAATGACATCACCGGCGCCACAGAAATCCTTGCCACCCATATCGGGGTAACGGCCGGAACCTTGATCCCGATTCCGATTGACCAAGCGTAATTGCATCCCCATCAGGAGCCCCACATGAGCAGCTTTGGTGCCGAAATCGTCTGGACCCGTTCGGAATCCGAAATTTTTACCGATCGGCGATATTCACGCGGCCATGTCTGGCGGTTTGACGGCGGGGTGGAAGTTCCCGCGTCGTCATCGCCGCATATCGTGCCGCTTCCCTATTCGGTTGAGGACAATGTCGACCCCGAAGAAGCCTTTGTTGCCGCCCTTTCAAGCTGCCACATGTTGTTCTTCCTGCATTTCGCATCCGATAGCGGTCTGGTTGTTGATAGCTATAGCGACCAAGCCACAGGTGAAATGGCGACCATCGATGGCAAGACCATGATCACGAAAGTCACCCTGAAGCCAAACGTCACCTATGGCGGCAATCCGCCCGACGCCGGCCTTGAATCCGATCTGCATCACCGCGCTCATGAGGCTTGTTTTCTGGCCAATTCGGTTAAGACCGAAATCACGGTTGAACCGGTTTAGAAACCTTAACCCGTCACTGGTTTCTGCGCACAAATGGCATAGCGATGCTGCGCACCACGTTCCAGCCCCTTGGCAAAACTGATATGTTTTTTCTGGGCGCTGTGAATTTTTTTCAGATCAAAATCAACGGCAATCGGGTCAAATCCGGTGTGTTCAAGCAGGTTTGAAACCTCGTCCGCCCGCGCACCATTGGAAAAATGCACCCGTGCAAGAATATCGCGGTGTGTCTGCATATGCGGCACACCTTCTACGGGTTTGCGCAAACCAATCTGTTCAAGGAACCCTGCCATTGCTTTGTTGAATTTGCTCGCCCAGGTCGATGAAACAAAATCGCCATCCACCACCAAAAGCTTGCCGCCCGGTTTAAGAACGCGAAACCATTCGGCAAAGGCAGCCGCAGGATCAACCAACGTCCACACCAGATGGCGGGTAACGATCACGTCGTAGCTGTCATCTTCTTCAAGTGTTCTTTCCGCATCGCCCAGCAAGAACCGAATGTTCGAGCCGCGCAGTTTTGACTTTGCACGCGCCTTTTCAAGCATGGCTTCGGACCAGTCCATGCCGGTCACGGCGAATCCAAGATCATGCATAAGATGGCTGATCACACCGGTTCCACTTGCCAGATCAAGTGCCTTTCGGCCGTCACCCTTGCCAAAATGACGCTCAAACAACCCATGCCATGCCTGCCGTTCGGCATCGGAAAAAATCTCGTGACCGGGCTGCTCATCGAAGGTCGCAGCACGCATTGACCAATATTCCTTGATCTCTTCACGCAGATTGTAATTGCTCGTCTGTTGCATGGTCGGCGGGTCTCTCTCTTTGGCGGAAAACTGCGGTAATTACAGGTTATCCCTGCTTTATCAACGAATATTCAATTTAAAAAATATACTACTGATTTGCATTTTCACTGCGAAACATATTGATTTGCATTCTCAATACCTGATAATCCCTCCGGCAGGCAATCCTATTTTGAGGGAACGGGAATGAAATTATTCGGTGCATTTGCAGCGCTGACCATGCTGATCGCAGGAAGCGCACAGGCAGCAGACTCGGTGACGGTAACCGATGTTGCCGGACGGGAAGTTTCGGTCAAACTACCGGTAGAGCGCGTTATTCTGGGTGAGGGCCGCCTGATTTATGGTCTGGCAACACTTGATAGCGAAGATCCGTTCAAACGCGTTGTTGGCTGGCGCGACGACCTGAAAAAGGCCGATCCGCAGACTTACGACATCTATGCATCAAAATATCCGAACATTGACGATATCCCGACCTTTGGCGGCATGAAAGACGGCACGTTTGATGTCGAACAGGCAATTTCGGTCAATCCCGACGTCGTCATCATGAACCTTGAAGCCAAGGGTGCTACCGAAGATGGCGGTTTTGACGAAAAACTGGCCGCTGTTGGTATTCCGCTGGTCTATATCGATTTCCGCGAAGCACCGATCAAAAACACCGATACCAGCATGAACATTCTTGGCCTGCTGACCGGTCAGGAAGATCGTGCTGCTGAATTTATCAAGTTCCGTTCTGACAGCATCCAGAACGTGACCGACCGTATTGCCAAGGCAAACCCGGAAAAGCCGCAGGTGTTTATTGAACGCGCAGCAGGCTATTCAGAAGAATGCTGCATGTCATTTGGCAATGAAAACTTCGGCACCATGGTTGAAATGGCCGGTGGCGTAAACATCGCCGCAGCGATCATTCCGGGAACCTTTGGCACGATCAACCCAGAACAGGTTGTCGCATCCAATCCCGATCAAGTCGTTGCGACCGGTGCAAGCTGGGAAGCCTATTCGCCGGGTGGCGCATGGGTTGGCCTTGGTCCGGATGCAGACATGGTTGAAGCCCGCCGCAAACTGGTTGGCCTGATGGAACGTCCGGCCTTCACCGGCATCAAAGCCGTCGAAAACAGCCAGGTCCATGCGGTTTGGCATCAGTTCTATAACAGCCCGTATCAGTTTGTTGTGATCGAACAGATGGCCAAATGGTTCCACCCGGACCTGTTTGCCGATCTTGATCCGGAAGCAACGTTCAAGGAACTGCATGATCGCTTCCTGCCGCTGGATTACCAGCCGGGTTATTTCATCTCAATCAGTGATACCGCCACAAATTGATGACAACCAAACAGATTTCTGTCGAAGCCGGGAGCGTGCATTACAAGGCACGCTCCCTGCGTCGTTTCTTGATCCTTCTCGGAATGAGCGGGGCCTTGTTTTTGTCTTTTGCCGTCGATCTGGCAACCGGACCGGCGAACTATCCGCTATCGGACGTGATTGCCACCCTGCTTGATCCGTGGTCGGCCAGCGATCAGATGCGCGTGGTTATCTGGGATATCCGCATGCCGGTTGCCCTGATGGCGCTGACGGTGGGGGCTGCCCTTTCAACGGCTGGGGCGCAAATGCAAACCATCCTTGCCAACCCGCTTGCCAGCCCCTTCACGCTGGGCATTTCGGCCGCTGCCGGATTCGGTGCTGCTTTGGCGCTGGTTCTGGGTGTCGCACTTTTGCCCGCCTTTGTTGATTTCATCATCCCGATCAATGCCTTCATCATGGCGATGGGCGCCGCATTGATCATTCATTTCTTCAGCCGCCTGCGCGGTGTGACGGTTGAAACCATTGTTTTGCTTGGCATTGCGCTGGTCTTTACCTTCAATGCGCTGTTGGCTTTGTTGCAATATCTCGCCAGCGAACAGGCCTTGGCCGCCGTTGTCTTCTGGACCATGGGCAGTCTGGTGAAAGCAACTTGGACCAAGGTTGCCGTTACCGCCGCCGTTGTGGTCATTGCCCTTCCGTTATTTGCCCGTCAGGCCTGGGCGCTTACCGCCCTTCGACTTGGCGATGCCAAGGCGGAAAGTTTTGGCGTCAATGTGCAGGGGCTTCGCCTGCGGACCATGCTGATCGTCAGCCTGTTGGCGGCAATCCCGGTCTCGTTTGTTGGCACCATTGGCTTTATCGGCCTGGTCGGACCGCATATTGCCCGAATGCTGGTCGGTGAAGATCAACGCTTCTTCCTACCGGCATCGGTCCTGTGCGGGGCTTTGATCTTGTCGGCCACATCGGTTCTGTCGAAAATGCTGATCCCCGGTGCAATCCTTCCGATCGGGGTGATTACGGCCCTTGTCGGTGTCCCGTTCTTCTTCTCGCTGATTTTCGCAAGTCGGAGGAAATCATGGTAACGCTTCGTCTTGAAGATATCGGAACCCGTTACGGCAAAGTGCAGGTGGTTTCAGGGGTCACAACCCCGGTCATCCAGCCCGGCACGGTAACCGCGGTTATCGGCCCGAATGCGGCAGGTAAATCCAGCCTGTTCAAGCGCATTGCCGGATTGGCGCGTGGCAGCGGCAAGATTGACCTTGGTCAGGCGTCCATGCAGCGCAACACCATCTGCTATATGCCGCAGGATACTGGTTCGACCGCAGTTCTGTCGGTCTATGAATCCGTGATCCTTGCCGCCAAGCAGGGATCAAGCCTGCGCGTACAGACCGAAGAACTTGACCGCATTGATGACATTCTTGCAGCTTTGCGAATCTCAGATCTGGCCGGACGTAATCTGGGCGAGCTCAGTGGTGGACAACGCCAGCTGGTTGCCATTGCCCAAACGCTGGTGCGGGATCCGAAAATCCTTTTGATGGATGAACCGACCTCGGCGCTTGATCTGCATCGCCAGATGGAAGTGCTGTCCTTCATGCGCGATGTTGCCAAGGGCCAGAACATCATTGTCCTGATCGCCATTCATGACCTGAACCATGCGCTGCAATATTGTGATCAGGCAATGGCGATCCGCGATGGCAAGATGGTGGCGTTCGGTCCGTGCGCAGACGTGATCGACCGGGACTTGTTGCGCGATGTCTATCAGGTTGATGGCCATGTTGAATGTAATTCGCTGGGTCATCCCCATATTGTTCTGCGCGGCCCGAGTGACGAAACAGATAGCCGTCACGGCACGGCAATCATGCACAATCCTCGAACAGAGACACAGTTGGCTGCTCAATAGGAAGGCTCGCCTTTCCGGTTGATTAAAAACTTTGCATTTGAGGAATTTTCTGCTTCCATGGCCGCATGATGATCTCACATCGCAATTGCATCCTATCTGATGCTTTTGCGGTGTGATCCATGCTTCAGGAGGCAGAACGTGCAGACCGCGGCGCCAGTTAGTTTCGAACGCTTTACCTTTCCCGACCTTAAAACCCTGCTGGCAAAGGCAAGCCCGTTGCGATCTGGCGATGTGTTGGCAGGTCTTGCTGCCGGATCGGACGAAGAACGGGTGGCGGCACGCTATGCATTGGCCGATGTGCCGCTTAAGCGGTTTCTAAGCGACGTCCTTGTTGCCTATGAGGATGACGATGTAACCCGCATGATCATTGATGATCATGATATGGATGCCTTTGCACCTGTCGCATCGCTGACCGTTGGTGATTTTCGCAATTGGCTTTTAAGTGACGACGCAACGCCGGAAGTTCTTAAAAACCTTGCCCCCGGTCTGACACCGGAAATGGTTGCCGCCGTTTCCAAGCTGATGCGCAATCAGGACCTGATTTCTGTGGCAAAGAAATGCCATGTCATCACTGCCTTTCGCAATACGATCGGCCTTCCCGGCCACCTTTCCGTCCGCTTGCAACCCAACCACCCGACCGATGATCCCGCAGGTGTTGCTGCATCGATCCTGGATGGTCTGATGCATGGCAGTGGCGATGCGGTGATTGGCATCAATCCGGCCACCGACAGCCCCGAAGCCATGATCGATCTTTTGAAACTGATTGATGAAGTCCGCGAACGGATCGATATCCCGACCCAGTCCTGTGTTCTGTCGCACGTTACAACCGCCATTGACGTGATGGCGCGCAACGCCCCGGTTGATCTGGTGTTTCAATCCATTGCCGGCACGCAAAAGGCCAATGAAAGTTTTGGTATCACCCAATCGATGCTGGCCGAGGCCGAAGACGCTGCCAAGGGGCTTAAGCGCGGCACGGTCGGCAGCAATGTGATGTATTTTGAAACCGGACAGGGGGCGGCATTATCGGCAGATGCCCACGAAGGGATCGATCAGCAAACGGTTGAAACCCGTGCCTATGCCGTTGCACGAAAATATTCCCCGCTTCTGGTCAATACGGTGGTCGGCTTCATCGGCCCGGAATATCTGTTTGATGGCAAACAAATCACCCGTGCGGGGTTAGAAGACCATTTCTGTGGCAAGCTGCTTGGCGTGCCGATGGGTTGCGATGTTTGTTATACCAACCATGCCGAAGCCGATCAGGATGATATGGATAACCTTCTGACCCTTTTGGGGGTTGCCGGGTGTAATTTCGTCATCGGGGTGCCCGGTGCCGATGACATCATGCTGAATTATCAAAGTACCAGCTTCCATGATGCGATGTATCTGCGATCTGTGCTTGGCCTTAAACCGGCACCGGAATTTGCCGCCTGGCTGCGCAAAATGGATATCCTTGACCATAATGGCCGAACCCGACCGCAACTTGACGGGCAGGCTGCCCAGAACCTTCTGGCATGGTCGGGGGCAGCGTAATGAGCACTTCGATCTTTAAGAAAACCCCAACTGGCCTTGATCCATGGAACGCGCTTCGTGTGCATACCGATGCGCGTATTGGCCTTGGCCGGGTCGGGGATGGATTGCCGACCGAACGCTTGCTTGAATTCCAGATGGCCCACGCACGGGCACGGGATTCGGTTCATATGGCGTTTGACGCTGATGCCGTCCGGGCAAAGCTTGGCACACTTGACCATCCGATAATTGATGTCCATTCCGCCGCGCCGGATCGGGCGACCTATTTACAACGCCCCGACCTTGGCCGGTTGCTTGATGATGCGTCATATGACGCTTTGGCTCAGCACAAGCAGAACTATGACGTCGCCTTCATTCTGGCCGATGGATTGTCCGCCCGTGCGACGCAGGATCATGGTGCAGAAACGCTTTCCATGATCCTTGATCGATTGGGCGACAGTTGGTCGGTCGCCCCGACCACGCTGGCCACCCAGTCCCGCGTCGGATTGGGCGATGAAATCGGGTCCGCACTTGGGGCAAAGCTTACCGTCATGCTGATCGGGGAGCGTCCCGGTCTTTCAAGTGCCGATTCGCTTGGTGCCTATCTGACATGGGGACCAAAGCGCGGCCGATCAAATGCAGATCGAAATTGTGTTTCAAATATCCGGCCTGCCGGACTTGACCCGAAAAAGGCGGCTGAAAAGATCGCCTATCTTATGATCGAAGCCCGAAAATTGGGGCTTTCGGGTGTGGCACTTAAAGATAATTCATCCAACACGCTTTTAATCGATGGATAAGTAAAAGGGGGCGCAATCGTTTGCACCCCCTTTCCTTTTTCGATCAGATGATCTGTTTAACCCTGCAGCGCTTCAAGTCCGTCTGCGACCATGACCGGATCAAATTCGGTAATGGTGTAATCGGCCAGATCATGTTGATGGAACGGATCATTGGTCAGTTCGGCTTCAAGGTCTTTGCGATTACCTTTGGCCAAAATCACCCCGCCATCGCGCGGAACTTTGCGCCCGGATGCCAGAAACATCCCGTTGGCATAGCCTGCTTTCAGCCAACTGATATGACCTTCAATATGGGCATCAACCTGTTCAAGCGGCACTTTATAACTTAGCGAAACAACAAACATCTTTGGATCCGGGAATGGGTTAACTGGATGGTCTGGGGCCAAAAATCGACAGTTCCGGACCAAATGACAAATCACGTTTTAGCGATGCGAAAACCATTCGATCAGCTTGATTTTCCCGTCATCTGGGATAACAGACGGTCAATGCGATCCGCATGGGCGGCTTCGACGCGTGCCAGGCTTTCAAACCATGCGGCAACGTCTTCAAGTCCCTCTTCACGGGCAATGCGGGCCATATCCGGATAGCTTGCCTCGGCCTCATTCTTTTCCAGTGCAATCGCGGCTTCAAGGTTAAGCTTGGTCGTGCCAAGCGCCTTGCCGGTGACCGGGTCACCGACCGTTTCGAGAAATTCCAGATGGCCAAAGGCATGGCCCGTTTCGGCCTCGGCAGCGGTGCGAAACAGCTCGGCGGCTTCAGCCTGGCCTTCGATATCTGCCTGCTGGGCAAAATAAAGATAACGACGATTGGTTTGGGCTTCGGCGGCAAAAGCCGCGCGTAGATTTTGCTCGGTACGCGTTCCCTTAAGCGCCATGTGCGCTGTCCTTTATTATTGTTCACACAGCATGTCTCGGTGCTGGTGAAAGACGTCAGAAAAAGGCGACAAAACCACAAGGTCCTGTCGCCTTCTTATGTGTCGTGAAATCCGCCGCCGTCAACCTAGGGAAGGGCAATTTGCACCAACCTGCCGTCTGATTTCATCAGTCTGTTACGCACCAACCTGTTAGCGGATTGGTTACAGCGATCTTTAAGCAGCATCCTGTGCTGCACGCTTGCGACGCAGACGAAAGACAAGATCGACCGATGCCAATTCAGTCCCGGTGGGGATGTTGGGAATACCGGCAATTTGCACGGTTTCGGCCGGAATATCGGAAAGCATGCCGTCTTCTTCGCAATAAAAATGATAATGCGGCACGGTGTTGGTATCGAAATAGGACCGGCCGGAATCAATCACGATTTCATTCAGCAACCGGGCATCCGTGAATTGGTGCAGCGTGTTATAGACCGTCGCCAAGGAGACCTTGATATTGTTGGTCATGGCCTGGGAATGAAGCTGTTCGGCGGTGATGTGACGATGGCCGTCTTCAAACAGCAACCGCGCCAGTGCCAAACGTTGGCGTGTCGGGCGTAAACCGGCTTCTTTAAGCCTGTTCAGCACGTTGGTATATGGACGCGACGTGTATCCCATAAGCTTGCCCTTCAATTCCAATCGGGCCAAAAATTGGCGCCCCTTTTAAATCTCCGAATAGATTAGACAACACCTACAGGCCATTCTTTGATTTTGATCAACTCCAATCAGAAGAACGACAATTGTTCAAAACAAACAAAAAGGGCCGGTAAGAACCGACCCTTTTTCTAAAATCTGTATGCCGCGTTTGGGCTTAATCGCCGACCATGATGCGATCGACAAGTTCCTTGACCGTCGGAATATTGCCATTGGCATAGAACGGGTCTTCACCAAATTTGTAGGCATTGTGGCCTGCAAACATCAGCTCGTTCTCAACCGCGGCACCGTGGGCAATGTTCTGAAGCGTTTTCTGAATACAGAAAGAACGCGGATCAGCACGCTTGCCGGTGGTTCCGCTATGCTGTTCCCAGTTAGAGAACTGGCACTGCGACAGGCACCCCATACAATCGATCTGGTCTTTTTTGACCGTCAATGCGCTTTCCGGGGTGACAAACACCATGGTGTCGTCCGGGGTCGGCATGCCTTCGGTATAACCGGCATCAATCCACGCACGTACCTTGTCGGCATCGTCTTCACGAACATAGATCGGACGACCACGACGGCCCAGCGGGATACCCACATGCAAATCGGCTTCGGCAGTACGCGAATAGCGGACCTGACGATCTGAACGCTGATGCAAGTCTTCAAGAAACGAATTGCGCACAGCCGAGCTATAGAAACCCGTCGGGCTGAATTTATGCAGCGATACGTCGCCATCCTGCAAGCTGGTCAGGCGCTGTTTCCATTCGTCGGAAATCTCGCTTTCCTTGGTCAGAAGCGGACGTGTACCGAACTGGAAGGCCACCGGGGCAACTTCTGGATTGTCGATCCAGTCTTCAAAATCACGCAGGAACCAGACACCGCCAGCCATAATGATTGGCACATGATTAAGACCAACCGAATTCATGTATGTACGCAGATCACGGACACGCGGGAACGGATCTTCCGGGACCAACGGGTCTTCGGAATTCGAAAGGCCATTATGGCCACCCGCACGCCATGGATCTTCATAGACCACACCGCCCAGCCATTCCGGGGTCTTTTTATAAGACCGCAGCCACAATGCGCGGAAAGCACGGGCTGATGAAACGATTGGATAGTAATGAACGCCATAATGCGCTGAAATCTGGGCAATCTTGTAAGGCATGCCTGCACCACAGGTGACCCCGTGAACAAGGCCCTTGGCCCCTTCAAGAACGCCTTCAAGGATCGGTTCAGCACCGCCCATTTCCCACAATACGTTCATATGCAAACGGCCTTCGCCGTTGCGCATTTCATGTGCGATCTGAGCCTGTGCAATACCACCACGGATACCGTACGCAATCAGTTCCTGATGGCGGTCACCGCGGGTTTTCCCTGCATATTCGATCGGAACCATGTTGCCATTCTCGTCATACGAGTCGGCATTCACGGCGGAAAACGTCCCGATACCGCCGGCAGCAGCCCATGCGCCGGAGCTTTTACCCGTCGATACAGCGACGCCTTTGCCACCTTCAATAACTGGCAAGACTTCTTTACCCGACATGACGAGCGGATTAAGGGCTTTCAAGTTCGTCTCTCCCATTCGGCAATTAGCCAGCGATACCTAGGCACCGCTCAGTCTGCCGGACGACGTCGTGTTTTTATCGTCGTCCGGCATCCCGTTTGCTTATTCGGCGCTGCCTTCTTCGAGATCAGCACCGGTTTCCTGGTCGACACGTTTCATCGACAGTTTAATTTTGCCACGGTCATCGAAACCGATGACTTTGACTTTAACCTGATCGCCTTCTTTCACGATATCCGAAACCTGTTTGACACGCTCGGGTGCCAGTTCGGAGATGTGAACAAGACCGTCGCGGGCGCCGAAGAAGTTTACGAACGCACCGAAATCAACAGCCTTAACGACCTTACCATCATAGATATGATTCAATTCAGGTTCCGCAACGATGGATTTGATCCAATCCACAGCCTGCTTGCCTTTTGCACCATCGGTATGTGCAACAGTGATCGAACCATCGTCTTCGATGTCGACTTTTGCGCCGGTTTCTTCGCAGATTTCGCGAATGACCTTACCGCCCGAACCGATGACATCACGAATTTTGTCTTTCGGGATCGAGAACTGGGTGATGGTCGGAGCATTGCCCGAAACTTCACCACGTGCTTCCGGAAGTGCTTTGGACATTTCGCCAAGGATGTGCAGACGGCCGTCACGTGCCTGTTTCAATGCAATCTGCATGATCTCTGCGGTCACCGAAGTGATCTTGATGTCCATCTGAAGCGAGGTGATACCATTCTCGGTACCCGCAACTTTGAAGTCCATGTCACCAAGGTGATCTTCATCACCCATGATGTCTGAAAGAACGGCAAAGTCGTCTGCTTCTTTGATCAGGCCCATTGCGATACCCGCAACCGGACGTACCAGCGGAACACCTGCATCCATCATGGCAAGCGAACTTGCGCAAACGGTTGCCATAGAGGACGAACCGTTAGATTCGGTTACTTCCGACACGATACGGGTGGTGTACGGGAATGCATCTTTGGTCGGCATCAACGGATGCAGGGCGCGCCATGCAAGTTTACCGTGACCGATTTCACGACGTCCCGGTGAACCCATACGGCCAGCTTCACCAACCGAGTAAGGAGGGAAGTTGTAATGCAGCATGAAGCTTTCACGGTATTCACCGTCAAGCGCGTCAACGATCTGCTCGTCCTGACCGGTACCAAGGGTAACAACAGCCAGTGCCTGCGTTTCACCACGGGTGAAGATCGAAGAACCGTGCGAACGCGGCAGAACCGAAACTTCGCCAAGGATCGGGCGAACGTCTGCGCCGGTACGGCCGTCAATACGGGTGCCGGTTTTCAGGATCGCGCCACGAACGATGTCTTTTTCCAGATCTTTAATGATCGAGGAAACTTTGCCTTTAAGCCCATCAGAAACGTCATCGCCGAGTTTCTCGACGATTTCTGATTTGGCAGCAGAAACAGCAGCTGAACGCTCCTGTTTAACAACATTGGCATATGCCTTGGTCAGAACGTCGGTACCAAGACCGGCAACTTTTGCGACCAGCGCATCATAGCCTTCTGGCAATTCAGCAATAGCACGCGGCTCTTTGGCTGCATCTTCTGCCAGATCAATGATCAGGTCGAGAACGCCCTGGAACTGTTCATGGCCGAATTTAACAGCAGCAAGCATGATGTCTTCTGACAGCTCGGATGCTTCGGACTCAACCATCATCACGCCATCGCGGGTACCCGCAACAACAAGATCAAGATCGCCTTCCTTGATTGCTTCCGGGGTCGGGTTCAGAAGGAATTCACCATCTTTGTACCCAACGCGCGCAGCACCAATCGGGCCAAGGAACGGAAGACCGGAAATGGTCAGAGCCGCCGAGGTACCAATCATGGCAACCACGTCCGGATCGTTTTCCATGTCATGCGACAGAACGGTACAAACGATCTGGGTGTCATTGCGATAAAGCGGGTGGAACAGCGGGCGGATCGGACGGTCGATCAGACGCGAAACAAGGGTTTCTTTTTCTGACGGACGGCCTTCACGCTTGAAGAAACCACCCGGGATTTTGCCAGCGGCAAATGCTTTTTCCTGATAGTTCACGGTCAGCGGGAAAAAGTCGACATCCGGGCGCGGCTGCTTGGCGCCAACAGCGGTACAAAGAACAACGGTTTCACCAAGGGTGACCTTAACCGCACCATCAGCCTGACGGGCAATTTTACCGGTTTCAAGGGTCAGTTTGGCATTGCCCCACTGCATTTCCTTACGGACGACATTAAACATTATTTTCTCTTCCTCTTACAAACCTCTGGCGGACCCGAGATACTACACGAGTTCCGAACACATTAATTATGAGGCTTTCATAACAGCTTCATAATTAATGGGTCCGGCGCAAGCATTGGGTCGGCCCATCCGACCCTGCTTCTCGTGTTTCGAGCCACCGAAACAATAAAAAAACGACGGCGGAGGTCACCCCCCGCCGCAGTTTGAAATCAGCGGCGAATACCGAGGCGTTCAATGACGCTCTCGTAACGCGACTGGTCTTTGCGCTGCAGATACTTCAGCAGGCGGCGACGCTGACCAACCATCATAAGAAGACCACGACGGCTATGGAAGTCGTGCTTGTGTTCTTTCATGTGCTCGGTGAGGTTCTTGATCCGTTCGGTCAGGATTGAAACCTGTACTTCGGGGGAACCGGTGTCACCATCTTTCTGAGCGTATTCTTTGATCAACTCAGCTTTGCGTTCAGCAGTAATCGACATCAGGCATCCTTTCGCCTTTAGAGATTAAAAACACGTACAGGCCGGATCTCGCCACCATTAATCTCCGCCAACGCGATAGCGCGGTCGTGGAGCATGGCACAGACGATTTCGTCCTGCACGACGGGTGTTTCAAGGGCATTGCGCTTTGCCACTGCCAACAGTCCAACGGACTGGCCAGAGGAAAGGCGTTGCGCCTCGACTTCGGTCAGGGCCAGCGCCGGGATGTCGTCCAGCGCGGTCTCAACCGGAAGCAGTTTCTTCATCACCTCTTCGGGGTCCATCTCAAGCAAATCTTGCAAGCGGATGGCGTTTTCCTCCGAAAACGGCCCCGCCGAAGTTCGGCGAAGCGCAGCGATATAGCCAACAGTGCCAAGGCGCAGCGCGATATCGCGCGCCAAAGATCGCATATATGCCCCTTTGCCCGATACAACATCGAACACGGCATGGTCACGATCTGGCATGTCGACCAGTCGAAGATCCTTGATCAGAATCGGACGTGGTTTTAACACCACCTCTTCATCGCGGCGCGCAAGATCATAGGCACGTTTGCCATTGACCTTGATTGCCGAAAACTTTGGCGGCACCTGCTGAATTTCACCAATGAATTCATTCAGCACGGCCTTGATTTCGTCTGCGCTCGGACGATGCTCGGAGGTTTCGATAACCTCGCCTTCTGCATCATCCGTGCTGCGTGCTTCGCCGAATTTCAGCGTT
This sequence comes from Thalassospira sp., assembly GCF_040218635.1. Taxonomy (GTDB): domain Bacteria; phylum Pseudomonadota; class Alphaproteobacteria; order Rhodospirillales; family Thalassospiraceae; genus Thalassospira. Next base: position 260,282 of record NZ_JAVJRB010000005.1, read on the forward strand.
ACACGATAACTTTTGCTGCCATCCATGACATAGGCAACCGTTTTGGTTGCTTCGCCAAAGGCAATTGGCAGTACACCAGAAGCCAGCGGATCAAGTGTTCCGCCATGTCCGGCTTTGTTGGCATCCAGAAGACGACGCACCTGATTGACCACCGTCGATGACGTGATCTCCAGAGGCTTGTCGACCGCCAGCCAGCCATGAATGCTTATACCGCGACGGCGACGCGCCATCAGTCGTCCTCATTTCCGGTTTTGTCCGTTTCACCGTCCACAAGGTCCTGTGCAACGTGCGGATCACGTAACAAGGAGCCCAGATGATCGGCGACGTCAAAACTTTTGTCTTCGACAAATCGCAATGCCGGCACATATTTCATGTGAACCGTATGGGCCACATGGTTGCGCAGGTGTCCTTTTTGACGCGTCAACGCCTTAAGCGACGTCTCGGCCTCACCACCCCCAAGCGGAGTGAAGGATACCATAGCATTGCGCATATCCGGAGAAAGACTGACACCCGTAATGGTTACCGGGCGGCGCGTCAGTTCCGGGTCGTAAATGTCTCCACGCTCCAACGCCCGCGACAGCGCCTGGCGGATTTCTTCCGCCACTCGGAGCTGTCGCTGACTAGGTGCTTTGGCTGGTTGCTTCGCCATTTCAGATCCTCACCGCCTTACAGTTCGACGGCGATTTCCTCGTTCTCGAAGCACTCAATCATATCGCCGACCTGAAGGTCGTTATATTTGGCGAACGACATACCACATTCGTAACCTTCGCGGACGTCTTTAACTTCGTCCTTGAAGCGACGCAGGGTCGACAGTTCACCAGAGTGAATAACGACGTTATCACGCAGCAGTCGGACACCGGCACCGCGCTTGACGGTACCTTCGGTAACCATACAACCAGCAATCTTGTTGCCAGAGATGGTGAACAGATCGCGGATTTCTGCGTAGCCGAGGAATTTCTCGCGAACTTCCGGCGACAGCATGCCCGACAGCATCTGTTTAATGTCATCAGCTACATCATAGATAATCGAGTAGTAGCGAATATCAACGTTGTCGCGGCGGGACTGTTCACGGGCCTGCTGGTTTGCACGCACGTTAAAGCCGATGATCAGTGCATTGGATGCACGGGCCAGCGTCACGTCAGATTCGTTGATACCACCAACACCACTATGCAGAACACGTACCGAAACTTCTTCGTTTCCAAGCTTCTGCAAGGTCCCGATAAGAGCTTCGACCGACCCCTGCACGTCACCTTTGATGACGATCGGAAGTTCTTTAACTTCGCCGCTCTGAGCAAACATGTTCTCAAGCGCGGATTTTTTCATCGCAGCAGCCTGAGTTTCACGAATGCGGCGCTGACGGAAGTCCGAAACTTCACGGGCTTTGGCTTCGGTTTCGACAACCACGAAGTCATCACCTGCAGACGGAACACCGTTCAGGCCGGTAACTTCGACCGGTACACCCGGAATAGCATCCGTAACACGGTTGCCGTGGTCATCGACCAGAGCACGAACACGGCCCCATTCTGCACCCGTGACAAAGATATCACCGGTTTTCAGGGTTCCGCGCTGAACCAGAACGGTCGCAACCGGACCGCGGCCTTTTTCCATGCGGGCTTCAACAACCACACCATCGGCAACACGCTGCGGGTTGGCTTTAAGGTCAAGAACCTCGGCCTGCAGCAAGATTGCTTCTTCAAGTTCGGTCAGGCCGATACGCTGTTTGGCAGAAACCTCAACAGCCTGGACGTCGCCGCCCATTTCTTCGACCACGACTTCATGCTGAAGCAGCTGGGTTTTAACCCGGGTTACATCTGCACCCGGTTTGTCGATTTTGTTGATCGCAACGATCATTGGAACACCAGCTGCCTTGGCATGGCTGATGGCCTCAATCGTCTGTGGCATGACCGAGTCATCGGCGGCAACAACCAAAATCACGATATCGGTAACTTTCGCACCGCGCGAACGCATTTCGGTAAATGCGGCGTGGCCCGGTGTATCGATAAAGGTGATCTTTGCACCGGTTGCCATGGTGACCTGATAGGCACCGATATGCTGGGTGATACCACCGGCTTCGCCACCGGCAACATCCGTTGCACGCAAGGCATCAAGCAGGGATGTTTTACCATGGTCAACGTGGCCCATAACGGTCACGACTGGCGGACGGGCAATCAGCTGCTCGTCATTGTCGTCTGCGGTTACCAGTGCTTCTTCAACATCGGCATCCGAAACGCGGCGCATGTTATGGCCGAATTCTTCGACAACAAGCTGTGCGGTATCAGGATCAAGGCTTTGGTTGATGGTCGCCATAACGCCCATGCTCATCAAAGATTTGATCACGTCAGCTGCACGTTCCGCCATACGGTTGGCCAGTTCCTGAACGGTAATTACGTCAGGAATGATGACATCACGTACGATTTTTTCTTTTGGCTTCTGCGGACCCTGTGCACGGGCCTTTGCCTTTGCCTGCTGGCGCTTGATCGATGCCATCGAACGACGACGGCCACCTTCATCACCACTCATTGCATTATTGATCGAAAGCTTGCCGCGACGGCGACCATCGTTGGTCTTGGCACGTGCGGCACCATTTGCTTCCTCTTCGGCGCGCTTGCGCGCAGCAAGACGCGCTGTTTCTTCGTCGATTTCCTTACGGCTTTTTGCTTTCGCATCAGCCGGTGCTGTACGACGACGTTCTTCCGGGACCAGCGGTTCGGCTGGTTCACCCTGAATGACGTTCTCGACAGCTTTCGGTTTGGAAACCGGTTTTGGCTTGGACGGTTTGCCCTTTGCCGTTGAAGCAGCGAGCTTTTTCTCGACTTCTTCAACCGACATGGATTCAGAATCATCCTTGGCCGGTGCTTCGTCCTGCTTGGCAGCTTCAGCAACTTTTGCTTCTTCTGCTTTGCGGGCGTCTTCTTCGACTTTGCGTGCAGCGTCTTCGCGGGCACGGACTTCAGCAGCTGCTTCGTCCTGCTTGCGGCGCTCTTCAGCAGCCTTCAAAGCAGCCATACGTGCAGCGCGTTCGCCGTCAGTCAGGTTGCCATGATCTTCAACAACCGGACGCGGTTTCGGCTTCGGCTTTTCAACCGGCTCCGGCTTTGCTTCCGGTGCTGGTACTTCTACCGCTGCCTGCTCGGCAACGAGATCCTTTTTCACTTCACGGAAGCGACCGGATTCGTTTTTTTCGAATGTACGCTTCTTACGCACTTCGACGGTCACAGATTTTGACCGTCCATGCGAGAAGTTTTGGCGAACCTGCCCTGCCTCGACCGTCTTGCTCAATTCAAGTTTCGATCTGTTGAGGCTCAGCGGTTTCTTCTCCTGATCGCGATCACTCATAATCCGTCCAACTTCCTCATTTCCTGCGGGATCAAGCCTATATGCCGATCCTGTCCTGTCCGTCCGGCGCATGTCTGATCTCAGACTGCGCGAAATCCTTCAAGCCGCGTCAAGGAACGACCCAGCCGCGTGGCCAGACCTCCTGGCGCAACGGCCACATGTACTGCTTTTTCACGACCAAAAGCCGCGCCGAGTTCAGCAGCATCCAGAACGGAATAAATCGGCAGATACCGGGCCTTGGCCTCGATCTTGGATTTTCCGTCTGCAGCACCATCGCGTGCTGCCAATATCATTGCCGCGCCCTCAGTTATTTGGGCCCGGACTTTTTCGAAACCGGCAACGGCTTGACCGGCACGTCGCGCAAGCGACAGCAGATCAAGACATTTCTGCGTGAGCAGCTGCTCGATCCGGTCAGCAAGCGCGGGGTCGATCACGACTTTTTGCCGTGCCGCCCGGGCAAAGGTATTCTTTGCACAGGCGGTATTTACCACATCCCGCGACGGGCACAACCATAATCCCCGCCCCGGTAGCCGTTCTTCAAGATCGGGAACAACCGAACCATCCGGTCCGATTACAACCCTAAGAAGATCTTCCTTATTCCGGACCTCGCCGGTGACAATGCACCGGCGTTCCGGAACCTCGGCTACCTTGTCGCCTTTACGGTGCGACATGGTGTCCTCCGATCGGCCTTAAGCCTCTTCGCCTTCGACCGCGTCTTCAGCTGCTTCTTCGGTCTCTTCTTCAAGACCTTCGAACCAGCCAAGCTTGCGACGGGCTGCCATAATCAGGTCGTTGGCCTGATCCATGGTCATGTTGTCGGCATCACCGACATATTCGATCAGCTCGTCACTTGCCAGATCGGCGAAGTCTTCAAGGTTTTTGACCTCGTTCTCGCCAAGGCGAACAACGACACCCAACGACAGGCCGTTAAATTCGACCAGATCATCAGCAACCTTAAGTTCTTCACGACGCGTCTGAAGACGTTCGGCTTCTTCCGACAGGAAGTTGCGTGCACGGGTGCGCAGCTCTTCGGCGATTTCTTCTTCGAAACCTTCGATTTCAGCCAGTTCGGCCAGCGGCACATAACCGACTTCCTCGATCGAGGTGAAGCCTTCGGCGACCAGAAGATGTGCAACAACTTCGTCAACATCAAGGGCGGTAATGAACATTTCCGCGCGCTTGCGTGATTCTTCCTGACGACGTTCGCTTTCGTCTTCTTCGGTCAGAATGTCGATATCCCACCCGGTCAGCTGGGATGCCAAACGGACATTCTGGCCACGACGGCCAATGGCCAGGCTCAGCTGATCGTCTGGAACAACAACTTCGATACGGTTGGTTTCTTCATCAATCACAACCTTGGTGACTTCAGCCGGAGCCAATGCGTTCACAACAAAGGTTGCCGGGTCTTCCGACCACTGGATGATGTCGATTTTTTCGCCCTGAAGTTCGGCAACAACGGCCTGTACGCGTGAACCACGCATACCGACACAGGCACCGACCGGGTCAATCGAGGTATCCGAAGACAGAACCGAAATTTTGGCGCGCGAACCCGGATCACGGGCAACCGATTTGATCTCGATAATGCCGTCGTAAATTTCCGGAACTTCCTGGGCAAACAGTTTTGCCATGAAGGTCGGATGGGTACGCGACAGGAAGATCTGCGGGCCACGCTGTTCACGACGGACATCAAGGATAAACGCACGAACGCGATCACCCTGACGCACGGTTTCGCGCGGGATCAGTTCTTCACGGCGCAGAATGGCTTCTGCACGGCCGATATCGACCAGAACGTTGCCAAACTCGACACGTTTGACGACGCCATTGATGACTTCATCTGCACGGTCTTTATATTCTTCGAACTGACGTTCACGCTCTGCGTCGCGAACCTTCTGAACGATGACCTGTTTGGCGGTCTGGGCAGCAATACGACCAAAGTCAATCGGCGGCAGCGGATCAATCAGGAATTCACCAAGATTGATGTTTTCGTTGCGAATACGCGCCTGTTCGAGTGACATCTGGGTAAAATCGTTTTCGATTTCATCCGTAACTTCGACAAAACGTGCGAGTTTGATCTCACCGGTTTTACGATCAATATGGGCACGAATATCATGCTCATGACCATATCTGGAACGGCCAGCCTTCTGGATGGCCTGTTCCATCGCGCCAAGAACCTCGTCACGATCAATGCCCTTTTCACGGGCAACGGCATCAGCGACCTGCAAAAGTTCCGGCCGCGGCATTCCCGAAGTGGCTTCCATATCCAACCTCTATTCTGCGTTATCGTCAGCGCGGCGTTCACCGGTGACGTGCGCGATCAATTCATCCGTCAGAACCAATTTCGACTTTGCGATATCGGCCAGCGGCAACAAGACGCGTTCGCCATCAACAATCAGGGCGACCGCACTATCTTCAATCCCATCCAGCAAACCGCTGAAACGGCGACGGCCATTAATAGCCATCACCAGTTCGACCTTTGCCTCGAAACCCTTCCACACATCGAAATGCGTAGCACGGGTCAGCGGGCGGTCGATCCCCGGGGAACTGACTTCAAGGTGATAGGCACCTGAAATCGGGTCCTCGACATCCATAAGGGCAGAAACCGTACGGCTGATTTCGGCGCATTCAGTAACGTTGATGCTGCCTTTCGCGCCCGGGCGATCTGCCATGATTTGCAGGATATTATGGTCCTGTCCCGTCATGGAAACACGGACCAGTTCAAAACCCAGCGCGTTGATCGACGGCTCGATAATCGCCGTGACTTTCGCCATCAAAGGGTCTCTTAACATTTGTCCAATCAGCTCAGCCATGTAGCGATGCCATACCCCAAAAAGCACAAAAGAGCGGGCGCAAGGCCCACTCTTTGTCAGAATTTACAAAAAGCTTGGCCGCTTTATACAGTCGGTTTGCGCAGAAATCAAGTCGGGATACAGGCGATGCAAGCCATTCAACCCAAGGATTCTGCACAAGACAGCAATCCTGATCACTTCACCTTGCCTTACGCGGCAAATCTCGGCGTGAATGCGCAAACCACATTTCTGATCCGGGAACTCGCCGCCATAGGCAAAGCATTGGTTTTCTGGTGTTAATCCGCCGATATTGGCAAAGGCCATGCGCCTTAAAGCTCAAAGGATCGCGACAACGCGCCTCAATCGACTGAAGTCTTCACGAAACGATAAAGCAACCCTTAAACCGCGATTGCAAGCCATGCCCTGATCGCACGGCTGCCCTGAACCATCGGATTTAAGGATCATATTGCGCAAAACGGCTCAACCCCACCGACTCCCCGGCCCAAACCAGTCAAACCGGTTTGAACGGGCAATCAGGGCTGACGCGGCTTACGGCGGAAGCGGAGATAATTACATTTCTTGCCCTGACCCAGCGCCTTTTGCTCATAGCGGGTTTTAACCCAGTCGGCTGGCGGCAGGCGCCAATCATCGGGCCCTTCGGCCAGCCATTCGAAATCAGGATGGTTGTGCATATGCTGCAAGGTCCAGGAGATATATTGCATATCATCACTGGCCACCCGGAACTCGGCCCCGTCTTTTAGAATGCGGGCAAGCAAGGCAAGGTTCTTTGGCCCGATAAAGCGGCGTTCAGAATGGCGCTTTTTCGGCCAAGGATCGGGAAACAACAGAAACGCGCGATCAAAGCAGGCATCAACCAACTTATAGAGCAACGGACGCGAGTCATCAGCAACCACCCGGACATTGGTCAGATTGCGTTCATTGAGGTGACGCATCAGGCTGCCGACACCATCCATGAACGGTTCTGCACCAATTATTCCAATATTTGGATTGGCTTCGGCCTGACCCGCAAGATGTTCTCCACCACCAAAGCCAATCTCAAGCCACACCTGATCAGGTTTGCCATCGAAATAGCTGTTGGGATCGACACCTTCGACATCAGGATAGCTGATCCCGATGCTGGGCATCATGGCATCTACCAGCGCCTTTCTCGAATCTTTCAGCGGCCGGCTGCCGCGGCGGCCATAAAAGTTCGGACGATCAGGTGTTGGAATCGGGCGGTCTTTGTTGCGCATGGTCGTATCAGCCGGTCTGGGTCGGGAAAAAATCAGTCATTGCGGCATCGCCAACGGGATGGCCATGCCCACAAAATCAAAACGGGCGGCCCAATATTTCAGGGCCGCCCGCCTCATATCACGTCATGCGACTTTGGCAAATCGCACTTTTGCAATGCAGCTGCCTTAGATCAGGCGCCGAATGCCGATTTCAGTTCACCAACAAGATCGGCACGTTCCCAAGAGAAGTGACCGTCTTCCTGCGGCTGACGGCCAAAGTGGCCATAAGCTGAGGACGGGACATAGATCGGACGGCACAGCGAAAGATGTTCACGGATGCCGCGCGGGCTAAGATCCATCAACTGACGCAGAACACCGCCAAGTTTTACTTCATCAACATTGCCCGTGCCGTGATTGTTGACATACAACGCCAACGGCTTGGAAACGCCAATCGCATACGCCACCTGAATGGTGCAACGTTCTGCAAGACCGGCTGCAACCACGTTTTTCGCAAGATAACGCGCAGCATAAGCAGCCGAACGGTCAACCTTGGTCGGGTCTTTACCAGAGAATGCACCACCACCGTGTGGTGCGGCACCGCCATAGGTATCAACAATGATCTTGCGGCCGGTCAGACCAGCATCCCCATCGGGACCCCCGATGACAAAACGTCCGGTCGGGTTGATGTAAATCTCATCTTCCGACGGCAACCAGCCTTCTGGCAGCGCCGATTCGATATACGGCAGAACCAGCGCACGAACATCGTCCTGGCTCAGGCCATCAGCATGCTGGGTCGAAACAACGACCGACGTCGCGCCAACCGGCTTACCATTGACATAGCGCAGTGTGACTTGGCTTTTGGCATCCGGACCAAACTGGGCAGATTTGCCAGAATGACGGTCTTCAGCCATTGCGCGCAGAATACGGTGCGAGAACTGAATTGGGGCAGGCATCAATTCATCGGTTTCGTTACATGCGTAACCAAACATAATGCCTTGGTCGCCAGCACCGAGGTCTTTTTCGCCAGCAGAATCAACGCCCTGCGCGATATCAGCAGACTGTTCATGCACATGGCATTCGATTTCGGCAGTCTTCCAATGGAAGCCTTCCTGCTCGTAACCAATTGCGCGGATGGCTTCACGCGCCATTTCGATCATGACCTCTTTGGTCACGCTTTCAGGGCCACGAACTTCACCGGCAAGAACCACACGGTTGGTGGTCGCAAGCGTTTCAACAGCAACGCGCGAATCTTCATCCGCAGCAAGGAATGCATCAACAATGGAATCGGAAATGCGGTCACAGACTTTGTCCGGATGACCTTCCGAGACGGATTCACTGGTAAAAAGATATTCGGAAAGAGACATGTAAGACCTTCTCCGGTAATGGGTTTCCAAAACTGGACCGGAGGGCTCCCGATACATTCTGATGTATCGATAGCGCCCACTTAGCCTTTTTTTGTGTGGTGGCAAGCGGTCCAAATCCGTCCACATGATGCAGCTATGTTTCAAACTGCATGACGCTTTTGCCTGATCACAATTTGAAGGTCAAGCATCATCGACGCAAAATCGTAACCAACAAACTGCATAGCTTGGCGGCCATGTTGCGCCAAAAGAAAAGACGCATTTCGAAACATGCGAAATGCGCCTTTCATAAACCTGCTGCACAGGAAATTTATTTCTGATCGGAATCAGTTGCTTGCAAAGCACCCATTGACTTGACCAGTTCAAAGATTTTCTTGCGCTGATTGGGATCGGTAATCCGGTAATAGGCGCGCACCAGTTCAAGCGTTTCGCGTCTATTCATCGGATCATTGTCAAACGGGTCCGGGCTTTCGGACATTTCGCGGCGTTCATGGACCGATTTGGACGAAATTTCGTCAGGCATATCGTCAAAGAAGAACGATACCGGTACTTCAAGAACACGCGATAAATCATAAAGACGCGATGCACCAACACGGTTGGCACCACGTTCATATTTCTGGACTTGCTGGAACGTCAGGCCAATTGCTTCACCCAGTTTTTCCTGGCTCAGGCCAAGCAGGGTTCGGCGCAGGCGCACACGCGCGCCAACATGTATATCGACAGGATTTGGTTTGCCACTTGCAGTCCGGCCACGGCCACGACCACGTGTGTTTTTCACCATCGTGCTTTCATCCTTGGGCGACATAAAGTTGTTCCTTCTCTCACTCCGACCTACCCGTCCTTATTGAGATGGGACAATCTCTGGACGGTTTGGTGCGTTTCACAGCCGCCTAGAGGGATTTTGACACCCGATTATATCCCATAACGAGAACGGCGAAGAAGGTAACAATACCGTAAAATAGAATATCCCGCCACAAATAATATACTGTAGTATGGTTTTTATCACTCAAAAGGGGGTGAACCATCACCCCCCTTGTTCTTAAGGGCAGGTCGGCCAGTTTACGCCCGTAAGGATCAAAGAAAACCGACACACCGGTATAGGCCGCCCGCACCAATGGTAGTCCTTCTTCGACTGCGCGAAAACGTGCTGCTGCCATATGCTGATATGGGCCCGCACTGTCACCAAACCAACCATCATTGGTCACATTCAACAGCCAATCGGGTCGATTTTCATCATCGGCAACGCGACCGGGGAAAATAACCTCATAACAAATCAGCGGTGAAAAGCTGGGCATCCCATTGATCGAAAGGGTCTGCGGCCCCGGACCAGCTGAAAAATCCGTCCCACCGGCTGTCAATTTGGGTAGGGGTAGAATGGATCGGAACGGCACATATTCGCCAAACGGCACCAGATGGAATTTATCAAAACTCGCGACAATCTCGCCACTGGCATCAATCACCTGAATGGAATTCCACACCTTGTATTCGTCCGTATCACGCGGATAGGTTCTGGGTGCGCCAGTGATCAGGATATCGTCCGGCCCCAACGCCTCTGCCATCTGCATTCGGGCCGTCGTTTGGGTTTCGACAAAAAAGGTCGCTGCGGTTTCTGGCCAGATGACAATACGTTTTTGGGCCGGGCTCATCTCGTCAGGACGCTGCGACATTTCAATCAGTTTGGTGAAATGTTGGTTTTGCAATTCCGGGCGCCACTTGTCACGTTGCGCGATATTGGGCTGAACCACCTGAACCACCGGCACGTCCGGGGATAGTTCAGAAAGTGCAACATCTGACCCATCCGGGCCAACAAGCGACAACCGCAACGCCCCGCCCCCCCAAAGCACGGCAACAATCATCACACCGGAAAAGGCAGCAATCCGGCCGCGTTTTCCCGAAATCACAGCGGCGGGCAAGGTCGCAAACAATGCCGTGACGAATGACAATCCATAGACCCCGACAACGGATGCAAATTGCATCGGGGCTGGATCAATCGCCCAGACATGACCCAACAAGTTCCAAGGAAACCCGGTCAGGATATGGCCACGCAAATATTCAGAGATCGCCCAGAACACAGAAAGCAACACCGCGCGGCGCACCAGACCATCGGTCAAACGCCAACTTGCCCAGACTGCCAACATTGGAAAAATCGCCAACCCGCCGCCCAGCCCAAGCAGGGCAAACGGGATCATCCAGCCGTAAATTTCCGGCTGAACCAAAAAGGCATGACTGATCCAGTAAAACCCGGCGGCAAAATGTCCGGTGCCAAACCACCACCCTGCCGACAATGCACCCTTGTTGCACCGGACACCTTTAAGGCTCCAAAGCAGGATCGCAAAACAGACCGGTAAAACGGGGATAAAAAAGAAAGGCGGCAGCGCCAACACCGCAAGCGCCCCGGCGATCAACCAGACAAAACGCCTGCGCCAGCCAGAAAGACCGGCCAGACGCGTCGCCACCGTCTTAATCATCCAATTTTTCCTGAATTGCCTGAATACTATGTTCATCAGTCGGGGTTAGCGTGTCCTGACGCACCATATGAATGCGCAATCTGCGAATTCGGCGCGGATCAGCATCAAGCACTTCAAACTGGATGCCACTTGGATGATCAATCAGTTCGCCGCGGGCCGGAACCCGTCCGGCAAGCGAGAAGACAAGCCCGCCAAGCGTGTCGATATCTTCGTCTTCATCTTCGTCAAGCAAGCCAAAGGACAGTTTTTCTTCAAGGTCTTCGACCTCATAGCGCGCATCGGCTATGTAACATCCATCTGAAAGACGGATCAGTTTGGGCGTTTGATCAATGTCGTGTTCGTCATCAATCTCACCAACGATTTCTTCGACCAGATCTTCAATCGTGATCAGACCATCAATGCCGCCAAACTCATCAACGACAAGCGCCATATGCGTGCGTGACAACCGCATTTCTGACAAAAGATCAAGAACACGGATCGCCGGGGAAACAAACAAGACCCGGCGCAGCAGCGACTGCAGACTAAATTCCCGTCCCGCTGCAACACATCCCAACACATCCTTGATGTGAACCATGCCGGCAATATCATCAAGCGTATCGCCATAAACCGGCAGACGTGAATGCGCCTTTTTGACCATCACCTCGACCAGTTCTTCAAGTTCGATGGTTTTGGCAACCGCAACGATATCGGCACGCGGGATCATGACGTCTTCTGCCGTCATGTCTCGAAGGGCAATGATATTTTCAAAAAGGGACCGTTCGTGGAGCGAAACCGGCTCGTCGTCTTCTTCGGTCCGCTCGGCGAGCTCTTCAAGCGTATCGCTCAGCGATGCTTCGCCATTGCGGGACTTGCCACGCTTGAACCCCAGTGCCGAGGCCATATTACCCCATAAGGAGCCTGTTTCGGCGTCCTGATTTGTATCCTCGCCAGTGCGAGGGCGCATACTGTCGTGGTCGTCGTCGCGTTGACTGGTATCGTTCATGGGTCGGGTTCGACATCCTTTAATTCAAACGAACGCTGTATTTGGACCGGTACATCTAAACCGGTTCATCTTCAATCGGCGCATAGGGATCATCAATCCCGAGGCCCGCAAGAATTTGCCGTTCAAGTTCTTCCATCTCTTCGGCTTCATCATCAACCATATGATCGTAACCGACAAGATGTAGCGTGCCATGAACAGCAAGATGAACAAGATGATTTTTCAAAGACTTGTTCTGCTCGATCGCTTCGCGCGCACATGTTTCACGCGCAATGACAATATCACCAAGCATCAAAGGCATATCAGGTGCCATCATGAAGGCATCGGCATCATCCGCGCTTTCAAGGGCCGCAAAGGACAACACATTGGTTGGTTTATCCTTATCGCGGTAATCGCGGTTAAGGATCTGCACCGATGCATCATCAGAAAGCCGCACGCCAACTTCAACCACCGGGGCAACAGACAAAAGCGACGCACCGTCGCCTTCATCAGCCGTACCATCGGTTGGAACGGCATTTTCATCCCAGAGCGCGCCATCGGCCAGCGCCCCATCAAGGGCGGCAATCACGGCGGCTTCTATCGCGTCAATTTCGGCCTTTTGCCAAGCACCGGCTTCGACATCCAGGTCAAGATCAAGCGGTGCCGTCATTGTCCGTGTCCTTGTTGGCATCGTCCTTTTTGCCGCGATAGCCTTTTTTCAGCCGTTCGCGCAACTCGTCCGCCGCGTCATAGGCCTGGACGATCTTGGTCACCAAATGGTGGCGGACAATATCGCGCTGATCGAACTTGATCGTCGCAACACCTTTGACGTCCCCGATGGTTTCAAGTGCATCGCGCAAACCCGATTTTGTCCCGTCGGGCAAATCGACCTGCGTCATATCACCGGTAATCACCATCCGCGATCCTTCGCCCAAACGGGTCAGAAACATCTTCATCTGCATCGGGGTGGTGTTTTGGGCTTCATCAAGGATGACAAAAGCATGCGCCAGCGTCCTCCCGCGCATGAAGGCAAGCGGGGCGACTTCGATCTCGCCACTTTCCATGCGCTTGATCACGACATCGCCCGGAAGCGTGTCGTGCAAGGCGTCATAAAGCGGGCGCAGATACGGATCGACCTTGTCTTTCAAATCACCGGGCAAGAAACCAAGCCGTTCCCCGGCTTCGACCGCCGGACGCGACAGGATAATGCGATCCACCTGGCCAAGGATAAAGGCCTGCACGGCCATGGCGACCGCCAAATAGGTCTTACCCGTACCGGCCGGACCAATGCCAAAGATCAGTTCGTTATCAAGGATCGCCTCGACATAATCTTTTTGACGCTTGGAACGCGGCGAAATCCGGCGTTTTTTGGTCTGAATGGTCAGGCGTGATCCGCCAAACATATCTTTGGTCTGGCCGTTCCAGGGATCTTCATCATCGGGCTCGGACAAACGGATCGCGCCATCGACGGTTTCACCATCAATCAGATCAATTTCCTTTTCCCGCAGACGCGCATAAAGCTGTGCCAGAACCTTTTTGGCTTGGGCAACTTTTTGGGCGTCACCGGTCAAGGTCACAACCAAGCCACGGCTTGAAACCTGCACCCCGGTTCCTTCGGAAAGGCGGGTCAGGTTTTCGGCCTGTGGTCCATAAAGGATTTGCGCAAGCGCATTATCTGAAAACTCAATTTTATCTTGGTCTTTGGTCGCGATCTTTTTCGGTGTGGGCTTTTTGGTCGCGACTTTTGGTTTGGTGGTTTTCGCAGAAGTGCCGCTCACGCAACGTTCCTTTCAGATTTCTGGTCGCTTTTCGGGGTATCGACCAGTTCGCCACCAAGGGAATTAGGCAGCGCTTCAGTAATTTTCAACCGCACGATCCGGCCCATTGCCGATTCCGGCAATCCGCTGACATGAACCGGCTGCATATAGGGGCTTTTACCAACAAGCTGGCCTTCACGTTTGCCAAACCGTTCCAGCAGCACATTCATTTCCTTGCCAACGCAGTTGCGGTTGAATTCAAGCTGCTGCTCGGCCAGAAGGGCCTGAAGGCGCATAATCCGTTCGGTTTTGACCTTTTCAGGCACCTGCAATTCCATTGCCGAGGCCGGGGTTCCCGGACGCGGGCTGTATTTAAAACTGAACGCCTGAATAAAGGTAATATCGCGCACGATATCCATCGTGTCTTCGAAATCCTTATCCGATTCGCCGGGGAATCCAACGATAAAGTCCGATGATAACGCCAAATCCGGGCAGGCATCTTTCAACCTTGCCACAACGTCGCGATACTCCGCGCCATCATGTTTGCGGTTCATTGCCTGTAACACGCGGTCCGATCCGGCCTGTACCGGCAGATGCAAAAACGGCATCAGTTTATCAAGATCACGGTGGGCCGAAATCAGATCGTCATCAACATCGCGTGGATGGGACGTGGTGTAACGAATACGATCCAGCCCATCAATTTCGGCCAATTCGCGCAGCAAACGGCCAAGTGACCATTCACCCCCGTTCGGCGCTTCGCCGTGATAGGCATTCACATTCTGCCCCAAAAGGGTCAGCTCACGGGTCCCTTGGGCAACGATCTGGCGGGCTTCGTTGATCACATCCGCACCGGGGCGCGAATATTCCGCACCACGGGTATAGGGCACGACACAGAATGTGCAGAACTTGTCGCAGCCTTCCTGAATGGCCAGAAACGCCGAATAACCTTTTTTCGATATCTGGGCGGGCAGGTGATCAAACTTTTCCTCGGCCGGGAATTCGGTATCAATGATCCGGTCACGGCCAATCGCACGGTTTGCGCGTGCCACCATTTCAGGCAAACGGTGATAGGTCTGCGGGCCAAACACCATATCGACAATGGGTTCGCGCCGCATCAATTCCGCACCTTCGGCCTGCGCAACACACCCCGCCACCGCGACAATCATTTTGTCGCCGCCATTGGCCTCTTTGGCTTCTTTGTGTTTGCGCACACGCCCAAGATCGGAAAACACCTTATCGGCTGCTTTTTCACGGATATGACAGGTATTGAGGATCACCATATCCGCATCTTTGGCACTGTCGACCGACTGGTATCCCAGTGGCGCCAAGACATCCTGCATGCGTTGGCTGTCATAGACATTCATCTGACAGCCATAGGTTTTTACAAAAAGTTTCTTCGGTTCAGTCACACCAGATCCGTTTCGCTCTCTCAAAACGCCGAAAAGCGGTGTGATCTCTCACACCGCGCTTGAGTTCCGCATATTCATATGACCGGAACTTTCTGGACATCTCGATATCTGAATTCCCGGTCAGGTGAAACCCAATTCCACGCCAACCGGTATATTATACGGCAAAACGATCAGGAGCCGAACGTCGATCCGGACCAAACAGGCGAAAATCTTCTGAAATAATCGCCAGCGGTGAACACCCGATCAACTCACCAGACAAATCACTGTCAATCAGTTGAACCGGAACCCCTTGATGCAGACCACTCAATGCTGCCTGATGTCCACGGGCAACGCTGGCTTCGCACATCCGGGCAAGTTCCTTACGGGACCCGGCCGCATCTGCCAGAGTCACGGGCGGATGAACCACAATTTCAACCGTCACCTTGCCGAGCGCGAGAAACTGCCACAAATGCGGGGCCAAGTCCATATCCCCGTACCAAGAATAGAACGCCCGCAAATCGCGCCCGATTGGCGCACCATCCAGACGGGTGGCCGCAATTGAAACCGGTTGGAACTTTACCGGTGATCCATCGGGCATGGCCCGTTCGGCCGATGCAAACAAGGTTGATTTGAACGGCAGAACCCGGTTGCCATCATTGCTTGTCCCTTCCGGGAACAGGATCAGTTTATCTCCACCCTGCAAGCGCTGGCTTAACTGATCGTTCTGTTCGCGGGACCGCACCGCACGGCGCTCAACAAACGTGGTGCGCGACAGTTTTGCCAAAACACCAAATACCGGCCAACTGGCCACTTCGGTTTTGGCAATGAAACTGCCGCGGGTAAGCGCGCCTAACACCGGAATATCAAGATAAGATGCGTGATTGGCAACAATCACACCCGGACCATCCATCAGATCCCCGCCCGATACTCGAACTTCGATATGAAGGATGCGCAGGCACAATGCGTGATAAAAACGCGGCAATTCATCTGCCAGACGCAGGTTAAACGCAATCGCCACCATCTGCACCGGCAGCAAGACCAACGTCAAAAGTGCATAGGCTGTCAGCCGCAGAGCGGCACACACATAGCAGTTCACGATACCCTCGCGGTCCGTTCGTAATGCTTGTAGTAACGATCCGTTACTTTTTCAGTCGGTAACACGATGCAGATGTCCGTGGTATTGAACTGATGATCAATCACCGCGCCATCACCAACAAAACCACCGAGACGAAGATACCCTTTGATCAACGGCGGCAGGTCACGCAGGGCCTGACGTTGATCGATGCCGCCAATTTCAGCCCGCAGCATCGGCTCATACCGTTCTTCGATGGCCCGTGGGCGCATGTCTTCGGGTGCAAGATGGTTGTGATGCAAATAGGTCAGAACATCCTTGAACGCATCCGGGTCTGTCCCGTGGAAGGATGCACAGCCAAACATCAGTTTGATGTCGTATTTGAAAACATAGGCCGCGATGCCCTGCCACAAAAGCTGCAGGGTCGGCATGGTGCGGTAATCGGCCTCAACACAGGAACGACCAAGTTCCATGATCTCGCCGGTTTCCTTTACCGCGTTCAGCATGCTTTCGATGTGGTATTCATCCGCGCTGTAAAAGCCGCCATGTTCATTGGCAACCGACTGGCGCAAAAGGCGATAGGTCCCAACCACCGCGTCCGGGCCAATGCCGCGACTATGGTCAAGAACCAGAAGGTGGTCGCAAAGCGGATCATAATGATCAAAGTCGCGTTCCTCGGCCGCCATTTCTGCGGTCGGTTTTGCACCACGTTCTTCGTAAAATACTTTGTAGCGGAGTTTCTGGCTGGCGAGAATTTCGTCTTGATTTTCCGCAAGGCGGACTTCAAGTCGTTGAAGCGGTCTTTCGTCGCGCATGACAACACCCTTTTGTTCATCTGCCCAGATTTTGCGCAAGATTTGCGTGAAGGGCGAGTGAAGGGTTTGTGAATAACGCGTAACAAAATTATGAAGGCCACTTGCCCGAATGCGCAAGTGGCCTTGAATTTAGTCAGTCTTAGGTGCAGTTGAAAGCGACGATTACTTGTCAGTCTTCAAAGGAACACCATAAAGCTCAAGACGATGCCCGACCAAACGATAGCCGAGCTCGTTGGCGATCTCTTCCTGAAGCTTTTCGATTTTGTCGTTTGAAAACTCGATCACCTCACCCGATTTCATGTCAATCAGGTGGTCATGGTGCTCTTCGGTCAGCTCTTCGTAACGCGCACGTCCGTCACCGAAATCATGTTTCTCTAGAATATCCGCCTCTTCGAAAAGGCGAACGGTACGATAAACAGTCGCAATCGAAATCTTCGGATCGATGTCAGTCGCCCGGCGATATACCAGCTCTACGTCCGGGTGATCTTCGGACTCTGATAGCACACGGGCAATAACCCGGCGTTGACCCGTCATTTTAAGGCCCGCGTCGATGCATTTTTGCTCGATGGTTGATTCTGCAAGCATTGTTCTAATCTCGTTTCCGTTTCCGCCTGTCCCCAGCCAGGACTTCACCCCTAGGCTTCGCTCTCTTGTGGCTGAATATTGAAAAATCCGCCACATATCGCAAGGTTCAATTCACGATAAATTCGTATTCCCGCGACCATTTGCGCCAAAACCGGCATAATCGCATAATAACGGCATCTTCCTGTGTCCCACTTGCCACCCGTCAATAAGGGCGCTACTTCACATTGGCGCACCAAGGCAGGAGACCCGCATGGACATCAAAACCCCCGACCAGAAAATCGACATCACCAAGGATGTCTGCCCGATGACATTTGTTCGTACCCGCCTCAAACTTGAAACCATGACACAAGGTCAGGTTCTTGAGGTAACACTGGGCGCTGGTGAACCGCTAAAAAACGTTCCGCGCTCAGTTACCGAGATGGGTGACGACGTCATCGAACTGGTCGAAATTGCCGAAACACCGGGAACCTTTCGATTAACAATCCGCAAGGGATAGTCAACCTCTCAGCTCCAATGCGGGCTTACAGTACAACAGGTTGATCTGCAAAACCACACCATTAATGTGGATATAGGAAATTTAAGGTCGGCACTCAAGGTCAATCGCCCCAACCCAATACACAATGGCCGTGGGTGTGTTCCATAACCAGCGCATCAACTTCACGACCGGACTTTCTGCGATAGTAATTCTTACGCCGTCCGACCTCTTCAAATCCGTATTGAAGATACAGTGCGATGGCTGGTGCATTGTCTTCGGCCACCTCCAAAAGCAACCGTCCAATGCGCTTGTCGCGGAGCCGATCAAACACCGCTGAAAGTAATTTTCGCGCCACACCTGATTGCCGCGCTTGTCTGCCAACCACGATGGTTACAATTTCGGCTTCATCCAGAACCGATTGAATAAGCACAAACCCCAACGGCTCGTCTTTGTCATGATTTGCCTCATTCCCGGGACGAAATGCCAAGAAGCCAAAGGCACCGGGCACATCAAGCAATCGAATGATGGCATCACCATCCCAGCAATCTTCAAACCCTTCCTCATGCAACGCACTGGCGACTTCGGCAAAGGCCGCCGTCAGCGGCACCACCGCAATCTGCGGGCGCTGTGTGGTGGCGTAATTTCGTTGTGGTGACGGGCTCATTTCTTTTTCTGCGGTCCCTGATCTTCAATGCGTCTTGCATCAGGTGCGCGTAAATACATTGGAACAGGCGGAAGATTTTCACCACTCTCCCAACGTTCTGCTGCAATACGTGCAACATTGCCCGCGCGCGGCAAACCGGGCGCGCTGCAATCATAAAACGCATCCGGTGCATGGGCCGCTGCGGTTAAAAGGCGCGGCTTTGCATCCCCGGCCAGCAATGTATCACCCGGGGGCGCCATCATAAGCGCCTGACGCGGGGGAACACATTCTGCAGTGCTTAATGGCTTTTTACGGGCATCAAACGCCTGGGCAAAAACCTCGGATCGCTTGCTATCTAGGGCAACCAGAATATTGCGCCCTTGCTGATCCCGTTCGGATACGCCATAGGCCACCGCTTCAAGCGAACTGACCCCGGCGACCGGAATTTTCCGCGCCAGACCAAGTGCGCGTGCCGTCGAAAGACCAATGCGCATGCCGGTAAATGCACCCGGTCCAACCGTAACCGCGATCCCGTCCACCTCGTCAATCCCGATCCCGGCGGCTTCAAGACTTTGGGCGATGAAGCTCATCAAATGTTCGGCCTGACCGCGATCCATATCCTCATACAATTCGCCTTTGACCTCGCCATTGATCAAAACGGCGGTCGACATGGAGGTTGATGCCGTATCGATGGCCAGAATTGTTGGTCCGACCCTTTCTGCCCTTGGCAAAGCCGTTTGCGATGCGGCATGTTCTGCGCTATCTGATGAGTGCGACTGTCCAGTCAGCATCTTCTTTATGTAATCGGTGAACGACAAGAACAGGGAGCCTCCGGCGATGGCGCTGGTCGAAATTACGCCTTACGAATATGATGTCGAAATTGATATCGTCTATGCCACGGATCGCAATTTCACCGGGGCACCGATTTATACACGACCTGCCTGCTATCTTCACGCGGATGCAGCCAAATGCCTGAAAAAGGCTGCTGCCATGGCGCGTCGTCAGGGGGTCAAATTGCGCATTCTTGATGCGTTTCGGCCCCAGGAAGCACAACGTGCGCTTTGGAACCATTCGCCCAACCCCGATTTCGTCGCCAATCCGGATTTCGGATCGCCACATGGTCGTGGTGTGGCCATTGATCTAACGCTGATTGATCAAAACGGCAAGGAACTGGATATGGGGGCAGGGTTTGATGAAATGCATAGCCGGTCCTATCACGGCTCTGATTTGATCTCAAAACAGGCCGAAGCCAACCGTTTCATCCTGCTTGGCATCATGGTCAGCGCCGGGTTTGAACATTACGATCACGAGTGGTGGCATTATCAATTGCCCAATGCCGCATCGAAATATCCAACCTTTTCCGACAGTGCGCTTGCCGAACCGATGATGGCATAACCAAAAACACCGGCAAAAGACGATGGAGAAAGCTGGATTCTTAATCGCCATCGTCTCGGCGCTGCCCCCTAAAGAACAGCGCCGCAAGTCCTAGACGATTGATGGATTATGGGACGGCATCTGGCCGCGGCGTTCAGCCGAGTGCTAAGGCCTGACCACTTTGCGGTTCAAACAACGACATCCGCGCCCCGTCGATTAGAATCCGCGCATCCGTTCCGGATTTAAACGGCTGCTCCGGGCCACTGCGCGCAGTCAGTTCCGATCCGGCAACAGCCAGACGAACATATTGATCGGGGCCGGTTGGCTCAGCTAACAGAACACGCGATGAAATGCCCGTCTGATCAAACAAAAGATGTTCGGGCCGTGCCCCAAGGGTCAGCGGCCGCCCAATCAGATCCCGTGCACCTACTGGTACATCCACCAACGGCAAGGCACCCGCCCCACTGTCGAAAACGATGTCATCGCCGCTTTGCATCAGTTTGCCATCAATGAAATTCATCGTCGGGGCGCCGACGAAACTGGCAACAAACCGGTTGGCCGGACGGCGATAGACATTTTCAGGGGTATCGGCCTGCTGAATTGCGCCACGATCAAGAACAACCACGCGGGTTGCCAGGGTCATTGCTTCGATCTGATCATGGGTGACGTAAACAATTGTTCGACCAAGTCGTTCATGCAGGCGTTTAAGTTCAATCCGCATATCCGCACGTAACTTGGCATCAAGGTTTGATAGCGGCTCATCAAACAAAAAGACCGATGGTTCTCGCACCAACGCCCGACCAATCGCAACGCGCTGTTGCTGCCCACCAGAAAGCTGCGATGGCTTGCGATCCAGAAGAGGTCCGATCTGCAAAAGATCGCCGATTTCAGCGACCTTTTTTTCAATCTGGTCCTTTGGCATCCCCCGCATTTTAAGGCCAAAGCCGATATTCTTGCGCACCGACATTGTCGGATAAAGCGCATAGGACTGAAACACCATCGCAATATCGCGTTCATCGGGTTCAAGATCCGTCACATCGTGCCCATTGATGTGAATGGCACCGCCCGTTGTTGGTTCCAGCCCTGCAATCATGTTCAACAGCGTGGATTTTCCACAGCCCGACGGCCCCAGCAAAACCAGAAAATCACCATCGGCAATTTCAAGATTGATGTTTTCCATCACGGTAAGGCCGGCATAGGCCTTTGTTACATTGCAAAGTTCAACACCATTCATAGCCATCACCCTTTCACGGCCCCCGCGGCAATACCGCGTACAAACAACCGTCCCGACAGCAGATAAACCGCCAATGTCGGCAACGCCGTCAGCATGGTTGCAGCCATATCGACATTGTATTCCTTCTCGCCGAATTGCGATCCGACAAGGTTATTCAAGGCCACCGTCATGGGCTGCCCTGATCGCCCGCCAAAGGTCAGGCCAAGCAGGAAATCATTCCAGATGTAGGTAAATTGCAAAATCATCGCGACACCCAGGATCGGCAGGGATAAAGGCAACATCACATGCCAGAACAACCGCCAGAATCCTGCCCCGTCAATCCGGGCTGCCTTAAGTAAATCCTGTGGCACGGTTTTGAAAAAATTGCGGAACATCATGGTGGTAAAGGCAACCCCCCAGATGACATGCACAAGGATCAATCCCCCGATTGATCCAAAAATTCCAAGTTCACGGATCATGATGATCAGGGGATAAAGCGTTACCTGCGGCGGAATAAACATCCCGACCAAAAGGGCGGCAAACATCAGGTTCGCCCCCTTCATCTTCCAGACCGCCAAGGCATATCCGGTAACGGCCCCAAGCCCAACCGACAAAGCCAATGCCGGGATAACGATTTTAACCGATGTCAGGAAGGATGATGAAAGCCCACCACATTTATCGCCAAGCGTTTTGGCGCAATCGCCAAACCACGCCTTGCCCCAGGCTGCAAATCCCGGATCTGCGGGCAGGGTAAAGATACTGCCATTGCGGATTTCATCCATGGATTTAAGCGATGTCGAAACCATGATGAAAACCGGCGACAACACCAACAGTGCAGCGATGCCAAGCAAACCATAAAGAGCCAGACGGTTATATCGCATGATCAATGTCCCCGCCCGCCGCGCTCTTTGCGCAGTTCAAAATGGATATAGGGCGAAATCACCGCAATCACGGTACAGAGCAGGACAAACGCCCCGGCTGCACCAAGACCCAGTTCCTGCCGGTTAAGAATGTGATCAACCACAAACCGTGCCGGCAAGTCCGATGAAAAGCCCGGACCACCGCCAGTAAGAGCGACCACAAGGTCAAAGGCCTTCATGACAATCGCGCTCATCAGAATGAAAACCGTAAAGAATACAGTCCGCAGCATCGGGGTTATGACGTGCAAATAGACCCGCCATACCGGGATGCCATCCACACGGGTTGCCTTCCAAATATTGGGATCAATATTGCGAAGCCCGGCCAAAAACAGCGCCATGCACAGCCCGACCTGTTGCCAGATACCGGCAATCGCAAGAGTATAAATCGACCGGTCCGTCCGGACGATCCAGTTAAATTCGAAACTGGCCCAGCCCAATGCACGCACGGCTTCCTGCAAACCAAGGCCGGGATTCATGACCCATTGCCAAATCACACCAGTAACGATGAACGACATCGACAAAGGCAACATGAAAACCGTGCGAAACAGGCCTTCGGCCTTGATCCCGCGATCAATCAGAATTGCTAACAAATAGCCAAACAGCATACATCCACCAATGAACAGCACACCGTGGATGGCTAAATTTTGCATCGCCGTCCACCAGCGCTCATTGGCAAACAGACGGAAATATTGATCAAATCCGGTAAACTTATAAACCGGCAGCAGCCGCGACCGGGTTAGCGAAATTACAAAAGTCCAGATGATGAACCCGTAAAAGCAAACGATCGTAATCGTCATGGCAGGGATCAACGCCATCCGGGCCGTCCATTGCGGCCGCCAACGTCGCCTGCCGCCCTGCGAAGGTTTCAACCCACCTTGTGCCGGTTCGGCCATGAATAATCTCGCTTCTTTGTAAAGACGCCGCTGCAAATGAAAACCGCAGCGGCGCATGCCTTGCAAAGTGTGTTTGCCATACGCCTATTTGGCGTTGGAAATAGCCTGACGGAATTGTTCCTGGCCCTCTTGCGGGCTCATGTCAGCACTGTTCCAGAAATTGGAGATGCTGTCATCAATTGCGCCAGAAACCGAACTTGGCACCCCGAACAAACCGGTACTGACAAGATGGGTTTTTGGGTCCTGAAGGGTTTTGATCGCCATTTGCGCACAAGAATCAAAACTGTCGGCCGGAACATCAAGACGCGCCGGGATCGAGCCTTTTTTCTTGTTAAAGGCAATCTGCACATCGGGTTCAAGCATGACTTGCGCCATTTTGGCCTGTGCCGGGGTGGCTTCTTCTTCACCATCCATTGCGGAAAAGGCAAATGCATCGACGGTCATGATATACGCCGTGTCAATTGCCGGGGCGAATGCACAGCCAACCGTGCTTCCCGGCTCAATCCCGGCCGCAATGATTTCGCCCTTGGCCCAATCGCCCATGAACTGAAACGCCGCATCGCCTTTAATCACCATACTGGTCGCCTCGTTCCAGTTACGGCCGGGGCTTGATTCATCGACAAACGGTTTCAACGCGGCAAAGGTTTCAAACACTTCGCCCATGGTGTCAGACGCCAAAAGATCGTCATCAAGGGTGCTGTAAAGCTTGGCATAAAAATCACGTCCACCAACGCCCAAAAGGACACTGTTAAACATGATCCGTTCCTGCCATGGCTGACCGCCAAGACCGATTGGAATGATCCCGGCCTCTTCAAGCTTTTTGGCCGCAGTCATGAATTCAGGCCAGCTTTTTGGAACATCAACGCCTGCTTTTTCAAGGGCTTCCTTGTTAAAGAACATCCAGTTTTCACCATGGATGTTAATCGGGGCTGCGATGTAATCACCATCATATTTCGCCGCTTTGACGATCAATGGTGGCAGTTTTTCATCCCAGCTTTCGTCACTGGCAATTTTACCGACATTGGCAAGCAAGCCCTGATCGGCCAGTTCACGAAGCTGCTGACCAATCGAAAACTGGAACACCGATGCAGGGTCACCCCCCAGCATGCGGTTAACAGCAGCGGCACGGGCATTCCCCCCACCGGCAATCGGGGTATCGACCCAAGTGCCACCTTTTGCTTCGAATGCCGTGCGGACTTCGGCAAGAGCCGCTTGTTCACTTCCCGATGTCCACCAATGCAAAACTTCGGCTGTCTGGGCGTGAAGCGCACCGGCAGAAACACCTGTGCTCAGCAATGTCGCAAGCATCGCAATCTTCGAAAACTTCTTCATAACGATGATCCTCCCTAATGGATACGTTCACGTCCGACTTCTTGGTGGTCGAAAATTGTAACGTTACGATTTTTTTGATAAGCGCTTTATTCGCTCTTGTCAATCGGCAAATACCGCCCATAATAAGGCGAAATAGATGCGGCTATATTTTTTTGCCTCATTTTTCGAAACGTTACGATTTTGGATGCATTCAATTTGCAACATCCAGAACAGGGCAAGGAAGCAATCATGACCAACTCATTCCCCGACGGTTTCCGATGGGGTGTTTCGACCTCAAGCTACCAGATCGAAGGCGGCGCTGCAGATGACGGGCGCGGCGAAACAATCTGGGACACATATTGCGCGACACCGGGCCGCGTCGCCAAGGGCGACAATGGTCGTGTTGCTTGCGATCACTATCACCGCTGGGCCGAAGATCTTGATTTGATCAAAGGACTGGGTGCCAAACATTACCGTTTTTCCGTGATGTGGCCGCGCGTCATGCCAGAGGGCACGGGCAAAGTTAACGAAACGGGCATCGATTTTTACAGCCGCCTGATTGACGGCATGCTTGAACGCGGCCTTGATCCGTGGCTTTGCCTGTATCATTGGGACTTGCCACAGGCCCTTCAGGATCGCGGTGGCTGGGCCAACCGCGACATTGTTGACTGGTTTGGGGATTATACAGAACTTCTCGTCACGCGCTTGGGCGACCGGGTAAAGTCCTGGGTGACCTTTAACGAACCCAATGTCGTGGCCTGGATCGGACATGAAGAAGGCCGCCATGCACCGGGCATCACCGATCCACGTGCAGCAATGCGCGCCGCACATCATCTGAACCTGTGCCATGCACGTGCAACTCGGATCATCAAACGCCACAATGCCGATGCACCGGTTGGTTTCGTTTTGCCGATGCACAAAGGCTATACATTGCCGCATCGCCAAGAACAGGACGCGCATCTGATCGAACTGTTCGAAGCGAAATGGAACGGTGTGTTCCTTGATCCGGTTTATTATGGCCGTTATCCCGAATTGATCATGGACCGTATGGAACCCCACATTCGCCAAGGCGATCTGGAAGCCATTAAAACCCCGGTCGATTTTCAAGGGTTAAACCAGTATTTCCCAAGTTACATCCAAGCCGCCGAAGGCCAGGCATGGCCATTCAAGCATGCTGAACCACCGAAATATTTCCGCCGAACCGAGATGGGATGGGCGATTGACGGGGATTGTTTCTATAAAACTATGAAAATTCTTCAGGAGAAGTACGGCAATCCGCCGGTCTTTGTCACCGAAAATGGCGGTGCCTTTGTCGATATTCCGGGGAGTGACGGCCGCGTTGATGATCAGGATCGTATTGCGTATTACACCGAATATCTTGGTGCACTCCTTCGTGCGATTTCCGAAGGTGCTAATGTTTTGGGCTATATGCCATGGTCGCTTCTCGACAATTTCGAATGGGCATATGGTTATGACAAACGGTTCGGGCTGGTGCATGTCGATTATGACACCCAGAAACGCACCCCAAAGGCGTCCTATGACTTTATGCGCGACGTGATTTCACGGAACTCGTTGCCATAGAACCTGCCGGGCGATTAGATTGTCCGACATATTCAAAGAACGGACCTGTATATGCCTGCTGCACGCCCCAACCTTCGCACCATTGCCGATCAGCTTGGCCTGTCGGTTACGACAGTGTCGCGTGCCCTGAAAGACGGCCCGGAAGTCAAGCCCGGCACAGTTGCCAAGGTAAAGGCGGCGGCGGCAGAAATCGGCTATCAGCCCGATGCCCGCGGCGTGATGTTGCGCACGGGTAAAACCATGCAGGTCTGTTCTATTCTTTATTCTCCGGAAGTCGGCGACTATGGCGATCCGGGCTTTCTGGCCCAGGTCGAAAGCCTTGCCCAAGGGCTTGAGGCAGATCACTATTCGCTGGTTGTTCTGGCTCAGACCAGCGGCGAAGACCCGTTGGTACCGGTGCAAAAAGTCCATACGCAGCGCATGGCCGATGCGGTTGTGTTTTCGCGCACCACCCTGCAGGACAAGCGCGCTAAATATTGCCTGCAACATGACTTTCCGTTTGTCAGCTTTGGCCGAACCGAACTTCTCACCCCGCATGCCTTTGTCGACCACGACGACGAACAAGCCGCCTATGATGCGATCAAACGCCTGATCGAGGATGGTCACCGCAAAATCGGCATGATCGATCCGCATGAAGCTTTGACCTTTTTTGGCTATCGCAAACATGGCGCACGGCGCGCGATGATGGATGCCGGGCTTGATCCAGATAGTCTGATCTGGATGTCTTCGGATGTGTCCGTGCGCGCAGCCCGCGAAGCAACCATCAAACTTTTCACCGATCAATCTGATGTCACAGCCATTGTTTGCGCCAGTCAGATGACCATGATTGGCGCACTGGAAGCCTTGCTTGAACTGGGCATGGACACCATCCGCGACGGGATTGGCGTTGTCGGGTTTGGTGGCATGCCGTTCCGCATGCTGTCAAAACAGAAACTCACCTATTATTATCAGCCACAACGCCATGTCGGCGAAGTCCTTGCACGCCATCTACATGATCTGATGAACGGCACTGCACCTGAACAGCTACAGACATTGCTCCCCTATCGCCGGATTGACGATCTGGCAGCATTCCGCGAAGGCGAAGATTTCTAAGAACAGACTTGAACCCGAAACCCGGTTTAAGTGTTTGTTTTTTGATGCTCAGGATTATCTGCATTTTCCGCATCACCCGTCCCGATCCAGCGCACCAGCATCATCTCGATGGGTTTAAGCACAATTAGAACGACAAGGGTTAGCACGGTGGCAATCACCACGATGTGCCAAGCAGCAAGCGCGCAGGCAATACCAAGGGCTGCTGTGATCCACACCGTTGCCGCGGTTGTCAGCCCGGAAACCGACATGCTTTTGGGTTGGCGCAGAATAACGCCCGCCCCGATAAAACCAATCCCGGTCAAAACACCTTGCAACAATCCCTGCACCACGCGGGACAGGGCATCGGGATGGTCGATCAAATCCTGAAAATGGACCGCAACCACGGACACCACCGCCGCACCAAGGGCAACAAGGGCCAAGGTTCGCATGCCGGTTGGCTTGCCGTTCACATCACGGTTAAGCCCGATCACCATGCCAATCACGGTTGCCGCGCATAAGCGCATCACCATATCGATGATGCCAATGTCAAAATACTTATCGGCTGTCGCGAAATAGGGAAGATCGGTCAACATAGATCGGGCCTGAAAAGTTTCGGGGACTCCTGAAACGTCAGACGTTCGATGAATGTTCCGGCTCCGTGTTTTTCTGACCCATCCCGATTGGCTTATATACGGGTCTTCCCCGGACCGGTTCCGGGCAATACGCCCTTATCCATATCCCCGGCCTCGGCCATCAACCAGTCAAAGAAAAGCGCAATGCGCGGGTCACGGCCCGGCGGATCAAGAGTGATCAAAACGTAATCAAAGCCGGTTTGAACCATCCCGTGCGGGGCAATCAAACGACCGGCGGCAAGATCATCATAGACCAGCGGCAAAGGACCAATCGCGGTACCAAGCCGGTTCACCGCTGCTTGCAGGGCGAAAAAGAAATGGTCGAAATATTGCTCACTTGCCGGGGTAACCTCTATCGCACTGGCACGTTTCCACATATCCCACGCATCCGGGCGCGTACGGGTATGGAGCCAGCGGGCGTTGGACAGATCAGAACCAAGAATATCTTGCCAACATTCCAGGTCACAGACCGGCCCGGCATATTCGGACCAAAGATGGGTGGTTATGTAATGCTCTGAAATGCCGTAATCGGCCCGACGAATGGCGACATCGCAGCCATCTGAGAGCAAATCAACCGGGCCACCAGCCAGCCGCAGATCAATGTTCAGATCCGGATTGGCTTGGCGGAATGCCCCCAGACGCGGCATCAACCATCGCATGGCAAGGCTGGGTTCGCATGACACGGTTAATATCGGTGATGTGCCGTCATGGCGGTGGATATCCTCAACCGCATGATCAAGACCATCAAGTGCTGTGCTGGTCGCCTTCAAAAGACGTTCACCAGCAGCCGTCAGCCAAACCCGTCGATTGCGCCGAACAAAAAGATCAACGCCCAAACGTTCTTCGATCTGGGCCACCGCCCGACTGATCGCCCCATGGGTTAAATGCAGTTCTTCGGCGGCGCGCGAAAAGCTTTGATGACGCGCAGCTGCTTCAAACGCCGGTAAGGCGGAAAGTGGGGGCAGGCTGCGTTTTCTGTGAATATTACTCACAATATATCCCGGAATTTTTCGATTTTCAGGCGATGCATAGAGTTTGATACTCAATCAGCTCACAGATCAATCAAATTCATCACATATGAAGGACCGGGATCATGCCCGCTTTATCAACCGATATCCTGTCGATGGAAATTATCGCCGTTGGCATCATCACCATCCTTGCCGTGATCAGCCCGGGACCAGATTTTGCCATGGTCACCCGCCTTGCGATTTCACGTGGACGCCGTGCGGGGGTCATGTGCGCGATTGGCATCGGAAGCGGGGTTTCCGTCCATCTTGCCTATACCGTAATTGGTTTGGGGGTTCTGTTTGCCAGCAATGTCTGGATTCTGACCAGCCTGCGCTATCTTGGTGCAGTCTATCTGATCTGGCTGGGGCTATCGGCACTTTGGCCTGATATCCGTCATCTATTGGAGGGGAAGAAACGGCAAAATACCGGCGATGTTAGCGCTAACATCCCCACAACACCACCAGCACCAGAAACACCAAGCCCGGATCATTACCGCAACGGATCGGCGTTCTGGATTGGATTTGTCTGTAATGCGCTGAACCCCAAAACGATGCTGTTCATCGTTTCCCTGTTCAGTCAGGTGATTTCACCCACCACACCCGTCATTCAGGAAATCGGGTATGGCATTTATATCGCAGCCTGCCACATGGCCTGGTTCGGACTGGTTGCGGTTGCCCTGACCTTACCTGCCCTGCAGAGCCGCATTGCATTGTTCAAAATATGGATTGAACGCGCTGTTGGCCTTTGCCTTGCCGGACTTGGCATCAAGCTTTTGGCAAGCTGAGATCAGATAAACAGCATTTCGCCGTTTTGTTTGGCATCGTTTAGGAACGTCACAACGCCACCGGTTTCAATCGCGATTTCATCACGGGTGGCGGCGTCTTCCAGACCAAGGGCGCGCAAGCCCATCTCGCAGACCATGAATTTTCCATTCAGACTGACACAAGCCGATAGAAGTTCTTCAAAACTGCCAATGCCGCGGGTGGAATAGGTCAGATCGATCGATGTCGCGGTTGCACCTTGCGCATCGGTGCGCAGATGGCGCCAACCTGATGGGGCCAAAAGTGCGCGACTGGCTTCCATTGTGAAAAACAGGGTGACGTCACGCCCGGATGCCAGCGCAGCCGATGCCATTACGAGTGCGTAATGAACCTTTTCAAAGCTTCCGGAAAACACAACAAGCGAAAGTTTCTTAACGGTATCCGTCTCAGTGGTCATGGATTGAAAGATCCTTGATTGTGGCGTTTTCTGAACAAAGCGGGCAGCCGGGATCGCGGGGCACTTTGATCTTGCGGAAAGATGCCGACAGCGCATCTATGATCAAAAGCTGCCCGGACAGGCCATCGCCAATGCCCATCAGTTCTTTTAGCACTTCTGTTGCCTGCATGCCGCCGATCATCCCGACAACCGATCCCAAAACCCCGCCCTGGGCACAGGATGGAATGGCATCCGCGGGCGGCGGGGCATGATAGATGCAGCGATAACACGGGTTAGGCGCACCTTGATGTGCCTTAAAGGTTGAAACCTGCCCGTCAAAGCGAAGGGCGGCACCCGATACCAAGGTTTTACCCGCCATATAGCAGGCATCATTGAGCAAAAACCGCGTTTCAAAATTATCCGACCCATCGGCAATCACATCATAATCACCGATCAAATCCATGACATTTGACGCATCAAGGCGGGTGTTATGGGCATGAACCGTAATTTCGGGGTTCATATCCATCATGGTTGCCTTGGCACTGTCGACCTTGGGTGCGCCAATATCGCTCATGCCATGGGCGATCTGGCGTTGCAGGTTGGATAATTCAACCGTATCGGCATCAACAATGCCAATCGTCCCGACACCGGCAGCCGCCAGATACATTGCCAACGGTGATCCAAGCCCGCCTGCGCCAACAATCAGTACCCGACCGCGCTTAAGCTTCATCTGTCCGGTGCCACCGACCTCTTTAAGGACGATGTGGCGGGCATATCTTTGCACTTCATTTTCGCTGAAATCGAAATCGGTCACGCGGGCAGGTTTCCTGTCAGGAGGAATTAAAAAAGACGAGGGTTTGGATATAGCCTGCCGTTTATATCTCTCAAGGAAAAGATTTGATTTTTCATCGAATTGTCGGAATCTGGCGTGACATCTGTGTCCGACTGGCCAAATTCATCTGCCCCGATCAATGTCCAATGGCGCACGGCCGGATGGAAGAACCCCGATTGGCGGTAGGCCTGATCAACAATGCCGTCATCTTCCAGCGCCTTAAGGCCACGGTTCAAGACAGCAGGCAGATCAGTCCTGTCACTAGCGATCTTATTGATCGCAAAATGCCGACTTCCCGCCAAAGCAATTTTAAAGCCCGGGATTGGCAGCATCCGAACCCCGCCAGCCACAAGTTCCATCCCAGATCCGGGTTGAAACGGTGCGAGAAGAAAATCAGCGCGGTCATCGGCAATAAATTGAACCATCAATTGCCATGTTGGCACATGCACCAAATCTGGCAAATCAAGCTTTTCCAATGCCTGCCAATCCGGTTTCCATGTTCGGTTTGAAACTGCCCGCATGCGCCGAATATCTCGCAGGCTATGGACACGAAGCCGGTTTGAATTGTCTGCCAGCATGTAAAACCCGGCCTCAAACCGGCCAACCGGAATAACCGGGTGCGATGCGATCATGGTTGCCCCATCTTCATCGATGTCACGCCGCCAGACGGATGATCCGGAAATATCCGCCTCACCGACCGAGACCATTTGCATCATCCGGGCGTAATTTCCCCCACCAATCAAGGTCATTGCACCCGTCCAGCCGCCTCTGGACAATGCCTGCTGAACAAGGACGATTTCGACCACATCACGGCGACTATACGGGCCGCCAAAGTCGGTAATTGTGGTGAAGGTTCGGCCATCGAGAAAACGTTCGTAATCTTCTAGCACATCGTCTGCGACAACAATGCGCAAGGCATCTTCATCCTCGCTGGCCGATGCCGTTTTGATTCCGAAACAAAATACCATAGATAGCACAATCGCCATCCCCAAAAGACCTGACAGGGTATCTTGCATGTTTTTTTGGCCGGCTGTCTTCATTCAGAACCTCTAATTTTCGTTCCTTTCAAATTGGGGTGGAGCCGCCCAACATCCAGTAGCCATATCATTAAGCCATAAAAAAAGGCCCGGTGTAACACCGGACCTTTGCGTTGTGTTGCTATGTGCCGTTTAGGCAAATTGTTATTGCAGACCTTCAAACAAAGCGGTCGACAGATACCGTTCGGCAAAGCTTGGAATGATGATGACGATACGTTTGCCGGCATTTTCCGGTTTCTGACCAAGCTCGATCGCGGCTGCAACCGCCGCACCGGAAGAAATACCGGTCGGAAGACCTTCAATCGCCGCCAGTTTGCGGGCCGTGGCAAAGGCGGTTTCGTTGCCAATGGTCATGACCGTATCAATCACATCGGTATTGAGGTTGCCCGGAATGAACCCGGCGCCAATGCCCTGAATTTTATGCGGGCCCGGTGCGCCACCGGAAATAACCGGGCTGTCTTCGGGTTCGACGGCAACGATCTGAATGTTCGGGTTATGCTTTTTCAGCACTTCACCAACACCGGTCAATGTGCCACCCGTGCCAACACCCGACACAAAGATATCAACGTTACCCGCCGTATCTTTGATGATTTCCTGGGCCGTCGTGTTGCGGTGAACTTCCGGATTTGCCGGATTGTCAAACTGCTGGAGCATGACCGCACCGTCAATTTCGGCGACCAGTTCTTCCGCACGGGCAACTGCGCCCTTCATGCCTTTGGCAGCCGGGGTCAGATCAATCTGCGCCCCAAGCAGCATCAGCATCTTGCGACGTTCCAGCGACATGCTTTCAGGCATGGTCAGGATCAATTTGTAGCCCTTGGCCGCTGCAACAAATGCCAGCGCAATACCGGTATTGCCCGAGGTCGGCTCAACAAGGGTTGCACCCGCTGCAAGCTTGCCTGATTTCTCAGCGTTTTCAATCATCGCCAGACCGATACGGTCCTTGACCGAGGCCAGCGGGTTGAAGAATTCAAGCTTGCCGATCAGATCAGCTTTCACGCCTTCGGCCTCGGCCAGACGTGAAAGGCGCACCAGTGGGGTTGCACCGATGGTGTCGATAATGCTGTCGTAAATCTTGCCGCGAAACTCAGTCATGTTTTCCTCGCACGTTTTGTATTTATGCCATCAAGCACATGTTTGAACTGTATTTATCTCGCTATCTATCCAAGTCAAATGGGATAGCAGGAATTATTACATCAAAGCATGTCAGACGACATTCCTGATGCCTGTAGTTTTAAGTGAACTGCAGCAGTTTCTTGTTGATTGACGATACAATAAACCACCGCGGTTCCAGAAGATTAAATGATGAAATCTGGTGATTCTTCGATCCCGCTGCGCAAGCCGGCATCACGTGCCCGATTGCACAGGTCTTCGACCGTGATTTTTTCAAGCTGCTTCATCATTTCGTCCTGCAATTCGCGCCAAAGCGGGCGAACAACTTCCTTGCCCAATGGCGAACCGGCCGGATCTTCGATCGGATCATCGGATGTTTCCATCGACCGAATCACGGATACGATATCGGCCAAGGTAATCCGGCGACGTTCGCGCGCCAACCGATAGCCACCGCGCGGACCGCGCACACCTACAAGAATGTCAGCGCGCACAAGCTGCTGCAAGGTCTGTTCAAGGTAACGTTTCGGGATGCCTTGTCGGGCGGTAATGTCACGGCTTTGCACCGGTTCCCCCGCAGCGTTATAGGCAATGTCCACGACCGCCTCGATTGCAAACAACATCTTTTTTGATAGCTTTAGCATCTTCTCACTTTACTCCCCTTGCGGTCCGACCATCCCCCCAGACGGTATGCGAACCTGATTTCGACAGAGCACCCTTGCATCACATAAACGGCCAGTTTTCACACCGTCATGCGACAGATTTATTTGACCGGGCTTGCCGTACCGGTCGACCCGAAACCACCCGCACCACGGGTGGTTTCATCAAGATCATCAACAGCACGCCATGCCACCTGCGTGATCGGTGCGACCACAAGCTGCGCAATGCGCATGCCGCGTTCAATTTCAAACGCCTCTTCACCGTGGTTGATCAAAATGACTTTGATCTCACCGCGGTAATCCGCATCAATCGTGCCCGGACTGTTCAAAACGGTGACACCGTTCTTGGCCGCCAGTCCTGAACGCGGGCGGACCTGTGCTTCAAACCCGGCTGGCAGCGCAATCGCAATGCCGGTTTCAACCATCGCCCGTTTGCCCGGTGCCAGAACCATCGTGCCATCAATCGCGGCCTGCAAATCAACGGCGGCTGATTGCGCGGTGGCATATTCGGGCAGGGGCAAATCCGCCCCATGAGGAAGCTGTTTCAGATCAACGCGAAGAGCCGACATATTCTATCCTTATGATCGCCCGGTCGTGATGCCGGGTATATATTTCTGATCCCGACGGGCAATGCCCGCGTCAGGAAAAATGGTCAATGATGCGCGCGGCCAAAGCCCGGGCAATGCCGGTTTTGCTTTGACGTGGCCAACGCTCATCGGTTTTTTCATCTACGCCTGAAATCAGGCAAATCTCGTTTTGATCGCCGCCAAATGTGCCGGTATCGGGGGCAACATCATTGGCAAGAATCCAGTCACATCCTTTGCGCGTGCGTTTGGCGCGCGCATGTTCCGTGACATTTTCCGTCTCGGCGGCAAATCCGATCACAAGGCTTGGGCGCGAAGCACCAGCCGCACTGATGGTTGCCAGAATGTCGGGATTTTCCGAAAGTTTCAGATCGGGAATAACCCCCGACCCATCCTTTTTAAGCTTCTGCCCGGCTTCGCCTGCCGTGCGCCAATCCGCCACCGCAGCCGCACAAATCACAATATCAGCCGGAAGGGCGTTTTGAACCGCCGCCAGCATTTGACGCGCCGTTTCAACCCGCACAACCCTTACCCCCGCCGGATCAGGCAAGCTTACCGGACCAGACACCAAGGTCACCTCCGCCCCTGCATCGCAAAGGGCCCGGGCAATGGCATGGCCTTGTTTGCCCGATGATCGGTTAGCAATATAGCGCACCGGGTCAATCGGCTCATGGGTCGGGCCGCTGGTAACCACGGCCTTTTTGCCAGCAAGCGGTTTGGGGGCATCTTGGGCATCAAGGAAATCGAGCACATGTGCAATAATTTCGGCCGGCTCGGCCAAACGACCAGATCCAAATTCGCCACAGGCCAGATCGCCAGAAGACGGTCCAACCCGGATCACACCACGCTTTTCAAGCGTCGCGATATTGGCCTGGGTTGCCGGATGGTTCCACATCTCGACATTCATGGCCGGGGCGATCATGACGGGTTTATTGGTCGCCAAAAGGGCAGTGGTTGCCAGATCACCCGCCTGACCGGTTGCCATTTTTGCCAGAATATCGGCACTTGCCGGGGCGACCAGAACAAGGTCAGCCTCACGCGACAGGCGGATATGGCCCATTTCGGCTTCATCGGTCAGAGAAAACAAATCCTGATAGACTTTGTTCTCGGTCAGGGCCGCCACAGAAAGCGGGGTCACGAACTCTGCCCCGCCTTTGGTCAGGATGGCGCGAATGTTGATTTCGCGGTCTCTTAGCCGACGGATCACCTCAAGAACCTTATAGGCAGCAATGCCGCCGGAGATGATCAGAAGGATATTCTTTCCTGTCTGCACTGTGATTACCAATTAATTACGGTTAAGAAGTGTGGTTAACCTACATTGTCGCATTATCTGGCGCAAGCACCCAAAGATGAAATGAAAAACGCTATGCCCCCAAAGGGTACATAGCGCATTTCTTTATTAGGTTTATTAGCATGTTAGACGGGTTTGTTCACCCGGTCTTATGGCACTGTGTACAACATGCCAAACCAGTGCCAGCGCTGTTCTGCACCCATTGCCGTGCAGTTAATCCGCCATCGCCCGGATGCCACCGGACCATCAAGACGGATTTCAACCCGCTCATCGCCAAGCCGGTTCATGGTTGCAGCCCCATCAGATGGATAGCAGGCAACATTCGGTGCCGGTTCTTTTAAGGTGAAACCAAAGGCAGGCGGATTGCGCGTCAGGGTGTAATCGCCCGGCGTAATGTCACTGACACGCAGCGGCAATGAATTTGCCGCCAGTGTAAAGCGATCCATCGCGCCATAATGTTCGTTCAGCGCAAAGCGCGGCAGATACATGAAATCTGACTCAGTGCTCATCGCACCACTTTGCTGGCCAAAGGCCGCTTTGTATCCGGCCTCCTTGACCGCAGCAATCACATCGGCATTTGCTTCGCCGTATGGATAGGCAAAGATGTCCGGTACAAAGCCCAATTCTTCCTGAAACCGTTCGGCTGAATGGGCAAGTTCGGCTTTGACTGCTTCGATATCAAGTTCAGGCAAATGGGAATGGTGTTGGCTATGGCCGCCAATCGTAACCCCGGCCTTGGCCATTTCACGCAGCATGTCCCAGGTCATGTAATTGGAAAAACCGTCATCGACCTGTTGGCTGGACACAAACACCGTGAACGGCATGTTATTGGCGCGGAAAACCGGCCAAGCGTCCTGATAAACCGATCGATAGGCATCATCAATCGTGATGCCAATGGTTCGATCGGGCAGACCTTCGCCCTTTTCCAGTGCCGCGACAATTTGCGGAACGCCCACCACCGTATAACTGCCATTGGTCAGTTCTTTGATATGCGCATTGAACTGATCAATCTTGATGTTGGTTGACGGATATTCATTTTCGCCAAAGCGGTGATACATGAAAATCACCGACGATGTGGCATCACCGGTTGGCACATCAACCATGTCCGCAGGCGCAGCAGATGGCGCCGTGGTCGGTGTATCGGCCGGTGCCATTTCATCTGTCTTGGTTTCAGCACTGCCACCCCCGGTCATCGCATCGTCTGCGACCGGCTGGGGGTTTGATGTATCAGTCTGTGCAATACCCTGCCCTGTTGCGAATGTCAGCCCGATGGCAAACGACATTCCAAACACCATGCTGCGCAGCATGAACCGACTATCCACAAGCATCGACACAGAGGACGATTTTTGCCCTTCGGCCTCAAATTTCATTTTGGTTTCCAGTCTTCATCCAACCACTCCAATCAGGGCCAGAACACAGTTCTGATCCTGTGCCCTATGGTCATGCCGTTTGGTCATTGGCCATGGGCGGCGTCCCGTTTGCCGGGATCGTCTTAGCGATGAAAAATACCAGTGAACCAATTGTTTTTCCATATTTCATATAGATACTTGCGAATTGGTTCGTTGAAGCTACCTTTGAAACAGGTTCACACCCGTCAAAAAATGAGGCCCCATGTTAAATTCTGATGCACTTGATCTTCTGTTCCACAATGGCCGAACCTACAGCGCCTGGCAGGATCGCGACGTCGAAACAGATCTGCTGAAACAGGCCTGGGATTTGACCGTTCTGGCACCGACAAGTGCCAATTGCGAACCGATGCGCGTCACATTCATCAAATCCATCGAGGCAAAAGAACGCCTGAAACCCTGCCTTGCCGCCGGGAATGTT
Source organism: Thalassospira sp. (assembly GCF_040218635.1). GTDB lineage: Bacteria > Pseudomonadota > Alphaproteobacteria > Rhodospirillales > Thalassospiraceae > Thalassospira. Next base: position 297,698 of record NZ_JAVJRB010000005.1, read on the forward strand.
GATAAGACAATGGCGGCACCAGTGACCGCAATTGTCGCACAGGATCTGGAATTTTACGAAAAGCTGCCGGATCTGTTCCCCCATACCGATGCAAGGTCATGGTTTGCGGGCAAAGAAGACGCAATCAAAGCCACTGCGTTTCGCAACAGTTCGCTTCAGGCAGGCTATTTCATTCTCGCCCTTCGCGGTCTTGGGCTTGATTGCGGTCCGATGTCTGGATTCGACAATGCCAAACTCGATGCCGAATTTTTTGACGGAACCCCGATCAAAAGCAATTTCCTGATCAATATCGGCTATGGCGATCCAAAATCGCTGCATGGCCGCACCCCGCGCCTGACATTTGATCAGGGCGCTACAATTCTCTAACCCTGCGTTTTTAAAACGTCTTTTAAGATTTCTTTCAAAGGGCCTCCGCAATCGGGGCCCCTTTTGCGTTCCGGTTAGATGATGATCTATGGCATTTGCGTACCTGATGAACCCTCGACGTTTTTTTTCAATCGATGGAACGGCTTGAAAACTGTCATCAAACTTTTATTTGATCTTTACCGGCCCATAACCATTTTAGGTCCACTTTTAGTCGCGCGTGCACTAGAAGATCAGAATATTACGAAACAGGAGCGTTAATTGGGTTTCCGCCAATTACTACTTACAGCTTTGGCCGTTGGCTTTCCGGCAGGCATTGTCTTTATCGTCCTGGCGGCGATGGAGCAACTTGGCTGGGGCATGGCTGTGCTGTCTGCAACGCTTTCCTGGATCGGCATTTTTGCCGTGCTGCGGGTTTATTTCGGTGATTTGCGCCGGGTGGCCCGATATGCCACGGACCTGCGTGACCGGTTTAGGGGAACACCCCCGCAAACAATCACGTTTAGCGCCGCCTCCGAACTTTCATCGCTTTATACCCAGATTGCCGCAGCGTTCCGCGACCGTATTGCCCTGCTTGAGGCGCAAACCAGCACCGATGCTGAAATTCTGGATCACCTGCCAAATCCGGTGGTGATGGTCAATCGCCACCGTGTGGTGACCGGCTTTAACCAAGCGGCCAGGGGACTGTTTCACAATCTGGAAACCGGACGTGACCTGACACGGTTTATCCGTGATCCGATCTTGCTTGATGCGTTTGATGATGTCGCCAACAGCCGCGAAACCATGAAACATGCCGAGTTCGTTCTGGCCAGTGACGCGCACCGTCATTTTGACGTGCTAACGGCGCGCCTGCCTGCTGCGACCGGGGACCGGAACTTTGTGCTTAGCTTCTCGGACCTGACGGAGCTTCGCAAACTTGAACAGATGCGGGCCGATTTCGCCACCGATGCCGGACATGAATTGCGCACCCCTTTATCTGTTGTTCTGGGCTTTATCGAAACGCTGGAAGGTCCGGCCAAAGATGACCCGGATGCGCTTGGGCAGTTCCTGCCGGTCATGCGTGATCAGGCCCAGCGCATGCAGCACCTGATCGAAGATTTGCTGTCCTTGGCGCGGATCGAGCTGAATGAACATACCCCACCATCCGAGGATTGCGACGTTGGCAAGATCGTTGGCAAGGTTGCCGAAACCCTTGCGATGAAGGCCGATGCCAAAAGCATGAAAATCCGCGTCACCCGCGAACTTGAAAACACTGAAATGGTGGGCGAGGAAAAGGAACTAACGCAGGTCTTTGTCAATCTGGTGGAGAACGCCCTGAAATATGGTCATCCCAACACCGATGTCGAAGTCACCATCAGTCTTGCCAAAAACCCGCCGGGTGCCTTGGCGCGGTTCCGTCATGAACGGATCATGGCCATTGCTATTCGCGATCATTCCGACGGGATTGCACGCGAACATCTGCCGCGCCTGACCGAACGGTTTTACCGGGTTGATACTGCGCGATCCCGCGCCGTTGGCGGAACGGGCCTTGGCCTTGCCATCGTCAAACACCTTGTCCAGCGCCACCGCGGCACAATGCAAATCGAAAGCGAGAAGGGTGTTGGATCGGTCTTTACCGTCTATCTGCCCGCCAAAACCGGCGGCAATGTTCGCAAACTGCATTCAGCTTAAAATTGATAGATCGATCTTCTGACGACTATCAAAGAAAAGGCCAGCACCGAAATGCTGGCCTTTTGCATATCCCGTGCAATCGAACGTTTCGATTACAGAATAAACTTCGAAAGATCAGTATCCTTGGACAGTTCTTCGACCTGTTCGCGGACATAAGCGCCATCGACCTTAAACGTCTCACCGGCGCGATCGGTTGCGGTAAAGCTGATATCATCCAGCAGCTTTTCCAGCACCGTATGCAGGCGACGTGCACCGATATTTTCGACCGATTCATTCACGCTGGCCGAAATGCGGGCAATTTCGTCAATCGCATCATCGGTGAAGTCCAGTGTGACTTCTTCGGTGCCCATCAAGGCAATATATTGCTTGATCAGGGATGCTTCCGGTTCCATCAGGATACGGCGGAAATCAGCTTCGGTCAGGGCTTTAAGTTCAACCCGGATCGGCAAGCGACCCTGCAATTCCGGCAGCAAATCCGATGGCTTTGCCAGATGGAACGCACCAGAACAGATAAACAGGATATGGTCGGTTTTGACCGTGCCATGTTTGGTCGAAACGTTGGTTCCTTCGATCAAAGGCAACAGGTCCCGCTGCACACCTTCGCGCGATACATCGCCACCGCGTTCTTGTCGGGCGGTGATTTTATCGATCTCGTCCAGAAACACGATGCCGTTCTGTTCGACATTATCAATCGCCTCGGCGGTGACTTTGTCCATATCAAGCAACTTGTCGCCTTCTTCATCGATCAGGCGTTCCATGGCTTCTTCGACGGTCATGCGTTTGGGTTTGGTGTTGCCGCCAAATGCTTTGCCGAACATGTCATTGAGGTTCAGCATGCCCATCTGCGCCCCGGGCATGCCGGGAATTTCCATGGTCGGCATGGAGGCCGAGCTGCTTTCCTGAACGTTGATTTCGATTTCTTTTTCCTGAAGTTCGCCTTCACGCAACATTTTGCGGAATTTCTGGCGGGTATCAGGGGATGCATTTTCACCGACAAGCCCATCCAAAATCCGTTCTTCCGCCTGCATTTCGGCCTTGGCACGGACTTTCTTGCGCATGGTTTCGCGGGTCAGATCGATGGAAACTTCGACCAGATCACGCACGATCTGTTCAACATCCCGCCCGACATAGCCGACTTCGGTGAATTTGGTTGCTTCGATCTTGATGAACGGTGCGTCGGCAAGCTTTGCCAGACGCCGGGCAATTTCGGTTTTACCGACCCCGGTCGGGCCGATCATCAGGATGTTTTTCGGGAGAATTTCATTGCGCATGTTTTCGTCAAGCTGCTGACGGCGCCAACGGTTGCGCATCGCAATGGCGACCGCGCGCTTGGCGTCTTTCTGACCGATAATGTGACGATCAAGTTCAGAAACCGTCTCACGCGGGCTGTAATTTTGGGTCATTGTAGGGTTCCGTTTTGTTATTACGACGAATGCGGTATCAGGGCCCGAAACGGCACCCTGTTTATTTCGCATCCTCGATTTTTTCGAGCATGACACTGCCATTGGTGTAGACACAAATCTCACCGGCAATCTTCATTGCCTTGCGGGCAATTTCTTCAGCACTCATGTCCATATCAATCAGCGCACGGGCAGCGGACAAGGCATAATTGCCACCTGATCCGATGGCGATAATGCCGTCTTCAGGTTCCAAAACATCGCCCTGACCGGTCAAAACCAGTGACACGTCTTTGTCGGCAACCGCCATCATGGCTTCAAGCTTGCGCAGGTAACGATCGGTGCGCCAGTCCTTGGCCAATTCAACACAGGCCCGCATGGTCTGGCCCGGATGACGGTCCAATTTGGCTTCAAGACGCTCAAGCAAGGTAAAGGCATCGGCGGTCGCACCGGCAAAACCAACAATGATTTCGCCCTTGTTGCCGATCCGGCGCACCTTGCGGGCATTGCCCTTGATCACAGTTTGGCCAAGCGATACCTGACCATCGCCAGCCACGACGACTTCGTTGCCCTTGCGCACAGACAGGATCGTTGTGCCGTGCCAGCTTTGTTGTTCGCTCATGAATTATCCTTGAATATCATCCAATGCTTCGACCAAGAGTTAGCACGGCAGGCGTCCCGGTCAAGGGCAGAAGCCACCCGGCCCCGTTTGGAAAACCTTCATTGCGTGGCAAACAGTGTTTCAACGCAGTGATGCATAAAAAAGTCAAAGCACAGTTTCCCAACATGCTTTACCCTTAACCACCAAAAGAATTTCCAAGAACACAGGACCAAAAGCCATGAGCCGCAACGATCTTTCCCAAACCCATCTTGGCAAATGCATTCTTGCCGGACAGGGCAAAATCAAAGCGGATCTGGTCCTTCGCAATATCGGGTTGCTTGATGTCATCACCGGCAAGGTCACTGTGACCGACATCGCAATTGTCGGCGACCGCATTGTCGGAACCCATGACAGTTACGCCGGTGAAACCGAAATCGAGTGCACTGGCAAATTCGCGGTGCCGGGCTTTATCGACACCCATCTGCATATCGAAAGCTCGCTCGTCACCCCGCTTGAATTTGACCGCTGCGTGTTGCCGCATGGTGTGACCACCGTTTTGTGTGACCCGCATGAAATTGCCAATGTGCTGGGTGCCGAAGGCATCAAATATTTCCTAGAATGTGCTGAACAGACAATCATGGATGTGCGGGTTAATCTGTCATCCTGTGTGCCTGCCACCGCCTTTGAAACCGCAGGGGCGCGGCTTGAAATCGAAGACCTTTTGCCGTTCCGCAGCCATGAAAAGGTCGTCGGTCTGGCCGAATTGATGAATTATCCCGGCGTGCTTAACCTTGATCCGGGCATCATGGCCAAGCTTGAAGCCTTTCAGGATGGGCATATTGACGGCCATGCGCCGCTGGTGCGCGGGCTTGACCTTAATGGCTATATGGCCGCAGGCATTCGCACCGACCACGAAGCCACATCCGCCGAAGAAGCCCGTGAAAAACTTGCCAAGGGCATGGCGATCCTGATCCGCGAAGGATCGGTTTCCAAGGATCTTGAAGCACTGGCGGAGATTCTGGATGAAAACAGTTCAAGCTTCGTCGCGCTCTGTACCGATGACCGCAATCCGCTTGATATCGGCGAAGAAGGCCATCTTGATAGTCTGGTGCGCCGTCTGATCGGCCATTTGAAGGCCCGCAATTGCCCGATCCATCATGCGTACCGGGCCGCATCGCATTCGGCTGCGCGCATTTTCGGCCTGCCTGATCGTGGCTTGATCGGGCCGGGCTGGCGGGCAGATATCGCGATTCTGGATGATCTTGATACCTGTAATGTTGTCGATGTGATTGCCGCTGGCCGCCTTGTCACCAATGATCTGTTTGCCGCACGTAAAACCATTGCGCCAGTCGGATTAAACTCGATGAAGGCCACCCCGGTTGATGCCACCGTCTTCGCCTGCGACCCCAAACCGGGGCAAAACCAGACCCCGGTGATCAAGGTCAAACCGGGCCTTATCCTGACCTTCCGCGACGAAGCCACACTTGAAATCGGTGATAACGGCCTTAAACCCGATCTTGCCAATGACGTGATCAAGGTTTCTGTCGTCGAACGCCACGGCATTAATGGCAATATCGGGCGCAGCTTTGTGCGTGGATTTGGTCTGAAACGCGGGGCAATTGCATCATCGGTTGGCCATGACAGCCACAATATCACGGTGGTTGGGGCCGATGATGCCGATATGGCGGTCGCGGTGAACCGCCTGATTGAAATGGGCGGCGGTTTTGCCGTTGCCGATGGCGGAAAAGTCACCGCTGAACTGGCCTTGCCGGTTGCAGGATTGATGAGCCTTGAGCCATTTGAAGTGGTCGAAGAAGACCTGATTACGCTACGTGCTGCCGCCAAGGATCTGGGCTGTGTCTTGCCCGAGCCGTTCCTTCAGGTCGCGTTCCTTGCCCTTCCGGTGATCCCGCACCTTAAAATGACCGATCGCGGCCTGTTTGATGTCGATAAATTCGATTTTGTCTAAAGCTTTTGCGGTGAATACACCCTTAATCACCGCAAATCATGCGATAAATAAACTTGCCAATCACCGCCAACACCCGGCATAATCACCGCAAATGGAGCGGTGATTATGCCCTGGATTCATCAACACAGCCAATGGCCCAAGTTCTCTTGGAACGATAATGCCCTTATCGTTGCACTGGCCGATTGCCGTTTTCAGCAGGGAAAGCTGCTGGGCAAAATGACCGCCCTCGGCTTTGATTTGCAACAGGAAGCAAGCCTCAACACGCTGACAAACGACATCGTCAAATCATCGGAAATCGAAGGAGAACGCCTTAACCGCGGCGAGGTTCGATCATCGGTTGCACGCCGTTTGGGCATGGACATGGCCGGTATGGTTCCCACCAATCGCAATGTCGACGGCATCGTTGAAATGATGCTTGATGCCACCCAGAATTACCGTGAAAAGCTTACGGCAGACCGGTTGTTTGACTGGCATGCGGCCCTGTTTCCCACCGGACGCAGCGGCATGCACAAAATCGCCACCGGCACGTGGCGAAAGGATGAAAACGGCCCGATGCAGGTTGTTTCCGGTCCCTTTGGTCGCGAAACCGTCCATTTCGAAGCCCCGGCGGCATCAATGCTTGCCGATGAAATGTCGATTTTCCTTGATTGGTTTGAGAATTCACCACCCATCGACCCGATCATTAAAGCGGCCATCGCGCATTTCTGGTTTGTCACCATTCATCCGTTTGATGATGGCAACGGCCGTATTGCACGTGCAATTGCCGATATGGCCCTTGCCCGTGCAGATAACAGTGCAACCCGTTTCTACAGCATGTCGACCCGGATCGAAGCTGAACGGCACGACTATTACGCACAGCTTGAACGTCAGCAACGCGCAACACCTGACATAACCGAATGGATTGGTTGGTTTATTTCATGTCTGAACCGTGCCATCGAAACTGCCGATACCGCACTGGAAACCGTTTTACACAAAGCACGTCTATGGGATACGGCAAACAAAGTGGGCGTCAATGCGCGGCAAACCGTTATCCTTAACCGCATGCTTGATGGGTTCAAGGGACATATGAATACCTCAAAATATGCCAAAATTGCCAAATGTTCGAACGATACCGCCCTTCGAGATATTCAGGCGCTGGTCAATGCTGGCATCTTCCAAAAAAACGCCTCCGGTGGCCGCAGCACCAGTTATCGTCTCTTCGATATAACAGATAAAGAGTAGCCGGAGCATTTTGCGTTCACCCCTTGGCCACCTTAAACTGGCATTTGCGCGACTTTGTTGCTAAATACGTCTCATCATATGCATCAATACCTGCAGGAAAGGAGCTTTGCATGCGCAAGGCCCGCGTTGAGCGTAATACAAACGAAACTCAGATCACGGTTGAAGTGAACCTTGATGGTACCGGCGTTTATGACGTCGAGACCGGGGTTGGCTTCCTTGATCACATGCTCGAACAGCTTTCACGCCACAGCCTGATGGACCTTAAAGTCCGGGCCAAGGGCGACCTGCATATTGATTTCCACCACACCACCGAAGATGCCGGCATCGCAATTGGTCAGGCCGTTGCAGAAGCTATTGGCGATAAGAAGGGCATCAATCGCTATGGCAGTTGCCTGCTTCCGATGGATGAGGCGTTGACCCGTGTCGCACTTGATATTTCAAGCCGCCCTTATCTGATCTGGAATGTCGAATTTACCCGCGACAAGCTGGGTGATATGGATACCGAATTGTTCCGTGAATGGTTCCAGGGCTTTGCCCAGGCAGCAGGCATTACCCTGCATGTCGAGAACCTGTACGGCGAAAACAATCACCATATCATTGAAAGCGCCTTTAAGGCGCTGGCACGGTCGCTGCGCGTCGCGATGGAAATTGATCCGCGCAAATCCGATGCCATTCCGTCGACCAAGGGTGTTCTTGGCGGATCGCTTTGATCTGATCTGATCATGATCGGGAATATACCGGCAGTGCCAAGCGCGCTGCCGGGACCAGAAAATCGGTTTTCGATGAAGGTTTACACAGTCCATATCCATCCCGGCGATGCCGAACCGATGGAAAATGCCATCCTGATCCGCGAAGGCTTCAATTTCTGGGCCTTTTTGCTGTCGGGACTTTGGGCGTTGTATCACCGGCTTTGGCTGGGGTTCTTTGGTCTGGTTGCGGTGTCGTTCCTGTGCAGTTTTGCCGTGATGGCCTTTGACGGCGGCCCGGAAATGGACTTTGCCCTCGCACTGGTGACCGGTATCGGCTTTGGCCTGATTGCCAATGATCTTAAGCGCCGTAAATTGGCCGCTCAGGGCTGGAAGCTTTGCGATATTGTTGCCGGTCACAGTGAAAGTGATGCCGAACACCGCTGCTTTAACCGCCTGCGCGCCCCACAATCAGCGAAAGCTGTTGTCTCCACCCCCTCAATCGGGAGCCCATCCTACCCATGAGTGTTGCGATTATTGATTACGGTTCAGGCAATCTGCGTTCTGCTGCCAAGGCGTTTGAACGTACCGCCCGCGAAACCGGCTTTTCCGATCCGATCCTTGTCACCGATGATCCGGAAAAGGTCCGCAACGCCAGCCATATTGTGCTTCCGGGCGTTGGCGCCTATGCCGATTGCCGGGCTGGTCTGGATGCTGTGAGCGGCATGGTGGATGTCCTGACCGAACAAGTGATCAAAGGCGGCAAGCCGTTCTTTGGCATTTGCGTTGGTATGCAGTTGATGTCATCCGTCGGACGTGAATTTGAAGTGACAGACGGTCTGGACTGGATTGCGGGCGAAGTTGTCGCGATTAAGCCAAGTGATCCCGACCTTAAAATCCCGCATATGGGATGGAACGAACTGGTTCTTGATCCTGCTGGTAAAACCCACCCGGTGATGGCCGGTGTTTCCGATGGCGATCACGCCTATTTCGTGCACAGCTATCACATGCATGTCGCCAACCCGGCGGAACGACTGGCATCGGTTTCTTACGGCGGGGACTTAACCGCTATGATCGGGCGTGACAACATGGTTGGAACCCAGTTCCACCCGGAAAAAAGTCAGAAAACAGGGCTTACCATCATTGGTAATTTCCTGGGATGGAAACCATGATCGCACCGAGTGATACCATTCAGGACGGGGTTATCTCCGAACATGTGACCAAGCTTTCGGCAGGCGATCTTTCCGATATTGTCGATGCCTGTACGCAGGCCATTGTCGAGGGGGGTGGCTTTGGCTGGCTGACGCCACCTGATCGCCCGGATATGGAAAAATACTGGCGCGGTGTGTTGTTGATGCCCGGTCGCCATTTGTTCGTATCGCGGGTTGATGGGGTGATTTCCGGTGCGGCCCAGTTGATTGAAACCCCCTCCAACCTTGAAGCCCAACGCCATTCCGCCCAGATTTCCGGCCATTTCGTCGCCCCATGGGCGCGTGGGCGCGGCAACGGCAAGGCGATTGTCCGTTCGATTGAATATTTCGCCCGTGAAGCGGGCTATAGCGTTTTGAAACTTGACCTTCGCGAGACCCAGACAGCCGCCATAGCACTTTATAACGGGCTTGGTTATGTCCGTTGGGGCATCAATCCCTATTATGCGATGATCGACGGTAAAATGGTCGAAGGTTATTACTACACCAAGAAAATACAGGACACGGATCAGTGAATCTTTATCCCGCAATTGACCTAAAAGACGGTGCATGCGTTCGCCTTTTGCGCGGCGATATGGACAAGGCCACCGTGTTTAATGACAACCCCGGTGCACAGGCCGGTGAATTTGTTGCTGCCGGGTGCCATTGGGTTCACATCGTTGATCTGAACGGGGCCTTTGCCGGTGAACCGGTCAATGGCGCAGCAGTTGATTCAATCCTTGCCGCCGTTGATGGCAAGGCCCAAACCCAGCTGGGTGGCGGTATCCGCACCATGGAAACCGTTGATTACTGGCTGAACAAGGGCATTACCCGCGTCATCCTTGGCACGGTTGCCCTGCGTAATCCCGATTTCGTCAAGGAAGCCTGTGCCAAATGGCCGGGCCGTGTGGCGGTTGGCATTGATGCCCGTGATGGTTACGTTGCGGTTGAAGGATGGGCAGAAACATCCGAAGTCACTGCCCTTGAGCTTGCCAAGAAATTTGAAGATTGCGGTGTGGCTGCGATCATTTTTACCGACATTGACCGCGATGGCGCGATGGGTGGGCCAAATATCGAGTCCACCGTTGCACTGGCCTCTGAAATCTCGACCCCGGTGATTGTATCGGGCGGGGTATCATCGCTTGAAGATCTGATTGCCGTTAAGCAGCATAGCGATGCCGGCATTGATGGTGCCATCTCCGGCCGTGCGCTTTATGACGGACGGATCGACCTTGCCGCTGCGATTGCAGCCCTCGCGTAACCGAGCCAAACAGGAAACCGACCATGTTAAAAACCCGTGTCATTCCCTGTCTTGATGTGAAGGACGGCCGCGTTGTCAAAGGGGTCAATTTCGTTGATCTGATTGATGCCGGTGATCCGGTCGAACAAGCCCGCATCTATGATGCCGAGGGTGCGGACGAGCTGTGCTTTTTAGATATCACCGCATCAAGTGATAACCGCGACACCATCTTTGACGTGGTTGCCCGGACTGCAGAAGCCTGCTTTATGCCGGTCACGGTCGGCGGCGGGGTGCGTAGCCTTGATGATATCCGCAAATTGCTTCTGGCCGGTGCTGATAAAGTCTCGATCAATACTGCGGCGGTCAAAAACCCCGATTTCGTGCGCGAAGCGGCCCGCAAGTTCGGATCGCAATGCATTGTGGTTTCGATTGATGCCAAGTCGACCGGCCCAGACAAATTTGAAATCTTTACCCATGGCGGACGCGAAGCCACCGGAATTGATGCCGTTTCGTTTGCAAAACAAATGACCGAATATGGCGCGGGCGAGCTTCTTGTTACTTCGATGGACCGTGATGGGACGCAGTCGGGCTTTAACATCCCGCTGACCAGAACCATTGCCGATAGCGTTCATGTGCCGGTGATTGCATCGGGCGGAGTAGGCACGCTGGATCATATGGTCGAAGGCGTGCGTGATGCCCATGCATCGGCGGTTTTGGCCGCATCGATCTTCCATTTTGGCACCTATCGTATCCGTGAAGTCAAAGACCACATGAAAGCCGCGGGCATTCCCGTGCGCGAGGGATAAGGGGCCGTCATGACCGATCAATCCAAACACGTCCTTGATGCGCTTTATGCCACGGTTGCTGCCCGCAAGGGTGCCGACCCGGAATCAAGCTACACCGCCAAGCTGTTTGCCAAGGGCACGGCCAAAATCGCGCAAAAAGTCGGCGAAGAAGGTGTTGAAACCGTGATTGCCGCCTTGGCCGAAACGCCGGAAAAAGTCGCGTCCGAAAGCGCTGATCTGCTGTATCACCTTACCGTTTTATGGGCCGATCAAGGGGTGAAGCCCGAAGACGTCTGGGCCATTTTGGCCGACCGTCAGGGCATTTCGGGTCTTGCCGAAAAGGCATCGCGCAGTAAAGATTAAGGCACAAAGCCAACACGATTTCGGGCAAAGCCCGATCAAGGTATCAGGAGCACCCCAATGGCCGTCCAACCCTACGATCCGGAAAACATCTTTGCCAAAATCCTGCGCGGCGAAATCCCGTGCACCAAGGTCTATGAAGATGACCATGTGCTGGCCTTTAACGATATCGCGCCACAGGCCCCGACCCATGTTCTTGTCATCCCCAAAGGTGCTTATACGTCTTATGACGACTTTGCCGCCAATGCGTCAGATGCAGAAATCATAGCCTATACCCGGGCGATCGGCAAAATTTCAGCCGCAGCTGGTGTGGTCGAAGATGGCTATCGCCTAATCGCCAATACCCGCGAAAATGGTCGCCAAGACGTTCCACATTTGCATGTGCATATCCTTGGCGGGGCAAAACTTCCGTTGATGCTGCCAAAGGCGTAAGCACCCATCAAATCAAGCAAAAGGCGGGATACCGCATCGCGATCCTGCCTTTTTTATCCCTGTCATCACATGCCCAAGCCAGTCATGAACACGATCACCCCAACCGCCTCTGACATTTTTGCTGCCCTGATTGGTGGCTGGTCGCTGAGCCGTGATTTGGGCGACGTTGGCCGGTTTGTCGGGGATGTGACATTCCAAGCTGCTGAGCCAGACAAACTCAATATGCTGCGCTATCGCGAGGAAGGGCTTTTGACCCGTCCGGATGGGACGCGGTTTGATGGTTACCGCGAATATGATTTCGTTTTGCACGAAAATCCGGGCGCGATTGAACTTCTGTTTCGCGATCCGATTGGGTTTGGCAATCGCTATGTCATGCTGCAATTTGGCGAAGATGCCGATGAGGGGTTTTGTGCGCGCGACATACATCCGTGCGGGGATGATTTTTATCATCACTGCATGATCTGGCAGAATGATGATCATTTTGAAACTAAAATAAAAATCACAGGTCCCAAGAAAGACCATATACTTCACAGCATTTATCGCCGTAAGTAGGGCACCTAGCCCCACAATATATCTTGTAAAATCAATATTTTACGAGATAATTACGTATCAACGCCTACTGATGCCTCACGCAAAATCCAGTCGCGAAAAGCGGTGACTTCCGGGATATCAATCCGGTTTTCCGGCGTGATCAGGTAATAGGCGCCGGGGCTTGTAAGCGCCGCATCACTGATGATTTCCAAACTGCCCTCGGCCAATTGCCCTTCGATCAAAACACGCGGCAAAAGGGCAATGCCCATCCCGGCCTTCGCAGCCTCGATCAACATAAAGAAATGCTCAAACCCCGGTCCGGGGCTACCGGCGACCGTAACCCCGTTAGCGTGCGCCCAATCGTGCCAAGCCTTGGGGCGCGTGGTATGGGCAAGCCGTGGGTGATTGGACACAAGCCCGTTTAGATCAGTTTTTTCAGCGACGCCAACATATCCAGGTTTGGCGACAACCACCTGAATTTCATCAAGAATTTTATCAGATCGCACCCCTGTCCAGCTGCCATCGCCAAAATACAGCCCGACATCAAATTGCTTTGCGCCAAGGTCCGGGCTGCGATCCGGGGTTGCGAAATTAAGTGATAATGTCTCGATCACCGGGCGGATATCCGCATGTTCGTTTTGAAATCGATTTAATCTGGGAATCAGCCACGAGCTGGCCAGTGTATGCAGGGCGCCAATCACCAATCGGCGTTCGCCCGCCCCATGGGTGACAAGATTAAGGGTGGCGGCTTCGATCTCGTCCAAGGCATGGCGCAAGCTGGGCAAATAAGCCCGGCCTGCTTCGCGCAGACTAAGCTTTGGCCCATTGCGATCAAACAATGCCATGCCAAGGCTGGCTTCAAGATTGGCGACCTGTTGGCTGATCGCCCCGGCCGTGACCGACAGTTCATCCGCCGCACGGGCGAAACTGCCCAAGCGTGCAGCGGCCTCAAAGGCGCGCAGGGCATTAAGCGGCGGGGTGGTTGGGCGCAGCGCCATTACAATAGATTTCCTATTGATAACTTAAGAACTTCTGATTTTGTCCGCCATATTATGCCGGTTTAGACTGTTTCCAACAATAAGCATTAGATTAATTGGAGATCACTATGTCCTTACCCCCGTTCCATCTGGCCTTCCCGATCAAATCGATTGCGGATACGCGTGCGTTCTATATCGATATTTTGGGCTGTGACGAAGGTCGCTCGACCGAGGCATGGATTGATTTTGATTTCTTTGGCCATCAGTTATCGGCCCATGTCCGCCCCGAAGCAGGACAGAATGCCGGTGCGGGCACTGTTGACGGTGATGCCGTGCCGATCCCGCATTTTGGCGCGGTTCTGGAATGGGATGTATGGCATGATCTGGCCGATCGTTTGAAAAAGGCCGATGTCAAATTCCTGCTGAACCCGAAAATCCGCTTTGAAGGGGAACCGGGCGAGCAGGGGACATTTTTTGTCGAAGATCCTGCCGGAAACGGCCTTGAATTCAAGACCTTCCGCGATCCGGCAATGATCTTTGCCCATTAAACGCAAGCAGGGATCGTGACCCTACATCCCCCGATCCGTGAACGCGCCAGCATGTACAAAGGAACGCTTTGCGATCTGGCGCGTTTATCATGAAGGATGCCTCATGTAATCGGTTACAGACATCTGCCAGCTTGCTACATTGCCAACTCGCCGACTTGCCGCTTTGCCAACATGTCCCGCGCTTAGGAGAAAGCCCCATGCCAACCGCCAATGCCACGCCCAATATCCTTATTTCCGCTGCCGGCGAAGATGCCGCTTGGAAAAAGGCGCTGGTTGAACGGTTGCCCAAGGCAAATATCGTCACCGGCGATGAAAGTTACGATCCAGAAACAATCGACTATGCCATGTTCTGGAAACAGCCGCAGGGCTTGATCAAAACACTGCCCAACCTCAAAGCCATCTTCTCGTTGGGGGCCGGGGTCGATCATGTTGTGTCCTCACCCAGCTTGCCGACCCATCTTCCGGTTATTCGCCTTGAAGATGCCGGGATGGCCGATCAGATGGTGCAATATCATCTATATGCTGCCCTTCATTTCATGCGCGATTTTGACGCTTATAGCACCCAACAGGCTGGTGCGAACTGGGTGCAGCATGATGTGGCACGCATTTCGAAATGTCGGGTCGGGGTGATGGGGCTTGGCGCACTTGGCTCGGCGGTTGCGACTTCCTTGTCAAACCTTGGCTTTTCGGTTTCAGGCTGGAGCCGGTCAATGAAGGCAATTGACGGCATTACGACCTATGCCGGGCAGGAAACGCTGGCCGAGTTTTTGGGCCAGTCCGATATCCTGATTTGCTTGCTGCCGCGCACGCCGGAAACGGAAAATGTTCTAAACAGCACCACGTTTTCTTTCCTGCCCAAGGGGGCTGCGATCATTAATGCCGCACGTGGGGCAATGATTACCGAGGCCGATTTGCTCCGCGCCCTTGATACCGGGCATTTGCGCGGTGCATTTTTGGATGTTGCCGTGACCGAACCGCTGCCCGAAAGCCATCCGTTCTGGGATCATCCAAAAATCCGCATCACCCCGCATATTGCCGCGGCCACCCGGTTTGAAGAATCAGCCGATCAAATCGCTGATAACATTGTGCGCATCGGCAACGGCGAAGCCCCGCGCGGGCTGGTTGATCGCCAAATCGGCTATTAGGATCTAATCCGCGCCATTCTCCGGCAAATTGCCGCTATGGGCTAAAACATTTGGCTCCCGGCGGGTTTTGCTTGTCGCGTGATCTTGTTTCTGAAAAGAACAAGCACAGCCTGATCATAGGCACGTGTTCAGACAGGATATCCGATGTCGGCCAAAACCTTTGTTGCCCTGCGCGTCGATTGCGATGCCCAAACTGCGTTTGATCATTTCACCAATGACATTGATCTTTGGTGGAAAGCGGGCCCGCGCAACCGTTTGATCGGCAACCGTCCGGGCATCATGCAATTTGGCGAAAAGGATGGCATCCGCACCCTGCAGGAAGTTGATAAACGCCATCCCGATTTTGTGGTAGAGGCCGGAAAAGTGACCAAGTGGGAACCTGGCATCCGACTGTCATTTGAATGGCGCTGGCCAATGGCCGATACCAACGAACCGGTTACAATCGTTGATATCCGGTTTAGCGGATTGGGCGATTATACCCGCATCACGCTTGAACATCTCGGCCTTGAAAAACTCTCCGCCGCCCATCCGGGCCGCAACGGGCTTAACGACAACCGGTTCAAACCAATGATGACCCATTATTGGCAGGCCCATCTGGTGTCATTACGAAACCGGATCAAAATGCTTTCGGCCAACGAAAACCCGGCCTGATTTCTGCGCTAGATATCCGCCTTGGCCAGAACATCCGCCACCCAATCAACAAACACCCGCACACGCACGGAAAGCTGTCTGTTTTGCGGGTACAGGATGCTGACCGGCATCGGATCGGGTGGAAATTCGGGCAGGATATCCACCAGTCGCCCGGTCGCAAGATCATTGGCAACCCGATAGCGCGGAACTTGAACCAAGCCAAGCCCGGCATGGGCACAGGCCGCATAACTGTCCGCCCCTGTCACCGAAATGCTGGCCGGCAGCGTGACCTGACGAACCGTGCCATTCACAGTGAAATCAAGCGGGATCGGCTTGTCATCGGCACCTGAGAGGAAATTCACCATCTCATGACCCTGCGTTTTAAGGTCTTCAAGCGTTTCGGGCATGCCCGTGCGGGCGATATAGTCCGGGCTGGCGACGGTTGCCTCATGCAGTACGGCAAGACGTCGCACGATCATGGATGAATCCGACAATCCACCACTGCGCAACACACAATCAAATCCCTCATGGACCAGATCGACAAACCGGTCCCCGTCGCTAAGCACCAGATCAATACAGGGATATTGTTCCAGAAATTCGGGCAGGCGTGGAATGATGAATTTGCGTGCCAGCGTGCCCTGCAAATTCACCCGCAAAAGTCCCCGCGGATCCGCACGACGAAAGATGCCATCGGCTTCTTCAAGCTCGGCCAGAATATCGACACACCGACGGTAATAGGCATCGCCATCGAGTGTCGGCACCACGGTGCGCGTCGTACGTTCCAGTAACCGGGTCCGCAGACGCGCTTCAAGCCGCTGGATCGAATTGGTCATGGTTGCGCGCGGGATCAAAAGATCACCCGCCGCCTTGGTAAAGCTTTTGCGCTCTACCACCCGGACGAAATTGCGCATTTCCTCAAACCGGTCCATCGGCAACCCTGATTGTTGGTCAAAATCGAATAATTAATTCGAATATAGGCTAATTATCCGAAAAGTCATCAAGGTCATAGTCGGCTCATCGCTTTTGAAGCCTTTCACCCAGACCAAGGAGACTGTTCATGTCTGCCAATGAAAACAGAACCGCCATCATCACCGGCGCATCGCGCGGTATTGGTGTTGCCCTTGCCAAACGTTTGGCCGCCGACGGGTTTGCCGTTGTCATCAACTATGCCAATTCGGCAAATGCGGCCGAAGAACTTGCCAATGAACTGAAATCCCAAGGCCATAAGGCAATCGCGATCAAGGCCGATATTGCGCGCCCCGATGCGGTCACGGCCCTGTTTGACAAGACAATTACCGAATTTGGCGGTGTTGATGTGATTGTGAACAATGCCGGTGTCATGACCACCCAACCGATTGCCGAGATGGATGACGCCACCTTTGACGCGATGATGGATATCAATGTGCGCGGCACATTTAACATGCTGCGCGAAGGGGCCAAACATCTGCGCGATCATGGTCGGGTGATCAATTTTTCCACCACGGCGCTT
Organism: Thalassospira sp.; assembly: GCF_040218635.1. Lineage (GTDB taxonomy): Bacteria > Pseudomonadota > Alphaproteobacteria > Rhodospirillales > Thalassospiraceae > Thalassospira. The sequence continues at coordinate 314,930 of NZ_JAVJRB010000005.1, forward strand.
CATCTGAAACTGCCGGGTTATGCGGTCTATAATGCAACCAAGGCCGCGGTCGAGGCGATGACAGGCGTCTATGCCAAAGAACTGCGCGGCCGTCAGATCACGGTCAATGCCGTCGCCCCCGGTCCGGTCGCAACCGAGTTGTTCTTAAATGGTAAAACCGACGAACAGGTTGCCCAGTTCGCCAAGATGCCACCGCTTGAACGCCTTGGTCAGCCTGATGATATTGCCGGGGTGGTTTCCTTCCTGGCGGGACCTGATTCCGGTTGGGTCGATGGCCAGACACTCCGCGCCAATGGCGGACTTGCCTAAGCTTTAAGGGAAGCAGCATATGCGGGCAAATCCCCCTTACCCCGTGCCCGGATGTGCCAACCCCAATTGAGCAAACCGCCAAATGATGCCGTCCTTCTTTTGAGGGACGGCATCATTGCCGTTTTGATCACAGCCCCATCGCCATTTGCCAATCCCCAAATCAGCCCGGCAATCTTGCCCAATGGCACGGCTTTGGATCATTATGGCACCGCACCGCTTGCATCTATCTGGAAACACGCCGGATGCGTCACCACCGCATGGAAAAGGGACCAAAATGAGCCAATCCGCTCCACTGACTTTTCGCTATGCCACCCGCGATGATTTGCCTGCGATTGTTGCCCTTCTGGCCGATGATGAAAAAGGCAAAACCCGCGAAGAATTTACCGATCCGCTGCCCGATGCCTATTACGCGGCATTTGATGCGATGGAATCACAATCCACCGACAAGCTTCCCAACAAATACCTTCTGGCCTGTCAGAACGACGATATTGTTGGCTGTCTGCAGTTAACGTTGATTGCCGGGCTGTCGCGCCGCGGGCAATTGCGCGCCCAGATCGAAGGGGTGCGGGTTTCAAGCACAGTACGCGGGCAAAAAATTGGCGAAAAGCTGATTACCGAATCCATTTCGATTTCGAAATTACTTGGTGCGGTGCTGGTGCAATTCACCACAGATAAAACCCGCAAAGATGCCCATCGGTTTTATGAGCGGCTTGGTTTTGTTGCCAGCCACGAAGGCATGAAACTGGCACTTGATCCGGTATAAAGACTTTTGCGTTAAAACGGGTGCGCGTTTTGCCTTCATGCAAACATGTTGCGCGTCAAATATGGTAGTCTGATCACGACGATCTTGGCAAAACATACAGACGGAGGTTCACCATGAATTTATCCGACTTGCAGGAAATGGCCAAAACCCGGGGTTTTTCCCATATTTTCAGCGCATCGGGCAGTTTTGTGATGTGCGACGGGAAACAGGCGAAATATCACGCCGATGACCTGACCATCATCGATTCCAGATCGGTTGATAGCGGCACGGATCCCGGTGACGATGCCACCTTGTACATGATCGAGGCCATGGACGGCACGCGCGGCATGTTGATTGTTCCTGACAGCTTCCATACCGACCGTAACAAAGCCGACCTTGTTGATCATTTACGGCGCAAGCATTCCTGATCTTTGGAACAAGTTCTGTGGTCCGGCGTTTTTCCTATATCGACGCAATTTCGATAAAGGAGGACCAAATGACCTTGGCTGATCTTCAGGCAAATGCCAAAGAACACGGATTTGAACATCACTTCATGTGTGAACAGGATGGCGTGCGAAGCGATGGCACAGGCCATCTTTACACCCCTGATGAGCTGCGTCTGGTTCATTCCAACAGCACCGATAACGGCACCGATCCCGGCGATGACGCCACCCTTTATATGATCGAGGCCAATGACGGCACCAAGGGTGTGATGATCATTCCCAACAGCTTTCATGCCGACCCGGATGAAGCACGTCTGATTGATATTTTGCGTCAAAACCGGCAGGATTAGGCATCGTGTTCCTTGCTTTCGGGCCAAGCCTCACAATCTTGTGTATGGGCCCCGCAAGCAATTTCGCAAAATGAACACAAATAAGCACCTGTCACGACATAAAGGATCGATAGCTTCTCACTTGGAAGCACATACATCTTGAATTGGGGCAGACACGCATATGTCGGATCTTTTGCCGTTTTTTCGTGCCTGGGTCACTGATCCCAGAAAGGTTTCGGCCATTTCGCCCTCAAGCCCGGCTTTGGCCCGCCTGATCACATCAGAAGTCACCGAAACCAGTAGCCCCATCCTTGAACTTGGTCCGGGAACCGGGGTGTTTACCCGTGCGCTTCTTGATCGTGGTTTGCGTGAGGATGATCTGACCCTGATTGAAGCCGGGCCCTATTTTTTAAGCTTGCTGGCCGACCGCTATCCAAAGGCTCGCATTCTTCAGATGGATGCTGCACGGTTGGGCCGCGAAAACCTGTTTGGCCGCGGCGAACTTTCAAGCGCGATCAGCGGCCTGCCATTACTGTCAATGTCGCCCCGGCAAATCATGGGCATCCTTGGCGGTACATTTGGCTATTTACGCGAAGACGGGGCGTTTTATCAATTCACCTATGGCCCGCGCTGCCCGGTGCCATCGGCCATTCTGGCCCGTCTTGACTTACGTGCAACCCGCATCGGAACCACGGTGCGCAACATGCCGCCATCTTCGGTTTACAAGATTGAACGACAAAATCGCGGCTGCGATCGACAGACCGCATAATTGCGTGTTTTCAATTCACTAACCGGCATTCAAGACCCACCTCCCCCCATATTTACCCTTGGTAAAAACTCACAACGCGCAAATTACGCGCATATCACGCTTGACAGAGTTTCTTCTGATATAGATAGTTCGGTAACTGAACGAATTAAATAAACCGAATAATAATCAGATCATCAGGAGAGGCCGGTGAGCGAAACTTTGCGCATTTCCCGGAAGTTTTCCCAACGTGCAGTGATGGAGGCCATCGTCCAGAATGGCCCGATTTCGCGCGCATCGATTGCCAAGCAAACCGGACTGTCCAAACAAACGATTTCCGAAATTGTCCGCCAGCTTGAAGAAGCAGGCTGGGTGCAGGAAACCGGCCGTACAGCAGGCCATGTTGGCCGCACCGCGGTAACATATGAACTGATCCCCAATGCCGCCTTTATTGCCGCAGTCGATCTTGGCGGCACCAAGGTGCGGGTGGCCATTGCCGATCTTGCCTGTCAGGTGTTTGCCGAACAGGTCGCACCAACCGATCCGCGCGGTGGGCAGCATCTGATTGATCAGATCGCCAATCTTTGCTGGCAGGCTGCCGACTCTCAAAACATTGACCGCAACCGCATCCGTCTTGCCGTGATCGGTGTCCCCGGTGCGCCCGACCCGAAAAGTGGCAAAGTCCTGCTCGCCCCGAACATTTCCGGGTTTGACCAGATGAATGTCTTTGCCGGGTTCGAAAAGGCATTTGGCTTTGACGTCATGCTTGAAAACGATGTCAATCTGGCGGTTCTCGGCGAAAACTGGCTGGGAGAAGGTCAGGGCATTGATAACCTTGCCTTTATCGCCCTTGGCACCGGTATCGGCAGTGGCCTGATGGTCAATGGCGAACTGGTGCGCGGGGCGGGAAATGCTGCTGGCGAACTTGGTTTCCTTCCGTTTGGCGCCGATCCGTTTGACAGCGAGTCAATTCGCGCAGGCGCTTATGAACGTGTCGTTGCCTCCGTCGGGATGGCACAACGTTATAAGGCACTGACCGGGCGCGATGTAATCGTTCCTGAAATCTTTGATGCCGCCAATGCCGGGGAAGAGGCCGCAAATCAGGTTCTTGATGAAACCGCGCGCTATCTTGCCTTTGGCGTCGGGGCAATTGCCGCCATCGCCAACCCCGAAAAGATCATTATCGGCGGATCCATTGGTGATCGCCCGGAAATGCTCGCCCGCACGCAAAAATTCATGACGCAAATCTGCCCACAACCGATCCAAATCGTACCAAGCAGCTTGCACCAGCGCGCGGCAATCATCGGGGCGGCTGCCATCGGCCTTGGTCATCTGCATAATACATTCTTTGGCGCCGATGCCCCCGATGGTCGCATTTCGCTGCCCCCTGCCAGCAGCGTCTCCCTTCAGGGAGCAACAAAATGACCCAGCCAAACGATCTTCACGCCAAACTTGCCGCACTTCTGGATCGTGATGATGCCCTTGCGCTGTTTCGCGGCGCGATTGGCGCACACAGCGTCACCGGGAATGAAGCCAATTTCGTTACCTATCTGTCCGAACAGATGGCAAAACGCGGTGTAGAGGCGATCAATACCGCCGAATTTGAACCCGGTCGGCCAAACATCTGGGGCGAACGCAAAGGTGCGGCATCCGATAAAGATGCCAATTCGAAACGACTTTTGTTTATCGGCCATACTGACACGGTTCATGTCGATGGCTGGCGCGAACATTGGCAGGGTACCGAACGCGAAGATCCGTTTGGCGCACCCTTGATTGACGGGGAAATCTGGGGCCGGGGATCAGGCGACCTTAAGGCCGGTATCTGTGCATCCCTTGCCGCAGTGAGCCTTCTTGACGCGGCGGGCATTCGCCTTAAGGGCGACCTTGCCTTTGCCTATGTCGGCGATGAAGAAAGCGGTCAGCCCGGATCGGGCATATCAGCCGGGGTGAAGCATTACACCAATCTGATCAAGACCGGCGATATCGCCAAACCTGACTTTACTGTTTATGTCGAACCGACCCGTCTGGCGGTCTATCCCGCCCAGATCGGCTTCTACATTTCGGACATCAAAATCACCGGAAAATCGGCCTATTTCGGCGTTCCGGAACTTGGTAAGGATGCGCTTAAAGCCGCACATTCCGTCATGTCGGCACTGTGGGCGCATTCCGATGATCTGAAAACCCGGGACCATCATGATTTAATTGGCGAGGGGTTCCTTCTGATCACCGGATTGACCGGCGGCGGTTTCATTGCGGTACCGGAAGAATGCAAACTTTCGCTGATCCGCAAATTATTACCGGGAGAAAGTCTTGATGATGCGGCCCGCGAAATGGAAGCCGTCATCACGGGCGCAATCACCGACCCCGAAATCGCAGTTTCGATCAGCTATCCGGCCGGACGCGACCATGCGCTGGGCGGGTCGGCGGCTGAAATCGATCCGAACCTTCCTGAAGTGCGCGATCTGTCCGATGCGGTTGCCGGTGCGATGGCCGGACGCGGTTTGATCGAAGGCGCGCCTTTCTGGTCGGAAACACCGTTCTTCATCAACGAGCTTGGCACACCTGCGGTCTATTGCGCACCGGGCGATATTCGGAACTGCCACACATTCGAAGAACGCGTTGATATCGAAGAATATTTTGCAGGCATTGTCGCCTTTGCCTGCTTTATGGCCCGCTATTGCGGGATCGCAGACTAACCACATCGCGACAATTCAAGACCACCAGAACAAGACCAGACGACACAACAAAAAACACATCATCTATCAGAGGAATGGCTCATGTTGATCAAGGGATTGCTTAAAACCAGTGTGATTGCCGGCATCGTTATGGCAAGTGGCCTTGCCCACGCCCAAACGGTCGGCCCGAACGGTGAAACCGCAACACCAAGTGCGGAAATCACCCTGACGGACGCAGAATTTGCTTCGCTTAAGGAAAAGGGCCTTAAGGCCGCACTTCTTTGGCATACCTCGTCTGACTTCATCAATGCGGTATCTGCCGGTGCCACGGATGAGTTTGCCAAGGCAGGCGTTTCAATCGCAGTTACCACCGATGCCGGTTTCGACGCCGCACGTCAGCGCAGCGACATTGAAACCGCGCTGACTGCCGAACCCGACGTTATCCTGGCCCTGCCGCTTGATCCGGTGACCTCGGCGGCGGCCTTCCGCGAGGCGGTTGCCAGCGATACCAAGCTGGTTTTCCTCTCGAACCTTCCGTCTGATTACAAACATGGCACCGACTATGCCGCGATTGTTACCGACGATCTGTTTGAAATGGGCAAGCAGGCAGCAGACGCACTTGCCGCTGATATCGGTGGTAAAGGCAAAGTTGGCTGGATTTTCCATGACGCGACCTATTACGTCACCAATCAGCGTGACAATGCGTTTAAAACCACGATTGAAAAAGACTATCCCGCCATTGAAATCGTTGCCGAACAGGGCATCACCGATCCGGCCCGTGCAGAAGAACTGGCATCGGCCATGTTGCTTCAGAACCCGGACCTTGACGGGATTTATGTCACCTGGGCGGAACCGGCCGACGGCGTTTTAGCCGCCCTTCGTGCAAGTGGCAACAAACACACCAAGATCGTAACCCTTGATCTGTCCGAACCGGTCGCACTCGACATGGTTCGCGATGGCAATGTTACTGCGATTGTTGCCGATAAGGCCTATGAGCTTGGCCGTGCGATGGCGGCAACCGGTCTTAAGGCCCTTCTGGGTCAAGAAACCCCGGCCTTTATCGTTGCCCCGGCCCTGACGGTGCAGAAGTCCAATGTGCTTGATGGCTGGAAAGAATCTCTGAACCGCGATGCACCGGATTCGGTTATCAAGACGTTGAACTAAGACAAGATTGCCGGGCGATAGATACCCTTATTGCCCGGCACTTTACTTTGCCGTTCCGCCCAAGGAAGTGACTGACATGTCCCAATCAAAAAACGGTCGCCAGACATCTGCTACAACGCCGTCTGGCAGCTCATTTCGCCAGATCATAAGCAGGATCAATCTGCAGCAATATGTCGTTTATTTCGGCTTTCTGGCGATCTTCCTGTTCTTTGCCATCACCCTTGGTGATAACGGGTTCCTGTCTGTCAGAAACCTTTCAAACATCGTGTTGCAAACAGCCCCTGCAACCATCCTTGCCATTGGTTTGGTGTTTGTTCTTTCTGCGGGCGAGATTGATCTTTCATTTGGTTCGATCGTTGCCATATCGGCCCTGTCCGCGGCGGTTGTGATGAATGAATATGGCATGACCGCTGGCATCATTGCCGGTATGGGGACGGGCATTGTTGCCGGTGCGCTAAATGGTGCGGTTGTTGCCTTTGTCCGGTTGCCATCATTTCTGGTCACCCTTGCGACCATGGGACTATTTGCCGGTATCGCGCGATCCATGACCAATTTACGGTCGATCCCGGTTCTGGATCTGGATTTTGCCGGTTTCTTTGGGTCGGGCAGTTTCTTAGGGATTCCGTCGCTGATCTGGTGGACGGTTCTGGCAGTTGCTGTCGGGCATTTCATTTACCGTGAAACAAAATTTGGCGCGCATGTGCTGGCGACCGGTGATAACCCGCGTGCTGCAAGCGTTTCGGGGATCAAGGTTGCCCGTATTCGCCTTTATGTTTTGACCCTGTCGGGTGCGCTTGCGGGACTTGCCGGTCTTTTATATGCCGGGCGTTTGCAGGCAGCGAAATATACCCTTGGTGAATCCGATCTGATGACCGTGATTGCCGCCGTGATTGTCGGCGGAACGCTTTTGCATGGGGGTAAGGGCACGATCATTGGTGCGATGATCGGATCATTGATGATGGGGATGCTCAATAACGGCCTGATCCTGATGGGGCTTTCGGTGTCCGATCAAATGATTGTCCGGGGTCTGATCATTCTGGCCGCCGTTGCTGTCTCGTTGCGCGAAAAAGCGCGCTAAGCCCAAAAAGCAGGAGCAAAACCATGTTTCTTGATGTCTTGCGTCGCCGCAACCCGAAATTCATCGAAGCCGCCATGGCCCTTCACCGCCAAGGCAAGGTTCCGGCAAATGCCTATATCCTTGATCTTGACGCGGTCGAAGCCAATGCGCACGTCCTGAAATCCGAAGCCGACAAACACGGGCTTAAGATTTTCGCCATGACCAAGCAGGTCGGCCGGGCCAGCTCGTTCTCCCACGCTGTGATGCGCGGCGGGATTGATCGGTCGGTCGCGGTTGACATGGCCTGTGCGCGGGCCACCCATGATGCCGGTCTGCCCGTTGGGCATCTGGGTCATTTACAGCAAGTCGCCCGGTTTGAGGCCGATGCCGCTGCCAAACGTTTCCGCCCGGATTACTGGACTGTCTTTAACGACACCAAGGCGCGTGAGGCCGCAACAGCCGCCAGGAAAGCCGGTTACATTCAGGATATTCTGGCCCGCATCCATGCCGAGGGCGATACATTTTATCGTGGTCATGAGGGTGGTTTTGCGGCAAGCGACATTGCCGAAGTCGCTGATTTCCTTGATGGTCTGGATGGTGGGCGTTTTGCCGGGATCACGACATTCCCGGCCCTTCTGTTTGATCATGACAGCCGAAAAGTCCTGCCAACCCAGAATTTGACCACCCTTGCCAAGGCCGCCGATCTGTTGGCAAAGCATGGTCGTTCTGATATCGAAATTAATGCGCCAGGCACCACGTCATCGGTCCTTCTTGCCGGTCTGGCCGAAGCCGGTGCCACCCAGTGCGAACCGGGCAATGGCCTTCACGGCACCACGGCTTTGCACGTGGTTGAAGACCTGCCCGAACTGCCTGCTGTGCTGTATCTGTCCGAAGTTTCCCATCTTTCGGGTGGTAAGGCTTATTGCTTTGGCGGCGGGTTCTATATCGATCCGATTTTCCCCGACTATGACGTGCAGGCGATTGTTGGTGATGAACCGACCACGGCCGCAAGCGCCCTTCGATCGGTTGAAGTTCCACCACCATCAATGATCGACTATTACGCGATGATTGATGCCACCGGCCCAAAGGCCCCGAAACCGGGCGATAGCGCCATATTCGGCTTCCGCGGGCAGGCCTTTGTCACCCGTGCCTATGTGGTCGGGGTTTCGGGTATTTCGACTGGAAATCCGGTTGTTGAAACCATCGAAAACAGCTTTGGCGAAACCGCCGCTTGGCCGGTATAGGAGACTTCATATGACCACCCAAAAACCGGTTCTAAGCTTAAAAGACATTCAGAAGCATTTCGGTGCTGTCACCGCGATTGAAAACTTCTCGCTTGATATTCATCCCGGCGAAATCGTCGCCCTTGTCGGTGATAACGGGGCGGGTAAATCAACCCTGATCAAGATCATCTCGGGTGTTTACGCGCCAAGTTCCGGTGCGATCACGATCGAGGATGAAACGGTTTCAATGGCAAGTTCCGATATCGCCCGCGCACACGGGATCGAAGTCGTCTATCAGGATCTTGCCCTTGCCGATCAGCAAAGCGTTTATATGAACATGTTTCTGGGCCGGGAAATCACCAACCGGTTTGGCCTGCTGGATCGTAAAACCATGATCGGTGAAACCCAGAAACTGGTTGATGAGCTTGATGTTCGCATTCCAAGCCCGCATGCCACCATCCGCGATCTTTCGGGCGGTCAACGCCAAGGTGTTGCGATTGCCCGCGCCACGCGCTGGGCGAAAAAAGTCATCCTGCTTGATGAACCAACAGCAGCCTTGGGCGTTGCCGAAACCGCCAAGGTCGAAGAAATCGTTGAGTCACTTAAACAACGCAATATTGGTGTCCTGATCATCAGTCACAGTCTCGATCAGGTTTTCCGCCTTGCCGATCGTATCTGTGTCCTGCGCCGTGGTCAGCAAATCGGCATTCGCGAAACCGCCAAAACCGATAAGAACGAAATCATCGGCATGATCACTGGCCTGCAGCAAAGCGACGCGGCCTGATCTGCGCCCAAGTCCCCTAATGATCGCCAATAACCATCTGGCGGTCATTTGACTACAGGTGCACGTGAAGACGGTTGAAGGCTTCAACCATCAGGCCGCAAACCGACATCAGTCTGTCTGGGGTGTTTTCAAAACGCCGGATGCAAGACATTCAAACGCGGTGACTGCCTTGCGAAAGGTCATGTGCGGGTCGTCACTTGCGGCAACCCACAAGGCTGAATTCAGCGCAGCACCGTTGAGCAACCTGGCAATTGCTTCAATATCGACAGGCTTGATGGCATCTTTTTCTGCAAGCTCGCCAAGGGTGACGATGGTTGCCTGAAGGCATCTGTTCTGACTTGGCCATTGCGACGGATCGCCCAGCACCGCAGGCCCGTCCAGAAGCACAATACGCTGCACTTCGGGCTGAAGTGCTAGCTTGATGTAAGCAGCGCCCTCAGCCATCAACCCCTTCCAACCACCGCCTGCAGCCTGTCCGGCCTTTTGGGCTGCGGTCGCCATTTCCGTATCAATCTGATCCACCACAGCCGCCATCAGGCCACGCTTATCGCCAAAGTTATGATAAAGCGCGCCGCGCGTCAGACCCGCACCGGCTGTCAGCTCATCCATCGATGCGGATGCAAAACCCTTTTCGGCAAAGGCCTTGCGCCCGGCTGCAATCAGTTTGATGCGGGTTTCTTCCATCTTCTCGGCGCGCGTTTTGGCCACGGATAGCCCTCCAATTTCACATACGACACGTATATCATTTGACATACGTCGCGTATGCCAATACATTCACATACAAAGCGTATATGAAAAAGATTTCCCGCGCTATCCCTGATCCATATGAGGTTACAATGTCCCTCCGCAACGAAGCTATCTTCCCGCCCAAGCGCCATGCGCTTTACGAAGAACATGGTTACTCCGCCGCAATCCGGTCAAATGATCTGGTTTTTGTCTCCGGCCAGGTCGGCAGTCGTGAAGACGGCTCCGCCGAACCGGACTTTAAAAAGCAGGTCACGCTGGCCTTTGAAAACCTGAAAGCTGTTCTTGCCGCGGCGGGCTGTACGTTTGATGACATCATTGATGTGACAACGTTCCATACCGACCCGGAAAATCAGTTCGGCGACATCATGGATGTTAAGAACGCTATCTTCAGCGAAGCACCCTATCCGAACTGGACTGCGGTTGGCGTAAACTGGCTGGCCGGATTTGACTTCGAAATCAAAGTCATCGCCCGTGTTCCTGCCTAAGCCTGAACACCAAATGTCACCCATGCCGTTCGCTTGATTGCGGCGTGGGTGGCATTTGCTATCCGCCTCACGCAACAACCAGTTGCCTGCCCATGCTTTAGCTCAAATTAGAGCGTGATCCTTAAATAGCTGGTCCCAAAAGTCGCATATAGCTTCAAGTAATTCGGAAATTGAGAGAACGCTTGAATCTGACAACTCAACATAAAATCCATCAGCGTCCCACGGAAGCGTATCCCATTCCTGATTATCCCACCCTGATTCTAAAGCCCTAACGATCTGACCTTTCTTCCTCAGGATAAAATGCTTCGAACCGTTGCATAGTTCCTTGAGGATTTGGAATTTTGGAAACTGGTTGTTAATAAAGTACTCCCAGTCCTGCTGATTGCCCTCGATCCCCATCATCTGCTGCTGCATAACAACTTGCCCCTCAAGATAGTGATGCCAAATCCACTCTCGTAAATGATATGCATCTCGCACTGCATTTAACTCTGGAAATGAATTGGAACTGCTCTTTTGAGAAACTTCGTATTTGAGTTTTTCCAACAATTTTATGGGGCTATCTACCAGTAACGCGCCAACCATTTTCAATCCTGACAACAGTTATTTGGTTATTTAGACTAGGCCTTTCCCTACCGCCGATACACCAAGTCCAGTGCCTAGGCAATGTGACCACATTTAACCCCACCGCTTCCAGCCAGATCGGCAATTGTGCGCGACACGTCAAATCCGGTGACAACCGCAACGGTACGGCCCCGCTTTTGCCTTCCGAAAACGTATAAAGGGGTACCAACGGCATGGTACCCCTTTATCTGCATCATGGCTCTTCAAAGCCGATGGAAACGTTTGATCACCACAAATGATGAACGTGCGGGGCGATGCGTTGCTCATAAATGTTGCGCAGTTCGCCGATCACCTCTGGCGGCAGGGGTGCCACATCACTTGCAGCAGCATTGGCCGCTGCCTGGGCTGCATTCTTTGCCCCCGGGATCACAACACCAACCGACTCTTCCATCAAAATCCAACGCAGGGCAAACTGCGCCATGGTGATATTTTCCGGCACCAACCGGCGGATTTCTTCGACAGCTTCAAGCGCGACATCAAATGGCACACCGGCGAATGTTTCGCCTTTGTCAAACGCTTCACCGTTGCGGTTGAACGCCCGGTGGTCGTCTGCGGCAAAGGCAGTATCCTTGGTCATCTTGCCGGTCAAAAGACCGGACGCCAGCGGTACACGCACGATGACCCCGACATTTTTTGCCTTTGCCTCGCGGAAGAAAAGACCGGACGGACGTTGGCGGAAGATGTTGTAAATGATCTGAACCGACGCCACGCCGGGATATTCGATGGCCTTGAGGCCTTCTTCAACCTTTTCGACCGAAACACCGTAATTGCGGATTTTCCCGGCGGTGACCATTTCCTCCATCACCTCAAACACATCCGGGCGATAGAAAACATCAGTCGGCGGGCAATGAAGCTGCACAAGATCAAGACAATCGGTCGCAAGGTTCTGAAGGCTGCGTTCAACAAATGCGGTCAGGTTCTGCTTGTTGTACCCCTCAGACACATGCGGATCCAGGCGACGCCCGGCCTTGGTTGCGATGAACGGGCGTTCGCCACCGCGTTCTTTCATGACGTCCGCAATGATTTTTTCCGACCGGCCATCACCGTAAACATCGGCGGTATCAATGAATGTCGTGCCGTTATCAAGGGCGGCATGCAGGGCCGCACGCGCGTCAGCTTCCGAAACATCGCCCCACGCGCCACCAATGGCCCACGCGCCGAAACCGACTTCGGATACTGTGCGCCCTGTCTTACCAAATTTTCTGTAGTTCATTTATCATTGCTCCTAAGGCATTAACTGGCCGCCATTGACCTCGATGATCTGGCCGGTGATGTAGCCCGCCATCGCGTTTGAAGCGAGAAACAGGAACGCCCCGACACATTCATCGGGGCGACCCACGCGGCCCATCGGTACCGTTGCGCTTTGCGCGGCAAGAACATCAGGCGGTGTATAGCGGTCGTGAAACGGTGTCTGGATAAGACCCGGCGAAACGGCATTCACGCGAATGCCATCTGCGACAAATTCCTTTGCCTGTCCGCGTGTCAGGCTGCTGACAAAGGATTTTGCCGCGGCATACAGCACCGCACCACCGCCGCCGCCATTGCGTGCGGCAATCGATGTTGTGTTGACCACAAAGCCGTTCTCAGCCGCTTTAAGGTACGGATACGCCGCCACGGTGGCTTCCCAGACCGACTTGCCATTCAGGGCAAAGACACGATCAAGATGATCGGGCTCGACCTCGGTCGTCGGCACACGTCCCAGCATACCACCGGCATTGTTGATCAGGCCATCCAGCCCGCCAAGCATCCGGGCGGCTTCCCTGACAACGTTTGTCGGTATGCCGGTTACACTCATGTCCCCCTGAACGGGTAAAACATGCTCGGGAAACTCTGCCTGAAGGGCAAGTGCTGCATCACGGCTTTCATTGTAATGAAGGGCAACCCTGGCACCCTGTGCCGCAAACCCCCTGACAATCTCGGCCCCGATCCCGGTTGAGCCACCGGTCACCAAAACACGCCGCGACATCAGGTCTGGAATCCTGATCGCCTGAATATCACTCATCGCATTCCTCCGGTTAAATTGTCTGACCCTAGATTACGTGTTGCACGGATCGGTGTGGTGTGGTTTTTCATGAACTGAAATCATCCACAAAGTGAATAGAGTTCAACTTGACTGGAATCGACCGCGCAGAGTTTGCCGATCTACGCCTGTTTCTGGCGATTGTCCGCCGCCAGAGTTTCAAGGCTGCGGCCATTGAATTCGGGCTTTCGCCGTCAGCGGCCAGTCATGCGATCCGCCGACTGGAAAGCCGCCTTGGCGTAAAGCTGATCAATCGCACCACCCGGGCGATCGTGGCAACCGAACTGGGTCAGGACCTTGCAACCAAGCTTGCAGAGGGCTTTGACAAACTCGATGAAGCCCTCCAGACGCTGGATGCCCCCGGTGCGGCCAGCTTTGGCGAGGTCCGCATCAACGCCTTTTCCGATGCAGCACACCTTCTCATCGCCCCGGCACTACCAGAATTTGCCAAAACCTTTCCTGACGTCAGCCTCAGCATTGTTGTTGAAAACCGGCCGATTGATATCGTCGCAGAAGGATATGATGCCGGCATCCGCTACGGGCATCTGGTCCCGGAAGACATGGTTGCTGTTGCGCTCAGTGGACCCCAGCGCTGGGTCGTGGCCGGTGCACCGGATTATTTTGCGAAGCTTGGAAAACCCGATACCCCCGAAGATTTGCGCAATCACACATGCCTGCAACTTCTTCTTGGCGACAATTCGCCTTTTCCTTGGGAACTTGGCGTCGGCCCGGATCAGAAAAACTACCGCGTCCCCGGCCACATCACCATTCAGGACACCGCAACCACGATTTCGGCTGCCAAGGCCGGGCTTGGGCTGGCATATCTGCTGGAATCGCGTATTGCCGATGAACTTGCCAGCGGACAGCTTGAAATCGTGCTGGAAGACTATGCATCATCAGATGATCCCTTCCATATGTATTACAGCAGCCGCCACAACAATCATCCGGGCTTGCGCGGTCTGATCAACATCATCCGAAAACAGCACGGTCTGTCGCGCATATGATCGGCGTGCAAGATTTGGCTAGGTGGCAAGCGCCTTCAAATGTCTTGCGACAATGGTGCAAAAAGCACCAACCACGATGGATTAGCGCCGATAAACCTTCTGCCGATAGTTAAGCGCCTCGGCAATGTGGCCACGTTTAACACCAACGCTTCCTGCCAGATCGGCAATCGTTCGGGCCACGCGTAAAATCCGGTGATATCCACGTGCAGATAATTTCATCTGACGCGCCGCATCCTGAAGCAATCCGCGCCCGTCCGCATCAAGGGATGCGGCTTCTTGCAGGACTTCACCGTCGGCCAATGCATTGGTCGAGATGTTTTCGTTTTTGTATCGTAACATTTGCAATTCACGGGCCAGAAACACCCGTTCGCGGATCACGGCACTGGTTTCGCCATTGCTTGGCAGATCAAGTTCTTCGGGCTTTACTGCCGGCACATCAATCTGGATATCAAACCGGTCCAAAAGCGGGCCGGAAAGCCGGGCCTGATAATCCTCGCCGCATCGCGGCGCGCGGGTGCAGGCAAGTTCATTATCACCCAGATAGCCACATCGGCAGGGATTCATTGCCGCGACCAACTGCACCCGCGCAGGATAGGTCACATGCGCATTGGCTCGTGCGACGGAAATCTGCCCGGTTTCAAGTGGTTGGCGCAATGCATCCAAAACATTGCGCTGAAATTCCGGCAACTCATCAAGGAACAAAACCCCGTTATGGGCCAGTGAAATCTCGCCGGGTTTAACCCGATGGCCCCCACCGACAAGGGCCGGCATTGATGCGGAATGGTGCGGTTGACGAAAAGGGCGGGTGCGGATCAGACCACCTTCGGGCAAAAGGCCTGATACCGAATGAATAACCGTGGTTTCAAGCGCCTGTCTGGCATCAAGGTCGGGCAAAATACCCGGCAACCGCGCAGCCAGCATTGATTTCCCCGATCCGGGCGGCCCCGACATCAAAAGGTTATGGCCGCCAGCCGCTGCAATCTCAAGCGCACGTTTGGCACTTTCCTGCCCCTTGATATCGCGTAGATCACCCTGAAAATCATTGATTTCATCATTATCGCGGCGCACCGGGCGGGCAAGGATTTGCGTGCCTTTGAAGTGATTGATCAGACTGATCAGATTGCGCGGCGCCAGTATTTCCAGATCACCGGCCCAAAGGGCCTCTGACCCATTGGCTTGCGGGCAAATAATTCCGCATTCCTGCATGCCTGCTTCCATTGCGGCGGGCAAAACACCCCCAACACTGGAAATACTGCCATCAAGGCCAAGTTCCCCAAGGGCGAGAAACCTTGTGATATCCTCATGCCCGATCACATCCATTTCAGCCAGAATGCCCAGCGCAATCGGAAGATCGAAATGTGACCCTTCTTTCAGCAAATCCGCCGGGGCAAGATTTATCGTGATGCGTTTGGGCGGCAGGGCCAAGCCCATGGCGGAAAGGGCTGAGCGTACCCGTTCACGCGCCTCGGATACGGCCTTGTCGGGCAGGCCGACAACCGTAAAAGCCGGCAGGCCACTTGCCATTTGCACCTGAACATCAACGGCAATCGTTTCAATCCCGGCAAAGGCAACTGTCATAACCCGCGCTGTCATGTTGGCTGATCCCCGTAACCTTAAGTTGCATCACTTTGACGGGAAACGGGGATCAAGGCAACAAATCGTTCAAAAGCAGGCGCTTGGCCTAAATGCGCAGGCGTTGCTTACGCCATGTCTGTATTGACCATCCAGGGTGTGCCGAACTTGTCGGTCAAAAGACCAAAGCCCGGTGACCAGAAGGTCTCCTCAAACGGCATCGTGACGGTGCCATCCACAGCCAGCTTGTCAAACAACGTCTTTCCTTCCGCAGCAGTAGGCACATGGATGGAAATATTCATGCCCTTCATTGCTTCGAAATGGCCGGGCGGGCAATCGGACGCCATGATGTGCCAGCCATCCCCCATCAAACAGGCATGGGCGATTTTATCGGCAAAATCGGGCATATCGTCGCTCATGGGCGTGTCGCCAAACGGCATGGCGACCAATTCGCCGCCCAGGACTGATTTGTAAAACTCCATCGCCGGGCGGCAGTTTCCGTCAAAATTCAAATAGCTGATCACTTTCATCGGGGCGTTCCTTTGTAAAAGTCGCAATTGTGGTGGATGTAAAATTACGGCTGCAGCCCGAACTGGGCCTCACCGTTTTCAAGATCAAACGGCACGGAAAAATGTTCATGGGCGATACGCCATTGCCCATAGCGCTTTTCAAGGTGGCTTGTGGCCCGCATCCAGCTTACCTGTTCGCTGCCATCGGCTTCACGCACGCCACAACGGATCAGAAAATGCGCCACCGCCAGATGGCCTGACGACCGGATAACCGGTTCCTGTGACTGGAAAATCATCTCGCGCTGATCGGGCATACAGCGTTGCCAATGTGCGCGGTATTCGGCATAGCCGTTAAATTGCAGCGGCCCGACCGCGTCATAAGAACAGATATCATCATGATAAAGCGCCATAATCGCATCAATGTCACGCGCGCTGGCCGCATCAATCCAGCGGTCAAAAACGTCTTTGATCTCCTGATAATCCTTGCTGGTCGGATTTTTCATCAGACGGTCCTTTGGTTGGTGGCGAAAGGGGACTGAAAAGTATTCTTGGCTGTCTTTCGGGGCCTTACGGCGCGGCAACCGCACGTTCAAGCGCCGCAATATCAATCTTTTGCATGGTCATCATCGCACTCGCAACACGGGCGGCGACATTCGGGTCGGGATCGGTCATCAATTCGATCAGGCGGGTCGGGGTGATTTGCCAGAAAACGCCATACCGGTCTTTCAACCAGCCACAATCAAGCGTCTGACCACCGCTTTCTGAAAGCCGTTCCCAATAATGGTCGACTTCCGCCTGATCCTTGCAATCGACGGTAAAGGATACCGCCTCGGTAAATTTGAATTCGGTCGGAAAATTGAACGCCGTGAAGCTCTGGCCTTCAAGTTCGACATTGATGGTCAAAACCTGACCTTCCTTGCCAGGACCTGCGGAACTGGCGCGCATGATCGTGCCGACCTTGGCATTGGGAAAAACAGAAACATAAAAATCGACGGCTTCTTCGGCGGTGCCGTCAAACCACAAAAACGGACTGATCTTCTGCATGGAGCATCCTCCTTGCCAGGCAGAAAGCGTTACGTTCGGATCCCGTTCGGATCAATTCGGGACCAACTTGGGGCTAACTTGGCATCACTCGGATTCCAAGCCGGGTCCGGTCGGGATCCAGTCAAATCTCACCGTCAAACGCGCCAGGTTAATTAGTCTTTTATTGTTTTCCCGTTTGACAAATACGTTGATATCAACATAATTAATTCATGTCAAAAAAAGATTTCAACCATAGCGATCAAAAGGTTCCGTTCACCGACACCCTGATGGTGCGGGACTCGTGCCTGTGCCTGCATGTCAGGCGGGCGGCACGGACCATTGCGCGCCGGTTTGACGACGCCTTCCGGCCTCTTGATCTGACCAGTGGGCAATTTTCTTTGTTGATGTCGCTGAACCGGCCATACCCACCGCACATGAAAGATGTCGCTGATCTTCTGGCGATGGACAGAACGACCTTGACCGCCAATCTAAAGCCACTGGAACGTCGCGGCCTGATTAAAATCACCCCGGACCCAAAGGATAAACGCGGGCGCCTTTTGACATTGACCAATGATGGTATGGCGCTTTTGACGCGCGCCTTTCCGATCTGGCAGAAAACCCAAAGCGACCTTGAAAGCCTTGTTGCGGATTCCAATGCCGAACAACTTCTGGCCGATCTGATCATCCTGTCTCAGGAACCGCAATAACCGTCAGATTACCGGCACTGGCGTATCAAGGCGATATTTCAAGAATGTCTCGCCGTCATAGGAAACCTGCCCAACAAACCGGGCACCAAGGCGTAGAAGACCGCGCAAATATTTGCGCGTTTGCGGTAACAGGAAGGTCACATCGTCAATCCGTGGATCGTTGTGGGCAAAATTCAAAGCCTCGCGCGTGATGGCAAGACCAAGCCCAAAGCAGTCGGGCCGCAGCACCAATCCGTAATCCCAGTCACCACCTTCCTTCTGAAACCCGCCCCAGCCGACATAGTCCCCATCGACCAAAATCGCCCAGTGACCAAGCCCGTCGCGCAGCCAACAGGTATCTTTGGCCGCCACGAAACGCGCATGATCGCTGTGATCCCAAGGACCGGACAATAGCGGCATATGTTCCGCCATGCGCGGATCAGACATATGGGCAATGATGATTGCTGGCGCGATATCGCCCAGACGCACAAACATGATTGTCCTTTGCGACGGCAGGGATTTTGATGCTGTGCTGGAAATCATTGGGAACGGAACCGGTAAGAGATATGAAAAAGGCGCAAGAACCAAGGTCCATTGCGCCGTTAACCGGTTGATTTGTCAATTGCCCGGCGGATCATCGCCCATCACGTTTATGGCACTGCGCCCCGGAAGACGGCAGGCACTAATCCTTGGACGGCGCAGCTGCGCCCTGAGGCGGCAGGAATTCTTTGCGGCACGGAACAGCTTCTTCGTTGACCACGGTCCAGCCGAAATTACGAAACTTGCCAAAGCTTTCTTTTTTCATGGTGATGCCGCTTGCTTCGTGCTTCCGCACTTCACGGGCATCTTCGCCGTCAATCCGGCCGGCACGGGCCCAGGCACGTTCACGCATTGCTTTGGTAATCGTCGGTTCGGTCATGAAGGCTCTTTTCTTCGCTTGGGGTCAAACCGCATTATAGCGCGATTTCGCTTGGATCACGATGGCTTTAACCTATGACCTTCCCACAGGCAATTCACTTCTGATCCGTATCATGGGGCAAGTGGAAAACAGTTTCGGCAAAAGATTCCCGCTCAGACATGATTGCCATCCAGTCGCGCACCCGCACCGGAATATCAAAACGCCGGTCCGGCCAACGAAAATCAATATAGCAAAGTGCCACCAGAACCGAATATGTGCCCAAATGCGGATCTTCGGTGCGCAACTGCGCCAAACCATCAAGGATTGCATCAACACCACTTTGAATGGCTTGGGCCTGACGTTCCATCACGAAATCGGAACGATCACTTTCATCACGGTTTGAATCGGCATATAGCCGCCCGGTCGCCGTCATCATGCCATCGGCAAGCCCTTGCCATTTCAGGGCATTAAGGCGCGATACACCTTCTTCTGGAATAACGCCCGCAGATGCGCCCGACGACCGCGATAGCTGATCAAGGTAATCACAAATTACCGCAGACTCAAACACCGCCATGCCGTCTTCAAGGATCAGGGTTGGCACCTTGGACAACGGGTTATGAGCCCGAAGGGCCGCATCCGTCCAGGGATCGATCAGAATTTCGTTGATCTGTTTTTCCAGACCAAGCTCACGCAAAACAACCCGCACCTTGCGCGAGAAAGGCGACGTTGGCGAATAGTAAAGCTGCATCATGATCCAGGCCCTTTATCCTGATCAAACTGGCGACAATCAAACCGACCCTGATGAACTCCGCGACCTTAAATCGCCAAATCCGGGGTCCAGCCGATCCCTTCAAGATGCCAGTTTGCGTTCCAGTTCTTATCTTTACGGGTCAGTGTAAGGTAATTTCGCGCCGCACAATAGACACCTTTGCGTTCAGGAAGCGGTTTTAACCGTGTCGGGCGGTCCGGTAACGGATGATCCCCGATCCATGCCAGCAATCCCAACCCACGGGCAAAGGCCTTGGGCGGGGCGGTATGCGAAATGCCTGACGCCACAAGTTGATGAATGGTTTTTCCCGTGGTTTCAAATGTTCCACGGGTGGCAACGTGAATTTCACCCGACAGCAACGTGATCTCGTGATCATGATCGTTGGCAACCTGTTCAAGCAATTCCAGAAATCGGCACCATTCCCGACGGTGCCAACGGCTTTGCCACTGATCGCGCAGATCATCTTCGTATTTCTGGGCATGGGGCATCATATGAAGGAACATTTCCACCAATGAAAGACGCGGCCCGATCACCGGCACACTCGACATCATCAAAATGCGGTTGCCATCGGGAATGGCATTCAGGGTCGGCACAATATCGCGCCATCCATGATCGCCCATGATCAATTCCGGGGTGCGTTCGGACCGAAGATCGGGCGCAATGACGCTAAAGCCCGGATAATCCACCTTCCACGCAAGGCTCTGTCCGTCCGGATCGGTCACCATGGCAGGAAGCGCATCCTTGCTCGCACCAAGCTGCATCAAACAGAATGCTTCGCGCGCGCAGGCAAACATGCCCTTTGCCACCATTGATCCCTGAAACCATTTCTTGTGACTGCCCCAGCCATCAAAAATATCATGGTCATCCCACATCATAAGCGACGGCACACGGGCCAGCATGTGGCTGATTTGTGGTTGGCCGTAAATCGCCAGATAATGATCAAGGTAGAATTTCAAAACCGCATCATGCATCTCATCGGAAAAATCGGTCGCAAGCTTTTCCCGACGCCGGGCTTTTTGCCATGCAATTATATCGGGATGGCATTGCCAAACAGCATCGGCGTAAATCTGATCTCCACCATGCAAAAGCAATGAAAACGGCCGCTTTTTATGTTGCTCGGCAAGATCAATCCAAAGCGCGTTGCGATCTTCCAGCGGCCGGTCAAGATCCCCGTCTTCCTGACCATTGCACGACACAAACCCGATATGTAAATCCGAGCTAAAATCGCTACAAACAGCATATGTTACGGAATCGAAACTATAATATGACCGGCCTTCTGCAGGCAGTTCAAAATCAAACCGCCAATAGCTTCTGCCAAACAGGCTTGTCATCTTTTCCGGAGTCACCGGATCGCCGTCCATCGCGCGCAGTTCCGGCAAGGCCATATCGTCGGCTGCGACGATCAAGGCAGCAAGACGGTTGTTTTTCCCGTCATTACCCCGCGCAAACAAAAAAGGCCCAAACAGACCGTCATCGGAAATTTCGGAATTCTGGTTCTGGGTCATGCAATCCTGTTACCTTGCGCGAAATAATTTCTCAAATCATACGTTTGATTGACGGTTTGGTTCCAGTTCCAATCATCTGATGCATCTCTTGGCCGTTCTGATCGGGCAGGGAACGCACTGTCACTTCATCAAAGCAATTGGCACAAAAAAGGGCAAGCGACCGTGATCACTTGCCCTGAAAATCATCTCAGACCCGTCACATCATGCCAAACGGTTGTCAATCGCATCCCAAATCAGGCTTTCCAGTTTAGCCCCGTCAAAACGGTTCACTTCCTGAAGACCGGTTGGCGAGGTGACGTTGATTTCGGTCATGTAATCGCCAATCACGTCAATCCCGACAAAGATCAGATCACGCTTTTTAAGTTCCGGTCCGATGCGTTCACAAATCTCACGCTCGCGCGGGGTCAAAAGCGATTTTTCAGCAACCCCGCCAACATGCATGTTTGAGCGTGCTTCGCCTTCGGCCGGAACGCGGTTGATCGCACCGACCGGCTCACCGTCGACCAGAATGATGCGTTTGTCGCCTTTGCGCACATCGGGCAAATAGGCCTGAACCATCAAAGGTTCGCGGGACTGAGCGGCAAACAGCTCCAGCAGGGAATTAAGGTTTTCATCGCCGGGTTTAAGATGGAACACACCCGCGCCGCCATTGCCAAACAATGGTTTGACGATGATGTCTTTGTATTCTTCGCGGAAATCACGGATGCGCGCAGCCGATCGCGTGATCAGGGTCGGCGGCATCAGATCGGGGAATTCCGTCACGAAAATCTTTTCCGGAGCATTGCGCACATGGCCCGGATGATTGACGACGAAAGTTTCCGGGTGGATGGCTTCGAGTAGATGGGTTGCCGTGATGTAATTCATGTCAAACGGCGGGTCCTGACGCATCAGGATCACATCGGTTTCCCGGGCCAGATCAATGATCCGGGCATCCCCCAGATCATAATGATTGCCCTGTTCATAGCGCAGCGTCATCGGGCGGACTTCGGCCTTGATGCGCCCGCGATCATAAAACATGTCATCTGGATGATAATGCAAAAGGTCATATCCACGCGCCTGGGCTTCAAGGCCCATGACAAAGGTGGAGTCCCCTTTGATATCGATTGTCTCGATCGGGTCCATCTGGATGGCAACGATACGGCTCATTAACGCGTTCTCCTCTTCACCGGCACTATGCCGTACCCGCAAATATGGCCCAAAGCGGCCAATTGTGATCATTTGCGGGCACAGCTTGACCCGGCTGGCCTTCCCGGCCAAATGATGCGATATGTAATTCGCAATTGATGAATACTCATTTGGCAGAATTTTTATCATCCGCCATTCATCTTCCGCAATCGCGATCACTTAAATGTTTTGAAGACCGGGCAGGCATATGACTTTTATGACCAAAAATTCGCAGACCAATGTGCATTCACGCGCTCAGAAAAGCCGTTCTGCCCTTGCAGCTGTTGTCATTACCCTTGCTGTTGGTCTTGGTGCGATTTCGAGTATCGCATTCCTGCCCCCGGCCGCCCACGCCCAGTCGGCATCCAAAATCAGCCCGGATATGATCAACAAGATCGAAAGCTATCTTGGCAACATGACGACCCTAAGGGCCGATTTTGTTCAGATTTCATCGGATGGTGGTGCTGCCGAAGGCAAGCTTTACATGGAACGTCCGGGCAAGATGCGGTTTGAATATAACCCGCCGGCGCAAATCCTTCTGGTCTCGACCGGGCATGATTTCATTTACTATGACAAGGAAATCAATGCCCCGACCTATTTCGACATCGATGAAACGCCCGCCGGGATCATTCTGGCCGAAAATGTTTCACTGACCGACAAGGTCAAAGTTGTCGATTACAGCCGGACGGCTGAGACCATCCGGGTGGAACTGGTGCGCAAATCCGATCCGGGTGCTGGCAGTGTCACCTTGGTCTTTGCGGAAAAACCGATGCAATTGCGCCAATGGATCGTCACCGATCCAACCGGGATTGAAACCACCGTGACGCTTTTCAACACCGAAGAAGGCGTATCACTTGATCCCGAACTGTTTAAGTTTGAGCGTATCTGGCCCAATCAACGCAACTGATCACGAAAATTTGTCATTCCTTATCGGGAAATGGTCAATGACAAATCAGGGCCGTCAAAACGTAATCATTTTTTGATTCAAGCCCTTGGCACAATTGCGGTTTCGTAACGAAAATCAGATTGCGCAAGAATCACCTGATCGTTCGAAAATTCTTGGTTTTCAGGGTCGGATGCTATGGCACAGAACCGGTGTGATCCCTATATGTGAGTCTGTCACAAGGTTCCTGATAAATGATTGGAACCCGGTGTGAGGAAAAGGTCTCCCCTACCTTTCCTCACGCTCCAGATCATCGGAGCGCTGGCGTCCGGTTCTCCCCCCTGGCCGGACGCCTTTTTTTTGCCCGATCTCCACGATAAGACGAACCTCAATTGATCCTGACTTTCATGCGAATTCGGGAAAAATTCATGCTGTAAGCACAGGATTTCATCGGCTGTTAATTTTAATTGCCTAGGAATGTCAGGCATGATCCCCTTGCGGGGAAAATTTCGACACATGACAGGACGGGACCGACAGCTTCGATGATCAATGACTTTCTGAAATCCATCTCACAATTTTCCGACCCGCGTTTTCGCAAAGTCGTGCTGATTGGTGTTGCTGGCGCATTGGCCACCATTGTTGGTCTTTGGGTTCTGATCTGGTTTGCGTTGAACTCCGTCACTTTCTTTACCGATGGTGGCTGGCTTGAAAGTGCGGTTGACTGGATTCTTGGTATCGGCCTGACATTGTTGGTTTTGTTGCTGTTTCCCGCAGCCACGGTTCTGATCTCAAGCCTTTTGCTTGATCAGATTGCCGATGCGGTCGAAGACAAATATTATCCAACACTGCCCGATACCCGCCCACAACCCATCAGCGAGGCCCTGATCGGTGGGTTAAAATTCGCCCTGACCGCACTTGCGCTTAACATTCTGATCTTGCCGCTTCTTTTGGCGGGGCCGCTCTATGTCATCGCGTTTTACACGATGAATGGGTATCTTTTGTCGCGTGAATATTTTGAACTGGTTGCTGCACGTCGTTATGATGCGCGCACCGTCGAAGCAATCCGAAAAAGCCGTCAGAAAAAACTTTGGGTTGCCGGAATTGGCCTGACCTTTTTGATGACCATTCCATTCGTCAATCTGGTCGCCCCGATTATCGCAACTGCCTTTATGGTCCATTATTCTGTTCGCCTTGGTACTTATGTGCCCAACACTGCGGCCTAAGGTCACAAACCAGCGAACACAGAACAGATCATAGAACCGAAACTGCAACTTTAAGGATCTGGTCATCCAATGTTTGGAAAGAAAAAAGCCAATAAAACAGTCGACAGCAGTGCGGCTTCGTCCGATACATCTTCTTTGGGTGGATCAGAGACGCTTTCTAAGACCAAGGCATCTGATGTTGCAGCTGATCAGACCACCAATTCCGGCACTGCCGTAAAAACAGAAAAACGAACTGAGCCGCAGCTCTTCACCAAGCCGCGCACAAAGGATGAACCGCAAATGTCCAGTAAACCGCATTCCACCAGCTTCCGCCCGGAAATCCCAAAACGCCCGCTTGAAATCCCGACCCGTGGCAACGCAGGTCGTCCGGCAAGTGCCAGCAGCAATGCTGAAGGCAAAAAGCTGACCGTGGGTCGCGACATCACACTGAAAGGCGAGATCGGATCTTGCGAAGTTTTGGTCGTTGAAGGTGTTGTTGAAGCACAAATCAAAGAATGCTCGCGTCTGGAAGTTTCAAATGGCGGGACCTTTGTTGGTTCGGCACAGGTTGAAGAAGCTGAAATCAGCGGCAAGTTTGAAGGTGATCTGACGGCCCGTCGGGTCACGATCATTAACTCGGCCGAGATCAGTGGCAAAATCACCTATGGATCGCTTCAGATCGAAAATGGTGCACGCATCAAGGGTGAGCTCGACTATGTCGAAAGCAGCGATGATGGTACGTCGCGCAGCGGCAACAGTGCTGCGATCACCATTCCACGCAAATCGGAAGATTCCTGATCCCCGTGCGCACTTCAGGTTTGATCATACAAACACCCCGAACAGACATCATCCGTCCGTTCGGGGTGTTATTGCTTTTAGCCATAATTGCACTGGGTTTGAGTGCCTGTGGCGGAAGTACCGTGCCACCGGGCACGACAAATACCAGCTACGGCCAGCCCACCAGTCAGGGCAGTGTTAAAACCACCACGACCAAAACGACAGCGACCACCACGCGTCCCGCCACAGGCGCGACCGCGGCGAAGAAGCCGAAAAGCAAGACCGAATCGACGGTTGCCGCCATTCCGTTCAAACCTGTTCCGACCGAAACCCTTAAAGGGCTGTCTGAAACCGATTTCGAATCGAAAATCGGCGCACCGGAAATGATCCGGGCCGAAGGTGATATCCGGGTTTGGCAATATCGCTCCGAACAGTGTTCGTTTGATGCGTTTTTCGTTCCAAAAGCCGAAGGTGACCCCCGCGAACTGCGCCATATGCTGGCACGGATGCGCCGCGGCAATAACGCCATCACCCTGCAAGACTGCCTTGATCAGGTGGTGAAACTCAATCTTGGTCGCGGATAATTCCACGCAGACCAGGATAAATTGCCCACAGCAAGTTTCTGAGTGTAATCGAGATCACTCAAAACAGCCGGAAATTGCGGTTTTAAGCCTTTCCTAGCGTGCTGAAACTTAAAGATAATCTGCTAAGTTCTGATTTTTGAACGATCCTGCTTCGTTCCTTGGTTTAATCTTTACCTTTTGTTGGCAGGCTCGGATAAGGAACCTCATAAATTTGCCATATCCTGTGGCTTTATTACCTTCTTCTCGGCCCTAAGGGTCAGGACCTACTAATTTGATTGGAATGGCAGTCGTTATATTTGTGAAATCCAAGAAAAGTCCCGCAGAGCGGGTTGGTATCCCGCGCAAGGGATTTGACGCAGGAGTTTGCAAATATAACGACTGTCCTTCGGATCTATCAGATTTGAACGGGCTACTTTGTCGCAAAACCTTGAAAGATATATATCTTCCTGCAGTTTTACTTCGCGTATCCGCACAAATCTGATGGACCATTTCAAACAAATTAGTAGGCCCTGACCCTCGGGGTCTGTCCCGAAACTTCAGACACGATACGCGACCTCATGAAAAAACACGCCCATCGTCTCGTCAGAACTTCGCTTGCAGCTTTTATTTCTGCATTTGTCTGCATCATCTCAGTGAGCGCACCTGTCAGCAAAGCACAGGCCCAGAATGCGCCAAAACTGATTGATGTTTATGGCAAGTGGGAAGCCTATACCTATTCCGAAGAAGGCCAGAAAGTCTGCTATATGGGCAGTCAGCCAACTTCGGCCAAAGGTGACTACACCCAACGCGGCAAGATTTATGTGATGGTGACTCATCGCCCGGCCTTGAAACTGGTCAATGAAGTCAGCTTCATCACCGGTTACACCTATAAAGACAAAAGCACGGTTGATCTTCGAATCGATTCCAACAAGTTCAGCCTGTTTACCCATGCGGATTCCGCCTGGGCCGTCGATGCTGAAACCGATCGTAAATTGGTCACCGCGATGAAATCGGGTTCGACAATGGTTTTGGTTGGCTATTCGTCCCGCGGGACGAAAACCACCGATACCTATTCACTGTCCGGCTTTACCGCCGCCTATAACGCGATTTCAAAGGCTTGTAACACCAAGCCGATCTAACAGATCAAAGCTTGCCAAACCGGTAAGTGCAGCGCGCGCGTGCGGATTTACAACCGTGACTGCTTATGCGCGATGGCTGCAATGTGAAATTTATCATTTCTAAATCGGCCCGGCCCCGCTATATGCGGGGCCATAGCTTTACGTGCATGTTTTACGTTCCGGCCCATTTTGATGCATTTTCTGGTATAGTCCCGCAGACGCCCAAAAATGCCCGTATCAAAACGGTCGGCAATACCACCAGAACAAAAGAGAGAACCCGGGATGACCGATGTCATGACCGAAAACGCACCCCAGACCGAAGTAGCCGTTCAAAAAGACGGCCCGTCGCTTACCGACTTCGTTACGCGCGCCGCCAATGGGCAGGCAGCCGACGGTCGGCGCGATCTGGTGGGGATTCCGCGTGAAGAACTTACCGAATTGATGGCGGATATGGGCGAAAGCAAGTTTCGCGTCAAACAGCTTTGGAACTGGATCTATAACCGCGGTGTCAAAGACATCGAGGAGATGACCAATATTTCCAAAAAGCTGCGTGATCGCCTGAGCCAAGAATTCTATGTGGGTCGCCCGGTTCTGACAGCAGATCAGAAAAGCACCGATGATACCCATAAATGGCTGATGAAATTCCATGACGGGAATGAAGCCGAAACCGTTTATATCCCGGACCGCAACGAAGACCGCGGTGCTGTGTGCATTTCGTCCCAGGTTGGCTGCACGCTGACCTGTAAGTTTTGCCACACCGGCACCCAGCTTCTGGTGCGTAACCTGACACCGGGTGAAATCGTTAGCCAGTTCATGATTGCGCGCGACAGTTATGGCGAATGGCCAACCCCGTCCAATGGTATTCGCCGCCTGTCAAACATCGTCATGATGGGCATGGGCGAACCACTGTTTAACTATGAAAATGTCCGGGATGCCCTGCGCATTGCCATGGACGGCGAAGGCATTTCGATCTCGCGCCGTCGCGTGACCCTTTCGACATCCGGTGTGGTGCCCGAAATCGTGCGCTGTGGCGAAGAACTTGGCGTTGGTCTGGCGATTTCACTGCATGCGCCAGAAGATGATCTGCGCAATGAAATCATGCCGATCAACAAGAAATACCCGCTCAAAGAATTGATGAATGCCTGCCGTCATTATCCGGGCATGTCCAATTCGCGCCCGATCACCATGGAATATGTCATGCTCAAGGGCATTAATGACAAACCAGAACATGCCCGTGCGCTGGCCAAACTGGTCAAAGGCGTTCACTGCAAATTTAACCTGATCCCGTTTAATAAATGGCCAGGATCAGATTACGAATGCACGCCGACCAACGATATCAAGAAGTTTGCCCAAATCCTGCTAGATAACGGCTATGAAGCGCCGATCCGCTGGCCGCGCGGCCGTGATATTCTCGCCGCCTGCGGTCAGCTGAAATCCGAAAGCCAGCGTCTGCGCAAAACCCGCGTTTCAGGCTGTGGTAAATCCGGTGCAGGTGAAACCAGCGACGAAAGCGTTGTTGCGGCTCAGTAAGCACCTGAAGGCGGCTGACACCAGCCCAAACCGCAATACTGCCAAAGTTATGATCAACACCGGATGGCCATGCTGTCCGGTGTTTTTCTTTGCACGATCCTTTTCACACCTTTACGCAAAATTGTCGCCATAACATTGTTTTGATTGCCGTTCATCGCGTCCGGGCATAGCGTGAGCGTCCATTTCAGGTTTATCGCAAGGTTTTCAGGCAGATGTCGCTCGGGCAGTTTTTCGCAATCCTTTTGGTCGTCACCATCTGGGGTGCCAATTTCACCGTGATCAAGCTCGGCCTTGGTGAAATGCCGCCGATATTGCTGTCATCCCTGCGCTTTGCCTTTGCTGCCTTGCCGGCTGTCTTCTTCTTACCCAGACCAAAATGTTCCTGGAAATATGTCGTTGGCTTTGGCGTTGTTCTGGGCTGTATCAAGTTTTCCCTGCTGTTTCTTGGCATGGATTTGGGGTTGTCTGCCGGGGTTTCATCGCTGGTTTTACAACTTCAGGCCTTCTTTACCCTGATCCTTGGCTTCTTTGTTCTTGGCGAAAAGATCGGGCCGCATCGCTATCTTGCGATGGTGGTGGCGTTCTTTGGTGTCGGGTTGCTGCTGTTTGTTTCGGATGGTTCAATCACTGCCATTGGCTTGGTCCTTGTGATTGCCGCCGCGGCAGCCTGGGGGGTTGCCAATATCATCATGAAGCAGGCCGGATCGGTTCAGATGCTGTCATTTGTTGTCTGGGCCAGCCTGATCCCCCCGATCCCGCTTGCCATCCTGTCGTTCTTGACCGAAGACCGCGCCAGTCTTGCTGATCTGGCCGATCAGGTCAGCTGGATCGGGATCGGTTCCATCCTTTATCTTGCCTATCCGGTAACCCTTCTGGGTTTTGCCATCTGGGGGCGGTTGCTTTCGACCTTGCCAGTTGGTCTGGTCGCGCCGTTTACCCTGTTGGTCCCGATTGTTGGCATGGCGACATCCGCACTTGTTCTGGGCGAAGACTTCGGAACGATCAAGATCATCTCGGCCATTCTGGTGATGGCAGGATTGTTGATTAACGTCTTTGGCGGGAAATTATTCGGCTTTATATCACGACATAAAGCGATCAATTCGTGAAATAGAAATAGTCTGATTATTCTATTTTGATTAAATCCAGCGTGCTTGTAACTTCTTGCCACCGTTATCTTCGGGGGTTCTGATATCTGAAATATCGATGTTCATCGCCAGGACACCACCAAGCCCGCCAACCGCAATATCCGTTAGCCTGCGCCCGATGCCATCGCGGTCAAGCTCCGCCAGATAGATATCGCGGGCCTCTTCATCAAAAAAGTCGATGGTATAGCCATGGGTAAAACCCTGACTAAGGCCACTACCGGTGGTTTTTGCGCCCCCGGCAAACGCAACCATGCCCGGTGTTTCAAAGGCTGCTGCTTCAACACCAACAAGGACTTCCTTGATCTGGTCGGCGGGAATGCTTCCTGATACTTGTACAAGAACGATATGACGGATCATTTCGGGGGGTCTTCCAGCCAGTTCGCAGGATCAATGAGGTTTGGCAACAAAACAAACTTCTGTCCGGATCTGTTCATATGACCCGCAAACAGGGCTGCGTCATCCCCGGGTCCGAAAAAGATATCGCCGCGCACCGGCCCGCGAATGGCCCCGCCGGTATCTTGCGCAATCATCAGACGATTGAATTTTCGGTCCAAATTCATCGGATCACGGGTCTCAAGCCAGACCGGAACCCCCATCGCATGAAAACGTCGATCGACAGCCAATGACCGGCCCGGTTCCAACGCCACCCCTTGGGATCCCAGTGGCCCGCCATTGGGGTCATCAGGGTCGGTTTTCAGCGGGTGGAAGAAGACAAAGGATGCGTTGGTGTTCATCACGCCGTCTGCTTCGTCCGGGTTGTCATGTAGCCATTTCTGGATGGTCTGCAGCGAAACCGTTTCACGCGTTAAGGCACCGCGTTCAATCAGTTCACGCCCAATGGCAAAATAAGGATGCCCGTTGGTCGCGGCATAGCCAACCCGTAAAACACTGTTATCAGGTAAAACCACCCGCCCGGATCCCTGAATTTGCAGGAAAAAGGCATCAACGGCATCATCGACCCAGACCATCTCAAGATCGCGGCCGGCAAGCGCCCCGTTTTCGATCTCTGCCCGGTTGAAATAGGGTTTCACACTGCTGCCACTCAGACGGCCCACCAGTTTGGTTCCCTTAAGATCATCGCGGAAATCGCCAAGATCGATTGAAACCATGTCATCCGGTTTTAAATAAATCGGGGTTTGAAACTGATCGCCCTTGGTCAGGCTTCCACGCAATTCCGGTTCATAATATCCTGTGAACAGGCCTTCGGGCTTTGTACCATTACTCGAAAGATACGGTCTGAAATCGCTTTGGAAAAAGGCGCGCGCGTCTTCTTTGCGCAGGCTATCAACATCCAACGACACCGCCGTTTCACATGAATTGCGCCATTGACCGATGGTGCCCATGCGAACATCGGGACCAACCATCTTGTCATCATCACGTCGCAACATTGCCTTGCAGGACCTTGCAAACGCACGGATTGCCGGGCGCATATCGTCACTTTGCCAGCCATCAAGATCGGCAAATGTCACCGGACGCAGGGTCAGGATATCTTCCTGTTTGACCGGTTCTTCGATGTCCCCGGTGATGTCGGGCCAGAACATCCAGATCAGAGCAGCACCTGCCCCGAACAGAACGGAAATAAGACTAAGATAGCGCGATAAAACCAAACGTCGTTTCAAGATAGAACCCGTTTACTGACAAGCAAAATGCGCCGCTTTGACCACGGCATAAGGAATGTCAATTTTGCCTGCTACATGCTTAACAAGCCGATAATTCGATGGGTTCTAACCTGCAAACACGCACAAAAAAGGCGACCCGATATGTTCGGATCGCCTGATAAATCTGTGTCTCGGGAAACCTGTTAATGAGCGGTTTCTTCTTCCGGCGTTTCGGTCGCAACAAGCTGCCAGTTTGGATCGCGGTTTTCAACATTGCGCGCAAAGGTCCAAAGGTCTTCTGCTTCGACAACCTTGTTGGGATCACCAGAGACAACAGCACCTTCGGCATTGCGAATAACCGAGACTTCCTCGGAGACGAATTTCACAGTGACATAGGCTGTACGGCCTTCAAGGCTGGCATCGTGGATGGTGGCACTTTTGATACCAACCAGGGTGGTTTCCTCGTGCTCGCCCTTTTCAGCCCGCGCATCAATCGCTGCGGCAAAGTTTTTGTAAACTTCCGCCGAAAGCAATGGGTTCAGACCGTCCTTGTCGCCCTTGGCAAAATATTCAACAATCATTTCAAACGCCATGCGTCCACCATTCAGGAAATCCTGCTGGGTGAAGCTTGGGTCGAATTTTTGAATCTGCTGCAAGGTTGCAAAAGTACCCGAAGGAACATTTGACGCATCCTGATCGTTTTCGGAGTCAGGTAAGCGATAAACATTGTCGGTCTGCGCTGCGGTGTCATTCTGACTTTTATCAGTGTCATTTTCATGGGACTGACGGCCAAAAATATCGGACGGACCCTGTTTTTCATTGCCTGTGCGACGGCCAAGTACACCGCGCAAACGCAGTACAAGAAAAACAGCAATCAGTGCGAATAAGAAGATATCGAAATACTGCAAGACCGATCTCTTGATCCTAATGGTTTCAAACAGGCCGGATTGACATCACAACCGTGGACGAAAGATGGTATGAACCCAACCAAATGCAAGGGCAACCAGTGATCACGTTAAGGCATGTGATCGTCTTCACCTTCATATAAGGTCAAAATTGGCGATTTGCCGCATTTTCGTCCAGTTATGGCATTAGTTTTCCGACCAATACACATTGCAGACTAATGGGAAATCACTGAAATCCAAGTTGTTTTCTGCAATAGTTTCAGCACTTCGTCAGGTTTGGCGTTAAAATGCATTGTTTTAAATCAGATATTCGCGGTCAAATTCGCCAAGGAACGGAGAAAAAATGGGTTTTTATTTCCTCGTCATTTTCGTCGCAATGCCGATCATTGAAATCGCGGTCTTTATTCAGGCCGGCGATCTGATTGGTTTGTGGCCAACCATTGGCGTTGTCATCCTGACCGCTATTATCGGAACATCCCTGATGCGTGCCCAAGGTTTGCAAACCCTTGCCAAGGCCCAAAGCCAAATGGATCAGGGTGAAATGCCAATCGGTGCGATGTTTGATGGTATCTGCATTCTTATTGCCGGTGTCTTGCTGCTGACC
Source organism: Thalassospira sp. (assembly GCF_040218635.1). Lineage (GTDB taxonomy): Bacteria > Pseudomonadota > Alphaproteobacteria > Rhodospirillales > Thalassospiraceae > Thalassospira. The sequence continues at coordinate 347,729 of NZ_JAVJRB010000005.1, forward strand.
CCGGGTTTTGTCACCGACACACTTGGTTTCTTGCTGCTGATCCCGCCGCTTCGCCAGTTGGTCGGGGCAAAGGTGATCATGAAGCTGGTTCAGTCGGGCAATATCCGCACCAATTTCGGCAGTGCCGGATTTGGCGGCGGTCGTCCCGGTGGTGGTGCAGGCGGGGCTGGCGGGGCACGACGTGGTGCGGGCCCGATCATTGATGGCGATTATGAAAATGTCAGCCCCGATGATGCTGCAAATGACAGCGCTGCGACAGACAGCTCAAACCCCGATGGTCCGCGTAACTTGCCCCCAAAAGACTGATCGGCAATTTCACAGGAAAATCACAATTTCAGAAGCTTGGCCAAGTCCATCGGCCAAGCTTCTTTTATTCTGTGCTGATGTCGCCATAACCGATTGAACATCGCATCAAGCAAACCCGCAGAAATATGCGCTTTGCCGTCGGTTTGATTGGCTTGCCCGCACTTCTCATCCGTGCTAGGCCAGATCATCTGCCGCAACTACGCGGCATCAGAAATAAGCATTTCAGCAACGGTGAATGACCAAAATCCCATCGGGGCCATCGCTGTTCAAACCGCGCCTGAAGGCTTTTTTCTGATTAAGACCCAATGAATTAAGGGAGCTAGACTTTAATGGCCGAGAATACCACCGGTGCAGAACAGGGCGCTGCAAAACAGCAGCCCGCCGCAAATCCGATTACGATCCATACCCAGTACATCAAGGATCTTTCTTTCGAAAATCCGAATGCACCGGAAAGCGTTGCGCTTCAAGAGCAGCCGAAAATCAACATCGATGTCGATGTCGAAGCCCGCACCACCCAAGATCAGAAGCTTCATGAAGTGACCATCAAAATCAACGTCAAAGCCGACGTTGCCGATAAGGTTGCCTTCATTGCCGAGCTTCAGTACGGCGCGGTTGTCACGCTGAATGTTGAAGAACAACATCGTCTGCCAGTTCTCATGATCGAAGTACCGCGTCTTCTGTTCCCATATGTTCGCAAGATCGTATCTGACCTGACCGCGGATGGTGGTTTCCCACCGCTGATGATGCAGCAGATTGATTTTGCTGATCTTTTCCGCAAGAAATTCGCCAAACAGATGGATGGTCAACCGGCTGGAAATGCCTGATTGACCCCGTAGACATCTATTTGGTTCGATGCCAAAACAAAGGCCGCCAATCTGGCGGCCTTTTTATTTAACTATCGTAATGAAATGCAATACACGCCTGTATAATCGGGCGATTACGACAGATTAAAACGGCTTTGCGATCACCATAAAGACGATCACGACCATCAAAACAGCCGGTACTTCATTGATAATACGATAGAATTTCTGTGATTTTGTATTTGCATCCGCTTCGAACTGGCGGCGGCAGCGTGCCAGAACCATATGGATGGCCGTCATCAAAACCACGCATAGAAGCTTCACATGGAACCAACCTTGGGACATCGCATCGATTTCGTGGATCAGGTAGCCACCAAAAATCCATGACGCAATCATCGCCGGGTTCATAATCGCCCGCAAAAGCCGACGTTCCATGATTTTGAACTTCTCGCTGGCTTCGGAGCCCGGTTGAACTTCGCAGTGATAAACATAAAGTCTGGGCAAATAGAGAAGACCTGCCATCCAGGCAATCACGCTGATGACATGCAGGGATTTGATAATGCTGTATGTATCCATCTCTCTCTTCTCTGATTTGGCAGTTGTTATATGTCGGGCTGTGATCTGCGGGATCGTCCGAACCATAACAACAATCAAGCCGGTCCCGAAGCGGTAACCGGCCTGATATCATTGATAAATTGACTTATGCCCCGCCGGGTTGCTTGGCAACCGCACAGGAATGTTCATCCGGACACCACCAGCCGCGGGTTTCAACCGTGTAATCATCCGACCCGTTTTGGTCGAGCTCGCTTTGGGTTTGTTTTACAACCGAAACAAGTCCGTTGATGAATTTCGGATGAGAACAAACCGTGCGGACCCGCTCATAAATCGGGACATTCTTTTCGTGGGCCAGTTCGCCATATTCGATATCAAGTTCAACCAGCGTTTCGGAATGCTCCGTGACAAAAGCAATCGGCACAATGACAAGGCCAACGCCTTCTTTGCCGGCCCGTTCAATCTCGGTTTCGGTCGATGGCCCAATCCATTCCATCGGACCGACCCGGCTTTGATAGCAAACCTTCCAGTCCAGACCTTCAATCGCAAGCTTCTCAACCACAGCGGCAGAAGTTTTTTCAATCTGTGACTGATAAGGATCTCCGCGCTTGGTGATCACGGCCTTTGGCACGCCATGGGCTGAAAACAACAGACGCGGTGCCGCAATGCCAAGATCCTTGGCCTTGGCCACCGCCGTTTCATAACCTGTACGGATCATTTCGGCCGAGGCATCAATAAAGCCCGGATTGGTCGGATAGCAACAGGCCGTCTTGATCGGCGCAGTTAAGCCCACTTTATGGCAGGCGCGTTTCCAATCCTTGACCGATGATCCGCTGGTGGTGGTGGAAAACTGCGGATAAAGCGGCAGCAGAATCTGTTCGTCCGCACCCCAAGCCTTGACCAATTCTGCGGTCTCATCGGCAAACGGTTTCCAATAGCGCATGGCGATGAAGCAACGGTTTTCATACCCGTCATCCTCGGAATTCAGCGCTGCCTGCAGGGCATCTGCCTGATCCTGAGTAAGTTCCAAAAGCGGTGATTTACCGCCGATATGGGCATAGATTTCCTGGGCAACCGGCGCACGACGGCGTGAAATCAGCTTTGCCAACAAATAGCGAAACGGATTGGGCAGGCTGATAATTGCCGGATCATTGAACAGATTGAACAAAAACGGTTCAACCGCTTCTGGACTGTCCGGCCCCCCCAGATTGAAAAGAACAATGGCGCGTTTCTTACGCGTAGTCTCGGACATTTGGCTATCCTTCATGGCGTTTTGACCAGTTCCCGACAAACTGGAAATCGTAATGGATAAACCCGTCCGCTCCGGGCCTATATTGGGTAAAGACGGCCGAAGCGCAACGGATTTAAGCCATTATACGCATTGAATTTTCCAATCGATTTGATTGATTTCAAAAATCACTGCTGATTCCTGATAAATTTCACCAGCTTATCGACATTCTCCGGCGGTGTTTCCGGGGTGATGCCATGGCCAAGGTTAAAGATGAACGGTCCTTTGCCTAGCGTATCAAGAATGCGTTTGGTTTCTTCAAACATCGCATCCCCACCGGTAATCAGCAGCATCGGATCAAGATTGCCCTGAACCGCACCCAGTTTCTGAAGATTTTCAGCCACCCAGTCGAGCTTGACACCGCTATCGATCCCAATCGCGGTCACACCGGTTTTGGTTTTAAAATCAATCAGATGAAGACCTGCCCCACGCGGGAAGCCAATAATCGGCAAATCAGGATGAACTTCACGTAAATTGGCAACGATCTGCTTGGTCGGTTCGATCACCCAGCGGTTAAAGCCGGTTTCAGACAACACACCGCCCCAGGTTTCAAACAGCTGAATGCATTCTGCACCTGCTTCAACCTGTTTAAGCAGATATTGCGTCGTCGCTTCGACAACAATGTCGATCAATTTGCCAAAGCCAACCGGATCGCCATAGGCAAAGCGACGGATATTGGCAAAATCCTTACTGCCCTTGCCTTCGACCATATAGGTCGCCACAGTCCACGGACCCCCTGCGAACCCGATGAGTGCTGTATGGCTTGGAATCGCACTGGAGAGCTTTGAAACAGTCTCGTAGATGGGTCCAAGCGTGTCATGGATGCCATCAACGGATAATTTGCCAAGGCCTGAAGCATCGCGGATGGCCTCAAGCTGTGGGCCTTCACCCTGCTTGAAGGCCAAATGCTGTCCAAGTGCCCGCGGTATAACCAGGATATCGGAGAACAGAATTGCCGCATCGAAGTCATAGCGCCGGAGCGGCTGCAACGTAACTTCGCAGGCAAGATCGGGATTATAGCAAAGATCAAGAAATGATCCTGCCTCGCTACGGGTTGCGCGGTATTCTGGCAGATATCGACCTGCTTGGCGCATCAACCAGATTGGCGGGACGGGAAGTGTTTCGCCAGCAAGGGCGCGCAAGAAAGTCTTTTTGGTGTTGGGCATCTGGTTTCCTGTTCGTCTTTCCCGATCAATTTTTATCTGGTTCCGGGCTCTGACCCTAAAGACCAGAACCAATTTTGTATTTTCGTGAATTTTGTCCTGTGGCCTTGGCCGGGACGTTTTCCACGTTCTGCCTAACAAAACCTTATTTAATAAAAAAGGATGTTGTTTGTAGGTGGATACCTGTGGATAACAGGGATTAAATTTAACGCACAGTTTATTCACATTTCGACTCGGGAAAAATGACTCATCTCAAGCCAATTTGGGGAAAACTGTGCACGACTCCGAACGACTCCCAGACTCTGCCTTGGGATAAGGGCGTTTTGAATAACGGGGATAACGTGAATAAGGCTGGTTTTTGCAGTCTTATCCCTGCTATTACGGGAAAAAATAAACACTTATCCTGCTCGGGACAGACGTCTTGAGAAAGTTTGTATGACGTGGAGGATAATTCCTGTGGAAAACATTGGGCCGGAGTCGCACCCGTTATCCACAATTGTCCACAGGGCCGACTCCGGATTGGTAACTCCGGGTTGAGCTAATATACCTTATCCATGTGGCTAGTGATCGAAATATCGAACACCTAAAATAATAAGTACAAAAATCGCTTGGGCAGCAAAAAGTGGATAACTGAACCCTTGCATCGGCAAAAATCGCCAAAAGACGGATTGGGTCATGGTTGAAACAGATAAAATTTTCCATCTTCATCTGGTTTCCGATTCAACCGGCGAAACCGTTGACGGGGTCGCACGTGCCTGTATTGCCCAATTCCCCGATGTGCGTGCCCATGAACATGTCTGGTCCCTGATCCGGACCGATGCGCAATTGGCCCGTGTTTTGGCCGATATTGAACGCAATCCGGGGATTGTTCTTTACACCGTGTTTGACAGCGATATTCGCCGCAAACTCGAAGAAGGCTGCCGCAGACTTCAGATTCCGCATAGCCATGTGTTGGACAACACCGTCACCATGATGGCCGGCTATTTGGGTCAGCAATCACGCGGCCGAACCGGCGCACTTCATAAAATGGATGAAGAATATTTCAGCCGGATCGAGGCGATTGATTACACGCTTTCCCATGATGACGGCCAATCTGGCTGGGATCTGGAAGAAGCCGACATCGTGATTGTCGGGGTGTCGCGGACATCAAAAACGCCAACCTCGGTCTATCTTGCCAATCGCGGCATCAAGACCGCCAACATTCCCTTTGTGCCGGGATGCCCGTTACCGCCGGAACTTGATCAGCTTAAAAAGCCGTTGATCGTTGGCCTGATCAAGGATGTTGATCAATTGGTCTCCATCCGTAAAAACCGCCTGCGTCAGATCGAACGCGGCGAAGGCGGTGATTACGTTGATCCGGTCGCGGTACGTGATGAAGTGCATCAGGCACGGCGCTATTTTACCGATCGCGGATGGAAGATCATTAATGTCACCCGCCGATCGATTGAAGAAACGGCGGCCATGATTTTGGCCACCATGTATGACCGTCGTGGTCACTAACAGGATATTTAACGAATGACCCACCGGCTTATTCTGGCTTCAAGCAGCAAAGCACGTCACACCATGCTGAAAAATGCAGGCGTTGAATGCGAAGCCGTTGCTTCGATGATTGACGAAGATGGCTATAAACAATCGATGAAGGCCGAAGGTGCCAATGCCGCCGAAGCCGCCGAAACGCTTGCGGAAATGAAGGCGCTCCGGATGTATCGTCAGCGACCGGACGCGATTGTTATTGCCGCTGATCAGATGCTGGAATGCAATGGCATCTGGTTTGATAAGCCGGTTGACCGTGATCATACCCGCGCCCAGCTTTTGGCGCTGCGCGGTAAAACCCATCAACTGGTGTCGGCGGCTGTTATATATAAAGAGGGCTCGCGCATTTGGGGGACGATTGATACCGCCCATCTGACCATGCGCAATTTCACCGAAGAATGGCTTGATGAATATCTTGATGCCGCCGGCGAAGAGATTTTTCATTGTGTCGGCGGATATCAGCTTGAAGGCATTGGCGCACAGCTGTTTACCGAAGTCCGCGGTGACTATTTTACTGTTCTTGGATTGCCGCTGTTGCCATTGATTGGCTTTTTGCGTGATCACGGTGTGCTAAAAGCATAATGAAAATAATAAACTGATCCGATCTTCAGGCAGGAAATAGCACAACATGACCCCCCGCAATCCGTATCGCACCCTTTCTGGAACCTCGCGCCTGGCCGGTGTTATGGGCTGGCCGGTTTCGCATTCAAAATCGCCGCGCTTGCACGGATATTGGTTGGCGAAATACGGGATTGATGGCTGTTACATGCCGTTGCCGGTTGAACCGGAAAACTTTCAAGCTGCGTTGATTTCCTTGCGAAATCTGGGTTTTTCCGGGGTCAATGTCACCATTCCGCAAAAAGAAATGGCGATGCCCGAATGTGATGAATTGTCCGACCGCGCACGCAGAATTGGCGCGGTCAATACCGTCACATTTGCTAAAGATGGCCGGATGTTGGGAGATAATACTGACGGTTTCGGGTTTATGGAAAACCTGCGTCAGGAAGCCCCGAACGCGGCATTTTGTTCCGGTCCGGCTGTGGTGCTTGGCGCTGGTGGGGCATCACGGGCGGTTTTGATTGCCCTTCTTGATGAAGGCAGTCCGCAAATTCGGATCGCCAATCGCACCCGTAAACGCGCCGAAGATTTGGCTAAAGAAATCAATGATCCCCGGATCAAAGTGGTGGACTGGCCGTTGGCGCCAGAAACCCTTTGCGATGTGTCCTTGGTGGTCAATACGACAAGCCTTGGCATGGTCGGGCAGCCCAAGCTGGAAATCGATCTTGATGGTTTGCCAACATCGGCCTTGGTGACCGATATCGTTTATGCGCCTCTTATGACCGATCTTTTGGTGCAGGCCAAAGTGCGTGGCAATCCGGTTGTCGATGGATTGGGCATGTTGCTGCATCAGGCGCGGCCGGGGTTTCATCGCTGGTTCGGGATTGACCCGGAAGTCACCCAGGAACTGCGCGATTTTGTTCTTTCACCGGATTAAGCACCCAAGGACGATCTGACTATGGTGATTATGGGGTTGACCGGATCCATCGGAATGGGGAAATCCACCGCGGCCAAGATGTTTAAACATCTTGGGGTTCCGGTTCATGATGCCGATGCCAGCAGCCATGTTTTAATGGCACCGGGTGGATTGGCGTTTGATCCGATTGCCAAGGCCTTTCCCGATGTCATCATCAAGGGCCGGATTGATCGGCAGGCTTTGGGCCAAAAGGTTTTTGCCAATCCTGTACTTTTGAAAAAGCTTGAGTCTATTTTGCATCCCTTGATCCGGGCCGCAGAAATTCGCTTTTTACGAAGCCAGCAAAGGTTGGGTCGTAAATTGGTGGTGCTTGATATCCCGCTTTTATATGAAACCGGCGGCGAAAAACGCTGTGATATCGTCGCGGTTGTGTCAGCTCCGGCATTTGTTCAACGCCAACGTGTTCTTGCGCGAGAAGGGATGACGGATGACAAATTTTCCGCCATTCTGTCCAAACAGATGCCTGATATTGAAAAGCGTCGACGTGCCGATTTTGTCATCCCGACAGGGCTGGGACGGGCTGTAACTTTTCAATATATTCAGGGTATTGTTAACCAACTAAGCTGATCATCGGACCCTGATATATGCGTGAGATTGTCCTCGATACTGAAACGACTGGTCTTGATCCCTATTCCGATCACCGTCTGGTGGAAATTGGCTGTATCGAACTCATCAATCACATGCCGACCGGTCGGCAGTACCATCAATATATCAATCCGCAACGCCCAATGCCGATCGAGGCCTTTAATGTTCACGGCCTTGGCGATGATTTTTTGAAAGACCAGCCGGTCTTTGCCGAAGTTGCGGATGATTTTCTCGAATTCATTGGCGATGATTCGATATTGGTCATTCACAATGCTGCATTTGATATGAAGTTCCTGAATGCGGAACTTGAATGGCTTGATAAGCCGCGCATTGCCATGGATCGTGCCCTTGATACGGTTCAGATGGCGCGCAAAAAATTCCCCGGATCGCCGGTTAGCCTTGATGCGCTGTGTCGCCGGTTCAAGATTGATAACTCCAACCGGACACTTCACGGCGCCCTGCTTGACTCCGATCTTTTGGCACTGGTGTATCTGGAACTTCTTGGCGGTCGGCAGCATGGTTTATCCCTTGATCCGAATGCGCAAAATGCGGATGGCGGCGGGGATATCAAGCGGGTTCTGGGGCCGAAATCAAACCGGCTGGAACCACGCCCGCATGTGATCAGTGATGCGGAACTTGCCGCCCATCAGGCCTATATCGAAACCAAGGTCAAAGAGGCGCTCTGGCTTAAGAAGAACGAGGCCTGAGATGCCAAAACGGGATTGGCAAATATTCCGTTTTCCCAAGGCGAACTACTCTAAGTTCGCCATGTCATCGATCTTCGCGGCATTCCTTCTTATTGTTCTAAGTCCAGTAACTGCGCCCGTTCTTGCCCAGGAAAGCGATGATTTCGGTTATCAATCCGCGGCGCAGGCGCCGTTTGGCGGACGTTATTTTATTCATTTGTCTGAAAACGCCCGTGTTCGATCATCGGGCCGGCCGGAACCGGGATATTTCGACAATCTTGTGATCAAGCTGTTTAGCAAAGCAGAATTGCAAACCGAGATCGTTGCGCAAGTGCCCTGGAAGCGTGCAATGGAGCTGGGGGCTCGGGAATCGGGCCATGTGATTTATCCTGCGACACGATCAGAAAACCGCGAAGATCAATTTAAATGGGTCGGGCCGGTAAGCCGGGCAATTTGGAACCTTTATGGATTTTCCAATAAGGGTTGGTCGGAGATGAGCTTTGAAAATCTCCTTGCCGAAGCCCGCATTGGAACATTGATGGGGTCCGCCCGCGAAGCCTATCTGCGTCAACGCGGTGCGCAATATATTGTTGCCGTTCCCCGTGAAGAACTTTTGCTTCCGATGATGTTGGCCGATCGCGTCGATCTGATTGCGATTGGCGGCAATATTCTGCGCCATTATATCGATGCCGCCAAAGATCAGGACGGGAACCAGGGCGTTCCTGATATCGATGGGGCAGTGCCCTATCGCAGTTGTTATTTGTATATCGCGGTCAGTGGCGATGTTCCCGATGAAGATATTTCCCGCCTGCAGACTGTGCTTGATGGCTTTAAAACCAACGGGTTTTTTGTGAAGAACCGCGCCGCACATGGTCTTTCAACAAATGTTGAGGGCTCTTTCCTAAGCGCGATGCTGAACCTTGATAATAACGGGGTCAGTTGCGTCGATCTTGACGGGATCGGTCCGTAAAATCGTCCGAATGTGAATTTGGATGTTCTTGGTCTGGACCTGAATACCCAAAATTGGTATTACCAATTGTAGAATATATTGGCCAAACGGATTCCCGCACCTCCAACCCGTCCGTACATGGCCAAAAGCCCCGAGAGAGGATACGCCATGACGCCTTCCAAACCGCGCGTTGGTCTTTTTATTACCTGCTTGGTCGATATGTTCCGTCCGACCGTCGGGTTTTCAGCTGTAAAGCTGCTTGAAGAAGCAGGATGCGACGTTGATGTTCCGATGGATCAGACCTGTTGCGGGCAACCGGCGTTTAATTCCGGTGATAATGCATCTGCCCGCAAGGTCGCCCGGCCCCTGATCGATATGTTTGCCGATTATGATTATGTCGTTGCGCCAAGCGGGTCTTGTGCGGGCATGATCAAAAAGCATTTCCCGGAACTGTTTGCCGATGATCCGGCGATGGCGGACAAGGTTCAGGCGTTATCTGACAAAACCTGGGAACTGGTATCCTTCCTGACAGATGTCATGAAAGTCGATGCGGTCCCGGCTCGGTTTGAAGGCAAGGTAACCTATCACGACAGTTGTTCGGGCCTTCGCGAACTGGGTGTCAAAGAACAGCCGCGAAAATTGTTAAATTCCATCAAGGGACTTGAGATTTCTGAGCTGACCGAACCGGAAACCTGTTGTGGATTTGGCGGAACGTTCTGCGTCAAATATCCGGAAATCTCGGGCAAAATGGTTGGGGATAAAACCCGCGATATCACCCAGACCGGGGCAAAAACGCTTTTGGCCGGGGATCTTGGCTGTCTGATGAACATGGCCGGGAAACTTGCACGTGAAGGATCAAATGTAGAAGTCCGCCATGTTGCAGAAGTCTTGGCTGACATGACCATGGCGGCACCGTCAATCGCTGGTTCGGCTGCGAACAAGGATGGGGCGGACATGTCATGAATGTATCCACATCGCCAAAATTCAAAGAAAACGTGCATGGCGCGCTTCGTGATGAAAGCCTGCAGCGCGCCCTTGGCCGATTGAAATCCGGTTTTCAGATTAATCGGACCAATGCCGTATTGCGCATGCCGGAATTTGAGGCCCTGCGCGATCAGGCCCGTGACATTAAAAACCACACGCTTGAAAATCTTGACCATTACCTTCTGAAATTCGAAGAAAACGTCAAGGCCAATGGCGGTCATGTGCATTGGTGTGCCGACGCGGCAGAAGCCCGCGAAGTGGTTGCCAAAATCTGCCGCGACAAGGACGCCAAATCGGTCCTGAAGGGCAAGTCGATGATTTCCGAGGAAATCGGCCTGAACGACTTCCTTGAAAAACAGGACCTTAAGGTCGTCGAGACAGATCTTGGTGAATATATCATTCAGCTGCGCAACGAGCCGCCAAGTCACATCATCGCCCCGGCGCTCCATGTTCACAAAGAACAAGTGGCAGACAGTTTCCGCGAAACCCATAAGGGCCGCGACCCCAACAGATCACTGGTTGAACCGCGCGAATTGCTTGATGAAGCCCGCGAGATCATGCGCGAGCATTTCTTTGCCGCCGATATCGGGATTACAGGGGCGAACTTCCTGATTGCCGAAACCGGTTCGTCGGTCATTGTCACCAATGAAGGCAATGGCGATCTGACCCAGACTTTGTCACGGGTCCATATTGCAATTGCCAGTCTGGAAAAGGTGGTCCCGACCCTTGAAGATGCGACAAGCATTCTGCGGGTTCTGGCCCGTTCCGCAACAGGTCAGGAAATGTCATCTTACACGACATTTTCGACCGGACCGCGTCGGTCAGATGATCTCGACGGGCCTGAAGAATATCACGTGATCCTGCTTGATAATGGTCGTTCCAACATGTTGGGCACCGAATTTCAGGATATGCTGCGCTGTATTCGCTGTGCGGCCTGTATGAACCATTGCCCGGTTTACGGGGCGGTGGGGGGACATGCTTATGGTTGGGTTTATCCTGGTCCGATGGGCTCGGTTTTGTCGCCATCTCTGATTGGTGTCGATGAAGCGGGGCATCTTCCCAACGCGTCTACCTTCTGCGGAAAATGCGAAGAAGTCTGCCCGATGCGCATTCCGTTGCCCAAAATGATGCGGCATTGGCGCGAACGGGAGTTTGAAAAACACCTAAGCCCGGCCTCATTCCGTTACGGTATCAAAACATGGGCGTTTTTTGCATCGAAACCAAAGCTTTACGGCGCACTTACCGGCATCGCATCAAGGGTCTTAAGCAAGATGTCAGGCGGCAAGGGACGCATTGCCAAATTGCCACTGGCTGGTGGTTGGACAGACATGCGTGACTTCCCGGCACCCGAAGGCAAAACCTTCAAGCAGCTTTGGACTGAAAAACAATCGGCCAAAGGAGGTTCGAAATGAGCACGTCATCAAATAGAACCTCCCGCGATGCGATTTTGGGGCGGATTCGCAAAAGTCTTGGCCGGGCAGCCGGTGAAGCAGCCCCCTTGGCGGTGACTGAACGTCTGGCATCACCCAAAGCAAATCCGGTTGTGCCGATGCGCGCCCAACTTGCCCATTATCAACAGGTTGAACTGTTTGAGAAGATGGCAACAAGTGTCAGTGCCACGGTCAGTATGGTTGTCAGTGATGGGGATATTCCGCGCGAAGTTGCCCGTTTTCTGGCCGATCATAATTTGCCGGCACGGGTTAAAACATCGCCCGATGCTGCAGTTTCCGGGCTTCCCTGGAGCGATACAGCACTTGAAGTCAGCATCGGAATTGCCGGTGCCGATGATGCGGTTTCGGTTACACCAAGTTTTGCCGGGGTGGCGGAAACCGGAAGTTTGATGTTAAGAAGCGGGGCAAGCACGCCTTATACCCTTAACATGCTTCCAGATACGCATATTGCCGTCCTTCGGGTCAGCGATATCGTCGGGACATATGAAGAAGTATGGGCGCGGTTGCGCGAAAAGGAAGGACACGGCAATATGCCGCGAACATTCCTATGGGTGACCGGGCCTTCGCGAACGGGTGATATCGAACAGACGATACAGCTTGGCGCACATGGTCCGCGCCGACTGCATATCGTTCTGGTGGATGACACAAAAGAAAACAAATAAGCGACGCCGTACCGTCAATGAGGATGAAAAGGCCCTTTGGGAGGTTTTCACCCGTGACGTCAAACCTTTGCGCAATAAAAGGCGCAAGGGTGGCGATGCCATGTTTGTGCCTGAAGACGAAGACACCCACACCAGCGACACGGCGATTTCATGGCCTGATAAATTGTCGGAAAACATTGAACGCGCAGAAGAAAGCCGTGCGGCACGTAATTTACCCTCGGCGCGCAATGCGGATCGCGGACCACAGATCAAAAACCGCAGTCTTGAAGAACTTAAACCCGGTGTAACAGACGGGATTGACCGGTCGACCGCCACCAAGTTCCAAAAAGGCAAAATGTCGATTGATGGGCGCATTGATTTGCACGGCATGACGCAAGATGTCGCGCATAATGCGTTAAATGCCTTTATCGAAGACAGTTGGCGTGCCGGAAAACGCTGCGTTCTGGTGATTACCGGTAAGGGATCGCGCGCCGATGAATATGGCCGTACGGGGCTTTTGCGATCGCGCACCCCGCAATGGTTAAGTGCACCCCGCCTGCGCACCCGGATTCTTGCCATTCATCAGGCCCAGATTCAGCACGGTGGTGCCGGGGCCTTTTATGTTTTGTTGAAACGGAGACGCCCGTGACACCTTTTGGCAATCGCATCAGGGAATTACGGGCCCGCAACGACGTGACGCTGACCGATATGGCAACGGCGTTGCAATTGTCTCCGGCTTATTTGTCCGCCCTTGAACATGGGCATCGCGGGCGGCCAAGCCCCGGCTTGGTGCAACAGATTTGCGGGTTTTTTAATCTGGTTTGGGATGAAGTTGACGATATCAAACGGTTGGCACAGCTTTCTCATCCGAAAATCACCGTTGATACCGCCGGGCTTGAGCCCGAAGCAACCGAATTGGCCAATCTTTTATCTGAACGGATTGCCGGTTTAAGTGATGATCAGCTTTCGCGCATGCTCGAAATCATCAGAGAACGCCATGCCTAGGCTGGGGATAGGGCAGGGATATTCGAACGGCTGTGCAAACTTAAGCAAGTTTACTGTTTCAGGGCGGGGTTTTGACAAGTTTTATGACCCTGGAACCACAAGTTGGTTACAGGATCGTGTTTTTTGTGCACCAGAGGCAACAAAATAGCGACATTACGTGAATCACGGTTTGACTATTGTCAGTATCGAGGGTATCAATCGGATGTGTTTCGATCCAGAAACATGAAAATGCCCTGCCTTTATGCAACTACAAGGTTTTGAACTGTCCGCACGCCCCAGCAATTTGCCTGAGTGCCTTGCCTGACGGTCAACCGCACCTTCTATCCTATCCCATTCAAAAATTCGCCCTTCCGGCAACCACAGATCATTAAACGCACATATGCATCTTCAAGACCTTAAAAAGAAATCTCCGACCGAGCTGCTTGCTCTGTCTGATGAGCTTGAAATCGAAAATGCCAGCACGCTCCGCAAACAGGAGTTGATGTTCGCCATTCTCAAACAGTTGGCCGAGAACGACCACGCCATTTTTGGTCTGGGCGTTCTTGAAGTGCTGCCGGATGGCTTTGGCTTTTTGCGTAGTCCCGAGGCAAACTATCTTGCCGGACCGGACGACATTTATGTTTCCCCAAGTCAGGTGCGCCGCTTTAGCTTGCGCACCGGTGACACGGTGGAAGGCCAGATCCGCTCGCCGAAGGAAGGTGAACGGTATTTCGCGCTGCTCAAAGTCGACAAAGTCAACTTTGATGCGCCGGAAAAGGTCCGCCAGCGCGTTAACTTCGATAACCTGACCCCGCTTTACCCTGACGAGCCGCTTAAGATGGAGCGGAATGTCGATCAGGAAGGCAATAAGGACACCACCAATCGGGTGATTGAACTTGTTGCCCCGCTTGGTAAGGGTCAGCGTGCTTTGATCGTCGCACCGCCGCGGACGGGTAAAACCGTGATGCTGCAAAATATTGCGCACGCGATCGAGGAAAACCACCCGGAAGCCTATCTGATCGTTCTTCTGATTGATGAACGCCCGGAAGAAGTGACTGACATGGACCGTTCGGTCAAAGGCGAGGTGATTAGCTCGACCTTTGATGAACCGGCACAGCGTCACGTTCAGGTGACCGAAATGGTGCTTGAAAAGGCCAAGCGCCTTGTCGAGCACAAGCATGACGTCGTTATTCTGCTGGATTCTATCACCCGTTTGGCCCGTGCCTATAACACGGTTGTTCCAAGTTCGGGCAAGGTGTTGACCGGTGGTGTTGATGCCAACGCGCTGCAGCGTCCAAAGCGTTTCTTTGGTGCGGCACGTAACATCGAAGAAGGTGGTTCTTTGACCATCATCGCAACCGCCCTGATCGATACCGGCTCGCGCATGGACGAGGTCATCTTTGAAGAATTCAAAGGGACCGGTAACTCCGAGCTTATCCTGGATCGCAAACTGTCTGACAAACGTATCTTCCCGTCGATTGATATCCTTAAATCGGGTACCCGTAAGGAAGAACTGCTTGTCGACAAGTCAGTCCTGTCAAAAATGTGGGTTCTGCGCCGTATCCTCAACCCGATGGGGCCACAGGACGCGATGGAATTCCTTTTGGGCAAGCTCAAAACGACCAAGAGCAACGACGACTTCTTCGATTCAATGAATGGATAACCAGAACCCGGCGGATTTCGCCGGTTTTGGGAAATAGTCTGATGAATTACGGGGCCTTTCGGGGCCCCGTTTTTTATTGTCTGATGAATATGAAAACCCGTATTTATATCAGTCAGTTAGTATTATTATCCCAGCCGATAGGGGATGAAAGCTTGAATCGGGTGAAAAGCCGTGTGACTCTGATGGTCTTCATTCACTACCGTTTTGCGCTCAATGCAGCTTTTACTTAAATCCTTTGATTTTGCCGCCCGTGCACATCGTGATCAGCGCCGCAAGGGACCAGCCGAGGAACCCTATATCAATCATCCGATTGAGGTTTCCCGACTGATTGTCGAATGCGAACCGCAAACGCACGAAGACATTCTATGTGCGGCTGTTCTGCATGACGTGATCGAGGATTGTGGTGCGACGCGCGATGAAATTGCTGCCTGCTTTAACGACGTCGTTGCCGATATCGTTCAGGAAGTCAGCGATGACAAAGGTTTGCCACGCGACGAGCGCAAGGCAAAACAGGTCGAACGTGCCCCGAACCTTACCGCTGCCGCCAAACTTGTGCGTTTGGCCGATAAGGTTGCCAATGTTGGTGCGATGCTGACCGACACCCCGATCGGCTGGGATGAAGAACAAATTCTGGCCTATGTCGATTGGGCTGAGGCCGTCGTCGCCCCCTGCCGCGAAGTCAGCGACGGGCTGTCAGATCGCTTTGATGCGATTGCACGCGATGTGCGCGCTTTCCACGAAGACCAAAAAGCAGAGGCAGGGGGTTAACCCTGCCTCATCTTCAAAAATATATGTAATATCAACGCAATAGCGTGCGCGATATTTAGACCGTAAAGACAATCGATCCGTTTGTTTTGCGGCCTTCAAGATCGTCATGCGCCTTTTGGGCATCCGCCAGTGGATAGGTCGCGGTGATATCGATCTTGACCGCACCTGATTTCAACACATCAAACAGATCATTTGCGGTGGCCAGAAGTTCTTCGCGGGTAGCAGTATAGTGGAAGATGCTCGGCCGGGTCAGGAAATAGGCACCCGGTGCCAGCTGGGCCAGCGCGACGGGCGGGACCGGACCGGATGACTGGCCGAAACTGACCATCATGCCCAGACGTTTGAGGCATTTGAGTGAGTCATCAAAGGTGTCTTTACCAACAGAATCATAAACAACTTCAACGCCTTGGCCGCCGGTGATTTCTTTTACGCGTCCCGAGACCACCTCGTCACGATAGAGGATCGGGTAATCGCAGCCCTTGGCCTTGGCGATTTCGGCTTTTTCCTTGGAGCCAACTGTTCCGATAACGGTAGCACCGAGATGTTTGGCCCACTGACAGACAATCTGGCCAACACCACCCGCCGCAGCATGGATCAGGATGGTGTCGCCTTTTTTGACGTTATAGGTCCGACGCAAAAGATATTGCGCGGTCATGCCCTGCAACATTGCAGCTGCAGCAAGCTCAAAACTGACATCGTCAGGGATTTTCACCAGACCCTTGGCCGGCATCACGCGGGCTTCGGCATAGGCACCAAGCGGCTGTGCGGCATAGGCGACACGATCGCCAACGGCCAAGTCCGTAACCCCGGCACCAATCGCCTCAATCACGCCAGCCCCTTCAAGGCCAAGACCCGATGGCAGGGACGGGGCGGGATATGCGCCGGAGCGGAAATAAATATCGATATAGTTCAGGCCAACGGCCTTCTGCGCAAGGCGGACTTCACCTTCGCCCGGTGCGCCAACCTCGACATCTTCAAAGCGCAGCACGTCGCTGCCGCCGGTTTCATGAAAGCGGAATGCTTTGGTCATCTAAGACCTCCCGTAATTTGTTCGCGTTCTGTGAACGTCTGTTGCGTCAATGGCAGGAGTGTAGGTTAGAACTTGGTGTTTTGCAGCAGGGGATTACGCCGAACTGTTGTGCAGTGATGCAGACGACAACAGGCTCGGGTCAGACGACAGAAAATGTCGGTGGCTTCTTGCGGGCTCCTGACAAATCCTGTCATGAGCTTCTGCTAAGCTTCTTTGCAAAGGTTTTTGCTCTTGATGGGCATCATCAATGCGTTGTCGGGTATAATTTGGTCTTTTAACGGGGAGTTTTATGATGTCTGTGATCAGTCACATCACATTGGGAACAAACGATAAATCGCGTTCTAAAGCCTTTTATGACGCCGCTCTGGGGGCCATCGGCTTCAAACGCGTGCCAAAGCCCGCTGAGAAGCCTCTGGCGTATGACCGTGATGGGCAAATGCCGACCATTTATATCTATACGCCCGAGGATGGCCGCCCCGCCACATGGGGCAATGGCACCCATGTCGCCTTTACCGCCGACACCCGCCAACAGGTCGATGCCTTTCACGCCGCCGCCATGCACAATGGCGGGATGGACGAAGGCCAACCGGGACTGCGCCGCCATTACGGCCCGAACTACTACGCGGCCTACGTTCGTGATCCCGATGGCAATAAATTACAGGCGGTCTGTTACGCCAGCGGTGACACTGTATAAAGCAGGGCATCTGCGCAACGATTAGGCGGAACCGGATTAAAGATCAAAACTGCCCTGATCATAGCCAAGCGGAAGGTCGACACCTTCGATCTTCAAGAGTGCCCGCTTGGTTTCAAGCCCGCCATGGCCGGAATAGCCACCGGGTTTGTCACCCGATGCCAGAACGCGGTGGCAGGGAATAATGATCGGGATCGGGTTCAGGCCGCAGGCGGTTCCGACAGACTGGAAAGCCTTGGGCGATCCGGCGGCAGTGGCAAGCTCCTTATAGGTTGCGGTTTGCCCTGCCGGGATCTTGCACATGGCGTCCCAGACCGCCTTTTGAAAATCCGTACCATCGGGTGCCAAAGGAAGGTCAAAGCGGCTCAGCGTGTGGGAAAAATAGGCGTTAAGCTGTTTTTTTGCCTCTTCCAACACCGGGCTTGGCTCCATCTCGTCAACAAAGCCCCAATCAAGTGCAACGATTTGATCATCGAACTCGAAAATTGTCAGAGCTCCAATTGGGCTGTTGATCGAAATTTGCGGCATGTTGGGATCTTTCCGAACGATGATGTGGGGTGGCGTTACAATATTTCTGCTTTATGCCGCCTTGGCGGGCAGATCGGCAAGCAATTTGGCAAGGTCATCTGGTGTCGTGACCGGGGCGGAACATACCGGGCCCTGACAGACATAGGCGGTTTCCTTGCCATCAAGTGCGGTTTTGCCATGGGCCGGGTGACCGTCGGGCAGGGGGTCACCGCTTGATAGAATGGTGATCGCCCGGTTGGGCAGATATGCCGCAAAGATCGCCCGACGCATTTCAAGATAGTTTTGGCTGCGGTCTTTGGCGATCAAAACGACCTGCACCGGGTTTTGCAGCATTTCCGCAGCCAATAGCAGGCCGGGCATATTGGGGAATTGTTCTTCAAGCCGTCCGCCAAAGGCTGCGATGGTGATTTCCGCCCGATCCCGATATTTGGTATCGCCGGTCAGGGCATAAAGCTTTGCCAGGTTCTGGGCCATGATTGCATTCCCCGACGGCACCGCATTGTCCATATGGGGTTTTTGGCGGACAATCAGATCACTGGCATCCGATGCCGATTGGAAATAGCCGCCTTTTGTATCGGCAAACAGGGTTTCAGCGGTTTCCGACCATGCAATGGCCTCGCGCAGATAGGCATCCTCGCCAAAACATTCAAACAGGCGCAATGCCGCCCGGATCATGTGGGCGTAGTCTTCTAACATGCCGGCATGCTGGGCCTTGCCATCGCGGTAGCTGTGCAGGAACCGGTCACCATCCATCAGCGTGCTGGTGACGAAATTATAGGCCAGCTTGGCGTAATCAAGCCAATCTGCGCGTTTAAACGTCATGGCGGCTTCCGCAAAGGCGGCGATCGTCATGGCATTCCAGTCGGTCAAGGCCTTGTCATCCCAACCCGGGCGAATGCGGTGGGCCCGTTGGGTCAGCAAAATTGCGCGAAGCTTTGCCAGTTTTTCCTCGGTCGCGTCATCTGTAAGGCCAAGACCCGATGCCGTGCGGTTCAGGATATTGTTGCCTTCCCAGTTCCCTGTGGCTGAGACGTCATAGAATTTCTTGAACAGATCCGTATCATCGCCCAGAAGATCGTCAATTTCGGCTTCGGACCAGACATAGAACTTGCCTTCGACGCCTTCGCTGTCGGCATCAAGGCTTGCGGTGAAGGCGCCTCCGGAAATGCGCATTTCGCGCAATATCCAGGTGATGGTCTCTTCAACCCGTTTGGCATAAAGCGGGTTGGGATCAACGCGCCAGACATCACACAAAACATCAATCAGCTGGGCATTGTCATAGAGCATCTTTTCGAAATGCGGGACGAGCCATTGGTCATCAACCGCATATCGGGCAAAGCCGCCGCCAAGATGATCGTAAATCCCGCCCTGACACATGCGATCAAGGCTGTGTTTGACGATGCGTTGCAGATCATTGTCGTTGGTTCGCACACCTGTGCGCCACAACAGCGCCAGCAAGCTGGGTTGCGGGAACTTTGGTGCACCGGACGTGCCGCCATTTTCGCCATCCATGATTTGCAGGCTGCCGTGACCACACCGATCAATCATATCAAGGCTTGGAACAGAACCGGTTGCAGCACTGTTCATTTTAATCAGGGCATTTGAAATCTGCGTGACGTTATGGCGCACGTCATCAGGCTTTTCAGCATAGATTTTCGCAACGGTTTTAAGAACATCATCAAAACCCGGTCGGCCGTAGCGCGCGGTTTTCGGGAAATATGTCCCGCCCCAGAACGGTTCCCCATCAGGGGTCAAAAACATGGTCAGCGGCCAGCCGCCCTGTTGGCCGAGAAGGGCAAGGGCATTTTGATAAAGCGCGTCCAAATCCGGACGTTCTTCACGGTCGAGCTTGATATTGATGAACAGATCATTCATCAGCCCGGCCATGGCGTCGTCTTCGAAGCTTTCATGGGCCATGACGTGGCACCAGTGGCACGCAGCATACCCGACCGAAAGCAGGATCGGCTTGTTGGCGGCCTTGGCGTCTGCCAGCACCTCTGTGCTCCAGGGCTGCCAGTGCACCGGGTTGTCGCGGTGCTGCAGGAGATAGGGGCTGGTTTCTGATCCAAGATTGTTGCGTGCGCGTTCCATGTCACTTCCTTGCTGCCCGTTAGGCGGTGAAGCCTGAGCGGCTTTATTGTTTTGGGTGGGCGAATTACACGATCAATGCGGACCCTGATCCTGTAAAAATGTATGGCGCCCAGAATGTTTGACGGACTCTAAGGGTAACGCCATCATCCATAAAGGCAAATGGCTGTAATTATTTGTCGCAAAATCGTGATATTGCCGGGTTATGGGCCAATATGGTGCTTTAAACCGTTATTGTGATTGAGATGCCCGCAGGCGTCGTCATAATGAACCGGCCAAACAGATAGAAGAACAGAAAAGAAAGCAGGAGATCAGGGCGATGAAAGTAACCGTGAACGTCGAATGCACCCCGGAAGAGGCGCGTACCTTCTTTGGTCTACCTGATGTTCAGCCGATGCAGCAGGCAATGATGAAAGAGGTTGAAGATCGGATGAAAGCCAATCTTTCGGCGATGGACCCGGAAACCATGATCAATACCTGGATGCCCCAAGGCATTCAGAATTGGGAACAGTTGCAAAAAGCGTTCTGGGGCCAGTTCAATGGCGCCAATGGCGGTCCCAAAGGCGACAAGGACTGAATTCGTGAGTGACCATTACTATCAGGCACATGTATTTGTTTGCCAGAATGAACGCCCAAGCGGCCATGAGCGGGGCTGTTGCCAGTCCAAGGGTGCGACCAAGCTTCGCAATTATATGAAGATACGGGCCAAGGAACTTGGGCTGCCGATGACCCGGATTAACACCGCAGGATGCCTTGATCGGTGTGAGTTGGGCCCGGTGATGGTGGTCTATCCCGAAGGGACCTGGTATCGCTATGAAACGATGGAAGACATCGACACCATCCTGACCGATCATTTGCTCGGCGGGCAGGTGGTTAAAAGATTACAGCTTTCCCCCGATCAGGGATGATGTGAACGGTCCCGAAAATGGGGCCGTTTTCAGTTTTGGACGAAGCTGCATGTTGACCTTTGGGTCGGTCTGAACGATATCGACAGCACAGAATTTCATTATTGCCAGACCGCGGGACTACCTTGGTCTACCACCACAAGAATGACGGACGAAACATGATTGCAAGCCGAGAAACCATCTTTGCCCTGTCATCCGGGGCCGGGCGTGCGGGGGTCGCCGTTATTCGCTTATCCGGGCCGTTATCGGGGCCAACGATCTGTGCGCTTTTGGGCCGGGGTGACGTGCCCAAGCCGCGCCATGCGGTCTATGCGCCGATCCGTGATCCGCAATCGGGTGAACGGCTTGATGATGCGGTGGCGATCTATTTCAAGGGTCCGGCAAGCTTTACCGGCGAAGACGTGGTAGAACTGCATGTCCATGGTGGGCGGGCAGTGATTGAAGGCGTTCTGGATTGCCTGTCGCGCCAGGACGGTTTGCGGGTCGCTGATCCCGGTGAATATACCCGCCGCGCGTTTGAGAACGGCAAGATGGACCTGACCTCGGCCGAAGGTATTGCCGATCTGATTGATGCGGAAACGGCGGCTCAGCGCCGTCAGGCCGTGCGGCAGATGGCCGGTGAACTGGGAACGCTTTACGAAGGCTGGCGGGCGCGTCTGATGAAGGCATTGGCCCATATCGAAGCCGATATTGATTTCCCGGACGAAGATTTACCTGATGGCATTGTCCCGGTCGTACGCGGTGATTTGATTGCCGTGAATGAGGACGTTAAACGCCATCTCGCCGATAACCGCCGCGGCGAACGCCTGCGTGAAGGGTTCCAGATTGTTATTCTCGGTGCGCCCAATGCCGGTAAATCCAGCTTGCTGAACCGTCTGGCCCAGCGCGATGCCGCGATTGTGTCCGAGATCGCCGGGACTACGCGCGATATGATTGAAGTGCATCTTGATCTTGGCGGTTTTCCGGTAACCATGGTCGATACTGCGGGCCTGCGCGAAAGCGTTGATGCCATCGAATCCGAAGGTGTCCGCCGGGCCACGGAACGGGCCGAGAATGCCGATCTTCGTTTGGTAGTGATTGACCGGGAAGATTGGCCAAATATTGATCCCGAAGCCGCGCGGGTGATTAATGCCAATACCCTTATCCTGATCAACAAGGTCGATGAAGACGATGGGACGGCGATCCCCAAAGTCTGGCAGGGCGCTTCGGTTGAAGGACATCGTCTTGAGCTTCCCGTTTTGACCATATCGGCCATGACAGGACGCGGGATCGAAACACTCTTGCAACTGCTGGAGACTCGCGTAAAAGAAGGGCTCGATTTTGCAGGGCCCGTGCCCCTGACGCGCATCAGGCACCGGCGGGCACTTGAAAGTGCCAGCGACCATCTGGATCGCGGAGTGCAGACTGATATCGCTGAACTCGCTGCCGAGGATGTACGCCTTGCAGTGCGCGAAATTGGCAAGATTACCGGACGTGTCGATGTGGAAGATTTGCTCGATATTATCTTCGGGGACTTCTGTATCGGCAAATAAGATCAGGGACTGTTCCCTAGAAATGTTTCACGTGAAACATTGGTCCATGAATGGACTGAATAAGCCTATTCGAACCAGACAAGGTTCAAACCCGTCAGATGTGCTGATAGGGGATTGAGTGAGGAATTCGATGTCACAGAATGTGTCGCAAAGTCGTTTTGATGTGATTGTTGTTGGCGGTGGACATGCTGGCTGCGAAGCCGCGGCTGCTGCTGCACGCATGGGGGCGCAAACAGCACTCGTCACACATCGGGCAGATCGCATTGGTGAAATGTCCTGTAACCCGGCCATCGGTGGTTTGGGCAAAGGACATATGGTTCGCGAAGTTGATGCGCTTGACGGTGTCATGGGCCGCGCAATTGACCGGGCCGGCATTCAGTTCCGTATGCTTAACCGTTCCAAGGGACCGGCTGTTCGCGGACCGCGTGCGCAAGCTGATCGTAAGCTTTACCGCGAAGCCGTTCAGGACATTCTGGCCCATCAGGAAAACCTCACAATTCTTGAGGGCGCTGTTGAAGACCTGATCATTGATGAGAACAATCGGGTTGCAGGTGTGATCACCGGCGATGGCACAGAATATCGTGCCGGTGCGGTGGTGCTGACCACAGGGACATTCCTGCGTGGGCTTATTCATATTGGTGAAAAGACCACGCCAGCCGGCCGTATTGGCGATGCGCCGGCTATGGGGCTTTCCGATACGCTTGAGAAATATGATTTCAAACTGGGTCGTTTGAAGACCGGCACACCGGCACGTCTCGATGGGCGGACCATTGATTGGTCCAGTCTTCAGGAGCAGCCGGGTGATACGCCACCTGAACCGTTTTCGTTCCTGACCAAGGAAATTACGGTTCCGCAGATCCCGTGTCATATGACCTGGACGACCGAAGCCACGCACGAAATCATTCGTGCCAACCTTCATCGTGCGCCGATGTATAGCGGCCAGATCACAAGCAGTGGTCCGCGCTATTGCCCTTCGATTGAAGACAAAGTCGTGCGCTTTGCCGAAAAGAATCAGCACCAGATCTTTTTGGAGCCAGAAGGCTTGGACGATCCGACGATCTATCCGAACGGTATTTCAACCTCTCTCCCCGAAGACGTGCAACTTGCCATGCTGGTCACCATTCCGGGTCTTGAGAAGGTCGAGATTTTCCGTCCGGGCTATGCGGTTGAATATGATTTTGTCGATCCGCGTGAGTTGCGCCATACGCTTGAAACCAAAAAGGTCGGGGCTTTATTCTTTGCCGGTCAGATCAATGGCACGACTGGCTATGAAGAAGCTGCCGGGCAGGGGCTTATTGCAGGTGTGAATGCTGCATTGGTCGCCGACGGCGGCGAACGCGAATTCATCCTTGATCGTGCAGATGCTTATATCGGTGTCATGATCGATGATCTGGTCACCCTTGGCACGCGCGAGCCT
This sequence comes from Thalassospira sp., assembly GCF_040218635.1. Taxonomy (GTDB): domain Bacteria; phylum Pseudomonadota; class Alphaproteobacteria; order Rhodospirillales; family Thalassospiraceae; genus Thalassospira. The sequence continues at coordinate 371,807 of NZ_JAVJRB010000005.1, forward strand.
TATCGTATGTTTACCTCGCGTGCCGAGTACCGACTGATGATGCGGGCCGACAATGCCGATCAGCGTTTGACGGATCGTGGTCTTGAGATTGGCTGCATCGCATCAGACCGTGAACAGGTTTGGGGTGCAAAAAAAGCAGCCCTTCATACCGCCAAGGATCAGGTGTCCAATCTGGCCGAGACGCCAAATGCGTTGGCCAAATTTGGTATCAAGATCAATCAGGACGGTGTACGTCGTAGCGCTTATGACCTGCTGGCATATCCTGACATTGATTTTTCGACCATCGTAAAAGTCTGGCCGCAGCTGGCAAGCCTTGATCCGGCGATCAAGGAACAGGTGGCGATTGATGCCCAGTATAAAGGCTATCTTGATCGTCAGGCTGCTGATGTTGCGGCCTTCCGTCGCGACGAAGAATTGCGTCTGCCACGCGATCTTGATTTCGATAAGGTCGGAAGCCTGTCGGTAGAAATCCGGCTTAAGCTTAAAGAAATCCAGCCGGAAACCATCGGCGCGGCATCGCGTATTCCCGGTGTCACCCCGGCGGCGGTGACGGCGTTACTGGGTCACATTAAAAGCCATAAGCATATGGCCAAGGGCCACGTCCGCAGCGCCTAACATTTGATACTCAATTTCGGCCATCTGGCCTTCATCAACCCGGTTGCTTGTGCAGCCGGGTTTTTTGATGTGGGTATGTGTTTAGTCAGGATGGGCGTTTCAATCGTATGGTCGAGATTCCGCCTCCCAGTAAAACGACCGATGTAGACGTCACCAAGTATGTGCTCCTGAGTAGGGGGAGGCTAAGGTTGTTTTTCTGGGTGTTTGAGTTGGCGTCATCGTTTCCGGAACAATGCGCTATGAAGTGAATTGGCTCGACCAAAAATGCAGGTTGGTGTGTTTCACGTGAAACATTTGATGTGTTTTTGATCGTTTTATCGATTCCCGGACGATGAAAAGTGACGAAGTTTGGAAAACAAGTCTGGTGTGTTTTTCAAACTGGACGTATAAATCATTTATGCAATCCATTTCCGCACCCGTAAAAACATGGTTTGAACGCGATTTGAATGTTTCACGTGAAACATTGGACCGTTTAAGTCAGTATGCAGACCTCGTCGTTAAGTGGCAGCCACGCATTAATATCGTTGGCGCCAGCACGGCAGAAGACGTTTGGGGACGTCATCTACAGGATTCTGCGCAGCTTTGGCCATACCTGCAGGATGTTGCTGCAGCGGGCAAAATCGTTGATTTTGGCTCTGGCGCAGGATTTCCAGGTATCGTTCTGGCGATTTTGGGTGCCGGAAATGTCACGATGATGGAATCCAACACCAAGAAGACAGTCTTTCTGATGGAAGCTGCCCGCGTTTGCGGGGTTTTGGACCATACGGAAATTGCCCGCGAACGGATCGAAGCCGCCGCACCGCGCGAAGCCGATGTGATAACCGCACGGGCCTTTGCACCTCTGCCGAAGCTTCTTGAATTGGGCCAAAGACATTTAAAAGCCGGTGGCCACTATGTGCTGCTGAAGGGACGTGCCTTTGAGGATGAACTGGCGGACGCACGCGAAGCCGGTTGGACATTTGATGTAACCACGCATGCCAGTCTGGTTGACCCGGATGGTGTCGTGTTGATCTTAAAAGGAGTTGGCCGGTGAGTGATGTAATTGATCTACCGCTTTCTACCCAGTCTAGTGGCAAGGGGCATCGTCCACGGATCATCGCAATCGCCAACCAGAAGGGCGGGGTTGGTAAAACGACCACGACCATCAATCTGGCAACGGCATTGGCAGCGGTCAAACAGCGGGTTCTGATCGTTGATCTTGACCCGCAGGGCAATGCCAGTACCGGCCTTGGCTTGCGCCCATCAGATCGTGAGATCAGTTCTTATGACGTGTTGATCAACGGAAATACGCTGGAAGAAGCGCGTAAAGATACGGCGATTCCGCGTTTGTCGATTGTGCCATCCGGTATGGATCTGTCCGGTGCCGAGATTGAGCTGGTTGATTTTGAACGCCGCGAAATGCAGCTGAAAGAATCTCTCGCCAAATTGCCGCAGGATGTTGATTACGTTCTGATCGATTGCCCGCCATCCTTGGGTCTTTTGACCTTGAACGCGCTGGTGGCATCGGATGCGGTGCTTGTACCGTTGCAGTGTGAATTCTTTGCCCTTGAAGGGATCAGCCATCTGGTTCGTACCATCAAGCGGGTTAAAAAGGCTTTCAACCCGGATCTTGAAATCCAGGGCATCGTGCTGACCATGTATGACAAGCGTAACAACCTGTCAGCACAGGTGGCCAATGATGTGCGCGATTATTTCGGCGATGTCGTTTATCGAACTGTCATTCCGCGCAATGTTCGTGTGTCCGAGGCACCAAGCCACGGAACGCCGGTCTTGGTCTATGACATAAAGTGCCCGGGTTCACGGGCCTATCTCAATCTTGCAAGTGAAGTCCTGAAACGCGAAGGGGTTAAAGCATGAGTGATGCAAAGAAACGCGGCTTGGGACGCGGACTTTCAGCACTTCTTGGGGAAGAAGACGAGGATGTTGGTGTTGCCGTTGCCGGGAGCGAAAATGCGCCTACTGCGCATCCGGGGCCGGGTGGCACGACCCAGTTGATCGCGATTACCGATTTGAGACCTTCACCGTTTCAGCCACGCAGCAATTTTGACGACGAAGCCATTGATGATCTGGCGGCTTCGATCCGGGAAAAGGGCATCATTCAGCCGATTCTCGTTCGGGCATCCTCGACCGGTGAAACCACCTATGAAATCATCGCCGGTGAACGTCGTTGGCGTGCAGCACAGCGTGCGCAGCTTCATGAAGTGCCGGTTCTTGTACGTGATTTCGATGATCGCGAGACGGCCGAAATTGCCCTGATTGAAAACTTGCAGCGCCAAGACCTGTCGCCGCTTGAAGAGGCCGAAGGCTATAACCGCCTGATGAGCGAGTTTTCCCATACGCAGGAAGCCTTGGGTCAGGCACTAGGTAAAAGCCGGAGCCACATCGCCAACAGCCTGCGTTTGCTGGCACTGCCAGCACCGATCAAACAAATGCTGTCTGACAAGGTTCTGAGCTCTGGCCATGCACGGGCGCTGTTGGGGGCTGAAAATGCTGTCGAGCTTGCCGGTCAGATTGTTAAAAAGGGTCTGAATGTTCGCCAGACCGAAAAACTGGTCAAGACAGATGGCGGCAAAGCATCGCGCCCGAAGAAGTCATATGGACGTTCGTCTGCGGATAAAGACCCAGATACAGTGTCTTTGGAGCGTGACCTTAGCAACATGTTGGGGTTGGCGGTTAATATCGACTTTGATGGCGCGGCCGGGAAAATATCGATCCGCTATGAAACGCTTGAGCAGCTTGACGATATTCTACAGCGTTTGACCCATGGGAAGGCTGGTGATTTGGCCAGCGAAGAAGAGAGCAGCGACTCGGCAAGTTCGGATGAGAATGAATTCGACTCGATGTTTATTGAAGATGATGACACCGACGATGTGTCGGCATCTGATGGTGACGTTGATCTGACGGCAGAGCTTGAAAGCATTGCTGATGCGACATTGCCTGAAAGCGATATGGAGGATGACGAGGATTTTGTCATCGAAGGTCCCGAAGGGGATGATCCGATCGAAAGCGATGAAGTCAGTGAAGACGAACTTGATGAATTGATCAAATAATCCGATCTGCTGAGCATTAAATCAGAGAAAGGGCCACCGTTGAGGTGGCCCTTTTGCATGTGATCCTGAACGGGTTTCGGCTATTTCAGTGGTGCTAGGTCGAAGTAAATATGGCTAAGTTCTTCATCGCCAAAGCTTGCCTCTGGTGCAGGTGATCCGCCAGCATTGTGGCAGAGGAAGCAGTTGCCAAGCTCCGGCCCCTGAAAATAAGTTTCCATGGTGGTATTGGCCAGCCGTGAGGATCCCACTTCTGGCGCCAAAAGGGCGACAGAACTGTTGGTCTGGTCGGGAGTCGGACTTTGGGGAATGATGCCGGTTTGCGTCCAGACGGACCCGATCTGAACGTAATTTCCCCGCACATCTCCCGCGATCAAATTGCCCAGAACATTGTTGTTCATCGAGATGATCTGCGCGTTGACGACCGCACTATTGACATCTGAGCCCGCTGACCCCCAAGGGTTTGTTCTGGCAACAGATGTCGGAACGATCCGTGTTGCGGGTGACGTCAGGACGATGTTCCCGGATTTATCAATATGCGCTGTTTCGACGTTAAGGCCGTTGTCGGGCGTATTTGGAGCATAAAACGTAAAGCCGGTCGCCGATTCGTCAAATTTGGATTCCGTTACCTGGTTGGCTCCGCTTTGATAATAGAACGTCTTATTGGGGGTGTTGTTGTTGTGCTCGAACGTCGCCCAGATCATTTCGGGATGTCCAAGCACGGATCCGACAACATGCATCCCGGTCAGCGCAAGGGTCTTGGTTTCACTGCCATCAAGCGTCCATTGGGTCGGGACACTGGTGTCATATTTCGGAACTTCGGCTTTTACCTGAACATAGCTTTCCGGATTGGCAACCGTACTGGCATCGACCCAGGAGGTTTTAAGCTCCATGGCAAGTGCCATCGGCGCGGAATCGTCAAGACCATTGGCCTTGGCGTAATCAACGACCTCCTTCTTGTCGGCTTCTGTCGTCGGAAATGTACCAAGATTGATTTTGCCAGCCTTCTGGCCGGTTAGAAACGCGCCATAGAACGTATTTGTGTGAATGCCGTAATACACAAGCGATCCGGCCTGCGATATCAGAACGCCACCGCCGCCCGCCTGTCCGGTTTCACCGATGGTTGTTGGCACATCCTGATCTTGTTTATTGACCCGGATCAGAAAGTTGTTAATCGTGCTGTCGTTCTTCAGGAAACTACGCACACCTTTGTCATTTTCAGGCGAGATGTCATAGAACCCGTCTGCATCAAAGACGTATGTCATATCGCCGGTGGATTTTAGTTCCGCAGGTGATGTCAGCCACAAAAACATCTGAGCAGACCATTTGAAGAAGTCGCAATTGGTGTTCTGTTCTGGGAAAAGCGTGCTGTTCGCAGGCATAACCTTGCCATTAAGCGTGATTTCCTTGCCAGCAAACCAGTTTTGCATCTCGGCTTTATCAAGCGGGCAGCTGTTAAACGCATCGGAGGGCAAAATGAATGTTCCTGCCGACGCGTTCAGCGAAATACCGGCTGCACAGCTTGATATGATCCCCGCAGCAAGGACGCGATAGAATCGATTGTTCATGGTGATGTCTCTCTCTTCACTTGTTCAGGAAGTGCCGAAATGTCCCGGTTTGCCGAACATTCGAGGTGCCGGCATTATTGCTTCTCAAACGACTGTCCCTGTTGAGATGGGAAATGATCATGCGTTTGAACAGAACGGCTATACCGAAGAGGGATGTCTTTCCGTGTAAAAGAGAAAGAACAGGCATGAACGTAAATTTGGTGTGCGGTGCAGCATCAAGATGGGGTTCAGGCCCCAGATACTTCGCCAGATTTTACCGACGGTTTTGTTTCTGACGGGCAACCGCGACTTTGATCATGGCCCGATGGGCAATGGTTTCCGGAATTGCCAAACCGCTTTTGCAGTCTTTTTCGGCTTCAAGAAGGATTTGCAAAGCACGCTGAAGATTATTGACCGCCCAATTGTTCAGGTTGGCACGAAATTGATCTGCGGCCTTGAAAAACAGGGGCGGGCGCAGGGACTTCATGGCCTGATCGGCGTTCGTACCCTGGGCCATCTGGCCTTTGACCAGATGTAATTTCTGGAAATAGCCAATCATCATACGAAGGGCGCCGACCGGGTTGAGGCCTTCTTCGACCAATCGGGTCAAGGCAGCATCAAGATTGACGACATTGCCCTGTGAAACGGCCTGAACGACATCATCGTAGTGACGTGCTGAACTATCCCCAACGCAGGCCATGGCATCGGCAAGGGTTACCTGGCCTTCCTTAAGCGCATAAAGTGCAAGCTTTTCAAGCTCGCTTCGCGAAATCATGCGGTCTGAGCCGAGGTTTGCGACCAGATAGCGCGTTGCATCACGGTCAATGCGCAGTTTGTGTTCTTCCATGATCGACTGGATAAGGGTTTCGATATCACGGCCGCTATCGGCATAGCAGGGCAGGGCCATGCCGTTTCCGGCCTTTTCCACGGCCTGACGCAGCTTTGATTTGGTCGCCAAGCTTCCGGCTTCGATAACGATCAGGGCATCGCCCGCCGGATCGCCTAGGAAATCGGCAATGATCGGGGCCTGTGCCTCGCCAATGTCGCGGATTCGAATGACGCGGCGTCCGCCACCAAAACTGATCGCTGCGGCCTCGTCACGCAGGCGGCCACCATCTTCCTTTAACTGTGGAATGCCAAGCTCGATAACGCGAAAGGGGTCTTTAAGGTCTTCAACCACGGTTTTTGCCAGCCGCACGGCACGTTCACGCACAAGGCCTTCGTCCTCTCCATAGATCAGGACGAGTTGGGCCTTTGCGTCCGGTGCGCGCAAAAAGGTTTCGACCTGAGCAGCCTTAAGCTTCATGGAGATCCTTATTCATCTTTGTGGTTAAAGTCATATCGATGGATATGCCGCGTAAAGTGCAGGGTTATTGCGACCGCAGCCCGATCGCGACCTGATTGGCCAGCTGTTGGGCAAGTTGCTTGCTGGCATCGGTTCGGGCGGCGTCTTCGGCCTCGATACTCGCAAAATCGGAATCGACGATGTTAAAGCTTGTGCGGGCCCGAACGGTGCCTTTGCGAAGAACTTTTGAATCGGATTTGCGTGTAAGCTGGTATTGTGCTGTCACAAGATAATCGGAAATGGTCGCTTCGTTATCTTTTGTGAAGCCTTGACCACTTGTCGCTTCGGTCAATGTGACTGTCAGATCATAAAGGGGATTTGAAACCTGACCACGTGGTGTAAGGGTTTCGAGAAGCGCGTTTCGGGTGACCTGCCCAACACGGTCATTGATCAAGGCAATATCAACCTGTGCCATATCGGATGCGGTGCTTTGGCCGCTGCTATCTGTGGCATAGAGCGGGCGAAATCCGCATGCATTGAGTGTTGTTAGCGCAACAAGTGCCAGAACCGGTAAAACTGCCCGCAATCTCATTCAATCAAGCCTTCTGCCTTGGGTGCTGTGATCAGACCTTGCCGCCACAATAGTTCGGTTCCGATAAAAGGGCAAAACAGAGTTAGATTGGCAAGGAAAGATTGGTACAAGTCCCCCGTTTCTGTCGGATCAGCAGCCTCTAACCTTTGAAAGCTTTGGCGGAGCAGGGCAATGACGATGTTGTTACGCGATTGGGTCATGGCATCAACAATTTCTCGTTCAGCTATCGGTGGATTTAAGTCCACTTGTATTTTGGCTGCATCTGATAGCGGTGTAGCGATCCGCCAAACCTGACGAAGCCACCGCCAATGGCCGATCATGCTATTCTGGGTAAGGTGGAGTGGTCGGTGAATTGGCACATCGGCAAGCAAAGACAGGGTTAGAACATCTAGTCCAACCTCCTGATACATTTCCCATGCGTTGCTTGACACAGAATCGGTCGAAACCTTTGCGGGCAACGGATTGGTTTCAGTCTGCACTGGATCTGCGCTGGCCCTATTATATGGAACGTCTGATGTGCATTGCCTTGATATGGTCTTAAGCAACGTTTGCCGAAGGGACCCAAGCCCATTTGGGAGTTCGGCATAAATTTCAGGACGTTGGGTACGCATGAAGAACCCCCAGTCGCGTTCCAGCGAATGGGGGTTATATTCAGGTGATATATAAGTCGCACCGACGAGCATAACGCTATTCGGCGTTTGCACTGTCAATGCGCAACTGGCGGGCACGCGTCAAAATCGCGTCTTCCATTGCAGTCACAGTACCTTCTTCAACAACCGCATCTTGCCACTGGTTGGGCCCGACATTAACCTGGCGGAACACTGAAACCTTGATGGCATCTGAACGCAATGCCGTGCCAAGGATATAAGCCGTTAGCTTGAAACGCTCATTTGGTGTTTCAACAGGCGTGTACCAGTCTGAAATAATGACGCCGCCAAATGGATCAGCCGAATTCAATGGCATGAAGGAAAGCGTATCAAGCGTGGCGCGCCACAGGAATGTGTTGACGCCAATACCCGTTCCGCCGCCTTTCTGACTATCTTCGCCGCCAAAGAGGTTCAGGCCTTCGGAACCAAACAGGCCACCGCGTTCTTTTTCTTGCGCACGGGTCATGGCTTGACCGTTTACGCGCTCATCTGTCGTCGCAGATCCGGGGAACTGATCATAATCGACAGTGCCATAAGAACATCCAGCAAGGATTAAAGCGACACCAGCGCCTGAAATCAGCGATTTGAACGAAGAAAAGGTTACCATTTCCGGCCTTTAGACATTTTGAAAAAGGGTGAAACCAAGAATTGCTGCGAATATAGGGCGGAACCTCTTTGCAATCAAAGGAAACCAGTGTGTTTTTTTTGCCACAGTGCGTGATGAATGTATCATTTAGGTCACAGGATTGGTTGACGTGGCTTTTAAATGATGGCTCCATTCGTCTCGAACCGGGCGGCAAAAGCTGTCCAAATAATTTTTGTAGCGTGAAAATACGCTAACAAAGACGTTGAGGGAAAAGATGAAAAAGATTCTTGTTGCTTCCAGCGCACTCGTCGCTGTCGCATTCGCAGGCCAGGCTTCGGCTTCCGAAAAAATCAGCCTTTCGGTTGGTGGTTACATGGAACAGTGGATCGGTGTAGCTGATCAGGACGTTGGCGCATCCAAAAACGCTTTCCAGTCTGACACCGAAGTTCACTTCTCTGGTTCGACCACTCTCGACAACGGTATTGAAGTTGGCGCGAAAATCGAACTCGAAGGTGAAGGCGGCAACTCCGGCACCATGATCGACGAACAGTACCTGTACGTCAATGGTGGCTTCGGTCAGGTTAAGCTTGGTGCTGAAGACGGTGCTGCTGCTGACATGGGCATTGCTGCTCCAGCAGTTGGTCCTGTTGGTGTTTCTGATGGCGACATGACCAATTGGGTTGACCTCGCATTCCTCCCGGATACCGTTCCGGCTGGTGGCGATGCTAAGCGCCTCACCTACTACACCCCATCGCTTGGTGGTTTCAAAGCTGGTATCTCCTACGCTGATGACAACTCTTCCGAAAACAATGACACCGTAGCAACCGGCGACAGCCGCGTTTCTGCTGGCGTTGAATACAAAGGCGACTTTGATGCCGTTTCCGTTGCTGTTGCAGTAACCGGTGAGCATCAGGGTGAAGGCGAATGGTATTCTGTTGGCGCGAATGTTGGCTTCGGTGCTTTCACCGTTGGTGCATCTGCAATGCGTCGTGACGCAGAATTCGGTTATGGCGAAAACGTAACTGCAAACATCGGTACCGGTACCGGTGGTAACCGTACCACTGCAGACGACGACACGCATTTTGACGTTGGCGTATCCTATGCAATGGACGCAGCATCTGTTTCGCTGACCTATGCATATGCTGAAGACGATCAGAACAATGATGCTTCTGGTTCTGACGAAGTTTCAGCTCTTGACCTTGGCCTTGCTTACACCCTTGGTGCAGGCGTAACTTGGAAGTCTTCGGTCTTCTGGTTCGACTCTAAAGGTCAGCTTGCTGGTTCTTCTGACGACAACGATGGCTACGGTGCAGTTACCGGTCTCGTACTTTCCTTCTAATCCCTTCAGGGTTAGTTGAAAAATTGAAGGGGGTGGATTTTTCCACCTCCTTCTTTTTTTGTTTAAGCTCGATTGCTCGTCTAGTTATTTTCCATGCTGTAGCACGGCATCAGGAATTGCGATCAACAATCGATGATTGAGCACCTTGTTTTGACCGAGCGGTCTTGGTTCTGAAGTTAGGCGATGCAGCAACAGTGTGTACTTAGCCTGTTCCGAATCCCGTTTATTCCCCATTTATGATTCTGTTGATGGTTTCTCGGCTTATTCTGCGTGAGTGATGATGCCTCGCAGCTCAGATCAAACGTGTTGTAACATCTAAATGTTCGCGGTTTTAATTAATGACCAATGTATATTTGTATGGTGATAGATAATAATGAATAGATGATATGATATAGTAATGACCCAAAATCATATTTAAATACATATAATTGCGAATATATCGGGATAATTTGTGGTAAAAATGCAACATATGTATCAATAAATAAACATCAGTCATTTATGCAGATTGACCCACGTTCATTAAAATGGCTTTATCTCCCTCGACAGATCGAAGGGCCGCTCGGTTCAACCCTTCATCCCGTAAACGTCATTCTTTGAGGGTAAAGATGAAAAAGATTCTTTTTGCTACCAGCGCGCTCGTCGCTGTTGCTGCTGCCGGTTCGGCACAGGCTTCTGAAAAAATCCAGCTTGAAGTTGGTGGTTACATGGAGCAGTGGGCTGGTGTAGCTGATCAGGATGTTGGTGAATCCAAAAACGCTTTCCAGTCCGATGCAGAAGTTCACTTCTCCGGTAAAACCACGCTTGATAACGGCATCGAAGTCGGTGCGAAAATCGAACTCGAAGCTGAAACCTCCAGCGATCAGATCGATGAGCAGTACCTTTTCGTCAATGGTGGCTTTGGTCAGGTGAAACTGGGTAAAGACGATAGTGCTGCTGACTCGCTTGGTATCACCGCACCGTCGGTTGGTCCGGTTGGCGTCAATGACGGCGATCTTACCAACTGGGTCGATGCATATCTGGTCGATACCGTTCCTTCAAGCGGCGACCAGAAACGCGTAACCTACTTCACCCCGAACATGGGTGGCTTCCAGGCTGGCGTTTCCTATGCTGACGATAGCGGTTCGAACAACAATGACACTGCAACCGGTGGCGATAACATCCTTTCCGCTGGCGTAAGCTATCAGGGTGACTTCGATGGTATTGCAATTGGCATCTCTGCTGTTGGTGAAAACCAGGGTGAAGGCAATTGGTACGGCGTTGGCGCAACCGTTGGTTTTGGCAACTTCGTCGTTGGTTCTTCGTGGGGCCACATCGAAGACGACTATGCACAGGGTGAAAACTCCCGCACCGGTGATGATACCGACGCATTTGACGTTGGCGTTTCCTATGCAATGGACGCAGCCAAAGTTTCTCTTGGCTATGGTTATGCAGAGTATGGCAATCGCGATATTGATCCGTCCTCTACCGTTACCAACCGCGCCGGTACTGGCGAAATCAGCACCGTCGACCTTGGTCTTGCTTACACCCTTGGTGCGGGCGTAACTTGGAAGTCCTCGGTCTTCTGGTTTGACGACGATTCCAATAATGTCGCCATTGCGGACAATGACGGCTATGGTGCAGTTACTGGTCTGGTCTTGAACTTCTAATTCTTCGGAATTGGATATTGAAGACGACGAAGGGGTGGCTTTGGCCACCCCTTTTTCTTTTGGTTATCACAGTTTGAAGAGGGTGATTGCCTGCTGATGATCACCGACTTTAACGAGTAAGACCCAGATCCCGCTGAATCAAATTCAGGATTTTTGGGGTGTCGTTACTGAGCGTTCCAACGCACGGCACAGGGTGATCTGTTACAAGTAAGGCAGCCAGTTTTGGGTCATGTTCTTGTGGGAGTTCACTAAGTGCTTCGACAGGAAGGTTCAAACTGCCCATGCAGCCGACTTTGCCATCTGCTGTTGCGCGCAATTTCGCAAGACCGCAGGGGGCGTTGCAGTAGGGGCCAGAAAACCCGCTTTGCCAGTTTTGCAAATTAGTGTGACGCCCCTGCAAAGTTATAGCTGAGGCAGAGCTGTATATTCCGATACCCGGCGTTTGAAAAAGCTTCGTTATATGGGCAGGCCCGCTATCGGCAACGACAACATATTCCCGCTGTTCAACAAACCGAACCAATTCACCGATTGTTCTAAAGCCATCAAGAACGCGAATGTTTTTGTCTGAAAGAGGTTCAAGTGCTGCCTTATATGCCTTCATCACTCCCTGATAGGCGTTTAGGACAATTGTGATATCTGCATCATGTTGTGAAAGAAGCTCTGTAATGCTTCGGATCAAGGCAGGTGGCAACGTTCGCAAAGGTGACGAGGCCATTGGTACGATCCCGATCTTCATCCTTGGTTTAGCGACCACGTTCCGCACAGCAAGCGGGCAAGCATAAATGCCAAACGCCTCACATAACGCTTCTTCCGGATTAACCGGCATGGTGGCGATATTTTGCCAACCTTCCATCTCGCTAAGATCAACCACGTGGTCAAACCGTGCGAGTTGTCTGGACGAAATAAACAGCTGAAAAACTTCAATATCCGGGATTAGTGCGAAGATATCTGATGCGCTACCGCTGTTGAGCACACCAATTTTCACATTCGGATATCGAAGCTTCAGCGCCTTAAGAAACAAGGTCATTCCAACGCAATCGCCAAGCGCATCATCGGGAATCAAAAACAGGATACTGCTTTGCGAAAAGTCTATCTCAGCCCATGAATGTCGTGGCAAAACCTGCGGATGGAACGTATCCGATTTGATTTTTACCCCGGTGGCATTCGCCAAAACCTGTTGTCGGAGCAAGGACGTGGTTCGGGTGAAATAGATCGGACTGTCGTCAGATGTTTGTGTTAGCGCTGGGCTGACATTGGGTAATCCGAATTGAAACGGTAATTTGGACGTGAACCGGGTAAATTTCTTGCGGGACGGCTGCAGTTTACGGGGCATTTTGGGGGCGATCTCCGTTCACCGAACTGGCGAAGTGATGGCGCCAGAAAACCCGATCCCGGCCAAAGATGCAAGCGATGAAGACCGCAGATTTCCAACATTTTCCTTGTTAATGCCACCAAGCCCGATCGGTGCCATTCCACTGCGTTTACATAGCTCGGCCATGGCTAAAACGGTGTTAAGTGACAACGGATTTTTACCCGGATGACTGTGTGTTGGAAAAATCGGCGAGATCAATACGCCATCGGGGCGATACTGTTTGGGCACAATACCCAATCGACGGATGGTCACAAGACTATGACAGGCAGATGTGACCAGTAATGTTGATGGAATTTGATGATAGAAATATGGGGTCGTCAAAATGTGATATTCGGGTAGGTGAATGCCGTCAGCATCAAGTTTCAGGGCCAGCGAGATATCATTTGCCACCAGAAACGGAATGGCTTTCGCACGGCATAGACTGCGCAGCTTTGCACCAATCTTCGCACGGTGTGGATGGTCATATTGGCGGAAAATCACCATGCTATCAGTGGGTAAGGAGTTGATTGCCAGTGCTGGATCAGGCAAACGCTGATCATCTGTCAGAAGGATAATCGGGGGAATCGGGCAATTCGGACCGCCATTGCGAAGATTGAGTTGGCGTGCCTGCTTTAACAGGGTGTCATCCATTGATAGTATCCCGATTCTGCACGGATCTGAAGTGAGCTAAGCTGTGCATATTACCGTCACCGATTTAAGGGCCAATCATCCATGAGCAATCATGATCTGTCATCCGCCAAGAGCGATGTTGCGCAAAATCTTGCGGAAATTCAGGACAATATCAACGCGGCCTGTGCGGCTGTTAACCGTGACAAAAATGAAGTCACGCTTGTCTGTGTAAGCAAAAACCACGAAGCAGGTCATGTTCGCAAGGCTTTGCTTGATGGGCGGCGGGTGTTTGGCGAAAACCGTGTTCAGGAAGCTTCCGGAAAATGGCCGGGCTTGCGCGAAGAATTTCCAGATATCGAGCTTCATCTGATTGGCCCGCTTCAGACCAACAAGATCAAAGATGCCGTTCATCTGTTTGATGTGATTGAAACTGTTGATCGCCCCAAACTGGCCAACGCACTTGCCAAGCACCGCGAAAATACGGGGCTGTGCCCGGATTTGCTTATTCAAATCAATACCGGCGAAGAAGACCAAAAGGCGGGTATTTCCCCAAAAGAAGCTGACGCATTCATTGTCATGTGCCGTGAGGAGTTGAAGCTTCCGATCAAGGGGCTCATGTGCATTCCCCCTGTTGATGAGGAACCCGCACCGCATTTTACCTTGCTGGGCAAGATTGCAGATCGTCATGGTTTGGAAATCAGAAGTATGGGAATGAGCGGTGATTACGCGGCTGCAATCCGATTTGGGGCCACGCATGTGCGGGTTGGGACAGCAATTTTTGGGTCCAGAGGCTATTAATTCGCAAAAACCCATTTTTTTGAGGTTCGAAAATCATATTTATGTCCAGAATCGTGTTTTACACGGTCAGAATGGCGCAAATTATGGCTAATAATCCAATAAACATGAACTTTCGAATTTTGTGGATTATTAGCCCGAATTCAATGACGTCTGAAAAGATAATCTGTGACAAAAAAATCCCGTTTTACCGGGATTTTTTTATGCGCCTGTTTCGCAAGCCATTAGGGGATCAGTTTATACCCGCCGGGTTCTGTAATCAGGATCGCGGCGTTCGATGGGTCTTTCTCGATCTTTTGGCGTAAACGATAGACGTGGGTTTCAAGTGTGTGGGTTGTCACACCGGCATTGTAGCCCCAGACCTCATCCAGCAGCGTTTCACGGGTGACCGGCTTGTCACCCGCCCGGAACAGGAATTTCAGGATCGACGTTTCCTTTTCCGTCAAACGGACTTTCTTTTCGGTCGTGGTTTCGATCAGGATTTTGGCACTGGGCTGGAAGCTATACGGGCCAATGACGAAAACGGCATCTTCGCTTTGTTCATGCTGGCGGATATGGGCGCGAATGCGCGCCAGCAGGACATTGAGGCGGAACGGCTTGGTGACATAGTCATTGGCACCCGATTCCAGACCAAGAATGGTATCAGAATCACTATTGGCCCCGGTCAACATGATGATCGGGGATTTCACACCCGCGCGACGCATCAGTTTGCAGACATCACGGCCATCCATATCAGGAAGCCCGACATCAAGCAGGATCATATCGAAATAGGTTTCCTTGGCGGCATCAAGTGCATCCTTGCCACTATGAGCAACGACACATTCAAATTCTTCATGCAGTCGGAGTTGTTCCGTCAAAGACTGGCTGAGAGCTGCATCGTCCTCAACCACGAGAACCTGTTTACCTGTCGACATTCACCATCCCTTGCTGCTTGCCAGATCCCGTCTATATATTGGACCTGAACTGATGCTGTTTCGCACCATTGTTTTTGTGGAACTTCGGCGTCAGGCCCGCCATATATAAAATGCGTTTTCTAGGATCAGCGTCTTAGTAGCTATTTTCAAGAACAAACTGTTTCGCTTTAACCCATTGACCTATGTAGGCGCCGGATTAATTAATGCAATCGAATTGGAAACCGGTATGACAGGGCAAATTTGTCGTAAAATCTTGAAAGATGCTAATCTTCCTGCGATTTTGCTCCTCGCTTGCCAACACACCGGACTGACCAAAGCGGTTATATGAATTAATCCGGGTCATTATCCAGCCCATAGCCACCGGATCGCGATGTTGTGATCACAAAGACAAGATAACAATGACTCAAAGCTTTGCCGCAACGGCCCAAAATGACAGCAATCTGATCCCGGCCACGGATCTGGTGACAGTATCGCGTGCCGTGGCTGATTTGCGGCGCGGCGAAATCGTTCTTGTTCAGGGCCATCACGATGGTGAAGCCCATAGTGTTGCTGTTATCGCTGCGGAACCGTTGTCGCAAATTGGCTTTGATCGTTTGTGTGATATCGCAAACCTCAATACCGCACCGGCCATTGTCATTCCGCGTGTTCGGGCAAAATCATTGGGGCAAGCCTGCAAGGATGATCCTTTCATCGCTTTTGTCAGCAATGATCGTGCAGACATTGATGCCGACCGACTTGGCGAAATAGCCAATCCGTTGCTTGATCTTGAAAAACTGCCGGCTGGCGACTGGCGTGCTGTTTCAATGGCAGAATCTGCAGCCATCCGTTTGGCCAAGCTTGCCCGGTTGTTGCCTGCTGTGGTGACGGTATCGGTCGATGCCGGTCAGTTGGAAAACCTGGCGCGTGGGCAGAACCTTCTGGTTTTGCAGTCTGATAGCATCAATGGTTATGAAAATGCATCGGCGGCAAGCCTGCGTGAGGTCAGTCAGGCACGTGTGCCACTTGAAGATGCGGAAAACGCGACCGTCATTGCATTTCGCCCCGAAGATGGTGGTCAGGAACATTTGGCCATTGTTATCGATGAACCGGCCAAAGACAAACCGGTTATGATCCGCCTGCATTCGGAATGCTTTACCGGTGATTTGATCGGATCGCTTCGTTGTGATTGCGGACCCCAGTTGCGCGGGGCGATTTCGGAAATCGCAAGCAGCGGGCAGGGCGGTATTGTCCTGTATCTGCGTCAGGAAGGCCGTGGTATTGGCTTGGTCAATAAGCTGCGTGCCTATGCATTACAGGATCGCGGATTTGATACGCTTGATGCCAATGAAGAACTTGGTTTTGATGCTGATGAGCGTGTTTATCGTCCGGCGGCAGAAATGTTGCGTCAACTGGGTTTTGAAACTGTCCGCCTTCTGACCAACAACCCGGAAAAGCTCAAAGGATTGGAAAGCTGGGGCGTTAAAGTCTCAGAACGCGTTCCGCACAAATTTCCGTCCAATGGTCATAATGAATTCTATCTTCAGACGAAAAAGGACCGGGCCGGGCATTTGTTCTAAACGGTGCGCTTCGTTTAAATGTGCCGCTGCTACCCGGCAGAAGATTCCGACAGGCAGGAATGCCGCGGATCGGATTTTCAAAATAACCATATTTTCCAATAACTTAACTATGATCAAAACTGGCACCCCTTTTGCAAATTAACTGGCAAGAGGAGGACAATCATGTCGATTGGTGCAAATTGGCGGCAAATATCGCCCGGTAGTGTTCCGGGTGTGGCGGGGGACATCGCAAGCGACAAGTTTGCGCAGTCGAACGTCGCCGATCAGCTTTCCGATAGCACGGAAGGCCGGAGCTTTTCTGACTATATGTTCGGAGAAGACGGGTTTGAATTCACCGATTTCCTTGATGTGATTAATCCACTGCAGCATATTCCGGGCGTCGGAATGGTCTATCGTTCATTGACCGGCGATGAATTGGGCAACGGCGCGCGCGTGGTCGGTGGCGGCTTGTTCGGTGGGGTATTTGGTCTTGCCGGTGCTGCGATTGATGCGGTTGTCGATGCAGTTACCGGTGAAGATACCGGTGCCCATGTTATGGCATTTGTCGAAGATAGCTTTAATGGCAGCCCGCGTGACGATGGTACTGCCATTGCCGATGCATCTGAAAATCCGGCAACAGCAATGACGACAGGCGGATACCAAGAGGATTTGGTTCTGCCCTGGATGGCCGCGAACAATGCGCCATCAAGTTTTGCCGCAAACCCGGCGGAGCAGGCAACTATCGTACAGGCCGCACCCATGGCGTCGGTCGATCAGGTTGTTTTGGCCTCTGCTGGATCACCCGATGTACCGGTTACAAACGTGATCAATGCGTCCGAGTTAAACCTGCCGTGGGCACAAAATGCCGCTGCAATGGCTTCTGCGCCAACACCGGCCCCAAACCCTTTGTTGCAGGCGCAATTACAAGCACAGACCGAAGCCGCACCTGTTTCTGCCTCTGAGCAAAACCAGGATTCTGATCCTGCAGAACTGGCCGTTGCCATGGCATCGGCTGGCACAACAAACCCGGCATCAACATTTGCACAGACGGTTGCCGCAAACTCGTCCACGGCCGACGCACTTCCGCGGGCAAGCTTTAGCAATGAAGGCGGGAATACCGTCTGGGCGCGGGCGCAAAGTGAAGGACGGTTTAGCCGTCAGTCAAATACGATGGTTATTTCTGCTGAAATGGCGCAGTACGAAGCCCGACAGGCAAAGCTTTCTGCGGGAAAAACAGATAAGCAATCCTCAGAGAATGTTTTGACGGACAGGGCAGACACGGCGACGACAGATAATGTGGCAAGTCGTCCTGCTGCGCCAACTCTGCCTGATCTGCGTTCTGGTGCTGCACCGCTTTCGGCGGCAGAAATGGCTGCACGGTTTAATGCTGCCCTTGGTCGGGAAAAAGCCCAGACCATGGCAGCCGAATCCGTTGCGAGTAGCAATGCTGTTGCTGATCAGGGGCGTATGGCGGCCCGCCAGACCAGCCAAGGCACAAATCAAAGCACCAGCCATACCAACGATGTTAGCGCTAACATCACGGCTCAAAACGAGGTTGGTGCTGATTCCGCAGTGCATCCGCTGATGCAGCGTGCGTCATCCCATCTTGAGGCGGATGAACCTGTGGGCGCGTGGTTTAGCCAGACCATGATGGATGGCCTGAAAAAGTATCAGGCGATGCAAAAACAATCCCAGCCTTCTGGCGGATCGATCTGATTAGTTTCCGAACTGAACACGGAAGCCTTGAAATGAAAAAGCCCACTTATCATCGATAAGCGGGCTTTTGTTCATCTGGTTTGCGAACAGACTAGCTGTTTAAAAAGCCGACAAGTTCTTTGACCTCTTTGAGGATCGGCTGGGCAATCGCGTTGGCACGTTCGGCACCTTTGGCCAAGGCGCTATCGATATAGGCCGGATCGTCATTCAGACGGGCCATTTTCTCGGTAATCGGGGCCAATTTATCCACAACCACATCTGTCAGGGACTGTTTAAAGCCCGAGAACTGCGTTCCACCATGTTCGGCCAAAACCGCATCAACCGTGCTGTCGGTCAGGGCAGCAAAGATCGTGATCAGGTTCTTGGCTTCCGGGCGGCCTTCGAGACCGGCGGCCTCTGATGGCAGCGGTTCCGGATCGGTTTTTGCCTTGCGGATTTTTTTCGCCAGCGTGTCGGCATCATCGGTCATGTTGATGCGCGACATATCCGACGGATCGGATTTCGACATCTTTTTCGAACCGTCACGCAGCGACATCACACGGGTTGCCGGGCCAAGAATCAGCGGTTCGGGCTGAGGGAAAAAACCTTCGACTTCGTAATCATTGTTAAATTTCAATGCGATGTCGCGGGCCAGTTCAAGATGCTGTTTCTGATCTTCGCCGACCGGAACATGGGTCGCCTTATAGGCGAGAATGTCGGCCGCCATCAGGCTTGGATAAGCATAAAGACCAAGGGACGCATTTTCGCGATGTTTGCCGGCCTTTTCCTTGAACTGGGTCATGCGGTTCATCCAGCCGATGCGCGCGACACAGTTAAAGATCCACGCCAGTTCGGCATGGGCAGAGACCTGACTTTGATTAAACAGGACCTGATTGTCCGGATCGATTCCGGCCGCAATCATGCTGGCAGCAAGTTCGCGAATGTTGGAACGCAGTTCTTTGGGGTCTTGCCAGACCGTGATGGCATGCATATCGACAACACAGAAGATGCATTCATATTGCTTCTGCAATTCGACCCAGTTGCGGATCGCGCCAAGATAGTTGCCAAGGTGAAGGTTACCGGTGGGCTGAGCGCCCGAAAACACACGTTCCATAATGGTGTCGTCCATTTCAATAAAAACAAAAACGCGTTTGCCAGCTCCGCCAGGTTGTGGACACCCGCCGGCGGACGAGCTTGCAAATCAACGCGCGGAGTTAAGCCGCCTGATCTCGTAAGGTCAAGCGGCTTGTCAGGAAATTCCGGGAAATAATCAGATCAGGCAGGCTTTCCGCGTTTAAACATCGATTTCAGTTCGGAAAATCTGGTTGCGCCAAGCAATTGCGCGGCAATGCCATAAACCATCACACCACCGGTCACGCACAAGGCCATGGTGATGATCCGGGTGATTGAAAGCGCGTCATTTTGCCAAAAGATATCAATGGCAAACCAAAGAACGGCCCCCATCAAGGCAGAGCACAACAAAATCCGCGGGACGCGTTTAAGAAGCCGTGGATCAAACGCCAGATCGCCGCGCCGATGCAGCAGGAACCCAAGGCAAAATGCGTTAACCCAGACCGATATAGAAGTCGCTGCCGCAATCCCCAAATGCCCGAATTGCGGCATCAGGATCACGATCAAAACGATGTTAAGCACCATTGCCGAAATGCCGATGCGGATCGGCGTTTTGGTATCTTCACGGGCAAAAAACCCCGGGGCGAGGACCTTGACCAGAACCGATGCCGGCAACCCAAAGGCAAAGACAATCAGGGCCAAACCGGTCATGCGGGTTTCTTCCGGGCCAAATGCACCGCGTTCAAACAACACATTGATCACGGGTAAGCCCATTACCCCAAGTGCGACAGCGGCCGGAAGGGTCAGCAAAAGGGCAATTTCAATGCCGCGGTTTTGGCTATACATCGCGGTTTTCGGATCATCACCCTGTAGCTGGCGCGACAATGTCGGCAAAAGGGCGGTGCCAATGGCAATACCAATGACCCCAAGCGGGAGCTGTTGCACGCGATCGGCATAGTAAAGCCAGGAAACCGCGCCATCGGAAACCAATGACGCCAGCATTGTGTCGATCAGAAGATTGATCTGATAAACCCCGGCACCAATCATGCCCGGGATCATGCGTTTGCCCAGAAGCTTGATCCGGTCGTCAACCCGGGGCATTTGCCATTTAATCGCAAACCCTGCCTGTTTGCAGGCAATGACCAGACAAATGAATTGCGCGACTCCGGCCAGAGCAACCCCCCAAGCCAATGCATGTGCCGGGGTTTCGGTCATGGGGGCCAGACCCAAAAGGGCGCCGATCAAACAGATATTGAGGATAATCGGTGCACCGGCTGCTGCGGCATAACGGTGTAGGGTGTTTAAAACCCCCGACATCAGGGCGACGGCGGAAATAAATGCCAGATAGGGAAAAGTGATGCGCGACAGTTCGACAGCAAGCGCAAATTTTTCCGGATCTTGGGCAAAGCCGGGGGCGAAAACATACATCGCCCACGGCATGATGATTTCAATGATCGCAACGAGAAAACCCGTGATCAGAACCAGCATCGACATGGCGCGTGCGGCAAATTCACGCGCCGCATCCATGCCACGCTTTTCAATGTCGCCGGCCAGAAGCGGGATAAAGGCCGCGGAAAACGCACCTTCGCCAAACAACCTGCGAAACAGGTTGGGAAATTTAAACGCAACAAAGAACGCATCGGCAATGCCGCCTGCACCCAGCATACCTGCAATCAGAATATCGCGGCAAAACCCCAAAAGGCGGGACAGCAGGGTAAAGCCACTAACCGTGGCGATGGAGCGTACGAGCGACATTTGGGTCAATCACATCCGTTCAAGGGGCCGTTCACATCAGTATCACGCGATGAATGGCAAAAATCTGACAGGGGAAAGTGAAGAAGTCGTAATCAAGTGAAGGGTAGGGCATTTGAATGTCACGGATTTATGAAAATCATGGAAATTGAATGTAATTTTCCAAACCTGTGACAGCCGTCACAGAAAAAGACGTGCAAGAGGCCTAAATTCGGTCTCGCTGAGGATTCGTTGGGACGCGAGCCTCAATTATTGGACGGGCGGGGAATAAAGGGGACCAACCTCAACCTGCTGCACTCCGAGGATAACGACATCAAGACTAACATGTCATGATGTCGGGTTTGGTTTTCCCCTTCCTCGTCCGTCACAATTTCCAAAAGACATACATATACTTTTCCGGTCGTTTTGATCGGAAAAGACGGATTTGACCCCCTGCTGTGGTGGTGCTTTGCGCATCATATGGGCAGGGATCAAATCCGGTTATGTCAGTAACCCGATCAATTGTTCTGGATGGCCTGAGTCAGGGTTTCTTTGACCTGAACAAATTTGGTCCGGCTATCGATCTTTAATCCAAACACATCCTTCACATAAAAAACGTCAACGGCGCGTTCGCCGAATGTCGAAACGCGGGCCGATGCGATTTGCAATGACAGATCCCGCAAAGCACGCGTGATGTCATAGAGCAGGCCAAGCCGGTCACGTGCGGTAATCTCGATGACGGTATGGGTGCGACTGGCCTTGTTATCGATGATGACGTTCGGTTCGACCTTAAACACTGCCGTGCGGTGCTTGTTATCCTTGGTCTGGCGACGTTCGATTTCCTGACTGGGGCGCAGACGCCCGGAAATGACCTGTTCAAGAGTTTCGCGCAGTTTTTCAAGTTTGGCCGTGTCGTTAAAGGCCTCGCCATTGGTGTCCTGCACAAAGAAGGTATCAAGCGCCATCCCATCGGCAAGGGTCAGGATTTTGGCATCAACAACGTTGGCACCACACAGCGCCATCGACCCGGCAATCTGGGAAAACAGGCCCGGATGGTCCGTGGTGTGAACCGTGATTTCGGTGGCATCAATTTCGGTATCAATACGCACATCGACCGTGATGTCCGCCCCGCTTTTCTTGGCCGCCCGGGTGAGATGCGCGTGATGCACATGAACGTCGGTGTCGAAACTCAGCCAATAGGATGGATAGCCACGATCAATGAAATCTTCGATATCATCGGTCGGCCAGTCAACCAGGGCCTCGCGCAAGGCCATCTGGCCATTTGCAACACGCGAATCGCGACTGTCGGCGTTCAAACCACCCGAAAGCAGATCATCTGCTGCATAGAAAAGTTCACGCAGCAGCGTTGCTTTCCAGCCGTTCCAGACATTCGGACCAACCGCCCGGATATCGGCAACCGTAAGGCACAGCAACAGGCGCAAACGTTCTTGCGACTGTACCAGATCCCCAAATGCCTTGATCGTCGTCGGGTCATTCAAATCACGCTTAAAGGCCGTCAGGCTCATCCAAAGATGCGCTTTGACCAACCACGCGACTGTTTCGGTGTCCGCCGGTGACAGCCCCAAACGCGGGCAAAGCTTTTCAGCGACTTCTGCGCCCAATTCCGAATGATCGCCGCCGCGTCCCTTGGCAATATCATGGAGAAGAACCGCGACATATAAAACACGCCGCGAAATGACCTTTCCCATGATCCGGGTGGCTACAGGGGCGTCTTCGGCCAGTTCACCGTTTTCAATCTGATTGAGGATGCCGATTGCCCGGATGGTATGCTCGTCCACGGTATAGGTATGGTACATGTCATATTGCATCTGGGCGACGACACGTCCGAAATCCGGGATAAAGCGGCCCAAAACCCCGGCTTCGTTCATTTTACGAAGGACGATATCGGGGTTGGTCCGCTGGGTTAAAATCTCCAGAAAGACTTCGTTGGCGTCCGGGTCGTTTTGCAGCTTGTGATCGACAAATTTCAGGCTTTGGGTCACCCAGCGCAGTGTTTCGGGATGAATGCCAACACCGTTCTGGTTGGCGACCAGAAACAGGCGCAAAATCTTGATCGGGTCTTTTTTGAAAACATCAAGGTTTTCAACGGTCAGGCGATCATTGCGCAGCTCAAACCCGTCAATTTCCTTGGTACCAAACAATTTGCCGGGAAAACGGATCAAGGGGCGGCGTTGATGGCGTTCTTCAAGTGCTGCACAGAAAATCCGTGTCAGGTTACCGACATGCTTCACCATCAGATAATAGTGCTTCATGAAGCGTTCGACACCCGATGCGCCAGCATGATCGGTATAGCCAAGCCGTTCGGCAATTTCGCGCTGCATATCAAATGTCAGGCGGTCTTCTTCACGGTCTGAAAGATAATGCAACCAGCAGCGCACCGCCCACAGGAAATTCTGGGCTTTCAAAAACCCCTGGGCTTCTTTGCGGGTCAGGACCTTAAGGTCGACCAGCTCCATCGGGGAATTGACCCGATACAGGTATTTTCCGATCCAGAACAGGGTATGGAGGTCGCGCAGGCCACCTTTGCCGTCCTTGACGTTGGGTTCCACGACATAGCGTGAATCGCCCATCCGCACATGGCGGTCATCGCGTTCGCCAAGTTTCTTTTCAATAAATTCAAGGCCGCTGCCCTTGACCAGCTCATCCATGAACCGGGTGCGGAAAAGAGTATAGGTTTCCTCATCCCCCCAGACGAACCGGCTTTCAAGCAGGTTGGTGCGGATGGTGATGTCCTGTTTACCCATGCGCAGGCAATCATCAACCGATCGGGTGGCGTGGCCTACTTTCAGGCCAAGATCCCACAGCATATACAGGATGAACTCGACGACTTGTTCGCCGTGCGCGGTTTGTTTGTAGGGAAACAGAAACAGGATATCGACATCGGAATGCGGTGCCATATCCCCCCGGCCATAGCCACCAACCGCAACCACAGACATGCGTTGTTCATTGGTCGGATTGTGCACCGGATAGACAAAATTGATCGCAAAATCATGGATCAGGCGAACGACTTGATCCATCAGGAAGCTGTTGGAAAATACGGTTTCCTGACCCGAATTGCTTTCTTCAAAGCGCGCACGAATAACCGTGCGACCGGCTTCCATGACCGATTTCAGCTTGTTTAAAACAGCCGTGCGCTGTTTGAAAGTTTTCAGATCCGGGTCGTTGGCAATTGCTTTTAGTTCAGCAAAGACGTTTTTCCGGTCAATGATTTCGCGCTGTTTCTTGATCTTATAGGTCACGTTGGTCTGTTTCCTTGCGCCTGCTTTTCGGTCTGCGTGCCGTTTTTTAGAACCGTTATCTTATGATAACGGCAATTTGTCGCGACCGCACCTTATGCATGTGCTGTGCCGGATGAAGAATGCGCCCAAACACTACAAGCTTGCGGTATTGGTGCCAAAACGAAAACGGGCACCTGCCTCATATAGGGGCAAGGTGCCTGTTTTTCATGCGTTTAACCCGTCTCAATTATGCCAAAGCGCTAGTCTTTTAAGGTGTGTAGACGATACAGCGCATCAAGGGCTTCGCGCGGGGTCATGTTATCGGGATCAAGATCATTGACCGCTTCTAGCAATGCTTTTTGACTGTCAGACAGGGCCGGGCCTGAAGCCTTTTCTTCTTGTGCGGCTTGTTCGATCGCAGCGGCAAACAGTGGCAAGTCATCGGCAAGCTTGGAAACAGCACCGCCTTGCTGACCCTTTTCAAGGGTTTTAAGCACTTGTTCGGCGCGCTTGATCACTGGTTTTGGCAAGCCAGCCAATTGGGCGACATGGATGCCGTATGACCGATCCGCACTGCCCAAGCCGACTTCATGAAGGAAGACGACTTCACCCTGCCATTCCTTGATCAGCATGGTGTGACAGGACAGATGTTCAAGCTTGGCCGCAAGTGCGGTCAATTCATGATAATGGGTGGCAAAAAGACCACGGCACTTATTGATTTCATGAAGGTTTTCAACCACGGCCCAGGCAATTGACAGACCATCAAAGGTGGCTGTACCCCGCCCGATTTCATCAAGAATCACAAGTGACCGGTCAGTTGCCTGATTAAGGATCGATGCGGTTTCAACCATTTCGACCATGAAGGTCGATCGCCCGCGCGCCAAATCATCAGCAGCACCAACGCGTGAAAACAGCCGGTCAATCACCCCGATATGGGCTTTTCCGGCGGGAACGAATGCGCCGATCTGGGCCAGAACCGCGATAAGTGCGTTTTGGCGCAGGAAGGTCGATTTACCGGCCATGTTCGGACCCGTGATCAGCCACAGGCTTTGTTCATCTTCCAAACGGCAATCATTGGCGACAAACGGTGAGTCGGCATTTTCACGAAGGGCGGCTTCAACCACAGGGTGGCGCCCAGCATGGATGTCAAAGGCAAGGCTGTTATCGATTTGCGGGCGGATACAGCCCTGATCACGGGCCAATTCTGAAAGCGCTGCGGATACATCAAGCCCGGCCAGGGCCTGTGCGCAGCGGGCAATTGCATCGGCCTTGGTCAGAACCGACTGAACCAGTTCTTCAAACAGTTCAAGTTCAAGGGCAAGTGCCTGATCCCCGGCCTTGGAAACCTTGCTTTCAAGTTCGGACAGCTCGACCGTGGTAAAGCGGACGGCATTGGCCATGGTCTGACGGTGAATAAATTCATCGACTTCCATCATTTTGTCGGCATGTTTGGCCGATACTTCGATGAAATAGCCAAGGACATTGTTATGTTTGACCTTGAGATTGGCGATGCCGGTCTGTTCGGTATAGCGGGCCTGAAGGTTGGCGATCAGCTTTTTGCTTTCGCTTGATAACATCCGCAATTCATCAAGCGGTGGATGATATCCACCGGCGATGAAGCCACCATCACGGGCCATAAGCGGCAGGCTTTCGGCAATGGCGCGGCGCAAAAGGTCAATCAGATCGCCATGGTGTCCCATGGCAGTCAAATGGTCACCAAGGGCCGCGGGCTGAGCTGTGAGGCCGTCATTGCCGCCATCGGGTTTGCCAAGCAGGGTGCTAATGGCAAACGAACAGGCAAGACCATCGCGCATTGCCGCCAAATCACGCGGACCGCCGCGACCAACAGACAGGCGCGACAGGGCGCGTTCAATATCGGGGCATTCGCCAAGGCTTGATCGCAAATCCGAACGTAAACCGTCGCGATCATGGAAATACTCTACCAGATCAAGGCGTTTATTGACTTCTTCCGCACTGGTCAGCGGGGCGGACAGGCGCGCAGCCAGCAAACGGGCACCGGCACCGGTTTTGGTGCGATCAATCACCGACAGCAGCGATCCTTTGCGGTCGCCTGATTGGGTCTGAAGCAGTTCAAGTGACCGGCGGGTGGCGGCATCAATTTCCATTGATGCGCCTTGGGCAACGCGGGTTGGCGGTGCAAGGCGGGGCATCTGACCTTTTTGAGTCAGATCGACATAGTCAATCAGCGCACCAGCAGCCGACAGTTCGGCAATTTCAAACCCGCCAAAGGCATCAAGTGCCTCAACCTGATACAGTTTTTTCAGGCGCAGCTGAGCATTGTCTGCGTCAAAGCGCGCACTGGGTTGCGGGGTGATGATGCTTTTATATTCGGCGTAGATGTCGAACATGTCTGATCGGTTCAACATCTTATCAGAAAACAGGATTTCGCCCGGATCAAGCCGCGCCAAAGCAGCAGGCAAACCGGCCATATCGCTTGGCTGGACGTAAAAGTCGCCCGTCGACATATCAAGCCATGCCAGACCCACCTTGCCACGGACGTCGGATACAGCCGCCAGATAGTTGTGACGTCTGGCGTCCAGAAGACTGTCTTCGGTAAGCGTTCCGGGCGTGATCAGGCGAACGACACCGCGTTTCACGACCGATTTGGCACCGCGTTTTTTTGCTTCTGCCGGGTCTTCCATCTGTTCACAGACGGCAACACGAAAACCCTTGCGGATCAGACGCTGAAGATAAGTTTCGTGGCTATGGACGGGAACACCGGCCATGGGAATTTCGTTACCTTGATGCTTGCCGCGTTTTGTCAGGGCAATATCAAGGGCTTCTGCGGCTTTGACGGCATCGTCAAAGAACAACTCGTAAAAATCGCCCATCCGATAAAACAGCAGGCAGTCCTGATACTGTTCCTTGATTTCAAGGAACTGGACCATCATCGGGGTGGCACCTTCCAAAGAAAAGGACGGTGCGATTGGTGTTGTGTCGGATGTATCAGCGATGTTGTTCATGATGACTTTGATAGCAAACCCTGAAGGCAAAGACGAGAGTTGGAAGGATGGCCGGTGATAAAACTTGATCTATGCCATTGCAACGCCTGATTTTCTGTAAAATATATAGAAAGACAACCGGACTTGGTCAGTGGTGATCATCGCTGATTTTTGAACCGAATAACAGCCACCAAGGAGAGCGAAAAATGGCAGCAGAGCAGACCACCTCGCAGGCCCCCGAACTGGTCGGACTGTTTGATACCAAAGACAAATTTGACGCGGCTGTCCGTGCATTGCGCGATAGCGGCTTTGCCCGAACCGATCTGTCGGTATTGAGTTCCCATGAATCAATCGATGTCGCCGGATCAGATGGCCGGTCATGGTCCGATGTCCTGACTGCGTTGGTCGGGGAAGTGAAATATGAAGTTCCCCTTGTGGCATCGGGTGCAATTGCCCTTTTTGGCGGGGCGGCTACTGCACCTGCTGCAATTGCAGTTGGGGCAGGGGTCGGTGCCGTTGCCCTGCGTGAATTCATCGATGAAGTGACGTCAACACCGCACACGGATGACTTTGCCCGTGCGGTGGATGCAGGTTCCGTGATCCTTTGGGTACGGATCGATCCAAAGGATGGCGGGGCAGAAACCAAGGCCCAAGCCATTTTCGAACAGAATGGCGCGACCAACATTCACCTGCATACACCAAAATAACCGAACCGCACGTCACCAGCCGGTTCTATGGCTGTTAACCGCCTCATCAAAGGGGCGGGTGACGTGCGGTTTCATTTCGCCGCCGGTTTTTTCGGATCGTGGAAAGAGGTCGGAATGGTGCGAAAAGCCTGTGGCCCCTTTTTCGCGATGCAACCTGATTGCTATCGGTTTTTAACCTGCGCGATGGGGCAATTACGTCACTGAAAAATCACGCCTATTTGCCAATTTATTTGTCAGGGTTGACGAATAAAGCCATCCACCATGGCAAATCCCTGTCAAAAAGTAAGGGGGCTGGATTGAGTGTTGCTGCATCGCAACATACGGAAAACGCTACGTAATTTTGCGGTTGCCGTTAACGTCGCCTTTGACCCGAAGCACGAAGCCTGATTTATTGGGCGGTCCGACATGCCGGTCCCACACCGATATCATGTCGAATTTAACAAACTACACTTAAAGAACACCCACTGCTTTCCACCCACCACGCAAGCGTCAGTGAAAACAACATGTCAGATAAAGAAATCAAGGTTCGCGACCGCGAAGCTCTGCTGTTTCATTCCAGCGGCCGCCCGGGCAAAATCGAAATCACGCCATCCAAGCCGCTGACCACTCAGCGCGACCTTTCGCTGGCCTATTCGCCGGGCGTTGCGGTGCCGTGTCTTGAAATCGCCAAGAATCCTGCAACCGCCTATGATTACACGTCAAAAGGCAACATCGTTGCGGTGATTTCCAACGGTACAGCCGTTCTTGGTTTGGGCAATCTTGGCGCACTGGCGTCCAAGCCGGTGATGGAAGGCAAGGCTGTTTTGTTCAAACGCTTTGCCGATGTTGACGGGATTGACCTTGAAGTTTCCACCGAAGATGTCGATGAGTTCGTCAATTGCGTGCGCTTCCTTGGTGCGACCTTTGGCGGCATCAATCTTGAAGACATCAAGGCCCCGGAATGTTTCATCATTGAACAGCGCCTGCGCGAAATCATGGATATTCCGGTTTTTCATGATGATCAGCACGGAACCGCGATCATTGCCGCATCGGGCCTGATCAATGCATGTGATTTGACCGGGCGTAAGCTTAAAGACATCAAACTTGTGATCAATGGCGCTGGTGCGGCGGCGATCGCCTGCTGCGAGCTGGTCAAAAGCATGGGTGTGTCGCACGACAACGTTATTATGTGTGACACGCGCGGCGTGATCTATAAGGGCCGCGAAGACGGCATGAACCAGTGGAAATCAGCCCACGCAGCTGACACGGATGCCCGCACACTTGAAGATGCGATGGATGGGGCGGATGCGTTCTTTGGCCTGTCGGCCAAGGGGGCGGTGACGACCAAAATGGTCAAAAGCATGGCCAAACGGCCGATCATTTTTGCCATGGCCAACCCGGATCCGGAAATCAGCCCGGAAGAAGTTGCATCGATTCGCGATGACGCGATCTGTGCAACCGGGCGTTCGGATTATCCGAACCAGATCAATAACGTGCTGGGCTTCCCGTACATCTTCCGCGGGGCACTTGATGTTCAGGCATCAACGATCAACGAAGAAATGAAAATTGCCGCTGCCCATGCGGTGGCGTCGCTGGCGCGTGAAGATGTGCCAGATGAAGTGGCGGCAGCCTATTCCGGGCGTCGTTTGCAATATGGCCCGGAATATATCATTCCGGCCCC
The DNA here is from genome assembly GCF_040218635.1 of Thalassospira sp. GTDB lineage: Bacteria > Pseudomonadota > Alphaproteobacteria > Rhodospirillales > Thalassospiraceae > Thalassospira. Next base: position 401,402 of record NZ_JAVJRB010000005.1, read on the forward strand.
GTTTGATCCGCGTTTGATCATTGCCATTCCCAAGGCAGTTGCACAGGCAGCAATGGACAGCGGTGTTGCCCGTCGTCCGATCATTGATATGGCGGAATATGAAAACCAGCTGCGCGGTCGACTTGACCCAACCGCGGCGCATCTGCAGCTGATTTCTGATTATGTGCGTGCGCATCCGAAACGGATTGCCTTTGCCGAGGGCGAAGAAGAAACCGTTATTCGCGCTGCTGTTGCCTATCGCAATTCGGGCTATGGCACGCCGATCCTGATTGGCCGTGAAGATCGCATTCATGAAAGTGCCAAAAATCTTGGTATTGAAAGCCTTGAAGGTGTCGAAATCAGCAATGCGGCATTGTCCAAGAACAATACGGAATATGCTGAATTCATGTATGAACGTCTGCAGCGTAAAGGCTATCTGTGGCGCGATTGTCAGCGCATGGTGAACCAGAAGCGTAACGTTTTTGCCTCCGTCATGGTGGCAAAGGGGCATGCGGACGGCATGATCACGGGCCTGACCCGAAACTTCAACCGCAGCTTTACCGATATTGCCAGCGTGATTGATGCCAAGGCGGGCGAGATCCCGATGGGGCTGTCGATTGCGATTGCCAAGGGGCGGACGGTGTTTATTGCCGATACCCGGGTGCATAACCTTCCAAATGCGGAACAGCTTGCCGAGATTGCCATTCAGGCCGCAGAAAAAGCCCGTCAGCTTGGTCATGAGCCGCGCGTGGCACTTGTGTCACATTCGACCTTTGGCAATCCTTACAGCGAAGATACCGACCGTATCCGCGAGGCTGTTGGTATCCTGGAGCGTAGGGACGTTGATTTCGAGTTTGATGGTGACATGGCTGTTGACGTCGCCCTCGATACCGAACTTCTGAAGCTTTATCCGTTCTGTCGTCTGTCTGGCCCGGCCAATGTTCTGGTCATGCCGGCCCTGCATGCGGCAACCACAGCGTCCAAGCTTCTTGATAAGCTTGGTGGTGGTACGGTGGTTGGTCCGGTGATGATTGGTCTGGAAAAACCGGCCCAGATCGCACAGATGGGGGCGACGGTGAACGATCTTGTGAACCTCGCAGCCCTTGCTGCGCATGAGGCTGAGCACGGCTAAGGCCTGCTTTTTGAAACGTTGAAAATGGCGGGGATGTTTAGGCAGTCTCCGCCATTTTTGTATGGCTATCGCGGATCGCTTTTAAGCAAACTCCATGACATTTATTTCTGAACAAAAGGCATTGACCGGGGTTTGGATGGTCATTTGGTGAAGTGTGGTTGCATTTGACCTGATTTTTGCCACATGATTTGATCATAAGGCTGGCATGTCCGCCATTTTACCAAGAGATTAGGAAATATCTTATGGGCCAGATGACCCGATTTCTCGCTGTTTTTATGTTTTTCCCGTTTCTTGCGGCTTGCGAAGACGAACAGGCCAGCGGGCCAAGCCCGGATGAAATTACCACGGCGGTCATCGAACGGTTTCGTGATGATCCTTATGCCAAGGTCGGGCATGTTGAAAATGTGAGTAAGACCAACAGCATTTCCGAGAATGATGACGAGGTCATCGTTATGGTCAGCTATGAACTTGTTTTTGATCGGACTGTATCGGATTTCGCCGATGACGTGACCGAACGGGGCAAGGCAGCCGGTTCGATGGATGATGTTGGCGATACCGTCAGCGATGCAATTGATCTGGTGAAAACCAAAATGTTGGCGATGAAGGAAGGCGACTTCAAAGCCGGTGACCGTCGCATCGTTGAAAACGAAATTCGGTTGCTGAAATCCGAAAACGGCTGGATTTATCGCAAGGGCGCTCAATAGAGCGATCTGTCTTTATCCAGTGTGAGACGGCCATGAAAAAAGGGATCCAGATGGATCCCTTTCTGTGTATGTGGTTTAAGCGCGCTAGATCAGTCTTCCAGCGATGCCAGAACCTTTGGCGGGGGTGGCACATCGCCAGCCGCGAAATCAAGCCCATCAAACTCGTTCAGGCCGTTAACGCGCATGATCGCATGCAGGCTATCGACATATTCTTCGCCGCGCTCTGAATATTTGGTCAGGGTTTCAGCCAGATCCCAACCGCTGATCAGATCACCGTTTGCACGAAGTGTCGCGCGACGTTCACGCAAGCTTTGATACGCCGGATGGGAATTGATGTTACGTGCATAGGCACGCACGCTGTCCATCAGGCTGCCAAATGCCTTGATCACGTGGGTTTTGCCATCTTCGCGGTCTTTTGGAACGATGCCTTCGTCATCCCCCCAGGCCCATTGACCAAACAGCGCATTTCCCGTGCGGACAAAGCGTGATGTTCCCCAGCCGCTTTCTTCAGCAGATTGGGCAAGGATCAGCGAGGTTGGAATAAGGTCGATGCGTTCAAGCAGGGCCGTAACGCCACCATCGGTCACACGATAACGCTTCATGAGTTGGTCAACCCATTTCTGATCGCTTGCGCTGACCGGGATACCGGAAATACCTTTGGCCTGAATCGCCATCAGGCGATCACGGCGCGCACCAATTTCTTCATTCACCCGCATGGCCAGCGGCAGCATGATTCGTAGGAACAGCGTTTTGCGCTCGTCTACGGATGCCAGCTCGTCAAGGCCTTTGGGAACGCGCTTGATATAAACGCGCGGAACTTCGGTGACGTCGCTCAGGCTGTAACCGATGCTTTTGAAATACTGGTTCAGGGCGACGACTTCTGGTCCGCGCCGGAAAACCGGTTTTTTCTTTTTAACAACAGGACTGTCACCGTCTGTAACGTCCGTAACGATTGGCTCGTTACCGAAGCCAACCGGTGTAGGCGAAACATCAATTCCGGAAAATATACCGATATACAGTAAACTGATTGCTCCGAAGATCGAAGCAAGCACAAATTTCCGGTAATTTCCTGTTTTTGCACTACTCATTGTTTTCTCTCCAGGATCAGTAACACTGTCCATCCCAAGTGGAGGTTATCTATGCCCGTCGCAGCCATGGATCGCAACGGACAAAATCCCTAAAAGTTGAAAACGCCGGGCAACCCTTCTCGTTCGGCGCAAAATAAGAACGCCCGGCGCACTGAAAAGTTTGCGCCGGGCTTACAAATTTTCAACGACTCGAAAGATCAGTCGGCCATGACGGGTTCGACGGATTGCACTTCAGGCACATAATAGCGCAGCATGTTTTCGATACCCATTTTCAGGGTCGCGGTGCTGCTTGGACAGCCGGAACATGCGCCGTGCATTTCAAGGAAAACCACACCATCTTCGAATTTGTGGAAGACGATATCGCCACCATCCTGCGCAACGGCCGGACGGACGCGGGTATCAAGAAGTTCCTTGATCTGGGTGACCAGTTCGTTATCGCCTTCGGCAGCGGTGCTGGCACCGGTTGCGGCATCGGAATTCTGATCAAGAACCGCCTGGCCCGAGGTGTAATGTTCCATGATCCCGCCAAGAATCTGCGGTTTCAGGGTTTGCCAGTCTTTGGAGTCGTCCTTGGTAATGGTGATGAAATCACCGCCGAGGAAGACACCGGCAATGCCATCAACTTCAAACAGTTTGCGGGCAAGCGGTGATTTGACGGCTTCGTCACCCTTAACGAAGTTGGCGGTGCCAAGGCGGCCCATCACTTCTTCACCCGGCAGGAATTTGAGTGTGGCCGGATTCGGGGTCGGTTCGGTTTGAATGAACATGGTCGGCGTGTCCTCTCACTCTGATTGCCGGGGCGAATGTGCGCCCGCTCAGCAATCTGCATTTCATTTGGTTAGGCCCTAAATGGGGCAAAAAGTAGAAAAGATCAAGTCGCAGCGCGCAAGTCAGGTATTCGCCAGCGGTGCAAGTGTGATCAAAATGACCCTTAACGCTGCAGGATACTGCTGATCTCACGCATCTGGGTGCGGGCACGCAAAAGATAGAAACCAAGTCCTGCCAAATGGTTGGGGAAAATAATGCCATCCGCCGATCCATTAACGACGACAAGTGGATCAAGCGCAGCTGCAGACTGAAGGGATCCGACCATTTCTGCCCAGGCAGGGGCAATTTGTCGTTCATTAATGATTTGTTCGAAGTCGGTCCCCAGATCACGCAGGATCAGGCTGTAGGCATAAAGGCGCCCCTTGGTGGCATAAAACACGTCATCGGCAGTGCGGTCAAAGATCGACGGGGCATCGACCTTATCGTCAAGCAGGGCGGATGCCGATCCAAGGTCATTGGCAAACCGGTTCAGGGTTTCTTGCAGGTTATCTGCACGGCGTTCAAAAACCGCGTTTCCGTCAATCAGGCGCTTGTTATAATTTTCCAGCGATCTGATGGCCTGACGGTATTGCTGTTCGGACGTGACACCGGGCAAAAGCGATACGCTTGGGTCAAACACCCATTTGTCACCGCGGAATTTCAACAGGCCAGCCGCATCATCAAGGTCTGGATCCACCTGACTTGAACCACGGGTTCGACCGATCTGATCGGAAAGCTCAATGGAAAAGCGCGACAGGGCATAGACGATGCCGGTCTGGAAATTCGGCATGTTATCAAGTGCAGAGCCCGGCAGGAAAAACGGATCGTTTGCGGTCCAACGGTTCTGGTTGACTTCACGGTCAATAAGGCCAGCAGCAGTGCTGACAGCGTGGCTGCCGCCATGGTACTTGCCAACGAAATCGGGATTGTCGTCAATGCGATGGACCAGCGCCATGCCAGCTGGATAATAGATCACAGCAATCAGGACGATGACAGCAAGGCTGCGCAACCAGAATTTGCCCGATCCGAAAACAGCCTTCAGACGCGATCCAAAACCCGCGATACCACCTTTTTTATACAGATAATCGTCTTCAATCATGACCTGTCCTGTGAATTAATCTGGCAATTGAACCTAGGGTGTCAGTGCCCAAACGGCAAGTGCATGATTTCACTGAGTGATGGTTATGAATGTTTCGTACTGTACCAGACCCAAAAGGGTCTCAAGGTCTTTTTCGGCCAATGCAACACAGCCTTCGGTACCGCTATAGTCAGGTTTGGCGATATGCATGAAGATTGCAGAGCCCTTTCCGGGGACCGGCGGGGCATCATTGTGACCCAGAACAACGACGATGTTATAGAGATGGTCATCACGGTAAAGTTTTTCGTGGCTGCCCTTAAAAGGTAGCCGCACCGGGCAGTTATAAGCCGGGTGCTTGGGATCATCGCACCAGCCATCGGAAAACGAAATGGTGGTCACCGGTAGTTTGGTCCGTGGACACGCCCGACGGTCTGCGCGGTACATGACATAGCGCAACTGCCAGCGCCCGGCGGGTGTTTTACCATCGCCTTCGGTCTTGGTTTGGGCATCGGTGATCCCGTTGATCCCGAATGCACAGCGGAAATCATTGTCGCCCACGCGCAAAATGCCATCCGCCGAGACCGTAACCTCGAATGGTTGGGGCATCGAATGTGCGATTGCGTCGCTATGCATTCAATTCGCTCCGTTGTGACATTAAGTGTGGGCCGCTTTCACAGTATTTTCGAAAGTCTTGCGTGACGAAGGTGTGAAACAACAAAGGTAAATTTGTGGCGGATTGCGAAAATCGCCAGTCATGTCACAAATGTTTGATACGGCGATTCTGGCTGTTTGGTTTTCCAGCCGGCCAAATATTGATGTCGAGCACCTGAGCGACCTTATTGTCGGTCATTTTGGGGAAAAGTCAAAAAAACACCGCTCTGCCAAAAAGCTAGAGCGGTGTTTGATATTATCGTAAACGGCTTTAAGCCAATTACTTGCCCAGGCGGGTCACACCTTCTTCGATCAGGCTGGCTGCTTTTTCAGCGCCTTCCCAACCGGTCACTTTAACCCATTTGCCTTTTTCGAGGTCTTTGTAGCGCTCGAAGAAGTGCTGGATCTGATCGCGCAGGATTTGCGGCAGATCTTCATGGGATTTGATGTCGGTATAGTACGGGTCGATTTTGTCATGGGGAACGCAGATCAGTTTTTCGTCCTGACCAGCTTCGTCTTCCATCATCAACACACCGATGGGACGGGCGCGGATGACCGAACCGGCAACAACCGGTTCGCGGAACATGACCATGGCATCAACCGGGTCACCGTCTTCGCCAAGCGTGTTGGGGATGAAGCCGTAATTCACCGGATAATACATCGAGGTATGCAAGAATCGGTCAACAAAGACAGCACCGGAGTCTTTGTCTACTTCGTACTTTACCGGTCCGCCCTGCGGAATTTCGATGACGACATTTACGTCCCACGGAACATCTTTGCCGACAGGAATCTTGTTGAGATCCATCTGGGAAAATCCCTTTCGCTTTTATAAAGGCATGCCCCGAACAAAACGGGGCGGCTGTTTTCGGCTTCGGAACGGCGTAAATCGCATCCCAAAGAGAATGATGCCGCCCTTTTATCGTGAAATGTCGCAGCTTCCAAGGGGGTGCGCATGCATCCTTGGTCGAAAGTCAGGCAATCTCTTTTTCAGCTTGCGATGAGGGGGCCTTTTTGGCCGAACCATTTTGGTCGTTAATGGCCGATGGCAGATAGCGTTTTGGGTCATTGAGAAGGTGCTCATTAAACCGGTGCCAGTTACTTGCACCATCACCGCCTTCGTGACGCTGGGCAATTTTTCGATCATGGAAAAGATGCAGAACGGGCGAGCAATATTCGACATTCTTGCGTTTCAGGCCGGATCGCAACAGGCGCAGGACAAAATCTGAATCTTCCCAGCCATGCCCTTGATATGCTTCGTCAAAGCCGTGAATCTTGTCAATATCTGCTTTGAAAACCCCAAGGTTACAAGTTTGTGCCTTGCGCCAGCATTTTTCATGCTCCCACAGCCACGGGCCGTTATGGGGAAGGCGAATGAACTGAAACGGACGGTTAGTAAAACCGAACAAGGCAATCAGGAACAACATCGCACGTGGCCATTTATGAAATGCCCACTTGCGCGCAAGCAGCGTTTTGGTCAGGCGTTGTTTAATGAAAACGCGTTTGCCCGAAACCAGACAACCGGCTTCTGCTGCCTTGCGGTGGCGGGTGATGAAGTCAGGCATCACACAGCAATCACCATCAATGAAGATAACAAGCTCGCCTTCTGCCATGGCGATGGCACCATTGCGGGCCTTGGCAACCTTAAATCCGTTATCTTCGTGCCAGTAATGTTTGACGGGAACCGGGGATGTGGCGGCAAAACTCTCTATCACACGGGTGGTTGCGCCACCTGATCCATCATCCGCAATGATGATTTCGAAATTGCGATCCTGTTGATCTGCAAGAGAATTTAGCACCAGGGAGAGTGCTTCAGGCCAGTTATAGGTCGTGACTACGACCGATACCAAGGATGTCATCTTCCCCATAAACCCCATTCTTTTTCGGCAGATTCGCCGTAAATTTTGTCGGGGAACCCTACTATTTTCAACGATTCAGGGCAATGGACAATCAGGTTACATGATCTTTTTACGGGCGAGTGATGCTGTTTTCGGATTGATCAACTCGCGGATCCAATTGGCGGCTTCAATCACAACCGGATCTTTTTGGCGGGCCGGGCGGATCAAAAGGCGATACCACCAATTCGAAATGAAATCCGGGAAATTGAGTGCAACCAGTTCGCCGCGCTCAACATAATTGCGTGCAACCACATCTGTACTGGCAACAATACCCTGACCAGCACGGGCTGCTTCAAGGGCCCAGATATGATGGCTGAAGGTCCAGCAATCCGCCAAGGAGAAACTGGCATTCTTGAACCATTGTTCGATCTGGGAAAATTGTTCGCTGTCACTGTCGATCAGCAAAATGTCGCGCGGACCAAGATGGGCAACGTCAATATTGCCGGCATCGAAGCCACGCTTTTCCAACCATTCCGGGGCGGCAAAGGCGGTATAGACTTCTGGTGTCAGAAGTTCGGTTACCCAGTTTTCTGGGCCGGGTAAATCCTTGGGCGCGATTTGCAAAGCCAGATCGATTTCAAGCGGATCAAGCCCGTCATCAAATTCGATCTTGCGAAATTGCACCGGGATATCGGCCGGCAAGCGGTCGCGCAGGTTATCAAGCTCATAAAGCAATACGGTCAGCGCAGGGGTTGCCAGCGCACCAATACGAATGGCCTTGCCCTTATCCGGGCCAACTTCACCGGTGATATCGGCAATGCCATCAAGTGCCTCGGTCAGGCGGGGCAGCAAAAGCTCGGCCGACTTTGTGGGGCTCAGGCCGCGGCCCTTACGGGTGAACAGAACCACGCCAAGATTTTCTTCCAACTGGCGCAGTTGATGGCTGATGGCACTTTGGGTGACATGCAGTTCTTCGGCGGCACCTTTGACACTTTGATGGCGGGCGGTGGCTTCAAAGGCGACAAGCGCGCGTAACGGGGGCAATTTTCGGCGCATTGAACTTTTCCATACGGACAGTTTCGCAAGGGTTCTACTGTCTATCAGGCCTGATGTGAAAGTGGGGCAAAAAAATCTCATCAATGGCTGAAAACTCTTCATTCGTTTTTTGCGAAACAAGCAGGCAATATCATTGCCATACAGGGTTTCCGGCCGCGATTTTCGATGCCTCCTTGCGCCACCACGCAGCAGTCACTGCCGATTGCCGGAAACCCTAATAGCTTTCAAAACATTGGGAACGACCATGACCGGGACGCTGATGCGCCTAAGCGGCAATCTCCGCGGCGTTTTGTGGATGACCGCTGCGATGGCATCAGGCGTCTTTGTCGATGTTTGTGCCAAGCTGGTGTCACGTGATGTGCCAACGGCACAGATTTTGGCGATGCGGGCGGTCACGACAGTTGCGGTGTTTCTGGTCATCTTGATGTTTATCGGCACACGGCCCATCCGAACCCGTCGCCCCATGGCCCATGCTGCACGTGGGTTGCTGTGGTATGGGTCGCTGTTCTTTGTGTTCTTTGCGCTGCGCCAAATGAGCATCGCCGAGGTCAATGCCTATTTGTTCATCGAAGCATTGCTGACCGTGCTGCTGGCAGTGGTCATTCTGGGCGAGAAGCTCACCGCCCGCAAAATGATTGCCACCTTGCTGGGGCTGGTTGGGGTGTGGGTCATGTGTGGCCCGCAGATGGATGGGTTTGGGTTGCCCCTTGGTGTGGCGGCGGCCTTGATCGGGGCGTTTTGCTTTTCTGCCCAAACCCTGTTCGCCAAGGTTATGACCCGGACTGAAACCAACTTTTCCATGCTGTTCTGGCCGCAGATCGTTGCGATTGTGATTTGGGTGCCGATTGCCGTGATCATGTGGCAACCGGCGTCGCTTGCCGATTGGGTGTATTCCGCCGGTGCGGGCTTTTTTGCCATGATGACCAATTACATGGTTTTGCGCGCTGTTCGCGTGGCCGATGCCAGTGTTGTGTCGCCTGCCGCCTATACCGCACTTCCCTTTTCGGTCGCGATGGATCTGATCTTTTTCGACATGCTGCCAATGCCGTTTATTTTTATCGGGGCAGGGATCGTGGTTCTGGCAGTCATGCTGTTGGATTTCAAAGGCGGTGCCAAATCCATCGACAGCGAAGAAGCCGCAGTAATCGGGGACGAAGAACCATCCCCGAAACCTGCCAAGGCCTGAACATCACGTTGTCAGCTCATCAATCCTTGGTGTTTTGAGCATGGTGGGATAGCGAATCCGCCGGTGCCTGATCGCGGGGTTCCATGCCGTAATCGCGAATGACACCCGCAACACGTAAGCGATAATCGGCAAAGATACGATTGCGGCCTTCGTTCTGTGCCACCCGATGTTCCGGCACATTCCGCCATGCTTTGACGGCCTCTTCATCGCGCCAGAATGACAGGGACAGAACTTTTCCCTCTGTTGTCAGGGACTCGAACCGTTCGATTGAAATAAAACCATCCATCCCCTCAAGAATCGGGCGCAGGTCGGCCGCGGTGGCGAGATATTCGTCATAATGATCGGGGTGTGGGGTGACTTCGAAAATCACGGCAATCATGGCTTGATCAGCTCCGAATGTGGGGATGAAGCAATTTTCAAAAACTGGCGGTCTTCGCGCAGGACGAATTTCTCGCGCTGGGAAAATGCATAATTCTCCCGTCCCAGCGGATCATCTTTCAGGCGTGCGCGATAGGCTTCATAGGATGCCAGATCGGGCAAATGATAGATACCATAAGCAGTTGTCAGCGATCCTTCATGCGGGGCGAAATATCCGACAAGGTCCGCACCACATCGCGGGATGGCCTGCCCCCAGTTTCGTGCATACTCAATGAAGGCGTCTTTTTTGTACGGGTCGATTTCATAGCGGATAAAACAGGTGATCATGATGATTTCTCCTTCTTCGGGACGGATGGTTCGATTGCGGGTGGGTGAAATGAACTTGAAAATACCGGCGCGAGATTGATCGCAATGACACCAAGGATGGCGCAGAAAATTCCCGTAAGTGTCGAAAGTGTCAGGGGTTCTCCAAGAAGCCCCACACCTAGTAATACGCCAATGCCCGCACGCAGATAGCTTTGGCTGGCGACGCCCATGGAACCCAGAGTCCGCAACAGCCGGAAATAGATCAGAAGGGCAAGTGCGGTACAGAAAACGCCAAGTGTTACAGCGGCCAAAACAGCGTCGATTGAGGGTGAAAGGTTCCATGGCCGGTCAATGATGATGCTGGTCGGGATCAGAAAAATACTGGCCCAGATCATTGTCCCGGCGGCTGAAACGCCGGGGGATAAATGCGATAACTGGCGTCCGTATAATGCAGCACCCGCATACAGGACGGCCCCCGCGAGAATGGCTAACTGTCCGGCAACCTGATCGCCAAGTCCGGCCAAAACCTCCGGCCCGACAATCAGGACAACACCCGTAATGCCAAGCAGGGCACCCAAAAGCTTGTAAGGTCCGGCATTTCTGCGTCCGACAACAACAAGGGTGAAAAGATAGACAAAAACCGGGGAGGTTGAATTCAATACGCTGGCAAGGCCGCTATCGACGAACTGTTGACCCCAGGCAAGTACGGTCCATGCGCCAAGGCTGTTGAAAACGGACTGGATGAATAATTTCCGCCAGGTATTCCCGTCTCGGGGAAATCTTCCAGCCTGCCAAATAATCAATCCACATAGAAACAGGGCGGCAATCCCGACGCGAAATCCAATCAGCGTCAGCGGTGGTATCTCGGCAACGGCAATTTTAATCAGCACATAGGACCCGCCCCAAAGCGTGGCCAGTACAGCCAGCAGGGTAAGTTCAAGTGCTAGATTGGGTTTGGTCTGAAACATGTGTGGCTCTTGGGTGTCAGTTGACTTTGCAAGAACCGGAATAGCCGATTGTTTGCTCTTAATGCTTCGACTAACATCGAACTATGAAAGAAGGACCCGATATTGCCCGCGTGGCCGCATTGCTTGGCGATCCGGCGCGCGCGAATATGCTGACCGCATTGATGAGCGGTCGCGCCTTGACGGCTGCTGAACTGGCGCAAGAAGCCGGGGTGACGCCGCAAACCGCAAGCTCGCATCTGGCAAAGCTAGAAGCAGGATTGATCCTTACCCAGCGCAAGCAGGGGCGGCATCGGTACTTCACGCTGTCGGGCCCGGATATTGTCGAAGCACTTGAAGTCCTGATGGGAATAGCCAACCGGGTTGGGCATAACCGGGTACGCACCGGGCCAAAGGACCCGGAGCTTCGCCATGCGCGGGTCTGTTACGATCATTTGGCCGGCGACATGGGGGTGGCATTGTTTGACGGACTTACCCGGCGCGGTTTGATTGAAACCGACATCAACGGCGTGAGCTTGACCAAAGATGGCATAGAATTCGCCGCCACGTTTGGCATTGATCTTGATGCGCTGCGCAGCAAACGCCGACCGCTCTGTCGGGAATGTCTTGATTGGAGTGCCCGACAATCACATCTGGCGGGATCGTTTGGCGCAGCGTTGCTGCACCGATTTTATGATCTGGGCTGGGCCAAGCGGGTGGCGGAGTCGCGTACAGTTCGGTTTAGCACCGAAGGCGAACGTCAGTTTCGCGACCTGATCAGTCGCTAGCCTTCAAAAGGGCGGCCACAAATTTCGGCACCAGATCCGTGGCCGCACCATAGGCGCTATGATCAAACAAGGTTGCACCTGAACTGGGTTCAAGATTGAGCTCAACCGTTTCAGCAGCGCCTTCTTCATGGGCAATCTGAACAAATCCTGCCGCTGGATAGACATTGCCCGATGTGCCAATTGATATGAAAAGGCCGCAACTGCCCAAGGCGGCATAAATGCGTTCCATCTCAAGCGGCATTTCACCAAACCACACCACATGCGGACGCAGCCCACCAGATTTGCCACAGGACGGGCAGGGGGTTTCCTTGGTCAGATCATCGCGCCAACCGGTCAAAAGATCACAATGCATGCAGCGGATTTTTTGCAATTCGCCATGCATATGGATCAGGTTTTTGGATCCGGCCCGACCATGCAGATCATCAATGTTTTGGGTGATCAGTAAGATATCGCCCGGCCATTCTGCTTCGAGCTTTGCCAAGGCAAGATGGGCTTCATTGGGTTGGATGGCGGGGTCAAGCAACCCGGCCCGTCGATCATTGTAAAAATGATGCACCAGATCGGGATTGGCAATGAAGGCATCCGGGGTGGCGACTTCGGAAATGTCGTATTTCGCCCAGATGCCATCCGGATCGCGAAATGTATGCAGGCCGCTTTCCTTGGAAATACCGGCACCGGTCAGAATGACAATTGGGGCAGCTTCATCACGCAGAATGTCAATCAGATCGGGGCGAAGTGGCATGGGAAGGGATCCTGTCAGGTTGGAAATTGGGGTTTAGGCATTCCGGCTGTTTCATGGATGCGCACCAGCGCGGGCATGACGATTATCGGGCCGTCTTTAGGGTAAATGTCTTGAGAGTGTACGTCATTCGCGTAAAGGCGGGAATCCATCGAGACACAAACTTCGCCACAGGCAAAACAAAACACCCCCGCCAAATATATCTGGCAGGGGTGTTTGATAAACCCGATCCGCTAAAACCGGTTTATGCGTTCTGATATGTCTTAGGCCGAGGTATCGACATTCCCGCCGGGGGTATCGTCCTTGGCAGGTGCCTCGCCCGCCGGATTTTTGGTCACACCGACCATTGCCGGGCGCAGAAGGCGGCCTTTGAGCATGTAACCGGCCTGCATGACCTGTGCGACATGACCGTCCGGGTATTCCGGGTTCGGCATTTCAAACACGGCCTGATGTTTGTTCGGGTCAAGCTTTTCACCAAGCGGTTCAAGCTTTTCAACGCCGTTCTTTTCAAGTGCGCGCAGAAGCGTCTGTTCGGTCATTTCAACGCCTTCAACCAGCGTTTTCATCACCGGGTCGGCAGCAGAGGTGTCGCCAGCAGCATCAAGGGCGCGGCGCAGGTTGTCGCCAACATCAAGCAGTTCACGGGCAAATTTGGTAATCGCATAATTGCCGGCATCTTCGACGTCTTTTTTGGCGCGGCGGCGGGTGTTTTCCACCTCGGCGGCCTGACGCAACAAACGGTCTTTAAGTTCGGCAACTTCGGCTTGAAGGGCGGTGACCGGATCTTCGATCACGATGTCTTCGCTCTCAGCTTCAAGCGCCTCTGCTGCGATATCTTCGGCGGCGGCTTGCTCTGCGTTTACATCCTGCAGATCTTCCGGAGAATTCTTTGCGGTTTCCGACATGGCTAACCTGTTACTTTCACGTTATGCGGCCTGACACGCAGCGCCGCGATTTATCCAATCAGTCGACCGACCAGTTTGGCGGTGTAATCGACCAGCGGAATGATCCGGGCATAATTGATCCGGGTCGGTCCGACAACCCCGATTGCGCCCACAATGCTGCCTTCTGCATTCTGATAGGGCGAAATCACCATCGACAGACCCGATCCCCCGAACAGCTTATTTTCCGACCCGATGAAAATCTGAACGCCTTGGGCGTCCGTCGTTACATCAAGTAATTCAATCATCTGATCCCGGGCTTCGAGAATATTAAACAGGCGGCGAACGGTCTCAAGCTGTTCAATTGTATCGATATTTTCCAACAGCTGGGATTGACCCTTTACAATCAGGGACGATCCTTTGACCCCGCCAGCCCACGTCGCTAGGCCCGCTTCAATCAGATTGGCAGAAAGATCATCAAGCTCCTGCTTGAGCCGATCACGTTCTTGGGTGATCAGCAATCTTGCATCATCAAGTGTCTTTCCTGCCAACCGGGTATTTAGATAATTCGCAGCTTCTGTCAATGCCGAGGCGGGCAAATCAACCGGAACATCAAGGATTCGGTTTTCAACGCTGCCGTTTTGCGACACCAGAACCGCAAGCACCTTGCCCGGCGAAAGGGCAACGAATTCGATCTGTTTTAGTCGAATGCCATCGGTCTTTGGCGCAACCACCAATCCGGCACAGCGCGACAGGCCCGACAGCATGGTCGTTGCTTCGCCCAGCATCTGATCCAGTGAATAGCCCGCCTGTTCGCAATTCTTGGTCAGTTGGTCGCGTTCGGCATTGGGAAGATCACCGACCTCCATCAATGCATTAACAAACAACCGCAGGCCTTTTTCACTGGGAAACCGACCGGCCGAAATATGTGGGGCAACCAAAAGCCCCATTTCTTCAAGGTCGGACATGACATTGCGAATGGTCGCTGCCGACAGGCTTTCAGACATGCGCCGCGCAATTGACCGGGACCCGATGGGCTCGCCGGTTTCGACATAGGCATCGACAATCTGACGGAACACTTCACGTGACCGTGCATTCATGTCGCCAAGCAATGTATCGTCAAAGTGCGCCATGTGTACGTGCCAACCAGTTTAAGCAAATCATGATTGAAGTTGCCGTGAGAATTTAGTCAGGCAATGGCACTGCGTCAATCGCACCGGCATTGCACAACCAATTGAACCGTCACCTGTTTCAAGGCTTTGGTTTGAAAACAGGGTTTCAATCACACGAATCGTCTGAATTCAGACCGGGAAACTGCTGGACCTTTGGCGGGTGTCATCTTACTTTGGGCCAAATTTCCAGACAGTTTGTCTTCTTGTCTTTTGCATGAATACCATACAGCCAACCAAGAGGTTCCCACCCATGCGCCCATCCGGCCGTACCCCTGATCAGCTTCGCAACGTTTCGATTGAAACCGGTGTTTCCAAATATGCCGAAGGTTCCTGCATGATCAAATTCGGGGACACGCACGTTATGTGTACCGCAACGGTCGAAGACAAGGTTCCGGGTTGGATGCGCAATTCCGGCAAAGGCTGGATCACCGCAGAATACGGCATGCTGCCGCGTGCCACCGATTCGCGCATGAACCGTGAAGCCGCCCGTGGCGGTCAGTCTGGCCGGACTCAGGAAATTCAGCGCCTTATTGGTCGTTCGATTCGCGCCGTTGCCGATATGAAGGCAATGGGCGAAATGCAGATGCGTCTGGACTGCGATGTTATTCAGGCCGATGGCGGCACGCGCACAGCCTCAATCACCGGTGCGTATGTAGCAGCCCATCTGGCGTTTCAGGGTGTCCGTCGCCTCGGCCTGATCAAGGAAATCCCGTTCACCCAGCCGGTCGCAGCCATTTCGTGCGGCATTTATAACGGCGAAGCCGTACTTGATCTTGATTACGCCGAAGACAGTAATGCCGGTGCCGATGCCAACTTCGTTCTGGCCGGAAATGGCGGGATTGTTGAAGTACAGGCGACTGCCGAAGACGTTCCGTTTGATCGCGAAGCCTATGACAAAATGTTCGCGCTGGCTGAAAAAGGCTGCAAAGAGCTGTTTGCCAAACAACGCGAGGCACTTGGCCTTTAAGGCTCAGATCTTCGTTCCATGCTGGCCTGCAAATGTCGGGTAGCTGCGCTTCCGATGCTCACGTACTTTAAGTACGTGAGCATCGGTTCTCGCGACCAACCATTTTCGGCTCAGCATGAAACGAATCTCAAGAACCTTATTCTGATCTAATCCTTTAATTAAAATCGCTTTCAGGCAGACACATGGCCCGTCGCTTTACGGAAAAAAAACTCGTTATCGCCAGCCACAACCAAGGCAAGATCAAGGAAATTGGCGAACTTCTCGCACCTTTCGGGATCGAAGTCTTTTCGGCAGGGGATCTTGACCTTCCTGAACCCGAAGAAACCGAAAAAACCTTCATCGGCAATGCGCAGCTAAAATCAACGGCGGCGGCCAACGGGGCGAACCTTCCGGCACTTTCAGATGACAGTGGCCTTGCGGTATCTGCCCTTGATGGTGCACCGGGAATTTATTCCGCGCGCTGGGCCGGGCCGGACAAGGATTTCGAAATGGCGATGGAAAAGGTCCAGAATGGCATCGGATCCCATCCCGATCGTCGGGCATCCTTTATCTGTGCGCTGTCTTTGGCGTGGCCTGATGGCCATGTCGAAAATTTCGAAGGCAAGGTTGAAGGCGAAATCGTCTGGCCGAAACGGGGCCGTCACGGATTTGGCTATGACCCGATTTTCCAGCCCAAAGGCTATGACGAAACCTTTGGCGAAATGAACCCGGCCAAAAAACATGAAATGAGCCACCGTGCCGATGCTTTCCGCCAATTGGTGAAAGCCTGCTTCGAATAGGCATCTTTCGGGCAAACACATTGCATCGAACCCATGCACGCATCGCTGATGTCATCATCGGCGGTGCGTGTTAGTTTATTCGCCCTGCTTCCCGTATTTGAAAAGAGTTTCGCGTGTCCGCACCTATTGTGTCCGCCGCCATGGCCGAAACCGTGCCGTTTGGCATTTACATCCATTGGCCGTTCTGTCTGTCGAAATGCCCCTATTGCGATTTCAACAGTCATGTGTCCAACAGCGTTGATCATGTCCGCTGGCGCAAGGCGCTGCGCGCAGAACTGGCTGCGGGTGCGCAGCGTCATCCGGGGCGCACGGTAGGATCGATTTTCTTTGGCGGTGGGACGCCGTCTTTGATGGATCCGGAAACGGCGGGTGCGTTGATTGCCGATATCAAGACGTTCTGGAACGTGACCGATGATATTGAAATCACGCTCGAAGCCAACCCCGGCACGGTCGAGATTGATCGTTTTTCGGCCTTTGCCGCAAATGGCATCAACCGCGTTTCCATTGGTATTCAGGCGCTTAACGACCGTGACTTAAAGTTCCTGGGGCGTGTGCATAGCGCCAAGGAAGCCTTGCGGGCCCTGGATGTTGCAACCACGGTGTTTGACCGGTTTTCCTTTGATCTGATCTATGCCCGCCCGGACCATGATCCCAAAGCATGGCGTAAGGAACTTCGCGAAGGACTTGATATCGCCAATGGTCATATTTCGCTTTATCAGCTGACGATCGAGCCGGGAACGCAGTTCTATACCCTGCATCAGCGCGGTGATCTTGTCGTGCCCGATGAAGACCTTGCGACCGAACTTTATGAAATCACCCAGGAAGAAACCAGTGCGGCCGGATATGGCTGTTACGAGGTGTCCAACCACGCCAGACCGGGGCAGGAAAGCCGCCATAATCTGGTCTATTGGCGCTATGGTGATTATCTGGGGATCGGGCCGGGGGCACATGGCCGCGAAGCCGTCATTCAACCTGATGGCAGCACGGTCCCGATGGCGGTGCGCCGTCATCGCGCCCCTGATATCTGGCTTGATCGCGTGGAAAAGAACGGTCACGGCACACAGGAAGAAACCGTTCTTGAATCGCGTGAACGCCTGCTTGAAATGGTGATGATGGGCTTGCGCCTGAATGAAGCCATTCCGGTATCGCGGTTTGATCGGATTATCGGCAAAGCCCCGCGTGATGTGCTGGATTCGGAACGGTTGGAAACCTTGATTGTATCGGGTGATCTGGTCTGTGATTCTGCAGGCTTGCGCGCGACCCAACAGGGACGGAACCGTTTGAACGGTGTGTTGGCCTATTTATTCGACCATTCGGCGTGATCACAAAACGGCCAAAACCCAAGAAAACCCGTATGTTTTCGGATCATTCCCGTCTGGTGTGCTGAAGTTTCACCAAACCATCAAAAAGGTGGTTGACACTTCAAGCTGACCGCGTATATTCCGCCCCGTTCCGGCGGGTTCCGCCGAACAAACCAGATGCCCCTATGCCCAGGTGGCGGAATTGGTAGACGCGCTGGCTTCAGGTGCCAGTGGCCGCAAGGTCGTGGAAGTTCGAGTCTTCTCCTGGGCACCATACCCCAGCACATCTTTGATGTGCTGGGGTATTGTCGTTTTGGGCTGACTAATGTCATTGAGAATGATCAAACGATGCATGCAAAGCGAAAAGTTGCACATGTTGTAAAATAAATCTTTAAGTTGCATTAATTACGCATCGCTAATAAATTTGACGAAATTTATTAGCAGGGGGCGATGTGATGCTTTTAAGTTGGCTGCGGTGTTCGTTCCGATCAATTTTACTCTTTTTCAAGAGGGCGCTGACTATTTCTGGTCCTCAAGATGTTTTGGCTTATGTTGGGGTCGCAGCAGTTTTTGGCGGGGCGTTTTGGTTGGATAAAGCTGAGCAACGGCAAAAAAAAATAGAAGAGTTTCACGCCTTTACGCCAAAGTATGAGTTCAAGTTTGATGATCAGATAAAGCAATATCCTGATGATAACGGAAATGAAGTCACAGAGTTAAAAGCAATACTGAAAAATACCGGTAGTGTCCCGTTATATGCTAATGTTTATACTTCAGCTTCAATCGCTTTCTCTAAGGAAAAAGGTGTAGGTATTTCAACTTCCGAGGTGGAATACTCGACAACTGGTAATGTGGTTAATGTAAATGAATCCTTAAATATAAAATCAAAATTTAAAGAGAAAGAAAAAGATTCTATAACATTTAGCTGTACATATGTATTCTATAAAATAAATCCTGTTTTTAATGAGTATTACAGAAATTTCTTTCCTGATGTTGAGGGTGAAAAGTTTTCATCTTTTTACACTAGGATAGTGTCAAATAAGTGGAACGCTCCGAAAGAGTTTAATGCGTGGGACAAGTGCAACGAAATTAAAAGAGATTCATTGGTCGCAGGTGTAGAAAATCTAATCTCAAAAGAAGAATATTCTGAAGCATCAAAACTTATTGTGGGTTACAACTCCACACACCCGTCAGTTCATGCAATCGATTGGGGCAATTATCCTATTCTGTCCGATTTGAGGGACCAGCTCATAGGAAGCAATGAGGGGCACGGCTCCTGATCTAACTCTTCAGGTGAGCTGACTTTTGCGATGCCACACGCGGTTTGCTGTGTTAAGAACAGGCAAATTTTGACATTTGGAGAACCGCGATGACCAATTTCCTCCATCTCGGAGATCTGCCGGACGATCTTGACCTTGGTAAGGTTGTGGCAATCGACAGCGAGACCATGGGCCTGAACCCGCACCGCGACCGTCTATGTGTCGTGCAGCTTTCAAGCGGCGATGGCAATGCCCATCTGGTCAAGTTCGATGGAGAAGATTACAGCGCGCCGAATTTGAAAAAACTTCTCGCCGATGACAGTGTTCTGAAGCTGTTTCATTTTGGCCGGTTTGATATCGCTGTGATGGACAAATATCTTGGTGTGCGCTGTGCGCCGGTTTATTGCACCAAAATCGCTTCCAAGCTGATCCGCACCTATACCGACCGCCATGGTCTGAAAGACGTTCTGCGCGAGACCGTCGGTGTCGAGATTTCCAAGCAGCAGCAAAGTTCTGACTGGGGTGCGCCCGAGCTTTCCCAGGAACAGATCGACTATGCCGCGTCTGATGTTTTGTATCTGCATAAGGCCCGCGAAGAGCTTGATCGTCGTCTGGCACGCGAAGGGCGGACCGAGATGGCGCAGGCCTGTTTTGACTTTCTGCCGACGCGTGCGGCCCTTGATCTGGCCGGTTGGGAAGAAACCGATATCTTTGCCCATTCCTAAGGCCGGTTAACCGCCTGTGAAGATTGAGCATGTATTGGGTACGCGCGGGGTCGGATCAATCGAATTGACCCCCGCACCCGGCAGGTTCATAGTTTTGGCAAATTGACCGGGCATTCTGATCAGTACGCCTTATTTCCCGGGCGGGAAACGTAAACAAGAAACAGATGACAGTGACCCCAGATTCCAAAGCCTTATCGAGTACCTCCCCCATTCCGGCCTCTGATGCCGATCTTGCGATTGCGCGTCGGGTTCTTGATATCGAGGCAAACGCCCTTCGTGAACTTGCAGATTCGCTCAATGGCGAGTTTTGCGATGCGATCAATCTGATCGAAGGCCTTAAGGGCCGGTTGGTGGTCACAGGCATGGGCAAAAGCGGTCATATCGCCAAAAAGATCGCAGCGACCTTTGCCTCGACCGGAACGCCGTCTTTCTTTGTCCATCCGGCCGAAGCAAGCCACGGCGATCTGGGCATGATTGGCAAGGATGATGCGGTTCTGGCGCTGTCCAATTCCGGTGAAACCCCGGAACTTTCCGATATTATCGCCTTTACCCGGCGTTTTAACGTGCCGCTGATCGGCATGACGCGTAAACCGGGAAGCTCGCTTGCCAAGCAAAGCGACTGCCCGCTGGTGCTACCTGCCAGCCCGGAAGCCTGCCCGAACAAACAGGCCCCGACGACCTCAACCACCGCGATGCTGGCCTTGGCCGATGCGCTGGCGGTGACATTGATGGAGCGTCGCGGGTTTTCGGCCGAAGATTTCAAAACCTTCCATCCCGGCGGCAAGCTGGGCCAGCGGTTGCTGCATGTTCGTGATGTCATGCATCCGGCCGATAGCCTGCCCTTGATCGCCAAGGACGCGCTGATGTCCGAGGCCCTTGTCACCATGACCGGTCGGTCATTTGGTTGTGTCGGGGTTCTGGGGGATCGGGGCGAGTTGGTCGGGATTGTGACCGATGGCGATTTGCGCCGTCACATGGCCGATAATCTGGTGGCGATGAAGGTTTCTGATGTCATGACCGCGGGGCCGAAAGTCACCCACGAAGGGGCATTGGCGGTCGAAGCCCTTGCGATCATGAATGATCGCAGCATCACCGCATTGTTCGTTCTCGATGAGGGCGGTGTGCCTGCCGGGCTTGTTCATATCCATGATCTGTTGCGTTCAGGAGTGGCATAAGGATGAGTCTCGAGGGCAATCCAAAGGTCGATTCCCGAAGGGCCCAGGGCCTTTCGCGGGACCGGTTGCCTTCTGGCCGGCGGGACGTGCGCATTAATCCGTTCCGACGGGTGATTGTGACGATGCTGAAATTCGTCTTGCCGCTGATTGCCCTGACCTTGATGGCGCTGGTGGTTTTATGGCCGCAGATCGAACAGGTTCAAGATAGCGGTTTTCGTCTTGGGTTTTCATCCTCACCCGAAGATTTGATGGAAAATGTCGCCATGACCAACCCGCGCTTCTTTGGCGTGGATGGCAATCGGCAACCCTTTACCGTGACCGCGCGTGAAGCAGTTGAAACCCCCGAAACAGCGGCGCGCACCGATCATGTTTATCTTGAAGCGCCACAAGCTGATATCACGCTTGAAGACGGGTCCTGGATCGCGCTGACGGCGAATGAAGGGTTCTATACCGAAACCGATGGTATGCTGGATCTTGTTGGTACGGTGAACATGTATCACGATAACGGCTTTGAAATTCATACCGAAGAAGCCGAAGTCGCGATGAATTCCGGCAGTGCCAGTGGTGACGTACCTGTCGATGGACAGGGACCGTTTGGCACGATCAAATCGGATTCAGGGTTCGAGCTTGAAGATAAGGGGGCGGTTATCCGCTTTCTCGGGAAATCCCATCTGGTGATTTTCGATAGCGCATTGAAAGGGAAGTCATGATCGCGATGCCGCTTCTAAGCCAAAAAGCTGGCAAAATTCTGATGGCACTGCTTTTGGGCAGTGCTGTTGTCGGGCTTTATGGCCTGCCAAAGAATGCGCAGGCAGATCCGTTGGGCCTGGCACAGAATGGTGCGGGCGGATTGGAAGTTGAATCCGATAACGGCATCGAATGGCGTCGCAATGACCAAACCCTGATTGCGCGCGGGAATGCGGTGGCCAAACGCGGCACATCGCGCGTTGATGCCGATGAACTTCAAGCACTTTATCGCGACCGCGACGGCAATAGCGAGATTTACCGCATTATCGCAACCGGCAATGTCAAACTGTCGTCCGATACCGATGTCGCAACCGGTGACAAGGCGGTCTATGACATTGACGAATCCGTGGTTGTCCTGACCGGTGAGAATTTGAAATACACGACACCAAATGAAACCCTGACCGCGCGGGATAGTCTGGAATATTGGGAAACCAAACGGATTGCCGTTGCCCGTGGGGATGCGGTCGCCGTTTCGGAAGACCGCACCTTGCGCGGTGATACGTTGACCGCACGGTTCGATGCCGCAGAAGGCGGGGCAAACGAATTAAGCCGCATTGACGGGCAGGGGAATGTGAACATTCGTACCTCTACCGACTTTGTTGTAGGCGATCAGGGGGTTTATGATGCTAAAACAGGTATCGTGACCTTGACGGGATCGGTTAAGATCACGCGTGGCGAGAACCAGTTGAACGGGGATCGTGCCGTGGTTGACCTCAATACAGGGGTCAGTCGCCTGACTGCAGATGGTAATGGCGGGGGCAAAGCCCGCGTTCGTGGCCTTCTGGTTCCTGAAAAAGATGAAAATAATAACCCGGGTGATGCCGGGACCGGTAACTGAGGAAAGGTCGGTAATTTGTTCTGGTCGCGCAAAAGCGGAAAATCCGACGGTTCAAAGGCGCCTGTTGTTGCTGGCGCAGCTCAAACATCCTCAGCAGGTGGCCCGCGTCTGATCAGTGCCAATAAGGGCCTAGTGGCGCATAATCTTGGCAAAAGCTTCAAGAAGCGCCCGGTGCTTAAAGACGTTTCCATATCGGTTCAGCGCGGCGAGGCGGTTGGTCTTTTGGGCCCGAACGGTGCGGGTAAAACCACCAGTTTCTATATCATTACCGGCCTAATCGCATCAGATCGCGGCAGCATTTCCCTTGATGGGCGCGATATCACCGCGATGCCGATGTATCAGCGCGCACGCATGGGAATCGGCTATTTGCCGCAGGAAGCGTCAATTTTCCGCGGCATGACAGTCGAACAAAACATCATGGCTGTTCTTGAAGTGGTCGAAGATGACCGCATCAAACGTGAACAAAATCTTGAAGACCTTCTGGCCGAATTTGCGATCGAGCATCTAAGACGCACACCGGCCCTTGCCCTGTCGGGCGGGGAACGCCGCCGTTGCGAGATTGCGCGTGCCCTTGCGGCCCATCCGAACTTTGTTCTTCTTGATGAACCACTGGCCGGGATTGACCCGATTGCCGTGGGGGATATCCGTGATCTTGTCCGTCATTTGAAAGATCGTGGCATTGGGGTCTTGATTACTGACCACAATGTGCGCGAGACTCTAGACATTATCGACCGGGCATATATTTTGCATGATGGTCGGGTTTTGATGGAAGGTGGTCCTGATGAGATCGTCAGAAATGACGATGTCAGAAGGGTTTATCTGGGTGATCGTTTCAGCCTTTGATAAAAACACCGGACAAAGATACCAGTCTCGGGGGGGAGTTCGGATTGACACGGGGTAGTGCATAAATGGCCCTGAAGGCGCGGCTGGATTTACGTCAGTCCCAGTCACTCGTCATGACGCCGCAGCTGCAGCAGGCGATTAAACTGCTGCAATTCAATAATATTGAGCTTTCCAATTTCATTGATAGCGAGCTTCTGGAAAATCCGTTGCTTGAGCGGGCTGATCCCGGCCAGACCTTTGCCGAAAGTGGTGATGGGGCGGTCGGCAATGGCGATGACGGGATAGATAGCCGATCAACGGACAATTTCACGGATCGCGATGACCAGTTTGGTACAGATCGCCTGACCGCCAGTGAAACCATGGGCAATGACGATGGTCCGCTTGATGTGGCCAGTGATGCGCTGTATGGCGGTGAAGGTGAAATTTCGCGCAATGGTGAACCGGTTGCGGGCAACCATGATTATTCATCACCCTATAGCGGCGGGGCTGGCGGCGGTGCCGGTGGTTCGGGGGCTGGCAGCAGCGATGATCTGCCCGGCCTTGAACAAACCCTTGCCGATGAAGCAACCTTGCGCCAGTTGCTTGACGATCAGATGAACATTGCCTTTGCCGATGCATCCTCGCGCATGATTGGCAGCTATCTGATCGATATGCTTGATGACAACGGCTATGTCAGCGGCGAACTTAGCGAAGTTTCAGGCGCCCTTGAATGCAGCATAGAAGACGTTAAGCGTGTTCTGGGTGTGATGCAGGGCTTTGATCCGGTTGGCATTTTCGCCCGGGATCTGGCCGAATGTCTTGAACTGCAATTGCGTGATCTGAACCGCTTTGATCCGGCGATGGCGGCCCTTCTGGCCAATCTTGAATTGCTGGCAAAGCGTGAATTCGATCGGTTACGCCGGGTGTGCGGTGTTGATGCCGACGATCTGCATGACATGATCGCCGAGATTAAAAACCTTGATCCCCGCCCGGGCAAAACCGCCGATGGTGAAATTGCCACACCGGTTATCCCGGATGTCTTGATGCGCGCAGCCGGCAATGGCAATTGGCATCTGGAGCTTAACACCGACGCGCTTCCGCGTGTTCTGGTCAATGAAGAGTATGTTGCCCAGATCGGGGCGGGTTTACGGGACCGCGAAGAACGCGGTTTCATGAGCGAAAGACTGCAAACCGCCAATTGGCTGGTCAAGGCACTGCATCAGCGGGCGACCACCATCATGAAGGTGGCCAGTGAAATTGTCCGCCAGCAAGACGGGTTCTTTAGTCACGGTGTATCGCATCTGCGGCCCTTGATCCTGCGTGACATTGCCGAGGCCATCGGCATGCATGAAAGCACGGTTTCGCGTGTCACCAATGGCAAGTTCATGTCGACGCCGCGCGGCATGTTTGAACTGAAATACTTCTTTACCACCGCGATCTCGTCGTCGGATGGCGGGGATTCCTATTCTTCTGAATCTGTGCGTCATCGGATCAAGTCATTGATCGATAAAGAAGAACCGAAAAAGATTTTGTCAGATGACAAACTCGTCGAACTTCTTGGTAAGGAAGGGATCGACATTGCCCGCCGAACAGTGGCAAAATACCGCGAAGCGATGCGCATTCCTTCGTCGGTCCAACGTCGGCGCGAAAAAAAATCACGTGCTTCTTAGCATAAATTTTTCGAAAAAATACACTACAAGGTACTGTAATATAAGGAAATACACCCATATCTTGACTTGGCAATGACGAGGGAATATGGTGCGGCCTCCTGATTGAGGGGCACCAAACATCCATATGTACTTGGAAGTCACTCAACTGGGGATAGGCGATCCATGCAAATTACGGTTATTGGTAAGCAACTTGACGTCGGTGATGCTCTTCGGCAGCACGTCGTCGACACCTTGGACTCTGCGGTAGAGAAGTATTTCGATCATGCGATCGAGGCCACGGTGACAATCACCAAACAGGCACATCTCTATCAAACGCAAATTTCGGTCCATGTTGGCAAGGGCATGATGGTACAGGCCAAAGCATCGGTGGATGAAATATATCCCGCCTTTGATTCGGCCTGCGACAGAGTGGCCAAGCAGTTGCGGCGCTATAAAAGGCGCCTGCGTGATCATCACGCAAGCCGTGACCACCATGAGCAGGCGCGCCTGGATGCGATTCACTATGTAATCGCGCAAGAAGATGACGATCATTCGGATGACACTCACGTAAATGGCTATGAACCAGTGATTGTTGCCGAGACACCGGATCGTATTGATACGCTCTCTGTTGGAGAAGCGGTCATGCGGCTCGACTTGGGGGACATTCCGGCACTTATGTTCCGGAATGGCAAACATGGCGGATTGAATGTTGTGTATCGTCGCACTGACGGAAATATCGGTTGGCTTGATCCAAACGATACAGATGCCGGTGTTGCTTGACGAACACGGATTCTGAGCCAAACAAAACAACGCGAAAAATGGACATATCATCTATACTTACCCCGTCCGGGGTCATTCCGGCACTGCGGTCCGGTGCGAAAAAGGCTGTGCTTGAGGAGCTTTCCGAAAAAGCGGCCGAAGTTACCGGACGCGATGCAAGCGAGATTTTTTCTGTCCTGCTTGATCGTGAGAAACTTGGCAGCACTGGCGTAGGCGGTGGTGTCGCGATTCCACATGGCAAGCTGAATGATCTTGATCGTCTGTACATGGTCTTTGCCCGTGCACAGAACCCGATCGAGTTCGATGCAGTTGATGAACACCCGGTCGATCTGTTTTGCATGTTGATTGCACCAGAAGAAGCCGGTGCCGATCATCTGAAGGCGCTCGCACGGATTTCCCGTCTGCTGCGCAATCAGGGCATGTGCGATAAGCTGCGTGGTGCTGGCTCAGCCGATGCGATCTATGCGCTACTGAC
Source organism: Thalassospira sp. (assembly GCF_040218635.1). Lineage (GTDB taxonomy): Bacteria > Pseudomonadota > Alphaproteobacteria > Rhodospirillales > Thalassospiraceae > Thalassospira. The sequence goes on from NZ_JAVJRB010000005.1 coordinate 427,640, forward strand.
ACAGGACGAGGCTGAACAAGCCGCCTGAAAGGGTCAGTAACCGGCGGGTAGTCCCCGTATCGCATAAGCAGAAACACAGAATTAAAAACCGGACGCCCCATTTGGCGTCCGGTTTTTCTATTTGGGCGTGGTTATTCGTCTGTTTTCCCCGTTCAGGGCCGTAAAATCGGCCATGGAAGCGGGAAAGGAAACGGTTTGATCAACTGCCCGATTGCGTCTCTGCCGGCTCTGACGGGGTTTGTACGTCGGTCAGGCGCCCGGCCAGCACAACAAGGTACAGAACCGGAATGCCGATAATCGCGGTACCGATAAAGAACCAGCTATAGCCAACCGCATCGACCACCGTGCCTGAGAACCCGGCCAGAATTTTGGGGAACAGGGTCATGATCGAACTAAAGATCGCGTACTGCATGGCGGTGAAGGAAATGTTGGTCAGGCCCGACAAATAGGCAATGAAGGCGGCTGTCGCCAACCCGCCTGATAAATTATCGGCCATGATCACCACGGCAAACATCACGGTGTCCGGCCCCATCTGTGCCATAAAGGCAAACAGGATATTGGTCACCGCCGACAAAAGTGCGCCAAGAAACAGGATCTTCACCACGCCATAGCGCACCGAAAGAAGCCCGCCCAGGAAGCTGCCGGCAATGGTCATGAACAGGCCAAAGGTCTTTGAAACGGCGGCGATTTCTTCCTTGGAAAATCCGATATCTGTGTAAAACACATTGGCCATCACGCCCATGACGATATCGGCAATGCGATAAACGCCAATCAGGACCAGAATAACGATCGCGGCCTTGCCATATCGATCAATGAAGTCCTTTACCGGCGAAATATAGGTTTCTTGCACCATACCCGTCGGCGTCAATCCAATACGGGTGGTCAGCCAGGCCACCAGAATGGCCACCGCAATCGAAATCGCCAGTTTCAGGGTGCCGGCAATAAAGCCTGAAAGCTCCTTGATCATGCCGCCGTCGCTCAGTGCTGTTTTGAGCGGATCGGTGATCTCCCCAGCATACAGATTGGCAAGGATGAAGGCGACGACGGTCACCGCGAACATCGCAAGGAAACGAACATAGTCAGATGTTTCGTGGAAATATTTGCTCTCGGCGCGCGGCGCATTTGGTTCGCTGACCAAAAGGGTTGTGATGACACCAATGCACATGGCAAGCGCCATGCAGCCATAAGCCATGGTCCAGGCAAACGGTTCGTACGTTCCTTCGGCTTCAAACAGGCCGGCAATGGTCAGCGCACCGGCACCCGCGACAATCATGCCGATACGATAACCGCCAATATAGGCCGAACTCATCATCGCCTGCAGATCGGCATCCGCCGCCTCGATACGATAGGCATCAATGACGATGTCCTGGGTCGCAGACGCAAAACCAAGGGCAACCGCGGCAAAGGCCATCATGGTCAGGTTTTCGGCCGGGTCTGTCAGACCCATCCACAGGATGGCGGCAATGATGGCTGCCTGGGCAATGATCAACCAACTGCGCCGACGCCCCAGAATGCCATGCAATACCGGGAAAGGCAGGCGATCAATCAGCGGCGCCCAGACAAATTTGAAGGAATAGCCAAGGGCCGCCCAACTGAAATAGGTCACGGTGGAGCGATCAACCCCGGCTTCGCGCAGCCAGATCGACAGGGTGGAGAAAATCAAAAGGATGGGAATGCCTGCCGACAATCCCAGAAACAGCATCGTAATCACGCGTGGGTGAATGAAGGCGCCAAAGGCCTCGCCCCAGCTTTTCTTTTCTGCGCTGTGCATCGATTTTCCCCCGTTTAAAGCACTGATGAGAAGCTAGTGGAAACAGGTTAAGGAAAGCCGAAATCATTCAATCAAAACGACAGGGGAAATGATTGCGCGGGGAAGACACAAAAAAGGCCGATCCTGATGGACCGGCCTTTTGTAATGCTTTGTTCCGAACCGATTAAGCGGTTGCAGATTCCGACTTGCGGCTTTCGCGTTTGCGCACGTTTGGATCAAGGTGCAGCTTACGAATACGAATGCTTGTCGGGGTAACTTCGACCAGTTCGTCGTTCTGAATATAGGCAAGGGCCTCTTCAAGCGACATACGGCGCGGCGGGGTCAGGGTGATGGCGTCATCCTTGCCCGATGCACGAACGTTGGTCAGTTTCTTACCCTTGAGGATGTTGACCTCAAGATCATTGTTACGATTGTGTTCGCCAATGATCATGCCTTCATAAACGCGCGTACCCGATTCGATGAACATCGAACCACGATCTTCAAGACCCCAAAGCGCATAGGCAACTGCGTCGCCCTGATCGTTGGAAATCAGAACGCCGTTACGACGACCCGCAATCGCACCTTTAACCGGACCATAAGAATGGAACACGCGGTTCATGACGCCGGTACCACGGGTATCGGTCAGGAACTCGCCGTGATAACCGATCAGGCCACGCGACGGTGCGTGGAAGATGATACGGGTCTTGCCGCCACCAGAAGACCGCATGTCGGTCATTTCGGCTTTGCGCAGGCTCATTTTCTCGACAACGGAACCGGCAAATTCTTCGTCAACGTCGACCTGAACTTCTTCGAACGGCTCAGACATCACGCCGTCGATTTCTTTGATCAGAACGCGCGGACGCGAGATTGAAAGCTCATAGCCTTCGCGGCGCATGGTTTCGATCAGAACGCCAAGCTGAAGTTCGCCACGACCGGCAACTTCAAACGCGTCTTTATCAGCGGTTTCACCGATCTTGATCGCGATGTTGCCTTCGGCTTCGCGTTCAAGACGTGCACGGATCATACGGGAGGTAACTTTGTCACCTTCCTGACCGGCCAGCGGCGAATTGTTCACCGAGAAGGTCATCGCCAAGGTCGGCGGATCGATCGGCTGGCTTGAAATCGCGGTAGTGATTTCGGTCGAGCAAATGGTGTCCGCAACGGTTGCGTTGGTCAGACCGGCAATCGCGATGATATCGCCTGCTTCTGCTTCTTCCTGTGGGACACGGTCAAGACCGCGGAAGCCCATCAGTTTCGACAGACGGCCGGTTTCAACCGTACCATCGCCGCGAAGAACCTTAACCGGCATGTTGAGTTTCGCACGGCCCTGCGCGACACGACCGGTCAGGATACGACCAAGGAAGTTATCGGCATGCAGCATGGTCGCAATCATTGCGAACGGTGCGTCAAGGTCAGCTTTTGGTGCCGGAACATAGTTCAGAACCAGATCCATCAGCGGGGTCAGGTTTTCTTTCGGACCTTCCGGAGCTTCTGCGGCCCAGCCATCACGACCCGATGCATAAAGGGTCGGGAAGTCGAGCTGTTCATCAGATGCTTCGAGCGAGACGAACAAATCGAAGATTTCATCAAGAACTTCTTCAGCGCGCTCATCCGGGCGGTCGATTTTGTTGATGATGACGATTGGCTTCAGACCCAGTTTCAGGGCTTTACCCAGAACGAATTTGGTCTGTGGCATCGGACCTTCGGCCGAGTCAACCAGCAGAACAACACCGTCAACCATGGACAGAATACGTTCAACTTCACCGCCGAAATCGGCGTGGCCCGGGGTATCAACGATGTTGATGCGGGTGTCGCCCCACTGAATTGCGGTCGGCTTTGCCATAATGGTAATGCCGCGTTCGCGTTCCAGATCGTTGCTGTCCATGGCGCGTTCATCAACGCGCTGGTTGTCACGATAGACACCGGACTGACGGAACATCGCGTCGACGAGGGTGGTTTTGCCATGGTCAACGTGAGCGATGATGGCGATATTGCGCAAATTCATTGGCGCGGACTCCAGAATAAAAAATGCCGCGCGCCGGAATATGTCCCTTGCGCATCGGTCAGTAAAAGTTTCAAGGCCAGTAGATATTCAGCAGCCGTTTGACCGGTATCGTTCGATCAATGACGTCAAACCCGCGCAATTTTTTGCAGAGCGCGGCACATGCTGAATGTTTACTGGCCCATAAGATAATTGCAGGCCAGCTCGAAGCTGCCCTGTCATAGCCAATGTGGAGGCGAATGACCAGCCTCGTACACGCCATGCGGGGTTGATTTTTCTGCAATGCGGGCTGTTTGCGCCAAACTCTGTATAAAGTCAATGCTTGTGTTGCGCTGCAATGCCTCGAAATCCGGGCTTTTGGCAATCAAAAACGGGACGGCACACAATTGTTGCCGTCCCGTGAAATATTGCGAAGTGACTGTATGGCGTCACTTAATAGGCCTTACAAAGCCAATCAGATGATTTTCGCGGTCAGTTCTTTAAGGTCCGCATCCGGGCGCGCACCCATATGCGAAATAACTTCGGATGCGCAGATTGCACCAAGCTGACCACAGACCGGAAGTTCGTGACCCTTGGTATAGCCAAACAGGAAACCTGATGCGAACAGATCGCCAGCACCGGTGGTATCGACCACTTTGGCAACCGGTTCGGCACTGATTTCATAAACTTCGTTTTCATCAACGATCACGGCACCTTTTTCCCCACGGGTCAGGGCAGCGACCTTGCAATGTTTGCGGACTTCAGCAAGGGCTTCCTCGAAAGTGTCGACCTCGTAAAGCGACTTGATCTCGTCTTCGTTGGCAAACAGAACGTCGATATGATTATGGACCAGATCGCGGAAGGAATCGCGATGGCGATCAACACAGAATGAATCCGACAGGCTGATGGAAACCTGGCGACCGGCCTCGTGGGCAACCTTGGCCGCCTTCACAAAGGCGTTCTTGGCCTCCGGGCGATCCCAAAGATAGCCTTCCATATAGGTGACTTTGGCAGATTTGATCAGGTCTTCGTCAATATCATCCGGGCCAAGCTCGGTGCAAGCACCCAGGAACGTATTCATGGTGCGGTCACCATCCGGGGTGACAAAGATCAGGCAGCGCGCGGTCGGGGAGCCTGCGGTTGCCGGGGCGGAATTAAATTCGACGCCAGTCGCGCGGATATCGTGGCGGAAAACCTGGCCAAGCTGATCGTCACGCACTTTACCAATATAGGCACCCTTGCCGCCAAGGGCTGCGATGCCTGCCATGGTGTTGCCTGCAGACCCACCAGACATTTCCATGCCCGGACCCATTTCCGCATAGAGGTTGTCTGCTGCTTCTGCGTCAATCAGGGTCATCGCGTTCTTAACAAGGTTCAGGCGCGTAAGGTCTTCTTCCTTGCAATGAGCAAGGACATCAACAATGGCGTTGCCGATACCAACGACGTCGACTGTGGTGTCGTTCATGTAAATTCATTCCTGCGGTTTGTTCGGTTCGAACGGTACCATTAAAGTCCGGTAAGCCGTTCTGACGGGCCGATCAGACAAGTGTAGATGATCGGGCGTTAAAAACTGACTGGCGCGGAGTATATGCATTGCAGATGACGGTGCAAGTGTCGCGACCGTTTCGTGCCCGGTTGTTTAACCTGTCGTTAAGATCGCAAAAAAACTACAAAAGATGTTTTTTAGATCGCATCCGGGCAAAATTCGATCTGACTCCGGTTTCATTTTCACCCTCTCCGGCATTTTGATGTCGGTGACGAGGGCTTATCGATTCAGCGATGCCGTCAAACCCGCGTAGATCAAGGGTTTGAGCGTTGTTTAGCTTTCTCTGATGGTTGGGCGAGAAGATGCGACAGAATCCAGTCAAAAAACCCGAAACAAGACTTAATAGATGATTTTGAAGGGGTAAATTACCCATTTTCGACATCTGTTAGAAACCAAACAGACTGGTTTGTTTTATATTAAAGATAATCATGTAAGTCTATTAGCGGCAATATAGGTGCAATTGATTATTCTAAAATAGCGAAAATAGCTAATTCCAGGGGAGGGCGCGCTGTTGCGCCACCTTGCGCAAAGGTTTGGTCCTCTAGGGTGAATGTCGGGCAATATCGGCAGATGATCTTGTCGAATCAAGTCATCAAATCGGGATAAAGCGGGATCGGTGCGTTGTCGTCGGGACCGCGATCCGTGCGTCGCTCTTTGGATTGTTTGGCGGGTTGGGCGTCGTCAGATACGGCCTTCGGATTTGTGGCGTTCTGATCAAGCCGTTCACGTAATTCTTCGATCACGGCCTCGATCCGGGCGCGATGAAGGGGGTCTTCACAGCGTTGAACGAACTGCTCAAACGCCCCAAGGGCCTTGTCGTCCTGATCAAGCCTCGCATAGAGCGCACCAAGCTGATGCCACAGCCCGTCATGTTCCGGGGCAATCAGCAAACTGTGTTCAATAACACGGGTCGCCAAAGTCAATTCCCCGGCGCGAAGGGCACGAACCTTGATGTTGTTTTGAAGTCGTAACAAAATATCAATGTCGGTCGAGGGACGATAATGCCGGGGTTCAAGTTCGGCATCCAGACCGCTGAACGACTTTAACAGTTCGCGTAATTCGGCCGGGCCAAGTGTAATGCCGCCGTGGAACGGATCAATCATGCGGCGTTTGCCGTTGGCCTGAACCCGCAACAGGAAATGGCCGGGAAAATCAATTCCCGTGATCATAATCCCGCATCGCTGGGCGGCGTGGATATAAAGCAGTCCCAACGCAACGGGCAGGCCGCGTTTGCGTTTAATCACCTGTAGCAGATCGGCATTTGAAATATCATCGTAGTTTTCGGCATCGCCCTGAAACCCGTTCCGCTCGGCAATGACAGTCTGGAGGGCTTTGACAACCTGTTCGATGGTTGGTTCGGCCTCTTTGTCATCGACAGGAAGACTGTCGGCATTTGAAAGGCTGGATAAATCTGGCTGGAGTGTTGCATCCGCAAGTTCACGGCGCAGCTGATCGGCCAGATCATCAAGATGGGCCAAGTAAGGCGCGATGTCGCGTTTTTGACTGCCATCGGATTGATTAAGCCAGGCAAAATGCAATGCGGCTTCGGCAGCACTGGCGTCAGGCTTGAGACCCTTGCAATAGTCGACAAGCCATTGACGATCCGGATCGGTCGGTGCGGTGATGTGGCTTACGGTACTAATGGTTCAGGCTCCTTGCCGGTTTGCATCGTCTTTCAGGCGGATATGACTAACCACCCGTTTGACATAACTGGTCTCGCGGGCATGTGCGATAACGCGGTCCCGTTCCCGCTCATTCTGGGCGATGCCCATCAAATGCACAGTACCGTTTACGGTCTCGATGCTGAAATTGATCGCAAATATATCGCCATCAAACATCAAAGCGGCCTTGATCTTGGTGGTGATGACAAGATCACCGGCATTATCCATCAGCGACAGGCCAGAGCCGACACTCATTTCATTATGCACACTGCGCACACCATCGACCTGCCAGCTCAGCCTTACAGCTTCAAGCTCGTCAGCAGTAGATTCAACCTGCCCGGCAAGCAAGACCTCGCCTTCGACGACTTCAATTTCAATATCAAGAAACAGTTTCTCATCTTGTGCGAGAAATTTCTGCCAGATTTCGGCGGTTATGGCGGAATCACTGACCGCACCATTAAACCCGCGCTCCTGAAGCGCCGCAACACCTGCTGTTGCACCGGCACCGATCACAAAGGATGTGCATCCCGAAAGTGGCAGGATACAAATCCCCGCCAGTACCAGAGTGCGACATATGCCATATGCGCGGTTGTTTTGACGGCAGCTTTTGGTGCTGTGGTGCCGTTCGATGTCTGATCTTGACGACATATGCGAATGTCTCGTCCCAATTCCCCCGGTTTCGTATCTTCATCATCGCGGCTGGGGGTTAAGGAGTTTTAAAATCCAAGGCAGTTTATCAGCAAAAATGCATTTTTATGCAAAACTTCCCGCCAAGATGCATCCGTAAGGCTCTGCAAAAGGATACGAAGCGGGCGTGGGGACGGAAAACCGGTGAGGGCTAGGTACTTTGCCAAGCATTGATAAGGTGCTCGATCCGGCCCCATTTCCCGACAATCATAAGATCAAGCCGCAAATCGCCCTGATGGCCGATGCGCCCGGCATAAATTTCAAGTGCGCGGGCAATGCGGTTTTGTTGTTTCGGGCGGACGGAATGCAAGGCGGTGGCGCGATCAGAACGATTCTTTACTTCAATCGCGGCAATCACGGCACCACGCTTGGCAATGATATCGATTTCCCCCGCCGGACTTTGAAAGCGGGTTGCCAGAATGCGATACCCTTTAAGACGCAACCACATCGCACAGATTGTCTCTGCCCGGCGTCCGGCCTTTTCCGCCCGTTTGCGATTTGATCTGTCATCACTTGGCGGGCGGGATCGCGGCATGTTTATTCCTGATCCGGTTTGGCCAATTCAAGTGCGCGGTTATAAAGGTCGCGCTTCTTAAGCCCGGTTTCCTTGGCAAGGATATCGGCGGCATCCTTGGTTCGATGGGTCTTGATCAGATCCGACAGCCGCGCATCGATATCTTCGGCGCTGGGTTCATTGTCGGCCTCATTCGCGGGTCCGACAACGACAACAACTTCGCCTTTGGGCGCACCAGCTTCGGCGTAATGTGTGCTGAGCTCATCAAGGGTGCCGTTGCGAACCTCTTCAAACATTTTGGTCAGTTCGCGGGTAACGGCGGCTTCGCGTGTTCCGCCCAGCATTTCGGCCATATCGACCAAGCTGGCCGCAAGACGCTTGGGACTTTCAAGAAAGATCAGGCTGCCGGGGATCGGGGCAAAGCGTGCCAGTTCCTTTTTGCGGGCCATTGTTTTGGGCGGCAAGAATCCGGCATAAAAGAAATGATCGCTGGGTAGGCCTGAAAGAATAAGCGCAACAATCGGTGATGCGGCCCCCGGGGCGGCGGTCACGTTAAAGCCTTCGGCCTTGCAATCGCGCACCAGTTTATAGCCCGGATCATTGATCAAGGGTGTTCCGGCATCTGAAATCAATGCGAGTCCCTGACCCTTGCCAAGGCGGTCCATGATTTCCGGGCGCATCTTGACGGCATTATGTTCGTGATAGGCGACCCGTTTGGTCTTAACCCCGTAACGTGAGAGCAATTTTCCCGATGTCCGGGTGTCTTCACATAAAATAATATCGGCACGTTTCAGGATTTCGAGCGCTCTGAACGTAATGTCGCCCAAATTTCCGATTGGAGTAGCAACAAGATAAAGACCAGATGAAAGTGGTAATTGGCTTTGATCATGTTTACTTGCATCCTCGCCCGCATTACCCTGCGAGCGAAATGACTTATCGGGAGGTGAGATTGGGTTGTCCGAAACGTCATCCGTTGCAGAAACGGATGCTAAAAGAGGCGCTGCCGCGTCAGGCGTTGCAGAATCTGGATGGGTTTTCGGCTTTGGGCCGGGTCGCACGCCGGACGGCATCTGTGTTTGTCCTCTCTATCGGGCTGACCGCATGTAATGCGACCACGAGTATCACGGACCTGTTTGGTACGCAACGTGAGGCGCCGGTTGAAACAACCAACTCCAACACCGTTGATCCGATAAGCGCCCCGGATCAGGGATTGATCCCGGATGCCAACCCATGGCCAAGCGATGCTGCCTTGCCAGAAGGCGAAGGCGCGCAGCTCCCGACCCTTTATAATGACGATGCAGCCATTTTTGAAAAGCGGGTTGCCTTGTTGCTTCCATTATCAGGACAGCATGCCGATTTGGGCAAGGCAATGCGTCAGGCGGCTGAATTGGCGATGTTTGATATTGCCGGTGATGATTTCGTCCTGATGCCGATTGATACGTCGGGCACCTATCAGGGCGGGCAAGATGCTGCCCGTCAGGCGGTTGATGCCGGGGCAAAAATGATCCTTGGTCCGCTCTTTGCCGAATCGGTCAGCGGGGCAAGCGAAGTTGCCAAATCGGCGAATGTCCCTGTTGTGGCCTTTTCCAATAACCGTCGGGTTGCCGAAAGCGGTGTTTGGGTCAATGGCCTGATCCCCGAAGATCAGATTGCCCGCGCGGTTGGCTATGCCACCAGTCAGGGCCGGTTCCGCTTTGCTGCCTTGTTGCCGCAAAATGATTATGGTCGTCAAATCGCAGCGGCATTAAATACTGTGGTTTCGCGGGTTGGCGGGTCTCTTGGCCGGGTGGCGTTTTATCAGCCCGGATCAGAAAGCTTGCAGCAGACCATTCGCGATTTTGCCAATTATGATGCCCGTCGCGCCAATCTGCGTGCGCACAAGGCACAACTCGAAGCCAACGGCAGTGCCGGGTCCAAACGGGCCCTTCGTCGCCTTGAAGGTGTCGATACCTTTGGCGAGCTTGATTTTGATGCCCTGATCTTGCCCGCTACGGGGGGCGATTTGCGTCAGGTATCTGCGCTTTTGGCGTATTTCGATATTGATCCGTCGGTTGTGCAGTTCATTGGTACCTTTGGCTGGAACGATCCGGGCCTGTTTAGCGAACCGGCCCTTAAAGGCGGGATTTTTGCCGCACCGAATCCGGAAAACTGGGAGCTGTTCGCCAGCCGGTTTGAACGGACTTTTGGCAAGCAACCGCCACGCATTTCAAGCTTGGCCTATGACAGCACGGCCTTGGCCGCCCTGATGGCGCGCGATGAAAACCAGATGTCACGCGATGCACTGACCAATCCAAATGGTTTTGTCGGGGTGGATGGCATTTTCCGGCTTACGGTTGATGGCCAGTCGGAACGTGGCTATGCGATCATGCAAATTGGACCGGACGGGGCAAAGGTCGTTGCCCCCGCACCGGCAACGTTTGATCTGGTCTTCTGACCATAAAACGAATTGTCTGATGATTTAAAAACGCCTGCCGATCATGCTTCGGCGGGCGTTTTGTCTTTGAAATTGCACAGATCATTGACGATGCAGTCGCCACAACGTGGTTTACGGGCCTTGCAAATATAGCGCCCATGCAAGATCAGCCAGTGATGCGCATGGGTCATAAAGCGTGAAGGCACCTTTTTGAGAAGTCCCTTTTCCACGGCCAGAACGGTTGTGCCATTGGCCATGCCGGTGCGATTTCCCATGCGAAAGATATGCGTATCAACCGCCATCGTATGTTCGCCCCATGCAATATTGCGCACCACATTGGCGGTCTTGCGACCGACACCGGGAAGTTCTTCAAGGGCGTCCTGATCATTGGGCACCACGCCGCCATGTTTTTCGACAAGAATTTTGGCCGCCGCCATAACGTTCTTGGCCTTGCCGCGATACAGGCCAATGGTCTTGATATGGCCAATCAGGGCTTCTTCGCCGAGATCAAGCATGTCTTGCGGTGTTTCAACGATCTGAAACAGCTTTTTGGTCGCCTTATTAACCCCTATATCCGTGGCCTGTGCCGACAGGGCAACCGCGACCAAAAGCGTATAGGGATTGGTGTAATCCAGTTCGCCTTTGGGTTCGGGATCAGCGTCCGAGAGACGTTGAAAAAATTCTTCGATGGCGGCTTTGTTCATCGGGCGGGCCATGGATAGCAAACTCTTTTCAATGTGCCGCTTTTGCGGTCAATTTGAGGACGGGCATGTGTCAAATCTGCCGCATCCCTGATCCGATCTCCTGAGATGACATTATATAAACCGCAGATGCCCGAAAATCGAATTTTGATTGCAGTCACCCCAAAGCCGGGCGCAAAATCAGACCATCACAGCAAAAGGTGACGTTTTTTGCCAACAGTCCCGCGCAGTGCACAGCCGATTTTTCGGGTGGACTTGTTTCCGCCCCGGTCTTTGTCGCGCCGGGCGGCACGCAACATTGTGCTGTTGGTCGCCGGGATCACCACGACAATCGGCTTGATATTCTGGTCTGTCGGGGCGTGGCCGGTGATCGGGTTTCTGGGTGTTGATGTTATGTTGCTGTCACTGGCATTTTATTTCAGTTTCCGATCCGCCCGTCAGGAAGAACGCATCGAACTTCGCGCCGAAAACCTTCGGGTAACGCAAATCTCGGTTCGTGGGGATCGGCAGCAATTTGATTTTCAGCCTTATTGGCTGCGCGTTGTTTTGCAGCGCGGCGAAGATGACCAATGCAGTCTTTTTTTGCAAACACATGGCAAAAGTCTCGAAATCGCGGGGTTTTTGGGCGCGGATGAAAAGACCGATCTGGCGGCAAAGCTTGAGCGCGTTTTACGTCAAACCCGCTGCAATCCGGCGGATTTTCCGATTTGACCCAGACGGGTTGAGGGATTCGCAACCCGGATATGACAGATTTGAAAAGCTGAATTTTACGCGTTGAAAACAGGCGCGGTTCGCCAGATTGGCATGTCAGAAGCGGTCAAATTGCCCGTCATTGGATAAAAATCACCGTTTGAAACCCAAAAACACCCATGATTCCCCACTTTGACCGCTTGCGACTTTGTGGGGACTTTCATATATAGGTGCGCGGGGTAACGAAGAGACCCCAGAAAATTTACGTGTATTACAACCATTGGTCCCAGGAGGTCCTGCGCGGCGCTTCAGTTTGGAGGCTGCGGGACGGACCGGCCGCTAAAAGAGGAACTTACTATGGGCAAAATTATTGGTATCGATCTTGGCACCACGAACTCCTGTGTTGCAGTCATGGATGGCAAAGAAGGCCGCGTGATTGAAAACAGTGAAGGTGCCCGTACGACACCATCAATGGTCGCATTCACCGATGACGGTGAGCGTCTTGTTGGTCAGCCGGCGAAACGTCAGGCTGTCACCAACCCGGAAAACACCCTGTTTGCCATTAAACGTCTGATCGGTCGTCGCTACGGTGACCCGGAAGTCGAAAAAGACAAAGATCTGGTGCCGTACAAAATTGTATCGGGCGAGAACGGCGATGCATGGGTTGAAGTCAATGGCGAGAAAATGGCGCCGAGCCAGATCGCAGCCATGGTTCTTCAGAAAATGAAAGAAACCGCCGAAGCCCATCTGGGTGAGCCGGTAACCGAAGCCGTGATTACCGTTCCGGCATATTTCAACGACTCCCAGCGCCAGGCAACCAAAGATGCCGGCAAGATTGCGGGTCTTGAAGTCAAACGTATCATCAACGAACCGACTGCGGCTGCTCTGGCCTATGGTCTGGACAAGAAAGAAGCTGGCACCGTGGTCGTTTATGACCTTGGTGGTGGTACTTTTGACGTGTCGGTTCTTGAAATTGGCGACGGTGTATTTGAAGTTAAGTCGACCAATGGCGATACCTTCCTTGGTGGTGAAGACTTCGATAAAAACATCATCGATTACCTTGCCGACGAGTTCAAAAAAGAACAGCAGATTGATCTTCGCAAAGACCGGCTGGCCTTGCAGCGTCTGAAAGAAGCCGCCGAGAAAGCCAAGATCGAGCTTTCCTCGTCGATGCAGACCGATGTCAACCTGCCGTTCATCACCGCAGACGCATCCGGTCCGAAACACCTGAACATCAAGCTCTCGCGTGCGAAGCTTGAAGGTCTTGTTGGCGATCTGATCGAACGCACCATGACCCCGTGTAAAGCAGCGTTGAAAGATGCCGGCATTACCGCAGGTGAAATCGATGACGTGATCCTGGTTGGCGGCATGACCCGTATGCCAAAAGTTCAGGAACGCGTGAAAGAGTTCTTTGGCCGTGATCCGCACAAAGGTGTGAACCCGGACGAAGTTGTTGCACTTGGTGCGGCCATTCAGGGCGGTGTTTTGCAGGGTGACGTTAAAGACGTTCTTCTGCTTGACGTAACCCCGCTGTCGCTTGGTATCGAAACCCTTGGGGGTGTCTTTACCCGCCTGATCGACCGTAACACCACGATCCCGACCCGTAAGTCGCAGACTTTCTCGACCGCTGAAGACAATCAGACGGCCGTGACCATCCGCGTCTTCCAGGGCGAACGTGAAATGGCAGCGGATAACAAGATGCTTGGCCAGTTTGATCTGGTTGGTATCCCGCCGGCACCGCGTGGCGTTCCGCAGATTGAAGTGACCTTTGACATTGATGCCAACGGTATCGTCAACGTGTCGGCCAAAGACAAGGCGACCAACAAGGAACAGCAGATCCGTATTCAGGCATCTGGTGGTCTTGGCGATGACGAAATCGAAAAAATGGTCAAAGACGCGGAAAGCAATGCCGAGTCTGATAAGCAGCGCAAAGCACTTGTCGAAGCCCGTAATCAGGCCGAAGCGGTTATTCACTCGACCGATAAAAACCTGACCGAGCATGGCGACAAGGTTGATGATGCGACCAAATCGGAAATCGAAAACGCTCTGTCGGCTTTGAAAGAAGCCAAAGAGGGTGAAGATGCCGAAGCGATCACCGCAAAGGTCAACGAGCTGCAGCAGGCGGCGATGAAACTTGGCGAAGCCATGTATCAGGCCCAGCAGGCAGAAGCCGGCGAAGGCGATGCCCAGCAGGCAGATGCCGCAGCACAGGCTGATGACGGCGTTGTTGATGCCGACTTCGAAGAAGTCGATGACAACAAAAAAGACAAGTAAGACGACCGCAGAGGTCGTCTTGAACGACGCCCTGTAAAGAAAAAAATCGGGCCGTTCCAGACGCGCATGAGTGTGGGAACGGCCCGACCGTATTTCGGAGTTACAGATGGCGAAAGAAGATTTTTACGCGCTGTTAGGTGTCGCCAAAGGTGCGAGTGCAGCAGAGTTAAAAAGCGCTTATCGCAAACAGGCCATGAAGTTTCACCCGGATAAAAATCCGGGCGATGCAGAAGCCGAAGTGAAATTCAAACAGGTCAACGAAGCGTATGAAATCCTCAAGGATGAGGATAAACGCGCAGCCTATGATCGTTTTGGCCATGCAGCCTTTGAACAAGGCGGCCCCGGTGGGGGTGGCGGCTTTGGCGGCGGCGGTTTCGGTGGCGGCGGTTTTTCCGATGTCTTTGACGAGATTTTTGGTGCCATGGGCGGCGGTGGCCGACGTGGCGGCGGCGGTTCGTCGCGCGGTGCCGATCTGCGCTACAATATGGCGATCTCGCTAGAAGAAGCGTTTGAAGGCAAAAAAGCCGAAATCACCATTCCGGGATCCGTTTCCTGCGACAGTTGTGATGGTACGGGTGCTGAAGCAGGTTCCCAGCCGGTCAATTGCCCGACCTGTAATGGTCACGGCAAGGTCCGTGCCCAGCAGGGGTTCTTTACCATTGAACGTACCTGCCCAAGCTGTCACGGCAAAGGCAAGATCATTAAAAACCCGTGCAAATACTGTCACGGTGTTGGTCGTGTGGAAAAGGAAAAGACCCTTCAGGTCACCATTCCTGCCGGTGTTGAAGATGGCACGCGTATCCGTCTGTCTGGCGAAGGCGAAGCGGGCACCAATGGTGCACCTCCGGGGGATTTGTATATCTTCCTTGATATTGCCCATCACCGTTTCTTCCAGCGTGAAAGTGCCAATCTTTATTGCCGGATCCCGATCCCGATGGGCAAAGCAGCCCTTGGCGGCACGATCGAGGTTCCGACAATCGAAGGCACGCGGACCCGGATCAACATTCCTTCGGGGACCCAGTCGGGTCAGCAGCTCCGCCTGCGGGCCAAAGGGATGACGATCCTGCGATCACAGGCACGTGGTGACATGTTCGTTGAAATCAGCGTTGAAACGCCGGTCAATCTGACAGACCGTCAGAAAGAACTGCTCGAAGAGTTCGACGAGATTTCGCGCGCAGAAGGATCAAGCCCGGAAAGCGAAGGCTTCTTTTCCAAGATGAAAGAAATCTGGAAAGACCTGACGGAATAGGCATTAGATGATGCTTTAAAGGCTTAAAACCTTAACCCCCGGCAGGTCTGTCGGGGGTTTTGTTTTGCGCTGTCGGGGCCTTGTGTTAAAGCAAACACAGGTTTGAAATTACTTGCCCAGAGGATACCGGACATGAAAATCGGGATTGTTGGATGTGCTGGCCGTATGGGTCGGATGTTGGTTAATGAAACTGCCAGGACCAAGGGATGTGATGTTGGTGGTGGTACGGACCTTCCCGGCAGCCCGTTCATTGGCAAGGACGTTACCCTGATTGCCGGTCTGGAAGAAAGCGGTGTTCTGGTCGGGGACGATGCCCGCACGCTGTTTGAAACTGTTGATGCCGTGATTGATTTCACGGCACCGGCCGCGACCATGAAACATGCGAAACTGGCGGCTGAAACCGGTACAATCCTTGTGATTGGTACCACCGGACTTTCAAACGATCAGAAAGACGAATTGGCGATTGCCGCGCAAAAGGCACCGATCATTTTCGCCCCGAATATGAGTGTCGGTGTGAACTTGGCCTTTGCGCTGGTCGAAAAGGTCGCAAGCATCCTTGATAAAGATGTGGCGGATATCGAAATCGTTGAAATGCACCATAAGCACAAGGTCGATGCCCCGTCTGGCACCGCCCTTGGCCTTGGTGAAGCCGCTGCCAAGGGGCGTGGAGTTGCGCTTGATGATGTGGCAGTACGATCACGCGATGGCCATACAGGTGCGCGTGAAGACGGCGCAATCGGCTTTGCGACCCTACGCGGTGGTGATGTTGTCGGGGATCACACGGTTGTCTTTGCCTGCGAGGGCGAACGCATTGAAATCACCCATAAGGCATCGTCACGCGAAGTCTTTGCCAAGGGCGCTGTACGGGCGGCGAAATGGGCCGAGGGCAAAACACCCGGTCTTTATTCCATGCGGGAAGTATTGGGGATTTAGGCCCGACATCGCGCCTGTCAGTCGCGGACTTACAACGGAACAAGATCCACACCGGCCCGGGATATCGGGTCGGTGTTTTTATTGGCTGTCGAGGATTTCGGGTGGGGTATCAGAAGGCAATATGTTGGCAACCGCATCGGGGAGGCATTCGGGGGGAATGCAGCTTAGCTGCCCAAGCCCTTTGTTAAAGGCGTTACGGTGCCGCAAGCCCTGTGACGAGGGCGGGAATCCGACATGGATTGTCTGTTCGATCACCAGATGCGGGTTGTAGATGATGCGGTTTTCCGCGTCGCGCAAACCGGGGTTATTATGAAGAAGGTAGCGGGCAACATTGTGATCGATCACGGCCACTTCCACATGGCCGGTAATAAGTTGGCGCAGAAGGGTTTCATCGTCGCGCATGCCAAAGGAATTCATGCTTGTGCTTTCGAGCATGGCGCGCAAATGCGACTCATAGCCATAGCCCGTGACATAGCCGACGGAATATCCATTGAGGTCGGTGAGGGTTTCCCAAGAAAAGTTAGTCGAAGGCATATGAACAAAGCCGAGCGGACTGGTGCCGATTGGTTCGGAAAACAGGAACTGACGTCGCCGTTCAGGGTTGTCATAAAGTGGGAAAATGGCTTCAAACCCGTTTTCACGCAGGGTGTCTAAAAGTGCGCGTTTCCAGGGATAGACTTCGATTGTGTGGTCGATATCGACCTGATCAAGGGCTTTGGTCACGACATGGGACAAAAGCCCGCCATCCGGCAAACTTGCACCGGTATAGGGCGGCCAGTCCAGCGTGACAAGATTAATAACCGGTTTTGCAGGGCTCGAAAGGTCATTGGCACGGGCCGCCGGGGTGGCCATCATCAGCACAACACACATGACCATACCAGCCCATACAGTCTTGTGGGTGATTGATCGGCGTTGCGCCGGAACGTGCATTGTTTCCTCCCGCTTTCCCCGGAAACCTATCCATAGGTGGTGATTCCGGTCAAGGTTCGAAAGGCTACCTCATTAGATTTATATTGTATTCATGGGGGAGTTGATCAGCTTTCTCAGCAATCCCAGATATTTAATGAGAATTATTTAATGTAAGGGTGCCAAACTATGGCGCAGAACCAAGCGACAAAACAAAAACCCCGGCATTTTGACAGATGCCGGGGTTTTAAAATGATGGAAGGGTGATGATCTAGTGCGCGTCGGCCCAACTGTCGCCGATGCCGGCATCGACAATCAGTGGCACGGAAAGATGGGCCGCGTTTTCCATCACATCGCGGATGATTTTGATGGCTTTTTCTGCTTCGTCTTCCGGGGCTTCAAAGATCAATTCATCGTGGACTTGCAACAGCATACGGGTTTTAAGCCCGGCATCGACCAAGGCCCCCGGAACTGCAATCATTGCACGTTTGATGATATCGGCAGCACCGCCCTGAATCGGGGCGTTGATCGCAGCGCGCTCGCCAAAGCTTCTGCGCATGCCGTTTTTATCATTGATGCCGTTGATATGAATGTTCCGGCCAAACAGGGTGCGGACATGGCCATGCTTTTTGGCAAATTCCTTTGCCTGATCCATGTAATCGCGAATGCCCGGATAAATTTCGAAATAGGCTTCGATAAATGCCTTGGCTTCTTTTTGCGGAATGCCCAGCTGATTGGCGAGGCCAAAGGCCGAAATGCCATAAATGATGCCAAAGTTAATCGCCTTGGCTTTGCGGCGAACCATCGGGTCCATGCCTTCGATCGGAACGCCAAACACCTTGGATGCGGTTGCGGCGTGAATGTCTTCGCCGTTTTTAAAGGCGGTGCGCAGGGCATCAATTTCAGCAACATGGGCCAAAAGGCGCAGTTCAATTTGCGAATAGTCGGCAGAAATCAGTTTGCAACCGGTATCGGCGACAAAGGCGGTACGGATTTTACGGCCTTCTTCGCTTCGGATCGGGATGTTTTGCAGGTTGGGATCGTTTGACGACAACCGCCCGGTATTAACGTTGGTTTGGCCATAACTGGTATGAACGCGTCCGGTTAACGGGTTCACGTGATTTGCCAAAGAATCGGTATAAGTGCTTTTAAGTTTTGACAGTTGGCGCCATTCAAGAAGCTTGACCGGCAGGTCATGGCCAAGGGCGGCCAGACCTTCAAGCACGTCGGCACCGGTTTGCCATGCGCCGGTTTTGGTTTTCTTACCCCCCGGCAGGCTCATTTTATCAAACAGGATTTCGCCAAGCTGTTTCGGGCTGCCAAGATTGAACGGCTCACCGGCCATTTCATGAATGGTTTTCTCCAAGGTCGCCATGCGTTTGGCAAAATCATCCGACAGGTTTTTAAGGATGGTGGTATCCACCTTAACGCCCAGTCGTTCCATCTTGGCCAGAACCGGCACCAAGGGACGGTCAAGCGTTTCATAAACGCTTGCCATATGTTCCTGTGCGATGCGCGGTTTCAGCAACCGGTGCAGGCGAAGGGTGATGTCGGCATCTTCGGCCGCGTAATCAAGCGCCTTGTCAAGCGGGACCTGATCAAAGGTGATCTGGGTTTTGCCCGACCCGCAAACCTCTGAAAACTTTATCGGTTTGTAATCAAGATGCAGTTCGGCCAGTTCGTCCATGCCATGCCCGTGGCTGGTGCCATCAAGGACATAGGACAGAACCATGGTGTCATCCATCGGTGCGACATCAATGCCATGACGCGACAAAACGATCATATCGTATTTCAGGTTCTGACCGATTTTCAGAACGCCGGTATCTTCTAACAATGGCTTGATCAGCTCTATCGCGCGTTCAAGCGGGATTTGTTTGGGGATGTCGGCCTTGGCCGGTGTTTCGGGCGCATCACCGAAATCAAACCCACCTTGTGTGCCTTTGGCGTCGCTGGGTTCATTGACCTTGCCATGACCAAGCGGGATGTAACAGCCGTTGCCCGGTTCGGTCGAAAGCGAAATGCCGACCAGTTTGGCCTGATGGGCATCAAGGGACGTTGTTTCGGTATCTACCGCAACCGTTCCGGCATATTCGGCCTTTTCAATCCAGTGCTTTAGACGTTCTTCATCCTGCACAAGTTCATATTCGGCCTTTTCGACATTGATTTTATTCACGCCAACACCGGGTTGGGTCGGGATTTCAAACTCAACGTCACCGCCAAATTTTGCTTTTACTTTAGAAAGCAGTGATTTAAAGCCATGACTTGCGATGAAGCTTAAAAGAACTTCCGCGTCCGGTTCTTTCAACTCGAATCCGTCGATCTGTTCAACCACCGGAACATCGGTTTTCAAGGTGACCAGACGTCGCGAAATACGGGCCAGTTCGGCATTCTCGATCAGTTTTTCGCGGCGCTTTGGCTGTTTGATTTCGCCTGCGCGTTCCAGTAGAGAATCAAGATCACCATATTCATCAATAAGTTGGGCTGCAGTTTTAATCCCGATGCCCGGTACGCCGGGCACGTTATCGACGGAATCACCGGCAAGTGCTTGAATATCAATGACCTTGTTCGGTGCAACGCCGAATTTTTCCATGACTTCGGCAGCTCCGATGGTGCGATTCTTCATCGCATCAAACATTTGCACCCGATCGGTGACAAGCTGCATCAAATCTTTGTCCGAAGACACGATAATCACGTCAGAACCTTCTGCCTCGGCCTGACGGGCATAGGTCGCGATCAGATCGTCGGCCTCATATCCTTCAAGTTCGATAGACGGCAGATTAAACGCACGGGTCGCATCACGGATCAGCCCGAATTGCGGAACCAGTTCTTCGGGCGCTGGCGGCCGGTGCGCCTTGTATTCCGGATAAAAATCATTGCGGAAGGTCTTGCCCTTGGGATCAAAAATAACCGCCATATGGTCGGGCTTGGTGTCTTCGCGCAGCTTCATTAGCATGGTGCAGAAGCCATAAACCGCATTGACCGGGGTGCCATCCGGGCTGCTCATCGGGGGCAGGGCATGAAAAGCGCGGAAAATAAAGCCTGAACCGTCAACCAGTACGACGCGGCGCGGTGGGTTGCCGGTGGACGTCTTGGCGGTAGACGGGGCGGAATCTGTCATGCGTTTCGTGCTCTTATGTTCGAGGAATTTGTTGGTCGGCAGAATGCCCGATTAAGGCCGACAAGTCGAGTACAGGCTGCGATGAAAGGCCAAAAACCAAACCAGTCTCCTGACAAAAACGGTCTGAAAAAGAACGATTTCCTGCTTTGAAGTGAAATATATTTTGATATCAAAACGAAATGGGTAAGTACCCGAATTCTGACGATTTCTGATGGTTGATCTGTTTGTGCTTATCAGTCTGCCCGGGGGTTGCTATGTTGGTTTGATAACTTAATCCCAAGGGACATGGGAGATCCGGTTACGTGGCCCGGAAATCAAGCAAGCCGGAATTTAGCCCAAAAGGCATCGGCATAGAAACTGCAGGCCCGGTACGTGAGATTTCAAACGATATGAAACTCGCAAGCCGGAACCGCAAACAAAAGAAATCAGGCCGTGGTGGGTCAAAAGCCAACGGCACAGGATGGCGCAGGTTCTTTAGCGTCACCGCATGGCTGCGCTTTGTTCTTACCTTTGGCAGTTTTGGCCTGCTTATCCATGGCTTGTTCAAGGTCTTTGGGATTTATGAACGCAACCAACGGCTTGCCAATGTTGATCACTTTGTTCTGTTGATCAAACTCGTCGTGTTTGTCGCCTTGATGTATCTGTTTTATGCCATGCTGATGCATTACAAGCCGATCCGTCACAAGGTGCGGAGCATCTTCTTTCTCGCACTTGCACCGGTGGCCGCTCTTTGCATCTTTATGATTTATGGCGGCGGGCAGATTTTCGATGATTTCATCCCGGTCTTGCAATTCCTGACCCTGACCGTCGGGGTTGGTGGGTTTTTGTTATATGTCCTTGGATATACGTGGGTTACCGGACAAAAGGTAAAGCGCGATAACGCCAAGAACGGCGATTTTGGCAAGTCAGATGACGACGATGACACACGGGCTGATCGCAAAGGATTACCACCCGGCGTAAAAGGTGAACGCCGTAAAGTGCATCAGCCCGGAAGACTGCGCTTGCGCCGATCAGACGGCAGTGAGGCGAACGGTGGTAACGGGAATGGCAACGGCAAAGTAAGCCTTCCTGAAATCTAGAGAGCGTCGCATTTAATCTGGGTTACAGTAACAAACGGAGGCAACAGTTTGATGCACCGTGATTTTATTTTCATCCATAGTGCGGGAAATCAGGACGGGCAAAACGGAAGCAAACCGTTTCTAGGCCGTCTTGAAACGGCATTGGCCAGGCAGTTCAAGATGATTGCACCGGACATGCCCGATCCGGAACTTCCCGATTGCACCAAGTGGCTGGACGAGATTGGCCAAGCCCTTTCTGACCTCCGACCGGGGAGCATATTGCTTGGACATTCGCTTGGCGGGTCGACAATTCTGCAGTATCTGGCACGAAATCCACAAATTCTCGGTGAAAACAGTTCATTATCGGCTGCTTTTATCGTCGCGGCACCGTTTTGGGGGCTTGAAGACTGGGAAATAAGCGATTTTTCCCTCTCTGATGCAGAAGTAATGACGTTACAGGATCAAAAATCCCTGTTTTTCTGCCAAAGTCGGGATGATTTGATCGTTCCATTCGCACATCTGGACATTTATGCCGGTCATTTCCCAGGCGCCACGATCATCGCACTTGAGGATGCCGGGCATTCGATGGCCGATGGCGATATTGATGCATTGCTAGAAAAGATTAATCTAATGTAATGATCAGGAATGGTTTTCCAGAACCAGACCGGCCAGATACAGCGATCCCAGGATCAAGACCCGTTTTGGTGTCGGACAATCGGCAAGAAGTGTCCGCAGTGCGATTTCAAACCCGTCACAGGCATATGACGGGGAAATGCCACATGATTTGGCAGCATCGCGCAGGGTTTCAGGTTTGTGGGCCTGATGTTCGCCGGGGATCGGAACACCGGCAAGGGCGGTTATTCCTGATGCCAGCGGGGTCAAAAACGCCTTGGCATCGCGATTATCAAGCATTCCCATAATGACAAGCGTATCACCGTCCGGTTGGCGCGATAGCCAATCAGAAATGGCTTCGGCGGCGGCGATGTTGTGCCCGCCATCCAAAATCAGATCGCATCCTGCTGGCAGGGCATCAAAAAGTGGCCCTGAGCTTAGCTTTTGGAGCCGTGCAGGCCAGGTGGCATTCTGCAGGCCACGGGCAAGAATATCGACATCTGTGCCGTCACAGCCGGGAATTTTGGCCTTTCTCACCGCGGCAATTGCGGTTGAGGCATTCACATATTGATGCCGCCCCGGAAGAGCCGGATGGGGAAGATCGATGCTTTCTTTGCCAATGCGCATGGTAAAACCATCTTCGCGTTCTTCAACGACGTCAAAGTCATTGAAAACCGGCGCATTGATCATGTTGGCATGCGTGATCAGCGTATTGAAGGCATCAAGCGTTTGCGGGGCCAGAATGCTTGTGACGCCCGGTTTCATGATGCCGGCCTTCTCAAAGGCGATTTTGGCAACCGTATCGCCAAGGAACCCCTGATGATCAAGCGAAATTGGCGTGATCACGGTTGCAGCGGGCTGATCAATAACGTTTGACGCATCCGCCCGCCCACCAAGCCCGGTTTCAAGGATCAAAACGTCGGCTGGAATTCTGGCAAAGGCCAGAAAGGCCGAGGCCTGCGTGATTTCGAAAAACGTGATGGGTTCGTTGCCATTGACCGCCTCGACTTCTTCAAGCAGGTCACACAGGGCGTCTTCGGAAATCATCTCACCGGCAAGGGTGATGCGTTCGTGAAAGCGCACAAGATGCGGGGATGTCGAACAATGAACCCGTAATCCGGCGGCCTCATAGATGGCGCGCAGATAGGCCTGGGTGGAGCCTTTGCCATTGGTGCCCGCCAGATGAATGACCGGCGGCAGGGCAAGGTGCGGATTACCAAGCTTTTCTAAAAGCCGGGTAATCCGCCCAAGCGAAAGGTCGATAACTTTGGGGTGCAGCTTGCCAAGACGGGCAAGAATCGCGTCGCTGCGCGCCAAGTTACTTATCCGCACTCAGATTTTTTGGTTTCGCAGGCTTGTCTGCTTTGCCCTTGGCATCCTTGATCGGAACCACGCTTGCACCCGGTTTGGTGCGGCGGATCATGTCGATCAAACGGCCAAAGGTCGCATTCAGCTCGTTGCGCGAGACAACCATATCGACCATACCGTGCTCAAGCAGGTATTCGGCGGTCTGGAAATCATCAGGCAGCTTTTCGCGAATGGTGCTTTCGATCACACGACGTCCGGCAAAGCCGATCTGTGCGCCCGGTTCTGCAATCTGAATGTCGCCGAGCATGGCAAAGGATGCCGAAACACCGCCGGTGGTCGGATCGGTCAGAAGCACGAAATAGGGCAGGCCCTTTTCCTTGACCTTCTCGATCGCGGCCGTGGTGCGGGCCATCTGCATCAGGCTAAGAATGCCTTCCTGCATACGCGCACCGCCCGATGCCGGGACAATGATCAGCGCGGCGTCCTGTACGGTTGCCAGTTCGGCCGCCGCAACGATGCCTTCGCCAACTGCGATGCCCATTGACCCACCCATAAAGGAGAAGTCAAAAACGGCAATAACAGTGGCGTGACCACCAACCTCGCCATGGGCAACCGCCAGCGCATCCTTATAGGTTGCTTTGGCCTGTGCCGTTTTAAGGCGTTCGGTATATTTTTTCTGATCACGGAATTTCAGCGGATCGACCGGAACATTCGGCAGTTCGATGGTTTGGTATTTACCCCCATCAAACAGGAGCTCAAGACGGTCCTTGGCGGAAATCCGCATGTGATGACCACAATGCTGGCAAACATGATTGTTCTTTGCCAGATCACGGTGAAAGATCATCTGTTCGCAGGATTTACATTTATGCCAGAGATTTTCGGGCACATCTGTACGGCGAACAAGTTTTTGAATCTTTGGACGGACGAATTCAGTCAGCCACGACATATCGGATACTGATCCTTAGGTTCTGTCTATATCGGTTCTTTTACAAACGCAGCACAAGCTTATTTGCGTGCGTTTCGGACCCCGTTTGCAAGTTCGCGGACAAGGCCGGTAACCATAGAGGCGGTCTTATCGGTGGCCTTGCCGTTTTCGTCAAGACTTTCGGCAATTTTTGATACAATTGCCGAACCAACCACGGCGGCATCTGCCTGTTTGGCAACGTCAGCAGCCTGAGCAGCGCTTTTGATGCCAAAACCGACTGCAATCGGCAGATCGGTGTGGCGACGCAGGCGCGCCATTGCTTCGATAATCTGGTCATTGCTTGCCGAACCGGCACCGGTCACCCCGGCAACCGACACATAGTAAACAAAGCCGGATGTATTCTGAACAAGTTTCGGCAAACGCTTGTCATCGGATGTCGGTGCGGTCAGACGGATAAAGGAAAGTCCCTTTTCCACGGTCGGCACACACAGCTCGGCATCTTCTTCCGGCGGAAGGTCGACAACAATCAAACCATCAACACCGGCATTGCGCGCATCTTCAAGAAATTCAGTAACGCCATAGATGTAAATCGGGTTGTAATAGCCCATCAGAATGATTGGCGTTTCATGATCCTGATCACGGAACCCGCGCACCAGCGATAGCGTCTTGCGCATATGCATGCCCGCGGCCAATGCGCGGTTTGATGCTTCCTGAATGGCAGGGCCATCGGCCATCGGATCGGTGAACGGCATGCCAAGTTCGATGATATCGGCACCGGCTTCTGGCAATTGTTTCAGGATTTCAAACGATGTTTCCGGGTCCGGGTCACCTGCGGTGATAAAGGTGACAAGACCGGCGCGGCCTTCTTCCCTGAGCTTGGCGAAACGTTTGGCGATGCGGTCCTGGCCGCCGATGATGGCTTCGCTCACAATTCTACTCCCAGTGCTTCGGCAACGGTAAAGATGTCTTTGTCACCCCGGCCACTCAGACACATAAGGATGATCTTGTCCCTGCCCATTTTAGGCGCTTCTTTGATGATCTGTGCGATGGAATGGCTGCATTCCAAAGCAGGGATAATGCCTTCAAGTTCCGAACAAATCTTAAAAGCTTCGAGCGCTTCCTTATCGCCAATCGGCTCATAGCGTGCGCGCCCGATATCTTTCAACCAGCTATGTTCCGGTCCGATTCCGGGATAATCCAGCCCGGCCGAAATCGAGTCGGCTTCTTTGATCTGCCCGTCATCATCCATCAGAAGATAGGTGCGGTTGCCATGCAAAACGCCCGGTTTGCCGGCCGAAAGACTGGCAGCATGTTTGCCGGTATGGATGCCATGGCCTGCGGCCTCGACCCCGACCACTTCGACTTCCTTGTCATCAAGGAACGGGTGGAACAAGCCAATGGCGTTTGATCCACCGCCAACAGCGGCAATAATCTGATCTGGCAGGCGACCTTCGGCTTCAAGGATCTGTTCGCGGGCTTCAATACCGATCACGGACTGGAAATCACGCACCAGTTCCGGATAGGGATGCGGTCCTGCAGCCGTTCCAATGATGTAGAACGTGTCTTCGACATTGGTAACCCAGTCGCGCAGTGCCTCGTTCATCGCGTCTTTCAACGAACGCGATCCGGACACCACCGGTTTGACTTCGGCACCCAGAAGCTTCATGCGAAAGACGTTGGGCGACTGACGTTCGATGTCTTTCGCCCCCATATAGACCGTGCAAGGCAGGCCAAAGCGCGCACAGACCGTTGCGGTCGCAACGCCATGCTGACCGGCACCGGTTTCGGCAATGATGCGGGTTTTGCCCATACGCTTGGCCAACAGGATCTGGCCGATGCAATTGTTGATCTTGTGCGCGCCTGTATGATTCAGGTCTTCGCGTTTGAAATAGATCTTTGCACCACCGAGATGCTCGGTCAGGCGTTCGGCGAAATACAGCGGGTTTGCGCGGCCAACGTAATGCTTGAGATAGTAATCCATCTCTTTTTTGAACGCGGGGTCACTTTTGGCGTCTTTATAAGCCTGTTCCAGTTCCAGAATCAGCGGCATCAAGGTTTCGGCGACAAAACGTCCGCCAAAATTACCAAAATGCCCATCCGGGTCCGGAAGGGCGCGATAGCTGTTCAGCGTGGGCGAAGAAGACGTCATGGAAGTTCCCCGTGGATTGGCCGTGATGGCGTTCACGACAGCATAGGCTGGCGACAGAAAGTTGACCCGCGCAGAGTAGGGCGACCTTGGCCGTCCGCCTCTGGCTTATACTGTACCCGAAAACGGGCGTAGTGGATTAGTGGGCTGCGTGATCGGCCTGGGATTTGTCGAAGATATATTTTTTCGAGCAGTAGGGGCAGACCACCTCGCCCTTTTCCTCAAGATTGAGGTAGACGGTCGGGTGGCCAAGGTGACCTTTGCCGCCGTCACAGGCAATATTTAGGGTGCCCACTTTGATTTCTTCGGTGATCTTCATATATCCAGTTCCAAGTTTGCCGGTTTAAGGCATGTGTGACCATCGGGATTGGCCACGCGATGTGGTTAGCATTGACCCCGGTTTCCCGGGAATGATACCGATTGCGCATATTCAATCAATACTTCCGCATGCTCATGGCGCTCCATGGTCTTAGCGCAAACGAGCGGCGCGGAAAAGAGTGGAGATCACTGACATATGACTGCAATGCCCGACTATGCCATCGAAGTCGAAGGGCTGACAAAGGTCTATACGGGATCAAATGGTGAAAAACTTGCCCTTGATAACGTATCGCTGAAAATCCCACGCGGCTCGTTTTTTGCCCTTCTGGGGCCGAACGGTGCTGGAAAATCTACATTTATCAATATCTTGGCGGGTCTTGTTACCAAGACCGACGGGACGGCAAAAATCTGGGGCTATGATATCGAAGCGCAAATGCGTTCTGCGCGCAGTGCCATCGGGATCGTTCCCCAAGAGTTAAATCTTGATGCGTTTTTCACCCCGCGTCAGGTGATGGAATTGCAAGCTGGCCTCTATGGCGTGCCCAAACGCGAACGCCGCACGGACGAGATTCTGGCTGCTTTGGGCCTGGCAGACAAGGCAGACTCGTATTCCCGATCGCTTTCGGGCGGGATGCGTCGCCGTCTTCTGGTTGGTAAGGCGATGGTTCATACCCC
This sequence comes from Thalassospira sp., assembly GCF_040218635.1. Classification (GTDB taxonomy): domain Bacteria; phylum Pseudomonadota; class Alphaproteobacteria; order Rhodospirillales; family Thalassospiraceae; genus Thalassospira. The sequence continues at coordinate 455,105 of NZ_JAVJRB010000005.1, forward strand.
GCCGGTTCTGGTTCTTGATGAACCGACTGCCGGTGTCGATATTGAATTGCGTCAGCAGCTTTGGGCCTATGTCAAAGAATTGAATGCGGCCGGTGTGACCATTGTTCTGACCACGCATTATCTTGAAGAAGCTGAAGAGCTTTGTGATGAAATCGCGATTATCAATCAGGGCAAAGTCATTGCCCATGAAGATAAACGCAGCCTTCTGCGCCGGATTGATCACAAAACACTGGTTCTGACGGTCAATAACGAACTGAATGCGGTCCCCGATGCATTGGCACCGTGGGGGGCAGAACTTAAATCTGAAAATCAGATTGCCCTTCATTACCGCCCCAGCAACACCCAGATGACCGAAATTCTTGAGGCCATCCATGGTTGTGGTCTGGCGATCAAGGATCTGTCGACCGAAGAAGGCGATCTGGAAGACATCTTCCTGATGCTGACCCGCGACAACAACAAGTTGCGGGCCGGGCAGGCGGCCTGATTTATCTGGCCATCGCCAATCGCCGTAATGGTTATGTTCAAACCCCTGCAATATGTTGCGGGGGTTTGCTTTATGGTCTTAACTGATTGATCCTGAATTCTAATTGTCTTTGGAGTCGATGCTTATTTTGCGCCGGTGTTTTGTGTCGTCTCAGTCCCTTGTCACCTTTGTGATGCGCTATTTGCTGCTTGGCCTGATGGCGGGCATGCTATCTGCCTGTGCGCCAACATTGCGTCCCGCCGGACCACCGGTTGCACAAACGGGGTTAAGTGAAACGGCCTTTCAGGCAAGTGACGGCAGTGTACTTCCGCTTCAAAGCTGGGGCGATCTTGAGGAGCCCGATGCGGTGATCCTTGCCCTGCACGGGATGGGGGATTACGCCAATGCCTTTATGGAATTTGGCGATCAGGTTGGCCCGACCGGGATTGCGGTTTATGCCTTTGATCAGCGTGGATTTGGCCGCACGAAAAGCCGCCCGTTCTGGGCGGGGGCGGCCAGCATGGTCAATGATGCCAGTGATGTCTTGGCATTGCTGCGCGCGCGTTACCCGGACAAGCCGATCTATTTAATGGGCAATTCGATGGGCGGGGCGGTGGCGATTGTCACAGCCGCGACCCGCCCGCATTTGATGGACGGGGTTATTCTGGTCGCACCGGCGGTTTGGAACCGGGATATGATGCCATGGTATCAAACAGCCCCGCTGTCGATGCTGTCGCACAGTCTGCCTTGGTTGCCACTGACCGGACAGGGACTGGATATCTGGCCATCAGACAATATCGATATGCTGCGCCGATTGGCGCGGGATCGTTATATGATGTCTGCGGTCCGGATTGATCTGGTGGACGGTGTTGCCGATTTGATGGATCTGGCCAACAAACGGGCATCTGACATGACGGTGCGCACCTTGTTGCTTTCAGGTGTGCAGGATCAGGTTATTCCCCCCGATGCGGTGGCGGCCCTTGATGCTGAATTGGCGGGTTTGGCTTTGCCAAGCTATCACCGGTGTCTTTATGAAACCGGATATCACATGCTGTTACGGGATTTAAACGGTCCGGCGGTGATTGATGATATTCGCCGTTGGGTCACACAAAGCGACACAGCAGAAAATTATTCCTGTGGCGGATCATGATTGCTTTTTGACCGTTGATCGGTGATCAGGTAGCATTTTTAAACAGTTGCAGCGCATAAGCCGGGTTGTCGAACCGCTATTTCGTCCCGATATGCCAACATCATGACGCAACGTCATATAATCGGAGGATTGGAAACGGCATGCTAAGGACCATTCGGGCGAAGTTCCTGGGTGTCGCGGCGTTTTTTGTCGTGTGGCTTGTTGTGGCCACCGGGTTCTCTGTAATCCAGTCCCTTGGCATTAATGGCGATCTTGAAGCCGTTTCGCGCTATGTCACCCCGGTTAAGGATTCGCTTTCCGACGTGCGTGCGCGGCAGCTTGAACAAATCTCGCTTCTTGATCGTTATATGCGGGTTGTTGAAAATGATGGCTCCCATGCGCCGCTTCTGAACGGCATTGAAATCGAAATCGATGCCAAACAAACCCAGATCGAACAGGCCTTCCGCAAATCCTTTACCTTTGCCGCCCTTGGCCGGGCGCAGGCAGCGGGGCATTTCGAAGAGGGGGTTTTGCTTGATCTTGATGTGAAGATGCGCGAATTCGCAGATGTCTCAGCCCAGTTTTCCATGGGGGTTGAACGCCTGCTCAGCCGGGTTGATGATGGGGATATTCTTGATGCCCAGCGACAGGAAAACATTGTCCGTGGCCTTCATCGCAGCATCGTTCTTGATCTGCGCAACGAGATTTTGCTGCTGGAAAAATATTCGGCCGATACAGTGGAAAATGTCTCGAAAAGAGAAGATTTCCTGATCCAGGCCGAATTCATCATGATGCTGGTCGCTGTGATCATTGGCGTTTCGCTGGCCTATTATATGGCCCATGCGGTGGTGGTGGCGGTACGTCAAACCACCAATGCGCTCAACAGCATCCAGTCCGGCAAGCTTGATACCAGCCTTGATTTCAAGGGCAAGGGCGACTTTGCCCGTTTGGCCGATGCGTTTAACCGGATGTCGCGCGAATTGCGCGTTCGGTTCAGCATGCGCGAACGGTTTGGCAAATATGTCGATCCGAAAGTGATCAATAATCTGCTTAATCAGGAAACAGCACTTGAGACATCCGAAAAGCGCGTGATGACGGTCAGTGTGGTGAACCTGACCGGCTTTGACTGGTTGGCCGAACATACCCCGCCGGAAAAGCTGGTTGATTTCCTTAATGACTATCTGACCGCGATGACCGAACCGATCGCCAATCATAGTGGCATCATTGATAACTTCATCGGGGATCGGGTTATCGGTTTTTGGGGCGCACCATTTTGCGGTGAAAACGCCCATGCCGGTCATGCCTGTCAGGCGGCCCTTGAACAGGTCGCACGGTTTAACGCGCTTAAAACCAAATATGCCGATCTGATCGGGGATCACGGGCTTGATATCCGTGTCGGCGTTGCGACGGGCGAGGTGGTTGTCGGTTCCATCGGAACGGACAAATCACGCGCCTATACGGTGGTTGGCGATTGCGTGAACTATGCCAACCGTCTGGAAAAGGCTAACCGGGTCTATGGCACGCAAATTCTTGCCTCCCACGAAACGGCAAACATGGCCGCGGGCGAGATCGAAATGCGCGATCTTGATCATGTTGTGCTTCTTGGTACGGAAAAGGTCGTCTTCCTTTACGAAGTTCTCGCACAGGGCGGGCAATTGACCGATGAACGCCGCAATTGGCGGACCAAATATGAAACCGCGATGGCCCATTACCGCGAAGGTGCGTTTGACAACGCCCGTCCGCTTTTTGAAGAAGTGATCGAATTTGACGATAGCGACTTTGCCGCCCAGCTGATGATGAACCGGATGGAACGGCTTGAACGTCGCGAACAGGACCGCGAATGGAACGGCACATGGGTGGTGCGCGATCCCTATGAACGCCGCGATGTTGAAAGCTGATTGGCAATGTCGCCTGGCAAGAATTGCTTAACCGTCGGGCTCTATTGTTTGTGACAGTTCAGGGTGAATAGAACCTGTGGCGGGGCCCTCAAAAACCCTTGCCCGACCGGGATAAAACCTGTATCACCCAAACCGCTCGGGCCACTTGATCCAGTCGTGGTCCCACATATTGCGCACCCGTAGCTCAGCTGGATAGAGCGTTGCCCTCCGAAGGCAAAGGCCACTGGTTCGAATCCAGTCGGGTGCGCCACTTTCCCCTTAGTTTATGTTCGCGTTGGTCCTTTTGGGGCTGCCATTTTGCGCAACTGCGGTTATTCTGCCCTGTCTTTAAAGCTGGGAACGGGAAAGAACATCATGCGCGGCTATCTCCACAATCTTGCAGGCCATAACGTTCTGTTTTCCATGGCGGCACCGGCGGAATATGGGGATTTCCTCAAAAAGCGGTTTACGCCGTTGATGATCGGGGTTGGGCCGGTGGAGGCTGCGATTAATCTGACGGCTGCGCTGACGGAGCTGAAGTTATCCGGTGATTTGCCGGATTTGGTGGTCACGCTTGGATCGGCCGGATCGCGAACGTTGGAGCAGGCCGAGGTTTATCAGGCGATATCAGTGTCCTACCGCGATATGGATGCGTCCGTTCTGGGCTTTGAGAAGGGCTGCACGCCGTTTGTTGATTTGCCTGCCGAGATCGAAATGGCATTGCGCATTCCGGGCATTCGCGAAGCACGTCTGTCGACCGGGGCCAATGTGGTTTCCGGGGCGGCTTATGACGTCATTGATGCCGATATGGTCGATATGGAAAGCTTTGCCATTTTGCGGGTCTGTCACAAGTTTGATGTGCCGCTCATCGGGCTTCGCGGTATTTCCGATGGTAAGGAAGAACTTTCCAAGCTGTCAGACTGGACGGCTTATTTGCATGTCATTGACGAAAAGCTGGCCGAGGCGGTTGATGCGCTTAAAGCCGGGCTTGAAAGTGGCGAGATCAGCCTTTCGAAAGGCTGATCTTAACCATTGCATTTCCGAAATAATCAGCTTCCCGCCCTGATCTGATCAAGGGTTTTGATCGGGGTCAGGGCCTGTGGGTCGACCTGAATTTCAAGGATGGCCGGTTTGTTTGCGGCCACTGCGCGCTCAAAGGCCGGGCCGAAATCTTCGGTCTTGGTGACGGTTTCACCGTATCCACCAAAGGCAACGGCATAGGCGGAAAAATCTGGGTTCTGGATTTCGGTGCCCGATACGCGGCCGGGATAATTGCGTTCCTGATGCATGCGGATGGTGCCAAACATACCGTTATTGACCACGATGGTTATGATATTCGCCCCGTATTGAACGGCGGTGGCAAATTCTTGCCCATGCATCAAAAAGCATCCATCACCGGCAAGACACACAACAGTCCGATCCGGATGGGCAAGTTTGGCCGAAACCGATGCTGGCAAACCATATCCCATCGATCCCGACGTAGGTGCCAGTTCGGTGCGATAATCGCGATAGCGGAAGAAGCGATGCAAGAAGGCGGCATAATTGCCAGCCCCATTGGTGACAATCGCATTATCGGGCAGCTTTTCACGAAGTTCGGCAATCACATGCGCCATTTTCACATCACCGGGTGTTTCAACCGGGGTCGAGAATGCCAGATAGGACGCGTGGGCGGTTTCAATGGCGTCTTCGCGGGCACTGCCATCGACGGGTTCCATCATGGCAATGGCGCGGATGAAGGATCGCTGGGATGCGTTAATTGCGATATCCGGGCGATAGACCCGGCCCAATTCATCCGGTCCGCTGTAAACATGGATCAGTTTTTGTGTCGGGCAGGGAATATCAAGCAAGCTATAGCCGCTGCTGGTCATTTCACCCATGCGCGACCCAACCAGAATCACAAGGTCGCTGTCGCGGATGAACGTCGCCAGTTTGGGGTTAATCCCGATGCCGACATCGCCGATAAAGTGGCTGTGGCTGTTGGGGATATAGTCCTGACAGCGGAAACTGGTGGCGATTGCAACATTGTTTCGTTTCGCAAACGATTTAAGGTTTTCAGTGGTCTCGCGTGTCCATCCGCCACCACCAACGATCATGATCGGTTGTTTGGCTTTGCTTAGAGCATCGCGGAACTTTGAAACGTCTTCGGAGGCAGTTTTGGCTTCGATCGGGACATAGGGTTTGGCATCGGGCACCTCGGCACGTGAAGACAGCATGTCTTCGGGAAGGGCCAGAACCACAGGGCCCGGACGGCCCGATGTTGCAATGTGATAGGCGTGGCTAAGATATTCCGGGATGCGATTGATATCATCAATCTGCCCGACCCATTTGCATAGGGGTTCGAACATCTTGCGGTAATCGACTTCCTGAAAGGCTTCGCGGTCGACCATGTCACGGCCGATCTGCCCGACAAGCAGGATCATCGGTGTGCTGTCCTGATGGGCGACATGCACGCCCGCCGACGCATTGGTCGCACCGGGGCCACGGGTTACCATGCAAATGCCGGGTTTATTGGTCAGCTTGCCATAGGCCTCGGCCATAATGGCGGCCCCGCCTTCCTGACGGCAAATGATCGGTTCGATATCAGGGTGATCAACAAGGCCGTCAAGCACCGCAAGATAGCTTTCGCCGGGCACAAGAAAGACGCGTTCCGCCCCGTGCAGGGCCAGTTGATCAACCAGAATACGACCGCCGTGGCGCATTTGGGGTTTCCCGGACATGTGTGAAGAACTCCGTATGGGGCAAATTGGTGGGGCAAATGGTTTATTGTGTTTGTTGTTGGCGCGGTGGATGCGCAAACCTGATTTCATCACGGATCAGTGGCGAAGGTAAAGATTCACTTCGCAAGGGGGTTAGAAATACCGTTCGGCAATCCGCACAATGTCGCCGGGCATAACGATGGTGGCAAGGGTGGCGGGAAGGGAGATGCGGTTACTGTCATTGCCGCGCAGGATTTCGATATCGTCTTCATCGCCGCGATAGGTGATGCCCCCGCCAACGGCAATGGCGTTTAAAACATTCATGCCGGGCACGTATTTATAGGAGCCGGGTTGATTGACCTCGCCCAGAATGAAGAAGGGACGAAATGCGATAATCTCGACCGCAATATCGGGATGGCGCAAATAGCCGTCCTGATAGGCGTCATGGATAAGGATGCGGGTTTGATCCGCCGTCAGATTGCGCACAGGGACCGGCCCGATCAGGGCAAGGTTAAGCCGCCCTTGCGCATCAACCGTAAACTCGCCCGACAAATCAGGTTCGCCAAAAACGGTAACGCGGACCGTATCGCCACTATCAATCGCATAGATGGTTTGGGCGATCAGATGTCCCGGCCAGACCATAAGGACGAACAGCACAGCCAGGGTTGCGACCAAAAGGCGGCTGGATCGGTTGAATGGCTTGGGGGTGGCGATGGTCATTTACATCTCCAGCTTTAGGCTGATCCGGGTTTGAAAACGGCGATAATCGTTGCCTGCGCTGTTCGAAAGGCGCAGGTCATGATTGATCCCGCCCTCAATCCACGCATGGCGGTTCACGTGATAGGACATGTTCAATCCAAGGCGGCTTGTGCGATCCCGCCGGGTGGTTTGGCGGAATTCCTCGTCACTGTAATGGGCGTTTGCACCAATCTGAAGCCAACGGCGCAATTCATGCGATATGCCGGCCCCGATATCAAATCCGACAATACCACTGGCACCGGTAACGGTGGTTTCACGCACCGCGCGTGATGCAGTAAAGGTAAGATCGGTCAGGCGGGTGACAGACCAGTCAATATCAGCGCGGAGGGTATAATCATTGATGTTGCCAAAGGCCGGATCGGCGTAGTTTTGGCTCATCCATCCTGCCGCAAGATCGCCCTTGATCAGATCTGTCAGATCAAGCCGCAATCCACCAAGGACCTGAAAACCGCTGGAATCACGGACAAGACCGGTATCGTCGGGTACCCGGTCATATTGGCGCTGGTTTAACGTGATCTCGCCATAGGCTTCGCGCCCAAGGTCAAGGGGAAGAAGGGCGCGCACTGTTTCGCGGCTTTCGATGCGGTTACGGTCATCATTTCTGATCGCCGATCCATCAAGGGCGATGCTGTCATCAAATTCAAGCCGCCGGATCGCAAGTGACGTTTCATAGTGCAGGTCATTTGTCGCGTAGCGTCCGCCAAGCTGGCCAATGACATCGCGATAAATCACCGGTTCCGTCGCCCCGCTCGGGACATCATTACCGCCACGGGCATCATGGGATTGTTTCCAGTCAATCGCCCCTTCAATCGATGAGGGTCCCAGATCAAGGCTTGCCGCAGCTTTCAGGTCAATATCCTGATAATCGTCATCCCTAGAATCGGCGAAAAACCCCAATTCCGAACCCGCAGCAAGATGAAGATGAAACACCCGCCAGTCGCCCTGAAGGGTCAGGCGCGGGGCAATGGTCGTGATCACATCGGATGTTGCCCCGTTTTCGGACAGAAAGATGTTGTCGTCATATTGCGCCCGGCTGGTGATGGCCGGCGAAAGCAAGAAACGCCCCAATCGAATGCCGGTTTCATCCACGGGCGGCATCGTGTTGTTTGTGGTCTGTTGGCGGGTTTGCGCATTGGCAGATGCGATTGGGCAAAGAAGATTTGCGGCACAGAACATCAAAACAGGCAAAAGACGCGCGCAGATCATTGATATGCCCGATCCCTGCATTACGCGATCCGTCCATCACATTGGCGAGCATTATGTTTCAGGTCGCGGACCGTTTGGCGGGGCAGTTTGATCCGTTTGATGGCGGACCAAATTGGAAGCAGCACGGTCGCGATAACGATTGCCCCGTCAAACGCGACATGCCCATGTTTGATATAGACCAGATCATGGCGGACCCGTGCATCAAGATGCTCAAACGTCCGAACCGGCCCGCGCCAGCCACAGACTTGTGCCCAGCCGGTTATGCCCGGCTTTACCGCAAGGCGGGCTTCATAACCCGGTATGCTGCTGGCAAACAGGACATGATCAGCAATGCTATGCGGGCGTGGCCCGATCAGCGCCATCTCACCGCGCAAAATATTGAAAAGTTGCGGTAATTCATCAAACCCACTGACCCGAAGCGCGGATGTGAAAGCCTTTGCCAAGCGGGACTGAAAACCGCAAACCGGTCGACAGGTTTGATCCCGCAACGTGCGGAATTTAAAGATGGTGAAAACCTGCCCGTTATGACCGACACGTTGTTGGGTGAAAATCGGGTTGATGAACCCAAACCCATAAAGCAGGGCAGAAATGATCAGCATCGCCGGGGACAGGATGATGATCGCAACACTGGCCAGCATCAGGCTGCAAAGGCATTTTAAGCGGCGATTAAATCGGGAATATCCACAAAGGACGTGTTGGAAAATCTCAGATGTCTGATTTGCGTTGAATTTTGCCCCAGCCAACCCTGATGCCCCCACACCATCAATGTCCCGTTCAATATGAATTTAACTCAGGGTAGAGGAGTTTGGGTGTTTTTCAAGCACTTATGTTTTGATCTTTGGTCGGATAGTGGATTGTTTTTATTGATTTTCATATGCTTAACGCAGGGATGGAATCGCTGAAAGCACCGTTTTCATCAATTGTGGTTGCCGGTTCACACCGGTCTTGGCAAAGATGGTTTTCAGATAGGTCCGTGCAGAACTGTGTGAGATGCCAACAAGTTCGGCCGCTTGATCCAGTGCAAGTCCCTCGGCCAGTTTTTGGGTGAGTTTTGCTTCTGATCGGGTCAGACCAAACAGATCCATCAAGTCATCAATCGCCGGTGGTTTTTGTTGGGTCGGATCGACAAGGATCACCATGAAAGTTGTTTTGCCATCAGCCTTTTTCGGAACGCGCCGGATCAAAAACGACAGTTTTTCCTCATCACGTTCAAGCGAGAAGCTTTGCTGTGCACGCGGGGCCTGATTGGCGGGCGGGTTCAGAAATGCGTTTAGTCCTTCCGGTGCCGGATCAACCACCAGCCGTCCTTGCGTGCCCGACCGCACAAGCGATGACCGGCGCATGATTTCAGCGGACTGCGCATTCATGTGCAAGATTGAAAGGCTGTCATCAACCGCGATGACACCCAGTTCCAAAAGATCCAGAAAGTCGGTCGGCAGTGTTTCTTCGCTTTGACCCGCCCGGCTTTCGATTTCACCTTCAATGCCTTCAAGCATGGCCTGAAGCGTGGTTGGCTTTGGATAAAATCGAAAGACGCCCAATTCATTGACGGCCAGAAGTGCCGATTGCAGATCGGCATAGCCGGTTAACATGACAATGATCAAATCATGTCGATGGGTCCGCAATTCGGCGGCCAATTCCAGCCCGGTCATTCCGGGCATATGGATATCAAGGATGGCAGCATTGATGCTGCGGTCTTCAGAAATGACATCGCGTGCGTTCAATGGATCATTGAAATAGACCGCATCCCATTCGGGCCGCAGACGGCCAAAGTTCCGCCGATGGGACGACAAAAGATGTTCGTCATCATCAACAAAGGCAATTCGGACCGACTTTTCCGCAGCCATCAAAAAGCGCCCTCCTCAAATGGGGATATCGGACACAGGCAGTCTGACACTATTCTCGGACGCTTCAAAGCCTTGCTTGCATGACACCGCGATCCGGGGCGATTTGACGCAGAAGTTCACTTTGTTTTGGAAGTATGAGGTTGTCCATTTATGGCAATGGTCGGCAATAAGCGTCCCGTCATTCTGATGGTTGATGATGATGAAAAACTGTTGGCTTCGGTGCGTCGCACCCTGTCAAACAGCTTTGAATTCATCACCTTCACCGACGGGCAGTTGGCATTGGATTGGTTGTCGCAGAACCGCGACCGGACCGATTTGATCATTGCCGACCTTGTGATGCCGACTCTCGACGGGATTTCATTTCTAAAACAGGCTGCGCGGATGGCCCCGACGGTCGGTCGTATGCTGCTGTCTGGAAATGTATCAAGCATTTCCCTGCGCGAGGCGATCAATCAGGCAATGGTAACCCGTGTTCTGGCAAAGCCGGTTTCGGTTGCGGTTCTCAAGGATGCGATGGACCGGGTGATCCAAAGCAAAGTGCCGGTTGCCAAACCTGTATTCGGTCTGTCGCCGATGATGGTGAATGCGGCTATTGATCGTGCCGATTTTCGGACCGTTCTGCAGCCGCGCTATCGGGCCAGTGACCTTGCACTGTGTGGTGGCGAGGTTCTGTGCCGTATGCCGTTGCTTGAAAAAGACTATGGCATTGACGAGATTTTCGAAACGTGTCGCGACCATCCGGTGATCAATCGCCTGACCAGTCAGTTGATGGCGCTTATGGTCGATCAGGCCCCGCGCTATCGTGCGGTGATGGGTGACAGCGCCAATCTTGCGGTCAATCTTTCGACATATTCGCTTAAGACGCCGGAATTTATGGAACTGATCGTGCGGTTCTATGAAAAAATGCGTATGCGCGGTGTGCGGGTGACCTACGAAGTTCCGGAACGTCAGATCACGCCAAATGATCATGATCTGCTGGCCAGTGCCAGTCGATTGCGCGAGCGCGGTATTGCGCTTCTGATTGACGATTTCGGATCGGGCAACAACTCGCTTGAACTGCTGCGCCACGAAGTATTTGCCGGGATTAAACTTGACCGGGATCTGGTGCGCGGTTGCATGTCCGATTTTCTTGATGATGCCTTTGTCGAATGGATCGCACAGGTCTGTTCAAAAATGGGCCTTTCGATCTCGGCCAAGGGGATTGAAAGCGCCAAACTCGCCGAAAAACTGCGAATTTACGGTATTACCGAGTTGCAGGGGTTCCATTTTGGCAGTCCGGTGCCACTTGAAGAATGGGAAGCAACGGCTTTCATGCCGCTAAGTGCTTCTGGATGATCAAAAGTTCCGCTAAAATGGCCTCACAGGCATTGCGATTCCTAATGGTCGTGAGCTCTCTTTCCACATGTAATGGAGCGTGGATATGAAGATGAAAATCGGTACGAAGCTGCTTGTAATGGTGGCGAGCATCATCGGTTTGTTTGTGACACCTGCAATTGCCGGTGGAACGCTCAGCATGACAAAAGCGGATGGCAGCGTCATTAAGCTTTCCATGGAACAACTCATGGAAATGCCTGCGACCGAATTCTATACCTCAACACCCTGGACCACAGGTGTGCAAAAGTTTCGCGGGGTTTCCTTCAAGGAACTGTTTGAGACGCACGGGATCGATTCCGACACTGTAAGCGTTTCAGCACTCAATGATTACAGTGTGATGGTCCCGACCAATGTGTTGCGCGAAGATGGCGCGATCCTGACCTATCATCTCAATGATGCCGAAATGTCGATCCGCGAAAAGGGGCCGTTCTGGGTGATTTTCCCCTATGATTCGGACGTACGGTTTCAAACCGACAGCTATTGGTCATATTCCGTTTGGCAAGTGAAGTCGGTTGATGCGCAGAATTAAAGACTTCCTGTTTGGCACATCAGGACGACCGATGTTTGTCGGTTTGGTCCTGTTTGTGGCCCTGTATGCTATTTTGTCGACGGCAATTGTCCGGCAGCTTGAAGATGAGCGGTTCAATTACCGTGAAAACTTTGTCTGGGCAGTCTTCCAGATTCAGCGCCAGTATTTTGTCGTGCAGCGCGATATTGAAGCAGCTCTTGGCCGTGCAGGCATGCATGACGAAGCCGTTGAAAAAATCCTGCTTGATTATGAAATCCTTGTAAGCCGGGCCCATTTGCTGCGCGACGGGGATGGTTTTAAAGTCCTTTTTTCCATTCCCGAAGTTCTGGCAATGATCGAGTTGCTTGAAGCGCAAATCGAAAAAATTGATGTGGCCCTTGCCAAGGCAGAAGATCCGCAAACCAAGCTCAGCGAACTTTATCGCCTGCTTGAGCAGATGGATGGTCCCCTTCAGGAGGCTGTCGTTCGAACAACGAATTTTGTATCGGACTATAATGCCAATAACATTAGCGGTGTTAAGTCCGATATTGAGACCCTGTCCTATTTGTTCTTTACCGGTGTCGTTGTCATGGGGCTTTTGGGCGGGTTTATGATCCGCCAACGCCAACGGATGTTTGCTGCTGACATCGCGGCACAAAAAGCGCGTCAGGAACAGGAAGTCATCGAAGAAGCCGCCGATTATGCCAAAATGCATGCATTGGGAACATTGGCAGGTGGCGTGGCGCACGAAATCAATACACCGGCACAATATATCCAGAACAATCTGGAATTTCTGTCTGACAGCTTTTCCGAGCTTGTCCGTGCCATTCAACGCGATGATTCAGGGGCGCCGGCGACGCTTAATCTTGATAAAGACAAGATCAATTTCATGTCCGAAGAAATTCCGCTGGCCATTGATGAAAGTATTCAGGGGCTCGACCGGGTTGCTGAAATTGTGCGCGGCATTCGAAAATTTGCCCATCCTGCCGCCGATATTGTTGAACTGATCTCGATCACCGAAGAAATCGATACGGCAATCACGCTGACCCGCAATCAGGTCAAGCATATTGCCGATCTTGAAGTGGTGATGCAGACCGATCTGGTCGAGGTAAAGGGCCGTCGAAACCATCTGTCCCAGGCCCTGATCAACCTGATTGTCAATGCGTCTCAGGCGATCAAGGAAAGTGGACAGCGGCGCGGCCGGATTGATCTTGCCGTGAGCTCGGATGACACGAATATCTATATTCGTCTGCGAGACAGCGGAACGGGTGTGCCAGAAGAATTGCGGGACCGCATCTTTGATTATTTCTTCACAACCAAGGAACGTGGTGTCGGCACCGGACAGGGTTTGCCGATCTGTCGCAAACTGATCCAAGACGATTTCAATGGCGATCTGACATTATCGTCTGATTATATCGACGGGGCAGAATTCGTGATCAGGTTGCCAAAACCAGATCAGAATGCGGCGCATAAATCTTCTAGGGATTCTGCTGAAGGCACCGATGATCTAAAAACAATACTGCGCTAAATATCCGAAACCGGAATGAAAAAACGGGCTGTCTTGAAGACGGCCCGTTTTGGTATGTCATCGCATATTCAACAGATCAGAATTCGTAACCGATCTTGCGATCAATCGAGAATTTCCCACCACCGTGGATCAGAACCGACAGGGCCAGAAGTGCCCACATCAAGGGCATTTCAAATCCGCCTTCGTTCCAGAAGTAACCGGCTGGAAGATGGGTGCTGACTGCAACAGCCATAAAGATCAAGACAGCTGCGGCAACCGGGCGGGTCAAAAGACCAACTGTCAGCATCAAGCCGCCAACAAATTCAAGAAGCCCAATCATAAGGGCAAAGGCAAAGCCCGGGACAAAGCCAATGCTTTCAAGCCATCCTGCGGTTCCTTCAAGGCCATAGCCGCCAAAGGCACCAAACAGTTTTTGTGCGCCGTGCGGCACCATCAAGAGACCGGCGGTGACACGGATAATAACCGGGGAAAGCGGTTCCAAAGCCGACCATAGGCCGCCAAGGGCCGGAATGATCGTGCGGGGTTTCTGGGTTGATATGTTTGAAGTCATAATACGTCTCCTGAAGATGGCGAGCGCGTTTTCGCAGCTCAGGCCACCATGTCAAATACAAGGGCTTCGGCGGTGTCGGCATTGCTAAAGACAAGTTCGTCTTCGTCTTTGATGGCGGCACCATCACCGGCATTAAGCGTTTCGCCATTCACTGTCAGACTGCCGCGGGCAACCTGAACCCAGGCAATGCGGCCTTTTTCGATCTTGTGGCTGGCTGTTTCACCGTCATTCAGGTGGGCGACAAAAAGATCGACATCCTGATGAATGGTGACGGAATTCTCACGACCATCCCGGCTGCCAATCAGGGTCAGACCCGATCCGGTATCGCTACGTGCGATTTCCTTTTCTTCGTAACCCGGCTCCAGTCCGGCTGCTTCTGGAATGACCCAGATTTGCAGGAAATGAACCGGGTCGGTTTTGGAATGGTTGTATTCCGAATGACGGATGCCGGTTCCGGCCGTCATGCGTTGCAAGCGTCCGGGACGGATCACTGATCCGGTGCCGATGCTGTCTTTGTGTTCAAGCGCACCGTCAAGAACGTAGGAAATGATTTCCATGTCCTTGTGGCCGTGGGTGTCAAAACCGGCACCGGCAATAACGCGGTCTTCGTTGATAACCCGAAGCGGGCCCCAACCCATGCGGTTGGCATCGTAATAGTGACCGAACGAAAAGGTGTGGTTGGAATCAAGCCAGCCAAACTGTGCACGGCCACGGGTGTCTGCATCTATTTTGATAATCATCTGAACCTCCAATAAGGATGTTTGCTGTTGGAGACAGAATACCCTTTTCACAAAATGAGACAATTATCGTAATATTACCCACAGCGTTGCGTGTTATGCGACAATCATGCGTCATCTTGCGCTGTTGACCACAGGGATCGATCATCATGGACAAGCTGGTAAGCCTGCAAAACTTCATTCGCGTCGTCGAAGATGGCAGCTTTGCCGCAGCGGCCAGAACGGTTGGCCAATCCCGATCGCAAGTGAACCGGGCTGTGGCAGCGCTTGAAGATGATTTGGGGGTGCAGCTTTTAAACCGGACAACCCGCCAGGTTTCCGTCACCCCGACGGGTCAAGCCTTTTACCAACGGGCGAAGGGCATTTTGGCGGATTTGGGGGATGCGGAAGAATCCATTCGTGAAAGCCGTGATAAACCCGCCGGGGATATCCGGATCAATGCGCCAATGTCGTTTGGCACCCTGCATCTGGGACCGGCTTTGGTCGAGTTCGCGCGGGCTTATCCCGATATACGCGTGGAACTGGCCCTTGATGATCATTTCATTGATCCGGTTGCCGACGGGTTTGATATGACCGTCCGGATCAGTCGCCCGTCCGAGACATTGGCGCTTATTGACCATGAAATTGTTCCTGTCCGCCGGGTTTTGTGCGCATCGCCTGACTTTGTCCGCGAATATGGCGAACCCAAAGATTTGCGCGATCTGACGCATCTGCCCTGTTTGCATTATGGCAACTTACCATCTGGGGCGAGTTGGAAAATGACCGGGCCGAACGGACCGGCTGCGGTTCAGGTTAATGGTGTGTTTTGCTGCAACAATGCCGAAGTCCTGCGCGATGCGGCTTTGGCCGGGTTGGGGATTGCCGAATTGCCGACTTTTATCGCCGGGCCGGAACTGCAAACCGGGCGTTTGGTGACAGTCCTGTGTGAGTATGCCCCGGCAGAGCTGTTTTTATATTTGCTGTATCCGCCAAGTCGACAACTGGCATCGCGTATCCGGCTGTTGGTGGAATTTATCCATGACCGGTTTGGCGATCATCCACGCTGGGATCTCGTGCAATAGCAATATGAAATCAGAAATTTTGCCGCGATAATTTTCAGATTGTGCGATCCAACACCTTGCGTCCTGCGTAATACGAACTAGGCTTTAATGAACGCAATACGGATGAGGTGGCATGACATGACAAAATTTGAAATGCCAACACTGATGATGGTGTCGCATGGCAATAGCGGGAATGGCGGTGATCCGGCAGGTGATCTGGCCAGGATCGTTGCACCCGATTGGAACGGGGTGGTCAGCCATGGCTATATGCGCAGCAATCCGTCGTTCTCATCCCAACTGGATGCCTTGAAAAATGCAGGGGACGCGGCGCGTCTGATCGTTTTTCCACTGTTCTTTAGCGAAGGCTATCTGGTGTCCGAAGAATTGCCAAGTGATCTTGATCGTGCAGGTCTGCATGATGCGGTTGTGCTGCCACCGGCCCTGAATCTTCCGGGATTTGACGAAATGGTCGCCCGACATGTGCGGGCAGCTATGGCGCGTAAAGGTTGGAAGGCGGATGAAACGTCGGTGTTTCTGGTTCCGCATGGATTGAAAACGCTGACCGAACCTTTGCCCGAAACCATTCAGTTTGGTCAACGCCTTGGGCGTATCTGTGGTGGTGCGGAAATGTGCATCGGCAATATCGAAGGCAAACCATCCCTTACCGATTGGCGTGATATCGGATCGCGCAAAAACGTCCTGATCCTGCCGATGTTGGCCGGTGGGGGAATGCACGCCCGTGAAGATTTACCGGAAATGATTGATGCCAAGAACGGCGAGGAAATCGAGATTTTGCCGCCAATCGGTCAATGGGCAGAACTTCCCGACCTTATTCTGGCCGAGGCAGAACGCCATGTTGTCCGCTTTGGCGGGCAGGCCGTCCCGCTTGGCCCGACCGGGCATGACATATTGTCCGAACAGGTGGCACGGTCGGCATAACGCACGTTTCATGAATGATCTGATCCGTCGGGCGGGTCTTATCCCAAAACCGGCTTAAAGCTGGTTTCTGATGACTTTTTCAAAAGATAGTCCCGGAACAATCGTGCCGCACTGGTCAGATTGGCATCCCCTTCATGCGCAATGAGTAATTGGCGTTTGGCCCAGTCATCGGCAATTGGCGCACCGGCGATGTCGATATGGCCCAGATACCCAGCGACCGAACTTTTGCGCAGGAACCCTATGCCAAGTCCCGCTGCAATCATCTGACGCAAGGATCCGAACCGGACAACTTTGATATGGGGATGCATATCCAGTTTGATCTTTGATGCGGCTTCAGAGATCAGATCATCAATCACCCCGCCTTCATGCAGCGATATGATGTCATATTTGGCAGCTTCGGTGAATTTGACCGGCTTGGGATTGTCTGCATTGGGAATCAAAGGATGACCTTTGGGGGTGACTACCCAGATCGGATCATCGCAAAACACATCATGGGCCAGATTACCAAGCGGGCTGTTATCGGCCAGAATGGCAAGATCGGCGCGGCCTTCGCGCACGGCCTCGGCACTTTCGCGCGATGTAAGTTCGCGGACATCGACGGTAATGTGGGGAAAATCGCGTTCAAAATCGGCCAGAAAGGCCGGAAGTCCGGTCAATATCGCCGAGGTGACAGCAGCAAGATAGATTTTGCCTTTTTCACCGGCATTGAAATCGCGCAATTCATTGGAAAGATGGTTCAGATCGCCCAGAAGCTTTTCGCCGTAGCGGGCAAAGATCGTGCCTTCTTCGGTCGGTTCGACCCCGCGTGGCAGGCGGCGCAACAGTTTGACGCCCAGCATGGCTTCAAGTTCACCAATGCGGCGTGAAACAGCCGAGGTTGCGATATGTTCGCGCCTTGCGGCTTCATTGATGCTTCCGGCGCGCACGATGGCGACGAAAAGCCGGATCGTTACAATATCAAACTTTTGCATGGAACCGTTTTCGGTGGTTCAACCCGAAGCGTCAAGAGCTTTACTGGTGCAGTGATGTGCAGATCGTCGCAACCAGCATTGGCGAGGGGGAATTAACCCTCGACCTGACGCCATGCTTTGTTCCAATCCGCAGTCAGTTCTGCGTGATTTTTGGCCTGGGATGCTTTCATGATCACAGCAACCTGAAGGGCACGAACAAAGCTGGTGAACCAGCCGGTACGGACTTCACGTTCAATGCTGGTTGCGTCTTTGTAAGCAATCGTCGTCATGGCTTTATTCCTTTGCGACAGCGTCTTTGTCTTTGGTGATTTCAGAAATACCAAACGGGTTTACATCCGACTATTCTCGCCTCACTGCTATCCCGTTCTTGATTGGAGAACGATGTCATTAATCATTTGAAAATAAACATTTATTCAATGTTGCGCTGCGCAACAATATTGATTCTTTACGATGAAAAATGCTGTTTGATCGCTTTGTAGGGGGCGTGGAATGTGCGACTCTTCCGATCCAGATACCCGAAATTCAGCGCGATTTTCGCATCGCGCGATATCTGCTATAGCTTGGAAAACATTCAGAACAAGGGCCCCCGCACATGACCGATATTGACGAAAACCTTGCCTATGAGCAGGCCAATGGCAGTGCTGTGCAGGATCATCTTGGTTATAAGCTGGTGGAATGGGCGGAAAACCATGCGGTGGTCGAACTTGAATTAAAGGATTTCCATCGCAACCGCATCGGCATTTTGCATGGCGGGATTCTGACCACTTTGATGGATACGGCATGTGGCTATGCAGTGTGTTTTTGCCCAGTGGCGGGCAATGTCCGCAAAACCATGACCCTGTCGCTGACCACCAATTTCATCGGGATGGCCAAGGACGGTGTCGTGCGTGTGGTTGCGCGAAAGCAGGGGGGCGGACGCAAGATCGTCTTTACCGAAGCAACCGCCTATAACGCCGATGGCAATGTGATCGGGACTTCGACCGGGACGTTTAAATATCACCGGGGCAGTGATGATCCCAATGGCGTGCTGCGTGATATCAAGCCGTGAAATCGGCCGGGAATCTTTCAGAATTACGGCCACGACTGCTTTGGCCTTGACTATCTCATCACGGTATCGTTTCCTCATGTCATGGGGAAACGCGAACTCCCCACGAGGCGCCAGCTAAAGATCGCGTTCCAGTTAAAGCCTGCAAAGGAGGAACGCACATGTCTGCGCCCAACGCAATTTCCAGCGACAAACTTTCCAAAATTATTGGTACTCCACGTGCCCCTGTTCTTCTCGATGTCCGGTCCGAAGAAGATTTCAATGCCGATCCGCGCCTTATACCCGGGGCAATTAGAACAAATGATCAGGCCTTGCCTGAGCTGGCATCACGCTTGGGCGGAATGTCATCTATCGTAATCTGTCAGGCAGGTCACAAACGCAGTCAGGGGGCTGCGGCATGGCTTCGGGCCGAAGGGTGTTCGTCAGAATATCTCGAAGGCGGCTTCGAAGACTGGATGACGTCCGGTTTGCCTGTAATCAGACCGGAAAAGTTGCCTCCTCGCGATGCTCAGGGACGTACAGTCTGGGTTACCCGTTCGCGTCCAAAGGTCGATCGCATTGCCTGTCCTTGGCTGATCCGGCGGTTTCTTGATCCGCGTGCTGTTATCCTGTTTGTTGCACCGGCCGAAGTTATCGGTGTGGCCGAACGATATGATGCGGCCCCCTTTGATATTGAAGACGTTTTCTGGAGTCACCGAGACGCGCTATGCACTTTTGATGTCATGGTGTCGGAATTTGGTCTGTCCATTCCTGCCCTTGATCGACTTGCCGTTATAATCCGTGGTGCGGATACGGCCAGACTTGATCTTGCCCCGGAATCCGCCGGTCTTTTGGCGGCATCACTTGGATTGTCGCGGATGTATTCCGACGATCTGGAACAGCTTGATGCCGGCATGTTGCTTTATGACGCCTTTTATCGCTGGACGCGGGATGCCAGCGAGGAAGCCCATAACTGGCCGACCAACAAGCCACGGGTGTAACATGCGCAAACTAGATTACCCGACGCTTGGCGAGGCAACAAAAGTCTGGGCGCGCATTGGTCTTTTGAGTTTCGGTGGTCCCGCCGGACAGATCGCATTAATGCACCAGATATTGGTGGAAGAGCGTAAATGGCTGGGGGAGAA
Organism: Thalassospira sp.; assembly: GCF_040218635.1. Lineage (GTDB taxonomy): Bacteria > Pseudomonadota > Alphaproteobacteria > Rhodospirillales > Thalassospiraceae > Thalassospira. The sequence goes on from NZ_JAVJRB010000005.1 coordinate 474,898, forward strand.
GCGGTTCCTTCATGCATTGAATTATTGCATGTTGCTGCCCGGACCCGAGGCCCAACAGCTTGCCGTTTATATCGGCTGGCTGATGCATCGAACACTTGGCGGCGTCATTGCCGGTGTGTTGTTTGTGCTCCCGGGTATTGTTGCGATCATGGCGTTAAGCTGGATCTATGCATTCTGGGGCAATGTCGGGATTGTCGAAGCGCTGTTTTTTGGGTTGAAGGCAGCCGTATTGGCAATTGTGGTACAGGCCGTTATCCGAATTGGAAAACGCGCCTTGAAAAACAGCGCCATGATTGCGATTGCAACGGTGGCATTCATTGCAATCTTTGCCTTCGGTGTGCCGTTTCCCCTGATTGTCCTGAGTGCGGGATTGATTGGGTATATTGCGGCACGTGCCGATATTGCGGCTTTTCGCGACGGGGGCGGGCACGGAAAAATCGGATCTGTGCAAGTTGCTGACGCCGATACGGTATTGGGCGAAGAGACCCCTGAACATACCCGTGTAAACCGCCATTGGGCGTTCCGCGTTTCGGTTATCTTGCTGACGCTTTGGCTTTTGCCGGTTGCCGCACTGTTCCTTGCGCTTGGCCCGGCGAATGTCTTTAGCCAGATTGCCGGCTTCTTCAGTGTTATGGCGGTGGTGACCTTTGGTGGTGCCTATGCTGTCTTGGCCTATGTTGCGCAGGAAGCCGTTCAGAATTTCGGCTGGTTGGCACCGGGAGAAATGCTTGATGGTTTGAGCATGGCCGAAACCACGCCCGGACCGTTGATTATGGTGACACAGTTTGTCGGGTTTATGGGGGCATTGCGCGAGGCGGGAACTTTGCCGCCGCTGATTGCCGCGACTTTGGGCGGGTTGCTGACGACCTGGGTTACATTTACCCCGTGCTTTCTTTGGATTTTCCTTGGCGCCCCGTTTATCGAACGGTTGCGCGACAATCATCACCTGACAGCAGCCCTAACCGCAATCACAGCGGCTGTTGTCGGGGTAATTTTGAACCTTGCGGTCTGGTTCGGCCTGCATGTGGTGTTTGCAAAGCTATATCCCGTAACGGGCTTTGGGCTTGATTTCGTCGTTCCGGAATTGGCGTCGGTGAATGGTGCGGCGGCAGCATTGACTCTGCTGGCACTGCTGGCCGTTTTTTGGTTTCGCATTGGCACCATTAAGGTACTGGGGCTTTGTGCGGTGTTTGGTGTGATCTTTGGTCAGGCGGGCATTTTGTGATCGTGATGTGAGCACGGCTGATATCAGATTAAGTTGCACAAACAAAAGGGGCGCGGCCAATTGGCCGCGCCCCTTTCATCATGTGATTACAGCGTTTGGCTTATTTCGCCATCTGCCATTTGCCATTGACCAGACGTGGGATGTTCAACGGGTTGGCATCCTTGATCGCGGCAGGCAAAAGCGCATCCGGGAAAGCCTGATAGGATACCGGACGGATAAACCGTTTGATCGCAAGCGACCCGACCGAGGTCGACCGTGAATCCGTGCTTGCCGGATATGGGCCGCCATGCACCATCGAATGGCACACTTCAACACCGGTTGGCCATCCATTGATCAGGATGCGGCCAGCACATTTTTCCAATGCCGGACGCAGGGCTGCGGCCGTATCTGAATCGCCATCAATCATGTGAATGGTTGCGGTCAGCTGCCCAATCAGCGTTGCGGACAGGGCGACCATTTCATCGACGCTATCACATTCAACAATGATGCCGGCCGGGCCAAACATTTCTTCGGCCAGTTCCGGATTGGCTTTCCAATCGGCGGCAGTGGTGCGGAAGATTGCCGGGCTGCCTTCAAATTTGCTGTCAGACTCGCGACGTTTCAGCGCACAGGTCACTTTGCTATGTTTGCTCATGGCGTCCGTTACGTCCTGATAGGCGCTTGAAACACGGTCCGTCAGCATGGCGGCACCGCCAACCTGACCAAGTTCGGCCGCGGCTGTTTCAACAAAGGTATCAAGATCAGCACCCTTAAGCGCGATCAAAAGACCCGGATTGGTACAGAACTGGCCAACACCCATGGTCAGCGATCCGACCCAGCCCTTGGCAATGTCAGCGGCCTTTTCACCCATGGCTTTGGGCAGCAGGAAGACCGGGTTGTTTGAGCCAAGTTCGCCGTAAAACGGGATCGGTTCGGGGCGGGAAACCGCAATATCAAACAGCGCACGACCGCCACCGGTCGAACCGGTAAAGCCAACAGCCTTGATCAAAGGATGGGCAACCAGTGCCTGACCAACTTTGCGCGTACCACCATGGATCAGGCTAAACACGCCTTTGGGCATGCCGGTTTTGGCAACAGCAGCTTCAATCGCCTTGGCAACGACTTCGGACGTTCCTGGATGGGCGGCATGGCCTTTAAAGACAACCGGGCAACCCGCAGCCAAAGCAGATGCGGTATCGCCACCAGCGGTCGAGAATGCCAGCGGGAAGTTCGATGCGCCAAAGACACCAACCGGACCAAGGGCCTTATTCATCACGCGGATGTCTGGTTTTGGCAGCGGCTGACGATCTGGCTGTGCGGTTTCGATGCGGGCTTCAAACCATGAACCTTCTTCGATCCAGTCGGCAAAGAAGCGCAACTGGCCAACAGTACGGCCGCGCTCGCCGGTCAGGCGTGCTGCAGGCAGGGCAGATTCAAGCGTGCCGATTTCGGTGATTTCATCGCCACGGGCATCAATTTCATCGGCAATTGCACGCAGGAATTCTGCACGTTTGGCCGGAAGCATTGCTGCGAATTCTTCGGCACAATTCTGGGCCGCAACAACGGCCTGATTGACCAGTTCTTCGGTGCCATGCTGGAATTTGGTCGGAAGTTTGTCGCCGGTTGATGGATTGTCAGCCTGAAACACATCCGGGCCGTTTAGCCATTCGCCTGCAATATAATGCTGTCCACTAAGCATGTGGGTCTCCTGTGGGGTTAATCCTGTGCCTGATAGAACTGCGCAATTCTGTTTGACCTTCCTTATGACCAATGAAGAACGGACATTTTATGAAATGTCGTTCCGGTCGGGCCGCCAAATGGCGCAGCCTTGATAATCTGGGCGCAGCTTAGATTCTCGGGCAGGAGAAGTAAACATCATACAATATGATAATATCAAGGCGCTGCCCGGATACTGCGTTCGGGCACCTTAACAGATCAGCTCTTAAGTTTCGAATATTTTATACAATTATTGAGCAGTGCAAATATTGGCACGTAACCAAGTGTTTGAAGCAGGAAGCGCAGTAAGAGCAGTAAGAGCAAAAAGGGAGGAGGGCATTCCCGCCTTTTAAATTGTCTGATGATTGTTGGGCGGCTTGGAACCTGTTGTGCGGGCGGGGGAAGAAGTTATGCGCCGTCCCCGTGATAGGTGACGGTCGAACTGGCTGCGACGCGGGTATAATAGTTCTTATCGGGAATGTTGTTAGCATTCAGTGCGCAGACATAGCGTTCGCAGTCGCATATGAAATCTATGCGCTATAGTTCGCTACATGCCCGAATATCCCGGGAAACTTTGGAAATCAGCTGGCTTCTGACTTTGGTGCACGGCCAAAGATGCTGGCAAAGTCGGTTTTTCCGGGTTTTGGGCGTTGAAGCTGGAGCCGGTCGCGAATGGCATCAAGGTGGCGGGACATTTCAGCCGCGGCGATATCGGGATCACCGCTAAGAAGTGCGCTTAGCAACCGGTCATGTTCGGTATGTGAACAATCAACAGGCTGCGGACTTTCATACATCGCAATGATCAGCGAGCTTCGCAAAATCAGACGTTCAAGAAATTCTTCAATCACCAGATTGCCGGTCAGTCGGGCGAGTAGAAGGTGAAATTCACCTGAAAGAATGATCGCAGCGCGGTGATCGCCGTCATGATGGGCGGCATGTTCGCGATCAAGATGGTGTTTGATCTGTGCGGCGCGCGCATCGGTCATCGTGGTGGCGACTTTGCGTGCAACCCCGTCTTCGATCATGCGGCGCGCAGAAAAGACTTCGATGGCTTCATCAATGGTTGGTTCGGCAACAAAGGCGCCGCGATTGGGAACAAGATTGATCAGCTTGTCATGGGCCAATTGCAGGAACGTCGCACGAATGCGCGCACGGCTGACGCTAAATGTCTTGGCCAGATCTTCTTCGATCAGCTTCATGCCCGGTTCAAGCCGACGATCAAGGATCGCGCCGAGCATTTCCTGATAGATCATTTCCTCCGGGCGCAGCTTGCCGCTGCCTTTATAGCTGCCGGTTTCTTCGGCCTTGGCCATCGTGACGTTACTTTCCGTCGGTTCATATTTTTATGCGTGATGTATTTCTACAAAATTGTTGACGATTTAGACAATAAAAAAACGCGCTGAACTATATCCCCGCTTTCTATAAAATTGCATACATTCTAAACAATGAAACCAAAGTGCGTAAAATTTGTACAAAAGATGGGTAGAAAACAAGCAGAAAGCCCAATGTCTGCAAGGTCCCATTCCCGGACTCCCGCATAAAACAGCCAATAAAACAATTGGCATGCATTTTGCCTACGATCGACAACAGGATTGTTAACAATTTTGCATGCAGCGATGGGTGGACGGATGAAGGGCGACGGAGCCATAGAGTTAATTGCTGTCAGTAAGTTCTATGGCAGCACACAGGCGGTCAAATCGATTGACCTGCAAATTCCGGCCGGGGCGTATTGCTGTTTGATCGGCCCGTCGGGCTGCGGCAAGTCAACGACGCTTCGGATGATTGCCGGTCACGAAGTGATCAGCGAAGGCGATCTTTTGATCGGAAATCGCAATGTCACTGAATTGCCGCCGGTTAAACGCGGCACGGCAATGATGTTCCAGAATTACGCGCTTTTCCCCCATATGACCTGTGCGGAAAACGTCGCCTTTGGTCTGAAGATGCAAGGTGTCTCGCCGTCCGATCGTAAAGAGCGGGCCAAAGAGATGCTGGCACGGGTCCAGATGGAACAGTTTGCGGACCGTAAGCCCGATCAGCTTTCCGGCGGCCAACAACAGCGTATCGCACTGGCACGTTCATTGATCACGGAACCATCGGTTCTGTTGCTTGATGAACCGTTATCAGCACTTGATCCGTTTTTGCGGGCCCGGATGCGTGATGAGTTGCGCCGCCTGCAGCAGGAACTTGGCATTACGTTCGTTCATGTCACCCACGCCCAGGACGAGGCATTGGCCCTGTCGGACATGGTGGTGGTGATGGAAGACGGGATCATTCGCCAGAAAGGCAGCCCGCAGGAAATCTTCAATCAGCCCAAATCGCGGTTCATCGCCAATTTCATGGGCGGTCAAAACATTTTCAAAGGCACGGTTTCGCAATCCGGTCCCGCAGGCACCTTGCTTGCGCGTGGTCCAGATAGCTTTTTCCTGCCGGGCTTTGCAGACGGGAAAGCGGGTGAAGATATTGAATTCACCATTCGTACCGACCTTATCGGTCTGGATGAAATCGCCCCGGAAGAGACCAAAAACGGCCAAATCGCTGTTGAGATTACCACGGTCGAGTATCTCGGCCTGTGGGTAAGGATCGTCGCGAGCACAAGCGACGGCAAAGAAATAACCCTGATGAAGACCGAAAGCGAATTTCGGCAGGCGCCTGTAAGGCGACAGGACAAATTTATCGCCAACTGGAAACCGGAACACGCGCACGTTCTGGCGTAAATAATCAACCAAACCAAACAAACTATCAGGAGTGCTTCACATGACGATTGATATGAAAAAATCATCCAAGAATCTTCTTACCGATACCGGCGTATCGCGCCGCGGTTTTGTTAAAGGTGCAGCAGCCGTAACCGGTGCCGCCATCGGTTCAGGTGCCATTACCGGCTTTCCGACCATCTGGGCGCAGAACATCAAAAATGTGACGCTGCGCCAGTTCGGTACCGGTGTTTCAAACATCAACGCAGTTGCGGACAAGGTTAAAGAAGACCTTGGTTTTACCCTGCAGATGACCGCCCTTGATTCCGATGCGGTTGCACAGCGCGCAGTAACCCAGCCAAATTCGTTTGATATCGCCGATATCGAATACTGGATTTGTAAGAAGGTTTTCCCGGCCGGCACCATGCAGCCGATGGATACCACCAAGCTCAAAAACTATGAATACATCTCGAAGCTGTTCATTGACGGCAAACTGACCCCGGATTCCGAAATTGCCCAGGGCACCGCGCCGCATACGGTTGGTTTCGTTGAAAGTGCAGACAGCGTTGAATTTGCCACTTCTCCGACCCAGTGGATGACTTTGATCCCGACCATCTATAATGCAGATACCCTTGGTATCCGTCCGGATCTGATCGACCGCGACATCACCAGCTGGGCCGATCTTCTCGATCCGGCATTCAAAGGCAAAGCATCGATCCTGAACATTCCGTCGATCGGGATTATGGATGCGGCAATGGTCTGCGAAGCCATGGGCGAAGTTACCTATGGTGACAAAGGCAACATGACGCAGGAAGAAATCGACAAAACCATCGCGGTTATGATCGATGCCAAGAAAGCCGGTCAGTTCCGCGCATTCTGGAAAAGCTTCGATGAGTCGGTCAACCTGATGGCATCTGGCGAAGTTGTTATTCAGTCGATGTGGTCACCTGCTGTTGCTGCTGTTCGTTCCAAAGGCATTGCTTGTAAGTATCAGCCGCTTAAAGAAGGCTACCGCGCATGGGGCGGCGGCATTGGTCTGGCCAAGCATCTTTCGGGTCTCGAACTTGAAGCTGCTTATGAATATATCGACTGGTATCTGTCTGGCTGGGTTGGTGCATATCTTAACCGTCAGGGTTACTACAGTGCTGCACCGGCAACCGCGCAGAAATTCATGTCCGAAGACGAATGGGGCTTCTGGATGGAAGGCAAAGCGGCACAGGGCGACGTTCTTAGCCCGGATGGCAAGGTTATGGAAAAAGCCGGTGCGGTTCGCGATGGCGGTTCTTACGAAGCCCGTATGGGTTCGGTCGCATGCTGGAACTCTGTCATGGACGAGAACAAGCACATGATCCGCAAATGGAACGAATTCATCGCTGCATAATTTGGCGACAGACATTGTTCGGGCGCGGTTCATGCCGCGCCCGGCACCCCGATTAACTGATTTCAAATGCCAGACTTGATCATTTCTTATTTGACCATTTATTCCGGCAGGCATTCAGGGACAGACCATGGCTTCTGATACGTCCAAACGATCGTCTTATTTTCTGATCTCGCCGATGGCGGCGATCTTTGCGGTCTTTCTTGTCATTCCGTTGCTGACCATCGTTGTTGTCAGTTTCTGGGACTATGACGAATACCGGATTCTGCCAGATTTTATTTTTGAAAATTACAGCTATCTGCTTGGGTCTTCGGTGACCTGGAGCATTTATCTTAATACATTGAAATACGCGGCCCTGACATGGGTGTTTACCCTGTTGATCGGGTTCACCGTGGCCTATTTCCTCGCCTTCCATGTCCGCAGCCTGACATGGCAGATCGTGCTTTTCATGGTCTGTACCATCCCGTTCTGGACATCAAACATCATTCGCATGATTTCGTGGATTCCTTTTCTGGGGCGCAACGGGCTTTTGAATTCGGCGCTGATCAATCTCGGGATCGTCGATGAACCGCTGGAGTTCCTTTTGTTTTCCGATTTCGCAGTCGTGTTGGCAGATGTGCATCTCTATACGCTGTTCATGGTGGTGCCGATTTTCAATTCCATGATGCGCATTGATCGTTCCTTGATCGAAGCCGCCCGCGATGCCGGGGCCAGCGGGTTTGAAACGCTTAAATCCGTTATCGTGCCACTGTCCAAACCGGGTATTGCGATTGGATCGATCTTTGTCATTACGGTTGTGATGGGTGATTTCATCACGGTGCGTTTGATGAGTGGCGGTCAAAGTGCGTCGGTCGGGTTGCAGATTTCCAACGAAATCGGGCTTTTGCAATATCCTGCGGCGGCAGCCAGTGCGGTGGTGCTGTTGATCACGGTACTTTTGATCGTGACCGGGCTTTTGCGCCTTGTTGATATCCGAAAGGAGCTGTGATCATGGCCCGGAGCATCCCGAAAACACGTGAACGGCGCCCATTGAGTTTCTATATCCTGGCGGCCTTCTTTACCCTGTTTGTCCTGTTCTTGTACGGGCCGATGCTGACGATCTTTATCCTGTCCTTTCAGGGTGAAAATGGCGGCCTGACCTTCCCGATGAACGGGTTTTCGTTCCATTGGTTTGGCAATCTGTTTGAACGTCAGGCGGTGGGTGATTTTGGCGGGTCCTTTACCAGATCGATCAAGCTTGGCCTGATTGTCATGATGGTGACGGTCGTTGTGTCCTTTATGGCCGGTCTGGCTTTCCGCCGCCGGTTCAAGGGGGACAGCGTGATCTTTTATCTGGCGATTGCCAGCCTGATCGTGCCGTCGATCCTGATTTCGCTCGGGATTGGTTTGCTGTTCAACATCATCGAATGGCAGCCACAATGGTTCACATCCGCCCTTGGTGCACATCTGACATGGACCTTCCCGTTCGGGCTTTTGATCATGTTTGCCGTGTTTAACCGGTTTGATCCGTCCTTCGAGGAAGCAGCCCGCGATTTGGGGGCCAGCAACTGGCAAACCATTCAATATGTTGTCTTGCCGATGGTCGGGCCAAGCTTGATCGGGGTTGCGATGTTCTCATTCACCCTGTCTTACGATGAATTTGCCCGTACCTTGATGACAGCGGGATCGCTCAATACCTTGCCGCTTGAGATTTATGGCATGACAACAAATGTCACCACGCCGGTTCTTTATGCGCTGGGGACAGTGACCACCGGGTTCTCGTTTATTGTGATTGGCATTGCCCTTGGATCGGTATTGCTTTTGCGCCGTCGTAAGGGGGCGAAAGCATGAGCAAGATCGCGGTGATCAATCCCAATATGTCGGCGGGATTTACCAAAAAGGTCGGTGATCAGGCCAAAAAGATTGTCGCAGCAGATACCGATGTCATCGCCCTTAATCCGAAATTTGGCCCAGATAGCATCGAAGGTTATTACGACGAAGCATTTGCCAGTGTCGGGCTGTTATCGGTCATTCGTGAACTTGAAGCTACACCTGCGCAACTTACCGATCCGATCGGTGGGTATGTTGTTGCCTGCTTTGACGATACCGGGGTCGATGCTGCGCGGTGTTTAAGTTCTGCCCCGGTTTTGGGTCTGTGCGAAGCGGCCCTTCGCATGGCAGCAGCCGTTTCATCGCGCTTTGCCATTGTCACCCCGATGGCGGTTTCCGTCCGTCCGCTTGAACATCTGGTGGGGAAATACGGGGCAGCGTCGCAGTGCGTGGTGCGCTCAGCCGGGGTTCGGACGCTTGATTTTGAAGGGGCGAATGCCGGCGCGGCCTATGCTGCGTTGAAAAACCAGGCGGAGGCCTGCCTTTTGAATGATCGAGCCGAAGCAATTGTTCTGGGCTGTGCCGGCATGACCGACATTGCCGACAGATTGCGTGATGAACTTTGTGTGCCGGTCATTGACGGGGTGAGTGCCGCGGTCAAAATGATTGAAGCGATGGCAATGCTGGGCCTTCGCACCAGTAAGGCCGGGGCCTATGCCAGCCCGCCAATGAAGGCCTATCACGGGATGTTTGCCGGGTTCGCACCATCGGTCTAAACCATCAGAATTACACCGCCTTTTAGGGGCGACATAAAACGGGCCGGGGAAACCTTGGCCCGTTTTTCATGGGATCAGGTCAGGCTTGTTTAAGGGCCTGTTCGACCTGTGCCAGATGGCGGCGCATGGCATCTTCGGCGCGTTTGGGGTCGCGCTGTTCGATAGCATCGACAATGTCGCGGTGCTGCGCACTTAGATCATGGATCAGGCTGCCGGAATGGCTGCTTTCGCGCATGCGGGCCCATGCCGCATCACGGCGCACGGCATTGACGGCTTCAAACACGGCCAGAAACAGGGTGTTTTTAACCGATTCGGCAAGTTTCTGGTGAAAGGCAGCGTCCCATTTTTCATATTCGCCCTGTGTGGTGGCAAGGGCAGCGTTTTCGACCATGCTCCGCATGGTATCGATGTCGCCTTGGGATGCGCGGAGCGCTGCAAAACGCGCCATCGAAGGTTCGATTTCCTGACGCACTTCCATGATTTCAAACGGGCTGGTTTTGGTGGCAATGCCTTCAAGTTTGCGCAGGCGCGGGGTTGGCGGGGTGCCGACAAAGGTGCCTTGCCCCTGACGGCGCCAGATAAGACCATCTGCTTCAAGCAGATCAAGCGCCTTGCGCAGCGCGCGGCGGCCAACGTCAAGTTCCTCGGCAAGGTGGCGTTCGGCAATTACGCGGCCGTCTTTGACAAACGCACCGTTGGCAAAACCGGATTTAAGCTTTTCAGCCAGCCCTTGGGTCGCAAAGTCATTCATGGTCTTTATTCTTTTTTATGGCGTTCCCTGTAGCCGAACCAATCCGCACCCTTATTTTTATGGCGCTCATTCCCAGAGGACTGGTTCGGACCGAAGATCATAGTGATCTGATATCAGCTAAGCAGATCATAGAACATCCGCAAAGATGTAATGGCAAGAAACAGACCAAAACACATGCGAAGCGCACGGCGCGGGATCGAATGGGCAATGCGCGCACCAATTGGCGCACATAGAACCGTCATCGGGATCAGCAGGGCCGCTGCCAGCACATTGACATAGCCGATTGAAAACGGTGGCCTGCCATCAACACCGATACCGGACATGGCATAACCAATCGTGCCGGGAAGGGCGATGATCAAACCAATGGCCGCGGCCGTTCCAACCGCACGGCGGATGTCATAACCCAGGAAGTTTAGAACCGGCACGCATATGGTACCACCGCCAATCCCCATCATGGCCGACAGGCTTCCGGCGATGATGCCAAGGATGGCCCAGACAGATTTCGGTGGGTTCTTGGCCGCGTCGGTTTCGCGGTCCTTGACCAGGATCATGTTTGCCGCAACCAGAAGGGCGACAACGGCAAAGACGATGGTCAAAACACGGCCATCGGCAAGGCCGCCGATGGTGGTGCCAATGATCACACCGACAACAATCGCCGGGCCCCAGTGTTTCAAAAGGGCGATATCGACCGACCCTTTTTTATAGTGGCTGCGTGTTGATGAAATGGCGGTGGCGATGATTGTGGTCAGCGAGGTCGCGACAGCAACCTGCATGCGCAAGGATTCGTCGACCCCCATGGTGGTCAAAAAATGATACAGCACCGGGACAATGACGATCCCGCCGCCGACCCCCAGAAGCCCGGCCATGATTCCGCCCACGACGCCTGCGAACAGCATGGCGGCGCCCCAAATCAGATAGAGGCTCATGGTGCCTTCAATTTCAATCATCGCAAACCAATCCAAACCAATTTTTACGGTTATATCTTATTCGTACTAACGCCAGAATACGCTCCTTGGCAACGAATTTACGCAATAAAACGCAAAATATCGCCAAAAATTTGCTGTTCTGCGTTTTTAGGCTTGCGGATACAATATTCAGATGACAACAATATGACGACAAAATGTAGGAACCAAATTGATATTGGTTTCAATTGATTCAGAAGATTATATCAGGAGGCACTGACATGTTCCGCAAGATTGCTGTTGCCGCTGGTCTGATGGCTGCTGCCATTGCAGGCCCGGCCCAGGCACAGGACTATCCGACAAAGCCGATCGAATTCATCGTCCCTTGGGGCCCGGGTGGCGGCAGTGATACGCTGATGCGCCTTGTTGCACAGGGTCTTGCCGAAGAAACCGGCAAAGCCGTTCCCGTGATCAACATGCCCGGCGTTGGCGGCAATGTCGGTTTGGCTGAATTCGCCAAGCGCCCGGCGGATGGCTATACCATTTCCCAGATCCATGAAGGTCTTCTGATCTCGAACGGTACCGGTATTACCGATCTGAACTGGGACAGCTTCATGCCGATCGCTTTGGTGACCTCGTCGCCGCAATATCTGACCCTTTCAAAGAACGACAATTTCTCGAACTTTGAAGAAATGGTTGCCTATGCCAAAGAACATCCGGGTGCAGTTCGCGCCGGTGTAACGCTTGCAGGTGTTCCGCATTTGCACATGGCGATGATTGAAGACGCGTTTGGAATCGAGTTTTCCTATGTCGGGTATGAAGGTACCGGTCAGCGTATCCGTGCGCTGGTAGGTGGGAACATTGACGTTGCGATTGGCGATGTTTCGTCAGCCGGTCAGTTTGTTGAAAATGGCGATCTGATCTTTGCTGCTGTTGGCATGCCAGAGCGCACCGAAGAAGCACCGGACGTCCGTACCTTCAAGGAACTTGGTCATGATCTTGATCTGGCCGTGACCCGTGGTGTGGTTCTTCCAAAAGGCACCCCGCAGGATGTTGCCGATGCGCTTGAAGCGTATCTGGAAAAAGTCATGCAGCACGAAGATGTTCGCGCCAAAATCGAAAATGTTGGTTCGGCACCGGTCTTCCTTGGTCAGGACGCATACAAAGCCTATCTCGGCAAACTGTCCGACACTGTTAACCGTCTGGTTGGCAAGCTCGCAGGATGACGAACGGGGCTGAGAAATCAGCAGCAGCGGGTGCATTGGCATCCGCTGCTTCTCGTGCAAGAACAGAATTCGCGCGGCTGGTTTCATACATCGTTTTCGGTCTTGGATCGGTTTATCTGTCCGTTCGGGCAGGGGAATTGCCAACGTCGCGTTGGGAGCCACTTGGTGCGGGGTCTTTTCCGCAGCTTGTCTTTGGCGTTCTGGCAGTGCTGTGTCTGATTTCGGCGGTTCGTGCAGTTGTCGATATCCGCAAAGCCGGTCAGCTTGACGGCCTTGGCGAAGCGCTGTGCGGTTGGATCAAAACCCGCCGGATCTCGTTTGCGCTGTTTGGTCTTCTGGTGATTTATCTTGGCGTCTTACCCTATGCCGGGTTCTCGCTTGCGACCTTTGTTTTTCTGCTGATCACCCAGCTTATGATCGCAGGCATTTCGAAAAAGACCGTTATTCAGTCTCTGATCGCCGCCCTGATTTTCTCGGTTGGCTTGAATCTGCTGTTTGCCGAGGTCTTTAACGTGTTTCTTCCGCGCGGCATTTTGTTCGCGGGCTAATAGAAGTTTACGATCATGTTGGATGCATTTCTTGCCGGTGCCCATCAGGTTTTCGCATTTGATACCCTGATTTACATGCTGATCGGTTCCGTTGCCGGGATCGTTGCTGCGGCCATTCCCGGTTTTACCGTGACCATGGCGATTATCCTGACCTTGCCGCTGACCTTTACCATGGACCCGCTGCAGGGTGTTTCGGTGATGCTGTCAGTTTATGTCGGTGGATATACCGGTGGTCTGATCAGTGCGGCGTTGCTTGGTATTCCCGGAACGCCAAGTTCGGTTGCGACCACCTTTGATGCCTATCCGATGGCGCGTGGAGGTGAACCGGGACGCGCACTTTCGCTTGGTGTGTGGTCGTCGTTCTTCGGGACGGTCATTTCGACCATCATTCTGATTGTTGCGGCCCCGCCATTGGCGCTGATCGCGGTCAAGCTTGGTCCGTGGGAATATTTCTCGCTGATCGTGTTTGCCCTGACGATTGTTGCAAGCCTTGTCGGGAATTCATTGATGCGCGGCCTGATCGCGGGTGTGATTGGCCTTGGTCTGGCGACCATTGGCCCGGACCCGATGATGGGACGCCCGCGCCTGACCTTTGAATCAGACATTCTGATGCCCGGCCTTCCGTTCCTGATTGTTCTGATCGGTATTTTCGCCATCAGCCAGTTGATGGGCGAAGTCGAAGATGACGGCAAAGCCGAAAACAAAGGGGCGCTGATCCCTGATGTGATCGAATTTAAGACCTGGTCGGTGATGCGCGAAGTTCTGATGCATCCGGTTAATCTGGTGCGGTCATCACTGATTGGCGTATTTATCGGTGCCCTTCCCGGTGCGGGTGGCTCGATTGCCAACTTGCTGGCCTATGATCAGGCCAAACGCAGTTCAAAAACGCCCGAAGAATTTGGCAAAGGTACGCCGGATGGCGTAATTGCATCGGAGGCCGGCAACTCTGCCACGGCGGGTGGCGGTTTGATCCCGATGATTGCCCTGGGTATTCCCGGGTCGGCAGTTGATGCGATCTTGATGGCGGCCCTGATGGTGCATGGCATTTCGGTTGGCCCGCGCCTGATTATGGATCATCCTGATCTGGCATATGGCATGTTTGTCGCCATGGTCGTGGCATCCTTGATGATGCTGGTGGTGTGTGTGCTGTCCATGCGGTTGTTCCTGCGCGTGACCGACATTCCCAAACAGTTCATTATCCCCACCGTGATGATTTGCTGTGTGATTGGTGCCTTTGCCTTAAATAACCGTGTCACGGACCTGTATCTTTTGGGCGCGATTGGTTTGGTTGGTTATGGGTTGAAATCCCTTGATTATCCGTTGGCACCCTTGGTGCTCGGTGTGATTTTGGGTCCGATTGCCGAAACCAATTTGCGGCGCGCGCTGATGAGTGACGGGGACTGGACAGTGTTCTTTACCCGACCGATTTCAGCTGTATTGCTGGCAGCAGCCTTGCTGTCGGTAGTCTTTAGCGTCCGCTCGGTTCTGAAAATGCGAAAAAAAGACCGTCCTGCCACCGATGAACAAGACGGCGATTAGGAGACTCCAATGAAACTTCGTCACGATGGGCTTTATGCCTCACGCCGGTCACCGGTGTTGGCGCGCAACATGGTTTCGACATCCCAGCCGCTTGCGGCACAGGCGGGTTTGCGCATGTTGCTTGCGGGCGGTAATGCTGCTGATGCGGCACTGGCATCTGCCATTGCGCTGACCGTGGTTGAACCAACCGGCAACGGGCTTGGCTCGGACGCCTATGCGATTATTTGGGATGGCAAGGAACTGCATGGCTTGAACGCATCCGGTCGTGCCCCGGCGGCGTGGACACCGGAACGGTTTGCCGGTGCCGAAAAGATGCCCCAGCGTGGTTGGGAATCTGTAACGGTTCCCGGTGCGGTTTCGGCCTGGCGCGAAATTTCTGACAAGTTCGGTAAACTTCCGTTCGAGAAGCTGTTTGAACCGGCTGTTGAATATGCATCACGCGGTTTTGCCGTTTCCCCGATCATTGCCACCCTTTGGGAAAAGGGCGGCGATATTTTGGGCAAGCAGCCGGGCTTTGCCGAGGCCTTCCTGCCCGGTGGCAAGGCGCCAAAGGCCGGTGAATTGTTCGTCAATAAAGCTGCTGCCGAAAGCCTGATCGATATTGCCGAAACCAAGGGTGAGAGCTTCTATCGCGGTCGACTTGCGACCAAGATTGCGGGTTTTGCTGCGGAAAATGGCGCGGTGCTGTCCGAAGACGACCTCGCCAATCACAAAGCTGACTGGGTTGGCACCATTTCGCAAAGCTTTGGCAAGGTGAAGCTGCATGAAATTCCGCCAAACGGGCAGGGTATTTCAGCCCTGATCGCCCTTGGCATTTTGCGTCATACCAACATCATCGATTACAGCCCTGATTCGGTCGAAGCCCTTCATCTTGAGATCGAAGCGATGAAACTGGCCTTTGCCGATATGCGGGCCTATGTCGCCGATCTTGATCACATGACCGATGTGACGGTCGAACACCTTCTGTCTGACGATTATCTTAAATCCCGCGCAGCCCTGATCGATACCAACAAGGCGCAGGATTTCAAAGCCGGTGCGCCAAAACATGGTGGCACGGTTTATGTCAGCGCAGCCGATGAAAACGGCATGATGGTGTCGTTTATTCAGTCGAACTATATGGGCTTCGGGTCCGGCGTTGTGGTGCCGGGTACGTCGATCAGCCTTCAGAACCGTGGTCATGGCTTTAGCCTGA
This sequence comes from Thalassospira sp., assembly GCF_040218635.1. Taxonomy (GTDB): domain Bacteria; phylum Pseudomonadota; class Alphaproteobacteria; order Rhodospirillales; family Thalassospiraceae; genus Thalassospira. Next base: position 490,629 of record NZ_JAVJRB010000005.1, read on the forward strand.
AACCGGGGCATCCGAACCTTGTTGCGGGGGGTAAACGTCCGTTCCAGACGATCATTCCGGCCTTTTTGATGAGCAATACCGGCAATCCGATCATGAGTTTTGGTGTCATGGGGGGCCCGATGCAGTCACAGGGTCATTTGCAAATGACATTGCGGACCCAGCTTTGGGGACAGGACCCGCAAACGGCAGTTGATGCACCGCGCTGGCAGGCTCTTTCGGGGTTGAATGTTGCGGTTGAGGCATCTCTTGGTGCGGATGTGATTGAGGGTCTGAACGCCAAAGGTCACGCCATTGCAGTTGAAACACCAGACAGCACCAATTTCGGGTTTGGTGGCGCACAGCTTATTGCCAAGACGGATGCCGGTTATGTTGCCGGGTCTGATCCACGTAAAGACGGTTGTGCCGTTGGCTACTGATTAATTCCGGCTTTTCAGACTTTTCAGATCGGCATCGCAGTCATCTGAAATACGGGGTCGGTCCAGAAATGGACCGGCCCTTTTTCGTGTTTGATCGGTGGGCCGAGTCACAGGTTAGGACGCCTTGTGATTTCTGGATTCTGTCAAGATAGAAGTTTGCGCATTTCAGTGGGATAGCCCATGCAAAAATGTCGCTTCGTCACGTGCATATCCGGGTATAGATCAGGTAGTTGTGGCGGGTCATGAGATCAGGTTTTGCGGATTCTTTCCCTGATGACGACACATTCCTGCCCTGTTTTTTGTGCACAAGCACACTCAACAATTTAGAAAAATCCAACGGTTGGTGGCGCACAAAAGTATGACGCAACTTCTTCAACAGCGCCCTGCGCTGATCTCAAGGCATGCTCTTCTGGTTGCGTTTGCAGCCGGAACCTTTCTGCTTGGAACGGCTTTGCCGCTTCGCGCACAGGACGCACAGAATGCTGGCCCTGATATTCAGGCCGCTGGTACAGAAGCCTCGTCAGAGGCATCCGTACCCGATGTCGCGCCCGCACCATCTGTTTTGCCCAATGATCCGTCTGCACAGGAAACTCCGACAGAAGTTCCATCAGAAGTGCCGGAAGAAGTAACAGGCAATCAGGCCGAGACGCCAGATGACGTTGCACCTGATCAGGGTGTCGTGCCGATAAGTGATGAAGCGGCGGCAAAGGATGCACAGAAACCAGTGGTTACTGTGCCGGTTGTGTTTGATCCGGCGATGGTCGTTGATCGCGCACGGATGCTTGCGCAACAGCCCTTTGAAGATCCGCATCGCGAATTACCCGATGCCTTGGCCAATCTGAGCACAGAGGAATATGAGCAGATCCGCTTTAAATCACAGCGGGCCTTCTTTAATCCGGCCAATTCCGGTTTCTCGCTTGAGCTGTTTCATCCGGGCAATATGTATGATGTGCCCGTTGCGATCAATTTGGTGCGCAATGGGGAAATACAGGTCATTCCTTATTCCGCTGGTCTGTTTGATTTCGCCAATGCGGGCCTGTCGGCCAATGATTTCTCGGCACAGGGCTATAGCGGGTTTCGGTTGCGCTATCCGTTGTCGAATGTTGACGCCAATGACGAGTTGACCCGTTTTCTGGGTGCTTCTTATTTCCGGCTTCAGGGCGAAGGCCAGTCTATCGGGCAGATGGCCCGTGGGCTTGCGCTTGATCTTGCCGGACCAACCGGTGAAGAAGTCCCGGTTTTCCGTGAATTCTGGATCGTCGAGCCGAAAAAGGGTGATCGCAAGATTACGGTTTATGCCCTGCTTGATAGTGCGCGCGTGACCGGGGCCTATAGATTTGACATTACGCCGGGTGCGCAAAGCCGGGCCGATGTTCGATCCAATCTTTTTTTCCGCGATGGTGTGGATAAAATTGGTTTGGCGCCGTTAAACGGCATGTTCCTGTTTGGTGAGCAGCGCCGACGGTCGTTTAACGATTATCGCAGCGAAGTTCATTCAAGTGACGGGCTGTTGATCAATAACGGCCGTGGTGAATGGCTGTGGCGTCCGCTTGATAACCCGATCAATTTACAGATGAGCTCGTTCCTCGATGAAAACCCGCGCGGGTTTGGTCTTTTGCAGCGCGATCGTAATTTTGACCATTATCAGGATCTGGATCGTCGGTTTGATCAGCAACCCGGTTATTGGGTGACCCCCAAAGGCGATTGGGGCAAAGGCCATGTTGAATTGGTCGAAATCCCGAGCCCGTCTGAAACCAATGACAATATCGTTGCCTATTGGGTGCCTGAAACCAAACCGGTTGCCGGTGGCGAGATGCAGGTTGACTACAGCATCACAGCAACCCGCGATGGTGCAGGTCTGCATGGGTTGGCGCAGGCAACAGATACGCGCATGGTGCGGATTGCCCCGCAAGAGGATGAAGATCAGACCAGTACGCGGTTTGTTCTGAACTTTGCCGGCGGGGATCTGGATTATTTCATCAAGAATATTGATGAAATCAAAGCCGATATCAGCGCATCAGAAGGCAGCGTTGAAAATATTCGCATCATGGCCGACCCGGAAAATGGCGGCGTGCGGGTGATGTTTGATCTGGTGCGTAACAGCGATGCCGCGTCGAGCAATCTGCGGGTGTTTCTTTTGTATGATCGACAGGTCTTGAGCGAGACATGGACGATGCCGTGGGTGTTCTGACTTCCGCGTATTTTGTGATGCCGACCGTTTCGTTGATCCACGCATATTCAGGTAGAGCCGTATGAGCCAGTTGTCTGATCCCAAGACCGAAAAGATGTCTGACCCCATATCTGAAAGCGATATGGGCGGCACAGCCTATGACCCGACCGTCAAATTGTACGGGCCGGGCGTCGGGAAGCGGCGGTTTTTCCTGTTTGGCGCATCGATTGCCGCGACCGCCTATGCGGCGTGGTTGATGGCCGATGTTTTGGGTGCGGATCAGTTGACCACCATGGAAATGGTGGTGGTGGCGTTCTTTACCATCAACTTTGCCTGGATTTCGCTTTCGTTCTTTACCGGTATTGTCGGCTTGGTCCTGCGGGGGTTGAAGCGTGATGCAATCACGCTAAAACGTCTTAAACCGATTGCACGCAAAGGATCGTTACGATCAAAGAACGTTGTCGTTATTCCGGTTTATAACGAAAGCCCGGACCGTGTTTTTGCCGGGCTTCGGGCAAGTTATGAAAGCCTTGTCAAAACCGGCGAGATTGATGCGTTTGATTTCTTTGTCCTGTCAGATACCCGTGATCCGGACATCTGGATTGCCGAGGAAATGGCATGGGCGAAGGCTTGTGCGGACTTGAATGCGCGTGGCAAAATCTTTTTCCGCCGACGTTCCGAAAACACTGAACGCAAATCGGGCAATCTTAAAGAATTCTGCGAGACCTATGCGGCCAATTATGAACATATGATCGTTTTTGATGCCGATAGTGTCATGTCGGGCGAGGCCATGGTCAATATGGCCTATCTGATGGAAAACAATCCCGATGCCGGGATCATCCAAAGCCCGCCGCAGCCAACCGGCCGTCAGACCCTGTTTGCCCGTATCTTGCAGTTTATTTCGCGCGTGCATGGTCCGACCATGTCGGCCGGCCTGTCATTCTGGTGCATGGGCAGTTCAAACTATTGGGGCCATAACGCAATCATTCGGGTTAAAGCGTTTATCGAGTGCTGTGGTCTGCCGGTTTTGTCGGGCAAGCCGCCACTGGGCGGACATATCCTCAGCCATGATTTCGTCGAGGCCGCCTTTATGCGTAAGGCGGGTTGGCGGTGCTGGCTGATCCCGCAACTTGAAGGCAGTTGGGAAGAACTTCCGCCCAATCTGATTGATTTTGCCATTCGTGATCGCCGTTGGTGTCAGGGCAATATGCAACATGGGCGCCTGATGGTGGCCCACGGGTTCAAACCGCTGAGCCGCCTGCATTTCTTTATGGGGGTGATGAGCTTTGTATCCTCGCCGCTTTGGCTGTTGCTGTTGCTCAGCTCGACAATTGCGACATTGCAGAACACTCAGCTGACCCACAGCTTCTTTCCGGGGCATTTCACCATGTTCCCGCAATGGCCGGTGGATCGGTCGTTCGAGATGCTTGTCCTTCTGATCTTTACCATCGGGATGTTGGTGCTGCCCAAAATCATCTCGATCCTGATGGTGTGTCTTGGCCGGGACCGCAAGCAGTATGGCGGGGTCATGGTTCTGATGAGTGGTCTGCTTGAAACGCTGTATTCCGCGTTGCAGGCACCGATCATGATGATGTTGCATTCGCAATTCGTTTTCTCTGTTCTGACCGGCAATCAGGTGGGTTGGGATGCGCAGGAACGCGATGATGCGGGTGTTCCGCTGAAGGCAGCGTTTAAAACCCATCGGACGATCATTGTGATTGGTCTGGTCTGGGGGGCGGTGGCGATCTTTGTCGATACAGCGTTTTTCTGGTGGTTGTCGCCGATTTTGGCGGGCTTGGTTCTGTCGCCGTGGCTTACCCATTATTCCAGTAGCCTTGCAGTTGGCAAGGCTGCGCGCCGGATGAAGCTGTTTGTCACGCCAGAAGAATATGACAGCCCCGAAGAATTGCGGGCCTTGGCACAGTTCACCGCAGAGGCCGGTGAAGGCAATGTCAAAGACGGTTTGATGCGCCTGATTGAAGACCCCTATGCCAATGCGTTGCATTCGGCGTTGCTTCCGGCGCGCAAACCCGATGCCCGGACCGCGATTGAGATCGGCATCATTTACGAAAAGCTTGCGCGTCTTGGTATTGAAAGCCTGACACGCGATGAAAAACTTCTGATTTTGTCATGGCCGGTCAAGCCGCTTGATCAGATCATGGCGGGTCGGGACATTCATCCGCCGGAAAATCCAACAAAACCATCGTAACTATTTGTTTTAAAACCATCTGGTGCGCCACAAAAACGCCCAGATTTGAGCAAATTATCCCGCGCTTTATCGGTGATTCTACTTCTTAACGAGACGTTAATCACCCATGATCGTTTACTGCCCGGAGGGCCGAATAGATGACTGATATGACCGTCGCAACACAGGGATTTTCCTATGCTGCTTTTGAGTCGGCTGCGATGACCCGCCTTATCGAAGATACGGCGCGTGCGTGGCTTCGGTCGTTTGGTGTGCGCAACGCTGTGGCCAATCAGCGTCTGGTCAATGGTTTGCGCGATGCGCTTGCCCAAGACAGCTTCGCGGCGAATGATCGTGCAAACATGCAAGATATCCTCGATCAGGCGGCACATGATGCGATTGCCGCATGGCTTGTCAAAGTAACCGGTCAGCATGATTGTTATGGGTCAGCGTCGTTTTCGATGCTGCGCTGTGCGTTCCTGTCGGCCAACCGCGACGGGATCTGGTCGGAGATTTTCCTTGATGCCGAACAAGATCATCGTGATTTGGCAATGGCGCTTTCGGTTCAGATGATGCTGCCGACACCAAGCCTGAAAGCTTGTGAAATGCCGCGCCAGTCCCTGGATCGCCGGGCTTCGTAACCAACAAGCAGACCTTCGTTCTACGCTTTTTCGTCTTACCCTCAACGTTAATATGCTTTGCGAAGGCAGGCACCGCCATAGATGTTTGGCGGTGTCTTTATTTTTGTCTGGCGTCTTATCCGGGCCGAATTTCTGCAAAAAAGAACCCGCCACAAAGGGCGGGTTGAGTTCAGCGGGCGAGAGAACCTGATTAAAACCATCATGGTTAAATCAGGCCCCTACAAGACGCCGAAGCACACACTTCTCCGGCGTCAAACGAATATGTCCTGACCCTAGGCTGCCTGGTGAAAGCGGCTGAGTTTTTCCAAAAGCTTGGCAACCTGCGGATCGTTTTTGCCGTTGCGATCAAGCTCAAGGAAGAAATCTGGATAAGGCGGTTTGCCCGGTGTCAGATTGTAAGGTTCAAAACCAGTCACACCGATGGCCTCAAGGACGCATTCATCGGTAAAGAAACCGCCGGTAATATCGCGCGCTGGTGCGGTCAGGATCGCATGCGCGGCATCGGCCAGAATATCGGGGGTGCGGGCACGTCCCTGTTCCAGTCCGGGGATCATTTTAAGGGCGGCAGTTTCAATCACGGTGACCGGCCAAAGCGAGTTAACCGCAACACCTTCATCGGCGAATTCCGCCGCCAGACCCAGTGTTACCAAGCTCATGCCGTATTTCGAAATGGTATAGGCGGTGTGATTGGCAAACCATTGCGCCGACAGATTGGGCGGGGGCGACATGGTCAGGATATGCGGATTGTCTGATTTCAAAAGATGCGGCAAACAGGCCTGCGCACAGGCAAAGCTTGCCCGTGTATTGACCTGATGCATCAGATCAAACCGCTTCATCGGTGTTTGCAATGTCGGTGTCAGATTGATCGCACTGGCATTGTTGATCAGGATATCAATGCCTCCGAACGTCTCGACGGTTTTGGCAACCGCCTCGGCGATCTGGTCTTCTTCGCGGATGTCGGTTTTTAGGGCCAAGCCTTTGCCGCCGGCTTCATTAATCTCGGCAACCGCGCTGTGGATCGTGCCGGGCAATTTCGGGTGCGGTTCATCGGTTTTGGCGATCACGGCGACATTTGCCCCGTCACGGGCCGCACGCAGGGCGATTTCCTTGCCAATTCCGCGCGATGCGCCGGTGATGAACAATGTTTTGCCAGCAAGACTAGTCATGGATGTATTTCCCTGAATTCTTTTTATGATTTGCCAAATTGGGGGCTGCGTTTTTCAACAAAGGCAGTGACACCTTCGCGGAAATCATCGCTGAGCGAACATTCGGCGAATGATTTGGCCTCTGCGGCAAGTTGATCACTCAGCGTTGCCTCGGGCGCTGCATTCAGCAATGCCTTGGTCCGGGCGATGGCAGAACGAGGACCCGATGCCAGACGGGTGGCATATTTCGCGGTGGCCGATGGCAATTGATCGGCCGGGACGACCTTATTGATCAAACCACAGTCATAAGCTTCTTCAGCACTAAACCGATCCCCAAGAAGGGCAATCTCTTTGGCCTTTTTCATGCCGACCAATCGGGTCAGCGAATGGGTTGATCCGCCATCGGGGGATGTGCCGATATGGATATAGGCCAGCGTGAAAACCGTTTCTTCGGCAGCAACCGCAAGGTCACAGGCATTCATCAGACTAATACCAAACCCGGCAACCGCACCGTCAAGCTTTGCCACGGTCGGACAGGGCAGGGCGGTGATGCGGATGATGATGTCATGAACGCGGTTGATCATGGTTTCGATCAATGGGCGGGCTTCGGAAGCAGGGGATTGCGCCATCTGATAGAAGAATTTCACATCGCCACCGGCCATAAAGGTACCGCCCGATCCTTCGATGATGACCGCACCGATATTGGCACTGTCATCTTCGATTTGATCAAGTGCGTCAGACAGACCGGCAATCATGGACTGATCAAGCGCGTTCATTCTGTCCGGTCGATTAAGCGTGATCGTCGCGATCTGATCGGTGATTGATAGCAAGACGGCGTCATTCGATGCCATTTGGTTCCTCCCGCGGGGGGTTACCCGGTTTTTTAGGTCGCAAGACGTGCTTCGATGGCACTTTCCATATCGGGCCATCCCGACAGCCAGTCCGGCATCGAAGGGGATGCTTCATCCGCCCCGACCAGACGACAGACTTCATCAGGGGCGACAATGCCATTTGGGCCGACAAACACGGCCTTTACGACACCAAGGGCCAAGGTTTTGCCGCCTGAGACAAAGCGTTGTTCAAGATAAAACCCCTTGTCGTCCCAATAGAGTGCCTGTGTTTCCAGTACAAAGGACTGAAACGGCTTGATCGCGCGTTTAAACCGCATGGTCGATCCCGAAACCACGGGTTGCCATTTGCGTTTAAACATCTGTTTGGCGATGCCATTGCGCATGATCAATTCAGTACGTCCCAAATCCATCAGGGCGAAATAGCGCGAATTGGTCATATGCACATTGATGTCCAGATCCAGTGGCCAGGCCCGGAAACGCAAGCTTGATGGATCCAGCGGATGCAGGCCGGGCCGCAACATCGACAGGATCACGACACGGATCAGTCGGAAAATCAGGTTCACGACGTTTCCCCGTGCGATGATGCCGATTGGCGATGTTTGCGGCCCGATACCATGATCAGAACAGCTCCTCGTCCAGCGCCATCATGGTCGAAGAACCCGCCATGATCTGACTGAACATGGCGCCCGATTGCGGCAAGACCCGTTCCATATAGAATTTGGCCGTGATCAGCTTGCCCTTATAGAACCCGTCCGCATCGTCGTCCTTTTTGGCAAGGGCGATTTCAGCGGTGCGTGCCCACATGAACCCAACCGCAACCAAGCCAAACAAACGCAGGAATTCGGTCGCGGCGGCACCGGCCTCATTCGGGTTTTTCATGCCACGTTGGGCCAGTTCACCCGTGGCCTGTTGCAGGCGCATAAACGCCTTGGCCAGTGGTTGGACATAGTCGCCAAGCTCACCATTGGAGACATTGGCTTCGATATATTCCTGAACCGGATGGAAGAACCGGCGCAGATAACGACCGGCCTTGGTCGGCATTTTACGCCCGACAAGGTCAAGAGCCTGAATGCCGTTCGTGCCTTCGTAAATCTGGGCAATACGGGCATCGCGAACATATTGTTCCATGCCCCATTCACGGATATAGCCGTGCCCGCCAAAGACCTGCACACCAAGATTGGTGTTATCAAAGCCCCAATCGGTGAACAGCGCCTTGACGATGGGTGTCATCAGTTGAACAAATTCGTCGGCTTCTTCGCGTTTGACCGGGTCTTGGTGATGTTTGGCGGTATCAAGGGCGCGTGCGACCCACATGCCCATGGCACGGCAGCCTTCATTGGTGGCCTTTGCGGTCAAAAGCATGCGCCGGACATCGGGATGGACAATGATCGAGTCAGCAGGTTTGTCTGGCGATTTTGCACCCGTAAGCGCACGACCCTGCAAGCGGTCCTTGGCATAGGCGCGTGCGCCCTGATAGGCGGCTTCACCAAGACCAAGACCCTGAATGCCAACCGACAGGCGTTCCTGGTTCATCATGGTGAACATTGCGGGCATGCCCTGATGGGGTTCACCCACCAGATAGCCAACGGCACCGTCAAAGTTCATGACGCAGGTGGCCGATGCCTTGATCCCCATTTTATGTTCGATGGACCCACATTTCACCTCATTGCGTTCGCCAAGCGATCCGTCGTCACCGACCATGAATTTCGGGACAAGGAACAACGAAATCCCTTTGGTGCCCTTGGGCGCATCGGGCAGTTTTGCCAGAACCAGATGGATGATGTTTTCGGTCAGATCATGTTCACCGGCCGAGATGAAAATCTTCGTCCCGGTGACGGAATACGACCCATCGGACAGCGGTTCTGCCTTGGTTTTGATAATGCCAAGATCGGTTCCGCAATGTGGTTCGGTCAGGCACATGGTCGCGGCCCAGGTTCCTTCGACGATCTTGGGAAGGAATTTGTCCTTGAGGGCATCCGATGCATGGCCGTGAAGGGCGGCATAGGCACCAAAAGACAGGCCGGGATACATGCCAAAGGACAGGTTGGTCGAACAAATCATTTCTTCGACCAGGGCATTGATGGATTTAGGGGCGCCCTGACCACCATAGGTCGGATCACACGCAATTCCGACCCAGCCGCCTTCAGCAAAGGATTGATAGGCTTCTTTGAAACCTTTGGGGGTTGTGACAACCCCGTCATCCCAGTGACAGCCTTCCTCATCCCCGGATCGGTTGATCGGGAACAGGATTTCTTCACAAAGCTTGGCGGCTTCTTCCAGAACCGCGTCAACTACGTCGGGGGTGAAATCTTCGCAACCGGGCATCTGATTGATATCGTTGTAATCAAACAGCTCGGTCAGGACGAAGCGCATATCGCGCAAGGGTGCTTTATATTCAGCCATTTTCTGTTTCCTCCTGGACCGGTTAGTTGCGCAGCGGCTTGCCGGTCAGCAACATATGCTCGACCCGGGCCATGGTGCCTTCGTTGCGGACCAGACGCATGAAGCCTTCGCGTTCCAATTCAAGCATGTCGTCTTCGGACAATTCTTCGGTCACATCGGTATCGCCACCGGCAAGAACCTTTGCCAGTTCACCGGCAACAACACGGTCGTAATCGGTTGCCTTGCCAAGGCGGTGGAACCCGTCGACCGCCATTTCAAAGGCAACACGTGCGGACTCGCCCGGTAGGCGATAGGTGAATTCTTCGGGGGCTTCATAGCCATCAACCATCGAAAGTGCCCGTTCCTTGGCATCTGCCAGCAAACGGTTGCGGTTCATGGTGATGCCGTCTGTTTCACGGAAGAACAGGTTTTCCTTGGCTTCCATCGCCGATTTGGCGACCGTCGCAACCGAGATGATTTCAAACGCCTTGGCACTTGGCGCCATCGGGCCTTTAACGAATTTCGGATTTTCCGCCCAACGACGGATCATTTCCTTACATCCGCCCCAAGCCGGGATCAGGCCAACACCGGGTTCAACAAGCCCGATATAGGTTTCCCCGTGTGCCTGAACCGCATCACAATGCAAAAGGACTTCACAGCCACCACCAAGGGCAAGACCACTTGGGGCACCCACCACCGGGAAGGGTGAATATTTCAGGGCCTTGTAGGTGTCCTGTCCGGTTTCAACCAGATTTTCAATTTCCGGCCATGCGGCGATATTGGCGGCAAACAATGCCAGTCCAAGGTTGGCCCCGGCCGAGAAATTGCTGGCTTCGTTGTAAATCACCATCGCCTTGAACTGCTTTTTGACAGTCCGGATCGACGTTTTGATCGCGCCCAGAACATCGCCATCAAGGGCATTCATCTTGGTATGGAATTCAAGACAGGCAACACCGTCACCAATATCCCAAAGCGATGCCGCACGGTTGCCCGTAACGCGCTCGGATTTGCGTTTGATGTCTTCAAGCAGAATGACGCCATCCGGGCGGGTGACTTTGGCGTAGGTGCCGTCAAAACCAAGATAGAACAGATCGCCGTCTTCGACTTTGTAGAATGATTTGCCTGCGGCCTTTTTCAGCAATGGCGGGATTTCAACACCGTCTGCTTCAAGCATGGCAATCAGCGCATCAACACCAATCGCATCAATCAGTTCAAACGGGCCGGTTTTCCAAGCATAGCCAAGCTTCATCGCATCATCGACATCGACAATCGAATTGGCAGCAACTTCGGCAATGAAGGCAGCATAGGCAAGGGTCTTGCCCATGACAGCGCGGCCATATTGACCACCCTTGTCGGTTGCTTCCATCATCTTGCGCGGGTCTTTACCGGCTGCGCGGACGCTTGAAACGCGGGCTTTTTCCGATGGGGAAAAATCACCGGTTTGCAGATCAACCGATTCCTTGACCTTTTGGCCGCCTTCGCGGTTCAGGCGGTAAAACCCGCCTTTGCCTTTGCGCCCGGTATAGCCATCAGCAATCAGTTTACTGACCAGTTCGCTTTCGCGGTAAATCGCGTGGAACGGATCGGATTTATCCAAAAGGCCCGCCATGCTTGATTGCACATGGGGCATCAAATCCAGACCGACCAGATCCATCAAGCCAAACACGCCGGTTTTTGGAATACCGAACGGGCGGCCAATGACACTGTCAGCTTCTTCGACGGTCAGTTTACGATCAACCGCTTCGGTCATGGCGGCCTGAATCCAGTAGACCCCAAGACGGTTGGCGATAAAGCCGGGTTCGTCATGGCAGGTGACACAGGTTTTGCCCAATTTGCGATCGGCAAAATCGGCAACCATGTCAATGACGCCGCCCCGCGTTACATCAGACCCGACCAGTTCCAGCAGACGCATATAGCGCGGCGGGTTGAAGAAATGGGTGATGATGAAGTCCTCGGCGAAGGTCTTATCCATGCCATCGATCAGGGTCGCGAGCGGAATGGTCGATGTATTGGATGAAATCACCGATCCCTTGGCGCGAACCGCATCGATCTTGCGGTAAAGATCCTGCTTGATATCAAGGCGTTCAATGACCGCTTCGATGATCCAGTCACATTTGGCAATCTTATCAAGGTCATCCTCGATATTGCCGCACGTGATCAGTTTTGCGACCCGTTTGGACATGAACGGGGCCGGATCGGTTTTAAGCATTTTGGCAACCGCACCCTCGGCAACCGCATTGCGGTTTTTGGCACCTTCGGGAACGATATCAAGCAACAGGACCGGAGTCCCCGAATTGGCGATATGGGCAGCGATCGAAGCCCCCATAACACCGGCGCCGATAACGGCGACCTGTTTGATGTTGGTCATTACATCGCCTCCAGAATGGTCGCGATTCCCTGACCCCCGCCAATACATTGCGAGGCAAGGGCATATTTGCCGCCATCACGTTTCAAAATGGCCGCGGCCTTGCCAACAATACGCGCACCTGTGGCACCCAGCGGATGGCCAATGGCCAACGCACCCCCATCAATATTGACCTTGGCACTGTCCAGACCAAGATCGGACATGCTTGCGATGGCTTGTGACGAGAATGCTTCGTTCAACTCGGTGACATCAATATCAGAAGCAGACAGACCTGCGCGGGACAGGGCTTTTTTCGATGCGCCAACCGGGCCGATGCCCATGATTTCCGGAAGACAGCCATCGACCGCAACCGATTTGATGCGGGCAAGTGGTGTCAGGCCATGTTTCTTCGCATAGTCTTCCGAGCAAACCAGAACCGCCGATGCCCCGTCGGTCAGCGGCGAAGACGTCCCGGCGGTGACAACGCCGTCGGCCTTGAAGGCCGGTTTCAGATCAGCAAGGCTTTGCGCGGTGGTTTCAGCGCGGATGCAGCCATCTTCGGAAACCACACCGTCTTTGGTCTGGATCGGAATGATTTCATCGGTGAATTTGCCAGCAGTCTGCGCGGCAGCGGCCCTTTTATGGCTTTCAACCGCAAATGCTTCCTGATCACCACGCGACAGGCCGTATTTGGCGGCGACGTTTTCGGCGGTATCGCCCATGCCCATATAGGCTTCTGGCATGGCCTTATAAAGGTCCGGGTTCGGCAGCGGGTTAAAGCCCATCATTGGAACACGGGTCATGCTTTCAACGCCGGCACAGATGAAAACATCGCCTGCGCCAATGGCAATGGCACCAGCCGCCTGATGGATTGATTGCATCGATGATCCACAGAACCGGTTGACGGTAACACCGGCAACAGAACGCGGCAGATCGGCCAGGAAGGTGATAAGCCGGGCAACGTTGAAACCCTGTTCGCCTTCGGGGAAGGCACAGCCAAGGATCAGGTCTTCAATGTCGTTGGGATCAATGCCGGTCTTCGTAATCAGGCCTTTGACTACCTGTGCTGCCAGATCGTCAGGACGAACCTTGGCAAGCGCACCTTTACGGGCCGGGGTGAATGGCGACCGGACATATCCGGCAATTACGGCGTTGGTCATGACTGTGTCTTCCTTCCTGAGCTGTCCTCGTGCCCGATATCGTTATGAAACCGGATCGAGTACTTTTTCTTTAAGCGCATCAACCGATTGCTGTTCGATTTCGCGTAATTCATCCAACGTGACGTCCAGCGCCTGGCGTTGTTCTTCCAGATCGGTAATCCGTTCCCTGACACGCCCCAGCAACATTTTGATCTGTTCTGCCTGGGTTGGGTCCGCGCCATAAAGATCGAGATAATCGGCAATCTCTTTCAGGCTGAACCCAAGTCGCTTGCCCCTTAAAATAAGAAGCAATCTGGCGCGATCCTGGCGGGTATAGACCCGGGTGGTACCGGCACGCTGCGGGTTCAAAAGCCCTTTTTGCTCGTAAAACCGGATGGTGCGCGGCGTAATTCCAAGATCGTCGGCCAATTCGGGAACGGTATAGAACCGGTCATCAAATTTGGTCATTCCTCACCCCTTATCGTATATATTTTTCTCTTAACGTCAATTAGTTTACGTTAACGTCACATTGATTTTTTTCAGTGTGTGTGGTGCGACGTTAACGCGTTGGAACTAATTCGTTTTTTCTTCACGTTTCAGGCGTTCTTCTTCGACCAATTCCTTTTTCGACAATTTGCCGACCATGGTTTTGGGAAGCTCTTCGCGAATTTCGATTTCGCGCGGCATCTCGATTCTTGAAATCTTGTCATCGAGAAACGCCCGAAGATCTTCGGCGGTTACATCCGTGACCCCGTCTTTCAGGCGAACGAACGCCTTGGGAGCTTGCCCGCGATACTGGTCAGGAACCCCGATACAGGTCACTTCGGCAATCTGGTCATGCAAATAAAGGGCTTCTTCGATTGCACGGGGATAAACGTTGTATCCACTGCACAAAATGACGTCCTTTAAGCGGTCAACCAGGAACGTGTAGCCTTGATCATCCTGATATCCGACATCGCCCGTGCGGAGCCAACCATCGATAAATGTATCTTGGGTGGCAGCGTCATTTTGCCAATAACCGGGCATGATGTTCGGGCCGCGTACACAAACTTCGCCTTTTTCGCCAAAGGGCATGGTTTGATCGGAATGTTCCAGCGACCGGATTTCAATTTCGCTGCCTGGCAGGGGAATCCCGATGGATCCTTCCTTGTTCATGCCCTTGACCGGATTGCAGGTGCAAACCGGGCTGGCTTCGGTCAGGCCATAGCCTTCGACAACTTTTGATCCGGTAATTTCTTCAAACCGATGTTTGACTTCGACCGGCAGCGGCGCACCACCAGAAATGCAGCAACTGATATGTGACAGGTCGTGTTTGGGTGTTTCGGGTGAATTATTGATCGCGGTATAGATTGTCGGCACACCGGGGAAGATGGTGGCCTTTTTCTTATCAAGCGATTTTAACAACGCACCCAGTTCAAAGCGCGGATGCAAGACAAGTTCGGCACCGAGATTGATTGATGTATTCAAGGCAACCGTCATCGCAAAGACGTGGAAAAACGGCAAAACGCACAGGGTGACTTCATGCCCCGGATGGGCGTCTGGCATCCATCGGGTCAGCTGATCGACATTGGCACTTAGATTGGCGTGGGTCAGCATCGCCCCTTTGGGACGTCCGGTTGTTCCGCCGGTATATTGCAATACGGCCAGATCATTCACATCAATATCCGCCACGGTATCAATCGGTTTGCAGCCAAGGACACGTGAATAGGGGATGTGACGCAAATCGGTTGGAACGTCGGCCAGTTCGCTTCGTTTAAACAACGAGAACAGAACGCTTTTGACCGGCGGGAGGATGCTGCTCATTTCGCAGACGACAATCCGCTTGAGACAGGTTTCATCCAGACAGGCCGCGACCTTGGGATAGATCTGTTTAAGGTTCAAGGTCACCATCAGGCGACAGCCGGAATCGTCGATCTGATAGGCAATTTCGCGTTTGGCATAGAGCGGGTTGAAATTTACCACCACACCGCCGCATTTCAGGATCGCGTAATAACACACGACATAATATGGCGTGTTGGGCAGGCACAGCCCCACCTTGTCACCTTTGCGGATGCCAAGTTGCTTGAAGCCTTCAGCCGCGCGATCAATCTGATCACTGATCGTTTTGTAATCATAGATCCGGCCAAGAAAATCAATGCATGGACGCAGCGGAAATCGTACGGCGGCCTGATCGAAAATCTCGTGCACGGGACGGGTATGAATGGGGGTGCTGAAATCAACGCCATTCATCAGGGTCGGTGCATCTTGAACGTTTGCTTTATTCACTTGCGTTAACTCCATTACGTTAACGTCACCTTGCGGGCAAAAAAAAGGAACCCGGTCGGGGTAGCAACCGCCACCCCGCGCCGCGACAGTATAGCAGATCAGAACTTGAAGTTCGCCTGCAGAGCGATGATGTCGACATGGGCCTCGTAGTCGGCTCGGAACGTGCCGAGCGTGGAAGTCGTGTGGTCAACGCGAGCTTCATCGGCAAATATATGAGTGTAGCCGAGGCTGACCATTGCCCGATCGGATACCTGATATGAGGCTCCCAATGATGTCCAATACCGGTTTGAATCAGGGAGGCGAACATTGCGATACTGGGTTTTGATGGGCGTTTCGTCAAATGCAATACCACCGGTAAATGCCCAGTTTTCATCATGCTGGTATCGGGCACCAAGCGAACCGAACCATGCACTGCCCCATTTTTAATCTTCAGAACTGCTTGCAGATGCGGCGCCTGCTGCTGCATTGGTTTGGCCGCTAAAATTGAAGGTTAGCGTGTCAATCGTGTTCCAATTGGTCCATTGCGCATCCGCCATTACGGTCCATTGCTCGTCTAGTTTCTGAGCGATGCCGAATGTAATGGACTCGGGTGTTGCAACGGTTGCAGTAGCATCTCTGTCTACATAAGGTGCTGCGAAACCTTCAGCTGCGCTGTCGAAGTCGATTTTACCTTTTAGGTCGTGTTCAACTTCGGAAAGATAGGACAGGCCAAATGTCGTGGATGGGGTCATTTCCCAGTTAATGCCAGCGGTCCAGCCATAATCAAGGGAGTCCCCGCTAACTTTACTGCTGCCTTCGCCTGCGCCAGCAAGGTTATCCACGGCTTTTGAAAGTTCAGCGTCCATATACTGGATCTGAGGTCCTGCACCGATCGACAAGCCATTATCAAAACGATATGCCAGAACAGGTTTCATATTGATGGTCTTGATCGAAGACGTCGTACCGTAAAACCGACCTGCAAAATCACCCTCATAATCCGTCACGAGGCCCCAAGGCGAGGTGATTGAAATTCCGAGGTTCAATTGATCATTGAGCTTCCAAACAGCATGGGCGTTTGGGACGATTGCATCATTAGCCATGTCCTCGTCGCTCGGGCTGCTAAAGTTCTGCCCATTGTTTAGGGTGCCCCCGGATGCAGATACATTTTTTGCCTTGGCAACGGGCCTGATAACTGTGACGCCTGTGCTGTACGTGGTTTCATCATACTGACCAACCGTGCCCGGGTTGTAGGACATCGTCGAAGCATCGGTCGAAAGTGTCGACATCCCCGCAAAACTCGATCCTTGAAGCGTGCCACTGGTTTCACGGACCTGAAAACCCGACGCATGTGCGGTGCCGACACTGGCAAGTGCGCACAAAAGTGCCGTACCCGAAGCAGCCCCCCACAGGCAGCCTTTCTTGAACTGAGACATCTGTTTCTCCCTTAATCTTTAAACGTTTCAAATTCCCGATTTAAAACGCCCGCTTCCTAGTGTTGAAGAGCAATCGCATCGACCCGGATAAAGTCGATGTCGTAACCCTTTCGTTTGAAACTGGTTTTCAGCAGTTTTCCGTCCGTACCATACCAAAGGTCACGTTCGACATCGCCGGACATGACATAATGGGTCGCCGGTGTTTCCCGGTTTTCGACCATCAGTTTTTCTGTGCCGACCTTTCTGGTTTGAACAGCGTAAGGTTCGGCATCAATGACGCTATAGAGATTGGCTTTTCCCGTAACGTCTTCAAGCCACAAGGTAAGTGGCCAGGCCCCGTTACAGGCATCACGTTTCCCGACACCTTTTCCGGCAAGTTGATAGCAACCCTCCTGGTAACTTGCCTGATAGGTGTAGTGTGTGCCGTCATCGTTGGTGGTGGTATCGACGGATATCAACGCATCGCCATCCCAGTGTTCGGTGCGTTGATGGTCGTAATGGAATTGCAAAAACAGCACGCGGACATTGGTCAGTGTTTCAACCGTGACCGTGCGTTTGTTGGCTGTTTGCGTGATTTCGACTTTCTCATAGCCGATCGGTTCCCCGTCCTTCAGGACGCGGAAATTCAGGATTTCACCTGCATATGCCGTTGATAAAACGGCACATTGGGCAAAAAGACCGGTTATTGCGGCCGATACGGTGCGTTTTAGGACGCTTTTCCGCATGTTTCCCCCGTAGAACGGATCAGTTTGGCATTGTCAGTCCAGCATGGATGACAATTTCGCCGCTACTCCCATGGATCCTTTGATCTTCAATTTGCCCAGTGTGAAGGCAAGCATCGGATCAAGTTTTCCAGCGATCAGTTTTTCGAGGTTGGCTTTCTTGATTTTAAGAATGCAATCCGCATCAGAGATATCGTCATCACTGATTTCCGGTTCATCGCCGGTGGCATCGATCACAATATGTCCGTCATCGCCGCAATCAAATGCAATCACAGCATTCAGGCCACGAAGCTTCGGCAGCTTTTCTTTTACGGTGTCGAGGATGTCATCCACGAACGCCTCCCTCATTCAGATGTTGTTTTTTTTATGTTGTGATCTGACTGTAATAGAAAGTGACGTTAACGTAAACTAAATTACTAAAGCGAAACTATAGCGACTAATAAGGCATTGAAATAAAGAAATTTTAAGTTGTGAAACCATTCGAAAAAGGCACAAAAAATCCCGGATCAACCGGGGCTGATCCGGGGTCAATTCCAAAATTCAATGCACCAGATTAAGCATGGTGTTGGGGGTTGGATTCTCCAAGATTTCTCAAAGAAGGTGATCGGCCGAACGACGGATTTCGGCAGTTTTCGGCCAATCTTGACCGCTAGGTAACATCAAGGGCAGTAACGCCGTTGTGCATTTTCCAGTTGCGGGTTGGCCTATGGGAATCGTTGTTGTGCGACTCCGAAATAAGCACGCGAACGGGCTTCGCTTTGACTGCTTTCACGATAGCCTGATGTGGGCGCGATCATCCTGACAAAGTTTTCGCCTTTGCCGGGATGGCGCGGATGTCGTGCTTCATTCTTTTCGGGCTTGCTCATTCTCGTGCAGGATATAGCCAGCACCGGTCCCGATTGCGCCGCCAATAACCGCACCACAGGTTACACAACCACCGGTGATGACCGTGCCAACAACCCCGGCACCGGCACCAATGGCCGCCCCGCTTAGCATTCGCTGGTTCCGGTCATTCAAACCGCTACATGCTGAAAGCCCCAACGTACTGGCAATCGCGATAACCATGGCGACCTGTCGCATTTTCCATACCCTTTCGATCCGTATCCACCGCAGACCATAGGTTGGCCTGTGCCGAGGAATGAGAGCCTGAAGGGGAAATACGAAAGGGGTTTGGCGATATTGGGGGTTATTTCGGGCAGTTAGGGCGATAAAAAGGCGCCAATCCCGCAAGTATGGGGAAATATCGCCCTTTTTCCGCTTTTAAACGCGACTTATGGGGAATTAATCTTCAAAAGTACCGCGCAAAAGGCGTTCTTTACCAGTCATGGCCGGTTTGCCGCGTGCAATGACCGTATCAGGGGCCAACCCGTCATCAAGGATCAGAATATCGGCATCAAAGCCGGTTTTGATTTGTCCCTTGTGGTCGCCAAGCCCCAACATCCGGGCCGGATTGATGGTGATTGGGGCAAGGGCAGTTTCGAGATCAAGTTTTTCTGTTTCGACCAGATCGGCAAATTCACGCCCGATGGTGTCAAACCCGGCAACACTCAGCCCGATCATTGTCCCATTGGCATCAAAATCAGGAAGCGATCCATTGCCATCCGATGTCATGGAAATACGATCAATCGTGACACCATCGCCAAGGCATTCTGCAATGCCCTTGGATGTTTTAACCGCACCGCCATCCTGCGGTTCGGCATCAATGCCGGTGGTGAAATCGATATTGCCACCACGCTTTGCCCAATCCTTGGCAACATCCAGCAAGGCACGTCTTCTGTTCACATGGGTCGGGATGAATTGGCCTATCGGGATTTCGGTTTGATCAATCACAGCCCATAACGGATCAAAATGCCCGGTGCCATCGCCAAGATGGACAACAACAGATCCCGCCTTGCCCGATGTCATCCCCCCAATGCGAGATTGTGATGCAATGCGCGCGATTTCATCAACCGTGCTTTGACTGCTACGATGATCAGAGATCGCTGTTTTCAGGCCAATACAGGCATCGAGAAACGTTACGTCATCACCGATATTGCCGGTAAGGGTCGGGGATGGGACGCGGTAGCCACCGGTAAAGAACCAGGACGATATACCTTCATTCCTCAATGCTTTGGTCTTGGCATAAAGCGATGCGATATGGCGGGTGGCGCCATCCGTACCCAGCAAACCGCACACCGATGTAATGCCCGCTTCGATCAGTTTGCCAACCGCGACTTCGGGTGTGCGGGTGGCAAATCCGCCTTCGCCGCCGCCGCCAATCAAATGGGCATGGCCATCAATAAAGCCCGGAACCGTGGTTTTGCCGCCAAGGTCGATGACGTGCAGATCGGCTGGAACAGAAACAACCAGATCAGGGGCAATGGCGATGATTTTGTCATGACAGATCAGGATATCGTTCACGCCAAGGGGCGTGGGGGCGAAAATATTGGCGTTCTTTAACAGCAGAAACATTATTTAAAACCGTAGCTTGCGGGAAATGTGTGTTGGTTTGCGTGGGGGCGCATATGCGCATCATAGCGATAGTTCATTTCCGTTGAAACGGTTCTGGCAAGCAGATAGCTTTGCAGGCAAATAAAGCAGGACGTCATCCTGCGCCACCAAAAGGAAACGTCATGAGCTTTACCGCCTGGTTGTCCGTTGCAACCATTTGTGTTCTTGGCGCAATGACGCCGGGACCCAGTCTGGCGGTTGTGTTGCGTTACTCTGTCGGACAGTCCCGTCAGGCCGGGTTTGCCTGTGCCGTGGCGCATGGTTTGGGGATCGGCTTTTACGCCGTTATCACCATGACCGGGCTTGGCATTTTGTTTCAAACTGTTCCTGTGTTTCACAATGCGGTGAGCATTCTTGGCGCGATCTATCTGATCTGGCTTGCCATCAAGGCATGGCGGGCCGCAGGGGCAGGTGCGAAGTTTAATGTCGATGGCGCTAATGCGGTTTCGGGATCATTGTTCCAAGCCGCCCGTGACGGGTTCATGATTGCGTTTCTAAACCCCAAGATCGCCCTTTTCTTCCTTGCCTTGTTTAGCCAGTTTGTATCGCCCGAATTCGAATGGAGCAGCAAGTTCCTGCTGGCCTTTACCGCAGCAGCGATCGATGCGGCATGGTACTGCCTTGTGGCGATTGGATTGTCGCACGGGGCTGTCCTGCCATGGTTGCGCGATCATGCAGGATGGATTGAACGGATCATTGCGATTTTGTTCGTACTTGTCGCGCTACGTGTTCTTTGGGGGCTGAGTGCGATATAGACCGACGATGTCAATTTTGATCAATACTTGATCCATCAAACCAGATTTCATACGTGCCACCACCACGGATTAACATGGGTCACACCAGACCCAAACGGAGCCATCCGATGACTGAGAAGACTGCCCCACATGCCGCCCCCAACATTGATGCCGGGCGCGGGTTTAACCGCCTTGGTGCGCATATCTGGTTTTTAATCGCGATCCTGCTTTTGGCGGCCAATATGCGCGGCAGCATCGTCGGGCTTGGCCCGCTTGCCGAAATTATTGGAACGGACCTGTCGCTTTCGGGGACGGAACTTGGTCTGTTAACGACCTTGCCGGTGCTTAGTTTTGGTGTCTTGTCCATTTTTGCCCCGCGATTGGGGCAGCGTTTCGGGATTGAGGCAACTTTGCTTGCGATGTTGCTGTTTATCGCGGTCGGACAGGGGCTTCGCGCCAGTGGTGCCTATGACATCATGGTGATCGGGACGATCATTCTGGGCGCTGCGATTGCAGTCATGAATGTGCTGACACCGTCATTGGTGCGGCGCAGTTTTCCAACCCATGTGGCGTTGGTTACCGCCCTTTATACCTTTACCATGTCAACCGGTGCGACGGTCGCGGCATTCGTTTCTATTCCGATACGAAATGCCGCAGATGGCGATTGGCGCTGGTCGCTTGGTGTTTGGGCAGTGTTTGCCGCGATTGCCTTTGTCTGCTGGTTGCCGATGCTGCGCTATCGCCACAAGACGGTCGCAGCGGCACCGACTATGCAAATATCGCTGTGGAAAAATGTTGAAGCATGGTGGCTGGCCCTGTTTTTCGGGTGCCAGTCGTTGATGTTTTATACCGGCACAGCATGGGTCGCCAAAGTCTTCATCGATCACGGAATTTCCGAGGCCGAAGCCGCGACTCTTTTGACCGTGTTTAACGTATTTGGCATTCCGGCGGCCTTTGCCGCACCGCTGATCTATTCCAAGTTCCGCAATAAAAAACTTGCGATGCTTGTTTTGCATATCCCCCTGATTATTGCGGTTCCCGGCTTTGTCTTTGCCACCACGGAACTGCCGTATCTTTGGGCGGTGTGTCTTGGCCTTGGTCAAGGCTGCATGATCAGTATTGCCCTGACTTTGGTGGGGATGCGTGGTGCTGATCCGCAAACATCGGCCCGGCTTTCGGGCATGGCCCAATCGGTGGGGTATTTGTTTGCCGCCATTGGTCCGGTGCTGTTTGGCGCCCTTCACGATCTTTTGGGCGATTGGCAGGTTGCGCTTTATTTCCTGTTTGTCGTCGTGGCCATCCAGCTAGTCGCTGCGATGCGTGCGGGATCGGCGGAAAAGATCGGCGGAAACTAGCGGCATAAATCAACCAGACAGATAGGTTTCTAACCAAAAGGCTGCATTCCGGAACTTGGAGTGTGGCCTTTTTCACATCATGGAACCTCGGAACGGGGGGATCGCATCTCCGGTGCGATTATGCAGTTGACTTGCATTCTCATTTTCTTATAGGAATGCAAATCATTATTAATATTAAAAAGAAATTGGACAAGGAGTTTGCGATGCCTGACATCGCAGCCAGACCGGAACAGACCGGAAAAGCCGATCAGCCAAGACAGATACAGGTGGAAGAATTGATGCGGGATGACCGAGAGGTCATCATTCTTCATCAAGGGGACGAATACCGCCTTCGTATGACGTCAAACAACAAACTAATTCTGACCAAATAAGGCGTCAAAACGACGCCACACCATTAAATCTGACCAGATTTGCCAGCCAGCGCGCCAGTGCCTCCCTGCACAAGCCAGCCAGCCAGCCGAAATCGGTAAAAGCTGCCTTACAGGGGAAAATCTATGGTTCGAGCCATCTCTGCGCGCCTGCTTTTGGCGACAGTATCCACAATTGCACTTAGCGTCGCGGCACATGCCCAGGAAGCGGCAGATACATCTGCGACCAGTGCGAAAAACGTTACCGGAACTGAAGAACTGCCCGTTGCGGAAACTGTGGTTGCACTTGATGCGATCACGATCACCGCGAACAAGCTGGAAACATCGGCAATTGATGCACCGGCATCGATTTCGATTGTCGATCAGGAAGAACTGGAACGTCGCCAGCCTTCTGATCTGAGTGACATTTTGCGCGGCATGCCCGGGGTTGAGATTTACGGCGGTCCAAGAAGCACGGTTCAGGAACCGATCATTCGTGGTCTGACTGGGGATCGGGTTGTTGTCCGGGTAGATGGTGCGCGTGCCAACATGAGTGTTGGCCACAAAGGGCGCTTTTTCTTTGATCCCGAAGTTCTGAAGTCCGTGGAAGTTTATCGCGGTGCGGCGTCAACGATGCAGGGTACGGGCGCACTTGGCGGGGTGATTGCCCTGACCACCAAGGATGCCGATGATCTGCTTGATCCGGGTCAGAATATCGGTGCGCGTGTGAAGGTGGGATATGCCAGTGTCGATCACGGGCTGACAACGAACGGAATGGTCTATGGTCGCCCGTCCGACAATACCGACATGCTTGTCAGTGTGACCCGCGAAAGCACGGGAAACTTTGAATCCGGGGATGGTGACAAGCAACCTTATACCGATGATGATTACATCAACGGGTTGTTCAAAGGCGGGGTCGACATCAATGATGCAAGTCGTCTGACCCTTACCTTGCAGCGCTATAGCGATGATCACCAATTGCCTGCGGCACCCGATAGCGGTGCTGCTGTTAACGCGACGAGTAACTTTCTTGTAGATCGCGAAAGCGAAGAAACATCACTGGTCCTTGGCTACAGCTATCGGGATTCCAGCAATGACTGGGTTGATGCAAAGCTTAATGCCTATGGCATGCGGACCGATCTGGATGAAAAGCGTGTCAGTGATGGTCGCCATGATGAACGCACCCTTGATACCATCGGACTTGATGGCAACAACACGTCACGGTTTGATCTGGCCGGTCGCGATCTGGCGGTAACGATAGGCGGCGAGCTTTATCAGGATTCACAGGAAGGTCGCCGCAACGGGGTTGCCGTATC
The DNA here is from genome assembly GCF_040218635.1 of Thalassospira sp. Lineage (GTDB taxonomy): Bacteria > Pseudomonadota > Alphaproteobacteria > Rhodospirillales > Thalassospiraceae > Thalassospira. The sequence goes on from NZ_JAVJRB010000005.1 coordinate 514,543, forward strand.
CAACCTGTTCCCGGATGCCGATATGGTGATTTATGGCCTGTATGTCGACAACAATCTGGCGCTAACGGACGCGCTTGATGTCACGGCGGGTGTGCGGTTTGATTCATACGATCTGTCTGCTGACGGACAACGTTCGCGCGAAGACAGTGCGATCTCGCCACGCTTCTCGGCAAGCTATCGGGTGACATCGTGGATGCAGCCCTATGTCAGTTATGCCGAGGCCTTCCGTGCACCGGCCATGACTGAAATGTATGCAAGCGGCTATCACTTCCCCGGCAACAATTTTGTCGCGAACCCCGATCTTGAAGCTGAAAAAGCCAAGACGTGGGAATTCGGGACCAATTTCAAGTCGGACAACCTGCTAAGCGCAGGTGATGCCTTCCGTGCCAAGGTTGCCTATTTCCAGAACGATATTAGCGATTATATCGAGCAACAAGGCGCTGTGATGGGCAGTGCGGAAACCAAAAGTGTGAACGTCCCGGAAGCGCAGATCGAAGGGTTCGAAGCAGAACTGTCCTACGATACGGGCGTTGTTTTCGCCGGACTAGCCGGGTCGCGTATTCGCGGTGAAAACACGCAGACAGGTGCAAATCTTTCAAACATTCCTGCCGACAAGGTTTCGGTTTCTGGTGGATATCGCTTTGTTGACGTCGGTGTCGAGCTTGGCGGGCGGGCAAACATGGTTGACCGACTGACCCGGATTTCTTCGGGTGACGAGGTTCCGGGATATGCAACCTTCGATCTTTTTGCCAGCTGGGATGCAAGCGAAACCCTGCCCGGGCTGACGGTGAATGCCGGGATCGATAACATTCTCGATCATAACTATCAGACGGCTGACAACGGACTGTATGAGCCGGGTCGCAACGTAAAAATCTCCGCAAGCATGAAATTCTAGGTCACGGGATCAGGCGATGCAGCTTTTGCATCGCCTGGATCACCGGATCTTTATTGAGAGGTAAAGAAACGCCATGAGTGAAAATAATTTCAAAACCCCATCCGATGCTTGGTCTGCATTTTCTGCGGGTGAGGCAAAAGGATATGCCGTTGATATCGCAGCCGAGCTTGGCCTGAGTGAAGGTGAACTGGTCGCAGCAGGTATTGGCATTAACGTTACCCGTCTTGATGCCGATTGGGGTGACCTGATCAAGCGTCTTGAGGAACTTGGCGAGGTCAAGATCCTTACCCGCAATCCGAGCGTTGTTCATGAAAAAATCGGAACCTTCGGTAAGGTCGGCATCAATGGTGAAATGGGTCTGGTTCTGAACGGGGATGTGGATTTGCGCCTGTTCCTTGGGCGTTGGGGCCATGGGTTTGCCGTTGAAACCAACAACCCACGGGCAGGACGCCGCCGCAGCATCCAGTTCTTTGATCATGAAGGCAAAGCCATTCATAAGGTCTTCCTGACGGCAGAGTCCAATGATGAGGGCTATGACGCGCTGGTCGCTGAATTCAAGGCAGAAAATCAGACACCGGGTATCGAAACCCTGCCGCCATTGCCTAAGTCGGTCACGCGAAAAGATGACGAGGTTGACGTAGAGAACCTTCGGGCACATTGGCGCAAGATGATGGATGTCCATCAGTTCCACGGATTGCTGAAAGATTTCAATGTTGGACGTCAGCAGGGCATGCGTCTTGTCGGCCCAGAATTTGCCGAACGCCTTAGCAATGAGTCACTGAAAACCATGTTGGAAAAGGCATCCGAAAGCAGCCTGCCGATTATGGTGTTTGTCGGTAATAGCGGGGCGATCCAGATCCATACCGGTCCGGTGAAAAACATCCGTGAAATGGGTGACTGGATCAATGTTATGGACCCGCGTTTCACCCTGCATCTGCGCATGGATATGATTGCCGAGGCATGGATTGTCCGTAAACCGATCCGCGAAGGTGTTGTTACCACGGTCGAGCTTTATGATTCTGATCTGAACAATTTTGTCATTTTCTGTGGCGAGCGTCCGCCAAAGGAATCTGAAAATCCGGCATGGCAGGCATTGGCCGAAAGCCTTCCGCGTTTCGATGCCGCACTGCAAGCAGTTGCGGAGTAACCGATGCAGCACCGTTTCATCATCTTTTTAATCGCCCTGACCGGTTTTATCGGTTTTGGGGTGCCAAGTTTTGCCGCCGATCGTCCCAGCCGCGTTATCACGGTTGGGGCACCGGCGACTGAAATTGTCTTTGCCCTTGGGGCGGGCAACAGTGTGATTGCAACAGATACCACCAGCATGCGGCCCGAACCGGTTCCTGATCTGCCCAAGGTCGGTTATATGCGGCAATTGGCCTCCGAAGGCATCATCAGTCTGCAACCCGATCTGATCGTTGTGGTCGAAAAAGCCGGTCCGGACACGGTGCTGCAGGAACTTGACGGTCTTGGAATACCAATTCTCAAATTGCCGTCCCTTGATGAAATGAAAAACCTTCCGGCTGCAATTGCCCTTGTCGGGGATGCGCTGGGACGTCCGGACGAGGCGGCCAGCCTTGGCCGGAAGGTTCAAGATGACATTTCAAATCTGGGCGGGGCTTCTGCCGATCCACGGCCAAGCATTGTCTTTTTGATGGCGGTCGGGCATGGCCAACCGCTTTCGGGTGGGAACCATACGACTGCCAACGAAATCATTGGTCTGATTGGTGGGGAAAACACCATGGCGGCCTTTGATGGTTACAAGCCGGTTTCACCAGAAGTGATTGCATCTGATCGATCAGATTATGTTCTGATCGCGCAATCGACGATTGATGGTCTGGGTGGTCTGGGTGGTTTGAAAGAACATCCTATTCTGGGCCTGAACAAGGCGGTTGCCGCAGGTAACGTGTTGTCGGTTTCGTCTTCGACGATTCTGGGTTTCGGGCCGGAATCCGCATCGGAAATTCGCCAGATTGCTGAAACACTGCATCAAAAAGAACAGGGGCAGTGAGCGCGTGAAGCAGATGGTGGCATCGTTTCATAATCATGTGCCGATCCGTGGGCCGGGTGTGGTTTTGATTCTTCTGATGTTTGGATTGATTGCTGCGGCGATTGTTTCACTTGGTACAGGCGGTGCGGCAATCGCGTGGGGGGATGTAGTCGGTCATATCGCACATCGTATCGGTTTTGCCAGTACAGGCATTGATGCGTTTGACGCACGTGTGCTTGATACGCTGCGTCTGCCGCGCATCTTGCGGGCCATAGTGATCGGTTCGGGTCTTGGACTTGCCGGGGCGGTGATGCAAAGCCTGTTTCGCAATCCGATTGCCGATCCCGGTATCATCGGGGTGTCGGCCAGTGCTGCCTTGGGGGCGGTGGCGATGATTGTGGCAGGTCACATCATTCTGGGAAGTCATTATCCGGTTGTCGGGCCATATGGTGTGCCGGTTGCGGCCTTTGGCGGTGCTGTTTTGGCGACCGGTATTATCCGGATTTTATCGCGTCAGGATGGTCAGACAGATGCGGCAATCATGTTGCTGATCGGGGTCGCGATCAATGCCATCGCCTTTGCCGGGGTTGGTGTCTTTACCTATATGGCTGACGATGCCCAATTGCGCAGTCTGACATTCTGGCAGATGGGGGCTTTGTCGGGCAATGGTCCGGCCGATACACCTGCCTTGGTCGTGATGACGGTTGGTGTGTTGTATCTTTTGCGGTTGGGCACGCCGCTTAATCTGTTTTTACTGGGCGAGGCCGAAGCACGCCATCTGGGGGTGGAGGTTGAACATCTTAAACGCAGGGCAACGGTTGTCACCGCACTTGTGGTGGGGGCTGGGGTTGCTGTGTCAGGCATTATCGGCTTTGTCGGGTTGGTCGCGCCGCATCTGGTGCGCTTGGTAACGGGGCCGGATAATCGCTATGTCCTGCCGGCATCGGCAATATGTGGTGCGATCATCCTGACCTGTGCCGACGCGGTGGCCCGGATCATTGTTCTTCCGGCGGAACTGCCGATTGGTCTGGTGACCGGTATTGTCGGCGGGCCCTTTTTCCTTGGACTTTTGATGCGCGAAAAGAAAAGGCGTCGGCTATGAGTCTGATTGCGGACAACATCAGTTTCATGGCCCGTGGGCGTCATCTTCTGCGCGATATTTCTGTTTCGGTGGAAGTTGGCAAAGTACTTGCTGTGCTGGGGCCAAACGGGGCGGGAAAATCCACCTTGTTGAAAGTTCTTTCAGGAGAAATTCATGTAGCAAAGGGAACTGTAACCCAGAACGGGCGGGCGATTGCCGCAATCCCCGCCCTTCAATTGGCGCAAGAACGTGCTGTGATGCCACAGGCAGCGTCGATGACATTCCCGTTTGTGGTCCGCGATGTTGTTGCCCTTGGACGGTCGCCTTTTCGCAAACTTTCGACAAGGCAGTTTGATCAGCGACTGGTGCAACGCGCCATTACGCTTGCCGATATTGATCATCTGAGTGATCGGGCGTATCCGGCCCTTTCAGGCGGGGAAAAACAGCGTGTGCATCTTGCACGTGCGTTGGTTCAGGTGTGGGGCATGGACGGGGCCAAAACCGTGACCTCGGCGCAACATCCTGACGGCGTGGAAGTTGGTTCTCCGACAACAAGCGGCCGGTTCTTGCTGCTGGACGAGCCGACCTCGGGGCTTGATGTTTCCCATCAACATGCTTTGTTGGCCGTTGCGCGACGAGAAGCGCGGGAAAATGGCATCGGTGTTCTTATGATCCTGCATGATTTCAATCAGGTCACGGCCTATGCCGACCGGGTTGTTGTTTTGCAAAAGGGTGAAATGGTTGCGCAAGGTTTTGTGGACGATGTCATGCGCCCTGATTTGCTGTCAGACGTGTTTAACAGTCCGATCCGGGCGGTTCCTGATCCGAAAGGTGGTGCCGTTCTGGTCAGTCAGGCGAGTATTAGAAACCGCACTAAGTGATAATTTCGCGGGCTTCTGCAGCCAGTTGCTTAAGTGCTGCGAGAACGTCGATGGTGGCGGTTTCCATTTTTGAAAACGCGGCCTCGGCGGCGTCGGTGTCGTGATTGGCATAGGCCAACAGAGCCGCGTGTCCGGCTTTGTGTTGCATGTCATGGGGGGCACGAACGGCGGCAAATCCGGGGAGTTTGCGGAAGGGTTCGGCAGCATCGCTGTCATACCATTTGCCAAACCGGCAGGTTTCAGACGCCCCCATATCGACCTTGGCCGGATCGGTCAGGCCGGCAAGAACTTCGGCAATTGCCTTGAAATAAACCGCATGTTCGGCGCGTGCACTGCGGATGGTGCGGTTGGGAATGTCATAGCGCACCAGTTCGGAGACTTGCTGATCAATCAGATGTTCGACTTCGCCGACGGTTTCAATCGCCGATCTGATCGCACTGACCTGTCCGCCGGTTTGATTGGCAATGCCCGTAATGCCGCTACGCACCGCATCGGTTGCGCGGTTCTGTTCATCAAGAATGTTGGAAATATCGGCAATGCGTCGGGTGGTGTCTTCCATCTTGGTGCCAATGTCACCGATTTCACGGGCCACTTCGCCCATAACGTCCTGACCGCGTGAAACGGCCTCGGTGCCTAAATTCATGGCATCGACAATGCCACGGGTTTCGTCCTGAAGATTGGCGATACGGATTCGGATTTCGTCGGTTGCGCGTGCGGTTTGCTGGCTGAGGGCTTTGACCTCGTTGGCGACAACGGCAAAACCCTTGCCCGCATCACCCGCGCGGGCCGCTTCAATCGTTGCATTAAGCGCCAAAAGATTTGTTTCGGCGGCAATGGCTTCGATGGATTCAATGATCTCACCGATTTTTGCCGATGCTTCGGCCAGGATATCAACCCGCTGTGCGGCATCGCTGACGGCGTTGGCAATTTCATCCATGCTGTTCACAGCACCTTTGACGGTTTCCTGGCCGGTGCGGGTGACATTAATCGCATCTTCGGCATTATCCGCCGCCATCCGGCCATTTTCGGCAATGTGGCTGATGCCTGATACCATTTGATCAACGGCAGCCGAGATTGATTGTGCTTGCCGATCGACATCTTCGATCACGTTCATCATCCGTGCATTGGAAATCGCACTTTCATTGATCGCAACCGACAGATCCATGGTGCGATCAAGCTGCTGATCAGCAAAGGCATTTTCCGATGCGGTATGGCGTTTTTGCGCGCTGGCATCACAATAGGCCGTCAGGGTCAGTTCGATATCAAGCAGCATCACCGAAGTCAGTGACGTGACGATTTTGGCGGCTTCGCCTGCGCGCCAGCGAAATTTGACAATGATGGTTTCAATCAGCGCATCGGTCACCGCGTTATAGGCGGCAATATAAAGCTTGGGTGTGATGCCAAATTCTTCATGGCGTTCACCAATGGCGATGGATTGGTGAACAAAATCATCGTCAATTTTACCGTCAAACAATTTCTGCCAGTGGCGCTGAAGGGTGTTTGTCAAATCAAGCAATTTGTCGTCCGGGATGGCAGTCTGGCCGGGGTCGGGTTTGTTCTGAATGTTCTGATAAAAGATTTGTGCCCGTTTGGCGGAACCGTCTTGGATCTCTTTTGATGCCCGGCGCAAAATATCAAAAGTGGTGGGGAGGACGTTGTAGCGTTCAAGACGATCTTCAAGCAGCGACAAGGCCTATCCCCTTTTATTCAGTCCCTGGGGGCATGATCCAGACACATGACCCAGAACGCAGATATGACGGTGCTGTCCGTCAGAATGACTGATCTTATACGTTAGAATGTAGACTGTAGGGTTGCGTATTGCGTTCATCAACAAAATTTAATGATGCGCGCTTCGGCGGGGGAAATTTGGCGCAATGCCGTCAAAGGGTGCTGTCAATTCGCGGATCAATCGTTGGAAAGACCGTCATCAGCATCGATATTGATATCGTCAAGTGCGGCGGCAACACTGACGACCTTGTCACGACCGGCCTTTTTCGCACTATAGAGCGCATAGTCAGCACGTTTATAAACGTCTTCGCTATCGTCACCGTCGGCAATTTCGGTCACGCCGAAACTGGCGGTTATGGAAATGATCTGGTCGTCGTAATTGATTATGGTTTCTTTGATGTTGTGGCGGATGCGCTGACATGCCCTTTGGGCTTCAGAAATGCTGGTATTGGGCAGAATCATGGCGAATTCTTCACCGCCAATCCGCGCGACCTTGTCTTTGGACCTGCATGCCTTCAGCAAAAGTCCGCCGACAGATGACAGAACCAGATCACCGCAGGGATGGCCATAGCGGTCATTGATTTCCTTGAAGTCATCAAGATCGATCACGACAAATGAAGTCGGGGTACTTTGGTCCTTGCTGGTCTGGATGTAACGCGGCAGTTCTTCAAACAATGTCGCCCGTTGCCAGACACCGGTATGAGCGTCTTTGCGGGCCATTTCCCGTTCGATCAGCAATTGTTTGTTTTTATTGCGCAATGTCGCGTTGAGTTCTTCAAACCTGTGCTTGGATACAGAGTTCAGGGTCAGGAACCGCATTAAAATATGACTTGGCCGATTGCCATTTAGCTGCAGCATGGAAGCCTGCAACGGTATGCGATCCTGATCACTGCTGTTTGCAGTATCGGGCATTTGCAGGGTGGCGGGGAAAATGCCGCTTTGGGATTTGCACAGCGAAATGATCTTGTTGAGTTGTTCTTCATTGGTCGGGAAGACGTCAAAAATGCTCATACCGTCGATTTTGGTGCTGTCCGTCGCACCGGTTTTTTGAAGAAAGACAAGCATGGCCTTGTTGGTCGCCGTGACTGTTCCGTTGCCTGCGCACAGCATGACCGGGTCGCTGATTGCACCGATAAGTGCTCTCGCCGTGTGGGCGACAAGTTTTGGGAGGCTGTCAGTCATCTTCCCTGAAATACTCACGCCCATCAATTGCATCCAGAGACTCCGACGGGGCCAGTCGGATCACAACACGGCAGCCCGGATCACCCTGGGCGATGGTTTCTTCAAGCTCCACGCGGGCATATCCCAGATTTTCAGCCGCGATTTTCCCAAATACGTTCGATGTCATCATGCACATCGATTTGCGTCCAATCACCGCCTTGCCAAACGGGCAGGCCGAATTGACCAGAACAATGGTATTGCCGGTGACTTCCGAGACACGAAAACCGCCATCAATCCGTTTTTTGAGATCGACCAAGGCATGACACACCTGATCGATGTTCATTTTGTCGGTTTTGAATTCCCGACGATATTGATCATTCAGATTTTTGCCGATCGTCGCGCCGACGACGCTGATCATGCCAGATGCTTCTTCCAGACCAATCAGGTCCTGAAGTGTGCCGCTCAGACCACGGATAAGGTCAATCAGGAACGTTTCCTTATCCAGATCAACACCGTCAGTAGATGCAAGTTCACTGGTCATTTTGCCTGGGCACTCATTTTGCATCGGGATTTGGCGACTGGCACGGGTTTGTTTTCACGTGCGAATTACAGAAAACCGACTTTGAAAGAAACAAATCAACGGGAACAATGGTTTGTTGTCGTCCAGTTTAATTTGGGATTTCGCAACATCAGTTCAAGAAGACAATGCCAGTATATTAATCGTCATTCCTGTATGACCGATCAAGCTGGCACGTTTTAAGTGCAGATCGATCAGTTGATATTCTGCGTTGAATTTAGCAACCAGTCCCGGAAGGCACGGACGGCAAAATTGTTCTCTTTTTCTTTTGGATAAACAACGTAGTAAGCGTGATGATTGGGGATTGAAACATCAAAGGGTGCGACCAGTCGTCCGCTTTCAAGTTCTTCGCGCACCAGAAATTCCGGCAGCAATGCCAATCCAAGTCCGGCGACCGCGGCCTGAATGACCATGTGGAAATGCTCGAACCGTGGACCGGCCAATTCATCAACCACCGCAACGCCGGTTGCGGCAAGCCAGTCCTGCCATGCACGCGGACGGGTGGAATGTTGCAAAAGCGTACAGTTGCGCACCCGTTCGCGCGCAATCGGAAGATCGTCATTTTCTTTCAGAAGCTTGGGCGCACAAACCGCAATCAGGGTTTCGCCCATCAGGCGATGAAACACGCAGCCCGGCAGGTTTTCATCGCCAAAGTGAATGGCAATATCGATGCCTTCGCGGTCAAAATTGAACTCACGCGTCTGGGTAATCAGATTAAGCTGGATATCAGGCCATGTTGCCTTGAAGTCCCCCAAACGTGGGACCAGCCAGCGTGCCCCGAATGTCGGAAGCGTCCCAACCGTCAGCATCCCGCCCGCATCGGAATAGGCCATGACCTGAAGCGTTGCGGCCTCTGCCCGGTCCAAAAGATCGCGTACCTGTGCGGCATAAGCTTCGCCCGCAGCCGTCAGTTTCAGGCGTTTTTTAACCCGGCGAAACAAATCACGGCCGAGATATTCCTCCAGCGCGCGGATTTGACGGCTGATCGCACTTTGCGTGACGTTGAGCTCTTCGGCAGCGCGGGTAAAGGACAAATGACGCGCTGAACTTTCAAAGAATTGCAAGGCGGTCAGGGACGGAAGCACACGGCGCATGGAGTATCCAGTTCATAACAAAACGGAATGATGTGGTGCGAATATATCGTTTGTTTGCTTCTCCTCCAAGGCGTAACGTTTTAAACGGTTCCAAGCCCCCTCGCGCCACCACATGAAGCGTTCGGGCCGTGGGGCGAAGTGCCGGGATGCTGTTAGTTTGGAATGTTTTGGAAGGATGTATCCTTTCAAAACATGACGGTATTCAAGGCAGAACAACAATAATGTCCGGGAATGAGAACGGTCAGAAGGCTTCAACACTGTATCGGATGAGATCGCAAGAATGGGTTTGGCGAACGAAAATTATGATGTGATCATTGTCGGTGGGGCGGTTATTGGCAGTTCCATCGCGTTGCATCTGACCGGCCGGGATGATTTCAAGGGCCGGGTTTTGGTGATTGAAAAAGATCCCAATTACGAATTTTGCTCGACCGCCCTGTCGGCCGCATCAATCCGTCAGCAGTTTTCAACCCCGATCAATATCGAAATGTCGGCCTATGGCATTGATTTCCTGCGTAACCTGAAACGCGACCTTGACCCGGACGTTGATATTGCCCTGCATGAAAAGGGCTATCTTGTTCTGGCAACCAATGATGGTCGCGATATCCTGCGTCAGAACCATGCGACCCAGACCGAATTTGGCGCTGATATCGTCTGGATGGAACCCGATGAACTGGCCGCCAAATACCCGTGGATGAACACATCCGATCTGGCAGCAGGTTGCTGGGGCCGCACGGGCGAGGGATGGTTTGATGCCTATTGCCTGATGCAGTCTTTCCGCAAACAGGCGCGCCGTCGCGGGGCGGATTATATCGACGGTGAAGTGGTCGAGGTCCTGCGCGATGGTCATCAGATTACCGGTGTTGTGCTAAAAGATGGCCGTCGGTTTGGTTGCGGCACATTGGTCAATGCCGCGGGAACCGGGTGTTCCAAGGTGGCCAAGATGGCCGGTCTTGAAATCCCGGTCGAGCCGCGCAAACGCTGCATTTTTGTCTTTAACTGCCGGGATGCCGCCGATATCAGCGCATCCTGCCCGATGCTGATTGATCCAAGCGGGCTTTATGTCCGCCCCGAAGGCGAATTTTTCATCACCGGCATTGCCCCGCCCAAGGATCGCGATCCGGAATGCTGGGATTTCGACGTTGATCACAGCCTGTTTGACGACATCATCTGGCCCGGCCTTTATGAACGCTGTGAACGGTTTGAAGCAATCAAGGTCGTGAATGCCTGGGCCGGTCATTATTCCTATAACCTGCTTGATCAAAACGCGATTCTTGGTCGCCATACGGACGTTACGAACTTTGTCTTTGCCAACGGCTTTTCCGGCCACGGATTGCAGCAAAGCCCGGCGGTCGGGCGCGGCATATCTGAGCTGATCGCGACCAATGCCTATCAAACCCTTGATCTATCCGTGTTTGGCTATGAGCGTATCCGCGACAATGCTCCGGTGCTGGAGCTAAACGTAATTTAATTCGATTTCGTAACGATAACGCGAAATCAAACTGTTAACCCAAAAGGTCGGAGCACGCCCCACATGCCCCGTGATGATACCAACACGGCAGACATGCCAGATAACAGCACTGCAATCCGTGATCGTCAGACCGGATCGGTGTCAGCAGGGGTGCGCAACCTTCATCCGGTTTATCTGGACCGCGCGCTAAATGCCGAAGCATGGGATGTTGATGGCAACCGTTTCATCGATTTCATTGGCGGGATTGGTGTTTTAACTGTCGGGCATCGCAATCCGGTGGTGATGGACCGTGTGGCCAAACAGTGCGAACGCTTTACCCATAGCTGCTTTAACGCGCTGCCTCATGAACCCTATGTCGCGGTGACCGACTGGTTGGCCGCAAACTGCCCGATTGAAGGTCCGGCAAAATCCATGCTGACCAATTCCGGGGCCGAGGCGATGGAAAATGCCCTGAAACTGGCCCGCGCCTTTACCGGACGGACCGGGGTGATTGCCTTTGACGGGGCGTTTCATGGCCGCACCTTGGCGACATTGGCCCTGACCGGAAAGACCAAGCCCTATAAAACCGGGCTTGGGCCGCTTCCGGGGCCGGTTTGGCATTTGCCATATCCTTGCCCTGAAACCGGGATATCTGTTGGCGATGCCATGGCAGCGATTGATAAGTTATTTGCCGTTTCAGCCGATCCGGCTTCGGTCGGGGCCATTGTGATCGAACCGGTGCAAGGCGAAGGCGGTTTTCGCGCCTGTGACGCGGCGTTTCTGGTCGCGCTGCGCCGCCTGTGTGATGCGAACGGCATGGTTTTGATTGCCGATGAAATCCAGTCAGGGTTCGGGCGGACGGGCAAGATGTTTGCCATTGAGCATGCCGGTGTGGCACCCGATATCCTTGTCATGGGCAAGGGGATTGGTGGCGGTTTTCCATTGGCCGCCATCACCGGGGCCGAAGATGTTATGAATGCGCTGGCCCCCGGTGGGCTTGGCGGGACCTATTCGGGCAATCCGGTGGCCTGTGCGGCAGCAACCGGTGTGTTTGGCGTATTGGAAACCGATAACATTCTGGGTCGTGCCAAGCAGCTTGGTGAAAAATACGCGACCCATATCGCATGGTTGCGCGATCTGCCCGGCGGGCATGTGATCGGCAATATGCGCGGAATTGGCGCCATGCGCGCCTTTGAGATGATTGCAGATGACGGGAAACCATCGCCCAAACGTCTGCAAAGCTTATTGCAACTGGCCCGTGCCAACGGGCTATTGTTAATGCCAAGTGGTGAACACGCCAATGTGGTGCGCCTGTTGGCACCTTTGACCATTCCGTTTGATCAGGTCGATGAGGCTTTTGCCATCATCACCAGACTTTTGCCGAAAGTGGCAGAGATCGCAGATTAACATCACTGGAATGGTCGGTGAGGTCACCGAAAGTTTAAAAAGAAGGGAGTTTTACCATGAGTTTTAAATCCATCCTGACCGAGCTTGGTCTGACCGATGCTGAAATTGCCAGCGGGACGCTGAAAGTCCAGACCCCGGTTGACGGGTCGGAATTTGCGTCTGTCGCCGAAACCACACCAGCCGAAATGACCGATGTTATTGGCAATGCCAAAAAGGCATTCGGTGCATGGCGTCAGGTTCCCGGCCCGCGCCGTGGCGAATTGGTCCGCCTTCTGGGCGACGAGCTTCGCGCTGCCAAGGAACCGCTGGGCCGTCTGGTGTCGCTTGAATGCGGCAAGATTTATCAGGAAGGTCTGGGCGAAGTTCAGGAAATGATCGACATCTGCGATTTTGCAGTCGGTCTGTCGCGTCAGCTTTATGGTTTGACCATCGCATCCGAACGTCCGGGCCACAAAATGATGGAAAACTGGCATCCGTTGGGTGTTGTTGGCCTGATCACAGCGTTTAACTTCCCGGTCGCACCGTGGGCGTGGAACACTGCCCTTGCACTGGTCTGCGGTAATGCCGTGATCTGGAAACCGTCGGAAAAAACCCCGGTCACTGCCCTTGCCTGTCAGAAAATCGTTGAAAAGGCGCTGGCGAAATTTGGTGATGCCCCGGCAAACCTGCATCAGGTGATTGTTGGTGATCGTGAAATCGGTGAAATCATGACCGACAGCCGCGATGTCGCCCTGATTTCCGCAACCGGTTCGACCCGCATGGGCCGCGAAGTTGCCCCGCGTGTTGCACAGCGCTTTGGCCGCACCATTCTTGAACTTGGTGGCAACAACGCCATGATCGTCACCCCGTCTGCAGACATTGATATGTCTGTGCGTGCGGTGGTGTTCTCGGCTGTTGGCACCTGCGGTCAGCGTTGCACATCCTTGCGTCGCCTGATTGTCCACAAGGATGTTAAAGACCAGCTTCTTCCGAAAATCATTGCAGCCTACAAGTCGGTCAAAATCGGTGATCCACTGAAAGACGGTGTGCTTGTCGGGCCACTGATTGACAAGGATGCCTTTGACAACATGCAGACCGCACTCACCAAAGCCAAGGCAGATGGTGGCAAGGTGCATGGCGGTGAACGAACCCTTGAAGCGGAATATCCGAACGCATTTTATGTCACCCCGTCGGTGGTTGAAATGCCCGGTCAGACCGAAACGGTGAAGCACGAAACCTTCGCGCCGATCCTCTATGTCATGACCTATGAAACGCTTGAAGAAGCCATCGCGCTTCAGAATGATGTGCCCCAGGGCCTGTCATCTTGCATCTTCTCGACCGATCTTCGTGAGACCGAGTTGTTCCTGTCATCGGTCGGTTCGGATTGCGGCATTGCCAACGTCAATATCGGTCCGTCGGGTGCGGAAATCGGCGGTGCATTCGGTGGTGAAAAAGAAACCGGTGGCGGTCGTGAGTCCGGCTCGGATGCGTGGAAAGGCTATATGCGCCGCGCAACCAACACGATTAACTATTCCCGTGAGTTGCCACTCGCACAGGGTATTAAGTTTGATATCTGATCGCGTGACTGATTGGACTTGATGAAGAAAACCCCGCTGGTTTCCGGCGGGGTTTTTGTTTGTGTGAAAATGCGATAGAATACGTTGTATGACAACGCAAACAGGATGCCGGTTATGAGCAAGGATACAGTGGCCATTCGTGTCGATTCCGATTTGCGCCAGCGGCTCGATAAACTTGCAGATGCCTTTGGCCAGACACGATCAAGCATCATCAATGATGCTCTGCGGCAATATGCCGACCATCAGGAATGGCAGGTAGCATTGATTGCCGAACGCGTTCAAAGCATTGAAGCTGGCGAGGAAGTGCTGATATCGCACGAAGATGTTCTTGCCACGTTTGAAAAACGCTTTGCAGACAAACAAGTCGGATGAAGATCGCGTGGGGCAGCCGGGCTGTCGAGGATTTGGACGGGATTATCGACTATATTGATGAGCGCAACCCGTCAGCAGCCCAGAGTACCCTTCAATTGATTACGGGATCGGTTTCACAATTGGCCATCCACCCGTTTATCGGACGGATGGGGCGTGTGGAGCGGACCCGCGAAATGATTGTCAACGGCACTCCATATCTTGTGGCCTATCGCGTTGACGAAAACATGGTCACGATCATTGCCGTTTTGCATGCAGCGCGCCGTTGGCCTGATGAATTCTGAACAATAAAAAGCGGCCCCCGAAGGGACCGCTTTTGAAGTCGTCTCAAAACTTGGGCTAATTAGCCAGCTTTGGAGAAACGCTCTGCGACATATTCCCAGTTAACCAGGCTGTCGAGGAACGCTTTGACGTAGTCAGGGCGCGCGTTGCGGTAATCGATGTAATAGGAGTGTTCCCAAACATCACAACCAAGCAGCGGGGTCTGACCGTGGACAAGCGGGTTTTCCGCATTCGGGGTTTTGGTCACAACCAATTTGCCCGATTTGTCCATTGCCAACCAGCACCAGCCCGAACCGAACTGGGTAACGCCAGCCTGAATGAAGGCTTCTTTGAAGGCATCAACAGAGCCGAAATCTTCGACGATTTTCTTTTCCAGTTCACCCGGAATAGAACCGCCGCCATTGCCCTTCATCATCTGCCAGAATTCGATATGGTTCCAATGCTGGGCAGCGTTGTTGAACAGGCCGGCTTTGGCAGCGTCACCATAGGAAGCAACGATAACTTCTTCGAGTGATTTGCCTTCAAGGCCCGAACCTTCGAGCAGCTTGTTGCCGTTCACAACATATGCGTTGTGATGTTTGTCATGGTGAAACTCAAGGGTTTCAGACGACATGACTGGCGCAAGCGCGTCATATGCATACGGAAGTGCTGGGAGTTCAAATGCCATGATACAGTTCCTCGACTTTCATTATGGGTCTGTGCGGTAACGCAACATATCCCTTTTTGCACGTTTGGTGAAAGTGAAAATCCCGTGCAACCTGTTGGAAACCTTTGTTGCAGGATCGTTAAACGCGGCAAGAGAGTGCCTTTGCTCAGTTATCTAAGACGCTGGGCAGGTTATGCAATGCGTCGTCTGGCAAGGGTCTGTTGCTTAAACACATCTGATGAACAATTTGCAGGGCAAAACGTTCCCGAAAATCTGCGATTTTTTCGCAATTTGCGGATGATCAGCAGAGTCGGTCGACTATTCTTTGTAAAGTCCGACCATATGCTGAATGTCGGTGCCATTGCGGATCATGACGTCATATTCCCCGCGACCAAGGGACGAAATATCAATCTGACAGGGGAATTTTAGACAATCGCGCAAAAACGCGATGGTGCCGTCAGGATGGCTCAGGATGACTTCACCTTTTTTGGTTTCCGAATGGATCGTGACACTGTCCGTGGTTGGTCTTGGGGCGACCTTGATCGCAGCCAACGCGGCTGTGGTGATCGTCATCAGACTGATCAGGGCGATGACAACCGGTTTACTGAGCAAAGATTTGGGCATGGCCTTCCTCGCGCGGTTTCTCATTCTTCATGCAGGGTAATATGACCGGCGAAGCAGAAGAATTAGCGGCGCAATTGAGGCATTTCCGTGCCGGTTCGTGCATAGGGTGATGAACTGCCATGCACAGACCAGAAGGTGCGAAATCTCGTCATAGCAAAAACACCAATCCCCGCAGAAGGTTAGCGCCGCGGGGATTGGACGTTCGTCAGATGTCATGTTTTAGCGCGGATCAGGGCGGACCCCAGATCGTGTTTGGGGCTTATGAACGGGCGGCCTTTAGCGCGTCAGAAAGACGTTTCGCAGCAGACTCGGGATCGGGTTGACCGCAAATGGCGGAAACAACCGCCAATCCGTTGGCACCGCTTTTTATAACCGGCGCGACATGTTCAAGCTTAAGCCCGCCAATCGCAACGGATGGAAGGCCTGCTATCTTGATCAATTCAGCCAACCCGTCAAAACCGATGGCCGGTTTGTGGTCGGGCTTGGTCGGGGTGGCAAAGACCGGGCCAATGCCGACATAATCGACAATGCCTTGGTCAACCTTGCGCGCCACGGCTTCATCTTCAATCGAAAGACCAATGATCTTGTCACGCCCCAACCGTTCGCGGGCCGCCCGCGACGGCAGATCGTCCTGACCAACATGCAGGCCATGCGCACCAATTGCGATGGCGGCATCAATATCGTCATTGACGATCAGGGGCACACCGGTTCCGGCCATCGCATCCATCAATTCACGGCCAATGCGAATAAGGCCTTCGGTTCCGGCCTTTTTATCGCGCAATTGCACGATGGTTGCCCCACCGGCGATGGCAGCCATGGTCGTTTCAACCATCGAATAGGTGCGGCAAAGATCGGGATCAAGAACCAGATAAAGGGATAGGTCAAAAGACTTCATAGAACCTCGATCCGGGAATTGGTGTTAAAGGTTCCTGCATCGAGATTATGCAGACCATCAACAAAGGCGGTCATGAAGGATGCCGGGCCGTTCGCGGTTTTGGCTGCAATTTCACCGGCAACGGCAAAATTGGTCAGGGCGGCAATGGTTGCCTCAAACGCCTGATTGGGTGTTATGGCGATATAGGCGCCGACAAGGGCGGTCAGCGCACAGCCCATTGCGGTGATTTTTGGCATAAGGTCTGATCCACCGGCAATGCGGACCGAACGGGTGCCATCGGTGACGAAATCAGTTTCGCCGGTGACGGCAACAATCGCATTTTGCGCAGCGGCAAGGGTACGTGCAGCGTCTTCTGCCTGTTCGACCGGATCGCCGCTATCAACACCCTGACCGGCACTTTGACCGCCACCAAGGGCAATGATTTCAGACGCATTCCCACGAATAACCGTCGGGCGAAGTTTCAGCAGATCAGCCACAGTGTCGCGGCGATATCCGGTGGCGAAATGGGCAACCGGATCAAGTACCCATGGTTTGCCTGCATCATTAGCCGATTTGGCCGCAGCAATCATGCCATCAACCCAGTTGGGCGACAGGGTGCCGATATTAACCGTCAGCGCACCGGCAATGGCGGCAAATTCACCGGATTCTTCGGGTGTGTGGACCATGGCAGGCGAAGCGCCCGCTGCCAGCAGGACATTGGCAGCGTAATTCATCGCGACATAATTGGTGATGCACTGAACCAATGGATTGGTCGCGCGCATGCGTTCAAAAAGATCGGTCGCGGTTTGGGTAAGGTCGGTCGTCATATCGAGGCTCCAATGCATCTTATGTCGCGGCGTTGGAGACCCAGTTCGAAGTCGGAAAGATGGAGAACGTTGGTAACAGCGTTCGCACCGTCCCTACGCCAGTATGAACTGGATCAGGTTCAACGGGTCACTGCGCTGATATTTCGCACGGCAGTTTCTCAGCCCCCTGACGGGGCTCCCCTTGGTGAAGGTGCAAGATGGGGTTTTCCGTGCTTTCTGTCAATTGAGCGCACAAGCCGTGGTCAAATAAAGACGGCCAGATAAAAAGGCGGCGGGATGGTTTTCGCCAATCCGCCGCCTTGATGATGTTCAACTTTTCTGGTCGCGTTATTTACGGCGTTCCATTGCCGCCTTAAGGGCGGCTGCCATCGCACCACCGGCGTCACCGCCGCCACTGCTACTGTTGTTCCCGGCATTGCCGCGGTTCGGGTTGCCCGGATTGTTGCGCGGACCAGATGATTGTTGGCCGCGATTGGCATTGCCACTGCGTGGGGATGTGCTGCGCGGATCATTGCGTTGTTCCGTACGGCGTTCGCGGGTTGCTTCGTAATCCGGGTCTGATTTCATCGAAAGCCCGATCCGTTTGCGCGGCGCATCGACTTCCATGACGGTGACCGAAACAATCTGGCCTGCCTTGACCACCTGACGGGGGTCTTCAACGAACTTATCGGCCAGCTGGGAGATATGAACAAGGCCGTCCTGATGGACGCCAATATCGACAAATGCCCCGAAATTGGTGACGTTGGTAACCGTTCCTTCCAACCGCATACCGGTTTTCAAATCCTTGATTTCATTCACACCATCGGTGAACTTCGCGGTTTTGAATTCCGGGCGCGGATCACGGCCGGGCTTATCAAGTTCGGCGATAATGTCGCGGATGGTCGGCACACCGAATGTGTCATCGGCATAGTCTTCGGCCCGAAGGGTTTTGATAAAGGCCGAATCCCCGATCAGATCCGCAAGCGATTTGGAGGCTTGCGCACCGATCTTTTTCACCAGCGGATAGGCTTCCGGATGAACAGCCGATGCATCAAGCGGGTTGGCAGCCCCCCGAATGCGCAAGAAACCAGCGCACTGTTCAAACGCCTTGGGTCCAAGACGTTCGACCTTTTTCAAATCGGTTCGCGACTGAAACGCGCCATTTGAATCGCGATAACCGACAATATTACGGGCCAGCGTTTCGGTCAGGCCCGCAACACGGGTCAAAAGCGGGATTGATGCGGTATTCAGATCCACCCCAACCCCGTTCACGCAATCCTCAACCACGGCATCAAGCGATCTGGCCAGTTTGGTTTCTGATACGTCATGCTGATATTGACCAACCCCTATGGATTTCGGTTCGATCTTGACCAGTTCGGCCAATGGGTCCTGTAAACGACGGGCGATGGAGGCGGCCCCACGCAACGAAACGTCGAGATCAGGGAATTCTTCGGCGGCAAATTGCGATGCCGAATAGATCGATGCCCCGGATTCGTTGACGATGACTTTGGTCGCCTTCAATGCCGGAAACCGTTTGAGCATCTGACCGGCAAGATCATCGGTTTCACGCGAAAATGTGCCATTGCCAATCGCGATCAGTTCGATCTGATGGCGTGCGGCAAGGGCGGCCATGGTGTTAATTGCCCCTTCGACATCATTGCGCGGCTGGAAGGGGTAAACCGTTGCGGTATCAACCAGTTTTCCGGTGGCATCAACCACGGCAACCTTAACCCCGGTACGTACCCCCGGATCAAGACCCATGGTCGCCTTTTGACCGGCAGGGGCGGCCAGAAGAAGGTCTTTAAGGTTATCAGCAAAGACCTTGATCGCGTCTTCTTCGGCGCTGTCGCGAAGCGATCCAAACAGATCAAGCTCGATCGACAGCGACAATTTCACCCGCCAGGTCCAGCGAACCGTATCGACAAGCCATTTATCGGCAGCACGTCCCTGATCCCTGATCCCGACATGGGTTGCAATCATGATTTCAGCACGGCCCTGTTCACTGCGCGGACGGGCTTCGTCTTCGGCACCCAGGGTCAGTTTAAGCTGTAAAAAATCTTCGTTTCGACCACGGAACAAAGCAAGGGCGCGGTGCGACGGGCAGGTTTTGATTTTTTCGGAATGTTCAAAATAGTCCGAGAATTTCGCCCCTTCGGCCTGTTTGCCGTCAATCACACTTGCGGTGATTTCGCCGTCATTCCACAGACGATCACGCAGCTTGGCGACAAGATCGGCATCTTCGGCAAAGCGTTCCATCAGGATCTGACGCGCGCCATCAAGGGCGGCTTTGATGTCTTCAACGCCTTTATCCGCATCGACAAATTTTGCCGCCTCGGTTTCCGGATCCAGCGTTGGATCGTTAAACAGGCCATCTGCCAATGGTTCCAGCCCGGCTTCACGGGCAATCTGTGCCTTGGTGCGGCGCTTTTTCTTATAGGGCAGATACAAATCTTCAAGGCGCGTTTTGGTATCGGCCTCGTTGATCGCGGCTTCAAGTTCAGGGGTCAGTTTTTCCTGCTCGCGGATGCTTTCAAGGATCGAAGACCGGCGGCTTTCAAGTTCGGTGAGATACCTTAAGCGTTCTTCCAGCGTGCGAAGTTGGGTGTCATCAAGCCCACCGGTTTTTTCTTTGCGGTAACGGGCGATAAACGGAACGGTCGACCCTTCATTAAGCATTTCAATGGTGGCAATGACCTGTTCCGGACGAACGGAAAGTTCTTCGGCGATACGCTGGGGAATTGGACGCATGGTTTCTCCTTGTTTTGCTCGTATGCCTGAAATAGCTGCTTTGACACTGATCGGAAAGAGTCAGTTTTCGCCAAATTTTTGCCAAACCGCATATTACGATTCTGTCTTTGATTCCAAGGGACTGAAATCCCATGCGTTTTGCCCGGTTCGGTCGTGTCTGTGCCAATGCTTGCCCATCGGCGTTTTGGACGCTATTTCTTTGGCAAATGTGAAATTACTGGGCGATTCGCCCGCAGCAGGAGAATTCGAATGGCCGGAAAGTTCCGCGAGACCGTCATTCATCAGGTGCCAAAAGAAAAGGCCGAATCAAAGCCCGACACGGCCAGGGATGACACAACAGGCGAGATCGCCGGTGCGGATGCCACACCACAACTTTCGCAAGATGCCATAAATGCGCTGGCTGAAGCCAAGGCATTTAAAGAAGCCGCCAAGGCCCGCGAAATTGGCGGACCAAAAGGCCCGGAACCAACCCGCTTTGGTGATTGGGAGAACAAGGGTCGCTGTATCGATTTCTGAGGTTAGCTATTGAGCTTTGAAGCGGATCATGAGGCTGCAAACGAACATTATCAGAGCGGTCACGTTGATGATTGCGGATAATGCAATAACTGTAGCTATCATTGTACTGTCGAATACTTGGCTGCTTATTATCTCTTTCGACATAGCGTAGATAGCGTATCCATGCAGTATCAGGATCATCGTGACCATCAATGACATCGACACTATTGCTGCTTTATAGATTATCCTAAATGCGATGGGACGTTGTTGAGGCTCATGCCCGTTAAATACATTCTCAGCCCAATATGTTCTGCCGAGCGAAGCATGCACATAAAAAGAATTTGTTCCAGCGAAGGCTTTGTTTATGAGCTCTGAAGCTAGCCGATTAAGTGACATTGCGGCAATCAACTCAGTGACAAATTCGAAGAACGCGTAAGTAGTGAATGCGATTAGAATTTCATTGAGCCCTTTGAATTTGAATATGTTTAGGCCAAAGAGCGTGAACTTGAGATCAGGATTATTTGTGACAGTTAAGAACAATAGATCGCAAATGAGCAGGATGACTAAAGCTCTTGAATATGACCTCGATTTCTTTTTAAAGGCTTCTTCAATGCGATCAACATTGTGGTCGCTTGTCAGCCACTCAGCAAGTTTCTGATCTTCGAGCGTTGCAGGAAGGTCATTGAACTGACTATCAATCAACTTCTTATGACTGGCGTTCAATGCCATCAGCTATCCTAACTTCTATATAAAAACTAGATTTCCATTCTTCATTAGTTGAGTAGTAGGTTGCAAGAATAACGTTTTGTTTGAGGCGGCGCTGGTTAGATGTTCTTGGCGTATTTTGTCACGCTTTTAAGTCGAACAATTGCTTAATGCCTTCCTAGATCGTAGTGCGTGCGCAATGTCCGGTCGTCGCGCTTTACCAATTTAAGAACATCATCAGTCTGCAAAAGGGTATTTAGCTCCCGCAGGACAAGCGCGTGCGAAAGACCCAGTAGGCGGGCAAATGTGCGGCTGTCATGGGCGATGTCTTGCTGTGCCGCGATCAGGATGCTTGCCTGTATGGGTGTCAGGTCCGGTTGGATAGCAATAAGCTGCCCTACCAGATCAAGAAATGCATCGGGCCCCTGTTGTGGATCAACTTTGTCAGACGTCACGCGGCTGTGCCTGTGTGAAATGACACCATGACAGATTTTGATGTTGGTGTGTCGCTTTGATCCCCGGCACTGCCAAGCGGAACCAGCACGTTGAGTTCCGGGTAATAGCCCGCAACACTGCCACGCGGGATGTCATAGCACACGAACCGGAAATCGGCTGCAATGCGCTCGATTCCATCGTGATATTCACCAACAACATTCACCCGATCCCCGGACTTCGCGCCAAGGGCAGCAAGATCGTCCGGGTGAATGAAAATGACATTTCGTTCGCCGTAAACGCCGCGATAGCGATCATCAAGGCCATAGACCGTTGTGTTGTACTGATCGTGCGAACGGAATGTCTGTAGCGCGAAGCTGGTTTGTGCCACGCGGGCCTTTTGATGCACGGTTTGGGATGGCAGGGCCCCGGCAAAGAAATTGGCCTTGCCGGTTGGGGTATTCCATTCCCGATGAGATGCCGTGTTGCGCAGATGGAACCCGCGCGGTGTGCGAAGGCGGGTGTTGTAATCCGCAAAGCCGGGCACAGTTGCCTCGATATGGCTGCGGATGCGTTCATAATCATCGGCAAGGGCGGCCCATGAGACCGTTTGGGTGCCAACAGTTGCCTCGGCAATGCCTGCGATGATGCCGACTTCGGATAATAGATGTGGCGATGCCGGGCGATTGATCCCGGCGGATCCGTGAACCATGCTCATGGAATCTTCGACACTGACGACCTGTGATTGACCGGCTGAGTTCAGATCAATTTCAGTCCGGCCAAGGCATGGCAGGATAAAGCTGACCTCGCCTGGCATCAGGTGCGAATGATTGGGTTTGGTTGCGATATTTACTGTCAGTTTCAGGTTCTTAAGCGCCTTGGCAACAAGTGTACTGTCAGGCGTTGCGCGGGCAAAATTGCCACCAAGGCCAATGAATGCCTTGGCACTGCCATCAAGCATCGCGCCAATGGCCCCCAGAACGTTGTGGCCGTGTTTGCGCGGTGCAGTGAATCCAAACTCTTGTTCCAACGCATCAAGGAAGGCATCCGATGGTTGTTCATTAATGCCAACCGTGCGGTCGCCCTGAACGTTGGAATGTCCGCGCACCGGGCACAATCCGGCACCGGGTTTGCCGATATTGCCGCGCAGGAACATGAAATTGGAAATTTCGCGGATGGTCGCCACAGAATGCAGATGCTGGGTAATGCCCATTGCCCATGTGCAAATCACACGTTCGGCCGATATGTAAACCTGTGCGGCCTGTTCGATGTCCTGGCGCGACAGTCCTGATTGATCTTCAATCTCAGCCCAGCTTGTTGCATCGACAGCGGCGCGATAATCGGCAAAATCCGCGCAATGTTCCGCCAAGAAATCATGATCAAGCACGGAGGGGGAGTTCGATGCAATGGCGGCATCTTCGGCGGCAAAGACTGCTTTGCTCATACCGCGCACCGCGGCCATGTCACCGCCCAGCAGGGGCTGAAAATAATGGCTGGCAATATCGGTTGATCCGCCGTGCAGCATTTCAAGCTTGGCTTGCGGGTCTGAAAACTTTTCCAGACCGCGTTCACGAACCGGATTGAAGACGACAATATTTGCCCCGCGAAGGGATGCCCGGCGAAGGTCGCCCAGCATGCGCGGATGATTGGTGCCGGGGTTCTGTCCAAGCACGAAAATGGCGTCGGCCTTTTCGAAATCTTCGAGCAAGACCGTACCTTTGCCAACGCCAATTGCCTGACGCAGGCCGACGCCACTGGCCTCGTGGCACATGTTCGAACAATCGGGGAAATTGTTGGTGCCATAAAGGCGCACGAACAACTGATAGAGATAAGCTGCTTCGTTGCTGGCCCGGCCGGATGTGTAAAATTCGGCCTGATCGGGAGAATCCAGGCTTTTAAGAATATCGCCGATTTCGGCAAAGGCATCTTCCCACGCAACAGGTAGATATTTGTCACTGTGCGCGTCATAGCGCATCGGGTGGGTCAGACGACCGTTGCGTTCGAGCTCGTAATCGGAAAGTTTGCTTAATTCAGAAACGGTATGCTTTTCGAAAAAGGCCGGTGTGGCACGTTTTTCCGTTGCTTCCCACGAAACGGCCTTCACACCGTTTTCGCAAAATTCAAAGGATGATCCATGCGCGGGATCGCCCCATGCACACCCGGGGCAATCAAACCCATTGGGTTGATTTGCCTTAAGCATCGCGCGTGCGCCGGACAACGGGTTGCCACTTTGCAAAAGCTGCTTGCCGCAACTTTTCAATGCGCCCCATCCGCCAGCCGCCGATGATTTTTTACCAATAAAGCTTTCGTTCATGGGGCATCTATTTGCGATATCGCAAATTAGGTCAAGTATGCATACCTAATCGGGTGATAGAAGAAATTTATCAAACGCAGCGATCACGATTTGAAATACGCATAGAAACAGTAAGGGCCGAAACCACCAATATGGTTCCGGCCCTGATAAGGATGTTTGCAGTATTGTGCTGGTTTACGCGCCACGGATTGCCTTGATATTATTGGCATATTCGGACGGGCCGCCTTTGAAGGTTGCGGAACCGGCAACCAGAACATTTGCACCAGCTTCGATCACCTGCGGGGCGATTTCGGGGTTCACACCACCATCGACTTCAAGATCGATATCGCGGCCGGTTGCATCGATCATTTTGCGGATGCGTTTGATCTTTTCCAACTGGCTTGGAATAAACTTCTGACCACCAAAGCCCGGGTTCACGGTCATGACGAGAACCAGATCAACCATGTCCATGACATATTCAATGACACTTTCCGGCGTCGACGGGTTCAGCGACACACCGGCCTTTTTGCCAAGCGACTTGATCAGCTGCAAGGAACGATGCAGATGCGGGCCAGCTTCGGCATGGATGGTGATGATGTCAGAACCGGCATTGGCGAATGCTTCGATATACGGATCGACCGGTGCGATCATGAGATGCACATCAAACACCTTGTCGCTGTGCGGGCGAAGCGCCTTTACCACGTCCGGGCCAATGGTGATGTTTGGCACGAAATGGCCATCCATCACATCAATGTGGATATAGTCGGCACCTGCTGCGTCAACAGCACGGACATCAACGCCCAGCTGCGCGAAATCGGCCGAAAGGATCGAAGGTGCGATTTTAATGTTCGAGGTGGTCATGCTCATCGGTCCTGAAACACTGCGGGATATGGGAAATTTGCAGCTTTATTAACGCAAATTGGCTGCCCTGTCACCCGAATGGGATGTCATGGCAGCCTTGTGTGCATGGACATCAGCTAGGCTGACTCAAAATCAGGACTTTTTGACAAGTCTTGCGCAGAAAAAGCCGTCCATACCGCCAAACTCGGCCATATGAATTGGCAAAACGCGCAATTCGCCGAGGTCATTGATGGCTTCATCCCAACCGCCAAGTTCATCTGCGGTGATAGCTTTGCGTTCAAAATTCGGATGATCGGCCAGGAACGATTTGATCTGATGTTCGCCTTCTTCGGGTTGCAGCGAACAGGTGCAATAGATCAGCTCACCGCCAACATTCAGAAGTTTGTCAGCCTGATTAAGCAGCTTGGTCTGGATCGGCAAAAGCGACCGCATCAATTTGTCGCTTTGACGCAGCAAAATATCGGGGTGACGGCGAATGGTGCCGGTTGCCGAACAAGGTGCATCCAGAAGTACCGCATCGGCACGCGGGGTGTCGGGGGCCAGATCGGTGGCATCGCCGGTAACAACCGCCGCACCGAGTTCAACCCGTTCAAGATTTTCATAAACGCGTTTCAGGCGACCTTCGGACTTATCCACTGCAATCGCACTTGCGCCAAGGGATGCCAATTGCATGGTCTTACCACCCGGGGCCGCACACAGATCATAGATGGTTTTGTCTTTATAGGCAGAAAACAGGGTGGCCGGAATGGCCGCAGCCGCATCCTGAACCCACCAGTGGCCGTCTTTATAGCCCGGCAGATCCCGGATACGACGACCGCTTTCAAGGCGGACCGATCCGGTTGGCAGAACAAGACCATCCATCTTTTCAGCCCAGTCGGCAGACTGGGTGCGATCCTTGATCGACAGATCAAGCATGGCGTGGCCAAGGCTTGATTCGGCAATTTCCTGTGCAATCTCGGCGCCATAGGCCTTTTTCCACGATCCGCGCAGCCATGCCGGGATGTTCAGCTGCCAGTCTTCAACCCCTTCGGGCCATTCAAACCCGTCGCGCTGCAAGCTGCGCAGGACCGCATTCACCAGTTTCACATATTTATGAAGACCAGCATCGCGGGTTAGATTGACCGTGCTGTCGACCGCCCCGTAATCGGATGTGTCCATAAAGAACAATTGTGCGACGCCCA
This sequence comes from Thalassospira sp., assembly GCF_040218635.1. Lineage (GTDB taxonomy): Bacteria > Pseudomonadota > Alphaproteobacteria > Rhodospirillales > Thalassospiraceae > Thalassospira. The sequence goes on from NZ_JAVJRB010000005.1 coordinate 540,676, forward strand.
GACGCATGATGTTAGTCAGACGTGCAGCAACCCGGTCTTGTGGCGGTTGATAGCGCGGGGCCAGAACCGCATCAATTTCGCCCAGATGCCGCAAAGTGGTGCCCAGCAAATGACGCAAGAAATTGCGATCAAGCGATGGCAGGCCAAATCCGTGCTTTGACAGAAGTTCGTCCAGCGTGACTTCGCCGCCCCGCAATTCCTGCAACGTTTTCAGTGCAAGCATGCGTGGATCGGGTGCCTCGACCGCCTGATGGCGGGATGCATTGCGCTGTGGCGGACGGGAACGACGTTCTGTCAAAGGTATATCTCCGGTTTCGTGTTATGTGGTGTAGTTAAGCGCCGCGTGCCAAAGTGTAAAGTATCAAGCGTCGGTTTGTGCAGCATGGCTGCGTTGTTCTGTGTTGTGTTTAACATCTGATGGACAAACCGTTGCGGTGAAAAACCTTGCGATGAAAACCCGGCACGGCTAATCCAGACAGACGATTTTGACCGGGCAGGGACAAGGACGACCCAAACGATGACTTTCGCCGGACTCGCGACCTTTTCCAGCATTTTTCTGATTGGCTCTATGTTGCTGACATGGTGGGTGCTGAACTATCTGCGGCGCAAGGCGATCCTTGATATGCCAAACCACCGTTCCAGTCATGCCGTGCCAACCCCGCGTGGCGGGGGTCTTGGTGTGACACCGCTTTTGATCATTCTGGTCGCGGTGGTCTTTATCCATACCGGGGTAAGCACGATCAGCCATTGGTTGATGCTGGCAGCTGCCGCCGGGCTTGGCCTGTTAAGCTGGCTTGATGATCGTCATGATCTTTCGGCGGCCGTGCGATTTGCCCTTCAATTCATTGCCGTGATCATTGGGGTCTTTGCCCTGGATAAACCGGTTCTGGGCGGCATGGTGCCGGTTTGGCTTGATCATGTTTTGGTGGTGTTTGCCTGGGTGTGGTTCATTAATCTGTTTAATTTCATGGATGGGATTGACGGCATTTCTGGGGTTGAAGCCGGATCAATCGGGCTGGGTGTTTTCATTCTTGCCCTGCTTGTTCCGCTGCCGGAGTTCATCGGAACCGGCTATATCGGGCTTGGCATAACTGCGATCATGATCGGGTTTCTGATCTGGAACTGGCATCCGGCCAAGCTGTTTCTCGGCGATGTCGGATCAATCCCGCTTGGCTTTATTCTAGGTTGGGTGTTGTTGGATATTACATCAAAGGGGGCATGGGCGATCGCCCTGATCCTGCCATCCTATTATCTGTTTGATGCAACCTTTACATTGATCAAACGCGCCCTTCGCCGCGAAAAAATCTGGCAGGCCCACCGCGAACATTTTTATCAGCAGGCCACCCAACGCGGCCTATCACATGCCAAAGTTTCGGTGATGATCGGGGTAAGTAACCTTATTCTGATCGGGGTGTGCTTTGCGCAAAATGACACACCTGATTGGTTGCGTGTGATTGCCGCTCTGTTTGTTGTTCTGGGCCTTGTCGGGATGATGGTTCGCATGCCGGTTAAGGGCGCGCCAAAGGTCTAAGCCGTGCTTGGGGTGCGTGGATTGCTTGACTTGTTTTTAGGTGGGCGCGAAAAGAAAGCCTTATCCGTCTTTGCAGAAGCGGGTATATCCTTTTAAAAACAGAAAACTGCCGGTAAGGGACCGCATGTCGCGTATTTTACAGCGAAGCTATATCGCCTTTGCCCATGATATTTTCATGGCAGCAATTTCCTTCCCACTCGCACTTTATCTGCGGGTTGGCGATGGCGTGCGCTTTTATGCGATGGAAAACATTCTGTTTTCGTCGGGCATCTTTACCCTGATTGCCGCGGTTTCATTCTGGTATTTTGGTCTTTATCGCGGCATTTGGCGCTATGCGTCGCTAAATGACTTAACCCGTATTGCCAAGGCCGTTTCTGTTGCGGTTGCCGTTCTGTTTGTTGTGCTGTTTTTGACAACCCGCCTTGACTGGATGCCGCGTTCGGCACCGATTATTCAATGGTTCCTGTTGATGGCATTGTTGGGCGGATCGCGCCTGACATACCGGATTGCCAAAGATAAATCGACCGCACGCGCACTTGTGCGTCAGGGGACGACACGTCTCAGTGTGTTGTTGATCGGGGCCGGGGATGAAGCAGAAGCCTTCATCCGCGAAACCGAACGTTCAGCCGATACCCCATTTAAAGTCGTCGGGATTGTGTCGCTGACCGATGGGCGGGTTGGCCGTAATATGCACGGCGTGGATGTTCTTGCCACGGTCGATAAGCTTGAAGAGGTTATCAAGAAACTCGAAATGAGCCGACATGGCCTTCCGCGTCGACTGGTTCTGACCGGTGATGCCCTGCGCCATGAAGACAATGCCAAATGGGTCGAGATTGCTGATCGCTATGGCATGACACTGGCCCGGTTGCCGAAACTGGGCGATCTGCGCGAAGGCCTTGCCGATCCGCTACAAATTCGCCCGGTGGCGATTGAAGATTTGCTGGGGCGCCCACAGGCGCGGCTTGATCGCGACCGCGTGCGTGAAATGATTGGCGGCAAGCGCGTTTTGATCACCGGGGCAGGTGGCTCCATCGGGTCAGAACTGGTGCGCCAGATTGCATCATATGGTCCGGCCAGTGTGACATTGGTCGATGCCGGGGAATATAATCTCTATGCCATCGATATGGAGATGGCGGAAAAATATCCTGAATTGCCGCGCGAAAGCATTTTGGGTGATGTCCGTGATCGCACCCGTATCGCAAAGGTCTTTGAAGAAATCTCGCCGGAGATCGTTTTCCACGCTGCGGCTTATAAGCATGTGCCACTGGTCGAACATAACCCCAATGAAGGCATCCTGACCAACACGTTGGGCACTCGAAATGTTGCCGAGGCCTGCCGTGCAGCCGGTGTCGCCACCATGGTTTTGATTTCGACGGATAAGGCGGTAAATCCGGCCAATGTCATGGGTGCATCGAAACGTCTGGCGGAATGTTATTGTCAGGCACTTGAAACCTTGCCGGCCGACCAGCGCGGGGCAACGCGGTTTGTCACGGTTCGGTTTGGCAATGTGTTGGGATCGACCGGGTCGGTCGTGCCATTGTTTAAGCGCCAGCTTGAATCCGGTGGGCCGCTGACCGTTACCCATGAAGGCATCACCCGTTATTTCATGACCATTGCCGAGGCAGTGGAACTTGTTTTGCAATCGGCTGAACTTGGTCGTCATGGTGTGACCGATGGCGGGAAAATCTTTGTTCTTGATATGGGCCGGCCGGTTAGAATTATTGATCTCGCCCGTCAAATGATCTTGCTTTCCGGATTGCAGCCGGGCAAGGATGTCGAGATTAAAGTCACCGGATTGCGTCCGGGAGAGAAGCTTTATGAAGAGCTGTTTCATGATTCTGAACCGCCCGCGCCAACCGATACCGATGGCGTGATGCTCGCGGCCCCGCGTGTGGTTGATTACGCTTTGATCCAACAGGTGTTTGATGCCCTTGAAGACAGTGCAACCAGCCGGAATACCTACAAAACGCTGGAATTGATCAGCCAGTTGGTGCCGGAATTCCAGCCACCCGAAATCGGTGTGAAGTCGATTTTTGCCAAAGATAGTAAAGCGACATCAGATGATGCGACGCCTGCTGCTTTGGACGCCGCAGCCGGTCGTTCGGCTTAATCCGCGCACGATCAACATCGACCAACGCCATTCCACACCATCCAAAACATTACCCAGCATGACGACGACGTTCATTCTTTGATGGAATGAACTCGTGCGGATTTGTCGTTTGTCATTGCCGTTTTAGGGCAATATCTTGCGATCAGAATGACGAATAGGAATGATCTTGTTTACGCGGTCGTTCAAAAACCCAACCTGACCCCGTCTATTGGAGGCCCCATGTCGGCAGACGCCTTTATCCATGCGGATGAAATCCGTTCAATGTTTTCCAGCGCGATGTCGGACATGTACCGCGCAGAGGTGCCGCAATATGGCACCCTGATGGAACTGGTATCGGGCATAAACGGGCAGAAGCTTGCCGATGATGCCACTTTGCATGACGGGTTGGTCCGCAATGACGAGTTGGATCGCATTGATCTGGAACGCCACGGCGCGATCCGTTTGGGCAAACCGGAAGAACTGTTCACGATGCGCCGTCTGTTTGCGGTCATGGGCATGCATCCGGTCGGGTATTATGATCTTTCGGTCGCCGGTGTGCCGGTACATTCAACGGCCTTTCGCCCGATTGATGATGCTGCCCTGCGCCGCAATCCGTTTCGTGTCTTTACCTCGCTCTTGCGGCTGGAGCTGATCGAAGATGAAGACCTTCGGACCAAGGCCGAACAGATTTTGGCAAAGCGCGATATATTTACCGCCGATGCCATCAAGCTGATCTATCTGGCAGAAAAGAATGGCGGCCTTACACGCGTTCAGGCCGAACAGTTTGTGACCGAGGCACTTGAAACATTCCGTTGGCACAGTGACGCAACAGTATCGCTGGAAACCTATCAAACACTTTGCGAGGCGCATCGTTTGATTGCCGATGTGGTCTGTTTCAAAGGACCGCATATCAATCATTTAACGCCGCGCACGCTAGATATTGATGCGGTTCAGCGTGCAATGCCTGAACGTGGCATTGCGCCCAAGGCAATTATCGAAGGTCCACCTGCGCGTAACTGTCCGATCTTGCTGCGTCAAACCAGTTTCAAGGCACTTGAAGAACAGGTTTATTTCGTTGGAGACAACCCCAAAGGTACGGCTGGCACCCACACCGCCCGTTTTGGCGAGATTGAGCAACGCGGGATCGCCTTAACCGCCGAAGGGCGCAAGCTTTATGACACGCTTTTGTCCGCGACCCGCCAGGCGGTGCAGATCAATGCCGGTGGATCGAACGCGCGTGATTATGAAACCGAATTGTCTGAACGCTTTGCGGCATTTCCCGATGACTATGAAACCCTTCGCGTCGAAAAACTGGCATTTTTCCACTATAGCGTGACCGAAGCCGGGTTAAAGGCGGCAAACGCTGAAAACGTTGGTACTTCGGTGAATGATCTGATTGATCGGGGATATCTGCACGCGGATCCGATCATTTACGAAGACTTCCTGCCGGTCAGTGCTGCGGGGATTTTCCAGTCAAATCTTGGCGGTGACGCGCAGAAAAACTATCAGGAACATTCAAATCAGGGCGTGTTTGAACAGTGCTTGGGGGTAACAGTGCGTGATGAGCTGACCCTGTATGCCGACCGTGAAACCGCATCCCTGAAACAGGCACTTGATGTTTTGGGGATCAAGAAAAACGTTGCCTGATCTGATAGTTGGCATCGTCTGGACGGGGCAGTCTTTGGTGCAATCCAATGGCGGCCCCGTTTTCGGTGCGGGTTCAGAGCCTGGATGGCCAGATTGCTAAAACCCGCCATGCAAGAATTCGGGGTCCACTTTTTGCGCTGCACATGGTAAAGCTCCGCGCGAAACAACCATGGTTCGGACTCATTGATCATGTGTCGGCCCGGATTGGAGTGCCATTCTTTAGGGGGGCATTCTGATCCCGTTAAAGGCCGGTCTTGCCCGCAACACTATCACTTGCACATGCACGAGCAGCCATGCGCAATCTGTATTTGTGGGCCGATATATCATCAATGGGTCCGCAACCTTCATCACATTGATGCATGAAAGCGAACCCAATGACTGCTCGTATTGCGCGCGCGCTTATTTCCGTTTCCGACAAGACCGGCTTGGTCGAATTTGCCAAATCCCTTCACGAACAGGGTGTTGAAATCCTGTCAACCGGTGGCTCCGCCAAGGCGATTGAAGCTGCTGGTATCCCGGTCAAGGAAGTTGCCGATCACACCGGTTTCCCTGAAATCATGGATGGCCGGGTTAAAACGCTTCATCCGAAAATTCACGGGGGTCTTTTGGGCCGTCGTCCTCTTTCAAGCCATATGCAGGCAATGAAAGATAACGACATTTCCCCGATCGATCTGGTTGCGGTGAACCTTTATCCGTTCGAAGAAACCGTTGCCAAGGGTGCCGATTTTGACACCTGCATCGAAAATATCGACATTGGCGGGCCAAGCATGATCCGCTCTGCGGCGAAGAACCATGAATCGGTTACGGTTGTTGTAGATCCAGGCGACTATGACCGCGTCGTTGCCGAGATGAAAGACAATGCCGGTGCCACCACGGTTGATACCCGCCGCGTTCTGGCCGCCAAGGCATTTGCCCGTACCGGTGCATATGACTCGGCCATTTCAAGTTGGTTTGCCGGTGAACTGGGTGAAACTTTCCCGCAGCGTCTGAATGTTTCAGCTGAACTGAAACAGACCCTTCGTTATGGCGAAAACCCGCACCAGCAGGCCGCGTTCTACACCAACGGTAAAAACCGTCCGGGTGTCTCAACCGCGATCCAGCTTCAGGGTAAGGAACTTTCGTTCAATAATCTGAATGACACCGATGCCGCGTTTGAACTGGTGTCCGAATTTGATGAAAAACCGGCTGTTGCCATCATCAAGCACGCCAATCCGTGTGGCGTTGCCGAAGGTGCGACCTTGATCGAAGCCTATCACAAGGCCTTGTCTTGTGATCCGGTTTCGGCATTTGGCGGCATCATTGCGGTCAACCGGATTCTTGATAAGCAAACGGCCGAAGAAATCGCCAAACTGTTTGCTGAAGTCGTGATTTGCCCGGATGCAGATGATGAGGCCCGCGAAGTTCTGGCAGCCAAGAAAAACCTGCGTGTTCTGATCACGGGTGGCATGGCCGATCCGGAAGGCGAAGACATGACGCTTCGTTCGCTTGCGGGAGGGTATCTTCTGCAGAACCGCGATGCGGGCCGTGTAAAACGCGAAGAGCTTAAAGTTGTGACCAAGCGCACGCCGACGGATAGTGAGCTTGACGACCTTTTGTTTGCCTTCCGCGTTGGTAAGCACGTCAAATCGAATGCCATTGTCTATGTCAAAGACGGTAAAACCGTTGGTGTTGGCGCCGGACAAATGAGCCGCGTAGACAGCTCGCGCATTGCGGCATGGAAAGCAGAAGAAGCTGGCAAAAATGCCGGTGAAGGTGAACTTCGGACCAAGGGTTCGGTTGTTTCATCTGATGCGTTCTTCCCGTTTGCCGATGGTCTTCTGGCTGCGGTTCAGGCCGGTGCAACGGCTGTTATCCAGCCGGGTGGTTCGATGCGTGATGCAGAAGTCATCGCTGCGGCTGACGAACATGACATTGCCATGGTCTTTACCGGCATGCGTCATTTCCGCCACTAAGTTTTGGCACGATAAAATGCAAAACCCCGGGGCATGTCCCCGGGGTTTTTGTGTGTCTTGGTCGATAAAGCACCGTCCAGGCTGACCTTAGACAGCAGGTTGTGTGCCCTTTTCGGCCTGTTTTTTGGCGGTTTCATCATCGTTGCTATGTTCAATGATGGCACCATCCTGCTCGATCGCGGCAGGGGTGGTAACGTTTGCCTTTTGAGTGTCCTCGCGTGGCTTGGGTGCGTCATTCTGATGCACACGCAATGGCGCGCGCCATTCAACGCTGCCAAACGAATGACAAGACGGACAGGAAACCACCCAGCGATCTGTTTCCGTACCACAAGCCCCACACCGCCAATCCGGGTCCGTATTGGCGTGACTGGCCTTGATCAGAAGATCACGTGCCTTCGCACCATCCTGATTTTCACGCAATTCCAGATCGGCCAGTAGACGGTAATGGCGGGCTTCGGCCTTGGTCGCCATGGCCTTTTCAATGTTGTGTCGCGCAATGCCCCAAAGGTCAGCTTCAAGGGCAGCTTCGGCAAGAACAATCTGGCTTTCGATATGATCGGGGTTGGTTGCCACCAGTTTTTCAACGGATTTAACCTTGGTCAGTGGATCACCGGTAAGTGTTTCACGGTAAATCGCACCAAGGGCAGCAGACGGTGCAACGCGCCAGCTTTGCATCACAGCTTCACGCGCCTTGCCATCCTGTTTCAGATCGCGATAAAGACCGGCCAACAAGACTGCCGCACCGGTAAAGTCACCGGCTGCGTTAAGCGCCTTACGCAGAAGTTTGATTGCTTCGGCATTTTCACCCGATGCAATGGCATCTTCTGCCTTGGCGGTAATCAACAGTGCGCGTCGACGGGTAAGTTCCTGTTCGCCAAACACCGATGCCTTTTGCGCATCGACCAAAAGGCTCAGCGCACGGTCCCAGCGTTTGGACGTGAGCAATAAATCAAACAGGGTGACGATCACTGCCGGATTACGCGGGCGCAACCGGTGGGCACGTTCGGCGTAATCAAGGGCAGCGGCCCGGTCATCGGATTTCAGGGCCAGTTGCAGCAATCCGCGCAGACCAAAGAACGCCGAGTCGGGTTTTTCAAGCATCGCTTCAAACTGGCGCTTCGCAGCTTCATTGTCGCCGTCAAGTTCCGCTGCCTGTGCGGTCAAAAGACGGGTCAGGGTGTCATCTTCAAGATAACGATCCACCGCACGGGTATGTTTCAACGCCTGCCGGACATCACCAGATGCCAGTTCGAGCAATCCCATGGTCAGGGCCTGTTGGCCTTTCTTGCGACGGCGGCTGCCCAGAAGGCGACCGACCCAGCCCGGTGAATTGGCAATCATTGTCCAGCCGCGCCATACCAGAACCAGAACGGCGGTCAGGGCAAGCAGACCAAGGGCAACCATGCCGATGGAGCCATCAAAACGATAGCCAAGCCAGACAATCGTCATGTTGCCCGGGTTATTGGCAAACCAGACCGTGCAGAAAACCAAGGCAGTGGTAATGAGGACAAAGGTCAGAAGACGGATCATTGGCTGCCCTCCGTCCCGGTCAGAAGACCGATGGCATGGGCGCTGAGGCTGGCAATCGCGGCGTTAAGGGTTTGGCGGTTTTCTGCCTCGCTAAGCCATTCACTGACCGCAGCATATGCATGTTCGCCTTCGACCCCTTGAAGGGCTGCGACAGCAGCATCAAGGTCATCTTGGGCAAGGGCGTTTTCAGCAAGAACCAGCCGGCCTTCAAGCGATTCTTCACCTGCGGCATCGACGCGACGGACCGGAACCAGCTTTTTGATATTGGCCCAAGTGGCTTCAAGGACACTGCCCGAATGATCATCGGTCGCGGCCTGAACGGCTTGCTGAGCCATAACCGGGAAGGATTGACGCAGCTTTTCGATGGTCGGTGCCCCTTGATCGGCAAGCGGCTTAAGGGTCGCAATTTGTTCGGCAATCATGGCGTCATCACCGGCACTGCGTTCAAGCTGGTTCAGGGCAATGACGAAAGGTCCGCCGCGCTGTAAGGCATCGCGCAGGATGGTGACGGCCATGGCAATTGCCTGACCACGGCTTTCCACCCGCAGGCCGGCAGTCGCGCGGACTTCTTCTTCCATTGTCGACAGGCGTGCGGAAAGTTCGCGCATTTCATTGGCGACACCGGCAAGTTCGCTTTCAACGCGGGCCAGTTCTTCGATCGGGGTGGATCGGGTTTCGATCTCGGCCATGCGGCGCGCAACTGTGTTGCTTAGGGTATCGCCACGTTCATTGCTCAGACGTTCGCGCAGGGCATCAATCGTGCCTTCCAGTCGCGACAGGCGTTCGGTCAAGGCCGGATCAATGACAACCGATCCATCGGGGATCGCATCAGCATTGGCCATGTCGGACGGGTTATCAGATAGGCTTGGCAGCAAATCCTCGGACTGGAGTTCGCCGTCATCCTTTTCGGTCATCGCCGCGTCTTCATTGGGGGCGGGAGGGGTGTTTGTGCTGTCGTCTGACGCCGGGGTTGATGTGCTCGGTTCATTGGTGAGTGCAATGTCATTGTTTTGATCATCCGCGGTGCCAAATCCTTCTGGCGTGATTTCTGCCAGGATTTGATCGGGGACATACTGGGTCAAAATCGGTTCGGCATCGCGCCACCAGAACGCGCGGGTCAACCAGCCCGCTGCAAGGGCACCAACGATAATGATCACAAACAGCAGAAGTGCCTTACCACCACCTTTGGATTTTGCGGTTTCCTTGGTGGCAGCGCTGGTGTTCTTCGCACTGTCATCGGTTTTTGAACTGCCGCCCGGTTTGATCGGGGCGTGAGTGGTTGCCGGTTTTGGGCCCGCGCTGTCAGCCGGTTTGGCTTTGTCTGCGCTGGTTGTGTCCGATTTTGCCGCTTGTGAGGCATCCGCCTTTTTGGGATCCGGACTCGCATTGCCTTTGCTATCAACGGAAATGGTTTCGGACGACTTTTCGCTATCGGCCGATTTTGCGGGAGCAGTTGGTTTCGGCGTTTCTGGTTTTTTCACGATCGGACCATTGCAGTTTGCGGTTATGCCCAAAACGGCTTTAGGCGCAGGAAGCCATTACGAAAGGGACTGATCTAACAAAGAAAGAAGGTATTCTTGTGTTGGTTGTGATGCAACGTGCGTTCTATGCCATGTAAGGTCGGATATCCGCGATTGCACCGCCGGGCTTAAGCAAATTGCACTTATCCCGGCCAAATCCCCTTCAAGCTTATAGCTGTGCACCAGCTTAACAAAGGTTTCCGCAGTGCGGGGAGAGAAAAATAAAACTGTATCAACATCATGCCTGATTAAAGCATCCAAAGCATCTTGTGGCAGTTCGGTGCTGGCATGGGCTTCATAGACCGTTTGTCGATCAATTTGATAGCCATCCTCAAGCAGAATTTGACCAAGATCACCGGCTGTTTTGCGCGCTGCGGGATGAAAAAGGGGGCCCGTGGCCGGATCAATATTTCCCCGAATGAGCGTGGCGAGATCATGAATGTCGCCATTGGCTGAATATATCTGCGCAAAGCCAAGTTCACGACACATGCGAGCCGTAGCATCGCCAACGCACAAAGCAGGCAGACTGCGATTATCAGATAGCCGGACAAAGGCCCGAACCCCGTTGGCGGATGTAAAAATCAGGCCCTGATAGGGGGTGGTATCAAGCGGCATTTCCGGTTCAGGGAACGCGATGTGCAACATAGGTGCGGACACATGACGGTAGCCACGCGTTTCCAGCGCAGCAATAAGCTCAGCAGAATCAGTGTCGGGCCGAGTATTTAAAACCAATGGTCCCATCTACGTTCCCGTCAGTTTTTGATCAGGCCGAAATAAAGTCTGGCCCGCCACGCTGTTTCAGCTCTTCACCGGCATCGGTGCCAGCAGCCATTGCAGTTTGAATATCCGGATTGGCAATTCTGCGTTCGGTATCAAGCCGTTCACTGCCATCCGGGCGCACGATCGAGACACGCAGACGCAAACTGCCGTCATCCTGGAATTCGGCCAAGGCCGCAATCGGAGTTCGACATGATCCATCCAATGCACGAAGGGCGGCACGTTCAGCTGCGACACGAATGGCCGAGGTTTCACAATGCAGGGCCGCAATCCAGTTTTTGGTTCGGGTATCTTCTTGGCGAACGGTGATGCCAATCGCCCCTTGGGCAACGGCAGGTAACATATCGTCTTCGGCAATTGGTGCGGTGGCGATTTCGGGCTGACCCAAGCGGTTCAGTCCGGCCATCGCCAGCAATGTCGCATCAACCTGTTCTTCGCCAAGTTTGCGCAGGCGTGTCTGAACATTCCCGCGGAAGGTGATGACTTTAAGATCCGGGTATTTGTTCAGGATCATGGCCTGACGGCGAAGGGATGCGGATCCGATGACAGATCCCGCAGGCATTTCGGCGAAGCTTTTATATTTCAATGAAATAAACGCGTCACGGACATCTTCGCGCGGCAGAATGGTTGGCAAGATCATGCCATCTGGCAGGACCGTCGGAACATCCTTCATACTGTGCACGGCCAGGTCGATTTCCCCGCCCATCAGGGCATCGTCGATTTCCTTGGTGAACAGTCCTTTGCCGCCGATCTCAGACAGGGCGCGATCAAGGATCTTGTCGCCGGTCGTTGTGATCACGGTAATGGCAATTGCGCCATCTTGCGCAAGTTCGGGATGGGCGGCTGCCAGTTTGTCACGGACCTCATGCGCTTGGGCCAAAGCCAAGGGCGAACCACGGGTGCCAATGCGAAGTTTTGCTGTATCTGTCATGGGTGGAGTCTTAGTCTTAAAACTGTTTGAAAACAAGGTCTGGCGGAGCGGTTCGGGGCCGAAAATTTCGCCTCAATCGCATCATGATTTTAGTCAGACCTCGGCATATTTCATTGATCTATGTTGATGGACTGCTGGGGAGTTGCGGCTTTGTTATCGCCGAAACCCTGCGTGAAACGCGATAACTGCATATGGCAAATGCGCCGGTCGGGGGTGGAAAGCAGGTAAAGTTTCCGCTACATCTGCGCAACGCGTATATTGGATTCCGATTGCCGGACTTTATGGCAGACCCTGACCGGATCAAAAGCATGATCGTACTTGGTATCGAAACAAGCTGTGATGAAACCGCCGCTGCTGTCGTAAATGACAAGCGCGAGATATTGGCAAACCGTGTTTTGTCCCAGCTTGATGACCATCGCCCTTATGGCGGGGTTGTCCCCGAAATTGCCGCCCGTGCGCATCTTGAACATCTTGATCGTCTGGTGGCTGAAGCCATGGATGATGCCGGTCTTGAATTTTCTGATCTTGATGCGGTTGCCTGTACCGGGGGGCCGGGCCTGATTGGCGGGGTGATGGTCGGAACCATGACGGCAAAGGCGATTGCCTTTGCGGCCCAAAAGCCATTCCTTGCGGTAAACCATCTTGAAGGTCACGCCCTTACCGTGCGTTTGACCGACGATGTGCCATTCCCGTACTTGCTGTTGCTGGTGTCTGGCGGCCATTGTCAGGTTCTGATTGTCGAAGGTGTTGGCAAATACAAACGTATTGGCACCACCATCGATGACGCCGTTGGCGAGGCATTTGATAAAACCGCCAAGATGATGGGGCTGGGTTATCCCGGTGGCCCGGCACTGGAACAGATTGCAACCACAGGCAATCCGAACCGGTTCGGCCTGCCGCGCCCTTTGCGTGGCCGCGCAGGCTGTGATTTTTCGTTTTCGGGGCTTAAAACGGCGGTCCGAACCTATATGGACGGCTTCCCGATTGACCAGCAGACCGAAGAAGTCAAAGCCGACCTTGCCGCATCTTTTCAGCGTGCGGTGGGCGATACCCTGATTGATCGGACGCGGAACGCAGTGTTTGAGTTCATGCGCGATTATCCGACCGGTAAGTCACTGGTTCTGGCGGGTGGGGTTGCGGCCAACAAATATCTGCGTGGGCGTTTAACAGAACTGACTGATCAGGCAGGGATGCAGCTGGTAGCACCACCCCTTGATCTTTGTACCGATAATGCTGCGATGATTGCCTGGGCTGGACTGGAACGGTTCCGTCTTGGTGAACGCGATGATCTTGATTTCAAACCACGTCCGCGCTGGCCGCTTGATCCCGAGGCCCCTAAACGTCCGGGTGCGGGCGTTAAGGCATAAGGTACTGACGACCCCTTGGTCGTGTTGCTGAAAAGATAAAGAACGACTTCACATTTTGCCGGAACACAAGACATGAAAAAGCGCATTACAGTTGTTGGTGGCGGTGCCTGGGGAACGGCTTTGGCTGTGCAGGCGGTGCGTGCCGGTGAAGATGTCGAACTGATTTTGCGCAACCCGGAATTGGCAGACCGGATCAATACCAAGGGCGAAAATGATCTGTACTTGCCCGGTGTTTCTTTGCCCGGTGCCTTGCGTGCGACAACCACTTATGACGGATTGCGTGATTCTGATGCGGTTTTGTTGGTGACCCCGGCACAGCATCTTCGTGAAACCCTGACCAAGCTTGCGGCCCATTGGGTCGATGGCCTGCCTGCGGTGATTTGCTGTAAGGGCATTGAAAAACAAACCGGTGCCTTGATGGCGCAGGTCGTAACAGAAACCCTTGGCAATGTTCCGGTTGCCGTCCTTTCTGGTCCGACCTTTGCGCAGGAAGTTGCCGTTGGCTTGCCAGCCGCCATCACCCTTGCCTGTGAAGATCGGGTCTTGGGCAAGCGTCTGGTTGAACTGATCGGGACACCTGAATTCCGCCCTTATTTCAGCACCGATGTTGCCGGTGTTGAAGTTGCCAGTGCGATCAAAAACGTTCTGGCGATTGCAAGTGGTGTGGTTGCCGGGCTTGCACTTGGCGATAATGCCCGTGCTGCGCTGATTACCCGGGGTATTGCCGAAATGTCGCGTTTGGCGGGTGCCATGGGGGGGCGGGTTGAAACCATGATGGGACTGGCGGGGCTTGGGGATTTAACCCTGACCTGTACCGGGACTTTGTCGCGTAATTACACTTTCGGGGTCGCACTTGGCGAAGGCCGGAAATCCGAAGACATTCTTGGCGAACGCCGTTCGGTGACAGAAGGCGTTCATACCGCGGCCTCTATCACAGCTGTTGCTGAGAAATACGGCATTGAAATGCCGATTTGTTCGGCAGTCGATCAGGTGGCCAATCACGGTGCTGATTTGCGCAGTACGATCAATGCCTTGTTGCAGCGCCCGTTTCGCGATGAGCTTGAAGCAGCGGACTAATTTGAACGTCTGAATTGCACTCCCAATTGGTTCGGCTTGAGAATGCGACGACCTTCTGGCAGTTTATGGGCACTGATCTCATAAAAAAGCAGGAAGCAGTCCATGCATTTCTACATCCGTTGTGTTGATAAGCCCGGCCACCTTGACGTTCGCAAGGCCAATCGTGATGACCATATTGCCTATATCAAGGACGGTTTTGCTGATCGTATCGTTGCAGCAGGCCCGACCCTTGATCCAGATATGGAAGGCATGAACGGTTCGGTCTTTATTATCGATTTTGATAAGATCGAAGATGCCCGTGAATTTGCCGCGAATGATCCTTATGGCAAAGCCGGTCTTTTTGAATCTGTTGTAATCCGTCCGTTCAAGAAGGTTTTCTGATCCATGGCATATTGGCTGATCAAAACCGAACCGGGAAGCTGGTCGTGGGACGATCAGGTCAAGAAGGGTGTCGAGGGCTGGGATGGCGTGCGAAACCACCAGGCAGCCAAGAATTTGCGCACCATGCAAATTGGTGACAAAGCGTTCTTTTATCATTCGGTAAATGAAAAACGCATTGTTGGCATTGTCGAAGTGGTGCGCGAATTCTATCCCGATCCAACCGATGCCAAGGGCAAGTTTGTTCAGGTTGATTTTAAAACGGTCAAGCCGTTGAAATCGCCTGTGACCCTTGCCGAAATCAAAGCGGATCCGCGCTTTGCCGATCTTTCATTGCTCAAACAGTCGCGTTTATCCGTGATGCCGATTGATGATGCATCCTGGTCTGCCATCTGTGAAATGGGTGGTGTTGCACCATGAGTGATCTGCCAAAAGCAGGCACTGTTTTGTGCAAGCTTTCCGATCTTGATGCGACAGGCGCCAAGGGGCTTCATCTGGGAGATAAGGGCATTTTCGTTGTCCGCAGTGACCAAGGCGTCTTTGGATACGTGAACAGTTGCCCGCATGTCGGGGTTCCGCTTGATATGGAACCAGATGAATTCATCAGTGAATTTGGCGGTGAAATCATCTGTTCGACCCATGGTGCACGTTTTCGCATAGAAGACGGCGAATGCATATCTGGCCCCTGCATGGGGGATGTGCTTGAACCCGTTGCAGTCTACGTTCAGGACGAGATGGTTCTTCTCGCCTGATTCTCCTTTGTTGATCTTGGGGCAAATTCCAAATGCACAGACGGCGGGTTAACCTGCCGTCTGTGCAATCATTTCATCAACATGTTTGGTTATGACATCAAGTTGATCGGGTTCAGACAGGCGATGATCACCAGTTTTGATCAGATCAACCCGCACATCTTTGCTTGCCAGTGCTTCGGTCAGGCGAATGGCGGTTTGCCATGGCACATCTGGGTCCTGCATGCCCTGAACCAAGCGGACCGGGCAGGTGAGCTCAAGCGGTTTGCGTAATAACAGCTGATTGCGACCATCTTCGATCAAATCACGGGTGATTGTATAAGGATCATCGCCATATTCCGTCGGTTCGATCAACGCACCTTCATCCATGATCGTTTTTTTCTGGGCTTCGCTAAATTGTGCCCACATCAGGTCTTCGGTGAAGTCCGGGGCCGCTGCAATGCCGATCAGACCGGCAACACGTTTTTTGCGGGCAAGGGCGGTCAGCAACATGATCCAGCCGCCCATGGAAGAGCCGACAAGTATCTGTGGACCTTTGGTGATTTCATCAAGAATGGCAATGGCATCAGCAGCCCATTGACCGATTTTGCCATCGGCAAATTTACCCGACGATTGTCCGTGACCGGAATAGTCAAAGCGGGTATAAGCCACCCCCTGCCGAATGCAGTGTGTTTCAAGATGGGTTGCCTTGGTGCCGGTCATGTCTGACATGAAACCGCCAAGGAACATAACCCCGGGAGTATTGGGCGCCTGTACGTCAGATTGCTTGCCCGGCACGTGATGGTATGCGATTTTCAATCCGTCAGGCCGGTTAAGATATTTAGGCTTTTCAAGCTGTGGCGTCGGCATGTCATGTGTCATCCGGGGCGGAATCCTTGGGTGTTGATGGTTGGAGTTGCATGAGCGCGTCAGAAGTAATGACAGAAACAGTCTATCGATCAGAGCCCCAAGCGCAAGGTGGTGACTATCGTCCTGCAGTAATTTTGCAGGTGTTACCCGAACTTGACGCCGGTGGTGTGGAGCGTGGCACGGTCGATATTGCACGCGCAATTGTTGATGGCGGTGGCAAGGCACTTGTCGCATCCCAAGGGGGAAGGCTTGAGCGTGAACTGGCACGCTTTGGTGCCACACATATCAATTTGCCGCTGAAATCAAAGAACATCCTGACCATGCGCAAGAATGTCGATGCGCTGGTGAAGCTTATCCGGGACGAAGGTGTGGATATTATTCACGCCCGCTCACGTGCGCCGGCCTGGAGTGCCTATTTTGCTGCGCGGAAGGCAGGTATTCCGTTTGTGACGACCTTCCATGGGACGTATTCCGGATATACCAATCCGTTCAAGCGTCGCTATAACGCGATCATGACCATGGGCGATCAGGTGATTGCGATTTCCAAGCATATCGCCAACCACATCAATAAATTTTACAAAGTCGATCCGGAACGTTTGAACATTGTGCCACGCGGCACCAATGTTGACCTGTTCAATCCGGAGAATGTCAGTCAGGAACGCCTGATCACGTTGTCAAACCAGTGGCGTCTGGATGGTGAAGAATATGTCATCATGTTGCCCGGACGCATCACGCGCTGGAAAGGGCATTGTTTCCTGATCCGCGCTTTGCCAGCAGTGCTTGAAGAGTTGGGCCATCGTAAGATCAGATGCCTGATTGTCGGGTCTGATCAGGGCCGAACTGGCTATCGCGATGAATTGCTTCAGCTGACGGGCAAGCTGGCCCTGGAAGATGTTGTCCATATTGTCGATCACTGCGCAGATATGCCTGCGGCCTATATGTTGGCAGATGTGGTTGCCTGTCCCTCTATTCAGCCAGAAGCATTCGGTCGTATTCCATCTGAAGCACAGGCGATGGGCAGGCCCGTTATTTCGACCGCCCATGGCGGCGCAATGGAAACGGTTTTGCCGGGCGAGACCGGTTGGCTGGTAAGCCCAAATGAGGTTGAGCAGCTGTCGCGTGCGCTTATTCAGGTGCTTAGCTTAACCCCGGAAAAACGCGCGAGACTCGCAGCCAAAGGGCGCCAGCACGTGATTGATGAATTTTCGCTTGAGCAAATGGCCGAGAGAACGCTTGGCGTTTATGCCAAGGCGCTGAAGCGCGCTTCCAGGACCGCAGCATGACAGATCAGAAAGTTGACACTGTACAGGACACTGCAGTTATAGCTGCGGCTGAGGAATATGCTGTGCAAACCAATGAACCTGCCCGTGAGCGGATTCTTGTGATCAAGCTTTCGGCGTTGGGTGATGTTATATTGGCAATGGGGCCGTTTGCGGCCATTCGTGCGGCACATCCGAACGCGCATATTACGGTTTTGACCACGCGCCCTTATGTTGATCTGATCAAGGCCAGCGGGTTTTTTGACTCCATTGCGATTGACCGCCGGCCGAAACTGACCCAGCCGCGCGAAGTGTTGGCACTGCGTCGTTTCCTGCGAAATGGTAAGTTCGATCGGGTCTATGATCTGCAAACATCAGACCGAAGCGGCTTTTACTACAAGCTGTTCTGGCCGGGGCCCAAACCGGAATGGTCAGGCATTGCCAGAGGATGTTCGCATCCGCATGCCAATCCGGACCGCGACAATATGCATTCGATTGACCGTACGGCAGATCAGCTTGCTGATGCGGGCATCATGGATGTGCCTGCACCTTTTATTACCGGTCCGGACATCGAATTGGATCGGTTTGGCATTCGAAGCCCGTTTGTCCTGATTTGCCCTGGTGGTGCGCCGCATCGTCCGGCAAAGCGTTGGCCAGCCGAGCGTTTCGGGTTGCTGGCCAAAAAACTTGCAGATTATCGCTTAACCCCGGTGTTGATTGGCACGGACAAGGAAAGTGACGTTCTAAGCAAGATTGATCAGATGTGCCCAAAGGCACGCAATCTGATGGGGCGAACCGGATTTCTCGATATTGCATCCTTGGCCGCACGGTCAGTCCTGACAATCGGCAATGATACCGGGCCGATGCATATTGCCGCTGCTGCCGGTGCGCCATCAATCGTGCTTTTTTCACGCGAATCTGATCCCAAGCTTAGTGCGCCACGTGGGATTGGCAAGAATGCGGTCAGCATTGTACGTGAAAGTGATTTGCGGCAATTGACGGTAAATCGGGTCATGGAAGAAGTCTGCCGTCGGCTTGATCTGACCGATTAAAATTTCCAGACTTGCATTGATCTGGGTGCTCTAAAGCAAAGGCGCAGAAAATGGCGCTTTGCAACCAGTGTAATTGCCTAAAAACATTGCTTTCTGAACGTATACAGATATGCTAGGTCAGGTCTTAAGGAAAACACTGTTGAACGCAGCGGTGCTTTCCTTGTTTCTGTTTCTGACCGATTTGTTTGATTACCATAGGAGATTATCCATAGCACGACCACGCAAACCGATGCAGCCGACCAAGGACGGTCCGCGCGTCAATGAGGATATCAAAGCCCGAGCCATCTGTGTTGTCGACGCTGAAGGCAATATGTCCGATCCGATGACGGTGCGTGAAGGCATTGAAAAGGCAGCGGAAGTTGGACTCGATCTCGTCGAAGTCGCTCCCAATGCTGAACCGCCTGTGTGCAAGCTGATCGACTACGGCAAGTTCAAATACGAACAAAGCAAGAAGCAGAACGAGGCCAAAAAGAAACAGAAGGTTATCGAGGTCAAGGAGATCAAACTCCGTCCGAACATCGATATCCATGACTACAATGTCAAACTGCGTGCCGCGCAGAAGTTTCTTGGCGGCGGAGACAAGGTGAAAGTTACGTTGCGCTTCCGCGGACGTGAAATGGCTCACCAGGATCTCGGTCTTAGCATGCTCCAGCGCTTCTCGGGGGACCTAGAGGACCTCGCCAAGCCGGAAATGATGCCTAAGATGGAAGGCCGTGTTATGATTATGGTACTGGCGCCGCGTTAATACGCGGCGTTTTGCCGTTCTGCCCCAAAAGGTCCAAGCCAAAGAGGGAATGCCATGCCAGCTGGAAATGATCTTCTGATCGTTGGAGTCGATGATGACCCCAAGAGCTTGGTCTTACTGAAACGAATCGTCGAAAGCGGCGGTTTCATGTTTCAGGGTGTTTCCTCTGGCAAGGACCTGCTCAAGCTTCTTAAAACCAAGCGTCCGCGCATAATTCTGCTTGATATCATGATGCCGGACATGAACGGTTTTGAAACCGCCCTTAATGTGCGGACCTATTTCCCTGATCTGGCCTGTGCCATCATCTATGTGACGGCCCGTCAGGGCGAAGAAGACCTTCGCGGTGGTGTTGCGGCTGGTGGCAATGATTTCGTCTTAAAGCCGATCAACCGTGAAAAGCTGATGAGCCGAGTCGAAAAATGGATCGGCCGGGCCCATACGATCAAAACGGCTGTTTGATCAGATAACCTCACCACGATCCCAATTTAATTATTGTTGTAGTGCTCAGGCTTTACCGCATGCTTAGCTGTGCGGCGAATTTCTGTGGGCCGGTTTTACGTGCCTATGGGGTGGTGCCGGTCAGAAGGCCGACGATAGGGTCGATATAAAGTGAGAAGAGCGAAAAGCTGATCACACCGACGGCCGTGGTCACCAAAACAATCGAAGAGCTTCGCACGATATAGCGATCATAGGTGGTGGCAACGACGAAGACGTTGCCTGCTGTCGGCAGGGCTGCAAGCAGCAATACGGCCTTGGTTTCAAGGTCGGCAACTGTCCCGACAATGTAAAATCCGATAAAGACCGCAAGCGGATGGACAACGAGCTTGGCAAGCGACATGGCGAAAAGTTCCGCACGTTTTTCGGCAATCGGGCGACCAACAAGGGCAACGCCAATGGCAAAAAGTGCCGCAGGGCCTGCACTTCCGCCCAGCAGTTCCAAAAGATAATCCACCCCGTCTGGCCAGCTCAGGTTAAGCGAGCTGGCAATAACCCCGAGAATAATGGCCACAACAACCGGATTGGTCAGCGCGCCCCGTATGATCTTGCCTGTCGGGTTTGTGCCATTGGCATGTTTGGCCCCTTCAAGCAGCAATAATGAAAGGGACAGCATGACAATCAAGTCAAAGGCAAGGGCGACGATCACTGGCACGACGGCCTCTGGCCCCAAAAGTCCAATAATCAAAGGAAGACCCATAAAGCCGACATTTGGCATGGTCCCGGCAAAGGAAAACAGCGTCTGACTGGCTGGATCAAGACCAAACATCTTGGCTGCGATCAAACGTGATCCGCCATAGACCAACAATGTCGCCCCGCCATAGGCCAACATGATATCAGGTTGCCAAATCTCAGCCGGGGTTCGGGTTGCCAACGCCCGGAACAAAAGGGCCGGTAAAGCAAAGTAAAAGACAAATCCATTGATCCCGCGCATTCCGTCGGGCGAAACGATTTTGAATTTGCCACCAATCCAGCCAAGTCCGATCAGGGCGAAGAAGGGCAGAATGATAGAGGTGATTTGTGTCATATGTTCAGTCAGATAGCTGAAATCAGGTTGGCGGATGAGGTAAGCTCGGGCGCAGCAAAGGCACAATGGCGGGTCAGGCCCGCAAAAAGCAAGGGGAAAGGGGTGAATTGGCCCTTGAAAAAGGCAATTCCGGAGTCTATAACCACCCGTCCCCAAAACAGGTGGTGAGGCTGGAGAGTTTGTTATGAACTTTCAGGGCATGCCCAGCCGCCGTGGGGGATTTCGTTTTCATTGCTTATGCAAGGATAGAAAAATGCCCAAGATGAAGACTAAAGCGAGTGCGAAAAAACGCTTTCGCCTGACCGCAAGCGGGAAAGTGCGTCACAACGTGGCAAACAAGCGCCACCTTCTGACTGCGAAATCGACCAAGATGAAGCGCCAGGCACGTGGCACAGAGATTCTCTGTGACGCAGACGCCCGCATCGTCAAAAAATTCCTGCCGTACGGTTAAGGTGAAGGAGAGTTAAATGGCTCGTGTAAAAGGGGGCGTGTCTTCACACGCCCGTCACCGCAAGGTTATTAAGGCTGCCAAGGGTTACCGCGGTCGCCGCAAAAATACATTCCGCACCGCCGTTCAGGCTGTGGAAAAAGGTCTGCAGTATGCATACCGCGATCGTCGCGTTAAGAAACGCCAGTTCCGCTCGCTCTGGATCCAGCGTATCAACGCCGGTGCACGTGAGAACGGTCTGAGCTATTCGCAGTTCATGAACGGCCTTAAGAAGGCTGGCGTTGAACTGGACCGCAAGGTGCTTGCTGACATCGCAGTGCGTGAACCAGAAGCTTTCAAAGCTCTGGTAACTCAGGCGCAGGCTGCACTCGGCTAATAAACCTTTGTAAAAAGGTTTATATAGGCACTTGCCTGATTTGATCGGGGGCGGCCATATTGGCCGTCCCCTTTCTTGTTTTTACGTTCTTTTTGTTTTTTAAACCCAAGCCAAAGCGTCGGAAGTTATGGAAAACATCGAAGCATTGCGCGAAGAGGTTCTGGCGGAAGTCGAAAATGCGGTTGATTTGACTGCACTTGAAGATGTCCGCATCAGCGCCCTTGGCAAGAAAGGCCGCATTACCGGCCTTATGAAAAACCTTGGCAAGATGGACCCCGATCAGCGTCGTGAATTTGGTCAGACGCTAAACGCGGTCAAAGACCAGGTTGCAGGCGCAATCGAAACCCGCAAGAACGGCCTCGAAGATGCAGCCCTTGAGGCGCGTCTTTCTGGCGAGCGGATCGACGTGACCCTGTCATCACGCCCGGATGAAACCGCAGGCCGCATTCACCCGATCAGCCAGACGATTGACGAAATTGTCTCGATCTTTGGCGAGATGGGCTTTGCACTGGCGGAAGGCCCCGACGTCGAAGACGATTTCCATAACTTTACAGCACTTAACATTCCGCCGGAACATCCCGCGCGTGAAATGCAAGACACCTTCTATCTGCCCGAACGCGAAGACGGGTCGCGCCTTGTGCTGCGCACCCATACATCGCCTGTGCAGATCAGAACCATGCAGAACAAAACCCCGCCGATCCGCATCATTGCGCCGGGGCGTACCTATCGTTCAGATAGCGACATGACCCACACACCGATGTTCCATCAGGTCGAAGGTCTGGTGATCGACAAGAAAACCCATATGGGCCACCTTAAGGGCTGCCTGCTTGAGTTTGTGAAAACCTATTTCGAACTTGATGATGTGCCGGTGCGCTACCGTCCGAGCTTCTTCCCGTTTACCGAGCCGAGTGCTGAAATGGATATCGGCTGTTCACGCAAAGGTGGGGAGCTGAAAATTGGCGAAGGCGACGATTGGCTGGAAATTCTCGGCTGCGGCATGGTGCACCCGCGCGTGCTCAGCGCCTGTGGCCTTGACCCGGAAGAATATCAGGGCTTTGCCTTTGGCATGGGGATCGAACGTATCGCCATGTTGAAATACGGCATTCCTGATCTTCGCACCTTCTTCGATACCGATCTGCGCTGGCTGAAACATTATGGTTTCGTGCCGCTGGATGTACCGAACATGGTAAGGGGCTGAGATCATGAAATTCACATTTAACTGGTTAAAACAGCATCTTGATACCGATGCCTCGATCGATGTGGTTGCCGAAAAACTGACCGATATCGGTCTGGAAATCGAAGGTCTTACCGACCGCGCGGCCG
This sequence comes from Thalassospira sp., assembly GCF_040218635.1. Classification (GTDB taxonomy): domain Bacteria; phylum Pseudomonadota; class Alphaproteobacteria; order Rhodospirillales; family Thalassospiraceae; genus Thalassospira. The sequence continues at coordinate 563,798 of NZ_JAVJRB010000005.1, forward strand.
CATTGGCCGACATTCGTGTCGCCCATATCGAGGAAGCAGGCCAGCATCCAGATGCCGACCGTCTGAAATTGTGCCGGGTCAATACCGGTGACAAGATCATTCAGGTTGTCTGTGGTGCACCAAACGCCCGCACCGGCCTTAAAGTCGCATTGGCACAGCCAGGTGCGATCATTCCGGTTGATGGCTCCAAACTCAAACCGGGTAAAATCCGTGGCATCGAAAGCCAGGGCATGATGTGCTCCACCCGCGAGCTTTGCTTGGGCGATGACCATGACGGGATCATCGAGCTGCCGGAAGATGCTGAAATCGGTGCACCGGTTGCAACTGTTCTGGGGGCTGATGATCCGATCATTGAAATCGGTCTGACCCCGAACCGCCCCGATTGCACAGGTGTGCGCGGGATAGCCCGTGATCTGGCGGCTGCCGGTCTTGGGACGCTTAAAGTCGATCCGCGTCAGGAAGCCATTGCTGGTACGTTTGACAGTCCGGTTGGTGTCACGATCAGCAGCGATATCGCCGCAAACAACGCGGTTCCGGCATTCTATGGCCGCTATATTCGCGGCGTGAAAAATGCGCAAAGCCCCGATTGGCTTAAAGCCCGTCTGGAAGCCATCGGCCTGCGTCCGATTTCGGCCCTTGTCGATATCACCAATTTGGTCACCCACGATCTCGGTCGTCCATTGCATGTGTTTGATGCCGACAAATTGTCGGGTGACATCAATGTGCGCTATGCGACCAATGGTGAAAAGATTTCGGCCCTTGATAACAAGGAATACACGCTGTCTGACACCATGGTTGTCATTGCCGATACGGCAAAGGCACTTGGCATTGGTGGCATCATCGGTGGCGAAGAAACCGGCTGCCTTGAAGACACAGTAAATGTGTTTGTCGAATGCGCGTTGTTTGATCCGATCAGCGTTGCTAAGACCGGGCGTAAGCTTCAGATCAATTCTGATGCGCGCTATCGTTTTGAACGTGGTGTTGATCCGCAATCGATTGCGTGGGGCATGGAAGTCGCTACCCATCTGATTACGGAAATCTGTGGTGGTGAAGTTTCGAACGTCGTCAAAGCGGGCGAAGTTCCAAACCCGCGCAACAGCTTTGATCTGCGCATTGATCGCATTCTTGAACTTGGCGGGGTTGCCGTCGAGGCGGATCGAGCGATTGAAATCCTGACATCGCTTGGCTTTGAGGTGAGCGGTTCCGCACCGGTGATTACCGCAGTGGCACCGACTTGGCGTCCTGATGTGATTGGCGAAGCCGATCTGGTCGAAGAAGTCCTGCGTATTGTCGGCTATGACAAAATTCCGACCGTGGCACTGGAACGTGAAACCAGTCTTCCGGTTCCGGCTTTGTCACCGATGCAAAAGCGCGTTGGTCTGACCCGTCGTGTTCTGGCATCGCGCGGTCTGTATGAAACCGTGACATGGGCCTTTACCGATTCTCGTTGGGCGAAACTGTTTGGCGAGCTTAAAGAAGGTCTGTTTTTGGCCAACCCGATCAGTTCTGATCTTGACGTCATGCGTCCCAATGCATTGATCAACATGATCGCTGCTGCCGGTCGCAATCAGGCACGCGGATTTGCCGATCTGGCACTGTTTGAAGTCGGTCCGGAATTCTTCGGGGATCAACCGGGGGACCAGCGTCTGGTGGCTGCGGGCCTTCGTTCCGGTGCAACCACACAGCGCAGCTGGACCGGTTCGCGCCGTGACGTTGATGTCTTTGATGTTAAGGCCGATGCCGAAGCCTTGCTTGAGATACTTGGTACCAATGCCGCCAATGTGCAGCTGAACACCGATGGTGCGCCAAGCTGGTATCATCCGGGACGTTCAGCAGCCTTGCAGTTGGGTCCGAAAAACGTGCTTGGCTATTTCGGTGAATTGCACCCCAAAGTGCTTAAGGCGCTGGGTGTAAAAAGCCGGGTTGTGGCGTTTGAACTGTTTGTTGAAAACGTCCCGATGCCAAAGAAAAAAGGCACCTCGCGTCCGGCCCTGAATGCATCAAGCTTCCAGTCGGTTGAACGTGATTTCGCCTTCCTGATGGATGGGGGCGTCAAGGCCGAAGCGATCATTAAGGCGGCGCGCAGTGCTGACCGTAATTTGATCAGCGATGTGTCGATCTTTGATCTTTATGCCGGCAAAGGCATTGATGATGGCAAGAAGTCACTGGCGTTTTCGATCACGCTACAGCCGACCAAGGCAACCTTGACCGAAGAAGAAATTGAAGCGGTCTGCAAAAAGGTCGTCGAGGCTGTTGAAAAAGCAACCGGCGGGTCCTTGCGCGCTTAAGCATGTAACGCATCTAGCCGATCAAATATCAAAAACGGGTCGCCTTGTGCGGCCCGTTTTTATTTGATTAAAGTGTTGGGATAAGCCCTGAGCCTAGGCATTTAGTGCAATAGGGATTAATTTACCGACCGGGGCGTTTGCGCAGGATGGCATATTCATCTTCATCCAGATCAAGTGCGATCAAATCGGGACCATTGGTAAAAATGTGCCATTCCATATCCGTGTCGTCGCATTCGATCGTGAGCTGATCCATCATGCTGTTCCAGATGCAGCGTTCACGATCATCATCTGCCTCAAGACGGCCTTCGCCATTGTCATATAGATGCAGGACAAGAAGCTGCTCATCCTCGTCGATTGAGTAGATGGCATATGTTTCGTGTACGAAACGGTAATTGATTTCCGCACCATTCAGCTTGCGCCAGCCGCGCGGTAAGGGTTCACCCGGTTCATGGGTAGCGAAGTAATGGGCAAGATTTTGCATGTGGCTGTCATTCATGGTCCGCATGTCCGAACTACACGCACTCAGGGCCATAAGACCCAGCATTGCGACCATGCTTTTGACTGAGGGCCGCGATCCGGCAGTAATTTTGAACATGCAATACTCCATCAGCCAAGACAGGGCAGCTTTTACCCGGCCATCCAATTACCTCGTTTCATAAGCAATATGCTTGCCACTTCTGGTCGGTAAATTGGACCGCATGTCAGCGCGACTGCATGGAATGCCGTGAGCGTGGGTTATTCTGCGCGATTGGCGCGAAGGGTAAAGATGATGGTTGCGCCGGGATCGCTGATCGGGCGGGTGGTATCAAGCCAGATGCGCCCGCCATGCTGTTCAACAATTTTACGGCACAGGGATAATCCAAGCCCGGTGCCGGAAAACTCGTCCTTATGCAGGCGCTGGAACAAGCGGAAGATTCGCTGGGCATGTTCCGGGTGAATGCCAATGCCGTTATCGCGAATGGCAAATCGCCAGAATTCGCTGTTGACCGGATCGGGTTCTACGGTGATTTCAATATGCGGCGCCACGCCGGGACGACGATATTTGATCGCATTGGACAGCAGGTTCAAAAACAGGCGGGACAGGGCGATACGATCCCCCTTGATGGTCGGTAAGCCCCCATGAATGATGGTTGCCTGTTCCTGTGCAATGTCGGTTTTCAGGTCCGCCTGTGCTTCGTTCAGGACCTGATCGCAGTCGATTTCGACAAAATCCTCGTTGGTTCCGGTTTTGGCATATTCAAGCAGATGACTGATCAGCTTGTGCATCCGTTTTGCGCCATCAACCGCATAATCAATATATTCGTCGGCTTCCTGATCAAGCGTTCCGCCATAGCGTCGCTTAAGAAGCTGGGTATAACTTGCCACCATGCGCAGCGGCTGTTGCAAATCGTGGGAGGCAACATAGGCAAACTGTTCAAGGTCTTCATTGCTGCGTTTAAGCTGATCCATGGTGTCGCGCAGCTTGTTGGCGTTTTCAACAAATTCAGTCACATCGCGCGCACTGCCAAATACCATGCCATCAAACGGACCAATCCCGTGCCATGACAACCAGCGTAAATCGCCATTGCGGTCACGCAGACGCAGGATGGATTTACCATCGCCGACTTGCTGTTTTCCGCGTTTCCGATGAAATGCCGCCATTGCTGCTTGCTGGTCTTCGGGTTCAAACAGCTTAAAGAAGGGCTGCCCGATATGATTGTTGAGCTGCAAGCCAACCAGTTCTTCAAGGGCGGGGCTAAAGCCACACAAAATGCCGTCTTCGTCAATCGCAACCGATGGTTCAGGGGTGTGATGCAGATAGGTCTCAAACGGATGGCAAAGTTCCTGCTGGGCGGCGGTTTCAAGAAGCAAAACCGAAATGAATCCGCGCTCATTATCGTCAATACGATGCGCCATCAGATAAAATCGCTGCATCATGTTGGCGTCTGTACGGATATCAACCATTGCGCCAACGCGGGCATCGGGCCAGATATTGTCGATCAAAGGTCCGCGCAGCTTCTCGCGGGAGGCCGGCGACAGGCGATCCAGAAACTCCGTCATATATGGACCGACCGTTTCATCTGTCGGGCCCAGAATTTCCGGCCAGTTCATTTGCGTGCTGAGTTTCCCGTCTTCGGTGCTTATCGGCCAACTGATCACCGCACAGCCGCATTCTGACAGGGTGTTTTCAGTATCGCTGAAATGCTCTGCAAGGTGGGCGGCCCGCATGTGTTGGCGTTTAAGGCGCTGCCACAACCACACGGCCAACCCGCATAAAATGGCCATGGCCATAACAAACAGCAACGCGTGCAAAATGATGGCATCACGCCAGTTTTCCATCAATGTGCTGCGCGGGGTAAAGGCAACCACAATCCGGTCAATTTGCGGTAATTTGCTATAGGCCATCACCATGACCTGCTGCCCATGAACACACAGAAGCGAATCGCGGCTGGCTTCCTGTTTCCCGATATATTCGGCAAGGTCCCCGATCAAATGTGGCGGGATAAAACCGTCAATCTGTTCAAGCTGATTGTTCAACACGCCAATCGTGATGCCGGAATTATCTTCAACGATTGTTTGCAGATTAACATCGCGATGCTGCAGCAACATCGATCCCAAACGATAGGAGGTTGCTTCAAGCTGGGCGCTGGCATGTTCGACGGCGCTGTCATACAGGGTCTTCTGGATGAAGAAGAAAGAAAACAGCAGAACAAACACGCCTGTCAGGGTCAATGCTGCGAGCCGCTTGCGCAATTTTACAAGGCTGCGCCGGGACAGGGATGGCTCGATTGACGTCGTGAACATGTTCTAAAGGGGCCCGATCAGGGTTGTTTATCGTTTCCTCACATAAAACTTATGTTCTTTTGGCCCGGATGAAAAGGAGACAAACGGATGAATTCGCGCGCGTGGGTTCAGAAAAAGCCTTTAACGCCGCCTATTTGGCAGGCGATGTTGGCTGTCTTGTGCCTGTGTGGGGGATTTGTCAGTGGGTTTGCGTGTCTGGCATGTGAAATCGTTGGTGATTGAACGCAACACAACGCTTCTAATTGCGGGCAAAAACCCCTATAAACCGGCTGGTGATTGATCCGGGCAATTGGATATCCGATTTTCCCAGCGATATGATGATCATGCAAGATGGGTTTTCCTGGTTATGCCAGTCCGATAAACGGATGTGATCCAACCCAGCGTCGCGACCAAGGTAAGGTCCGCTGACCGGGACGGAGCGCAGAAAGAAACCGTGCGGCTTGCAGGTTAGATATCGGCCAGATAATGGCAATCACATCGTTTCGAAACAAATGTGCCACGCGGCGAAATGCCAGCCAATTTTAGTGCCAGAAGCAGCCAAAATGACTGACCTTAATCATATTCGTAATTTTTCGATCATCGCGCATATCGACCACGGAAAATCGACCCTGGCGGATCGCCTGATCCAGTTGACCGGCGGTCTGACCGAACGTGAAATGGCCGAACAGGTTCTTGATTCGATGGATATCGAACGTGAACGTGGCATCACCATTAAATCACAGGCCGTGCGTTTGAAATACACGGCCAAGGATGGGATCGAATACACGCTCAACCTGATGGACACGCCCGGCCACGTTGACTTCGCCTATGAAGTTTCACGCTCCCTTGCTGCGTGCGAAGGATCGCTTCTGGTGGTTGATGCCGCGCAGGGTGTCGAAGCACAAACCCTTGCCAACGTTTATCAGGCAATTGAAAACAATCACGAAATCGTGCCGGTTCTCAATAAGGTCGATCTTCCGGCTGCGGAACCTGATCGTGTCAAAGAACAGATCGAAGAAGTTATTGGCATTGATGCCTCTGACGCTGTGATGATTTCGGCCAAGACCGGTCTTGGGGTTCCTGATGTGCTTGAAGCACTGGTGACCCGTCTTCCGGCACCGACCGGCGATGCAACCGCACCGCTTGAAGTTCTTCTGGTTGATAGCTGGTATGATTCGTATCTTGGCGTGATGATTTTGGTGCGTGTCAAAGAAGGCACGCTCAAACGCGGCCAGAAGGTCCGCTTCATGAATGCCAAGGTTACCCACACGATTGATCGCGTCGGGGTCTTCACACCAAAGCCGCTTGCACTTGATCAACTTGGTCCGGGTGAAGTCGGCTTTATCAATTGCGGTATGAAAACCGTGGCCGAATGTGAAGTCGGTGACACGATTACCGAAGAAAAACGCCAATGCGCCAAACCGCTGGCCGGTTTTAAACCGTCCATTCCGGTCGTTTTCTGTGGCATCTTCCCGGTTGATACCAGCGAATATGAAACCCTGCGTGATGCGCTTGAAAAGCTGCATCTTAATGATGCATCGTTCCAGTTCGAACCGGAAAACTCGACCGCACTTGGTCTTGGCTTCCGCTGTGGTTTCCTTGGATTGCTGCATCTTGAGATCATTCAGGAACGTCTCGAACGCGAGTTCGAACTTGACCTGATCACGACCGCACCTTCGGTGTCCTATAAGATCACGATGAGCAAGGGTGAAGAAATTCTGCTGCATAACCCGGCAGATTTCCCTGATGTCACCAAAATCAAAATGATCGAAGAACCATGGATCAAAGCATCGATCATGGTGCCCGATGAATATCTTGGCGGGATCCTGACCCTTTGCACCGAACGTCGTGGCGTTCAGCAGGACCTGACCTATGTCGGGAACCGGGCAATGGCGGTTTACAAACTGCCCTTGAACGAAGTGGTGTTTGATTTCTATGACCGTCTGAAATCCATTTCGCGCGGCTATGCCAGCTTCGATTACGAACTGGGTGGCTATGACGAAAGTGATCTGGTCAAGGTATCCATCCTTGTGAACGAAGAACCGGTCGATGCATTGGCATTGATGGTTCACCGTTCCGCTGCCGAACATCGCGGCCGCGAGATTTGCAAACGTCTCAAAGACCTGATCCCGCGCCAGATGTTCAAGGTTGCCATTCAGGCCGCCATCGGGGGCAAGGTGATTGCCCGTGAAACCGTTTCTGCGATGCGCAAAGACGTTACAGCCAAATGTTATGGCGGTGACGTGTCGCGTAAACGCAAACTTCTGGACAAACAGAAGGCCGGTAAGAAAAAGATGCGTCAATTCGGTAAGGTCGAAATTCCACAATCGGCCTTTATCAACGCCCTGAAAATGAGCGACGATAAGTAACCAATTGAAATTACGCTTCCGAAACAAAGGCTGTATCCCGTTCAGGATACAGCCTTTTTCTTTCATACTTTCAGAATATCCGATGCTGCGCTATGCATGAGGCAGCTAAATCATTTGCCACAGGAGCCACGCAATGGACCTAGAACTGCTTGCCAAACAAGAACAGACGCTGGTTTTTGATCGCTTTGATGAAACCACCGCGTGGGCAGTCGGATCGAAATTGGTGGCTGTTGCAACGGCCCAATCTGCCCCGGTGGTTATCAATATCCGAACGTCCGACAGAACCTTGTTTCATGCGGCTCTGCCCGGTGCCAAACCGGCAAATGACGCGTGGGCGCGGCGCAAAAGCAATCTGACCTTGCGTGAACATGCAAGCTCAATGCGGTTTGGTTCGGGATTGAAGGCCAACGGCAAGACGCTTGCTGATCACGGGATCGATTTCGCCGACTATGCCGATCACGGTGGCAGTTTCCCGATCCGGGTTGCCGGTGTTGGTGTGATCGGGGCGATTACGGTATCGGGCCTTGCATCACATGAAGATCACGGAATGATTGTCGATGTGCTTACGGATTTTTTGAAGGTTGGTGCGATCTGATCCCACCATCGGATCGCACTTCATTGCCCTTGGCTATTCCTGCAAAATCATCTGAACTTTGTGCGAGACCCATTTCGAGATAATGGTCGAACCGGCAACAAGAAGGCCGATGGCAACAGCCGTGCCAATGACAACGACGAAGCTGCCCGCAGACTGGCCATGCATCATCATTTGAAGTGCGGCCTGAAACGTCACCAGCAAAAGCAAAGTTCCAAGGAGCAAGGTGCCAGACCCGAAAAGGATGAGTTTGTGCATATTGCTAATCTTGCTTGGGTTCTTTTGTGTTTCCGGATTTTCGTCGCTCATAAAAGTCCCCTTGGTTGCGTTACATGCAGATTTCTATCTGCAGTCGAATTTTACAGCCTGACATGAATGCGAACCAAGAGCCAGAAGTAAGGCTTATCATTCCAATCGCTTTGGAATAGGCCGGATTTAACGCGGGGGGCTTTAGCTGCGCTGATCGAAATGGTCGATGTCAGGATCAAGTTCGACAAAGCCGGGAAGGGCCGTGCTCACCCAAAGGTGTTTGGTCGCTTTGAAAGGTGTCGGGTCGTCAAAGCTGCCAAGACGCAAATCAATGCTCTCGGCCGAGCCACCATCGCGCCATGTCAAACTGGACCCGCATTTCGGGCAAAATCCGCGAAACCGGTTCGGGCTGCTTTCGTAATCGGTCGGCGTGCCGTTCCATGTAACCGCATTGGTCGGGAAGGTGACAAAGGTCGATACACCCGAACCACTATCCTTGCGACACATGGCACAATGGCAATGATTGCCGCCAATCGGGTCGCCAGAAGCAGAAAAGCGCACCGCGCCACAAAGACATCCACCGGAATGTAGCGTTTGATTTGCGGTCATGGTGCGCTTCCCCAAAATACTGGAACGTGATTATTCGTTCGGAACACCCGTGGTGGTCGAATATTCGAAATGGAATTCTTTGTCCGGGAACAGATAGGACCGGGCGGCATGAATGGCACTCGCCCCTTCGGCAAAGCCCGACAGGATCAGTTTCAATTTATGCTCATAGGTTGCGATATCGCCAATGGCAAAGATGCCCGGAACCGATGTTTGCATAGTCGCCTGCGTCACCCCGATATGGTTTTTATCAAGATTAAGGCCCCAATCGGCAATCGGGCCCAATTCCATCGCCAGACCAAAGAACGGCAGAAGGTGATCGGCTTCAAGTTCAAGCTCTTCGCCCTTAAGGGTCGCGACGACAACGTGGCTTAATATACCGTTTTCGCCCTTAAGGCCCTTAAGCTGATAGGGGATGACCATTTCGATCTTGCCGGCTTCGGCCAAGGCCTGAAGTTTGGCACTACTATCGGGTGCGGCACGGAATTTCGGGCGACGGTGCACAACCATCACCTTTTCCGCGACATCATGCAGCGACAATGCCCAATCGACGGCCGAATCGCCACCACCGGCAATCACGACTTTCTTGCCTGCGAAATCAGCCCGGCGTTTGACGTAATACTGAACCCCGCCGGAACCTTCATAATCTTCAAGGCCGTCCATGGGGGGTTTGTTCGGGCCAAACGCCCCACAACCAGCCGCAATCACAACCGCACCGGCATCAATCACGGTGCCGGTATTGGTGATCAGGGTAAAGCGACCATCGTCACGTTTTTCAAGCTTGGTCACCTGCTGACCAAGGTGATAGGTCGGCTCAAACGGTTCAGCCTGCTTGGCCAGCTGATCAATCAGGTCTTGACCTGCGATCTGCGGATGGGCCGGGATGTCAAAAATCGGCTTTTCCGGATAAAGCGCGCTGCACTGGCCGCCGACCATGCCAAGCGCATCAACCACGTGGGATTTAAGCCCCAGCATACCGGCTTCGAAAACCGCAAAAAGCCCGACCGGGCCTGCGCCAATAATGGCAATATCTGTGCTGTTTGATGCGTCTGACATATTTATTCCATCCAAATAACATTGAATTTGGGCTTGGTCTAACCGTGCGCCCGTCGATGTGCGGGAAAACTAACATGGGCGAAATAGCATTTAGGGCCATTTATCGCAATGTAAACCGGGCAAATAAGCTGTGTTTGATCCGATTTGCTGTGCGCACAATTATCGCAACGTAAAATCATTGCGAACAAAGGGCCTCACACCCTACAAAAGAGGACATCAAAGACATCCAAACCGATAAACGGACATTATGAGCAAGACATTTACTGTCAGTGATCAAAACGGGACCGAAGCCCTTGCAGGCGCGCTTGCCGCCATGGCCAAACCCGGCGATGTGATCTTGATGCATGGCACCCTTGGCATGGGCAAAAGTGCCTTTTGCCGTGCCTTTATCCGCGCGATTGCCGATAACCCCCATGAAGAAGTCCCCAGTCCGACATTTACATTGGTGCAGGTCTACGAACTTGATCCCTTGCCGGTATGGCACTTTGATCTTTATCGGTTGTCAGACCCCGAAGAAATCCACGAACTTGATATCGAAGATGCCTTTGCCGATGCGGTCAGCCTGATCGAATGGCCCGATCGGTTGGAGTATCTCACGCCGGAAAACCGGCTTGATATTCATATCGAACCCGGATCGAGCGTTGATGGACGGGTGTTTAAGCTTGATCCGCATGGCGATGATTGGTCAAACCGGGTTGATGCCCTGTCTGGGGATGCCCAATGACCCATCCAAACCCCGATCAGGAACGCCGCAATTTTGAACGTCTGGATTTTCTGGTGTCCTGCGGCTGGCAAAATGCGCAAGTTTCCCCGCTGGTTGATGATGCCTCGGCCCGGAAATATTTCCGGCTTGAACGTCGCCATGACACAGCCCTTCTGATGGATTTCCCGCCAGATGCGATCCATGTCGATCCGCATGGCATTTACGATGATCCCGAACGCCCGGCATCGGTGGCACCGGTCCTGCACACAACTTCCTTGTTTAAACGGGCGGGCTGGCGCGTACCGGCAATTCAGACATCGGATGAAAAACGCGGTCTTGTGTTGATCGAGGATTTTGGCGAACTGACCTTTACCCGCGCCTTGCAGGCGGGGGGTGTTTTAAACGGTGCGGGACAGGACGCCCTTTATCTTCGCGCGGTCGAACAACTGGTTACCTTGCATCGGTTTTGTGATGATGGCGGCATGGCGGAATGCGGGCTTGTGCACTATGCGCCCGAAAACCTTCGCCGGATGCTGGCCAGTTTCAAGAATGACTATTTGCCCCTGATCATTGATGATGAGTCAATGCGTGCTGCGGCAATCGCCGCGTTTGATCAATTGCTTGATGAAGTTTTGCCACTGTGTTGGCTGGCGGGGGAAGTCATCATTCACCGTGATTATCATGTTGATAACCTGATGCTGGTTGAAAACGGCGATGGCGGTGATGATTGCGGCATCATTGATTTTCAGGACGCCGCCATTGCCACCCGGCCTTATGATCTGGCCTCATTGTTGCGCGATGTCCGTCATGACATTGGCCCGGACCTTGAAGACCGGATGAAGCAGTTTTATCTCGCAGCCTTCCCGAGCATCCATCAAACTGATTTCGAAACCGCCTATATTGCGACCTCCATGGTGCGCAATTTCCGCATTCTTGGTCGGTTTGGCTGGCTTGCGGTTAAGGCGGGAAAGCAGCGGTATTTTGATTTTATCCCGCGTTGCTGGGATTTGATCCTGCGCGGGGCCGCGACCAACTTGCCTGCCTTGCAAAACTGGGTCGATACCCACATCCCGCCAGATGCTCGCCACGCGCCGAACATGCAAAAAACCACCATTATCCCGACGACCAATACAGGTAACGAGGCAGATCAATGACCAGCACGGCACATAGCGCACAGGCGATGGTTCTGGCGGCTGGTTTTGGCAAACGCATGCGGCCGATTACCGATAAAATGCCAAAACCGTTGGTGCCGGTTGCCGGAAAGCCGATGCTGGATCATGTGCTTGATAAAATGGCCTTGGCCGGATTTGATCAGGCGGTGGTCAATAGCCACTATCTCGGTCAGATGATCGTTGATCATGTTGCAGATCGCACAGCACCTAGGGTTCTGACTTCCCCGGAACAAGACATTCTCGAAACTGGCGGCGGGGTTAAAAACGCCCTATCGATGCTTGATCAGGACGCCATTCTGATTGCCAATGCCGATGTGTTCTGGACCGAAGGTGCTGATCCGCTTTTTAATCGTCTGATTGCCGGTTTTGATCCCGATCATATGGATGCGTTGCTCGCCCTTTATCCGGTCACGGATGGCTATGGTTATGACGGGGCGGGGGATTTCTTCTGGCAGGTGGATGGCCGATTGAAACGGCGCGGGGATGCGCCATCGGCGCCTTATTTCTTTACCGGGGTTCAAATCCTTTCGCCGCGATTGTTTGAAAATACGCCAGATGGCGCCTTTTCGTTGAATGTTGTTTATGACAAGGCCCTGGTGGCCGGGCGGTGCTATGGTCTGGTTCATGATGGCGGGCATTTCCATATCGGCACGCCCGAAGCACTGACCGACTCAGCCCCCGTGATCGCCGACGCCTTGGCGATCGAACGGGCAAAACAATCCACATCCGGGGGAATTTGATGGCGGACCTGTTTGATTACATGGACGCATCTGATCCGAACGATGATCCGTTTGCAGGATCGCCTGCAAACCCGGAAAACCTGTTTTTCATTCCGCCGGGCGAAGCATTTGCCGACCTGATCGCCAAACAATTGATTACCGAAACCGCCGATCAGCCGGTTGAACTGCCCGATTACGTTTTAATGGTGCCCAACCGTCGATCTGCCAAGGTGATGCGCGATGCCTTCTTGCGTCAGTCGGGTGGGGCAGTAACATTGCTGCCAACCATTCGCCCCTTGGGGGAGGCGGATGAAGATGAATTGGCAATCTATGGCGCAGGCGGGCAACAGGCCGCCCTTGACCTGCCGCCAGCCATTCCCGATTTACAGCGTAAATTGCTGCTTACCCGCCTGATCATGAACCGGCCCGATCATCGCGGCGAAAAACCGACCGCAGACCAAGCCGCCCGTCTGGCAGGCGAACTCGCCCGGTTTCTTGATCAGGTTCAAACCGAAAATTGCGTCTTTGATGACCTCAAAGGTCTGGTGCCTGAAGAATTCGCCGAACACTGGCAGCTCACGCTAGAATTTCTGCAAATCCTGACCTTGCATTGGCCGGGCATTCTGGCAACGCAGGATGTCAGTGACCGGGCACTGCGCCGTAATGCCCTGATCAAGGCCCAGATTGATCTGTGGCGGGAAAATACGCCGCAAACCCCGGTTCTTATTGTGGGGTCAACCGGACCGTTTCCGGCTTTGCGGGATTTGATGAAGGCCGTTCTTGCCATGCCAAAGGGCCGCGTGGTCCTGCCGGGTCTGATGATGGGGCTTAACCATGAAGACTGGTCGGCAATTCATGAGGATGCCACCCACCCCCAACATCTGCTGGGCAAGACATTGGGCCATATGGGCCGTCATCCCGATAGTGTTTTACCCTGGCCGGCACTCGCACAGGAAAATGACGCCACCATCGAACGCCGCCGTTTGGCACGCGAAGCCCTGCGCCCGGCCAAAACCACCCATCATTGGCGTCATATCACGGGCTTCGTCCCGGATGTGTTGGACGGGGTGTTGCGTGTCGATTGTTCCGGTGCACGCGAAGAAGCCACCACCATTGCGGTGATGATGCGTGAATCCCTTGAAAATCCCGGCATGACCTGTGCGCTGGTGACACCGGACCGTGGTTTGGCCCGGCGTGTTGCAACTGAATTGCGCCGCTGGGAAATCGAAATCGATGATTCAGCCGGTATCCCGCTTCATGACACGGCCCCTGCGATTTATCTGCGCTTGGTCGTCCGTGCGGTGCAGGAACAGTTCGCACCTGTGCCGTTGCTTGAATTGTTAAAACATCCGCTGTCCGCAGCCGGATTGCCGCCTGAAACCTTCCGTGTTTTGACCCGCTTGCTGGAGCAACACGTTTTGCGCGGTGCGCGTCCCGGGCCGGGACTGGATGGGTTACAAACGGCTCTTGATGGTTGGCGCGATGAATTTATCGAACGCTTGAAAAACAGCCAATCAGAACATGCAGCGTCCCGAATTGAACGCATTCGCGACGATCATGCCCGCATGAGCGATCTTGTCACCCGGTTTGAAGCCTGTTTGGCCCCGCTTTCTGATTTGAATGCGGAAAAGACACTCTCGCCGGTCCATGCCTTGCGCAGTCACATCACCGCGGCTGAGGCCTTGGCAGCAAGTGATACCCAATCGGGGGCAGATCGCCTATGGCGCGGTGAAGCAGGCGAAGCTTTGGCCGATTTTGTCCATGAATTGCTCAATGCACTGGGTGAATTTGTTGCCATGCCGGGCAATCGGTATGGCGCGTTTCTTGATGCGTTGATGGCGGATCGTGCGGTGCGCCCGCGTTATGGCAAACATCCGCGCCTGTTTATCTGGGGTACGGTCGAAGCCCAGATGCAACAAGCTGACCTGACGATTTTAGGCGGCCTGAATGAAGGTGTCTGGCCACCCGAAGCCGGGGCCGATCCGTGGATGAGCCGCCCGATGCGCCGGAATTTTGGTCTGCCTGCCCCCGAACATCGGGTCGGTCAGTCCGCCCATGATTTTCAGCAACTGTTTTGCTCGCCCAATGTCGTGATGACCCGCGCCTTGCGTATTGAAGGCACGCCAACCGTGCCGTCGCGCTGGTTGCTCAGGATTGAAAACATTCTGCGCAAATGGGGTGTGGCAATGGAAACATCCGAGGCCGCCGATTGGCGGGCATTGGCCGAAACATTGGATGAACCCGCCGATGAGATGCGCCTTAAAATCGGCCGTCCAGCCCCCAAACCCCCCGTGTTTGCGCGCCCGCAACGTTTGTCGGTGACCCAGATCGAAACATGGATGCGCGATCCTTATGCGATTTATGCCCGCCATATTCTGGGCTTGCGCAAGCTGGACGGGGTCGATGAAGACCCCGGTGCGGCCGATTATGGCAATCTGATCCATGACGCACTTGATCAGTTCATTGCGCGCTATCCTGACCATTTGCCGCCAGATGGCGAACAGGAATTGCTGATCATTGGGCGGGAGGTCTTTAAACCAATGGCGGCCCGTCCGGGGCTTTGGGCGTTTTGGTGGCCGCGCTTTGAACGCATTGCCAAATGGTTCATCCAGACCGAAGCGTCCCGGCGCGATTCGGTGCGCAAATCCTATACCGAACAGGAAGGCACCCTTGATACCAGCAGCGGTTTTCAGGTCTATGCCCGTGCGGATCGGATTGATGCGCTTCGCGATGGCGGGATTGCGATCATTGATTATAAAACCGGCGCCCCGCCCAGTCAGGGGGATGTGGCAAATGGATTTGCACCGCAATTACCGCTTGAAGCTGCGATTGCCGAAAAAGGCGGATTTGGCGATGTCCCCGCCGGGCCACCGGCATCTATGGCGTTCTGGAAGCTTTCCGGCGGGGATCCGGCAGGTGAAATTGTCGAGATCAATACAAAACGCATGAAAACCACACCTGCCGCATTGGCCCATGAGGCGGTGGATGGTGTGAACGGTTTGGCCGCAGCCTTTGCCGATCCGGCAACACCGTATTTAAGCGTTCCCCATCCCGATCACGCCCCGAAATATTCCGATTATGTCCATCTGTCACGCTTGCGCGAATGGATGGGCAGCGAAGATGTCGAGGATGAGGATGTTAGTGCTAACATCAAGGCTGCATCTGACGTTGGCGAAGGGGAAAGCTCATGACCGAATTGCGCGGTACTGATCCCAACATCCTTCAGCGCAATGCGTCGGACCCGAATGCATCGGTCTGGGTGTCGGCATCTGCCGGGGCGGGCAAGACCAAGGTTTTATCTGATCGAGTTTTGCGTTTGATGTTGTCGGGCACTGAACCCCACCGGATTTTGTGTCTGACCTTTACCAAGGCCGCAGCCGCCGAAATGGCCAACCGGGTCAATGAACGGCTTGGTCGGTGGGCGACCATGGAAGACCGCGAACTTCATGACGATCTGACCAATCTTGCCGGTACAGCGCCAAGCGGTGATGAAACCATGCGCGCGCGGCAATTATTTGCGCGTGTTCTGGATGCACCCGGCGGGATGAAAATTCAGACCATCCATGCATTCTGTCAGTCATTGTTGCGCCGTTTCCCGCTCGAAGCTGGCCTTGCGCCGCATTTTGAAATCATGGATGACCGCACTGCGGCTGAAACCATGGCTGATGTTCAGGAAGAAGTTCTGGCATTTGCCCGTTCCGGTCGGGATGACGATTTGGCAAAGGCATTGTCGATTGTCACCGGTCAGGTCCGCGAAGGGGCCTTTGGCGAGGTCATGAGCGAACTGGCCCGTGAACGTGGGCGCTTAAAACGCATGTTGGCCAATATTGGCGGGGCGAACCGGATGCGTGATGCGGTTTATGCCGCCCTTGGTGTACCCGTCGGGGTCAGCGAGGAAACCATTCTTGCCAAGGCGCTATCAGATGACGCCTTTGACCGCGATGGTTTGATGCGCGGTCTTGCCGCCCTTGAAGCCGGAACCAAAACCGATCAGGCGCGCGTTCCTGCCTTGGCCCAGTTTTTGGAAAAGACCAAACTCGAAGAACGGCTTGCAGTTTTCAACGATTATCGCAGCGTGTTCTTTACCACCGCGGGTGAACCACGCGCCAAACTGATCACGAAGTGGGCAGCGGAAAACCATCCGATGGGCGCAGATGCGCTGGAACAGGAAGCCGCCCGCCTGATCGAGATTGATCGCCAACGCAAGGCCGCCGCCATGGCGGGGGCGACCAGTGCCCTGATTACGATTGGCAATGCGATGCTTGATCGCTATGCCACGAAAAAAGCGCTGCATGCCCGGCTTGATTATGATGACTTGATCCTGACCAGTTTGAAATTGCTTGAACTGCAAAGCAACATGGCAGGCTGGGTCCTGTTCAAACTTGACGAAGGCCTTGATCATATCCTGATTGATGAAGCACAGGATACCAACCCCGAACAATGGAAAGTCGTCAGCATCCTTGCCGATGAATTTTTCGAAGATGCCGCGCGTCAGGCCGATAAACCACGCACCATCTTTGCCGTCGGCGATGCCAAACAATCCATTTACAGCTTCCAGCGGGCCGATCCCGAAAAATTCGCCGAGATGCGCCGCTATTTCCGCGAACGGGCCAAGGATATCGAAGCCCAATGGCGTGAAGTGCCGATGAACATCTCGTTCCGGTCTACTGATGCGGTTCTGGGCACGGTGGATCGTGTCTTTGCCGGGCCTGTTGCCAAACAAGGTGTTGGCGATGACGGGGCAGAAGTTCTTCATAGTCCATTTCGCGTCGGGCAGGCGGGCCGGATTGAATTATGGCCTGCGGTCGAACCACAGGAACGCGCAGCAGAAGATCCATGGACGCCACCCACCCGGATTGTGCGGCTTGAAGATCCGGAAATACGCCTTGCCCGCGTGATTGCCGGGCGCATTCGCCATGCGATTGACGAAGGCGAAATCCTGACTTCGCGGGGGCGTGCCGTGCGGGCCGGGGATTTCATGATTCTTGTCCGCCGTCGGACTGCCTTTGTTGACGAGGTCGTCAAGGCGCTTAAAGAACGCAATGTGCCGGTGGCCGGTGTCGACCGAATGCAGATCACGGATCAGTTGGCAGTGATGGATCTGGTGGCATTCGGTCGGTTCTTGTTGATGCCCGAAGATGATCTGACATTGGCCGAAGTTCTGAAAAGCCCGCTGATTGGTCTTGATGACGATCAGTTGTTTGAAATTGCCCATAACCGGCCCAGAACCCTTTGGCATGCGCTGCGTGAAAAGGCCGCATTGGTTGATGATGGATCGATCTTTGCCCGTGCCTACGGGTTCTTGTTCAAGTGGCTTGGCCGGGTTGATTACGAACGTCCGTTTGAATTGTACGGCGAGCTTCTGGGTGGTCGCGGCGAAGATGCCCGTGGGGTGCGCGCCCGTCTTGTTGGACGTTTGGGGGGCGAAGCCAATGACCCGATTGACGAATTTCTCAACCTTGCCATGGGGTATGAGTCCGATCACGCTCCGACCTTGCAGGGCTTCTTGCACTGGTTGATGGCAGGCGATGCCGAGATCAAGCGTGACCTTGAACAAAGCGGGCGTGATGAAGTCCGCATTATGACCGTGCATGGCGCCAAGGGACTTCAGGCGCCCATCGTGTTCCTGCCCGATACCATGCAGGTGCCAACACAGGCTCCCAACCTGTTTTGGCAGGAAGACCGCAATTTGATGTTCTGGTTGCCGCGTGTTGCCCTTGAAACCGATGTGGTGTCGCGTTTGCGCGATGGCATCGCGGTCAAGCGCGATCAGGAATATAACCGATTGCTATATGTTGCACTGACCCGTGCAGAAGACCGGCTTTATATTTGTGGCTGGCAGGGACGTCGCAAGGCACCCGATCATTGCTGGTACAATCTGTGTCAGCAGGCCATGGAAGGCTATGCCAAGCCTGCCCGGATTGATCTTGGCACTTATTCCGGCTCTGGCTGGGACGGGGACGGCTGGGTTCGGCAAACCGATCAATCCGAGGCACCGAAACCTGATCGGGTAGAGGCCCTGGATGCCGGGCAGATGGGGGCGAAGCGTGCGCTGATCCGTGCGGTCGCCCCGCAAGAATCCTTCCCGCCCAAACCGCTTGCGCCAAGCCGCCCGCTGGAAGAAGAACCTGCTGTGCAGTCACCGCTTGGCGGGGATCAGGGGCAAAGCTTTAAACGTGGCATTTTGATCCATAAACTTTTGGAACTGCTGCCAGACTTGCCCGATGCCGCACGCCGTGCCGCAGCAGAACGGTTTTTGGCCCAGCCCGTTCATGGGCTTGAAGCTGATCAGCAAGTTGAAATTGCCGATGAAACCATCGCGATATTTAACAATCCCCAGTTTGCGCCGGTATTTGCGCCGGGATCGCGGGCCGAGGTGCCATTGGTCGGGATTGTTGGCGGGGATGTTGTTTCCGCCCAGATTGACCGTCTGGTGGTGCGGGATAATGAGGTCATGATTGTCGATTACAAAACCAACCGCCCGCCGCCGCGCGATGTTGACGCAACGCCCAAAGCCTATCGCCGCCAGATGTCGATTTATCGCGCCGCCCTTGCCCAGATGTATCCGGGAAAGAATGTCCGGTGCTTTATCCTTTGGACAAACGGGCCGTGGATGGTCGAACTTCCCGACCATATTCTGACATTTGGCTAATGGTTGCGACTCTGCGCTGGCTATAGCTTGCTAATGATGACATAGCCGCTGATCGCCCAATGCGCTTGACGTTTGGGTTCGTGCTGCCTACCTTGGCCTCATGAAGCGGATCGAGGTTCGCGGGGAAAACCCCGGCCTCGTAACAACTAGGATCTGAAAGCATGACCACGATTAAAGTTTCCGACGGTTCATTTGACACCGACGTTCTGGGGTCGAACGACCCCGTTTTGGTCGATTTCTGGGCTGAATGGTGCGGTCCGTGTAAGCAGATTGCGCCATATCTCGACGAAATCGCAGGTGAACTGGGCGGAAAGCTCAAGATCGCCAAAGTGAATATCGACGAAAACCCGAACACCCCGGCGAAATACGGTGTTCGTGGCATTCCGACCCTGATGATCTTCAAGGGCGGTGAAGTTGCGGCGATGAAAGTCGGCGCACTTCCGAAAAGCGCCCTTGTTGACTGGATCAACCAGTCGATCTGATCATCTGGTTAGAGCAAGCCTTAAAAAGGCGGGCTGAATTTCAGCCCGCCTTTTCATTTGTGTGTTCAAGATTGATTACAGCGTAAATGTCTTGCCGGTCGGGACATGGCGTTCCCAGATCATGAGTTCTTCAACGCGCGTTAGCCCGAACCGTTCAAGCGCCTTCCATGACGCGGCATTTCGTGCTTCGGCATAGCCAATAATCGGAACGTTCCAGCGATCTGCAACCAACTGCGCCAGATGACGACACATCAGGTCAACCGACCCGGTTCCCCAGTGGCGGCGCATGCAGTTATATTGCGGTGAAAGAACCGAATCTCCTAGATAACTCAGTGTGATGCTGCCTGTGACGTCATCACCGAGCTTGGCGATAATGATATCATTGGCGTCAGTTTCGTAACTCTTGCGCATGCGTTCCGGGGTGCTTGGGGTAACGCTGTCGCGGTTCGAAAAGGCGCGGTTAAAGATATCGGCAAGTTTAGTGAAAATTTCCGGATCAGAAGCGACATAGGCATCGTCAATCACAAGCGTTTTATATCCGCGTTCAACCGCCTGGTCCGCATGTGGGAATTCACCGGAACGCGGTGGTCCCGGTTCACGCTTGTAGCGATAGGTTCCCGGTATTTCGGTAAATCCCATCTCTGCCATTTTTGCGGCCGGGAGAGTCATTTCAGGCGGATTATAAACGTTGTAACGGGTGTCGAGCGTTGCGACATTCCCGTTTTCCGTCGCAAGAACTTCGCGTAGCAAGCGTGCATTTGTTTCGGGGGTTTTGTCTTTGCCTTCGACCGAAATCATGACCAGAAGACTGCCATCACGGGTTTCATTGCGCCGGATTGTGACTGCCGCTTGTAGTTTGCCGTGTTCGTCTTCAAGTGCATAGTCACTGCCTTGCGTTAAAATGGCGGCGGCAAGATCAATGGTCTGGTAGTACCGCCGTCCTTCTTCGTCGGCGACTTCCATACGGAATGCAACATAAGGCGCGATGTTTTCCTGCGTGACGGCGACAAGTTGCATGTTGCTCAAAACTTCTCTTGGCTTAGGGCTAACTATCAGTGCTTTAATACGCCAAAAGGTCAAGGGGAACAGATGAAAGTCGATCCATTTTGGGCATCAATTGCGGCAAAGGCCGCGACCATTGATGAGCGCCTGTCGGGAAAATATGTTCCTGATCGTAACGACGATGCGGCAAGCTCTGCAACCCAATCCGAACTTGACGATGCTCATCAGGGATTTCTGCAGCAATGGTGCGAATTTGCCTCCAATGGTGACAAGGATCTGTTTACCCGCCGTCTTGCTCGTGACGGCCTGAAGGCAATTGAAGTCGCACCGTATCTTGGAGATGTTGTCCTTCGCCCCGGGGAAGACGCCCCGGAATGGATTGATACCGCCCGTTGGGTGTTTGATGCGATTGTATCGGGTGGCGGTGAGACCACCGGGGACTGTCCCGCCGATATTCGCAATGACGTGCCGTTTGCGGATTTGATTTGGCCGGTTGTCATTGCGGCACGGGCGCGGGTTTCGGGTTCTGATGCGGCTGTTCTGGGCACAGATGCAAGAGACGACCTTAATCGTATTTTGATCCTGCGTTTGGCCAAGGTCTACACACATACACTTTACGAAAGCTTTGAGTCGTTTCGCCAAGCTGTTGGTATTAAGCCCGAAGATACAGCCGGGCCGGAGGTCTATGACGCCTTCACATCGGCACTCCGCAGCGGGCCGTTTGCCAATCTGGTTTCAAACCGACCTGTCATGATCCGGCTGCTGGCGACCGTTGTCGATCAGTGGATTGCGACAACAGGTGAATTCATTGACCGTTTACGGCGCGATATGGCCGCGTTTCATGATCATTTCCCGGAACTTCAGGATATATCTGTTGTCCGCAAAATAACGGGCGGAATTTCAGATTCCCATGATCACGGGCGTTCGGTCCTGATCCTTGAATTCGATACGGATGCGAAGATTGTTTATAAGCCCCGCCCGATTGGCGCAGAACAGGCCTGGAAGGGCCTGTCGGACTGGTTGGTCAAGAGCGGCTCGGACATTCGGCTTGGTGCTGCGCAAACCTGGTGCCGGCCAGATTATGGCTGGATGGCCTATGTCGATCATGACACTGCCCTGTCATCGGATCAGGCGCCTGTTTTCTATCGCGCGTCTGGTCAGTTGCTTGCACTGCTTTACTGTCTCAAGGGCAGTGACATGCATCATGAAAACTTCCTGATTGCAGATGGACGGCCTGTGGTCATTGATCTGGAAACACTGTTTCAGCCGGAATTGCGTCATCTGCCGGGCGACACAAAAGCCCTGCATGCAAAGGAGCTTGCGACCCACAATTTTGGCAAAGGCGTGATTGCTGTGGGTCTGCTGGCGCAACGTAAAAACATTGCCGGACATTGGGTTGATGACGGTGGTCTGGCTACATCGGTACCCAAACCGGTTCGCGATGTGCGGCTTGTGAACGTTAATCAGGGCAATATGGTCTTTGAAACCGTCACGGTGGAAAAGCCGCTTTCGGGCTTGGGCATTACCATTGATGGCCAACCAGCCGATGCGGCGGATTACGTTGCAGACCTTATCGACGGGTTTTGCGACACCATTAATTTCCTGTCTGATAACAGCACTTCGTTCTTTGGCAAAGACGGGCCGCTTGGCGGATTTAGCGATGTGCGTATCCGCCATGTATTGCGCCCAACTGCCTATTATCAGGAACTCGAACACGCCATACGCACGCCGCAAAATCAGCAGGATGGTTTTGTCTGGAGCCTGCATTTCGAAAGACTCGCACGTCGTGCGCGCTGGGATCTTGATGATTATCCCGGGTGGGGCATTCTTGCCCATGAACGCACAGCATTGACCCGAATGGATGTGCCACTTTTTTCCGGCAAGACAGATCAGGACGGTGTGTGGGCCGATGGCATGCTTGTTTCCACTGATTTCACGGCATCTGCCGTGTTACCCAGGATCAGTGATCGTCTCGATCACCTAAAAGCCAATATGGAATATGATTGTGCGATCATTCGTCAGTGTGTTCTTTCAACACGGTTTACCGACTTGCCGCCGCGCAAGCCATGGACGGATACGCCCCTTTGCGGCGATATCGCGGCCACCGCCCGCCAATCGGCACTGTCCATCGCACGATATATTGCCGATCAGGCAATCCTGTGTGATGGCGCTGCGTGCTGGATGACCGCAGATGCCACACCGGATGGCGAAGCCCTTCAGATTGCTGCGATGGGCGAGCAGTTCTATGAAGGCACGTCCGGCGTGGCCCTTTTCTTTGCCGGATGCCATGCGGTTGATCCGGATGGTGAGTGGAAAACACTGTCTTTGGCAGCACTTGAAGCCCCGCGCGCAAGAACAGATCAACTGGGTTCAATTGGCGGCTTTGAGGGGATTGGGGGCCTTGTTTATGTGCTGGTGCGCTGTGCCGATTTGCTTGATGCACCTGAATTGCTCGAAGAAGCCGTCCGCATGTCCGAACGTATTGATGACGCCGCTGTTCATGCGGACAAGGCGCTTGATGTCATAAGCGGGGTGTCCGGCGCGATACTGGGATTGTTGGCACTTTACCGCGCCATCGGTGATCAGGCCGTGCTGGATCGCGCAATAATGTGCGGACGGCATCTTCCCGAAGACCCGGCAGCATGGATTGGCGTTGGGGGGCGCGCTTTGGCGGGCATTTCCCATGGTGCAGCCGGATCAGTTTTGGCCCTTTTGAAGCTTTATCAGGCCTGCGGTGATAAGGCGTTTCTGAATTTGGCCGAACGGGGCCTTGCGTTTGAACGCAGCCTGTTTGACCCGGTCGAAAATGGCTGGCCCGATTTGCGCGGCGAAAAACCGGTTCGTGATCCGGTCCAATGGTGTCACGGGGCGGCGGGTATCGGGTTTGCCCGGATGGCGACCCTTGATGTGCTGGATGACCCGACCATTCGCGATGAAATTGAAACGGCAATTGCAGCGGTCCTGGCAAAACAGGACGGCGGGCGTGATAATCTATGCTGTGGCCATGCCGGGCGGTTTTCAATGTTGCGATATGCTTTGGAACTTGGGTGTGGTCCGGATGATCTGGAACATCACCTCAACCATCGTTTATCTGCGTGGATCAATCGGCTTGATCACGGCGATACTGTCGGGATGATGGCGCGCGACCGCGTCTTTCAGACCGGCTTGATGCAGGGTTTGCCGGGCATTGGTCAGGCGCTTCTTGAAATCGCAGCGCCGGGGAAAATCAGACCTGTGTTGATACTGGCATAATTTGGCTGAATTGCAGAGGGGCTGGCAAAGATTGACAAGAAGCCTGTCCTAATATTCAATCAATGCGTTATTATTCCGGATTAACAAAAATCAAGGGTTATGCGTATGGAAAACACAGTTCAAGCAGTCGCGAACAAATTAAGTGCGTGGCAAGCGAGTGGTGGCGCATTGACAGATCCGATGAACGCACCCATTAGGGCGTTCTGATCAGCATTTGGCCTCTGCGGCAAGCACGACCGGTGGTCCGAGATGCCCGACTTGGATTGAAATGAGTGCCGCGTTACCCACCCGTGTTCCGAGCTGCTTTAGTAGCGTAAATCAAATGCGTTCAGTAGAGGTAGAGCAGGACGCGGATCTGAGCGCATCGGCTCACACCATGATGGCTGTGCCATGCATCGATGCCGGAATTGCGTCGAATGCGGCTACGAGCAAACCCGGATACGGTTGGGGCTGTTAGTCTGGGTTTAGACGGATAAGATCGGGTATTGCGATCAACAGATGGCTGGTTTTCAGTTTCAACCAGTCGTGGCAACTTTGGGAAACCCTAGATTGACATATTCTATGGTGCTGAGTTCAATCTATGAGTATTTCATGCGCTTTTCAGGGAGAACTATCATGACATCCATGGTTTCGACGACGAGTGATAAAATGCAGACATGGCAACAATCAGGTGGTGCAATTGCAGCCTTTGCTGCCGTGCCAGAAGAACACGCCGACATGCGACTAACCGCTGCGGCAGGGTCCAATGGCAGTTACATAGGTTCCTGTGTTCGGTTCGACCCGAAATAGCAGCACTTGAAAAGACCACACCAGTATCGAAGTTCGCAAAACCTTGATTGCCTGCGCTTGTCTTTGCGCAAGGCATGATGCAATTAGAAATCTACCCGCGAACCTGCTGTGAACGTGCGTTGCCAACTGAAATGTTCCTGAGCCGGATAAAGGCCACAGCGTTCCATCGCGCGACGGGATGCTGCATTGGTTTTGTCTGCATAGGCAATGATGGGGAGGTTCCAACGTTTGGCAATTTCCTTGATCAGATGTTTGCAAACCAGATCAACAGCCCCGGTTCCCCAGTGTTTCCGCAGGCATTCCAGTTCGGTTGTCAGAACTTCCTGATCAAGTTTTAGAAAATGCGTGCTGGCGACAAGATCGTCACCCAGCATGCAGATAACAAAACCACTATCGGGTTGCCGGTAGTATTTTTCCCGTTCCGCGGCAGTTATTGTTTGTACATTGGGGCGTCCGGCAAAGGCCCGGTCATAGACATCGGCCATGCGCGAAAAAATGTCGGGATATTTCGCAATCAGATCATCATCAAGCACCATCGCGCGATAACCAAGCTGTTCCCCCTTGGCGGCATGGGGGAATTCACCCGCACGTGGGGGACCCGGATCGCGGACATATTTGATGTTTTCCGAAACCTGTGAAAATCCCATCGCGTGCATGTCCGCCTCGATGAAGGAAAGCCCGCTGGATGGATAAAGGTGGTAGCGGGTATTGTGTTCAACAGATGGCTGGTTTTCGCCTTTAAGCAATCGCCCGATAAGGCTGGTCAGGTGCTTTTCGTCGCGCTTTTTCGGATCCACCAGCACGTAGACCGACATGCAATCATCATCGCTTCTACGTTTGATCGCGGCTGTTGCGATCACGACATCATCTTCGAGCAGGAAGTGATGAGACGTACTGGCAAGGATCATGGAAACCTGATCAGTGCTGGAAAGGTAGTTGGCGGTGGTGGCATCGACGACAGAAATCCGAAACTCCAGGTACTCTGCGACAGTGTCTTTTGTCACTGGAAGAAGGGTTAAGGTCACAAATCTTTCCTTTGGTCTGTCGGCAAAACACTGTGTCATCAAAGGACATTTTGGCAACAAGATCAATTTCTAAACAATTGTTTGGAAACGGTTTGACGCGGTTGAGTATTGATCAGGATAGGTTGACTTCGGGTTTCAGGTGGCGTTCAATCATAACGTGAATATCTTTAATTATAATTTGGGGTAATAGGCATGATTCGAATGGAAAGCACAACGAGTAATCAGATGGCTGCGTGGCTGGCTTCTGGCGGCGCAGATTTGGCAAAAACTGTCATTGCAATGGATGGTCAGGGTGCAGAATTGCAGGCGGCGATGCTGACGCGCTCACCGCAGACTTGCTACAGCATTGGTCGTGATGACACGGGCCTTTCGGCTGCTGCTTATACCCATAGCATCGAATGTCGTACTCATCGGTAAGATACGGACATGACGGCGTTGCCACCTTAATTTTTGCTTCTGATACAAGGTTTTGGTCTGTCGGAAGTCGGTGGGATCAAGCAGTGACTTTGGTGTGTCTGAGTGATCAGAAAGAGACGGGCTGAGTTCAGCTCGCCTCTTTCTTGTGGGAAACAGTGTGCGGAAGTTGTGCGTATTGATGGGACCTTGTCCGGGGGAAAGCAACGGCGAGGGGGTTGTCAATAAACAGCACATATCCTGAACGGTCTGAGGTGATCCAAAGAGCCAGGCCCGATTGGCACGCCTCGTTGGAAGTGACGTTTATTTTATCATGCATTCCCCAATTGACTTGCGCTCCCGGTTATACTCCTATTGGAGGGTAAGTCTTTTCTTATGCAATTCAGGGATGAGAAACATGAACACGATGGGAAATGCCACCGGCGATTTGATGGCCAATTGGATGACCAGTGGTGGGGTGTTGTTGGCGCAGGATGTAAAGGCCGATAACATGGATCAAGAGCTGAGAGCTGCGGCCAGTACTCAAGGCGCCTCCTGTAACTGGATTGAGCCGGAAATAAATGCAGCGGCGAGCACGCACGGCCTCGCCTGCTTTGGATGGATTGATCCGGAAATCAGTGCTGCGCAAGGATCGCATCAGTTCAGGTGTGCCGCTTCGTAATCGGGTCGACTTACGGCGGTCTTGCGCTCCGGTCTTGCCGACTGCCATGTGCGGACATCGACTTCGCCAGTTGACGTTTTGAAAAGGGGTGGGCCGTGACAATGGTCCACCCCTTTCAAATGCAACGGACTTGAATGCTCTTAAGGCGAACCATCCATATTTCCATCAGCACTTCGTGTTTAGCGATATGGTGGTGCTCTAAGCGACGCCGTTTTCTCGCATCTGTTCGATAATGCGTGCCGCATCAGCGCGACGGCCTGTATCCCCCAATTGACTTGTCTGTCCGGTTATACTTTTATTGGAAGGTAAGTTCTTTCTTATGCAATTCAGGGATGAGAAATATGAACGTGATGGGAAATACCACCGGCGATGTGATGGCCAATTGGAAGATCAATGGTGGGGTGTTGTTGGCGCAGAATGTAAATGCCGCTGAAGACATTGATCAGGAGCTGAGCGCTGCAGCCAGCTCGGTAGGTGGGACCTGTAACTGGATCGATCCGGAATTGAATGCCGCAGCAGCAACGAATTCCAGAACGCATTGCTGGTAAGTGGCTAAGACGGCCCGCAACTAACGCATGAAGGCGGACAAATATGCCCGCCTTCTTTTTGTTTAACTGTTCAAAGCTGTGCTCTGATTAATACTCGTAGGGCGAACCATCCATATTTTCCATCAGCACTTCGCGTTTGCCGACATGGTTGGCGGATGATACGACGCCGTTTTCTTCCATCTGTTCGATGATGCGTGCGGCCCGGTTATAGCCGATGGAAAGTTTGCGCTGGATAAAGCTGGTCGATGCCTTTTTCTCGCGCAGAACAATGCCGACCGCCTGATTATACAAATCATCATCTGATCCATTGCCGCCCCCCGCACCGGCATTACCACCAGCCATATAGGCAGCAACAGGGTCTTCTTCGGGTTCTTCGGTAACGGTTTCAAGATATGACGGATCACCCTGATCGCGCAGATGCTTGACGATGCTTTCGACTTCTTCATCCGAAACAAAGGGGCCGTGAACACGCTGCAACCGGCCGCCTTGGCCCATATAAAGCATATCCCCCTGACCCAGAAGCTGCTCCGCCCCCATTTCGCCAAGGATGGTGCGGGAATCGATCTTGGAGGTCACGGAATACGAAATTCGGGTCGGGAAGTTGGCCTTGATCGTCCCGGTGATGACATCGACCGACGGACGCTGGGTCGCCATGATCAGGTGCAAGCCCGCGGCACGGGCCATCTGGGCCAGTCGCTGGATCGATGCTTCAACATCCTTGCCCGCGACCAGCATAAGGTCGGCCATCTCATCGACAATGACGACGATAAAGGGCAGCGGCTCCATCGGCAGTTCCTGATCTTCAAAGATCGGCTTGCCGGTTTCGGGATCAAACCCGGTCTGAACGCGACGGGTAAGTTGTTCGCCCTTGGCCGCGGCTTCCTTGATGCGTTTGTTGTAACCGGCAATGTTACGCACCCCCACCTGGCTCATGGCGCGATAACGGTCTTCCATTTCGCGCACCGCCCATTTCAGGGCAACAACTGCCTTGTGCGGGTCGGTCACAACCGGGGTCAAAAGATGCGGGATGCCGTCATAGATCGACAGTTCCAGCATTTTCGGATCAATCATGATAAAGCGGCATTCTTCGGGTTTTAAGCGATAAAGCAACGACAGGATCATTGCGTTCACACCAACCGATTTACCCGAACCGGTCGTACCCGCAATCAGCAAATGCGGCATTTTCGAAAGATCGGCAATCACCGGTGTGCCGCCAATGTCTTTGCCCAGGCTCATATTAAGCTTGCCGGTATTCTTCTCGAAATCGCTTGATGCCAGAATTTCATGCAGATGCACGGTTTCACGCCGCGCATTTGGAAGTTCGATCCCGATAACGTTCCGTCCCGGCACCACAGCAACACGCGCGGCAATCGCACTCATGGAGCGTGCAATATCATCGGCAAGACCAATCACCCGCGATGATTTTACCCCGGCGGCTGGTTCAAGTTCATACAGGGTCACAACCGGGCCGGGGCGGACCTGAACAATTTCGCCCTTAACGCCAAAGTCCTGCAGCACGGTTTCAAGAAGACGGGCATTTTGCGCCAAGGCTTCCTGATCGATCTGGGTGGCATCGGCGGGATCAGGTTCATGCAAAAGATCAAGCGGCGGATAACGGTATTCATCTGATCCCAAATCAAAGGATGCCTGACGCTGTGCAGATGCCTTTTCACTGGGTTGCAGTTTGGCCGCAGGGGCGGCAACGATATGCACAGGCGGTTCGTTATCCACGCTATTGTAATCGTCGTCATCATCAAAACCGTCCTCGTCGTCCGGATCGGTTCTGGGGTCAGATCGTCGGGTGGAGATGGCCGGGGCCAGCTTGGATTTCCCTTTATCAAGGGATGGTTCCTGTCGCGAACCGGGGGCGCGTTTGGCAACCGGTTCGTCATTGCTGCCTGTCGGGATAATGGCCCGCGCACCCGAAATGATTTTTCCGGCAGCATAAGACAGCACATTGCCCAACCGTCCCCAGTCGGCAAGCGAATAGGCCATGCAAAAGATCGTCAGAACCAGACCAAGCACCATGCATGAAAGTGCGATCAAGGCCCGCGCACCGGGCAGGCCAATCATGGCAAAGCCGGCTTGAAGTTTGTTCAGCAGCAAATCACCGGCAAACCCGCCAAGCCCGACGGTCAACGGCCAATGCATGCCCGGTTGAATGGCCGCTGCCGACATCGCCACCAAAAGCAGTGCCAACGGCAAGACAAGAAACCGCACCCACATCCAGCTAAACGGTTTAACCGCAATCAGGCGCAACCCCCAGCCCAGCAAAAGCACGGTTAGAAGTGCCGAAGCCAGACCCAATGTGCGCAACATCAAATCCGCGCCATAGGCTCCGACAAGGCCAAGCGGATTGAAAATCGCCCCGCGGTCGGTGGCGTGATTAAACGATGGATCGCCGGGATGGAAACCGATCAGCATGATGAACAGGGCAATGGCCATGAAAACCAGACCAAGGCCGCAAATCCGCAAACCGCTTCGCTTCAGCAAAGTCACAAGACTGCCGGGCATAAAGGCGGTTCCAAGAGTGTTCGACTGACTGCTCATCTGGGTATCCGTTCTGGTTAAGTCCTGCTTGGCGGTCGATTGCGATTTGACGCGGAAAGTTAGCTTTCCAGCGCCTGCGCAATACGGCTCAGCCCGTCTCGTGTGGTTTCAAGGTCATGTACAAGGGCAATGCGGATAAATTGCTTGCCCGGATTGTCGCCATTGGCATCCGTGATCGAAAGATAGCTGCCTGGAATGACTTTAACTCCGACCTGCTGCCAGATTTTCTTGGTTGCAGCTTCGTCGTCGCCAACGTCAAGCCACAGGAAAAATCCACCCGGCGGCCGGTAAAAGCCAAATCTGTTGCCAAAGACTTCTTCGGCGATGTCGATCTTGGCCCGATACAAATCACGGTTTTCGCTTGCGTGGGCATCGTCATTCCAAAGGGCGGTTGATGCGGCCATCACCGGCATTGGAATGGTTGCCGAACAATAACTGCGCAGCGCATTAAACCGTTTGATGATGTTGGCATCCCCGGCGACAAAGCCGGACCGAAGCCCCGGTGCGCTGGATCGTTTCGACAGGCTGTGGAAGACAAGGACGTTGTCCATGTTTCCACCCTGTGAAGCACAGATTTCAAGCGCGCCGGTCGGTGCAGTGGCATCATAGATATCGGCGTAGCATTCATCCATCGCCAGAACAAAGTCATGCTTGCGCGCCAGGCCAATCACCCGTTCAAGATAGTCGCGCGATGCGATCGATCCTTGCGGATTGGCCGGAGAACACAGGAAAAACAACCGACAGGCATCTAATGTTTCGGTATCGATCTGATCAAGATCTGGCAAAAATCCGTTCTCGGCCTGGGCGGAAAGCGGGACCATTTCCGCGTCATTCAAAACAGCCGCGCCACAATAGACCTGATAAAACGGGTTGGGCAGCAGCACCTTGGGTTTGGGGCCGGGCTGGTCTTGGGGAATGACGGTGGTGGCAATCAGATAAAGCGCTTCGCGCGTGCCGGCCACGGGCAAAATATGATCATCGCGGTGGATCATGCTTGCTGGCAGGCGATAGCGCCGATCAAGCCAGTTTTTGATCGCATCACGCAATTCCGGGGTGCCAGCCCCCGGTGGGTATTTATGCCAAAGCGATGCGTATTTAACCATGGCTTCCGTGATCATCGCAGGCGGTTCGTGCTGCGGCTCACCAATCGACATGACCAATGGCGATTGACCGGGTTCAATACCGTCAAGTAAGGCCGCCAATCGCGGAAACGGATAGGCAGGCAATTGATCCAGGCGTTCGTTAAACATGGTCGTCGTCATTCCAGCTTGGTCTATGTCACATCAGGCTTTGCCATGATGCGGATGCATGTTGGTTAAATGTGGGCAATTTCCCCTCAATCTACCCCTATGCGAAAAGTGCAAAGAAAGATTTAAGAGACAGGGTGTTTTAACGTAAAAAGCCCGGAAAGACGGGCTTTCCGGGCTTTTGGTAAATGTGTGATGCAATTTTACAAAGTCTTAGCTGGCGCGAAGATCATCTTCGGGATAGGCGCTGATATTGTGGACTGACAGATCCGCACCATCAAACTCGTCTTCTTCCGACAGCCGGAAGCCAACGGTTTTCTTGATCACGCCATAGACGACAAACCCGACGACCGTGGCAAAGACCACACCGATCAGTGACCCTGCGAGCTGGGCTGCAAAGGAAACACCCCCCATGCCGCCCAAGGCTTCAAGACCAAAGATGCCGCACGCAATGCCGCCCAAAAGACCGCACATACCATGTAACGGCCAGACGCCAAGAACGTCATCAATCTTCCATTTTGTCTGACACTGGTTAAAGCCCCAGACAAATAATGCCCCGGCAAGACCGCCGGTGATCAATGCCCCGATCGGATGCATGACATCTGATCCGGCACAGACAGCAACCAGACCGGCAAGCGCACCATTATGCACGAACCCGGGATCGTTTCGACCTGACAACAATGCAGTCAGGATACCGCCCACCATGGCCATCAACGAGTTAACCGCGACCAGACCGGTAATGCCGCTGATTGATTGCGCAGACATGACGTTAAAGCCAAACCAGCCGACACACAGCACCCATGACCCAAGCGCCAGGAACGGAATGTTTGACGGCGGAATACCGACCAGACCGCCGGTCTTGGTGTATCGCCCGCGACGAACACCAAGGGTGATGACCGCACCCAGCGCGATCCAGCCCCCAACCGCATGAACAACGATGGAGCCTGCGAAATCATGGAAAGGCGCGCCAAAACTGGCTTCGATCATGTCCTGAAAACCGAAATTATTGTTCCAGACCATGCCTTCGAAAAGCGGATAACACACACCGACCAGAATGGCGGTGGCAAGAAGCTGCGGGTAGAAACGCGCACGTTCGGCAATGCCACCCGATATGATCGCGGGGATCGCGGCCGCAAAGGTCAGCAGGAAAAAGAATTTGACCAGATCATAGCCGCTTGAGGCAAAGGCAGGTGCACCGTCAGATCCGGCATGACCGCTTAACGTGGCGGCACTGGCAAAGAAATCAACGCCATAGGCAACGCTGTAACCGATAAAGAAATAGGCGATGGTCGAAACGGCAAAATCGACAATGATTTTAACCAGTGCATTGACCTGGTTCTTTTTGCGGACAGTACCGACTTCAAGAAAAGCAAAGCCGGCATGCATCGCGAGCACCATAATAGCACCCATCAGGACGAAAAATACGTCCGAGGCAGTCTGGAAAGCCTGCATAAGGCATCCCCCCGTTTTCAAATAGCGTTTCCTCTCGGTCCGGTCTTGTAGGGGTTGCCGGACTCTGGTTCGGAGGTCGCAAGATCAATTTCCGTGCCAAGGCACTGATAAATCTGATTTGGACCTGCAACATCAAGGCGCTAGTTGGGGAATGTCGGTATGATGCTGATGGATCGGGCAAGGGGCTTAAAACCGGCTTTGCCTTCACAATGACCAAAACACTGCCCAAAAAGGCAGCATCAGGGATCCAGACAAAAAGCCCGCCGCAGGATAACTCCCGGGCGGGCCAGTTGGTCTGACAGGCAGGATACCGGGCGAACCCGGTATCCGTCAGGAAATCAAATCGCTTAGAAGCGCTGGGAACCCTTACCGAATTCCGGGTAAGCTTCCAGACCAAGTTCAGCAGCATCGGAACCGATATGCTCGTCTTCTTCGCTGAGGCGGATGCCAACAGTGAACTTCAGAACCAGCCAGACGATGCTCGATGCAACAATGGTGAAAGCACCCATTGCAACGATACCGGTCAGCTGAACACCGAAGGACGCACCGTCATTGGTGAACGGAACAGCAAGCGTGCCCCAGATACCAGCAACAAGGTGCACCGAAACTGCGCCAACGACGTCATCGATTTTCAGTTTGTCGAGCAGCGGAACTGCAACAACAACCAGAACACCGCCGATTGCGCCGATGATGATGGCAGAACCGATGGTCGGAGTATCCGGACCAGCAGTGATCGAGACCAGACCAGCCAGTGCACCGTTAAGTGCCATGGTAAGGTCGACCTTTTTGTAAAGGATCTGGGTCAGGATCGCAGCGGCAACAACACCACCAGCAGCAGCCATCGAGGTGTTGCCATAGATGTTGGCGATCGCGATGACATCAGCGCCGGTACCCATAGCAAGCTGGGAACCACCGTTGAAGCCGAACCAGCCGAGCCAAAGTACGAAAGTACCAAGGGTCGCAAGCGGAAGGTTCGAACCCGGCATCGGATGAACCGAACCGTCTTCGCCATATTTGCCTTTACGTGCGCCAAGAATGATCGCACCGGTCAGAGCAGCCCAGCCGCCGACCGAGTGAACGATGGTCGAACCAGCGAAATCAGCAAAGCCCATTTCGGACAACCAGCCGCCACCCCAGGTCCATGCACCGGTAATCGGGTAGAGAACACCGGTAAGCACGACGACGAAGATCATGAACGGCCACAGTTTGATACGCTCGGCTACAGTGCCCGATACGATCGAAGCTGCGGTCGCAACGAAGACCATCTGGAAGAACCAGTCAGACGTTGCGGAATAGCCGCCCGAGAAATCACCAGCAAGAGCAGCTGCATCATCAGCACTCCAGAGGCTCAGCGAACCGATCCATCCGGTTACATCCATATACATCAGGTTATAACCGATGAGGTAATACATGATGCCTGCAACAGCGAAGAGCGAGATGTTCTTCAACAGGATGGTAGAAACGTTTTTCGTACGTACAAGGCCGGATTCCAGCATGGCAAAGCCAGCTGCCATCCACATGACCAGTGCGCCACTGAACAGGAAGCTAAAGCTGTTCAGGATGTATTGGGTCTCAGCCGAAACGCCAGCGTCCTGAGCAAAGGCTGGAGAAGCGATTGCAAGAAGGGCGGTGCCTGCAAGAGCGGCAAGGCCGGTTTTCTTAATAGAGATGTTCATAATGTCTCCCCTTGTCTCTGGACTTACAGGGCGTCGTCGCCGGTTTCACCAGTACGGATACGGACCGCCTGGCTTACATCAAGAACGAAAATCTTACCGTCCCCGATTTTCCCGGTTTGAGCAGTTTTGGTGATGGCTTCGACAACCTGATCGACCAGATTATCCGTGATGGCGACTTCCAGCTTCACTTTCGGCAGGAAGCTGACCATGTATTCAGCACCACGATAAATTTCGGTCTGACCTTTCTGACGGCCAAAACCTTTAACTTCAGTGACCGTCAAGCCCTGAACGCCCAAAGCGCTAAGCGCCTCGCGGACTTCGTCCAGTTTGAACGGTTTAATGACAGCAGTAACAAGTTTCATAATATTGCGACCTCCCGGCATATCCGTTGAGTACCAACGTGGTAATCACGATTTCGCAGTCTCACCCCACAAACCAAGAATCGTGCCAGACTCAAAATAAAACTGTTAATCATCTGATTAATAAGGAAAAAATGAATAATCGCTTTGGTTGGAGGATGACGTTTTGCGCGGGTCGCCGGATTAAAATATGCACAGAATTTACCTCTGTTTAAAAATTGTGCGTATTTTTTAATCAAATAAACACAAGTTGGAAAAGGTGTTGTGCTTCAAGGGTGTGGATAAGGCGCTTAACGGTGCTTGGTACGAACACCGCGGAATATTCGGGTTGGTTCGCGGCTGGTTCGCGGCGTGTTCAGGCCATTTCAGGCCCATGGACCGACCCATAAGCGCGTGATGACGCATGTCCGTCTGACAAGGTTGAAGAATTGCCTTACCGAATGATCGGTGCGGGTTGTCGTCCCGTACGGAGCGGGGTAAAGATGGGCAGTATCAATTGTGCGGGCTTCTTGCGTCAGATCAACGAGTAAACGCGATCAACTGGCATAAGACCGGGAACATTGACCAGGGCCGTTACCAAGGCCATGACCAAACAGGAATTTGCGAAATGCAGGATCAGCAGGCACTTCATACCGATGTCGTTATTCTGGGCGGTGGGTTGAACGGTGCGGCGATGGCGCTTGCCCTTGCCCATGGCGGTATGAAGTCGGTGGTGATTGACTATGCCGATCCCAAAACCATCCTGAGTGCCAATTATGATGGTCGGACCTGTGCAATTGCCGCGGCCTCGAAATCCGTACTGGACGTTATTGGTGCGTGGAAAAACATGGCCGATGCGGCCGAGCCGATCCTGGATATCCGGATTGCAGATGGCAAAAGCCCGCTTTTCCTCCATTATGACCATCACGATCTTGGTGACGAACCACTGGGTTATATCGTTGAAAACCTTGTCACCCGTGGTGCGCTTTATCGTGCGATTGCCCAAAACGATCTGGTTGAAATGATTGCCCCGGCACGGGTTGATGAAATCGCCCGTGATCAGGGTGGTGTGACCATAAGGCTTGCCGATGGCCAATCCATTCGCGCCCCGCTTGCCGTTGGGGCCGAAGGACGTAATTCGATGTTGCGGGACTGGGCGGGGATCAAAACCTATCAGTGGGCCTATAAACAAAGTGCTGTGGTCTGCACGGTAAAGCACAAACAGCCCCATAATGGGTTGGCCGTTGAGCATTTTCTGCCTGCCGGGCCGTTTGCCATTCTACCAATGACCGATAATCGCTGCTCTATTGTCTGGACCGAAAGCACAGAACTTGGCAATTATCTGGTCAATCTTGATGAAGAAACCTTTGTCGATGAATTGCACCGTCGCTTTGATGGCTATCTTGGGGATCTCGAAGTTGTTGGTCCGCGCTTTTGCTATCCATTGGGGCTGCAGCATGCCTATCACTACACAGATGACCGGATTGCCCTGATTGGCGATGCGGCGCACGGGATGCATCCGATTGCAGGCCAGGGGCTTAATATGGGCATTCGCGATGTCGCGGTTCTGGCCGAAATTCTGGTCAATGCGCGGCGTCTTGGTCGCGATATCGGAAGCACGGATGTTTTGGCCGAATATGAACAATGGCGCCGGTTCGACAATACCGTGATGCTGGCGGTCACCGATTTGACCAATCGGCTGTTTTCCAATGATATCGCCCCGATCCGCTGGGCGCGCGATATCGGGCTGGCCGTGGTTCAGAAAATCCCGCCCCTTAAAAAGACATTTATGTCCCATGCCATGGGATATGCCGGAACCTTGCCCAAGCTGATGCAGGGAAAATCGCTTTAACCTGTTTGGGCTAAAGGCTGCTCTGTCAGTCGTTGTGATTAAAATGTGCGCAGACGGCGAATTTCTCGAAAGTCAGAGCGCGCAGATAGTTTATGATCACCGGTCAGTTAAAACCGTTCAAAATCATGTCGTTTTTCGTCGACCTTTGTTGATGTGTGTCAACAAGTCAGCAAAGGCTTAGGCGCAGTTTCCCCGCGAGTTCAATTTAATGACAGGGGATAGGACATGACATTTTCCCATAAACGGATGTCAGCAGCTGCTGTGGCCGCAATTTTGGGTGCAACCATGCTTGTGGGTGGTGCCGTACAGGCACAGGACGCAGAGTTCAAGACCAAGCAGGCCGGTGATATTCTTATCCGCGGCCGCCTATTGGGCGTTGTGCCCGATGAAGATATCGACAGCAATACGCTGGCCGGTGAAGGCCGGGTTGATAACGACGTTATTCCCGAGGTGGATTTTTCTTACTTCATCACCAACAACATTGCGCTTGAACTGATTGCCGGCACATCGAAGCATGATGTCACCTAGAATGATGGCAAGGATCTTGGCAGTGTTCGCTTGTTGCCGCCGACATTGACGGCACAATATCACTTTATGGCGGATCAGCGTTTCAGCCCTTATATCGGCGCTGGTATCAATTATACGTTTTTCTATGACTCAAAGCCGGGCCAGTTCAATTCAGTCAAGTATGACGATGGCTTTGGCTATGCCTTTCAGGCGGGCTTTGATTATGCCATTTCCGGTCCATGGTCACTGAATGTGGATGTCAAAAAGATCTATCTCAGCACCGATGTTTCGGTAAATAACGGCGCGGTCAATGCAAAAGCGGACCTTGACCCGTGGCTGTTCGGTGTTGGTGTCGGCTATCGGTTCTAAGGCCGGCTAAGCGGCGTCTTGCGCTGTCGGCAACTGATTTTAAAGCGGCCCTGCCTTTGGTGGGGCCGTTTTAGTTTGTAACGTGGAAAGTGAATTAACCGAAATGAAGTTAGCGAGGGTCGCGTGACAGGCCACGTGCATCAAGGGCGGCAAGATAGTCGGCCCACAATTTGTCTTTCGTGCTGTGCAATTCACGCAGGTATTGCCAGCTATAAAGCCCGCTATCATGCAAATCATCAAAACTGATCCGCACGGCATAATTGCCAACCGGGACAATATCCATGATCCCGACATGGCGGCGTCCGGCGATGATTTTCTTTTCGCTTGGATGGTGGCCCTGTACTTCGGCGGACGGGCTTTCAACCCGCAGCAATTCAGCACTCAGACGCGTTGAAACACCATCATCCCAAACGACCTCAAGAATGCGGTCATCGCGCAGATAGTTGATTTCAATGGGGGTGAATTCCGGTGTGAAGCCGTCCTGTGACATGCGACGTGCCCTGTCTTAATCTTCGATCGGGCGGGCTTCATCAGGCAGCATGATCGGAATGCCATCACGTATCGGATAGGCCAGACCGGCCTTCGGGCTGATCAATTCGTTATTGGCGCGATCATATTCAAGCGCCTGCTTGGTCACCGGGCAGACAAGGATTTCAAGAAGTTTCGGGTCTACCGGGCTGTTGGTCGCGGTCATCAATTCGGCCTTCGGGTTGGATGTGCGTCTGGAAACGCGCAGTTCATCTTTAGTTGGTCATCTTCAGTTGGCGTTGCTGTGCGCCTGCTGAGGATTGGAATGGATCGCCATTTCAAGCAGGGTAGTCAGCATATCGCCGCGATCATACAGGGTTGTGCATTCCAGCAAAGCCTGTTTTTCAAGCGGACTTAACCGACAGCCCATCGAAATGGTCGTGATAAGCATCTCATCGTCACTATCGGCCAGGGTATCCCAGCACGAACGCAACGAATGCTGTGCGAAATAGGCCTCAAGCGCCATGCGCAGCCGATCCCGATTGATCGGCATGTCATCGGCGGGCAGGGACAAGTCATCTTTCCATGGCGCAAAATCACCATTCACGGTCCGGTACCCGCCCTCGTTACCGGGCAGTTCTTCGACGACATTGAACCGGCACACACCCGTGAGCGTGATCAGGAACCGGCCATCATCGGTTTCGCTAAAGGCGGTAATCCGGCCCGCACATCCGGTCGAAAAAATCGGCGGATGATCCGGATCCATGAAATAGCTGTTATGCTGATCGGGACGGGGCTGGATCATACCGATGATACGATCCTGACCCAGTGCATCCGTCACCATATTCATATAACGCGGTTCGAATATGTTGAGCGGCAAGTGCCCGCGCGGCAACAAAAGTGCGCCGTTAAGCGGGAATACCGGCATGATGTCGGGAAGATCCGTAAAGGCAGGATCGAATGGGCCGCATATGCTCATGAAAACAATACCGTTGATAGTGCGCGGCGTCCGGCGACGCTGGCAGGGTCCATGGGGCCCCATGCTTCAAAAAACTTCAGAAGCTGGGTGCGACCTGCATCTTCATTCCATTCGCGGTCGGTGCGAATGATCGTGATCATGGCATTGACGGCTTCATCGCGTTTGCTGGTGGCAAAACATGCCATGCCAAGATCGTATTGTGCCTGCATGTCGGTTGGGTCGGCGGCGACCTTTTCCCGTGCTGCGGCCAAATCTTCGGGGCTATAACCGGTTTCGGCCAGTTCAAGCGCACTGATAGCGGCGGCAATCGGGGTTTTCAGGCGATCAAGTTCGGCCATGTTGTCAACGAAATGGCGGGTTTCTTCAACTTCGCCCATTCCGACCATGCAACGGATCATGCCGCCGATGGCAATCTCATTGTCTTTTTCACGTTCAAGCACGCCGACATAAAGACCATGTGCGGTTTCATAATCGTCTTCGGTCAATGCGGTGGCAGCCTTTTCAAGCAATGCCTCGATTGGGCTTTCAATCGGCTCGCCAATCAGGCGCTCGTAAAAGGCGCGTACTTCGCTTTCGGGCTGTCCGCCCTGAAAACCGTCAACCGGGCGACCGCCCTTGAAGGCATATACGGTCGGAACTGACTGGATGCGCAATTGCATCGCCAGTTCCTGATTTTCATCAATATTGACTTTGACAAGTTTGACCCGTCCACCGGCCTCGCGGGTGACCTTTTCGATCACTGGCGTCAGGTTCTTACAGGGCCCGCACCATGGTGCCCAAAAATCGACGACAATCGGCATTTCCATCGATGGCTCGATGACGTCCTGGACAAACGTTTCGACACTGCTGTCCTTGATCAGGTCAGAGTCCTGATTCTGGCTGGTGGTCTCAGGCGCATTCGCGTCAAGAATAATCGACATTATTGTTTACTCGCTAAATCTAAAATTCTAGATGATGCCGCTGTGGCCTGACGACAAGAGGGAGGGGTGTGATATTCGCGTTTACTTATACTTGAATCTAAGGTTTGGTAAGGGCTTACCTTAAATGTTCGCCGTTCAGCTAGGGTCGGGAAGATCAGGCTCGGCTTCAAAATCAATGATCAATGCTTCGTAGCCCAGAGACGTCGTAAATTTCAACAGGTCTGCTGACGAAATTGTCGTGGTTCGATCATTTCGCAAGGGGTGAAAATTTAAAACCTCGCCATTGGCCAGTTTCGCATCCAGCGCCAGGTTCACTTTGCGCTCCTGATCATTGATCAGCGCGAACGGTGTGACAGCGCCCGGCTTAACGCCCAGCGTATCAATCAGCAATTCCGGTTTGCCAAAGGACAGGCGCGCACAGCCCAGTCGTTTGTGCAAATGGTTCATGCGGATTTCAGCTTCTTCTTCGGCAACGACAAGCCACAACTCGCCTTTCTTGTCTTTGACAAAAAGGTTCTTGGCATGGAGCCCCGGAAGGTCCCC
Source organism: Thalassospira sp. (assembly GCF_040218635.1). Taxonomy (GTDB): domain Bacteria; phylum Pseudomonadota; class Alphaproteobacteria; order Rhodospirillales; family Thalassospiraceae; genus Thalassospira. The sequence continues at coordinate 604,041 of NZ_JAVJRB010000005.1, forward strand.
ACGAAGCTTTTGCGAATCCTCGACCGTAAAAAGCGGCGCATGTTCATGCGTCGTTGTTTCGATCGCCAATTTTGCCAGATGATCGAACAGTATGGTTGATGGATCGCTCATGCTCTTTCCCTTGTGGCTGTGGACCAGAAGATAACCAAGTTCAAAACCAGACGCAAATTTGCGCAAGTCCGGCCCGATTTCGGCAATTGAACCCACTAAAGTCAAGGAAAACCGCCAAAATTTGTCATGTTACGTTTTCGTGGAAAAAAGGGTTGCAATCGCTCTTTGTTGGGCTATTATCCGCGCCGCTCCACAGGGGCAGGAAATACTGATGAATGCGGGCGTAGCTCAGGGGTAGAGCATAACCTTGCCAAGGTTAGGGTCGAGAGTTCGAATCTCTTCGCCCGCTCCATCAGGTCACTTTCCTTAAGCATCAGCTTTCATGATGATGCGGGCGTAGCTCAGGGGTAGAGCATAACCTTGCCAAGGTTAGGGTCGAGAGTTCGAATCTCTTCGCCCGCTCCATGATGAAAGTTTCAAAGGCTGTCCTTCGGGGCAGCCTTTTGCTTTTTGGGCATAAATCCCGGTGACGGTGCTTTCGATCTTGCATGCGGATGCGATTTATCGTGTCTTTGATCCATGCAAAGCCAAAACCACTCCACAGCCAATAACCCGGACCAGATAATTTACACAGTCGGCTATGCCGGACATGACCGCGACAGTTTGCTTGCGCTTTTCAAGTCGCATGGCATTACGGCGGTGGCCGATATTCGCACTTTCAAACGATCAAGCTACTGGACCGCTTTTGACTCGGAGAGTTTTGCGCCGTTCCTGCGTGAAAATGGCATCGCCTATGTCTTTATGGGCGATGTGATGGGCGGCAAACCGCAAATGCCCGATCTTTATCCCGGCGGGCAGCTTGATTATGACCTGATGGCAAAGCGGCCTGATTTCAAAGCCGGGATTGAACGGCTCGTGTCCGGGGCTGGTAAATATCGCATCTGCTTGATGTGTGCTGAAAAGGACCCGCTTGATTGTCACCGAACCCTTTTGATCGCGCCTGCCTTAAAGGAGGCGGAGTTTGATCTGCGTCACCTTGTTGAAGGCCGGGTAGAAGCCCAGTCTGAAACCGAAGACCGCATGATCGCGATGAATGGCGGGGATGTACTCGATTTGTTTGCCGCTGTGGCACCGGAACCGGATGCGGATTTGAAACTTGCATGGGCAAAACAGGTCAAGCGGGTCGCACCCAAGGCAGAAGATGCGATTAAGCGGCGTTAAAGGCCACTCAGGCGGCCTTAGCCCATAACATTGTAACCACCATCAATATGAACGACATCGCCCGTCAGTGACCGCGAGCGGTCGCTTGCCAGAAAGGCGGCAAGTTCGCCAATTTCATCAATCGTGACCAATCTTTGCGATGGCGCACGCTGGGCTGTTTCATCCATCAGATGTTGAAATTCGGCAATGCCGGACGCCGCCCGGGTCAAAAGCGGCCCCGGCGAGATGGCGTGACAGCGGATATTCTTTGGCCCAAGTTCGGCAGCCATATAGCGGGTGGTGCTTTCAAGGGCGGCTTTGACCGGCCCCATCACGCCATAATGATCAATCACCCGTTCCGATCCCATATAGGTCACGGTCAAAAGTGCGCCGCCATCGCGCATCAATGGTTCGGCCCGTTTGGCAAGTCGGGTAAAGGAATGGCAGGAAATGTCCATGGCGGCCAAAAACCCATCGCGCGAACAATCAACAACACGTCCATGAAGATCATCAGCCGGGGCAAAGGCAATGGAATGAAGCAGGAAATCAAGCTTTCCCCATTGTTTTTCGATCTGGGCAAACAACATGTCACATTGTTGTTCGTTACGAACATCAAGGGGCAGAATGATCGATGCATCGATTTCATCGGCCAGGGGACGCACATGGGGCTCGGCCTTGTCATTCAGATACGTGATCGCAAGATCAGCACCCTCGCGTTTGAAAACGCGTGCACACCCCCAGGCGATGGACATTTCATTGGCAATTCCAACAATCAGCCCCTTTTTGCCGTCTAGCATGTCATGTCTCCATTTCGGGGAATGTGCGCATGCGAAAGAGTCGTTTGAGCTGCGCGGTTTTCCTGAGTGTAGGGTATTTTGCAGCGCAATAAAGTGCAAAATTCTGTGACAATGCCAGTTGGGGGTCGTTCCATCCTTTCGGGGCTAGCTTGTTGGTTAAATGAATTTTTTTTGTGCAGAAGCATAGTTTTTAGGCAGTTGATCCGCTATGTGTAGCTTTGGAGGAAATCTTAGGAATTCCGTATGATCCAATGTCGGAATGCCGCTGGTTTCCTACCCAAATAAATGTGACATCCGTGGTGTGTAATACCGGCTGCAAAGGTCGGTGTTTCGGGTCTGGTAAACAGACCCGGGAAAAAGGGAAATTGGACATGAAAGCCCGAAAAGACGACCCGAAACGGGAAGTCGTCGACAAAGTTGTCGAACAAATCCAGCAACGCATAAAAGGCAAGACGGCGAAGGATGCAGAAGCGTTCGTTCGCCTTTTTTATAAGGATGTTCCGCCTGACGACATGGCAGGTCGATCCGTCGACTCGCTTTATGGCGCGGCTTTAACACTATACAAATTTGCGCAAAAGCGCCCCTCGGCCGATGCGAGCAAGATCCGGGTCTATAATCCCGATCTTGAAGAACACGGCTGGAAATCAGATCACACCGTGATCGAAATCAACAATACCGACATGCCGTTTCTGGTCGACTCGGTGACCTCGGCGTTGCATGAACTTGATTTGACCGTCCATCTTGTGATTCACCCGATCATGCGGATTGCCCGTGATGAAAAAGGTGAACTTCAGTCCGTTGCGGCGGTCGAAGATTCACAAGACCCGCGTGAATCGGTCATGCATGTCGAAATTGACGAGCAAACCGACGAAACCGTTCTTGAAAAGATCCATAACCGCCTTGAAAACGCCCTGACCGATGTTGGTCTGGCGGTGCGCGACTGGCAGCCGATGCTGAAAAAGGTCAGCGAGGTTCTTGAAGAAGTTGGTGAAACGACCGGCGGTGGCGCTGATGAAGACCGTCAGGAAGTCAAAGAATTCCTTGGCTGGCTTCACAACGACCATTTCACCTTCCTTGGTTATCGCGAATATAAATTCAAAACCTCCGGCAAAAAGACCCCGGCCGATGTCGAAGTCAAAAACCAGCTTGGCATTCTGACCCGCGAAGGGACGCATGTTTTTGATGAATTGCGTCAGATCGGCAATTTGTCATCAGAAGTCCGCGACTTTGTCACCAACCCGAACCTTTTGATGGTGACCAAGGCGAACAAGCAATCCACGGTTCACCGTCCGGTTCATCTTGATACCATCGTCGTCAAACAGTTCGATGCCAAAGGCAAAGTCGTTGGTCAGCACCTGTTTGTCGGCCTGTTTACATCGGTTGCCTATAACCTGAGCCCGCGTTTGATTCCGCTTTTGCGGATGAAACTGGCTGAAACGGTGAAACGTGCCGGTTTCCCGCCTGCCAGCCACGATGGCAAGGCGCTGGTCAATATTCTTGAAACCTTCCCGCGTGACGAGCTGTTTCAGGTTGAACTTGATGACCTGTATCATACCTGCATGGGCATTCTGCATTTGCAGGAACGTCAACGCATTGCGCTGTTTGTCCGCCGTGATGCGTTTGAACGGTTTGTATCCTGTCAGTTGTTTTGCCCACGCGATCGTTTTTCGACCAAGCTGCGTTTCAAGTTCCAGAAGGTCATCGAAGATGCCTTTGATGGCAAGGTAACCGCGCATTACACCCTGATTGGTGATAGCCCGCTTGCCCGGTTGCACCTGTTGGTCAAAACCAATCCGGGGGAACTGCCGGAATATAATGTTGCCGATATCGAACGGCAGCTTGTTGAAACAGCACGCGACTGGGCCGATACCCTGCGTCAGGTTCTTGTCCGTGAAATGGGTGAAGAACGTGGGTTGGCGCTGTATCGTCGCTATGGTGAAAGTTTCTCAAGCGACTATCGCGAACGGTTTACCGTTGAAAGTGCCGCCCTTGATGTTGAACGCATCGAAGATGTGATCAAGGCCAAAGACCTTCGGGTGAATTTGTATCGCCCGATCGAGGCGGCTGAAAACGAACTGCGTTTCAAGATTTACAATCCCGGCGCACCGGTTCCGTTGTCAGACGTCCTGCCCATGCTTGAAAACATGGGGCTTAAGGTCATTACCGAAAATCCGTTCACGGTCGAGCCGCGCGAAGTTGAAACCAATGTCCGCATCCATGATTTTGGGGTCGAGGTTGACGGGGCGTTCAACCTTCATGATGTGCGCGACAAGTTTCAGGAACTGTTTGTCCGGATCTGGCATGGCGAAGTTGAAAATGATGAATTCAACCGTCTGGTCCTGCTGGGCAATCTGCATTGGCGCGAAGTGGTCATTTTGCGGGCCTATGCCCGTTATACCCGTCAGGTAGGATCGGCCTTCTCGCAAAGCTATATGGCCAAAACCCTTGCCAATAACCCGGGTCTGGCATCGGCGATTGTATCGTTGTTCGTTGCCCGCTTTGATCCGGATCGTGATCCGGGACTGGCAGCCGAGGTCGAGGCAATCCAGGCCGACATCATTTCCCGCCTTGAAGATGTGATGAACCCGGATGAAGACCGTATCTTGCGGGTCTTCCTTAATCTGGTTCAGTCAACGCTGCGCACCAACTTCTTCCAATACGGTGCGGATGGAAATCCCAAGCCGTATCTGTCGGTAAAATTCAATTCCGGCATGATCGAAGATTTGCCATTACCGCGTCCATGGCGCGAAATCTTTGTCTATTCCCCACGGGTAGAGGCCGTGCATCTGCGCGGTGGGCCGGTGGCGCGTGGCGGTATTCGCTGGTCTGATCGTCAGGAAGATTTCCGTACCGAAATTCTCGGTCTGGTCAAAGCCCAGATGGTCAAAAATGCGGTGATTGTACCGGTCGGGTCCAAGGGTGGCTTTGTTGTCAAACGCCCGCCCGTCGATCCGTCACGGGAAGCCTTCCTTGAAGAAGGCATTGCTTGTTACAAAACCCTGATGAGCGGCATGCTCGATATTACCGATAACATCGTTGCCGGTGAAATCGTTCCGCCGGTTCGGGTGCGTCGTCTTGATGATGATGATCCCTATCTGGTTGTTGCGGCTGATAAGGGGACTGCAACCTTCTCGGACATTGCCAATGGTGTGGCCCGTGATTATGGCTTCTGGCTTGATGATGCGTTCGCATCTGGCGGATCACAGGGCTATGACCATAAGAAAATGGGCATCACCGCCCGTGGTGCGTGGGAATCGGTCAAACGTCACTTCCGCGAAATGGGCAAAGACATCCAGAAGGTTCCCTTCACCGTGGCCGGTGTGGGCGATATGTCAGGCGACGTGTTTGGTAATGGCATGCTGTTATCCGAACAGATCAAACTGTTAGCAGCCTTCAACCATATGCATATTTTCGTCGATCCTGATCCGGATGTGGCAAAAAGCTTTGCCGAACGCAAACGGCTGTTTGATCTGCCGCGTTCGGGCTGGGGGGATTACGATAAAAAACTGCTGTCCAAAGGCGGTGATATCTATGACCGCAAGGCCAAGACCCTTGATCCATCCCCTGAAGTCCGCAAATTGCTTGGGCTTGACAGTGGCAAGGTAACGCCAGCCGACATGATGAAAGCCATCCTGAAATCCGAAGTCGAACTGATGTGGTTTGGCGGGATCGGGACCTATATCAAGTCACACGGCGAAACCAACGCCGATGCCGGTGACCGTGCCAATGATGCGATCCGTATCAATGGCCGCGAAGTCCGGGCAAAAGTGATTGGCGAGGGTGCAAATCTTGGCGCAACCCAGCGTGGCCGTATCGAATATGCCCATGCCGGTGGGCGTCTGAACACCGATGCCATCGATAATGCAGCCGGTGTGAACTGCTCTGACCACGAGGTAAATATAAAGATCCTTGTCGGCGAAGTGGTTGCTGCCGGTGACATGACCGAAAAACAGCGCAACAAGCTTCTGGTCGAAATGACCGATGAAGTTGGCGATCTGGTTCTGCGGGACAATTATCTGCAAAGTCAGGCGATCTCGAATGCCGATGCGGTCAGTGCCGATCTGCTCGATGCGCAGGTTCGGTTGCTGCGCATGTTGGAACGCGAAGGCCGTCTGAACCGCGAGATTGAATATCTGCCCGATGACGAAGAACTGGCACGCCGTGCAAATGCCCATGAAGGCCTGACCCGGCCGGAAGTTTCGGTTCTGATGCCCTATGCCAAGCTGTGGCTGTATGACGAGGTGCTGGAATCCGATTTGCCAGATGATCCGATCCTGGTCGAAGAACTGGTGCGCTATTTCCCGACGCCGGTTCGGAAAAAATACGCCGATGCGATTTCAAACCATCGATTGAAACGTGAAATCATTGCAACGGTTGCGACCAACAGTCTGGTCAACCGGGTCGGTGGGACATTCGTTCATGACATGATGGAGGCAACCGGGCTTTCGGCTGTGGATGTCTCGCGCGGCTATCTGATCACGCGGGCTGTATTTGGCTTGCGCGATCTGTGGGCCGGGATCGAGGCCCTTGATAACGTGGTTCTGGCCAAATTGCAGACCAGCATGTTCCGCGACATTAACCGCATGGTCAATGACGTGACCCAATGGTTCCTGCGCAATTGCGAGGAACTTAACGTTGGCGCAAAAATCGAAATGTTCCGGCCTGCTGTTTCAAAGGTGATTTCGTCCTTTGAAGACATCGTGCCCGAAGATGCCGGTTTCAGAACGGCCTTGGAACAACGTGCGCAATCGTTGGTGGCGCAAGGGGTTCCAGAAGAACTGGCACGTCGCGTGGCATCAATGGCGCAAATGGTTGCGATCTGTGATGTGGTCCGCATTGCCGAGGCAACCGGGCGCGACGTCATTGAAGTGGCATCAACTTACTTTGCAGTTGGTGCACGCTTCCAGCTTGGCCTGATGCGGGCCGCAGCCGAGTCGATAGAAGCCGATACCTATTGGCAGAAACTGGCCCGTGCTGCCGTTATCGACGATTTGTTCGGGCATCAGCGCGAACTGACCCGTGCGGTTCTTGCTGCCGGGAAAAAAGGATCGTCCGGGGCGGATCTTGTCGATGCGTGGGTTGAAACCCATCAACGCGGATGTGCCCGCTGTGACGAGCTGATCAATGAACTACGCGCAGCAGGTCAGATCGATCTTTCCATGATCACGGTGGCCAACCGTCAGATCAGGGCCCTGACCGGCGCATAAGCCCGAAACGATCACGTTGTAACAACCGACCAAAGAGGGCGCGATATGCGCCCTCTTTGCGTTTGGTGCTTTTGGTGCTTCTGGACAGTGCATTTTGCCAAAGCTGCCGGAATCGGTGTCAAAATACCGCAACGGTATCTGTTATGCATTTCACAGTAGATGCGCCGTAAATCTTTGAATTGTAAAACATTCCTGTCATTCTCCTGCCATCATTATATGATGATCTGAAGATATATCGGGTGAATTCCTTGAAAAATACCAACCGGTACGTATATTTATCTGTGTAAAGACAAAAAAATTAGGTGAAAACCATGAGGAACGCCGTAGAAACCCGGATCAAGCTGCTGGAAACTGCCATCGAACTATTGGCGACCCGCAGTTATCACGATGTTGGTGTCAGTGATGTGTGCAAACATGCCGGTGTCACCAAGGGCGCGTTCTATCATCATTTTGACAGTAAGGCCGCGCTGTTTGCCGCCTCTGCCCGCCATCACTGGGAAAAGGGCAAGGATGAACTTCGCGCCATCTTTTCCCCCGATGTTCCGCCGATTGACCAACTTAACCGCTATATCGCGCTTGTCTGTAACAAGCAGGAAAAATACGCGGTTCCCGGCGAAAACGAAGTCTGTGTCTGCCCGATCTTTACCGCTGGTGGTCAGGTCGGCCCGGAAGATGTTGAAATCCAGAATTGTTCACGCGAACTGGCGGAAGAACAGATCAAATATCTTGCATCGATGGTGCGTGGCCTGAAAGGCGAGGGTATGCTGGGTACGGATGGTGACGTCACAATGCTTGCGCGGATGATTTTCCAGTATGTCCACGGTTTGCTGACATATGGCCAAGTTTTTAATGATCTTGATACTGTTCGGTCTGATCTTCGCGAAGGGATCTGCCGAATCCTGAATTTACAATGTAAATTCAGGGAAGTAGCCACTACTGACGCTGCCTGACATTTTCACGTCAAACTAAATTAATTTAAAAAAACGCCATTTTTTTGCCTTCTTGCACTTGCAAACAAACCGATCGGTATGCATCTTCCCATCAAATAGTCCGCGATCTATGCGGTTCACGCTTTTGGAAGATGGTAAGATGCAGTCACGATCAAAACGCAAAATAGTGCTGTCCGCGGCCGTGTTGGCGCTGGCAGTTGCCGCCGGGGGATATGGTCTGCATATCTCCGGATCATCCGCTGATGAGGTCGCGGTTCAATCCGCGCCCATGGCAACCCCGGTCACCGTATCGGGTGTAAAAAGCAATTCCGTCCACCTCTGGAGCAACTTTTCCGGCCGTCTAAGCGCGGTTGAAGAAGTCCAGTTACGCCCGCAAGTCAGTGGTGCGATCGTCGAAATCCGTTTTGAGGACGGTCAGTTGGTCTCCAAGGGGGATATCCTTGCGGTGATTGACCCGCGCAGCTATCAGGCGGCGGTTGATGAAGCCCGCGCTGAACTTTCAGCTGCCCGGCAAAGCCTGTCATTGGCATCCAAGGAAAAAGAACGGGCCGAAAAGCTTGTTGCAAACGGCACCGTGTCAAAACGGGTCTATGACGAACGGCTCAGCACCCATCAGGTCGCGCAAAGTCAGGTCAGCCGTGCACAGGCACAGCTTGAACTGGCCGAAATCGAACTTGATCACGCTTATGTCAAAGCCCCGATTGACGGCCGTGTCAGCCGTGTCGAACTGACGGTTGGCAATCAGGTGAATGCCGGTTCCAACGCACCGGTTCTGACCACGATTGTCTCGACCGGGAAAATCTATGCCGACTTTGATCTGGACGAGCAGACCTTTTTTGCCAGTCTTGGCGAAAGCGGCAAGATCGACGATGCCGCGCAAAGCATTCCGGTCAATATGACGCTGTCGAGTGGTCGTCACGTTTCCGGACATGTGCACAGCTTTGACAACCGCATTGATCCGCGCACCGGCACCATCCGGACCCGTGCGCTGTTTGACAATCTTGACGGCACCCTTCTGCCCGGCAGCTTTGCCAGTCTCGAGGTCGGTACCCTTGCCAAGGAAGAGGTCATTCTGATTTCTCCTGAGGCCATCAGTACCGATCAGGACCGCAAATTCGTCTATGTCGTTTTGCCCGATAACACTGTTGCCTATCGTCAGGTGACTCTGGGGTCGGAAATCAACGGCATGCGGATTGTCACATCCGGTCTTGAGATTGGCGACCTTGTCATTGTCAACGGCATCATGAAGGTCCGACCCGGCATGGCTGTTTCCCCCGAAATTCTGCAAGTCTCTGCATCCTGAGGGGTGCTGTACTGCGCGCATAAGCAAGGCTGACCGTCATGCAGAACCTGTCCAGATTTTTTGTGGATCGCCCGATCTTTGCCGGCGTCCTGTCCGTCCTGATTCTTATGGCGGGCCTCATTGCCATGTGGCGTTTGCCGATTTCCGAATATCCGGAAGTCGTGCCGCCAACGGTCGTGGTCTCCGCCAAGTTTCCCGGTGCCAACCCGGCCGAAATTTCCGAAACCGTCGCATCCCCGCTGGAAGAGCAAATCAACGGCGTTGAGGGGATGCTCTATATCAATTCGCTGGCAACCACGGATGGCAATCTGTCGCTGACCGTGACCTTTGAAATCGGCACGGATCCGGATCTGGCCCAGCAAAAAGTCCAGAACCGCGTGTCGCAGGCCGAACCACGTCTGCCAGATGTCGTGCGTCAGCTTGGCGTGACCGTGTCAAAACAGTCGCCTGATCTGACCATGGTGGTGCATTTGCGTTCACCCGATGAACGCTATGACATGCTTTACTTACGTAACTATGCGACGCTCAATGTCCGCGACCGTCTGGCCCGTATTAACGGTGTCGGGCAGGTGGGACTGTTTGGCTCAGGCGATTACGCCATGCGTGTCTGGCTGAACCCCGACAAGGTTGCCGAACGTAACCTGACAGCCGGTGAAGTGGTTGCTGCCATCCAAAGCCAGAACGTGCAGGTTGCTGCAGGCATCATCGGCGGCGCACCCTATGACAGCGGTGTTCAGTTCCAGTTGCCGATCAATATCAGTGGCCGTCTGGAAAGCCCGGAAGAGTTTGAAAGCATCATCATCAAACGCGGTGAAGATGGCACGATCACGCGTCTGGGCGACGTTGCCCGGATCGAGATGGAGGCACAGCAATATGCGCTGCGCTCCTTGCTTGATAACAAACCTGCTGTCGCCATTCCGATCTTTGCATCGCCCGGTTCAAACGCGCTTGATATTTCAAGCAATGTCCGTGCGGCGATGGAAGAATTGAAGCAAAACTTCCCCGAAGACCTTGATTACAGCATCGTCTATGACCCGACCGTCTTTGTGCGTGGTTCGATCAAATCCGTGATCGTGACATTGCTCGAAGCCGTCGCCCTTGTCGTTGTCGTGGTAACGATCTTCCTGCAAACATGGCGGGCATCGATCATTCCGTTGCTTGCGGTGCCGGTATCGATCATTGGCACATTCGCGCTGATGCTGTTGATGGGCTTTTCGATCAATGTGCTGTCGTTGTTTGGCTTGATCCTTGCCATCGGGATCGTGGTTGATGATGCGATTGTCGTTGTTGAAAACGTTGAACGAAACATCGAACGTGGTCTATCACCACGCGATGCAACGGTTGCGGCGATGCGCGAAGTCACCGGGCCGATCATTGCGACATCGCTTGTGATTACCGGTGTGTTTGTGCCAATTGCCTTTATCAGTGGCCTGACAGGTCAGTTTTATCAGCAATTTGCCCTGACCATTGCGATTGCAACGATCATTTCAACGATCAATTCCCTGACACTTAGCCCGGCCTTGTCGGCCTTGCTGTTGCGCAGCCATGATGCACCAAAAGACTGGCTGACACGCGGGATGGACTTTGTCTTTGGCTGGTTCTTCCGTGGGTTCAACCGATTCTTTAACCGCAGTACCGATCTTTATGCCGGGGGTGTCAAACGCCTGCTGGGTGTTAAATCGATCATGATGGTGCTCTATGCCGGTTTGCTGGTCCTGACCTATCAGGGCTTCCAGATATTGCCGAGCGGGTTCGTCCCGATTCAGGACAAACAATATCTGGTCAGTTTTGCCCAACTGCCACAGGGCGCAACGCTGGACCGGACCGAAGACGTCATTCGTGAAATGTCGGACATTGCCTTGCAAGAACCCGGTGTTGAAAGTGCAGTGGCCTTTCCGGGCTTGTCGATCAACGGCTTTGTGAACAGTTCAAGTGCGGGCATCGTGTTTGTCACCCTGACCGACTTTGCCGAACGCAAAAGCGATGATCTTTCGGGCTTGGCGATTGCCGGTAAACTTCAACAGAAGTTTGGCGCCATTGACGAGGCCTTTGTTGCCATCTTCCCGGCACCGCCGGTGCAGGGGCTTGGCACTGTTGGCGGGTTCAAGCTGCAAATTCAGGACCGCTCGGATCAAGGCTATCGCGCGCTTGATGATGCCATGAAACAGGTTCTGGCCAAGGCATGGGCAGCCCCGGAACTAACCGGTGTGTTTTCCAGCTACAACATCAACGTTCCGCAACTTCAGGCATCGCTTGACCGGACCAAGGTCCAGCAACTTGGCATTCCGGTGGATGAAATCTTCCGGACCATGCAGGTCTATCTTGGGTCGATGTATGTCAATGACTTCAACGCTTTTGGCCGGACCTATCAGGTGATCGCACAGGCCGATAAGCCATATCGATCCAGCCCGGAAGACATCCTGCGTCTGCAAACACGCAATGCCGATGGCGATATGGTGCCACTTGGCAGTGTCCTGTCGGTTTCCGAAACCTTCGGGCCGGATACGGCGATGCGCTATAACGGCTTCCGGTCGGGCGATCTGAACGGCAATGCCGCACCGGGCTATTCGAGCGGCGAGGCACAAGCCGCAATCACGAAGATACTCGAAGAAACGCTGCCGCCGGGCATGTCCTATGAATGGACGGAGCTGACCTATCAGCAGATTCTGGCGGGCAATACGGCGATCTTTGTCTTCCCGATCTGTATCCTTCTGGTGTTCCTGGTTCTGGCCGCCCAATACGAAAGCCTGACCATGCCGCTGGCTGTGATCCTGATCGTACCGATGAGCATCCTGTCGTCTGTTTTTGGTGTCTATCTGTTTGGCGGAGACAACAACATCTTCACCCAGATCAGTCTGTTTGTTTTGGCCGGACTGGCATCCAAAAACGCGATCCTGATTGTCGAGTTCGCCCGCGAACTGGAACATCAGGGCCGGACAACAGTCCAGGCCGCGATCGAGGCAAGCCGACTTCGGTTGCGCCCGATCCTGATGACTTCACTGGCCTTCATCATGGGCGTTGTGCCGCTGGTTCTGTCCAGTGGTGCAGGGGCCGAGATGCGCCACGCGATCGGTATTGCTGTGTTCTCCGGCATGCTGGGCGTGACGATATTTGGCCTGATCCTGACCCCGGTCTTTTATGTGCTTGTGCGCATGATTGGCCGGCGCAACGAAGTGCGTTCACTTGATGAGGCTGAGACACATCAGCCTGCGGAGTAAACGCCATCGTTGCAGAAACAGCCGGGCCTTAACCCCTCCCCCGACCCCGCAGGTCCGGCTGTTTCTTTCTTTTCCTGTCAGGCGTTTCTGGCTTGCTCGCGCATGGTCAGAAACGCCGTCGTATTAAGCTCTATCGGGCCTTTCCATGTGCCGGCCTCTTTCGGCGACGGCGCATTCCAGTCAATTTCGGGATGTTGTGGAATGTTTTCGACGGATGGCCAGCGTTCTCCGCCAAACAGCTCTTCACGGTAGTCGCCAACTGTGCCCATGGTCCCAGCAGGACCTTCCCTGACTTCCAGACGGTTGCCATATTTGCGTTTGAGCTCGAACTCGATTCGGTTTTCTACATACTCGGTCAGGTCATCGCCGCTTAGTCCGCGTTGTTCTCCGTCACTTTTGGCAACGCCGTACTCAAAACCGTAATTCATGCCGTTCGAAACATTGGCGTTGTTGGTGCCAAAAACGGCGGTGAGTTCCTCATCCAGATAATAGGCACGGGTGACCTGTGCATCGCTGTTGTCATCAAGCCAGTTTGAAAGGTTGTTTTCCGCAGTCTTTCGGACTTCCTTGAACTCTGCCTGACGGGAAAGCATGTGTTCTTTCCATTCCTCGGCACTATATTTGGTGGTGTACTCGCCGGTTTGTATATCAATCGGCCGATTGAAGAGCAGCATCTGCGCCCCAACCAATGAAAATTGTCCCTGAATATTGACCATTGCGGTGTCTCCTGCTGTGATATGTCGGAAAACAAGCAACATCACTGCCACTCATGCGTGTGGCGGGGACTCCTTTGACATCTGCGGTATTTTTTCTGTGACATCGGTCACGTGGGCAAAAAATTCGGAATTGTCCCTCTAGGTCAGATGGTTAGTGAGAACAAATTGCCCACACCAACGGGGGCAATGGCCTATACTATTGCGGAATCATCAGTTCATAATTGCCGGGTGCTTGCCAACGCGAAACCACGCCTTATCTTTCGCTCAGATTGTTCGCCAAAAGGGTATTCGAGCATGAATTACATCCGTACAGGTTTGTTACTCGCCGGGTTGACCGCGCTGTTTGGTGCCGTTGGCATGATGATTGGCGGTCAGCAGGGCATGATCATTGCCTTGCTGTTTGCGGGCGCAATGAACGTGTTTGCCTATTGGAATTCCGATGCGATGTTGCTGCGCATGCGCAGTGCGCGACAGGTGGATGATAAAACCGCCCCGGAACTTGTCTCCATGGTGCGCGATCTTGCGCGCAATGCCGGTCTTCCGATGCCCAAGGTCTATGTGATTGAAAACCCCCAACCCAACGCATTTGCCACCGGGCGTAACCCGGAAAATGCTGCGGTCGCGGCAACCACAGGCCTTTTGAAGCTTCTGGATCGCAATGAGATTGCCGGTGTCATGGCCCACGAACTGGCCCATGTGAAAAACCGCGATACCCTGACCATGACGATTACCGCCACCATTGCCGGGGCCATTTCCGCATTGGCAAACTTTGCGATGTTTGCCGGTATGTTTGGCGGCAATCGCAGCGAAAACAACAATCCCTTGGGCGGGATTGGCATGATCCTGATTGCGATTTTAGCCCCGATGGGGGCCATGATCGTGCAAATGGCCATTTCACGGTCGCGCGAATATGACGCAGACCGCATCGGGGCGGAAATCTGTGGCCATCCGTTGTGGCTGGCCAGTGCGCTGAATAAGCTTGATAAGGGCGTTCACGCCATCCCGAATATGGAGGCCGAACGCAACCCGGCAACCGCCCATATGTATATTGCCAACCCGCTATCGGGTAAGGGGGTGGATAGCCTGTTTTCGACCCATCCAGACATGGCAAATCGCATTGCCCGGCTTAAATCCATGGTGCCGTCATCACCGCAATCAGAAGCTGCATCTATGACGCATTCGGGACCTTGGGCGGCAAAACCCAATGCGACTTCTGCACCGCGCCGTCGCCGCCGTCCGTGGCACTAGAAATAATTGGCGGCTTTGTGCCCAAAATATGCGTAGTTTGCTGGTAATACTCCCCATTTGAGGATTGTATACACTATACTCCGGTATTAACTGAAACCACCGGTCATGCCATTGACCATCGATGTTGTGCGGATGACAATGGTGTTCGCTGAGTTTGGATATTCCTTTGAGTTGTATTGACGATTCAAAGGTACGCATAAGGGCAAAAATGGCTGGGTTCTGGTCGATGGTTGGTTTGGTGATCAAGTCTTTGATCACAGGCAACGAGACAGTTGAGAACGACGAAGACACTGCCGAGGATCGTGCGGCAGAAGACACATCATGTGTTTACGCCATTGCCAGATTTAGCGCTGCTGAAACTGCTGTTACAGGTGGGGCACGGCCATCGGATCGATTTGCCGAAACAATCGCCGCCAGTCTGACGAAAATCCCTGAAAGCCGGGCAATCCGGATTGATCAGTATTTCAGTCCAAATCCCGATGCCATCGATCCGTTTCAAGCCATGCGCGAAGCCCAGCTTGGCGTGCTTAACGTGGGTAAGCGGGTTGATGCCGATGCGATATTCTGGGGCCAACAGGACCCGGCGACTGGCGATCTGGATGTGCATCTGGTCAGTGAACCACTGGTATCATCCCTGTATGATCTGATGCTGCCGATGACCTATGTTTTCAAACAGCCAGATCATCCCGATGTCGCAGAAGCCCTTCGGATTTTACTGGCAGCCGCTTTATTGCTGCAATCGCGTGGTGGCGAACAGCGTCTATTGCATATTTCACGCTTGTCTTCGTGTCTTGAAAACTTTCAGGACCGGATCAATCAGGGCGACAAACTGACCGCGGTTGGAAGCGGTGTGGCCATCGCATATGCTTTTGGTGTGTTTATTCTGACCGAAACAGGGGATCGGTCCTATTGCGCAAGCGCGCTTAAGGTTCTTGAACCCCAGATCCGGGCTATCTTGACCGATGCAGGCGACGCGCCAACAAAAGAAGTGGCAATACAACGCAAGGCATCAGCAGGACTTCTGGGCGAAGCCAAGCAGCATAAGGAAGAGGTCGCCAAAGAAGCAGAAGTGCGGGCAGAAGATTTAATCGCCCGGATCAGTGACTTTTCAAAGATCAATGCGCCCTCCACGGCCGTTCTTGCCATGTATGGCGGGCTTGTGAACTGGTCTTTGATTGGCAATCTCAAAGCCCGGTCCGGTGCGGTTGCGACAGGGATCTGGCAATTGCTTGAACGGCGGTTTGAACAATCTGTCGGATCGCCGGTTGCCTGTGCGCTTGCGATTTGCAAGCTGGGCGAAGCAATGGTTGCCAGCGGCAAGGACGCCGAAGATGCCAGGATGGTTGATGAAGCCGGCGCACAATATCGTCGGGCCCTTGGCATGATCAATAATCGGACCCATGCACCGCTTTATTCGCTCACGGCCTATGGTTTGGCAGAGTCGATTGTATCATCGGCCGCCATCAAGGATGTCAGCATTCCCGATACGCAAGTTGTTCCGGTGTTTCAGGCCGCGTTAAAGGTCTGTGCCCGGCGGGATCATCCCTACATCTGGGGCCGGATCATGTTTGCACTTGCGACCGTACAACTGACCAACGGTGGCTTGCATAAAGATATGGAGTTGCTGACAAGTGCCCGACGGGGCTTTTCACAAGCTTACGAGGCCTTTGTCGATGCAGGGGCAAAGGGGGCAGCGCGTGCGGCCTCTGGTGGGTATACCCGTTCGGAAAACGCATTATCCCAACTTGGCCATCGCAAGGCGATCATGGATGCCACGGGTGGGGATGATGCGGTAAAGGCACCTGCTTCCTAATCCTGATCTGGCGATCTTCTGTCAAGCGATGTAGCGGACAAAAGAAACCCCCGCAGCCGATGGCTGCGGGGGTTTTGACTGCGACTGCCGGAATAGTTCTATTCGCGGTTGCCAAAGAAGTGCAGCAGCATGATGAACAGGTTCACGAAGTCGAGATAAAGACGCAGCGCACCGAACAGGGCTTTTTTGCCTGAAGTGGTTGTGTCGTCATGCTCGTGATATTCTTCCTTGATGCGCTGGGTGTCATACGCGGTCAGGCCGGTGAAGATCAGAACACCTGCTGCCGAGATGATGAACTGCAGCATGCCGCTTCCAAGGAAGATATTGACCACGCTGGCAATGATAATGCCGATCAGGCCCATAAACAGGAAGCTGCCCCAACCCGACAGGTCTTTCTTGGTGGTATAGCCAAACAGGCTCATCGCACCAAAAGTACTCGCGGTGATGAAGAATGTGCGTGCAATCGACTCACCGGTATAAACCAGGAAGATTGACGACAGGGACAGGCCCATCAGTCCGGCATAAATCCAGAATGTCGCCTGTGCGGCACCAAAGCTCATCTTGTGGATGCGTGCGCTCAGGTAGAAAACAAGCCCGATCGGGGCAAGCATCACAACCCACTGGAGTCCGGTGCCGAAAATAGCCTGCATCAGGGTAGGGCTGGTCGAAACAACCATGGCCACGATACCGGTCAAGGCAAGTGCGGATGCCATGTAGTTGTAGACACTCAGCATATAGGAGCGAAGGCCTGCATCGACCTCGGCCGCCGACCGGCCAACCGAGACGTCATAGCCACGTTGACGCGTTTCAAAAGCCATTGAAATCCCTCTTTGATCCATTTGTGTGCAGAATCAATATACAATTCTACGATGCTCAAAATATGGCAGGTTTTCCGTGAAAAGCAACGGTTTGACCGAAACGACAATGTCGGGTGCCGGTCAAATGTGATCCTGTTCACGTTGCCTGCCCTATAACAAAACAATGTGACGATGCGCGACAGGTCGCATAATCAGGGCTATCATGTTGCGTGGTGGGGGATCGTGATGTTGTGGCAGAACATAATAAGGGCCCGATATGGCATGTCAGAGATCGTCTTGATCACACCAAACCATATCTCTCAAACGATTGATCGATTGCGTGTGCGTTTATGGAAACGCCGCACGGGCTGGGGTTTGGCTTTAATGTCCGGACTGCTCGCCATGTCCATCCCGCTGGGTGCTGCCGCGCAAAACGCCAATCTAAACGCGACTCCTGATGCGGGCGATATCGCGGTCTTTACCGATGAATATGATGGGGCTGAGTTCTGCGCGAATGGTATCGGTGATCAGCCGTGCGCTGTCCTGCCGGTTGATGTGCCGGAATTTGACGCCAGTTTTGTCTATCGATTTCTGGCCTATCACGCGCAACGTCCCTTTGACCGTTTTTCATGGCAGGCATTTACCGCCTTGATGGCATCGCCTAATGCCTCTGATCAGACCGCACTTTGGGAAACATTCCCAACCCGGCGTGATGTGCTGTCCGCTGTGACCTATCCCAATGCCGCATGCCGTGACGGATTGCCCAACGGGCATCTTTTGCTGGCAAGCTATGTGCAATCAAGCGGGGATGTGCTGGTCGATCAGGCGGGGAACTTTGTTCTGTTTGAAACCCGGATCAACCCGGCTGCGCGCGATTATATCCTTTCAAATGGTCTGGAGACCAAAGACGGTCGTGCGGCATTTGCCAAATCAGGCGCAGCGATTGATTTCCCCATCGGGCATATGGATCGGGTTGCCGACCTTGCACAACCTGTCTTGGTGGCAAACGGCGATGATGATGCCGGGACCGAACCGGCGGCACCCGCCATCCCGCCATCCGCACCCGGTGTGATGGGCGCGCAATTGTTGAAATTTGCCTGGCGAATTCTGCCGGATGATGGCGCGCAAGATGTCGGGACAGGTCGCACCTATTACACCCGTCCGGCCCGCATTTCCCTTGGCATCGATCAGACGCTGGATGGGCAGCCAAAATGCCTTGATGTCACGGTTGGGCTGGTTGGCCTGCATATCGTGCAACGCGTGGCCAGCGGCAATGGGGATCGCTGGATTTGGTCAAGTTTCGAGCATGTTGATAATGTGCCCTTGGCAGCCAATGCCCGCCGCCCAAACAGCATCATTACCGATAATCCTTTTGCCGACGGGTGCCTTGCGCCCGATGAAACCGATCAAGCTTACGCATTTTATGACGGGGGCACGGCCAAGGGAGGGGCTGCCAATCAATCAATCGCCGGTGACATCCGATGGGCAGATACCCGGCCCTTTGCCCGCCCGGTTTCCGGTGGCGCGCTTGTTCCGCCCGATATTGTCCGGTGCTGGCGATTGTTTTCAGGAACGGCAGAAACCAATTTCGTCTGGCAAAACAAGCTGGCCGGGACGGTTTGGCAAAATTACATGCTTTTGGGCACGCAATGGATCGGCAATCCCGGTGGCGCCCCGTTCGGGGTGGGGGAAGTTCCAAGGTATTTGACCAACAGTGCGCTTGAAAGCTTCATGCAACATCAATCGGATGCCACCTGCCTTGGCTGTCATTCGCGGGCGTCAACCGATGCCGGGCAGCCGGCAAATTTGACATTTTTGCTCGATCCGGCGTCGTGAAATCTTCGGGATCAAAGCCGATTATCTGAATGTATAGGGTGCACACAGACCTTCCATTTCTGGAAATTTGGCACTAGCATGCCTGCAACATTTGCCGCAGCCAAAAACAAATAACAGCGGTAAATTCAGGGAGGAAAGATGCTGGTCTGTCGTGAAAATTACGCGACGGTGTGTTCAGACTTTGTCTGGGACGTACCGACATATTACAATATCGGCGTTGATGTCTGCGATAAATGGGCTGATGACCCGGATCGATTGGCCTTGATGCATCGCAGACGTGATGGGTCGCGCCGCGATTATACCTTTGCCCAGATCAAACGCCTTTCAAACCGCTTTGCCAATGTCATGCGGCGTCATGGTATTCGCCGTGGCGATCGGGTCGGGATTTTGCTGCCGCAAAGCCCGGAAACCGCCATTTCCCATGTCGCGACCTATAAAATGGGCGCGATTGCCGTGCCGCTTTTTGCCCTGTTTGGCATGGATGCGCTGGAATACCGGTTGGGCAACTGTGCCGCCAAGGCCCTTGTGACGGACAAGGAAGGGGCGGCAAAGATTGCTGAAATTCGCGATCTTCTTCCGGCCCTTGAATATGTCTATGTCATTGATGGTGCGCCAGATAACTGCTTTGACTTCAAAGCCCTGTCGGCTGAAGAAAGCGATGCGTTTGAACCGGTTAAAACCCGTGCCGATGAACCGGCCCTGATCATTTATACATCCGGTACGACCGGACAGCCCAAAGGTGCGCTGCATGCCCATCGGGTGTTGCTGGGCCATTTGCCCGGTGTGGAAATGTCGCATGACTTTTTCCCGCAAGACGGTGATGTCATGTGGACCCCTGCGGACTGGGCGTGGATTGGCGGGCTTTTGGATGTTTTGCTGCCTGCCTGGCATCATGGCATGCCGGTGGTTGCCCACAGGTTTGAAAAATTCACCCCCGAAGCCGCCTTTGATCTGATTGCCCAATATGGTGTGCGCAATACCTTCCTGCCGCCAACCGCGTTAAAAATGATGCGGGCCGCCGGGGATGATGTGGCGCAGAAATTTAACTGTAATTTGCGCTCAATCGCCAGTGGCGGCGAAACCCTTGGGGCGGAACTTCTTGATTGGGGCCGTCGGGTGTTTGACGTCACGATCAATGAATTTTATGGCCAAACCGAATGCAACATGGTGGTCAGTTCCTGCCAATCAATCATGACGCCAAAACCCGGTGTGATGGGCCGCCCGGCCCCCGGGCATGATGTGGCGGTGATTGATCTGAGTGGCAAAGTGCTTGAACCCGGCGAAATGGGCCGGATTGCCGTGCGCGCGCCTGATCCGGTGATGTTTTTGGAATATTGGCGCAACCCCGAAGCCACCCGCGACAAATTCGTCGGCGAATGGCTTTTGACGGGCGATATGGGCAGTGTCGATGCCGATGGCTATATCCGCTTTATCGGGCGTGATGATGATGTCATCAGCTCGGCGGGTTATCGCATTGGACCGGGCGAGATCGAAGATTGCCTGATTGCCCATCCGGCGGTGCGTATGGCCGGTGTTATTGGCAAACCCGATGATCAGCGCGGCCAGATCGTTAAAGCCTTCATCGTGCTCAGCGATGGCTTTGCCGAAAGTGCCGAACTTGAAAGCGAGATCAAGGAATTCGTCAAAACCCGGTTGGCCGCCCACGAATATCCGCGCGAGATTGCCTTTCTGGATCAATTGCCGATGACAACCACAGGCAAGGTTGTCCGGCGTGAATTGCGCGATCTGGCTTAAGCTTGCTTACCGCATCGATTGCACTTACTCGTTACGCAGAAGCGGGGCCGCAGGACTGCGAAGGGCCTGCCACGTGCCAACAAACCCCGCGGACAATGTCGCAAACAGGCCAATGCCAATCGGACCAAAAATGGTCATCGGCAAGAGAACCCAGTTGGCTTCCATGATCAGGACCAGCACCGACCAAGCCGCAAGCGACCCGACAAAGGCGGCGATAACCCCGGTCGCAAGGCCAAGGATGCCGTATTCCAGCGCATAGGCATAAAGGATGTTGGCCCGCGTAGCGCCAAGGGTCTTAAGCACCACGGCATCATAAATGCGTTTGCGCCGACCCGCAGCAACCGCACCGGCAAGAACCAGAACACCCGCGACAATTGCGATCATGCTGGTGGCATTCAGCGCGGTTCCAATCCCGGCCAGAATGGCATTGGCGGCTTCAAGCGCCTCACGTACCCGGATGGCCGACACATTAGGGAAATCCAGACCAATCATGCGATCAACCGGTTCTTCCATTTCGCGCGGCATATGGGCGGTGGCAATCAGGCTATAGGGGGCCTTGTCGATCAGGCCCGGTGAAAACACCATGGCGAAATTCATGCGCAGGCTTTGCCATTCAATTTCGCGCCAATTGGCAATCTCGGCCGTGATATCCCGGCCAAGGATATTGACGGTCAACGTATCGCCGGGCTCAAGACTAAAGGCATTCCCGATATCGGCACTGATCGACACCAGTGGCTTGGACGCATCGTTATAGTCTGCTGGCCACCAGTCACCGCGCACCAGCTTGGTTTCCGGTGGCGGGGTGGCAGCAAAGGTCAGTCCGCGATCGCCGCGCAGGAACCAGCGATCATCGCCCGGTCCAACGTCTTCTGAATCAACCCCGTCAATCGCGGTTACACGTCCGCGCAACATCGGAGTTTGTTCGATATCCGAAACATTATCCTGTGCCAGAAGTTGTTCTTTGAACGGGTCCATCTGATCAGGGCGAATATCAAGGAAGAAGAAAGCCGGGGCAGATTCCGGAAGGTTCTCGTTGATCTCGTTATCAAGGTTGCCCTCGATTCCGGAAATCGTCACCAAAAGGGTCAAGCCCAGTCCAAGCGACAAGGCCACCGGAATGGTGTTCGCACCGGGGCGATGCAGATTGGCAAGCGCCAGTCTGGAAAACGCATCGCGTCCGGCAATGAACCGTTTCGATAAAGATACAATTCCTTGGCCGGCATAGGTGAAAATCACCACAGCCGCCATCGACCCGCCAATAAAGCCAAGGGCAATGGCCTTGTCTGTCGCACTGAACACAGTCAGGGCAAGCAACATCACAAGCGGCACACCGATATAAGGCAGATCCCGTTTGCGCACCGGGCTTCCGGTAAACAGGCCCGCACTGGCCCGGAACAATCGGGCTGCCGGAATCTCACGTGCGCGTAAAAGTGATGGCAGGGCAAAGACCAAGGTGGTCAAAACCCCAAAGCTGGTCGCAATGAGAAGCGACGGTAATGCCGGGCCAAGCGTCACATCAATCGGCAGACGTCCGGCCAGAACCGGGGCGATAAGTGCCGGGGTGACCGCACCGATCAGAAGACCAATCGCAATCCCGATCAGGGCCAGAACCAGTATTTGCAGGAAGTAAATCCGCAACACCAATCCATGCGATGCACCAATTGATTTCAATGTGGCGATGACGGATGTTTTGCTTTCGATATGGCCACGCACCGCATTGGCAACCCCGATCCCCCCGACCAGAAGGGCGGACAAGCCCACAAGGGTCAGGAACAAGGTCAGGCGTTCAATGAAACGGCGCAATCCGGGATTGGCATTGGCGGTATCGCGAATGCGCCAACCGGCATCTTCGAACCGGTTTTCCAACCGTTCGCGAAAGGCGGTCGGCGTTTCAGAATCATTCAAATCCAAAGCGTAATAATACCGGATCAGGCTGCCGGGCTGAACCAACCCGGTTTCCATCAGGGCCGATTTCGACACCATCAGGCGCGGGCCAAAATTGAAAAAGCCAACCGCCTTGTCTGGTTCCTTGGAAATCACCCCACGGATTTCAACATCCAGATCACCAAGCTTGACCGTATCGCCAATCGAAATGTTCAGGCGTTCCAGTAAGCCCGCCTCGGTCACAGCCCCCCAAACGCCATCCTTCTGATCAAGGCTGCCTTCGAACGGAATGCCGTCGGAAAGTTCCATCTCGCCAAACAGCGGATAGGCATCATCAACCGCCTTTAGCTCGACCAGTCGGCGCTGCTCCGGGCCATAGACCGTGGTGCGCATGGTGGCAAGTTCGCCAATCCGTTCGGTATTTTCACCAAGCCATTCAAGCTGATCGGGCGTGGCATCCTGATGGGTCAGGCGCAGTTCAACATCACCACCCAAAAGCTTGCGGCCATCGCGCTCCAGCGCAGAAAGAACGGATTCCGAAACGTTTCCGACCGCGGCGATTGATCCAACCCCAAGGGCAAGGCAGGCAAGGAAAATGCGAAAGCCCGACAGACCGCCGCGCAACTCGCGCCGACAAACCCGCCATGCAATCGACCACAGGCGGTCGGCATCTTTGGATTGGGATAAGGCCGTGCTCATGGCTGCGATTCCTGATGCGTAACGATCTCGCCGTCACGCAGCATCACGGTCCGGTCACACCGTTTTGCAAGACCCGCATCATGGGTAATCAAAAGCAGTGTGGAACCCCGACGTTTGGTCAGATCAAACAGCAATTCAATAATCGTTTCACCGGTCGCACCGTCAAGGTTGCCGGTCGGCTCATCGGCCAAAAGAAGCTCCGGGTCGGTCGCCAGGGCACGCGCCAACGCGACGCGCTGCTGCTCGCCACCTGATAGCTGACCGGGATAATGGCCAATGCGGTGGCCCAGACCGACAAGCTCAAGTTCTTCCTGTGCCTTTTCAAACGCATCTTTGCGTCCGGCAAACTCCATCGGAAGCGCAACGTTCTCCAACGCACTCATGGTCGGGATCAGATGGAAATCCTGAAACACGATGCCGACATGGTGGCGGCGATACAGGGCAAGGCCATCTTCATCAAGGCTGCGCAGGTCCTTGCCACAGACATTGACGATACCTTCCTGGGCCTGTTCCAGTCCGGCAATAACCATCAAAAGCGATGTTTTGCCCGACCCGGACGGCCCGACCAGACTGACCCGTTCGCCCGCCTTGACGCTGAGATCGACACCTTTAAGGATTTCAACAATCCCCGCCGGACCTTGCAGCCGCAGTTTCAGATCTTGGACATCGATGGTTTTCTGGGGTTTTTCGCCCGAAGAACCATCAATTTGTTCCGGGATTGCGGCGGTTTCAGTCACACTCATCTGGGGTCCTATCGGGCTTGGTGTGTTGCAAGATCAACAAAGCAGGTTACATAAGCTTACGGATCTGAACGTTTTTGGTTCAAACTTCTTTGGTTTGAATGCGCTGCATCAGGGTAACCGCAAGGTAACCACTTCAACAAGATGGCAGCTTATAGGGTGAGATTTGTAATGAAATTGGCGTCCGGGCAAGGTCGTACTGTAATCAAGTTCACTTCAAAGGGCTTGGTTTATCTTAACCGGCTGGTCCGATTGGGGCTTTTGGCCCTGTTTGTCGGAAGCATCGTCTCGCTTGGCGTGTCGGCCAATGCCGCCGAAGAGGATCCGCAAACCCTTGTTTTATTTGGCGATAGTCTGATGGCGGGCTATGGCCTGTCCCATGAAGAAGGCTTCGCGCCACGGCTTGAAGCCGCCTTAAAGGATGCCGGGCATAACGTTCGGGTGGTGAACAGTTCGGTTTCGGGGGATACCACGGCGGCCGGACTGGCCCGGCTTGACTGGGCGCTTGTCGAGAAACCCGATGCGGTGTTGCTTGAACTCGGCGCAAATGATGCCCTGCGTGGGGTGGAGCCATCGCAAACCCGCGATAATCTGGCCCAGATCATTGAAAAACTGCGGTCGATGGATGTTGACGTTTTGCTTGCGGGCATGGTCGCACCGCCCAATATGGGCACAACATATGGCGATGAATTCAACAGCATCTATGCCGATCTGTCCGGGCGCTATCAGATTGAATTGTATCCATTTTTCCTGGATGGCGTTGCTGCGGCACCGGAACTTAATCAAGAGGATGGCATGCACCCGAATGCCGAAGGTGTCGGCGTCATCGTCGAACGTATCCTGCCAAATGTCATAGAACTTCTGCAAAACCCATCCTGATACCATTTGGTCACATCAGTCAAAGCCGCTCGGACCAGAATTAAGCTTTCTGGCCGGGCGGGCCCGATGATTTGATCTTTGGCCGAGGACCCTATGCGATGGGCGGATCGATTTTTGGCCGCCGTCGCAGCCCTATGGCGCACTACCGCAAAAACAAACGCGTTCTCAAGGGGTTGCGCGGTGTTGGCGGGCGGGCCGGAATTCGGTTTACAGGGAATTTTTGCAAATTTTCCGGTTCTTGCTGCGATAAAAACTGCATATGTAGATAGAAAACGTCAACAACCCGAAACGAAACTGTTCGCAGTCGCGATATCCAACCCCGTTGGCTGGTAGTTTCGTGTTAAATCGATTTATATCAATATGTTACATATAGTTCAGCAAAGCGTGAAGGACGTCGAAACAGGGTCAAAATCCCGGTTTTGACCTTGAAAACACTGCTGTTGCTGTAAAATTAACACCTCATTTACTTTCGGTTATGTTTCGAATTCTCAAACCGATAACTGCATATGTTATTTTTTTGGTTTGCCGGATCGCGACAACCTGCCGCAAAGGCTGCGAAAGATCGGTGCGGTTCTTTTTGGCGGGTGTTTTTGAAACCACTGATTCATATGAATCCCCTATATGATTCAACGATGTAGCCATCAATGGCTGAAATTTCGCGCCATGTGCCTGTGGGTAAGTTTGTTGAAGACTTATTCACCGAGTCGCCCCATGGATTCCAACGGGATTCTGCGATAATGGCTTGATATCAGGGGTTTTGGTCGATTTGGCGGACTCCAAGCGTTCACTGCGAGTCGCCATTTACCCTGTGGATGAATCGGAAGCGATTCAATTTTTGACTGCAAATGCAGTTGCAGGCGGCCCATTCCATCGATAAACTTTCCAGATCAGACCAAGATCAAAGCCGGGACCGTGCCTGATACGATGGGCATTTCGAAATTAAATCAATAAGTTATCGGGGTGCGCACCGTGTCGACATCTGCAACGGTCAAGCAGTCTTACACCATTCCCTGTGCATCGGTCTTTCGCGACGCTGTTTTGTCACTTGCCGAACGCCGCGGGGTGAATGCGGCGGATCTGGCGCGTTCGGTGATGTTGATCGTGCCTGAAAAGGCGATTGACGATTATGTCGATCCGGGCGATCCGCCCAAGGGGGACCGCGAAACCATCGTTTTAAAATCCGGCCCCGCCGAAGGCCGCCCGTGGCGCAGGAAACCGCGCCTGCAATTGCGCCTGCCGCCGGGGTTCTCGGTCGTAACCGTGCGCAAGGCCCTTAAAATGGCCATCGATTTTGATGCCGGGGATGTCAATATGCGGGTTGAAAAATCCGATGTGTTGGCGGCGGAGAAAGTCGTTCTTGAAGAAGCCCGCGCCCTTAAAAAACGTCAGGCAGAACCGCCAGTCGAACTTTTGCAATCGCGCGAAGAACTCGACCGTCTGCGGCAAATTGTGAATAACCTTGCCTTTGATCCGCTTGATCGCGGGGTCACGACATTTAACGAAGCCCTGCATGTGATGGGGTTTGCCCCCAACGCAAGGCCGGATATGCGCGCAGTACGGTCCAAATATCGCGTCCTTGCCGCCATCCACCACCCCGACAGCAATTACGGATCGCATCAACGCATGACACAGCTGAATGCGGCGATGGATCTGTTGCGCAAACACGTTTCCTGATGGTGCCTTTTGGCGAAGGCCTTGGGGTGAGAAAGAACTCTTGCGGCTTGGCCCTTGTGGAAGCACGGGGGCAATGCTTAGATATTAAGGCACTAAGTAAGGTACTAAGTTAAGCGGGATGTATCGGGCGCAAGACCCGGATCACGTGACCAATCAGGATCGGGAGAAAGCATGACGGCGGAATTTCGGGCGGCACATGCCAGCGGAGAAAACTGGGCTTCTGTTGCCTCCGAACTGGCGGACCTTTTGGAAAAAGAGCCATTGCCACAACAGGCCTTGGCTTTTTTGTATGTCACCGAAGCCCTGTCCGACGATATCAGCAGCATCCTGACCTTCCTGAGATCCAGGCTTTCCATCGAACATTGGACCGGCACGGTTGGCATTGGTGTCTGCGGATCGGGCCGTGCCTATTTCGGCGTTCCCGCCGCATCTGTTCTGATCGCCCCCTTTGCCAGCGACACATTCCATATTTTCGAGCCGATCAAAACCGATCGCGATCTGGATGAACCCGACCTGCAAAAGGCAATAGACCGTCTGCAACCGATCTTTGGCCTGGTCCATGGCGATCCGGGTGCCCCCGATAGTCTGGGAACCCTTTCTGAACTGGCCCGGATGGGATCGACCTATCTGGTTGGCGGGATTGCAACCGGGGAACGGGGTGCTCCGCAACTGGCCGATCGGGTGGTTGATGGCGGGCTTTCGGGTGTTTTGTTTGAGGCGAACACATCGGTTCAGGTCGGCATCAGTCAGGCCTGCACACCCATCGGGCCGGTCCACCGTGTGACCGATGGCCGCGAAGGCGTTATCTCGACCCTTGATGATCGTCCGGCTCTTGAAGTCTTAAAACAGGAACTCGAAGCCGATGGCAGCGAACATTCCATGGCATCGGGCCGCTATCACGCCGCCCTGATGGTGCCGGGGTCCGATACCGGCGATTTTGTTGTCCGTAATCTGATGGGGATTGATCCCCATAACCACATGATTGCGATCAGTGGCGATGTTCAGGCTGGTGATGCCGTGCGGTTTGTCCGCCGCGATGGGGCGGCGGCCGAACAGGATCTGCGTCGGATGCTGACCGAACTTCAAAAACGCCTGCCGGGCAAACCGCGCGGTGCGCTGTATTGCAGCTGTGTCGCCCGTGGCCCGCATCTGTTTGGCACCGAAAGCCGCGAAATGATGATTATTCGCGATGAATTGGGCGATCTGCCCCTGACCGGATTTTATGGCAATGGCGAAATTTGCAATGATCGTTTCTATGGCTATACCGGGGTTCTGACCCTGTTTATCTAGGGTCAGGACCTAATTAATTTGATTGGAATGGCAGGCGTTATATTTGTGAAATACAAGGATAAAGCCTGCAGCGCGGGGTAATCCCCCGGGCAAAGGGTTTAACGCAGGAGTTTGCAAATATAACACCTGTCCTACGGATCACCCGGATTTGTACGGGCTACTTTGTCGCAAAACCTTGAAAGATGCATATCTTCCTGCGGTCTTGCTTCGCGTATCCGCACAAATCCGGGTGACCATTCAAACCAAATTAATAGGTCCTGACCCTA
>NZ_JAVJRB010000002.1:0-168262 GCF_040218635.1 Thalassospira sp.
TGGCGTTCCGGATGGTGCGACCTTGTCGGCTGGTACCGATAATGGTGACGGCACTTGGACGCTGGGATCGGATGATCTTGAAGGTTTGACGATTACGCCTGCTGATGACTTCTCTGGTAGCTTCGATCTTGGCGTTACGGCGCAGTCGGCAGACGGTGAAGATATCGCGACCACGACCGGCTCGATTACGGTTGATGTTGCAGGTGTTGCGGATGCCCCGACGTTGGATGTCGCGGACGCAAGCGGTTCTGAAGATTCAGCGATTGCGCTTGATATCGATGCTGGTCTGACAGATTCCAGTGAGATTCTCACTGTGACGATCAGTGGCGTTCCGGATGGGGCGACGCTGTCTGCGGGTACGGATAATGGCGATGGCACCTGGACACTGGGCTCGGATGACCTTGAAGGTTTGACGATTACGCCAGCGGATGACTTCTCTGGCAGCTTTGATCTCGGCGTCTCCGCTCAGTCAGCTGATGGCGAAGATGTTGCGACGACGTCTGGATCCATCACGGTTGATGTTGCGGGGGTTGCAGATGCCCCGACTTTGGATGTTGATGACGCAAGCGGCACCGAAGATAGCGCGATTGCACTCGACATCGACGCTGGCCTCACTGACAGCTCCGAAACCCTGACAATCACGATTAGTGGCGTGCCGGATGGTGCGACCTTGTCTGCCGGTACAGATAACGGTGACGGCACCTGGTCGCTGACATCAGATGATCTTGACGGGCTTACTGTTACACCGCCTGCGGATTACAGTGGGTCTTTCGATCTGGAAATTACGGCAAGCACGCAGGACGGTGTTGATATCGCGACTGTTACAGACACCGTCATGGTCAATGTAATTGGTGAAGCGGATCTGCCGACCCTTGAAGTTTCGGATGCAGCCGGTGCCGAAGACAATGCCATTGCACTCGACATCGATGCGGGCCTGAGCGACGCATCGGAAGTTCTGTCGATCACGATTTCCGGTGTTCCGGACGGGGCAACTCTGTCGGCTGGTACGGATAATGGTGACGGCACCTGGACGCTGGGATCGGATGATCTTGAAGGTCTGACGATTACGCCAGCGGATGACTTCTCTGGCAGCTTTGATCTTGGCGTTACGGCGCAATCGGCAGACGGCGAAGATGTCGCAACGACCTCGGGTTCGATCACGGTTGATGTTGCCGGTGTAGCCGATGCGCCAACTATGGATGTTGCTGACGCCAGCGGTTCTGAAGACAGCGCAATAGCATTGGATATTGATGCGGGTCTCACCGACAGCTCGGAAGTTCTGACGGTCACCATCTCCGGTGTTCCGGATGGGGCAACCTTGTCAGCTGGTACCGATAATGGCGATGGCACCTGGACGCTGGGATCGGATGACCTTGAAGGTCTGACGATTACGCCGGCCGATGACTTCAGCGGGTCGTTTGATCTGGGTGTTACCGTTACCTCAACCGATGGTGAAGACACGGCAAGTGTGAGCGATACGATTTCTGTCGGTGTTACGGGTGTTGCCGATGCGCCAGGCCTTGAGGCCTCGGATGCAAGCGGTTCTGAAGACTCAGAGATTGCACTTGATATCGGAGCAGGTCTGGGTGATGCATCGGAAGTTCTGTCGGTCACGATCTCCGGCGTTCCTGATGGCGCAACCCTGTCGGCTGGTACGGATAATGGTGACGGCACCTGGACGCTGTCCGCAGCGGACCTTGAAGGCCTGAGCATTGATCCGGCGGATAACTATTCCGGATCGTTTGATCTGAGCATCACGGTAACCTCGACCGATGGCGAGGATACTGCAAGTGTCAGTGACACAATCACGGTTGATGTTGCAGGTGTTGCCGATACCCCGACGCTAGATGTATCTGATGTTTCGGGCTCCGAAGACTCAACGATCGCCCTTAGTATCGATGCGGGTCTGAGTGATGCATCGGAAGTTCTGTCGGTGACCATTTCGGGTGTTCCGGATGGGGCGACGCTGTCTGCTGGTACAGACAATGGTGATGGCACCTGGACGCTGTCAGCGGCAGATATTGAAGGCCTGAGCATTAATCCGGCGGATAACTATTCCGGGTCGTTTGATCTGAGCGTTACGGTGACTTCGACCGATGGCGAAGACACCGCGAGTGTTAGTGACACAATCACGGTTGATGTCGCAGGTGTTGCAGATACCCCGAGCCTTGAGCTTTCTGATGCTTCCGGTTCTGAAGATTCGGCCATTGTACTTGATATCGATGCCGGTCTGCCTGACAGCTCAGAAGTTCTGACGGTCACCATCTCCGGTGTTCCGGATGGGGCGACTTTGTCGGCTGGTACCGATAATGGGGATGGCACCTGGACGTTGGGATCGGATGACCTTGAAGGTCTGACCATTACGCCGGCCGATGACTTCTCTGGTTCGTTCGATCTTGGTGTGACAGCACAGTCTGCAGACGGTGAAGACGTTGCGACCAGTTCCGGTTCGATCACGGTTGATGTTGCCGGTGTGGCGGATACACCGAGCCTTGAGGCATCTGATGCGTCGGGTGACGAGGATACAAGCATCGCACTTGATCTTGATGCTGGTTTGACCGATGCATCGGAAGTTCTTTCAATCACCATTTCCGGCGTGCCGGATGGCGCAACGCTGTCTGCAGGCACCAGCAATGGGAATGGCACTTGGACACTGTCAGCAGGGGACCTAGAAGGGCTGAGCATTACGCCGCCTGATGACTATTCCGGATCGTTTGATCTGGGCGTTACGGTTACCTCGACCGACGGTGCAGACACGGCAAGTGTCAGTGACACAATCACAATTGATGTTGCCGGTGTTGCCGATACACCGACCCTGGAAGTTGCCGATGCCACGGGGGATGAGGGCAACAGTGTCGCACTTGATATTGATGCCGCTGTTACCGATAGCAGTGAAACATTGACGGTTACGATCTCTGGCGTGCCAAATGGTGCGAGCCTGTCGGCCGGGACCAATAATGGAAACGGCATTTGGACCTTGAGCGCAGCCCAGCTGGTCGGGCTGACGATTATGGCGGGCAGTGATTATGCCGGTACGTTTGAGCTGACGGTGTCTGTTCAGTCTCAGGACGGTGATGACACGGCGACAACCACGGCCATTCTTGAGGTCACCATTGAAGAAACAGTCGACAGCGATGAAACCCGCTGGGGATCAGATAGCAGTGAGGTGTTCGAGACCGGGTCAGGAAATGACACTGTTGGTGCCGGTGGCGGTAACGATACGGTATCGACCAATGGCGGCAATGACACGATCTGGGGCGGCAATGGCAATGATGTGATCCATGCCGGTGCAGGTGATGACAGTGTGACCGGCGATGACGGTGATGATTATATCGATGCCGGGGCCGGAAACGATACCGTCCATGGCGGCGAAGGTCACAATACCATCTATGGCGGTAGCGGGAATGACTACATCACCGGTGGCAGCGGCAATGACAGCATCTATGCCAGTGATGGTGACAACATCATTTATGCCAACGAAGGCAGAAACCACATTGAAACCGGTGCAGGCAATGACAGCCTCTATGCCGGCAGCGGCGATGACACGATCCTTGGCGGAGACGGCAACAACTATGTCAGTGCTGGCGAGGGTGACAACTATATTGTCACCGGATCGGGGAATGACCGGATCTATTCGGGCAGCGACGACGATAAAATCAACGCCGGTGATGGCAATAACGAGATCGATGCCGGTGGTGGCAAGAACACCATCTGGGGCGGTTCAGGGAACGACACCGTCAATGTCGGGTCCGGCGATGACAAGATCTATGCCGGTGACGGCAACAATACAATTGCCGCCGGTGAAGGCAAAAACACCATCGAGACAGGCAGTGGCAACGACACCATTACGACCGGCAGTGCAAATGACACCGTAACATCCGGTGACGGCAATGACCGGATCGAGGTGAGTGGCGGCGATAACACTGTCTGGGGCGGTGGTGGTGACGACTCGGTCCACGGTGCCTATGGCGACGACAGTTTCTATGGCGGCGATGGCAACGACATTCTGGTTGCTGACGGTGGTGACAACTATTTCGACGGTGGGGCGGATAATGACACCCTGACCGGCGGATGGGGCAAGGACACCTTCTATGGCGGATCAGGCAATGACACGCTTGATAGCGGCGGTGGTGATGACAAGCTGTATGGCGACGACGGGGATGACACCCTGAGTGGTGGTGCAGGCAAGGATACACTTAGTGGCGGTGACGGTAATGACCTGCTGCTGGGAGGCGATGACAACGACACCCTGATGGGCGGGTTCGGTGATGACGCGCTGTATGGCGGCGGGGGATCCGATCTGTTCATCTTTAACATGGGTGAGGGCAATGACACTGTGGATGGTGGTGCCAATGGATGGACCACCGATACCATTGAACTGAACGGCCTGGGTGGCGGGAAACTCGACTCGAGTGACTGGACCTTGATCCTTGATGAAGGCGAGATCACCGATTCGAAAAAACACCATCTTGAACTTTCCACCGATTCGTCTGGAACAATCGTCTTTTCCGATGGTTCTGAGTTGACATTCTCCAATGTCGAACGTATCGAGTGGTGACGAATTCGCATTTCGGGTGCCGTCGGGACGAAATCCTGACGGCATTGCCGGTTTTCTGGGGGTAAGTGCCTTGTCACGAGTTGACAGCTCAGGTGTGAAGCCCTATACAGCGGACCTCGAATTTAATCGGATTACCTTATTTAGAACGGAGTAAGTGCAGTGAAGCGCACCTACCAGCCTAGCAATCTCGTACGGAAACGCCGTCACGGCTTCCGTTCCCGCAGCGCGACCGTCGGTGGACGCCGTGTGCTTACCGCACGCCGCGCCAAGGGCCGCAAGCGTCTGTCGGCCTAATGTTGTGACCATTTCGGTGGAACGCCTTAAAAAGCGTACGGAATTCCTCCGTGTTGCGGGCACCCGCCGAAAATGGGTTACACAGGGATTGATCCTTCAGGGCGCTCCGCGTCCCGGGATCAAGCCGGATACAGAATACGCCGGTGAAGACCAACTCGTACGAGTCGGATTTACCGTCACCAAGAAGGTGGGAAAGGCCGTCGTCCGCAATCGCGTTCGGCGGCGTTTGCGTGCTGTGGCAGAGCAATTGATGAGCGAACACGCATTGCCCGGTTGGGATTATGTCGTGATCGGTCGCAACCAGACCATTGATCGGCCGTTTGAAAAGCTGATTGATGATATGCGGTTTGCCCTGCGCCGTGTCCCTGATGCCAAGCCGTCTGCACCTGATACACGCCGTTCCCGCAAGGGGCACGGTGGGAACCCGTCAGGCGGTTCGACGAAGGCAAGAGGCCAAGCCAAATGATTTCTTCCAATCCTGCGCCCGGTCCCCTTGCCCGTCTTCTTCAAATCGCAGTTCGCGGTTACCAGCTCTTTTTATCGCCTTATATCGGGTGGTCATGCCGCTATCAGCCGACCTGTTCGGCTTTCATGATGGAAGCATTGGCCCGTCATGGGGCAATAAAAGGCGGCTGGATGGGAATTAAACGGATAATGCGTTGCCATCCATGGGGTGGTCATGGTTATGATCCCGTGCCCGGATGTGGCTGCGAACAAAACAAAGCGTCGTCGGATGGTGAAAACCGGTCCCCGGCGCTTTCGTCATGTAAATAGAATGCGGTCAGTATTTGCTGACTGAACAAAGCGGAAAGAGGCGATGAACGAACAACGTAACCTGTGGGTGGCAATTGCATCGGCAGTTGTGATTCTTATCGGGTGGCAATTCTTCTTTGCGCCCGAACCTGATATGCAGGTTCGCGAAGCGCAAGTTCGTGAACAGCTTGATGCAAACGGCAGCACTGCGCCGCAAGTATCAACCGGCGGGCCGAGTGTCCCGGGAGGGCAGCTTTCTGTCCCGACGGTCAAACGCGAAGACGCATTGGCGAAATCGCCGCGTATCGTGATCGATACTCCGCGCGTCGAAGGTTCGATTCGCCTTGTTGGTGGTGTCATTGACGATATCCAGCTTCAGGATTATCACGAGACCGAAGAACCCGACAGTCCGCTGATCCATGTTTTGAACCCGACGGGCAGCAGTGATGCCTATTTTGCCGAGTTCGGCTGGGTTGCTGGCGATAAGGGCGTTGCTCTTCCCACCAGCGAGACCCGCTGGACCGCAAGTGGCGAAACACTGACGGCCGATAGCCCGATTACCCTGACTTGGGATAATGGCGCGGGCCTGACCTTTAAACGCGAGATTGCGATTGACGAGAACTACATGTTCACCGTCAACCAGTCGGTTGTGAATAACAGCGGTGGCGACGTCACCCTGTATCCATACGGCCTGATTTCGCGCAAGAACAAGCCGGTGACTGCTGGATTCTACATCCTGCACGAAGGCCCGCTTGGTGTGATCGATGGCACCCTGACCGAGATCGACTATGACGATCTTGCCGATGACGGGGCAATCACAAAGAAAACCACCGGCGGCTGGCTTGGCATTACCGATAAGTATTGGCTGGTTGCGCTGGCACCTTCCTCGGACGAGGAAATGACCACGCGCTTTAGCCATCATGTCGCGGACAATGCCGACAAGTATCAGACCGATTATCTTGGTGCGGCCCGTACCATTGCAAATGGTAGCGAAGGTGTGGCCGAAACCCGTCTGTTTGCCGGTGCAAAGGAAGTAACCCTGCTTGATAGCTATGCAGAGGATTACGGCATCACCAACTTCGATCTCGCGATTGATTTTGGCTGGTTCTACTTCCTGACCAAACCGTTCTTCCTGGTTCTGCAGTGGATGTATCATCTGGTTGGCAACTTTGGCGTTGCGATCCTGTTGATCACGGTTGCCGTTAAGGCC
The DNA here is from genome assembly GCF_040218635.1 of Thalassospira sp. Lineage (GTDB taxonomy): Bacteria > Pseudomonadota > Alphaproteobacteria > Rhodospirillales > Thalassospiraceae > Thalassospira. The sequence goes on from NZ_JAVJRB010000002.1 coordinate 6,816, forward strand.
ATCATGTTCCCGCTGGCCAACAAGTCGTACAAATCCATGAGTGCGATGAAAAAGCTGCAGCCGCAGATCACTGAAATGCGCGAGCAGTTCAAGGATGATCGTCAGCGTCAGCAACAGGAAATGATGGCTCTGTACAAGCGTGAGAAAATCAATCCGGCTTCGGGTTGCTTGCCGATCATTGTACAAATTCCGGTCTTCTTTGCGCTGTATAAAGTTCTGTTTGTCAGCATCGAAATGCGCCATGCGCCGTTCTTTGGCTGGATTCAGGATTTGTCCGCACCGGACCCGACGTCGCTGTTCAATCTGTTTGGTCTGATCCCGTTTGATCCGCCGCAGATGCTGATGATCGGTATTTGGCCGTTGATCATGGGTCTGACCATGTTCCTTCAACAGAAACTGAACCCGGCACCGGCTGATCCGACCCAGGCAAAGATCATGATGTTCTTGCCATTGATCTTTACCTTTATGCTGGCAAGTTTCCCGGCAGGTCTTGTGATCTATTGGGCCTGGAACAACACGTTGTCGATCCTTCAGCAGCGTTACATCATGTACAAGATGGGGATGTAAATCCCCATCTACCCTTCACGGGTTGATATTTCCTTTGGGGAATATCCCCGTGTTACGGGGAAGGAATAACGATGACAGACGAAATCTTACCGTCGGTAACTGCGATACCGACATACGAAGCATCCGAAATCGAAGCCGGGCGGAAACTTTTTTCCCGCCCGGTTACGTTTCTTCTTGGTGTGGCTCAGCTTGAACAATTGCCGCCGGAAGACAAAACGGAAATCTGTTTTGCCGGTCGGTCCAATGTGGGCAAATCCAGCCTGATCAATGCGGTCACGGGCCGCAAGGATCTTGCGCGTACGTCCAATACGCCGGGCCGTACCCAGCAGCTTAACTATTTTGATCTTGATGGGGCCTGCCACATTGTCGATTTGCCTGGTTATGGCTTTGCCCAAGCCCCCAAAGGTATTGTTGAGACGTGGCAAAACCTGATCAAGCAGTATCTGCGTGGACGGGTAACCTTACGGCGTGTCTTTGTGCTGATCGATTCCAGACATGGCTTTATGAAGGCCGACCTAGAAATGATGAAGGTGCTTGATGAAAGTGCCGTGACCTATCAGGTTGTGCTGACCAAGGCAGATAAGCTAAAAAAAGGACAGCTCGAAAAACGTATCAAGGAAGTGGTGAACGCACTGGTGAAACATCCAGCCGCCTTGCCAAAAATCTTTGCAACGTCGAGCGAAAAGAATACCGGACTGGGCGAATTGCGCGCCGAGATATCGTCGCTGCTGTAAAATTGCCTGCCTGATGCGTCAATATGGGGAAATAGGATGAACGAAGAAATCCGTTCTGAAGAAGACCAGTCGGAATCCAGCGCGTACCGGACATTGGCACGTGCAAAAGTCTTGTCCGAGGCGCTTCCCTATATGCGACGATTTAACGGTCAGAAGATCGTGATCAAGTATGGCGGCCATGCGATGGGCGATCCTGAACTGGCGCGTTTGTTTGCTCAGGATGTGGTTCTTTTGAAGCAGGTCGGCATGAACCCGATTGTGGTACATGGTGGCGGGCCGCAGATTGGCCAGATGCTTAAGCAGCTTAATATCCAGTCTGAATTTGTCGATGGCCTTCGGGTGACTGATCAGCAGACCATCGATGTTGTCGAAATGGTGCTGGCGGGCAAAATCAACAAGGAAATCGTTTCGAACATCAATGCGGCTGGCGGGATTGCGGTTGGTCTGTGCGGCAAGGATGCCAATCTTATCACCGCACGCAAGCTGACCCGCACGAAACGGGACCCGGAAAGCAATATCGAGAAGGTTCTTGATCTTGGTTTCGTTGGCGAGCCGGTAAACGTCAATCCGCATGTTCTTGATTGCTTTGTGAATACCGACATTATTCCGGTTATTTCACCGATTGGTGTTGGCGAAGACGGTCAGACATACAATATCAATGCTGATACGGCTGCGGGTGCGATTGCAAAAGCGGTTGGCGCACGTCGTCTTTATATGCTGACTGACGTAAAAGGTATCCTTGATGCAGATAAGAACCTTGTACGGGATGCCGACACTGACCACATAAACGCAATGATCGCCGATGGTACGATTCAGGGCGGCATGATCCCGAAGACCGAAACCTGTATGGATGCGGTTCAAAACGGGGTTGAAGCGGCTGTTATTGTCGATGGGCGTGCCCCACATGCCGTCTTGCTCGAACTGTTTACCGAGCGCGGTGCAGGGACCATGATTCGCGGAAGCTGATCGTCGAGGACGAACCACCACTTTAGTATAGTTTAGTATGACGTATATCTGGTTCCGTAAGATAAATTGAGATATGTTGATGCCAATTATGACGCGAATAACGCGTAATACATTGACTTAACGATCAAATTACCAGTTGGAGCAACCGTTGTGACCACGACGGAACAACAGATATCCCGCCATTGGGACTATGCGGACGCGACTCTCAAGGCCTTGCGTGATCGGGGCTTACGTCCGACCCCTGAACTTTACCATGTGTGGTTCGTCTATTTCGCCGAAGAAAATCCCGAAATATTACGTGTGATTGATGCCGTACAGGCCAGTGGTGACCACTTGCCTGAAGACACACTTCTGCAGCTTTACTACCGCTATATTTTCGACCGTCAGGCGGCTGATTTCCTTCAGCGCGGCATGGAAGATTTTTCCGAGCTTGTCGAAAATAGCGACGAATGCCTGAACACAGCGCGATCAGGGATGAACCAGTATGCCGAGTTGCTTGGCCGGTCGTTAGAGACTCTTAAAAAGCATAAAGAGGTTGGTCCGGTTCTGAGCGAAGTGCTCGAACAGACCGATGAGATGAAGCAGACGATTGAAAACCTGCACAAGCGTCTTGATAGCTATTTAAACCGCGTCACATTGCTGCAGCGTGAGCTGGATGAAACACGTGAGCGGTCTTATACGGATGGTCTGACACGCGTATCAAACCGCATGTATTTTGAAGAACAGCTTTCTTTGCTTGCGGCGGAATATGATTCTTCAGAAACGCCGGAAACCTTCTGCGTGATGATGGTTGATCTTGATCAGTTCAAAGCTGCCAATGATCGGTTCGGTCATCGGATCGGCGATGAAATCCTCGTTCTGATTGCCTCCATGCTTAAAGCCAATATCAAGGGGCGCGATATCGTTGCCCGGTATGGTGGCGATGAATTTGCAATCTTGCTGCCGCAAACACCGCTTAGCGATGCGATGAACCTGGCTTCTGATATGAGCAAGCGCATTGCCGCGCGTGAGATCAAGGCAAAGAATTCCGGGACGTCCTATGGTCACATGACCATATCTGTTGGTGCTGCGGAATATGTTGCTAATGAAGGCGGGGCCAAACTGATTGACCGTGCCGACAGTGCGCTCTATCGCGCCAAGAAAGACGGTCGCAACCGTCATTTTGCTGCCGAGTAACAGTGTTTCTACCGCCAATACCGGCAGGTGACGTTGTATTCGCGTCCAATGCATGCGTGCCATGACGGTGCCGGACTTGCATTGAAACGTTCAAAAGCGTATGTAACCAGCGCCCGGCACGGTCACTGACTTTGCCGGGCATTCCGCTCTTGCTGCACCGGAATGCGGGGCGCAGGTGGAATGTTTCCCAAATCCAAGATAGATCGCAGAATGCCGAGCATGAAAGAGCCGCGCGTCGTTACATTTGGTTGTCGCCTTAACACCTATGAATCCGAGGTGATGCGCGACCATGCCAAAAATGCAGGTCTGGATGATGCGATCATTATCAACACCTGCGCTGTCACGACCGAGGCCGAGCGTCAGGCACGGCAAAGTATTCGCCGCCTGCGCCGGGAAAATCCGGATGCCAAGATTTTCGTGACCGGCTGTGCGGTACAGGTCAATCCCGACAAATTCGCCAAGATGGGCGAGATTGATCGCATCTTTGGCAACGATGCCAAGATGAAAGCCGAAACGTTCCTGATGCCTGATCATGAACGTGTTGTCGTCAATGACATCATGTCGGTCGAAGAAACGGCAAGCCATCTTGTTTCCGGGTTTGAAGGCCGTGCGCGTGCCTTTGTTCAGGTCCAGAATGGCTGTGACCATCGCTGCACGTTTTGCATCATTCCGTTTGGCCGTGGCAATTCACGCAGTGTTCCGATGGGCGAGATCGTGGATCAAGTCCGTGAACTGGTTGCCAATGGCTATGGCGAAGTCGTTCTGACCGGGGTTGATATTACATCCTATGGTCATGACCTGCCGGGCAAGCCGACATTGGGGCAGATGTCGCGCCGGTTGCTGGCACAGGTGCCTGAACTGCCGCGTTTGCGCATTTCATCAATTGATCCGGTTGAAGTCGACGAAGATCTGTTCCGGTTGATTGAAACCGAACCACGTTTGATGCCGCATATGCATATCAGTTTGCAGGCAGGGGACGACATGGTGCTTAAGCGCATGAAGCGCCGCCATTTGCGTCAGGACGTGATTGATTTCTGCAAAAAAGTCCGTGATTTGCGCCCCGATGTGACGTTTGGTGCCGATATTATTGCCGGTTTCCCGACGGAAACCGATGAGATGGCCGAAAACACCCTGCGTCTGGTTGATGAATGTGGGCTGATTTATTTGCATGTCTTCCCGTATTCTTCGCGTCCGGGAACGCCCGCGGCACGGATGCCCCAGGTGCGCAAGGATTTGCGCAAGGAACGCGCATCCGCCCTTCGCGCCGCAGGGGATGTTCAATTGACCGGTTTCCTTAAATCACGCATCGGCATGACCGAGAATGTGTTGGTTGAAAAGGAAAATACCGGCCATACGGAGCATTTTGCTCCCGTTCTGCTGGATCGCGTGATAGAACCGGGCACGATAGCAAAAGCCAAGGTCGTCGGCCTTGAAGATGGAAAACTAATTGCGGAGCTTGTGGGATGAGTGAAGAGGGGAAAACGAGCTGGTTTGCCCGGTTGAAAAACGGGCTTAAGCGCTCCTCCTCAAAGCTGACCACCGGGATTGCCGATATCTTCACCAAGCGCCGTCTTGATGACGATGCGCTGGAAGAATTCGAAGATCTTCTGATTACGTCTGATCTGGGTGTCACGACCGCTGCGAAACTGAGCGCGGAACTGGCCAAAACCCGGTTCGATAAAGAAGTCGATTCTGCGGAAATCCAGGAATTCATTGCAGAAGAAGTCGCCAAAATCCTTGATCCGGTGGCAAAGCCGCTGGTGATTGATGCGACGAAGAAACCCCATGTGATTCTGGTGGTTGGCGTCAACGGGTCGGGTAAAACCACTACGATTGGCAAACTGGCCAAGACCTATAAAGACCAAGGCCTGAAAGTCATGATGGCGGCGGGTGATACGTTCCGTGCGGCTGCGGTCGAACAGTTAAAGGTCTGGGGGGATCGCACCGGTTGCCCTGTGATTGCCCGCGATACGGGTGCCGATGCGGCGGGGCTTGCCTTTGATGCGATCGATCAGGCCCAGCGCGAAGGCTATGACCTTTTGTTGATTGATACGGCCGGTCGATTGCAGAACAAAGCGCATCTGATGGACGAACTGACAAAGATCGTTCGCGTGATCAAGAAGCGCGATGAAACGGCCCCGCACGATACGCTGCTGGTTCTGGATGCGACGACAGGCCAGAATGCCCATTCACAGGTTGAAACCTTTGGCCAGGCGACGGATGTTTCCGGCCTGATCGTGACCAAACTTGATGGCACGGCAAAGGGGGGCGTCGTTGTTGCCTTGGCAGAGAAATTTGGCAAACCGGTTCACGCAATCGGGGTTGGCGAGGCGGCAGAAGATCTACGCCCGTTTAATGCCAAATCCTTTGCGCGTAGCTTGGCCGGTCTTGAAGACTAAGCATTCAGGCACGCATTGAAATATCAATACGTCAGAAGGCAGCCCCAACGGGCTGCCTTTTTCGGTTTTAAAGTGATTTCAAAATGCCGCTGATCGACTTGTGAAAATCCGCGATCTCGCGTTTTAGCGCGCTGACATGCGTTTTGATGTCTTCGGGTAACTGTTCCGCAGCAAGGGCGGTTACTTTCTCCTCAAGCACCCTTGCGCGGGTAGTAAGGCCATTGGCAAGGCGATGGTCTGCATCCTTCAGCAGCCACCCCATGACCCGGTCTCGCAATTCTTCCAGACTGTGCAGGTCAGGGTCTGGTGATGCGGCAAGAATCCCGTAAGGATGAAGGTCCTGTTCGAGTTGGCGATAGATGTTGCGTAAGGCGCGTGTTCCGTCATGGCACAATGATTTGAGTTCACTATGTTGTGCTACAGGATAAGTGGCCTGCAGCCGTAAGGCGAGATCAAGCGTATCGCGCATGACATCATTGATCTCGTTTGCATGAACAAGCGGGGCTGTGTGTTCTTCGCCGTGGGTCTGGTCTGCTAGGCCAACAAAGCTGTTCGGTGCAAACACCGCCAAAGCACCGGCGCGAATGGAAAATTTGGCGGGAAGTTTGCTGATGATTTCACCATCGGCAAGGATCGGCGCGCCATCTTCGCCGTTAATTGTGATCGCATCGCATTCCATGGTCATGGCAAATTCGCTGTCATCAACCGAGCCAAACAGAAGTTCGGCTGCAACATCAAGCCCGCTTAGCGTATCGACACTGTCGCGAATGGCAAACATATGTAAAAGCCCGTCTTCCGGGCTTTTGGTTTCACTTGGGCGCAGGCCACCGCCAAAATACCGGCCATTGGTAATGGTTAACTGCCGGAGTTTAAGGTTCTGTGGACTGTTGGTGCCGCAGGTGATCGTAAGGTCCATCGGTGCCATTTCATGCCAGCTTTGCCAATTGGCAACAGCATAGCTAATCGCACCAAGATTACGTTTCAGATCCGGGTTAATGCGTTTGCGCGCATCTGCGGGGACACCGATACTTGCCGCATTGATAAAGCTTTGATCATTGGCATAGCCGACATCAAGCATCCTGATCTGACCATGAATGGACGCACGCGCGGCATCGATTAAATCATCAGGCAGGGTCAATGTACGGGCAAAGTCATTCGCCGTCCCAAGCGGAATGGGGATCAGAACTGCTTGTTTGGATATCACTGCATCAAGAATGGCATTGATGGTGCCATCACCACCGCCCACGGCAACAATGTCGCCGGGCTTGCTGTTGTTTGTGATCTGATCGCGAATGGCGTCCGGATTGTCACACAGGGTGAGTTCCGTTCGATACCCGGCATCCTCAAACACGTCGCGCAATGCCTGTGCGCCATTCTGGCGCCATTCATCAGGCAGCTTTGCCTTGGTCAAAAGCAGACGGACATTCCCAGTCAGATCAGAACTTTTCACGGCGTGTACCTTTAAATGAATGCGAGGATGGTGGTTTGAACCGGCGCCTGATGGCGCCAGTTCAATAAATGGTCCTGGTTACGAGATGGTGGCGCGCAGCATCCACGCGGCTTCTTCGTGCACACCAATTCGTTCGGTCAGAAGGTCGGCGGTTTTCACGTCATCGACTTCCTCGGCGGCAGAAACACCTTCACGGATCAGGCGGGCCATTTTTTCATGATCTTCGACAAGTTCCTTGATCATGTCGTTGGCCGGAAGAAGTTTTTCCTGATCCGCGATCACGGAATTTTCCATCATCTCTTTTAGGCCGGTAGGTGCCGCAAAACCGATGGCCCGAATACGTTCTGCCATATCATCGATGGCAACATTAAGGTCTTCATATTCCTCTTCGGTCATTTTGTGCAGGGAATAGAAGGCCGGGCCAACCACATTCCAGTGAACACCACGGACTTTGGCATAGAGTACGTGCGAGGAGCCAATGATCTGTGTCAGCATCTTGGCCAGTTCGCGGCGATCCTTGCGGTCCATGCCGGTTTCGACGGGGAATTCCTGTGCAACGGTCTGCATACTGCTATGTGCCATGAGTAAGCTCCTTTGGTTTTGGTGCGTCGCCAAAATGCGCGGCGCGTCATATGACGTGCCGCGTTTTATTTCGTTAGACGGACGCTTTCCCCAATAACGCGGTTATTCTTCAAAGGTTCCATCATGTTTAGACGTAATTAAAATGAACACAATTGGAACATTCTTTTGCTGCATCCGTTTTGGATAGTAAGCAGCGTGCAAGTAATTGTGCTGCTTTTTAATAAACCAGGAGGTTGTGATGTTGAGCAAGAAGATGTTGATGATTGGTACTGTTGTTGTGTCCTTGGTTGGGGTCGTACCGGCCTATGCCGGATCGGCGACGTCAACCGATGCATCCGGCACAATGGCAACCGATGATGCGATGAAGTCTGACGCGGATAAAATGGGCGATAAAATTGCGCTCCAGTATGAAGAGGCCAAAGACTTCACGTTTGAGCAGAAAGAAGATTTCCTGGCCTGGGTTGATGAAAAATCCAGCCAGCTTGGCGAAAAATATGACGAGGTTTCCGCACGTGTCGGAAGTGATAGCGAAGAAGCTGTTGAAGATTTGGCAAGTGCCTGGAATCAGGCAAGCGACGAGCTGAGTATGGCATTCGATAATGCAAAAGATGCATCTGCCGATACTTGGGAAGACGTCAAAGCCAATACAGTGAATGCGCTTGAAGATGCGCAGAAAGCTATCTCGGACGAAGAAACCGCCGAGTAAGACGTCACAACCTGAACTCGGTGGCGTGACGTCCGGGGAAAGCAGTCCGCCCAAAATGGGCGGGCTGTTTTTGTTTTGAGTGTGTGATCAAACACGCACAGGGGCAGAGAAGCGGAGGAAGAATGACGCAACAAAGCGCACCCCGATCGCGTGTGAAGCGGTTTTTGAAAAAGACACAGGAACGATTGGCCGGACTTGCTGCCGGGCGCAGGGGGCTTGGCGGGATTGCGGTTGCCTCTTTTATGGAAACCACAATCATTCCCGTGCCAATTGAAATCATCATCGCCCCGATTATGGCCGCGTCACGCGCACGGGGATTCATCGTTGCAACGGTTACGTTGATCGGAAGTGTTGCCGGTGCGCTGTCACTTTATCTGCTGGCATGGGCGTTATTTGATGACCTTGCCCAGCCATTGATTGATGTGATGGGCTGGCAGGATGAATTTGATACGCTGGAGACGAAATTCGAAGAAGGTGGTTTCTGGGTGGTGTTTGCCATCAGTATTGCGCCGGTTCCGATGCAGATCGCGGCCCTTGCTGCCGGGGCGGCATCCTATCCGGTCTGGTTGTTCCTGATCGCGATAATGCTGTCCCGGGCGGTGCGGTATTACGGATTATGGCTGCTGGTTCTTGGCTTTGGTGCGGGTATTTCGCGAATCTTTGCCGGTGAAAAACCGGAATTTAACCCTGATACGCCCCGTTGATATTCTGATTTTTCGATCAAAAAGACAAAAGGCCCGGCAAAATTGCCGGGCCTTTTGTTTGTTGGGGCGTGCTTTTATTCCGACTCAACACGGAAATCGGTCGTGCTTTTGCCTTCGGTATCAGGTTCTGCGACATCTTCAGACACCAGACCGCGACGGATCAGCTCTCGGATTGCGGCCGCGCGGGTTGGCATCCGATGCTCAAAACGCCAATCATCAATAAGCTTCAGCTCCTCGTCATCAAGCATGATCTGGAGTTTTTCTGTTCTTTTCGGCGATGCCACGTGGGTTTCCTGTCAATTTCAGGTGTTGTTAAAACCGTCTGAAACCATTGAAAATCAATGCGTTCAAAAATTTTGGAGTAACTTACGTTACCGCCATTTCCTCCATAAAACAACTATCTTGCTGCAGTGGCGTATCTCCAGTCTGTGATGGAAGTAATGTAAAGTAATTATAGGGTGTATTTAATGTAAGGTATTGATGTTATCTACAATGTGTCAGATATGTGTCTTGATAATGTTAAGTATGTTCTGTTTGTTCACTGTATTACCTTAGTTAACCATACGATTTTACTTTTAATTCTATTTTGTTTTGTTACGGTTAGGTCATCCGAACAAGGAGGTTGTGATGTCTACACAAGTGATGAACGAAATCGAAGACCATGTACCCGCGTTGCGCCGCCACGCTTATCGTCTGGCCGGCAGCATGGATCGCGCACAGGATCTGGTTCAGGACACATTGTTGAAAGCCATCAGCAAAAAGGATCAGTTTGAAGAGGGCACCAGCCTTAAGGCCTGGTTGCACCGTATTCTGTTCAATACGTTTATTTCAGGTAAGCGCCGCGAGAAAACACGCGGCCCGCAAGTCGACTGGGATGATCTGGGTGACGTATATGGTCATGGAAGCAATCAGATGGCTCGTTTGCAGCTTCGTGATGCCGACCGTGTTCTTGATGAACTGCCCGAACAGGAACGGCAGGCGATCATGCTGACTGCTGTTGAAGAAGTATCCTATCAGGATGCTGCAGATCAGATGTCGGTCGAAATCGGCACGGTCAAGTCCCGCGTTGGTCGGGCACGTCGCAAGCTGCGTGCATCGGTGGGTCGAATCGAAGCGCGCGAACATGCATCACGCTTCATGCCGGAGGCAGCCTGATATGACCTATGTTCTTGCGGTATATGGCAAGGAGGACATTCTTTGTTATGTGCGCGGAACACTTGAAGATGACGCAGAAAAACAGGACATCGAAAGTCTTGTCGAAAGTGATCCGCGTGCTGCCAGTATTGTCTGTAAATTGCATTCTATCGAGTTAGGTGACGCATGGGCATTTGATGATCGCGCCCGGCGTCGGCTGGATAAATTGCAGAGAATTGCCGAAAAGTCAGGTGTATTAGCGCAAGCTATGCATTGAGAGAATACAAGCTACGCATCAAATAATATTGACTTTGATGACCAGCGGTCAGATACTTGCCTATATCAGGGTTGATCGTCTTTTCCCTCAACGTCTAAGGCCCTTCCCTGAAATTGCCGAAACCGTCCCCCGGTTTCGGCACTTTTTTTGTCTAAATTCCATCGCAGTCACACTGTTTCAGGTTATGGCAATCCTTTGGTCGGCCTCCGGTTATGGGCAGCGTGTCAAAACTGTCATTTGGAATTTTTGAAAATAAACCCGACATATAAGATGTAACCATCTGAAACCGACAGAAAATTGGGCTTGAGGGTCGTATTCATGTTTTTGCATGAACGGGTTTTCGCCCTCAGATTGAGAAATGCTGAAAAGTTTTCGGTTGTCAGATGGCGGGCGGGCGGTGATAAATCTCTCGCTCCAAGGGCTTTTGTTATTGATCGGGCGCGATTTCGCGCACCTGGATCAGATGAAAGAACCCAAACAACAATAACAAAAAGGAGCATCTATTATGGTTTCAGGAGTCCACGGATCGGTCCGCGATCTGTTTGAATTCACCGATGCTGAACAGGCAATTGCGCGCATCAAAGATATTTATGTGACCGGTGCCCAATCTGTCCAAGAAGCCTTTGAGCGTTTTGGCAAAGGTCAGCAATCATCCCCTGTGCGTGCCTACTACCCGTATCTTGGGATCGAAGTGCCGCCAGAAAAGTTGCATGTCGAAAGCACCTTGTCATTTGGCGCACCGCGCGACCCGGGTGTGTATGGCACAACACTGACCCGTCCAGACCTGTTTGAAGAATATTACCGTGAGCAAATCCAGCTTTTGCTTAAAAACCATGACGTTCCGGTCGTGGTTGGCGTATCGGACCGTCCGATCCCGTTGCCGTTTCTGGTTGAATCGGCAACCGATAGCATCGGCCCGACCGATATCCGTCCAATGCAGTTGATCTTTGATATGCCAGATCTTGCACGGACCGATGATGACGTCGCCAATGGTGTTCATTATGGTCACAATGCCAGCCCCGGGCCAAAGCCGCTGTCGCTGTTTTCGGGCGAACGGGTGGATTATTCGTTGGCGCGCTTGCGGCACTATACCGCGACAGCGCCGGAACATTTCCAGAAGTTTGTGCTGTTCACCAACTATCAGCGTTACGTCGATGAGTTTATCGAATTCGCCAAAGAACAGCTGGAAGATCCCAAAAGCCCCTATATCGCGTTTGTCGAACCGGGGCCAAAGGTGCATGTCCGTAAAAATCCCCCCAAAGGGTGGAAGAAAATGGGCGAGGCGGTCAAACAACTGCCCCAGATGCCGTCCTACCATTTGATCCGCGAAGACGGCCTTGGTGTGACGCTGGTAAATATTGGTGTTGGCCCGTCAAATGCGAAAACGGCGACGGATCATATTGCTGTGATGCGCCCGCATTGCTGGTTGATGCTGGGCCACTGTGCCGGGCTTCGCCGCAGTCAGCTTCTGGGCGATTATGTTCTGGCCCACGGTTATGTGCGTGATGATCATGTGCTCGATTCCGATCTGCCGTTATGGATACCGGTCCCGCCGATTGCCGAGGTACAGGTTGCCTTGGCTGATTCGGTTGCAAAAATCACCGGTCTTAAAGGCCGCGAGATGAAAGCACGCATGCGGACAGGGACGGTGGCAACGACGGATAACCGGAACTGGGAGCTGCGCTATAGCGAATTGTTTGTCCGGCTTAACCAGTCACGGGCGATTGCCGTTGATATGGAAAGTGCAACGATTGCTGCGAACGGTTTCAGGTTCCGTGTGCCTTACGGAACACTTTTGTGCGTGTCGGACAAACCGGTCCATGGGGAACTGAAGCTGCCGGGCATGGCGAATAATTTCTATCGTCAGCGCATCGGTCAGCATCTTCAGGTTGGTCTCGATACGATTGACACCCTGCGTCAGGACGTCAATCAGCTTCATTCCCGTAAACTGCGTTCTTTGGACGAGCCTGCTTTCCGCTAATCATATGCCCCCGCTTTCGGGCAATGTTTGGCCATATCTTTGACCCCTGCCATTGGTTGATCCCGATGGCAGGGGTTTTGTTATGATTTGATGACGAATATTTATCCGGTCCGGTTTTGGCTTTGTGCCCATAGTTTGTTTGCGTATGGTCAGAAAAATTGATGCATGCCATCTGATCAAAAAGGCCATAAACCGCGATGTCCAACCCGATAAAAACGAACCAATCCGTGACAGATGAGGGTCCTGCGTCTGCGCCGGGTGCTGGCGCGGGTGTCGGGTTGTGGCAAATCTTTTTGATTTTCCTGCGTCTTGGCCTAACCAGTTTTGGCGGGCCGGTTGCCCATATCAGTTATTTCCGCGAAGAATTTGTCGCACGCCGTAAATGGCTCAGCGATGCGCGCTATGCCGATCTGGTCGCCCTGTGTCAGTTCGTGCCGGGTCCCGCCAGCTCACAGGTTGGTATGGGTATTGGCATGGCGCTGGGCGGTGTGCGCGGATCTCTTGTCGCGTGGTTTGGCTTTACCATGCCATCGGCCATCGTTCTGGCCATTCTTGGTATGGCATTTGTCAGCTTTGATTTGGCGGCGATCGACGGCGTCATTCGTGGATTGAAACTGATTGCCGTCGGGGTGGTTGCTCATGCACTTTTGGGGATGGCGCGGACCCTTTGCCCGGATATCCCGCGTATTCTTTTTTCGATACTTGCTGCAATCATCATGATTGCCAGTGACACCGTTCTTGCCCAGTTTGGCGTCATTCTTGGCGGAATGGGTGCGGGGTTTGTTCTGCTCAGGGACAAAGTAACCGATGATGACGGCGAACCCCCTGTTGCGCATTCGGCAAAGGGTGCTGTCCTAGCACTTGGTGTTTTCTTTGGCCTGTTGATCATATTGCCGATTGCGGCCGGACTTGATCCAAGCGGTCTGTTTGCGGTGATTGACGGGTTTTATCGCAGCGGGGCCTTGGTGTTTGGTGGGGGGCATGTTGTTTTGCCCTTGCTGCAAAACGCGGTGGTTGATCCGGGGTGGGTTGATCCTGAAACCTTCCTTGCCGGGTATGGTGCCACACAGGCGGTGCCGGGGCCCATCTTTACCTTTGCCGCCTATCTCGGCGCGGCCCTTCATACCGGGGCAGGTCAGACTGGCATTTTAATCAGTGCGATCACGGCTTGTGTGACGCTGATTGCGATCTTTTTGCCAGCATGGTTGTTGGTGATCGGGTTGCTGCCGTTCTGGGATCGTGTCCGCCATATTTCATCCATGCGGGCCGGTTTGATGGGGGTGAATGCGGCGGTTGTCGGATTGCTGGCGGCTGTTTTATATGACCCGATCTGGACCGGGGCCATTCATGATGTCTTTGACATTGGCTGTGTGATTTTGGCCTTTGCCATTTTGCAATGGCGGATCATGCCGGTTTGGGCCTTGGTCGGCCTTGGGGCGTTGGTGGGATATCTGGCCGGTCTTATTTAACGTCGTCTGCCGATGCGTTTTCAGTATCATCACCATCAATGATCTCGCCATCGACTTCATCCGGCATATCAGGGAAAACGGCACTGATATCCGAGATGAATTTACGCAGGCTAAAGGCTTCTCTTTTGCGGGTGACACCCAGGCGGACAACAACCAGTTCCTTTGACGGGATAATCGTCATCGATTGACCATCATGGCCCAGTGCGAAAAACGCATCTTCGGGGAGTGTGGGCACATCGCGGCGTGGATTGCCGTCATCATCGCGCCCCCCCGGCAGATCAAGCCACCAATGGGCACCATAAATTCCGTCAGGGTCATTTTCAGCAGGGCTGGTTGAATATTTCACCCATCCTTCAGGCAGAAGACGGGTTTCCTCCCACACACCGTCCTGCAGGAATAACTGGCCGATTTTGGCCCAGTCGCGTGCGGTGGTATGCATAAAGCTTGATGGAATAAAATAGCCATCCGGGTCGGTTTCAATCACGGCATTGTCGATGCCAAGCGGGCGAAACAAAAGATCGGTCGGGCGGACAAGATAGGTTGATCTTGATCCGCTTAGATTGCGAACGGCAGCCGACAGGATATTGGTCGCCCCGGAATTATATGAAAAAACTTCACCCGGTGTGTTTTCCAATGGCATTGAAACGGCATAACCCGCCGCAGCCTGTTCGATAAACAGCATCTGCACCACATCGGAAAGCGGGTTCCAGTAGCTTTCATCAAACTCAAGCCCGCTTCGCATATGTAAAAGATCATCATAGGTAATCAGCGCACGCGGATCGTTGGTTTGCGCCTGCCATTCATTGATCAAAACCGGGCTGGTGACATCTGGCATCATGCCTTCGTTGCGCATCCGGCCCAGAACCGCGTTCCAGACACTTTTGGTCATTGACCAACCGGGCAGGGGCGTTTGCGACGAGATGCCATCCGCATAGCGTTCGGCAACGACCTTGCCTTGATGGAGGATCAAAACCGCACGGGTTCGACGTTCTGGCTGAGAACCGGGTTCATCCATCACATCAAACAGGATGTTGTTCAACGCACGGCGATCAACATTCCCCGGCAAGCTGGTTGTCAGAAGCGATTTTGCGGCAACCTGGCGGATGATCGGGGTGGAGTTGCGCAGCTGTGTGATGTGGGCCTGATCATTGGCCAGCGTGCATCCAAGGTTCGGGCGATACACCGCAAAGCGTTTGCGAAATCCAAACGCATGCGCACTGACAGTCTGGTTGCGTAAATCAACATTGGTGGTGATCAGGGATAACAGGGGGCTGTTATCGGCCAGAACGTCTTCGGCCCGTGCCCGGCTTGATGTCAGGCCGTTCACAAAGATCGCCGAACACATGATCTTTGCGCCATATGCCGCACCGACTGGTGCCAGCCAGATGAAGAAAGCAGATACAACAGAAAGGCCAATCAATATCAGTCCGATAAAGATGGCCTTGATCAACTGCATTCCACGTCCCTGCCTTGCGTTTATATCGCTCCTCAAAACTTAAGGAAATGGAGGGTCGCCTGCTTCGCGGGATAGGTCAAGTCATCGTATCGTATAGGTTAGGCTGAGGTCAGTGGCAGCTTAGGTCGCAAAACGCCTGAATGGTGACTTGCCAACTGAAATCAGGAAACCGGCAAAATAGAAACCGCCAAGGATACCGGCTGCACCTGTCCATCCGTTCCAGTCAATCATCGCCCCCGTTATCGGCGGGACAATAACAACGAAGATTTCGGCAAACTGGGCGAGCATCCCTTGCAGGGCAGGCATCGAAAGGCCGCCTTTGGCAATGCCGGGAAGCATGGCAAAGCATGTGCCCGCAACGGCACCTTGCCCAATGTTGAAAATGATCAGGCAGGTGATGCTCAGCATGATGTTTGTGCTTGAAAACAGGGCTGCAATCGCAATCGCCATCATCGGCAGGAAGGTCATCAGAATTGCCCGGCCTTGCACTTCACGGCCAAGCACCATGCCAGCGCCAATGCTGCCGATAATATTGCCTGCGATGGCTGTCACGCCAATGATCCCGGCTGCCAAGGCAATGCCGATATCAAGGTTATCGGCCAGCATGGCGGGCATAAAGGCAAGGGCGGCCGATGTTGCACCGGCAAAGGCAGAAAATGTCAGGGCAACCTGAAGGGCCGAACGGGATTTTAAAACCCCCATTACCCCGACCTTTAAGGATTTGCGCACCGTACTGGTGGCGGGTTTCCCGATAAAGGCCAGAAATGGCAACAGGATCACGACCGGCAATGTGCAGGCGGCAACGGCCAGTCGCCAGTCAAGCCAGACCACCATCGCCGCACTGACCCAGTTGCCCATGGCGATCCCGACGGGAATAAACGTGCCCCAGATGCTCATGGCCATCGCGACCAGTTTCGGGTTGTTAAACCCGGCCATCCAGCTTGGTGCGCCGACAACAATCAGCAAATAGCCGATGCTGGTCACAATCCGCCCGACATATAACAGGGCGGCGACTTGCGCGGTTGCAAAGATCAAAGCACCAATGATCATCATCACGCAGCCAAGGACAAGTGACTTGCGCAAACCCGCCCGTGCTGCCCAAACCCCGGTCGGGATGGCGCAAAGCGCCCCGGCTGCCGTGATCAAAGACGCGACAAGGCCAAATTCTGCCTGACTTAATCCGAACCCTGCCCGCAAGTCAGGGGCGATGGGGCCGACTAGACCAACCTGCATCGAGGCGGTTAATCCAAGTCCGTAAAGGATACTGATGGCAAAGATCGGCGGCATGGGGCGGTTCCGTCACTGGGCGTTTCTTGTGATATGGGGCGATACTGTATAATCGCTGAGCTGCGCATGGAAACGACAGCAAAGCGGATTTCATGTTTAACTGAAATCCGCTGGAATTTTCCACGAATGAAATATGCGTGGGGGGATGCAAAGGGCTTTAGATGTGCAAAGGCGCCTGATCATATCCGGTGGTCAGTCGAACGGCAGTGCCATCAGACAAAAAGAACCGTTCCCAAAGGATGTAACTATCAACTATGCGCATCGGCGCACCTTCCCGTTGGGACGTCTCAAACGTTAAATGATCGGCCTGATCTTCGTGCCAGCCAAGGTCATGCAGGCTTTTTTCAGTGACAGCGATTTCTGGTGTGGCAAACCGCCACAGCGACGTTCCCAGAAGGGTCGTGGAATCGCGTTGCCATTCCTGTTCGCGAACCGTCGATGCACATAAAAGCCGATGCGATCTGTCTTCGATCAGGTGAACACGCTGGTTTGAGTGGGTAACGAGCCGCTTGACCGCATGATCCAGACGGAAATTACGTTTGCGCGTCATCATTTGATGGATCAGATCATATTGCAGCGGGGCAGGGCGCTGTGTTGCGTTTTCCCACCGCGAAACGGTTGCCTGTGTCACGCCCAGAATGTCGGCCAGACGCGATTGTTTGATGTCGCTCGTGCGGCGCCATTGCCGCAACAGGCGACCGAATTCTTTATCTGGTGCAGTCTGGGATAGGGCTTTCATCGCAACCAACCGTTCTTGGATTGGATAAAACGGTACCATAAAATCGGCATCAAGGCAGCAGGTTGGTGTGAATGGCTGATCTGCGTGATTGGCAGCGGGATCTAGATGCTTAGACGACCAATATCAATCTGGCAGCGACCATATTTGCGGGTGTCACACAAGTCAAACCCGTCAACCGTGATTTCCGGGTCGCGTGGATCGCGTTCGGCAATGATCAGGGTGTTGCCATTGATCCAGCCCGCAGCGGCAAGGGCTGAGATGCTGGAATCCAGCAATTCCTTGCCATAGGGCGGATCAAGAAAAATCATGCTGGCCGGTTCGGTTGCATGCGGTGGTTTGGTGGCATCGGCCCGTTGGGCGCGGGCCTGTTCTGTGACGCGAAGATCGGCAATGTTCTGGTTGACGATCGCAACCGCTACGCGGTCGGTGTCAAAGAACACCGCCTTTGACGCCCCGCGTGAGATGGCTTCTAACCCAAGGGCGCCAGACCCGGCATAGGCATCCAGAATGATGCCGTCATACAGCGGATGGAAATCATCGTCATACCAACGCGATGCGTGTGACAGGATGCTAAACAGCGCCTCTCGCACACGATCAAGGGTCGGGCGCGTGTCGCGCCCTTCCGGTGCGTTCAAAAGACGCCCACGATGACTTCCGCCAACAATACGCATGACGGGTTAGTCCTTTCTTGCCTTGGGACGGTTGCCTGCAGGCTTGCGGCCCGGCGTGCTGGTGCCAGCATTGCCCGAACGACCACCAGATGACTGGCGCAACGGCTTGTTGCGTGCGTTGCTAAAACCGGAACCGTCGCGTTTGTTGCTATCACGCCCGCTGTCACGACCACTGCCGCCACGCCCGCTATCGCGTCCGGTGTCGCGGCCACTGAAGTCACGTCCGCCGTCACGACCACTGCTGCCACGTCCGCTGTCATGTCCGCCATCACGACCACTACCGCCGCCGCTGCGGCCTTCTGTGTCGCGGCCACCGGCATTTCGGCTACGTGGTCCGCCGGTCGATCCACCGGGTTTACCACCTGTTGTGCCGCCCGATTTACCTTCGGCGCTGTAACGGCCACGGCCCTTGTTGGTTGGGCGGGCATTGCCACCGCTGCGCTCGTCACGGTCTTCACGCTCGAACCGATCATCGCGGGTGGCCGGTTTGCTGCGCATATTGGCACGCGGGGCTGCGCCAATCCGTGGTTTGCCGGAATTTGCCGAGCCGGAACGCGCAGAATCAGGCCGCGCAGTGCCACCTGACCGTGGGCGGCTATCGCGCGGTTCTTCGGCATCATTCGTGGTCTGAGGATTTGCACCCGGACCACCTTGCTGGCGTTTACGCTGTGCCGGTTGACCAAAAACAGTGCGCGGTGCCTTCGGGCGGGCGGTGCCGCCACGGGCAACGGATTTCTTTTCGGAAACCTTCGAATAGTCGCCTTTAAAGAACGCAGCGAGCTGTTCTTTCATCACCTTGCCGGTGATTTCTTCGCAATCTCCCGGTGCCAGACTTCCCAACTGGAAGGGGCCATAAGATACACGCATCAAACGCGTTACCGGCCAACCAAGATGTTCCATAACGCGGCGGATTTCACGGTTTTTGCCTTCGCGAAGCGTCACGGTCATCCAGGCATTGGAATCTTTTTGAACATCGATTTCGGCGTGAATGGATCCGTACTGGATACCATCAACGGTCACACCGTCTTCAAGCTGTTTAAGTTTTTCCGGTTCAATGCGGCCATGAACGCGCACGCGATAACGCCGTGCCCAACCTGTTGCCGGCAATTCCAGATAACGGGCAAGTTCGCCGTCATTGGTCAGCAACAGCAAACCTTCGGAATTCAAATCAAGTCGGCCAACCGAAATCACGCGCGGAACATAACTTGGCAGATGTTCAAATACCGTATCGCGGCCCTGTTCATCGCGGTGGCTGGTGACCAGCCCGCGTTTTTTAAACAGACGCCACAGACGCGGTTTTTCTTTTTCCGGCAAGGGTTTGCCATTGACGTAAATTTCGTCTTCGTCGGTCACAGTCACAGCCGGTGTGTCAAGCACCTTGCCATTGAGTTTGACCAGTCCTTCTTCGATCATGCGTTCGGCATCACGCCGTGAACACACGCCCGACCGCGCAATGCGCTTGGCAATGCGTTCTGGTTTGGCTTCGTCAGGGGTCGGGTTCTTGTCGCTCATTTGCGGGCCTCGGAAATCAGGGCGTCGAAAATCTTCGCATCACCCGAACTGATATGAAATTCGGGATGCCACTGGACCCCGAGACAATAGCGGTATTTTGGATGTTCAATTCCCTCGATAACGCCATCAGGCGCATAGGAATTAATGATCACATCCGGGCCAACCCCATCAACCGCCTGATGGTGGGCGGAATTGACCGAAAGCGTTTTGACATCGCCAACAATTTTCGCAAGCAGCGTTTCTGTTTCAACCGTCACATCGTGACCTGCTTCATCACGCGGATTTGGCTGTTCGTGCGCAAGGCAGTTTTCAACACTATCAGGAATATGCTGAATCAGCGACCCGCCAAGGATGACGTTCAAAAGCTGCTGCCCACCACAAATGCCCAGAACCGGCATATCGCGGGCAAGTGCACCTTCGGCCATTGCCCATTCAAATTTGGTGCGGCGATCCTTGGTGACAACCGTGTCATGCACTTCTTTTGCACCAAACAGGGCTGGTGAAACATCAAAGGCACCACCGGTCACAACCAGCCCGTCAATCAGATCAAGCAGATCCGGGACAAGGTCAACTTCATGGGGCAACGGCATCGGAATGCCGCCAGCCGCAGCAACCGCACCGGCATAGTTTTCACGCAGCGCATACCAAGGGAATTTCGAATAACCGCCCGGTTCTTCGGAATCGAGTGTTATGCCAATGATCGGCTTACGCGTGGTCATGACGGATAGAACCCTGATGCTGGTGACGAGATGGCGAATTAAGTTTGGCGGAAACTACCTGTGTAACCGGCTAAGAGCAACGGCAATTCACGCCGATAGTCTATGCGTTCTGTGCAGGCTGCCAACGATCATGCCCAAATGAAGGGTGCGACGATGATGGCTTGACCGAACCTGTGTGAGATAGCACTCTGATAGCACAATGGCATGAACGTATTTTACAGACCCTAATAAATTAAAAACAAGCGTAGTTCTGGCAAGCCATGTCACTTGTCCACGACACGAGCGGGATGAAAAATCATGAGTGCAGACAGCTATATGGACATGGCCCTTGAAGAAGCCCGCGCCGCTGCGCGCCGTGGCGAAGTGCCCGTGGGCGCGGTTCTGGTCGATGCCGATACCGGCGAAGTTCTGGCGCGTGCCGGGAACCTGACCGAAGAAATGAACGATCCAACCGCACATGCCGAAATTCTTGTGATCCGGGCTGCTGCCGGGGCCAAGGGCGAACCACGTCTGCCCAATTGTGATTTGTATGTCACGCTCGAACCCTGTCCGATGTGTGCAACGGCCATTTCATTTGCCCGTCTGCGCCGGGTCTATTTCGGGGCTTATGATCCCAAGGGCGGTGGGGTTGATCACGGCCCGCGCGTGTTTGAAAGCTCATCCTGCCATCATCGCCCCGAAGTGTATGGCGGGATTGGCGAGGTTGAAGCAGGTAAATTGTTGAAGGATTTCTTTGTCAGTCTGCGCTGATTTTCATCAGTTTCTTCTGCGCTGTAACAGATCAAAATTTGGCGGGGTTTTGGGCTTTCAAATGCCCGTTGAAGAAGTCGAATTTTAATCTATAGTTGAATATCATTGTTTATATATTAGGAAGGAGTGTTGAGTGTCAGATGCTATTTTAGTCACTTCTAGGTTCTTCAACATGACGAACATGATTTTGAATTTCGAGTGCACCGAATCAGCGCATGGAGCATGGGGAGAGCGTCCTGCATCACAACTTCAGCCTTACCAAGAGTTATGGTGGAATCATCATTCGAACGGCATCATGACTGGTTCTGAAGCTGGTGTGATTGTCACTTCAGGAGATACTTTTCTGGCTAATTTCTCTTGGGATGTGCCTTACCTTGGGGAAAATACGTTCCAAGCCCATATCAGTGGACAAAGTAATTATTATGCGGAGTATTGGGGCCAGCAGGCAAGTGATGTACATGTAGTGTATTGGCTTCGGCCAAAAGTGTAATTAATTGCTCTGTTGGCTTGGAAAACAGGCCTATACTTGCAACCAAATCTGTTGTTCCCGCATTTTCCCACGCAATTCGAGCGAATGCGGGAACATCTAGGTTTCGCTATGCAGGAATCACCACGTCTCAAACACATCTGAGAATCAACCGGGTCGGTGCCATCGGCCTTATAGTTGGACTCTGTCCGCCAGATACCAGTAAACATGCTCAACTTGATATTGGCGCTGGCAAGTTGCTCGGGGCTTGGCTGTTTTCTGCGATTTAGTGCCCGGTGCCTGTATGGGCCTTTTGGGCGCTGTCACTTTGCCGGTAATTGTCCGGCGTCAGGCCAAGTTCCTTTAGGCGCACTTCAAAATCATCGGCAAGATCGGCCATGGTCACAGACGATAACGCATGCAGGAATGTTTGTGATGCGGCCGCAAGGGCGGCTGCTGTCGCCGCATTGGCCGCCTGTTCCATCAAACATTCAGACGTGTCGTTGCTGTATCCCAGTGCAAAAAGCTTGGGCGCGCCCAGTGCATCATAAATCCCGGCAAGTGTAATTTCCGACAGCGGCTTGGCCAGAAGCCAGCCCCCGCCATGTCCCTTGGTCGATGTCACAAACCCCTGATCGCGCAATCCCGCCATGGTCCGGCGCACGACAGCCGGATTGGTATTGAGCATCCCGGCAAGTTGATCGGATGTGGCGGGGCCATCCATCTGATCAAGATGCAAAAGCGCATGCAGAACGCGGGGCATACGATTGTCTTGGCGCATCGGGAGTGCTCCTGTTGTGGGTTTGGGCTGCAGCTATTTCTATCACATGCAACATCCAAAGATACATGAAATTGACAGGTAAGCTAAATCATGTAACTTTTAATGTAACGTGATTCGCCATGCGATCTCACACCACAATTGAAAGAGATATCTGATGAAGGTTGATCCGAACATGGACCCGGTTGATTTTTGGCAACAGCATTATGAAAAAGCATCCCCGGAAACCAGTGGTCGGCCATCTGCTGTGTTAGAGCGCTTTGTCAAAGATCGTGCACCCGGCACTGCACTGGAACTTGGCTGTGGCAAGGGTGATGATGCGGTCTGGTTGGTCAAACGGGGCTGGCAGGTAACCGCAATTGATCTTTCCGAAACGGCACTGAATTACGCGCGGGCCAATGCAGCGCGCAATGGCGTTGCCGACAAGATCACGTTTGCCGCCCACGATTTAATGACAGGCTTTCCAGACGGAAAGTTCGATTTGATTACGGCGCAATTTCTGGAATCCCCCGTTGTGTTTGCACGCGATGCGATTTTGCACATGGCGGCAAACCGGGTTCTGCCCGGCGGGATGCTTTTGATTGCATCGCACGGCTCGGTCCCATCCTGGTCGTGGGACTATCCAGATAAGGTTTTTCCAACACCCCAAGAAGCGTTCGACAACTTGAACCTTGATGCTTCGGACTGGACCCGGGTGTGTGTTGATAATATCGACCGCATGGCAACCGGCCCCAAGGGCGAAAAAGGCACGGTGACAGATACCGTCATCGCCCTTGAACGCAAAGCTTAGGCATTCAGACCCTTCTGAAACGCAAACGGACCGGCACTTTGTGAATGCCGGTCCGTGATGGTTCGTTTTGTCGTGAATGCGGGCTTAACCTTGGCGTTGGTTATCAAGTCCCGGCAGATGCTGGAACATCCAGGTTTCACTTAAGGGGGCATCATCAAGTTTCAAATACATCCGAAGATCAACCGGGTCAGTACCCGCAGCCTTAAGATCGAATTCCGCCCGCCAGATCCGGGTATCCATGATCGGTTCGATCTTGGTTCTGACAATTTCACCGCGCGATGTTGATGCGATGACTTCGGGGAACTCGCCATATTCAAGCGTTCCCAGAATGTCGCCTTCGAATTCAACCGAAAACTTGATCTCGTCCTTCGGGCGGTTCGTGCCCGGTTCCCCGCCGCGGCCCATGCGGGTTGCGGTAGCTTTGGCAAGTTCGGTTACCGGGAACGGATTTTGTGCCTGCCAATACAGACGGTATTTGAACTGATAGCTATTGCCCGCCTTGGCCGGTTCGTTGGGAACCCAGAAGGAGGCGATATTGTCGTGAATTTCGTCATCGGTCGGAATTTCGACAAGTTGAACCGCGCCATTGTTCCAGTTTTCCAACGGTTCAACCCACAGGCTGGGGCGGCGGTGATAGCGGACACCGTCAAGATAATGGCTGACCTCGCGGTCGCGCTGCATCAGGCCAAAGCCACGTGGATTGTTATCAGAAAAAGCCGATGTGCGGATCACTTCCGGATTGTTCAATTGACGCCAGATACGTTCCCCGCCACCGGTCCAAAGTTCCAGCCCGTCGGAATCATGCACTTCAGGACGCCAGTCAAACCGGAATGATTTGTTCTGTTCGGAATACCAAAACATGCTGGTCAGTGGCGCAATGCCAAGGCGTTCGATGTCACGGCGGACAAACAGGTGCTTTTCGATATCCATCGTCACACCATCCCCGCGATACAGCAGGAATTTATACGCACCCGTGATGCTTGGCCCATCCAGCAGGGCGTAAATCGTCACCGGGTCTTCGGCCGATTTCGCCGGTTCGATGTAAAATTCCCGGAAATCGGGGAATTCTTCGGGTTGTGAGGTTGCCGTATTGATCGCAATCCCGCGTGCGGACAGGCCATATTGGCCTTCATCGCCAATTGCGCGGAAATAGGATGCGCCAAGGAAGGCTGCCCAATCCTGTGTTTTCCAGTCATCGCGTTCAAGGTTTTCATGCAGGCGGAAACCGGCAAAGCCACTGTTGTCAGGAAGCTTTCGCGCAATGCTGTCTTCGGGCATGTCGAAATAATCGGGACGATAGATCACTTCGCGGGCAGCACCATCTTCAAGCAAGTACATATGCACCGGCTTGGCAAAATACATACCCAGATGGAAGAAGGTCGCCGGATAGGTGCCTGAACCGTCTGCAAAGGGCGAATGATCGCGCTTATAGTGCAACTTGCCATGGGTGTCGTAATCGATCTTGCCGACGGTTTCGGGATCAGGGGAAATCGGTGCGACATAATCATTGCCGGCCATGGCCCGGGCGCGATCAATCAGGGCTGCAAAGTCAAAACTTTGCGCATTGCCAAGTTCAAGCGTGTCATTTGCCGCAAGGGCACTGCCAAACATCGACATGCCCGGCAGGATCACGCCTGCTGCGGCCACGGATTTCAGAAAACGTCTGCGTTCCAAAGAAGTCGTCATTCACCAAGTCCCGTTAATCAAAGGTGCCTGAATAATATCAAACAGTGTGGAGGTAATCGGGATCAAAGATGGCGAATTCAAGGTGCAACCATTGCATTTTCTGCATGGCGACGTGCAGTGAATGAGTTTGGACCCTAGTTGCCGTTGTTTTCGCGAAACATGACCATTCCGCCATGATAAAGCACATCATTTTCGAAATAGCCATCGGCGGTAAATCCGGTATCATCCTGATAGGTGATGTAGCTGCCTGATACCTGATAGTCCCCCTGATAGGCAGACTGGCGCGTACCCCGTGCCTCGTCATAGCGTCCATCAGCACGGAGCTCCTGACGGATATGACCATCTTCGGTCACCCACATCCCGACATAAGGATGCGGGGCGGTTTTGGAAATGGTGTTCATTTCTGTCTCCTGCGGGTAGGCTGCTGATGGTGCGAACACCATCAGCAAGACTGTTAATCTGGATAAGAAAACGGCGCGTTTCATGATGGAACCCCGCGTCTTGGTCGGTATTAGAATGCCGACGCGGTTGGTCGGACGATGACTTCGTTAACGTCAACGTCTGCGGGTTGATCAAGTGCGTAAAGAACAGCACGCGCAATGGCATCCGGGGAAAGGGCGATTTGACGGAACTGGGTCAGCAATTCCTTGCTGGTTTTATCGGTGATGTCGTGACCAAGTTCGGTTTCGACAACACCCGGTGAAATTGTCGTTACGCGGACGTTGTCGCTTTCCTGACGCAGCCCTTCGGAAATGGCCCAAACGGCATATTTGGTCGCACAGTAAACAGCACCACTTGGCACAACGACATGGGCACCAATTGACGCGGTGTTGATCACGTGCCCGCTGCCCTGTTCCTTAAAGATCGGAAGGACCGCAGCAATGCCATTCAAAACGCCGCGAATATTGACATTGATCATGTTGTCCCACTCGTCGGTTTTAAGTTCCGACATCGGCGCAAGCGGCATGACACCGGCATTGTTAAAGATCGCATCTACACGGCCAAACATGTTCTGCGCATGATAGACAAGGGCTTCAACGCTTTCGCCGTCCGTGACATCAACCGCACGGGCCATGGCCGTGCCGCCGGCTGCTTCGATCTCGGTGGCAATCTGATCAAGGCGTTCGGTACGACGTGCGCCCAGAACAACTTTGGCACCGCGTTGGGCAAGCAATTTTGCCGTGGCTTCACCAATGCCGCTGCTGGCACCTGTGATGATGATGGTTTTGTTTTCAACATAATTGATCGGATTCGACATGACATCCTCCTTGGGTTTGGGTCATGGCGCTTACTGTGTCGTTTCAAACCGGTTTGATGAATACACAGAACTCGACATCGATTGCCTAATCCTCCAAATGCGCGAAGTGATGCTTTTCGTTGGTCCCTGCGCATGTATACTGCATGCTAGGAAATCAAAGGGTTTTGGTGATGGATAACTATCAAAAGCTGTGTCATCTGATTGACAAATACTGCGATGCGAATGGTGCTGTACGCACAGACGTCGAACCTGTCTGGATGTATCGGTCAACCGGCCCGACCTTAAAAGTGCCAACGATTTACAAGCCGTGCCTGTGTCTGATCATTTCCGGGTCAAAGGAAGTGACCCTTGGGCAGGATGTCTATCGCTATGCGCCGGGGCAGTTGCTTGTGGCGTCGGTGGATTTGCCGCTGGTCGGGCATGTGACGACCGCAACCGAAGATGCCCCTTATCGCAGCCTGTCGCTTGATCTCGATGCACAGGTTCTGGGTGATCTGGTTTCACGTATGGACATCAATCTGGCGGGGGATGGTGACAGTGTCCGTGGATTGTTTGTCGAACAGATAAGCGACAATTTGGTCGATGCTGTGTTGCGTGTGGTGGAGTTACTTGAATGCCCCGAAGAAATACCGGTGATGCTGCCGCTTTTGATGCGTGAAGTGCATTATCGGTTGCTGCGCACAGGCAAGGGGGCGTTGATCGCAAGGCTTGCGATGGGCGGCAGCAACATGCAGCGGATATCGGCTGTGTTGCGCTTGATGAAGGATAATTTCCACAAACCTCTTAGTGTCGATGATCTGGCAAGTCATGCGAATATGAGCCCGTCTTCCTTCCACCATCATTTCAAGCAGGTTACAGCCATGAGCCCGCTTCAATATCAAAAACGCCTGCGCCTGACGACGGCACGGCAAATCATGTTGGCTGAAATGAAGGATGCGGCAAGTGCGGCTTATGAAGTCGGCTATGAAAGTACATCCCAGTTCAGCCGTGAATATGCCCGGATGTTTGGCGCACCACCGATGCGCGACATCACGGCAATTCTGAATAATCCCAATCATTCGCTACCTGTGAGTACCTGATTGAAAGTCTGCTGCACCCCGTAACGCGGGGTAATTCACTTGACGGGTATGGATGGCTGTGTGACATCCTTATCTGTGTCGGTATCCAAATTTGGATAAAGGGAATTCGACGTGGTCACGCGAAATGTGTGACTGCCAACCGAAGCTGCCCCCGCAACTGTAGGCGGTGAGCCTTTTTCTGAACAAAGCCACTGGGTGAGCCCGGGAAGGCCAGAAAAAGCAATGACCCGCGAGCCAGGAGACCTGCCGACACGAAGACGACGGACCGGGCGGGGTGCCTCGGAGAATGTCGGCATGTGTCCGCGGCTCCGACAGCGTAATAAACGGCGTGTCCCTGTTCCGTATCTGACACCTTCCGCCATTTCCAGATGCTTTAGCCAGTCTCTTGACCTTAGTCAGGTATTTGTTATGTTATAACATAACAAATACGATTGTGTTGGCCGGTTGTGCATTTCGCATGTGCAGTCGGTCTATCCGAGAAAGGACAGCAACGTGATCGCTTTGATCAAACGGACTAAACATGCATTTGCGGCCGGGGTGATTGCCGCAAGTATGGTGTCACAGGCATCTGTCGCAACCGCGACGGAGTATCCACTGACCATCGAAAATTGCGGACGAAGCGTTACTTTTAACAAGGCACCGGAACGGGTTGTTTCGCTTGGGCAAAGTAATACCGAAATTCTTTATATGCTGGGTCTGGCCGACAAGGTTGTTGGAACAGCAGTCTGGTTTAATCCGGTGTTGGAGCAATACAGCACTGCCAACGAAGCCATCCCGCGTCTTGCCGACAATGATCCAAGTTTTGAAAGTGTCGTCGGTCAGAAACCCGATCTGGTGACCAACCAGTATCAGTGGCATGTCGGACCGAACGGCGCGGTTGGAACCATTAAGCAGTTCTCCGAACTTTCCATTCCGGTCTATACCGCACCGGCCGATTGTGTTGGCAAAGACAACAGCACGGGCGGCGACGGGACGCGGATTGACGCATTTTCGATGGATCTGATCTATCAGGCGATTACGGAAATGGCGGC
Organism: Thalassospira sp.; assembly: GCF_040218635.1. Taxonomy (GTDB): domain Bacteria; phylum Pseudomonadota; class Alphaproteobacteria; order Rhodospirillales; family Thalassospiraceae; genus Thalassospira. The sequence goes on from NZ_JAVJRB010000002.1 coordinate 35,183, forward strand.
AATCTTTGATGTCGAAGATCGCGGCGCAACATTGGTTGCTGACATCAAAAGCCGCGAAAAGACTGCACGCGACCGTGTAAGTGCGGTCGATGGCAGCGGAATTTCAACCTTGTTCTGGTTTTCCAGTGCCGAGATCGATGTTGATCCCTTTGTCGCCGGTCAAAAAGGTGCGCCCGCCTATATTGCCAATGTGCTGGGTGTGAAGAATGTCGTTCAAAGCGACGATGAATGGCCCAAAGTCGGTTGGGAAACCATTGCGCGCGCCAACCCTGATATCATTGCGATTGGTAAAATGGATCGTCGCCGGTTCCCGGCCGATGACTGGGAACTCAAAATGAAGTTCCTGCAAACCGATCCGGTGACAAGCCAGATGGAAGCGGTCAAAAGCGGTAATATCATCGTCCTTGATGCGCTGTCGATGAACCCGACGATCCGTACCGTTGATGGCATTGAAAAACTGGCCGATGCGGTTGAAGAATTTCAGGCGGATCACAGCAATTGATCAGTTTGCTTTCATCAGCATTTGAAAACCGTATCAGCGCGACAATTGTCGCGTTGATACTTTTATGTCTGGTGCTGGCATTTGCGGCATCGGTGGGTGAAACTGCCATTCCGGTGAAAACCGTCTTTGATACGATTGCCAACCATGTCTGGAATGCCGGCTATGAGGTTGATCCGATTGATGCCGGAATTATCTGGAATTATCGTCTGAGCCGGGCGGTGGTTGCCGCGTCTTGTGGTGCTGCACTGGCACTTTCCGGGGCGGTTTTACAGGCGCTTCTGCGCAACAGTCTTGCCGATCCCTATTTACTGGGGATTTCGGCCGGGGCATCGACCGGCGCGGTAAGTGTCGCGATCCTTGGCGTTGGGGCCGGGATGTTTGGATTATCCGTTGGTGCCTTTATCGGATCGGTTGTCGCGTTTGCGTTTGTGGCGTTGCTTTCGTTGCAGGCAGGCCGGGGAACCAGCGCGATTATTCTCGCCGGGATTGCCGGGGCGCAACTGTTCAATGCCGTGACATCCTTTATCGTCACGAAATCGGCCAGTGCCGAGGAAGCGCGCGGCATCATGTTCTGGTTGCTTGGCAATCTAAGCGGGGTGCGCTGGCCCGATGTGTGGCTTGCTTTACCCATCACTCTTTTTGGTCTTGTGGTGTGCCTTTGGCATGCGCGTTCTTTGGATGCCTTTACCTTTGGCCGCGATTCGGCGGCTTCATTGGGTGTGCCCGTGCGCCGGGCCTATGTCGTCTTGATCGGTGTTTCCGCATTAATGACCGCTGTGATGGTCAGTATTGTCGGTTCTATCGGATTTGTCGGATTGGTGATCCCGCATGCGGCGCGCTTTTTTGTCGGGACACGGCATGGTGTTTTGCTACCGTTATCGGCATTGATCGGGGCGTTGTTCCTTGTCGGAGCGGATGTGTTGTCACGCGTCATTGTCCCGGGACAGGTTTTGCCGATTGGTGTGATTACCGCCCTTGTCGGTGCACCGGCCTTTGCCCTGATCCTGTGTCATGGAAGGGTTCTGCGATGAGCCTTGAATTGCGAAATGTCGGCTGGTCCGCCGGATTTAAAAAGATCATCGAAGATGTATCTGTTTCGGTGAAGCCGGGCGAATTTCTTGGCCTGATTGGTCCTAACGGGTCGGGCAAAACCAGTGTGATGTCGGTTCTTTCGGGTATTCGCCCGCCGTCAACCGGGCAGGCATTTCTGGATGGCAAGGAAATGAAAAAGGTCGGGCGGCGCAATCTTGCCCGTCAGATCGGGTTTGTTGAACAACAGGCCGACACGATTGACCGGATTACGGTACGCGAAGCCGTTTCGCTTGGCCGGACACCCTATCTTAGCCTTTTAACACCCTGGTCCACCAACGATGACCGCATTATCGAAGATGCCCTGATCGCGGTGGATATGGCCGAAATGAAGGACCGGATGTGGCATACCTTGTCCGGCGGGGAAAAACAGCGCGTTCATATCGCCCGTGCCTTGGCACAGGAACCGACTTATTTGCTGTTAGATGAGCCAACCAACCATCTTGATATCCGCCATCAGCTTGGTCTGCTTGAACTGGTCAGAAGATTACCGTTAACCGTGGTTGCCGCCTTGCATGATTTGAACCATGCGGCGATGTTTTGTGACCGGATTGCCATGATGGCCAAGGGACGGTTGATTGCGATCGGGCGTCCGGTTGAAATCCTCACACCAGAAAATTTACGGGATGTTTTCGGGGTACGGGCCAGTGTCGATGCCGATGATCAGGGGCGCTGTGCCATCCGATTCCACACATCCATCACAACGCTAGCAGACATAAAAGAAGGCCGGGTTGCGTAAACCCGGCCTTCAAATTCGGTAATTTTATCGATGGGTTATTTCTGTTCGCGGGCAACCGCACGCCAGCCGATATCACGGCGGCAGAAACCATCTTGCCAGTCAATCGCATCAACAGCGGCATAGGCGCGTTTTTGCGTTTCGCTAACAGTTGTACCGCGTGCGGTCACACCCAAAACACGGCCACCCGTGGCGGTGAGTTTATCACCAGCCAATTTGGTCCCGGCATGAAGAACTTTGACCTTGTCCATCGCATCGGCGACGTCGACATTTTTGATCTCGGTGCCTTTTTCATATGATCCCGGATAACCTTTGGCAGCCATCACAACCACCATTGCCGTTTCCTCATACCATTGCGGTTTGACGGTATTAAGCGTTCCGGTGGCCGCACCTTCAAGGATATCCAGCACGTCTGATTTAAGCCGGGTCATCAGAACCTGACATTCCGGATCGCCAAACCGAATGTTGTATTCGATCAGTTTCGGATTGCCTGCATCGTCAATCATAAGACCGGCAAACAGAACGCCCTTGAACGGGTGGCCTTCATTCGCCATGCCTTTAACAGTGGGAACAATGATCTGTTCCATGACCTTGGCTTCGACATCGTTTGTGAAAACCGGGGCCGGGGAATAAGCACCCATACCACCGGTATTGGGGCCGGTGTCGCCTTCGCCAACCGCCTTGTGGTCCTGTGCTGCGACCAGCGGGATAACGTTTTCACCGTCACAAATGGCAAAGAAGGATGCTTCTTCGCCGACAAGGAATTCTTCAATAACGATTTCAGCACCGGCATCGCCGAACTTGCCGCCGACCATGCATTCGTCAATCGCAGCATAGGCTTCGTCATTTGTATGACAAATGGTTACACCCTTGCCCGCAGCAAGGCCATCGGTCTTGACCACAATCGGTGCGCCATGTTTTTCAACAAAGGCCTTGGCATCATCCGGCGTGGTAAAACGACCATAAGCAGCCGTCGGAACGCCGAACTTTGCCACCATGTCCTTCATGAACCCCTTGGAGCCTTCAAGCTGTGCAGCGGCCTTGGAGCAACCAAAGGATTTGATGCCCTCAGAATCCAGTGCATCAACAAGGCCAGCGACCAGCGGGGCTTCGGGGCCGACAACAACCAGATCAACCGCATTGTCCTTGGCAAAGGCAACAAGACCATCGATATCGCCATCGGAAATCGCCACGCACTCGGCCGAATCCGCGATGCCGGCATTGCCCGGTGCGCACCAAAGTTTGGTAATGCGCGGGCTGCGCGCAATCGCCCAGCATAGTGCGTGTTCACGTCCGCCGCCGCCAACGACCAGAACTTTCATGACTTTATCCTTCGACTTGTCCGATTGCTTGATGGTCCATGCGCGATGAACTAGGCTAGTACCTTGTCCACCCCGCTTGATAAATTATGCGGGCTTTTAGCATAAAGTACCCTTGATGACGCAAGATTTGTTCGACCCTTTTGCCCCGGTTCCCGAAACGCCTGCGAAATCGGGAAATACGCCTGAATTTTCGGTCTCTGATCTGTCCAATGCGTTAAAGCGGACGGTCGAGGATGCCTTTTCCTTTGTGCGGGTGCGCGGTGAAATTTCCGGATTCAAACAGGCCGGTAGTGGCCATATGTATCTGGCACTTAAGGACGACAAGGCCGTTCTTGACGGGGTGTGCTGGCGCGGGCAGGCGGGCAAGCTTGGACTGGTGCCCGAAGACGGCATGGAAGTCATCGTTACAGGACGTCTGACGACATTTCCGGGCCGCTCGAAATACCAGATCGTCATTGAAAGCATGGAAGTCGCCGGTGAAGGCGCGCTTTTAAAACTTCTTGAAGAACGCAAAAAGAAACTGGCTGCCGAAGGCCTGTTTGATCCGGATCGTAAAAAGCCGATCCCGTTTCTTCCTGATGTTATTGGCATCATCACATCGCCCACCGGGGCGGTGATCCGCGATATCATGCACCGCCTGCGCGATCGCTTTCCGCGCCGGGTATTGTTGTGGCCGGTTCTGGTTCAGGGACAGGGGGCGGCAGAACAGGTTGCCGAAGCAGTACGCGGGTTTAACGATCTTTTGCCCTATGGCCAAATTCCAAGGCCCGATGTTTTGATTGTCGCGCGTGGCGGCGGGTCGCTTGAAGATTTGTGGTCGTTCAACGAAGAAATTGTCGCCCGTGCGGTCGCAGATTCCGACATTCCGGTAATTTCGGCAGTGGGTCACGAAACCGATACCACCCTGATTGATTTTGTTTCGGACTTGCGCGCCCCGACCCCGACCGGGGCGGCGGAAAAGGCCGTGCCGGTGCGTATTGATCTGATTGGTCAGGTTGAAGAAAACGGTCTGCGTCTGGCACAGGCCGTGCGCCGTTTGGGTGTGGAAAAGAAAACAGCCCTTGAAAGTCTGGCACGTGGTTTGGGTGATCCTAAAAGGATGCTCGAAGAACGCAGTCAGATGCTCGATAACTGGGCAGATCGATTGCCGCGTGCTGCGGCCAATGTCACCCAGCAGGCGCGCGCACGTTTGAACGAAATCAGCGCCCGTCTGGTCAGTCCGCGTGAACAATTGTCTGAAAAACGTGGGCGTCTGGAAAATGCGGCACTGCGTTTGGATGGCGCAATGAAATCGGCCATGCAGATGCAAAAATCACGCCTTGATCGTGCGACGGCCGGATTGCGTCCATCGGATGCCAAACGCGATATCATGCGTGCAGGTAAGCAGACAAATGATCTTGCCGGGCGGATGCAGGCCGCGGTTAAAAACATAACCCAACGCGAAGCCGAAGGATTGGCGCGCTATGAGCGCCTTCTGGAAAGCTATTCCTATCGCAATGTGCTGAAACGCGGCTTTGCCGTTGTGCGCGACGGCGATGGTAATCTTGTTGGAAAATCGGCTGATATCATATCTGGTCAGGGCTATGATCTTGAGATGGGGGATGGCGTAACCCGTATGACGGCGGGTGAAGGTGTCACAGCCGCTGCCCCTGCATCAGATGGCGGGGGGCGTGGTTCTGAAAATCGGGGTCAGATTTCTGCCACACCAAAGCCCGAAAAACCGGTCAAACCAAAACCGGCGAAAAAGAAAAAACCGAACCCACAGGACGATGACAGGCAGGGGAGCCTTTTGTAATGCGTTTGGCAATCACGACCCTTTTGGCGGTTTCCGGATTACTGGCCGCAAGCCTGTCGGTTCAGGCGGCTGAGCCAAGTTATCAAGGCCAGTTTGTTCAAGGCGGGATTGTGTTTGGTCAAACCGATGCCGGTGTTCAGGTTCTGCTTGATGGCGATGCGATTGACACCATCGCACCCGATGGTCGGTTCATCCTTGGTTTCCCGCGCGATTATGAAGGCCCGGCGAAAGTCAGCATTAAACATGCGAATGGCAGTGTCGAAGAATTTGCCTATGACATCGGTGACCGTGAATTCAACATTCAACGCATTGATGGCCTGCCGCCGAAAATGGTGACACCTGATCCAAAAGTGATGAGCCGGATCAAGGATGATTCGCGTCAGGCCCGCGAAGCCCGAACGGAACGCTTTACCGAGAAATTCCTTGAAAACGGGTTCATCTGGCCGGTTCTTGGTCCGATCAGTGGTGTATATGGATCACAACGTATTTTAAATGGCGAACCGCGAGCCCCACATTGGGGGGTGGATGTTGCCGTTCCGACCGGAACGCCGGTTGTCGCCCCGGCCGACGGGATTGTGACCCTTGCCCATCCTGATATGTATTTTTCGGGTGCGACATTGTTTATCGATCACGGACTTGGCATGGTTTCGGCATTTCTGCATCTTTCGGAAATTGATGTGAAGGTTGGTGAGGTTGTTAAACAGGGCGATTTGATTGGCGAGGTCGGGGCGTCTGGGCGGGCAACCGGGCCGCATCTTGATTGGCGGATCAATGTCGGGGCCGCCCGGGTGGATGCCCAATTGCTGGTTCCGCCGATGGACGAGGCGCAAAAGGCGGCAAACGCCAACAATTGATGGGAAACGCATGCCATGAAAACACACGGGGCCGTTGCCGCAGGACATGATGTCACCGCACGCGCTGCTTCTCGTGTGCTTGATGAAGGTGGCAATGCGTTTGATGCGGTGATTGCAGCAATGTGGGCGGCATGCGTTGCGGAGCCTGTTTTGGCATCCCTTGGCGGGGGCGGGTTTGTTATGGCCCGACCAGAAGGAAAACCGCCCAGACTTTATGATTTCTTTGTTGAAACCCCGCTTGAAAAACGTCCGCGCGAAGATCTGGAATTTGAAAGCCGCTTTGCGACTTTCGCCGGTGGTGTAAGTCAGGAATTTCACGGCGGCTATGGATCGGTGGCAACACCCGGTGTGATTGCCGGATTGTTCAAGCTCCACGGCGATCTGGCAAAACTGCCGATGGCACAATTGGCCGAACCAGCGATCATTGCAGCAGGTGACGGCGTTATCCTTGATGCCTTTCAACGCTATGTCATGGGGATTGTTCAACCGCTTTTGGCATTTTCGCCTGATAGCCGGTCGGTGTTTGGTAAGCCCGGATCAACCGATGAAAGCGGGTTTGAATTGCTTGATGAAGGTACCCTTCATCGTCAGCCCGATTTGGCAGAAAGCATTTCCTATCTGGTGCGCACCGGTGCGGATGGGTTTTATCATGGTGATCTTGGCCATGCATTGGTGCGTGAATGTCAGGAATTTGGCGGTTATCTGACGGCAGAAGATTTGGCGGCTTACCGGGTTTTGATCCGGGATCCGCTTTTGGTTGGCGGGCGCAAAGGGCGGTTTGTTTTAAACTCGCCACCGGCATCTGGCGGGGTTCTGGTTGGGTTTGGCCTGAAACTGGCGCGCGAGATGGCCTTGGGGAATTTTGGGTCGGCCCGCCATCTTGAAGCCATTTCACGGATCATTCATGCCACAGGGCTGGTGCGCGGTGAATATGGCGCATCCTCGGCCATTTTGGCAGATGAGCTTTGCGAACGCTATCGTCTGATGATTGGCGAGCGACCGTTAAGTCAGCAAGGCACGACCCATATTTCCGTTGTGGATGAGCATGGCAATCTTGCCGCAGCCACGATCTCGAACGGGTCTTCATCGGGTCGGGTTGTGCCGCAAACCGGAATCATGATGAATAACATGCTGGGCGAAGCAGATTTGTCGCCCGATGGGTTCCATCATTGGCCCTGCGGGGTTCGGATGACATCGATGATGACGCCTGCACTTTATCTCGGCGATGACGGCAGTGCGGTTGCCTTGGGATCGGGGGGATCAAACCGAATCCGGTCCACCATGCTTCAGGTGTTGCTGAACATGGATGTGTTTGACATGACGCTTCATGGTGCGGTGGCCGCACCGCGGTTGCATGTCGAAGAGGGTCTTTTGTCAGTTGAACCGGGATTTGATACGGCCCTTCTGGATCGGCTTAGTCTTGACAACCAGCAGCGTTGGGACCGCGAAGATATGTTCTTTGGCGGTGTGCATGCCGCAAAGGTCAGTGCCGGTGGTGCGAAGTTTTCAGCCGTGGGGGATGCCAGACGCAATGGCAATCAGATCATTGGTGCGCGCGAAGACGAAGCGTAAGTTTTCTGGTGCTGATAAGTACGTTTTTCGTTCCAAACCCGCTATCGAATACGCTGAATAACCGCGAAGATCAGCGAGAATATCGCAACCAGAATAATGGCGACCGTTGCAATCAACAGTGCCTGTTTGGTGCGCAATTCATTGGCTTCTTTGCGTTCGATATAAATGATGACGTTCCGGCGCAGCTGATCCATTTCCGGGGCGACATCAAGACTGTTCAGGTAGAGTTTGGCGCCAGCGCGGGCCAAAAGATCGTTGGTCTTGTTCATTTCCTGCGTGAACAGGGCATACCGTTCTTCGGTGTCGGACAGATCCCCCATCAGGTTTTCATCGTTCTCATACGTATGGGCGATGGTGATGGTGGTTTGAGTCAGACCAGATGGATCGACTTCAACGCATTCAGCAAGGGTTTTGCTGGTTTGATCGGCCGAGCATTCAACCGGGCGGTCGCCATATTCTTCCAGGGCCTTGCGCAAGTGTTCTTTAAGTTGCAGGTCGAGTTCAGATAAGCGCAAACGGATATCGCGCGCTGTTTCCTGGATGTTATCGTTGTCATGGTCAAGCGCCATGCTTGGCCAAACGATAAAAATCGATCCAGCGACCATCAAACACAGAATGATCAATAAACGGCGCAAAAAACGAGGGCTCCTGGCAGCATTCTGAAAGGCGAGAACTGCGAGTGTGCGCGATCAGGGTTCGTAATCAGTTAATGAATGCCATAACACTCAAATTAATGGGTCCTGATCCTAATTCGGCCAGCGTCGATGAACCCAAAGCCACTGTTCAGGGCGCTCGCGGATCCAGGATTCCATCGTCGCATTCACGTCCGTCATGATGTTTGCAATATCCCTGCGACGATCACCGGTCTTTTCAATATTAAGCGCCGGATAAAACGTCATACGGAAATGCGCACCTTCGAGACGTTCAACACGAACGGGAATAATGGGCGCATCATATTTCAAGGCAAATTGCGCCAAGGCGGGGGCGGTCATGGCATCCCGACCGAAGAACGGAACCGCAATGCCGTCGCTCATTTTCTGGTCGACCAGCATGCAGGCATGCCCGCCTTCCTTCATGAAGCGGGTGAGTTTACGCGCACCGTCAGGGCCTTTTTTTACCAGCTGCCCACGGAAAGTTTTCCGCGCGCGCATGAACAGGCCATCAACCCATGGATTGTCGGGCGCGCGATAGACACTCATCATGTCCATATCAAGCACGCTGGCAATGCACATGCTGACTTCCCAGTTGCCAATATGGCCGGTAAAGAACAGTCCGGCTTTGCCGTCGTCTTTGGATGCCAGACCGTGTTCGGCACCAATAATCTCGATGCGGGGGCCACTGGGCTGCATTTTGTGCAGATGGGGAATTTCGGCCGCAGAGCGGCCAAGATGTTCCCACATACCGGCGATGATTTCTTCGATTTCTTCGGCAGATTTTTCCGGAAAAGCGCGCCGAAGGTTGTTGCGGGCCTTTTTCGATTGGCCAAGTTTTGTGCCAATCTTACGCAAAATCCAGCCGCCAAAATTGGATGCCATATCAACGGGCATTGCGGCAAACAGCCAATAGATCAGATATGCACCAAACCCCTGCAGCGGGTGCGAGATGTATTTCTGACGCATTTGATAGAATTTGCTGTTCTTATCCATTGGCAAGTACGGTCTTCACAATTGTCGAAAGCTGATCTGGTGCATCAAAGGCCAGTCGAATATCCAAACTGCTTATGCCGTCGCGGCTTTCCATTGGCAAGCGCATCAGGTCTTTTTGGGTGGTGACAAGGGTTGCGCCAAGCTGTTCTGCCTGTGTCCGCAAGTTTATCAGCTCGTGCTCGCTGAAGACATGATGGTCGTCAAAGTCTTGGGTTTTGACGATTTCGGCCCCAACCTGTTTTAAGCTGTCATAAAACTTTTCCGGGCGTCCGATGCCGGCAAAGGCCATGACCTTTTGATTGGCAAAATCAGCACCATTAATCGGTTCGATCTGTGCTCGGAGTACCGGGACAGACGCAGGCAGGTCCGTAATAAATCTTGGCGTCTGATCGCCGATCAGGATAATGGCCCGGACCTTTTCAAGGCCGCTTAGCAGGGGTTCGCGCATCGGGCCTGCGGGCATGACCTGACCATTGCCAATGCCATAATGGCTATCAACGACGGCAAAACTACAATCCTTGATCAGGGACGGGTTTTGCAGCCCGTCATCAAGAATGATTGCATCCGCGCCGGCCGCATGGGCCATTTCAGCACCAAGGAAACGTTCGCGCGAAATCCAGGCAGGACCGTGTTGGGCAAGTAAAAGTGGTTCGTCGCCAACCTGTGCGGCGCGGTCATTGTTCGGATCGACGCGATGTGGACCCACGATTGATCCGCCATAGCCGCGGCTTACGAAATGCGGTGTACGGCCAAGGGCTGTTAAAATTTCGAACAAAACAATGGCTGTTGGTGTTTTGCCAGCCCCCCCAACCGTAAAGTTCCCAACGCAAAAAACCGGACATCCGGGATGGCGGGCGGTTATGGTCAGGTTTCGAATACATGTCCCGGCACGCCAGAATGCCGATAACGGTCTTAGGAGTGTCGGGACAATTCCGTCATGTTGCCAAAAACGCGGATCACGCATGATCCACCTCTTTGATCGATTTTTCGCTCATGATCGGACGCAACGCATCAAGGGTGCGATCCAGAACTTCTGCCTTGGAATTGGCATAAGCAAGAGCTGCATCGGCAATCTTTTGCGTTGTTGCGCTATCGCGCAACAGTGCACCAACCTGACGGGTCAAATCTGCACCGTCTGCGGCGGGACGGCAGGCACTAGCTGCCCGCATTTCTTCGCTGATGGTGATGAAGTTGCTCATATCCGGACCATGCAGAATAGCACAACCCAGTCTGGCTGGTTCGAGCGGGTTCTGACCACCCGTTGCGCACATGGTTTTACCCATAAAGCAAATCGGGGAGATGCGATAAAACAGGCCCAACTCGCCAATGGTATCGGCGAGATATATGTCGGTTTGCGGTGTAATCGCGTGACCGAGGCTGCGACGTGAAACCTGTAATCCTTGGGCGATCAAGTCCGCTTCGATGTCATCAGCACGATTGGGATGGCGTGGAACAACGATGGTCAAAAGACCATTATGTGTCGCGATCAGTTCCTTGTGAACGTCAGCGGCAATGCGTTCTTCGCCTTCAAAGGTACTTGATGCCAGCCAGACGGGGCGTTGGCCGATCTGTTCGCGCAAGTTTGCAAGTTCGGTGTCATCCGCCGGAAGCGGCGGGGCCGCGAATTTTAAATTCCCTGCGGTTTTTACATGGGTTGCACCTAGGCTTTCAAACCGTTCGGATTCTTCGACACTTTGGGTCAGGATCAAATCAAACGCCGCAATGACCGGGCGAATGAAGGACGGAAATCGTGAATAGCCCTTAAAACTTTTTGCCGAAATGCGCCCATTGAGCAGAACCAGTTTTACGCCAGCCTTTTTGGCCTTGGTCAGCATGTTTGGCCAAAGATCACTTTCAAGCCAAAGTGCGACATCCGGTTTCCAGTGATGGAGAAAACGCGCCACACTGACTTGCCGATCAATCGGAATGAACTGATGGATTACCCCGTGTGGCAAACGATCATGCATCAATGCCGCCGAGGTGACAGTGCCGGTGGTTACAAGCACCGAAACATTCGGGTATCGTCGACGAATTTCATCAATGACCGGCAAGGCAGACAGGGATTCACCGACACTGGCACCATGTATCCAGACAAGGTTACCTTTGGGGCGCATGGCACTGGGATGACCAAAGCGTTCGCCAATCCGTCCCGGATCTTCCTTGCCGCGGTTTTTCCGGCGGTTGAGATACAGATAAAGAGCCGGGCCAAGCAGGCGTGTTGCCGCGCGATAGGCGTAAAACAGGCTCATTTACCGCCTTCCTCCGCCGCCATCTCGGACCGTTTCTGTTTTGCCTTTTCGTTGGGGCCAGCAGGCGGAATGGTTTTAAGGCCAAGGGCCGCGTCGGTGTCCTGCGTTAACTTGGTCAGGGCTGTTTCAAGTTCAAGCCGTTTGGCTTCAATACCAGCTTCGTCAAGTTTGCGATCAACATGGATCGGATCGCCCCAGTGAAAGACACCACGGGAAAATGGCAGGGGCAGAACAAACCTGTCCCAACTGCCCAGCACCTTTCGGTTGGACGCCGAATAGGTCAGGGGGAAAATCGGAACATTGCCCATCCGGGCGGCCTGAATGATGCCATCTGATGCCCGCATGCGGGGGCCGCGCGGCCCATCCGGGGTCATGCCAACAACTTCGCCTGCCTTCAAGGCCTTCAGGATTTGCCGCAGGGCCGCAGCACCGCCTTTGCCCTTGCCGGTCGATCCCGCAATGGTTTTGGGGCCGAAATAGGCAATGGTACGGGAAATGATATCCCCATCGCGGTGGGCTGAGATCAGCATATTAAACGGACGATCCCCGCCAACAGAACGCCATGTATAGGGCATCATCAACAGCCGCTGGTGCCAGAAAGCAACGATGAACGGTTTGCCTTCGGTCAAGTAATGGGCAGGATGATCGCCACCCTTGGTTTGCCAACGTCCTGTCGTATGGATCAGGCGCACATAGTTTGCCGCGAGCCAGCACAAAGTGCTCCGCGTGGTTTCGCTTCTGATGATCCGTTTATGCCACTGCACGCCCGTAAATCCCGAAATTGTCCCGGATCAGTTTCCGTTTTCTTCTGAGAATTGCAGATTGTAAAGGTTCGCATAAGCGCCTCCAAGTGCAAGCAATTCTTCGTGTTTGCCGTGTTCGGTTACCCGACCATTATTGATCACACAGATTTTGTCCGCGTCAACAATGGTCGACAGACGGTGCGCGATGACAAGAGTGGTGCGGCCCTTCATCAACTCGGCCAGTGCGCCCTGAATGTGGCGTTCTGATTCGGTATCAAGAGCAGATGTTGCTTCATCAAGCAGCAAGATCGGCGCGTTTTTCAACATCGCACGGGCAATGGCAATACGCTGGCGCTGTCCGCCGGAAAGCTTCACACCGTTTTCACCAACAATGGTGTCATAGCCTTCTTCAAGTTGCAGGATGAAGTCATGGGCGGCGGCATGGCGGGCCGCATCTTCGATTTCGGCCTCTGTCGCACCGGCACGGCCATAGGCAATATTGGCGCGAACCGTATCATCAAACAGGGTGATTTCCTGACTGACCAAGGCGGTAGCTTTACGCAGGCTTTCAAGCGTTACGTCACGAATGTCCTGACCATCGACGCTAATCGCACCATTATCAATGTCATAGAAACGCGGGATCAGGTTAAGGATGGTGGATTTACCCGCACCCGATGGCCCGACAAGGGCGACGGTTTCGCCTGCCTTGATTTCAAGATCAATATCGCGAAGAGCGGTGATTTCCGGGTTATATGCAAAGGACACCTTGTTGAAATTGATGTTCCCACCCGAAATGTTCAACTCTGTTGCATCCGGGGCATCTTTGATTTCAGGTTCAAGGTCAAGAACCATAAAGACACGCTGGGATGCGGCAAGACCCGACTGCAAGCTCATATTGATATTGGCAAGGCGCTTGACCGGTTCATAGGCCAGTAAAAGGGCGGTAATAAACGAGAAGAAACTGCCCGGATCACTTGCGCCATCAATCACCCGGCTGCCGCCGTAAATGATGATGGTGGTAATCGCTGCACCGCCCAGCGTTTCCATGATCGGGGATGACCGCGCGCTGACGGTTTGTGCCTTGAAGCTGAGTTTGAAAACCGTCTCGACAAGTTTTTCCATACGCGAACATTCGTATGGCTCCATGCCATAGGCTTTTACATGGCGAACGCCCTGGAAAGTCTGTTCAAGAAGGGTGGCAAATTCACCGATCTGTTGCTGGGTATTGGCCGAGACTTTGCGCATGCGTTTGCCCAAACGCGCAATTGGCAAAATGGCAGCAGGAAAAACCGTGAAGGCAATGATCGCCAATTGCCAATCCTGATAAAACATCACGCCAATCAGGACGAGGGCTGTGAGTAAATCCTTACCGAACCCTGTAAGGGCAACAGAGACGGCAGCACGCATGGAAGAGATATCGCTGGTGAAGCGCGTGATCAGTTTTCCGGTGTTTGTGCTGTGGAAAAAGCCAATGTCGAGGCGGATGACATGGGCGTATAGCTTGTTTTGAATGTCGGCAAGGATACGACCGCCAACATAGCTCATCAAAACGGACTGGCCATAGTTGGCAAAGCCTTTTAGGGCAAAAGAGAAAAGAACCGCGACACCAACAGGGATGAGCATCGCAGAATTCTGTTTGACGAAGACCTCGTTAATCACGGGATCCATCAAATAGGCATAGCCGCCTGTGGCACCCGCCATCAGCGCCATACAAATCAAAGCGAGAACAATTTTGCCGAAATAGGGGGCTACTGCATCCTGCACGATGCGCTTGACCATCGGCCAAGTGCCCCAGTGTTCAGCAGTCGGGTCCATCGGATTATTTCGCAATGATCTCTTCCTGGTCGTTCGCGCCATTTCCGATTGTATCAATTCGATACTATCTATATGGATATGGCCTCAAAATAAGATTTATTACACGCGCTGTTGCTAGCATGCCCGGACATAGGCGGCAAGCCACTGGAGACGTGTGATGGGCACAAAATCGGTCTGTTGGTCCGCAGATGACGAAGAGCGACATATAAGACAAAAAAATGAACGAGCAACTCCACCTACTTGTCGAACATACAATAGCCCAAGGTGTTGGCGCGCGCGTTTTTGCGCTGCGCTGGGAAAACCGCCGTATCTGGGTCAAACAGGCGGTTCCGGCAAAACACAAAGTCTGGCACCGGTTGCAGCGGTTTCTTGCCAACATTACTGGCATTGCTTTGCTGCGCCCGACGGTGTCTGCCGGTGGGCAAGCAGGTCTTGAAAGCGAAGCCAACACCTTGCGGAAACTCGCAAGCCAAGGGGTTCTTGTTCCCGACATTGTTGATATCGGACAGAACTGGCTGGCCATTGGGGATAATGGCGGCATTTTGCAAACGCGCATTGAAGACGACATGTTTGCCAATAATCTGGAAGCTGTCAAAGACCACATATCTTCTGCGGGTGCGGCCTTGGCCGAACTGCACCATGCCGGTAAGGCGCATGGTGCACCATTGTTGCGAAATATGACTCTTCGGGACGACGGAAAGATTGGGTTTATTGATTTTGAAGAAGATCCAAATGCCCGCATGCCAATGATTGATGCGCAGGCGCGGGACATCTTGTTGTTTGTCTTTTCGATCCAGCGTGAATTCAAAAAACGCCCGGAATTTCTGCGTTTAGGTTGGCATGCCTATATGCGTGCAGCAGGTGCCGATGCGCCGCAACTTGTGCCGCTTCGAAAAGTGTTCGGCTTGCTGCGCCCGGTCTATCTGATCTTGCGTCCCTTCCGGCGTTGGTTGGGGACCGATGCGATCAATGGCCTAGGCGCCTATCGCATATTGCGCAAAACCTTGCGTGAAGAAGCAATTAAGCCTTGATCGCACTTCTAGTTTAACGCCCATATCTGCATGTAACCGAACGGGGCGCCAGCACCTTATTGTGCTGGCTGACCGATCGGTGCAGTCGTGTCGTTTGGCGCAGCTGTCTTATCGCTGTCAGTGTGGCTTTTAATGTCCTCTGACATGTGTCGTGCTGCGTCATCAAGGGATATGCGAATGGCCTCAACCCCATCAAATCCACCGGAAAATGGTGCCAGATTATGCAGAAACTGGCTGGCGGAATTATGCCAGCTATATTGTTCGGCCAAGGCGCGGGCGTCTTCGCCTTTAAGTTCCAACGCAGCCATGGCAGCTTCGCGAAGGTCGGCATCAATTGCACCGGCCCTGGTGTCGCGGACAATGTCGGCGGGGCCCTGAACCGGGAAGACAGCAACCGGCGTGCCTGATGCCAAGGCTTCCAGAATAACGAGGCCAAAGGTGTCGGTCTTGCTGGGGAAAACAAAGACATCTGCGGCGGAAAAAGCGTTTGCCAATTCTTCACCGATTTTTTTGCCCAGAAACTGTGCGTTGGGATATTTGCCCTTCAGCTCGCCTAGCTGCGGGCCATCGCCGACGACGAATTTCGTGCCGGGCAAATCAAGGTCGAGAAAATGACCAATATTCTTTTCCACAGCAACCCGTCCGACAAACAGCCAGTGCGGTTTTGGGAAATCACCAAAGCTTGCCTCAGGCTGTGGGCGAAACAGGTTTAAATCAACCCCGCGCGACCAGATGTGAAGGTTGTTGAACCCCCAATCAGAGAGTTCCTGACGCAGGCTTTCGGTTGCAACCATCACCGATTGGGATTTCGAATGGAATTTCCGCATGCCGCGATAGGAAATCGAAAGGGGCAAGCGCCACCGCGCATGAATATATTCCGGGAAACGGGTGTGATAGGCGGTCGAGAAGGGCAAGCCTTTTTTAAGGCAATAAGCCCGTGCGGCCTGACCCAACGGTCCCTCGGTCGAAATATGGATCGCGACCGGGTGCAGGGCTTCGATCATTTTGGCCATTTTGCGTTTGGCAAACAGGGCCAAGCGGATTTCCGGATAGGTTGGGCAGGGAATGGTTTTAAACTGATCGGGCGAGATGACATGCACGTCATGCCCCATCTCGCCCAACTCGCCCCGTACGGTTTCAAGGGTACGGACAACACCGTTGACCTGTGGATACCAGGCATCGGTTACGATCAGTATTTTCATGCAGTCTTTCCAATCGGTGCATCATCGCGCTTTTGGGACGCGTTGGATGCGGAACTGCCCGAAGCATGGGCGATACGGAACATGGAAATCAGTTTACCAAGGCCAAGCGACGGCGCACTGGCGGCATCGCGACCGGGTGTGGAATGGGTCATGGCCATTTGACGCATTTCGGCCCAATGAAGTAGTTCCAGCTTGCCATCCATGTCTTCGACAAGCGCGGTACAGCTTTCGACCCAGTCACCGTCATTGCAATAAAGCACATCCCCGATCATGCGTTTTTCGGCATGATGGATATGCCCGCAAACCACACCATCCACCTTGCGTTTGGCAGCGGCGTGAGCGACGGCGTTTTCAAAGTTGCAGATGAATTGAACCGCATTTTTCACCCGGTTCTTAAGATAGGCCGAAAGCGACCAATATCCATAGCCAAGGCGACGGCGAATACCGTTGTAATAGCGGTTAAGCGTAATGGCGAAATTGTAAGCCGTATCGCCAAGATAGGCGAGCCACTTGGCGTATTTAACAACCCCGTCAAATTCATCGCCATGAATGACCAAAAGGCGTTTGCCATCGGCTGTTTCGTGAATGTCGTTCATTTTAACTTCGACATGCCCGAATGTCATGTCGACAAACTCGCGGGCAAATTCATCATGGTTTCCGGGCACAAAGATAACTTTGGCGCCATTTTTTGCCTTTTCCATGATTGTCGTGATAACGGCGTGATGACTTTCCGGCCAATGCCAGCTTTTCTTAAGCCGCCAGCCATCAATAATGTCACCGACCAGATAATAGGTGTCTGCCGTTACTTCATTGAGGAAATCCAAAAGAAGATCTGCCTGACATCCACGTGTCCCCAAATGGACGTCTGAAATCCAGACCGTGCGGTAATGCGGTTGCAGCGTCATCGCTGTCATTGCCGCTCCTCCGTATCCTGCCAAAAGGATGGCTGGAACCCGACGGTTTAAAACGCCGAATACTGTCCCCAACCAGTATCGGTTTAAAATAAAACGCGCGAACATATAACCCGTTCACAGAAATTTCGCAGTTCTGTAAAGCAACTGTTACATGTTTTCTTTCATATGGTAGTGCGTATGTATGATTTATTTCGGTTTTATTTCGGAAGTGTGTTCTGAATGACCCATGCCGGTGTGACTGTGATCTTCAATCCACGTGCGGGTGGCAATAAACAACGGTTTTTGTCCAAGATTCTGCAGCATGCGGGGATCAAGGTGGAATTGTTGCAAACCACCCATCCCGGACATGCCCGTGAACTTGCGCGCAAAGTGCGTGCACATCAGCGTCTGTTCGTTGCAGGTGGGGATGGATCGTTAAACGAGGCCCTGAACGGGTTGCTTGATGCCCAGATTGACGGGCATGAGGTACCACCCCTTGGCGTTATCCCCTTGGGGACGGCCAATGTGTTGGCCGTTGAGGTCGGGCTGGAATGCAAAGCCCAGGCCGTTGCCGATTATATCAACAATCCCGGCATGGTCTGGGTTCGCCCGGGCTTGGTAAACGGGCGGGCATTCTTCCTGATGGTCGGAATGGGGACGGATGCCGATACCGTTGCCAATGTGTCGCTTAAGCTTAAACGCATGATCGGTAAGGGGGCGTATGTTCTTGAAGGTATCCGCAATATTATCTTTCCGCGCCATCGTGATTTTGAAGTGAATATTGGCCGGGAAAACTATCGGGTTGCCGGCGTCGTTGTTACCCATGCCCAACATTATGGTGGCGCGTTCATCATATCACCGAGTGCAAAACTGACTGACAATGCCTTTGACGTGGTTTTAATGCCCGGAAATAGCATCGGTGCCTTATCGCGTTACGGATTGGCCCTGACCCTTAATCGCTTGCACGAACAGACCGACGTTTCCGTCGTGCGGGCGGAGCGCATCACGATTGAAAGCCATTGCGGCCCCGCACCCTTGCAGATTGATGGCGAAAGTGCAGGTAAGCTTCCGTGCGAAATCACATTGTCGCCTTATCCGGTGCGGTTAATGGTGCCATCTGCCTATGCAATGCAGCACAATGACAGTGCCGCGGACGATCAGCGCCACGGGCAGGTACTTTTGCAAATTGCCGCCGATTGATTTTTGGCAGTCACGGACCTGCTATTTCCAGAGAAACGCGCATTCGAATGCAACCATGGCAAGAGAATATCATCCTTAAGAGTAGGGAATTTCCTGTTGGCTTGGTTTAGTGCAAGCGCATGGGTTGCTTATTTTTGAATGGTTCCAGTTTGCTGTGGTTAATTCATAACGCCTTCTTTTATTCGCTCATAGGTTGACCATATGTCATGGGATAGTGTTGCACGGGGTTCCTGTGGGGGGAGTATGGAAAGGGGTATTTCTCATGCTTTGCCATAATGGTGTTTCGGGGTGCAGTGGCAGAAGGGAGAATTCGGATGACAGCCGACGTATCGTCAATTCAATCGCGTGTCGGGGTTTTGGAAAATCTAAGGGTGCGAACCAAAATCCTGTTAGGTTTTGCAAGCGTACTCGTCGTTCTGATTTCGGCGTTGGCTTTCGCGTATTACAGCTTTGTACGCGTTTCGCACGATGTGGATGAATATGCCATCCATGTCGAGGAAGCCGGACTTATTGCCAAGATCGAAGTCGAATTTCTGCGCTTTACCAGCCATGCACGCGAGTTTGCAAATACAGGACACGCCGAAGATGCCGAGAAGGTTTTCCAAACAGCGGCGATCATTCGGCCATTGCTGGACAAGGCCTTAAACAGTTTTGCATCTGACGCACATCGAGCCCGTGTCGAGGAAATTTCGACAACGCTGGAGCGATATCTGAAAGATTTCGAAAAAATCAAAATTTTGAGCGATGAGTATCACGCACTTATTGTCGAACGGCTGGAACCCGACGGGATCAAAGTTGTTGCAGATCTTAATGCATTGATTGCACGCGCCGAATCATCGGGAAATATCGAGGTCCTTAAAAAGGCGGTAGCAGCCCGTGAACATGCTTTGCTGGCCCGACTTTACGCCAACATTCTGATCGGTCGTCAGGATGACAGCTTTGGCGAAAAGGCTGCGAGCGAGTTCGGGATGCTCGAAAAAGGGCTTTTGGATCTTGGGCCGTTCATGAGCAGTCAGGAAGACAAGCTGGTTCTTAATGATGCCATGACCCTGTTTGAAGATTATCGTTCGGCTTTTGATAAAATCCGTGCGGACGAGCTGACCATTGTCGACACAGTTAATGGCGATATGAAAACTGCCGCAGACCTGATCATTCGCGATACCGAAGAACTTACCGCCGAAATTGCAGCGGTCGAACATTCGATTTTTGAACGTGTGATTGATGAAATCGGTTTGGCGGAAATGGAAATTCTGATCGCATCCGTGATTGGAATGGTTTTGGGTATTGCGGTTGCCGTCCTGATCGGGGATCGTTTGTCCAAACCGATCATTGCGATCACGGCCCTAATGCGCAAGCTTGCCGATCATGATCTGACCGTCGTCATTCCATGGCAGAGCCGCAAGGATGAGATCGGACAAATGGCAGGCGCAGTTCAGGTATTCAAGGACAACGCCATTCGTAATGATGAACTTGAAGCCAAGGCAATCGAAGACGAAAAACGTGCCAAAGAAGTTCAGCGTGCCTTCATGAACACCACGGCTGATACCTTTAACACCGATGTTGGGCAGATCATTGAAACAGTTGCAGCCGCCGCGGTAGAGCTTCAGGCGACGGCGGATGCCATGTCGCGCTTGGCAAGTTCGGCGTCCGAGCAAACCATAACGGTCGCTTCTGCCACCGAGCAGGCCAGCGGCAATGTGCATTCTGTTGCATCCGCGACTGAAGAACTCAATACCTCGATCGAGGAAATCAACCGACAAGTCGTCCATTCCTCGGAAGTTGCGCGCAATGCGGTCGGGCAAGTTCGTCAAACCCAAAGAGATATGAAAGAACTGGTTGATGCATCCGAAGGCATTGCAACAGTCCTTAAAATGATCTCCGAGATCGCCGATCAAACCAACATGCTGGCGCTTAACGCAACAATTGAAGCCGCGCGCGCCGGGGAAGCCGGTCGCGGGTTTGCCGTGGTCGCCAACGAGGTCAAAAACCTGTCGGATCAAACCACCAAGGCAACCGAGGAAATCGCACGTTATGTCGATAATCTGCAATCGCGTACAGGCAGTGCCGTAAATCAGATAGAGGCAATCGGCAAAACGGTTGGGGAAATGGACGGGATCATCGCCACAATATCCTCGGCGATTGAGGAACAAAGTGCCGCGACCCGCGAGATTGCGTTCAATGTTGAACAGGCCGCAACCGGGACAACTGTGGTCAGCTCAAATATTGCAACTGTTAGTTCTGCGGTAAACGAAGCGGGTTCTGCATCGTCGGATGTTTTGCGTGCGGTCAGCATGCTGTCGCAAAACTTTACGACGCTTAAGGGGGCGACAGATCATTTTGTTGATACCATCCGCACCGCTTAGGACAGAATTTCCAACCTGAAAAAAGAACACCCGGTCAGACATCTGACCGGGTGTTCTAAATTAACAACGATGCATGGAAAGTGTGCGGTTACTGCCCGGCCAATGTCATGCCATCAACACGCAATGTCGGGGCATTGGTGCCGTATTTGAATGTAAGGTCGTTTGCCGGAACCACGGTTTTGAACATTTCTTTGAGATTGCCCGCAACGGTGATTTCAGACACCGGATAGGCCAGTTCACCATTTTCAATCCAGTACCCGGATGCACCGCGCGAATAATCGCCGGTGACACCATTCACACTGCTGCCGATCATCTCGGTGATGTAAAGGCCTTGCTTGATGTCCTTGATCATATCTTCGGGGGAAATCGTTCCCGGTTCCATGTAAAGGTTGGTGGTCGAAGGCCCCGGAAGGCTACCGGCCCCACGCGATGCGTTGCCGGTGGATTTCAGGCCCAGTTGGCGTGCAGATCGCAAATCCATGACCCAGGTTTTCAAAACACCGTTTTCGATCAGATACCGTTTCTGGTTTGCCACCCCTTCGGCATCGAACGGCTTGGACCGCAGGCCACGTTTGCGGTGCGGGTCATCAACGATGTTGATATGCGGGGCAAAGATTTCATTGCCCATTGCATCAAGAAGGAAGCTGGTCCCACGTGCAATGCCCGATCCATTGATGGCACCAGACAGATGCCCAACGATTGAGGATGACACACGTGGGCTATAAATCACCGGCACTTGCGTGCTTTTGACTTTGCGCGGGTTCAGACGGCGCAGCGTTTTTTCTGCTGCCTGTTTGCCGATATCGACCGGATCGCGCAGATCGGTTGAAAACACCGCGCTGTCATAATCATAATCGCGCTCCATGCCTGTACCAGCACCGGCGATGACCGATACCGAGATATGGCTGCCTGACCCGGCATAGCAATTGGCAAAGCCATTGGTGGCGGCCAGCGTAACTTGATGACGTCCCCAACCGGCTTCCGATCCTTCGGAATTGGTGATGCCTTCGACCGACCGTGCAGCTTCTTCACAAGCCGTCGCCCATTCGATCATTTTTGCCTGATCAACTTCGCCCGGTTCACAGAGTTCAAGCGCGTCAACATCGAACGTTTCGGCAAGTTCGGAAGGATCGGCAATACCGCAATAGGGATCTTCAGGTGCGTTTTTCGCCATGGCAACAGCGCGTTCAACAAGTTCGTTAAGGGCGGCCTCGCTGGTATCGGACGAGGATACAACAGCCTGTTGCTTGCCAATCAGAACGCGCAGGCCAAGATCGGCCCCTTCGGAACGTTCAAGCTTCTCGAGCTTGCCCAGACGTTGCGCAACCGAAAGCGACGTTCCTTCGACATAGACGGCATCTGCGTCATCCGCACCGGCCTTTTTTGCGCGTGCCAGCAAATCGTTGATGCGATCAAGTGTCATGTCGGTCTTGGGCATGGAGGCTCCCTCATGTCGGAATGTGGTTCTTAGGCTATGTTATAGGGGGCAGAAACGCATTCGCAAAGGCCCGAAAGAAAAAGACCCCTGCAATGTGATGTGCCAAGCTTCTGATCATAGAGTTGGCAGACAAAAGGTCGATCAGCAAGGGCATGTCTTTTGCCATACGGAACCATCTTCCTGTTATAATGGAAAAATAAAGTCACCGATCATTTCAGGACCCGATTAGATGAAATTTGCAACCCACCGGGAAAAATCAAAGAACCAGTTTGCGCGATGGGCGGTTTTGCTGGTTGGGCTGGTTCTGATCGCTTGGGGTGGTCAAATCGCTCAGGCCGATGAAAACCCGAACGCGGATGGTGTCTGGACGCTCAATGCCGATGGCCAGACCGACCCGGTATCTGCGGCCCAACTTTACAGCGAGATGCGCATTCAGGGCGGGCAATATGCCCAAAACTACCGTCATCAAATGCTGACCGGTGATTTTACCTGTGATGATGTGGTCGACCGGATTGCCGGTTGGCTTGATCTTGACAGTCCTGAAGGCCCGCAATTCGCATTGCTGTTTGTGACCAATCATGGTGGCAAGGATCAAAGCGAAATCCGCTATATCCCGTTTGAAAGTTCCGAGCAGTTTGCCCTGTGCCTTTATGACGAAACCGCGCCGCCGGTCATGAGCTGGCAGGAAAACAGCGTTGAATATATGGGCGAAGTGATCGGCGATGAGAAGTTATGTAACTTTTCAATCCGAATTGATGATTTCATGTGTGATGCGCCGCAGTTCTTTTACTCGGAACAGGCCACAGGGAACGGTGATCACTGGTTCTTTTTCCGGAATTGAGTCGGCGTCTGTTTGTTGGTAGAATATGCGCAAGCGATATGCGCATGAAAGCGGGGTTCAAATGACGGTTTCTTCCGCGAAGCCACAGCGAAAGGCGACCAATATTAGTCTTGATGTTGAACTGTTGAACGAAGCGAAGGCTTTGGGGATCAATATTTCCCGAACAGCAGAGCTTGGTTTGAGGGAGGCGGTTGTCAAACAACGTGCGGCCCTTTGGCAGCAGGATAACAAAGCCGCCTTGGAAGCCAGCAATAGCTATGTTGATCGACAGGGCATTCCGTTGGCATTGCACCGGAAGTTCTGATGGCAAGGGGCGATATTTTCCGGTTTGAAGCAGGCTACGTCGTTGATGTGCAGTCCGATCTTCTTTCAGATCTTCGCACACGCGTCGTTGTCCCGTTAAAGCCGATGTCAGAATTTCCGATACCTGCCGACAGGCTCAATCCTACAATACAGATTGGTGGCGATGTATGGGTGCTTTTGCCCCAGTTCATCGCAACGCTTAGCGCATCAGATTTGGCAGAGAAAGTTGGTGAGTTTGAAGATGCCTTCCCCCTCACCAACGCATTGGATATGGTCTTTCACGGGATTTGATGCCGTGAACCTAGTCTTTCCAGATTTTCTTACCCGATCCGGGCAAACCATAGCGATCCCATTTCTGATCGACGCGATCAATGATGTCATCATCCATAAAAATCTTCTCACCCCATTCCCGGTTGGTTTCTCCGGGAAGTTTGTTGGTGGCATCAAGGCCAAGCTTGCCGCCAAGGCCACTGACCGGGGATGCGAAATCAAGATAATCAATCGGGGTGTCGGTGACGGTGGTGATGTCGCGCACCGGGTCCATCCGGGTTGAAATCGCCCACATGACGTCTTTCCAGTCGCGCACATCAATGTCGTCATCCACCACGATGACAAATTTGGTGTACATGAATTGACGCAGGAACGACCAAACCCCCATCATCACGCGCTTGGCATGACCGGCATAAGCCTTTTTCATCGATACGACCGCGATGCGATAGCTGCATCCTTCGGGCGGTAGCCAGAAATCGACGATTTCGGGGAACTGTTGTTGAAGCAACGGGACGAAGACGTCGTTCAAGGCTTCGCCCAAAACCGATGGCTCATCTGGCGGACGGCCGGTAAAGGTCGATAGATAGATCGGGTCTTTACGCATCGTAATTGCGGTCACGGTAAAGACCGGGAAGTCTTCGACCGAATTATAATAGCCAGTGTGATCGCCATATGGCCCTTCAGGCGCATATTCATCAAGTGATACGTAGCCTTCCAGAATGATCTCGGCCGTTGCCGGGACTTTCAGCGGAACGGTTTTACAATCAACCAGTTCGACCTTCTCCCCGCGCAGCAAGCCGGCAAACTGGTATTCCGACAGGGTATCAGGAACGGGTGTGACGGCGGCCAAAATGGTGCCGGGATCGGCACCCAACACAATGGCGGCTGGCAGCGGATCGGGTTTTTCTTTTTTCCAGCGGGCATGATGCTGAGCGCCACCGCGATGTTTTAACCACCGCATAATGGTTTTGTTTTTGCCCAGCACCTGCATGCGATAGATGCCAAGGTTAAACACATCACGTTTATCGCCGCCTTTTTCCCCGGCCGTCGGGCCTTGGGTAACAACCAGCGGCCAGGTGATCAAGGGTGCAGGCTCGCCCGGCCAGCAGGATTGAACCGGGATTTTTGTGAGATCAATATCATCGCCTTGAAGGACGATTTCCTGACACGGGGCCTTCGTCACCGTTTTGGGCTTCATCGCCATCACGGTTTTGGCCAATGGCAGCATGGAAAAGGCTTCGCGGAGACTGGCAGGTGGTTCAGGCTGTTTAAGGAAGGCCAGCGTTTCGCCAACTTCGCGCAGTTCTTCGGGCTTGCGGTTCATGCCCGCAGCAACCCGGTCCACCGTGCCAAACAGATTGACCAGAACCGGCATGTCGTATTTTTTGCCATCATCCCCGACAACATTTTCAAACAGAACCGCAGGGCCACCTTCGGCCAGAAGGCGTGTTTGAATTTCGGTCATTTCAAGATTGGGGGAAACCGGTTCTGTGACGCGAACAAGACGGCCGGTTTTTTCCAGCGCATCCATGAAGTCACGAAGGGATTGATAGGGCATGGCACCTGTCATCTGCTGATCTTTAAAATATGTCTGTCTTCATACGCGGTGGGGCGCTTTGGAACAACCTTGCTGTTGGTCAAAGCGACGGTTTGCAACTTTACAAACTGCTCCCCAAATATATACGGGATGCTGCGTTGCATGATCAGACATAATTTTGCGGTTTTGGTTGGCGCATCATTTGGTTATACATGGGTTAGATTATGAGTCGCGTGGCCCACAACACGCGCATTGGCAACTTACCAAAACATGAAGGACGCACAGATGGCCAAATATTGGGTTATCGGGGGCACCTATCAGGATACAGGTTTTGACGCGCCGGTTGGCGAAGAAACCAAAATTGGTCCGTTTGGCAGCTTCGAAGACGCAGAAAAGCACTGGTCGAAAATGGCCTGGCAGTCGGTTGATGATGCAAATTCGCGTTATCGCGTTGAACGCCTCGAAGAATACTGGGTTGTTGGTGGTGAATATGAAACCACCGAATTCGAAACGCCGGTCGGTGGCGAAGAAGAACGCCACGGTCCGTTTGCAACCTTTGAAGATGCCGAGAAAGCCTGGTCAAAACTGGCATGGCAGTATGTCGATAACTGCAATTGCCGTTATCGCGTCGTCGAAGGCTAAGCCGGAAAGACCAAACCATGTTTTCGCTTTCTGACGCGCAGACCATCACGGACCCCGTGTTGCGCGCACAGATCGAACAACATCCACGCGCGCAGGAACTCCTGCGCGCGTTTTTGTATCCTTATGCCGCGCCTGACCATGATTTCCTGTTTAAAGCCGGTGCGTGTGAGCCGGTCGGACAGGGCGATATTGCGCGTCTGGCCCATGGCCGGATGCCGGTTCTCGCGGTCGGGTCAAATCGTGCGCCGGTGCAACTAAGCCGGAAATTTTCCCATCAGAACCTGTCAGATGCGATTCTGGTCACTCATGGCTGGATGGATCATCATGACATCGTCTATTCCGCGCATATGACCGGCTATGGCGCGATACCCGCCACATTGGCCCCGTCACCGGGAACAAAGGTACGTGTTGCAGTCACCTGGCTTACCGCCAATCAACTCAGCCATATGCATGTCACGGAATCTGTGCCGAGCCATTACAGCTATCAACAGCTTCATGGGCGCGATATCGAACTTGATTGTGGTGTGATGCCCGATCATGTCGGGATATATCAATCGGTTGCCGGGCATGTATTTGATCAGAGTGATATTTTTGCCGTCTCGGCGATAGAGGCACAGGGGCGAAGGTTTAAGGCGCTTAATCAATGGGACATGATTGACCATCTTGCACGACGGGCAGGATACGTCATGCAACCGGAGTTTGTGCTGCGCATGATCGACGATCAGGCTTTCCGCACAGCCGTCGCCGCCCGGTTTCCCATAAAATGACCTGCACCCTGTAATCATCGTAAATTCGACCCTATATATACATACGACTAGTTTAATATCCTTGCTCTTTATGTAAGAGTGGCGAAATAAGTGGTGCAAAATCATACTGTTATCGTGGGATTTAGGAAAACCCGCCATCAGCGCGGAACATTTGTCCGGTTGAATTAGGAACGATCGGTCAAATTCAATCCCACATGGAACTTGGAGTGCAACACAAGTTCCAAAACTTTGAATGGTAACTCCTGGGAGGATAGTGGTGGTGCATGCAATATGCGCCGTGAATACACGTGCGTGTTGTTACGTATCGTGTTTTTGGGAGATGGAATATGTTTGGTTCAGGGGGCGATGATCGCCATATCGTCCAGGCGATAAAACAGTCGCAGGGAACGATTGAGTTTTCGCTTGATGGTAAGATCATTGATGCAAACAGCAATTTTCTGAAGCTGATGGGCTATGAGCTGTCAGAAGTCCGTGGCAAACATCACAGCATGTTTGTCGACGGGCAATTTGCCAAAAGTGCGGAATACAAATCATTCTGGGATCGGCTAAATTCCGGGGAATCTTTTACGGCTGAATTTCAGCGGTTTGGCAAGGGTGGCAGGGAAGTCTGGATACAGGCGACTTACAATTCCGTGCTTAATAACAGCGGCAAGCCATACAAAGTTCTCAAGATCGCAAGCGACATTACCGCACGCAAATTAAAAGCCGCCGACTATGTCGGCCAGATTGACGCGATTGGCAAATCACAGGCGGTGATCGAGTTTGATCTTGAAGGCACGATCCTTGATGCAAACGATAACTTCCTTGGTGCCATGGGCTATTCGCTTGACGAAGTGAAGGGCAAGCACCATCGCATCTTTGTCGATGAAAAATTCGCCAAAAGTGATGAATACCGGGAATTTTGGAGCAAGTTGCGTTCCGGGAAACACCTGGCGGCTGAATATCAGCGGTTCGGCAAAGGTGGCAAAGAAGTCTGGATTCAGGCCAGTTACAATCCGATCATGGATATGGCGGGACGACCGTTCAAGGTCGTAAAATATGCGACCGATATTACCGCGCAGAAACTTCAGGCTGCTGATTTTTCCGGGCAGATTGATGCCATTCACAAATCACAAGCCGTGATCTCGTTTGACATGGATGGCACCATTCGCAATGCCAATTCCAACTTCCTTGATGCCATGGGCTATCAGCTTTCGGAAGTCAAAGGCAAACATCACAGCATCTTTATTGATCCCGCAGAAGCCAACAGCGCACCTTACAAAGAATTCTGGGATGCATTGCGTCGCGGCGAACATAAAGTTGCCGAGTTTCGGCGGTTTGGCAAAGGTGGTCGCGAAGTCTGGATACAGGCCAGCTACAATCCCGTCATGGATATGAATGGTCGCCCGTTCAAAGTCGTGAAATATGCGACGGACATTACAAGACAGGTCCAAGCACGTCGCAAGGCCAAGGATCTGGCAGAAGGATCAAGCAGCAGTGCCGAAGCCGTTGCCAGTGCGTCAGAGGAAATGCTCGCAGCGATTCAGGAAATCAGCGAAAGCATGCATAGATCGCAAATCGCGATGACCGATATTGTTGCCAAAACCGAAGAAGCCAACAAAGTCCGTGCCGATCTGGAAACGACGTCTGAATCCATGGCCGGTGTGGTGCAGATCATTCGTGATCTTGCCGAACAGGTGAACTTGCTGGCACTCAATGCAACAATCGAGGCCGCCCGTGCCGGCGAAGCAGGCAAAGGCTTTGCCGTTGTCGCAGGTGAGGTCAAAAACCTTGCCAATCAAACAGCCAAGGCAACCGATGAAATTGAAACGCAGATCCAGGCGATGATGAGCATCACCAGACGCGTGGTGGAATCGACCGACGGCATTTCAGCATCCGCAGAAACCGTGAGCGGTTATGTCGATTCCGTCGCATCGGCGGTGGAAGAACAGACCAGCGTCACGCAGGATATCTCGAAAAACATTCAGTTCGTGTTTCGCGGCATTAACGAGTTGAATGATTGCGTGAGAAGCATCGCGAGCTGATCGTACTCAGCCGATAGAAATCCGTATATGCAAAAGCCCGGAGACCATTTGGTTTACCGGGCTTTTTCGCGAATGGTTGACTACCCACGGTCGGGTAAAAGCTGCCATATGCGGGTGAATTTCGTTTCGGTATCCTCGACCGCGACATCAACTGGCACGTCATAGGTTTCCAGTTCGTCAATATTATGCGTCGGGGCATAGGTCCGCCCCGGATCGGCAAGGATAACGCGCGTGCCAAGGCGGGCTTCGGCCATCAACCATTGCAGGACGGCATTTGCCATATCCTGTTGATAGCAAACATCACCGGCAAAAATCACATCCCAACGTTTTTCCGGCGCAACGGTTCCAACAAAGTTTTCGGTCGTGGTGGCGAATTCAACGCCGTTATGCGTGGCATTCAGGCGGGTTGCCGTGATCGCGACCGGGTCAATGTCATTTGCCAGAATATCTGCTGCACCGGCCATGACACAGGCAATCGCCTGCATGCCCCCGCCACAGGCAAAATCAAGCACACGCTTGCCGCGCACCATTTCAGGATGATCAAGAATATAGCGCGTGATCGCCTGCCCACCGGGCCATGCAAAGGCCCAATAGGGGGGCGGGATATCAAGCACACCCAGAATATCTTCGGTCACCTGCCAAAGGGGGGTGATGTGGGTTGCAAGATACATCTCGATTTCCGGGGCCAACGGCACGCGTGCGGGCACGGTAAACGTTTCGATCAGATCGGCAAATTGCGGATCGTCGACTTCTGGCACAAGGGCGTCGGCAAAGACATTCTCGGTCATGGCATGGGTGCTTTGACAATGATCATGTGCCCGGGAGTATCGGCTTTGCGGGTTATGAGCAAGCGGTTCTTTATGATGGGCTGTCTGTATCGCCGGCCCCAAGATACAAGATCACATCGCGCGGTTTGGCTTTGGGGATGTCGTTTCCGATAAACAATTGATTGCCGCGCACCATTGCCAGAACAGTCGGTGTTTCTGCGTGAAGGGCTATGAAATCATCCCATCCGAAACCGTCGGTTAGCCGGGTTTGGCGAACAGATATTCCGCTGCGATAATTTCGCCGGATATCATCCGTGGTCAGCGGTTCTGCGCAAAACGGTAATCCGCCCAGCGTCTGGTTGGCACTGTGGCGGCTGCGATCTTCTGATGTGCGGTGAATGCCGGTTTGAAAGACGGATCGACGGCCAAATTCAGGGGCGAAATCGCTGCAGACAAGCGTGTTATAGGCATCGTTGTCGGTGGCGGCGATTAATTTGCCAAGCGCGCTGGTATCAAGGTGATGTTCAAACACCTCAGATAAAACTTCGCCGTAGAACGTGGTAAGGCCCGCTTCACGGGCAGGCCGCAGGGCATGCCACCGTGAATCGGTAATCACGACGGGAATATCAAGTTCGTCCAATCGGGTTGCCAGATCAATGGTCCATTGATGCGCGCCAACAATCAAAACGCCGGGCGGGCCATTCACCGCCAGCCCAAGATGCTGCGCCATCGGACGAATGGAAAACCCGTGCAGAACCACGGTTGAAAACACCATGGCAAAGGCAAGCGGGATCAAAAGTGCGCCATCGGCATAGCCAAGATGGACAAGTTCGGTGCCAAACAGCCCCGACACCGCGACGGCAACAATCCCGCGCGGTGCGATCCAGCCAACCAAAAGCCGTTCACGCCATTCAATTTTTGAAAAGCTGAGCGCGCCCATGATTGATACCGGGCGGACAACAAACAGCATCACGGCAACAAACAGGCCATGGCCCCATGTCAATTCTTCGACCATCGACCATTTCAACGTCGCGGTCAGAATGATGAAGACACTTGAAACCAGAATGACGGTCAGGGTTTCTTTAAACCGGCGGATTTCATCAATCGCCATCAGATGTGCATTGCCAATGACAAGTCCCAGAACCGTGACGGCCAAAAGACCGGTTTCTTCCTGAACAATGTTTGCCCCGGAAAAACAAGTCAGCAAGACGCCTAAAACCAATGGCGCCTTAAGAAATTCCGGGATCCAGCCTCGGCGAAAGACCTGCACGGTGCAAAAACCGGCAACAAGGCCAATCGCAACGGCAATAAAGACGTTAAAGGCCAGATGGCCAATCGCGCCACTTAATCCGTTACCCCGTTCAAGGGCGACAATGATTTCGTAAACCAGAACGGCAAACAAAGCCCCGATTGGATCATTGACGATGCCTTCCCATTTCAAAAGCGTGGCGGGATGTTTGGATAGTCGGGCGTGGCGCAGCAACGGGGCAATTACTGTTGGCCCCGTGACGATCATGATCCCGCCAAACAGGGCTGCGACCGGCCATTCCAACCCGGCCAGATAATGGGCTGCCAAGGTCCCTAAAAGCCACGCAATAAGCGGGGCTGCCGTGGTCAGGCGTAAGATACCGCTGACACTGTGGCGCAATTCGCGGAAATCAAGCGCAAGCCCGCCTTCAAACAAAATGACGGCGACAGCAACGGCGATCAAGGGCTGAAGCAACGGGCCGAAATCAGCAACCGGATCAAGCAAGCCTGTCCCCGGGCCAAGGATCAGTCCAAGGGCGGAAAGCAAGACAATGGCAGGCACACCTGCGCGCCATGCAAACCATTGGGCCCCAACCCCGGCAAGGATCAGGCCCGCAATCATCAAGGCAAGCGGTGCGGCCATAAACGCGCCCTTATAAATGTCACAAAAACAGACAGATGGTGTGTGGTTTCAAAACCCCAACCCTGTGTGTGCTGTTATCAGGCAATTGCAATTAAATGGGAAATGACAATTGCGGCCAAAACCAATAATCCGTAATCGCGGTTCGATTTAAACCGTTTCAGGCAATTGGCGGCATCATCAAGTTTAACTGTCGCGACCTGCCAACCCAAATGAATGCCCGCAAGACCCAGCAGTACAAAATACGACCAGTGCAAATCGGCCAGCATCCCGGAAATGCCAAGCAGCAAGGTGGTCATGGTATAAAACCCCTTGGCCCATTTGGGCGTGGCATCCCCCAGCCGCAAGGCCAGCGATTTTAAGCCGATCTTGGCATCATCATCCTTGTCCTGATGGGCATAGATGGTGTCATAACCCAGCGTCCAGAAAAAGCCTGCGGCATACATGGCAATCGCGGCGGGTTCGACCGTGCCGGTGACTGCTGTCCACCCGACAAGCGCACCCCAGTTAAAGGCAAGGCCAAGACAGGCCTGCGGCCAATAGGTGATCCGCTTCATGAAGGGATAGGTGACAATGATCGGGATCGAACAGATGCCGACAATGATCGCTTCAATCCGGAACTGAACAAGAATGGCCAAGCCCAACAGCATCATGAAGCCAAGAAACAGCAATGCCTGCCATACTTTGACCTGACCACTTGGCAGTGGGCGGGTGGTGGTGCGTTCGACTTTGCCGTCAAAGTTACGATCAGCCAGATCATTGATGACACATCCCGCACCGCGCATGATGATGGCGCCAAGCCCAAACAGCGCCATCATGATCACGATCTGCTTTGCCGTTATATCGGAACTTAAACCACCGGCCATCGCGGTTGACCACCAGCACGGTAACAGCAAAAGCCACGTTCCAATCGGCCGGTCGAGACGCAAAAGTTTTAGATAGGGGCGCACAGAAGGGGGCATAAGCCGATCAATCCAACCGTCTTGCGGCATATCGTTCTTGGTATTCTGTATTGGTTGGTTGACCTGTGTCATAAATGGCCTATCTAACAAAAAACTTTTCACGATGCCGTAAAACGGCTTTGGGGACCTACATGACAGCAGATGCCACCCGTGCCCGTCAGCGCCTTTTCGTCCGTGACCCTATCACGCAAGGGGGCGAGATCGAACTTGCGCCTGAACAGTCTCATTACCTTGAACATGTGATGCGGCTCAAGCCCGGAACGCCAGTTAAGATTTTTAACGGGCTGGATGGCGAGTGGCTAGGGACGATCAGCGAACTTCGCAAAAAGAAAGGCAGGATCACCGCCGAGCGCCAATTACGAGAACAGGGCAATGAAGTCGGACCGACTCTTGTTTTTGCACCGATCAAAAAGCAGCGCCTTGATTTTCTGATTGAAAAGGCGGTCGAGCTGGGTGTCGAAAGATTGCAGCCGGTGATTACCCAGCACGGTATCACCGACAAGGTGCGTCTTGATCGTCTGCAGGCA
The DNA here is from genome assembly GCF_040218635.1 of Thalassospira sp. GTDB lineage: Bacteria > Pseudomonadota > Alphaproteobacteria > Rhodospirillales > Thalassospiraceae > Thalassospira. The sequence continues at coordinate 68,161 of NZ_JAVJRB010000002.1, forward strand.
CAGGTGATTGAGGCCGCCGAACAATGTGAACGCCTGACTGTGCCTGAAATTTGTGAACCGGTTCGATTGTTGGATTGGGTCGCAAATGTCGCAGAAAATCACCATCTTTTGTTCTGTGACGAAACAGGAAGCGGGTCACCAATTGGTGATGTGCTAAGTCAGCTATTGGCAAAGGGCGCTGGCTCGGCTATCGACAATACCAATGTTGTTAACCATGCAATCGTAATTGGACCCGAAGGCGGCTTTAGCGCCGACGAACTTGAACATATACGCAAACAGCCTTTTGCAACGCCTGTAAGCCTTGGCCCGCGCATCCTGCGTGCCGAGACGGCGGCAATTGCTGCATTGACTGTGTTTCAGGATCGCATCGGCGATTGGTCTCACCGACCGGTTACGAGAAATTAGGGGAAGCCCTTATGACTGTCAGCGCCTCCACTGGTGATAGCCCGGTAATTGAAAGCCGGCGCCAGCTTGTCGAATGGTTTGAGTCCGGCTGTAAGCCGAAAAAAGACTGGGCCATCGGCACCGAACACGAAAAATTCGCCTTTACCCGCGATGACCTTCGCCCCATTCCCTATGAAGGTGATCGTGGTGTCAAAGCCCTTCTGAATGCGCTGGTGGCGCGTTTTGACTGGGACCCGATCATTGAAAACGGCAATGTCATTGCCCTGACCAAAGACAAATGTTCTGTATCGCTTGAACCGGGCGGACAGATCGAATTGTCGGGTGCCCCGCTTAAGAACATTCACCAGACCTGTGGTGAAGTGCATACCCATCTTCATGAAATTCGCGAAATTTGCGGTGACCTTGGCGTTGACATGCTCGGGGTCGGTCATAATCCGAAATGGCCGCGCGAAGACATTCCGTGGATGCCCAAGGGCCGCTACAAGATTATGGGCGACTATATGCCCAAGGTCGGGAAACTTGGTCTGGACATGATGCTGCGGACCTCGACCATTCAGGTCAATTTGGACTTTTCGTCCGAAGCCGACATGGTCAAGAAATTCAGAACGTCCTTGGCCTTACAGCCGGTCGCGACCGCCTTGTTTGCTGCATCCCCGTTTGTAGATGGCAAACCAAGCGGGTTCTTGTCCGCACGATCCAATGTCTGGACTGATACCGATCCGGACCGTTGCGGCATGCTGCCATTTGTTTTTGAAGACGGTTTTGGCTTTGAACGCTATGTCGATTACATGCTGGATGTGCCGATGTATTTTGTCTATCGCGATGGCAAATACATCAATGCAGCGGGCAAGTCGTTCCGTGATTTCATGGATGGCAAACTTGATGTGTTGCCCGGTGAACGTCCGACCATGAATGACTGGTCCGATCACATGACCACCGCGTTCCCGGAAGTGCGTCTTAAGACGTTTCTTGAAATGCGTGGGGCCGATGGTGGCCCGTGGCGTCGTATCTGTGCACTGCCTGCCTTGTGGGTTGGTTTGCTTTATGATGACATAGCCCTTGATGCGGCGTGGGATTTGGTCAGTGACCTTAACCCGGCAGAACGCGAAGCATTACGCAGCGACGTTCCGCGTACCGCCCTTGCGACCAAATTCAAGAACGGCACGGTTCAGGATCTTGCCAAAGACGTTGTCGCAATATCCAAGCAGGGCCTTAAAAGCCGGGGCCGTATGGATAGCTATGGCGACGATGAAAGCCACTTCCTTGACGGTCTTGAAGACGTTGCAGAAAGCGGACGTACTTTGGCCGAAGAATTTTTGGACAAATATGAAACCGAATGGAACGGATCGGTTGATCCGTTGTTCAAGGAATATGCCTATTAACGGCATCTGATCGGCTCATATGATCTGAATTGAAAAAGGCGGTGAAAAATTCACCGCCTTTACTTTTGAATTATTGCGCAGCCCGATCAAGCCGGGTTTGGGCGGCAAACCAGTTTTGAATGGCTTCGACCTGATCAGGCTGCATCCCGAGACCAAGCTTGGTTCTGCGCCACAAAACATCTTCTGCGGTGCAGGCCCACTCATTGGCCATCAGGTAGTGCAATTCAACTTCATACAGATTTGGGGCAAGCTCTTGACCCAATTGGGACATCGACGTGGCGTCACCCAAAATCTTGGTCATGGCAGTGCCATAACAGCGCGCAAGGCGGGACAATAAGGGTTCTGGAACCCAGTCGTACTTTGCCTGCATATCACCAATGAACCGGTCAAAATCACCATCTGGCATGTCGCCGCCCGGAAGCGTGGCGGTTGCGGTCCAGTCCGGGGCATTATTGCCTAAAACCGGGGCCAGTTTTTGCATGGCATGTTCGGCAAGCCTGCGATAGGTCGTGATTTTCCCACCATAGATCGACAGGATCGCCGGGACGGTATGGCTATCCCCGGTATCAAGATCAAACACGTAATCACGGGTCACAGCCGATGCATTGGCGTTCTTGTCATCATAAAGCGGCCTGACACCGGCATAATCCCAAACCACATCGTCACGACAAAGCGGTTTGGCCAGATAGCCATTGACCAGTTCAAGCAGATAATCGACTTCCTGATCGCTGATTTTGACCTGTGCCGGATCACCGTTATAGGCAATGTCGGTGGTGCCGATCAGGGTGTACTCATGCTGATAGGGGATGGCAAAGGCAATCCGCCCATCGCCATTCTGAAAGATATAGCAATGGTCATGGTCGTGAATGCGCGGAACCACGATGTGGCTGCCTTTCACCAGACGAAGTCCGGCTGCCTTGTTGCCAAGACCGGCATTCTCAACCATCCGGGTAACCCACGGACCCGCTGCATTGACAACAGCACGGGCCTTGACCGAGCGTTTTGATCCGTCTTCGTATGACAGTTCGGCATTCCAGTGATCGTGATGGCGCACCAGTGTTTTGCACTGTGTCCGTGTGCAAATCTCGGCCCCGCGATCTTGCGCATCCTGAGCGTTCAAGACAACCAGTCTTGCATCATCGACCCAGCAATCGGAATAGGAAAAACCACTGGTGAAATCAGGGTTCAGTGGTGCTCCTTCTGGTGTGCCTGCAAGGGATAAGCTGCGGGATGCCGGAAGGCGGTTACGTTTTGCCAGATGGTCATAAAGAAACAGTCCGGCACGCAGTATCCATTTCGGGCGTAAGCCGCGATGATGGGGCAGAACGAATGTCAGCGGCCAGATGATATGAGGCGCGGCAGCAAGCAGAACTTCGCGTTCCTGAAGGGCTTCACGCACCAGTCGGAATTCGTAATGTTCAAGATATCGAAGGCCGCCATGGATAAGTTTGGTCGAATTGGAAGACGTGGCCGAGGCAAGGTCGCGCTGTTCGACCAAAAGAACAGAAAGTCCGCGACCGGCGGCATCACGGGCAATACCCGCACCATTGATGCCGCCGCCTACGACCAGAAGGTCGTATGTTTTAACCACGTCAGATCACCTTTTTACGCAGGTAAGCTGAAATCGCTTCGCCAATAACCACCAGACCAATGATGGCCAGAAGGATCGTGGCAACTGTCTGCCAGGCAAAGGTATCAATCGCACCCTGAAGGATGATGCCGATACCGCCCGCTCCGACAAGTCCAAGAACCGTACTTTCACGCAGGTTGATATCCCAACGCAGGATCGATACCGCAAAGAAGGTCGGCATGACCTGTGGAATGATCCCGTAAACAAGGATTTTAAAACGTGATGCGCCGACCGCTTCAAGCGCCTCGATCGGTGCACGGTCGATTTCCTCGATTGCTTCGCCCAGCAATTTACCAAGGAAACCAAGGGATCGGAAAACAATCGCCAGAATACCAGCAAGAACACCCGGTCCAAACACGGCAACAAACAGCAATGCCCAGATGATGGTATTGACCGAACGTGATGACACCAGAATGAACCGGCCAAGCCACAGGGTGAAACGGTTCGGCGTTGTATTCTGGGCTGCGATCAGCGCAACCGGAAGCGACAGGAACACGGCAAAGAAGGTCGCAATCGTTGCGATATTGACCGTTTCAAGCAGGGTCCATGCAATGTTTTCCCAGCCTTCAAGCGATGGCGGGAACATACGGCCAAACAGATCGCCCATTTGTTGCGGGGCATCCCACAACCACGGCCAGATGACATTGATTGTTGATAGTGACCAGACAACAGCAAGTGCGACCAAGGCCATCAAGCCAAAGCGGCGCCAGCGTTCTTTGGGGGTGTAGCGTGACCATTCGCGGTGCGCGATGGCGTCCGGTCCGGTAGGTTGGCTTGTTGCTACCATAGGTTCCTCCTGATCCGGCCACTGATGGCCTCGCTGACAAGGATCACACCAATGATGCAAAGGGTAATCGCCAGCGCGAAATCATAGTCATAGCGCCCGAAAGCGTTCAGCAAGGTCGATCCGATACCACCCGCGCCAACGATGCCGACAATGGCAGATGCACGCAGGTTGCTATCAAGCTGATAGATCGAAAGGCCGATCTGACGGGGCATGATTTGCGGGATCACGGCATAAAGCATGGTGACAAAGGTTGCCCCACCTGCCGCACGGATGGCTTCGACCTGACCCCAGTCAATTTCTTCGATCCGTTCGGCCAGCATTTTGGCAACAAAACCGATGGAATAGATCGTCAGGGTCAGAATGCCAGCAAGCGGGCCAAAGCCAACGGCTTTGACAAACAGGATGGCGACGATCACCGGGTGGAAGGAACGGGCAATAATGATCACGGCCCGGCCAATGGTATAAAGCCATTTCGGTGCAATATTTGAGGCGGATGCAAAGGCAATCGGAACGCTTAATGCCAGACCCAGAAGGGTCGAGACAATGGCGATCTTGATGCTTTCCATAAAGCCGTCAAACAGCAATTCTCCGCGCAGGAAGCTTGGCGGGAATGCGCCCTTAAAGATACGGATGGCACGAGGCACACCGTCCTGGATACGTTCCCAGTCAAATGGCAGGGTGGTTATGGCCCACCATACATAGGCTGCAACAGCAATCAGAAGGCCCCAACGCAACACGGGGTTGGCGATAAAGGGTGGCTTCTTCCACGTGCGGCCCGTTTTTTCAACGGTGCTGCTCATCTTCCGGCGACCTCACGCAGATGGGTGCTGCTTTCGGCACCGCCGCGTTCTTCGGCCGGAACACCGGCATAGATTTCATCCATGGCATCGTTGCTGAGATCCACCGGTTCGCCATCGAAAATGATGCGACCAAACCGCATGCCGACGATACGTTGGGTATATTCCTTGGCTTCGTTGACATTGTGGATGTTGATCAGAACCGGCAGCTGCAGCTCGGATGCGAGTGCGCGCAACAGTTCCATGATTTGACGCGATGTTTTCGGATCAAGTGATGCGGTCGGCTCATCGGCCAGCAGAATTTCTGGTTCCTGCATCAGGGCGCGTACAACGCCAACACGCTGGCGTTCACCACCGGAAAGTTCACTGGCGCGTTTGTCCGCATAATGGGCAATGCCAACACGTTCCATCAGATGGAAAGCACGGTCGATGTCTTCTTGTGGATATTTGCGGCTGACAGCACGCCATGCCGGAAGGTAACCAAGACGACCGGACTGGACATTTTCCATGACCGTCAGGCGTTCAATCAGGTTAAAGCCCTGAAACACCATGCCGATACGGCGACGGGCCAGGCGCAGCGATTTGCCTTCCAGTGTGGTCAGTTCCGTGCCGTTCAATTCGATGGAGCCTGACGACGGTTCAACCAGTCGGTTGATACAGCGCAGCAAGGTGCTTTTACCAGCACCTGACGCGCCAATGATCGAAACGACGCTTTCGCCAGGGACTTCAAGGTTCAGGTTCTTCAACACTGCCTTTTCATCGCCATAGCGTTTTACAAGTTCTTTGATACGCAGCATTGCGATACCCCGGATAAAATGGGAATGCGCAGGGCCCCGAATGATCAAGGCCCTGCGGTATTCAAATCGATTGGGAAATGCGGATTACTTCAGGTTGTCCGGGGTGTATTTGACACCGTTGGCGGCCTGAATTTCGCGGATAACCGCCCAATCATTCTGATAGGTGATCGGCACGAATTTCGAGACACCTTTGAACTCTGTGCCAAGGGCAGTGCCCGTCATGTCGAAGGTAAAGAAGGCTTCCTTGATCTTTTCGACCAGTTCGGGCTTCAGATTGTGGGCATAGTTGAACGACGTTGTCGGGAAGCGATTGCTTTCATAAATGATCTTTACATCTTTCGGATCATAAAGGTCACGCTGGGCCATGCGTTCGACAACTTCGGAGGCAACCGGAGCTGCGTCATAGTCACCGGCAACAACGCCAAGGATCGACTGGTCGTGGGATCCGGAATAGACAACTTCATAATCCTGTTCAGGAACAATGCCTTGACCCGGAAGAAGTGCGCGCGGTGCAAGGTTACCCGAGTTTGACGTCGGGGAGGTATGTGCAACGCGTTTGCCTTTAAGATCCGCAACCGTATTGATGCCGCTGTCGGTGCGGGTATACAGCTGAAGCGTATAGCCAAAGCGTCCGTCATCTGCACCCATCAGGGCAAACGGAACGGCACCGGCAAGGTTAACGGCAAACGGTGTCGGACCGGTCGAGAAACCAGCAACATGCAGACGGCCTGAACGCATGGCTTCGACTTCTGCCGAATTCGACTGAACAGCAAAGAAGTGAACGTCTTTGCCTGTTACTTCTTCAAGATGTTCGAGAAACGGTTTCCAGATATCGGCATAAACAGCCGGATCTTCGACCGGGGTATATGCAAATACAAGGGTGTCAGGATCAACGAGCTGGTCTGCTGCCGGTGCATCGGCAACCAGATCGCCATTCATGTCACAATAAAGCTGATCCAGATCGCCGCGTGCGATGCAGTCATCTGCTGCTGCGGCCGGGCTGGATGTCATGCCCAACATGCCGATCGCGGCAAGGAGGGTGGTGATCTTTAAACTGTCGGTTTTTTTCGGATGTGAAAACACGGTACTTGAACCTTTTCTTCCCTGTGAGTGCTGACTTTTCGCCATTTTTAGTGTGGGTTTGTTGTTCTTATTGTTGCTTTATTCAACATTATTGGTTCGCAAAAGTTGGAAAATCAACATAAAACTGTAACAAAGTATTTCAGCAAGAATTGATACGATAGCTGCATCGTTGGGAAAACTGCCAATATTCAAAGGGGATTGGATTTGCGGTTTGGAAAAAAAGAACGGCAACAGCGTATCTTACAGGAACTGCAGGTTCACCCGCATGTGAGAGTTACCACATTGGCCGAACGATTCGATGTGGCAACCGAAACCATTCGGCGTGATCTGGATGCGCTAAGCGATGAAGGCCTGATCAAGCGCGAGTTTGGCGGGGCATCGGCGCGCCCCATGGGCCACCAACCCGATTTGGCGGAACGGCAATCAACTGCGGTTGCCGGGTTTGAACGGATTGGCATGTTGGCCGCCGACATGGTGCGGGCGGGCGATGTTGTGATGATTGATGCCGGATCAACCGTCGCACAGATTGCACCGTTCCTGGCCGCACGGCGCGGAACTTTACCGCGTACATTTCTGACTAACTGTTATGCGGTAGTCCACGGGATGGGTGATCTTCCCGATCATGATGATGTCTTGATGTGTCCGGGACAGTTTGACCGGCGTGAAAATGCGGTTTATGGCAGTGAGACGGTTGAATATCTCCGCCGGTTCCATGCAAACATTGCCTTTATCGGGGCATCTGGTGTCTCGCGACAGGGGTTTAGTGATGTGAACCGCCGGGCGGTCGCGGTCAAACGTGCAATGATGGAAAGATCCGACGAAATCTGGTTGATGGTGGACCACACCAAATTTGATCAGCGTTATCTGGAAAATGTCGCACCGCTTGAAGCCCTAAGCGGGATTATCACCGACCGTTTGCCTGTACCGGAAATCGCATCACAGCTTGAACGGGCAGGGATAAAACTTCTGGCGTGGCAGGATCCGGTCGCCAAGACGGCATGATATCGTTCGAGAGTTTTGGAAGCCAATTGCATTTGCTATCGGCTTGGTTCCGAACCATATTCCTGATCGGCAGTCCGGTTCACGACTGTCGCACCGGGTTTCCCGCCCCGGTCAGTTCGAATTCTGACACGGAGGACTTCTATCGTGACCAATCAAGTGACCACCCGTACCGAACACGACACCATGGGTGCAATCGATGTGCCTGCAGACCGGTATTGGGGGGCGCAAACCCAGCGTTCCAGACAAAATTTCCGTATTGGCGGCGAACGTATGCCCGATGCCCTGATCAAGGCGTTCGGGGTGCAAAAGCTTGCCGCGGCACGGGCCAATGCTGCACTTGGCAATCTTGATCCTGAATTGACCAAGGCGATTGAGGCCGCAGCAACCGAAGTTGCCGAAGGCAAATTGCTGGATCATTTTCCGCTGGTTGTCTGGCAAACCGGGTCCGGTACGCAGACCAACATGAATACCAACGAAGTCATCGCCAACCGGGCCTGTGAAATTCTGGGCAAGCCGATGGGCATGCGCGATCCGGTTCATCCCAATGATCACGTCAATCGCGGGCAATCCTCCAATGACAGTTTCCCGGCCGCCATGCATATTGCCGCCGTGGTCGAGATTGAAGAAAAGCTAAAACCGGCATTGGCGCATTTACGGGCCACCCTTGATGCCAAGGTTGCGGCATTTGCCGACATTGTCAAAATCGGCCGTACCCATATGCAGGATGCTGTGCCTTTGACATTGGGGCAGGAATTTTCCGGCTATGCCGCGCAAATTGCCTTGGGACTGGACCGCATTGATGATGCGATGAAACGCCTTTGTAAATTGGCACAGGGCGGCACGGCCCTTGGCACCGGATTGAACGCGCCCAAGGGATTTGATGTTGAATTTGCTAAACAGGTTTCTGCCATCACCGGGCTTTCATTCCAGACTGCTGAAAACAAGTTCGAAGCACTCGCCGCCCATGATGCCTGTGTCGAAATGTCTGGCGTGATGAATGTTCTGGCGACGTCGTTGATGAAAATTGGCAACGATATTCGTTTGCTGGGTTCTGGTCCGCGCTGTGGCTTGGGCGAGCTTGTCCTGCCCGCGAACGAGCCGGGATCATCGATCATGCCGGGCAAAGTAAACCCGACACAGGCCGAAGCCCTTACCATGGTCTGTGCGCAGGTGATGGGCAATCATGTTGCGGTGACGGTCGGTGGGGCGAATGGTCACCTTGATCTGAACGTGTTCAAGCCGGTGATTATTTATAATCTGTTGCAATCGATCCGCCTGATTGCCGATGCATCGGTGAGCTTTGCTGATAATTGTGTTGCCGGTCTTGAAGCCGATCAGGACAAGATTGATCATTATGTCGAACAAAGCCTGATGCTGGTCACTGCCTTGGCACCGCATATTGGTTATGACAATGCCGCGGCCGTGGCCAAAAAGGCGCATAAGGATCGGTCTAGCCTGAAAGAAGCCACCATCGCCCTTGGTTTCCTTGACGGGGCGAAGTTCGATGAATTGGTCCAGGCCCGCGATATGATCTGATTACGCGCGCACATTATTGCCAAACAAAAAGGCCGGGCTGATATCGTATAGTCCGGCCTTTGCATTTTATGCCGCATGGGCCGAATTCAGCATCGGGGGCACAACCTTGTTGTGAAAGACTTGATCGTGTCCCCGATCTTGGCACTTAGGCGATGGCATAATGAAGGTGCCGCAATGATCAATGTCATTGCAGCCATCGATCAAATCAGGCATATCAGGCGGATGCTTTCAACCAAACGTCATAGGCGCCGCGAAGCAGGCATGTCAGCAGGTCGTTTTTTACAGATCTGGCTGATGGCGTTTGTGATTTTGCTCGCGGGGGTGACCCAGTCTGGCGTCGTTCCGGCCTTGCTGAACGGCCAAAATACGGGGGTTTCTGGCGCCCTTGCGGCCACCGCAGCACCGGGAAGCAATGTTCTTCTGATCTGTACACCGGCTGGCATCAAGACGTTCAATCTGGTATCCGGTGATGCAGTCCCGTCCGATGATTTGCCAGAAGCTGCCGGTCATGGGTTCTGTTCGCTTTGTGCGACCCATCATGGTGCTGTGGCGGTACTTGATCTGCCCTATGGCGCGCCGGTTACGGTTGCGCATAACGTCGCCTACGGTGCTGCAAACGGGATTGCCACCGATCATGACATTCCGCGTATTCGCCATTCGCGCGCCCCGCCACTTTCCGTCTGATTTCAAAACCACCCAAATCCATAGATGAAATCGGGCATGCCTGCTGGTGGCCCAAAAGACGGATGAAACACATGAAAAAATTGTTGGCTGTAGTTGCGACTTTGGCGTCGCTGTTTGTTGCGGGTCATGCATTTGCCGCAGATATCGAAATCAAGGATGCCTGGACCAAAGCATCGCTTGGTCAGGTGCGCAATGGTGCGGGTTTCCTAACCGTGATCAATCACGGTGGCGAAGACCGCATTGTGAATGTGCGTAGTGACGTGGCGGAAAAAACCGAACTTCACACCCATATCATGGCCAATAACGTCATGAAGATGCGTCAGGTCGAAGGCGGCATTGATGTCCCGATGCATGGTGAAGTCCAGTTCAAACCGGGCAGCTATCACGTCATGCTGATGGGCCTTAAAAAGCCGCTGGAAGAAGGCGAGATGATCAACGTCACGCTGGAATTTGAAAAGGCCGGTGATGTCCCGGTCATGATCAATGTTATGGGCCCACTGGCCAACGGCCCGGCGGGCATGGATGCGATGGATCATGGCAACATGAACCATGGTGATGAAGGCCATGGCAAAATGGATCACAGCGCGCACTAGTTTGCCGCGTGGTTGCATGTCTGTTATTGCGAAATTATCCGGGGGAAGGTTTGCGCCTTTCCCCTTTTTTCGTCATGATGGCATGATGTTGTCGCCGTTGGTCAAAGGATGCCCGTCATGTCAGAAAACACCGTCACCATCGACGATCTGATCGCAAAGCTTGGCCTGCAGCCCCATCCTGAGGGCGGCTATTACGCCGAGACTTTCCGTTCGTTTGAAACCTGCAATCCGGGCAACCGGTATCTTGGCGTACGCAGTACGGGAACGGCGATCTATTATCTTCTGACACCCGATACCTTTTCGGGCATGCATATCCTGACCAGTGACGAGATTTTTCATCATTATCTTGGCGATGCTGTTGAACAGCTCCAACTGTTTGACGATGGCACACATAAGCTGGTTGAAATCGGACCAGACCTTTTGGCCGGGCAAAAGCCGCAAATGGTCGTCCCCAAAAATGTCTGGCAGGGGGCGCGCCTTAAACCGGGTGGCAAATTTGCTTTGCTCGGCTGTACCGTGGCCCCCGGTTTTGACTTTGCCGATTTCTCGATGGGCAAGCGGGCGGCACTTGGTTCGAAATGGCCCGCGGCATCAGACATGATTGCCGCATTGACGCGCGACTGATTTTCAGGCGAAATCATCCTGTCACCAATTTGGGTTTGACGGCCTAAGCGGCTTTGTTGATCCCGATGCACAGGAATAGCCCCATGCAATTTGATACCTGGCTCTTTTTCGCCGGGGCAGCAATCGCTTTGTCGATGGTGCCCGGGCCGAATAACCTTTTGGCGATGTTCAATGGCGCACGCTACGGCGTTATGTCGGCGGCTGTTGGCGGTATTGGCCGCATCGTTGCCTTTGCCATCATGATTGTGATTACCGCGACCGGTCTTGGGGTTGTTTTGGCCGCCAGTGAAACCGCATTTCTGATCATTAAATGGGTCGGTGCGGCATATCTGGTGTGGCTGGGTATCAAAAGCTGGTTTGCCAAAGTAAATGACGTTGATGAAGCCACCGGACAAACGGTCCTTATGGCTTATCCCGGCACCTTTACCCTTGTTCGGACCGAGTTCCTCACCGCAATTGGCAATCCCAAGGCGATACTTATCTTTACCGCCTTTTTCCCGCAATTCCTTGATCCGGCAGTGGCCTATGGTCCGCAATTTAGCGTGATGGGGGCGACGTTCCTTGCGATGGAAAGCAGCATTTTATTGATTTATGGATTGCTGGGCGGGCAGGTCAAAGGACTGATCAAATCCGCACGTCATATGCGGATGCTGAACCGTGTTTCTGGAACGCTTTTGGTTGCAGCAGGGGTGTTGCTGGCCTTTACCGACCGAACACGCACCACGGCCTGATTTTCAAATTGTTGCATGTTGAAAATGCGCAGGGGCGCAGCCTGTTACAGCGCGCCCCCTTGCTCCCTTGTCTACCTGGATATCCAGGTGATCGCCTGTTCTCAGGCGATTTCCTCGACCCGATGACACGCCACTTCGCGGCCTTCGAAAGTGCGCAGTTCCGGGCGAACCTGTGCACATTCCTCGGTCGCAAACGGGCAGCGTTTATGAAACGCACAGCCCGATGGCGGGTTGATCGGTGACGGCAGTTCGCCGGTCAGCGGTTCTGCCTTTACACGTTGTGTCGGATCGATCTTTGGTGCCGATGCCAGAAGCGCCCTTGTATAAGGGTGCAGCGGCTTGGCGAAGATTTCTTCGGTCGGTCCTTTTTCCGCGACGCGCCCCAAATACATCACCATGACGTCATCTGCAATATGTCTGACCACAGAAAGATCATGCGAGATGAACACATAGGCGACATTCATCTCTTCCTGCAGGTCCATCATCAGGTTCAAGACCTGTGCCTGAACCGACACATCAAGGGCCGAAACCGGCTCATCAGCAACGATGACCTTGGGCTCCAGGATTAGCGCGCGGGCAATGGCAATACGCTGACGCTGACCACCGGAAAACATATGCGGATAGCGCTGATAAAATTCAGGACGCAGGCCAACCTTGGCCATGGTATCGCGCACACGTTCTTCGCGTTCCTTGCGGCCCAGCTGATCCATATTGAGCAAAACCGGCTCGGCCAGAATCTGCCCGACCTTTTTGCGTGGGTTCAGTGATCCATACGGGTTCTGGAAGATCATTTGAACCGTTCGACGGAACTGTTTGGCTTCCTTGTCGCTCAGATTGCCAACCGCATCGCCATTGATCTTAAGGCCGCCAGAACTTGGCTTTTCAATCAGGGTCAATTGACGGCCAAGGGTCGACTTGCCACAACCGGACTCACCGACAACAGCCAGGGTCTTTTGCGCTTCAAGCGTGAAGGACACGCCATCAAGCGCCTTGACCGTGGCATCAGGTTTGCCAAAACCGCGACTTACATCGTAATGGCGGGCAAGATTGTCGGATTCCAAAAGCGGAACACCGGGTTTGGTATCAAGAAAACTCATTATACCGTCCCCCCGGTATTTTGGCCGGTCGGCTGGCCTTGGTCATTCAGCGGATAGAAGCAGCGCACATCGCGGCCGTTGAAATCAGTGACGTCCGGACGGGCAGCAATACAGCTGTTATCTGCATAACGGCAACGCGGTGCCAGAAGACAGCCCGCAGGGCGGTCATACTGGCCCGGAACCACACCGGGGATGGTGCGCAGGCGGTCATGGCCTTCGGACCGTTCAGGCAAGGCTTCAAGCAGTGCCTGCGTATAGGGATGGCGCGGGGCAGCAAAGATGCTGTCAGCCGGACCACTTTCAAACAATTGCCCTGCATACATGACCTGAATGCGATTGGCAGCTTCGGACACCAGTGCCAGATCATGCGTGATAAGCAACAGGCCCATATCGCTGTCTTCCTGCAGTTTCAGCAGAAGATCAATGATCTGTGCCTGAATGGTCACATCAAGGGCTGTGGTCGGCTCATCCGCGATCAGAAGGCGCGGCTGGCAGGCAATCGCCATGGCAATGACGATACGCTGGCTCATGCCGCCTGAAAGCTGATGCGGATAGGCCGTCATACGCGACTTTGGATCAGGAATACCAACCTGATTCAAAAGATCGAGTGTGCGTTCACGGCGCTGCTTTTTCGTACCACCCTCATGGACCTTAAGGGCCTCCATGATCTGGGCTTCGACGGTAAAGCACGGATTAAGGGCCGACATCGGATCCTGAAAGATCATGGCGATGTCTTTGCCGGTGATCTGGCGGCGTTTTTTCGCTGACATGCCCAGAAGATCCTGACCATCAAAGGTCAGGCTATCTGCTGTGACACGACCGGGAAAATCAATCAGTCCCATAACTGCGAGTGACGAGACTGATTTACCCGAACCCGATTCACCGACGATGCCAAGGACTTCGCCGCGATCAACCGAATAGCTTACGGAATCAACAGCACGAAACGGCTTGTCTTCAGAGCCGAACTCGACTGTCAGGTTTTTTACTTCGAGAAGAGCCATGACTTACCGTTTCATCTTGGGATCAAGGGCATCGCGCAGACCATCACCCATCAGGTTGAAGGCAAGCACGGTGACAAGGATGCAAAGGCCGGGGAACGTGATCACCCACCATGCCGAACCCACAAATTCACGGGCTTCGGCCAGCATGGTACCCCATTCCGGCAGCGGCGGTTGCGCGCCAAGGCCAAGGAAGCCAAGGGCAGCAGCGTCAAGGATGGCGCTTGAAATGCCAAGGGTGCCCTGAACAATCAACGGCGCCATGCAATTGGGCAGGATGTTGACGAACATCTGGCGCACGTGGCCGGCACCGGCAATCTGCGATGCGATGACATATTCCTTGTTAAGTTCGGTTACGACCGATGCGCGCGACAAACGCACATAATGCGGCAACTGAACAATCGCGATTGCCAGCATGGCATTTTCAAGTCCCGGGCCGAGGATCGCAACGATTGCCATGGCCATGATCAAGCTTGGCAGGGCCAGCATGGTATCCATCAGGCGCATGATACCGACTTCGATCCAGCCGCGGAAATACCCGGCTGTCAAACCAAGGATAATCCCGGCCATCATCGAAATGATCACGACAAAAACGCCAATCGAAACCGACAGCTGTGCCCCATGGATCAGGCGCGACAAAATATCGCGGCCGACCGCATCGGTACCCAGAATGTAACGCGGGTCAGCACCTTCCATCCAGATCGGTGGTTTGAGAAACGCACTGCGATCCTGCAAAATCGGATCATAGGGGGCGATAAAGGTCGCAAATGCGGCAACGAACAGGATGATCGCAATAACGATCAGCCCGACATAAGCTCCGCGGTTCTTGCGGAAATAGTTCCACGTTTCCATAAACGGGCTCGGTGGCTTAGCCATGGCGTCTTCTGCGGCATTTTGTGGTGCGGTCAACGGCGTGTTTTGACTTGTCATTTCCCACACTCCTTAACGTTTATGCCGGATACGGGGATTGATCACCCCGTACATCAAGTCGACAAACAGGTTTACACCCATCACGACAAAGGCAATCATCAGAATGCCGCCCTGAATGGTCGGGTAATCGCGGCGGTTGAGCGCCTCGACAATCCATTTACCAATTCCCGGCCACGAAAAGATGGTTTCGGTCAGAATGGCACCAGCAAACAAAACACCAACCTGCAGGCCAATGACCGTGATCACCGGAATCAGTGCGTTGCGCAGTGCATGGACCATGATGACGCGCATGGGGGCCAATCCCTTGGCCCGGGCAACGCGAATATATTCTTCGCCCAGAACTTCAAGCATTGAAGATCGGGTCATACGTGCGATCACTGCCATCGGGATGGTGCCCAATGCGATGGTGGGCAGGATCAGGTGACTAATTGCGCTGGTAAATGCGCCTTTTTGATCACTCAGCAACGTATCAATCAACATGAAACCGGTGGTCGGTTCTATATAGTAAAGTACAGATAATCGCCCTGAAACCGGCGTCCAGCCGAGTGTGGTCGAGAAGAACATGATCAACAACAATGCCCACCAGAAGATCGGCATCGAGTAGCCAGTCAGTGACAGGCTCATTGTCAGATGATCTAGCCACTTTCCTCTGTTGATGGCCGCTATGATCCCTAGTGGCAGGCCAATAGCGAGGGCAAACAAGATCGCCATCACGCTCAGTTCAATGGTTGCTGGGAACAGGGTTGCGAATTCTTCGATCACGGGACGTTTGGTGACAAAAGATTTCCCCAAATCACCCTGAAAAACGCCGCCCAGATAGTCGAAATATTGAACCACAAGCGGCTGATCAAAACCGTATTGTTTCTGAAGCTCAGCGTAACGCGCGGGATCGACACTGCGTTCACCAGCCAACATCTGGATCGGATCGCTTGGGATCAGGTGAATCATCAGAAACACCAGAATGGTAACGCCAAAGAAGGTCGGGATGACGTCACCCAAACGGCGTAAAAGGAAACCTAGCATGCCATCGGGCCTTTATTGCATCCACGCACAAACGGGGGTGTGGGTGGGTGTCTCTCTCTGTTTTGCGGAATTGCAAAGAGGCCCGGAAGACCGGGCCTCTTCGACAAGGTTTTAAATCGACTTATTCTTTGATGTCGACGCCGTAGAAGATGTGACCACCAAACGGATCAATCTTGTAGTCGACAACTTCGTTGCGGATCGGTTCGAAAACGATCGAGTGTGCGATGGTTGCCCATGGTGCTTCACGTTTGAAGACAACCTGTGCTTCTTCGTACAGACGGGTACGCTCAAGAACGTCCGCAGTCGTTTTTGCCTGCTGAATCAGGTTATCGAATTCCTCGTTGCACCACTGTGCACGGTTGGAACCGCCAACGGCATCACAGCCAAGCAGAACGGCCAGGAAGTTATCGGGGTCGCCGTTATCACCGGTCCAACCGAGCATGAAGGTACCCTGTTCACCTTTTTTGGTGCGCTCAAGGTATTCGCCCCACTCGTAGGATACGATTTCGGCATTTACACCAATCTTCGCCCAGTCAGCCTGAACCAGTTCAGCCATACGGCGTGCGTTCGGGTTGTAAGGACGCTGAACCGGCATGGCCCAGATATCGGTGGTGAAGCCTTCCGGGAAACCTGCTTCTGCGAGCATGGCTTTGGCGGCTTCCGGATCGTATTTGTCATCAACGGTGTCGTTGTTGTACGACCAGATCGTTGGCGGGATCGGGTTTTTCGCAGCCGAACCGGCACCCTGATAAACACCTTCGATGATGGCGTCTTTGTTGATCGCCATGTTCAGTGCTTTACGGACTTTTGGATTGGTGAACGGTTCTTTCTGGGTGTTATAGCCCAGATAACCAACGTTCAAACCTTCCTGGCTCAGCAGGTTGATGTCTGCATCTGCATCCATTGCGGTCAGATCAGCCGGGTTTGGATATGGCATGACATGGCATTCGCCGGCTTTCAGCTTCTGATAACGAACAGTGCTGTCAGGCGTAATGGCAAAGATCAGGTTGTCGATTGCGGCTTTGCCTTCCCAATATTCCGGGAATGCTTTGTAACGGATAACCGCATCTTTTTGATACTGAACCAACTGGAACGGACCGGTGCCGACCGGGTTAAGGTCAACCGTTTCCGGGGTTCCGGCTTCCATCATCTTGTCAGCATATTCAGCCGACAGAACAGATGCAAAATCCATTGCCATGTTGGCGATGAATGGTGCTTCCGGACGGTTCAGAACGAATTTAACGGTGTAATCGTCAACTTTGACAATGTCTTTGACCAGGTCTGGCATGGACATCGCGTTGAAGTACTCGTACGAGCCGCCTGAAACACCGTGATACGGGTGGTTTTTATCAAACTGACGCATGAAGGTGTAGATCACGTCATCAGCATTGAAATCACGGGTCGGGGTAAAGTCACTGGTGGTGTGGAACTTTACGCCTTCGCGCAGATTGAAAGTATATTCCTGACCATCCGCCGAAACGTCCCAGCTGGTCGCAAGACCCGGAACGATGGTGGTGGTGCCGCGCTTGAACTGTACCAGGCGGTTAAAGACCTGACGCGAAGAAGCGTCAAAGGTGGTGCCTGAGGTATAAAGAGACGGGTTGAACCCTTCCGGGCTACCTTCCGAGCAATATACCATGGTTTTTGCCGAAGCGGCGGTCGGAGCAGCAAGTGCTGTGGCTGCAAGCAGACCTGCACCAATCGCCACCTTGACGAAATTCGCTTTCATTAAATGCCTCCCTCAAGGCTGGTCCGAACAAACCGATGCTGCCTACATGATCTTGAACAGGTCATGTTTGACAACGTCATCTTTGTGCGGACGGGGTTTACCCGATCCAACAGATAAATATGTTGGCAATCGACGAGGGAAAATAATCAGGGTTTCTAGGTATCGTCAACGCTTGCTGCGTGGTTCTACGTAGGTGACCCTGATCGCTTGAATGATGAATTTATGTCAAGTGTTTGTTATTTTTATGAAAATCACACCCACATTTGCGTATAGGAGCTGTGCATTTTTTTCGGGGCTCAGGCCGCGAAAGCGAATATCACGTCTTATTTATGTGCTTTGAAACGATTCATATCCCTTTGAATTTTAATGATTCGTTTGATTCGCGCATGGCTGAGCGCGCCAGATGCTACCCCAGAGTAGAATTAAGCTGCGTGATTTGCCCGATATCCGTGTTCCATGCAGCAACGAACCGATAGATATCCTCACCAAGTGACGGCCATGCATGGAACATCACACCGGCATCGCGCAATTGTCCTGCCAGATCAGAAGTCAGTTTTACAAACAATTCATTGCCGTCAGACGGGTGGGCGAGGGTGGCACCATGCTGGCACAAAACCTCGCCAAGGGCGGTTGCCGCCTGATTGGCATGGCCGGCATTTTTAAGCCACACGTCATTTTCAACATAGGCCAGCAACTGGGTCGCGAGATAGCGGTGTTTGGAATGCAAATGACCGCTGCGTTTACGGGCTTGTTCGATCCGGGATTTCAAACTGGTGTCGAACAGCACAATCGCATCTACCGCCATGGCACCGTTCTTGGTCGCGCCGAAACTGAGGGCATCAACACCTGCTTTCCACGTGATATCTGCCGGGCTGCATCCCAGATGGGCAACGGCATTGGCAAAGCGGGCTCCATCCATGAAAAGGCGCATATCATGGCTTTTGCAAATGCTTCCGATCGCTTTGACTTCAGCTGGACTATAGACCGTGCCAAGTTCGGTTGCCTGCGTGATGGCAACACATTCCGGGGCGACGGAATGGACACCGCGGTCGACCTGACTGGTGATGAAGCTATCAAGGGCGTCGGCTTCAAGCTTGGCCGTCGGGCCATCCATCGGCAGCAATTTTGCCCCGCCGGTAAAGAAGGCAACGCCGGTACTTTCATCTTCGTTGATGTGCGCTTCGTGATGGCAGATCACGCCGCCATAGGGCGATACAAGGGCGGAAAGACTGATGCAATTTGCCGCGGTGCCGGTGGCAACCGGAATAACCGCAACCTTCGTATCAAACAGTTCGGAAAAGGCAGCATCAAGCTTTTGGCTGACATCGTCACTGCCATAGGCAGGCGCATTACTGGCAGCTTCACGGCTTAACGCTTCAAGAACTTCCGGGCAAAAGGGCGATACATTGTCAGAGGCAAAATTCATTATCTATCTCGCAAATAATTTGGTGGCGCACAGCATTTGAACAAAATGCTATCGCGTTTTGGTATGATAAGGGACGTTATCACACGCAATCCTTGATCAAGGCAAAGGGCATTCGCCGGTGATTTCAGGAATTGATGGATTTCGGGATGTCGCGGATCAGGTCAATCGGGCTGTTCCACGCGCAGACAAACCGATAGGCATCCGGCCCGATAGACGCCCAAGGACGAAACACAATGCCGACATCGCGCAGGCTTTGGGCAAGTTCGTCCTTCACATGAATGAAAAGCTCATTGCCTTGTGGCGTAAAGGCGGCCTTTGCACCGATGCTTTCAAGAGCGTGCTGTAACGCGATGGCAGCATGATTTGCGTGCCGCGCATTGCGCAGCCATAGATCATCTTTAAGGTATGCCAGAAGTTGGGCCGCAAGATAACGGTGTTTGGAGAACAGGTGCCCGCCGCGCTTACGGCTTTTTTCGGTATGACGGCGCAATTCGCGATCAAACAGAACAATGGCATCGACCGCCAGCGCGCCGTTTTTGGTCGCCCCAAAACTTAAAACATCAACGCCTGCTTTCCACGTGATGTCGGCAGGATGGCAATCAAGTGTTGCCACCGCATTGGCAAAGCGCGCCCCGTCCATGAACAGGCGCATACCATGCTTTTGGCAGGTTTTGCCAATGGCTTGTAGTTCATCAACGTTATAGACGGTACCAAATTCGGTGGTTTGTGTAATCGCAACGCATTCCGGGTCAACCGAATGCATGCCATTGGGGTTATGTGTGCGAAGAAAGGCATCCAGAGTATCGGCCTCAATCTTCGCAGATGGCCCATCAATACCAAGAAGCTTGGCACCCCCGCCATAAAACGCCACACCGGTGGATTCCGTCATATTGATATGGGCGCGATGGTGGCAAACGACCCCGCCAAAGGGCGATACCAACCCGGACAGCCCGATCAGATTGGCTGCCGTTCCGGTGGCGACCGGAACAACGCAAACATCGGTACCAAACAGTTCGGAAAAGGCAGCATCAAGCTGTTGGCTTTTGTCATCCGCGCCATAGGGAAGGGCCGCATTATCACTTTCGGCCGCAATGGCGTTCAGGATTTCCGGACAGATTGGCGTAACATTGTCGGATGAAAAATTCATCGGGGCCTCATTATCGCTGTGGGGCATTTGGGGCGGCTGTATTGGCATCGTGTTTGAAGTAGTGTCGTGACGGATGCCATTGAAGAGTGTTGCGATTTAACTCTTTTGGCAAGAGACGCTATTTGGATGTCGCAACAAAAACACCGTCCCAATCGGCGGGCGGTGGCGTTTGTTTAAAGATGTCGATACGGCCAAGATACATATCATAAAGGCCCGCCAACGCCCCGACACCGCGCGATGCTTCACGGCATCGCGCAATCAGATCAATGGCCGCGTCCCAGTTCTTTTGGCGATAGGCCGCAAGCATTTCTTTGTGCAGGATCTGGCAGTTCTGGAATGCGTCGGAACCATAAAGTGCGCCGTCGCCCAGCAGGGCATAGATGTGTACAGCTTCGCTTTTGCCTTTTACTGCAATCAGATCAAGCTCAAGAATGGCGAAATCACCCTCAACCCGCTTGGCGACCTCTTCGCCCAGAACGATATCGACACCATAATTCTTTGACTGGCCTTCCAGTCGGGCAGCAAGATTGACAGCATCGCCAAGGACGGAATAATCAAACCGTTGGTCTGATCCCATATTGCCGACAAGACAATCGCCGCAATTAATCCCAACCCCGACATTCAGCGGCAGGAACGGCGCGTCATCCTGTTTGGCTTCGGCCAACCGTTCTGTATTGAGCACATCAAGTGCGTTTCGCATGGCAAGCGCACTGTCGCAGGCATGATGGGCGTGGTTTTCAACATCAAGTGGTGCATTCCAGAATGCCATGATGCAGTCACCCATATATTTATCAATCGTGCCTTCACGATTAAGGATGCAGTCGCTGAGCGGTGTCAGAAGGCGGTTGATCAGACGCGTCAGACCTTGCGGATTGGATTTGAACCCTTCGGAGATGGAGGTGAAACCCCGCACGTCACAAAACATCAACGTCATGTCACGGGTTTCCCCACCCAGCTTAAGCCGTTCGGGGTGGCGGGACAGTTCATTGACCAAGGCCGGCGACAGATAGTTGCCAAACGCAGTACGGACCTGACGGCGTTCGCCTTCGGTGCGCATAAAACCAATGGAACTGGTGGCAAGGTAAACCGCAAGCAAGCTGATCAGCGGATAAACCGGGTCAATCAGAAGGAGCCTTGTTTCATAGGCCCACCATGAAAAGCCGAATGCCCCGAACGCAAGTGTGCCACCAATCAATGCCGGCCAGACCGCACCCAAGCGGGGAACGCTCATGACAAAGAACAGTCCAAGCAACAGCAAAACAAGCAACTCGGTTTCCGCTGCCCAATAGGGTCGGGTCAGGAAATGCTCCAGCAACATTTGTTCAAGCATTTCGGCATGGATTTCAACGCCGGGAAGGACAGGGTCAAGTGGTGTGGATCGTAGATCAAGCAATCCTGCGGCACTGGTGCCAATCAAAACAACGGTATCGCGTAAACTACCCTGCGGAAGGTTGCCATTCATCACGTCCGCAGCCGAGATATAGCGTGCCTTCTGATGGCCAGTGAAATGCACCCACATATTTCCGGCGTGATCGGTTGGGATGGTTATTTTCCCGACCCGGATGGCCTCGATACCTTCGGACTGGGTCCAGCGTTTGCTGCCACTGGCGCCGGACATCCGGACATTCATTGTATGGGGTGCATCCTGAAGAACGCGCAGCATTTCCAACGACAATGTTGGATAAACAGGCATACCAATGACTGGCAGGGGGTGATCCAGTGCCGCAAGCAACGGGACACGTCGCACAATCCCGTCCTGTTCCGGTGAAACATTGACCAGCGCATTGCCACTTGCGGCATTCTCGATAACCTCAAGATTTTTGGCCGCACCGGGCAAAACCGCAATGAAATCGGAAAGCTTACGACCTGCCTCGCCAGACACGCTGAAATTACCGACCTGACGGGGCGGGCTATCAACGTTTTTGTTGGTCAGCTGAACCGCGGTAACGACCTGTCCGGTGCCGCGAATGAATTGGGCGAACAGCTTGTCATGGTCTGGCAGTGTTTCGGCAAGTTTGGTGATTTCATCGATTTCGCGGCCCTTGGGCCAGTCTTGGACAACCCGGGTGGGGGATGTGCGATCAGGTTCGGCAAAAACCACATCAAACCCGACAACCAGCGCCCCGGACGATCGCAACCGATAAACAAGGCCTGCCAATCTGGTGCGCGGCCATGGCCATTGCCCCATTTCTTCAAGGCTGCGCTCATCAATATCAATAATCCGCACCCCGACGTCTTCAAAAGGGCGCGGCGAAACGCGCTGATAGGTATCAAAGACGTTCAGACGCAACTGATCAACAAACGGCACATCCTGCCAGCGCATGAAAATGCAGCTCAGCAGGATGATCAGCGGAACCAGATAATGTAACGAAGTCAGCAAACGTTGTTTGGTCAGACGCATAAGGGTTCTACTTTGTTCTGCCAACCAAACTTCAATTAGTTAAGTGTTGCCGATCCCGAAGCACCTGCGGTCACTGCATCTGTCTTTAGATCGAAATCAACATTGAAGGCATCAGTGAAGGTTGCTGACGCTTCGCATCCGCCATTTGTACAATTCGTATCTGGCGTAAAATCGGTACCAGAAAACGTAACCTTCCCAGACGACCCAGAAAAATCGACCGTGTTGGTTTTCATGTCGCCTTGTGCAACCGAAGTCAGAAAAGCCCCACCATCCTCAATGTTCTGGAATGTGATGGACATCTGTCTACTGGTGAAATTGACAGAAGAAACGAAGTTGTAGGAGAGCGAACCGCTGCTGACGGCTATCGAGCCGCTCGTATACGTTCCGGTTGTCACCTGACGCATGGCGTCATATGTGAAATCTGAGTTAGTATCGGTTGAACTATTCGCACTTTCTACATTGTTCACGATTGATGTCGTTTCATCGAGGTTCGATGCGGTGGATGTCGTGCCGACCTGCGCCAATGCAACGTCAAGGCTTCCGACCATCGTCGAGCCTGTCTGCGTATTAGCCTGTTGGGTTTGATCTGATGTCAGGGATGGCTGTTGGGGGGCGGCGGTTGTGGTTTGGCCCGAACTGCTCCCCCCGGTTTCATCGGCAGGACGTGACGCGGTGCGCACCAGATTGGTCGAGAAATCAAATGTCGCAACACCCTGTGGGAAGCGGGCCGGTTCGGTTACGACGGTACCGCTGACAAAAACGCCAAAGTTTTCACCGGTGATGTTTTCGCTGTTGCCGTTCTGATCGGTCACAGCAAAAGCGCCGGCGCGCGATGTTGTGTCATTCCGCGCAAGGCCGGGGCCTTGGTTGACCGCCATGAAGACCTGTTGATTGGCACTTTCCGGTGTGGATGTATCAAAGGATCCGGGCATGATCTGATTGGCTTCTTCGGCAGAAACTGAACGGATCAATCCGATGGTGCCACGAATGCCAATCGATCCGACGGGAAGGTTGATGTCCATGCTCGAAGGATTGTTCAGCGGGATTTTGCCGGTAACAAAGCGCATTACACCGCGTGCCATGTCGGCAACGATGCGGCCATCGCCGGTTGCCGGATCATAAACGAACTCGTCAATCGCAATGTCGCTGTTCGGCCCGATGGTAAAGACCGTCTCGTCAAGCAACAGGATTTGCATGCCCGAACGGGATGTCGTCGTAATGCGATCACCAAGATAAACCGGCATCCCGCTTTCAACGAGGACACCAATTTCACCGGTTGCTTTGGCCATGGTGACATCGCCGGTCACAGCGGCGGAAACGCCGGCCATTTCAAGGCTGGCAATTTCAACGGCGTCTTGCGCTTTTGCCGGTTGTGCATGCATTAAGCTTAGCGCCAAGGGGCTGCAAAGCATGATCACACGAATCATGGGTGCCAATTTTTGGTACGAGCGGGTGGTCGCTACGTCGTTTTGCATCACTAGAACTCCCATCGCCGGGTCAGGTAAAATTGTGCCCGGGCATTGTGATATTCGTAGTTGGGAATGTTCGATTTAGTATTCAGATATTCGCCTGTGATCGACCAGTTTATCGGTGCGAGCAGGTCATATATCTGATTTGCCGTGTTGCTATCCCCAAACAAGTCCGATGGCATTATTTGCGAAAGTGGCGCGCCATAGGTCAATCTTGTCCGTGTGCTGCGATCCGTTCGATGTTGCGGCGAATTGCCGGTCACCAGAAAATCAGGATCGTCATATCGGTCAATGCCATGGCGGATACTTCCGCTTAAGTAACTTCCCCCACCAAACAGATAAGCATGGATCAACTCGCCGCTCAAGCTGTCATAGCTGTAATAATTGCGTGCAGCCTGTTTTTTACCCGCAGAAAGATTAAATGTGGTGCGGTTGTTGGGGGTCCATGTGTAATTCGTCCCTAGTCGACTGCCGTAGCGTTGACCGGAGTGCAAACGTAAGGCGCTGGATTCGCTGGTATTCTGATAGCGTTCATCAGCATAGCTGACTTCACCGTTCAGGTTAAAGAACGGGCGCGGGTTCCAGTCCATACGCAAGCGGCTTGAACGTGATGTCAGATACTTTTCCTTGCTCAGCGATTGTACGGTTTGGTTGACCGACGGGGTCAACATCCAGTAACCGCCGCGAATGCGGCTTCCGACATCGACCGAAAATGACCCAAGATCAAGGGAATCTAACTGGACCTGATCACTGGCGTAACCGGTCGCGCTGGCGAATATTTCATGGCCTTCCTGATATCCAAGGTCATAGCTGACGTCATAACGAAGGGCACCGATATATGCGATGTCGTTGCGCGGCTTATCTGCACTTGATGTGATGGTCGTAAGCGTGCCGGTGACAAGTTGTTCCTTATCATTCGGTGCGGCATTTCGGTTGCTGTCAATCTGGGAACCCATGGTCAGGGTAACCGATTGATGCAAACGTTTACGACGGCGTTCGATCGCACTGATGTATTTATCAATATCGGCCGCGACGTCCGGGGAAACATCCATCTGACGCAATTGATCGAACTGTGCACGGGCTTCATCAAGGCTATCAAGGCGATAGAGAACAATCGCGTAATAAAGCCTGACCGGGGCGAGATCAGGATCCAAGACCAGAATGCGTTCAAGGGTCGCCGATGCGCCGCGCACTTCACCGCGCGATAGCTGCGCCTTTGCCCAGCGGAAATTCAAAACAATGTCATCAGGGTTGGTCAGGATATTGGCATAGGTGATGTCGCCGCCATCATCGGTTTGAAGCAACCTGTTGGCACGTTCGGTGACGTCCGTCAGACGGTCAAAATCTTCGGAAAATTGGCGTGCTTCATCTGTGCGGACATCCACACTTTGTTGTGCCTTGGCACTGGAAATCCCCATAACCAGTACCGCAAGTACGGCTGTTATTACCGTACTGTGCCGCCATCTGCCTGTTTTCAAGCTTTCCCCCAAGCGTTCCAGATTAATACGGTTTTTTGAACCGGTCTGGCGCATCTGGTCGGGGGTAAAACCAGACCAGATTTGCCCATAATCTGTTTTAATCATTGTAAACACAGAGTATGGGGTCTGGTGGTTTGATGGAAGCCATGCAGTTGATGGGTGTCATCGGCTTTAAATGGATAGGTTATCTATGCTTACGCATAGAAAGATGCCTTAATTCAAAGGCACTTTCTATCCATTAGGTTGTTCTTCCTATACGGCTGTACCGCCGACGGTCAATCCGTCAATCCGCAAGGTCGGTTGCCCAACGCCAACCGGAACGCCTTGGCCGTCCTTGCCACATGTGCCGATCCCGTTATCAAGAGCCATATCATTACCCACCATGGAAACCTTGGTCAGGCTGTCGGGACCATTGCCAATCAGGGTCGCACCCTTGACCGGTGCGCCAAGTTTGCCGTTTTCGATCAAATAGGCTTCGGATGCGGAAAATACAAACTTGCCAGACGTAATGTCGACCTGCCCACCGCCAAAATTAACGGCATAAATACCGTTTTTGACCGAGGCGAGGATTTCTTCAGGTTCCTTGTCGCCACCCAGCATATAGGTATTAGTCATGCGGGGCATCGGGGCATGGGCATAAGATTGACGGCGACCATTACCGGTTGATTTAACACCGGTCAGGCGGGCATTCAGGCGATCCTGCATAAAGCCCTTCAGAATACCGTCTTCGATCAGGACCGTTTGCTGGGTCGGGGTGCCTTCATCATCAATCGAAAGCGACCCGCGACGATCATTGATCGTACCGTCATCGACAACCGTAACGCCCGGTGAAGCAATGCGCTGGCCAAGAAGGCCGGCAAAGGCCGACGTTCCCTTGCGGTTAAAGTCACCTTCAAGACCGTGGCCGATGGCTTCATGCAGCAAAATACCCGGCCAGCCCGGACCAAGTACGACGGTCATTTCACCGGCCGGTGCGGCAACGGAATCCAGATTTACAATTGCCTGGCGAAGGGATTCATCAACGGCAGTCTTCCAGGTTTTTTCATCAAAGAACCCGTCATAGCCAATCCGGCCACCCTCGCCATGTGATCCGGTTTCCATGCGATCGCCCTGTTTGACCACGACCGAAACATTGAACCGCACAAGCGGGCGAATATCGCCGATCCGCTGTCCGCCCGAACGCCAGATCTGGACTGCCTGCCAGTTCCCTGAAATCGATGCAGATACCTGAACCACACGCGGATCGCGGGATCGGGCATAGGCATCAATCTGTGCCAAAAGATCGACCTTGGCTTCAAAGGTGGCTTCACCCAGCGGGTTGATATCGGAATAAAGCGAAATATTGGTGCCAACCGATCCAAGGTCGACCTTGCCAGATCGACCTGATCCAACGGCCTTGACGGTTTCGGCTGCACGGGCAACCGCATCGTTGGAGAGTTCATTGGAATGCGAAAAGGCGGTGGCTTCATCGGCAACCGCGCGCAGGCCAAAGCCCTGCGCGGTATCAAAATTCGCACTGCGCAGGCGGCCATCATCCCAAACAAGGCTTTCGGACTGGCGGTATTCCAGGAAAAGTTCCCCGTCTTCTGCCGCGCCAAGCGCGTCATTGACCTGTGTTTCAAGCCGTTCGCGATCAAGATCACCTTTGGCGAAAAACAGATTGTCGGTGGTGCGAAGATCGGTCATGGAACCTCCTTGGGGGCCAGGATTATTCGGCCAGAGAAAATGATTTTCCCCGTTTGATAAAAGCACTTGTGACAGTATTTTCCCTTACGCTTTCTGGGGTTTCTGTCACCTTGAACTTTCGTCTATACAGGTACTGTCAGGAACAAGGCAAAACCTGCCCCTGAACGTTTTATATAGACCGCAATGGCCAATTATGAAAGCCCGTGCCAATGTTTGTTGAACATCCCCAGCGTGTGGCACTCCACAATGAAATTCATGCCCGCCCGTTTGGCGGGGTCACAAGCCCTGCACGCTGCTCCTGCATTGCCTTTCAGGCAGGCGAAGAATTTGACGAAGACGTGCGTGACCATTTCGTCGCTTTCTGCAACCGATACAGTTTGACCCCGCCTGCAGCAGATCAAAAATACTTTGAGGCGGCTTGTGACGGGTTCTCGGTGATCTGGGAACGTCATGCGGAATTCACGGTCTATGTCTTTAAACGCATGGAGCCGTTTGACAATCCGTTCGAAGACCCGGTGATTAATCTGGTGCCGCAGGACTGGCTGTCGGAAACCCCCGGTCAGTTGATGGTAGGCCTCCATATCGTGGTCGAAACAGCCGAGCGAAGTGCAGATGAAATTTCACGCCTGTTTGATCATAACGGCTTGACGGGCAGCCGGGTTTTGGGCGGAACCGCACAGGTCTGGACCGATTTTCGTCTGCATGGCGATGGGTTTGGCCGCATTCTGATCAAGGATCAGGGCATGGAGCAGCTTCAGGCTGGTCGCCTTGTTCAGCGGCTCAAGGAAATTGAAGTTTACCGGATGATGGCCTTGCTGGCCTTCCCGCTGGCCCATTGCGCGACGCCAAAGGTTTCCGAAATTGATACGCGTCTGTCGGACATTACCGCCGAAATGGCCAGCAAGATACAAACCAATGACGAAGAAACCCTGTCAAAACTGACCGATCTTGCCGCCCAGACCGAAGAAATGGCCGCATCCCTGAACTATCGGTTCAGTGCGGCACGGGCCTATTACCGGATCGTGCAGGCCCGGCTGACCGAGCTTCGCGAAGAACGCGTCGAAGGCGTTCAGACCATCACCGAATTCATGGAACGCCGCTTGGCACCCGCCATGCGAACCTGTCAGAATATCGGGGATCGATTGGAAGTTCTGTCAAAACGTGTTGCACGGGCGAATAACCTGCTCCGCACGCGGGTTGATATCCTGCTTGAAGCACAGAACCGCGATCTGCTTGCCAGTATGGATCGCCGGGTCAAATTGCAACTTCGCCTGCAACAAACCGTCGAAGGATTGTCGGTTGCTGCCATTACGTATTATGCGGTCGGTTTGCTGGGCTATCTATTCAAGGCGGTGAAGGATGCCGGTGTCCCGATCAATGATCGGGTGGCAACCGGGATTGCGGTGCCGGTTGTTCTTACCACGATCTGGCTTGCCATGCGCCGGGTCCGCAAGGCACTGCACCGCGCAGACGATTAGAATTTGCCAATTGGCGCACGGTTGCGTGCCTACGCCACCGTGCGCAATTTATATGCGGCGTAGGTCATTGTACCCACAAGCACAACCGCCCCGGCCTGATGGGCAACACCTAGCGGCAACCAGATCACGCTGAGCAATGTGGAAATTCCAAGGGCGACCTGAAGACAGGCGGCTGCCAAAACCAGATGCGTGGCAAACCTTTGATCGGCGCTTAGGGACCATTTTCCGGCCCGCCACCAATAGACCAAGACCATGACAAAGGTCAGTTTCGCCAACCAGCGATGATCCCATTGGACGGTCATGTGATCTTCAAACGGGGCCAGCCAGGTCGGGTCAAAGACAAAAAGCCCATCGGGGATCAGTTGACCATCCATCAAGGGGAAGGTGTTAAAGGCATAACCGGCATCAAGCCCGGCAACGAAACCGCCTGAAAGCGCGGTAAAGACGATCAGGCCAAGCAATTGCCAACTGCGTTTCGACGCAATTGTTCCGATTGCACGCGGTGCGCTCTGTTGCAGGCCAACCCACATCAGCGCGATGAAAATCACAAGTGCCAGACCAAAATGTGCGGTCAGGCGATATTGGCTGACATCGGGGCGATCGACCAGTCCGCTCATCACCATGTACCAGCCCATCAATCCCTGAAGCCCGCCCAGAATGAACAGCCCCCAAAGTTTCCACTTGGTCGCACGATCAATTGATTTTTTGGCGAGAAACCAGACAAACGGAATAAAGAACACAATCCCGATCAAGCGCCCCCAAAGACGATGAATAAATTCCAGCCAGAAGATGGATTTGAAATCATCAACCGACATCCAGGCATTGACCTTCTGGAATTCGGGATACTGGCTGTATTTCTGATAAAGGGCGCTCCAGTCTGCCTCGCTCATTGGCGGGATAATGCCGGTAAATGGCCGCCATTCAACAATCGAAAGCCCCGATTCTGTCAAACGGGTCAATCCGCCAATCACCACCATGATGAAGACCATCGCAGCACAGGAAAATAGCCAGATCGCGACATTTTTGTGGGCAGCGGGGGAAATAGTGGGGTGGTCTGAGGCGGCAGGGGCGGCACTGCTGGGCATCTGGGAGCTCTCTCATCGTTCGGATCGGCAGCATTATTGATGCTGAAATTTGGCCCAATATAGGGCGATTTTTCAAAAAGTGCAGGAAAAGCTTTACGTCATGAGCAGGTTGGATGGATCACTTGCCGCTTCATTTAATAAACACATAAAAAATGTGATATGTATATAAAACACATAAAAAATGTATTGAATATTTTAATTTCCACACTCATAGTCATGGACAACAGAGAGAAACCCGCATTAGAGGATCGACGATGTTTCCCATCAATCTGGACCTGACGCGACTATCAGTCGCTTTGGTCGGCAACGGTCAGGCCACCCTGAACCGGTTGCGACAGTTTGACGGTGATGGGGCAAAGTACGTCACCGTCTATTCAGAACACCCGATGCCCGAACTGGTTGACCAAGCCGGTGATCGTCTGCACCGGTATTTGCCAAATTCCGCAGATGTCAACGCGGCATCCATCATGTTTATTGTCGACCTTGACGAAGACAAGGCTGCCGAACTTGCCGCCATCGCCAAGGCGGTTGGCACCATCGCCAATGTCGAAGATATCAAGGCGTATTGTGATTTTTTCTCGCCAGCCCGCGTTCAGCGCGGTGATTTAATGATCACGGTTTCGACCAACGGTCACAGTCCAAGACTGGCTGGTCGTATTCGCCGTGCGCTTGAAAACTGGCTTGTCCCGACATGGGATAAACGCCTGCGCGAGCTTTCTGATCAGCGCGAAAAATGGAAAGCCGGCGGTGCGGATATGCCAACATTGCTGAAAAAAACCGACGAATATATTGATCGTCGTGGATGGTTGCCATGAATGTAATGCGTGAAGAAGATATCGTTACCGGCGGCTCCATGTCCGTTGAAGAAGCAACAGATCGCGCCGCCGATTTGATGAGCCGCTATGGCCATCTCCAGGGTGTGTCGTTGATCGAACCCATGGTGCATGAAGAATTCAACGGCAAGATCACTATGACCTCATCCTTCGGAACAGAGGCAGCAGCGCTGCTTGCACTGGTCGCCGAGGTCGATGCCAATCTGCCGATCATTTTTCTTGATACCCGCAAGCTGTTTGGTGAAACCCACAAATACCGCGAAACGCTGGTCGACCAGCTTGGCTTGACCAATATCAAGATCATGCGCCCGGACGAGGAAAAGCTCAAAGCGGATGACCCCAACGGGATGCTGTTTGCTTCTGATGTTGCGAAATGCTGCTATTTGCGCAAGGTCGAACCGCTCCAGCGTGCGCTTACGGGCTATGATGCATGGCTGACCGGGCGCAAACGTTTCCATGGTGGGGAGCGTGATGCGCTTCCGGCAATTGAAACAGCAGGTACGCGGATCAAGATAAACCCGCTGGCTGGGTACGCGCGCGGCGATATCGACGATATTTTCGAACACCGCGCCTTACCACGCCATCCGCTGGAGGCCGAAGGTTTCCTGTCGATTGGCTGCATGCCCTGCACCGACCGGGTTGATCCCAATTCCACGGACGTCCGGGCTGGCCGCTGGGCCGGGCAGGACAAAACCGAATGTGGTATTCACTATATTATCTAAGCGCAGTGCGGCTTTACCGAAAAACCCGGCCAGTTGGCCGGGTTTTTTGTCTTAAATCGTGATGCCCTGAAGTTTGCGAAATAGCGTTACCGCATATCGGTCGGTCATGCCTGAAATGTAATCCATGACCCGCATCAGGCGGCTGTAAAGGTCGGGCGCATCTGAAATCTTGCCCGACAGAAGCTTGTCGATCCGGTCTGCCTGTGGCGGCAGGCGCCGACCGTGATTGATATGTTCGTCAATATCGATTGCCGCACGGACAAAGCTGTTCAGAAGGCCATTAATCACCTCGAACCCGGCCATCTCGATCGGCAGGACATGGGGGGCGTTGTAAATCTTTTGAACGGCCAGTTTCTTACATGCCTTGGCATGCAGGCCAAGCGGGGTGTTGGCAAGCAGATCACCTTCGATGGTGCCAGCTAAAAGCGCGTCTTCATTATCAATGAACGCATCAACCGCCGCCTTGACCAGATTGCCGATTGCCTTGCCGCGCAGGAACCCGATCCGGTCATTTTCGGATTTTTCTGCGTACCAGCGCTCGGCGCGTAAATCGTTCCAGCGTTGATCGGCATCACCGTCATATTTATCAGGGTTGCGGGCAATCGGGGCCAGCGCGCGTTCGACTTCTTCAAACGTCACACAGCCCAGTTCCCAACCATCTTCAAGATCGACCACGGAATAGCAAATATCGTCAGCAGCCTCGACCAGATAGACCAGCGGATGACGACGCCATGCGCCGTCAAACCCGTCAAGCGGTGACAGGCCACAGGCCTTTGCAATCGCATAGGCAATATCGCGTTCGGCCTGATAATAGCCGGGCTTTTTAAGGCCGGTATATGCGCCGCGTTTGTTATCGGGAACCGACGTGCTGCGCGGATATTTAATGAAGCTTCCAAGTGTGCCGTAAGTCAGGTTCAACCCACCGTCAAAGCGCTTCATTTCAAGCTGGCTTATGATCCGCAATCCTTGGGCATTGCCTTCAAAATGGCGCAGGTCTTCAAGCTCCGGCCCCGAAAGGCGCGATGTCAGCTCGTCTTTGGCAAGCTTCGATGTCGTGAACCATTCATTGATCGCATCTTCGCCGGAATGACCAAAGGGCGGGTTGCCAATATCATGGGCAAGGCAGGCCGCCTGAACCATATAGCCGATATCGGCAATTGTGGTTTCAGACCCCTTTGGCAGGTTCTTGACGATATGCGCCCCGGCCATCAGGCCAAGCGACTGCCCGACCGATCCGACTTCAATCGTGTGAGTCAGGCGGGTATGGACATGATCATTTTCCGATAGCGGATGAACCTGGGTTTTGTTTTGCAAACGCCGGAATGAAGATGAAAAAATTACCCGGTCCACATCAATCTGAAACGGGCTTCTGCCATCTGGCGTTGGAGAGGGCGCACCTTCGGGCAGGCGGATCTTGCCGTCCTGAAATTCAAGCCGATGAGATGAAAGAAGGTCTTCCCAGCGCATTTTATCGCCAGGCGCTTGCGACGCCAATGTCATGGCGGTGCGACTCCCTGTCCGTGTCGTGTGTTTTATCTATCGATGACTTTAACGACCCAAGGAGTCCGGTGCAATCGGACAAAACAGCATTCCGCCGATTGCACCGCAAAATTCGGTTAATTTTGTAGGGCTTAGCCAAAGAACCAACTGCGCGGCGCGTCAATCGGGCGTCCGTTAAGGGCGCGCAACAAGCCAATCACATTTCGCCCGATGAACCAGGCCGTAATGTAAAGGCCCATCAGGCCGACAACGGCCCAGCCCAAAAGCGGAATCCAGCCGATTACGAAGGTGAACAGGCCAAGGATCATCGCGTAAAAGATACTTATCCAGAATGTCCGGATGATGAAAATATAGTGGCTGTTGGTCCAGTGATTGTCGTCTTCGCGCGCGATATAGGCAACAATCAGCGCAATCAAACCGGTGGCGAAGGCCGTGAACAGGGTCGCGATCATAAGCCCGTAGCAAACAAGGGCGGTATTGCCGCCGCGCTCATCGGCATGGCGCGGTGCATTGTCAAAAGACGCGTCCTGACCGTGAATATGGTCGTTCATATGAATAGTCCTGTCAAAGTTATCGCAATCCCCATCGCGTCTTGCCAATCATATAGCGAGAAAGTTTAAAAATGCTATCTCTGGTTGGTGACGTTGGCGTTCTGGTTGCATCTTCACGCCGGATCACATGAAATTTACGGCATATTTGCTTGGTTTTGCCTCGACTCTTGAAAATATCGCCCTACATTTGGCGCCATATCGTCAATGGACCGAAAATAAGGATTTCCGCATGTCGGATTATGATTTTGATTTATTCGTGATTGGTGCCGGGTCTGGTGGTGTACGTGCAGCCCGCGTTGCATCGGGATACGGCGCAAAGGTCGCCATCGCCGAAGAAAGTCAGGTTGGTGGCACCTGCGTTATCCGCGGCTGTGTCCCGAAAAAGCTTCTGGTGTACGGCGCACATTTTGCCGAGGATTTTGAAGATGCATCTTCCTATGGCTGGACCCTTCCGGGCGAACCAAGCTTTAGCTGGAAGACCCTGATTGCCAACAAAGATGCCGAGATTGACCGCCTGAACGGCATATATAAAAAGCTTCTGGCCGGATCGAATGTCGAGCTGTTTGAACATCGCGCAACGTTTAAAAATGCCCATACCGTCATCGTTGGCGACCGCGAAATTACCGCAGAACGTATTCTGATCGCGGTTGGTGGTCATCCGACCAAGCCTGATATCACCGGATCTGAACATGCCATCACCTCGAACGAGGCATTTTATCTTGAAGAACTGCCAAAACGTATCGTCGTCGTTGGCGGTGGCTACATCGCGGTTGAATTTGCAGGCATCTTTGCCGGTTTGGGGTCACAGGTCACCCAGCTTTATCGCAGCGAACAAATCCTGCGCGGCTTTGATAACGATATCCGCAACCATCTGGCCGAGGAAATCGTTAAAAAGGGCATTGATCTGCGCCTGAACACCAATGTTACCGCGATTGAAAAGAACGCGGATGGCACCTTGAAACTCACCCTGACCGATGGTTCGATCATGGAAGTCGATCAGGTGATGTTTGCCACCGGCCGTGCGCCCAATACCGATGGGCTTGGTCTTGAAAATGCCGGGGTCGAGGCCGACAAACGCGGTGCGGTTAAAATAAATCAGGGGCTTCAGACCACGGCTGAAAACATCTATGCGGTGGGGGATGTAACCGACCGAGTGCAACTGACCCCGGTTGCGATCAAGGAAGGCATGTCATTTGCTGACACCATCTATGGCGGCAAACCCTGGCATATGACCTATCAGGCAATCCCGACGGCTGTGTTCAGCCAGCCACCTGTTGGCACGGTTGGCCTGTCCGAAGAAGAAGCCCGTGAAAAATGCGGCGAAGTCGAAATCTATAAATCGACCTTCAAACCGATGCGCCACACCCTTTCGGGTCGCGATGAAAAAACGCTGATGAAGCTGATCGTTGATAAAACCACGGACGTGGTCCTTGGTGCCCACATGGTCGGTCCGGATGCCGCCGAAATCATTCAGGGCATTGGTATTGCAGTCCGCATGGGTGCAACCAAAGCCCAGTTCGATCAGACGGTTGCAGTGCATCCGTCCGCAGCCGAAGAATTCGTGACCATGCGGTTCCCGGTTGGCGACTAATCCGTCGGGCTAAGGCGAAATTAAAAAGGCGGAACCAGTTTGGTTCCGCCTTTTTTGTGGTGTTCGTCGTGTCCGGTTTTACCCGCCGGCAATGCCCGGGAAGATGATCAAAAGGGCGACTGCCAAAATCTGCAAGCAGATGAAGGGCAGCAACGCCTTGAAGATATCGCCCAGTGATATGTCCGGCGGTGCCACCGATTTTAAATAGAAGGCCGCAGGCCCGAATGGCGGGGACAGGAAGCTTACCTGCATGTTCATGGCAAACAGCACCCCGAACCAGACCGGGTCATAACCAAGGTCTTTTACGATCGGGACAAAGATCGGCATGGTCAGAAGGGCAATGCCGACCCAGTCAAGGAACATGCCAAGGATAAACAGGATCAGCATCATGAACAGAATGATGGTGGTTGGGTCGTCCGAAATGCCCGTGATCAGGGCCGAAACAAACTTGATCCCGCCCATCAGGTTGAACACGCCGACAAGGGCGGATGCCCCAATCCCGATCCAGACAATCATGCCACAGGTCGAAAGTGTTTGAAGGGCGGCACTTTTAAGCATCGCGAGCGAAAATTCACGCCGCACAATGGTCGATGCGATAACCCCGGCAACACCAACAGCCGATGCCTCGGTCACGGATGCTATGCCGCCATAGATCGAGCCAAGAACACAGAACACGACCAGCATCGGCAAGAACAGGCCTTTAAGCAGACGCAGTTTTTCTTCGCGCGGGATATGTTCGGTTCGGGGCGGTGGGGCAATGTTTTTGCCGGTGTAAGAACGGAACAGGATGTAGGCGACATAAAAGCCCGCCAGCATAAAGCCCGGAAGGAAGGCCGAGGTGAACAGATCGCCAATCGATACGTTTGCCGTCAGACCATAAATGATCAGGACAATCGATGGCGGGACCATGGTGCCAAGCGACCCACCGGCACAAACCACCCCGATGGCCAAATTTTTGTCATACCCCTGACGCAGCATCTGGGGCAGGGCAAGCATGCCAAGCAAGACGATTTCGCCGCCGATAATGCCGCTCATGGCAGCAAGGATGACAGCAACAAAGATCGTCTGAACCGCAACCCCGCCCTTAAGACGCCCGCCAAACAGGCGCATGGCATCAAACAGATCGCGGGCAATTCCCGATCGATCAAGGATGGCCGCCATCATGACGAACATCGGGACGGAAACAAAAACAAAGGACGAAACGAATGAAAATACCCGGCTGGTGATCAATGGCACCGCCATCGGGCCAAACCAGCCAAGGGTGAATATAAGGGCGATCAGAAGCGTTACGAACGCAAGCGGCATGCCCGTTAGAAGAAAACCAAGCAGCAGGACGAACATGGCAAGTGTGCCGTATTCAATGCCTAGGGACTGTAATTCAAACATTTAATCTATCCTGTCGCGCCGATCAGACGGGTGACCGTGCAATGACTGATGGGGGTATCAACTTGAAACGGGTGTCATTCTTTCCCGGTCGCGGGCATGACAGGCGCTTTGCGGGCATAATTGATGGCCTGGACTAGAAACTGAACCACCAACAGGATCAGGATCACCAGCAGAAACAGCTTCAGGATGCCCGGATAGGGTGCGTTAAACGCACTGCCTGTGGTTTCAAAGTGAATGTCACCGGTCGGCGTGAATGTTGCGCGTTTGACCATAAGCCATGCCGCCCAGGCAAAGAAACCCGATGCAGTCATGCAGACAATCGAAATGCCGACATCAAGGGCCTTGCGCATTTTCGGCCCGACAATGTCGTAGAAAATGACAACCCGGATATGCTTGTCACGCGCGGCACAATAAAGCCCGCCAAACACAAAGCCGATGGCAGACAGGAAGGTCGTGGTTTCATGGACCCAAAGGGTGGGACTGTTGAAAACATGACGCATGAAAATTTCAAAAATCAGAATGCCCATGGCAAATATAAAGCCAAAGGCAAAAACCGGACTGACCTTATCCGCTAAACGGCCGATCAGGCCGGAAACTTCCGGAACCTGTTCGGGAAGTGCATCAGCTATGATGCTTGCGGGAAGATCTTTATGTGTCGGGTCTACAGGGCTGACAGCCATATTCAGCATTCCTTGCGATGCGGGGAATACAATCCGGCAACAGGGAGGACCTCGTCATCCGGTATCGTCTCTTATACAGGATGCGGCCGGATTGTATTCAAGTCGTTACCGGCGGACATGAACCATGCCGCCGGTAAACCATCGTGCGATCAAAAGATCAGATCAAGCCCTGTGCGGTCAGATATTTGACCAGGGTGTCATAAACGCGCTGTGCGTCTTCTGAACGTGCTGCCACTTTTTCCCACTGGCTGGTGGCAATCTGGCGGAATTTGGCACGCTCTTCGGCAGACCAGTTATGGATGGTGACACCACCGTCTTTACGTGCGGCAGCAACAGCTTCCATGTCTTTCATCGCAAGACGTGCATCCATGTCATGGGCCAGATCACGGACCGACATTTCCAGGATGGCCTGGAGGTCTGCTGGCATGGAATCCCATTTGGTCTTGTTGATCGAAACTTCGAGCATCGGCATGGAGTGGAAGCCAGGATAGACCGGATGCTTTGCAATGTCATGCAGGCCCATCGCCTGGTTGGTCGAGAACACGGTCGCATCCGCGGCATCGATCACTTTTTTATCAAGCGAGGTAAAGACTTCGGACTGCGGGATATTCACAGGGGCTGCACCCGCTGCGGCAAATACCTGCTGTACCATGCCTTCTGGCGCGCGCATTTTAAGACCTTTAAGATCGGCAACACCATCAAGCGGTACGGACGATACAAAGGCTTCGAGGCCCGGGGTAACGGCACCGATGAACTGCAAACCACGTGGGTTCAAAAGGCTGTTCATCAGTTCTTTGCCACCGCCATATTCGACGAAACGCAGCATTTCAGATGGTGCAGACCATGCACCGACCGGGTTTGCGATCAGGCCAAAAGCCGGATCTTTACCGGTGAAATAGCTGGTGTCGGTGATGTGGCCGTCAAGAATACCCGCTGCAATGGCATCCTGTGTTTCGGCATGTTCAACGATCGAGTTGACCGGAAGCATTTCAACTTCAACACGGCCACCGGTCATAACGCCAACACGTTTGGCCCAGTCTTGTTCCAATTCAAAATTTGGAACGCCAGCAGAGTCACTCGACTGCATTTTAAGGGTGAATTCCTGCGCATTGGCCGAAAATGGCGCAACTGCGATCAGGCTGGCGATAAAGGTTGCTCCTGCGAGCGATTTAAGCGTCTTGGTCATTCGTCTTCTCCCTGGAATGCCGGTTCTCCGGCGGTCTTATCTTTGGTGATGGAAGATCCGTGATTTCCTTTGGCTGCCAAACGGGCGGCAACCGTGGACGCCACGGTGTCGATTGGGGCGTCAATCGAGACAGTCACGCAGTTCTCGTCCGGCCCCGGCGGTTCGAGGTCTGCTAGCTGGCTGTCAAGCAGTGTGGAGGGCATGAAATGTCCGACCCGGTTTTCAAGCCGTGTCAAGATCACCTCACGGGTGCCATCCAGATATACAAAGGTTACCGGGTTCAATTTCCGGCTTAAAAAATCGCGATAGCTGCGCTTAAGGGCAGAACAGGCGATAAAAACAGTATCTACACCTTGACCATTGTGGCCATTGTGATCATTGGCACGTGATGCGGCTTTTTGATGTGCGGCATCGGCAACGGCATCAAGCCAGGGCCAGCGCATGTCATCATTTAACGGCTGCCCGCGGCGCATATGTTCGACATTCTGAACTGGATGGTGATCGTCGGCATCAAGCCAAAGCGCGTTTGTGGCGTCTGCAACGCTGCGCACGATTTCGGTCTTTCCCGAACCCGAGACGCCCATGACCACGACATATCCGACCTGCCGATTCATAAAGATATTTCCACCCGTCTGTTTTTTTCAGGGCTGCTTTACGCTTTATTTCGCCCTGTTATTGTCGATGTTAGCGCTAACATAATGTTAGCGCTAACATCGAGTCAACAGCCTAATTCACAAGGGACTTGTCCATAAGCAGAAGACGTAATAAATGTAATGGCATGAGGAAACGCAAAGGGGCCGGGCGGCCGACTATTTCTGACGTTGCCGACAAGGCAGGGGTCAGTACCATTACGGTTTCACGTGCGTTGCGCGATCCGTCCAAGGTGTCTGATCATTTGCGCAGAAAAATCAACAATGCCGTGCGTAAACTTAATTATGTGCCGCATTCCCATGCAAGCGCACTGGCTTCAACGCGCTCCAACATTGTTGGCGTGATTGTGCCGTCGCTGACCAATAACGTGTTTGCCGATACGCTGCGCGCCATCTATGACGATTTCGATCAGGGTGTGTTTCAGGTCCAGTTGGGCAATTCACGCTATGTCGCGGATGAAGAAGAACGTCTGGTGCGTTCCTTCCTTGGTCAGGGCCCGTCGGCAATGATTGTTGCCGGGACCGATCAGACCGATGCCACCCGCGAATTGCTTGAAAATGCGGAATGTCCGGTGGTGCAGATCATGGATATCGGGGATGATCCGATTGACATGATGGTCGGGTTTTCACATTTCGATGGCGGGCGTGCCGCAGGGCACCACTTGGTGCAAAAGGGCTATAAACGCATCGGTTTCCTTGGTGCGCGAATGGATCCGCGGTCCCACCGCCGTCTTGAAGGCTTCAAAGAGGCAATGCGATCTGGCGGTCGCTATGACCCGGATTTGATCATGACAACCACCATTTCTTCGAGCGTGTCACTTGGCGCGGAATTGATCGGGCAGTTGCGCAAACGTCGCCCGGATCTGGATGCAGTGTTCTGCAACAATGATGACATGGCGCTTGGTGCCTTGTTCGGGTGTCAGAAGGCCGGGCTTTCTATTCCGGAAGATATGGGCATTGTCGGGTTTAATGATCTTGAAATGATGGCAGCGGCCTATCCGTCACTGACCTCTATCCGGACCGATCGTTATGCGATTGGCAAACGCGCAGCTGAAATGATCCGTGCTGTGCTGGATGGTGAAACCCTTGATGACAAAATTGTCGATCTCGGGTTTGAACTTCAGCAACGTGAAAGCACAACCCGCAGCCGGTGAAAAGTGTGCGTAGAGGGCTAAATGATCTGTAAGAGAATGATTGTGTGTACGATGGCGTCCCTTTTAGTGGCATGTCAGACGACTTCCGACGAAGTTAAGGAAGATCTGGTGGGTCCAAAGTGGCCTTACGCATGGTATTGGGAAGCAAAGAAAAAGGGGAACGGGACCGTCAGTAAATCGCTGGAGGCGATCACTTTTTCGGGTCTTGATTTCGTGACTATCAGGCACCGGCCCGTACCTCTTGAAGAGCCGCTGCCTTCAGATGTCGTCGCATTGGCCGAAAAGTATTGTTGGCGACTCGGCAAATATGCAGTTCTCAGAGATATTTCGCCACGATATTCCAGTTCCGCTGCATTTCTGTGCCTTACACAGGAGGAACTGGATAACTTCGTTCCGATGTAAGGGGCACAAGAATACATCTAAGCCAAGTGTTTTTATGGTGATGGAAAACGTGAGCTTAGTTCTGCAAGAATGTCACGCGGACCGGCAATTCTGATGCGCGTACCCGCGGTATCAAATTGTCGATCAAGGACATCAATTCCGTCCTGACCACAGGCCTGCTCAAGCGTTCCGGCATCGGAAAAGCTTGCAAAGAGTTCAGCCTCACCTTGCGGGATATAATCAATGATTTCCGCAAGATTGCAGACGGCATTGGCCGCCCCGCTATAGGCCCGCACCAACCCGCCGGTTCCCAGTTTTGTACCGCCGAAATACCGCGTCACAATCACCGCGACATTGATAAGATCACGACCCTGAAGAACTTTCAGGCACGGGACGCCTGATGTGCCCGATGGTTCGCCGTCATCCTTGCCATGTTCTATCAGCTGGTCCTGATCATTGAGGTAACGATAGGCGGTGACGTGATGATTGGCCTTGGGATGGAGGACGCGCAGTTCGCTAACCCGCTGTGCCAGATCGTCGTGAAAAACGAGCTCGGCCAGAAATCGCGATTTCTTTTCTTCGGTTTCGGCAAATACGGGGCGGGCGATGGTTTTCATGATTGGGTGATAGCAAAGCTTTGATTGCAACGCTAGTCAGTCACTGTTGGTTTACGTGGGTGCGTGCTTAAAGGGCTGCGAATTTTACCACAAGGATCACGCCAAAAATGATCAGCATGATCAGGACCACCTTGCGGAAGGTTTCGGCATCCATGCGGTTGCGGATATTGCTGCCAAGTTTGGTGCCCAGATAAACCGGGACCAGTCCGGCAAGTGATATCCAGACGGTTTCCCACGTCATCAGACCCATGCGCGTCAGGCCAAAGGCCATCACGATGCTTGAAAGACTAAACGAGATATTGATCGCCTGAATAAACCGTTTGGGATCAAGTCGCATGGACAACAAGAACGGCAGAACCGGCATGACTTGCGATCCGGTGATGCCATTGACCAGACCGGTGGCAAAGCCTGATACCGGGGCGATGCGCCGGGCGATCTTGTCCGAGATTGGCTTGCCATGGCGAAACAGCGTGATCGCGCCGTAATTCATCAAAACCAAACCCAGAACCGCACCGGCCAGAAGGCTGTCGACCATTTTAAGAACGGCAAGGCCGATCAGAAGGCCGGGAATGGTTGCCAGAAACATTGGCCAGAACCGGTTGACGGTTTCGCGGAAATGTCCGGCCTGCACCATGATAATCGAATTACTCACAAGTGACGGAATGATCACAAGCGGCATGCCTTCCTTTAATCCCAATCCAAGGGCAAGGATCGGCAAGGCCGATGTGGAAAATCCCAAGCCGGTTGCACCTTTGACAAAAGCGGCAACGAAATAGGCGCAGGCAATGATGGCAAGGGTTTCAGTCGACATCGGGGTTCCGGGGCGGTGATGGTGGGCGGGCGCAGTGTGCCTGCAAACAATCGATTGCGCAAATGGTCTGATGATTGTGCGGTCCCGGATTCGCACGTACTTATTTAGTATGAGGATTTAACGATCCCGGCACGGAACGACGTAAAGGGGGCGTTTGGGGTTGAATTTTGCGTGTAATTTTGGGTATTTGGCAAAAATTTGCGGGTTTTTCTTATCCATAAGTCGAGAAGGGGTGGAAATGCGATTGTAAAACCCGTATCAAGTTTGGCCCGGTTAAAAGACGGGACGTGCGGCGGGAGTCCGCTATAGAACTGGATTTGTGTTATAATGGCGGCATGATGATCAACATGCCGGATTGAGAGGAAGCAAATGAGCAAGAGCTGGAGCACTGATAGTTGGCGCAAACTGCCTGTAAAGCAGATGCCGACTTATCCGGATGCACAGGCCTTAGAGGCCGTAGAGCAAGAGCTCGGCAGCTATCCTCCTTTGGTGTTTGCTGGCGAGGCGCGTGCGCTTAAAGAGAAACTTGGTGCTGTTGCAGATGGCAAAGCCTTCCTGTTGCAGGGGGGCGATTGCGCCGAGAGCTTTAAAGAATTTCATCCCAACAACATCCGCGACACCTTTAAGGTGATGTTGCAGATGGCGGTTGTTTTGACCTATGGCGCAGCATGCCCGGTGGTCAAAGTTGGCCGTATGGCAGGCCAGTTTGCCAAGCCACGTTCATCTGATACCGAAACCATTGGCGGTGTCGAACTGCCAAGCTACCGCGGTGATAACATCAACGGGATCGAGTTCACCTCGGAAGCCCGTATTCCGGATCCGCAGCGCCAGATCCGTGCCTATAACCAGTCGGCATCGACGCTGAACCTTCTGCGCGCGTTCGCTCAGGGTGGTTTTGCCGACCTGAGCAAAATCCATCGCTGGAACCTGTCCTTTGTGGATGGCAGCCCGGCCGGTGAGCGTTACAGCAAAATGACCACCCAGATTGATGAAGCGGTTGCCTTCATGCAGGCCTGTGGCATTACCGCTGAAACCGCACCGCAAATGCGCGAGACGGATTTCTATACCTCGCACGAGGCGCTTTTGCTCGGTTATGAGCAGGCCCTGACCCGTCAGGACAGCTTGACCGGCGAATGGTATGACTGTTCGGCGCATATGCTTTGGATTGGTGATCGTACCCGTAATCTCGATGGTGCCCATGTTGAATTCATGCGCGGGGTTAAGAACCCGATTGGCATGAAATGTGGCCCGACCATGGATGAAGACGATCTGATCCGTCTGATCGATGCGCTTAACCCGGCCAACGAAGCAGGTCGTTTGACCCTGATTGCCCGCATGGGTGCAGACAAGGTCATGGATCATCTTCCGCGTCTGGTGCGTCGCGTCAAAGCAGAAGGCCGCAAGGTCGTCTGGTCTTGTGATCCGATGCATGGCAACACGATCAAAGCCGCCAACGGGTATAAAACCCGCCCGTTTGATTCGATCCTGTCGGAAGTCAAAACCTTCTTTGATGTCCATAAGGCCGAAGGTACCCATGCCGGTGGTGTTCATTTCGAGATGACCGGTACGGATGTGACCGAATGCATCGGCGGGGCACGTGAAGTGACCGAAGATG
Organism: Thalassospira sp.; assembly: GCF_040218635.1. Lineage (GTDB taxonomy): Bacteria > Pseudomonadota > Alphaproteobacteria > Rhodospirillales > Thalassospiraceae > Thalassospira. The sequence goes on from NZ_JAVJRB010000002.1 coordinate 111,836, forward strand.
CGCTGTCGGATCGTTATCACACCCATTGCGACCCGCGCCTGAATGGCGGGCAGGCACTTGAGCTTGCCTTCCTGATGGCGGAAATGATCAAAAAAGAACGCGACAGCGTTCGCGCAGAGCAAATAGCTGCTTCTGCTTGATTGTTTTCGCGATTGCGAGTAATTAGCAACAAGGCGTCCGGGAAACCGGGCGCCTTTGTTCTTTTTGCATCGCAATTGGGGGTATGATGACCGCAGCAAGCAATTCCGTGACGATCCGCGACAATGGCGTGGATTTGACATTTTCGTTCGAAGACATGCTGCGTTATCACGGTCCGGGGTTTCCCGGCGGTGTTGCCCATGCCTTTAAGGTCATGCAGCGCGGTTTGACCGAACTTGCCAAATCCGGCCCGGTATCGCGCCGCGATATCCGCGTTGAGACCAGCTTTGGCGGACCGGGCGGACGTGATGCGTTTGAGCTGGTTACCCGTGGTGTTACCGAAGGCCGATATCGTGTCGATAAATCGCTTGGCGAACCTTTCCGCGACGGCACGCACCGCGAACGGTATTTTTTCCGGTTTGTTGAGAATGATCGCAAGGTTGAAATGGTTATTCGCGCCGGGCATGTCCGCGATGAGTTCATTGAACTGGGTGCTAAAGCAGATAAAACTGCCGAAGAAATCGCCCGCCACACGTATCTGAAACAGGAAATGGCAGACCGGTTGCTTGCCCTTCCGGCAGACGAAATTTACGACATTCTGTAATAACGTGGGCAAAACCGCGCTGAGACAAACCAAACCCCGCAGAAAAACACATGCCGCACGGTGCAATGGCCGTTGCGGCATGTTGCTGTTTAAGATGCGTCTTGATGAGATGCCTTTTGGAGGCATGTCAGGTCAAGACGCTGGCGCGCATCTTGGTTTTCCTAAATTAGTTGAACGAGTTTCTGTCGGAATTAAGGACAGTTTTTTGTCATTATAGAGGTGCCGCAGGGACGTTCTGACCGATATTCAAGGTCGCTTGATGTAAAAAACCTCTACCAAAGGGAACGAAATATTCTTAAGTATAAATAATTGCAGGGCATTCCCGCGTAAGCATGAAGGATATGAGGTCGCACGACGAATGGTGGACGAAGCCGATTTCTCTGAATGGCAAAAGAAGGTAGAGGGAACCAACATTTCCTCGACCACGCTATTGGCGACGGATTATCTGAACCATTTCAATGAGATCGTCATGCTTCTCGAAATGGTGCCAGACATGCCTGACATGATCGAGGACTGCAAGGAATGGGCCCCGAAAACCTATCAGGACCATTTCCGCGACAGTGCTTTTTCGGACAAGGAATTGGCGATTGAGGCGTATGAACATGTCCCGCCCCGATTCCGGCAGCCGTTTGAGGAAACGATAAACCACCTCAATACTATCGTTGCCCACGCCAACACCCAGCTTGACGCCATCATTGCCGATGGGAATGAGGAACTGCTGCGTGAAACGGCGCATGCCATCACGGTGTCGCTGCAAAAGTTCATGGATGTGGCCAGCGGGATTATTCACGGCTCAGCCAAAACCATGAGCCAGGAAGAAATTGATGCGGCACTTGCGCTGTAATACAATCCTAAGACTGTTTTAACCCCGAAATTTGCCCGCAAATTGCAGCATTGCCCATTCGGCAATTGACACCGCGCGGGGTGGCTCCTATTCCAACATCATGACAAAAATGCTTGCCATTGCGATTTCCCAACTTAACCCGATTGTCGGCGATGTAACCGGGAACCGGGACAAGGTTGTGGCTGCCTGGGAATCTGCGGCTGATCGGGCTGCGGATATCGTATTGTATTCTGAACTGGTTTTGTCGGGCTATCCGCCAGAAGACCTTGTGATGAAGCCTGCCTTCATGCGTCATCTGCATGAAGCGGTTGCGGTGATTTGCGAACATACCGCCAAACGCGATAATGGTCCTGCTTTGCTGTTGACCACTCCGTGGGAAATTGATGGTGTTCGCCATAATGCGGTTCTGTTGATTGAACAGGGCAAGATCGTATCTGTTCGTGCCAAGCAGGATTTGCCAAATTATGGCGTGTTTGATGAAAAGCGGGTCTTTGCTGCTGGCCCGATGCCCGATCCGATTTCGTTTAAAGGCGTCAAAGTTGGCGTTCCGATTTGTGAAGATGTCTGGACACCGAATGTGGTCGCCCATCTTGCCAATGCCGGGACCGAGATTTTCCTTGTCCCCAACGGATCACCGTTTGAAGCCGATAAGGGTGTTCTGCGCCGCAAACTGATCGAAGATCGGGTGCGCGAGTCCAAAATCCCGATGATCTATTGCAACGAAGTCGGCGGTCAGGACGAGCTTGTCTTTGATGGCGGATCGTTTGGCCTGAATGGCGATGGATCGCTTGCCGTGGCCCTGCCGGCCTTTGCCGAAGACGTGGTTGTGACCAACTGGGTTAAAGATGATGCGGGTAAATGGATTTGCGCATCGGACGCGCCGAAGGTCGATTATCCGTCCGGGCTTGATGCGATCTATCAAACCCTTGTTCTGGGCCTGCGCGATTATGTGAACAAAAACGGCTTCCCCGGTGTGGTCATTGGCATGTCGGGCGGGATCGATAGTGCACTTTCGGCGGCGGTTGCGGTGGATGCGCTGGGGTCTGATCGTGTGCGTCTGGTGATGATGCCATCGCCTTATACCTCGGCCGAAAGCCTTGAGGATGCGCAGATTTGTGCTGATATGCTTGAAACCGGTATTGAAAGCATCAATATCGGCCCGGCCATGGCGGCATTTGATCAGATGCTTGCCCCGGCCTTTGCCGGTCGTGATGCCGATATAGCTGAAGAAAACATTCAGGCCCGTTCACGCGGGATTATCCTGATGGGGCTTTCAAACAAGTTTGGCCACATGGTTCTTACGACCGGCAATAAATCGGAAATGTCGGTTGGCTATGCGACGCTGTATGGCGATATGTGCGGTGGCTATTCGGTTTTGAAAGACCTTTACAAGACGACTGTGTTCAACCTGTGCCATTGGCGCAATGAACATAAACCTGCCGGTGCCATGGGGCCTGATGGTATGGTGATCCCGGAACGGATTATCACCAAGCCACCCTCGGCTGAATTGCGCCCGGATCAGAAAGACGAAGATAGCCTGCCGCCTTATGACGTTCTTGATGATATTCTTCATCAGATGATTGAAGGTGAGCGGTCTGTTCGCGATATCGTGGATAGCGGTCATGATGAGGCCACGGTTCGCCGGGTCTGGCGTTTGCTGGATCGGGCAGAATATAAACGCCGTCAGGCGCCTCCCGGGGTTAAGATTACCCCGCGTGCCTTTGGCCGTGACCGTCGCTATCCGATCACCAATGGCTTCACGAATTTAGTGACCTGAAAAATATAGATATGACAAAACCTGTTCTTCGATTTGCGCCCAGCCCGACCGGGCTTCTTCACGTTGGTAACGCCCGTGTGGCCCTGATGAACTGGCTGTATGCCCGTAAATCAGGTGGCGAGTTTATCTTGCGCTTTGACGATACCGATCCGGTGCGTTCCAAAGACGAATATGTCGATGCCATTCGCGAAGACCTTGAATGGCTTGGCATTGATTGGGATCGCGAAGAACGTCAGTCGCTGCGTCAGGAAAAATATGACACGGCGATTGCGGGTCTGAAAAAGCGTGAATTGCTGTATCCATGCTACGAGACCGAAGGTGAATTGAACTGGAAACGCAAGGCGGCCCGTCAGCGTCACCAGCCTTTCATCTATGACCGTAAGGCATTGACCCTTTCAGATGATGAAATCGCTGCCCTTGAGGCCGAAGGCCGCAAACCGCATTGGCGTTTTCTTCTGACCGATGGCCTGGTTGAATGGGATGACCTTTCGCGTGGGGTATGTTCGTTCGATACCGAACATGTGTCTGATCCGGTTTTGATCCGCGAAGATGGGTCATTGCTGTATATGCTGGGCTCGGTTGTTGATGATCTTGAAATGGGTGTCACCCATATCATCCGCGGCGAAGATCATGTCACCAACACGGTTTCGCAGATCCTTTTGTATCTTGCGCTTGGCGGTAAGCCCGGTGCGCTTGAATTTGCCCATATGCCGCTTTTGGCGGGTCCGGGTGGATCGCAGCTTTCCAAACGTCTGGGCAGTCTGTCATTGCGTGAATTACGCAATGACGGGTTCGAGGTCGAAGCATTGGTTGGTCTTCTGACCGGTCTTGGGGCGTCTGATAAAATCGAACCGGCCAGCCTTTCGGATGTTTTGGCGAAATTTGATCTCGACCATTATGGTCGTTCGACGCCGAAATTCGATCCGGCAGAACTTGCCAGCCTGAATGAAAAAGTCGTTCATGAAATGTCGTTTGAGGCAGCCCAGCCCAAGCTGATTGCAGCAGGCATGGCAGATGCTGACGAGATGTTCTGGAACGCGGTGCGCGGCAATTGCTGGCGCGCATCCGAGGCACTGGAATGGTGGGATGTTATCCATCAGGCCGTGAACCCGGAAATTGACGACGAAGATGCCGAATTCCTGAAACAGGCTGCTGAATTGTTGCCAGAAGGTGATTTGGACGGAACCAGCTGGAAATCCTGGACCGGGGCGGTTAAAGACGCGACCGGTCGCAAGGGTAAGCAGCTTTTCATGCCGCTTCGCAAGGCGTTGACGGCGCGTGAACATGGTCCGGAAATGTCGACCATGCTGGTTCTGATCGGTGGGGATAAGGCCCGTAACCGGCTGTGTGGGAAGGCGGTCTAAGCATATCTGTTTTGATCGCCGAAAAATGCCTGCATCAATCCCATATCACAGCCAAACGGACAGTTATAATGAACAAGACCCTTCGTATATTTGACACGCTCACCCGCGAAAAGCAGGTGTTTGAGCCGATCAATTCTGATGACGTCCGCCTCTATGTCTGCGGACCGACGGTCTATGACTATGCCCATGTTGGCAATGCGCGTCCTGTTGTCGTGTTTGATACGCTGGTCCGCGTTCTGCGCCATATCTATCCAAAAGTGACCTATGTCCGCAACGTCACCGATGTCGATGACAAGATCAATGCCCGCGCCAAGGAGAGCGGCGAGCCGATTTCCGAAATCACCAAACGCACCCATCAGGCTTATCTTGATGACATGGGGGCGTTGAACGCGATTAAGCCGGATATCGAACCGCGTGCGACCGACCATATTCCTGAAATGATCGCCATGTGCGAAAGCCTGATCGAACAGGGTTTTGCCTATGCCGCCGAAGGCCACGTTCTGTTTGCCGTCGAAAAATTCGATGAATATGGCAAATTGTCGCGCCGTGACCGCAAGGAAATGATTGCCGGTGCGCGGGTTGAAGTTGCCCCGTATAAAAAAGACCCGGCGGACTTTGTTCTATGGAAACCGGCCGAAGATGACATGCCCGGTTGGGACAGCCCGTGGGGCCGTGGTCGTCCGGGTTGGCATATTGAATGCTCGGCCATGTCGACGCGTTATCTTGGCGAGAATTTTGACATTCATGGTGGCGGTTCGGATTTGGTGTTCCCGCACCATGAAAATGAACTGGCGCAAAGCTGCTGCGCCAATCAGGGGTCAAGTTATGCCAAATACTGGATGCATAACGGCCATCTGATGGTTGAAGGCGAAAAAATGTCCAAGTCCTTGGGCAATTTCGTCACCGTGCATGACTTGCTTGAAAACTGGTCGGGCGAGGCGATCCGTCTTGCGATGCTGGGAACCCATTATCATCAGCCGATCAACTGGACGGAAGATAACCTGCGTCAGGCCAAAGAGTCGCTTGACCGGTTCTATACCGCCCTTCGTCAAAGTGCCGATGTGACCCCGGAAAACGTTCCGGCACCGCGTGCGGTTCTTGAAGCATTGTGTGATGACCTAAATACGCCATTGGCGATTGCGGAATTCCACAATCTGGTGACGCGCCTGAACAAGTCTGAAAAGAAATACGAGCGTGCCGAAGCCAAGGGCGAAATTCTTGCTGCGGCCAAGCTGCTTGGCATTCTTGAAGCGGATCCGGAAGCATGGTTCACCGGCAGTGCCGATGAAGACGAAGCCGCCGAGATCGATGATTTGATCACGCAGCGTGCCGATGCCAAAAAGAACAAGGATTTCGCAACGGCGGACAAAATCCGCAATGATCTTTTGGCCCGTGGCATCCTGCTTGAGGACTTCAAAGAAGGTACGAGCTGGAAGCGCGTTTAAGTATCCGCTTTGCTTTTGAATTTAAAGGGCCGCAAGTGTTTTGCTTGCGGCCCTTTTCGTGTCTATGTCCCGTGATTTCATCCAAGATACACCAAAGGTTGCGCATGGGCAGATTTCTGCCCAATTCTTAATGGACTATCGATGACCATTGGCAAGACGCAACAATCAGGGTGCTCTCGACCATGTCTGACATTGACCGGCGAAAATTTCTGCAAGCCACAGCGGCCCTTGGCGCATTGGCAAGTTTTGGATTGGGGCGGGCCGCATCGGCGCAAGGTAAGTCGCCCGGGGATTTCCCTGATATCCTTCGTAAACCGATCCCATCGACGGGTGAAGAAATTCCGGCCATCGGGCTTGGCAGTTGGATCACTTTTAATGTCGGCAATGATCAGGTATTGCGTGATCAATGTGCCGATGTGATTTCGGCGTTTTTCGCGGCCGGTGGGCGGATGATTGATAGCTCCCCGATGTATGGTTCGGCGCAAGAAGTCATTGGCTATTGCCTTGATAAGCTTGGGGCCCGTGATCAGGTGTTTTCAACCGACAAGGTTTGGACATCCGGCGATGGTGTGGCGCAAATTGATCAGACACTTGCGCGGTGGCATATGCAAAAGTTTGATTTGTTGCAGGTCCATAATCTTTTGGGGATTACGGATAACTTGCGGCTGTTGTTCCGTCTGAAAGACGAGGGTTTGCTGCGCTATATCGGGGTGACCACATCGCACGGGCGACGCACTGATGATTTGATTGCGGTGATGAAAAACGAACGGCTTGATTTCGTTCAGGTCACTTACAATCCGATTGACCGTAAGGTCGAAGAATATCTGTTGCCGATGGCCTATGATCGCGGCATTGCGGTGATTGTGAACCGGCCATTTCGCGGGGGCAGTTTGACCGAACGGTTGGAAGGCGAACCTTTGCCGGAATTTGCTTCTGATCTGAAAGTGGAAAGCTGGGCGCAGCTTATTTTGAAATATCTGATTGCTCATCCATCGGTGACCTGTCCCATCCCGGCAACAACCAATCCGGGCCATGCGGCCGAAAACATGCGCGCGGCAACCGGATTCTTGCCCGATGATAAAATGCGTGAACAGATTGCCGCCGTGATTGGCGTTCTGGTTTAGGCAAAGCGATATGGGAAAGCAGGCATGAGTGAATGGTGGGATTACGGGCTGGCAGATTTACTGCTGTTCTCGCCACGGGTTTATTACCGGCTGTTTGAAACGCTTAACACCACATGGTGGCTGGTGGTTGCCAGTGCATTTGTTGCCGGGCTGATTGCCTTTGGTATGGCTTTGCGCCACGGGCATCGCGGCAACCGGGTGATTTTGGTGTTGCTGTCCCTGATCTGGGGGTGGGTGAGTTACGGTTTTCTGTGGCAATATTATATGCCGATCAATTGGGCGGTGCCCTATTTCCTGCCGGGCTTTGTCGCCGAAAGTGTCTTGCTTGCTGTGTTTGCCGCACGCCCCTTGCCACTTCGGTTTGGCTGGCGGGGGGATCTTTCATCCTATGTCGGTGTGGGATTAATGGTCTGCGCCTTTGTCCTCTATCCGTTCGCCGGATTGATTGAAGGCCGCAGTTTGATCCAGGCCGAATTGTTTGGCAGTGCAGCCGATCCGACAGCCCTTGGTACATTGGGTTTTGTTTTGATGGCGCGGGGTACTTGGCGTTGGTTGCTGTTACTCGTCCCTTTGATCTGGTGCGTTCTTAGCAGTGCGACCTTGTGGGTAATGGATCAGAATATCGCATTGGTGCCGCTGATTGCGGTGTGGGTAACGGTATTTTGCGGGTGGCTTGACCTTAAGAACGGCGTTACGACGCGGAAGCTTACCGAAGCTGAATTGGCGGATTAAGCGAACTGCCAAGGTTCAGGCACATTGCGCGAAAATTACCCTGTTATCTGGCATTCAAAACCCCACCTATGGTCTGGGTGCGCCTTCTTAAGCGCAGCGGAATTTCTGCTTTTGTCTAAAAAGTAGTGGAAACCCATCTGAATCAATGGTTTCGTGAATTTGCCTGCATATGTTTTCATCCTGCTTGATCACTGTGCAGCAAGTGAATTCATATCGTAGTGCTGTCGTGCATGAAAGGGCGGTCGATGATTAAGGTTTTGTCCAGTGTTTGGGCGCTTTTACTGGGCATCGTCCTGATCATGCTGGGCAATGGCATGCACTTTACCCTGATCGGTTTGCGCGGCGGGATCGAAGGATTTTCTCCGGCTGCACTAGCAATCGTAACGTCGGGTTATTTCGTTGGTTTTCTATCTGGCGCACGGTTGACGCCGGTCATGATCCGGCGTGTTGGCCATGTGCGCGTTTTTGCCGCATTAGGCAGTTTCATGTCGGCGGCCGTGATAACCTTGCCGCTACTGACCGAACCGTGGGCATGGACGATTTTGCGGGTTCTGGTCGGGTTTTGTATGTCGGGCATTTATGTGACAGCCGAAAGCTGGCTGAACGATGCATCGAGTAACGAGACCCGGGGTAAGGTCTTATCAGCCTATATGATTGCCCAGACATTGGGGCTGATCGGGGCGCAGGGACTGCTTACACTTGGCGATGCCGCGACTTCTGCACTTTTCATTGTGGCGTCCATTCTTGTTTCGGTTTCGTTTGCGCCGATCTTGCTGTCAGTGACAGCCGTTCCCGTCACAGAGGCCGCACGTCCGATGCCGTTGCGGCAACTTTTTTCCGATGCGCCGCTGAGTACCGTCGGGATTTTCCTTCTGGGATGTGTCTATGCGACGCAAACCGGGATGGCGGCTGTTTTCGGAACGCAGATTGATCTGAGTGCGGACCAGATTGCGATGTTTGTCGCGATGATGTTTGCCGGTGCCTTGCTCTTTCAATATCCGATCGGCTGGCTGTCGGACCGGATCGACCGGCGTAAGGTTATCTTCTATGCTGCCGTGATTGGTGCGTCTTCGTGCGGGATCGGCTGGTTTGCAGAAGATCGGTTTTGGTATTTGATGGCCGCTGCCTTTTTGGCCGGTGGGGTGACAGCGCCGCTTTACGCATTGTTTTTGGCCTATACCAATGATTTTCTATCGCTTGAAGACATGCCCGCCGCATCGGGTGGTCTTGTTCTGACCTTTGGTATTGGTGCGATCATGGGTCCGCTGATTGCAGGTTGGGCCATGCAACATTTCGGTCCCTTTGCCTTCTGGTTGGTGATTGGCGTGACATTCATTGGCATCGCCCTTTATGCGCTTTATCGGATGACCAAACGCGCAGCCCTTCCGGCCGAAGAAACCGAAAGCTATGTCGGTGTCTTGCCAACCGCATCGCCGATGGCGGTCGAAACAGCCGGTGTCTGGGCTGCAGAGCAGGCCGAAGCCGCAGCTGAAGAAGAAGCCGTCGAGGCCGAACAAGCTGAAGCCAAAGCCGATTCCGACGTTGCCAAGGAAGCGGAAACCAAGCCTTAAGCAGGCATTGCTGGCCTAGCGGCTAAACAGCAATCTGATCCCGACGACGGCAAAGAAGACACCAAGCAATCCATTGATCCAGCTTGCCGCCCGGCGATAAATCGAAATGGCCGGGGCGGTTGAAAAGGCTGTGGCATAAAGCAGATGAATGGACGTTGAAATCATCCCGCAACCAATGACAATCGCCGCCCCGACCCAAAGCGGTGCGCCGTCGCTAAACCCGATTGAAATGATCGCAATCCAGGTCAGGATGGCTTTCGGGTTGGTGAGATGAAGGGCAAGGCCGCGCAGGTAATAACCGCGTCCGGTGATTTGGCTGGCGTTCTCGGCAATGGTAGTGCTGTCGACTGCTGCTGGTTTGCGAAAGGCAGTCCGAAACGCCCGATACGCCATCCATAATAAATATAGTCCGCCAAAAATCCGAATGGCGGTCATGGCATCGGCATATGTGGCAAGAACGGCAGACAGTCCGGTCAGGGTTAAAAGACCGATGGAAAAAGATCCGGTGCCGATCCCCAAGGCAAAGCGTTGTCCGGCATGACGTCCGCGATCAAGCGAGACACCCATCAAGCCCAAAAGAGCGGGGCCGGGGCTGATTAACCCGACAAGCAGGGCAACATAGGACAGTAAAATTCCGGGCAGGTATTGTGTGAATTCGGCAAAGGGGATCATGGGGCGTATCTCCTGTGGTGGCAGGATTACCGTAAGCCAGCCAAGAAAATCTGTCGAGGCATACGAAAAAGCCCCGTCCAATCTGAACGGGGCTTTGATCACGGTGGCTCGTTTTGGAAATCAGGCGTCGTTTTCGGCCTCAGCCAAGACTTCATCACCCTGACGGGCGATTTCCGAAAGAGCCTGTTCAAAAACTTCTGACGGGTGGCCGCCGGAAATGGCGAACTTGCGGTTCACAACATATGTCGGAACCGAGCTGATGCCAGCATCGCCAAATTCGTCTTCTTCGGCGCGGACTTCCTGGGCGTATTCGTCACTGGCAAGAATTTCGGCCGCACGTTCGGGGGACAGGCCAACTTCTTCGACGGCACGTTTAAGAACGCCGTGATCGCCGGGATTTTCAGCATCCTGGAAATAGGCGGTAAACAGATTAAGCTGCAGTGCCGTTTGTTGGCCCGGTTCGCCTTCTTTGCCGGCCCAATAGATCAGGCGATGGGCGTCAAAGGTATTGTAGATGCGGCTGTCTGAACTGAAATGGATCGGGAAGCCTACATTTTCGCCCATCATGGTAATGCGCGCACGGTTGTCGGCACTCTGATCCGGGGACAGGCCGTATTTTTCTTTGATATGTTCGGCAAGATCCTGACCTTCTGGCGGCATATCACGGTTCAATTCGAACGGATGCCAGCGCAGGGTAACTTCGATCTCGTCATCAAGACGGCTGATGGCTTCTTCAAGGTTTTTGTAACCGATGATGCACCATGGGCAAACCACGTCCGAGACAATGTCGATCTGCAAAGGGATGGTGTTCGTCATTAGATTGCCTTGCGTTATGTAATTTCGTTCTGCCCCATCACATAATAGCTATGGCGGCAAACGCAAGAACAGATCGCTTTGCAATGTCAGAAAGGCAGAACCCGTTGGGGCTATGTCGAGAGAAGATGGGCGTCAGTTTGCATCATCCGGCGGTTGACGACGCGCATGGTCAACCATGTATTCGGCAAAGGTTTCAAGGATGGGGCAGGACCAGTCCGCACGGGTGCGGTTGCCATCACGTTCCCATTCACCATACCAACGTTCGTCGATATCGCGGAAAATCGTATAGTTGGCAAAGCGATCGGATGCGGTCCAGCAGTTTTTCCCGGTGCGTTCCCAGGTCAAGCCGGCAAGCATCATGACATCTACGCTGGTAGCGGCTTCTCGGGCCATCGTTGGTATCCTTAGACGGCAGCAAGGCTACTTGGGGGCTTCAATTTGTGGGACAGTAACCGTGCATTTTACAATGTATGGTAGAGTTAAGCATTGATAGGTAGGGGTTACAATCATTCAAGGGGACAGGTTAGCTATCCTAAAGATTGGGAAAGGAGGGGATAGGAGTGAAAAAAAGCGCGATTGAACCAATTTACGTAATGCTGTTGCGCTATGGGTACTTTTACGGCAATTTGCCAGACCCGCAGCGACCGGAACATGCCGGTTGCACCAGACGATCGATCAGTTGGAATGAATAATGTCAGACAAGCGCGTCTATCTCTATGACAGTACCTTACGCGATGGGCAGCAAACCCAGGGCGTGGATTTTTCGGCCGCGGACAAAACCGCGATTGCCAAGGCGCTGGACGAACTGTCGATTGACTATATTGAAGGTGGCTGGCCGGGGGCCAATCCAACCGATGATGCATTCTTTGCCAATCCGCCCAAACTGAAAAATTCCAAACTGACGGCATTTGGCATGACGCGCCGTACCGGGCGATCTGCCTCGAACGATCCGGGGCTTGCCAGTCTTGCGCAGAATGCGCCGATTGTTTGCATGGTCGGTAAAAGTTGGGATTTTCAGGTGACCGAGGCGCTCGGAATCGGGCTTGATGAAAATCTGGCGATGATTTCTGAATCCATCGCACATCTTGGAACCAAAGTTTCCGAAGTGATGTTTGATGCCGAACATTTCTTTGATGGCTATAAAGCCAACCGCGACTATGCATTATCAGCGATCAAATCGGCCTATGATGCCGGTGCGCGGTGGGTGGTTTTGTGTGACACCAATGGCGGCACACTGCCCGACGAGATTTTTGACATCGTCACCGATGTTTGCAGCCTGATCCCCGGAACCCATGTTGGTATCCATTGCCACAATGATACGGAAAACGCCGTTGCCAATTCGCTTGCGGCCGTCCGTGCCGGTGCGCGGCAAGTCCAGGGTACGTTAAATGGTCTGGGCGAACGTTGCGGCAATGCCAACCTGATTTCGATCATTCCGACCTTGATGATCAAGATGGGATATGACGTTGGCATCTCCAAAGAACAGCTTTTACATCTGCGCCGTATTTCGCATGTTCTGGACGAACGTCTGAACCGCGAACCATTGCGTCAGGCCGCCTATGTTGGCGATAGCGCTTTTGCCCATAAGGGCGGATTGCATGTATCGGCGGTCGAAAAGAACCCTGCCTGCTATGAGCATATCGAACCTGAACTGGTGGGCAATCAGCGCCATATTCTTGTTTCCGATCAGGCAGGACGGTCCAACATCCTTGCACGGTTCCGCGAAATCGGGGTTGAGGTCGATCCGAAATCCGATGCGGTTGGCAAATTGGTCGATGCGGTTAAACAGCGTGAGTTTGATGGTTACGCCTATGACGGTGCCGAAGCCAGTTTTGAGCTTTTGGCGCGCAAGGCACTGGGCGAACTTGATCGCTATTTCCGCGTAACATCGTTCCGCGTGATTGATGAACGTCGCTGGGTGGATGAACAGGACGAACAGGTCATCACCATGTCTGAGGCCACCGTTAAGGTCATTGTCGGCGATGATCAGTTTATGTCGGTTGCCGAAGGTAACGGCCCGGTCAACGCCCTTGATGCCGCCCTGCGCAAGGTGCTGGTTACGGTGCCGGAATACCGTGAAGCTGTCGAACAGATCGAACTGATTGACTATAAGGTCCGCATCATAACCCGTGGTGATGGCACACGTGCCGTGACCCGGGTTATGATCGAAAGCCGCGATAACGAAGGTAATAACTGGTCAACAGTTGGCGTTTCAACCAACATTATCGAGGCGTCCTATAACGCGCTTCGTGATTCCATTACATATAAGCTTTTCAAGTCCGGTGTCGGCAGCCAGCACGGTTAAGCGGTCATTGATTTGGTTCAGAGCAAAAGGGCGCGATTTGATCTGCGCCCTTTTGAGTGTTTAATCTATTGCAGTTCTCGCCCAAAGATCAGGAGAGACCTGCCAGTTTGAGGGCGTCAGCCCCAGCGGGAAAGCGTAGGCGGTCTGATGTGTCGTTGACAGCCAGCCAGACGGCATTGGCGACATCGCTTGCGGTCGTCATTTCATCGGCCTGCAGGTACGCTGCTAAAATATCCTGTGCAAAGGCCTTGTATGCTTCGGGGATTAGGCCATCCATCCGCGAACCGGTATTGGCCGAGAATTGTGTATCCGGACAATAGCCGGGCTGCACGAGTTTTACCCGGATATCAAAAGACTTTAATTCAAACTCAAGCGATGCGGTAAATCCTTCGATCGCGATTTTGCTTGCGCTATAGGCCGATACTAGCGGCATCGGTGCGAGCACTGCACTGGATGTCACATTAACGATGGTACCATTCTTCCGGGCTCGAAATTGCGGCAAGACTGCCTGAACCATGGCCATGGTGCCAAATGTATTGGTTTCGAATATGTCGCGTATGGTGCTCATGGGGGTGGCTTCAAAGGCTCCGAACAGCCCTATACCGGCATTATTGACCAATGCATCAATCGGGCCGCATGTTTCAATTGTTGCCGCGATTGACGGAGGGTCCGTAACATCAAGTGCAAGCACTTTGATCCTGTCTGATATCGGAAGGGCATCTTCGTTAGGTGTTCGCATGGTGGCGATGACGTTCCAGCCCTTGGCGTAAAAGAGGCTTGCGATTTCAAGGCCATAGCCTGATGAACAGCCGGTGATCAGTATTGTTGGCATTTTTTTTCCATAGTCATTTTGATGTTTCTCTGTAGATAGAAATATCAAAATTCTCAGGACTTTCTATAATAGGAGATCCATTTTTAATGAGAGTTAGTCCTGTTTTGAGCGATCCCCTTGTTGAGATCATTCGCCTGCTACAGCCAAACGCCGTTTTTTCCAAAGGGATCAGCGGCGCTGGAGTATGGGCAGTGCGCTATTCACCGTTTGGGTACCCGAGTTTCGGTGTTGTGATGGATGGCAGTTGTCTACTGACCGTGGATGGTCATGCAAGCATCCGGCTTGAAGTTGGCGACTTTATTCTGTTGCCAAAAACGCCAGCTTTTACAATGTCCGGGTTTGAGACGGTGGAACCTGAAATTCTTAGTTCTGAAGTTGCTGCGACCAAGAACGACGAGGTACGGCATGGTAGGCAGAATGGCCCGCCGGATGTTCGCCTGTTAGGTGGTTATTTTATCTTCAATTCGCCGGATGCTGCGTTGCTGACATCTTTGTTGCCGGGGCTTGTCCATTTGCGAGGTGTTGACCGGCTTCTGAAGTTGGTCTCGCTGATCGTTGAAGAGACCGGGGAATGGAAGCCCGGCCGGGAACTCGTGTTGTCGCGACTGGTTGAAATCCTGTTGATTGAGGCTCTGCGATCCTCACCGGGGAAGGATGCACCTCCTGGGTTGTTGAGGGGATTGGCAGATGAGCGGATTGTGTCGGCGCTACGTCAGATCCATGGAAACTTCGGCAGTTCATGGTCGATTGCAACTCTGGCGAAGGAAGCAGCACTTTCACGGTCAGCTTTCTTTGATCGATTTGCAAGGACGGTGGGGATGGCGCCGATGGAATATTTGCTCGCGTGGCGGATGGCTATTGCCAAGAGGGAGCTCGCAAAACGAGATTGCCGGGTTGCCGATGTTGCCGAACGGGTTGGATATGGCTCGGCAAGTGCGTTCAGTATTGCGTTTTCCCGACATGTCGGGCTTCCGCCGGGGCAATATGCGCGCGAATGCTGGATGGACCATGATAGCCTGAATGTCTGACAACGGATCGGGTTATAATCAGATGATTGCCAAGATTAGGAACTAGTCTTGCTGGTTGGCTTTTGCTAAAGAAGCGCCAATATTGACGGGCATGCCTGTAAACACATCTTATTTGACGACCGGAGAAACCACGCGATGAGCGATGCCATCGGCGCAGCACGCCCCGAAACCGGGGGTGTTGCCAATCCACCAGTGATCATTCTGATTGAACCGCAGCTTGGCGAGAATATCGGTAAGGCCGCGCGTGCGATGCTTAATTGCGGCTTGGTTGATCTGCGTCTTGTCCGCCCGCGCGATGGCTGGCCCAATGAACGGGCAACTGCAAATGCGGCCGGTGCCGATATTGTCATTGATAATGCCAAGGTGTTTGAAAGCGACGAAGAAGCGGTTGCGGATTTAAACCGCCTTTACATCACAACAGCGCGTACCCGCGATGCGATCAAGCCGGTCTTTACGCCCAAGGGCCTTGCCCCCGAACTGCGCAGTGTCGTTGCCAAGGGCGAAAAGGTTGGCGTGATGTTTGGTCCGGAACGCACCGGCGTTCGCAACGAACATATTGCCATGGGCGATGCGGTGGTGACCGTGCCGCTTAATCCCGGTTTTACATCCCTTAATCTGGCACAAGCGGTTCTTCTGATCGGCTATGAATGGTGGCAGGCCGGTGTGGATGTGCCTGATTATCAGATGTTGATGAATGATACTTTTCCGGCACGGAAAGAAGATATGGAACGCCTGTTTGAGCATCTTGAAGCCGAGCTTGATGCGTCCGGTTTTTACCGGGTGGCGGCCAAACGCCCGAACATGGCCCGCAATATCCGCAATATCTTTAACCGGTCCAACCTGACCCATCAGGAAGTCCAGACGCTGCGCGGGATGATCGTTGCGATGCGCGGTGGGAAATACAAACCCAAGGACTGATCCGCGCGACAGTGCCCGCGCTAAGTCGCCTGCAAAAAAAACAAACACCCGGCCTGCATGGCCGGGTGTCTTCGTCTGGGGACTTTGCAACAGGTTAAAGCCACGCAATGCCAGACGATTTGGTCAGATCTCTATGATCAGATATTTTGAGCAGACGAGTTAGCCCGGCAGAAGAACAGTGTCGACCACATGGATCACGCCATTGGACTGCATGACATTGGCGATGGTGACTTTTGACCACTGACCTTTGGCATCGACGATATAAAGAGCACCGTCTTTCATCTCCGCCGTGATCGTCCCACCCGAAGCGGTCGTCATTTTGTACATGCCGCCCATGGCCTTGGTTTTGTCCATCAGGTCGGCCGCGGTCATGGTGCCCGGCACCACGTGATAGGTCAGAATATTGGTCAGAGTTGCCTTGTTTTCAGGTTTCAGCAGGGTATCAACCGTGCCCGCAGGAAGTTTGTCAAAGGCTGCATTGGTAGGGGCAAAAACGGTGAAGGGCCCCGGGCTTGCCAACGTGTCGACCAGACCAGCAGCCGTAACGGCGGTGACCAGTGTTGTGTGATCGGCGGAATTTACCGCGTTCTCAACAATGTTTTTGGACGGATACATCGGGGCTCCCCCGACCATTACGGTTTTCTCGCCCGACATTGTGGTTTCGGATTTCATGTCATTTGCGCATGCGCCAAGCGTCAGGGCGATCGCCGAAGCGGCAAATACCATCATGGATTTCTTAATCATGGAAAACGTGTCCTTGTCAGTCTGCCTGCGTGGCGCATTGTTTTTATCTGCGCACTTTTGCCACGCAACCCGGTTTTCAAATTCGATCCCAAGAGCGGATTTCGTCATCGATAGTTCCTGTTTTCGTGCGCGTTACGGATGAAGCTACGCACAAGAGCGCCATCGGGTTTCAGCAGGGATGATGTTTTTTTGCCAAAGGGTTATGGATCGGCAACCGGCCGATTGCGCAAATGCGGCGGGGCGGGCATCGCGGTGATCGCGTGTAAATCAGCGCAGAGTGGCAGAAATGCAGGGCTTGCATGCAGGCATTAGCGGGCGATTAATGTTTGACTCTTGGTCAATCATCTCTATATTGCGCCTCACTTCCGAGAAAGCGGGTCGAAACAGGTGTTTTCGTCCCCGTTCCTTATGTCCGGCTTTTGGGTGTTTGGAAACTATCGGGACAATAAAGCGATTTTAAAAAAGAGAGTTACAAAATGTCGAAACGTATTGCTGCAAAGCATAAGATTGACCGCCGCCTTGGTGTGAACCTTTGGGGCCGTGCAAAATCGCCGCTGAACAAGCGCGAATATGCACCGGGCATGCACGGCGCAACCCGCCGTAAAAAGCCGACCGATTATGGTACCCAGCTGTTCGCTAAACAGCAGCTTAAAGGCTACTACGGTTCCATCTCCGAGAAACAGTTCCTGCGTTATTACAAAGAAGCACAGCGCCGTCCGGGCGATACTTCTGAAACGCTGGTCGGTATTCTCGAGACCCGTCTCGATGCCGTTATCTACCGCATGAAATTCGTTCCGACCGTTTTCGCAGCGCGTCAGTTCGTTAACCACGGCCACATTCTTGTCAATGGCAAGAAAGTTACCATTCCTTCTTTCCTCGTCAAAGAAGGCGACGTTGTTGAAGTCAAACCGGCTTCGCGCGAAGTGCCAATGGTTATGGAAGCTGCCAACCTGAACGAACGCGATGTTCCGGAATATCTCGACGTTGACGCGAAGGCCTTCAAAGGCACCTTCGTTCGCGTACCGAAATTCGCAGAAATTCCTTACCCGGTTGTTATGCAGCCGAACCTGGTTGTGGAATTCTACTCGCGTTAATCCACCTTCGGATTTCGCGACGACCATACAAAACGCCCGCTGGAAACAGCGGGCGTTTTTGTTTGTCCACATGCCAGATTTGACCCATTCGGGAATGCGGCAAGTGCGCCCTCGGCACAGCTTGGGGGTGGTGGAGGATTGATGCGCATGTGCTACTGCCGCCCAGCATTAATCCCCACAGGCCGAACAAATCAAAACCCCCGATTCGATGATGCATCGGGGGTTTTGTCTTTGGTCTAGGTCGCTCAAACCAGCTTGGCAGGTTATTTCGGCTGATTGAGTTGCTCGGACGCCTGTTGGGCGGCGGCAGCGACGGCTTCCTGTTTTTGTTCGGGCGTTGCGTCTGCTGGTACGTCGACCTTGACGTTGCGCGATGCCATCTGGATGCCGTTTTCTTTGAACATCGCCAGAACGCTTTGATAGACGGTTTTACGGATGGTGAATTGTTCGCCCGGTTTGGAGGTGAATTTTAACCCGATCACCATGTTGAATTCTTCCATCCGGCGCACGCCTTGCGATTTCAGCGGTTCGATGAAGCTATCACCAATCAGCGGATCATTGAGCAGATCAGCAGACAGCTTTTTGATCAGCTTTTTGATCTTGTTAACATCGGTGTCAAACGGAACACGGAATTCCAGTTTAAGAATGACCCAGTCGCGGCTGTGATTGACGATGGATTTGATTTCGCCAAAGGGCACCGTTTGAAGCGGGCCACGGTGATGGCGCAGCTGCATTGACCGGATCGAGATATTTTCAACCCGACCCCGCAGGTTTTCAACTTCGATATATTCGCCAATGCGGAACGCGTCATCAAGCAGGAAGAAAACCCCCGCTACAACGTCACGCACCAATGCCTGACTGCCAAAGCCAAGGGCCAAGCCAACAACACCTGCACCGGCGATCAGCGGGCCGATATCAACGCCAAGGGATGACAGGGTGACCATGGCAACCATGATAACAATCACGGTCAATGAGAAGTTTTTAAGCAGCGGCAACAGCGTTTCAATCCGCGACAGGCCCGATCCGCCGCCTTCATCGCCAGCATTGCCCTGATTGGTGGCATCCATGCGTTCATCAAGAAACGCCTTGATCAGCGACCAGATCAAATCGGCGATCAACAGGATCATGATGATTTCGGTCGACGCATCAATGATCCGCGCAATGATCCCGGCATCTTCGGCCAGGGCAAGGCGGTCAAACCCCCAGATACGCCACATGCTTGCCAACACAAACACAAGTGCCAAAAGGCGCACGCCACGTTTTAGGACCTTGGTAAAGACCGGAAGTTTGGGTTTTACCGGTTCATAAACGTCATCGGTTTCAGCAGCAGCCGCTTGGGCGATTACGTTTTGTTCGGCGGCCTTCTGTTCGGCGATTTCGGCCTTTTTACGGTGCTGGGCTTCTATGATGTTGCGGAAAATCACATCAAACAAACAGGCGACACCAATGGCCAGAAGTGCCTTTAGCACGCGTTCTGCGCCAATGATGGCAACCCCGCCCAACAGGACAAGCCATGTGCAGACAATGATCGGCCAGAGGCGGGAAATCGATGTTGGCAGGGCAATGGTTTCAACCATATCGCCTGCGTGATGGGTTCTAAAGAACCGGCCAAGCCATACGGTGGCGACACAAAATGCGACGACCGAAATGACAACCGCATGATCAAACAGGATGATGTCGCCAAGCACCATGGTCGGTGCAGCACTAAACACGCCCGCCAGACCAAAGGAAAACAGCGAAATGCCTGCAGCCCAGGTCAGGCTTTTGGTCAGGGCATTGGCCGCATCAGGGGAAACATTGATCATGCGCAATCCTTCGGCCTTTGGCGCGAACAGGAATTGCAACGCGATCATTAGAACGCGCAAGGCGAAGAATGCCATTAGAAGCGACATAATCGCCGTTTTAATGATCGGCGGCCAATCAAAGATCAGGAACGTTCCGACCGAGCCAATGGCAAACACCACCAGCGAGAGCAGCGAAAGCACACACAGCAACAGCATGTGTTTCAGGCGGGATGAGAATTTTTGCGGAGACTGGGCTTCAAGATGGGCGCACATCGGTGCGGCAAGCCGACGATAGACAATCTCGGCAATAATGCCAACGCCAACAAAAATCGCGGTAAACAGGATGACCCGCATCAGGCCGGTTTTACCGACGTCCGAGGACATGAAGTCAAGTGTTGCGTCCACCTCGGCAGGGAATGCTTCAAGGCCGGTCAAGGTCAGTTCTATGCGCGCCTTGGTACGATTAATGCCCTCATCAAGGAAACCATAATAGCTGAATGTATCGGCAACGACATCGTCGGCCGGGGCTGCTGTGTCCGTAGCCGCCGGATCATCGTTCCCGGCTGCTGTCATGGCGGCAACCGCAGCCAATTGCGCGTGGGCCGGTGCTGCTGGCGTCATGATGCATGCTGCGAACAACCAAATGGCAAGGCATGCCATTGTTTTAATTGCTGGTTTCATCCCCAATATATTCCCCTGTGGCGCGAACAATCCGCATAGGACAAAGATGGGGAAGTCTGGGCAAAGCATCAAGAAATAGTTTTGCGAAGATCAGGAAATGAACGCAAAAGACGTATTCAGGCTATATCCAGACACAAAAAACGCGCTGGCACGTTCATGCACAGCGCGTTTTTAAATGGGGTTGGTCGCGCCTTAGGCGTCGATTGCAACGCCTTTGTCTTTAAGGTGCTGGGCAAGTTCGCCCGATGCAAACATCTCGCGCACGATATCACAGCCGCCAAGGAATTCACCTTTGACATACAGCTGCGGAATGGTCGGCCAGTTCGAGAAATCCTTGATGCCCTGACGGATTGCCGGGTCAACCAGAACGTTGATGTCTTTGAATTTAACACCAAGTTCGGCCATGACCTGAACCACAGCAGCAGAGAAACCACACTGCGGGAACATGGAGGTTCCCTTCATGAACACCACGATATCGTTTTCGGTGATGTCCTTCTGGATGCGTTCGAATACCGGATTGTCGGTCATAATGATTGTCCTTGGCTTGGGCGGCGATCTTTTTACCGCAGAAATACAGGTTAAACTTTTATGGCCGAAGATATGGCTGGAACCTGCAGTTCTGTCAACTCTTGGCGCGATTTTGGCGGGCTGTTCGCAGGTTATCCCAACTGTAGACCCCAAGGCCAAGCCATACCAAGGCGTATGTCACCATATGCGCAGAGGTGAATGCTTCGCCAAAGACCAGAACAGCAATAAAGAATTGTAAGGTCGGGTTCAGGTATTGCATCAGGCCAAGGGCGGAAAACTTCATGTTCCGCGCAGCAAAAGCAAACAGCACAAGCGGGATGGTCGTGCAGACCCCAAGCCCGATCAAAAGGGCGTCATTTGCAATCCCGGTATTGCCAAATGCCGATCCGCCGTGACTGTGAAGCCAGAACATATAAACCAGTGACGCCGGGGTCAGAAGCGCGCATTCCACAAAAAGACCGGCAATCGGGTCAGCGGGCACAAATTTGCGGATCACACCGTAAAAGGCAAATAAAGTCGCAAGGCTGAGCGCGATCCATGGCAGATGGCCGTAAAACACCAAAAGGTTCAACACCCCGACCGAACAAATCGCAACCGAAAGCAACTGAATGCGGTTTAACTGTTCACCAAAGAAAGCCCGGCCCAAAACCAACATGACCAATGGCATGATGTAATAGCCAAGGCTTGCTTCAAGCGCGTTGCCACTATTGACCGCCCAGATGTAAATGATCCAGTTTCCCGCGACCAGAAGACTGCTGAGAAACAGCATGCCAAGCGTTCGGGAAGACGAGATCAGCAGCCAAAGCTGCTTGCGACGGCCCAATGCAAATACCAGAATCAGCGTTAGAACAGCCGACCAGATGATCCGGTGGGACAGAATTTCAAGCGGTTCGGCAAAGGAAACCTGTTTGAAATACAGGCCAAAAACGCCCCAGATGGTAAAGGCGGCAAGTCCGGCGAGCGGACCGGCACCGATAAGGGCCGGTTTTTCCTGTGATGACATAATTGATGAGCCGTGGTCAGTTATTGGGGCTGTGTCCGGGCGGGGAATTCGGGCCATCCGGGCTAAATCGGGTCGTTACGCAAACGGGCGTCGAATTGTCTCCGACGCCCGTGAATGTCCGGTGATGCGCAAAATGGTGGCTGTGCGCAGGACCGCGATATTATGGGGGTTATTCCGGTGCAGAAGTCTGCAGGGCAAGCGCGTGGAGTTCGCCGCCCATTTTGCCTTTCAGCGCGGAATAAACCATCTGATGCTGGATCACGCGGGTTTTGCCGCGGAAGGCTTCAGACACAACAATTGCGGCATAATGATCGCCATCGCCACGCAAATCCTCGATGCGGACTTGTGCATCGGGCAGGGCTTCCTTGATCATGTTTTCGATTTCGTAGGCTTCCATGGCCATGGCGTTTATTCCTTATAATTAATCGCTGGCATCTTTGTGCCGTCGATAAGACCTCTTTTCACTGGTATATGACCTTGTTACGGGGGCTGTCAATTTCTGTGCAATGGGCCGCGCAATCACCGGCATCATCATCTTCAATGCTTGTCCTGCGCGCGATATTGTTCTAATGACGCAATCAAGGTTGCGCACACCTGCCGTCCGCAAGGTTTATGCCTTGGGTAAAGTGGCGCTGATAACATCAATCGGACCCGTTTCCAGATCAGGATACGGCCCGGCAATGCGGACACCCGGCCTCCTGCGTGGAGACGACGAACATGACTTCAAATACGCTTAATATCAGCCGTGCGGATATCGAAACCGACGCGACCGAACAGTTCAAGGCACAGGCAAAACGCCTGCGCAAAGCCTTGGCCGCCCGCGATGTTGCGATATCACACAGCGGCAGTCTCGAACTTCTGGCGCAAAGCCACGGTTATCGCGACTGGAATACAGCCATTGCGATGGCAAGGCGCAATATCCCGACCAATGTATCGGACCTTGGTATCGGCAAACGCTTTGCCGGTTCCTATCTTGGCCATGCGGTGACGGGTTTGATCCGCAGTGTGACTGCAACCCCGGTTGGCGGGGTGTTCCGGGTCGAGGTGCATCTTGATGAAGCCGTCGATGTGGTGGCATCAAAACGCTTCACCGGATTTCGCCAACGCATCGGTGCCCGGATTAACGAGCATTGCGAACCGGTCCTGACCAACGGCACACCCGGACCGGGGCTTTCGATTGATCTGTTGCTGCGGGATCAACCTGAAGCGTAAATACGTTTTTGTTGAAATAGATGATGAACTCTCCGGCAACTGGTTGCAGTTGCCGGGGCGGTTTAACCGCCGGTCATGCTCATATGCCGACCAACGGCCGGTTTCTGGCCTTTGCGGTCGATCACGAAGTCATGGCCTTTGGGTTTGAGTTCCATGGCGGCATCAAGCATTTGATCAAGCGCGCGGGGATCGCCGGTGCGAAGGGCCGCACGCAGGTCAACATGGTCTTCCTGGCCAAGGCACATGTAAAGCGTTCCGGTGCAGGTCACGCGCACACGGTTGCAGCCTTCGCAGAAATTATGGGTCAGTGGCGTGATGAAGCCGAGACGCCCACCAGTTTCGGCAACGGTGGTATAGCGGGCCGGGCCGGGGGTGACGTATTCGGACGGGATCAGGGTATATTCCTTTTCCAGCCGTTCACGCACCACGGTCAGGGGCAAATATTGTTCCGTACGGTCGCCATCAATGTCGCCCAGCGGCATGGTTTCAATCAGGCAAAGATCGAAATCTTCTTTGCCGCACCATGCAACAAGGCGGGACATTTCATCTTCGTTGAAATTGCGCAGCGCCACGGTATTGATCTTGATCTGAATACCGGCCTGCTTGGCGGCTTCAAGCCCGGCCAGAACCTGTTCAAGGCGGCCACGCCGGGTGATTTCAGTAAATTTCTGAGAATCGAGACTATCAAGCGAGATGTTGAGACGCTTCACCCCAAGGCGGGCCAGATCATCGGCATAGGTTGCAAGCTGGCTGCCATTGGTGGTCATGGTCAATTCATCAAGCGCACCGGCTTTAAGATGGCGTGACAGATCGGCAATCAGATCCATGATGCCACGACGCACCAGCGGTTCGCCACCGGTCAGGCGCAATTTGCGGACACCGCGTGTGATAAAGGCCGTACAGAGCTGATCGAGTTCTTCAAGGGTGAGAACTTCGGATTTTGGCAGGAAGGTCATGTTTTCCGCCATGCAATAGGTGCAGCGGAAATCGCAGCGGTCCGTTACGGAAACGCGCAGATATGAGACATGGCGGCCATATTTATCGATCAGCGGTTTGGTCATGGCGTTGGCTTAATTAAGCGTCCTAGGGTTCGCGGGGCAATAATCTATACTGTGACTGTTGCACAATGGGCGGGGTGTTGACCAGCTAGTTTCCATCGCGGGTCTTCACCTTTCCGTCAGGTGAAAACGCATAAAGCCGCACGTGATAAAACAAGTGCGGCTTTAGCAATATCGGATTACGGGTAACCGATGGGTAACTGCGAGCTTGGGCGGCCGGTCCTAGGATTTTGGCAGTCTTGCCTTGTCCGCATCAATTGCCTTGATGACTTCACGCAGGGTTGCAACATCTTCGCTGCCAAGCTTGGCAACAAGTTCGGCGGAATGTTCAGGAACCGCAAGGGTCTCGCGGACATCGCCAAACAGGGCATCGAGCAAACGAATGCAATGTTCTTCGGTGAAAGACCAGATTGGATCGCTGATCGGCATATTGTCATTGACCAGCTGAAGCAGCCATTTCTTACGATGCTCATAGGATTTGAAATGCAGGGCCATCCGGGCAAAGACAAGGTTGATGCAGGATTTGACTGCCGGTTCCTTCGCCAGATGATCCCAATATTCAATCGGATCGCGCAATTCGTCATCTTCATCGGCATGGGCTTCGATGATGGTGTGAATTTCGCGGTCGATTTCCTGAAGCATATCCATGCCAACCATCATGCGGATGACTTTGAAGAAGGGCTGTAAAATCGTCCGTGACAGGGCACCATCCTGAATGGTGCCTGCTTCGTTGCCTTCCAGAAGATGGTCAAAGCGCGACACCAGAAGACGGCCAAACGGGTCATGGCGAACAGCAGCATGTTCGCGGGCCTTGATGGATTCAAGATCGGTTTCAAGCACCGCCCACGCCGCGTCAAACAAGTCTTCCTTGTCGCGCAGGCCGTTCAGCGCCTTGAGAATTTGTTCTTCGCTTACCGAACCGCCATTGTTGCGTGCGAAATGGATCAGCCCCTGGGAAAATTGTTCCAGCACCGTAAAGGCAGCAGAAGTATGTCGCTGCTTAAAGCTGTCACGTGGTGGTTTGATGGCTGCAATCATGGAGTTTCCAGACCTTTTCTTAGACGGATGCGCACGTCAAAGCTACATCAAATCGTGCCTGATAGAGTCTCATTCGTACGCCGAATTCATTAACAAATTTATGTCAGCAATTCGTGTGCCAAGCATCGCCGTGACGACACAGCACCCTGTGCGGGCCAGAAGCCACATGCCAAACCCGGCCAAAAGACCCCAAGCGGCATCGCGTTGCATCAGATCCGTCTGGTTGTGTCGGGCTTTAAGCTATTCGTAGCCGACGGCAGCTTCGACAATTTCAAGCACGACATAGCGTGGCCGGATGATCTGACGGCCGACTTCTTCGAAATTCACGGCAATGCGATCCCCGTCAACAGCCTGAATGCGACCTAAACCCCAATCGGGCTGGTTGGGATGGCGAACGATGGTGCCAGGGGTCAGCAAAAAATCCATTGGGTTCTCTGTGTTGGTATCTTGGGGTTCGAAGTATCGCCCTTAATATAGGTTGTTCTGCCCAAAGGCACAAATTTGATTAGGTCATATGGCTTTATTGACGTTGCCTTTGCAGGCAGGGCGGCAAAAATTGCCGAGCATCAAAGTTCTAAATTTCGTGCTGGCTAAATAAGCTCTTAACATATGAAGGTCAATCTGAGCCATCTGAAGCCAGCCCTTGTGCGGGAATGCATACAAGATATCTGTTTCAATGATGTCGGGCGGGGTTTGGAAATCGGGCATTGTGTTTGGGAACGCAATGCAGTGCAGGAAATATAGAAAGACCTTGGAGAACCCGCGTAATGGTTCAGGATATCGCCCTTGAAATGACGCTGATCGAATTGATTAGTTCGCGCATTTGTCATGATCTTGTCGGTCCGGTCGGGGCCGTCAATGCCGGGGCGGAACTTATGGGCGAAGACGGGGTTGCCGATGACGAGGCGCTGGCGCTTATGCGTAAAAGCGGCCTTGAAGCCGCCCGTCGATTACAATTATTCCGTCTGGCATTTGGCCGGGCAGGCAACAGCGTTGATACGCAATCAATGCGAACCGCGGCACGCCAAACATATGATGCAGAAGGGAAAGTCAGCCTTGATTGGCCCAACTTGCCGTTTGATGCAGCGCATGGACGAGTCGTCTTGAACATGGTCATGCTGGCCCGTGAAGCTTTGCCGTTTGGCGGGGTGATCACGGTTGCCCACGACTCCGGTAGCACGACGGTTCTTGCCGAAGGTAAGCGCGCGGCCCTTCGCCCGGAAGTGATGACGGTGTTGGAAAAAGACGTTTCTGCCGATGTGCTTGATCCGCGCACTGTGCATGGGTTTTTCGTGCGAAATCTGGCCTATCGGACGGGCGGGGCGCTTTCTGTCTTGCAACAGGAAGGAAATATTGCATTGATCTATGGATAAAAAATTGACCTGTGGGTCTGGTAATAAGGTGTGATAACTTCTACGTAAGTAACCGATGTAGCGCACGTTTCTCGCCATGAATGCGCATAATGGGAGTTCCAGTTCCGGCAAGCGTTTAATTGTTGGAGATTTGGAGGGGGTATATGGACGATCTTTTAAGTGAATTTCTGACCGAGACTTCGGAAAGCCTTTCAACGCTTGACGTTGAGCTGGTGAAGCTTGAACAGAACCCGAATGATCCGGACATTCTGTCCAATATTTTCCGTTTGGTGCATACCATCAAAGGGACCTGTGGATTCCTTGGCCTGCCGCGACTGGAAGCTGTCGCACATGCTGGTGAAAACGTTTTGGGGAAAATCCGTGACGGCGAATTGGTGGTGACACCTGATGCTGTGACGCTGGTTCTCGAATCGATTGATACGATTAAATACCTGCTCGGCGAGCTTGAGCAGAATGAAACCGAGCCAGACGGCAACGATGCCGATCTGATTGCGCGCCTTAACCATTTTGCCGATACCGGCACGATCATGGGCGGTACCGCGGCACCGGCGGCGGCTGTTGAAGAAGCGCCTGCAGATGACGCGCCGGAAATGACCGATGACGAACGGTTGCAGGCCATCTTTGATGCGACTGAAGTTGACCCGGAAGTCGCAGCGGAGCCAGAGGCTCCTGCACCTGCGCCGGCGCCGCCTGCTGCTGCGAAATCACAAGCAGTTGCCCCGGCGAAAAAACCGGCTGCCGAACAGCAGGCCGACGCCCCGCGCGGCGAGGCCAAAGAAAGTTCAGTTGCGGCCCAGACCATTCGTGTGAATGTCGAGCTGCTTGAAAACCTGATGACTTTGGTATCCGAGCTTGTCCTGACCCGTAACCAGCTTCTGCAGATGGTGCGCGGAAAGGATGACAGTGAATTTACCGTTCCGTTGCAGCGCCTGTCGCACATCACCACCGACCTTCAGGAAGGTGTGATGAAGACCCGTATGCAGCCGATTGGCAATGCCTGGGCGAAACTGCCGCGTATTGTTCGCGACCTTGCCCTTGAGATGAACAAAAAAATCGATCTGCAAATGATCGGTGCCGATACCGAGCTGGACCGTCAGGTTCTTGAATTGATCAAGGATCCGCTGACCCATATGGTGCGGAACTCTGCTGACCATGGTCTGGAAGATATTCCGGGTCGTCGTGAAGTTGGCAAGCCTGAAACCGGTACGGTCACGCTGAATGCGTATCATGAAGGCGGTCACATCATCATCGAGATTTCAGATGATGGCCGTGGCTTGAACCTTGAACGGATCAAAGCCAAAGCCGTTGCCAATGGTCTGGCGACTGAAGGTGAACTGGAAAGCATGGGCGACCAGCAGATCCAGCAATTTATCTTTAAGGCCGGGTTCTCGACCGCCGAGAAAGTCACATCGGTTTCTGGCCGTGGTGTCGGTATGGACGTGGTTCGTACCAACATTGAAAAAATCGGCGGTACGGTTGAGCTGAAATCGGTCGAAGGCCGTGGGTCGACCTTTATCATTAAAATTCCGCTGACCTTGGCAATCGTATCGGCCCTGATCGTTGAAAGTGGTGGCGAACGTTTCGCAATCCCGCAGATCAGCGTTCTGGAACTTGTCCGTGCGTCGAGCAATTCCGAACATTCGATTGAACGTATTCACGACACGCCGGTCTTGCGTCTGCGCAACCGGTTGTTGCCGCTTGTCACGCTCAAGAAAATTCTGGGGCTTGATACCACAGAAGAAGCCGATGACGGGGTTGATGAAGAAGCCTTCATCGTTGTGGCCCAGGTCGGGACATATTCGTTCGGTATCATCGTTGACCGCGTCTTTGACACCGAGGAAATCGTTGTTAAACCGGTCGCCCCGATCCTGCGTGATCTGTCGCTGTTCTCGGGCAATACCATCCTTGGCGATGGTAGCGTGATCATGATCCTTGATCCGAACGGCATTGCCACCCGCACAGGTGAAATCACAGTTGGTGGTTCGCAGGGTGTCGAAGGCAAAGCCAAAGCCGATGCCGGGGACCGCGAAACAACGTCGATGCTGGTCTTCCGGGCTGGCGGCAGCGAAATGCGTGCGGTACCGCTTGCGCTGGTTGCACGTCTTGAAGAAATCGATGTCGGTGACATTGAACATTCAAACGGGCGTCCGTTGGTTCAGTATCGCGGGAAACTGATGCCGCTTGTCTTTATCGACGGCAGCTATCAGATGAAAGCCGAAGGTCGCCAGCCGACCCTTGTCTTCCAGGATCGCGAACGGACCATGGGTCTTGTTGTCGACGAGATCGTCGATATCGTTGATGATGTTCTCAATGTTGAACTGACAGCGGATCAGGATGGTCTGGTTGGTTCTGCGGTGATTGACGGCAAGGCAACCGATCTTATTGATGCTGGTTACTATCTTGAACTGGCATTCAGCGACTGGTTTGGCACCGAAGATACCGGTGGCGAGAAAAAACGTGTTCTGTTGATCGATGACAGCCCGTTCTTCCGCAACCTTCTGACCCCGATGCTCTCTGTTGCCGGGTTCCGTATTACGGCGGTAGAGACGGCAGAGCAGGCCATGGAACTGAAAAACCGCGGCGTTCTGTTTGATGCAATTATCAGCGATATCGAAATGCCGGGTATGAACGGCTTTGAGTTTGCCGAAGCGTTGCAGAATGACGAGCTGTGGGGGGATGTTCCAATTATTGCCCTGTCCTCGCATACCAAAGAAGAAGATTTCGAGCGTGGTCGTCAGGTCGGTTTCAGTGACTATGTCGCCAAGTTTGACCGTGAAGCGCTCGTCTCGACCTTGGTCCAGACTCTGAGCAATATGTAATCGGGAGAAAGTCCAATGAGCGATAGTAACGCACTCGTCCCGAGCCACGAAAAAGGCGGTGCTCTTGATCTTGGTGGTGACAGCAAGGATTTTGTCACTGCATATATAGGTAAGCAGTTGTTTGGTATTCCGGTCCTGACGGTTCAGGATGTTCTGGGACCACAGCGCATTACCCGTATTCCGCTTGCACCGCCAGAAGTTGCCGGTTCTTTGAACCTGCGCGGGCGTATTGTGACTGCCATTGATGTGCGCAAACGTCTTGGTTTGCGCGACAAGGATGACGATGATCCGGGAATGAGCATTGTTGTTGATCAGGGTGGCGAGCTTTACAGCCTGATGGTTGATCAGGTCGGAGAAGTTCTGAGCGTGCCGAAAAAGGCGTTCGAACAAAATCCGGCAACGCTTGATCCGCGCTGGCGTGAATTCTCGGACGGGATTTTCCGTCTGGATAAGAAGCTTCTGGTTATTCTCGACGTTGCGCGGCTGCTTGATTTTACTTCTTCTATCAAGCAGGCTGGGTAAGCGAACTTGCGTGCCGGGGGCGCGATGCTCCCGGTATTTTGCCGTTATTGGCTTAACGATCTAAGTAAACGAGAAGGAAGTCGATGAAGAGTTGTCTCGTCGTCGATGATTCGAAAGTCATCCGAATGGTAGCGCGCCGTATCCTTGAAGAGATCGGGTTTGCGGTCGTAGAAGCAGTGGATGGTCAGGAGGCATTGGAAAAATGCCACGAAGACATGCCTGATGCGGTTCTGCTTGACTGGAACATGCCAGTGAAAAGCGGAATTGAGTTCTTGCGCGACTTGCGTGCAACGCCGGGTGGTGATGAGCCTGTCGTCGTGTTCTGTACGACAGAAAATGATCTGGAACACATCCAGGAAGCCATCACTGCCGGTGCGAACGAATACATTATGAAACCGTTCGATAGCGAGATCATTCAGGCGAAGTTTGAACAGGTCGGACTGATCTAGTCTGGTGTCTGCACCTTATGCCGGTCTAGTATTCTGAGACTGATCTCCTGACTCAAACGGGGACACTGCTACGTGGAAGAAACGCCTATCCATTCGCCATATAAAGTCCTGATCGTGGATGATTCCGCCATTGTGCGCGGACTTGTCACACGCATGATGACCGAAGACGACGAAATCAATGTCGTCGGATCGGTAAGTAATGGCGAAGAAGCATTGGCAGTGATGGAAGGCGGCGGCATTGAAGTCGTTGTTCTTGATATCGAAATGCCGGTGATGGATGGCTTGACGGCTCTTCCCAAGCTGTTGGAGATTGATCCGACAGTGCGCGTGATCATGGCATCCACCCTTACCAAACGAAATGCCGATATCAGTTTTCAGGCGATGACGCTTGGCGCGGTGGATTATATTCCCAAGCCAAGCTCGTCAAAAGATCTTAACGTTGGTGAGGGGTTCCGTGCCGAGCTTCTAGACAAGGCGAAAGCATGGGCTGAACAGCGTCGCAAGATGCTTGAAGCTGAACAGGTCGGGATTGCGCCAGCAGCACCTCAGGCCAGCCCAGCGAAACCTGCGGCAGAACCGGCACCAGAAGCAGCTCCTGCGCCTTCTGAAAGCGCGGATGGTCAAGCAGATGCATCATCTGCGGCGCAAAAACCGGCCGAGCAACAACACCCGCACAAACCGGGTCGTGTTCAACGCAAAACATTTACCGCTGAATTGCGGCCGCGCCCAACGCAGCAGCATGCACGCCCGCAAGCAATGCAAATGCGCCCGATGCCGCAACAGCCAAGCCCGGCACCGGGTACACCGTCCGCGACGGGTGGCGCAGGTGCGGCCAAGGCAAGCCCGGCGAGCATTGCTAAAGGTGGTGATTCCGCGCGGTTACAAAGCCCGTCGGCGGCGTCCCGAGATCCCGGCAGGCTTATTCGCGATGCGGCGATTGCCGCGGGCGGGGCGAAGCCTGCTGCATTGAAAACAACCCGTCCGGCACCCGCAACACCGGCAACGCAGAATATTGCGACGGCAAAGCGCGCCGCACCGGGCGGGTCGGCAACAGGTAAGCTTGCGCGTGGTGGTGGCGCGCCTGCACCGGCACCGGTAAAGCGTGTTTCAACGCGCGGCGCTGTTTCGTTGCTGCCGGAAAAGCGTATCAATGTCGAAGCGATTGCGATTGGCAGTTCAACCGGTGGGCCGCAGGCATTGTTTGAAGTGTTGCGCGGGCTTGCCGGTGTGCGGCAGCCAATTTTTATTACGCAGCATATGCCTGCAACCTTTACCACGATCCTTGCTGAGCATATTACCCGTTTGACGGGGTTGAAATGTCAGGAAGCGCAAAACAAAATGCCGATTGTCGCCGGACAGGTTTACCTTGCACCCGGGGATTACCACATGACAGTCGAAGGGCGCGGCGCTTCGCGCCATCTTATGTTGAACCAAAATCCGCCAGAAAATTTCTGTCGCCCGTCTGTCGATCCGATGCTTCGGAGTATTGTGGCAAGCTATGGTGGAAATATTCTAACCGCGATACTGACCGGAATGGGTCAGGATGGTATGTTGGGTGGTCGCGACGTTGTAAATGCCGGGGGAATAGTCGTGGCACAGGACGAACAAAGCAGTGTTGTATGGGGGATGCCAGGTGCGGCCGCGCATGCCGGTATCTGTTCTGCGATTTTACCAATTGGTGGAATTGCAGCCTATATCAAAAAATTTGCGGGGGGTCGTTAACCCACAATGATGAAGCCGGATGACTTCGAATTTGTAAGCAGACTGATAAAGTCCAAGTCCGGGCTCGTACTGAGCGAGGACAAGACTTATCTGCTTGAAAGCCGGCTGATGCCCATTGCGCGTAAGCGCGGGCTTAAAGATCTGGGCGAATTGATTGGCGCGATGCGCGGCGGCGACCGAAATTTGGTCGAAGAAGTCGTTGATGCGATGACGACCAATGAAAGTTTCTTCTTCCGCGATACCAAACCGTTTGATCAGTTCCGTCATGTTGTCTTGCCACATATGATCCGGGAACGTGCGTCCAAACGCCATTTGCGGATTTGGTGTGCTGCGGCGTCTTCGGGGCAGGAGCCCTATTCGCTGGGGATGATTCTTGATGAATTCAAAACCCAGCTGGCTGGCTGGCGGGTTGAAATTATCGGGACGGACATTTCGCGGGAAATTTTGACAAAGGCGCGCGCAGGTCTGTATTCCCAGTTTGAAGTTCAAAGGGGACTTCCGATTGGTCTTCTGGTCAAATATTTCCAGAAGAAAGAAGACCAGTGGCAGATTTCATCGGAAATCCGTTCCAAGGTTCAATACAAAGAATTCAACCTTCTGGAAGATTTCAGACCACTTGGCCAGTTTGACATCGTCTATTGTCGTAACGTGCTGATCTATTTTGATCAGCCGACCAAAAGCGATGTTTTGGCGCGTGTTTCGGCCTTGATGCCTGACGATGGATTCTTGTTCCTTGGGGGGGCAGAAACCGTCCTTGGGATTTCAGATAAATTCAAACCGCTTGCCCGTCAGCGTGGCATTTACCAGCTGAACCGTCCCGGTGCGCCAGAAGTTGACCTGACCGCGCTGGAAAAGGCGCAGGCAAGTGGCACCGCCGCCGCAAGCAGTGGTGCTGCAGGTGCCGCAGCAGGCGGATTGGCGTTTCCTAAGCCCAAACATATGCAAACAGGTGCCGCTGCGGCGGGAACTGCAACCCGACCGGCAACGACAGGCGGCATTCCGCCACGCCCGACCACAACAGGTACTGCAACCGCCCGTCCGGGCCTGACAGCCACGACTGCACGTCCGACGACGACGGGAACGGCGGGAACAATTCCACCGCGTCCGGGCACGACCGGGACGACAGGAACAGCTGCGCGCCCGGGAAGCACCGGTACAACCGGAACTACAGCACGTCCGGGGACCACGGGTACAACTGGAACGACAACGCGACCGGGTGGTGTCGGGACTACCGGAACGGGTAGCTCGTTCAGCAAACCGTCAGGTTCGACTGGTACTGGTTCAACTGCGCGTCCTGGAACGACGGGAACATCCGGTTCGACGGGGTCGACATATCGCAGGCCGCTTGGCACCGGCACGGCTGGAAGTGGGACTGGAACCACGCCAACGCGTCCGTCAAGCAGTTCAGGAAATTCCTCAGGCGGGGCTTCAGGTACCACGCGACCGTCAACCACGTTTGATCGTTCACGTTTCGGCAAGCCCGAAGATAAGAAATAGTAAGGCAGCCGGTGTTTTAACCGACTGTCTTCCCTAAACGGAGACGTCGGAAAAGAACATGGCCTCCTCTTCTTTTACCCAACCACCACCACGTAGATCGCTGACCCATTTACAGCGTCGTCGTAAATTGACGATTGCCTGTCTTTCCATGCTGTTATTGGGCGCATTACCCTTGGTTCATTCATTGACGGTGGTCAAATCCGTCAATCACGAAACGGTCGAAATGGTGGGGATCGGGCTGATCTTGATCGCGATCCTTGGGCGGGCTTGGTGCACGCTTTATATCGGTGGACGCAAAGCGCAGGAATTAACGCGATCCGGGCCCTATTCGATCAGCCGAAATCCACTATATCTGTTCAGTTTTATCGGGGCTGCCGGGATCGGTGCCCAAACTGGAAGTCTTGTCATTTCGGCTTTGTTTGTGGCCGGGGCGTTTGGCGTTTTCTTGCCAGTTATCTTGCGCGAAGAGCGGGCCTTAAAAGAGATTTTCGGATCTGAATTTTCTGATTATCAGGCCAGTGTGCCGCGATTTGGACCCCAGTTTTCGAAGTGGCAGGACGCGGAAACAATTGAAGTAAAGCCACGGCTTTTATGGCGAACAATCCGGGACGGTTTGGTGTTCTTGATGGTGATCCCAATTTTTGAACTGATTGATTGGGTGCAGCTTACGGGGTTGGTTCATCCGATGGTTCTTTTACCCTAAATCGGGGTCGGAAAACCAATTACAGGCATGACGCGCAGATACAAAAACGCCCCGGTGCAGATCCGGGGCGTTTTTTGTGTAGCGGGCACTGTTGTTGTAACTCTTCTGCACAACGGAGTTGCACAAAAAGTTATATTTTATGCCACAGCACTGTTCGTGTCCGGGTCGCGCAGGACATAGCCCCGGCCCCAAACCGTATGGATATAGTTGTCGCCTTTGGTTGCAGACTGGATTTTCTTACGCAGTTTGCAGACAAAGACGTCAATAATCTTGAGTTCCGGCTCGTCCATACCGCCATAAAGGTGGTTCAGGAACATTTCCTTGGTCAGTGTCGTGCCTTTACGCAGCGACAACAGTTCAAGGATGCCATATTCCTTGCCGGTCAGATGCAGTGGCGATCCATCGACATCGACCGTGCGTGCATCAAGATTAACGTTGAGTTTTCCGGTCGCTATCATCGACTGGGCATGCCCGCGTGAGCGACGGACGATCGCCTGTACGCGTGCCAGAAGTTCGGTTTTTTCGAACGGCTTGGTAAGATAGTCATCCGCACCAAAACCAAGGCCTTTGACCTTGTCTTCGGTTTCCGTCAATCCTGAAAGGATAAGAACGGGGGTATCAACGCGTGCGTCGCGCAAACGTCTTAAGACTTCATAGCCGTCTATATCAGGCAGCATCAAGTCCAGAAGAATGATGTCATAATCGTAAAGTTTACCGATCTCGAGACCATCTTCCCCAAGATCCGTCGTGTCGATCACCATGCCTTCAGACTTGAGCATGAGCTCAATGCTATCAGCATAGGTGTTATCATCTTCAACCAGCAGCACCCGCATGTCTCTGCTCCGTTACCGTGTTCCGCAATAAGTCCGTGTTAATCCGGTTATTCGACAAGCGCCCCAACGATTGTCGGCGGGAATTTCTTTCCCATTTCGTTAACGATACGTTGCTTTGCGACTCGTGGCAAGCAGCCGAGTCGCATCTTGTTAACTTTTTTTCATCGTAAAGGGCGACTCGGGACCGGAATGTGAGTTTTCCCAACGGTTTGCTGTATTAATACGCAAAGGGCGATTTAGACAAAAAAGTTGTCTTTTTATCGTCTACACAGCTTTTTAATACCGAATATGCCTATATATCTGGGACGACGCGGTGCGATTTGCCACCCCTTGACCATTGGGGATGATCAAAATTCCGTGTTAAAACGAATATGAACCACCGCAACCGGAAAAGATCCAAAACGTGTTCCAGATCGGTCGAAACATCATCGCAGAACTTCGCCGCATTCCCGACTACCGCGTGGTCGGGCGGGTTACGGCGGTTTTGGGCCTGCTGGTGGAAATCGGCGGGGTTGAAGGTGCATTGTCCGTCGGGGATCGCTGCAAGGTCAAACGGCGCGATGGCAAGGCTGTGATTTGCGAGGTTGTTGGCTTTCGCAACGAACGCGCGCTTTTGATGCCGTTTGGTATTCTTGATGGTATCGGGATCGGCTGTGAAGTTGAACTGGGTGATACCCAGCCACAGGTTTATCCCGATGAAAGCTGGCTTGGCCGTGTGGTCAACGCATTTGGCGAACCTGTTGATGGCAAAGGCCCGCTAAGCGAAGGCACGAAAGCCTATCCAATTCGCAATATGCCGCCATCGGCCCATTCGCGTCAGCGTGTTGCGGGCAAGATTGATCTGGGTGTTCGGGCGATGAATACCTTCCTGACCTGTTGCCGCGGGCAACGTATGGGCATTTTCGCCGGGTCGGGTGTCGGGAAATCCAGTTTGCTGTCGATGATGACGCGCCATACCACATCGGACGTATCGGTGGTTGGTCTGATCGGCGAACGTGGGCGTGAAGCCCGCGAATTCATTGAAGATGATCTGGGCGAAGAAGGCTTGCGCCGTTCGGTTGTCGTGGTGGCGACATCAGATGAGCCGCCCTTGATGCGGCGTCAGGCAGCTTATATGACCATGGCGATTTCGGAATATTTCCGCGATGTCGGACGCGATGTGCTGTGTATGATGGATTCCGTCACCCGTTTTGCCATGGCCCAGCGTGAAATCAGCTTGTCAATCGGCGAACCACCAGCATCGAAGGGCTATACCCCGACGGTCTTTGCCGAATTGCCGCGTCTTTTGGAGCGTGCAGGTCCGGGCGGACCGGGGCAGGGATCAATCACCGGGCTTTTCACCGTTCTGGTCGATGGTGATGACCATAACGAACCGATTTCTGATGCGGTGCGTGGTATTCTTGACGGGCACGTGGTGTTGGACCGTTCCATCGCGGAGCAGGGCCGCTATCCGGCGATCAATATCCTGCGCAGTGTGTCGCGTACGATGCCCGCCTGTAACAGCGAAGAAGAAAACCACATCGTGTCACGTGCGCGGCAATTGCTTGCGACCTATGACGATATGGCCGAATTGATCCGGCTTGGCGCGTATCGTCTGGGAACCGACCCCAAAGTCGATGAAGCGATCCATTATTTCCCGCTGATTGAAGAATTTCTCAAACAGCGCAAGACCGAATGTACACGGCTAAATGAAGGCTATCTTGATCTGGCGCGCCGCCTTGATCTGTTGGCCCAGCAGCCAGAAGACCCACGTGTCGCCAAAGGGGCCCAATCGCAAAAACCACAGCAGGCCGCCCAACCGGCCGCAGCTGCGCCGCAAGGCATTCCAGATGAAATGCCACCCCATCGGCCTGCACCACCGCCGTCAACGGGGCCGACGATTAACCGCGGGCCAAAGGTCAATAGCCGGTCCAAGGCAGGCAATGCGGGTGACCTTAACGATGCCAAACGTGCCTTGCGTCGTGATCAAGGCGGGAAACCGTAATGACGATCTTTGCTGTGTGTGAGGGCCGGTTGATAAGGGTTTCTGCGATGATGGTTTCTGAGGACAAGGGGTAACCCATGGCCAAGGATTTCAAAACACTGGTACGGATGCGCAAATGGGCGCTGGATGAAAAACAGCGTGAACTGGGCGAGATGCAAGGTGTGTTAAATAACCTTCTTGCCGAGAAAGACGCGCTTGAAAAAGCGGTCATTGCCGAACAAAAGGTTGCTGCTGAAAACCCGGAACTTGCCGGTTTTGCCTATGGCGGTTTTGCCAGTGCGGTGATCGCCGAACGCGAAGCGATTACGAAAATGATTGCCGAGCAGGAAAAAAAGATCGACGTCTTTCGCGATGAAGTTGCCGATGCCTTCAAGGCAATGAAAACAGCCGAGATCGCCGAACGTAACAGGGCCGCCGCCGCACAAGCCGAAGAAGACCGCAAAGAGCAAGAAGAGCTTGATGAAATCGGCATGCGTTCTGCGACACGGGATGACGGACTTGTTTAAGGCTAGGATCCTACCTTAGCAATCAGGCAGAAATATCCACGCCCGTCTCAATCCCGGTAACATCACGCAAATCACGGGTCGAAAGTGTAAACACTGTCTTGGGCGTGCCTGCGGCCAGCCAGACGGTGTCTTTTTCCAGAAGCTTCTTATCAATCAGCGTTTCTACCGGCTTTGCATGACCAAAGGGCGGGACGCCGCCAATCACATATCCGGTGGTTTCGCGGACTTCGGCGGCCTCCGCTTTGCGGATCGGCAGACCAAGAAGGTTTGAGGCCTTGGTCAAATCAACCTGATCCGCCCCGTTCATGATGATCAGGATCGGGTTGAGTGTTTCCGTCACAAAAACAAGCGATTTGCCTATGTCGCTGACGTCACAGCCAATGGCCTTGGCGGCATCGGCAGCCGTGTGCGTGCCTTCGGGAAATTCGAACACTTCGATTTGCGTAAGACCATTTTCCTCAAAGGCATTTTGTAAACATTGAGGTGGGGCAACTTTCTTCATCAGACGTTCTCTTGCTCACGGTTTTTGAGTTTGCGCTTGCGATTTAGAAGGTTCAGCGTTTCGACAGACAGGCTAAAGGCCATTGCGAAATAGATGTAGCCTTTTGGTATGTGAATTTCGACACCGTCAAGTAACAAGACAAACCCGACCAGAATTAAAAACGATAAGGCGAGCATTTTGACAGAAGGATGTTTTTCAACAAAGTCGCCAATGGTCTTAGCCGCAGCCAACATCACCAGAACCGACAGGATAACGGCAATCACCATGATCGAAATATGGTCGACCAAGCCGACCGCTGTAATCACGCTATCAAGCGAGAAGATCATATCAAGCAACATGATCTGAACGATCGTCATGGCAAAACTTGACATCACTTTGCCGGGGCCCTGTTCTTCGGGTTCGTCAATGGAATGATGGATTTCCTTGGATGCCTTGGCAATCAGGAACAACCCGCCAATAATCAGGATTAAATCCCGTCCACTGACCTCCTGCCCGAAGGCTTCAAACAAAGGCGCGGTTAATTGCATGATCCAGGTAATGCCCGCCAAAAGGCCCAAGCGCATCCCCATTGCAGCCAACAAACCAATGCGTCTGGCCGATGCCTGCTGCTTTTGCGGAAGTTTGGAAACAATCACGGACAAAAAGACGATATTGTCGATGCCCAGAACAATTTCGAGGGCGGTCAGGGTGGCAAGTCCCATCCACATATGTGGATCGCTCATCCATTCGAACATGATTTCATTCCCAATATAGGCTGTGATGGCAATAACCGGATCGGTGATAAGGTGTGTGTCAACACGTTCTAACGCAAGCGTGAATTGATTTTGCCGGGCGAGTATAGAAAAACTGGCAATCATAAAAGTCAAACAGCTTACCCGACGACGCCCCCGTATAGAAGGGCGCACGGGTATGTTGATCATTAGGTGAAAAGGATTGTTCAAGATGCGTTTGAAAATGCGCGCTTTTGTTTCTGCCCTGACTTTGGCAACGGGCATTGCCACCGCATCTGTATCCGTTCCGGCCTTTGCCGATCCGGCACCAGATGTTGGCAACTGGCAATCGGTTCTGGATCAGGCCCGTGGTCAAACCGTTTACTGGCATGCCTGGGGCGGAGAACCGCGCATTAATGATTATATCGCATGGGCGGGTGAACAGGTCCGTGAACGGTATGGTGTGAATGTCGTTCAGGTGAAATTGACCGATACCGCCGATGCTGTGACCAAGGTTTTGACAGAAAAGACGGCCGGTGTTGATGATGGCGGTGCGGTTGATATGATCTGGATTAACGGTGAAAACTTTGCCGCGATGAAGCGCAATGAATTGCTGTTTGGTCCGTGGGTCGAAGAAACACCGAATTTCGATTATGTCGATGTTGCTGGCAAACCCACCGTGATCAATGATTTTACCGTGCCAACCGATGGGCTTGAAGCACCGTGGGGCATGGCACAGGTCAGTTTTTATTACGATACGGCCAAACATGATGACGTGCCAAAATCAGCACAGGCATTGCTTGAGTGGCTTGTGAAAAATCCGGGTCGTTTTACCTATCCGCAACCGCCAAACTATATGGGATCGACCTTCCTTAAACAGATCCTGACCGAACTTGTGAAAGACCCGAAAGTCTTGCAGCAACCTGCTGATGAAGCGGATGCCGAGGAAGTTCTGGCACCGCTTTGGGGATATCTAGAAGATTTGCAGCCATTGTTGTGGCGCAACGGGCATGCCTATCCGCAGAACGGTGCATCAATGCGCACCCTTCTTGCTGACAATGAAGTTGATATCGCCTTTTCGTTCAGTTCCGGCGAAGTGTCATCGGCGATCGAGGCGTTCGAACTTCCAGATACAGTGCGCTCCTACGTTTTTGACACAGGAACCCTTGGCAATACCAACTTTGTCGCCATCCCCTATAACGCATCGGCCAAGGCCGGGGCCGTGGTTCTGGGCGATTTTCTGATGTCGCCTGAAGCACAGCTGCGCAAACAGGATCCGCAATACTGGGGCGCTGATACCGTTCTTGCGATGGATAAGCTGCCTGATGATATGCGCGATGCCTTTGCCAGTCTTGATCTTGGCATTGCATCCCTTTCACCTGCCGAGCGCGGTACAGTTTTGCCAGAACCCCATCCAAGCTGGATGGAACTGGTCGAAGTTGAATGGCAGAAACATTACGGCGCGGTTCAATAATCGCGCATGCTGCGATTTATCCCGATCCTGACAATTGTGATTATGATCGGCCCGGTTTCAGCCGGGCTGATTGGAACATTGTTGCCCGCATTCGGCATTTTGCCCGCCCTTGGCGGCAATAGCCCCAGCCTTGATGCGTGGGCAGCGATATTTGCCCAGCCGGGGCTTGATCAATCTATTCGGTTGTCCTTGGTCAATGGTCTTGCTGCGACCTTGATATCGGTTGTGATTGTTTTGCTGTTTTGTGCCGCCTGGCAGGGCACTGCGGTTTTCCGCATGATGCAGCGGGTACTGTCGCCAATCTTATCGGTGCCACATGCAACGGCGGCATTCGGTTTGGCATTCCTGATTGCGCCATCGGGCTGGATCGCGCGCGTTGTCGCACAGTTTGCCGGATGGGATCGACCGGTCGATGTCGCGATTATCAATGATCCCTTGGGAATGGCGATGGTGGCAGGATTGGTCGCCAAGGAAATCCCGTTCCTGTTTCTGATGACATTGGCGGCCTTGCCGCAGGCAGAAACAGAACGCACCGCCCAGATCACCGCAACATTGGGATATGGCCGGATTGCCGGATGGTTCAAGGCAAGTTTGCCACGCATATACCCGCAAATCCGTTTGCCGATACTGGCTGTGCTTGCCTATTCGACGTCGGTTGTTGATGTCGCGATGATTTTGGGGCCGACCACGCCGGCGCCCTTGGCTGTGCGCATTCTTGGGTGGTTGTCCGACCCGGATCTGGCATATCGGTTTATGGCATCAAGTGCGGCCGTGCTTCAGTTACTGATCGTGATTGTCGCAATGGGGATATGGATAATCGGTGAGAAGATTGTAGGCATCACCGGACGCTACTGGGCCGAAGATGGACATCGGTTTAAACGGGATGACGGGCTTCGTCGTTTTAGTGCCGTTCTGGCCGGGATTGCAGCAGGGACGGTTATTCTTGGTCTTGTGATCCTGTTGGTCTGGAGCATTGCGGGGTTCTGGGCCTTTCCCGATATACTGCCGCGCAATTTCAGTTTCCGCCTTTGGATGCGGGAATTTGATATGATCGGGACTAGCCTGTGGGCGACATTGCTGATTGGTATTCCCGCCGTTTTGATCGCGGTGGCCCTTGTTCTGGGCTGTCTGGAAAATGAAATACGCATTGGTCATGGTCCGGGGCGCGGGGCCATATGGTTGATTTATGTGCCCCTTCTGGTGCCGCAGATCAGCTTTATGTTTGGATTGCAGGTCTTCTTTACCCTGATCGGGTTGGAGCGCACATTATATGCCGTCGTGTTGGCGCATCTGGTGTTCGTTTTGCCCTATGTGTATCTGTCGCTTTCTGATCCGTTTCGCGCAGTTGATCCACGTTACGGGCAAACGGCCCTGTGTCTGGGGGCATCGCCAAACCGGGTGTTTTGGCAAGTTCGCTTGCCGTTGCTTACCCGTGCGGTTTTGACAACCATGGCGGTCGGATTGGCGGTAACGGTTGGTCAGTATCTGCCAACTTTGTTGATCGGGGCTGGTCGATTTGCCACGGTAACGACCGAGGCGGTTGCGCTTGCATCTGGTGGGGATCGTCGGATGATCGGGATTTATGGATTGCTGCAAATGGTTCTGCCGTTTGCCGGGTTTGTTTGCGCACTTTTGATACCTGCCGTTCTGTTCCGTCATCGACG
This sequence comes from Thalassospira sp., assembly GCF_040218635.1. Taxonomy (GTDB): domain Bacteria; phylum Pseudomonadota; class Alphaproteobacteria; order Rhodospirillales; family Thalassospiraceae; genus Thalassospira. The sequence continues at coordinate 153,906 of NZ_JAVJRB010000002.1, forward strand.
GGGCATGAATGTGCAAAGCAAAGGATAAGGAATGCCAGTTTCGGGCAAGACAGGTCTTGAGTTACGCGATGTACGCATAAACCTTGATGGGCGTGAACTCATGAAGGTCAATCTGACCATTGCACCGGGCGAAGTCGTGACCCTGATGGGACCAAGCGGATCGGGGAAGTCAAGCCTGCTTGGCCATATCTGCGGAACACTTCCGGCCCAGTTCACGATATCGGGCGAAGTTATCCTTGATGGCATGGCGCTTGATGGCTGTGCGCCGCAGGATCGCCATGTCGGCATTTTGTTTCAGGATGATCTGTTGTTCCCGCATTTATCGGTTGGCGGCAATCTGGCCTTTGCCCTGCCATCGCAGGTCAAGGGCAAAGCAAACCGCCGTGAGCGGGTTGAAGAAGCCCTGATCAGTGCCGGTATGGAAGGGTTTTATGATCGTGACCCGGCGACATTGTCGGGTGGGCAGCGCGCACGTGTTGCCCTGATGCGGGTTTTGGTATCAGAACCTTGCGCACTGTTGCTTGATGAACCATTTTCAAAACTTGATAGCGGGCTTCGTGATCAGATCAGGTCATTTGTTTTTGATCTTGCGCGCAAGAACGGGCTGCCGACTTTGATGGTGACCCATGATCCCGAAGACGGCGCGGCTGCAGGTGGCAGGGTTATCAATCTGGCCTGATATTTTGTGATACAGGCAGTGCCAAATTTGCTGGCAACCGGCGTGAATTGGCCCTATAGCATCTTACCGCCCAAAATATTTTGTGCTTAAGTCATCAGATTAAGCAGCCGTGCGGCATGGAGAATGTCGTCAATGTTTCCAGATGAAATGTATGCTGTTGTTCCAGATGCCCTTGATGGCGAGACGTGCGAACGCCTGATCAATGGTTTCGCCAAGGACATGGATGATGGCGGGCTTGTTCAAGGACAGTCAGCAACGCATATCCGGCAATCTAAAATCACGTGGTTTAACGAAGAACAGGAACCGGCTGTGTCGCGCCGGATCACGGACCTTGTTGCCGATGTGAACCGCAACTGGTTTGATTTTTCCCTGACCGACTTTGCCGAAGACGCGCAGATTGCCTGTTATGTTGGCGATCAGCGCGGCCATTATGACTGGCACAGTGATATCGGATCATCTGAAGTTGCCCGGCGCCGCAAGATGACCTTGGTCATTCAGCTTTCCGAACCTGATCAGTATGAAGGCGGGTTGCTGCAACTCAATCCGGCCGGACATTTCATTGATGCGCCAATGGAACGCGGAACAGCGATCTTTTTCCCAAGCTTTGTTCTGCATCGGGTCGCACCAACCACAGCAGGTCTTCGTTATTCCCTGACCCAATGGGTGCATGGAAACCCGTTCCGCTAATTCCGTTTAATAGCGCTCTAACCGATCCAGAAGACGCGGATTGCCCCATTTGGGCTGACGGTCTTCAAGGGCGGCTTCGTGGTGGAAAATCTGATCATTGTCAGCGGTCTGTTTGTCCAGACGCAAGCTGATCCAGCGCGGTACGAGTTCATTGTTGAAATCGTCCATCAGCAGCACAGCCGCACTTTCGAAATTCTCGAACGCGACATTTGAGATTTCGGCATAGTACTGCGCAAGGTCGTCGGTCTTGAGGATCAACCGATCCGGGACATAGCGTAGCGTCATGCGGGCAGGGAAAACGTTTTTCGCACCGGTCAGGTTGCTTTGCAACGTCACGACATAATCAACCTGCGGGCCCGGATTTGTTTCCGTCAGGATCAGGTTTCGACGTTGATAAATTTCAAGCATGTCTTCTAACCGTTTCTAATTTTTAAGATCATTAAGAATACGCGCCTGTTCTTAACAGGAAAAGCATTCATTTTTGGGCATTGCGGGTGGTTTAAGCTTCGATCCCGTGATGGGAATTGGGGCCACTGTTATCACCCGTCGGGGCAATATGGACAAAGCGCGACCCGTCCTGAAACAGGATGTGGCCCTTATATCCCGATATTTGCAATGCTTCGCGGAAGATGCCGCGAATATCGTCACGGTTATGCGGTTGCAGCGGGTTTTCCGTGCGAATGATCAGATCAAATTTGCTGTCTTCGCCTTTGACCAATCCATCAAGTTGGGTATGGCCGACGGCACTAAAGGACAAATCAAGCAGGAACCGGGTTCCCTGATCATCTTTTTTGTCGGGATCATCTTCGCGGTCACCGTGGCGCCAGCCCAGTTGAAGCTGTTCGATCCGATCGCCCATATTGAACGGCATCGCCATCACACGCCAGCCATCCGGGCGATCGTCACTTGCCATGGCGCGCAATTGGGCAAAGTCGCCTTCAAGCCGTTTCAGGCCGCCACCATCAAGATCAGACAAGCTTGAAAGACTGTTCGCAGCACGATCCCCCATCCAGCCACGGATGCCGCTGCCCGAGCCTGTCATTGCGGCAAAAAAGAACATCATGGTGGTGGTCAGTTTCGGACCAGCCTGCGGCAGGTTGTTCAAAAGCGACATGGCTGCACCCGGATCATGCTGCTGAAGGGCTGTGATGGCCGTTTGCAGGCTGCTCCAGTCGCGTGACAGAGCGGCATTCTGGCCACGTGCAATCAGCTCGGCCTCGGTCATCGGCATGGAGGTCGTAACCTTGCCACTGCCCGATGCATCAACGCTGAAGGATAAGGTGGCCCCAACTGGGGCAGGAACCGGCAATTTGATCCCGACGATGCCAGCCGATGTGCGCAAAGCAGTAAAGCCCTGCGGCAACATGCGGGCTTCGGCGCTATCAGATGGCAAAACGGTTCCGCTTAGCAACAAGGCGGGACTTGGCTGCCCTGAAAGTTGAGGTGTCGCCGTCGTAGGTATCGCCCCAGCCGTCGCCATACCAGCCGCAGTACCACCAGCAACCAGTCCACCTGCGCCGCCCGCTGTGGTGCCACCTGCAGCGGCATTCAAGACATTGGCGGCTTGTTGCGGTGTTACAGTGCCCTGACCAAGGAAGATAACTTGCGTCTGACTTCCGGCAGGCAATTGCGTGCCGTTGGGCATGGTCAGGATCGATGTGGTCATGGCACTGAAGGTTTGACCGGGTGTTAGGGTGGTTGCGGTGATGTTGCCAGCTGAAAGGCCACCAGACGTTCCGGGGGTGAGGGTTTGCGGCAAAAGTTGCAGGCGCATGCCATCGGCAGGGTTTGCGCCTGCTTGTCCTGTGCCGGGATTGGTTGTTGGAATGCGGGCCCAGATCAGATCGCCAAGATTACCCGGAAGTTGTGTCGGGACTTTTACGGTGACCTGCCCAAGGGCGGTGGCCAATGTCAGTTGATTGCCAGACTGCGATTGCACCGATGCCTGCAAAAGCGTTTCCACAGGCAGCTTGGCCAAGGCCGCAGCGACTTGCGGCGATGTTGCATTGGTAACGGTCGCGGTGACCTGTGCCGGGACCGATACCTGGCCTGATTGTGCCGATGCGCCCGCCGAGGCCTGACCACCGACCGACGGCCCGGGTGATATGGCTTGTGGCGGGAGCGTCATGGCACAATTACTCCTCGAGAAGGATTTGTGCGATGGCCTCTATATCGTGGGCGGCATCGCAATTTGGATGACGGGTCAAAAGCGGTGTTTGATTCCGAATGCATTCGGAAACACGCGCATCAGCCCGGATGACACCCAGAAGCGGCGGTGAAATCTTAAGGAAGCCCTCGCAGGCTTTCAGAAGTTTGCTATAGATCGCCTGACCTTCTTTTTTATCCTTGGCCATGTTGATGACGACCCGGATATCGGTTTTCGGGCGGGCCATATGCGTGATCTTGATAAAGGCATATGCATCGGTCAAAGAGGTCGGATCACCATTGGTGATGACAATCACCGTGTTGGCAAGTCCGGTCATTTGACGGACACCCTGATCAACCCCGGCACCCAGATCGATCAGAACCTTGTCATAAGCCTTGCCGGTCTGAAGCAAATCGTCAGACAGGGCCTGAAGCCGGGAGGCCGGAAGGTTGGCAAGGCTGCCCGATCCACTGCGACCGGCAACAATGTCAAAACCGCCATCGGGGAAATGGGTGACGGCATCTTTCAGGCCGATACGGCCAGCAATGACACCCCCCAGATCATGTTTGGGCATCAGGCCGAGCTGAATATCGATGTTTGCCAGACCAAGATCGCCATCAAACAGAAGCGCCTTTTGCCCTTCGAGAACCATGGCATGGGTCAAGGTAATCGAGAACCAGGTCTTGCCCACGCCGCCTTTACCAGATGCGACGGCAAGAACATTGCGGCCTCTGGTGCGCGGGGCAGATTTGGGTGCAGAATCAGACTTGGTAGTCATTTCACGACCTCGGAGAAGCTCGGTTTTGCGGTATCCGCGCGATGGGATGGTATCAGAAGTTTTGCCAAGGCAAGGGGACTTAAGGCAGTTAAACCGTCCGCAACCTGAGCTGTCATACTGACATTACAAAGGGAAAGATTTCCTGAATCAGCCCCATATAGCGCACCGCCAAGGCGGGCTGCAACATCCAGACGTGAAATCATCACGCGTGTTGCACCACCATCGGCAAAGGCATTGGCGATATCAGCAGACTCATCTGCATCAATTCCTGCCGGGTTAACCAATATCGTTTCACTTGGTATTGCCTGCATGAATTCACAAAGCGTGCCAATATCATTTCCAAGATACGGATTGCAGCTTGCTGTATCGACCAGAATGACATCCGCTTGGCGGATATCGTTAAAATGGTTTTTGAGTTCTTCAGGCGATTTGGCCTGTATCAGGTCAATTTTTAAAATCCGGGTAAAGGCTTCAAGCTGCGCAATGCCGCCAGCACGTTTGTAATCGGTTGAAAGAACAGCAACTTTGCGTTTTTTCATCACTGCACGTGCAGCCGTTTTTGCAACGGCCAGCGTTTTACCTGATCCCGGGGGGCCGACAAAGGCCAAGGCACGCGGCGTGTTTTTTTCCGGTAGCGGCGAAAAATCAAAAATTTCGTCAAGCGCACCGGCCAATAATTGTTGTGCCGAAGCCGCGGCTGTTTCGCGTGCCATCAGATTGCAAATACGAATGCGCAGCCTTTCAGGCAAATTGTGCCGTGTCAGGGCCGTTTCGACCATATCAAGTTGTTCTTGCAATGCCGGGGCAGGGCCGCTGTCATCGTCAAAATCAGGATCATGATCAAGGGCCGCCGTAAGACGCACACCACTTCCGGGGATGTCCTGGGTTGATACAATGATCGCATCATTGCCCATATGCTCTTTTACAAGCGCCATCGCCTCGGTCATTGTGGGGGCGGTAAATGTTTTAAGACGCATTTATTTCCCCCCAATCATTTCTGCGGGCATTCAGAGCCATCTGCATGAAACCAACCAATCAGACCTGCCCCAGTGTTTTAAGTTGTGCTTTGGGGTGAATTTCATTTTGTGACATCACCACCGTGCTTGGACGGAATCGTTCAACAATAGAACGAACATAGGGACGAATGCCCGGACTTGTAAGAAGGACAGGCGATTCTCCCATCATACCCAAGCGTTCAAATGTTGTGCGCACCTTGTTGATAAATTCCTGCAGCTGGCTTGGCGGGATGGAAAGCTGTTTTTCCTCGCCCGATCCAACAAGGCTTTCGGCAAATATCTGTTCCCATTGCGGTGACATGGTCACAAGCGGGATAACACCTTCCTGATTGGTATTCACATCTGATAGCTGACGGGCAAGACGGGATCGCACATGTTCGGTCATAAAGGTCGGATTGCGGGTAAAGGCAGTTGCCTCGGCCACACCTTCAAGGATGGTTGGCAGGTCACGAATGGACACGCGTTCGATCAAAAGGTTCTGCAGCACTCGCTGAACACCGCCGACGGAAACCTGACCCGGAACGATATCTTCGACCAGTTTTTTCTGATCGTCATCAAGTTCATCAAGCAGCTTTTGCGTTTCGGCATACGACAGCAATTCAGGCATGTGGTCCTTGATCACTTCGGTAATGTGCGTCGTGATCACGGTTTGCGGGTCAACCACAGTGTAACCACGGAACATGGCTTCTTCCTTCATGCCCTGTTCGATCCACATCGCCGGCAGGTTAAAGGTTGGCTCCATGGTTTTTTCACCCGACAGGGTGATTTCTTCGCCGCGCGGATCCATGACCAGCAGCATGTTCGGGCGCAAGTCGCCCCGGCCTGCCTCGATCTCCTTGACCCGAAGGACATAGGTATTGGCAGGGAGCTGCATGTTGTCCTGAATACGGACAGATGGCATGACAAAGCCCATATCACCGGCCAGTTGACGGCGCAGTGCCTTGATCTGATCGGTCAGTTTCTGACCCCGTTCGGTGCTGATCAGCGACAGCAACCCATAGCCCAGTTCAAGCCGGACATAATCCATGCGCAGCGCATTGGCGATGGGTTCTTCGGCGGGTGGGGCGGCGGCATCGGCTGCGGCCTGCGTTTCTCTCATCTGTTCGGCGTCGACAGCGTTCTTCTGACGCTTGCTCATGTAATAGGCGAGATAGCCCAACCCGATCGCAAGACCCAGGAACCAGATCATTGGAATGCCCGGCAGAAGCGACATGCCGCCCATCAGGGCCGCAGCAACGCCAAGGGCTGCGGGATAGTTACTGATCTGGCCAAAGACGGCTTTTTCTGTCGCGCCATCAAGACCACCTTTGGTGACCAAAAGACCCGCTGCGGTCGAAACGATCAGGGCCGGGATTTGCGATACCAGACCATCACCGACCGTCAGAATGGTATACACCTCGGTGGCTTCGCCAAGGGAAAGCCCCATCTGCGCAGTGCCGATGATGATGCCACCAACCACGTTGATAAACGTAATCAGAATACCGGCAACTGCATCGCCACGGACAAACTTCGATGCACCATCCATGGAGCCGAAGAACGAACTTTCGTCTTCAAGTTCCTTACGGCGGGCCTTTGCCTGTTCTTCGTTGATGATCCCTGACGATAAATCGGCATCAATCGCCATCTGTTTGCCGGGCATGGCATCAAGGGTAAAGCGTGCTGCGACCTCGGCAATACGGCCAGAACCCTTGGTGATAACGACGAAGTTAATGATTACAAGGATGGAAAATACGATAATCCCGATGACAAAGTTTCCTGAAATCAGGAAGCTGCCAAAGGCCTCGATCACCGCACCGGCGGCATGTGTTCCTTCGTGACCATGACCCAGAATAAGCCGGGTCGTCGCGATGTTCAGCGCCAGACGTAACGACGTTGCCACCAGCAAGATCGTTGGAAACGAGTTGAATTCCAGCGGTTTTTGAATGAACAACGATGTCATCAGGATCAGAACAGAGAAACTGATCGACAATGCCAGCATGAAATCAAGCAACCATGGCGGCATCGGGAACATCATGACCACAAGGATCATGACAAAACCAAGCGCCATGGCGATATCGCCACGTTTCATCGCCGATAAGACGCGGGACTGAATGATTGCGCCTATATTGACGCCGCCGGGCGCACCACCACCGGGGCCGTCAGAGCCGCCCGATCCAGTCGGTGTGATGTTTTGACCTTCGGCCATGGTGTTTGCTTGTAATCCTGTTGGTTGCTCTGTGTCTGGTGCGCTTTGTTACCCTTTGATACGGGGGCGCTAACGACAAGAAATCCTGTTAGTCGTGGCCGTCACCCGGTGCCGGAACTGCCAGTCCATCGTCGGTATATTGGCGCAGTTTGTTGCGCAATGTCCGGATGGAAATGCCAAGAATATTGGCGGCATGGGTGCGATTGCCAAAGCAATGCTTAAGCGTATCAATAATCAGATCACGTTCAACATGCGCAACCGTCCGCCCGACCAAGCCCGCTGTTGCCGATCCATCGCCCGATGCGGCTTCTGCATCGGAACCCGCCACACCATCATCATCGATTGTTTCAGGCGTGATCGGGGCTTGCGCCGGTGGCTGCGTTTGTGGGCTTGGCTGATAGGCCGATGACGCTGCCCCATAGGCTGCATTGGCACTGGCATAGGCCGAGTTCGCCCGCGCAGATGCAGGTGAGGGTGCCGGTGCCGGTGCAGTTGGTGCCTGCTGTGCGGGCGCAGGTGTGTGTTCACTGTTCGGGGATCCGGAAAGCATGATGGCTTCGGGGCCGATTTCAGTAGGGCCCGCAATCAAAACCGCGCGATGCATGGTGTTTTCAAGTTCACGCACATTGCCGCGCCAGTGATGTGATTGCAGACGCGCGATGGCAAGCGGGCTAATCGGGCGTACAGCGACATCATTGGCTTCGGAATATTTTTTAACGAAAAACTCGGCCAGTACCGGGATGTCATCAGGACGTTCGCGCAAAGCCGGAATATCAAGATTAACAACGTTCAGGCGGAAATATAAATCTTCGCGGAAATTGCCCGCATTGACTTCTGCCTCTAGATTTCGGTTCGAGGTTGCTAGAATACGGACATCGATCTTGACCGGGGCTTTGCCGCCCAGACGGTCAATTTCCTTTTCCTGAATGGCACGCAGAAGCTTGGCCTGAAGGCGCACATCCATCTCGCTGATTTCATCAAGCAAAAGGGTCCCGCCATTGGCCTCTTCAAACTTCCCGATGCGTCGGGCCTGTGCGCCGGTAAAGGCACCTTTTTCATGCCCGAAAAGTTCGGATTCCAAAAGATTGTCCGGGATCGCAGCACAGTTTACGGCAACAAATTGCTTATCCGAACGGTTGGATTTGCGATGGACAAAGCGCGAAATGATTTCCTTGCCGGTCCCGCTTTCACCTGTGATCAGAATGGACGCCGAACTGTTGGCGACCTGTGATGCCAGACGCAGGGTTTCTGCCATGCGGGCATCGCGGTGGATCAGCGCGTGGCTTTCTTCGGTGACGGCTTCGAAAATGGCGGCGATCAGGTCTGCTTCGGGGGGAAGCGGGATGAATTCCTGTGCACCGGCTTTGATCGCGTTGACCGCACCATTGACGTCATTGCCAATGCCACAGGCAACGACCGGCACATTGATACGTTCCTGACTGATAGCGACGATCAGGGCGGCAACATCCAGTGTGATGTCAGCCATCACCAGATCAATACGGTTGCCTGCCCGCAGGATATTAAGCGCAGTCGTGACGCTTTCGGCCAACTGGACCGAAGCGCCGCGCGCCATTGCGATCTTGCTGGCTGCGCCTATCTGTCCGCCCAGTCCACCAACGATCAGTACCTGCATAGTCTCATCTCTTTCCGATCAGTTCCAAGCGGCCCCGAATGCCAAAAGAATATGTCGGTTCTCGGGGCCATCGCATTCACGTTTATGATCAATCGAAATAGCTGACGCGTTTTGACGGCGGCAGGATCGAATTGATCAGCATTTCCAGTCGGCGCGGGTTTTCCTGACGGCCAATGGAAACGGCACCGACCATATAGACAGAATTTAGCAATTCTTCGTCGCCAGAGTTACGTTCAAGTTTCCCGGCAAGTGGCACGAAGACCATGTTGGCCAAAACTGCACCATAGAAGGTTGTCAGAAGTGCGACAGCCATGGACGGACCAATTGACGACGGATCATCAAGGTTACCAAGCATCTGAACCAGACCGATCAGTGTCCCGATCAGACCCATTGCCGGGGCGACGTCACCGGCTTTTTTCAGGATGTTGGCACCTTTTTGGTGGCGCCCGATGGTTGCGTTCATGTCTTTGCGCATGATGGCTTCGACTTCTTCGGCAGGGGTGCCGTCGACGACCAAAGACAGGCCCTTCCAAAGATATTCTTCGCTTTGCAAGCTATCAAGATGGCCCTGAAGCGACAAAACGCCGCCTTTGCGCGCGATTTCTGCAAGTTGCAAGATCTGGAGTGCGGCATCGGCCGGGTTGCGTGATTTGTGGAAAATCGTCCGCATCAGGACTTTGCCTGACCCAAGGAACTCGCCAAGCGCAAAGCTCACAGCTGTGATCGCGGCAGTACCGCCGATAACAATCAGAACAGAAGGGATATCAATAAAGGCACCCGGTGAGCCGCCAAAGATAATAGCAGCAATCACAAGCGCGAAGCCAATGATCAGTCCCCCGACTGTCGCAATGTCAAACGACGTTTTAGTCCCCCCTTCGGCCATAGTCGCAATTCCTCTCTTACGTTAGCCTTTTTCAGACTTAATGATTTCCGTCATGGTCACGCCAAGCCGATCCTCAACAACCACGACTTCGCCGCGCGCGACGAGACGGTTGTTCACATATATATCAATAGCTTCCCCAACCTTACGGTCAAGTTCTACTACAGCACCACGACCAAGTTTCAGCAATTGGCTGACTTGCATGGTTGCTTTTCCAAGGACCGCTGAAACCTGAACGGGAATATCGTAGACGGCTTCCAGATCTTTGGATGTTTTCATCTGCTCGCCGCCAGAGTCGGCAGCGGCCAGAAGTTCAGTGCCTTCACCCTCTAGCTCGATTTGATCATCATCAAGTTCCGAGAGTTCTAGATCGTCATCATCAGCCATTTTCGTCTCCTGCGTCTTTGGTTGGTTGCTTCACAGCAGCCAAATCTTCGGCTTCGGTCGGGTTCACGGGCATTTCTTTTTCCGCACTTTCAGTCTGTCCCCTTTGACTTTCGGGTGCGGGCGGTGCCGGTTGAGGTTCCGGTGCAGTGACATTTTTCTGTTCCGGAACGCCAGATTCCTCTGGTGTCGGGGCAGGCTGCCCTGCCGGAGTGTCAGCCCTGATTACCTCATCAGCATCGTCTGTCGTTGCCGCGTGGCTCGGTGCCGGTGCCTGTTGTGTGTCTGGTGCGGCTGCTTTTTCCTGATTTTGCGGAGTTTCCGGCGTGTTGTCAGCTTGTGGCATCGCATCATTTGATGATGTTTGCACATTCCGTGCATCGGTGCCATCGCCTTCTTTGGAACCATTGTCGACTTGGTTTTGCGCGGGCCCTACATCCGCGGACGGAGCCGAGGTCTCGGGTTCTGTCATTGCAGATGGTGGTGCCACAGTGTGAGATTGTTCACTGCCTTCCGATGATCCATTGGTGGGATCGGATAGTGGCTCATTACCTTGCGGGGCCTTGGCCGTGTCATCAGAACCAGCCTGTTGGGCAGAACCTTCCGGGTCGTTGCCTGTTGTTGATGGAGCTACTTGCTCAGTTAGGTCAGGTTGTGTTGGATTTTGGGCGCTGTTCTGAGTATTGGGCTGGGCATCTGCGGCGTCCAACAGCGCATCATTATTTTCAGGTTCGGAAAGACGCGTTTCCTGAAGATCCAGATCACCCATGTCACTTTGTGAAAGGTCATGATCTTCGGCGTGAAGCGAAAGAGCGTTATCAATGATCTCGTTGATTTCGGACCACACACGGGCCGTATCGCGAACAGCGGTGCCATCGCCCCAAGATACCATGCAATCGCCAATGGCGACGTCCGGTTCGCCCACCACGATCACCTTGCCGGAAAAACCACGCGACAGCGCAATGCGTTCTGATACTGCGGCGAGTTCCTGTTCAAGATCGGGATGAACTTTTATCAGGACCTTCGGCGCGTCAAACAGATTGGCAAGACATTGGCGAACGATATCTTCGATTTCGGTCAGTTCATATTGCTTTGACCAAGCCGGTGCCAGTTTCCGCATGACGCCAAGGGCGACGTGAATGGCATCCTCGTTGATTTTTGCATTAGCGCGTTTTTGCTGCTCGTCAATCTGGTCCAGTTTTTCGGCAATGACGGATTCAACATCGCCAATGGCTTTCTCAACCGAAGCCATCACTTCCTGATGACCTTGTTCAAACCCTTGGGCGTGGCCTTCGGTCAAGCCTTGCGCATGGCCTTTTTGCTCGGCCTCGGCGACCATCTGGGCTGCTTGTTCTTCGGTATAGACGGGTGGCGGCGGTGGCGGAGTGTCGTCTTTCTTCTTTTTTTTCTTTTTGCCAAACGCGTAATGCTCGTCATCGCCCCCGGATGAGCGAATGACATTGTCTGCATCATCAAAACTTAGAGAAAATGTGAACTTTTCAATGGCCGTCATATCAAACTGCTAAACCGCCTTGAGCGACAAAAGGAAGGCAGCCACAGGGCTGCCAGTGAGCCGACGACTGTTCGGAAAATCAGGTCTCCTGATACAGCCAGTTGCGAATGATCGAAAGAGCTTCTTCCGGGTGCTTTTCCACGATCTCGCCGATTTTTTTAACCGAGGATGCTTTCACACGCCCTTCAACCTGCGACAGGTTGATCAGTTCTTCACCGTCATCCATGCCCGGTGCCATCGGTACCGGGGCAGGGCCGGCAAGGGCTGGCGTCCCATCGGCGGTCATATCTTCAGCCAAAAGCTGGCGCTGGGCCATATCGGCGGCACTTGGCAATGTTTCGAACGCACGGGTCAGAAGCGGGCGAACCACCAGCAGGATGACCAGAATGGCAACGATGGCCAGAACCAGCATTTCGGCGATGCGGAAGATTTCAGCTTTATCAAGCCCAAGGAAGGTTTCGATTTCTTCATCTGCGAACAGATCGCCGGTATCGGCAAACCGCATATTGATGACTTCAACCTGATCGCTGCGCTGTGGGTCATAGCCGATGGCGCTGCGTACGAGAGCTGCGATCTTTTCAAGGTCTTCCGGTGCGCGTTCCTCATACAGCCGTTCGCCATTTTCGTCGGTGGTGTATGTGCCATCGACCAGAACCGCCACGGTCACACGGGAAATCTCACCGATTTCCTTGACCTGCGTGGTGGTTGTTTTCGAAATCTCGTAATTCACCGTTTCTTCGGAACGGTTTTCCTGACTTTGGGTTCCTGAACCGGCCCCGCCACCAAAGTTGGCATCTGGCAGATTGTTCTGAAGTGTTACAGGGTCAGTACCCTCTGTTTCGGAGTTGGTCGCGTTTTCTTCAATCGTCTGACTGGACCGAACAACCCGTTCATCAGGGTCATAGCGTTCATTTGCCGTGGTGACCTTGTTGAAATCCATTTCAACAGAAACTTCGGCACGGACTTCGCCATACCCAAGGGAACGCGATAAAAGGTCTTCGATGGTGTTGCGCAGTCGGCTTTCGGTGCGAATGCGCATTTCATCGGCAGATTGGGTCAGGAAGGTCGAGGATTGTTGTTCACCATCGCCACGGGCCAGCAAACGGCCACGTTCATCAATGATGGAAACCTTGCTTGGGTTCAACTGTGGAACAGCAGCCGCGACCAGATGCTGAATTGCGATAACCTGTTCAGGTTTAAGTTCACCACCGGCCATTTTTACCGCGATGGATGCACTGGCTTCCTGCGTCTCACGCGAGAACATCTGACGTTTTGGCAGAACCAGATGGACACGGGCCTGCTGGATCGACTGGATCGAGCTAATGGTGCGGGCAAGTTCGCCTTCCAGTGCGCGAACATGATTGATGTTCTGCTCAAAACTGGTGGCGCCAAACCCGTCTGCATTATCAAAAACTTCATAGCCAACAGAACCACCGGCAGGCAGGCCACCTTCGGCCATGCTCAGACGCATGCGGTTGACCTGATCCCCCGGGACAAGAATTTCGGTGCCGTTATTGAGAAGTTGATAGGAGACCTGTTGATCTTCCAGTCGATTGACAATCTGGCTGGCATCGCCGGGATCAAGATCCCGATACAGCAGTTCCATATTCGGAGCGGAAACACGCAAGATCAGAAAGGCAAAGAACACAAGCAGCAATACGCCCACGCCACTGATTGCCATCAGGCGTGTAGGTCCCAGACTTTTGAATGTTTGTAACAAGCCGCCCACGTTCGACTGCTCCGAAACGAAATTTTACCACTGTCCCCGATGCGGGTCGGTCCATACGGAAATCGACCAGCATCAACAACGAATAGTTCTCCATGCTGAAGAACAGGTTAACAACCGGCAATTTTTGCCCAGTTGGATGATTCAATTTTGCCAGTGATTTGAATCATTTGCATCTTTGTTGGCGTCTTTCGCCAGTTCTTAATGTAGTGAGTCATCGCGGCAAAAAGAAGCCCGGCATGTGTGCCGGGCGAGTCGTTTTGCGGACATATCACTGCAGGGTGCGCTAACCCCCTGCAATAAAACCTAATTACCGTTTGATTCGAATAAGTTCGTCAAGCATCTCGTCAGTCGTGGTAATGGTTTTGGTGTTGGCCGAGTAGGCACGCTGGGTAACGATCATATTGGTGAATTCTTCACCCAGATCGACGTTTGATCCTTCAAGGGCCGATGCCACAACATTACCCGCACCATTCAGGCCCGGTTCACGCAACAGATAGTCACCCGATTCACGGGTCTGGCGGAATACGTTACCTGTATGGTTTTCCATTTCATCAGCGGCTTCGAACGTTGCAATGGCCAGTTTGTAAACCGGGCGTTTGACACCGTTGGCGAATTCGACCTGAAGGAAGCCTTCTTCGGTCAGGGCATAGTTCACCATGGTCCCGGCTTGCGCGCCGTCCTGGTTGATGAAGTGGGTGGTGTAGCTGACAAGGTTACCGTTGGCATC
>NZ_JAVJRB010000007.1:0-306606 GCF_040218635.1 Thalassospira sp.
TCGCCTTTTTCAACCTGATCAACAACCGATAATTTAAAGCCCATATTGTAATCACGTTGTGTGCGCTTACGTCGCTCTGTGCCTGAACTAGACATTGTCGTCTCCTATGGGTGACAACGTATTTCAGGACGGGACATATGAAGATTAAAAGGGCCTCGTTCGAGGCCCTTTTATTTTAAGAATGGGATGCTGAGTTTGGGGTTAGTGAAAATCGTGACTATCGATTTTCAGTTTTGGTCTGTCCTGTGCTTTGGAAGTATGTGTCTGGCTCAAATTATCCAACCCGTTTGCCCATCGCAGATTGCGCGGATGCGTGTTGTTGCTGCGCGCAATTTTGGCATTGTCTGTCAGGCCTTGCAGCATCCCTGTCAGATCAACCAGCTTGTCGGCAATGATATGGGTGACCCCGTCTTCGCGCTGGAGCTTTCCCGCAACACCAAGGACCGTTGCCGTCATGATTTCGCGGCGATATTTTTCCATCACCTTGCTCCAGACCACAAGATTGGTGATGCCGGTTTCATCTTCGAGTGTGATGAAAACGACCCCGGATGCGGTGCCTGGGCGTTGGCGAACGATTGCAAGACCTGCATGTGTCAAACGTTCACCATCGCGCGCACTCGACAGGTCACTTGCCCTGCAAATGCCTGCTCCGCCAAGCGCATCGCGGAGCATGCTCATCGGATGCCCTTTAAGCGACAGACGCAGGCTGGCGTAATCTTCGATAATTTCCTCGCCCGGTCCCATAATCGGTAGATCCACTGGGGCTTCGGCGCCAAATTCGGCCGAAACACCCATATTGTGGTTAAAGTTCTGCGCGGCTTCAAACAGCGGGAGTGCGCTTGGGGCCTTGCGGCCTTTGCCAAACCGGCGCACCGCCCATAAGGCCTCGCGCCGCGACAGGCCAAGCGACCCAAAGGCATCTGCTTCGGCCAGTTTTTCAAGGGCAGCAGGCGATAATCCGGTTTGACGCGCCATCAGATAGACATCCTGAAACCCGCCGGCTGGTCGATTGGAAATCAGGGAAAGCGCATCAAGTTCGCCAAACCCCTTGATCTGGCGAAAGCCCAGGCGGACAGAATGATATCCGCTGGCGCGGCCCAATTCCCGTTCAAGCTGATTGTCCCAGAAGCTGTGATTGATATCGATTTCAAGCACACGCACCCCGTGATTGCGCGCGTCATTAACCAATTGTGCCGGGGCATAAAACCCCATCGGTTGAGAGTTTAAAAGTGCGCACAGGAAAACATCCGGATGATGGCATTTCAGCCAGGAGGATGCATAGGCCAGAATGGCAAAACTTGCCGCGTGGCTTTCGGGAAAACCGTAATCGGCAAAGCCTTCGATCTGTTTAAAACACCGTTCGGCAAAGTCCATGTCATAGCCGTTCTTCAGCATGCCATTGATGAATTTGTCGCGGTGTTCGCCAATCGTGCCGGTGCGCTTAAAGGTTGCCATGGCCCGGCGCAGATTATCGGCCTCCCCGCCGGAATAGCCCGCACCGACAATGGCAATCTGCATGGCTTGTTCCTGAAATAGCGGCACACCACACGTGCGTTCGAGAACGGCTTTGAGCTCAGGCGATGGATACTCAACCTTCTCACGTCCCATGCGCCGTTGCAAAAACGGATGCACCATCCCGCCCTGAATCGGGCCGGGGCGGACAATGGCGACCTGTATGGTCAGGTCATAAATACTTTGCGGTTTCAGGCGCGGCAGCATGCTCATCTGTGCGCGGGATTCGACCTGAAAGGTGCCAATGCTGTCGGCCTTGGCCAACATACGATATGTCGCGGCATCTTCATGGGGCAGCGTGGCAAGATCGAAATTGATATTCTTATGGTCGCGCAGATGATCAAGCGCCTTGCGAATGCAGGTCAGCATGCCAAGGGCAAGAATATCGACCTTTAAAATACCCAGCGCATCAATATCATCCTTGTCCCATTCAATGGTGGTGCGATCCGCCATGGCCGCATTGGCAATCGGGGAAAGCTCACACAACGGTCCGCGTGTGATGACAAAACCGCCGACATGCTGGGACAAATGGCGTGGAAAACCGGTCAATTCCCCGGCCAGATCAAGCACGGCTTTCAGGCGCGGTTCATCGGGATGAATGCCAGATTGGCGCATCATTTCATCATGCGCACCCTTGCTGCTCGATCCCCAGATGGTTTTGGTCAGTTTGACAATAGTGTCTTCAGATAGACCAAACACCTTGCCAACATCCCGAATGGCACTGCGCGACCGGTATGAAATCACGGTGGCGGTCAGGCCTGCACGATCCCGGCCATAACGTTCATAGATGAACTGAATGACCTCTTCGCGGCGTTCATGTTCAAAATCAACATCAATATCGGGCGGTTCACTTCGCGCATTACTGATGAACCGTGAAAACAGCAGTTGGACCTTGTCCGGGTCAACCGATGTGACATGCAGGCAAAAACACACCGATGAATTGGCCGCAGAACCACGGCCCTGACATAAAATCCCCCTGGATCTGGCAAAGGCGACAATGTCATGCACGGTCAGGAAATAGGGGGCATAGCCCAATTCATCGATCAGTTTCAGTTCGGCCTCAATCAGGTTCCTGACTTTGTTGGGCACCCCGTCGGGATATCGTTTCTGCGCCCCTTCCCATGTCAGGCGGATCAGGCGTTCCTGTGTGCCTTCTCCCGATCCGTCATTTTCATCGGGATATTCATAGCGAAGCTCGCTGAGGCTAAACGTGCATTGATCGGCAATTTCGACGGTGCGGGCCAGCCAGTGCGAATGATCGGGAAACAGGCGGGCCATTTCACGCGGTGATTTGATATGGCGTTCCCCATTGGGAAAGAGACGATATCCCGCCTCTTCAATGGTGCAGTGATGACGAATGCAGGTCAGGACATCCTGCAATGGTTTGCGCGATCGCTGATGCATATGGACATCATTGGTGACCACAGCCGGAATGCCAAGATCGGCCTCTATGCTTTGGGTAAAAGCAAGGCGTTCGCTATCAAATCCATCCATGAACCGCCCGATCGACAACCACAACCGAGGACCAAAATGTGCTTTAAGCGCAATCAGCTCAGCGCGAAAATCATCATCGGGCACCTGTGGTGGAACGGCGATGAATAACAGATCCTGGCTGTGCTCGATAATGTCCGAGATATAAATCTCGCACGATCCCTTAGGCGCCCGGCGCTTGCCAAGGGTCAGAAGCCGACACAGCCTTGCATAGGCCGCGCGATCTGTTGGGTAACACAACAACGATGGCCCATCCATCGGATCAAGGCGACAGCCAACCACATACTTCAATCGGTCCTGATAATGGCGATGGGCCGTATGACCCCGTACGATCCCCGCCAGTGTGTTGCAATCGGTTATGGCAATGGCATGCAGGCCTTTGACGGCAGCAGTAAGCACCAGTTCCTCGGCATGGGATGCGCCGCGCAGGAATGAAAAATTGCTGCTGACCTGCAGTTCGGCATAGGCCGGAATGTCGGGTGTCGAGATGTGGTTATTCATTGGATCATCCCGCAAACAATCCATGGACAGACCAGATATCCTGACCGGCATGGCCACTTCGAAACAGCCACAGCATCCGGCCGTTCTGATCACAGATACGGAAATAATCACGCGTCATGTGCGACAACGCGTAATTATCCCGATCCAGATTTTCCCACCATTCCGGGCAAATGCGTTCTGGCCCCTCGGCACGCAGGACATCAATCATCATCTTGCGCCAACGGAGTTTGCTGGGCGCACCCGATGCGGTGCGTGCGATCACATCAACCGGTTCAGGTGGATCAATCAGGCGAACCGGACGGCGTGGCAGGGGGGCATCCGCCAACCGGGATGGTTGTCTGGCTGCTCCGGTTGGGGATTGGCGAATGGCGGCACGTTCGGGCAGGTGGCTTGCGTGATGGGCAGGGTGATACAGGATATCGCGCGGGCCAAGATGATGGCTGATGCGGTCAAGCAACTGGGCCAGTGCAATGCTATCGCTGCTGTCATCCTGTTTGCGATCAAGGCGAACCTGACGAAAGGCAACATGTTCGACCCATGGCGCATAAAGGATGACGTGCTCAACGCCAAAACCGGTATCCACACCGGGCATTTTTTCCGCCAGCAACCGCAAGATATGGCTTGCGGACTGGCATGGGGTTCCGGTTGTTGTCGTGATGGTATGTGCTTGTCCGTCCACCCGGACACAGCGCAGGATCAACCGCCGCAGACCAAGATTATCGGCACGAAGCCCGGAACACAGCTTTTCCATCATGCTTTCAACCGCATGGGCCAGATTGGCAGCATCGCCCAATGGTTCGCCAAAGCTTTGACGGATCAACCACGGATGATCCGGAAGTTCGAAATTGAGATGTTCGGGCAGACGGCCATAAAACTGATCAAGCCGATGCAAAACATCCGGTCCCAGCCGGGTGGTGATGTTGGCGCGGGGTAGCGGCGTGATATCGCCCAGATGTTTCAATCCAAGACGCGATAAAAGCGCGATAACGTCATCAGACAGGCGTAAGGATGAGACTGGAAACTGTGCGGCAAACGCATGATCGGCCGGCAATGACAGAATGCGGTCCGATGCTTGGCCCGGATGACACCGTGCCGCTGCCCATGCCGCCCCTGCCGTATCGGCAATGGCCACGCGTGCGCCATATCCCCGGCTTTTCATATCCCGAAGGATATGCGCAATCATCGCCCCCTCACCACCAAACAAATGGCTGCCGCCGGTGATTTCAAGCCACAGACCCGCATCCCCGTTCAGGGTCCTATCGTGCAGTTCCCGATCCGGGGCAACCCATGGGCTATACCGATCCATCCCCCGGATCATACGGGCAAGATGCGTTTCATACATATCGGGTTGTTCTGAGGTGTTTTGTAAATCAGGCAGGATGCTTCTTGCATCTGACAAACGCATGCCCCCCTGCAATCCGACCTGTTGAGCAACGGCATTCAGCCCGCAAACAAGCACGCCCTTATGATCCACGCGGGTGATAACATGTGGGACATCAAGAGAGAGTTCCATTTCGGTGGCCCGACTGCCAGATTCGCAGGGATGATCAGGCGTGGATAGGCTGATCTTGTGACAGTCGGTTTTCCAGTGGGTCAGCCACAGATAGAGAAAACGTTGCTGCATCGGTTTTTACTTTCCAGCTTCCCGGCCGGACCCCGCGTCCCCCGATCAGGCTGAGATGATGGTCATTCCCTGTTGGTATCGTTTGTCTATTGAGTTGGAGTTGTCTCTGTGGGGTTATCTGCCAACGTGTCCATGCGCTTGATGGTGATAAATGCCCATTGCGTGGGGCAGGGCGCATGACAATGATCCGCGTTCCCCCGCTTTCACACGCCAGCTGTAACCGCCGGGCGGTGGTAAGATCGTAATCGGTGGTCTCGATAATTACTGTGCTGACCTGCCCTGATTTCGCGACTTCTTCACAGGTCCAAAGGGCGGTGGATTGTTGATCAACCGTCATCATCAGAGGAGCAGATTTTAAGGCGTGTTTGGGCAAGGAAAGCGCATAAAATCCACCTTGATCAAGGGCTCGGCGTTGCCGGATCCAGAAGATATTTTTCGATGGTGTGTCACGTGATTGTTGGGCGGGCATGGCACCGTTTGTTCCAAGAGGTGTGAGGGTGGCCAGATGCCATGCCAAAAGCGATGCAGCACAATCATCATGACCACAAACGACTTCATGCACTCCAACGGGGGTAATGCCGCCGATACTGATATGATCAGGCAGAAAATCCCCGCCAAAGGCGTGCGCAATCAGCTCGTCTATCGCGCCGGATAAACAAAAAACTTGACCTTTCCATTGCTGTTCTGCGCGGGAAAGGGTAGCGCGGGCCTGATAAATGCGTTTGTTTGACATAATTATGTTCCTGATTTGTTCTTTTATGTGGTCAAATCAGAATAAGAGTCAAGATGGATGGATGGCCCCTTTGTGAACCGTCCGGGAGACACAGCTCACAAAGGGTTGTTTTTAAGGTATCTAATTTCAGTACGCAGAGCGTTGCGACTTTCGAGGTCTGATCAATTGCCAACCCAAATTCATCCCGGCGGCCGCAATCAGGATTGCAACTGCACCGATGATTTGGCCGACATCCGGGCGATAGCCGAAGGCGATCAGATCGACAATGATCGCGACGACCGGATAGATGAAACTCAGCGACCCTTGTAAATGGGTGGGCAGTTTTTGAACCGCGCCATACATCAACACATACATGATCCCGGTATGAACCACGCCGACGGTGACAAGCGATCCCCAGCTTTGTGCGGTGTCAGGCAGGTTATGCAGATCGGCAAACGGGATCAGCATCAAGATACCGACACAGACCTGAATAAGTGCGATCAGATGTGGCGGGGTGCCTTTGAGTTTCTTGGTGATGATGGCGGCTGTCGCCCAGAAGAACGCAGCCCCCAGCGCCATTAAAATCCCGCCAGCATAATCAGACCCGGTAAAGCCGCCGGTCGGTTTGCCCGCAATGATCAAAAGCAACCCGGCAAAGGCAATGCCAAGCCATGCGAATTTATTCAGCGTCAATTTTTCGCCAAAGAATACCGCGCCAAACAGAACCAGCATAAAGGGCTGGGTGTTATAGACCGCGGTTGAGACCGATATCGATGCCATCGAATAGGACTGAAACAGCATGAACCAGTTCGTCACAATCGCCACCCCGCCAAGGGCGGCCCAGCCCAACATGCGCAGGTTTAAAAGCCCACGCAAAAGCCCCATCCCGGCACAAATCAGCAAAAGTGTGGCCGCGCCAAAGACGCAACGCCAGAATACCACGTCCAAAGCCGGGCGGTCGGACATCACGACAAACCAGCCGATTGTTCCCAAAATCGTCATTGCAGCGGTCATTTCGACCGTCCCGCGTACTTGTTCTTTCATCGGAAAGCTCCGTCTTGAATTGCGTTTGATGGCATAACTTTCCGCTTTTTTGCGATGGTTTTATATGACTTGAACAAGGTGATTGTTGGATGTAGCATTTTTAATAGAGGTAAAAATGACAAAGTTCTTGGATTTATAAGGCCATGGATGAAATCGATCAGAAGATTCTTAAAGTTCTGATGCGCGATGCCCGCATTTCGCAAAAGGAACTGGCCGCCAAGGTCGGGCTTTCAGCCCCCGGTGCGGCTGAACGGGTGCGTCGGTTGGAAGAACGCGGGATCATTCGGGGCTTTACTATTGATGTCGACCCCGAAGCATTGGGCTATCCGTTACAAGCTATCGTGCGCATTCGCCCGCTTCCGGGCAAACTCCATATCGTGCAGCAGCTGATTTCGGAAATTCCGGAATTTGGCGAGTGTGACAAGGTGACGGGCGATGATTGCTTTGTCGCCCGGCTGTATGTGCGCTCCATGGGGGAACTGGATGGGTTGTTGGATCAGATTGTCGATAAGGCCGAAACCAACACCGCAATTGTTAAATCCAAACCGGTTGAACGGCGCATGCCGCCGCTTACAGCAAAATAACCATCAGGCCAGCGGCAGGAAGGGTTTGTTCACGAAACCCCGTTTTATTGCCCGCATTCGATACTTGTTTGGGGGGCTACTTTTCCTGATTGCGCAAGATACGGTTGATGGCGGTTTCAACAGCTTTGCGATCATTTTCTTCGCGAATGTCACGTTCTGCCCCCCGCAGGATCAGGCGGGCGTGATCACGCAGGACTGTCGATTGGTGGTCTGTTTTTGACAGTTTAATCAGGCTTTCGATGATCTCTGCCATTGGTAACAAGACATCGGGCTTGGCACTTGCCGATTGGCGGATTTGATCAAAGGCCGCCCCAAGCATCCCGGCGAAATCCGAAAGGGATGCCTGAACGCGGATAATGCCGTCATCATCATTCCATGTCCCCACCGGGTATTTAAACGTCATGGCATTTGGCAATGCGCGGCCTAACCGGTAAATCACGGAAATCGCGGTAAACGGATCATTGATGCCTGGCGACAGGGCACGTAAGGCAACCTCGACCAATTGGCGGACCGCAAATTCGACATCCAGCATGGCAGTACGGTGATTGCCGGTCAGGATCGTTTCGTTGATGTCGGTGCGACACACCGAGATATCTGTGCTGAGGGTTTTGTTGGGCGCAGGTGAAACGCAGCCAATAACGTCGCCCTTGATCGCATGTTGCCCGGCACGGACAACCAATGAAACGCAGATACCGCGTTCTGTCGCGATCTCGCACAGCTTGTTATAATCAATACCCTGAACATATCCCGAAGACGCGGCATAAAGGGCGACGTCATCTGAAATCTCCATCGTATCGGGCAGGACCACTTGTGCCTTTTCGGCCCTTTGGATTGGGTCCTGTAACGTGCTGCAGGCCGACTGGATGGTGGTTTCAAGGTTATGGCCGACTTGCTGGATGACTTCATCGGCGACAATTGACCGTCCAAGGTGATGAACAAACAGGATCAGAACGAAAACAGAAATCACAAAAAGCGCGATGCCGATTGTTGCGCTAAGCTGCGGGATCGGCGCGGTTTCAGGCATGTCGCCCATCAGAAGAAGGGACGTGATCAGGAACAGAATGCTGCCGACAAATGTGCCAAGGGCATTTTGTGTTTTGCTATCACCCATGAAGTTTCGGATCATGCGCGGGCCAAGCGATCCGGCGGCCAAGGTCAGGACAACCATCGTGATCGACAAGGCAAATGTCGTCATCGTGACAAGGGTTGCCAAAAGCGTTTGAAGCAAATCCCGGATCGTTGGCAACTGATCAAATCCCGGCCAGAACGAAGGCAGGATATCCCCCAGACCATATGACGGAAGCGCCATCACCAGAACGGCAAAGGCGGCACCGCCAAGGGCAAAAAGAAATGGCGATACCCACAGGCTATAGGCCAGAAATTCCCATATGCGGATGAAGCGTTGAAACATGTTGGCAACCACTCAAAAAGGATAACGGGGGTGCAACGCCGTCCGATCCATGGAGCAGCTGCTTTGGGCTTAGGGGGTAATGACCCTACGATCTTATGCTGGAAACGCATCATAACGATAGCTGTTCCGGTCAAATGGGAAATGCGTCGCGGTTTTGCTGCTTATCGCTGCTTTTCGCGCCATCGAATGACACCCATGCAAAATTACGAATTGTCCCGGTTCAAAAAATGAACCAAATTCGATTTTACGTCACAAACTATAAAGTCGATGAAAAGGCCGGGTTGCCATGGTTGCGCAGAACCGCATGGAAAAACGCCAAAAGCGTGAAGAACTGATCCTTGACGGGGCAGGGGAACTGATTGCAGAAGTTGGTTTCTTTGAACTTAAAATGTCGGACCTTGCCCGCATATGTGGCATTTCGGTTGGTACGCTTTATGGCCATTTCGCCAGCAAGGAAGATCTTTTGATTGGCTTGGCGGTGATGGCAGGCTCCAAACGTGCCGAGAAGTTTGACATTGCGCGCAATCATGATGGCAGTGCGATTGAAAAATACATCATCGCCAATCTGCTTGATCTGCGCTTTTCCATTAATCACCCGCAATGGTTTGAGGCGGAATATCTTGCCCTTGCCCCATCGATCTGGAAACGCGCGACCTATGCGCGCCATCAGGCGCAGCTTGATCAGATCAATGCCATCACATCGATGTTTCAGGCCTTCCTCAGCGAAGGTGAGGCAGAACTTGGCATTGCATCGGACATGACCAGCCGCAGCCGCAACCTTAATCTTGGCAGTTGGGGGCTTGGTTACGGGATCAATGTGCTTGTGCTCTCGGAAATTACCGATCGCCACTACGGACAGGAATTGCGCAAGAATGCTGTCAATATCCTGTGTGATGGTTTGGCTGATCTTATGATCGGGGCGGGGTGGCAGGTTGAAGATGCCCGGCAAAAAGTCCGAACCCTTGCGGATCGTTACGTCGCCTTGTAACGGCGTTCTGCCACACGCTACACGCCGCGCGGTCCTTTTAAACACAATCACACAAGCCTTCTAACGCCCCACGGAGTTCGTCCCTTATGTCGCAGGAAAACAAGGCAATGTCGGCAGTCTTTTTGACTGTCCTGTTTGGCTTTGCCGGTTTCAGTTTGCCCTATCCGGTCTTTGGCCCGATGTTTTTAAAACCTGAACTGGGGTTTCTTGATCCGTCGGTTCCCGAACAATATCGCACCATCCTGCTTGGGGTGGCGATGGCGCTTTATCCCATTGGGCAATTTGTTGGTGCACCCTGGTTGGGGCGGTTATCCGACAAGGTCGGGCGCAAGCCGGTTCTGGTGGCATCGCTTTTGGGGGCTGCAATTGGCTATATCGTTGTCGCCATCGGGGTTGCGAATGCCAATTTATCGATGGTGTTGATCGGGCGGTTTGTGTCGGGCCTCTGCGAAGGCAATATGGCAATCGCCCAATCCATCGCATCAGACATCAGCACACCTGCAAACAAGGTGCGTAATTTCGGCCTGATTACGGTTGCGATCAATGTTGGCTGGATCGTCGGTCCGCTGATGGGGGGATTTTTCTCGGACGCGTCTATTCATCCGTCTTTCAACGTTTCATGGCCGTTCTTTTTTGCCGCAGGCATGTATGGCTTCAATCTTTTGGTTGTTGCTGTGGTTTTGAACATTCCGGAATATGCCCGCCGCCGTGGCCGCACGGATAAGGGCGCACCAGTTGCCACCCGGTCTGTCTGGGCCACCTTGACCGATCCGGTTTTGCTGCCGGGTTATGTCGTGTCGTTTGCAAGTTATGTCGCGATCTATTTGTTCTTCTGTTTCTATGGCGTCTACATGGTGCAGAACCATGATGTGACAAGCAGTTTCCTTGGCATGTGTGCCGCCATCATCTCGATCCCGCTGATTTTGGCGGGATTGACGGTTGAACGGGCACAACGTCCGATGGGGCTTCGCGGTGTTGCGGCCCTTGGTCATATGCTACTGGCGGTTGGTCTTGTGACCTTTATCCTGCCCGATGATCTGGTGTGGATTTTTGTGCCGATGAGTTTGGCGGCCTTCGGGATTGCATGGTGCGAAGTAACCACCAGCCTGTTCATTTCAAACGGGGCGGGCGCGCATGAACAGGGCCAGGCATTGGGGATTTACCGATCCGTCCATGTTCTGGCCGAGGCCGCCGCCGTTTTGGTCGGGGGTGTTCTGGCAGGCCTGAACAGCAATTCACCGTTTGTTGTCGGGGGTGTTGCCGCAGTGATCTGTGTGATTGGTATTCTGGGCTGGGTGAAAACGCGCAGCTCTGAGGGGTCAATTGTCGAGGCACCCGTAAGCTAATTGCCAACCAAGCTGATCAAAAATACCCGCGCAAGGGCGCGGGTATTTCGGGTTCTAGATGTCGGTGGTTGCAAGGGCCGCGTGGGCGATGAGATCGGCTGCTTCCTTGCTGTTTTGGCGTTTGTCATCGGTCAGTTCGGTAACGGTATCTGCAATGGCGCGGATGTCATCAAGCCCGTCAATGTCACGGCAAACGGCCATGACCCGTTCCCAGATCGCCTGATGATCCATGCCGCCCATGACGGTCAGGGTAATGGCCCGGTTCAGGGTGGCTTCGCTATGATCAGGGGTCAGTGCCAGAATTTGTTCAAACGCCTCAAACGCTGCGATGAATTGTCCATCGCGCAGATTGATCACGCCCAGATCGTTTGAGGCGGTCAAAGATGTCGGGTCAATCCGCAGGAGCTGTTCAACCGCGCGGCGTTCGCCGTCGATATCGCCATTCGCCCGGTGACAGGCGGCCATCAGCCGATGAATGGTTTGTGAGCCGGGGCTATGATGTGCTGCGGTTTGAAGCGATGACAGGGCTGTTTTGCTGTGACCAAGATCAAGCAATGCCTGACCGCGCAGGGTCAAAAAATCAGGATTGGTTGGCTTGGCGCGCAAAATGATATCGACATGGTTCAGCGCACCGCGCGGATCGCCATTTTCCAGCAGGGCGCGTGCAATGTGATACAGGCAATCTTCATGGCCCGCATCAGATTGCAGCACCGTGCGGTATTCACCAAGTGCTTCGACAATCGAACCTTTTTCGTGAAGGGCACGCGCCAACCCGAACCGGGCTTCAAGATTATCCATATTTTCGCTAAGTGCCTGACGCAGCATATTGATGGCGGCATCAAATTGCCGCCTTTTTAACGCCGCAAGTCCCATCTCGGAAAAGGACATTGCATTCATTTCTCGTCTCCCAATCCGTATCTGATCCGTTGCCCGGATCGTTAAATTTATCGATTAACGATGGGATTATAGTAGCCGATTGCATCATTACCAGCCCTATATCATATGTGGATGACGCAAGGGCATTGCGCGGTGTGACTTTAACATGAAACGCAAAAGACCCCGGAATTTTCCGGGGTCTTTGTTTGAAGCGGGTTTGTGTTGTTTAGTCCAAAAACTCGCTTGCAATCAGGTCCTGTTTCTCGCGGGACCAGGCAATCACATTGTCCAAGTTTTTCTGCCAACGCGGGTTGCTGTATAAATCCTTTGTCACGGATGTATCGGCAGGTGTGTAGCCGGGGAACGCGACATCTACCGGTTCACGATAGTCAAAGCCGTATTCAGCGATCAGGAATTTGTTCCGTCGCACAATGCGATGAACGGAAAACAGCATGCTGTCGGGGCGATCTATTGCTTTGGAAGTTAGATAGACGTCGGCCTGTCGAAACACGCCGTCTGTTTCTGCTGCTGGCCATGTGCTCCAGTTGTCAATATAGAAGCATATCTGTCGGCCAAGGTCCCGATTGGCAACCTTCTCAAAGTAGATATCTTTTTCGTCAGGATTACAGTGATCTGTCGAATAAAAAGAGAAGCCAAGTGGTGTCTCAAGCGCGGTCATCAGGAAAACAAGACCGTTGAGGTTGTGGTCGTCATCAATACGGGCCAATGCGGTATGGCCAAAAGCTTGATAGTGGTTGTTTCGGGTGATCGATTGACCAACAACTGTCCAGTCGCCGGGGGGTAAAAGAACGTCACCTTGCGGCATGGTTATTTTATCTGAAAATACACGCCCGATTGGTACGTCTTGCTCAAACTGGGTCGCTGCTGTGACGCAGCCCGATAACAGCGCTGCAGTTGCCAGTACGATGAGTTTTCTTATCATTTGTGTCCCTTTCCTCACGTCTACAGAAGTTTTAAGTGTCTGTAAGGAAAGGGTAAACTATCCATAGTTGGTGGATTGCTCTCAAACGGATAGGCTCAAATGCGGGGCGCCCTATACCAATCTGCAATTTTTATGGCTGGTCACCATGTCGGTGAACAATGACCAGCCAAACTTCATCGATTAAGGCTTATGCAGCATTTTGACTTCCATGAAGTCTTCAAGGCCAAATAGCCCGCCTTCACGCCCGACACCTGATTGTTTATAGCCGCCAAACGGGCTTCCCGGACGTGGGAAGGCACCATTGATGCGGATCATGCCCGCACGGAGTTTGCGCGCAACCCGGTCGGCCTTGGCATCATCGGGGGTCTGGATATAGGCCGCCAGACCATATGGCGTGTCATTGGCGATCCTGATTGCGTCTTCTTCGGTATCAAACGGGATCATGGCCACGACCGGGCCAAAGATTTCTTCGCGTGCGATGCGCATATTATCGTTCACATCGGCAAAGATGGTTGGTTTGGCAAAGTATCCTTCGTTCATACCATCGGGTTTGCCCACACCGCCGACCAGCAGTTTGGCACCTTCGTCAATGCCGGCCTGAATAAGGGTCTGAACCCGGTCATACTGAATGTGACTGACCAGCGGCCCGACATGATTGCCTTCAACACTTGGATCGCCAACCTTTGCCGCATCCCCGACTTTTTGGGCGACTTTGACCGCTTCGTCATAGATTGATCGTTGAACCAGCATGCGGGTCGGCGCGTCACAGGTTTGGCCGGTATTATTGAAAACGTCGAGAACGCTAAAGGTAATGCGGTCTTCGATATCAACATCATCAAAGACGATGTTGGGCGATTTTCCACCGAGTTCCAGCGTGACGCGTTTGATGTTTTCGGCGGCATCCCGTGTGATCGCCTTGCCCGCCCGGGTTGATCCGGTAAAGGACATCATGGCGATGTCGGGGTGGCGCGACATGGTGGCACCGGCAACCGGACCTGCGCCCTGAATAAGGTTAAACACGCCTGCCGGGAAGCCTGCCTCATCGATCATTTCGGCATAAAGCATCGCGTTAAGCGGGGTAAACTCAGATGGTTTCAAAACACAGGTACAGCCCGTCGCCAAGGCCGGGATGACTTTAAGAACAATCTGGTTGATCGGCCAGTTCCACGGCGTGATCAGACCACAAACCCCGATTGGTTCACGCAAAAGCGTTTCGCCGTTATGCAGGGTTTCTTCCGTTTTGAAGTCGCGCAAAACATTGATGAAGTCCTGAAGATGGGCAACGCCTGCATCGGCCTGCTGTTCGCGCGACATCGTAATCGGTGCGCCAAGTTCGGCCGTGATGGTCTGAGCAACTTCTTCATAGCGGCGTTTATAGATCACAAGCAGGCGTTCAAGCATGCCAAGCCGATCATCAATCGTCGTCTGGCTATAGGTTTCAAAAGCACGCTTGGCCGCGGCAACCGCAAGGTCGACATCTTCTTCACTGGCCAGCGTGATCTGGGTGATGACTTCTTCTGTGGCGGGATTGATGACGTCCATTCTCTGGGACGAGATCGGATCAATCCATTTGCCGTTAATGTAAAATTTGCCTGCGTTTTCCATAGGAAGCCTTCCTGAGCATTTGGGTGTAACTGGCCAGATCATGTTGCGTCATGTCTTGGCACTGATTTCTTTTTTCAGGTCCGTTCCCTCAGCCAGTCTTTGATGATGTCGCGGTGGCGTTCGCCGCTGTAACTGGCAAAATGTCCGCCATGGACCACACGCACCGGCAAGTCATAAAGCCGTTCCATGGATCGCACATAATCACGTGCATTTGCATGATAAGTGTCTTCGATCAAAGGTCCATCATAAACGATGTCGCCGGAAAACAGGATGCCGGTTTTGGCTTCCCATAATGCAATGCCACCCGGCGAGTGGCCCGGTGTGTGGATGACTTCAAAATGCCGATCCCCCAGATCAATCACATCACCATCCTCGACAATGCGGGTTGCCGGGGCGGCCTTGACCGCATAGGTCGTGGAAGAATAGGGAAGTGGCGGGAGTTTGGTGAAAATCTCGTCGGTGACATAAGGATCGGCAAGGGTGTTTTTGCGCGTTGGCGCGGCCAACAGATCCGCTTCGCAGCGATGACAAATCCGGTTTTCAAATTCGTGATGGCAGCCGATATGGTCAAAATGCGTGTGGCTTGCCACCGCCTGAACGGAGCGTTCCGTCACCAGCGGCACCCAATCGGTCAATGAGACGACGCCCATACCACTATCAACCAGCATATCGCTATCCCGCCCACGAATGTGCCAGATATTGCAGCGGTAAAATTCTTCGATAAACGGCTCACCAATATAGGTGACGTCATCCCCGACTGTCTTAAGGCTGTACCAGTCTTCGGGTTTGGCGTGTTCCAGTGTCATGACGCGGCGTCCTCCTGCTTTGATGCGTTTGGATGGCCGGGCAGGACGACGATGGCGGTTGGATCAATGGTCAGATCAATCCACGCGCCGGGTTCAATGATGGCTGATTGCGGCATATGGGCGGTGATGATCATGTTAGGATAGTCAACCGGGCTAAGATGGGTGCGGTGATGGGTGCCAAAGAAGGCCCCATCGGTGACCTTTGCCTTGCCCAATGTGATGCGTTGGCCTGTGCCCGTGCTGGCGCGAAAATGTTCCGGGCGGATCGCAAGCGTAATCTTTTCCCCGGCCTTGATCACGTGATCACCAAGTGCAGCTTCCGGCAATTTGACAGTTCCAAGGATGGTGTTGATATGCGCACCATCATCTGTGATGGCATCAAGGGTGCCGGGGATGAAATTGACTTCACCCATGAAGCTTGCGGAAAACAGGGTTTTGGGCCGCATATAGATGTCTTCCGGACGGCCGACATCCTCGATTTTACCACCATTCATCACGACGATCCGATCGGCAATTGCCATGGCTTCTTCCTGATCGTGGGTCACGTGAACGAATGTTGTACCAACCCGTTTCTGGATGGCTTTAAGCTCGTCCTGCATCTGACGGCGGAGTTTTAAATCCAGTGCGCCAAGTGGTTCATCCAGCAGCAAGACATCGGGCTCAACCGCCAAGGCACGGGCAAGGGCAACGCGCTGGCGCTGTCCGCCGGAAAGTTCGTGCGGTTTTTTGTTCGCAGATGATTTAAGGCCGACCATATCCAGAAGGTCTTCTGCCTTGGCATGGCGTTCGGATTTGCCGATTTTACGCATCTTAAGGCCAAATGCGACATTGTCGCGGAGCGTCATATGCGGAAACAGGGCATAATCCTGAAACATTGTGGTGGTCGGGCGTTTGGATGGCGGGACCTGACCCATATCGCGCCCGGCAATTTCAATGGTGCCTTTGGTCGGGGATAAGAACCCGCCAAGAAGCGATAACAAAGTGGTTTTGCCACAGCCTGACGGACCAAGAAGGACGATAAACTCGCCAGCTTCGATTTCAAGGCTGACGTTATCAAGGGCGGTAAAGTCGCCAAAGACTTTGGTGGCGTTGCGTATGGATACTGGGGCGGTCATTTCTTTGCCGTCCTTCTAAAGACAATCAGTTCAAGGATAAGCAGCAGGGCAACCGATACAAGGAAGACAATGCTTCCGACCGCGTTGGTTTTCGGGTTCAGGCCCGACCGCAACATGCTCCAGATTTCAACAGGCAAGGTGACGTCAAAGCGCGACAGCAAGAACGATATGATGAATTCATCCCAGCTAAACGTCACCGAAAGGAAAAATGCCGCCAAAATCGATGGCATCAGCATCGGTGCGCTGACTTGTGTCATCACCTGCCATTCCGCGGCGCCCAAATCACGGGCCGCACGTTCGATGTTTTTTTGATGGTCCCCCATCGATGCGTAAATGATTGCAAAACACAGCGGCAAATTAATCACGACATGACCAACCCCCACTGTCCAAAGCGACAGCGACACACCCATCCAGTTAAAGGTCGATAACAGCCCAAGGGCAATGATCAGGTAACTGACCGTCATCGGGGCAACCAGAAGTCCGCGCTGTAACCGGGATGCTGGAAGCACATAGCGCGCAAGGCCGTAAGCCGCACAAAATCCAAGCAGGCAGGCAACAGTTGATGAGCCAAGGGCAACCATCAGGGAATTGCCAAGGGCGGACATCAGGCGGTCATCGGCAAAGACTTCGCCATACCATTTCAATGTTGCGCCATTAAATGGCGGAACGGGCAGGCGGCCATCCTGAAACGAAAACAGGACAAGGACCGCGACGGGCAAAAAGATAAAGCCGTAAAGCGCAATCAGATAGGCCCATGACAGGGTTTTGGAAAAGCGTGAAGAGATCATTTTATGTTCTCTCCATCTTAAGCCAGCGTGCACAGGCAACATAGGCCAGTGTGACAACACCCATCAGAATGATCGAAAGGGTTGCTGCCATCGGGAAATCAGCCCGCCTGCCAAGTTGCAGCATGATGACTTGGGGCAGGGCAAGTTCGTTATTGCCGCCCAAAATTTGTGGGGTGATGTAATCGCCAATACACAGAACAAAGGTCAGAAACGCACCGACCATGATACCGGGCAATGTTAGCGGTAACACAACATGCCAGAACACCTGAAAACCGTTTGCGCCAAGATCGGCCGCGGCCCGGCGATAGTTTGGCGGCATCTGCACCAGATTGGCATAAATCGTCAGGGTTAAAAGCATGACAAAGAAATGCACAAACCCGATCACGGTTGCCGACCGTGTGCTGGCCATTTCAAGCGGTTCGGCAATCAGCCCGATCTGGATCAGGGTATTGTTGATTACGCCGTTTTTGGCCAGAACCAGAAGCCATGAATAGGACCGGACAACATAGCTGGTCCAGAATGGCAAAATCGCCATGATCAGTGCCATGCGTTGCCATTTTTGGGGCACCCGTTCAGCAATAATCCATGCCAGCGGATAGGCCAGAAGGATCGAAATAAAGGTGACAGTAAAGGTGATTTCAAGCGAGACAAAAAGACCCTTGAGCAAATGGGCCTTTTCAAAAAACGTGATGTAATTATCCAGATTCCACGCCATCACCAATTCGCGCCCTTTGCGGGTCGCAAGGCTTATGGCGGCCATGACGATAAACGGGATAACGAAAAACGCGACCGTCCACAGCAAAGCCGGGGTCACAAACCCCCAGGCGCGGCGATTTTCGCGTGTTTCAAGGGTGGTAGAAGCCATCACGGTGTCCTTTGTCGCAACCCCGTATGGTCGGTTCGGACCGGGGTGCTGTCAGTCAGTGACATTTGGGTGGGGCGCGGCCGTTCAGGCAATTCTAGCGCAAGTTTGAACCATTGCCCCGCAAAAAGCGGGGCAATGGCGGGTGTGCAACAAGCAAGGGATGCTTATTGCTGCAGCATCTCGACCCAGGCATCCTGCATCTGGGCATCCAGATCGGCATCCGGGATCGGATAAAGTTGCGAGTTGGCAAGATAGGCTGGCTGATCATCCCAGCGAAGGGCGGCCTTTTGCGCATCAGTCAGGTTTTCGCCTGCCTTGGCATTGGCGGGCATCCCCCAATAGCAAGATGAGGTTGCAAGACGCGACTGACCTTCGGGACTCATGATGTATTGGACGAATTTCAGCGCCAGATCAGGCTTGGCTGAGTCTTTCATCACCGCAATCGACTGTGCCCAGCGAAGTCCACCCTGTTTCGGGATGACCCAATCAAGGTCGGGTTTGTCTTCGGACAAAACCGCGGTGATCCATTCACCACCGCCAACAAGGATGTCGACTTCACCCGTGGCCAAAGCCGTCTGGGAGGAGACAACTTCGCCAACCTGTTTGGAGACCTTCTTCATCGCAAACAGCTTTTCCTTGATTGCGTCCATATCGTCCGCGCCAAGATCGGCTGTGTCGATGCCAAGGCCAAGTCCAACCAGACCAATCACCGGCAGGTAATAATCATAAACCGCAATACGTCCGGCATATTTGTCCGACCAGATCACCGACATGTCTTCCATGTCTTTGGGATCAACTTTCGTTTTGTCGAACGAAATGGTGTTGTAGCCGAACTTTTCAGTGACGGCATAGGTCTTGCCATCTTGCGTATTGTTTCCGGCCATCACGACTTCCGGGAACAGATCAGCGGTCGGCAGGGCATCGGCCGGAATTTCGGCCAGAAGATCCATTTCAACGGCGCGATGGACATCAACGCCATCAATCACAAGCACATCCCAATCGCCCGGACGGGATTGTTCAATGATCGAAAGGCCCGCACCCGTACCTTCATATTCCTTAAGATTGACTTTGACGTCGTATTGCTTTTCGAACGGCTCGATCAAAGCCGGATCGGTATGATCGCACCAGACAAGAGCATTAAGCTCCTCGGTGGCCTGTGCGCTGTTGGCAATCGCGGCTGCGCCCAAGATAAAGGTCGCAGCACCGCCCAGCAGCTTAATGCGGGTTTTCCCCGTGGAAACGTGACGAAACATTGGCTCTCCCTGATTTCATATTGAGGCCTCCCTTTTTATTGGGTATCTCGGCACTCATTTCGGTGCCGTTGAAAAAATATTGAACGTGTTCATTTTTTGAGTCAATGTAAATTTTGAACCCGTTCAGTTTTCCCGGAGTGACGATGTCTGGTTTGCGCGCCCAAAAGAAAGCCGACAAAAACCGCCGTATTCTTGAAGCGGCGACGACCTTGTTCCGCAAGGTCGGGTATGACAGTGCGCGCATTGAAGACATTGCCGACATGGCCGGTGTGTCCGTCGGAACGTTTTATAATTATTATAAAAACAAGGGCGACATGCTGATGGCGACGGTCTCGATGGAGGTCGAAGAAGTGCTGGCAGCAGGTGATCAGGTCATTGGTCGTGAACTTGATGATGTCGGCAAAGCATTGTCGGAACTGATCAGCAAATACTACGACCATTCCCTGACATATCTTTCTAAAGAAATGTGGCGCACCGCGATGTCACTTTCAATCGGGCAGCCTGAAACACCGTTTTCAAAACGCTATACCGCCCTTGATCACCGCCTGTCCAAACAGGTCTGCGATCTGTTTCGTTCGCTTCAAACACGCGGGATCGTGCGCAAGGACGTTGATTGCGACGCGACGGGTGAGCTCGTCTTTAACAATGTGAACATGATGTTCATCGAGTTCGTCAAAGACGAGGATATGGATATTGACGGGTTAAAGGCCGAGGTCACCCGGCAGAATGCCCCCGTCGCGGCACTCATGTCAGATGTGCTTTAGCCGCTAAGTGACAGCACTACACCGGTCATTTTCCGAAATGGTTTCACAAGGATATTCCGGTCAGCTTGCCGACAGCAAAATGCAACTTTGCGCAGGTTGACGTTTCGGGTGAGGACCATCACAGTTGCTTTCCCGTGCAAATGATAACAACATCAATATCGTAAGGTGATGCTCAGTCGATAATGTGCCGGAGGCATCTTGAGATTGGGAAGGGAGATGACGGTGAATACGAATGTTTCGGAAGGCGGGTTTGGATATGCGCCCGATACCGAACATGACGAAAATATCGACACGCTTGTTCTTGCTGATGGCGACTTGTTTGAGCTGCCCGGTGTTCAGGGGCGGCTGGAGCGGATCGAGTTTCCCAATGGCATGTATTTGCATCGTGCAGAGCTTAATGTGCGCGAAGATTCCTGTTTTAACGTCAAAAATTCATTGCCACCGGGCTGGATCGCAGGGTCAATTAATGTGATGGGAGACCTTCGGGTTGACTGCCCGAATGGCGCTTCACACCCACTGACGCCCGATCAAGGCATGGTGATGCGTATTGATCCGCTTGGAACGCGATATTTCCTGCCTGCGGGGCAAAAGATCCGCCATGTCGGTGTGGCCTGTGTGCTTGGTTCTTTGCGCGACCGGTTCGGGGAGACCTTGCCCAAGGTGTTTGATCCTTTCCTGTCCAAGCGCGATGATGTGGTTCTGATCAAACCGCTTGCCTTGACCAATCGAATGCGCAGCATCGTGAGTTCGATGTTTGGCAGCGATGTGACGGGGGCAGGGCGGATGCTTAAACTTGAAGGTCTTTCGACCCTTTTTCTGGCCGAAATGATTGACAGTTATGCCGCGCGTTCTGAGTTTGACACCTCGGATGGGGGAACTGAGCTTTCCGCATTAGATCAGGCAATTTTTGATGAACTCACATCCCTGATCAAAACCACGCCGGGTGGGCCGTTGGGGCTATCGCAGCTTGCCGTCAAATTTGAGATGCCCGAAAGTCGCGTGAACAGTTTGCTTAAATCCCAAACCGGCAAAACCTGCGCGGAATATGTCCGGTCCGAGAGGATGGCGATTGCGCGTGATCTTTTGACGACGGGCGATCTTTCAATCAAGGAAATTGCAGCCCATGTCGGGTTCAGTCATGTCAGTAATTTTTCGCGGTCATATCGCGACTGGTATGGTGAAAGTCCGGCATCGGCACTGCTGCGCAAATAGTCAGGAGGATGGCAGTTGCCGTACCATCACGGTGGAAAATTTGATCGAAAAGATCCGGATGGAATGGTAGGGATTTACATCTTTGGGTTGAGCCTTGATAGCGGAGATTGCACATATGAGCAGATCGATTGATCGTTATTTCACCGATGCAAAAAACTGGTCGAAAGAGATGACGCGTTTGCGCGAGGTTTTACTGGAATGCGATCTTGATGAAGATCTGAAATGGGGAAAACCCTGTTACGGATTTGAAGGCGAAAACATTGCCATTATCCAGCCGATGAAGAATGTTCTGGCTTTGATGTTTTTCAAAGGCGCGGTGCTCGACGATCCCGATCGACTGCTTGAAGCACCCGGTCCGAATTCGCGATCCGGTCGGCGGTTCCGGTTTCAAACTCTCGAAGATATCGAGACTGCCAAGGACGCGATCGGGTCCTTTGTCGCTGAGGCCATCGAAAAATCTGGTACTGAAATCGAAAAGCCCGATGCAATCGAATTGCCACAGGAACTGATTATCCGGCTTGATGCAGACACAGAGTTGAAAGCGGCATTTGACGCCCTGACACCCGGACGTCAGCGTGGATATGGTCTGTATATCGGTGGGGCGAAGCAATCCGCGACCCGTTTCAGCCGGGTTGAAAAATACCGCGATCGCATCCTTGAAGGCAAGGGCCTTCACGACCGCTGATCAGGCGTCCTTATCGGCTGCTGCGTGCAAATAGGCTTGTGCCACCAACCGGCTTTCATCCTGTAATCGCGCCAATGCGTCACTTCCTGCTGCAAGTTGCCCGAAGCTTGCCCGCGACAAACCGGCAAGTGATGACAGCACGGTAAAGGTAACCTGTTTCGGGTCTTTGAAGGTCGCATCAGATGCCTGTGCCAAAAGATTACAGATGGCCATGCCTATGCGGGCGAAAACATTGGAAGACATGCGCACCTGATTGATCGCACCGGCAACGCGATACATCGCCTCGGTTGCATCGGGGTTGACCATTTTCACAGAGACATAAGTATCTGCAATGCACGCGGCGAGTTCTGAAAGCGGGGCGGGTGGATGATGTGCTGCGATCTCTTCATAGGCGCGTGCCATTTCTTCGAAATGCTTCAGCAGGATGGCGTAAAGAAGCGCTTCCTTGTTGGGAAAGTATTGATAAAGCGTCCCAACCGAAACACCGGCACGTTCGGCGACCCGCGTGGTGGTCAGTTTGTTCATATCATCGGCCAGTAAAACCTGAATGGTTGCCGTATAGATCGCATCAACGGTCACCCCGGATCGTTCCTGAACAGGCTGTTTTCTGGGCTTTAGTTTCTCTGTTGTGGACGATTTCAATATGCGAATTCCAAGCTGAAGGATAATTCAGATATATTTGCATCATGACGATCGGGTCAAGACGGACCATATCAAACAGGCCTGATCATGACTGCAAACTTAAAACGAGCACCAGCAAAGCTATCAAATTGGATGCCCGTCCCACGATTGGAGAGTGGTATATATGCGTGAAGATCGCCAAAACTCAACCCTTGTGACCATTGGCCGCAGACTGTTTGTCGGTACCGTCATCGGGGCCGTTATTTCGGTTTCAGGCATGGTGCAGGCCATGGCACAGGATGCCAGGACAGCGCCCCGTATCCTGAAATTCAGCGATCATCAGCCATCTGATCGCATGCGCACGCGTTTCCTGCGCGACGTTGTCTTTCCGTTGATCGAGGTGGAATCAAACGGGCGCCTCAAGATCGAAGATCACTGGGACGGCGAACTTGCCAAGGCTTATGATGCCTTGGGTGCGGTGAGCAGCGGGGCGGTGGATATGGCAACCACGGTGCCGGAATACACCGCCAAGGAATTGCCACTTCATCAGATATTCAAAAGCTTCATCGTCGGTCCGACGGGTGATCGCCAGGTCGAATTTTTCCAGCGTATTTACGATGAGGTCCCGGCCTTTAATGAAGAACTGGCTGCCAGCAACATAGTGCCGATCTTCTTTGGAACGGGTTATCCGGTGGCGTTCTATGGCACGAAGCCGATGGCAGACCTTTCGACCATCGCCGAGCAAAAATGGCGTTCGGCTAGCTTCTGGCATCTCGATTTCCTGAAAAACACTGGTGCGACGCCTGTGCGCGTGCATTGGGGGCCGGAAGTTTATGAAGCGATGAAATCCGGTGAACTTGACGGTCTGATGGTTAATGTCGATAGCGGCTATTTCCTCAATGCTCATGAGGTGGCACCAAATATTCTGGTCTCCTATGACTTGTGGCTTGGTCACGTCTATCCGCTCACCATGAACAAGGATGTCTGGGATAGCCTGAAGCTTGAGGATCAGGACGCGATCAAACGCGCGGCAAGCAAGGCCTATGAAGCCCTTGGCAATGTCATGATCCAAAGCTTTGATGCGCAGGTCGAAAAGCTGCGAGAGGCGGGGGCAAATGTCCGCATGCTTGACGCAGCCGAGGTCAAAGCCTTCGCCGCCGCCACCCGATATCAGGACGTTCAGGCGGCCTGGGTCACTGAACAGGAAGCCAATGGCATCACCAAAGCGGGTGCTGTGATGGGCGAGGTTACCGCGATCATGAATGACGTGATGGTGAAGACCAACTAAACCGCCTTCGGAACCAAATCTCCCCGGCCGACATCCGGCCAACCCCATCGATGCAAGGAGCACGGTTTGTGTTCCTTGCATTTCATTTTGAAAACTTGCCCTCTTGATGTCGAAAGCCGAGGCTGTTCTCAACGTAAACCGTTGTTTAAAAGCGGTAATAAGGTGCATGCTCGATAACGAATAGACCAACAAGGACACAAAACCACAACATCAGCTGAGTGGGTTGATAAAGGGGGCACAAGAACAAGTTTTCAGGAAGTAGCAGTTATGCAAAGCCCCGTGCAGGCGGTTAATCGAAACTATGCGTAATTGCGGTCACCAGTCACAAGATTACAAGGTTGGTTTGCCCCCTTGCTCAAGTAGCTTTAACACCCTAGGTTAACGTAAACGTCAACCTTTGTTGCAGGGCACAAATGAAATTTCAGGGTACGGAAAATTACGTCGCAACCGAAGATCTGATGGTCGCGGTCAATGCCGCCATTACGTTGCAACGTCCGCTTTTGGTCAAGGGGGAGCCCGGAACCGGCAAGACGGTTCTGGCCGAAGAAATCGCCAAATCCCTTGGTAAAAAACTGATCACATGGTCGATCAAATCGACCACCCGCGCCCAGCAGGGCCTGTATGAATACGATGCGGTATCGCGCCTGCGCGACAGCCAGTTGGGCGACGAGCGGGTTCATCACATTGGCAATTACATCGTCAAAGGAAAACTGTGGGAAGCGTTTGAAGCCGAAGGCGACGATGCACCGGTTTTGCTGATTGACGAGATCGATAAGGCCGATATCGAATTCCCCAACGATCTGTTGCAGGAACTCGATCGCATGGAATTCTTTGTCTATGAAACACAGGAAACCATCAAGGCCACCAACCGTCCGATCGTGATCATTACATCGAACAATGAAAAGGAACTACCAGACGCATTCCTGCGCCGCTGTTTCTTCCATTACATCCGCTTCCCCGATGCCGATACGATGAACGAGATCATCGAGGTACATTATCCCGGCATTCAAAAACGTCTGGTCGCCGAAGCATTGAACCTGTTTTACGACATGCGCGATGTGTCGGGCTTAAAGAAGAAACCATCAACTTCGGAACTTCTTGATTGGTTGAAACTTTTGATGGCCGAAGATTTGCCACCTGAAGCCTTACGGGCCAAGGATGCCAAAACCGCCGTTCCGCCTTTGCACGGTGCGTTGCTTAAGAACGAACAGGATGTGCATCTGTTTGAACGCCTTGCCTTTATGGCCCGGCGCGAAGGGCGCTAAGCGGGATGTTCACCGGCTTTTTCTATAAGCTTAAAGAGATCCGCGTTCCGGTATCCTTGCGCGAATATCTGCTGTTGCTTGA
Source organism: Thalassospira sp. (assembly GCF_040218635.1). Classification (GTDB taxonomy): domain Bacteria; phylum Pseudomonadota; class Alphaproteobacteria; order Rhodospirillales; family Thalassospiraceae; genus Thalassospira. The sequence goes on from NZ_JAVJRB010000007.1 coordinate 25,382, forward strand.
GGCGGTGGAAAAGGGACTGGCGGGATATTCGGTAGAGGATTTCTATTATCTTTCTCGCGCGGCCTTGGTGAAGGATGAACGCCATCTTGACAAGTTCGACCGGGTTTTTTCCGAACATTTCAAAGGTGTGATTGACCTTGCCGATGGCATGGATGAGGTCGGGCAAACCGAAATCCCCGATGAATGGTTGCGCAAACTCGCTGAAAAGTTCCTGACGGACGAAGAAAAGGCCGAGATCGAAGCCCTTGGCGGTTGGGAAAAGCTGATGGAGACGCTTAAACAGCGTTTGGAAGACCAAAAAGGCCGCCATCAAGGGGGCAGTAAATGGATCGGAACGGCTGGAACGTCGCCGTTTGGCGCGTATGGCTACAACCCCGAAGGGGTGCGGATCGGGCAGGATAAATCCCGCCATCGCCGCGCGGTCAAAGTCTGGGACAAACGCGAATTTAAAAACCTTGATGACAGTGTCGAAATCGGCACGCGCAACATCAAGGTTGCCTTGCGCCGGTTGCGCAAATGGGCACGCACCGGGGCGGCGGACGAGCTTGATTTGCCCGGCACCATCACGTCAACTGCACGGCAGGGGTGGCTTGATGTGCAGATGCGCCCCGAACGCCATAACGCGGTCAAGGTCCTGATGCTGTTTGATGTCGGCGGGTCGATGGATGACCATATCAAGGTCTGTGAAGAACTGTTTTCTGCGGTCAAAACCGAATTCAAACATCTTGAATATTATTACTTCCACAACTGTCCGTATGAAGGGCTTTGGAAGGATAATGCGCGGCGTTGGAACGAACAGGTATCAACCTGGGACGTGATCAATAAATATGGCGTGGACTACAAACTCGTGATCGTTGGCGATGCCACCATGAGCCCCTATGAAATCACCTATCCCGGCGGGGCGGTGGAACATTGGAACGCAGAATCAGGCGCTGTTTGGCTTCAACGTTTACTTGATCATTTCGGCCATGCCGCATGGATCAATCCGCAGTCGGAAAACTGGTGGCCACATCATCAATCGATCCAGATCATGCACAAACTGATGGCCGGGCGCATGTTCCCATTAAGCCTGGATGGGCTTGATCGCATGACGGGCGAGCTTAATCGTTAGGAAGATCAAGGGTGTGTTTTCCGTTCAGCATTATCCGTGTCGATGAGTACAGATACCAACTCTTCAGGGTCGATCGGTTTGCTTAAATGGGCGTTCATGCCGGCATCAAGGCAGCTCGCCCGGTCGCTGTGAGATGCATTTGCTGTCATTGCAATAATCGGAAGTTCAGATTTCGATTTGAACTTCCGGATTTCGCGTGTTGCGTCCATGCCATCCATTTTAGGCATCTGTACATCCATCATAACAAAATCATAAGTCTGATTTGGTGCGAGCGCCTTCTCAACGCCCTCTAGGCCGTTAACCGCGCAGCTAACTGTAGCACCCTCGCTTTGTAGCAGTCCTTTGGCGACTTCTCTGTTCAATAGATTGTCTTCAACGACCAGAATATTCAAACCTGCAAGACGTGCGGTCTTCGGCTTGGCGATGTTGATGGTTGCGTGTCCGTCTACTGTTAATGTTCTTTCGAGCGCAGCGTGAAGGCATCGGGACGTAAAAGGTTTTTGAAGCGTGCGTACAGGCAAGGAAGGATCAACCTTTTTTAGATTGCTTTCTTGCCTGCACAGCGAAACAATTTGCGTACTATCAGTGTCAAAGGCAGCCAGTGCATTGACCAGATCACGGGTGTCGTTATCAGATAAGCCGTGTTCATCAATGATCATTGTTACCAGCGTCTGGTTTGGCTGGTTTGGGGCTGGCAAAGATTTGATAAACCCGGCCAGAGATTCTGAGATCACCAACTGACAGTCGCGTGGGCTGGACGTAAGAGGGGTCAGAGATTTTTGATAAATTTCCCTCGCTTTATCCGTCACGGAGAGCAAATAGACCGCCTCGTTCGTCGGAGCGTTCTCAGAAGGAATTGCAGTATTGTTAGAACCGGCAGGCACATCAAATTCAAGTTCGAACGAGAACACACTTCCTCTGTCAATCTGACTCTCTACGTTAATTTTCCCACCAAGGGCCGCAACAATGCTTTCACTGATTGTCAGGCCCAGACCGGTTCCACCAAATCTGCGCGTGGTTGACGCCTCTGCCTGTGTGAAGCCGGTAAACAGGCGCGCTAGTTGTTGATCTGAAATGCCAATGCCGGTGTCTTCAACGGCGAAGCGAAGTCTCGTTGAAAGTGCTTGTTGGCCTGTGACGGGCGTGACGGAAATGCAGACATACCCGTTCTGGGTGAACTTTAACGCGTTCCCGGCGAGATTGGTCAGGACCTGTTGCAATTTAAGGCCGTCACTTATGACCCGCATTGGAATATCGGATGAGACGTTGAAAATCAGATCGACATTGTCGTTGTGGTGACTGCCATAAAACGTGTCGGCCAGATCCTCAAACAATTGATGAAGTTCGAACTCGTGCATGTCGAGTTCCAGTTTGCCTGCTTCAATTTTAGAGTAGTCGAGAATATCGTTTAATATTCCAAGCAGTGCCTTTGCCGAACTTTGTGCTTTGGTTAGATAGTCATTTTGAGTGGCCGTAAGGTCGGTTTGCTGTGTGAGTTGCAGCATCCCGAGCACGGCATTCATCGGCGTGCGAATTTCATGGCTCATATTTGCAAGAAAGTTTGATTTTGCGACATTTGCCCTGTCGGCACTTTCTTTAGCTTGTTGCAGTAATTCTTCCCGATGAATCTGGTCTGTGATGTCCAGATTGAAGCCTGTTACCCGGATGGCATTTCCCTGTTCGTCGCGTTCGACATCCGCGCCGGCCTGAAGAACACGCTGTTCGCCTGCAGGCGTTATAATCTCAAAATTGATGTTGAAATCATTCGTCCCTTCAATAAGAGAAGATAGGCGATTTTGTGCTCTTTCGATGTCTTTCGGGGCGAGGCGGGAAGTCCAATGGTCAAGTTTGACGCCCTTGTTTTTTACGGTTTCGGGATATCCATAAATTTTGAACATATGGTCATTCCATTGCAGAGAATTATCTGCAACCTCCCAGGACCAAACACCCATTTCGGCAACATCAGCAGCCATTTCAAGTTGATTTCGTGCAATCTCCAACTGACGGCGGAAGTTATATTGCTGTGTGATATTGATCGAGACAAACAAGAACCCGCGGTGTGTTCCTTCTTCGTCCTGAATTTCCGATATAATGGTCGAGGCGTTGAATTCCGTTGTATCTTTTCTGACATGCGTCCAGTCGGTAGCCATCGACCGACCATTAAGTGCATCGTAAAACAGGGCCTGATTTTGCGTTATGGCATGGCCGTAACGTTCGGACAGGAGCGCGGCACGCTTTCCAAGTTCTTCCTGTTTGAACAGGCTAAAAATATCCATTTTATCAATGGCGTCCGACCGGTCGTATCCCAGCAAATGTTCAGCACCGCTGTTAAATAACGTAATCAGACCGTTTTCATTGGTTGCAATGATTGCGACATCTGATGCTGACCGTAAAATGTTTGTCAGTAGAGAATTCACACTGGTCAATTCAGCCGTACGTTCGGCGATCATTGCTTCAAGATTTTCGTTCATCTCGCTGATGCGTATACGGGCTCTTTTCTGTTCGGTGAAATCCCGCATTGTTTTGGAAGATCCTATGATTTCTCCCGATTTCGATCTGATGGGCGATGCCGTAACCGAAACATCAACCGGCGTTCCATTCTTGCGCAGTCTTTGCGTTTCAAAGTTTTCAACCTGCTGCCCGGTTTCAAGTCGTGCGGTAAGTTCAACTTCTTCCTGTCGCAAGGTCAGGGGAACCAGAATTTCATTGAACGATTTCCCCAGGGCTTCTTCCTGACTATAGCCAAACAAGGCCGTCGCGCCGGGGTTCCAGCTTGTTATGATCCCTGAAAGGTCACGGCCAATAATTGCATCAAACGAGGATTCGACGATGGATGCCAGTTCGGCGCGTCGTTCCATGGCATCGCGCTTATTGCGCAGGTTCGACATCATCGCGGCGAACAAAAGTGCCAGTGCAATGCTGGCAGTAGTTCCCGCCGCCAGTACAGCCTCGGGCGATGTCAGATTAAGGTTTCGAATAAATTCGGGTGTGACAATAAGGTTGATCAACCAGACCCGGCCAAAAATTTCAATTTTTATGCTGTGGTCGAAATCGGTTTTAGCAACCGAACCTTCCGGCAGGTTCCTGAAAAAGGTGACGGCGTTGCTCGGATCGGTAACGTCAATCACGTCAAGTTCGTAAGCACCGTTATAAATATCCAGATCGGCAAGAACTTCTTCCATCAACAAGGGGGCGTAGCTCCAGCCAAACGCAGCCGAAACGCGTTGTGCTTCAGTTTCCAGATCGCTTCCGGGTCTATATACCGGCGCCAGAATCAGAAAAGCCTGCTTTGTTTTACCCGATGCCTGTACGAGCGTGATCGGTCCGGTAAGCTGGACTGTTCCGGTTTTCATCGCATCATCGGCTGCTTTGCGTCGGTTGGCTTCTGACCCGATATCAAGGCCAATGGCCTCCATGTTTCTGGCGGAGGGCTCGATATATTGTATGACGTATCGTTCGATGGAATTGGGGGTTAACTGTCGAATTGAAAAAGACGGGGCATCGTCTTTACGTGCTTGTTCCAGAAATTCGGCCTCGTCACTGACAGCAACGCGCCGGATAAAGCCAAAGCCACGCGCGCCGGGGAATTCTGTATCGATATCGCGGATTTGGCTGTACTGAACAAACTTCTTGCGGGTAAGGTCGTTTTCGCCAGAAGCAAGAATGACACCTTTCGTACCGCTCAACCCATATTGGTAAAGCTTGAAGCGCTCGCTGATTGCAGCCGTCGTCTCTTCTGCGATTTTTTCAACGGCAGTGTGGATATAGTTCAGGTTTCCGGTGTGTAACTGCCATGCTGTTGCCCCTGTGATGACGATGCCGATCGTCGCAATGGTTAGTGTCAGGAACCGCAACTTTCTTAGAGAAAATGTATTTTTAATTTGGATCTCCAATACCACCAGAGCCGTGTGAACCTTGTTCTATGCTAAATTGGTATCGTGCGAAATTTGTCCAGTGGCAATTGTGCTAACGGGTCAATTAAATGGTTGTGGAACTCAACCGGTCATCAAGCGTTATCTGGGTGTGTAACAGTTTCATGAAGAACGTGAAAACAACACACAGGAGCGTTTCTCAGCCCAAAGGCTGAGCCTATAGTCCAGAAAACGCCGCAGGAAAGTATGGCGGTGGCAAATGGCATTAAGGATTTTGGGATGATGGTTAAAAAGACGATCCGTGCAGCACTGTTTGCTGTCAGCCTGTCGGTTTTCGCTGCGTTGATTGGTCTGAATATGTTTGGACCAAGTGTTGGTCACGCACTTGCCCAGGATGTGACGCAGGAAAAAGTCGTTATCGCCCATCGCGGTGCGTCGGGCTATTTGCCAGAACATACTTTGGCGGCAAAGGCGCTGGCCTATGGCATGCGGGCCGACTACATCGAACAGGATGTGGTTCTGTCAAAGGACGGCATTCCGGTCATCCTTCATGACATTCATCTTGATACCACCACCGACGTTGCGCAAAAATTCCCCGAACGTACCCGCGAAGACGGGCGGTATTACGCAATTGATTTCACCTTGGCCGAAATCAAAACCCTGAACGTCACCGAACGGTTTAAGGCCGATACCGGCAAGCAGGTTTATGCGGATCGTTTCCCGGGTGAATTTGGCATGTTCAAAGTCCCGACACTGGAAGAAGAAATCAAACTTGTTCAGGGACTGAACCATTCCACCGGGCGCGATGTTGGCATTTATCCCGAAATCAAAGACCCGGCTTTCCACCGTGCCGAAGGGCAGGACATCACCAAAACCGTGATCTCGGTCCTTGAGAAATGGGGCTATAACAATCCGGCTTCAAATGCCTTTGTTCAGTGCTTTGACTGGGCCGAAACGCAGCGTATCCGCAATGAACTGAATTATCAGGGCAAGCTGGTACAATTGATCGGCGAAAACCGCTGGGGCGCACCGGACGGAACCGATTATGACTATCTGAAATCCAGAGACGGCATTCTTGACATGGCCAAGGTCGTGGATGGCATTGGCCCATGGTTGCCTCAGGTCATTGAAGGGCTGAGCGAGAATGGCACGGCGATGATGACACCCACCCTGATTTCGGCCCAACGGGCACAGCTTATGGTTCATCCCTATACGTTGCGTGCGGATCAATTGCCGAAGTGGGCCGGGGATATGGATATTGCATTAAAGGCGATTTTTGACGATGCCGGGATTGATGGCATTTTCACCGATTTCCCCGATCAGGTCGTGCAATATCTCGCCAGCAATCCGGGGGCATAATTTAAACGTAAAGGTGGATTAACGGTTGTTGCGTTTCATGCATCAGTTTGTTTCCAACCTGTACGTTTCGAATGTCGCCTGAGACTGCCATCATAAAAAATTGACACATCATCCAAGGAGCTCGCTATGACCAAGGTACTTGTTCTCTATTATTCCATGTATGGGCATATCGAAACCATGGCCAATGCCGTGGCAGAAGGTGCGCGCGGCGTTGCCGGTACGCATGTCGACATCAAACGTGTCCCGGAAATCATGCCAGAAGAGGCCGCAAAGGCCGCCGGTGCGAAACTTGATCAAGCTGCACCGATTGCAAGTGTTTCGGATCTTCCAGAATATGATGCGATTATTTTTGGTGTGCCAACCCGCTTTGGCAATATGTCAGCCCAGATGCGGAACTTCTTTGACCAGACCGGCGGCCTTTGGGCCAAGGGCGCTTTGATCGGCAAAATCGGTTCTGTTTTTGCCTCGACCGGCACCCAGCACGGTGGTCAGGAAACCACGATCACCTCAACCCATACGACCTTGCTCCATCATGGCATGGTGATTGTTGGCGTACCTTATAGCTGTGCCGGCCTGACCAATATGGATGAAATCACGGGCGGGTCGCCTTATGGCGCATCAACCCTTGCCGGGGCTGATGGTTCGCGCCAGCCGTCGGAGAACGAGCTTGATATCGCCAAGTTCCAAGGCAAGCATGTTGCTGAACTTGCCGCAAAACTGGCTGGCTAAGCCTTAAAATCTGTTATGAACAAGAAAGGCAGTTCCGCCAACGGGACTGCCTTTTTGTATATTTTCGCACATATGGAAACAATCCGGTGCCTGATTGCGTCTTGTTTGGCGACAGTTTTGTGCGAAAGTGGTGCAATGAAATTGTATCTGGTGCGCAGCACCGGTGAGCTCAGGAGATTTGAAAATGTCGGATGCCGATACAAAAGCACGCGGTGTGAAAAGGGTTTTGCGGGCCATGGATACCTCGGACGGGGCAGGGGTTTCGCTGAAACGCTCTATTGGCTCGCCACAGCTTGATATGCTTGATCCGTTCCTGATGCTTGATTCAATCTCGACCGACAATGCCGATGATTACATTGCCGGTTTCCCGGAACATCCCCATCGTGGCTTTGAAACTGTGACCTATATGGTCGAAGGCGCAATGGGTCATAAAGACAGCATTGGCTCAGAAGGTGTTTTGCGATCAGGTGGTGTGCAATGGATGACAGCCGGAAGCGGGATCATTCATTCTGAAACACCCAAGCAGGAAAACGGCCTTTTGCAGGGGTTCCAACTGTGGATCAACCTGCCTGCCAAGGACAAAATGATCGATCCGCGCTACCAGAATATCGAAGCGCCGGATGTGCCTGAAATTGCCGTAAGTGAGGGGGTTGATCTGCGCCTTGTTGCCGGTGAAATGTTTGGCAAAACCGGTCCGATCAACGGAATTTCGACTGATCCGGTGTTTGTTGATGTCAAACTTGATGCCGGTGCAGAAGTTTCCATCCCGATGCCAGAAGGCCATGCCGGGGTTGTCTATGTTTTCATCGGCGATGCGGTGATTGCCGGTAAAGACGTTCCGACGCACCATCTGGCGGTTTTGCGCAACGGGAACAGTGTGACGCTCAAAGGGGGCGAAGACGGTGGGCGGATGTTGGTGATTGCAGCCCGTCCGTTGCATGAACAGGTTGTGCGCTATGGCCCGTTCGTCATGAGCAGCAAACAGGAACTGATGCAGGCCTTTGACGATTTCCAGAATGGCAGATTTGTGCGCAAGGCTGCATCGTAAAACGCTCGGAACCCTCTACGCAGTAAGCGTTTAACGCGAAAGTCCCGGTCATTTTTGATCGGGACTTTTTTGTTGGACAGATTTAAAGTTGCTTCTGGGATCGTTCCGGGCTTGAAAGAAGCGTAATATTTTCTAACCTATAGAAAGCATGAAACAAAAGGCGATCACAGCGCGATGGTCACAATAGCGCGGCGCATTCTTTATACGGTCTTGATCTTGGCGGGCTTTGCATCCGCATCGCCTGTAATGGCAGATGAACTTCGCCAAGAAATCAGATTGGTCACCGGCGATGCTTTTCCCCCTTTCGCAGATCGAAAGTTTGATGGCGGTGGCATCATTACCCAAGTTGTTCGCAGAAGTTTTGACATTGCCGGTTATCAGCAGGTGACGGTGATCTGGCGTTCTTGGCTCAAAGGGTATGAAATGACGCTTGAAGGGGAAGTCGATGGTACGTACCCCTATGCGCAAACGCCTGAACGTGCTCGGTCAATGTTGTTTTCTAATCCGATTGCCAATCTGTCTGCCTATGGCTGGTTTTCCAAAAAACGGGACCCTTATCGCGATAATATTGATCTGGTCGGTAAGGCGATTTGTTTGCCATTGGGGCATGGGGAACTTGGCCAGACGGGGCGCCTGCTTGGATCAGGACAGGCAAACCGCGTTTCGCCACCGGATATGAAAACCTGTTTCAAATTGCTTGCCGCGGGGCGGGTCGATAGCGTTGTCTCCCCCGTGCCAGAAGCCCTTGCCGCGATAACCGAGGGTGGGTTTTCCGAAGATGATTTTGGTCATATCGATGAAAGCCTTTCTGATATGCCCTTACATTTCATCATTGGCCCAAAACACCCCAGAGCCCAAACCATCATGAATGATTTCAATCAGGGCCTGAAGAAATTGCGCGATAGTGGCGAACTCGACCAGATCCTTGGGCAGGCGCAGTACTAGCACACTTGTGACCAGTCTTGGTTGGTCACGCCCTTGGAAGTAAGGACACTCTTCCATCGGGATATGAGCCGTTCCAACAGGGGTGATGCGACAATGATCTGACTGATGGCTTAACTCGCCTTGTCGGCAACCTCGTCTTCAATAACCCACCCGTCATCGGTGCGACAGGCGGTTTTGATCTGTTCGCTGGTTCGGCTGCGCGCACTGAGTTCTTGGCGATATGTGCGACACCAAACCCCCTTGTCCGTTTGTACTGTCTTAAGGGGGGTGATTGCGATGGTCAGGGAAGACTGTGTTGCGCGTTTGGTATCACCAGAATTGATATTCTCGAGTGCGACTTGAACGGTGTCTGACACGCGTTCGCGCTGTTTCTGTGGAATTTTGGCCGGTGCGGGACCGTAGGTCAGAAGGCTTTCTTCATCTTCCTCATCTGAATTCCACTTGCGATACCGCTTTACGTAAAAGCCGACGTCGGGCGCGTACCACCATCTGGTCGTTTGCATCCACCATTGTTTGTAATACCGCGCACATTCAATGACGAAACTGTCAAAGGTGCCTGCTGGGACTTCGACCGTTTCGGTGGCTGGAACCTTGCAAGTCAGCCATTGGTCGAAACTGTTGGTATCGCCGGTATCGGGATCAATATTTTCCGATTTCGTCGATACCCGGACAAACTTCGCAACCGAGAGTGGCCAGATGGTTTCTGAGCCTTCCTTGACCGTCGCACTGCCAGTTCTTTTGCGGTCTTCCTGATCGGTATAGGACCAGTCAAGGTTGGGACCGGTGAAATCCGCCGTTGTTTCAAATCGGTAGTCCCCGCCGCCATTCCATTCGACGCGATCGCCATTCAGGCTTTTGACATAAATGGCCCGGCCGCTGTCAAAAACAAATGCGTCGCCAACACCAAAGCTTGGCAAGGATGCCGGGGCAAGTTCAGGTCCGGAATTTGGCGTTTCTTTTGCGTAGGCGCCCAGCCCGTCATTGAGATCGTTCAGGGATTGGGAAAAGTCATCCATCGTTTGACAACTGCCAAGTGCGACAAGGGCGAAAACGCAAAAAAGCGCCGTTACCGGGCGCATCAGATTGGGCGTAGTCATTGGTTCGATCCTGCTCATTCTTTATATTTGTGTCTTCTCATCTTGGTCGTCAAGTCGCAATCAGGCAGCAACTGGTGGATACCCGATTACTGTCTGATTGCGTTTAGAGTTTCTGTTTCGGTGCCATGGGATCTTCGATCTCGGGCAGGCTGGCGCCTGGGATCAAGCGATAAACCGTTTCCCATTGACCATCGCCGGTGCGGCATGCGCGGCCATAAAAACTGTCAGGACCATTGGCGAAGGTATTGGTCGGGAACGTCACCTGATATTCACGGCAAAAATGCCCGGACTGACGGAAGGTGCGCAGCGGTTCGATCAATGTTTCCGCATTATCAGAATTCCCTTGATCAAGGGCGACATGGCGGATTGCACCGCTTAGAGTCTTTTCCAGTGTCAGACTGATTTCCTGATCAAGTACCGGATTGCTAACCGGCGAATAGGTCACAAGTTGCGCATTACCGTCAGATAGGCTTGCGACGTCAGTTGCCGCCATCTGACTAAACCAATTGCCACCGACAAAGGCGATCAGAACGGCTGCGGCCGCACCAATACCGGTCCAGATCGCAGTGTTGCCATTTGCCGCGTGCGGTGGTGTGATTGATGTCTTGCCACTGTCTGTATAGGTCCGGACACGCGACGGGATTGGCTTGTTATCGAGAATATCTTCGATGTTTTTCGAAAGTTCCGGATAAAGCGCATCAGGCAGAAGCCTTTCGGACTGGTTGCGCAGGACGATGGATTGACCAGCCATAATGTTGAATTGGCGGGTCAATACCGGGAAATTGGCAATCCGGTCTTCAAGCTTGCGGCTTTCAGTCGGTGCGAGTTCGCCGTCGATATAAGCCGACAGCAAAATAAAGTCCTGATCCGTTAATGCTGTGGTCATGGCGATCCTCGTTGAATATCTGTGTTATCTGTTGTCTGGCTGTCATCGTCATGCAGGGCCGCAAGGGCCTTTCGGGCACGGGCGACGCGACTCATGACGGTTCCATCGGGCACTTGAAGAATGTCGCCGGCCTCGCGGTAGCTGTATCCTTCAATCAAAACCAATGTGATGGCAGAACGCTGTTCTTCCCCCAGTGCAGCCAAGGCAGATTGCAGGAACATTCTGTCTACACCGCCATGGTTTTGGCTCGGTGCGCTGCTGTCGCGCGCATCTTCAAACGAAATGACATTGCCGCGTCGCTGGTCCCGACGCTTTTCGTCAATCCAGCTGGTCTGAATAATCCGGTACATCCAGCTATCAAGCCGGGTCCCGGGTTCGTATTGATGGATCCGCTCGACTGCTTTGGCATAGGCGGTTTGTACCAAGTCCTCAGCTGCGATTGGATCACGTGTCAATGACCGCGCAAACCGCAAGGCGCGCGGTAACAGATCAGTTAGTTCTGTTTTGAGTGCGGTGTCCAAACCGGGTGTCCCATTCTGGTTTTGTGGGTCCTATTGTGTAGATAACGTGCGCGTTGGTCTGTTTCTTCCGTCACAGTTCAAAAAAAATACAGAAAAAATTACGACGGTTGGGAATAAAGCGATAAGCCGGGGCGTTGTCCTTGCAAATCAACACGAAATTCCCTGCACTGGATTGGAGAAGACCAATGACACGCCACGAAACAAAACGTCTGCGCACGAAGATCGCCACGGTAAGCGCACTGGGCCTTGGTGCCTTTGCATTGATTGCAACACCGGTGTCGTTCGATATCAGCCTCTATAAAATGACCGACAATGCTGCATTTGCCCAAGGCAACGGAAACGGCAATGGCGGTGGCAATGGTAATGGTGGCGGCAACGGTAACTCCGGCGGCAATGGGGGAGGCAGCGGCAATAGCGGCGGTAACGGTAACGGCAATGGTGCCGATGGTCCGGGCAATAGCGGTGGTTCCGGCGGTCCCGGTAACAGCAATGCTGGTGGCAACGGGAATGCCGGTGGTAACGGTGGCGGCAATGGGAATGGCGCAGATGGTGGCAAAGGGCAGGGCAACAGTGCTGCTGCACGTTCCAGCGCGCAGGGGCTTGGTCTTCAGTCGAAATCTGCATCTGCCGAAGAGGGTGAAGAAGAAGGCGTTGCAGATCGCAGCATGCCGCCCGGCATTGCAAACGCGCCAGGGCTTGCCGGTGCATTGCCACCGGGTATCCAGCGGGTATTTGGCGCACCAGCCGGGCCTGACGTTGACCCGGATGTCGAGCAGGACATCATTACCAAGGGCTGGAAAGAGCTGACCCGTCCGGACGCAGATGATGGCGAAACCCCTGATGATGGTGAGCCGGACGTCGGTGACGCGGGGGATGCCGGTGATACGGGCGACACAGGTGATACGGGTGACACCGGTGATACAGGCGATACAGGCGATACAGGTGACACTGACGATACCGCTGATACCGGCGACACAGGCGATAATGCCTAAGGACGAACTACAAAGCAGTTGATCCTGCTTCAAACACCGTGGTCGTACCCAAGCCCACGGTGATACTCAAGGCCCCGTCTGGTCCCCCACCGACGGGGCCATTTTTTTGATAAAGAATTGGGGGCCGAGCACGAAAAAGCCCCCGCCGAGTAATCGGCGAGGGCTTCTGAATTTGGCGAAACTGCCAGCGTGATCAAATCAAAAGCGCCAAATCCTTGACTGTAGGGCCAAGGTCCTAAGCTGGAGAGGGTGTTGACGTCATTTTCTGTAACCCAATGCGGTCGGTACTCATTGAAAGGGGTTAATCCTTGGCTCGTTTGACGTCAGTGCTTGAGCTGGTATTTGCAATCCACGGACGGCCATCAGATGCAACATCTACTCTGTTGGGGGTCGCATTTTTGACCGTGTCGAACGAGTTGTTTGTGGCATTCCATTTTTTCAAAACGTACTGGCTGTTATCCAAAGCAGAGATATAAACACTACCGTCTGTGCCCGCTCCGATGTCATTTGCATTTACGCTTTGCCCCAACGGGCGATTTTCAAATTTTGTGCCGGTGAATTGCTGGACGATGTTGTTGGAATCCATAATCCACAAATCGCCGGCCCGACCAACAGCGACCTTGGAAACGTCATCATTGTTGAATTTGGTAAACGCGTTGGTTCCCGGCTTAAGGTGATAAAGCGTGTTGCTGATCACAACATAAACCGTGTTATCGATGCCGATCGACAAGCTTTCGATACTACCGGATGTGACACTGTAGGTTCGCTTGATGCTGCCGGTTGACGACAGTCTATAAATCGATCCGTTTTCGGTCGTCCAGATGCTGCCGTCGCTCGCAATGTCGATGTTGCGCAAGTCTTGATTGAATGAAAGAGAGACTTCCTCGAACTTCTTTTGCGTGCTGTTGAATTTCAAAAACGGGTTTGGCCCCTGATTTTGGGACGAACCATACACATAGACACCATCATCTTGCCCGACGACAAATTCTTCAATCGTATTTAGGTTCGTGACAAACGTCTCGAAGGCAAAGTTCTTCGTAAACGTAAAGGCATTGTTTGAGGGAACATCGACCACTGCTGCAGTACTTCCGCTGCCGGTGGTGTCACCGGCTGTTGATGCGGCGATTGTACGATCATCCTGTTCGTTGCGTTCAAAGAACGTAGAGGCCAGTGCAAGTGTTGATGTCGTAACCACCCATGGATAACCATTTGGCCCCACTGCTACATTCTGTGGTGTATGACCTGGCGTTTGAATCACGTCAAAATTCTTACCATCCGTGCCCAGACGCATCAGAAAATTGCTGTCGGCGACGACATAGACACTCCCATCTGGACCGATGGAGATACTTTTTGCTTTTTGCGAGAAGACTTCGCAGGGCGTTGATGCGCAACGCTGTACCAGATTGTCAGAACGAATGGTCCAAGGCGTGCCATCGGGTGCCACCGCCACCAACAGGCCCTGGCCCGGAATACGATCAAACCGGGTCATTGTGTCATTCAGTTTCGATAAATTTCCATTTGCGCCGGCGATCACAACCGATCCATCCGCGCCAATGGCAATGTCAGAACCTGTCGCGTTGGGGATTTGTTTCCACAAATTTCCCGTATGGCGAAATACCCGCCCCAAAGTAGAAATTCCCCATGGGTTGCCCTGTGCGTCAACTGCAATACGGATAAGGGTGCCCGGGAAGCTTTCGAAGCGTTTGCGCGTGTTCGACCATCGCAGGATGTTCCCTGCGGCATCAAGACCAAACACACTACCGTCCCGACCGATTGCCAGTGTCGAGGCGCTTTTTTGGGTGTTCACAAAGGTAATATTTTCGTCCGTCGTTACAGCTACCGGATCAAGCGTGGCAGTGTTCTCTGTCCCGGGCGCAACCGTCTTGGCGCCATTTTGCGGCGCGCCTGTTTCAGGTGAAACCGGGGCGGCGGTGAGGGGCCTTGCAATCTGCACAGGTGCAGCTACCGGTGCCACCTGGGGCGACGGCGCAACGGTCGTCGTCGTTGATAAAGGTTCTGCCGAAATTCCAGAAGCAACGGCCGCAGGGGCTGTGTCGACTGGTGCGACCACCGTAGGTGCCCTTGCTTCCGGGGCGCGGCCTTGTTCAGTTTTGATTTGCTCTGGTGCGACCAGCAATGTGGTCGCCATAATGCTGCCATCCGCGAGGACCGCCCATGGCCCGCCATCCGGTGCCGCCGCCGCCGCTGTCACACTATCAACCCCGGCAAGCACCTGCCAACTGCGCTGTAGACTGTTCCAGACCCTTATCCGGCCCTCAGCATCGGCAATTACCACTGTATCATTGGCACCAACAGCAATGTCGATTGCCCGTCCGGGCACAGTAGTCCAATCCTTGCCGTTGAAAGTTCGAATACTTCCATCGCGGGTCACGGCCCAGGGATTTCCCGCCATATCCAATGCGATGCGATACGCCTGACCTTCCAGCGTCCGCCATTCACTACGCAGCGGGTTCCATTTTTTTATTTCACCGTTCACTTTGGCGATATAGACGTTGCCCAACGCATCGGCAGCGACATCGACAACTTCTGTATCCTTGCTTTCCCACCACAAACCGTTATAGCGAAAAACCACGCCTTGCGCGTTGATCGCCCACGGGCGATTTCCCTCAGCTGCGGAAATCCGGACGAAATCACCAGACATCTTGCGCCAACGTTGTTCCAGCGCATCCCAACGCCAGGGCGTACCATTCGGCGCAACGATATAGGCCTGCCCCTGACTGTTGATCGATATATCAACAGCCGTTCCCGGCAACCGGGTCCAATTCACAGATGGTGGGGTTGGGGTATTTTGCGCCCAAACACCCTTGAGAAGCAGGGCTGCACCAAGTGCGACACAGAAAATAACCAGACAAAACCGCAGCATTGCCAATGTCATTGGACAACCTCGCATCACAGTTTTTGAAAACAAACGCTATTTACCAAGCAAACGTTCACGCACCATCGCGATGTGTTGCTGGTCTTGGGGGTCGTTTTGCCAAGACTGAACTTTCACATCGCCGCTTCTGAATTCCTCAAAGAATTCACGTCCTTGCAGCTTTTCAATGACTTCGTTGAAGGTTGCGCGCGGTGTAAACCAGTCTTTATGACGAAGCTGAAGACGTTCGATGTCGCGTTCCAGATCCGACATTTCGTCGATCACAACATCACGATCAGCTTGCGCGCGGCGGGCGTAATGCGGGCGACGTGGCGTCATCAAAATCAGGACAGAACGTTCGAAATGGCGTTCAACACGCTGGGAAAACAACAGATTGATAAGCGGCACATCCATCAAACCCGGCACGCCATCGGCTGATTTGGATGTCTCGCGCTCGCTTAATCCGCCAAGCACAAGGGTCTCGCCGAACTTCATTGTCACGGTTGAGTTCACATTGGTCTTGGTTGTGTCGAGGCGGAATTCAAACACAACTGAATTGGACGGATCGGTCAGGAAGGTCCGTTCAGCTACGACATGTAAACGGATCATGTCATCAGGCAAAATTTCCGGTGTGACGGCAAGTTTGACACCAACCTCCTTTTGCACCGAAACGCTATCGCCATTGCCGCCGGAAACCGCAGCAGCAAGAATTTCTGTACCCGAGAAAAACTCGGACGTTTGCCCCGCCTGCGCCACCAGACTTGGTTTGGCCAAAACCTGATTATTTGCATCGGCCGAATTGGCAATATTAAGCGAATATGTCACAGCGGGAATACTGATTGCACGCGTGATTGTTTGGGTGCTTTGTTCCAGCCCGGTATTCAAATAATCCTTGGTGCGTGTTGACTCATACCCAAATCCGGTCGTCCCGGTCAGTGGGTCTCCAAACTGCAATTGCAATCCGTTCAACAAATTGATGCCGCGCGAATTACGAACATCTTCCTGGGTGCCGATCAAGACAACATCGACCACCACCATACTTGAATCCACAAAGCCTTGTTGCGTTGGACCACCTTGTGGGCCGGGGGCCCCATAAGCGTCCTGTGGCGCGGCGGCATAAGGATCGGGCGCCGCACCATAGGGATCAGTGGAACCATAGGGATTACTCGAACCGTATGGATTGCTGGAGCCATATGGATCATTTCCATACTGCGCCATCATGACCTTGGCATCGCTATCATAAAAGGACTGCCACCCCTGAACCCGGTTTTCCAGATACGTGATGTTTTCCGGACCCAACACGGCCTTGCGATAGGCCTCGACAAACGACGCTGCCCCCGCGCGATCATCCATTGCGGCGAGAGACAACGCCGCAGCTTTCAGGATTTCGGGTTGTTCATTTGCGTCAGGTGCAACGCTCAGCAAACGCTTTAGCGCGGCTTCCGCCGTTTTGGGGTCCCGCGCATAATATGAAGCCGAGGCCAGGCTATAAAGCACTGCCGGATCGTCACCACGATGAAGGGCAACGGCTGCGAAATAGCCCTGTGCAAGCCCATAACGCCGTTGATCCATATACAACAGGCCCAATTGGTAATTTGCCGACAAGTTACCCGGGTCAAATTTAAGTGCCTGCTGATAACCTTGCTCGGCCAATTCAAACTTGCTGGCGTCACCCTTTACCCCCATCAGATGGTAGGTTAATCCGTTGAGAAACTGCAAATCCGGATTGGTGATATCAAGTTTCAAAGCCAGATTGATCAAGCGGGATGCTTCATCCATGTTCTGGGCTTCCAATGCGTTGATACTTTCGCGCACCAGAACCTGAACGGCATCGTCTTCGACGACGGAATCTGTGAAGACGGGGTGTTGCCCACCTTCGCGGGGCACTGACTGTGCGCCGTTGCCACTTAGTGAACGCTGAGACATCAAATCTACTGTCTGACAGCCAGCAACCAGAAACGTCGATAAAACTACAGCCGCTCTAAAGGATGTTTTCATCATATTTTGTCGCTTGAGTTCTTTACTTATCTGGACCAAACGCCACTTCCCCAAAAAATCAACAGCCTTATTGCTTGAAAACAAAACGCCCCCCGGCGCGACGGCCATGTGTAATTCGATCCCTGACAATCCGGACTACAGAACTGTCCGGATTGTCTTCACCCTCAAAAACTGAAAACAGAACGAAAGGGGCTGACGTTGCGTCAGCCCCTTATCTTATTGCATCTGGTAAATTTCATTGTTCTTGGTCAGCCGCCAGACCTGCCCACCCCCGGCACCGACGGCGTTGGAATCCGTATCCTGTGCAATCATATCCCAATCGCGTTTCGTGCCATTAAACAGGTAAGTCTTGCCATTCGTGCCAATGACGACGGCTGCGCCCGGGATATCAACTGCGATATCGACAGCAGTACCAGGAAGCTTTTCCCACTTCCTGTTGTTGTCATGAACAAAGATATCGCCTTTATCGTTCACGACCCATGGTCGACCATTCTGATCAATGTCGATCCGTTTTGCCGTTCCCGAAACCTTTTGCCAGCGGTTTCCGTCGCGGAAATGGATGCTGCCATCAGTCGCAATGATCCAAACCCCCGTGGCACTAGCACCAATATCTTGTGCCTTCGGGCCGGGGATTTGCCGCCATTTTGATCCTGATTGGGCGAATATCAGGCCCGCGTCGTTGACGACCCATGCGTCTTTATCTGAAACAGCGACACGGATTGCCGCACCGGCCATTTTGGTCCATCTTTTTGCGGTCTTGGCGCGTTTAAATATTTCATACCCGCCGCCAACCTTGGTCAGGCCGATGACATAGGTTGTCCCGTCCGTACCGGTCGCGACATCTGTGGCTTCTCCCGGTATAAGATCCCATTTCGCCGAACGCCCGGCCGAGGCGTCAATACTGATCGATTCAATCTGGGTTAACGTGATTGTGTCATTCTTAGTTTGGCCGCCATCAATAGCAGTATCGATATCGAAGTTGCCGACAACAACCTTGCCGTCTTCAAACGTCACGCCACTCTGTGCCTTATCAGACGGCATCAATTGCGCCCAGGTCCGTGTGTTTGGCTTGATGGGCTCTTGCGTCATCAGAGCCCAGTTCGTTAATACCTCTGTCCGGCCGTTATCGGTCAATAGAAGGCGGGATAAGTTTACGGGCTTTTTCGAGTTCGCCAGGGCGTCAGTGATAATGGATGCCTGTTTGATCTGATCCAGGGCAATATCGGTTCCGATGCTGGCGACAATCGAGCTTGCGGTCAAAATAATCATTGTCGGCGCCATAAAGGCCATAGAGGTGGTGCCAATACTAGTCGTCGTTACTGTTATTCTCGCTGTTTCTTTCAAGCCTTGCTTCAGGTAGGGAAAAATTGCTTTGCCAACCGTTCCCACCGCTTTGGCGACGGACGTTGATACAAGCGTTGCGCCTCCAAGCCCTGCATATGCGACGACAATTGCAGCACCAGGTGCAAGCAACATGATGTCGCCTACCTGGTCTTCCATTTGTGGCGGACGAACACCAATATCATTGGGATTCAAGCCGTCTGACATACCTGGCCGCACTACCTTCAAGCCGCGCTCCCAGCTTTCCCAGACGCTTTGCATTTCTGTCGCCACCAAAAGCCGGGATTTTTGGACGTACACGGCCATATAGTTCAACAAGTCCCGTTCAGGCTTTGTCTTTGGCCCTCTTTTGATCACGTTGAAAACATGCATATAAACGGCCGCCTTTAGGATTGCCGATTCCTCGGGTTCCGTCAGGATTAGGTTCCAAGCTTCGGCTTTTAGCTCGTCTGTTTTGGCTTTATTGAGTCCGGCTGCTGCGATGTAATTGGTGATGCCTTCATCGATCAGCGTACGGTCCTTAATCACCTCGGCAACAATCTCATGGGCGCCAGGCAGACCGAACAACCCATTCGGCGTGCGTCTTGCGGGTTCCCAACGCATGGTAAGGTATTCACAAGCCTGATTGGTCTTAACGCCATAAACCGACCGGACCGAATTCACCGGACATGACCAGCAGGTTCCCCCGTCGATGAAGTCGAAAAGTTCGCCGGCTGGACATGATAAAGAGGCCATTTTGGTCGCCGACACCAATGATTCATTTCGGAAACACGCTTGGCTTCCTGTCACCGCATTGATGGTGCGGCGGAACCCTTCCGGACAGGTGTAGCAGCTGCCATTAAGATCGGGGAACGCCCCTTCGGGGCAAACCCGGTCAATGAATTCGGCCCGGCGCGCATCTTGAAAAATTTTGCCGCAGGCATCCCAAGAATCCACCGAGGACATGGTGCGACCGAACTCGGCCGGGCAAGCCCAGCACTCGCCGCCGTTGCGGCCGTCAAAGAACGACCCTTTAGGACAAGCCTTATGCTTGCCTGTTCGCGTCGCGCCTGTGTATTGCGTGGAAATTTGCTTGGAACAGGCTTTCGGCGTATCGACCGCGAAACCGGTTCGGTTGTAGCCACTTGGGCAGGAGAAACAGGACCACGTTCCAATATCAAAGAAAGACCCACTTGGGCATCTACCGACGGCATTACGGGTTTTCGTCGCCTTATCAAAACCGCACGGCGGCATAAGCTTACCCGTCTTCAAATCCATCGCACCGCAAATCACATGGCCTTCCTCTGGGGGCGGTCCGGATACGATCGTCAGTGATTGTGTTTTTGCATCAGACGCATTTGCCAAAGCGCCGATAACGAAAACAGTCAGGACAAGCAAACTGCGCCAAACTGTATTCGCGGACCGAAAACGGGTTCCCATGGGTCATTCCTCAACCAAAACATGTT
Organism: Thalassospira sp.; assembly: GCF_040218635.1. Taxonomy (GTDB): domain Bacteria; phylum Pseudomonadota; class Alphaproteobacteria; order Rhodospirillales; family Thalassospiraceae; genus Thalassospira. Next base: position 45,601 of record NZ_JAVJRB010000007.1, read on the forward strand.
GTCTCTTGCGCATGGAACTCTGGAATGGATCAGAGTTCATCACGCAAAATGCCACGGGATGTTCCCATGGACTGCGTTGGGGATGAGACGAGCCGGGATAACCCGAAATGATTGCCAGACAGCAGATCAAGCAGCGACACACCAAGTCTTTGCAGAGCAAGGTTAACGCTTTGATTGCTGTTGGGTGGACAGTCCTGACAAATTTCAGGACTGTCCTTTGAACCAAGTGTTCCCCCACTATCCGTCACGTCTGAAAATCAGGGCATGACGGCCCAATCCCCGCGCAGAGAATTGAGCAGGAGCCGTGAGAAGGGAACACGTAATGATAAGCCGTCATACGTTTATGACGCTTTTCGGATATTGCGGCCGTTTTTTGGATATTGAGATGAATGCTTTATGAGTATTTGCGGACTGTCTCAGAGGGAAGCTCGCCGAACTCCCGATAATAATCCTGCGCAAACCGCCCCATATGCGTGAAGCTCCACTGCTTCGCGACATCAGCGATGGCACTTCCATCTAACTCTGACTGTAAGATTGCCCGGACGCGTTTCAATCGCACAATGCGCAAATAGGCCATTGGCGTTGTCCCGTAGGCATCCAAGAAGCCCCTTTGTATTCCGCGGTAGCCACATCCGGCCACGGCTGCAATATCGGCAAGCCCGATTTTCTTGTCGGCATGGGCGTGAATGTAATCACGGGCACGCTTGATGTAATATGGAACAACCTGTGTAACGTCTTGGCCGTTCATGATGTCCTGATAGCTGTTAGGCAACAGGCTCAGGCACTGCGTCAACAGGATATCTTCCATTTGCGAAGTTACGATCGGGTTTTGCAATTCGCGTAACGGACCATCCAGTGCCTCGGCGACATAGTGCACTGTCTTGCGAAAAACATTCCAACCCAGCCCGGCGGGATCAATTGCAGTGTTGAAGCTCAATCCCATCAGATCGACGTCGTCCCCAACCAGAGAACGGGTATGGTTTTTCAATTTTTCCTTCGATAAACGCAGGACGTAAGCGCCAAAGTTATCTTCAGTGGCGCTTACCGGGGCTGCCAAATCACGCATGAACCCGCCATTCGTCGAAAAGGTCAGTTCTTGTCCACAATGTTGGGCGATCCCCGAACCACTGGTAAGCATGTATAAAAGCAGCCCGTCAGGGTCCTCTTCAGAAGAAGCCACACTGAGTTTGGTTGCGCCAAGCGTGACATGCATGAGGCTGAGGTCGCCACATTCCAATGCGGCAACACGGGCGCTAAATTCCGCATTGGGCCCCTTAACATCCAAATCGTGTCGCGAAGCCAGATCCTTGATGGACGCGCGAACTTCATCTAAATCGGACGACGATAAAATCGTATGGTTTCGCAGATAGGTCATTGTCGCCCCCGGCGTCCATTTCCCAAATAATCCGCCATTCCAGATATCAAAGAGCTACGGCGACAGAATTTCCCGGTCAATGAAACATCCCCATGTCGCAGATCAAGAATATGCGCCGACTACTTAATAAAAAGGCAGAAAACTACACTAGAAATTCTAGATATATTAGAAGTAATGCAAGTTATCTATTGATGAATATTTCCTAATAGTACCGCTAAAGGATGGCCTAATCTATTGTCGATTGTTTTTCAGGCACGGCGGCGGAAAAAGGTTTTTACAACCTTGTCGTTGCGGCTCTGTAGACCGTGCAGCTTGCAAAAGAGTTAATGCTTTGAAATCAATGAGCTATCAGGGCGCAATGATTCAGACCGGTGCAATCGGACTTGTCATCCCTGTTGGACTTATGGTCAGAACCCTAATACTAAAAAAGCCCCCACTGATATGCGTCAGTAGGGGCTTTTCTGATTGGTAAACTGCTCGTTTATGTAACGGGGCAGATCAGATCACTGATCAGGCCATTGCAGCTTTCAGACCTTCGTCCAGTTTGTCGAGGAACTGGGTCGTGGTCAGCCATTTCTGGTTCGGGCCGATCAAAAGCGCCAGATCCTTGGTCATGAAGCCGGCTTCGACGGTGTCGACGCAAACTTTTTCAAGGGTTTCAGCAAATTTGACGACTTCCGGGGTGCCATCGAATTCACCACGGTATTTCAGACCCTGCGACCAGGCAAAGATCGACGCAATCGGGTTGGTCGAGGTTTCTTTGCCCTGCTGGTGCTGACGGTAGTGGCGGGTCACGGTGCCGTGTGCTGCTTCTGCTTCGACGGTCTGCCCATCCGGGGTCATCAGAACAGAAGTCATCAGACCGAGCGAGCCAAAGCCCTGTGCCACGGTGTCAGACTGAACGTCGCCGTCATAGTTCTTACAAGCCCAGACAAAGCCACCGTTCCATTTCATGGCACAAGCAACCATGTCATCGATCAGGCGGTGTTCGTAGGTGATGCCGGCTGCTTTGAACTTGTCTGCGAATTCTTCCTGGAAGACTTCTTCGAACAGGTCTTTGAAGCGGCCGTCATAGGCTTTCATGATGGTGTTTTTGGTCGACAGGTAAACCGGCCAGCCGAGGTTAAGACCATAATTCATGCAAGCACGTGCGAAACCTTTGATGGAATCGTCAAGGTTGTACATCGACATGGCAACGCCCGAAGACGGGAAGTCGAAGACTTCATGTTCGATGGCTTCACCACCGTCTGCCGGCTGGAATTTAATCGTCAGTTTACCTGCGCCCGGAACTTTGAAGTCGGTCGCACGGTACTGATCGCCAAATGCATGACGGCCAATAACGATCGGCTGGGTCCAACCCGGAACCAGACGCGGAACGTTCGAGCAAATGATCGGCTGACGGAAAACAGTACCGCCGATGATGTTACGGATGGTGCCGTTCGGCGACTTCCACATCTTTTTCAGGCCGAATTCCGTTACACGTTCTTCGTCCGGGGTGATGGTCGCGCATTTAACACCAACGCGGTGTTCCTTGATGGCGTTTGCCGCATCAATGGTGATCTGGTCGTCGGTCTCGTCACGTTTCTGAACTGAAAGATCGTAATATTTCAGGTCAACGTCGAGATAAGGAAGGATCAGTTTGTTCTTAATGAAGTCCCAGATGATCCGGGTCATTTCATCGCCGTCAAGCTCGACGATGGGATTCTTAACTTGAATCTTGCTCATAGAATACTCCCTTGCTGGCCGCTGCCGGAATACAGCGCGGCTGCCATTCAAGATGGTTAAATCTCTGTCTTCCGGCGCGCGAGGGAGCGCCCTGGCCGCGTCGGGAGCCCGCAACATACAGGAAGCCACCAGAAAATCAAAGAGGGCTGGAATACAACAATGTGATGAGGGGCGCGAAACCCGGAATTTCAAGGGGTGGCGGCGGCAATTCTGTTAATTTTAACCGCTAAAAAGCGCAATGATCCTGATCGGTTAGGCGATTTTACCAAGATGTTCGAAAAAACGATAGATCGGCTGTACGGGGCTGATTTTTATGATCCGGATCAATGACCGGCTGGTCGGTTAACCGATAATGTGATGCTATTGCCGGTGGAGGGTGGAGACTCCGTTTCTATGCGGCGTCATCAAAGGGGAACTGCCATGAACATGACGACAACCGAAAACATTGCTGTTCTGGTGATCTGTGTGATTGGATTTTGCCTGCTGGGATTTGGCTTTACCAATCGTGATCGCAACTGGGGTGTTGCCATGATGTGGGTTGGCGTCCTGACGATGCTGGGGCCGGTTGCCTGGCGGCTGTTGACCTTGTTTTAGTTTGAATGTGATTCTAGTTCGACTAGGTTGCACGCAAGTAACCCTGTTGATGCCTTTGATCACTATCAATGAGGTCGTCTCCTGCATTTGATGTCGCGTTTTAGATGCGACAGGAATCAATTTGCCTTTTCACATAATGGGGACGATACTTTAGCTAGGTCTGTTATTAAAAGTTAAAAGGTTTTCTTTGAGCTCGTTTTCCGATGGTTGATCTTTCCAACACTGATACTGTCAAGTTTGTTCACTCGCATGAGAGATTCTATTCAACTGCAGAGCACAGTCATGCAGACCATGCGATGATTCTGATACCCCGCTCAGGTACGATGAAAGTAATTGATCAATTCTCGCAGCAGCACCGTTCACTGGAGCGCAGGTGCGCATATTACGTTGCGTCGGGGGTGCCTCATCAAACGAAAGCCATTCGCTCTGACCAGAAGCATTTCGCATTCTATTTGAATAAGGAATGGGAATTGTTTTTATCGGGCCACTTTGGCCTTGGGGCAGGGGCGGGTTTGATGTCTGGTATCTGGTCTTTGGGTCAGACAACTGTTGATCTTTTGCATGTTCTTGAGCGCGAAGACAATAACCTCTCTTCAAGCTTTTCTGGGCAGAGTAAGGGGGACTGGAAGGCCAAGCTATCGGCGCTGATCGCAGAAGATTGCCTCAAAAATATCAAAACAAGTAAAGCCTGTTTTGTGCATCCGGAAGAAACGCATAGAGGGATTGTTGACCAGGCTATAGAGATACTTGTCTCTGACCTTGCTGACCCGCCTTCAATAGATACTCTTGCGGAGTTATGTGGTATTTCCCGTCGACATCTAGTCAGAGTTTTTCGTCAACAAACTGGCAGATCTATTCACGGGTTCTTGAAAGATCAAAGGTATCGCCATGCCTATGATCAGGTGATTAACACTCAGTGGTCTATGCAGCAAATTGCTTTGTCAGTTGGTGTTGAAAGCGCTGCTTCGTTTTCAACCGGTTTTCGAGAAAAGTTTGGCGTTTCCCCCTCCGCACTAAGAAAAAGAAACGCTTTGGCCTGTAACTGAAAGTTTTCTGGCCCTGACAACAAAGTAACGGATTTTGGTTTCGCTTATTGATTGACTTGGTATCAATCAGGGAGACCAAAATGAGAAGAATTAAACGTATTGTGTTTGCCGCTGCGGGCATTTTTTTGTTCGCAGAAGGAGCCGCGGCGGCAGAGAACATTGTTCTCGCCACGGCTTCAACCGGTGGCTCTTACTATCCGGTAGGCGTTGCCCTCTCAACGGCTGTTACTAACGACCTTGCGGAGTTCTACGACATTCGTATGTCGCCGATAACTTCGGGGGGCTCTGCTGAAAATGTTGACCTGATACGCTTGGGCGAAGCCCAGATGGCGATCATGATGGGCTTGTACGGCAGGGACGGATACACCGCGTCAGGTACACGCGCAGGGCGTCCTGCGGTAACAAATCTGCGGTCAATTGCCGCTTTGTGGCAAAATGTCGAACAGTTCGTTGTGCGGAAAGATAAAATTAAATCTGGCACACTTGCGGATCTCGGTGATCTTGGCACTCAGTTCTCTATCGGACCACGTAATTCAGGAACAGAAGGGACCTCTCGTTTGGTTCTTGGTGCTGTTGGCATTGAGCCGGAAAAAGCATTCTCAGTGACCAACATGAAATATGATGCGGCAGCAGAGGCGCTGCAAAACGGGCGAATTGATGGTATGAGTGCTTCTGCTGGTGTGCCAACCCCTTCTGTCGCGCAGGCCTTTGTTACTTCGGGCGACGAGATTGCTCTTCTGAATGTCAGCGATGAACAACTTGATGCAATAAGCAAGAGTTCGGGCGGGCTCTTTACAAGAGCAGAAATCAAAGCAGCAACATACGAAAATCAGGGTGAGACGGTGCAGACCATTCGCCAACCAAACTTCCTTGCTGTTTCTGCCGATCTGTCTGAAGAAACGGTCTATCTGATTACCAAGGCAATGTTTGAAAATCTTCACAAACTTCAACAGGCCAATCAGGCGGCCCGCGCGATCAGTATGGATGACGCACTACAGGGTTTGCCTGTCCCCCTGCATCCTGGTGCCATTCGTTACTACAAAGATGTCGGGATCGATGTCCCCACCCATCTGATGCCATGATGTCTTGAGGCGGGAGACGTTGTTCTCCCGCCGCCTTCCTCTCTTACCTAAAACCTGGGAGCTCTTTCGTGCGGACAGTTCTGTTTTCCGCGCTCGCTTGGCGTGTATTGGCCGCGATTGCGATTGCCTTGCATATCACATTTATCGTGTTCATTCCGATATCGGACACAATTCTGAATGCATGGCATCTTTCCTTTGTTCTGTGTCTTGGCTTTGGTGCCTTTGGCTTACTGAAGGATGCTACCCTGTTAACGAAGCTTCGAGACACAGTTTTGGCACTTACAGGTCTCTGTGCCGGTGTCTATTTCATCTTGAACGAGGACAAGGTTTTTGAACGCTTCGAGTTAACACTCATGGACCAATTGGTCGCATTTGGAGCGGTACTGTTGGTCCTTGAACTGACCCGACGCGTGGTTGGGTGGGTGATACCGGCCATTGCTGTTTTCTTGATGGCCTACGTTATGTATCTCGGAAAATACGCTGATGGTGTGTTTTTCTTTGGAGGTATCAGCGAATACCGGATGGCCTATCGGCTATTTTGGCAAGATGGCGCTCTGTTAGGATCTACAACGACGATTTCAGCGACAATCATCTTCATGTTTGTTTTCATGAGCTGTCTGATGCGTGCTGCAGGTGCTACACAGTTCATTATCAATGGCACTGTGCGTCTACTGCGAAAAATTCCGGGTGGGTCAGCCCACGTCGCTGTGTTGTCCAGCGCCCTCATGGGGACTGTCAGTGGTAGTGCTGTGGCGAACGTCGCAGGTACGGGGGCGTTGACAATCCCAATGATGAAACGAGCAGGTTTGAAACCTGAAATGGCGGGTGGCGTCGAGGCCGCGGCTTCGACCGGGTCTCAACTTGTACCGCCGATCATGGGCGCCGGAATCTTTATAATGTCGGACTGGGTCGGTGTTCCGTATACCGAACTCGTTCTGCTAGGGATCATCCCAGCCATTCTGTACTTTATGTCGATTTCCTTCACAGTTCATTTGCAACTGTTGAAATCAGGGAGTTTAACCATCTGTGAAGATGACGAGGTTCCTGAAGTAAAGTTTCGCGATGGTATTGCTTTCATTGTTCCTATCGCTGTCCTGATTGTCTTGCTCTCAATTGGATATTCACCTGTTTATTCAGCTGCGATTGCCGCTGCAGGTGTTGTGGTGTGCAGCTTTCTTGGCCCGCAGCCACTGACGGTTTCAAAATGGATTCCGATTGTCGAAGACACGATGAAAACAGTGCTGCCAACGGCAATTGTTTTGATCTGTTCTGGTCTTATTGTCGTCTCAGTTGAAACATCTGGTCTAGTTGTGGCTCTTGCCCAATCTCTTGCTGCTTTTGGTGACGAGAACGCTCTGATCATCCTCGGGCTTATTGCGCTGATCTCAATGTTTCTCGGCATGGGGCTGCCTGTTACAGCATCGTACATTGTCGTTGCCGCATTTGGGGCACAAGCACTCGTGTCACTGGGCGTCGAGCCGGTTGCCGCTCACATGGCCATTTTTTGGCTAAGCCAGGACTCTCTTTTAACACCACCCGTTTGTCTCGCGGCTTTTGCTGCTGCTGGTATCGCGGGAGGAAATCCGGTTAAAACAGGAGTTAATGCGATGATGTTAGGCAAAGGGCTTTACATCATGCCGGTCCTGTTTGTGTTTCACGGGTTACTTTTTACAAACAACGTTTCCGACGTTGTACATGCAACTGGAACAGGTGTTTTTGCGCTTGCTCTTCTTGCTGTTGCGTCAACTGGACAGGCGTTTGCGAAGTTGAACGCGTATGAACGCCTCATAACTGCTTCCGCTTCAATCCTTATTCTTTTCCCTAGTTGGTCTCTGCAAGTCGCCGGAGCTGCTATTGGTGGGGCTATCTTGTTGTATTCATTTGTAAAAAGAAACAAGAAGTGCAGTGAAGATGCGATGAGTGTTGCTGGAGATAAAAAATGACAGACATAAAAATCATTCGCGTTTTCCCTGCTACCGAATACGGGGGAAATCCCGCGCCGATTGTTATCGCTGCGGATGAACTTGATAATGAGCAGATGCGCAAGATTGCCGAAGTTACCGGTCATGAAAGCGGTTTTGTTCAGAAGCCAAGCGAAGTTTCACCTGCAGATTGGCAAATGCGGTACTTCGTCCCAAATCATGAGATGGAAATGTGTGGCCATGCAACCATCGGAGCACTCTGGGCTTTGCGTGATGCAGGTTTGATTGTTGGCGAAAATCAGCTGATCGAAACAAAAAGTGGTCTGGTGCGAGCAATTGTCCCAAAAAGTGGAGCTATTGCAATTTCTCAGCCCCTTGGGGTTGTTAGAAAGCTATCTCGCAAAGCCGGGGAGGACATTGCATCCGTCTTAAACCTGCCCCACGACTACTTTCACAACGCTATATGTATGAATGCGAAAACAAGTAGGACAAAAACGCTGATCCCGATTAAATCGGTTGAAGAACTCCATCAATTGAATCCAAACTTCGAGCATATTCGGTCAGTTTGCAACCAAATGGAGAGTACCGGACTATATCCGTTCGCTGTGGGCAAGGAGCGAGGTCATTTTCATGCGCGCCAGTTCCCGTCGAATTCCGGCTATCCGGAAGATGCGGCTACAGGAATTGCAGCATCGGCACTTGCGTTCGGTCTGCTGGACTTGAAGTACGTTGAAGATACTGAAGGTGTCGTAATCCATCAGGGCGAGGCAATGAACTTTCCTTCGCGTATCGACATTAGCTTTGAGCAACAAGATGGCAAGGTGGTGTCATGTTGGTTGAAAGGTGAATGTATTGTCGAGCGCCGTATGTCGAAGGTGGCTGGTCATGTATGATGTTGAAGAGAGGTTGAACCGGGCAGGTTATCATTTGCCAGAACTGCCCAAAGCCAATGGAGACTATGTAACCGCAATAGTTGTCAATGAGTTGCTTCATACGTCAGGTCAGCTATCGCGATCAAAAAATGGAGTTTTATACGGACGAATTGATGATGGAGAGAACATCAGTCAGGCCGTTAAAGCGGCAGAGGTCTGTGCGTTAAGATGCTTGGCGGTGGCTAAAGGGCATCTGGGAGCTTTAAACCGGATTAGTCAAGTTGTGTCAGTGCGAGGATTTGTCGCGGCAACAATGGACTTCAAAGACCATTCTAAGGTCCTTGACGGTGCTTCAAGCGTTTTCCGAACAGTGTGGCCAGGGTCCCCTGGGCAACATATCCGGACTGCGGTTGGTGTTAGTAGTTTGCCTTCTGGTGGGTTAGTCGAAATTGAAGCGGTATTTCAAATTATGGCTTAGTGCAAGGTCTTGATTAGAGTTCAGTAAAAGTCTTTGCTCCATTGAGGTTTCGAGATGGTCTTACGGAATTTTTCGGATATGAGAAGCACCACCTTGCAGGGTGATAAGTTTCGAAAGTCTATGCGAACACCTTCGACCACAGGCATGAGGGTTGTTCGTCGTATGGTTTACGTCATTTTTTCCGGATCAAGCCCATGGCCGCGCAGAAACATATCGACTGCGGCAATCACATGGCTGCGCAGGTCCTTTTCCTGTGGTTCCCAATCGATATAGGACATTTGGCGGATATCGTAGTCCGCCTTGATCAGGCTGGAAAAGAATATGGCGGCTTGCCAAGGGTTGCCCTTCGGGAAGTTGCCATCCGTCATCTGACGTTCGAAATAAGACGCAATGTATCGACGCCCCGTCATCAGTCCGCTTTCATAAAAGACCTTGCCCAGTTTCGGGAAGCGCGGCACCTCGGACAGAAAAAGCCGCATATAGCGAATGGTATCGGGCATGGTCAGAAGCGTCATCAGCGTTTCGCCGTAATGGATCAGGGCGGCGCGAAGCGGCATGTCCGACATTTCAAGATCGCTCATGACAGAGGTGACTCGACCCGTGCAGTCGCGAATGACCGCTTCGAACACCCCATCCTTGTTGCCAAACAGTTCATAGATCGTGCGGCGTGATCCGCCAGCCTCGGCTGTGATCATTTCCAGTGTCGTACCGGCAAGTCCATGTTCGCAAAACAATTCCCGTGCCGCGGCAATGATGGCCTCACGGCGTTTCAGGGTTCTTGGATCAATCTTCTTGGTGTCTGACACAGGGGATTCCGATTCCGGGCTTGACGTTTGGTACTGGATAGTACCATAAATACACAAATGGTACTGATCAATACCAAAAGGAAATATCAGGCGATGAGTGTGAAAAAGATCATCCTGCCCCTGATCGCAGCGGCGATTATCGGTGGCGGTGGATATTACGGGTACTATTGGGTGACCGAAGGTCAGTACCATGAGAGTACCGACAACGCCTATCTCCAGGCCGATGAAGTTGCCATATCCCCCAAGGTATCAGGCTATGTCGGCGAATTGCGGGTCGCGGAAAATCAGCCGGTGCATAAAGGCGACCTTTTGCTGAGCATCAAGGATGAGGATTTCCGACTTGAACTGGCAAAGGCCAACGCAGCCCTTGAGGCGCGCCGATCCGCTGTTGGTACTATGGAAGAACAGATTGCCCTTCAGGATGCTGCGATCAAGCAGGCATCGGCCAATGTCGATATCGCGCGCGTCCAACTGGAACGCACCAGCGACGATTACAAACGGTATGAGGATCTCGTCAAAAAGGGCGCGGCCAGCCGTCAGAAATTCGATTACGCCAAGGCTGATCGTCAAACAGCGCAGGCAGAGGTCGCGGCCGCCAATGCGACATTGGCGGTGGAAAAGGGACGTCTGGGTGTTTTGCGCGCCCAGAAAGTCGAGGCCGAGCGCGCCGTAAGTCAGGCTGAAGCTGCGCGCGATCAGGCGCAACAGGCATTGGATGATACCAAGATTTATGCGCCGTTTGATGGCGTGGTTGGCAACCGGTCGGTTCAGACCGGCGCATTGGTGCAACCGGGCGAGCAGCTTTTGGTGCTGGTGCCGTTGCCGGGCACCTATATCGTGGCAAACTTCAAGGAAACCCAGATCAGCCACATGGCCCCGGGACAGAAAGTCTCGGTCGAGGTGGATGCCTTCCCGGATGCCGAAATTACCGGCCATGTCGAAAGTTTTGCCCCGGCAACCGGTGCACAGTTCAGCTTGCTTCCGCCGGAAAATGCGACCGGCAACTTTACCAAGATCACCCAGCGCGTTCCGATCCGCATTTCGCTTGATAACAGCAAATGGGCGGCGGCATTGCGTCCGGGCCTGTCGGTTGTTGTCGATGTCGATACCCGCGATGCCGATGGCACACGTCATGTTGCCGGTTCAGGTCTGGCGCAAAGCACTCTGCCAGCTACGGAAGTCTCGGAGCTTAACTGATGAGCAGTACGGCTGACAGTTCAACCGCACCAAGCCCCGCCATAAGTCCTGCGCAAGGCGGGCCGGTTGATCGTGCCCAGTTCATTGGCTGGATCGCGATGGTTGTCGGTATGTTTCTGGCGATCCTTGATATTCAGATCGTCGCAAGCTCGCTTGAAAATATTCAGGCAGGCCTGTCGGCAAGCCCGGATGAAATCGGCTGGGTTCAAACCAGTTATCTGATTGCCGAAGTGGTGATGATCCCGCTTTCGGGCTTTCTGTCGCGCCTGATATCAACCCGTTGGCTGTTTGTGATTTCCGCACTTGGCTTTACCGTCATGTCGATTGCATCGGCCTTTGCATGGTCGATTGAAAGCATGATCTGGTTCCGGGCCATGCAGGGGTTCCTGGGCGGTGCGATGATCCCCACAGTATTCGCCACGACCTTCATCATTTTCCCGCCGGAAAAACGCAATACGGCCTCAGTCATGATCGGATTGATTGCCACCATGGCACCTACCATTGGTCCGACATTGGGCGGTTTTTTAACCCAGTCGCTATCTTGGCACTGGCTGTTTCTGATCAATGTTCTTCCCGGTATTCTGATCGCAGTTGTCGTTGGCATGACGCTGCATATCGATAAGGGCGACCGGTCCTTGCTTAAGGGGTTTGACCTTAAGGGGCTTGTCGCCATGGCGGTGTTTTTGGGCAGTCTGGAATATGTGCTTGATGAAGGCCCGAAAGATGACTGGTTCGATGAAACAGCAATCGTTTATGGCACAATTGTTTGCGTGCTGGCGGGCATCTATTTCTTCTGGCGGATGTTTCATTATGACAAGCCGATTGTTGATCTGAAATCATTTGCTGATCGCAACTTTACCATGGGCTGCGTGTTCAGCTTTACCCTTGGTATCGGCCTGTATGGCAGTGTCTATATCATGCCGCTGATGCTCAGCCGTATTCGGGGCTATGACAGTCTTGAGATCGGCATTGTCATGGCAGTCACCGGGGTTGCGCAATTCCTGTCTGCCCCGATTGCCGGGAAGATGACGGCCAAATATCCACCGCGTGTTGTCCTTGGATTTGGGCTTTTGCTGTTTGCTGTCGGGCTTGCAATGCATGGCTTTAACACCAGCGAGGTGTCGTTTGACGAACTGATCTTGCCGCAGGTCGTCCGTGGTTCCGCCCTGATGTTCTGCATGTTGCCGATCACCAATCTCGCCCTTGGTACCTTGCCACCAGAAAAGATCAAAAATGCCAGCGGTCTTTACAACCTGATGCGCAACCTTGGCGGGGCGATTGGGATGGCGGCGATCAATACATTGCTTGATAAACGCATTGATTATCACTTCTCGCTGTTATCGGATCATATCAATCCGGCAAGTACGGCGTTCAAGAACTATCTGGCGACGATCATGGCGCGCTATTCGGAAATGGGCATTCCTGATCCGCATGCGGCAGCAATGAAATTCATCGTCAATCTGGTGACACGCGAAGCATCGATGATTTCGTTTAACGATGTCTATCTTGCCTTGGCAGCGACTTTCTTTATCGCCTTTTTGCTGTTGCCGTTGGCCAAGCCACCGCGTGCCAATGCCGGTGGTGGAGGCGGCGGGCACTAACGCACTTAAATGCAAAATGCTTTAGCGTCGAAAATTGCGAAGTAACTTTCGCAAACTAGACAGGCCGCACACAGTTCCCCCGACCCCGCGAGCTTTTAAGCTCGAGTGCGGCTTGGCCGGTCCCCGTTCCCCGGGGGCCGGCATTTTTGTTTGTGACAGAAATATGATCGGGGGTTTTGTGTGATGATTTCTATTCGCATCTTCGATTGCTTGGTGTAAACTACGATAAATAAAAGATAAAATTAAGACGACCAAGGACACGGCAAACGGCATTCGGGGCAGGGGAGATTTTCACCCCTTCGTCGGGAAAACAAGATGCATTCGTGCTGCATATAAACGCAGTACGTCAATGATTTGCCTGTTCGTTAACTGATGGGACCGCCTGGCACGACCTGTAGGGTCAAAGCATCATTGCTTTGGCTTGGCTTTGAGGTGTGCCGTGATGTTTTTAGCAAGATTTTTTCCCGGAACTTTTAGCACTTTGGGCGTCGTTCTGATCGGTTGGAGCGCGCCTGCGCACGCCCAGTCCGATGATTCCGATCTGGCAAAACAGTTGGCCAATCCGGTGGCCAGTCTGATCAGCGTACCATTTCAATTGAATTACGATGGCGGCTATGGGACTGAAGATGGCAACAAGACCTTTGTCAATGTACAGCCCGTCTTGCCGGTCAGCATCAATGAAGACTGGAATCTGATTTCCCGAACCATCCTGCCGCTGGTCTATCAAAATGACATTCGCGGCAATAGCGGCACTGACGTCGGGCTTGGCGATACGGTTCAAACCCTGTTTCTGTCGCCAGTTGAGCCGACCGAAGGTGGCTTGATCTGGGGGGCTGGACCCGCCCTTCTTTTACCCACGGCGACCGATAACAATCTTGGCAATGATCAGTGGGGGGCTGGACCATCGGCGGTCGGCCTGTATTCCCATGATGGCTGGACCTATGGCGGGTTGGTCAATCACATCTGGAGTTCGGATGCAGGATCAGCCGCAGCCAAAACAAATGCGTCTTTCTTCCAACCGTTTCTGAATTACACCACCCCGGATGCCTGGACATACGTCCTCAATACCGAGACGACCTATAATTGGGAGGCCGAACAATGGTCCGTCCCGATCAATGCATTGGTGACCAAGCTGACCAGCATCGGGGATCAGAAAATCAGTGTGGGCGGTGGTGTCCGATACTGGGCAGAAAGCCCGGATGCAGGGCCTGATGGTTGGGGCCTTCGCCTGCAATTAACCTTCCTTTTCCCGAAGTAAGTCCCGCCAAACGGGCAAATTCCAGTGCAAGCAAACGGAGTTTGAGACAATGACGACCTACAGTTTGAAGAAAGCGACAGGTGCACTGACAGGTGTTCTGATGTCGTGCGTCATCGGGGGGGCTGCCTTTGCGGCTGATCCCAAACCGGCGAGCGACACAACCAAAGCATCGAATGCGGCTGTGCTTGATGAATTGCCGTTCGATAATACGGACGATTTCGAAGATGCCGCACGCGGCTTCATCGCACCGATCCCCAACAATGGCGTGATCAATGGCAAAGATGGCAATCCGGTTTGGGATTTGTCAGCCTATCAGTTTGCCAAAGGCAAGGAAGCGCCAGATACCGTGAACCCCAGCCTGTGGCGTCAATTACAATTGATGCTTCAGGGCGGGTTGTATGAAGTCACCCCGCAAATCTATCAGGTGCGTGGTTCGGACCTCTCTGTCATCACCTTTATCGAAGGTGATACCGGGATCACCATCGTTGATCCGTTGATTTCGGCTGAAACGGCAAAGGTCGCACTTGATCTTTATCGTGAACATCGCGGGAACAAGCCGGTTGTTGGTGTGATCTATACCCACAGCCATGTTGATCATTTCGGCGGTGTTCGCGGTGTGGTCGATGAGGCCGATGTCAAATCGGGCAAGGTTAAAATCATTGCCCCGGAAGGTTTCACCGAAGAAGCCATCAGTGAAAACGTCTTTGCCGGTAATGCCATGAGCCGCCGTGCGACATATATGTATGGCAACCTTCTGGGCAAGGGGCCGAATGCCGGTCTTGGAACCGGTCTTGGCCTTGGCACGTCGACGGGCGAAATCACCCTGATCGAACCGACCAATATCATCATGAAAACCGGCCAGACCATGGAACTTGATGGTTTGACCTATCAGTTCCTGATGGCGCCGGGCTCCGAAGCACCATCCGAGATGCATTTCTTCATCAAGGAACTCAAAGCACTTTGCACGGCGGAAAATGCCACCCATACCCTGCATAACCTTTATACCCTGCGCGGGGCAAAGGTCCGTAATGCGCGGGCATGGTCAGGCTATCTGCAACAGACGCTGGAAATCTGGGGCGGGCAGGCAGAAGTCCTGTTTGCGCCACATCACTGGCCGGTCTGGGGCAAGGAAGACATTGTCGAACGTCTGAAAAAACAGCGCGACATCATGAAGTACCTTAATGACCAGACCCTGCGTCTGGCCAATATGGGCTACAACATGGAAGAAGCCGCCGAGATGATCAAAATCCCGGACGAGCTTGCAAATTATTGGGCGGCACGCGGCTATTACGGGTCGGTCAAACATGACATCAAGGCGGTCTGGAACTTCTATCTTGGCTATTTCGATGGCAATCCATCGCGTCTTGATCAACTGCCACCTGCGGATGCCGGTCCGAAATTCGTTGAATATATGGGCGGTGCCGATGCCGTGATCGAAAAGGCCAAAGCCGATTTCGACGAAGGCAATTATCGCTGGGTTGCTCAGGTTCTTGACAAGGTCGTGATGGCCGAACCGGACAATCAGGACGCCAAGGACCTTTTGGCCGATGCGCTTGAACAAATGGGATATCAGGCCGAAAGTGGCCCATGGCGTAACTTCTATCTGTCCGGCGCGCAGGAATTGCGCGGTGGTATTCAGGAATTGCCAGCCCCCAATACCTCATCGCCCGATATCATCAAATCCATGCCATTGACCATGTTCCTTGATTTCCTTGCGGTGCATGTCAATGGCGAGCGCGCGGCAGGCAAACGGATCTTTATGAACTTTACCATGACCGATACCGACGAAGCCTATGGCGTGGCGCTCGAAAACGGGGTGCTGAACTATTACAGCTCAACGTTTGACCAACCTGACGTGGCGCTGAGTGTGGCACGTTCGGAATTCAATGACGTCATGCTCGGCAAGACCACGCTTAAAGATCAGGTCGATGCAGGTAAGGCCGAGCTTAAAGGCGATGCGGCCATGTTCGACGCATTCAGAACGACACTCGATACGTTCGAATTCTGGTGGCCAATCGTGACCCCGAAAGAAGCGATGTAATCTTATGCACCAACCGGGGGTTTCCCCGGTTGGTGATTTTTCGCGTGCATCGTTTTGGAAAGGTCAGCTATCCTGTCGGTGTCGAGGTGGGCAAAATGGCTAAAAATAACAAAGAGCGGGAAGCATGAAGTGTCGGACGTATGCTGGGGTTGCGGGCGTTAGCGTTCTTGCCCTTGTGGCATCATTACAGTTTTCATCAGACGCCCATGCTGCAAATTGCAGCTCCAAAGGTGGATTGCTTTTCGTTGGCAAGACCGCGGGCAACGCTAATTCGGTCTGGCTTTCGGGAACCAGTGCCGGGTCTTTCAGGCTCGATGCGCAAGGCGGGACGGTTGATACATGGACCGAAGGTCGCCGGGGATTGCATCTAACACTTTCAAATGTTGTTTCGACCGGAAATGGCGGTACGCACCATTTGTATGACAATAGTGGTGCTGGCTGCCTTCTTGACAGTCAGAACCAGAAGGGCGGGGTGAACCTGCCACCGATCGGGGATCTTTTTCCTGATTTCGTCATGCCCGAACGTCCCGGAAATGTCACGCCGCCAATCGCAACCTTGCCGCCTACCGGTTTGATGCCGGGCCTGCCGCCCGGATTTTCCCCGCCGATTGGTGTTTTGCCGCCACCAGAAGGTCTTATGCCGACCCTTCCGCCAACCGGTGGCGTTCAATTGCCCGGTGGTGGCGTCACGCCGCCGATTGGAACCGTTCCGCCAGAAGGCGTGATGCCGGGGCTTCCGCCAACTGGTGGCGTTCAATTGCCCGGTGGTGGCGTCACAGCCCCGATTGGAACCGTTCCGCCAGAAGGCGTAATGCCGACCCTTCCGCCAACAGGCGGCGTTCATTTGCCCGGTGGTAGCGTCACACCGCCGATTGGCACAGTACCGCCAGAAGGTGTGATGCCGACGCTTCCGCCAACCGGTGGCGTTCAGTTGCCCGGTGGTGGCATCACACCGCCGATTGGCACAGTACCGCCAGAAGGCGTGATGCCGACCCTTCCGCCAACCGGTGGCGTTCAATTACCGGGCGGTGGCGTCACACCGCCGATTGGCACCGTTCCGCCAGAAGGTGTGATGCCGGGGCTTCCACCAACCGGTGGCGTACAATTGCCCGGGAGCAGCGTAACACCCCCCATCGGTACATTTACGCCAGAAGGTGTTACCCCCGAGCGCCCATCACTTGGCGGTGTGCAGCTACCCGGTAGCAACATAACGCCGCCGATTGGAACGTTGCCGCCTGACGGATTGACGCCAACGGTGCCAACAGTACCGCCAACGAACCCGCCAACCACCGTGACGCCAACTGCGCCGGGCGTTACCCAAACAGTTGCGAATGCCCAGATCACAAAAGGCGGTGCAGCGTTCCTGCCCAGTGACAACTGTGCTGTTCTGGATGTTGAAGGGCAGCTTTATCGCACCGAAAACGGGCTGGTTTACACTGCCCCTTGTGAACTTGTGCGCCAGGGTGGCTATCGGGGCGTGACAGTCGCGTCCATCAGCATGCAATCGGATGTTGTGCCGTTAACGCCGGGACGCGAGTTTGTTGAAGAGCCGCTGTGGAATTTCTGGACAGAAACCAGCGGCATTTATGCGCATGATCGTCGTCATGATCTTGATACGACGGCATTTAACGGATCATTTCTTGCCGGTGTTGACCGCGAGATTGCGCAAGGCACGGTCGCAGGTATTTCGGGATCCTTTGAAACAAGCCGGTCCGAAGGGTTCAATGATAACCTTGAAACCAAGGCCTATGGCATGTCGATCGGGCCCTATATTGCGCACCGCATCTCGCCGGAATGGGCGGTCGAAGGATCGCTTGGCTATATGCTGTTGCACAATGATCTGAGTGTTGTTGTGCTTGATGGGAGTTACCTGTCTCATCAGCTTTCCGGCGCGACGGCGCTAAATGGTCAATATCGTTACGACGAATGGACATTCCGGCCACGGTTTGGCCTGTCTTATGCTGAAACCTTTGTCGAGGATTATGATCTGAGCGGCGCGATTGCCGGCAATCCGGTGACGGTCAATGTCGGATCGGATCATTTTGGCTACGGCGAAGCAGAAATGTCGGGCGAGGTCAGCACAGTCAGGGTCCTCTCAGATGATCTGATCGGGATGCCCTATGCCGAACTTGGTCTGCATTACGCGTTCCTGCGGCCCAATGACGGGGAGATTCTTTCGGGTAATCTCACCTATGAAGATACGTCTCCGGTTTCAGGGACACTGCGCGGCGGGATGCGTTTTGTCTATGATGACGAGATATTCTTTGACGTCGGTGCTGGGTATCTCAGTATCGGCCAGAACGGGCTGGACGTATGGGAAGCCACGGCAAAGGTTTCGTTTGCCTTCTAAGCTCATCTGATCAGCAGATAAAGGAAACGCCCGGGGATGAAGTCCCGGGCGTTTCTGTCTTCCGGCAGGGAGGGCGCCGAAAGGAAGGCAAAGCACGATCTCATCACACCAACATAATCGGGGGGCGTTGGTGGGATGGATGTTCCCTTCGGGGAAAAGGGAGCCGTGCCTTGCCGCTCGCGTGGACGGGTAATTATTCCATGCGGATCAGGGTGATATCGGTTTCGCTGCAAGCATCCGCTGTTTTGAAGCATGCCGTTGTTTGGAAACTGTAATCTGGATTATCCCGATCATGATCAACAGGGAAGAGATCCAGAACACACTGTCATGTGTCGGCGTTGGTGTCAGACCAAACCGGGCGGCAATCATTTCAAGTGCCAGCAGGATGAAGGGCAGAATGCTGGTTGAAAGAATATACTTTTCAATTCCGGCTGTTTTGATTGATCGCAGGGATAGAACCATCGCAGGTCCGCGAAACAAAACCCCGATCACAAGCCCGGCAATCAGCGTTTCCGTGCCAAACAGACCGGCGGTCGAGATATAGGGAATGGGTACCGGACTGATCAGGTCAACCAGTGGCGGAACCGCCAAAAAGATCGATGCGGTGATCAGCAACAGCACCCCGGTAAAGCGCAAATGCGCCCAAGCATCCTTGATCTGGTTATCCGGGTGCTTTTCCGCCAGAACCGATGATGAAATTGCCGTGACCTCGGATGCCAGCATCAATAAAACGGCCGGATTGGCAAAGCCACCGGGCAGATGCCAGGCCAGCCAGACCGCCCCTGCAATTAAAGTTACATGGCCCAGCCATTCAGACCGCCCGGGGGCTCTGCCCAGAATAAAGGTCGCGGCAATGGCGGCCAGTGGCATGCCGGTTTGCGACAAAATGCCGCTTTCCGGTGCGCTGATATATAAAAGCGATGCGGTCCAGGTCACCCCGGTCATGACGCGCAAAAACCCATAGGCCCAATTGATCGGCAGGGTAAATTGCCGCCATGGAATGCGACGACCCGGCGCCATCAGAACAAGCGCAATCCCGCCAAACACCAACTGCCAGCAGGTCATGGCATAAGGATCAATGTCAAAACTGGTCAGGGCAATGCGGTTGCAGACCAACAACATGGCCCAGATCAGGGTGGTGCTGAGCAACAGGATCAATACGGACATATGATGAATTCGTAAAAGTTATGATTTGGTTTTGTATAGTGCACCGAATATAAAAAATAGGCGACGGGATTTTACGGCCAAACATCTGAAATTAATTCATGAAAACAAAACCCCGCCACATCGCAATACTGTGGCGGGATCGTGGTTTGGTTCGGGTTTGGGCGGAGTTTTATGCTGTGGTTAGGCGACTGGCTTATCGAATGCCCGCACGCAAGAACGCCTGGATAAACTGACGCTGGAAAATCAGGAACGCGACCAGCAAGGGCAATATGGTCATGATCGTGGCCGCACTGATGACGGAAATATCAACCCCGGTTTCCGGTGCGCCAAATAACGATAAGCCAACCGTCAGTGGTCTGGTTTCGGGTGAGTTGGTGACAATCAAAGGCCACAGGAAATTGTTCCAATGCGTTGCGATGGAAACCAGCGCATAGGCCAGATAAACCGGCTTGGCCGCAGGCACATAAACCTTCCACAAAACCCCCATCCAGCCGCATCCTTCAATCCGGGCGGCTTCTTCCAGTTCAATCGGAACGGATTTGAACGCTTGGCGTAAAAGGAAAATACCAAACGCACTGGCCATGTAAGGCAGGCCAATTCCAAGTGCAGTATCAAACAGGCCAAGCTTGGAAATGATGGCGTAGTTTTCGACAATCAGCACTTCCGGCAGAATGAAAAGCTGCAATAAAACAAGGATAAAGACCGTATCGCGGCCCTTGAAGTCAAATCGGGCAAAGGCAAACCCGGCCAATGTGCACAGCACCAGTTGCCCGGCTAGAATGAGTGTGACAAGAACGACCGTATTGGTGAAATACCCGCCCCATGGCACGGCATTCCAGACATAGATAAAGTTCTCAAATGTCAGCGGGTTTGAAAAATCAAGACCAAGGGCTGTGCCAGATGGCTGCAATGCCGCCCATGTGGCAAACAGCAACGGCGAAATCCACACAATGGCCAGAACCCATGCGCCAATGGCGTCCAAAACCTTGTCATAACTTGGCAGGATCGATTTGGCTGTGCTGGCAGAAACAAGCATGTTCATCGGTAATGGGTCCGTTTTTCAACCAGTCGGAACTGAATGACGGCAACAATGCCAAGGGTCAGCAAAACAAGAATGGTCATGGCCGCGGCATGCGGGCTGTCGAAATAGGAAAAGGCCATTTCCCAAATCCAGTAGAGGATCAGTTTCGATGCATTGTTTGGCCCGCCTTTGGTCAGGATGAACAAATGATCGATCAGCTTGACCGAATTGATCATGGCATTGACGAACACAAAGATCGTGGTCGGCATCAAAAGCGGCAGTAAGACGCGGCGTGTATAGGTCCAACGACCCGCCCCCTCGATCCTTGCGGCTTCGCGCAAATCCGGCGGAATGGTCTGAAGGGCGGCGAGATAAAAGATCATGAAAAACCCGGACTCTTTCCAGATCGTGACAATAATTACCGATGCCAGTGCGGTTTCCGGTTGGCCGAGCCAGTTGGTGGGTTCTGCCCCGAAAAATCCGGTGATCTGATCAATTACCCCCAGATCAGGTGTATAGAAAAACAGCCATAAATTGGCCGCAGCAATCATGGGCAAAATGGTCGGCGTGAAATAGGCACTGCGGACAAATGATCGGGCCGGAATATGGGCATTGGCCCAAAGCGCCATGATCAGGGCAAAAATGATCGAAACCGGGATGGTCACACCGGCGTAAATCAGATTGTTGGTCGCAACCGTCCAGAAGGTTGGATCGGCAAACAGATCGCCATAATTATCAAGCCCGGCAAACACCGACGGACGGCGCGTGGTGCCACGGCTAAACAGGCTGTGCCACAGGGTCGCAATGGCCGGGTAAAAGGCAAACAAGCTCATGAGGGCCAAGGCCGGTGCGGCAAGCATCCAGCCATAAAGCGCTAGTCTGCGGTGTTGAAGTCGGGCCATTTCGTTCATGGTCAGAACGTCCGTAAAAACGATGGAATTGATCAAATTGATAAATGAAAAGTACCGAAGCGGGCATTGGGGGCCCGCTTCGGTTGCAGATCGGCATTCCTTACTGGAATGCGCGCAGAAGACGAACGGCTTCGGCCTGAGCACCTTCAAGGGCTTCTTTTGGCGTTTTTTCGCCAGTCAAAGCAGCCTGAATGGCGTTGTTCAGACCGTCACGAACGCGTGCGGTGTCATAGGTGGAAAACTCGGCAATCGACACTTCAAGCTGATCGCGGGCAACAAGGGCCTGCGGGAAGTCAGCAGCATAGGATTTCAGCGCATCGGTTTCATATGCTTCTGGCGTGACACCAACATAACCGGTGGCAATCGACCATTCCGCAGCACGTTCCGGTGCGGTCATGTATTTGATCAGCGCAAGGGATGCTTCTTTCTGATCATCGGTAGCATTTTTAAACAGATAGAAGTTGCCACCACCGGTCGGCGATCCCGGTTTTTTGTGTTCAGGCAACATGGCAACACCAAAGTCAAATTTGGCTTCGCGTTTAACAGCCGACAGGTTGCCGGTTGAATGCCACATCATTGCGGTCTGACCCTGAACAAATGCCTGACGCAGCGTTCCCCATTCAATCGTACCTTCCGGCATGATTTTCTCATCGGTGGCAAGACCACGCCAGAATTCAAGGGCCTCGACAACGGCCGGATCATCGAAATAGGTTTCTGAACCATCGCTGCTCATAAGCTCTTTGCCATTCTGAATGGCAAAGCACTGGAACATCCAGTACGGATATCCGGTTGATGGCACCATCAGGCCCCATTTGCCGTCTTTGGAAAGTGCTTTACCGGTCGACACCAGTTCTTCCCAGGTTTTTGGCGGCATTTCCGGATCAAGGCCGGCTTCGCGGAACATGTCCTTGTTGTAGTACATGACAATGGTCGAACGTTGGAACGGGATGCCCCAGGTTTTGTCATCGACCGTGCCATTGGCCATCAGGGCCGGGTAAAAGCCTTTAAGCCATTCTTTGTCTTCGGCGGTTTTGACCACATCGTCAAACGCAACAATCAGGTCCTGTTCGATCAAATCATACACATCGATCGAGAACATGACGGAAAGCTGTGCCGGGTCGCCGCTTTTGATCGCCGATACGGCGCGCAGACGGGTATCGTCATAATTGCCTGCATAGATGGCGTTTACTTTGACGTCCGGGTGTTCGGACTCAAAACCTTCGATCATGCCGTCAATCACGTCGGTCAGCGGGCCGCCAACAGCGATTGGATAATACATGGTCAATTCGGTCGCAGCAAAGGCAGGCGTTGCCGCCGTTGCCATCAGTCCGGCCGCAAAGGCGGCACTGGTTACGATCTTACGCATGGACATGGTTTCCCTGTTACAATGTCGGAATTGCAGTGTCAGTTTCGATGCTTGAAGGTTTTTCTTGCGCTGTATGGCTGGTCTTCATCGATGCAAGACGATGACCGGTTTCGCCATCAAACCAGTGGGCTGCAGCGCCAGCCCAACTGAGCGAGACTTCTGTCCCGGGCGAAATATGGACGCGACCGGGCAGGCGGGCAGTTGCCCCGTCCGTTCCGGGGATCGCGACAAACACATAGGTTTCTGCACCCAAAAATTCGCTGCCCGTGACGGTGGCGGCGATGCCCCAAGGCGCTTTATCCGGTTCGGTCGAAAGAGCTAAATCTTCGGGGCGGATGCCAAAGGTCAGGGTGTTGGCAGCGTGGCCTTCGGGAATGACATCTTCTGGCAGGGCGGAGGCGGGCAAAAGCGCCATAGGCGGACTGCCAACAAAACCGGCGGCAAAGGCACTGGCCGGTTGCAGATAAAGATCCGCCGGATTGCCAGATTGCTCGATCTTGCCATCCTTCATCAGGATAACAATGTCGGCCATGCTCATGGCTTCGGTCTGATCATGGGTGACATAGACAACCGTGATCCCAAGACGTTGCTGCAGATCACGAATGTCCTTGCGCACGGAATGGCGTAATTTGGCATCAAGGTTTGATAACGGCTCATCCATCAGACACAGCGGATGACCAGCGACAATCGCACGCGCCAATGCCACACGTTGGCGCTGCCCCCCGGAAAGCTCGGACGGTTTGCGGTCTTCATATCCTTCAAGGCCGGTGACATTAAGCGCCTCGGCAAGGCGGGTTTTAATCTCGTCCTTCTGGGTCTTGCGGACCTTCAGGCCAAAGATGATGTTTTCCGCCACATCAAGATGCGGAAACAGGGCATAGGATTGAAACACCATCGACAATCCCCGTTTTGACGGGGGGCTGTTGGTGACATCTGTGCCATCAATCAAAATACGACCCTGATCAGCCGTTTCCAGACCGGCAATAAGACGAAGGGTTGTCGATTTGCCACAGCCCGACGGGCCAAGCAGAACAACAAAGCTGCCGCGCGGGATATCAATCGAAAGATCATGCACCCCGTTGCCGCCGTTAAACACGCGCGATACGGAATGGATCTGGATAAAGGGTGTTTCGGCCGTCATTTAAGAACTTCGCTTTTTGCAATGTGAAGGCGTGAACGGACGTCTTGTCGATCAAACAGGGGGGCAAATGGCCCATCGGGGATGCTGTCGACAACGACAATGTCCGGGTCGGTGATATGCCCGCCCTTGGCCGGGGCGGGGCGACCAAATTTCGATTTGTCGGCAACCAGAATGGAATTGCGGCAATTCCCGGCAATCGCCTGACGCAGAGACACTTCGCGGTGGTCAAAATCGGTCAGCGTTCCATCGGGTTCGATCCCGCCAACCCCGAACAGGCCGTAATCGACCTTGTAATTGTTAAACATCGCTTCGGCGTCCGGGCTGATGACGTCGCGATCTGGTAAACGCAGCGTCCCACCGGGAATAACAATCCGGTTGCCGGGATTGTTGCCCAGCGCCATGGCGGCATTCAGATTGTTGGTGATCACGGTCAGATGGCGATGATCGACCAGATTAAGCGCGACCAGCTCCAACGTGCTGCCAATCCCGATCAGGATCGATGCGCCATCGGGGATCAGATTGGCGACATGCAGCGATATGGCATGTTTGGCGGCAATATTGGTGACTTGCCGACTGTCATAAGACAGGTTCATGCCCGGTTCACCGGCATATTCAACACCGCCATGGCGACGGCGCACCAGATTGGCGTCGCTGAGCATATTGACGTCGCGGCGCACTGTTTGCGGTGTGACGGCAAAATGATCTGCAAGGGCTTCGATCGAGGCAAAGCTGTCGCGGCGCAGAATGTCGATGATGTCGCGTTGGCGGGTCGAAATATTCATTTGATCGTTCAACTTGTTGCTTTGAACATGAAAACGATCATACGCGGCTTCGTTGTCACTAAGATTTCAGAAGCATGACATTCAGATGAATGTTGGGCGGGAGGGTGAAAGCCGCAGAAAGGCTTGTGTTAAGACAAGATGTTCACCTGAATGTCAGTTCAAACACCCTGTTGAACGGCGATTTGTGACAGAAATGCCGCCCGGATATCGGGCGGCATTGTACCGGCGTAGCGTTTGCTCGACCGGGATCAGGCAAAGATCAAAGATTGATGGGCACCAAATCCGGCCATGATCCCCGCGGCCGAGGCAAGGGTTGCATTATGACGGGCGGCCGCAGCATCACCGGCGGCAAAAATGCCGGGTACAGTGGTTTCCTGTGATGCATCGACTTTGATGAACGGGCCTTGTGGTCCGTCATCAAAGGCACAGCCAAGCAACCCGGCAACGGGAGACGGCATAGCGACTTTCGGTCCGGTAAAGACGGCTGTGATCGGCAGCGTGCGGCCATCTGCCAGACGCACCGCCTCAAGTACCGGGGCGGTTCCCAGAAGTGCGACCACGGGGCTGTTTTCAATCGTGATGCCACGTTGCGCCATTTTTGCGCTCGTCTCGTCATCGGGCAGATAGACGCCTTGCGTGAAATAGGTTGTCGGCCCCCAATCGGGCAGCATCATTGCCTGATGGCTTGATTGGGGCATGGTGGCGATGACGCCGATCTGCTCGTCGCGGACTTCATATCCATGGCAATAAGGACAATGCAAAACTGTTACGCCCCAACGTTCTGTCATGCCGGAAATATCGGGCAGGATATCGCGCACACCGGTTGCCAGAATGATGCGGCGCGCGGTGATGCATTCACTGCCCTCGATCGTAATGTCAAAACGCATGTCGCTGTCATATGGACCTGCATGGGGTTCGGCGTGGCTGACCAGCCCGTCGCGCATGGTAACCGTGGGATAGGCCATGAGCTGTGATATCGCCGTCTTGCGAATTTCCGTCGGGCTTTTGCCATCCAGCCCCAGAAAACCGTGTGATGTCAGCGCAAATCGATTACGCGGTTTGCCCGCATCAATCACACAGATATTGCGTCGGGCGCGGGCAAGCTGCATTGCGGCGGTCAGTCCGGCAAAACTGCCACCGATAATGGCGACATCAAATATCGGGCGAGGGGATGTTTCGTTGGAGATCGTTTTGGGGATCATGATCTTGGTCCTGTTTGTCTGGTCGGAATGCGATTTTGGTTATTCATGTAACTTTATAAGTAACGTAAATTGCGAGTGTCAATTGTCTTGTAACTTTAAATGTATCGTGATTGCTGACAATGCAGGCGTTCGGCCAGAAAAATGAAGAAGGGCAGCAGGGGGAAAGGCGAGGGATCACTCAACTCGTGATGCGCTGCCTGTCAGATAGCGGCGTGGGAGTCGCGGATCAAAGATCGTTTTTGGTGTCTCTAGAGATCCGAATGACCAAAAGAAAACCGCCCTTGTGAAAAGGGCGGTTTGATCGGCTTTACGATGGTGTTTAAGGACCGGATTCTGCGGTGTCACCACCAGATCAGGCGCAAACTCAGAACAGTTTTTCGCGCGGATCGAATTTCGGGGCCGGTTCGGCGGCAAGTTGTTCAAAAATTTCTTCCAGCGTATTGGCAACCGTGAACAGGTTTTTGTGGCTTTCGCGCGCAAAGCCATCGGCAATGATGCCATCGATCATATCAAGGCATTTATCCCAATAGCCAAGGGCGTTGAAAAACACCATCGGAGTGTCATGGATGCCAAGTTGACGCAGGGTCATGGCTTCAAATGCTTCATCCAGACTGCCAAGCCCCCCGGCAAGGGTGACAAAGGCGTCGGACCGCTTGAACATTTCGACTTTGCGTTCATGCATGGATTTGCACACGATCAATTCGGAAAGGCCGGTATGGCCGACTTCGATATCGTCGAGATGTGCGGGGATAATGCCGACCACTTCGCCGCCATTCTTCATGACGGCATCGGCAACAGCCCCCATCAGGCCAATGCGGCCTCCGCCATAGACCAGCTTGATGCCGCGTTCGGCCATCATTTTGCCAAAGGCGATGGCATTTTCCATGTGACGGGGATCTTTGCCGTCCGATGCGCCACAGAATACACAGATTGATTTTACATTTGTCATGGCGACCTGCCTTTTGCTTTTTGTTTCGCAGGTAGCGGGCAACAGCAGATAACACCGCCGCACACCCGTACTCACAGTGACCATAGCCGATCAAACCGGCCTTGGGGCAAGAATTTCCGCAGGGCAGCATTTAAATTTTAATGACGTGATCGCGCCGCATTTTCGTTGCTTTTACCTGCAAAAAGGCCAATCAGGTCTGACAGCTTGATTAATCGGGCATGTTTCGCCTGAGGGTTAACAAGTTATGAACCTGATTGTGGGAAGGCTAGTGCAGCCGGACCAGCGCAGCAGGAAAACGTCTTGCTGCGCATTCATGAAACAAAAAGAAGGCAGGATCGCCCAACGTGTTTGTCGACAACCCCTTTATTCTCGCCATTCTGGTATCGGGTATTATTGCCGCCGTTCTGATGCTTGCCCTGTGGCTTGGTCTGGATCGCGCGGTGGCGCGGCGTCTGGTACTTGGGGCGATTATTCCGGCAGTGGCTGTTGCCGTGCCTGCGGCCATCGGCTTGCCTGAAACCGCGCGTGGCGGCATTGGTGCGGCGTTGTTGATGCTGGTCCTTGGTGGTGTCTGTGGTGCGATCCTTGATTTTGCCAAACTATCAGAACGCATCAGTCTGATTGTTGCCGTCCTTCTTGTAATTCTTGGGGCCTGGCTGGTTCTTGCCGCCCCGGTAAGTGGTCTTTCCTATCATCCGTTTGCGGTTAAGTTGCTGGCTTGGCTGGCATTCCTGATTGTTGGCGCCACTTTCCTGTGGGTCACACGTCCCGACTTTTCCGAAGATGAAGACCCGTCTGCCACATCCGGCAAGGGTAAGAAAACCAAAGCAACCCGCGCGACCAAGGCCAAAACGGCGAAGTCAGCCTCAACAGATGGGCCGCTTGATCTGGCAATTATCGCCAAACCCGGACCGGTGGCCGTCTTGATGACGCTGGCATTGGGGCAGGGGATTATTGCCGATCAATTCGGATTGCGGGATCACGTGGTGTTTCAGGCTGCCCTTTGGATCGCTCTGGTTGTTGCGTTGGTGTCTGAAAAGGCCGCCCCGCAATACCGTGTTGCTGTTTGGCTTGGCGTTGTCAGTGCGTTGATGGCAAGTGCGGCAGCGGTCATGATCAGCATGCCTGCATCCTGTGTTTCCTTTGCCGTTCTGCTTTTGGTGGTCTCGGCAGGGCGGGCCGGGCCACGGCTTGCAGCCCACATTCCGGCGGGAAACCCGGCACAGGCGGTGATACTGGGCAGCGTGATCCGGTTCGGGGTTTTGGCCCTGCCATTGATCATGGCGGCATTGGTTGCCTATGTCGGTGCGCAGATGGCGGGAACCATTTCCTAGAGGCCGTCCTTAATGTTTATGCAAACAGACTGATTCTATTCATCTTTACCTAACGGTTGCACGATATCGTTTGTTCGTTACGTTATGGAAACTGTGGACTGAAAGTAGTACAAGTTTCTAATTAACGCGTCGAAGCGGGTTGTTTGAGGGGAAGATGGCAAGCAATACCAAGGCTTTCGATGCGACCATGGGGCCAGGCCCCGATAACATAAACATCGTTCAAGGATATTTCCGGTGAAACGACCCTATATCCTCGTCATTGTCGGCGTTGTACTGATCATTGCAGCGATTGCGCTAAATTACATGCTGACCAAGAGTGCGGATGAAGAAACCGCACCGGAAGCAATGCAACCGCCTGCTGTTTCGACCACTGAAATGTCAGAGGTCCCGACCACGGAACCGGACTCGACGTCGGAAACGACGGCGCCGGCCATTACCAATCCAAGCTTTGATGTTGTGCGCATCGGCCCGGATGGTAATGCCGTGATTGCCGGTCGTGCAGAACCCAACAGCAAAGTGGTCATTCGCGAAGGTGACGAAGTCATCGGCGAAGCAACGGCGGATGAGCGCGGCGAATGGGTTGTCCTTCCGGGCAAGCCACTGACCAGCGGGGATCGCGAACTGTCGCTTGAGTCCGAAGACGAAACCGGAAAAATCAGCAAAGCTGATGACAAGGTTGTCGTCCTGATCCCGGATGCCAAACCGGCACCCGCGCTAAGCGACACCGAAAGCACCGATACGAAGCCTGCCGAAGAACAGCCAATCATTGCGCTTAAAGTCCCATCCACAGGTGATGGTGCGGCCACTGTGTTGCAGGGCCCGACAGCGACGCCCGAACCGGTAACCGAAACGGCTGAGGCAACGCCGAAGGATGGCGATGAGCCAACTGCAAAAATGCCGCGCCTGTCGATTGATATCGTCGATTACGACACCGAAGGTCGCGTTGCGATGTCGGGCAAGGCCGATCTGGATCATACCGTTCGGATTTATCTTGATAACAAGCATGTCGGAACGGCCCCTGCGGACGAAAACGGGAATTGGGCGCTGACCATTGGCGAGCCGATTGAACCGGGCAATTACACGATGCGTGCCGATCAGATTGATGCATCCGATAAAGTCACCGCGCGTGTGGAAATTCCGTTCGAACGGGCCAAGCCGGAAGAAATTCTTGAGCCGGGTTCACGCTATGTTGTTCAGCCGGGCAACAGCCTGTGGCGGATTGCACGTCGGACCTATGGCGATGGCCTGAAATATTGGGTCATCTACAATCAGAACAGCAAAAAAATCCGCGACCCTGATCTGATTTATCCTGGGCAGATATTTGCACTGCCCAGCGAAGAAAAAGCTCAGTAAGCATCGCTTTTCTTTTCGAAGGGCAGAACACATGATAAGTGTGTTCTGCCCTTTGTTTTTATGAGGGCGATACAGTTCTGCAGGGTTGCGTTGCCCTTTGTCATCACTAGATGCTAAGAACGCCCCCGCATGGTACCAATGGTGCCGAATTGATATGCCCAATCCATGGCAACCAGGGAATTAAGACTTTGAAATCCGTTCTTGTGCCGATTAATCCTGAAGGCTGGAAATTCGTAGCAATTTTCGCGGCGATCACTTTGGGCCTGTTCCTGATTGCGGAACCGCTGGGCTGGATCGGTGTGATCCTGACATTGTGGTGTGCTTATTTCTTCCGTGATCCAGATCGCATCACACCGACCGATGAAAATCTGGTGATCTCGCCGGCAGATGGCCGCGTATGCATGATTTCGCAGGCGCCGCTGC
Organism: Thalassospira sp.; assembly: GCF_040218635.1. Lineage (GTDB taxonomy): Bacteria > Pseudomonadota > Alphaproteobacteria > Rhodospirillales > Thalassospiraceae > Thalassospira. The sequence continues at coordinate 75,597 of NZ_JAVJRB010000007.1, forward strand.
CCAAAGAACTGGAACTTGAAGACAAGACCCCGCGTACGCGCGTGTCGATCTTCATGAATGTGTTCAACGTCCATGTGAACCGTTGCCCGGTCAATGGCGAAATCATCGGCGAGGCCTATGTTCCGGGCAAGTTCGTCAATGCAGAGCTGGATAAAGCATCTGACAATAACGAACGCCAGATCCTTCTGGTCCGTGACAAAGAAGGCCGTGAGTTCGGTGTTGTCCAGATCGCAGGCCTTGTTGCTCGTCGTATCTTGTGTGATGTCGGAACCGGATCACAGCTTAAGGCTGGTGAGCGTTTTGGCCTGATCCGTTTTGGCTCGCGCGTTGATGTGTATTTGCCTGAAGGTGTCTCGCCGAACGTGATTGTCGGTCAGACCACGATTGCGGGTGAAACGGTTCTTGCCGATGTTTCGGTCAAGGGCAAAGAAGCCGCTATCGGGGAGATCCGCTAATGGCTGGCGGCATCGAACCTACCCGTCGTCCGCGCCGCTTTAAGGCCATGTCGTTAACGCGGCTTGTGCCCAATGTTGCGACGATGATGGGCATGTGTGCCGGTCTGACCTCGATCCGCTTTGCGATGCAGGATCGATGGGAGGCCGCCGTTGCCGCCATTCTGATTGCCGGGATCATTGACGGTCTTGATGGCCGTCTGGCCCGCATGCTGAACGCGTCAAGCCGCTTTGGTGCTGAACTTGACAGCCTGTCGGACTTTGTCTGTTTTGGCGTTGCACCGGCGATGATGCTGTATTTCTGGTCGCTCCATGAATTTGGATCAATCGGTTGGGCATTGTCGTTGCTGTTTGCGGTTTGCATGATGCTGCGTCTGGCACGGTTTAACACCCAGATGCTCGGCGAGCCGGAATTGCCGACATGGGCCTATCGCTTTTTCACCGGGGTTCCCGCCCCGGCGGCAGCCGCCCTTGCCATGTGGCCAATCGTTTTGACCTTCCAGTTTGGCGAAGGCATCTTTGACAGCCCGTATATCGTTGCACCTTATGGTGTCTTGATTGCGTGTCTGATGGTGTCGCGTCTGCCGACCTACAGCTTTAAAAAGGTCAAAATCCCGCGTGCGTGGGTCTTGCCCTTGATGTTGGCATTCGGCGCATCGGTTGCGTTTCTGGTGTCCTCGCCGTGGCTGACCCTGTCGGCCATTGCTGCGATCTATTTCATCACCATGCCGCTATCTTACCGTTCCTACCGTCGTATGGGGGTTGAGAACCAGCAGCATATCGACAAGGTCGATGAAGAAGATGATGACGGCCAACCCGATGATGACCCCGAAGAGGGCCTTAATCGCGTTCATCAGAACTGACCAGCGTATCAGGAAGATTTCAAAAAGCCGGCAGAAGTGTCGGCTTTTTGTGTTCCGGGATGCGGCTTTATGGCGGACTACCGATCAGGACTTTTGATGTGGGCGCTTACTGAGAGGCCTGCCGTTTGAGGACCAGGGCGCGATAACGCTTGGCATCATCGGGGGACAGCAATTCAATATATCCCTCCGCCCATGGCATTTCCGGGAAGTCTGCGATGATGGCATCGGTATGTTCGACCAAATGCCGCCCGGTATCCGTTATGCTGCACGCGATTCTGGCATCAAGTGTTTCTGGCATCCCGGCTATTGGCAGTGATTTGATCATGCCGTCTTGGTTGGCGGATTTGCGCTGATGTTCGGCCTCGATTGGATAGGCGAGAAACCAGTCAATACGCTGTAGTTCAAGCATTGTGGTGAATTCTGCGGTTTGTCTGGTCTTCTGGATATGCTTGCCAGATTCATAAGGGCGCAGAATGTCATCAACGATCAGGCCATATGACCGCCCGGCTTCCAGTGCGGCATAGAAGCGGTCATTGCGCAGCAGGCGTGCCAAATCAATTTCGCCTGCATTGGTCAGGAACGGGGCAAATTCGGGTTCCCGGTCTGCCTTGATGATCAGGGAAACGGGCAGTTGTGAAAAAACCGGCTTGCTCAGGATGAAGTCACGGGCCCGTTGTGGTGTTTCCAGAACGCCGGGAATACAAACTGTGTGATCCCCAGACATATTGGCATGGTGCATGACCTCGAATGCCCGGCCACGGGGCAGGGGCAGGACCTTGATGGTGTGGTGGCCTATGGAATTGATAAACCAGTTGACTGCATCCGAGCCGAACCCGCTCAACTGCCCGTCTTCAAGATAAAATGCTGGTGGAACAATATCTATTGCCCAGACGATGCCTTCATCCATCCGCTGCGAGCCGTGCGTATGCTGGCCCGGCATCTGGTGTGGCTGATGCCGTTGCGGATCGGGCGCGGCGGTATTGCCAAGAACAAGGGTGCTTGGCAACAGCATGCATAACGCTAAAACAGCCGTTGCCAGCTTAGCAGGCATGGGCAGAGGGACACCGTTCCACAAAGAACTGGATTTGGATCGCTGAGGCCGTTTCATAATGTCTTTTCGCGTTTGACACACCACAGGAACCGGACAGATCGGCATAAACGTTGGGTGTCGCCCGTGCCGGTTCAACCGAGGCGCGCTTGTTAACGTGTCACGTGGGCAGGCGCAAGGACGGTGATTGCATGGCTGCCAAGATGAAAATCAACCGGGCTTATTGATCGGCAAACGGTGTAGGGTTTGTCTTTCTGCCCGATGAATAATGCTTGAGAGCCTGCTGATAGCGGATCTGATCGGCATCGGAAAGGGACGAGGAATAGAATTTCGCCCAGGGCATTTCCGGATGCTTTCGCACCAGATCGTTGATCTCGGTCACAATGTTCTCGCCGGTTGCGTTTTTGCTGCACGCAATCGATGCCGGCATGAGTTGGTCATTGCCTGCGATTTGCCAGCTTGAAAACACTGTGTCGGGCAGTTTGGTGCGGCGGTGATATTCCGCTTCAGCCGGAAGATACAAAGTCCAATCCATACGGCCAAGTGCGATCAGCTGCAGGAAATTGGCATCATTGCCGATCTGGCTGATGCGGGGATTATCGGGATGGTTTTGCACGATGCGATCAATGAACGGGCCATAGGATCGTTTTGAACGCAATCCACCATCAAGTTTACCTTCCGTGATCAGAAGGTCGAGATCGACTTGCCCGTTGTCGGTCAGAAACGGCTTCAGTTTATGATCGCGCGCGGCATCAACAATCAAGCTGACCGGCAAGTGCGGCAGAACCGCGTCGGTGAAATGCAGGATTTGCTGACGTTCAGGCGTTGGGTTCATGCCGATATTGCAAAAGGTGCCAGGCCCGGTAATGGTTTGAAGCAACCGGGCCAAAGGAACGATTTCTTTGCGATGGGTGTATTGCGGAAGCTGGTCGGCAAACCAGTCAAGGATATCAACGCCATATCCCGTGATTTCGCCGTTGGTTTCAAGCATCGCGGGTGGCAATGGCGTCAAGGCCCAAACGATATCGTCTTTTTCCGCACTGTGCGCAACAGAACCGGCAGCACTTATTACAAGGCTGCAAAGACAGATAACAGATGCCAGCAATCCACGATGAAACGCACGTAAAAGGCCTTGGCAAGTGGGGCGCATTGCCGGTGTCTCCGTTCAATACTATGATATGAGTGATATACTTATAAGGGTATTGAACGGAACAATTGCAAATACTTGTTAAGATTATTCTTGGGTGTTCGTGCCGATGGCTGCTGGGCGGTATTCAAGGCGGGCTTCGAATTGATCTGAATTGATATATTGCGATTTGGCGGCGTTGAACCATTCCCGATCTGGCGGACTTAGCCATTCGGCATAGAATTCCGTCCATGGCATGGAGGGATATTGTTCAATAATCGCGTTGATTTCAGCAATGGCCTTTTGTCCTGCGGGTGTGTCGGCACAGCCAATGGTTGCTTCAAGCAGGGTTGTGTTACCAGCAATCGGGATGGCCTTGATTTCAAGGTCGGGCGTCTGATCGCGACGGTAAAATTCGGCTTCTGACGGGAAGAAAAGCGTCCAGTCAATCCGGTCCAGACTAAGCATGCGCAGAAACTTGGTATCATCAGCCACTTCCATGACCTGCGGGCTTTCGCGGTTCACGTCAAGATAGTTATCAACCAAAGTGCCGTAAGCCCGACCAATACGCACAGCCGTTGTTAAGTCGCTATCTGCAAGCATTTGCGAAAGCACCAGATGGCCTTCGCCATCAAGATAGGGATCAAACAGTTCCGTATCGCGGGCCCGCACGATGGCTGAAATCGGCAGATGAAGCAAAATGGTCTTGGCAAAGACGATATATTCTTGCCGTTCAGGGGTTGGGATCAAGGTTGTCGAACAGCGTAAATCACCTTCACCATTTTTCATTTCGGCCAACAAACGGGCCAAGGGAACCTGCAAGACGCTGTGATGATATCCCGGCATCAGGGCGGCGAACCAGTTTTGGGTATCTGCCGCATAGCCGGTCAAGGCATCACCATCCGTGATAAAGGCCGGGGCAAAGGGCGGAACCGTCCATGTCATGGTTGGAGGAGCGTCAGGTGTCTGTGCCTGCACCCCTGTCGATGCAAGTACAGAAAACAAACATGCCGTCGCGATCATGCATGATTTCGCAGGGTTTTTAAAATGCCACGCCATTGCGATCCCCAGTTCCCGGTTCCGGTTTTCTTTTATTTTGCCATCAGAATAAAAGAAGAGTTCTTAGGAAAGTATGTATTTCTTCCGCGTAGGTATTCATACGTAAGGATAGTCGATGTTTGGGGCGTTCTGAGTCCGTTCTGATAAAAGTTCACCGGCCCCCGGGGAGGGGGCCGGTGTAACCGCGCGGCGGGGTCGGGGGAAAAGTCGCGCGGCTATGGGGTCAATTGGTTGTTTGCGGTCTGATCTTGGTCATGACAGTGGATGCATGTTTTCCAACCCAAGGGCGGAGCTTCCCGAGACCGCCGCCAAGCTTGTGACGCATCATCAACGCACAGGGCGTAAAGATCAGTGTCAAGGCCGTGGCAAAGGCCAGACCAAACGCAATCGATGTTGAAAGCTGTACCCACCACTGGGTGGAAGGTGCGCCGATCGATACTGCACGTTCCGCAAAATCGATGTTGATCTGAAGCACCATCGGCACCAGACCAAGAATGGTCGTCACCGAGGTCAGCATCACCGGACGCAAACGCTGTGCGCCGGTTTGCAGGATCGCATCTTCGATGCTGCCTGCGGTATGTTTTAACCGGTCAAATGTATCGATCAGAACGATGTTGTTGTTCACAACAATCCCGGCCAGTGCGACAACACCAATCCCGTTCATCACAATCGAAAACGCCTGATTGGTGATCATAAGGCCAAGGAACACACCCGCTGTCGACATGATGATGGCAATCATGATCAGAAGCGAACTTGAGATGCTGTTGAACTGGGTCACCAGAATGATGAACATGATGAAAAGGGCGACGGTAAAGGCATTCACAAGGAAGTCTGCCGACCTTTGCTGTTCTTCATCCTGTCCTTTGAATTCGACCGAAACACGCGGATCGATTTCAAGGCCGGCCATCCATTCTTTGACTTCATTCAGTTTGGTATCAACCAGAACGCCATCAAGAACATCGGCCTTGACCGTCAGGGAGCGGCGGCTGTCAACACGCGACAGGGTTCCGGTTTTAAGTGTTGGCGTGCGGGTGATGAAATTGGAAAGTGGCACCAATCCCTTTTCCGTCACGATCTGAAGGTTTTCCAACTCGTCAAGGGATCGATATTGGGCCGGATAGCGCCCGACAATATCAATTTCCTCGGTTGAATCATCCGGGCGGTAGGTCGAAAAATTGATCCCGTTGGTCACCAGTTTGACGACATTGCCAATCTGGTTGATATCGGCCCCAAACTTCAAGGCCTGTGCGCGATCAACGGTGTATTCCCAATCAATGCCAGGGGGCGATTTACCGTCTTCGAAATTATACAGCCCGCCCATATCTTGCAAACCCGTGACAAGTTTGGTCGCGGTTTCGTCCAGAAGGTCAGGATAGAATGACCGCAGCTGGATCTGGATATCCTTACCCTGCGGCGGACCTGCTTCCTCTTCGCTGACTTCGATCTGAATACCGGCAAGATCGGCCGTTTCGGTCAGGATGCGTTTTTCAATTTCGGTGGCCTTCGGGCGTGTCTGCCAATCAGCATATTCAAGCTGAATGACACCAATCACGTCTTCAGAGGCTTCGTTGCCACCCGCACCATTGCCCGAACGGGCATAAACCGTATCAAACCAGTTCTGACCTTCATGATGGGTATCAAGGGCCAGAATGCGGTTTTCAACTTCTTTGAGCAACGCATCCTGTTCGAAATAGGACATATTGCCACGCGCACGGACCTGAACAATGGCGACTTCCGGCTCAACCGACGGGAAAAACTCCACCCCTTTGCCAAGAACACCAAAGGACGCCCAAACCGAAATCAGAATGCCAAAGGACGCAGGCACAACAATCCAGTAAAAGCGAAGCGATCCTTTAAGCATGCGGATATAGAAACCGGTGCCGCCTTTGACCTTGTGGATTTCTTCGGCATGGTCGGCGGCAATTGCTTCGAGGCTTTCATTGCTGTCACTGCCCGGTTTGCCAAACCACGCCCCCACCGTCGGCACAAAGATCAGTGCCATGGCAAGCGATGCGGTCAGGGTAAACAGAACCGTAATCGGCAGGAATTTCATAAACTCGCCGACGACATCTGGCCAGAAAGCCAGCGGCAGAAATGCGGCAAGCGTTGTTGCGGTTGAGGCAATAATTGGCATGGCCATGCGCTTTGCCGCCAGTGGATAGGCTTCGCGACGGTGTAGACCATCAATCATTTTGCGATCGGCATATTCGGTTACCACAATCGCACCATCGACCAGCATCCCGACAGCAAGGATCAGGCTGAACAGCACAACAATATTGACCGTCATGCCCAATCCCCACAGAACAAGGATTGCGGTCAGGAACGATCCCGGAATGGCAAGGCCAACCAAAAGCCCCGAACGCCAGCCCAGCGACCAGATGACAACAACCATCACCAGCAAGACCGCAAGGATCACGCTGTTTTGAAGGTCGGTCAGCATGGTGCGGATATCAGATGATTTATCCTGAGAATAACTGACGGTCAGGTTCGGCGGGAAGGCTTGTTGGGCTTCGGCGGTGGTGGCTTTGATCGCATCAATGACTTCGATGATGTTTTCACCAACGCGTTTGGATACTTCAATCGCAATCGCGGGTTCACCATTTAGCCGGGCAAAGCTTTCGGCATCCTTGAATGTGCGTCGAACATCACCGATATCGCGGAACCGGATGACGGAATCGCCATCAACAATCAGCGGCATATCAAGAATGTCATTCACGCTTTCAAACAGGCCGGGAACCTTGATGTTAAAGCGGCCCGTGCCGGTATCAACCGAACCGGCAGCAACCAGCGCGTTTGAACTTTGAACGAGTGAAACGATATCAATACCGTTCAGGCGATAGGCCTCGATTTTCATCGGGTCGATGATGAATTCGACCAGTTCTTCACGGTTGCCGGCCAGATTGGCTTCAAGCACAGCCGGAAGACCTTCGATGGAATCTTCAAGATCACGGGCCACGCGCAGCAAAGCACGTTCTGGAACATCCCCCGAAAGTGTCACCACCAAAACCGGGAACAGCGACAGGTTCACTTCGTGAACTTTGGGCTCGTCGGTATCTGCGGGCAATTCGGATTTGGCGATATCTACCCGTTCGCGCACGTCGGCCAAGGCTTCGTCGATATTGACATCGGAATAAAATTCAAGCGTCACCGATGCCCCGTCCTGATAGGACTGGGACGTCATTTCCTTCACACCTTCGATGGATCGTAATTCCTGTTCCATCGGGCGCAATAAAAGGCGTTCGGCATCTTCGGGCGAAACGCCTTCATGATGCATGGTGACATAAAGAACCGGAATTTGAACGTCCGGGTCGGCTTCCTTCGGGATGGTGTTATAGCCAACCCAACCGGCCGCAAGCAGCAGGACCAAAACCAGAATGACAGTACGCGATCGATGTAACGCATGATCAATCAGGGACATTTTCGTAATCTCCTCATGTCACGCGTTTAATGCGCGGATTTTTCTGACAGGGTGGTGTTGCTATCAGGATCCGTTTTTTCAGGCTTTGCCAGAATGGGCAGGCCGGTGCCATCGGATTCAAGATGGACAACATCAACAATCGCCCCTTCCTTGACCCAGTCATGACCAACGACAATCAGTTCGATTTCCTGGGGAAGGCCACCGATCCAAACCCGTTCACGGCTGCCGCCCTGAAGATCAACCGGCAGGAATGCGACCTTGGTGTCGTCAACAACTGTGCGCACGCCAAGCTGACCTTCGTCATTTAGGGTCAGAACGGATGGCAGAACCTGATGGGCGCGTTTGGTGCCAACCGGAACTTGCAGTTCTGCGGTCATGCCATCGGGAATGCGCAAATCCGCATTGTCGATTTCGACCTCAACCCGGAATGTGCGGGTATTATTATCGGAAACACGTGCGGTATAGCGGACAATACCGTCATGTTGCGTCCCATCATACAGCGTGACATTGGCCAATTGTCCAAGGTCAATTGCGCCAATCGAATGTTCGGGAACATGGGCCACCACAAGCATCGGGTCGGCTTGGATCATGGTCGCAACCGGATCGCCAATTGACAAAAGATCGCCAATATCAGCCGGACGGTTTTCAACAATGCCGTCAAACGGGGCGCGGATTTCGGTGTTGTTTAATTCGGTCTGGGCAATCGACAGGTCTGCACGGGCTTCTTCCAGCAGGGCCAGGCTTTGTGCGACACCGGTTTTGGACCGGTAGTCTTTTTCGGCCAAACTTTTTGATGCGGAATTTTCAAGTTCACGCTGGGCGACAAGGGCGCGTGCCTTGGCAACGCGTGCCTGACGGTCATCAACCGACAATTTGGCAATTACGTCGCCTTTTTTTACGGTCTGGCCCTTGGTTGCGCCAATTTCGGTGACGCGGGCCTCGGTTTCCGCACGGATTTCAACCGAAATGACCGCTTCGGTGCGGCCAGAAATTCTCAGATAGTCAACATGATCGACTGCCGTGCTGGTGATGGTGCGTACACTTGCGTGGGGCTTGGTGTGTGCGGCACCGGTTTCCTCATTGGATTGGGCTGCTGCCTGTTCTTCGACATCATCGTCGAGATAGGCGCTGCCGATCCAGATAACGGCCCCCAAAACCAGTAAAATGGCAATCAGGCGTGAAGCATTCATGTTCTTGTTCCCTCAAATATTCCAGTGGCGGAATGCGTCTTTGGCACTTCGTCGGCACGTCTTGGGCGTATTTTCAAGGCTTGTCGGACTTATGGTCCGATCAGGATTTGTTGGCCTTGAAGTTTCGCAATTCTTCAAGCAGTCCCTGTTTGTTTTCCTTGATGAATTTCAAGGTCGCATCGCACATGGCCTGCCCCAAACCCGCAACAAAACAACAGCCCGGATTGGGTTTTCCGTTTTCATCATGGCCATATGTCGAGGTGCTGGCATGTTTGTCGGTATTCTCAGGATCGATTTGCTGGCTCATCATTTGATGACGGGCGGCAAACTCGTCAATCAGGGCTTCGGTCAGTTCAATCGGCATTTCTTCGGCAAAGGTCAGCATGAACAGAATGTCGGATCGATAGCGGTCTTCGGCCGGGCGTGTTTGCAAAAGCGTGCGCAGGAACGTGCGTTTTCCGTCCGGGGTCAGATGATAAATCTTCTTGTCCGGTCGGTTTTCCTGTTCGTGCTCGACAAACGTAACCAACCCGTCCTGGGTCAGTTTGGTCAATGCCGGATAGATGGAGCCAAGCGACGCGATCTGAAAATGGCTGAACGTGCCATCTTCAAACATCTTGCGGATTTCATATCCGGTCGCTTCCCCACCCATCAGGGCGCCGAGGCAAAGTGTGCGTACGTCCATATTCTGTTCTGTATCCTTATAAGCTTCGCGAACCAATCGCCGCCCGGCGGGGGAAGGTGCCAGAACAGTTATATCAGTTCGATATATATCGGACTATCATATATCGAACTGATATAGTCAATCAAAGATGGCCGAAGTTTTTATGACAATCTTTCTATCAGGACGATCTATGGCGGTGTCGTGTTACAAGATGCATGGAAATGCTGTGGCCTTGCGTCCGTTTGTGCATAGTCGGACGCCATTTGTGTCCGGTTGTGCGTATTGAAACGATATAGCCGGTTTGAACCGCAAATCTGGCACCCGAACAGACGCAGTAAAAAGATCAGGAGTTGGCCGGAATGGCAGGTTGGACAGAATATGTAAATGTCACGGTTGCAGTCATTGGATTGGTGCAGGCGGTGTTTCTGTGTTTGCTGCTACGCTCAGAAGGTATGCGGGCCTTTGGTGCCAATCGCTGGATGATGCTGTTTATTGCCGCGATTGCGTTCAACCTGATCGAAGACGTTACCGAACAGTTCGTGACCGAGGATCTGGGGCGGATATTCGATCTGTTCTTTGATCCGATCAATTTTGTGATTGCACCGGCGATCTACCTTTATTTCCGTGAAATATCGGGGCGCCCGTCGAGTCAGCCATGGATTCACTTTATTCTGCCATTGCTGGTGTTGAACCTTATTGGCTGGGCGATCACACATGATGGTGGCAGTTCGGTCGTCTGGTCGGGCGGATACAGGGCCGGTGATGTCGTGGGGGCGTTCAGCTGGACGGCGATCTTCATTCAGATCACGCTTTATATTGCGCTGATCTGGCGGGTGACCTGTCATTATTTTCGCCAGACGCAGGAACAGCTCGGGGCGGATCGCAATATCATGCGCCGCTGGCTGATTGTCATTCTGGGGGGCTTGACGCTTGTTTTTGTCACTGTTGCGGTTGGTCGGGTCGTCAGCTTTTTTTTCCCGCAAAGCACCGAGATGTTTGGCACCGAAATCGCCTTTGTCGTGGTTTTGCTTGCCATGAGTTATGAAATCGCCACCAAACCGGCTTTGTTCGTTATGGATGACTGGCCATCTGATTCCGATAGCGCAACCCGGTCGGGCATTCAACGCGCCACTTCGACTGCGCAAGCCTCTCCGACGGAGCACACCGAGACATCGGATACCAAGCAGGATCCCAATACGGTTCCGATAAGTTCTGTGTCAGATACGGCAGTCCGGCCTTTGCTGGATGAAGACGGGGTGAGCCGTGCGCTTGCGCAGCTCAAAGACATCCAGAAGCGCGGTGATATCCTGCTTGATCCGCTTGTTTCCCTGCCCAAACTTGCTCGTGCGGTTGGTCTGACCCCCAATCAGCTTTCCTATGTCCTGAACCATCATGTCGGGCAGAGCTTCTTTGATTTCGTCAATCGGGCGCGCATTGCCGAAGCCCGCGCGGTTTTGCTCCTCGAGCCGGACCGGACGATTTTGGATATCGCGCTGAGTGTCGGGTTCAATTCGAAATCGACCTTTAATCTGGCATTCAAGAAAATGACCGGGGAAACGCCAAGTGCGGTGCGTGAAGCCGCGCGGTTATCCGAAGAACGGGGCGATAGCGGCAAAGCGGACACCCCGTCCGATATCACATCAGAACGACCGGATGCGCAGCAACGGACGCCAAAAGCAGCCGTATAACGATAGGGCTTCTGCAGTTTTATTCTTGCAGGAGCCCGCTTCATGTCCCGTCCATCTTCAACCTGTTCAATCGATGACCCAATCACAATCCGTTCGCCTGACCCTGCTCCTGATGTTGCGGCGTTACAGGCCCTGCAGCGCCGCCGAAAACGCGTTCTTCGGTTGGGCGTCTTGATCCTGCTGATGGTGGTGGCGGGCAGTCAATCACTGGCACATCCCGAAAGTCAGCTCCACGATATGATCGAGGCGGTCGGGCTTTGCGCGATCGGGCTGTGCATTTTTGGACGTGGATGGTGTTCGCTGTATATCGGTGGGCGCAAGACGGCCGAACTGGTGACCACCGGACCTTATTCAAGCTGTCGCAACCCGCTTTATGTTTTCAGCATGATCGGGGCTTTCGGTGCCGGGGTGCAGACCGGCAGTGTGGTGATTGGTCTGGTGTTTGCGGTTGCATGCTGGTGGGTGTTTCGCGGGGTTGTTCTGCGCGAAGAAGCGGTCCTGGCAGAACGGTTTGGCGCGGCCTTTACAACGTACCGAAATACGGTGCCGCGTTTTCGACCGACCTGGTTTCGCTGGCATGCCCCGGAAACATTACAGTGCAAACCGGCCCTGTTTTTAACCACCACGCGCGATGCCCTGTGGTTTCTGGCCGCCATACCGGTGTTTGAAGGCATTAAAGTGATGCAGGATGAGGGATGGTTGATACCGTTGATCCAGTTGCCGTGATCGGCATCAATCCGGGCAGGGCCAGAAATAGCGGGCAGAGACGTTGGGACGCGATTTTTTTTGCATGCGTTCTCTGACCGGTTGGTTTTGGTTGGTGATCAAGCCGTATCGATTAGGCGGCATCGTCGGCGGGAACACCACCAAACGATTTGATCATTTGGGTGCGCTCATCCTCGCGCATTGGGTCGGAATCAAGTGCCAGTGCTGATTCAAGCACTTTTGGATCGACCAACAAGGTTGCCTTTCCTTCTGCTGCGTCTTTTTCAGACCAAAGATAAACGTGACATTCCAGCTTGATATAGCTTCGCGTTGCCGCATTCGGATCTAGCTTTTCAAGGGTGTCGACTTCATATTCGCCAGCCGGAAGCAATCCGGCATGGTTGGGCAGATGGAACGGATGAAAGAACGTCACCGTGCGATGTGTTGTGCGGGTAATGCTCATGATCATAGCTCCTTCGAGCATCCGAAAGTGACGCTCAGCGGTGCGGATCTGGTTTTTATTTTGAATATGCACCTACCGGGCGATTTGTCTGGATCACGTGATCAGACATCATTCGGCAGTTACGGGGGCGCTTTTTCCCGTCGGACGTGCTCAAGACCGTCGGGGTAATGACTTCAAAGCGCCGTTCAACCATTTTTGCCATTCACGGTAGAAATGGTGAATGCCTTATATATGGTATGATTTGCGTGAAAACGCAAATCACTTCCCATTACAGGGGGCTGTAAAGCCTGTATTTCCTAGGCTTCGGGGTGACGTTTGGGATCTGCATCCTGTGCCAAGGCAAAATCTAGATCAATCGGGGCGACGTTTAAAATTCGGTCGACCATCATGCCGTTCAATTTGGCCTTAAGGTGCAAATCGGTTGCGACCCGGCGATAGGCGGTGAAGGACAGGCTTTCGATCATTTTTTCGGTGGTTTCAACCATATAGCTGCCCGCCGGAAAGAGGTCTTTGAACCCTTTCAGATGAAATGGATGTTCGAAGGTGACGGTTTTTTGCGTCGTGCGGGCATCAGTCATCGCATAAGCCCCTTAAATATTTTAATGAATTTTCACCGATATTGCGGTGTTTCTCAGGGGTGGTTTCGGTGGTCGGGCGGAGGGGCATACCCCTCCGTTCGCCGTTCCAAAGCGTCAGTCGTTCGCCCCTTGATGCGGGGCCGGTTTGACGGCAGCAGCAGATGCATCAGGGGTCGGTTCGGCTGATTTGCCCGGTCCAACCGCAGCGGGATTGGCTTCCGGCTTCTTGCCCGAATTCGCTTGGCTCGTCGAGAAATTGCGAAATGACATGATATGTAACTTTCCAATGGGCGGCGAACATACGCCTGCTGTTGGATAAGTGGTTGTTTTCGGGGCAATAGCAACAGACCGGCGGCAGGCGTTTGCGGCCCAAAACCGTGATCCCCATGAAAAGGATCAGCTATTTGGTATAAAATATATTTTTACGTGTCTTCAAAGAATCCAGTTACTTGGAAGGCGGGGACTTGATCTTAAACCCCGCGCAGATTGCCCCAGACATGGACATGCCATTGCGGCAACACGCGGACATCAAACCATTTCCGTTTTGTGACTTCATCAACCAGCCAGCGATAGCGACGGGTTAAGCCATCAAGATCAACCCCGTCCATGCCATCGGGATGGGGTTCGGCCGGTGTTGTATTGACCGGCTGCAGACACACCGGAATGCCGGGATGCAGTTTGCGGACATGATCGGCAAACATCAGATCGGCTTCATCGCGCACCGGGAATTTTAGCGTAATTTCCGGGCCGCTCAGCACGCCGTCGGGCTGCGCTGCATTGATGCAGGCAGCAAGATCATCGGGGTTAAAGTCGGTTGATGAACTGGGCGGTTTTGGGCTGATGGTCAGAAAATCCAGATCGGCAAACCAGTCTTTGGCGATGCTGCCCTGGGTTTCAATTGCAAAGCGAAACCCATCTTTCTTGCCAAGTTCAATCAGCTTGCCAAGCGGCTGGATCGCGGGGTTGCCGCCCGAAAGCGTGATCAGGATCGGTGCATTACCGGAAAGCTTTTTGACCGCAGCCAAAACATCCGCCGTACTCATGGGTTTCCAATCGGCGCGAAAGGCCGGATCAACTGCATAAAGGGTGTCACACCACGAACAGCGAAAATCACATCCGCCCGTGCGCACAAACACGGTCGGCACCCCGATCAGCGCCCCTTCGCCCTGAACGGTGGGGCCGAAAATCTCGGAAATGCGGATTTTATCGCCAGATGATGTGTCGTCAGAAGACGCCGCCAATTTCGGATCATGCACCGTCATGGACGATATTCCGCCCATGTTTTCGGGGTTTCTGAAACGCGCACGGCCGATACTTCCGGCCAGCGTTCATGGGCCCATTCAAAGAAAAACAGCGCAAGCTGTTCGGCGGTCGGGTGGTCATGGGCCAAAACATCATTTAAATGGCGATGATCAAATTCATCATCAATCATGCGTTTCAGCGGACCAAGTTCGCGGTAATCGCGGACAAAACCACGGGCATCAAGGGTGGCCCCTTTAAGCTCCACCTCGACGATATAGTTATGACCATGCAGGCGCGAGCAAGGATGATCGGCATCAAGCCCGGCCAACTGATGGCTGGCGGAAAAGGCGAATTGTTTGGTGATGGTAAACATCAGATTTTCTTTCGGTGAATTTGGGGTCCTTGCCGCCAGCAACACATGCAGCGCAAAGTCCCCAAGGTCCCCGCCTGCGCGGGGATGACGGTGTTACTCACATCGGTTCACAGCCATGGGTCATGCCCGTATCGGTGGGCATCGATGGCGCGATTATGAATTGTATGAGGATTACTCGGTTGCGTTATCGGACACGTTATCGGGCGCGTTCTGACCGGCAAGCTTGCGCGCGACATGCTCCGCATGGGCCTGTTTCCAGTAATCGCGGTCCTCATACACCGTCGGGTCCTTGACCCGGGCGAGTTCAAGGGCCTCGCGCCGCTCGACACAGGTGCCGCACCGGCCGCAATGGGTTTCATGGCCCTTATAGCATGACCATGTCCGGGCAACGGGCACGCCAAGGCGGCCTGCCTCGGCGGCGATGTCGGCCTTGGACGCAGTGACGAACGGGGTATACAGCGAAACGTCCTTTACCCCGTCAAGCGCGTGGTTTTGCATTGCGCCAAACGCCTTGATGAAATCCGGGCGGCAGTCGGGATAGATAAAATGATCGCCGCCATGAACGGCGGCGGCAACTGCATCGGCACCGGCACTGGCGGCCGCGCCAAAGGCAACGGCAAGCATGATGGCATTGCGGTTTGGCACCACGGTGATGCGCATGGTTTCCTGCGCATAATGGCCATCGGGCACATCGATCTCATCGCTGGTCAGCGACGATCCGCCCAGCAATGCGCCAACAGATGTCAGATCAACAATGTGATGTTTGACACCAAGATCACCCGCAGCCTGTGCGGCGAAATCAAGTTCCTTTTTATGGCGCTGGCCATAATCGAACGAAATCAGGGAATGTAATTTATGCTCATGCGCGACCTTATAGGCCAGCGTGACGGAATCCAGTCCGCCAGAGCAGACGACAATCGTCTTCATAACTGAGTATCTTTCGTGTTTTTAACCTGGTGCTACGACAGGGGAAGGAACATCCTTCCAAGGCGGGCGGTTTGCCACGGGCTTTGGCAAAAGACAAGGAAAAATAAAGCAACCCCACCATGCATCGGGCGGCAGGTTTCCTTGGATTTCGATGAAATCAGATGTCAGATGCCGGGTTGTTTAACCGCGTGTTCCGCTAAGTACGTGAAAACAAATCGGAACCTGAAAATGGCCGTCTTCGATATAGGGGGAAAGTGTTTCAAACATCGCGGCATTAATCGATCCCATCGCCATATCCGATGCATTGCGCAGGACATTGCCAAACAGCATATCCATTTGCGGTTTCCAGAATGCCGCCGTTTCGGGAATGCGTCCGGCGGGGCTGTGGGTTGTCGCGGCAATGCCGGTAAATCCGGCTGTTTCCATCCGGTCAATCGATTGATCAAGATTGCCAAAGCAAAACGGATCCAGCCCGGCCTTGTCAAACCCGATGCCAAGGATATTGCCCAACACCGCGTCCATGGCGGCAAATAACGGATTATCCACCAACGGTGCCCAGACCATAAAGGCCGCCCGACCGCCAGACCGCAACACCCGGTGGCTTTCGCTCAACGCGCGGTCAGGATCATTACAAAACATCACGCCAAAACGACAAGACACGACATCAAAGGATTGATCGTCAAACGGAAGCTTTTCCATGTCTGCCGGAATGACAGACACATTGGTAATGCCTTCTTCCTCGGCCCGTTCGGCCAATCCTTCGCACATTTCCGGGACGATATCCGATGCGGTTACATGCCCGACAATGCCGGGGGTGTTAGCGCTAACATCGCGGTCGCCCGACAGCGCGCGGGCGAATGAAAAGGCCGGTTCACCAACCCCGGATGCCAGATCAAGCACATCAATTGGCGTACCGTTCCGTGCGATGGACAGCGCATTCAGATCAACCGCCTCAATCATATGACGATTGATTTTTTCCGCCGCCGGGGCAAGCCGGTCTGCCCAGTTGATCCAGTCCGTCGAGAGGTTGTGCCAGGTTGTTTGGTGCTGTGTGTTCATGGTGTTCCCGTCGTGGCAAAGGTTGCTATGCAGCATAGAAGCAAAGCAACCTGGAAAGACAGTGTTATATCTTTTGGTTCGGCGCCTTGATGCGCCTGGAGCCCTCACACCCGTTGATGCTGCCCGTCGATAAAGCATGTTGTATTTAATTTACCTCATTTTGCCGGAGGCAGCCTTCTATCGCGCAAGGAAAGGGCCGCAGGGCGTAGCGGGGCTACGTTCAAGGGTCTTGACGCTGCGGGGCGGAAGGCTGTCCCGGCCCGAAGGGTTTGATTTTGGCGGCGTTTGACGACTTTACACCGTTTGACCGATGCGCCGCATCGCCCTGCACACTGTGCCTTGCCAAACGACACGCCAAAAACAAACAAAATGCGGCAGATTAAATGCAACATGCTTTAGCTTATGGATCGATAAGGCAGGTGTGTGATGGCCCATGAAAGTGAACAACGCTTCAGGATTGAAAATGTTTTGGGCGTGGCTGTTTTAGTTGGCTTGGCCTGTGCGCTTTATCTTGGATTTGTCGTCACCCTGTTTGCCGGATTTACCGCCGATATTCAGCGCGATCTCCTTAGCCGCGAACTTGGCGCATCCTCACCCGGAAGTCTGGAACGGATGGTTTTAGAAGGCCACCATGAAGCCGAATTGCGCCAAGACCTGCGTGATTTACGCTTTCGCATTCGAGAGATCGATACCCACGCCCTTGATGCCGCCCGGCGGGGATTTACGCTCCGCAAAGACGCGATTACCGCCTGGTGGGCGGCGTTTGACAGCTATTCCAGATTTGGCCGCACGGTTGTCGATAACAAGGCCGCGTTTGAGGCGGGTTTTACCAAGGATTTCTTACAGGCCTTAAATGCGGCCTATCTGTTTGTGTCCAGTATGGAAATGCCCGTTTCGGTCGGCGATGATATGGAGCTTCCCTTTGGCAACGGGGCATCTAATGGCACCGAGAATTCCGGTAGTGGTGGCAATACTGCGCCAAAGCAGGGCACCAAACCAATCGTCAGGCTCGATGTGCCGGTCAGCGAAGCCGATGTCGATGAGCAAATCCGAACCGAAGGCATCCGGATCATGGCGCGGTTACATGGCTTGATGGAAAACCCGGAATTTGCCCCGACGGTCGCGCCGGATTTTACCCAGAAGGTCGATGCCCAGCTTGATGATATCCGCGCAACCATGATGAATTTTGACGAGAAAAGCACACGCGCACAAATCGAATGGGCCAATATCCGTACCGAACAAAAACAGGCCACCCAGTTGCGCAGCAGCCTTCAGGCGGAACTGAATGACATCAATGCCGACATCGAACGGCTTGTCGGTGATGGCGAACGGGATTCATTGTCGCTGGTGTCGATGTTTGAACACCCCGTAGGGCGGGTGATGTCTTATCTGATCCAGTTGCCAACCATCATGCTGACCTTGTTGGTCACGGTGGCGGCCGGGGGACTTGGCGCGGTGGTGGCCTTTACCCGACAGAATTTCAAAACCCCATCCGATCCCCCTGCACCCCAAGAACGCATATCGGGTGACGGGAATGACCCGTCGGGCCATCAGGCCGCAGATCAGATGAAGCAGGCAAATCAGGCGGATCAGACAAACCCGCAAAAAGGTCGCAAAGACAACAACGCAAACGATGGGGGGCGACGGCGGGCTGATGTCAGTTGGCTATCCGCCGCACGGCTGTTGATCATGACCGGCGAGGGGATCGCAGCCGCCATGGCTATATTCCTGTTTTCGGAAGCCGGGATGTTGATGCTGACCCAAGGCGGGGCGGATGGCTCCGGCCAAGTCGATATCAGCCCGTATCTGGTGACGTTCATGGCGTTTGTGTCGGGCTTTATGGCCGAAGACGCCTTTAACCGCATTCAGCTTGCCGGGAAGAAGATTTTCCGTGTGCAGCCGGGGAGTGACGACACTATGGGGCCGGGGGGCTCAGGGCTGTAGGCGGATACGAAAAAACCGACAGCTTTGGCTGTCGGTTTTGATGTCTGCGAACAGATGGTTCGTAATTAGGTTACCCGTTCGTCCCATATCGTGGCGCATTGCGCTGGGCGGCGGTTCCGGCCTCAGCATAAGCCTGGCTGGCCTGTGCGGTCTGGGTGACCTGCGATTGCAGGACCTGCTCGTCACGGGCCGGGGTTGCGGCTTCGGCCGCTTCTTCTGAGGCGGAGCTGTTATAGAGTTCCGTCAGGCGCTGCTCGATCGATTTAAGGCCTTCGTTCAGGCGTTCTTCGGTTTCGGTGATGTTGCCGTTGATTTGTTCGTTCAACGCACCGAGGCCTTCGAGGAATTCGCGCGCGTCTTTAAGACCGCGCTCAATGCCTTCGCTGGCTTTGTCAAAGATGTCGCGGGCTTCGGCTTCTGAACCGGCGTTTGAGGCGATCAAATCGCCAACGCGGGCCAGAATACGCTCTGCCACGGCTTCGGGGGTGTATTCACCGGGATCGACATTGCCCAGGGAAAGACCGGTCGAAGACAGGCTTTCATTGATGGCAGAAACGATCTGATCGGTGGAAAGACGACCGGCCGATGCGGAAGACAGGGAAACAGACGTCGCCGCCGCAAAGGCAGAGGCGCTGTTGTTGCCCGTTTTTTCAGAGTCACTTTGTCCCGGCAGATACGATTGCGCAGATCGCACAGAAGATCCGGACTGTGCGCCGGATTGCTGGGATGACAGGCCACCAATGGTGATATCCATAAACGTCCTCCCTGGACGAGAGCTTTTGAGAGCTGTGCCCGCGTTGATCTCGGTTAACGGGCACTTTCGCCAAGCAAACAAATCGCACAAATTCCAGTGCGATCAATTACTTGGTAAATTTCACTGTTTAATATGGCATCTTTATTGTGAAAAATCCAGTCTTGTTGCGAAATTTCAGGTTGATGGGGCTGCAATGCCGCCCTGCGTTTTAGGTTGGGGATCGCCCAAGGATTATGCGGGGATAGGGCAGGGATGAGGCGAGGATGGGGCGTGGATTGGGCGTGAGTGTGCGATAAAAATCGCCCTGCCCGCAAAGGCGGGGATTTGCGGTTTGGCGAACATGCCGGGTTGAGATTTCCACCGTCGCGGAAAGGGCGATGGTGGATGGGCCAAGGTTGGAAAATCGTTCGTATTTGCGCCGGTTTCATGTGATCTGATGTTGCACAGCGCGCAAAGCCCGCTTATGAACACAGGTTCAGTATTATATGTAACCCGATTTGGTTTGGCAGGCGCGCCTTATGGGCAGCACCCGAGGCCACCAAACGGGCCCGATAGGCAGGAGTTGATTGAGCGTGGCGAACTATCAGGACAGTGCGCGGGAATTTGAAAAGCGTTGGCAGGATTACTGGCGGGAAAACGATACCTATCGTACCCCCAATCCGGGCGATGCGGATTTCGACGCCGCCAAAAAGAAAAGCGTCATTCTGGATATGTTCCCGTACCCAAGCGGGGTTGGCCTGCATATCGGTCATCCGCTGGGTTATATCGGGACGGATGTCAAAGCCCGGTTCGAGCGGATGCGCGGCTATAACGTTCTGCATTCCATGGGCTTTGATGCCTTTGGCCTGCCGGCCGAACAGTTCGCCATTCAAACCGGTCAGCATCCGCGCATCACCACCGAAGCCAACATTGAAAATATGTTGCGTCAGTTGCAAGTGATCGGCCTTGGCCATGATCCGCATCGCCGTTTCGCCACCACCGATGTTGATTATTATAAATGGACGCAGTGGATTTTCCTGCAGCTGTTTAACAGTTTCTATGACCCGACTGTTGAATGGATCGGCCCGCAGGGGCAGGTGATCAATGGCCGTGCCCGCCCGATTGCCGAGCTGCGCCCGCTTCTTGAATCCGGTGAATGGGTGCTGGACGAAGATGGCGTGCCGCAGCCCAAAGCCGTGATTGGCGATGGCACAAAGGCAGAAGGCAAAGAAATTGACCGTGCGATTGATCGCGGGCGTCTGGCCTATGTCGATGAAGTGCCGGTCAACTGGTGCCCGATGCTGGGCACGGTTTTGTCGAATGAAGAAGTCACCAACGAAGGCAAGTCCGAGCGCGGGGATTACCCGGTTTATAAGCGCCCGCTGAAACAGTGGATGTTGCGCATTACCGATTATGCCGATCGTTTGGTGGCCGATCTTGAAGGTCTTGATTGGCCGAACGGCGTTGTCGAAATGCAAAAGGGCTGGATCGGTCGTTCTGTGGGCGCGCGGGTGAATTTCCCGGTCAAGCTTGCAAACGGTTCTGACGACAAGATCGCGGTTTATACCACCCGTCCCGATACGATTTTTGGCGCGACCTATATGGTTCTCGCCCCGGAACATCCGTTGGTGGATAAGCTGGCGTCCGATGATAAAAAGGCCGATGTGGCAGCGTACCGCGCGCAGGCATCGGAACTTAAGGCCGTATCGGCCAAGGATGATGCCGAACGCGAAAAGACCGGCGTGTTTATTGGCGCACATGCGACCAACCCGGTGACCGGCGAAGAAATCCCGGTCTGGATTGCCGATTATGTCCTGATGGGCTATGGCACCGGCGCGATCATGGCGGTCCCGGCCGGGGACCAGCGCGATTTTGAATTCGCCCATAAATTTGATCTGCCAATCCGTGCGACCACCAAGCCATCTGATGGCTGGTTGAAAGATAACGCACCGGCAGATGCGGTTGATCTTGATCTTGCGGCCCTTCATGCGCGCTATATCGATGCACCGGGAAGCTTCAAACTGGCCCAGACGGATGTTGGCGAGACGATCAATTCCGCCAATGATGATGTGTCGCTTGACGGGCTTTCGACCCCGGATGCCAAAGCCAAAATCATTGAATGGATGGAAGGCAAGGGCATTGGACGCGGTCGTGTGCAGTATAAATTGCGCGATTGGCTGTTCTCGCGTCAGCGTTATTGGGGGGAGCCGTTCCCGGTTCTGTTTGATCAGGAAACCGGTCAGGTGCATGGCATTGCGCAGGCGGCCCTTCCGGTTGTCTTGCCGGAAATGACCGATTTCAAACCGGTCTCGAACGAAGATCCTAATTCCGAACCGCAGCCGCCCTTGGCCCGTGCTGATGACTGGATGATGGTAAGCGGTATTGTGCTTTCGGACGGGTCGGTTTTGCCGGTCGACGCAGAAGTCGGCGCAAGCCACAGCCATGACGGTTCGGACTATGAAGTGCGCGCGTTTAAACGTGATGCGAACTCGATGCCGAACTGGGCCGGGTCATGCTGGTATTACCTGCGTTATTTTGATGCCAATAACAGTGATGCCTTTGCATCCGATGCGGCGGCGGCCTATTGGGCGAACAGCACGGATGCCAATGGCAAAGCACAGCCCGGTGCGGTTGACCTTTATGTTGGTGGTGCGGAACATGCGGTTCTTCACCTGCTGTATTCGCGCTTCTGGCACAAGGTCCTGTTTGATCTTGGCCATGTCGGAACGCCTGAACCGTTCCAGAAGCTGTTTAATCAGGGCATGATTACAGCAGACGCCTATGCCGATACGCGCGGTGTTTATGTTGACATCCATGATGTTGAAATGCGCGATGTTGATGGCAAAAAACAGCCGTTTAACGCCAAAACCGATGAGGCCCTGATTACGGTTCCGGGCAAGATGGGCAAGCGGTATAAAAACGGTATCCCGCCAGAAGAAATTTGCGATCAATACACCATTGATACGTTCCGGACTTACGAGATGTATATGGGGCCGCTTGACAGCTCCAAACCGTGGCAGTCCGATGCGATTGTTGGCATGATGCGGTTCCTGTCCAACGTCTGGAAAGTCACGACCCAGATGGAACGCACCGATCATGTTGATGGCAAGATCGAAACGCAGCTGCATAAAACCATTGCCAAGGTAACCGGCGATATTGCCGATCTTCGCCTGAACACGGCGATTGCCGCCTTGATCGAGTTGACCAATGCGTTGACCAAACAGAACGCGGTTCATGACGATCACGCCAGAGCATTGGCCTTGATGGTCGCCCCGTTTGCCCCGCATCTGGGTGAAGAGCTTATGAGCCGCATGGCGTCTGATGAGTTCGGTGTGAAAAAATCCGTGATCAAGTTTGACTGGCCGGAATTTGATGCCGAAAAAGCCAAGGATGACGAATTTGAAGTGCCGGTTCAGATCAATGGCAAAAAACGCGCATCCGTGATGGTGGCAGCCGGTGCCGATCAGGCGACGGTTGAAACCCTTGCCAAGGCGGATGAAAATATCGCCCGCCACCTTGAAGGCAAAGAGATCGTCAAGGTGATCTATATCGCCAAACCGACGCCGAAATTGCTGAATATCGTGGTAAAGGGCTAAGCCCGCGCACCACGTTGATTTTGCAGACAGGGCATCGCAAATTTGGGATGCCCTGTTTGCCTTTGGTTTGGATTATTGACGGTTGGCTGTCGGCTGGCTAGAAGTCAGACAAGAGTTTCTTTTCAAGGGTTGAGCAATGAGCCACGGGCGCAAGATTTCTGTTATCGGGTTGGGATATGTTGGATTGCCGGTTGCGGTTGCATTCGGAACATCCATCGGGCGCACCGTTGCCTTTGACATCAATGCGTCGCGTATTGCGCAGCTTAATGCCGGTCATGATGCCACCGGTGAAGTTGATGCGCATGAGCTGGCCGCAGCCGACCTTTTGATCAGTGATGATCCGAAAGATCTGGCCAAGGCTGATTTCCATATCGTCACCGTGCCAACCCCGATTGACAGTTCAAACCGTCCTGATCTGTCACCGCTTCGTTCGGCATCAAAAACCGTTGGCGCCATCCTTAAAAAAGGCGACATCGTTGTTTATGAAAGCACGGTTTATCCCGGTGCGACCGAAGAGGTCTGCGTTCCGATCCTTGAAGATGTTTCAGGGCTAAAAGCCGGGACCGATTTCACGGTTGGTTATTCGCCGGAACGTATCAATCCGGGCGACCGCGAACATCGCTTTACCACGATCACGAAGGTGGTTTCCGGTCAGGATCAGGCGACCCTTGATATCGTCGCCGATGTCTATGGCAGCGTTGTTGTTGCGGGCATTCACAAGGCACCAACGATCAAGGCGGCTGAAGCTGCCAAGGTGATTGAAAACACCCAGCGTGATCTCAACATTGCGCTGATGAATGAATTGTCGCTGATTTTTGATCGTGCAGGCATTGATACCCGTGATGTTCTTGAAGCCGCCGGGACCAAGTGGAACTTCCTGAAATTCACGCCCGGTCTGGTGGGCGGGCACTGCATTGGTGTTGATCCTTATTACCTGACCCATAAATCCGAAGAACTTGGCTATTACCCGCAGGTGGTTTTGGCCGGTCGTCGGGTCAATGATGGCATGGGTACAGTGGTTGCCAACAAGGTTATCCGCGCATTGCTGCGCGAAGGTGCGACCAAAAACCCGACTGTGACGGTTCTTGGCCTGACCTTTAAGGAAGATGTGCCCGATATCCGCAATACGCGCGTGATCGATATTATCCGTGAGCTTGAAGATGCCGGGATTACGGTTCAGGTGCATGATCTGCATGCAGATGCCGCCGAAGTGGCCCATGAGTTTGATGGCTTGAAACTGTGTGGCGATGGTGACCTTAAACCGGCCGATGCGCTGGTTCTGGCTGTGTCGCACAAGGAATATGTTACCAAGGGCTGGCCGCTGGTCGAAAGCCTTCTTAAAGACGGTAAGGGCTTTGTTGCCGATGTGCGTGCGGTTTTGCCGCGCGATGCGGTGCCGGCGGATATCGATCTTTGGCGTCTGTAAACCGATATAATCGCGCTGATTATTCAATTTTGGTGAAGATTAAGTTCGCGCTGCAATTTCTTGGTCAGGCCCGAGGCCACCAAATTGTATGAGTATTCGATGTGGCCTTGCAGGTCATCATCGGCAAGGCCCGGTTTGTCGTAATGCTGAATCCATTTCATGCCGCGTGAGGCAAGATAGGGCGCAGGACGCAGGCCGGGTTGTTCTTTTAGAACCTCGTAACCGATTTCGGATGTTTTGAACGTGATGCCAAGCGTATCGGTTTTGGTCCATCCACCAATTGCAAACACCTTGCCGCCAATCTTCCAGACATCCGCACCACCCCATTGCACGACATGGGTGGTGTGTGGCAGTGATTTGCAAAAATTATTAAACTCGTCACGGGTCATCTGGTTTGGGTCCTGAGGTCGTGGGGCGGGTATGTGCAGAAGGGCATTCTGCGACCTCATGGTTTGAATGTGAAGCGTTTTGCGCGTCATGACCAATCACATCACAGACAAGATCACGGAGTGATCGGGCGAACTGATCGCGGCGAAACTGGTCCTGACACAGGCGATATGCAGCATCGAGCATTCTTGTTGTCTGTGTTGGAGAACCGACGGCATCCCTGATTGCGTTCGCCAGTGCCGCCGGATTTTCGGGCGGGCATAATCGCCCGGTTTCGCCATCTCGCACAAATTCCGGCAGGGTTGCGATGTTGCTTGTGATGACGGGAATACCTGCTGCCATGGCTTCAAGCACGACAAGCGGTTGGGCCTCGTTGGCATAGTGGCTGGGAAAAACGAAAAGATCGGCTTGATCAAAGGCTGCTTTGCGATCTGATTGGGAAACCGGGCCGATATAGCGGGCTGTGTCGGTCATGGCAAAGACAGCCAGAAGCGCCTTGATGTCTGCTTCGTTCATATCGCCCTGTGCACCCGCAATCGTCAGGTCGCATGGCATTCCCTGATCCCGAAGCACTGCACAGGCGGCAATCAGGGTTTCGATGCCTTTGGCGCGAAACAGGTTCGAAAGCCACAGGATTTTAACCTGTTTCTGCGGGTGCCAGTCATCTGTTGGGGCAGTTGCAAAGGCGGTGCCATCAAGGCAATTGGGGATGATCGCGATATTGCATGCAAGCCCAGCAACCTCGGATCGTAAAGTTTCGCCCAGCAAGATAACGGTTTGTTTGGCAAGGACGTGGTTTTGCAGCCAATGTCCCCAACGCGATTGCCGCATTTTTGGCAGGCCGCGCCCGTGGATATGCAGGATGGCCGGAACACCGAACATCTTGGCCATCAACACATACAGGCAATCGCGGTAATAGGCCCCACCGGATGGTGCAAAGCAGATGTAAAGGGCACGACTTCCGGGCAAGGTCCAGATAAGACGCAACAACAGCCAAATGGCGACGGATAGTTTCCGGAGCGAGAATCGCGCGATATCTGAAAGATCCGTGGCAAAGCGCATTTCGATCAGATGAAGGTCGAAATCATCTGACAGCGCCTCAACCGCATGCTGGTTCATTTTTGCCGCACCATGCATCGGTGGTGGAAGTTGCACCATGGCGATGATTTTTGCGCGTTTGGTCATGATGCTGGGTCCTTCGGCCCCGCTAGGATGTTTCTGATTTTGGCAAAAGCCAGCCAGTAGGACGGCGAAACCTTTGCCTGATAGCGACCCAGCACCTGTTGTCGTGTGGTGTGATAGGTCTTGGCCGGGATCCCTGCAAAGTGCCGGGTTTTCGGATCCAGATTGCGTTCAATCAAGACATCATTCAGCCGCCAGATTGATGCACCGCCAACCAAGCAAGCACACAGATAAAATTCCAGATCGATGCAACACGGGATATCGGATGGATACCCACCGGCGCGTTGCCAGACATCGCGATGCAGGGTAAGCGATGAATGATGCAGCGGATTGCCAAGATATAGGCGGGCTGCGGGGATATTGTGGGAACGGCCAAAACATGGTCGCCATGGGTCAGTTATCGCACGGGTAAAAATCAGGGCGTCCTGATTGTGGCTCAGGAATTCAGATTGGTGTTCAAGGCGACCGGGCAGTGAAAGATCATCAATATCCTGAATGGCGATCAGATCGGTTGGCGCGTTTTCAATCGCAAGGTTCAAGGCGGCACCACGTCCGATAGGGCCGGGGCTTATTAATGTGATGCGATCATCGTTTCGCAAGATGTCAGGCAATTTGACAGGGATGTCTGATCCATCATCGACAATGATGGCGCGATCTTGCGGGCGCAAACTTGCCGTGATGTTGTTGGCAAAGGGATCAAGGAAAATACCGCCATTGCGCACGGTCGTGATCAGGGTGATGGGATGACTCATTCTTGATCCTCCCACCGAAGTTTCAGGGTTGCACAGTTTGACCCGCGCGCGGTGATCCGGGTTGCGGCACCGGCTGCACTAAAGGCATCTGTCTTATAAAAGGTAAGTGGATGATCTGATGTGATTGTAATCCCGGTTTTGGGGGCGACGAATTCTGTGTTGGATTTTTGCGAAAGGTCCAAATTTCCATCAATGAGAATGCGTAACAGACTAGGGCTTTGCGGCAGGGTGCTTGGAAGTTGATCTGTGATAGTGACTTCTTTGTCTTCGAAAATGATGCTTCTTTGACCTGTGATGCCAGCCAGTTCAAAGGTGATATCGACTTGGTTTGAAGAACGTCGTTTCGCGCTGACAAAGCGGGCCACGTTACCGCCATCTAATGCCGGAAGCGGAGCGGTCGCCGGACCGTAGAGGCTCGGGCTGTCCTGTTCGCCGCCTGTCGGCGGGAGCAAGAGGCAGGCTTTTTCATCGTGGCCAGAAACGATCACCGGGGCAGGAGTGTAGTCAAAACACTGTTCGCCGCTTAATGCCATTTGGGCGTGGTAGTGCCTGGATGAAAAGAGAAAGACCTGTGAAGATTGGTTGGGCTTTTCGGATAACGCGAACGCGGTTTTAGAGGAAGGCAGATTGGCTGCCTTTAACAGCCAATATCCGGCAAAGGCGAGATAATCGTCATGGCGATTATAGCTATACCATCCGGGTGTTTTCGGGTTTGCAGGGGCGGGATTGGGTGGAAGCAGATAAGGGGCAAGCAGATTTAGCGGCAAAGAGCCGCATTTATCAAATGCATCTTCAAGGTGACACAGGATTGCACAAGCCTGATCTGTTGCACCGTATTTCAAAAGGGTGAAAAGCGCACATACCGCGCCAAAGCTTTGCCCAGCACCTCGGCCAAGCAAATTGGCGTATCCGTGTGAGCCGGTCATATCTGCAATCAATCGGGTCGCGGGTTTTGCCATTTTTTGCTGAGGCCGGTTTTGGCTGTCGGCCAAAAGGGCCGCGCAAAAGGCATGATATTGCGCAGAAAAACAGCGTGGACGATCCAGAAAGACTGGAGAACGCCAATAGCGGGATCGAGTGAAGTGGTAATGGGCGATGCTAACGAGCCTGTCCCAAATTCCGTTTGCACGCGATTGGCGATTGATCAGGCCAAGGACTTGCCAATTGGCAACATCCGGGCATTGGTTGGAGGATGCGCGCAATATTTCCAAACGTTTTTGTTGGGATAAACCCGGCATATCAAGCAGGGCATATTCGATAAATTCGCGGTGGTAGCTTTTATCTTGTGGCTGGTGCGTCAGGGCACGAAGCGCGCGATCAATATTGATGCGATAGGTATCACGATCAATTCGGGCCCATAGATTGGCGGCGAAGGCTTTGGCGTAAAAATCAGGGAGAGGAAAACTGCCATCATCTGATTGCCGGTCCGCCAGATTATCGGCGATCAGATGGGACAAATTGGCACAGCGTTGGGTGATCGCGGCATGGGTTACTGAAAATGACATGTCACCTCCAGCGATAAGACCTGTCCTTTGAGAAGGGTATTCAGCGGCACGGCCTGTATTTCAGGGCATCTACGCCCCAACCGTTCGCGCATACGCCACAGCAGGTTTTTAAGCGGTGCTGTTTTCCATACCCATCGGGCAATCGGGTCTGGGGCCGATAAGGTGAAAAGCCGATTGGCCCAGCGGAGCCAGACGTAATCGACCGGATCACGGGGTAAAAGCCGGGCGTGAATGATCCAAAGATCATCGCGATCACGCAAATAGAGATATGGATCAAACCGGCCTGCGCCTTCTGTTGCGCCAAGCGTTACCGTAATGCGCTGTCCTGACGTTCCGATAAGTTGCGCCCGTTTGGTCGGAAAAAGACGGTATTTGTCGCTGTTGGTATGGGCAAAAACCTGATCATTAATTATGCCGGATTTAATCGCAGCCTTGTCAAAGATCAGTCGGATGACGGCATCTTGCAAAGCAATGTCATCAAGGGCGGTAAAGCTTGCCGCAATGGTGATCCGGTTGGCATCGACCTGTCGGGTGTGAAGGGCGATTTTGAGACGTCCGGTTGGCAGGTGCCAGATGCCATCTTGAAAATGAGCGTTTCGGGTCCGGTCTGTCAGGGTGATGAAGCCATTTTTGTCTGAACATTCAATGCCCCACGGTCCGAAACTGATATCGCCAAATTGGCCTTTGATCAGGTGGGTGTCGTCTATTGTGGTTTGCAGTTTTGTCATGCTGAAACCCGACGTTTTGATGTGATCGCGGACCAAGCAACAAGAACGACGATGAGAAGGCCCAGACGGTATTGCGCAAACACAATAACGTCCGTAGCAGCCGTTATGGGTGATATCAGCAATGCCGTTGCGATCAGAACGATCAGGCAGAGCCACCCCAACCAAGCGGCATTTGCCATTTCCTGCAAAGTCAGAATTTGACGGGTAAGCAGGGCGAGCAATAGGGGCCAAAGGGCACCCTGTTGAAGCACCGCAACGAGTTCAGGGCTTGGTGCGGCGTAAATGAGCATCGCAACCTGATCGGGTGCCCCCATCAGAACAAGCGATATCGCAGCCATCGGGAAAAGCAGCCAAACATCGCGAAGGGTGCCGGATTGGCGTTTGGCAAATAAGGTGGACGCAATAGCGGCAAGCAACCCGGCGCAGAACAGAAAAACCCGCTGGGCCATGAAAAGCGCGTCATTGTCTTGCCCGAGTAAAACGAAATCCAGATTTGGCAAACAGCCCGCCAGTAAAGTGAACCCGATCAGCCCATAGGTCGTTGTCCGACTGGGTGTGTGGCCGGGGAAAAAGGCTGGTTGCGGTTTCCTTGGATGAACCGCAAGGACGGATGAGGCAATCAACCCGGAAATCGAAATGCTGGGCGCAATAGCAAACAGCGCAATGGCGTGATCAAACATGACCGCCCAGATTGCCGTTGAAATCCCGACCAGTTGCGCAATCACGGCAATGGCCCCCAGCCGGGAAAACTCGGTTCGGGCCGCAATCTTCCAGTCCGGGGATAAGGCGGCCGCCATTGGCATCAATATAAGCGGCCAATAGGTGGTAAGTGGTTCAGGGGTGGTGATCATAACAATGGCGGTTGCTATGACGGCGATGAGGAGCCGGATGATGACAATGCCCAGCGCGAAGCGATATTGATTTGATTGTGCAAAGCGGATCAGAAGCGGGCCGCTTCCGGCCTGTGTCGCAGTCACGGCAAGCCCGACCAGTGCCAGCATCGAAAAGTATGCGCCAAGCATGTCTGATGCAAAAGCATGCCCGATCAGAACAAGAATGATCATGCCGCCCAGACGGGCAACCAGATTGGCGCCGACGAACCACAGCGGATAGAGGGTCTGCGATAATTTGTGGCGCGTTTTATTTTCCATGGCGCGACAAAACCGCTTCGTAAGCCGCATCGACCCGGTTGCCATATCCGATTTGCATATCGCGTGCGATTTGATCACGTCCGGCCTGTGCGATGTTTCGGCGCATGGTTGGATTATTGATCAGCGCGGACACTGCCGCTGAAATTTCGGATGGATCACGCGGCGGAATGATCAAACCACTGATCTGATTAATCGCCGGGCTTCCGGCGTCAAAGGTCGTGATGATTGCGCAGCCTGCTGCCATGGCCTCCATCGTTGCCAGACTGCTGCCTTCTGACAGGCTGGGAAACACAAAGATGTCAGAAGCCAGCATGAGATCGGCGACCGCGGCCTGCGGCAATGGCCCCAGCCATTCACAGCCATCGGGCAAGCGGGTAAGAAGGTCCTTTGCGCAGGGTTTCGCCGCACCGACAAGGGTGAGTTCGATGCGCAGTCGGAACCGATCACGCAAGGATTTCCAAGCCGCCAAAAGTGTTGCCGTTCCTTTGGCAAGGGACAGATTGCCAACATATAAAAGGCGGATGACGGTATCATTCTTGACTGCGCGTTTTCGATCTAAAAGCGTCTGGCATAAGGGCGATATAAACGGCACGAGGAAGATTTTCTTAAGGTCCACGCCACATCGCTGAAGCCCATCGGCAACCGTATCGGATGGCGCGAAAACTGCATCGGCAAACTTGGCTTCTTCTGTGCGGCGTCGGGCAAGGAACGCGGATATCTCGCGGTAGGTTTTTCGGTGGGTGGCATATTCATCTGCCAACTGTAGCTGCCGTATTTCGGCCAGTTGGCCGGTGACGTCCGATATCGTGATCATGCCAAGCGCCTTGGCGCGCCGCATGGCGGGCAGGCTGTAATTCCCCTGTCCATGGAGGATATCGGCCTTGGGCACATGCAAGGCTGCGATCACGGATAATGGAACATCGGAATAAAGGTTGTGGGCGGGCAGGCGAAGCTTTTGTGCGGCCTTTGCCAACATATCGGGGATCAAATGCCGACCGGGAACTGTGTGTACTATTGGATCGACTTGCCGAGACAGCGGGGTGATCGCCCCGGTTCCGTCATGACGCCAGAAACTGTCCCAGCGGACCAACCGGTTTTGTCGGGCAAGGTGGGATGCGAGAATAGCGGCCTGATCAATCCGGCTGATCATCCAGACTGACGGGGAAGAGGCAATGGCGGAACCCGACGGTTTGATCAGTTCCATCGGCGGATCGCCTTTGACGTGTGGGTCGCCCGTGTGACAGCCTGCCACATAATGTCTGCGTGGTGTTGTGGCGTGTTAAACCGGATTTTGGATGCTTGGGCTTGGCGGGCACGATCCCAAGCATCGGGGTTTTCAAGAAGTCGGGTGCAGGCGGCAACCCAATCCGTGGTGTTGCCTGTTGGAAGGATTTCGTTGCGTTCGAGCAAATCGGGGGCACAGCCAACAGCAGGGCTTGCCAAGGCAACAGCACCGCAAGAAATGGCCTCAACCACGCCAACGCCATATGCGTCATTGTGACTTGGGAAAAGACACAGCTTGGCATCGCCAAGGAATGTCGGAAGTTGTTCCGGAGGAAGTTGCCCGTGAATGTCCGTGATGCCTGAAAGACCACATTCGTTGATTGCGTGGGCCGTTGCCGCACTATCGGTGCTGCCGACAATGCCGATTTTATGGATGGTACCGGCTTTGGCCAAGCTGGAGGCAATTTCCAGAAAATGATCAAACCCCTTGGCCTGTGTTGTGCGGCCACACCAAAGCACATCATAGCGACGCTTGGAAAATGGGCGGTTTTGCATGGAGGGGGAGGATTGAAAAGATGTCGGGATCGGTGCGGCGCCGATGGCGTGCGGATCTGCGCGGTAGTTTTCAAACCAATTTTGGCCGCGTGATCCTGCGGCAATGAAACCATCTGCTTTTGCCACCATGCTGTGCCGGACATATCGGCGTGCAGGGTTGAGGTAAAATTTGTCCGATCCGGACCAACCATCAAATTGCAGGATGGTGGGAATGGCCTGTTTGAGGGCCCAGTTTTGCGCCTGCCAGTGCGCAATGCCAAAACCGGCAAGGATCAGGCTGTCAGGCTTGATGCTGTTTAAGGTGCTTAGCGTTCCGAAGGGCAGAGAAAACAGGCGATTTTCACCAAGGCGTAGGTGAATGCCGCGCAAGAGCTGGTGCCCGAACTGCGCATCGCGCAAGGGCCAATTGCGCTGCGGTTCGCTGTGATGGGTGCAGATCACAGTCAAGCTACCACCGGCGGCTTTGGCGTGGATGTGCAATGCCTCATAGGCATTGAAACGGTAGGGCGGAACAATGTTTGTCAGCAATGCTACCTTCACCGCTTTACTCGCTTATGGATGCCATTGTTGTCGACAACTCAATCATAAGTTACCATTGCCATCAACGAATTAAACGATACCTGTCCATTGGCATAAGTATCGAAGGACACACAATAAATACGCGGGATGGTTGGGAAAAAGAGCCGTTGAAACGGGGCTGGCAGGGCGGTGCATGACACAGGGGAAAACAGCGTTTTTCGGTTTGCAACTTGATGTTCGGCGGCAGGAAAAGCTGTGTGCCGATATTTGTGATTGGCTTGCGCATTCAGCCAAGCCGAAAGTCGATCCATGTTTTCGTCAGCAATCTTTGAATGCTGTGAAACTGCCGCAGGCGATTGGTAATAGAGCCCTGCTTCGCGCCCTTGAAAATGCCACATGCCTGTCAGCCGATGGCATGGGGGTTGTTTGGGCGGCCCGCCTGATGGGGATCAAACTGCCCCAGCGGGTAACGGGTATTGATCTGA
The DNA here is from genome assembly GCF_040218635.1 of Thalassospira sp. Taxonomy (GTDB): domain Bacteria; phylum Pseudomonadota; class Alphaproteobacteria; order Rhodospirillales; family Thalassospiraceae; genus Thalassospira. Next base: position 108,639 of record NZ_JAVJRB010000007.1, read on the forward strand.
TGAGTGCCCTTTTACCCCGCTTTGCCAAGCAGCGGGTCAGCGTGTTCTTACTCGGTGCACGTGAAGATGTGCTTGAAAAACTTTCAATCAAAATATCCGCCATATACCCCGATCTTGTGATTGCCGGGATGCATCATGGCTATGAACCCGATGATGCAAAACTTGCTGAAATCGTTCGGAAAAGCAGCGCAGATGCACTGTTTGTTGCCTTGCCATCCCCGCGCAAGGAGCTGTTCATTGAACGTTTTTCTGTTCAAACCGGGTGCCGGTTTGCCATGGGGGTTGGCGGCGCGTTTGATGTGCTGGCAGGCGACGTCACCCGTGCGCCATTGATCTGGCAAAAGGCAGGGTTGGAATTTTTATGGCGCATTATGTGCCAACCAAAATACATGATCCCGCGCTATGCGCGCGGGCTGGTCGGCTTTGCCAAACTGGTCGTGCCGGGCATCGTTGCGCATCACACCAAAAGGCTCCGTCATTGGGTTAAGCAGATCGCGTTCATTGGCGTTATTGCCCCAATGATGCTGTGCGCCGGGGACCCCCATGCGCAAGTGGTTTGGACCGATGGTTTTGCCCAAGGTGAGCCAAAGGTAGCAGCGGACTGGATGGCTGCCAAATTAGCCGGAATTTCTGATCCAGACGATGTGCAAGATGTCATCGCCGAGATCGTGAATATTGTTCTGGTTCAGCCAGATGAGGCACTTTCAGCCGATATCAAAGATAGCGAAATTGACTGGCAGGCTGCGGATACATCTATCCGGGCATTCCTGAGAATGCTTGATGTGGTTTTGGCCGGTATGGGGGCGAACAGTTTTCTGCTTGAGGCGGTGTTGGGCGGGGTGGTCAAGCAGCTTTTAAACATTCACCCTGAACCAGAACGGTTTGCCAGCCTTGTGCAAACAACCGCACCTGAATTGGCTGCAAGGGTCTTTGGCGGTGGGGAGCGAAATCGCGACGGGTTTAGGGACCCGATTTTGGTGGCGCAAAGTGGTGTGCAGGTATCCGCATCCAACGTGATCCAACAGCCCGCAAAAGCACCGCGCGTTATTCAAATCCCGTCTTACCAATCGCTCAACAGTGGCACTTTTGCGTTGTTTGCCGATGAGGCGACGTGGGGGCTTGCTGATGAGGAAAAGGATACTGTCCGCATTCCCGAGCTTGAGGATGTCAGCCCAAGATGACGGAAACACAGACAGACCGTTTTGATCCATCCTTGCGTGATCTGATTTCTATTTTGTGGCAGCGCCGCGGGGTTGTGGCTTTGGCGTTTGTTTCTGTGTTTGTCGGGTTGCTGATATTGATCAGCAATTGGCAATCAGATTATCGGGCGGTTGCCGAAATCGGATTGTCTGATGCGGCTACAATGCCGACAGATGGAATGACTGCGGGCACGGCCCTTCGCCAAAACCCGTTGACCGCGCAGATGATCGAAACGGTTATTGCCGAGATCAAGGGGGAGGAATTCCTTGCCACGGCACTTGCCGTTCTGCGCGGCGAGGGTGTTTTGCTCAGCCCCAAACCGTCTGAAGGTGGATTGACGCAATTGGTGCGGTCTGTGTTGGGCGCAGCCAACGTACCGATTGCAGAACCGGCAGAGCAACGCGGGGTCAATCAGTTGCGTGGCGGTCTGGATGCAAGCCGCATTGGCAATGCTGCTGTGATTGAAATCGGATTTACCGCCCATGATCCGGATGTCAGTCAGGCGGTGTTGCGCGCAGTGATCGAAAGTTATGTCTGGCAACGTGAAGATCGGCAAAAACGCGTTATGCGCCGGCAACTTGCCGAAGCAATAGTGCAGTTTGAAACCGCCCAAAATGAGCTGAATGTTCATGAAGCTGATCTGGCACAGTGGCAATTGCAAGCGGGTGTGTTGGATGCCGATGAAAGCAAAATGATGCTTGATCGCATCTATGCACTTGATGAACAGGCGGAAAAACTTAGTCAGGAACTGACAAGCATTCGAATGGCGGCACGAAGCCGTAATCAAGCATCTGGCCTGCAAGACCTTTTGACCATACCGGACGTCGCAAACCATCCGGTTGTTGCGCAGCTGATCACGCAGTTTGATGCGAAAAAGCAGGAATTTGCCACCCTTGATCAACGCTATGGACCCAAGCACCCGGTCATGCAGGGCAAAAGCCGCGAACTGGATGAATTGCGCGGGGCTTTAGCCAAGCTGGCAAATGATGTTGCAGATCAGCTCAATCTCAACCTTGCCGGTGCGCAAGAACAATTGCGCTTGGTCACACAGCAACGCGATGACTGGCAAAGCCGGATGGCGGATCGCCATGCCCGATTACAAGGACAGGCGGCATTGCTGCGATCTGTTGCGATGACGCGTCAGAATGTTCAGGAATTGGGCCTGCATGTTCAAGCCCTGCGCCGTGAACTGGCGTCATTTCGCGGCGACGTGGAAATATTGCGGAGCCCGACGGCCCCAACGCAATCCGAATTTCCCGGTAAGCGTGATTTGATTTTGATGGCCGTGATGGTGGCAATTTTTGCGGGCGTCGGGGCGGGGGTGTTGCGCCATTATTTCGACCAGACCATTGGCAATGATTTTGAACCGGAAAGCCGGTTGGGTATTCCGCTTTATGCCCGCATTCCCGAGGCAAGCGGCAGTGGAATGGCGGGGGATGAAGCGATTGGGCATTTGGCGGTTTTGATGCGGATCTTGGATCAAAACGCCCTTAAGAAAACAAAAGAAGCAGGTGCCCCCAACAATACATCTCAAGTGATCGCCATCGGATCAGCAGCACCCGGGGATGGCAAAAGTCATCTTGCGCGGGCACTGGCCGATAAACTCTCGGCAATGGGGGGATCGGTTGTGCTGCTTGATGCGGATTTGCATGATCCGGGCCCTGTTGCAGTTTTTGAAAATCAGCAAGGTATTGTCGATCTGACCGCCGTTTTATCGGGAGCTGGCAAGATTGAAGATGCCCTTTGGCCTCAAAGCACCGGGGTTCATTATATCGGCGCGCGGATGCCGGTACCCGGCACGATTGCCACCAGCCTGATTGAAACGAAACTGGGTGGTGTGATTGCCGATTTACGCACCCGGTTTTCGTACGTCATCATTGATACGCCGCCGATCCTGTCCATTGCCGATGGCGTTGTGGCCTTGCGGGGTTCTGACGTTAAATTGCTGGCAGTGCGCTGCGGGCAGAGCAAGCGCGATGACATCAGCCATGCACTGGATCAATTGCGCACCGCCGGAGTTGCCCCCGATGGCATCATTTTAAACAGCGCACGTCCGCGTGTGGCCTATGGCAAAGCAGGATCATCACACCAAGAAGCAGGACAGGTGTCATGAGGGCAGCTTTGGTTTTGCTGGCGGTTGTTTTGATCGGATTGGGTGGGCTGCGTTTGGGCACTGAAATGACGGCCATGATGGCGCTGCCGGATGTGCGGACGGGATTTGCCAATGGTGACGGGTTTGAAGATGAAGCGCGCAAACACCAATGGGCGCAATCCATCGCAAACGGGGATGCTGATCTGGTTTTGCGGGCTGCCAAGGATCAGTTGCAATCTAAACCATTCGATCCGGTTTTATTGTCCTTGATTGCCGGGGTAGAGGTGATGCGCGCGAACGGTGATCTGCAAATCAGCGCAAGCTTGTTTGATCAGGCAATGGCGATTGCCCCCTATGATCAACGCGTTCGAAATCTGCGGCACGCCGTGCAAGCCCGGCTTCAAACACGCCAACCCATAATACCGCAATCGGCAGAATAAGGGAGGGTAAGGACATGACCCAACCGACCAAACCGCCAAGCAGGACAAAGCCGATTAAGGCGACGACCAAGGCATGGTCGGATGGGTTGATGGCGCTATTCAAGATGGATTTCAGCGCAAACAACCCCGCGATAAGAACGGCGATGACAACGGGAAGGCCAAACATCATCGCACCATCCAGCAACAGGTTATGGCTGCTAAACCAATGGGCGTTGGTGTTAAGCTCCGGGGTGGCGAAATGACCCATGACAAGGGCGATGCTATTGCTGCCAAATCCCGTAATCGGGCGATCCGAAATGGCGTGAAGGGCCGTTTGCCATGCATCATCGCGCTGGATCAAATCAAAGCGCGCCAGTTCGCTAAAGCGGCTTGCAAGATCGGGATCCGCAAGGCCAATCACAAGCATTGCTATGCCTCCGAACAATCCGGGCCAAAGCAGCCGCTTTACCCGGTTTTTGGCAGGCCTATTGAAGGTGACGAAAAGCAATATACCAATGACGCCAAGGATGATGCCGCTGCGCGAATGGCTTTGGATCAGGCTTGCGGCGAATATGATGGCCAATGCCAAAAGACCACCCGATTGATCAAGGTGTTTGGCTTTGTTTCCATCCCGGTTTTGAGCGTAAAGATACAGGCAGGCCAGAATGCCAATGCCCATGAAACTGCCAAAAGCATTGCGGTTGGCAAAGCTTCCGGTCCAATCGCCGAGATGGGCCTGCTTGGCAAACCAGTAAGTGGTTTCCAGTCCCAAGGTCGCGGCCAAAACAGCCAGGAAAACCTGGACCGCGCAGGATGCGATAATGATTTTGGCAAGATCAGAGGTGAACCGGTCCGGGCGGCTTTGCGCGATCATGGATGCCAACGTGATACTGCCCGCCAACCAGATCAGATTGCCGCTCATGGCTATCCACGCATCGGGATAAAGCGCAATGTGCGGGGCATTAAACGGCGCGTCTTGAATTTGCCAAATCGGAAGAGATTGCAGCAAGGCCCAACCTGCCAACACGGCGACCACCAACCAGATACGACGAAGAAAGCGGCGCGGTTTGGCGGGGTTTGCGATCAGGCAGATGGCCAAAATGCCAATGCTGGTCAAAATCGACAGGATTGCCATCGCCCATGGCCGCGCGCCGCCCAGCAGAGCCGGGGCCAGAACAATCTGGGTCATCAGGCAATATCGCGCCAGCCGATGCATCAAGCCATGCCAATCTGCTTTGAAAACAATGTCTTTAGCCTAGCGAAAAAAGCGCGGTCTGTCTTATGGCTTTGTTCTGCGTACAGGTTTAATGCGCGAGGTTGGGCATGACGGATCGGGTTGTTGTCAGTACCCCAGCCAATGTTTCTGCCCCGGATCAAGGGGCGGTTTATGGTGCCAATCCTCTGCCGGTTTGGCTGTTTCTGGCGGGCAATGTCGTGATGGTTTGTTCGCTATGGCTGTTGGGTGCCGGGGGGATGGTGTCCAAGCTGATCTTGTTGGTGTTCTGGCTTTTGATGATTGCCGGTTTTGGCAGGCGGTTACGGTTTTCCGGCGAGGTCATATGTGGGGTTTTCCTGCTTGGCGGATTGATGGCACTGGTGGGGACAGGCAATGGTGCGGGACCTGAAAAGCTTCGACTGATTGGTAATTTGTTGATGCTGCCGGTCGGGCTGCTGGCAGGCATGCTGATCGGGCGGGCGTGTCTTTGGATCATGATGCCAGCACTGGTTTTGTATCTGCCTTTATCGAGTTCGTTTTACGTCACACATGAAGGCATGCGGCTTAATCATCCGTTCCTGTTTCTTGGGCTTTTTGCCCTGTGTTCGGTGACGGCATGGCGCGGTGGAAAGGTGGTGGCAGGCATTGCCGCCCTTGCCGTGCTGCTCAGTCAGACCCGGATTGCGGTTCTGGCCATGATGATCAATCTTGCCGGGCGCATTCGGTTTTCAAGCATTTGGACGTGGATGGTGGGTAGCTGCGTCATCGCAGCAACGGCGTGGGTGGTTGCCGATCATTTACCACGGCTTTTGATGACCCATGGCAGCGGTCGTTTATCCTTCTGGCGTGACTTTGCCGATATGTGGGTTGCCGCACCAACTACCCATAAATGGTTGGGCTTCGGGGCCGGGTCGGTCGAACATATTTTGTCAGGATATGCGTCCTTTGCGTCCTTTGGCGCGCTGCATAACGATCATTTCAGGATGCTGTTTGAAACCGGGATCATTGGGGCCGGGATCTGGACGATTGGCTGGTTTCTCATGATCTGGATGGTGCGCCCATCGCGGTTATCTGTATGTATATTGTTATCGGTGATGGTCACGATGGTGACGGATAACAGTTTGAATTATGGGCATTATTTGATGTGTTGTGGAATTGCTGCCGGGATTGCCGCGCGGGGGAATGCTCAGCATGGATAAAGATCAGTTGATCGATATCCGGGATCGGGTTTTGGCCCGCATGAAACAGGAGGGCTATGCCGGGGCGGATCCGTTTGACGGGCTGGAAAGCCGCTTGTTTCAGGCATCAGGGTTGGGGCGGTTTCGGCTTGCCCGCTTGATCTGGTTACAGGCCATCAAGCGCGGTCCGCGCGCGTTGCGTTCGCTTGCAATGATACCGCCGTCGGTAAATCCGAAAACGCTGGCCTTGTTACACGGGGCTGGCGAGGGTGTGGTTCTTGGTGATTTTACTGCCGCATTATCCTCGATGCAAAATGCCGATGGCGGCTGGGGATATCCGTTTGAATGGCAGGCCCGGGCCTTTCACGCCAAACGGGGCCAAAGCAACGCGATTGTGACAAGCTTTGTCATTGACGGGCTGATCCGGGGCGGGATGCCGGTTGATCAGGATGTTTTGACCGGTGCTGCGGATTTTATCGAAGGCCGTCTTTGGCGGGAGGGCTATTTCGCCTATCTAGGCCATGATGATTGCGAAATTCACAATGCCAGTCTGTGGGCGGCCTTCGCGCTAAGCCGTGTTCGAGCGGGGAACGACAAAACAGCCAAGGCAGTGCATCGCGTATTGGAGGCGCAGCACGATGATGGCAGTTGGGCCTATGGCACCTGCAGGCATCATCGCTTTGTCGATGGATTTCACACCGGTTACATCCTTGATCTGCTGGTTCGGTTGCGCATATCGGGTATTGACGGGTTTGAAAGTGCAATCGACCGGGGTTGGTCTTTCTACCGAAACCATTGTTTTAACAATGATGGCATCCCGCGCACTTTCGCGGGTAAAGGCGGCTATATTGATGCCCATGCGGTGGCGCAATCCATGGCAAGCCTGTGCCGGTTTGGCGATGTGAGAGGTGCTATCAAGATTGCCAATTGGGCAACCGCACATCTGTTTGATGCCAAGCGCGATGTGTTTTACGCCGGGATTGGGCGGTTGGGGCCAGATCAACAGAACTATATGCGCTGGACGCAAAGCTGGATGGTGTGGGCGCTTTCAATCGTGATAGAAAAGACGGCGATGAATGATGCATTTGATCCAGAAAAACCGCTTTCATTTTCCCATCCCGATCCGGATCGGACGGCAAAGGAAGCCGCGTTGGCCGGATTGTCTGAAACGGTATTTCGCAACCTTTATGCTCTTACCCGTAAGGAGGCGGCCCGGGTAAAGGCATCGGGCGAGATGGATCGGTTGTATGGCTTGACCCGCGGTATGAAAACTCTGCAACGGATTGGTGGGCAGCGGGGAATAATGCTTGGTGCGAAGCGTGTTGGATTTCTAACTGGTGCCGAAATCGTGACGCCGAGTGACTTCGACAGTATGGCGCATGATGAGATCGCAGAGATGTTCGATGTCAAAGACTAGCTATATGTGCCGATATTGCAGCAAGTGCGGCTTTGCTGCATAAACTGGCAAATCCTGCCGATTAATGAAAGCTGTCATGTCTGAATTTCCATCCTTACCCATTGATGCCGTCCTGCGAGAGCTGTGTTCTGTGCTGGAAGCTGGAACCAATGCGGTTTTGCAAGCGCCCCCTGGGGAAAACGGGGACAGATTTATTTGGGGAAAACGGGGACAGATTTATTTGTTTCTGGAACGACGGTTCACAACGAGTGTTCACATCCTAATGATCTGCCACAATACCCATCGTGTTCGGCTCGACAGGGAGCGGCAATGAGTAGATATTCTAGGCAAATGAAAAAGGAATTAGGGTTTTGAGGATGTTAGCCGTAGAAGAAATGCAAAAAGAACTTTGCCGCAAATATGATGCCGAGTTTGTTTCTTCTCCTATAAATTTAAAGGTTGGTATCTCACTTAACGTCCGGGAAGGTGAGATACCTATTCACGGACTGCGTCACTCACCAGTAGGAGATACAACAGGTTGGTATATTTATGCGGGTGAGGAGCTTTCAGTGCAGCCAGATCTTTTCAAACCACTGCATGTTGAGCACCTTGATGATTGGTGCCCACAGGTTACTAAGTACTTGGGCTTGGCTCCGGGGTGGAGGTTTTTAATCGCGGGAGATTATGAGGATGTTTGGTTTGACGAGTCCTTGCTTTGCTGAATCGTAAAATGTTTGATTGAAGGCTCTTAATGCGTGGCTCATAGAAAGAAGAGATCAAAAGCATTTTAAGGTGTGTGATCTTAATCAAAGAATTTGAAAACGTGAAAACGGGGACAGATTTATTTATTTCTGGAACGAAGGTTCACAACTAGTGCGAGACCCGTTTCTCATCCAAATGATCTGCTTGGGATTTGTGAGACAGTGAGGATATTGTTGGCAATGGTCCTAGCTTCGTCAGCAGACTTTTGTGACGCTTGATAGCGATTTGATAAATAACCGCAGCAGATAGATGCTCAACACCTTCATCCAACCGAAAGTCGCGCATGTCCAACGCCTTTCCTGCTTTACCCATTGATGCAGTCCTGCCAGACCTTTGTTCTGCGCTCGAAAACGGCACCAATGCCGTGTTGCAAGCCCCACCGGGCGCGGGGAAGACGACAAAGGTGCCCTTGGCCTTGTTGGACGCTGCATGGCGGGGCGATCAGAAGATCATTATGCTTGAACCGCGTCGTTTGGCGGCACGGGCTGCGGCACGGCGCATGGCCCAGATTTTGGGCGAGGCGGTGGGGGACCGGGTTGGTTATCGCGTGCGGTTCGATGCCAAGGTATCGGCCAAAACCCGGATCGAGGTCGTGACCGAGGGTATTTTGGTCCGCATGATTCAGGATGACCCGGAACTGACCGGCATTGGCGCGGTGATCTTTGATGAATTTCATGAACGATCGCTTGATGCCGATCTTGGCTTGGCCCTTGCCCTTGAAACCCAAGGTGCACTTCGTGATGATTTGCGCATTCTGGTCATGTCCGCCACCCTTGATGGCGATCCGATTGCCGCCCTGATGGGCGATTGTCCGGTCATCACCAGTGACGGTCGAGCCTATCCGGTCGAGACAACATATATCGTTTCGAAACCCGATAATTGGGGCAATATCCGCATCGATGCTGAAATGACATCCGCGATCAAAACCGCCCTTCATGATCAAAGCGGATCAATTTTGGCGTTCCTGCCCGGACAGGGCGAAATCACCCGTGTCGAAGCATCCTTAAAACAATCGGTTGCCGCAGATGTCATAATCGCCCCGCTTTATGGCGCGATGGATGCCCGCGCGCAGGATATCGCAATTCAACCGGCACCGGATGGCAAGCGCAAGGTGGTTTTGGCAACCGCGATTGCTGAAACCTCATTGACCATTGATGGTATCCGGGTGGTGGTGGATTGCGGGTTACAACGTTTGCCGCGGTTTGATCCGGCATCGGGCATGACCCGCTTGATAACCGTGAAATCATCCCAGGCCAGTGCCGAACAACGCCGTGGCCGTGCCGGACGGTTGGAGCCGGGTGTGTGTTATCGCCTGTGGGCGGAAAACGAACACCGCGCCCGCCCGGCCTTTACCGCACCGGAAATAAGCGAGGCCGATCTGGCGCCGCTGACCCTTGAGCTGGCCCGCTGGGGAGTGATCGATCCCAAATCCCTTCCGTGGCTTGATATCCCAGATACAGCCAAAATTGATCAGGCGCGCGATGTGTTGCGCGGGCTTGAAGCGATTGATAGCGATAACCGCATCACCGCCATGGGAACCGCGATGGCGGGGTTGCCGGTCCATCCGCGCTTGGCGCATATGATGTTGCGTGGGGCGCAACTTGGACTGGACCCGGTGGCGTGTGCCTTGGCCGCCTTACTGTCGGATCGCGATTTTATGCGCGGGCGGGGGGCAGATTTGCGATTGCGGATTGAAGCAATACAAAAAGGCCAAGCGCCGAAAATGATCGTTGAGGCCGCCAAGCAGCTTGCCCGGCGTTTGGGGATGCTGATGAAGCAAAGCTTGCTTGGGTCATCTGCGGGTGTTGGTGGCAAAGTTGATCGCGCCGATGAAGTGGGGTTGCTTCTGGCCTTTGCCTATCCCGACCGGATTGGCGAGCGACGCAAAGGACAAGATGCCCGTTATCGCCTGTCAGGTGGACGCGGCGGTGTTTTGCCCAATAATGACGGTTTGGCGTCCGAGCCCTATATCGCGGTGGCCGAACTGGACGGGCAGGCGCGCGAAGCCAAAATTTATTTGGCCGCCCCACTGGCCCGTGCAACGCTTGAACTCCATTTTGCCACCCAGATTACCGAAGGCACCGAAGTTTTCTGGGACAGCCAATCAAATGCAGTGCAGGCACGTTGGCAGCGTAAAATTGGTGCGTTGGTTCTAGATGAAAAAGCCACCCATGACGAAGCTGATCCCGATGCGATTGCGTCGGCAATGATCGAAGGCATTCGAAAATCGGGGCTTCATTGTCTGGGGTGGGATAAGGCATCTGATGGGCTTCGTGAACGGCTTGGTTTCTTGCACCGGGTGGTTGGCGATCCATGGCCCGATGTGTCTGATGCCGGGTTGTTGGCATCGCTTGAAAGCTGGCTGGCACCGTATTTGACCGGGATGACCAAGCGCACACAACTTAAACAGATTAACCTGTCCGAGGCCCTTTTGGCCGGGATTGACTGGAACCAGCGACAGGAACTGGATCGACTGGCTCCGACCCATTTGCAAGTGCCCACCGGATCAAATATCCGCATTGATTATAGTGGTGAAAATCCTGCTTTGCCGGTGCGGATGCAGGAAATGTTCGGCGCGACCGAGACGCCCAAAATTGCCGGTGGAAAGGTCGCCGTGACCTTGCATTTATTATCGCCCGGACAACGCCCGATCCAGATCACCAGCGATCTGATCGGGTTCTGGAACGGATCATACGCACAGGTCAAATCAGAAATGAAGGGACGCTATCCCAAACATTACTGGCCCGATGATCCGTTGCAGGCGGAGCCGACACGTCGGGTTAAAAGCCGGATGTAACTGGTGTAGCCGATGTTTCCAATCAGGTCGGATAACTGATTTCCAGCACTTCCAGCTCATCCTCGCCCGCCGGGGTGCGGACGGTGACGACATCGCCAACACCTGCCTTCATCAGGGCACGGGCAACCGGTGACACCCAGCTGATGAAGCCATTCAGGCTATCGGCTTCGTCTTCGCCAACGATGCGGATGGTTTTTTCTTCGTCGCGGGCATTGATATATTTGACCGTCGCACCGAAAAAGATACGGGAATGATCAGGTTGTTCTTCCGGGCGGACAACAACCGCATCTTCGATCCGTTTGCGGAGGTATCGGACGCGCCGGTCAATTTCACGCAGGCGTTTCTTGCCATAGATGTAATCACCATTTTCCGAACGGTCGCCATTGCCTGCCGCCCAATGGACAACGGCGACGACTTCGGGCCGGTCCTTTTTCCAAAGATGGTCGAGTTCGGCGCGCAGGGCGTCAAGGCCTTCGGGGGTGATGTATATCGGTTTGTCCATGGGCGGGTTTTAACTGAAATCAGGCAGGGAAGAAAGAGGGCGTATTGAGGTGTCGATCACGGCTTGGAATGCATGGCCAAACCGAGCGAAATCTCATGCCAAATCCAACCCGGCAATGAAATCGCGAAACCAGCGTTGGGCCGGATGGACATCATTGCGCCGATGCCATGCCAGGGCGAAGGGAACGGGGTCAATCGCGATGGGGCATGGTTTGATGGCAAGGTGATGGGAATGTCCGGACGCTGTTACCACACCCTGCATCAACGTGGCGATCAGATCGGATCGCGCGATCAAGGGCGGGGCGGCATATAAGTTCGGAAGGGTCACGGCAAGACGGCGTTTGTGGCCCATGCGTGCCAGTGCGGAATCAACCAGACCAAACCGTTCATTTTCCGGCGATACCAGCAAATGCGACAAAGACAGGAACGTGTCGAGATCAAGTGCGGCGGAGGCGGCGGGATGGGTGCGGCGAAGGACGCAGACAAAGTGTTCTTCGAACAAAGGCCGGGTCAATATGCGACCGGTCGCAGACGGAGGAACGCCAATCGTCAGATCCGCTTCGCCAGCATCAAGCAGGGTAATTGCATCGTCGCGTGCTGTGAAACTGCCGATGCGAAGAGTGATGCCCGGTGCCTTTTCACGCAAGGCATTGAGCAGCACAGGGAGAACTTTGAAGGTTGGATGATCGGACAGGGCGATGGAAAATGTTGCGGTCGAGGTCGTCGGATCGAATGTCTGGGTGAAGTCGAGTGTCCGCTGAATTTCGGCAAGCGCATGTCCCAGCGGTTCGGCAAGATCGATCGCACGCGGGGTGGGCTGAAGACCATTGGGACTGCGAATAAACAACTCATCGCCAAGCAATCCGCGCAACCGTGATAAAGCCGCACTCATGGCAGGTTGTGTGCGCCCGATCCGGATGCCTGCGCGCGTTACATTACGCTCAGCCATCAAGGCATCAAAGGCCACCAGCAGGTTAAGGTCGATCCCGTGTAAATCCATGAAATGGATGATGCCATATATGTTATATCGATTTCTAGTATAATGCGGCGGGCAGTAGTGTTTTTCCATATTCAACGATCCGAAATGGAAAAACGACAATGACTGATACATTCCAACAGCCAAAAATATTTGGCGTTTCAGATACCGACCGCAAAGCCATCGAACTGCTTTACCGGTCGTTTTCCGAAAGCACTGACCTTCTTGATGAAGCCGTCACCAGCGATTGGCAGGATATTCCACTTGCCCCCGGACAGCAGCCGGGCCGGGATGGCATGAAGCCATTGATCAATGCATTCCGTGACGCCTTTTCCGATCTGAAGATCACCATCCACGAAATGATCGGGGCACCGGGCCGGGTTGCTGTCCGGGCTGAAATCACCGGAACCCATCGTGGCGAGTGGTTCGGTGTGGCGCCAACCGGAAAGTCATTCCGCATGCCCATTCATGAATTTCATTATCTTGAAAACGGAAGATTGACCCATACCTGGCATCTTGAAGATTGGTTTGGCTGGTTCTTTCAGGTCGGGGCGTTTCCTTTTGGTGAAAAGGATGCTGCACAATGAAAGCCGTACGACTTGATGGATATAATGAGGTGCCGGTGATCCGTGACATTGCCGTACCGGAAATCGGGCCGGATGATGTGTTGGTCCGTGTGCATGCCAGCGCCCTTAATCCGCTTGATGTCAAACTCCAAACCGGGGTTTTGCACGACTATTTCCCGCTTGAGTTTGGCTATACGCTTGGCTCCGACCTTGCCGGGACGATTGAGGCCGTTGGCACGGATGTAACCGGCTGGTCAAAAGGCGATAAAGTCGTTGCCCGCCTTGATCCTGTAAGCGGAGGAGCCTTTGGAGCCTTTGCCTGCATTCCCGCGAAGCAACTTGCAACTGTGCCCGATTCCGTGTCGTTTGAAACTGCTGCGGGCATTCCGACGGCGGCGGGAACAGCATGGCAGGCGCTTTTGGAGATTGGCGATCTTCAGGTCGGGCAGACGGTTCTGATCCATGCCGGGGCCGGTGGTGTAGGCAGTTTTGCAATCCAGTTGGCCCGTGCCTTGGGGGCGCGGGTGATTGCGACGGCCTCGGGCGATGGTGTTGAGATTGCCCGGACATTGGGGGCGGATCAGGTGATTGATTACCGCAGTGATGATTTCGCCGAGATGCTTTCTGATGTCGATCTGGTGCTTGACACCGTCGGGGGCGAGACACAGCAAAAATCGTTTGGTGTGCTCCGTAGCGGGGGCAAGTTGCTGTCGCTTGTTGCACCCCCTGATGAGGCGCTGGCCAGTGCACATAATGTGACAGCCAGTTTTGTCTTTCATATGTCGGATGGCGTGCGGTTAAGATCCGTGATGTCGTCAATCGGCACAAACGGGTTTAAAACCCTGATCGACCAGGTTGTGCCGTTGGATGACTTTGCCAATGCCTTTGCCCGTCAGGCATCTGGCCGGGCACGCGGCAAGGTTCTTGTGACGATGGATTGATCCAGAATGAAACCGGGCCGTGACGGGAAATATCTCGTCACGGCCCGGCCATCAATGATCTTCTATCAAGCTAAAGCATCTCGGTCAGAACTTTTCCGAGTGGCAATTCATACCAAGACCTTAACCTGTTAGGCGGGCTTGGGCGCGCTGCGCAGTTCTTTGTCATCAATGGGCAAATGAACCAGTGCGGCAAATACGCCAAGGGCGACAGACGCCCACCAGACCGCATCGAAATTACCGGTCAGGTCATAGACAAGGCCGCCCATCCATGCGCCAAAGAACGCACCGATCTGATGGGAAAACATCACAATGCCAAACAGCGTTGCCATGTAACGCGGGCCAAAGACCTGTGCGATCAATCCGCTGGTCAGCGGGACAGTCGATAGCCAAAGTGCGCCCATCGATGCCGAAAACAGCAAGATGGTTTCAGACGTTTTGGGCGCAAAGATAAAGATGACAATAACCACGGCCCGCATGCCGTAAATGAATGACAGGCCATATTTCTTGCGCCATTTGCCACCGGCCCAACCCGCCGTCAACGTACCAATGATGTTAAACAGGCCAATCAATGCCAGTCCTTCGGCTGCAACCGAACGCGGCAGGCCGCAAAGCTCGGTAAAGGTCGGCAGGTGTGTGGCGATGACCGCAATGTGAAAACCGCAGACAAAGAACCCGGCATTTAAAAGGGCAAAGCCGCGATGCTTGCGGGCCTCGTGGAAGGCAGCGATCAGGCCTTGTGGTCCCAAATCCGGTGTTGCCGTCGGGCTGTTGCCTTCTGCCTTGCCGGTGAGCGCAAAGGCCGCCGGAATGATCAGCATTGAAATGCCTGCCAGGATCACAAGGGCGGCGACGTAGCCAAAGGAGCTGTTAAGCGCCTGCGTGGTTGGCGCCATGACCAACTGACCGACAGAACCACCAGCAGACGCCAGACCAAGAGCAAGGCTTCGTTTTTCAGCCGTGAAAACGCGGCTGATGGCGGCAAGGACAACAGGGAAACTTGTGATGCCAACCCCGGTTCCGATCAGGAAACCTGCGGTCAGATGAAGTTCCCCCGGCGAGGCAGACGTCCCCATCAGATAAAGACCAAGCGCATAAACAAGGCCACCCCCAATCAGGGTGCGGGTCGTGCCGAACCGGTCGGCAATGGCACCGGCGATGGGGGCTGAAATCCCCCACATCAGATTTTGAATGGCAAAGGCCAGACCAAAGGTCGTGGCACTCCAGCCCGTATCGTTCAGCATATCGGGAATGAACAGGCCAAGCGACTGACGCACACCAAGATTAAGCGATAAAACCAGACAGCCACACAGCAAAACCAGCCATGGGAACCATTTGGTCGCACGCGCAAGTGTCAGGCGTGTCGGGCTGACAGCAGCAGGTGTGCCGGGTGAATTGCCGGCATTTTCGGTGGGGCGCATAGATTTGTCTCCGTGGGGCGAATATGTATTTGGCGGCGATTTTGAACGCTGTTGGCTTATGCGTCCAATTCATTCGACTTATGAAGCTGATAATCTTTGCGCATTTGATGAATTTGATAGATCAGGACGCTGCCTGTGTGCGGGCCATTTTGGCCTTATAGACGGATGAAGCTGCGGTATAGCCGCCTTCGCCGCCATCAAGGAAATGGAAATGGGCATCATTGGTGATGGATGGCACTATGCAGGTCATGATCGCAGTGCGTTGATGATGGGTACCAAAATGAATGTCGCCACGTTCTTCGGCAGCTTTGAGGTATTCATCAATCTTGGCCCCGCGGGCGGCGGTGCAATTCACCGTCATCCACAGGCCATCGCCGAATTTGCGAAAATCGGTGTTGTAGCCGGTATAGTCGCGATAGCGTTTTGGATCAAATTCGCCAAGCTTCCAGCCGGTTTTCATCAAAATCAGTGCGATAAAGGCAATGTAAAATGCCTTGAACCACGCTTTGACATAGCCGCCTTCTTTATGCTGGGTCGCCCGGGCTTCAAGTTTCAATCCCGGTGGCGGAAAGGCAAAGTCCGGGCCGTCTTCCGGAACCGGGCTGCTTTTGCGCGGGCTGTCATCAAGGATTTCAAAGAGGCCCGATACCACGGCGTTAAATTTGTCGCGGTCTTCATCGGGCTGAACAATGATCGACAGAATCTGATCGGTTCCTTCGGCCTTGATCGGGGACCAACGGCATGAAAGCCCGGTCAGATCGGGGCGCGTTCCGGGGGCTGCGGGGGGGATGACGTTATGGCCTGCGCGCATCTGATCTTCGGCCCAGCGCATGCCACGGCCATTAAACATGGCATAGGACACCGGGTGAGAAACCGCATAGCGGGCAACGCGCACACTGCGACCGCTTGCGCGAATTTCAGAAATCCGGGTCAGGCCAACACGCAGATCAAGCTGGAGTGTTTCCACTGCCCAAATTGCGGTTGCGGCCATGGCATCGCGCACGGCATCGATGTGATCGGGCGGGCAGGCAAAGCTTGCCCCGTCGCCACCAAACATGAACGGATAATCTGAATGACCAAGGGCGTTGCTGACCGCGCATATGACCGATGCGCCAACCATATTGACATCCTTGAACCGGCCCGCGGCAACCGCCTTGGTTGATCCGACAATATCGGATGTGCCGACCCACCAGTCATCTGGAAGTTCATGGTAAATCGACGCGTCGAGAACTTTGGCGAAGTCGTCAAATACAGGGATATCCAGATACAGATTGGTCACATCAGTCTCGCTTGATTATGGCGGCCTAGCGGTCGTCGGACGGATGTACCAAGGATCAGTAGTGTGGCGGTGGTGCATCGTCTTCTGGTGATGTACGCATATAATCGCCCATCCGTTTAACATCTTCCGACATTAATTTATTGCGGCGTTCAAGAACATCAATGCGATCCCATTGGGATTTGATCATATCGGACAGGTCGTTCACCACGGTTTCCATGTGTGCGATCTTTGTTTCAAGCTCGGTAACGCGGTCTTCCGTATCTTGCTGGCTCATATCGGTATCTTCTGGAAATGGGGATCAATGTATGTTGCAGCACATACCACGCTGTGGCACGACTGTCTTTGGCGGAACTTAACACAGATTGCAGGCCGATGACCGATTTATCCGTACTTGTTTTCGTGATGATTATTCTGGCGCTGATTGCGGTTTATGCCATCAGGTTGCGATCCGTTCCGATGCCGACATTGCGTGTCGCATCTGATGAAATCATTGCCTATATCCCGTCTGACACAAAGAGTGTGACCGACTTTGGATCAGGGTGGGGGGATCTTGCCATTGCAATTGCACGGGCACGGCCCGATGTGCGCGTCACGGGGATTGAATTATCGCCCATTCCCTTTGCCATCAGCCGGATGCGGGCGGTTGTGGCCGCCCTTCCCAATCTTGAGCTGATCCGTGGCGATTTCCGCAAGATCGACCGCGATCCGGGCGAGGTTGTTGTGTGTTTTCTCGACCCACGGGTGATGGGGGATGTCGGTGATGTTTTATCCGCCCGTATGGACAAAGGGGCGATTGTGATTTCGCGGGCCTTTGCCATTCCCGGCTGGCAGGCATTTGGCGAAGTGCCGATGACATCCGGGCCAGACCGGCTTTATCTGTATCGGTTTGGCAGCCACAAACCAGGTTAGCCACAGCACCCGGCATTCTTGCCATCAATCTGCACCGGTGGGCAGGGCACAGTGCCGTAGGAGCAAAATACGCAACAGTCACCCGCAAGCGGACGCAGTACAACGCCGCATCCCTTGCAGTCATAGAAATACTGGCAGGCGTCTGTAGGCATGGTTTCGCGTACCTGATGACCACATTCCGGGCAGGTCAGGACGGAAACAAGTTCAATATTTTGTCGATCAGTCTTCTTCATAGACTTTGATCAGGGCTGAATGGTCAAGATCACCATCGCCCATGCCAATGACTTCGTCATACAGTTCCATGGCAAGGCGCGAGAAGGGCAGTTCAACGCCCAGTTCGCCTTCGGAAAACTCAAGCGCCTGGAAAAGATCCTTGCGCTGGGTGACGACTTTGCCGCCCGGCTCGAAGTTGCGTTCGATCATGCGTTCGCCGTGCTTTTGCAAGATTGCAGAATCGGCAAAGCCACCGGTCAGGGCGGATCGCAGTTTTGAAAGATCAACACCGGCTTCATCGGCCATGGAAAAGGCTTCGGCAACCGCACCGATTGTGATGCCAACGATCATTTGGTTGGCGGCCTTGGCAATCTGGCCGGAACTGACATCACCAACATGGGTCACGCGCGATCCCAGAACTTCAAATATGCGGCGAACGCGGTTGAAATCGTCTTCATCGGCACCGACCATGATCGAAAGTGTGCCGCTTTCCGCACCGTGGGTGCCACCCGATACCGGGGCATCAATCCATGTGCCGCCAGCTTCTTCGACCACATCGGCGAAACGGCGTGTGGCGTCAACGGCCGTTGTGCCCATATCGATGACGATGGTGTCTTCTTCCATGCCGTCAATGATGCCGTCTTCGCCCAGAAGAACGTTCTCAAGCGCGACGGTATTGGCAACGCAAATGATGACAATATCGGCATCGGCCACAGCATCGGCAGGGGTGCCTGCCGTTGCGATGCCAAGGTCTTCAAAGGCGTTTAGCGTTTCGGGATTACGGGTGTTTACGGTCAGGACTGCACCGGCCTTCTCAAGGTTCAGCGCCATTGGGCGCCCCATCAGTCCAAGTCCGATAAAGGCGATTTTTTCCCCGGCAAGAGCGGTCATGGCTGTAGTCCCTTTTTGGCGGTGGGCAATATCAGGTTGGTCGATACAGAACCACCCTGTGCCCGGATCGGTACAGGTGTGGCAAGAAATGTCGGCTAGGCCATATCACATTGTGGCGTCAAGGAAAGCTGCGATTTCAAGGAATGGAACTCCGAAATGCGCTTTGTGAGACACGAATTTGATCAGATGGCTTTGCTGTTTCCTGAATGTTTGGGTTCAGAGTTTATCTAAATCTGCTGTCTTTTGGCGCGCGGGCCAAACGGGTTAGGTGAACGGCCTTACCGTTTGGCAAGGCACATGACCGGAACCCGGAATTAAAAATCGCCGGGCCGAACATAGCGTGCCGCCATGGCCCGTTCAATGGCCGCAGCAACAAGGCGGTCAATATCAAGCCGGTGGCGCAGGAGTTCAAGAATACGGAGTTCTTCCTGACTGATTTCACTGTCTGACAGAACAATCTCGCAGGCAAAGACATATGCCGTTTCGCGCAATTTACGCGGCAGCGCATCACGGATAAGGTCCAGGGCACGATCCATACCGTCTTCTTCGCCCAGCAAGCTGGCGCAATCACGGGCAACACTGGTGACACCGTCATTGTCAAAACCGGCAAAGATCGGAAGGTAACGGACCCGACGGCCCATTGCGGAAAGTTCAGCGTCGGTAATGTCATTATCGGCGGCCGAAACCATAACCATTGTGTAGATCAAGGCATCTTGATGCGAAATCACGTTGGTTGCTCCTTCCCGAAAAGGTTGCCAGAAACGCAGTCTATCTCGACCTTTGACGTTCCCAACGACATGTTGTGACAACCATTGGACAGCTAAAGGGTAAGCCGATAACAATCCGTCGGCAACAGTTAAGCGATTAAATTTTCGGGATTTTAATGATTACGTAGTGAAATTCCGCTCATTCTGTTTGCGCCGATGATCTGGGGTGAAATACGCATCAAATGATGTGCATGGATAGGTCGGACAGAAAAATGAAGCCGTTACAAAACAATAGCGAAAATAAAGTGGGTGCTTGGCATTGTAAGGCAAGATTTGCCTTTGCAGGGCATGGGGTAGCAGTTATGGTCGCGCAGCGATAACGAAAATGACGATCAAAGCGGTTATGGGAGACATCAACGCAATCAATTCTGTTGGGACACTGACAGCGTTGATCAGCCATTTACGCATGCCTTCAGGAGTATATGATCCTGTCGGGAAGCGTCTGCTTGTCAATTCGGCATGGGGCCCATGGTTCAAGCCGGTTCTCGATGAATCACATTGGTACGAAACCGATGGCTTGGGCGGTCTCCCGGAACTTCTTCCTGAACTTTCAAACGAAATTCTTGAATCTGGCGGTTATCATAGCCGGACCAGTGAAGTTGACGGCATTGAACGGGTTTTGTTTGGCTGGCCATTAACCCTTGGCGGGCAGGACTATATCCGTCTGGTGGTGATGGATAATGATATCTCGTCAGGCATCGGTAGCCTGATTTCCCCCCAGCCTGTTTTGATCTTTGAACGCAATGGCGAATTGCGATGCGCCAACAGTGCGGCCGAAAAGGTCGTGCTGGAAATGGGATTGTCAACGCCGCTTGCGCTGGCCCATCCCAGTGATCAGCGCGATCTTGTCAATCAGGATGGCCCGCAGTTTGATCCCGAAAATTCACGCACAGTCCATTATGGTCAGCGGTTCTTTCAGTGGCAATGCATGCCGCTTTTTGGCGCTGACTACATCGTTCTTTTCGGTCAGGAACGCACGCGCGAGGAAAGCTATCGCCGCGCACTGGAACATGCGGTTCACGGTATTATCGACCTGAATGCCGAAGGCACGATTACCAATGTCAATGACGAGACGGCGGCATTGTTCAGCTATGATTCGGTGCGCAGCGTCATTCAGGCCTATTTGCGCCGCCCGGAAACCTTTTATGCCCAGGACAGTGACCGGCTGCAATTGCGCCGCGATTTGGCATCCGGGAAAGGCATCCATGCCCGCGATATCGAAATGCGCCGCTCCGACGGCAGTCAGATCTGGGTGCGGTTCAACGCAACGGAAATTCGCGGCGAAGGTGGCGGGCTGCTTGGGTACAGCGTAACCATTACCGACATCACCAAAAACCGGCAGGCGGAATATGATTTGCGCCGTCGTCAGGAACGCTATCGCGCACTGGTGCAGACCGCTGGCAGCGTGATCATGTTCCTTGATTCCGACGGGCGCATTTTAGAATATAACCGCGAATGTGAATGGACGTTCGGCTATTCCTGGATGGAAGCTGCCGGTCAGAACTTCTTTGATTTCCTGTTGATTGAAAGCGACCGTGCGCGGGTCCGCATGGCGGTACGCCGATTGATGTCAGGCGAAATCATCAAGGATGAAGTTTTTTCATTCAAACGCCGCGATGGCGAGGTCCGGCTTTTGCAGTGGAATGCGCGGGCGCATTTTGGCGAAGATGGTGATATTGCCGGTGTGATCTGCATCGGGCAGGACGTAACCGAAAAGCTGTCGGTCGAACGCGCGCTTCGCTATGCCGAAGAAAAATTCCGTGGCATTTTTGAAAATTCGGCCGAGGGACTTTATCAAAGTTTGCCGTTGGGTCAGGTTCTGTCGGCCAATCCTGCATTCGTTTCAATTTTGGGATATGAATCAGTTGATGAACTGATGGCCCAGAAAGAAGAACTTCAAAACCATTATTTGAACCCGATAAGCCGGTTGCGCCTGACGGGGCGTTTGTTGCGCGACGGTTTGATTCAAGGGTATGAAACCGAACTGCGCCGAACCGATGGCAAGATTATCTGGGTCGAGGAAAATGCCCGATTGGTGCGCGATGAGCATGGTCGCCCGCATCTGATCGAAGGATCGATCACGGATATTACCGATCGCAAACGCAGCGAAGCCCGTATTCAGTTCCTTGCCCATCATGATGGCTTGACCGGTCTTCCCAACCGGACCCTGTTTCAGGAACGCCTTGGCGCTGCGGTCGAGCGCAGCAAACGCGAAAAACGCAACTTCGTTCTGATGATGTTTGATCTTGATAACTTCAAGGACATCAACGACACGCTTGGCCACCCGATTGGCGACCTACTCTTACAGGGGGTGGGTGAACGCATGCGGGTGTGTCTGCGCAATGAAGATGTCGTGGCGCGTTTGGGCGGGGATGAATTTGCCGTTCTGATCCATGAGCCCGGATCAATCGAAGAAGTCACCTTTGTTGCGCAGCGCCTGATTGAACGGGTTTCCGAACGCTTCATGCTGGAAGGCAACGAAGTTCAGGCATCGACTTCGGTCGGGATATGTATGTATCCGCAAGACGGGCGCGATGAAAAAGACCTTTTGCGCAATGCCGACCTTGCGCTTTATTGCTCCAAGGCTGAAGGCCGCAATCGTTACCATTTCTTTGAACCCAAGCTTCAGGTTGAGGTTCAGGAACGCAAGGCGATGGAACGCGACCTGAGCCACGCAATTGAAAATGATGAACTGGAACTGTTCTATCAGCCGATCATTGATATGGGCGGGCACCGCATCATCGGGATGGAAGCCTTGGTCCGCTGGTTCAGCCCGTCACGCGGTCTGGTCAGCCCGGTTGATTTTATCCCGGTTGCCGAACGGATGGGGATCATTGCCGATATCGGAAAATGGGTGCTGAACCGGGCGTGCGATCAAACCCGTGCATGGTTTGATGACGGATATGGTGATTTGACCATTTCGGTCAATCTGTCGCCGCTTGAACTTGCCCGCCATGAAGACCTGATTGAAAGTGTCGGCGATGTTTTGTCCCGATCCGGGCTTGATCCGCGCCAGTTGCAGTTTGAAGTAACCGAAGGTGCGGTGATGGACAATCCGCGCGAAGCGGCCATTACCCTTGGCATTTTGCGCAATCAGGGGATCCGGATTGCGATAGATGATTTCGGTACCGGCTATTCGTCGCTGGCCTATCTGAAACGGTTCCCGGTCGACAAAATCAAGATCGACCGATCCTTTATCATTGATATTGATAGTTCGGATGGCAATGCCGCGATTGTCCGCGCCGTTGTCTTCCTTGCCAGATCGTTTGGCATGGCTGTTAATGTTGAAGGGATCGAAACCGAAACCCAGCTTGAACATATTGCATCCGAAGGGGTGGACGAAGTTCAGGGCTTCTATTTCAGCAAGCCAATTTCAGCCGGTGATATGGAAAGCCTTTTGAAATCGAACAAGGTCACACCAACCCATTTCCCGCTTGATCAGGGGATGGGCCCGCATTAGGCCGTGCTGTTTCGGACATTGGGTAAAATTTTAAAAGGCGCACCGGATTTGTCCCGTGCGCCTTTGGTTTGTTCTTGATCAGTAAATGATCCTAGGCCGCTGTTTGCTGCTGGGCATCTCCGGCCCCTTTGCACAGCTTTGCCCGGTTGATCTGCATGATGGCGGGCATGACCGGGTTTTTGGAAATGGCCCCGTCGCGCCGCAAATTGGCGATCATGCGACTGGCGGTTTCGGTGGTTGTCGCGATGATATTGCCAAGCTTTTCGCGGTTGGGCAGGGCCACCTGATCCTTGTGCGATGCCCATAACAGGAACCGGCAAATGCGGCGCATCGCCGATCCGGTGCCAAAACTGATCTTAAGCTGCTGGCCATCCATCACCTCGCTTGCCAGAAGCGACATGACGGCGGCCTGTATCTTTTGATCTGTTTGCTGGGCGGTGCGTATCCGGCTGATCGGGATACGTTTGATCATGGACGGCGAAATGGTTTCGATCACAAGCGACGGATCGGTCACGGCAAGCATTTCCAGACCAATCAGATCTCCCGGTCGATAGACCCGGCAAACCTGTCTTTCGCCGTCTTCGGTATATTTACACCGAAGTGCCAGTCCGGTTGCCAGCAAATAGACAAAGGACTGATCATCGGCATGATGACCGATGCTGGCATCCGCGGGCAGGTTCAAGGCAGAAGGTTCAGCAAGTTTTTCCAGAACGGTCAGGGCGTCTTCTTTGTTCATGGGTTTTCCCCCATTGGCAAAATAAAGATACGCGGCAAAGGCGGGGTCGCGTATCGACACCAGTCTGTGAACCCGGCATGGCATCCGGGATAAGTGCCCGTTTGGATGGGCAAAAAGGATGGGTTCTGATCACGTTTCGCGGCATTCGGACGCATCTGTGGCGTCAGTAGCCCAATGGAGCCAAAACAAGATCAGATGGCCGCAGGCGGTGCGCGCGGCGAGGCCGCAATCGGGCAGAAATCATGCAGCCGTGCGGTGATGTGAAGGGCAGTGACCTGATTGGAAAGTTTCAGCCGATGTAAAACGGGCAATTCCGGTTCAACCGGCAAACCAACCGCATGGTTGCCAAGGCCACAACTGGCACATTGGAACCCTTCATAGGCGTCTGAACTGTGGGGGAATGTGCCGCCATTTTTGGCCATGTCGGCCGGGACCGAAATGGTTTTGATCCCGTTGGCCGTACAAATGATCAGCGGAACATAGACCATCTCGGATGCTTCCGCGCCGCTTGGTACTGAGGCCAAGGCAACCGGTGCATGCATGAACCCGAACATCAAGGCGTTGACCAACAACAGCCACCCGACAAAGAGTGACAGCGTGCGTCGAACGACCGGATTGTTGTTGCGGGTGACGGACACGGCTTTCTATCCATATTGGAAAGATACGAGATTTCAATAGACCTTTGAAACCCGCCTGTCAAAGCCTGCAATTGTGAACCAGTTATCACTGTTTCTTTATAATCGCTCCAGACTGCTGCGCTATGTCAGGGTGATTGTGTCTTCTGAGAGAAAACATCGGGACTTTAAAGCTGACCCTGGCCATCTCGTTGTGGGGATGGAACTTTTAGTGTGCGCATGTTGTTATTTGAGCTACTGTAAATTGAGTTTTTCACGTTCATGCGCGGTGAATTGTCCTTGGGAGAATCTGATCATGACACAGATCGTAAATGACGGAACGCCCGAAATGCGCGGGCTTTTGGACAAAGGGCGCAAACGGTTGCGCAATGTTGGCGTGATCATGCTGGTGCTTGGCATTCTTGCGGTGGCTTTTCCCTTTGCCACGACAATTGCCTTTAAAACCGTGATTGGCTGGTTGTTCCTGATCGGGGCGATTGGTCATTTTTACGGCGCATGGAATGCCGATACGCCAACCCGGCGCAGTGTCGATATTGTCCAAGGGGTTATTTTCGGATTGATCGGTGTTTGGCTGGCCTTCTTCCCGTTGGGGGGGATTGTGACCCTAACGGTGTTGCTGGCGATTGCCTTTATCCTGCAAGGCTTGCTTGAAATCCTGATGGCATCGCGGCTGAGCCAGTTTCCCGGTTGGAAATGGATGCTGTTTTCCGGCGGGGTAGCGATTTTGGCCGGCGTTTTGATCTTTGCCGAACTGCCAAGTTCCGCGACATGGGCGATTGGTTTGCTTTTGGGCGTCAATCTTTTGTCATCGGGCTTTAGTTACCTGATGGTGTCGATGGCGATGGGGAAGGTTTCCCAAGGCTAGATCGCAAAATTTCCGACAAATTATAACATCGCATGCCGTTGATGTCTTTGACACAGCTAATGGCGCGGGGGATGAAACTGCGCCATGATCAACTGACCACTTTCGGGAGATGATCATGGCGAAACATGCAGCTGACACAGTTCTTGAACGCCTAGACAGCACCTTGTCCGCGCCGGGCCTTAATCGTGCGATCCTGATTGTTACCCTTTGTGCTCTGATCGCCCATTTCGCCGTTCTGTGGCTCGGGCCTCAGATGATTGGCAGCGTTCATGCGCCAGATTTTCCGTTGTTTGTGCTGTTTGTGTTTGGTGGGGTGCCGATCCTCGCCCAGCTTGCCCTAAAGTTACTGCGGCGTGAAATGGGCGCGGATTTTCTTGCGGCCATTGCCTTTGTCACGGGTGTTTGGTTGGGCGAATATCTGGCGGCCAGCCTGATTATTCTGATGCTGACTGGCGGGCAGGTTCTCGAAAGCTTTGCCATGCGCAAGGCATCCTCGGCACTTAATGCGCTGGCACGTCGCATGCCCAGCATAGCGCACCGCAAAACGGCACGCGGAGAGATTGTCGATATCGCCCTTGATGACATCGAGATTGGTGATCAGATTGCCGTGTTTCCGCACGAAACCGCTCCGGTTGACGGCACAGTGATCGATGGCCACGGCAGCATGGATGAAAGCTATCTGACGGGGGAGCCCTATGTGGTGGCCAAGGCACCGGGAACGGCGGTGCTGTCGGGCGCAATCAATGGCGAAGCCGTTCTGATCATTCGGGCGGAAAAGCGCGCCCGGGATTCCCGATATGCCCAGATCATGAATGTGATGGCCGAGGCAGAGCAAAAACGCCCGCATATCCGCCGACTTGGCGATCAGATCGGCGCGTGGTTTGCTCCGGCGGCCCTTTTATTTGCACTTTTGGTGGGCTATCTCAGCGGTGATTCATCGCGGTTTTTGGCCGTTCTTGTGGTCGCAACGCCATGTCCTCTTTTGATTGCCATTCCGATCACGGTGATGAGTGCGATTTCCATCGCGGCAAGGCGCGGGATCGTCATTCGTGATCCGACTGTGCTGGAACGGTTGCCGACTTGCCAAACCGCCATTTTTGATAAGACCGGTACGCTGACCTATGGCCGACCGGAACTGGTGGAAGTCCTTCCCGGTCCGGAATTTTCGGGCGATCTGGTTTTGCGTCTTGCAGCCAGTCTGGAACGCTATTCCAAGCATCCGCTGGCCTCAGCCGTTTTGACCGCAGCCAGGGACCGCACCCTGCCGCTTGATGACGTCTCCCATGCGTCGGAAAAGCCGGGGCAGGGGTTAAGCGGGCAGGCTGATGGCCATGAGGTTGCAGTGACCCATCGGAATAAACTGATGAAGTCTGATCCGGATATTGCGGCACTTCTGCCCGAAACCGCCGCAGGACTTGAATGTGTGGTGCTGATCGATGGTAAATATGGCGCGACATTCCGTTTCCGCGATACGCCAAGGGCGGAGGGCGAAAGCTTTGTCGGCCATCTGGGTGACATTCATCATTTCAAAAAGGTCATGCTGGTATCTGGCGACCGCGAAAGCGAGGTCAGCTATCTTTCCGATCTTCTGGGCATTCCCGAAAGTCTGGCATCGCAAAGCCCGGAGCAAAAAGTCGCTATTGTCCGGGCCGAAACCGCCAAGGCCCCGACATTGTTCATGGGCGATGGCATCAATGACGCCCCGGCACTTGCCGTTGCCACGGTTGGCATAGCGTTCGGCAAAGAAAGTGCCGTGACCGCCGATGCTGCTGGTGCGGTGATCCCCGAAGCATCACTGGCCACGGTGGATGAACTTCTTCACATCAGCATGGCGATGCGTCGCATTCTTCTGCAAAGCGTCATTGGCGGCATGGTGCTGTCCATTGTTGCCATGGGCTTTGCGGCAGGGGGGTATATCACCCCGGTCGCGGGCGCGCTTTTGCAGGAAGGCATTGATGTGATTGCCATCCTCAATGCGCTCCGGCTTGCGCTCAAGCATGATATTGATGCGGACATAATGGCGGAATAACGCGATGAGGTGTAAGGCGCGGCGTTAAGTCTCGTTCGGATGCAGAAATGCGCGCGTCTGCTCAATCGCCTCACGCAATCCAACACGCTGGACTTCAACGTCTTCAGGAAACGCCGCCAAAAGACGCGATGGCATGCGGTTATCAAGCAGGACAAACACTCCGCGATCTTCGGCACGGCGCACCAGTCGGCCAAAGGCCTGTTTCATCCGCAAACGTGTCAGCATGTCGTCATAGCGTGCGCCGTGGAAGGCTGATTTGCGGGCCCGGTGCAGGATGTCGGGACGCGGCCAAGGCACGCGGTCAAAGACGATCAGGCGTAAGCTATCACCCGGCACATCGACCCCGTCGCGTACTGCATCGGTGCCGAGCAGGCAGGCATCGCGTTCGACCCGGAAAATATCAATCAGGGTCGAGACATCCATGCCGTCAATATGCTGGGCGAGCAATTGCAATCCGGCATCATCCATCGGCCCGGTCAGGCGTTCGTAAATTGCGCGCAGCCGCGTGATGGCGGTAAACAGGCCAAGTGCCCCGCCGCCGGATGCCAAGAACAGTTCGCGGTAAGCCGCAGCAATATGGTCCGGGTTATCCCGGCCCAGATCATTTACGATGAAAACGCGGGTTTGTTCGCGGTAATTATACGGGCTTTTCATCGCCGCCCGGATGGCAGGAAGCGGCATATGTGCCGCCCCCGTTCGGTCCTCGGCCACGGCCCAGTCGAAATCATCATCGCCTGTGCCATCGCGCAAGGTCGCGGATGTAACCACCATGCCATGGGCGGTCGGGGCCAGTGCCAAGGTCAGGGGCAGGGTCGGGTCAAGGTGATGGCGGTGCATGCCGACATCAAAATCCCGACCAAACTGGCGTTCAATCGCAAACCAGTCGACGAAGGTTTTCGGCGTTTCATCGACTAAGGATGACAGCATTTCGCGCCATGCAGCGACCTGCATGATCGCACGGCGTTCAAGGGATCGGATCGCGGCATCAAGGCGTTGGCGTTCGGCCGATTCAAGTTCATCGGCCTTTTCATCCAGCATATAGGCGATGATTTTAATCAGCGCCTTGGCCGGTTTTTCCATCGCTTCCAGCGCGCGATCAAGATCGGCCGCACTGGCCAACACATCATCAAGGGCCGGCTTGCAATCGGTTTCAATCGAATAACCCCGATCCCCTTCAGCAGATCGCGCCATAACCTGCGCGCGGACATGGGCAAGGAACAATTCCGCCGGACCCTTGGCATATTGCGATCCATCATGAATGCGCGATAACCATCCCTGTTCCGGCAGGCATTGGGCGGCGACAATCACGGCATTGACCGCATCGCGCAGCTCATCCCGATCAAGGATCAGGGTTTCAAGCCGCTGTTTAAGACCGCGTGCGCGCGATGATCCTTTTTGCTCAGCACCCAGTAACCAACGGCGGAGTTCCTGACCTTCCATCCCGGTCAGGTGCGATGAAAAGGCCTTGTCGGCGGCATCAAATAAATGATGGCCTTCATCAAACACATAACGGGTTGGCATAGAGGCATCATCAAGCCCGCCAAGGGCGGCTTGCACCATCACCAGCGCATGGTTGGCCACCACGATTTCGGCCGAACGTGCACGGCGCACGGTCTTTTCGATAAAGCAGCGTGAATAATGCGGGCAGGCGGCATAAATGCATTCGCCGCGCTGATCGGCAAGGGCCCCGGTAAAGCGATTGCCCAAAAGTTCGGTCAGCCAGGCGGGGAAATCACCACCCACCATATCGCCATCGCGGGTATGCAATGCCCAACGCGCAATCAGACCCAGCGGGGTGGCTTGATGCGGTTGCTGGTTCAGCGGCCTTTGGGCTTCTTCGAAATTCAAAAGACAGAAATAGTTTTCCCGGCCTTTGCGGACAACGGCCTTAAGACGCTTATCCTTGGGATCGTCATACAGGCGATCAAGTTCCTGATCAATCTGGCGTTGCAGATTGCGGGTATAGGTCGAAATCCACACCGCCCCGTCATTCTTTTGTGCCCAAAGGGACGCCGGGGCGACATAGCCCAATGTTTTGCCGGTCCCTGTCCCGGCCTCGGCCAGAACGATATTGGGGGCGCCATCATGAAGACGCGGGCCAAAGGCCGAGCAAACCGATGACGCGTAATCGGCCTGTTGCGGGCGTTCTTCCGCCCCATCGCCTAGCAATTCTTTCAGGCGTTTACGGGCATCCTTGGGATCCACCGGATAATTGGCCGGTGGCGGGGGCGGGGCATGTTCGGCCCATTCGCCAAGCTTTTTCCAGACTTTAAGTCCTTCATACACCGCATAACGATGCGGACCATCACCATCCGCACCAAGGGCGGCCAGAACCGACATGCCCCACGGCCAATGCCCGCGCGCCATCGGCCATGCGATTGATGTGGCGGGCGCGCGTTTATTGCGATGAAGGGTGGCGAGTTCCTGAAGCAATCGCTTCATGGCCTCGGCCAATGCTTCGGCCTGTCCGATTAAATCGTCTGATGGCTTTTGCCCGGTGGCCAGCGCAATGCCGCGCGGGGTCGGCACACAAAACTGTGCCGGGCGGACAAAGGCAAAAAGTTCCAACAAATCATGGGCCGGAAACGGATCGGATTTCAAACGCCGGGCGCAGGCCGGGGTATGAACCAGGATCGGCCGGGTTGATCGCGCCTTTTTGGCGGCCGCCCCGTGCGGGAGTTCTTCGATCTCGCCATCGGGGGACAAAAACACGGCATGCCGCAATCCAACGACCATCACGGGCGCATTGGGCGGCATAAATCGCGGTTGGGACTCTTCGGAACGATCATCGAACATTTGGGGCACTATAAGCACAGGCTGCGACTGGCGCCACCGGGGAAATTGACCTATCTTTGAATTTATCGACTTTGACCCCAATCGCAACAAGATCACGTTTGATGGCAGCACCCAACACCCGTAATCAGCATTTCTGGCGCGACGCGGCTTTGCCGTTTGTCGAGTTGCGGCGTGTGGCCGACGGGCATGCGGTTTGTTATGAACGCCACAGCCACGATACCTTTTCAATCGGTACGGTGAATGCGGGATTTAGCACCTATTGGAACCGCGGCAAAACCCATGAAACGCAGGCCGGGTCGGTCGTGATCCTGAACCCGGAAGATGTCCATGGCTGCAATCCGGTGCCGGGGGCGGATTGGTGTTATGATATGCTTTTTGTCGATCCGGACTGGCTGTTGGATGTGCAAATTGAAAGCGATGCCGATGCAGCCGGAAAATTTGCGATGTTTTCCGACACGCTCAGCCACAATCCCCGGATTTATGGTGGGTTGCTGGATCTGGCCGACACGCTGGTTGATGCCGATATTGATATCCTTGGCAAGGAAACCGCACTGGTATCGTTCTTTGGCGATCTGCATGTAAAGCTGAGCCAGCGGGGCGTGCTTGATGCCGGGATCGGGGCGATCACTGATTGGAAAATGAACATGGTGGGCGATTATATTCGCACCCATTATGCCGAAACGATCAGTCTTGATGAACTTGCCGGACTGGTGGGCTATTCCCGGTCTTATCTGGTCCGCGCCTTTAAGAAGACTTTTGGCATGACGCCTTATGCCTATCTGATCAATTGCCGGGTACAACGTGCGCGGCATGCTTTGCGCCGTGGACAAAGAATAGTCGATGTTGCGCTTGAAACCGGTTTTGCCGATCAGGCGCATTTTCAACGCATCTTCAAACGCCTGATGGCGGCAACCCCGCGGCAATATGCCCGCGCGCAGGCGGCATAGATTTAACTAAAAAAGAAGGCGGGTACGATGGCCACCCGCCTTTAAGGCCGCAGATTGCATCTTGGGCTGTGCAAAAAATGCAAACTGCGGGGGATTATCCCAAAATCAGATACAGCGCGCTGGCCACCAGCAATGCCGCCATCACGCGGTTAAAGATGCGAATGCGCGACGGATCACCCAGAAAGCGCGATAAAAACGCCCCGGCATAGGCCCAGCACGCGACCGAGGCAAAGCAGACCACAAAGTAAATTGCGGTAAATTCCCAGATCAGGGTCGGGGCACCGGACGCGGCATACGCGCCCATCCCGGCGATGGAGGCCAGCCATGCCTTGGGATTAAGCCATTGCATCACCGCCCCGGTCAGGGCCGATGGGCCGGAATTCGTGTCGCCTTTGCCAAGTTCGCCGCTGCTTGAAAACAGT
Organism: Thalassospira sp.; assembly: GCF_040218635.1. Lineage (GTDB taxonomy): Bacteria > Pseudomonadota > Alphaproteobacteria > Rhodospirillales > Thalassospiraceae > Thalassospira. The sequence goes on from NZ_JAVJRB010000007.1 coordinate 140,050, forward strand.
TTCCAGGCCATGAACACTAAAAACGCCACACCCGCCCACTGAATGATTGTGGTCAGGTGCGGGAAGGTTTCAAGCAACTGATGTAAGCCAAGCCCGATCAGCAACAACAACAGGCAAAACCCCGCCGTTGCCCCGAAAACAAGGCGAAGCGACGGGCGAAAGCCGTATTGCACGCCGGAACTCAGGACCAGAATATTGACCGGGCCGGGGGTGATCGAAGCGGCAAGGGCGAATGCCGCCATTGAAAGATAAAGGCTCATGGTGGCGCTAAAACCGAGCATTCAGGCGTTTCCTTGGGTGGTTTTTATATGTTCAAAGTCTGCCTTGATCTGGGGCGCGTTTATTGAACAAAATTGCCCTTTGCAGGAATTACGCAAAAAAAATCGCAACCGAATGCTGATCCGGTTGCGAAGATATGATCTTGGGCAAGGATTGATTGCCGATAGGGCGGCGCGTTTAGCTTGCCGTCAGGTCCATCAGAAGCGATGCACATCGTTCTGCGATGTCGTTGCTTGCTGTTTCGCTGCCCGGCATTGTGGCCCAACCCTTGGCGATGACGAAATCGTCGCGCTTGTAAGAAGCTTCTTCTTTCAAGGCAGCAAGCTGTTCGGTCTGATTGTTCGGGGTCAGCATTTGAAACTGGGCGACGCAAACCGGCGCCATTGCCGCAATAACGGATTCCTTGCCGCTGGTGTCGGCCATTTTTTCGGCCGTGCTACCCGAGACGACAGACCCGGTGCTGAAACCGATAATAGCAATAAGCGCAGCACCGACAATGCCGCCCCAAATTCCGGGCTTTACCCATGAGGCAATTGTAATTGACATAATAAAATTCCTTTTATCAAGATTATGAAAAGCATTTTTCACGGATCTGTTATGTAAAAGGGAAACATTTACTGTGAATAATTACAATTGATTTATATTATTATATTTAAATTTAAAGTGGTTTTAATTTTAATATTTCGAATGAAAACATGGTTTTATTTATCGTTGATACAGAAATATTTCGATGTTTTTAGCTGCCAAAGGCTGAGATCAGGAAGGTCGCGCCCCCCGCAATCATCGCATATCGTGCGGCCTTGCCGATGGTGACAAGGATCAGAAACGGAATAAACCGCACCCGCATGACCCCGGCAAACAGGGTCAGCGGATCACCAATAATCGGCAACCAGGCCAATAAAAGCGACCAAAGGCCATAGCGCGCAAACCAGTGCGATGCGCGGTCAAGCTGATCGGGTGATATCGGGAACCAGCGGTGGTTTTTGAAATGATCCACATAAAGCCCCAGCGCCCAGTTCACCAAGGACCCCAAAACATTTCCCGCCGTGGCGACAATCACCAATAGCCATATTGCATGATCGCCTGATGCAACCAGTGCCGCCAAGGCGGCCTCAGACGTGCCGGGCAGGAGGGTTGCGGATGTCAGGCCCGAGAAAAACAGGCCGATAAGCAATGTCAATGTCGTGGTCATGACGCTTCGATAAACCGGAATGCATGAACCGTCCAGTGATTAGAATTTCACGCATGCCGGTTTCCTGCGTCAGTTAATCAATCAGGATTTATATCGTGTGAGGATTAAAACATGCAGGTCACGCGGGCCAATAGCAATGCGCAGTTCCTGTTGGACGGGAATGCCTATTTTGCGCGTCTTCGTCAAAGCCTTGATGGCGTCATCGCCGCGGGTGCGGGCGCAAACCGGTTTGTCCGGATGGCATTTTGGCAGATCGCGCCCGATGCGTTTCTTCCGGGGTATGGCGGAGGCGCCGGGGCGCTTTTGGTCGACAAGCTTGAAGCGATTGCGCGGTTGGGTATCCGGGTTGAAATCATTGCCTGGGCGGGCGCACAGGTCCTCAATAACTTTGTCCCTGAAATGAAGTCGGGCTGGCAAACACGCGCATGGGTGCAACAGGTCAACAGGCGCAACAATGCTCTTGGCGGTTATCGCCCGATTGAAATCTATATGGAGTCATATGGTCGGCGGACCTTTGGCATGAGCACACATCAGAAAATTGTTGTGCTGTCGACCGGGCCGTTAAAGGAGGCCTATGTCGGTGGCATGAACATGGCACACAAGTATTTGTCGTCAGATATTCATGACCCGGAGAACTGGTGGCACGATGCGGCGGTTCGCGTAACCGGGCAGATTGTCGATGACATTGAAGGTGAATGGGTGCGCCGTTGGAACAAGCAAACAACGCTGCCTGCACCGGCAGCAACAATTGGTGTTGCCGCGCCAGACCCGGCCAATCTGACGATCACGATGATGACGACGAACTCGGAAGCCATTCCGGCAGAACGTGACATTCGTGCAGGTTTACAAGCAAGGATCGGTGCGGCTGCGAACTATGTCTATCTTGAAAATTACGCCCTGACCGATCCGTCAATTGTCGAAGACCTTGCCGCCTTTAAACAAGGCGGTGGGACTGTGATCCCGGTTGTGAATCATCCGGCAAATAAGACAATGGATGGTTTTGAGGGGTTCTCGTACTTGATGTATTACACCTATGTTGAATTGGCCTTGGCCGATTTGAACGCGTTTGATGCAGCGGACAGTTGGCGCGGTCGCGCAGGGCCGCTTACCAACTATCCTGCCGCCAATGTTGTCGGCGCGCATGTCGACAAGGCGGGCTATAACCCGGCAAACATGGCGACCCTTAACCCTGCGACGGCCTATCGCGTGACATTTAACACCGCAGCAGGTGTGCCAACGCAGATTGGTCTTCGTTATATCTGGGATATTGCGGCGAACAATGACGTGATGTTTGCACCAAAGACATATCGCCATAACGAACCGACGAAATGGACATATCCGCATTCAAAACTTGCGATCATTGATGATCAATATGTGATGGTCGGGACCAGTAACTGGACCTATCGATCCATGCAGTATGATGGCGAAATCACCCTTGAAATTGATGACGGTGCCTTCGCGCAAGGTGTGCGGGCGCAATTGTTCACCCATTGGCATATGCCCACTGCCGCTGCCGTCGGCGGGGCGGCGGGGGTGGGCGCTGCTTGGTTACTTGATGCTACGGCAAATCAGGTTGCTTGGGCGGGCGGTAATTTTGCCTTGAGCGAAACGCGCCTTGTTCCCTGTGCGTTTGACGACTTCATGCATCCGATTTCGATAGAGGCTTGGAAAAACAGCCTTTCTTCAGCCAGCTTGGCATCAATCGGTTCGTCGTTTTTCTGAATTTTACCTGAACATATCTGACAGATTCAAAAAGGAGAAAATCATGGCCGATGGTCTTTTTGTGCAGCTGAGCAGCCAGGCATGGTCGCAATACAAGTCGGTAACGTCGCGCGACGAGAGTTACCTTAAACTTCTGGACCCGAAATATCAGACATTTTTGTCGGTTGCGGGCAAGGTGGATGCAACGATGGCAAAGCTGACGACACCACCGAAAAGCGATCAGATCAGCCCGGTTGCAGATGCCGTCACCCTTCTGGAATCCGCCCAATCAGGCATCACCCAGATGATCGAGAAATTTGTGCAAATGGATGCAGATGCCGTGAAAAGTGCGGGTACGATCAATCAGAAGTCGATCTCGGACAAAAACGCGCAGGAACAAAGCACGGATCAGGACTTTCAGATTGCGATAGATGGCGTGGTCTATCAGGCGCAGGTGCGTCTTTCGGCTGCAAGTGCGGAAGTTTGAACAGGGGGCTCGACCTTCTCGGGCCAAAATCCCCTGTTCAAAGGATCAAGATTTCAGCGAAAATTTGCGCACATCAAGGGGTTCGGCAAGGATTTCGTCTTTGCAATCGGCGAACGCGCGCAAATAGGGTTTCTGGAAATGAAGTTCCAGATCTTCTTCGGAACGCCAGTTTTCATAGGCCATCCAGACGGCCGGATCGTCTTTTGACTGGTGCATGTCATAGCTGATGCAGCCTTCTTCGGCGCGGGACGGGGCGACAAGGGCCAAAAGGCGTTTGCCCAGTTCTTCTTCCATGCCCGGTTTGGCGCGGGAATAGACAACAAGGGTAAGCTGGTCTGACATGGCTGTTTCCTGAGATTGGATTGTTTTCTTCTGATCGGCAGATCATCCCCACCCGGGGCCGGTCGGGCAACAGTTAATTGCCTGATGGTGAGCGATTTTTTTGCGCGAGCGTGTCTGTTGCGGGCACAAAGACCGGGATAAAGAAAAGGCCCGGTGCGGGGTAACACCGGGCCTGTATTTGCCAGTCGGCCATTTTTGGGGGGAGCCGACCAGCAGGGGGGAGCGTGTATTCTAGACGATTACGGTCGTGACTTCGACATTGCCGCGAACCGAATTGGAATAAGGGCAAATCTTGTGGGCTTCTTCGACCAGTTTTTCACCCTCGGCCTTATCCAGACCCGGCAGCGAAACATTCAGGGTAACTGCAAGGCCAAAGCCACCTGCACTGCGCGGGCCGATGCCGACATCGGCGGCAACAGAAACATCAGACGGGACTTTCGGGCCACCCTGGGATGACACAAATTTCATTGCGCCGATAAAGCAGGCCGAATAGCCCATGGCGAAAAGTTGTTCGGGATTGTTGCCATCACCGCCGGCACCGCCAAGTTCTTTTGGCGTGGTCAGTTTGACATCGATGCTGCCATCGTCGGTTTTGGCATGGCCATCACGGCCACCAGTGGCAGAAGCGTGTGCGGTATATTTTACATCTACAGACATGGTTTCATCCTTTGTTTGAACATTGGTTCGGACTTGGTGATTACCCGGCTGCTTTGGATATTGATCCTAAGATATGTCGCCGGGGGTGGGCAGGCGCAAGCGCACCTGCCCGAAATTATGTGACGGATTTGTGATTATTTGCCGTGAAGGGCGGTGTGAAGATACTGACCTGCCTGCGCAATCGCGCCTTTGGCAGCAGGTGTATCGGCAAGCACGTCAAGCATCACAAAGTCATGAATGGTTCCGTTGTAGCGGGTTACAGTGACATCAACGCCGGCTTCTGAGAGTTTGCGGGCATAGGCTTCGCCTTCGTCGCGCAGAACGTCATTTTCTGCGGTGATGACAAGGGCAGGTGCCTGCCCGGCAAGCTGATCAACAGATGCATGGATCGGTGTGATTTTCGGATCCGTCCGATCAACGCCGTCAGGCAGGTACTGGTTCCAGAACCAATCCATGGCGGGTTTGGTCAACCATGGGCCGTTGGCAAATTCGGTATAGGATCCATTGTCGAAATCAGCATCGGTCACCGGATAAAACAGAACCTGTGTCGTGATCGCAGGTCCGCCGCGTTCCTGTGCCAGAAGGGACACAACGGCTGTCATATTCCCGCCAACACTGTCACCGGCAATCGCCAGACGGGTCGGGTCTATATTAAGCTGTTCGCTATGTTCGGCGACATATTTGGTGACCGCGTAATCCTGTTCGATGGCGATCGGGTAACGCTGTTCGGGGGAGCGTTCATAATCGACAAAGACCAGGGCCGCATTGGCACGCACCGAAAGTTCGCGGACCAATCGGTCATGCGTGCCGGTATCGCCCATCACCCAGCCAGCACCATGGAAGTAAACAATCACCGGCAGGCGATCCTGATTGCCCTGTGGGCGGATGATGCGCACTTTGGTTTGGCCGGTCGGGCCAACGGCAAAGACCGTATCGGTGATATCAACGGCGGGTTTGGCAACATTGCCTGACTGTGCGCCAGACAGAACGTCACGGGCCGCAGCCGGGGTCAGGGTGTAGATCGCCGGGCCACCAGATGCGGACAGGGCATCGATAAATTTCTGGGTGGTTGGTTCCAGAACGGGTTCAGCCAGTGCAGTGGTGGCGGACAGGACTGTGGTCAATGCAACGGCGGCAGAAGCAAGTTTGGTTTTGAACGGTGTCATGATCTGTTCCTTTGAAAGGCCGTCCGGTCGGGCGGCGTGTCGTTTCGTTGGATTATTAATCGCACAATAATTAATCGTGCACGATATAAAAATGAGAATGCCAGCTATGCAATAAAATCGCTTGTTATTAAATCGCGTGCGATGTAAATTAATTGGCTTTGATTTTAACCAGCCTGTTTCGGCGGCCCGTTAGGGATGACTGGGGTTTGATCGTCTGGGCTGATTTGATAGGGTCTGGCTTAATGGTAAGCAGACACACCATTCAGATATAGATACAGGATGAGACCGATGGATGAAGCGACAAAGGAAGACTTTCTAGAGCTTGAAAAGTTTCTGTGCTTTTCGGTCTATTCGGCAAGCCATGCCTTTAACCGCATCTATAAGCCGTTGCTCGATAAGCTGGGCCTGACCTATCCGCAATATCTGGTGATGGTGGCCTTGTGGCAGGAAGATGATCAGTCGGTCAGCAGCATCGGCGAAAAGATGTATCTGGAATCAAGCACCTTAACACCGCTTCTCAAACGGCTTGAGGGTCATGGACTTGTCGTGCGCAAGCGCGATCCAAAGGATGAACGATCCGTCCGTGTCAGCCTGACGGCAGAGGGCAAAGATTTGCGTCAAAAGGCCGAAGAAATCCCGGCCTGTATTCTTGATGCCACCGGGCTTGATCTTGAAACAGCCAAACGGTTGAACCGTGATCTGCGTGATTTGCGTGCGCAACTTGAAGTCGGTGCCAAAAAGCTTTGATCTGGTAAGCCTAACCCGCGCTTACCTTACGATCATGATGATAGCTTAATGCCCAGCCAAGGGCGGTTTTAAGCGCGTCTTCGCTAAGCGGTTTCGTAAGCGGCAAGATGATGGCGCGGTTGCCCTCGCAGGTCAGCTCGTTTGACAGCAGGCTCCGCGTGCGATCAATCAGATCGGTCTTGCAATCAAAGAACACCATCACCTGATCGGGTGCTTTTTCTTTCCAGTCGGCCCGGATGGTAATGCCCGCCCCTGATTTTAGCCGCCATGCCGGTTCCCCCCATTTCAGGCTTTCGACCAGGGTGCCGACGGCTTCCTTTTGCATGGCCAAATCAAACAGCCAGCCGCGAATGGTCAACAGCATCTGTCCGGCCGGTTGGGGGTAGGATGCAAATTTTGAGGCGACTTCATCGCTTTGAAAGGCAGGCGTGGTCATAATGACAAGCTTGCCAATACGTTTCCAAAGGTCTGGATCAAAAGCCAGACCGCGGTAATCAGCAGGGTCAGATGTTGAATGATCATTGCCGGGGCGACAAGATGTTTGCGCATCCGCTGGAAGGTTCCCAAAACGTGCAGAATGCGCGCCCCGATGAGAAGGCATGCCACAAATGCGACCATGCCCGAAGTCGCCAGAAGTGATTCCAAAGCAAGCACGACCAGCGCACAGAGCGGGGCATTTTCAATAAAGTTGCCATGGGTCCGGATACGGCGCCGCAAGATACGGTCATCGCCATCCCCGATCGCAAGATTCAATTCACGCCGCCGGAATGACACGGCAAGGCTCAGCCCGGTAAGCATGATGGCAAAGACTGCAATGGTGCAGATCGTGACAGGAATTGGCAGCATCAGGTTGATCCTTTGAGAATGGCACAAGTCGCGCAAGTGGCACAAGGTGCAATCACCTTTGGCAATTCAACCACTGAATGGATTATGTAGCAACAAAATGGCGGCACCGAGAACGATGCCGCCTTTAATATATTTGTCTGGGTTAGGTTTGCCCTAGATATTGCGCAAACGATCAAGGAAGCTTCTGACCTGTGTATCAAGGTTGCGGGCTTCTTCGGCAAGCTGGGTTGCCCCGGCCTGAACGTTTGAGGCCGCTTCACCGGTCTCCTGCGATGCATTGCGCACAATCCCGATAGAAGAAGATACCTCGTTCGTGCCTGCGGCGGCCTGTTGGACATTGCCGGAAATCTCGGCGGTGGCGGCACCCTGTTGTTCGACGGCCGATGCGATGGCGGTTGCGATTTCGTTGATGCTTGAAATGGTTTCGGTTACCCGTTCAATCGCCCCGACCGTGTTTTGGGTTTCGGACTGGATTGATCCGATTTGCTGGGCGATGTCGTCTGTTGCCTTGGCCGTTTGATTGGCAAGGTTTTTGACTTCTTGTGCCACCACGGCAAAGCCTTTGCCCGCTTCGCCAGCACGGGCAGCCTCGATGGTTGCATTCAGGGCCAGAAGGTTGGTCTGCGCAGCAATGTCATTGATCAGGTTGACGACTTCGCCAATACGGTCTGCGGCCTCGGCAAGGCCGGTGACCATCGCATTGGCGCGGGATGCTTCTTCAACGGCGGTGTTGGAGATATCCGATGATTTTGTCACCTGAGAACTAATCTCCTGAATGGAGGCAGACAGTTCTTCGGTGGCCGAGGCAACCGTTTGCACATTGGCACTGGCTTCATCGGCGGCAGCGGCAACAACAACAGCCTGTTCGGAGCTTTGATCGGCAGCCCGGCGCATCTGTCGGGAAACAGCTTCCATGTTTCCGGCACTGTCCGAAACATTGACCACAATCGAACCAACCGATTTTTCAAACTCGTCCGCCATTTGCAGGCGCGTGCGGTTGCGTTCTTCGCTGGCACGTTGTTCGGCCGCCAGCTTTTCGCGTTCGGCCTGCTGCATGCCAGAAGACGCTTCCTTGAAAGCTTCGAGGGCCTTGGCAATTGCACCAATTTCATCATGACGGCCAAGATAGGGAACCGCGACGGCAAAATCGCCTTTTTGCAAGTGATCAATCACCCCGGCAACACGGGTCATCGGGCGCGAGACAAGGATGTTGGTTGAAAACAGAACAGCTGAAATCACAATGACAAGCAAGATGACGCCACCAATCAAAGTGACATTGCGCAGACTGTCTGCCGGGGCAAATACCGTGGCAAGCGGGACATTGACAACCACGCTCCAGCGGTTTGGATAGCCCGCGATTTCGACAGGAACGATCATGTGCATTGTGGTTTCGTCATCAATGCGCAGCGGTTCGGTGCCTTTCATCGCAGCCAGAATGGCCGCATTAACCGCATTGTTTGAATCAAGCTTGGTGCCACGAATGTCGGGATCCTCGTGGGCCACCCAGGTTCCTTGTGCAGAAACCAGATTAACCGTGCCGGTGCCAAACGGGGTCAGTTCGGCAAACCGTTCGGACAGGGCGTTAAGTTCAAGATCAACCCCAAGAACGCCAAGGAACTTTTTGGCTTTGTCTTGCACCGGATAGACAAATGAGGTCAGGACGACATCGCGTCCCTGAATGTCATAGGTAATTGCATCAGTGACATAGGGCTGATTGGTTGCCTTGGGCGCGGTGTAATATTCGTTGATTTCCGGGTTATCAAGGCCGGTCAGGTGATAGGGCGTAATGCCATCACCGAAATTGTAATAATAGGTGACATATTGCCCCGACCCGTCGCCAAACGGTTCGCCTTCATCCTTGTAATCGGCATCCTTGCCATCAAGGGCATTAGGTTCAAACCCCGACCATGCCCCGGCCAAAGACGGATTATCGATCAGGGTTCGATTAAGGATTTCGTTATAGGCCGAACGATCCACACCCCCCTGATCGCGGATGGCGCGAAACGCCCCGGCAAGGTTTTGGGCAACGGCCATACCGCCGTTTAAAACGTGGCCTGCCTGTTCGGCGTGATAGAGCGCGACTGACCTTGCCTCGCCAACGGTGAGTTCTTCGGTGGTGTCACTTGTTTCAAGTGTCTGGAAGAAAATGCCGATGATCAGGCAGGTGGCGATGGCAAATCCGCTGACAAGTGTCAGCTTCGCACCAAGGGACAAAGTGGAGAAATTCATTCAGCCGTCCTTCCGACCTATTCTTTCGGGGTATTTATCCCATATGGATATCAGGCCCATCAATTCAATAACTTGGCGTTGAGTTCAGATGCGCTTTTTGCGCGTCCTATCCCGACGTACAGAATTGATTATGCGGAAGTTCGAAAGAACAGGCACCCGACCGATTTATGAAATTTTGGTTCGGGCGATTTTGCTGGCAAAGATTTGGTCAGCAGGAACGGGTTTGCTAAACAGGAAACCCTGTAACTCGATGTCTTTGATATCCCGAAGATATTCGTGCTGCGCGCGGGTTTCGACACCTTCGGCGGTTACGACCAGACCAAGGGCTTTGACCATGGCCAGCATCGCATCGACCACGGCGACATCATCCTTGTTATTCGGAATCCCTTTGATAAAGGCGCGGTCGATTTTGATGCGTTTGATCGGAAGACTTTTGATCGACCGCAGGCAGGAATATCCCGTGCCGAAGTCATCAATGGCAAGGGATACGCCGACCTCGCGCAGTTCATGCAGGGTCTGGATCATCATGTCTTCGTCCTGAATCATGCTTTCAGTGACTTCAATTTCAAGATATTCGGCAGGAAGTCCTGAAATGTTCAGTTCGTGCTCCACAACTTGGGCAAAGCCCGGGAGTTGCATCTGACGCACCGATACATTGACAGCAACCCGGATTTTCGCATCATACTGATCCTGCCAGCGCCGCGCTTGTGTGCAGGCCTCGCGGATCACCCAGTTGCCAATTTCAACGATCAGGCCGCTTTGTTCGGCAATCGGGATGATTTCACCGGGGCCAAGCAATCCGTGAACCGGATGGTTCCAGCGCAGCAATGCTTCGACGCCGACCATCTCTTGTCCCGTGGCATCAAATTGCGGCTGATAATACAAAACCAGTTCGTCATTTTCCAAGCCACGGCGAAGTTCAAGGGATCGGGTCAGATAATGGGTGGCATGCTCGGTCATCTTGGATTCATAGAAGGCATAGGTGCGCCTGCCGCGATCCTTGGCAGCATACATTGCCGTATCGGCAAGCCGGATCAGATCCTGTGGCGAGAGGGCATTGTCCGGATAAAGCGAAATGCCGATGCTGGCCGACAGGGTCATTTCATGGCCAACAATGTAGAAGGGCCGTTGAAGTTCATGAAGGATTTTGCTGGCAAGGGTGGATGCAGCTGCTTCGTTCTGGATGTTTTCGCGAATGATCAGGAATTCATCCCCACCCAGCCGTGATACGGTATCGTCCCGGTTGGTGACCGCCTTGATCCGGGTTGATGCGATGACAATCACCTGATCACCCGCGGCATGGCCAAGGGTGTCGTTGATATTCTTGAAGCCATCAATATCAAGAAACAGGCAGGCAACCATCGACCCACGGGTTTCGCTTCGTTCAATCGCGCGGTTTAGCCGATCTGTCGCCAGAAGCCGGTTGGGCAGGCTTGTCAGCCCGTCATATTGCGCAAGATAGTGCAATTCCTGTTCGGCCTGACGGATGGCAGTTCGGTCCGAAATAATGGCGACGAAATGGGTCAGTTCACCTTCGTCATCTTCCACTGCGATGATCTGGATTGCCAACGAGATCGGCGTGCCTTGTGCACTTCGGGTTTCAATATCGCGATTCCAATGGCGACGGTTGCGCAAGGTCAGGAACAGTTCGGAATAGAATTCCGCCGGGAATTCTTCTGGCGCAATGAAGTAGGGTGGTTTGGCCAGTGTGGTTTTCGGGCTTTGGCCGGTGATGCGATAATAGGCACGGTTGGCATTGGTGATATTCAAATCAGGGTCAAGGATCAGAATGCCATCCTGTGTGGTTTCATAAACCGCCATGGCTTCGCGCAGCTTGTCTTTGGTCAGACGCTGATCGGTGATGTCCTGCATCATGCCGACAATGCGTTGGGGGGTGTTGTTATCTCCGCTAAAGGATTTCCCACGGGCGCGCAGCCAGCGATAGCTTTGATCTGCTGTTAGTGTGCGGAAGACGACATCATAAAAGTCACCATTGCGCACAGCATAGGCAAAGGCCTTGCGCACCATGTCGCGGTCTTCGGACGCAACACGGTCAAGAAAGGCATCCCAGTCTTCGGTGACAGTTTCGGTCTCGTGTGTCTGGCCAAAATTGCCAAGTCCGGTGCTGTGCATTTGACGGGTTTCAACGTCAATTTCCCAACAGCTCATCTGGGCGGCGGTCATGGCAAGTGAAAGACGTTGCTGCGCCTCGCGCAGGGCCAGTTCGGCAATGCGCCGTTCAAGCGCCATTTGAATGGTGGCATGCAGTTCACGGTCCGAAAACGGCTTGATCAGGAAGCCATAAGGACGTGTTTTCTGCGCACGGGCCAAGGTGGCATCTTCGGAATGGGCCGACAGGTAAATCACCGGGATCATAAGGTTTGGCGGTATGCCGGCCGCCGTTTCGATACCGTCTATGTCGCCATCAATGCGGATATCCATCAGGATGATGTCAGGCGGATCGCGCTCGATCGCATGAAGGGCGTCAGACCCTTGCGTGTGGACACTGGTTCGCTCATAGCCAAGCTTTTCCAATTGCTTGCGCAAATGCAGTGCGATGATGCGTTCGTCTTCGACAATCATGATATGGACTGGATGACGCATCTGATCAGTTCCTTATCGCGAAGGTAATGACAAATGTGGTCGCAGTACTCGTGTCGACCAGAAGCGTTCCGCCGATTTGATCGACCAGCAATTCAATCAGTTGCAGACCAAGGCCGCTATCCTGACCGATCTTGAACCCGTCGGGCATGCCGCGCCCGGTATCGGATACGGTCAGTTCGACAATGTTGTTTTCATCCTTGCGGGTCGAAACCCGGATGTCGCCGCGGTGCCCTTGGGCAAAGCCATGTTTAAGGGCGTTTGAGATCAGTTCATTGGCAATCAGGCCGCAGGGAACTGCCTGATCAATGGCAAGTTCAACTTCGGCAAGATCGGTAACAACCTTGATGCGTTCAAGATCAACATTGTAAGCGGCAAAAAGCGATGAAATCAGGCTTTCGCAGAAATTGGCAAAATCGACCTTGGCGATATCTTCGCTTTGATACAGCGACTGGTGAATTTGCGCCATCGAGCGGACCCGGTTGCAACTGTCTACCAGCGCGTCACGGGCCTGCTTATCTTCGACCGAGGCGGTTTGCATATCCAGCAGGCTATGGACAATTTGCAGGTTGTTTTTAACCCGATGATGCACTTCTGAAAGCAGCGTTTCCTTTTCACGCAGGGACCGTGCGATTTGTTCTTCGCGGTGTTTGCGTTCGGAAATATCGGATATGGCGGCAAGGGTTTGATGACGATCGCCGCTGGTGATCGGGTTCAGGCCGATTTCGACGGGAAATTCGCTGCCATCCTTACGCAAGGCATAAAGATCACGTCCTGCCCCCATTGGCCGCGGGTTGGGATTGTTTGAATAGGACCCGCGCAACTTGGGATGCCCGGGACGAAAACGTTCGGGCACCAGCATTTCAATCGGTTGCCCAAGCAGTTCGGCACGGGCATAGCCGAAAATGATTTCGGTCTGTGCGTTGACCATTTCCATTAAACCGTCCGCACTGATCAGGATCATGGCATTTGGCGCGTATTCAACAACGCGTTCAAATCTTTGATCAGCACTGTCGGCCGGAATGTTATCGGTCACGTGATGCAATAGATTGTCGCCAGGCGACATGCAGCCCCCTTATAAACGGCCCTGTAAATTTAAATACCTGGCCGTTTTCCAATGCCATAACCAAGCGTATGGCTTTTGACTTATTCTGCTTTGCGCCGTAACGGCAGGCATTCAGGCCCGAAATTTTGCGAACGACACAAAGTTGTACCCAACTTTGATATCTGTCGTAAAAATATGTGTTTCAACTACACTTCGGGGTAGGTTGCCATTTTTTTGGTGGATTTCCGGTGCTTGCAATTCGGGGATTATTTGGCAGCCATGCGCAACAGAAGCTTGATCTTGCGCCAGAGTGGGGTATAGCTTCGCACGCGCGTCGTCCGGGTGATGACGTGCTTTGACGTTTTCCAGAAATTTTTACCGATCCAACTGACAAACAAGGTTTCAAAAATGACAGCCGATCTTCGAGATGCCGCACTTAACAGCAACGTCTGGGCTTTTCAGGAAGCCAGCAAGCTGGTCAAGCGGTATAAACAGAAGGCGCCTGAAAAGGGCTATGTCCTTTTTGAAACCGGTTATGGTCCGTCGGGTCTGCCCCATATCGGCACCTTTGGCGAAGTGGCGCGCACGACCTATGTGCGCCGTGCCTTTGAAACCATGTGCGATATTCCGACCAAGCTTTTCTGCTTTTCCGATGACATGGATGGCCTGCGCAAGGTTCCTGACAACATTCCCAACAAGGAAATGGTTGGCGAACATCTTGGCAAGGCATTGACCTCTGTGCCCGATCCGTTTGGCACGCATGAAAGCTTTGCCCATCATAACAATGCGCGCCTGCGTGACTTTTTGGACGGGTTCGGATTTGAATATGAATTCAAATCATCGACCGATTGTTACCGTTCGGGCATGTTTGATGCGGCACTCTTGCGTCTTTTGGAACGCTATGACGCGATCCAGAAAATCATGCTGCCGACTTTGGGCGAAGAACGCCGCGCGACCTATAGCCCGTTCATGCCGGTCGAACCGGGAACCAATAAAGTCCTGATGGCCAAGGTGACCGAGCTTAATGTCGAAGCCGGCACCATTGTCTATGAACATCCAGAAACCGGGAAACTGGTTGAAACCCCGGTCACCGGTGGTAATTGCAAACTGCAATGGAAACCCGATTGGGCAATGCGCTGGTATGCGCTGGGTGTTGATTACGAAATGGCCGGTAAGGACCTTATTCCGTCGGTTGAGCTTGGCAACAAGATCGTTAAGGCATTGGGCGGCACCCCGCCGGAAGGCTTTAACTATGAGCTGTTTTTGGACGAGAACGCACAGAAAATCTCGAAATCCAAGGGCAATGGCATTTCGATGGAAGACTGGCTGAAATATGCACCGGAAGACAGCCTGTCGCTGTTTATGTTCCAGAAGCCAAAAACCGCCAAACGTCTGTATTTCGATGTCATCCCGAAAACCGTTGATGAATATCTGACCTTTGCCGAAAAGCTTAAAACCGAAACCGATCCGACCAAGATTTTGCAGAACCCGGCCTGGCACATTCACGCCGGAACCGCACCGGACCGTGAAATTCCGCTGTCCTTCGGCATTCTTTTGAATCTGGTGTCGGTTTGCAATACCGATGATCGCGATCTTCTGTGGAAGTTCATTTCACGCTATGCCACGGGCGCAACCCCGGAAACCTCGCCGTATCTGGATAAGCTGGTTGGCTATGCGATCAATTATTACAGCGACTTCGTCAAACCGTCGAAAAAGTACCGTGCTGCGACCGAGGCCGAACAGGCAGCCCTGAAAGACTTGCGCGACACCCTTTCAAAAATCGAACAGGGTACGGAGCCATCCGACATCCAGACCGAAGTTTTCACCGTGGGCAAAAACCACAATTACGAAAACCTGCGTGACTGGTTCAAAACGCTTTATGAAATCCTGCTGGGGCAGGAACAGGGCCCGCGCATGGGCTCCTTCATCGCCCTGTATGGCCTTGATGAAAGCGTTGCCTTGATTGACCGCGCGCTTGCCGGTGAAGATCTTAGCGCCTGATTACGGTTTGCTGATCCGAAATGAAAAGGCCCGCATCGTGATGATGCGGGCCTTTGTGTTTGCGTGTGTGCAGCGTTAACTTGGCGGTAGATAACGCCGCCATGCATGATCCTCGAACGGGTTCAGGATCACATGGCGGGCTTTTTGCCAGCCAACGCCAAAGGCCATGACCAGCCCGCCAATGATAAAGCAGACCAGAACAACCGTGAGTGATGGATCAATGGCAACGCCTTCGAAACCCGATTGCAGCAAATAGCCAACATAGATCAGCGCACTGATGATCGGGGACCGGCGGTCAACGATCAGTGAAAACAGCATGGCAATGATGATGACGGGCACCATGACCCATGCGGATGCCTCAAAGGCGATGGCAACCGAATGGATGGTCATTGGCGCACCCATGACATAAAGCCAGAACGCGCATTCCGCCCAACCATTGATGCGATCAGGATCGCGGGTGTCGATATAGACACCAAGGCCGAGCACCAAAAGCCCGGTCACGGTAATCAGGGCATGCTGATAATTTGCAATGTCCGGGCCGATCAATGCGGTCAAGCCGGACCACATCACGCCAAGGATCCCGGCTGCAATCAGGGCAAAGGATACCGGCAGCCGATAGCGCAGGAAAAATCCGACCTGAAACGCAAATCCGATCAGGGACACCACCACCAGCACATTGACCGATCGTTTGCCAAATTCAGCGATTTCTTCAAGGGACGATGCCGCATCTGACTGCACGGCAAATGACATATAAAGCGCGACCGCATAAAGCATGATCGTCACGCCAAGCGATACCATGATCGCAATGGAAGGCAGAGACGCCTTAAGCTTTCCGGCAATATATTCTGCCAGCGCGACATAGGCCGCAATGGCAAGTAATGGGGCGACCCAGAAAGCCGGGCTTGCGATCAGCATGCCCCACAGAATGAACCAGCCAACACTCAGGGCGACAACACCAAGGGCAATGAAGATATCATTCATGCCGCGAAACAGCGTAAATTTCTCTGTTTCGGCGGCTTGATGTGATTGGGCGGTCAGGAAGCTTTCAAGCTTTGTGAAAGACTCTTCGCTTATGACACCGGCCGAGATGGCATTTCGGATGTCTGCAAGTGTGAATTGACGGTTTTCCACCAATGCTCCGGTTCTTTGTTGTTTCGGGGGCTCGTTGACTATGACTGTGATACACGGCAATCACGTCAGGTTCAATTTAGACAGTAGATCGTCCAAATTTGTTGGGCCTGTGGCGCATATCATTCAATATTGATCATTTGAGGCCGTGTTACGTTGATCTGCGCCATCAGAAAGGAGACATACATGGGGATCTGGCAGAAATGCATGATTGCAGTTGCCTGTAACACATCGCTGCGCCGTGCGGGCGAGGCCGTCGGTCGGAAAACCGGTTTGGCAGAACAGTTTGTCAGTGCTGCTGATATCAAAGGGCATGTTGCGCGCGCCACCCGGCTTGGGGGCGAAGGGGTCGGCATATCAAGCTTTTACCTTGGCGAATATGTCACCGACATTGCGCAGGTAACGGAAACCACTGCGCAATTGCGCGACCTTGTCCCGGCCCTTAATCAGGCAGGCGGGGATGTGCATATATCAATTGATCCGTCCCAGCTGGGCTATATGCAGGGCCGCGATATTCTGGACCGCAATGTTGATGCCATTGCCGATCTGATCCGTGGCCTTGGGCCAGTACAGGGTGAAAAGCAAACGGCGCGAACCATTCGATTAATGATCGATATGGAAGATTTCGACATGATCGACGAGACGCTGGCATTGCATAACCGGCTTGATGATGCCGGGGTGCCGGTAGCGCAGACATTACAGGCGCGCCTGTATCGAACCGAGGATGATCTTGATGGGATGATCCGGCGCGGGGCGATGGTGCGTCTGGTCAAAGGGGCCATGGCGCCGCCAGATACAGTGGCCTTTACCAAGCGTCCCGATATCGATGCCAATTATCTGATGCTTGCGGGAAAGATGTTGTCCGATGATGCGCGGAAATCCGGGTTCTTTCCGGTCTTTGGCACCCATCATCGCGACCTTGCGATCAAAATTGGTGCGCTGGCGGATCAAAACGGATGGTCGCGGGATGCGTTTGAATTTGAAATGCTTTATGGCGTGAACCAGCCGTTGCAGCGCGAATTGCGCAATGCCGGATATCGGTTACGCCTGTATGCGCCATTTGGTCATGACTGGTGGGCATATGCCTGGCGTCGGGTTGGCGAAAACCCGCGAAATCTTGGTCTATTGTTGCGATCTGGCCTGAACCGTTGACCCTTCACCCTTCACATGCCGCCCGATTGATCTGGCGGCATTTTTTAAGGGCAGCGTTCGGGGTGGGGCGCGGGAAATAGCAAGCGGCACGTTGACAGTTTTTTTATCAATCCAATATTAAGTTAGTTAACTTACTTGTTTTGGGTGATGGTGATATGGCAGTCAAACTCAGTTCCGAAGAAAAACGTCAGAAGCTGGCGCGTGCGGCAATGAATGTGATCTGGCGCGATGGATATCATGCCGCCACCATTCAAACCGTCGCCAAGGAGGCCGGATTGCCTGCCGGTGGCGTATTTTACCGGTTTCCGAAAAAACACGATCTGGCACAGGCGGCATTGGAAACCATGGCGGGCGAGTTTGCCCCGCTTTTGGCAAGTATTGCGCCAAACGGAACGGCCGGGGAGCGACTTTCGATCTTCTTTGATTATCTTGATGCGATGACGCCGCGCCGGGTTAGCCACGGTTGCCCGTTGGCAAGACTGATGCTTGACCTTCCCAAGGAGAATGCGTTTGGTCCTGCGCGTGACATCGGGCAGGGGGTGTTTCAATCGCTTGTAAACTGGTTGGCAGACCAGTTGATCAAAGGCGGATTAGGCGCGGTTGATGCGGCCGCAGAAGGACAGCGGATTATTGTTCGCTGGCAAGGTGCAATCGTTCTGGCCCATTCGATGAATGACCGTTCCATTCTTGATGACGAGATCAAGGATCTGCGAAAACGAACCCGGCAATTGATTGAAATCGCTTAGGTCCTGACCCCAAGTTTCTGACCGCTGATTTTAGCGCGATGGGATATGCACTTTAAAATTGCCATCATGACGTCAATTTCTGGTGATGGTATTGTGCGATCGAAACGTCATATAATCAAAGACCGTTTTTGCGTATCGCAAAGGATCGAGAATATGCAGATCATTAAAACCGCCATTGCGGGCATTCTCGTCGGGATGCTGGCGGCCTGTGCGAGCGGGCCGCGCGTCTATACCGATGCGGACCCGGCAGCCGATTTTGGCCGCTATCAAACCTTTGCCTTCTTTGAAACGGCGGGCAAGGAAGCCGAGGAAAAATACACAACCCTGTCAGGCCAGCGTATCGAAGATGCGATCAGTACCGCACTTGAAGCACGCGGCTATCGGGTTGATATCCACAATCCGGATTTCCTTGTGAACTTTCATCTGAAAACCGAAGAAAAAACCCAAACCTCGGCCCCGGTCTATATGGGCGGATACTACGGATATCGTGGCGGGATGTATGTCGGTTGGCCGGGTTATGTCGAACCGGGCACCACCAGCACCTATACCGAAGGCACGCTGAGTGTTGATTTTGTTGATCGCCAGTCAAACCAGATGATCTGGGAAGGCACCGCAGTTGGACGGGTTACCAGTTCAGTGCGCGAAGCACCAAATGAAAGCATGCGCACCGCGGTCGCATCGATCTTTGCCAAATATCCCTATGTCGCGGGCAGCAGTGCGCCGGTGCCATTGGCACAGTAATCTTTTTACAGATGCCGAAACCAAAAACGGGTCGGAATTTCCGGCCCGTTTTGCATTTTAAATGATGTGTTGATCAGTCTTTACTGGCGGCTGTAAAGGCCTGATACAGCTCTTGCGCGCGCCGCGTGATCGGGCCGGGTTGAAGGTTACGCTCATCAAGTTTGACGCAAGGGGCGACCTTGTAATAATTGCCCGTGCCAAAGATTTCATCGGCGGTTTCAAGTTCTTCGTATTTACAGGTTTTCTCGACCACTTCCATACCGTCTTCACGCAGAAGGGTGATGACGCGCTGCCGGGTCAGGCCGTTGAGGAACGTGCCATTGATCGCCGGGGTATAGACCGTGCCGCCCTTGGCAAAGAACAGATTGGCATAGGAAAACTCGGCGACATTGCCAATCGGATCAAGCATCACGCCGGTATCAAAGCCGGAACTGGTTGCTTCGGTCACGGCACGGCCGACATTGGGATACAGGCAGGCTGCCTTGGCCTCGGTCGGGGCACTTTCGGGCGACGGGCGGCGGAAACTTGATTTTCGCGCACTAAATCCGGTTTGAACGGCTGCGGGCATTTCGGTTACCGAAATGCATAAAACGAACTGGGCACTTTCGGGAACGGGGGCGAGGAAGCCTTCACCGCCATAGACAATCGGTTTGATGTAAAGGGCGAGCTCGGGGTCGAATTTGGTGACACCTTCTTTGACCAGTGCCACGATTTCATCAGTCGTTATGGCCGGTTTCAGGCCCATCAATTCAGCCGATCGCAGCACACGCGCACAATGGGGATGAAGATCGGGCATCTTGCCATTCATGCGGCGTGCACCATCAAAGACGGTCGAGGCCATCCACACACCGTGGGTTTGCGGGCCCATGATGTTGGGGTTGCCTTCATGCCATTCGTCTTTGTACCACGTCCAGGTGGTGACGGTGCTGTCGGTGGCGGCGTGATGACCCATTCTATGCTCCTGATAATCTGCGCGGATGCCAAGGAAAGCCTTGGTCATGTTGGTGGGGCGGTATTTTCCGGGGCACAGAATAGGATTTTTGCCCAAGCCGGGTCAAAGAAAACATCACCAGTGGCGATGGTTAATCATCGACCTTTTGGGCGATTTGGCTGCGCTGGACAAACATGCGGTCGGCAAGCCGCGCAAGTTCGGAATTGATCGCCTTAATATCAAGCGGTTTGGTGCAATAGGCGTCAAACCCTGCTGTGCGGAAGTCGGTAAGATTGTCATTGGAAATATCGGCCGTCAGGGCAAGCACAGGAATGGTCGCCTTGACCCGGTCTTCGGATGCGCGGATTTGACGAGTGGCTTCGAGCCCGTCAAGAACGGGCATGTGAATATCCATCAAAACAGCATCGAAATCCTGCTGTGCAAGGATATCAAGGGCGGCCTGACCGTCGCCCGCCGGGGTGATGGTGTGACCTTGTTGTTCAAGGAGCTTTTGCGCAAGGATACGGTTGATTGCAATGTCTTCAACCAACAGAAGGTTGCGCCCGATAACCTCGACTTCTTCCTGTGCATCGAGGCCTGCTTCGTCCTGATCTTCATGTTCGCGCGCGGCTTTTTCGGAACTGCGCGGCAAGGTCAGGTCAAACCAGAATGTGCTGCCTTTGCCTTCGATGCTTTCAACCTCGATCATTCCACCCATGGTTTGCACCATACGTTGACAGATGGCCAGACCAAGGCCCGTTCCCCCATACCGCCGCGTGGTGGAGGTATCGACCTGTGCAAAGGCCTCGAAGATCGATTTCAGTTTGTTGTGCGGGATGCCAATCCCTTCATCCTTAACCGTAATGCGGAAGGTCAGTTCGGCATCGGTTATCTTTACGGCAGATGTTTGCACATAAATGTTGCCAAACTTGGTGAATTTGATCGCATTGGAGACAAAGTTGGTCAAAACCTGTTTGAGACGAACCGGATCCCCAATCACCCAACCGGGCATGTCGGGATCAATTTCCAGATGAAGTTTGTTTTCCTGATTGCTGGCAGGGACCAGCATCATGGATGTGACTTCCTCGCACACCCGACGAAGATCAAACGGCACTTCTTCAAGGATAAGCTTTCCGGCCTCGATCTTGGAAATATCAAGGATATCACCGATAAGCGACAAGACATGGCGTCCGGCACCGCGAATGGTCGACAGATAATTTTTCAGGGTTTCAACAGAAAGCTCGGCTTGCAGGCTGTCTTCGGCAAGCTGCGTGTAGCCCAATATGGATGTCATGGGCGATCTGAATTCGTGGCTCATATGGGCGATGAATTCAGATTTTGCCTGATCGGCCTGTTGCGCCTGATTCATTGCCAGTTCGGCAGATTGACGCGCGTTTTCAAGTTGCTTTGTCCGGATGGCGACCAGATCAACGATATGCTTTTCGGTGCGGTTCAAAGATTGCAGGTAAAACAGCAACAAGATCGTGATCATGCTGCCAAAAACAAAGATCGCCCAAGGTTGCCAGTACGTCAGTCCGGCAATTCCGTTTTTCGATGGGTGAAGCACAATCGTCCAGTCGCGATAGCCGAATGTGAAGTTCGAAATATTCGGGTTGAAGGCGGTTTCGAGCTCGTCCTTGATATGGCCGATGGCATAGTCGGCGTTTCGGTTGGAATAGATCAGCTTGTTTTCGCTTTCGGATTTGAAGTCGGCAAGGTGGATTTCAAATCCTGGAGGTATACGTGCGACCCTTGCCGCACGGGTGATCATGTCGGTAAGGCGCAAGACACCAATCGCAATCCCCAACGGGTCGCCACCCGGATTGCGGCGATTATTGACGGCCAGAAAAGCAAGCGATGTGACAACAGCAGATTGCGATTGCACAAGGCTGATCGGTTCGGTCAAGGTCACGTTGCCGGTTTGAAGGGCCGTTTCAAGGGCACGGCGACGGGTTGGTTCACTGGCAAGATCAAGCCCGACAACCATTTCATTGCCCGAACGCGGGAAGACAAAGAAAATCGGGTAATATTCATCGCGCGTGCTTGCTGCTTCTGGTTCTCCGTTCTTGAATTCGCGGATGGCAAAGTTTTCAACACCGCGTAAAGACGCATTGTCTTCGATCAATGCCCGGGCGCGATGTTCAACAAAAGGGGCCCATTCCAGTGCGGCAACGCCGGGGCGCCGGTTGACCCAGGGCGCGATCATGGCATCGAATGTACTTGCCGAGACACTGCCATGCACGTCAAACAGGGTACGCACCGCGATCAAGGCATCGGTGGCACCGCCCAGTTCTTCGCGAAGGGATGCTTCAAATGCCAGGCGGTATTGTTCTGTCGATACCCGATCAGCTTCGACAAGCTGGGTATATGTGTACCAGGATGCAACGCCCGATACGCCAAAGCCGATCACACCAATAATGATGGAAAGTGTGCGCCGCATGCGGTGCACGTCATGTGACAGGCTACCGTCCCCGGCACGGGTGGTGATCGATGAAATGCGTTCCATGCCAGAGGCCAGAAAAAGGGCACCGACGGATATGGCAATGACATATCCATACAGGTTCCGCAAACCGGTATTAAGCCCGCCCGTGACAAAGGTGCTGTTGCCTAATGTCGCAAAGACAATGATATCGCACACAACAATCGCATTGATCAGTGCCGCGCCCAACAGGCCAAACCGCAAGGCCCCCCAGATGACAAAGGGCAGGGATACAAAGATAAACAGATATTCCGGTTTTGAGATCAGCGGCGTTGTCTGAACCGCAGATGAGATGACAATTGAGGCAAGACTGATCAGGACAAGTTCAAGATATTGCTTTGGGGCACGGGCCAATGCGCGCCAATTCATCAAACGAAGGGCAAGCGGGCCGATGACCATGGCCCCGACCAGATCGCCAAGGAACCAGCCCTGCCAGATATGGGCGAATTTCTGAAAGTCGCCAATGATGGTCAAGCTCAGCGAAGTTGCACCAAGAAACGCCGCCAGAGCCGGGCCAGATACTGCACCAATGACTAAAAAAATCACGATGCCGCGGAACTGCGTGATGGGGTAATTCCCGGCAAGACGTCTGATCAGCAAGGCCGGCAGCACAGCAGCAAGCGTATTGCCACTTGCAATCATGAAAGACGCAGCAATCGATGGCGAGGTTGCCAGATTGACAAGCAGGGCCCCGATAAAGACGGCCGGGAAATAACGCCATCCCCAGAAAATCATCGCCGCCAGGGCGATGCCGGAAGGGGCCCAGACAAGGGTGACGCTGGTGCCAAAGAAGGAAAGATTCAGACCAAGATAGCCGGTAAGAAAATAGCTAAATGCAATCACCAAGGTGCGCGCGATATAATGGCGTTGCAAATTCAAGCAAATTTCCCCTTCTTGGTGCGACCTGTATCGCTTTTTGTCATGGACCTTAATGTAAGGTGGCGTATCTCAAATTTGAATAGACCATTGGCCTAATCGACTTAATTTACGCGCTGACGTCATCCGTACCAGAAATCGTTTTGATTTACTGGCTGCACCAGAGAACACGGGCGACCCAGTCAATTTCGTTGGCCGGGACAAACCGGTCCTCAAAATTCGGGTTAAAGGATTTAAGTTCTACGCCAAGTGCGCCGCGCCGGATCAGTTCCTTGGCCATGACTTCACCTTCGATGGTTTTGACAACCACGCGGTCCTGTGGGCGAATGTTGGATGCGGGGCTGACAATGATCAGATCGCCATCGCGAAAAACCGGCGCCATTGACTCACCTGAAATCCGTAACCCATAGGCGGTCGGATCATGCAGGGCCGGAAAGGTGATGTCTTCCCATGATCCGCCAACCGGATAACCCGCATCATCAAAAAATCCGCGATTGCCTGCCTGGGCAAAGCCGATCACGGGAATGCGCCCGGCACCATTGCCATCCACCAGTTCGGAAAATTCACGAAAACTGACATCGGTGACGGAAAGCACCTTGGAAATGCTTTCGGTTGACGGCCAGCGGGCCTTGCCCTGATTTGTCGTGCGTTTGGACCGGTTAAAGGTGGTCGGATCAAGTTGCGCCAATCGGGCCAGACCAGACGGGGTTAAACCGTGGTCTGTTGCGATTTGGTCAAGGGCGGCCCAGATTTGCTGATGTCGGATCATGCCCCATCCTAGCAGGAGCAAAAGCCCCAGCGAAAGGAATTAATTCCTGCTTTTGGTCAAATCTTTGTCGTCTGGTTGGCGGACTAAACGGCGGCAACCGGCAATGTCGTTATATTATCAAACAAGGCCGGTTTGCCCATTTGCCCGCCTTTAAGCAACATCGGCAGTTCATCAAGTGTCGCCAAAGACGCATGCGCACAAATAATTGGTGCACCGGCGTCAAAATCAGCGGCGAATGACAGGCTGTTAATGCCAAGTTCCTGAACCGCAAGGCTGGATGTATCGCCGCCGGCAATCAGCAAAAAGCCAAGTTTGACGGTTTGACTGATACCGGCAATGAAGGCGGCACTTGCCCGGGCCAGATCGTTGCTGGCAATGGCATGGTCGCGATCATCGGAAAGCGACACCAAAAGATGTTTGCCATCACACAGAATGGACAGGCATTCAGCGCGCAGGGCATCAAGGGCTGCTGGATCGCAAAGATCGGATGGGGCGATGCTGCGTTTGACATAGTTGCGCGCCAGTGCGACCTGATCGGCGGTCAAAGATGATCGGCTTCCGGCAAAGGCAAAAACCGGGCCTGTGCGACGATACATCTGTGATGGGTGTTCTGTATTGGCGCTGAGCGACGGAAACAGCGCCTGTGCGACACTGCTTGCGCCAACGCACAGTGTTGCGGTGGTTTTGGCAATCTCGCGGATGGCTTCACCAATGGTCACAAGATCGGCTTCATCGCTGACATCAAACAGGGTTTCGGTTTCCCCGGTTGCCAGACGGCGGCGAATTTCCGCAATGAGTGCAAGCTTGCCTTTGCGAATGATGGTGAAATCAATCAAGCCGATATCGGGCCAGCCTTGTGCGCAAAGATGGCGGCGTAGATCAGATTCATGCATCGGGGTGACGGGATGAACCGACATCACCGGATGGCGATCAATGCGATAAAGTTTGCTGTTGCCCGCCCCGGCAAAAAGATTGCCCAGCAGGCAGAACCGGCGAAGCGATGGTTGCCCGCCAATAACCGCCTTCCATTTCGCGCCGACAGAAACGGCATAGCGATCGGCAACGGCGGCGATATTGCCGGTTTCAGGGCTGCTGTCAAAGGTCGAACAGATCTTGAAATGATAAAGGCCAGAACCAGCGCCCGCCAGTTTGGGGGCAATCGCACCGATGGTGGCAACGCCGTCTTCGACCCCCATAGCACGAAGCGACGTTGCGACACCAAAGGCGTCAAGACTGTCAGGACCAAGATCAGGATCGTTTTTGCCGGCCGACTTTGATTGGTCCGGGGCGGACAGATACAGACGTGCATTCAGACCCGCACGCGCCAGCGTCGCCAGCGTATCGGACGCCCCGGTAAAATCATCGGCACAAAAAACGATTTTGGTCATGATCAGCCTTTTGCCCCGTAAAAGGACAGGGCTTCGGACAAGGCCGAATTGGTCTTGGCATGGTGTTCGAGACTAATGCCCGCTTCGCAGGCTTCCCATGCCTGGCGCAGGCTGGTTATCCCGGCTGCCGGGCCTGATGGATGGGCCAGAATGCCACCCCCGGCAAGGAACATGAAATCAGCCGATCCAACCGCGTCATGGGTGGCCGGAACCGTTCCGGCCCACTGACCAGACGAGAAGACCGGAAGAACGTGGTCTTCATCACCATTTTCAGGGGCGAGGGGTTGGGCACAGATTTGGGCGGATGCCTGAACTTCGCTGTCTTCGTCGCAGAACTTTCCGCCCATGCCATGAACATGCATGTGATCCATGCCGGTCAGACGATACAGGGTTTGATAGGCCGGAAACGCCATGCCAATCAATGGATGGCGCGAAAACGCCCCAAAGCCGTTGCGGTGGCCATGTAAAACAAGGCCGGTTGATTTGCGCAGGGTCTGAAGGGCCGAAAGCCCGGCCCAGTTCATGCTGACCATCGCGCACGCACCGCCTTCTTTTTCAATCAGATCGGCATGCTTGCGCATGGCATCGGTTTCATCGGTGATGTTAAACGCAATCATGACATCGCGTCCGGTGCGATCGCGATAGCGGCGCACGCGGTCCATCACGGCCGGAATGCGTTCGGCAAGCGGGGAGGATTCCGGATTGGCACAGACTTCATCATCCTTGATGAAATCAACCCCGGCTTCGCAAAGCTGTTCAACCAGATTGGCAATATCAGGCGTGCGCATGCCGACATTTGGCTTAATGATCGTGCCAAAGAACGGGCGATCCTGCACATTCATGCGCGCCCGTGTGCCTTTGGTCCCGGCGACCGGATAGTCATAAAGATCGCGATAGGATTTGGGCAGTTTGAGATCAATCAGTTTAAGCCCGGTGATTTCACCCAGATCATAAAGATTGCCCGATACGGTTGATGCCAGGGTTGCCAGATTGCGCCCGATATTGCCGGTCGGAAAACCGATGCGGATTTCAGCCCGGCGGTATGGCCCCGTAACGCCGCGTGCGGTCAAATACGCACTTTGCAGGCTGGGCTGATTGGCCGGGGTGAGTTCGCGAATGGACAACACCCGTGCCGAACAGCGTTCGCGCAGCTCGTCGGTTTCACCTGCCACACGCACAAATGTCCCACTGCTTTGCTCGCCAGCCATGATGGTGGCGATCTTTTCAGGGTCCATCGGTGTTTCAATAAGATACCGGGCTTCAATCAAGTCCATGGGTCAGATTTCCGAAAGCGATGGGAAAGGACGGATCGGATCAGTGCCATCCCAGTCAAGGGACGCTTCATAGATCGATTTGAACAGGCGGCCTTTCGGGCCGACAACTTCGGAAAGTTCGATCACGGTGCCCGGATGCATTTCCTTGTCGAAATAAACGAAACGACCGGCATCGCCGACCTTGCCGCTCATCTTGACGGTGAAGCCTTTGCTTTCCATCAGGGCCAGATCGCTATCAAAGCTTTCGGTCCAATAGGCAACATGCTGCAGACCGGTATTTCCGGCCCGTTGGAAGTCGCGATACATCGATGGCGCATCATTGCGGGTCTGGATCAGTTCGACCTGAACATACCCGGAATTGGCAAGCGCGACCAAGTTGTGAACGTCATAAGATTTGCCGTCATAGCGGTAATCTTCGATCGGAACGCGCGGATTATAATACCACGGGCCAACACCCATTGTTTCGGCCCAATAGTCCATGGCCGCTTCAATGTCGGGCACGACGTAACCGAGCTGGCGAATTTCACCAAGAAATCTGCTCATGTTTCCTCACTTAATCCAGAAGGTTGGGCAACCAGGTAGAGATTGCCGGTATGCAGGTCACTGCAAGCAGTGACAAAAACAGGGGGAGAAGGAAGGGCAATGCACCACGGATCACCCGGTGCAGCGGCATCTTGGCAATGATGCTGACCATATACAGGCTCATGCCGACAGGCGGGGTCAGAAGCCCGATCATAAGGTTGAGCACGAACACCACACCAAGCTGCAGCGGATCAACGCCTGCGGCCGTCATGGCAGGCGTTATGATCGGTGCAATGATCAGGATGGCGGCAATTGATTCGAGGAACATGCCAACAACAAGCAAAAGCACATTGACAATCAACAGCAACACCAGCGGATCGCTTGACAGGCCCAGCAAAAACTCGCTGGCCGTGACCGGCAGGCGGTCCATGGTCAGAACCCAGGCAAACAGGGCCGCGGTCGATACGATGAACAGGACGTTGCCCGTTGCATCGACACTGTCACGTGCGGCAAGCACAACCCGTTTCAGATCAAGCTGACGATAGACGAATTTGCCAATCAAAAGCGCATAGGCAACCGTCACACCGGCAACCTCGGTCGGGCCGAAATAGCCGGAAATCAAACCGCCGATCAAAAGAACCGGGGCGGCAAGGGCGGGCAGGGAAATGACAAACTTGCGGGCAAAGGCGGCAATGTTGAATTTAACATCGTCACGCGGCAGCTTATAAATCTTTGCCATTACTGCCACCTGTGCCATCAAAAGAAGCGTGATCAGAATGGCGGGAACGATCCCGGCAATCAGCAATTTGACCGCAGATACATTGGCGACCGAGGCAAAGATAATAATCGGAATGCTTGGCGGGAAAATCGGACCAATGGTGGCTGCTGCCATGGTGATGCCCGATGCAAATTCAGGCGTATAGCCCTGTTTGCGCATCATTTTGATCTGAACCGCGCCCAAGGCACCGATATCGGCAAGGGCCGCACCAGAAACACCTGAGAAAATCAAACTGACCAGAACGCTGACCTGTGCCGTGCCGCCCCGGATCCAGCCGACCATCATGCGCACAAGTTCAAACAGATGGTTGGTCACACCCGACAGGCTGAGAAGATTGGCGGCAAAGATAAACAGCGGCACGGCGAGAAGCGGGGTGGAATCAAGGGCATTGACCGTGCGCTGGGCCAGAACCGTCATCGGCAGGTTAAACAGGATCATGACGGTTGCCGATGACAGGCCAAGGCAAATGGCAATCGGCAAGCGAATGATCATGAGTGCCAGAAACAGGATAAGAAGGGTTGCACTCATCATTTGTCGGAATCCCCACGGGATGGATCAGGCGAGAGTTCGGACGACATTTCTTGCGCAATCGCATCGGCAATTGCGTTGCTGCCATCATCAGATTCATAGTCAGGGGCGGTTTCAGTGCGCGTGATCAACCGATAAAGCGCAACAGCCAGCAGCAGTGAAATGGCAATCACCGCCGGGGCATAAACCGCATAATTCGAAAGATTGAGCGACGGGGTCGTGAACTTGCCCGCCCGGATCAGAAATTTATAAAGACCAAACAGGAAAATGGCGGAAAACAACGAAATCAGCGTGTAATTGGCAAAGCGCAGGATGGCTTTGCCGCGTGGACGCAAGGCGCTATAAAGCAGATCAATTGCGATATGGCGGTTATGGAGCATCAGGGCGGGAACCGCGAAAAACACCAATGCGACATTTGAAATGCGCGACAACTCATCCGCCCATGGCAGGCCAAGATCAAACATATTGCGCATGATCACCTGACCAACGACCAGCACCGTCATCAGTGCCAGCATCACCATCGAAAATGCGGTCAGAACCCGGCAAACACGGTCCAGTCCCCTATAAATCGGGGAGTTCCTGTAGGGCATGACGATACCTGAAAATCAATTGGGCACAGAAAATTCGGGACGGCTTTGGCGAACAAAATGTTCCACAAAGCCGCCCCGAAGCGCGATTATTCTACGGCAGCAATTGCTTCGTAATATTTGCCGAATTTGTCGTCGAAACGTTCGTGAACAAGTTTCTCGACACCTGCGCGGAAGGCGGCAACGTCAAGCCCGTCATCCGGGCCAATGATCGTCATGCCGGCTTCTTTAAGCTTGGCAAGATCGCCGGCTTCTTTATCAAGGATCATCTGGGATGCTTTCATCCGCACGGTTTCGGCCGCTTTGGTGATGGCGTCCTTGATGTCTTGCGGGAAGCTCTGCCACAGGTCTTCGTTGATCACGACGATCTCGGCGGCTGAAATATGCCCGGTCAACATCATGTGTGTCTGTACATCATAAAGTTTGTGGTCCACGGCCACATTGACCGGGTTTTCCTGGCCCTGAACGATGCCGGTGGCAAGGGCGGTCGGAACTTCGGACCAGTCAACCGGCACCGGTGCCGCACCAAGGCCTTCAACCGCGGTCAGGTAAACCGGGGACGGAATGGCGCGGATTTTAACACCGGCCAGATCCGCCGGGGTTTTAACGGCCATATTTGCGGTCAGCTGACGGGTGCCGAAATAAAACGCATAGAGAACGCGCATGCCGGTATTGTCGATCAGGCCCTGATTAAGTTCGGACATGACAGGGGAATTGATATCGACAACCTTCATCAGGTGATCATAGTCGCGATAGAGATACGGGGTATCAAGCACGCCGAAATCTTCATAAAGCGAGCTTAGCGCACCCGCCGTGTTATGCGACAAGGCGATGGAGCCCATCGATACGCCTTCGGCCAGTTCCTGAATCTTGCCAAGCTGGGATGACGGATACACGTCAATCTTGACCGCGCCATTGGTGTTTTTAGCAACTTCTTCTGCCAGCCAGTCGGCCTGTAGACCAACCACGCTGGTCGGGGAATTCATGTGGCCGTAATTCAGTTCATATTCCTGCGCCTGTGCGCCATGCGCCATGACGGTCAGGGATGCAGCAGCAGCGAGGGTCGTCGCGATAAGACGAAATTTGTTCTGAATGACCATGGTTTCCTCCCGTGATGGTCTATGCGTTCTTTAGGGGCAGAAGCCGTTAACCAGCAGGCGCTGACCCTAGTCTATTTTGCTGGGATTTTGTTTTTCTTTTCCCTTGAATGTTCTCAGAGTACGTGAAACATTTCCCATCATCAAACATCATAAATTGATGTGTTTTGATGTTTTTGAGGGTGAGATGCCAAAAACAAGCGGACCGATTATCAAGGATATTGCCGACATTTCCGGTGTTTCACCGGCAACGGTCGACCGTGTTTTGAACAAACGCCCCGGTGTGCGCGAACGCACGGCAAAGCGCGTTTTGCAGGCCGCATCCGAACTTGGCTATCTGCCTGAAACCGATATGCAGGAAGTCTTTCGGCCCAAGCCGATGCGGGTGGTGTTTTTGCTCCCATCAGGCACCAATCCCTATTTGCAATTGCTCGGTGATCGGATCAAAACCGCGGCAGAGGCGATTACGGGCTTTAACATCCGCGCACGGTGCTTTTTCATCGACAGTTTCAATCCGCAGCTTTTATCCGAAGCCCTGCGCCAGCACGGCGAAAAGGCCGATGGCATTGCCTTTATGGCGATTGATCATCCGTTGGTGCGTGAAACCGTGTCGGATCTTCAGGATGCGGGCAAACACATGATCACGGTGGTTTCCGATATTTCCGGCGTGCCGCATGCGGCCTATGTCGGGTTGGATAACCGGGCGGTGGGGCGGACAGCAGGCTATTTGTTGGGCCGGTTCATGAAACCGACGCAAGGTCGGGTAGCGATGATTGCGGCCAGCCGGACCTATCGCGCCCATGAAGAACGCGAAATGGGTTTCCTTAGTCTGATGGAAGAAGCCTTTCCCGATATCCGGGTGGTCGCGGCCCGCGAAGGCCATGATGATCGCAGCGAAAACTATCTGCACACCAAATCGCTTCTGGCGGAATATCCCGATCTGATCGGGATTTACAATGTCGGGGGATCCTCAGACGGGGTGGCGCGGGCTTTACGCGAAAGCGGTCGGGGGCGTGACATCATCTTTATCGGCCATGGCCTGACGCCCGATACACGGCGGTTTTTGCTTGAAGACATCATGGATGTCGTCATCACTCAAAGCCCGGGCGTGATTGTGCAAAATACGCTGCGGATTTTTGAAAATCTGCGCAACGGGCTTGATGCCAATGCGGATGTTGCCAAACTGACCATGGAAGTCGTGGTGAAGGAAAACCTGCCCTGAACTGAAGTGCTATTCGCCACAACCATACCCGATGCTAATCTGATATTGTTGGTTTGATTGTATTGTTAGCAGTGTATGGTTCAGAGTTTGGAATGTTTCTGATCCTTTGTTAGGCGAAGCCATCATGTCCTTTGAAATCAGCGGCCTGTACAGTTTAGGCAAAGTTTTTGATCCAACGTCTCTCAAGAAGAGTCTTGATACTTGGAACCAAAAGGGGCATGCCACAACTGCACTAACTACGATAACTAAGCTTGAGATGTTGTTGGAAAAAGCTGTCAAACTGCACTTCAAAAACAAATCCCGTAAATTAATGGATAAACTGTTCGATTATCGGGGGCCCGCGGGCAGTTTTAGCGCTAAAATTGACTTGGCATATGCACTCGGTGCGGTTTCACAGAATTCTTATGAAACATTGCATGTACTGCGCGCTATAAGAAATGACATTGCTCATTCCGATATTGAGGTAGATTTCGCTTCCACGAAATTGGACAGACACTTCAAAAAGTTGTCTGACAAAACTGATCGTGAGGTTACATTCCTCGCGTCAGCAGTAGACTGTATTATTGACATAAATAAAAAGCTTGAGCCTTTGTATCTTGCTCAGGCTTTGGGCGAATATAAGAAGAAGTCTTGATGGGGCTTTTAATCCGTAGCTCCGGCGTGATTATGCAAGGAATGCTAGGGATTTTGAAAATCCACTTTTAGCATTGTGCTGCTTGTCAAAGGTTCCGCCAATGCGATCAGCTTAGAAGTTTAAGCGCGCTTTCATTTCCAACCAGCAAGATCACATCCTTTTTCGAGGGGCGTGGGCAGGCTGTCGCCGGGCGCATGGCAAGGGCGGGTTCGGCAAGTTTTTTGGCATCTGGCGAAAGAAAATAGGCATCATCCGTGCCAAGCTGAAGCGAGCAGAAAAGACCCACATTTTCTGGTGTGTTGGCCGCCTGGAACAGTTTTTCAAAACTTTCGATAAAGCTGTTTGAGATGCCCAGTGCTTCTTGTTCTGTCATCTTGATGCTGAACCAGCCCATGGGAGTCTTTGCCTTATCTTGTGTTGATCAAGGGCCTATTATTCATTCAAACGGCCCCAAGTCGAGCAATTTCAGGGTATTGAGAAAATAGGAAATTAATCCTTTACAATGAGAACAAAAAGGGATTATAGCTTGCATATCAACACCGGAACTGCATCCAGAAGTAAGTCCTGATCGATCTGGATATCGGCAAAGACCTGGCGCTGACGTGATGTGCAGCGGCAATAGGGGTGGGTAAATCCACCATCGGGGAAATCACAAACCGCAATCTTGACAACGCGCGTACAGAGATGTGCCCGTGACGGTCAAATATTGCCTTTTGCCGGATCATAACCGGCGGGTTTGAACGGTTTCCCCTGGCATGCATGCACGGCGTTGAACGCAGGATATAACCAGCAGGAGGGCGACGTGACCGAACAAAGACTTTTCCCAAAACCCCTGTCAGAGCGCGAAATTACGCCGTTTTCCAGTGCCCGTCATGCGTGGTTCTGGTTTGTGCGCTGTCAAACCGCACGGATCGAAGGCGCACGTGTGATTGCCGATGCGGGCGAGGTGGTTCGCCCGTGTGATCCCGATGATGTGTATAACGCGGTGATGCGCTTGAAACATGATGGCACGCTTTGGGATCGGCATTTGCAAGTGCTTGAATATTATGGGCTTGTCGAACGCGAACCCGATCCGCGCGACCGGCGCGAAGGGGCGAAATATGATCTGTGGCAACAGGCACTTGATGCACTTGAAGCGGTTCTGATCAAACGCGGCATTGTGGAGCTTCGCAAGGATGAGAATTTCCACGAAGAAGACGTTCTGGTCGAACTTGGCGGGGATTTGTCACCATGCGGGATGTGATTTCAAATACCGTAATCTCAAGCAATGTGAACGAACCGGCTTTGGCCAGCAGCGTTCAGGAAATGAACGAGCGTTGGGTTGAACAATCTGCATCCGGGCGCGAAGTTTCGGTGCTGGTGGTGTTTGCCGATGCGCCGGAAAAGCGGTTTTTGAAATTCCTCAAACCCGGGTTTCGCCATTGTTTCGTGCTGGTTTCCGGGCTGCGGGCCGGGGAATGGATTTGCCTTGATCCGCAAAGCCATCGGGTGCGGTGTGAAAGCTGGTGCTATTCGCCGATCTTTGATCCGTGTTCCTATTACCGTGCGATTGGGCATCACTGTATCTTGGCGTCTTATCCGCAATCGGTCGCACAGAAAATCCGCATCGGTCCAATGAGTTGTGTCGAGCTGGTCAAACGGTTGCTGGGCCTTTCAGGGTTCTGGATAGTGACCCCCTGGCAGCTTTATCGACACTTGCAAAAACAAGGTGATGCCACAGCAGAAATCAGGAATGTGCATTTTTCTGAAAAATGTTCTTGATTTGTTCTTTTTATGGTGCTATAAGAACCACATCAACGCGATAATTGCGCCCGCAAGGCTTTTGCCCTTGCGGGTTTTTTCGTTTGGGGTTCGCGCATCCCGACTTGCAGGAGAACCCGATGGGAAGCCTGTTTTCCACGCCAAAGCCGGTTGCGACCAGCAATCGGGTCACAGCATCAAATACCAGCAACACAGAAGCCGAAACCAGTGCGCAACAAGCGGCAAGTAATGCCCGCAAAGAGGCGCTTGAACGGCGACGCTATGGGCGATCAAGCCTGATCGCGACCAGCTATCGCGGGCTTTTGAATGACCGGATCAATCAGGCCGTGGGTGGCAAAAACTTGTTGGGGGATTAAATGCAACATGCTTTAGCGGTGATGAAACAGGCGGCCGTCAACGAAACGGCAACAAAGCGCGACCAAAATCAGGCAACAGGGCCAAGCATCGCATCCTTGCGCACCCGCTATCAAAAGGCGGTTGGCAAACGGCGCACCTGGCAAGCCCATTGGCAGGATTGTTATGAATTTGCGCTGCCACAGCGCAATGGTTCCACCTTGCTAACCGATGGTGGCAAACGCCTTGATCGGGTGTTTGATGCAACCGCCCCCGATGCGGTCGAACAGCTTGCCGCCAGCCTGATGGCCGAAATCACCCCGCCGGGCGGGGGATGGTTTGATCTTGAACCGGGTGGGAATGTTTCGAGCGACGACCGACAGGTTTTGACCGAACAATTGGGCCGTGCTGTCCGCATTTTGCAGGGGCATTTTGACCGGTCAAACTTTGCGGTCGAAATGCATCAGGCGTTTCTGGATCTGGTCACGGCGGGCACTGCGTGTTTGCGCCTTGAAAAGGCCGATCTGCGCAGCCCGTCTGCCTTTCGCTTTGCCGCTGTTCCGTTGCGTGATCTGGCATTTGAAGAACGCAGTGACGGCAAGATGGATGCGGTGTTTCGCAAGCTCTCGCTGACTTTCGATGAAATCAAGCAAAACTGGCCGGATGCGAAAAACCTGCCGGTACAGTGTGGCAATGATGCAAAAGGGGGCGAGCCAAAACGCTTTACCGTGATCGAGGCGGTCATTCCCAAAACCGATGGCGGGGCGGGATATGATATTTGTGTGTTTCTTGAAGACGGAACGACGTCGAATGGCGGCACAGGTTCGGGCGCGGCTTCATCGATTGCGCATGATGATGTGATCTGTCGCGATCATTTTGATGTCTCGCCCTATATCGCCTTTCGCTGGATGAAGGCACCGGGGGAAACCTATGGCCGATCCCCGGTGATGAAGGCACTGCCCGATATCAAGACTGCCAACAAGGTGGTTGAGTTGGTGCTGAAAAACGCCTCCATCGCGGTGACGGGCATTTGGCAGGCCGATGATGACGGGGTGCTCAACCCGGCCACCATCCGGCTTATCCCCGGCAGCATCATTCCCAAGGCGGTGGGGTCGGCGGGGCTTAAACCGCTAGAAGCTCCGGGGCGGTTTGATGTGTCTGATCTGGTGTTGTCAGACCTTCGTGATCGTATTCGCCGTTGTTTGCTGGCCGATCGATTGGGGCAGGTTGATCAGCCGGGCATGACGGCGACAGAGGTGCTTGAACGGGCATCGGAAAATGCGCGGCTTTTGGGCGCAACCTATGGCCGGTTGCAGGCGGAATTGCTCTATCCGTTGATCCGACGCGCGCTTTATATCCTGACCAAAACCGGCGAACTTCCCGACATTCCGATTGATGGCGATGTGGTGGTTTTGCGCCATTCCGCACCACTTGCACAATTGCCCAAACGGGTGAAGGCGGGCCAAGCACTAGATTGGTTATCGCGCATCGCGACCCTTGGCCCCGAAGCACTGGGCGAGGTTGATTTGCCGGTCATGGTCCGCTGGCTTGCCGATCAGTTTGGCGTGCCCGATCATTTGTTGCGCCCGGCATTGCCACCCGAAGTGTTGGAGGACGTATCATGAGCGGTTGGGACTGGTTCGACCCGATACCCGAGATGCCAGAGGATGCCGATATCGATCATTGGCAGGCGTGCCTTGATACTCCTGCCGGGCAACGGGTGCTTGCCGATCTTGAACGGCAAATCCTTCACACGTCACTTGGGCCGGACGCCAACAGTCACGCGATCTGGATGCGCGAAGGGCAGCGTGCCCTCGTACTTCAGATGCGCAGACTTGCATCGGGACATAAGGCGGACTGAGCATGCGGCTCGGGATCCCCGCGACGGCGAGAATCTCGCGCCGCACGTACCAAACCACTTTTTTCAAACCACATTGCGGAGTGTCAGCATGACAACCGATCCCGATCAGGGTGAGCAGCAAAAGGATGTGGCGTCGCACGATTTGGAAAACCCGCCCGCGACGCAATTGGTGAGTTTCGGGTTGCAAGGCGCAGATGACGCCACCGGCAATCCGGATGCGGGTGTGGGGGAGAGCGCGGCGGATGGTGTTGCGGATGGCGGTTTTGGCAATGACGAAAATCCGTCGTTCGATGTCACGCAAATCCCCGAAAGCCCCGATGCATACGCGCTTTCGATTGATGCCGGTTTGGGCACTGCGGACCCTGCGTTAAATCAGCGTTTGTTTGAGGCCGGGTTTAATCATGCACAGGCGCAACTGGTTTATGATCTTGCCGGTGAAATCCTGAACCCGATGATGGATGAACTTGATCAGGCCGCAAAGCGGGCGACCGATCGCGCGGATTTGATCGCGGCATTTGGCGGGGTGGAAAACTGGCAAAAGCTTGCCCCCAAAATCGAAAGCTGGGGCCGGGCCAATCTGCCCAAAGACGCCTTTGATGCCATGTGCCAGTCCAAAGACGGGGTCACGGCCCTGCATCGTTTGATGGGCCAGTCACAAGAAGCCAAACTTGGCCGGTCACATGATACGGATGCCAATGACGATGTGCGGGCGGAAATTCGCCGCAAGATGAACGATCCGCGCTATTGGCGGGATCGCGATCCGGCATTGGTTGCCGATGTGCAAGCAGATTTCGCCAGGCTGTCCCGCCCCTGATCGGGGGTGTTTCTATCCGCGACAGGGTGGCATCAGAAAAGAAGCTCGAACCGGTTCAGAACCCCGTCGATATAGCCGGGTATCGGGGTCAGCGGCAGGATGAAATAGGCCGCAACACCAAGCCCGATCAGGGTGAAGACAAGCAGAACCGACTTTCGCAAAACGTAAAACTCTTCATCAGGTTTGAACACGGGAAAGACCCGTTTGGGGCAACAGGCCGGGGGCAAACCGGCATGTGTTCCACTGGGGAACCGCGTTCTTTTACCCATCAACCATGACCGGAAAATGACCAGTTTGCGGACAATTGTGGCACGCGCTGCAAGCGCACGTGGGCAGGCCGGGAAAGCCTTTTTGAAACAAGGGGAAAACACACCATGAGCGATACGATTGATCAAAGTTTTGTCGATCATTTTCAGGCAGATGTGCATCAGGCCTATCAACGCATGGGATCGAAACTGCGCAATACGGTGCGGGTGAAAAACAGCATCAAGGGGGCGAGCACCGTTTTTCAAAAAGTCGGCAAGGGCACGGCCACCACCAAGGCCCGCCATGGCAAGGTGCCGGTGATGAATGTTGATCACGAAGCAGTGCGCTGCGATCTGCGTGATTACTATGCCGGGGACTGGGTCGATGCTTTGGACGAGCTTAAAATCAACCATGATGAAAAGATGGTTCTGGCCAATGCCGGGGCCTATGCGCTGGGTCGTAAAACCGACGAGCTGATCATTACCGCCCTGACTGCGACCGATGACATCATCCCGGATAATGCCGAGGGCATGACGCTTGAAAAGGTCATGATGGCGTTCGAAGGGTTGGGCGAACGCGATGTTCCCGATGATGGGCAACGCTTTGCGATTGTCGGGTGGAAACAATGGTCGGAACTGCTTCAGATCGATGAATTTTCCCGATCTGATTATATCGGTGATGACGATCTTCCGTGGAAGGGAACCCAGGCCAAACGGTGGTTGGGGACGCTGTGGATGCCTCATTCGGGCCTTCCGGTCGCAAGCGGCATTCGATCGTGCTTCTGGTATCACCGCACCGCCATTGGCCATGCGATTGGATCAGATGTTCAGTCCGATATCACCTGGCATGGCGATCACGCGGCACACTTTGTGAATAACTCCATGTCACAGGGTGCTGCCCTGATTGATGGCGACGGGGTGACCTGTTTGCACGCACAGGAATAACGCTGCGCGGCACCCATTTAACCGCTTCATTTTTCAAAATTGCAATGAAGGGAGTTCTCCATGGCAGAAGGTTTCAAAGCCCGGAATCTTAGCGTTCTGGCCTATGCCAACGGCTTTACGCTTTGGCACTATATCACCCCGGATCTCGCCGCTGATGTCGATACCACGGACTATTTCGCCGATGCGCGCGACATGCTGCGCATCGGTGATTTCATCATCGCCAACACTAACCGCGACGCCACAATGTCGGGCGGCATGTTCGTCGTCGCAAGTTCGGGGGCGGCCGGTGTTGATGTCCGCGATATGACGGCAATCGGTACCGGCAACACCGACTGATCCCAACCTTGTTCTCTTTCGACTTCCTCCCTCAACCTCGCCCAGGCAGTTTTCTGTCGGGGTTTCTTTTTAGCAGCCCAAGGAATGAAAATGTGTAACAGCAACAAGATTACAATTTGCACCGAATTTGACGCCGCCCAGATCGCCGGGCTTCAGGTTCCGATTGCCTCGATCCATGCCTTTGCCACCCAGTCTGTGCCGGACGGGTATCTGATCTGTGACGGAGCGGCTATCTCGCGCACCGAATATGCGGAGCTGTTCGCTGCCCTTGGCACTGTTTGGGGCGCTGGTGACGAAGTTGCGACCTTTAACATTCCCGATCTGCGCGGTGAGTTCATGCGTGGTTTTGATGCGGGCCGTGGTGTGGATGTCGGGCGTGTGTTTGGTTCTGCCCAAGCTAGCAATGTAGGCGACCACAAACACCAAACACATATTCAATGGGCCAGCGGTTTCCCACATTACATCTATTGGGACAATCCGAACGCCGAGTTTGGTCTTGGTGACGCACATTTAGGCGCAATTGATCATTGGGTTGCGGGTGATAACGATTCAACGGTTTCGACGCAGTATAGGCTAACGGATAATCCCTATAATGGGACAGACGGTGGCAATACCCGTCCACGTAACATCGCTATCACTTACGCAATCAAGGCATCGAACCCAACCCCTGCCTGATCCTTAACGACACTTTGCGCTTTCATATCCTTTCCTTCGCTCTTGCCCCGGCAGCATCCGTTGTCGGGGTTTTCTTTTACCCAACCAAGGAGACTGCCCATGCAGGGTTCAACCCCGGTGGAATGCGAAGTTCTGAATGTTATTCAGGGCGCAGGCATCTGGCCTGACTGCGATGACAAAACCCAGCTGCTGCAGGCAATTGAAAGCCTGATCGCAGGTGGTGGTTCTGGTGGCGTTGGCGTCGCCGGCAGCGAAATCGGTGCCGTTTCTGCTTTTGCCATGCCAACCCCGCCGGAAGGCTGGCTGGTTTGTGATGGTTCGGCTGTTTCACGTGCTGAATACGCCGGTCTTTTCGCCACCGTTGGTACGCTTTGGGGCCATGGTGACGAAGTGTCGACCTTCAATTTGCCAGATCTGCGGGGCGAGTTTGTCCGTGGTTTTGATGCGGGCCGTGGTGTTGATGATGGTCGTGTGTTCGCGAGTGGGCAGGACCATGCACTGCAAGATCATGACCACCGTCTAGGTGCAATGGATGCGCAATCTGGTGTCAACCGCACGACTGGTCAGTCCGGCGGAAGTGATTACGATCTAACTGCTATTGATGACAGGAAAACCAGTAATCTGACGAATTCACCCTACAACTACGCAGACGAAACCCGCCCACGTAACATCGCAATGACCTATGCGATCAAGGCGTTTTATCCGGTGGTTTCATCCGGCCAGTAAGGTCACCTGATCCGCATTTAAACGACACCCGGCAGGCTTCCGCTTGCCGGGTTTTTTGTATCAAGGTTGGAGAATTCATATGCAGTGTTTGAGCCCGGTTGAAAGTGAAGTTCTTAATGTTGTTCTGGCGGCTGAAATTGTTCCGGATCGCATGGACGATACGCAGTTGCTTCAGGCACTGGAAACGCTGTTTGGCGGTGGTGGTTCTTCGGGTGGTTCTGTGCCCGTGGCAACCATTTTGCCCTTTGCCGGTTCTGTTGCACCGGAAGGATTTATGGCGTGTGACGGGGCGGAACTTCTTGCCAGCGAATATGCTGATTTGTTTAGCGTAATTGGCAGCACCTATGGCGTTGGTCAGGCGCCGGGTAGTTTTAAACTGCCGGATCTGCGGGGTCGTGCCCCGATTGGTGCCGGGCAGGGTGATGGTTTGTCGGATCGTGTGGTTGGGGCTGCGAATGGCGAAGAAAGCCATCAGCTGACAGTCGATGAAATGCCAAGTCATAACCACAGTAATGCACTGGTCGGTGGTGATCTGCAGCTCTACGGAATGCTAAACGAACCCCAGTACCATAACGGTGGTAATTTCCTTCAAATGCCATCTGACGGCGGTGACCTGCCACACAACAACATGCAGCCTTTCCTGGTGGTAAATTACATCATCAAGGTTTGATTGCTGGTTTGATCAGTCTTTGCGGGGTCCGGTTTTCCGGGCCCCGTTTTTGTTTTGGGGGATCAGATGGCATTGAGTGATGTAGCACTTTGTGCGCGGGCCTTGGTGATGATCGGGGCGGCGCCGATTTCATCGTTTGAGGAAGACACCGCCGAAGCGGAAATTGCCCGTCTGCTTTATCCGACCATTCGCGATGGCATGTTGGCGGGCTATCCGTGGCGGTTTGCCGCGCGCGGTGTGTGGCTGGCGCGGTTGGTATCGGGTGATGACGGGCAGGGTCCGCAAGGCGGCAGCCATTTATTTGCCCTGCCGCGTGATTTTATCCGGTTGCTGTCACTTGAAAATGACGGGGGAAAAATCACCCGGTTTGAGCTACGCGACCGGGCTGTTGTGTGTGATGGGGAAACGGCCTGGCTTTCCTATGTCGGGCGCTTGGCCGAGGGCAGCTTTCCACCGTGGTTTGATCTTGCCCTGATTGCGCGATTGGCGGCTGAATTCTGCCTGCCACTGACTGAAAGCAGCACACGGGCGGAATATCTGTTTAAGCGATCCGAAGATCAGTTTCGTCAAGCCCGCCTTGCCGATGCGCAGCAATCCACCCCGCAGGCGATTGAGGGGTTTTCGCTGATCGCTGCACGGGGGTAGGCGGCGAGAACTGCGCATGTTGTGCGAATTCCCGCCGTCGCGGGGATGACGTTCGTTCGATGCACGTATTTTTGCCGTCCGTCGTTCCCGCGCCGGGACCCATTCCGTCGCAACATTCCAGTAGCAGCATGGATCCCCGCCTTCGCGGGGATGACGGCGCCTGAAACAACAGGCTGGACCGAATTTCATCCACGCGCAGACACGGGCCACGAACTGCAAGATTTTAAGCCGTCACTTTCATCAAGGAGCCGCCAATGGCACGCCGCGTTTTGGAGAAAAACACATTCTCGACCGGGGAACTTGCGCCGGAACTTTGGGGGCGGTCGGATTTGACGGCTTATGCCAACGGGGCGGCACGGTTGCGCAATGTGTTTATCGAACCATCGGGCGGGGTGCGTCGCCGTCCCGGCATCCGGTTGGTTGATGAGCTGGACGGGCCGGTCCGCCTGATCACGTTCGAGTTTAATACCGAACAGACCTATCTTCTGGCCTTTGGCGATAAACGTGCGGTGGTGTTTGAAGACGGGGTGGCAACGCGGTGGTTTGAAACCCCGTTCGGGGTTGAGCATCATGATCTTTTAAACTGGACGCAAAGTGCCGATACGCTTTTGGTCGTTCATCCTGATGCATCGCCGGTGCGTTTGACCCGAACGCCATCGGGTGACTGGCACATGACCCTGTGGGCCTGGCGCGCAACCAATTATGACACCGCCCAACCCTATTACAAATTCATCGATCCTGCTGTCACCCTGACCCCGTCGGGGACCAGCGGGTCGGTGACGATCACGGCCAATGCGGATGTGTTTGTTGACGGGCATGTCGGCACATTGTGGCGCATTGCCGGGATTGAGGGTGAAATCACCCATGTTGCCGGGCCCAGAGCGGCAACCATTTCGCTGAAAGACACCTTGCCAAGCACCGATGCGACCATCGATTTTAGCGAGCAGGCCTTTTCAGCCGTGCGCGGATGGCCGCGCAGTGTGACGTTTCACCAGGACCGCATGGTGATTGGCGGATCGCGGGATTTGCCCAACCGGTTGTGGATGTCAAAATCCGGGGATCTGTTTAATTTTGACCTGGGTGAAGGCCTTGATGACGAGGCGATTGAATTTGCCCTTCTGGCCGATCAGGTCAATGCGATTACCGGGGTGTTTGCCGGGCGGCATTTGCAGGTTTTTACCAGCGGGTCGGAATGGATGGTGACGGGCGATCCGTTAACCCCCGCCAATATTCAGATCACCCGGCAAACCCGGATCGGCAGTCAAAGCAAGCGCACGGTGCCGCTGGTTAATATTGACGGGGCGACGATCTTTGCCGGGCGCAGCGGGCGGGAAATTCGTGAATTCCTGTTTACCGATGTTGAGCAGGCCTATGGGTCGGCTGATCTGGCGTTGCTGTCGCGCCATCTGGTCAATGATCCGGTCGATCAGGCGTTTGATGCCGATCGTCGGTTGCTTCATGTGGTGATGGGCGATGGGTCGCTTGGAACTTTGACCCTGTATCGGTCTGAAGCCATTACCGCCTGGTCGGCGCAAAGTGTTGCTGATTGCCAGTTTCAATCGGTTTCGGTGTCGGGTGGGGATGTTTATGTCAGTCTGCGCCGGGGGGATCGGTATTTTCTGGGTGTGTTTGACGAAGCTTGCGGGTTTGATCTGCAAACCGATCAAGAGATTGATGCGGCTGAACCCCCACGCCGCCATTGGGGAAATCTGGATGCGCTTGATGGTTTAGCTGTGAGTGCGTGGGCGGAAGGTACCTTAACCGATGGGCTTTTGGTGGCCGGTGGGACGGTGAGCTTGCCGGAAAATGTTGGTCCGGTTTCTTCGGTTCAGATCGGGGTGCCGTTTACCCATGAAATTTATGCCCTGCCCCCGGCGGGACGCGATGGCAGTCGGCCGCATGGGGGCAATGCCGTGCGGTTGGTGTCGCTGACATTGCGGTTGCAGCAAAGCGGGCAGCTTTGCGTTGATACAGGGCGCGGATTGCGCGACGTCGCGCTGCCGGTTTCGGATGATGCGGCAGGGACAGAGACGGAAAAAGAGACGCTTTATAGCGGCGATATCACACTGCGTAGTCTTGGGTGGCGGCGCGGCAGTGGCGGGACAATCAACAGTGGTTTATGGCGCATCGCCGGGGATTTTCCCCGGCCTTTTTTATTGCTGGGTGCGGCAAGCGAAATGGGGGTGAATGACTGATGGGCGGGTTTACATCAATTGTGCCAATGGCCGCATCGGCCTTGCAAACCGGACAGAAAATTCAGGCCGGTCAGGCCGATGCCCAAAGCCGGATCGAGCTGACCCAGGCCGCCCGACAGGCCGACCTGGCCGATATTGCAGCCAAACAAAAACAACAGGATACGGCGCGCGAAGATGCCCTGCGCCGTCGGCAGGCAAGCCTTCGCGCCCGCCAAGGGGCATCGGGGCTTATGGCCGGTGGATCTGGTTCTGCCAGTGCGGTATTGGCCGGGTATGAAAAAGCCGCACAGCAAGACGCGGCATCCGATGACGCGGCGGCCACCCGCAAACGCAATCAGATCAACCATCAGGCAAGCTGGCGCGAAAAGTCGCTGTTGCGATCAACGCAGGATGACACGGTCGCACGCCTGACCGCGTGGTTTTCGCAACGCTGATCAAACGCTGATCCAAGGGGAGGCAGGATATGGGCACGGTTTTTTCCAATCAACAGGTCGCATCGATCCGGTTTGAGGGCGATGGCGCACGCACAGCCTTTCCGTTTGATTTTGAAGTGTTTGACAGCAGTGATCTGCGCATCACGGTTGATGAGCATGATATTATTTCGGGGTTTCACATCAGTCTTGGAACAGGTGGTCAAGCTGGTGGCCAAACCGGCGGAACCGTGCGGTTTGAAACTCCGCCTGCCGTGGGCAGCACGATTACCCTTGCGCGGGTGTTGCGATTGCGGCGGTTAAGTTCCTATGACGCCATGTCGATCCCGCGCGGGGATGCGATTGAACGCGATCTTGATTTTATCACCGCTGCGATTGGTGATGTGGATCGGGGGCTTGGCGGCACGCTTCGACTGGCGGCGGGGGATGTTGATCTTGCATCGGCGGAATTGCCCGACATCACGCCGGGTCGGGCCTTGGTCTGGAACGCCGATGGGGACGGGATCGCCAATGGTCCGCAAGCACAAG
The DNA here is from genome assembly GCF_040218635.1 of Thalassospira sp. GTDB lineage: Bacteria > Pseudomonadota > Alphaproteobacteria > Rhodospirillales > Thalassospiraceae > Thalassospira. The sequence goes on from NZ_JAVJRB010000007.1 coordinate 184,360, forward strand.
AGATCGGCGCGGCACAGGATCACGCCACGCGGGCGACCGATGCGGCGAACCGGGCGGAGGCCGCCGAAACACGCTGTGAAACAGCGCAGAAATCCTTTGGCCGCGAAGATGCCGGTGCGATGCTGGATCTTGATTTTTGCAGTGGCAATTTGCTGGCGTGGGAGGATGAACGCCGCATGCCGGTTGTCGATGCGCCGGTCAACCGGATCATGGATATCCGCGATACCGGATCGCTTGTGCGGTTGTCCAACGGGGCACGATTGACCCTGCCCAATGTGGCGATTGCGCGCAACGGGGTGCGGTATCGTGTGTTTAACGGCGATGGTACATTGGTGGATATTACAGCGGCCAGTGGCGATGTGATTTTGCCAACCAACGGGGCGGCACAAAACGCGGTTTATGGCCTGCCACTGCGGGGCGATATGGTTGATGTGATTTGCGATGGTGGGCGGTGGTTTGCCTGCCCGGTGCGTGAAGCCGGACCTTTGGTCAAATTGTTAAAAACCGGTAGCCAAAGCATCCCGGCCGGTGGGGCGTTTTTGATTGAATGGGATCAGGTGATTGAAGACAGCCACAGTCTTTATGACATCGCCCATTTCGGGCCGATGGGTTTGCCGCCGGGCTTTTATCATATCGATATCGGGGTGCGGTTTCCGGTGACAGACGAAACGGTGATGACGACCTTATCGGTTGAACGATATGACGGCATAAACTGGTCAAGCCACCTTCAGGCCAATGATATCACCGCGATTGGAATGGGGGCGGCCCATACATTGCGCCTAAGCGGGATCGCCCGGATCGGCACGGGATCAGGCAGCGGATTGCGGGTGCGTCTGGCCCATACCGACAGCACGACGCGCGACATCGGGCAAAGCGATCTTTTGACCTTTTTCCATCTGCATCGCATCGGCGGGTAGTTCCCGAAAATCCGCCAATTTCCCAGATATTTCGGTTCAAGGAGATGCATCCAATGGGATTGCGTTATCAGCCGCTTGGCACCTGTATGAAGCTTTCACGTGCGAGCACCAAATTGATCCGTGGCGAAAACGGATTGTTGCAAAGCCATGCGATTGATCAGCCGGGATTTGATCATGATGCCTTGGGGCGCAGGCGGGGAATTTTGATCGAAGGTCCGGCCACCAACCATTTGCGCTATTCCAGCGATTTTACCAATGCGCTTTGGGAAAGGAATGCCGGGGTGACGATTGCCAGCAGCCTGATTGCCGCGCCGGATGGCAGCACGGGTGCGACACAGCTTACCCTTCCCGGTGGGGCGGACGGGCTTTATCAGAATGTCGGTGATCTTGATGTTGGCGAAGCTTACAGCTTTGCCATCTGGATGCGGAGTATTTCCGGGGTTGCGGACATTACCCTTGGCGGGATCAACGGGCCATCGAGCCATGCGGTTTCGTTAGATGAAAACTGGAAGCGGGTGTGGATTGCCGAGGCCGCATCAGGCACCACGCGCTATCCCAAAATAAGCACGGCGATTTCGGGCCTTCCGGCATCGATCCTGATCTGGAATGCGCAACTGGAATTGGGGGCGGCACCAACCAGCGACATCATCAGTGGCGGCATTCCGGCCACACGGGCCGGGGATGATGTCAGCCTTGATCCGGGTGACTGGTTTGCCCAAGGGGCGGGGACATTTGTGTTTGATCTTGAAACCGCGACGGGGTGGCAGGGGATCTGGCGGATATTGCAGCTTTATTCCAGCAGTCTGAATGCGGATCATCTTGATCTTGGCTATGACAGTGCGGCTGATCAGGTGCGCATTTCGCTTCGCCGGGACGGGGTGGCGATCATCACACAGTCGCTTTATGGCACATTGACGCCCGCGACCCGCCACCGGATTGCGGTGGCGTGGGAGGATGACGTAGTGGCGGTGGGCTTAAATGGAGTGGTGCTTAAAAGCCCGGACGGCTTTGCCATGCCGCGCAATTTTTCCAAGATTGTGCTGGGATCTTATGACAGGGTGGACAAGCATCTGAACGGGCATCTGCGCAATCTGGCCTATTGGCCGGAACGGCTTTCAGATGCGCGGTTATCAGCACTTTGCACAGAATAAGGATGGGCGATGGGGGAGCCAGAAAAGATCGATCCATTGACGGATTTGCGCGCGGAGCTGTTGCGCGATTTGCCCGGTGATATCAGCCGGGTGCGCAAGGCCTATCGCCGGGCGGCACAGCAGGCCGCCCTTCTGCGCGACGCCAAGGATTTCACCGCCCATCAGGCCGCGTGCAAGGCGGGGCTTGGTCATCTTGAAATTCTGATCAAGCTTTTGCGTTGGGCGTCTGGTGCGGAGAACGAGGCATTGAGCGGCAAGGCGAAGGAGGGGGAGAGTTTGGATGTGGATGTTGAGAAGTTGATCAAGGAGGCGCGGCGTACTTTGAAAGGAATGTGATGGGGCGCGAGATTCCCGCCTTCGCGGGAATGACGATTTTGGGCATCAACTGTTCCGTCATGCCCGCGCAGGCGGGCATCCATGGTGCTGCTTTGGTTCTGCGGTGAGGTAGGTTCCCGCCTTCGCGGGAACGACGATTTTGGGCGTCAATGGTCCCGTCATGCCCGCGCAGGCGGGCATCCATGGTGCTGCCTTGGTTCTGCGGTGAGGTGGGTTCCCGCCTTCGCGGGAACGACGATATGCGGCACCAATGATCTCGTCATGCCCGCGCAAGCGGGCATCCATGGTGCTGCTTTGGTGCTGCGGTGAGATGGGTTTCCGCTTTTGCGGGAACGACGGTTGAGGTGTCAGATGTACCATTGATCTGTATTTGGAGAACTTAGACGTTTAACTGATCAAACAGATCGACCCAGTTGGCATTGTGTTCCTCGATCAGGCGTATTTTCCACGCCCGGCGCCATTTCTTGATGCGTTTTTCTCGCAGAATGGCATCGGGCATTGTGGCGTGTGGTTCGATGTAAACGAGCTGTTTGACATCATGGCGACGGGTGAAGCCGGGAACTTCGCCGGCACGATGTTGATAGATGCGCTGCCGCAAGTCGCTGGTTACGCCGACATAGAGAGTGCCATTCGGACGGCTGGCGAGAATATATACACATGGCTGCTGCATGGGTGGAAAATAGCACATCTTTAGGTTGCTTTGGTGGGGTTTCCATCTTTGCTTTTGTGCCTGGGCGATATTTGAGTTTGTCACGTTCGTTCAGGTGCTTGCGGAAGCATGGGTTCCCGCCTTCGCGGGAACGACGGTTTTGGGCATCAATTGTCCCGTCATGTCCGTGGAGGCGGGCATCCATGGTGCTGTTTTGGTCCTGCGGTGAAATGGGTTCCGGCCTTCGCGGGAACGACGATACGGGCACAAATGATCCCGGCATGCCCGCCTCCGCGGGCATCTATGGTGCTGCTTTGGTCCTGGGGTGAGATGGGTTCCCGCTTTCGCGGGAACGACGGTTTAGGGCACCAATGATCTCGTCATGCCCGCGCAGGCGGGCATCCATGGTGCTGCATTGGTTCTGTGTTGAGATGGGTTCCCGCTTTCGCGGGTACGACGGCATGTGGATCCCTTGGTGACATGAGGGGCCGCCTTGGCAGGATGACGGAAATCGAGGCCGCTTCAGAGATATCATTTAGGTGTGGAGGAATTGGCAATGGCGTTGGCAAGCTTTGCCGAATTCGTCTGGATCTGGGATCAGATGTTGGGGTTATCCTTGCCCGCCCATCACCGGAAAATGGCCGATTGGCTGGAAGAATGTTGGCAGTCGGGCAGACGCGAGATGCTTCTGATGGCGTTTCGTAATTCGGGGAAGTCAACGCTGGTCGGGTTGTTTTGTGCATGGCTTTTGTATCGCGATGCGGATTTGCGCATTCTGGTGCTGGCGGCGGATCTTGATCTGGCGAAAAAGATGGTGCGCACTGTAAAGCGCGTGATTGAACGCCATCCGCTGTTGGCCGCCCGTCTGCCGGAACGGTTGGTCGATTGGGGGAGCGAGCGTTTTACCGTTACCCGTGCGGGTGTTTTGCGCGATCCATCGATGCAGGCGGTCGGGATTGGCGGCAATATCACCGGATCGCGCGCCGATATCGTGATTTGCGATGATGTCGAGGTGCCGAAAAACAGCGATACGGCCCATAAACGATCCGAGCTGCGTGAAAAGTTATCCGAAATTGCCTATGTCCTGTCGCCCGGCGGGGCGCAGCTTTATGTTGGCACACCGCACAGTTTTTATTCGATCTATGCCGATGAGGTGCGCCCGGAGACCGGCGAAGTCGCAGCGTTTCTGGATGGTTTTTCACGTTTTATGTTGCCCATCGTCAATAAGCACGGGGCGTCAAACTGGCCGGAGCGATTTGATGATGCCGCGATTGCCGACATGCGGGCGAAAACGACGGATCGTAAATTTCAAAGCCAGATGATGCTTGAAATGGTCGCCCCGGTCGCCGGGATGCTCGATCCGGCGAAGCTTCATTATTATGACGCCAATACAGAGATCGACCATGCCAATGGCCGCATGTGCCTGTCGATTGGCGGGCGCAAAATGGTGGCAAGTGCGTGCCATTTTGATCCGAGCTTTGGGGCGATGAATGGCGATGGGGCGGTAGTGGCCTGCGTTTATATCTGCGATCAGGGCGAATACTGGTTGCATGATATTGCATGGCTTCGCACCACGGACCCGCAAAAGATCGAACATGGCGCGCAGGCCCAAAGCGTTTGGCGCGATGAAGCCAGCCAGCTTTGCGATCAGGTGGCAGAATTTATGGTGCGCAATCATTTGCCGTCGCTTCGGGTGGAGACCAATGGCATTGGCCGGTTCCTGCCCAATATCCTGCGCCGGGCCTTAAAACAGATCGGATGGGCGGCGAGCGTCGTAGAACATTATGAAACGACCAATAAGGCGACCCGGATCGAAGATGCCTTTGGCGCTGTGATGGGGGCCGGGTTGCTTCATGTTCATCAGTCCGTCGGTAAAACGCCGTTCCTGCGCCAGATGCGCGAATGGCATCCCGATGGAAGCAAAAGCGATCACGGATATGGTAAAGGGCAGGATGACGGGCTTGACGCGGTTGCCGGGTGCATTTTAAGCGAGCCGGTGCGGCTTCCAAGGGTCGATTTACCGTTAAAACGGGCAGATTGGCGGGCAAATAGCGGCATTTTCCATGCACAAAAGCGTTTCAATCCGTGAAGTCGAGAAATTTTTTCTCACAATCTCAGGTGGTTAACGGGGTTAAGTATCACTTTTGTGAAATATTCATGGAAAATTCAGGTTTAATGCTTACGTTTATTATATGAAAGCATAGTAAAGGCATTTTTAACCTATACTAAAGGGCAGTTTAAGCCAAGCCAGACACGGGTGAATTGCAGGAAACGGCCAAGGTCAATTTTTTGATCAATTTAGCAGTACAGGACACCAAGACGCCCCTTTGGGCGCACCTGACTGTCAGGAGGCCTGACCATGTGGAAAACACTGAGCTTGATTGCTGTAATGGCAGGTGCCGTTACAGTTGCGATCCCGGAAGCCTCGGCATCCCCGGTGTGCGGTGACCGCAGTAAAGTCATCGACAGCCTGAGTGCCAAATATTCCGAAGAACCGGTTGCTGTTGGCGTGACCTCGAACGGTGGCGTGATCGAGGTCCTTAAGGGACCCGACGGGCAAACCTGGACCATCCTGTTTACATATCCATCCGGGCCAAGTTGCCTTGTCGCTTCTGGCGAGGCCTGGCAGGATCTTGAAGAAAAACTTAAAGGACCAGCGGCTTAGAGCAGGCATCTTATGGATGCCTCCTGACGACGCTGCCTGCAACGGGTGCTCCGCCAGTATCAAATGTGGCGTGATGCGCCGGTGACCAAGGTTTTGTACCGCTCATCGAATTCGGGGTGTGCCCGATGCAGATGACCTCCCTTGACTGACCCGCAATCCGATTGGTTTGCGGGTCTTTTTTTGACGGAATAATTTTTTCAACTATCTGAAAATAAATGAAAAATTCCTGTTGACCTCACCCTTGGTTCAGGTTTTAGGTTGTGCCGGTTTGAGTGCCGCATATCGGCGGCATGGATCAAGGAAAGGCATATGATGCAGGAAATGATTGAGAAGGTTCTGGAGAGCCGGTGGCTTTGGCTTGTCGCGCGGCTTTGTCTGGTGGGGGTGTTTCTGGCATCCGGTTTGGCAAAGTTGATTGATTTTGACGGCGGCATGGCCGAAATGACGGCAGCAGGGCTTTCGCCAGCAGGGCTTTTCAACGGTCTGGTGGTGGTCACACTTCTGAGCGGGGCGGTATTGATCCTGCTGGATCGGGTGGTGTGGCTGGCGGCCGGGATGCTGGGCGGGTTTTTGCTGTTAACGATTTTGATTGTGCATCATTTCTGGAGCAAAACCGGGGCTGATGCCCAGATTTCGATGTTCTTTGCGATGGAGCATATTGCGGTGATCGGCGGGCTGATGATTGCTGCCATTGCCAGCCATCTTCGGCGCTTGGTCGCTAACGTGTCTGACTGATCTCTACCGGTTACATGCAACCGGATTTTCGCGGCCCGCAGGCATTTTGTCTGCGGGCTTTTTTTACAGGTGTCTTTGCCGTTTTTTCAGTCCCTTTAACATCAGGAAGACCCATGACCCAACCTGTCGATGTGATCTGGTGGATTACGGCGGTGGAAATCCCCGCTGTTGCCAGCCTGTTCTGGCTTCATTGGCGGATGCGATCCGAACTTCTGACCCGGCTTGAAGATCAACGCACCCGCCATGACCGGGATGTTGGCGATCTGCGCGACGGTTTGGCGGAATTCAAGCTTGATGTCGCGCGCAATTACGTCTCGATCCCGTATCTCAAAGACATTGAAAAACGCCTGACCGGCCATTTGCTCCGGATCGAGGCAAAGCTTGATGCACCGCTTAAAAAGGACCCCGCCCATGAGCATTGATCTTAAATCCCGACCAAGCCAAACCGCCGTTGACCCCGAAAGCCTGAGCGAAACAGAAATCCTTGCCCGCACCCTTTATGGCGAGGCACGCGGGGAAGAGCTTGCCGGGATCGAGGCGGTGGCATCGGTCATCCTCAACCGGGTGGCATTTGCGCAAAAACGCGGGCGCTATTGGTGGGGGAGTGATGTGAAGGGTGTGTGCCTTAAACCGGCACAGTTTTCGTGCTGGAACGCGGGGGATCCCAACCGCAAAAAGCTTCTGGCCCTCAGTTCACGTGATCCGGCGTACCGGTTGTGCAAACGCATTGCCCATCGGGCGGTGGCCGGGGATCTTTGCGATCAGACCGACGGGGCGACGCATTATCACACGGTGGCAGTTGATCCTTATTGGGCGCGCGGCCATGTGCCGGTTGCCGAGATTGGCAATCATCTGTTCTATCGCGACATTGGCTAATCCGATGGCCGCTATTGCCGCCAAGACGGACTGCAAAGAACCATTGGCTGTGCTTCCGGTGCTCACGTCCTAAAACGTACGCTGCGCGCCGGTTCTCGCCAATGCTCCTTTTCGCCACGCCTTAACGACAATCCCGACCATCGGTGGGATGCCCCGAATTTGATGGAGGTATAAAATGATCCCAGCATTGCTTGCCCAGATTGGCCTGCCGCTTTTGATCAAGGCGGTCGGGGCGGGGCTTGACCATATCGACAACCCGATTGCCAAAACCGCCGCCGAGGGCCTTAAGCAGGTTGAACTTGCGGTGACCAAGGGCGATGTCACGCCTGAGCAAATCAACCAAGCCAACCGTCACACTGAGCGCATGGCCGAACTTGAGCTCGCGCGCGATACCGAGACGCTTAAATCGGTCAACCGCACCATTCGGGCCGAGGTTGCCAGCGAAGATGCGTATGTGCGCCGCTGGCGGCCAAGCTTTGGCTATGCGGTCGCGCTCACATGGATCATGACCATGGGGGCAATTGCCTATGCCATTATCTTAACCCCACTTCAGGCCCCGGCGATCATCGCCGCACTGGTCAATACCAGCCCGATCTGGGGGATTGCGCTTGGTGTGCTTGGCGTGAGTGTGGTTAAGCGGAGTGCGGATAAGAAGATCATGTGATTTTGACTGTTTCGTTTGTTTCGTTTGTTTCGTTTGTTTCGAATATTGCGAATACCCGGGCGGGTGTGTATAAGTAACAAGCTACAAGAAAAATTGTAGAAATTTGTAGCCGTGCGCCGGAAAGTGAAATGGAGATTGCAATATGTCCGCAATTCGCAAAGACGATTTTGGCGGTAGATTGCCCACGCAAATCGAAAGCGCGACAGCAGATCAGCTTCGCCAGATTATTGCTTCGCAGACCAAGGAAGGTGAGGATACCAAGCTGACCGTCATGCCCGGTAACGGGAAGCCGGAAACAATTACATTGAGTCCGGCATTAACGGAAAGCCTGATGGCTTTGTTGCGGCTGGTGTCCAGCCGTCAGGGATTTCAGATGATCCCGCTTTCGGCAGATTTGACGACGCAACAGGCGGCAGATCTGTTGAATGTCTCACGGCCTTATTTGATCAAGCTGCTTGAGGCAGGCGACATCAATTATGCCACCGTCGGGCGGCACCGCCGGATCAGGGCGGAGGATTTGTTTGCCTATAAGGCAGCCCGGGATGCAGAGCGCCGAGAAGCTTTGTCCGAACTGGCAAAAATGGACGCAGAGCTTCTTTTGGAAGGGTACTAAGCGCAGATGACATATCGGGTAGACCATTTTACAGCACTTCTTGATGCCTGTGTTCTGGCCGATGTGTTCAAACGTAACCTTTTGCTTCACCTTGCCGAGGCGGAACTTTTCCGCCCGCGCTGGAGCCCGCAAATCCTTGATGAAACAGAGCGGGCGATTGCCAAAATTACCAAAGGTAAGGCAGATGGCGTAAAACAACGCGCCGCGATGGAGAGGGCGTTCAGGGATGCTTGCGTGACCGGACATGAAGCCCTTATCCCGGCAGTTAACCTGCCGGATGCGAATGATTGCCACGTCTTGGCTGCTGCAGTTCATACCAACGCACAAGTTCTGGTGACGGATAACCTGAAAGATTTTCCCTCAGGAGAACTGGCAAGATTCGAGATTGAACTCAAATCGCCTGATGAATTTATCGCAGATACCATAACGCTGCACGAGCAAACGGCCTTTGGCGCTTTGAAGACGATGAGAACGGGCTACCAAAACCCGGCTCTTTCGACAGGCAAGATCATTCAATTTGCCGAAAGTCGCGGTTTAATGACGACGGCGCTTCTGCTTAAGGAATATGAGCAATATTGGTGATGCGCGAAAAAGGCGACGATGCGGAAAAAGGGGACTGTCCCCTTTTATGGTCCCAGTCCAGCATTGTTACGATAAGTATCCAGTTTTTTGCCTTTTGTATTGATCGCTGCTTGAATTAGTTCAATTGGATCTTGGCTTACCCATCCGACTCTATCGTTTAAAATGTACCAGCGAGAATGGAATTCTTTGGTGACCCAAACCTTGGTGCCGCAACGGAGCAAAAACTGAGTTTGGTAGCCAGTTTCTCTGCGTTCCAGGTTTTCTGCCGTTAAGGCCTCGTGCAGTTCTTTCAACTCGCATTCAGAAACATTTCCAGCACCTGACTTCCTAAGGAGTCTGACATGCAATGCCAAATCAGATTTTTTCTCAAAGCTACGAGCAAATCTTTCTAGCTGTTTGCTTCGGTGGTTTTCAGTCTGTTTTATGGATGAGCCCCCTTTGTCCTGATTTTCATTGAGAAAAATTTCCCTTACCTCCAGCCCAAAAGTGCGTGCATCCTCTCTAATTATAAAATCTGGTTTCTCGCGCTGTTCTAAAATTTTCCACTGGGTATTTAGTAGCTGAGATGCTTTGAGTACAAAGTTATGTTCATCACGTTTTTGATGTTCTGAGGTCATTCTTGGTTGCCGCCTCTTTTGAGGTGTTCAAGAAACGCCTTGATGTCGTTTGCCGAATACCCCAACAACTCACCCATCCGAGCAGAATCCGCATCATGATCTTTGACCGTTCTGGCCCATAGATTGCGTGACATCGTAAGGGCTTCTTCGATCCGCCATTCCTCGCCGGGTAGGGCGAAGAACAGGTAGCGCATGGCGTAGGGTTCATCAGGAATGATTTCTTCGACCCGGATGATCTTACCGGTTTCGACATACGGGGCAAAATCGGCATCGGGGAAATAATCGCTGACATGGACGGCGTCTGAGAACAGTGCCATCGGTTTGGTGCCAGCCAGCATCAGTTCAAGTTCGCGGTCATTATGCGGGCCGATGCCCGGCGGAAGGTCGAATTCATCATCCATTGGTTTTCTTCTCATCCTTCGGGCAACGGGATCAACCAGACTATTTGTTGATCAAAGCCGTGAAAGCCGCAGGTCGCATCGTTTGGAAACATCTTCGACGATCAGGTCAAGCCGGGGACTATCGCCGCCGATGGATTGGGCTAAATCAATGAAAGTTTACCTATGGGTAAATCTATACGGATATCCGAGGTGTCGGGTAATGATTTTACCTATGGGTAAAATTGAGGCTTCTGCAATTTGGGCCTTGTTGTTGGTGGTCTGTGGACCTAAATTCCCCTCATGACAAACACATTAGACACCACGATTTTCCGTGTGCTGGGTTCGGATGAATGGGCGACTGCCCTTGCGACCGGCAAGTATGACGGTGCTGCGCATGACAAAGCCGATGGCTTTATCCATTTTTCGACCCGTGACACGCTGGCCGCGACATTGGCGCTGCATTATGGCAAGCGGACCGGGTTGCGGTTGCTGCATGTGACGGTGGCATCGGTCAGGGACAAGCTGAAATGGGAACCGGCGCGCGGCGGAAACTTGTTCCCGCATCTATATGATGTGCTATCGGTCGAGCATGTTACGCGGGTCGATGAATTGCCGCTTGATGATAACGGCGTTCACATTTTGCCGGAAGATTTGCGCTAGGCGCGCTTTCATGGCCTTTATTGGGCAAGATGAAACTAAAACCGGGCAGCACCGATATGGGTGCTGCCCGGTTCTTTTTTGCGTTTGGGGGAAACGCAAAAGCGATCAGGGATGACCGCGCGGGTGGGGTTGGGGGTTCGAGTTGGTGCTTGGCGGTTTGAGGGGTTAAACCAGTTCGGCCAAAGCAGCGGCGTTGAAATCTTCAAGCTGATCAAATGCACCCTTGGCGACCTTGTTGGTCCACTGGGCATCGGAAATCAGCGCCCGGCCAACCGCGATCAGATCAAATTCGTTGCGTTCCATGCGCTCGACCAAGCCATCAAGGTTGGATTTTTCCGATGCTTCGCCGGAAAATGCGCCGATGAAATCAGATGACAGGCCGACAGAACCAACAGAAATCGTCGCAGCCCCGGTCAGCTTTTTCGCCCAACCGGCAAAGTTCAGACCCTTTTCACCGTCAAGTTCCGGGAATTCCGGTTCCCAGAAACGGCGTTGGGATGCGTGGATGATATCCACCCCGGCATCGACCAACGGGGCAAGCCAATCGGTCATTTCATCGGGGGTGGTGGCAAGGCGGGCGGTGAAGTCCTGCTGTTTCCATTGGCTGACACGCAAGATGATCGGGAAATCTTCACCAACGGCGGCACGCATGGCCGCAACCACTTCGCGGGCAAAGGTGGATCGTTCCTTGATCGTTTTGCCGCCAAAGCGATCGGTGCGCAGGTTCGTGCCCGACCAGAAGAACTGATCGATCAGATAGCCGTGCGCGCCATGGATTTCAAAGGTATCAAATCCTGCATTTTTGGCATCAAGCGCGGCCTTGGCAAAGGCGGCAATGGTATCAGCAATGTCGGCATCCGTCATGGTGTTGCCGCGTGGCTCGTTCGGGCCAAGAAGGCCGGAGGGGCTTTCGACCGGGGCATCGGGTTGCCATTCAGTAAAGGCGCGGGTTGAGCCGGTGTGCCAGATTTGCGGGCCCATTTTGCCACCGGCCCCATGCACGGCCTTGGCAACATTGGCCCAGCCAGCGATGGCATCATCGCCATGGAAGAACGGAATGCCCGGATCATTGCGCGATGCCGGACGGTTGACCACGGTGCCTTCCGACAGGATCAGGCCAACGCCGCCTTCGGCACGCTTGCGGTAATACTCGGCGTTGGTGGCACCCGGAATGCCGTTTTCGGCCTTGGTCCGGGTCATCGGCGCCATGACGATACGGTTAGGGAGTTCAAGGGATTTCAGCTTGAACGGTTTAAACAGAATATCTGTGTTCGACATCGGGGAAACTCCGAATCTGATGAAGGTCTATGATGGACACTAGATATCCATTATATACCTGGCGTCAATAAGGCACCTGAAGGAAACCTGGTATACTCAAGGAAACTGCACATCGCCGGTTGTGTGTGTCAAAGGCGTAAAAGGGTGCATTAGAGCAACTTCACTTTAAATGGAAGTTGCTCTAAACAAACAGCCCGCCGGGAAAACCGGCGGGCTGGATGATATCGATCTGGTCAGTGCAACTTAGACAAGTTCGCCCAGCGTTGCAGGATCAAAGCCGAGCAGGGCGTCGGTTTGATTGTCGCGCACTTTGGCCGCCCATTGGGCATCGGTGATCAGCGCACGGCCAACCGCGATCAGATCGAATTCGTTGCGTTCCATGCGGGTTACCAGTTCGTCAAGTCCGGTGGTCCGGGAGCCTTCGCCTGCGAACGCGGTCAAAATGTCACCTGAAAGTCCGACGGAGCCGACGCTGATGGTGGCTGCCCCGGTCAGTTTTTTGGCCCATCCGGCACAGTTCAGGCCCTTTTGCCCGTCAAGTTCGGGGAATTCCGGTTCCCAGAAACGGCGCTGGGATGCGTGAATGATATCGACCCCGGCATCGACCAGCGGACCGAGCCATGCGGTCATTTCATCGGGTGTGTTGGCAAGACGGACGGTTAAGTCCTGCTGTTTAAATTGGCTAATGCGCATGATAATCGGGAAATCCGGCCCGACGGCCGCACGTATGGCCCGCACGACTTCAACCGCGAAGGTTGATCTTTCGCCAATGGTTTTACCGCCAAAACGGTCGGTGCGCAGATTGGTGCCCGACCAGAAGAACTGATCAATCAGATAGCCGTGCGCGCCGTGAATTTCAAAGGTATCAAACCCGGCATTTTTGGCATCAAGGGCGGCCTGGGCAAAGGCTGAGATGGTATCGGCGATATCGGCATCAGACATGGTGTTACCGCGCGGATCATTCGGGGCGACAAGCCCGGACGGGCTTTCGACCGGGGCATCGGGCACCCATTCGGTCTGAGAGCTTTTGACCGATCCGGTATGCCAAAGCTGCGGACCCATTTTGCCCCCGGCACCATGAACGGCATCAATCACGCCCTTCCAGCCAGCAAGGGCGTCAGCCCCGTAGAAAAGGGGAATGTCCGGTTCGTTGCGCGATGCCGGGCGGTTGATGACCGTGCCCTCGGACAGGATCAGGCCAACGCCGCCTTGCGCACGTTTGCGGTAATATTCCGCATTTGCCGCACCTGGAATGCCATTCGGGGCACTGGAACGCGTCATCGGGGCCATGACGATACGGTTGGAAAGTTCAAGCGATTTCAGCTTGAAGGGTTGAAAAAGAATGTCGGTATTTGACATCGGGTATCCTCCGTTTGGAAATGGGTGTATAGTGACTACTAGATATACGACGTATACCTACTGTCAATTAGGCACCTTGAGGTGACCAGGTATATCTGAGGAAACCTGAGTGACTTGAACCGGAGGAAATGACATGGAAATGAAGGAATGTTCAGTCGAGGTGTTCCGGTCGAACTGCCCGAGCCGGGAGCTGCTTGACCAGATCGCCGATAAATGGTCGATGATGATCCTGGCCGTCCTTGCCGACGGGCCGCTTCGGTTTAACGCGATCAAACGCGGGTTGGAGGGCATCACGCAAAAGGCCCTGACCCAGACTTTGCGCAAACTAGAACGCAACGGGATTGTCAGCCGCAATGTCATTGCGACATCGCCGGTGGCGGTTGAATATGAAATCACCGATCTGGGCCGCAGCCTGATCGGGCCGTTCAAGGCGCTTTATTACTGGACGCGCGACAACATAGAGGCGGTGGATGCCGCACGGGCAGCGTTTGATGCGCGGTTGGAAGAGGTGGGTTAAGACCCGTCCTTTACGCTATTGATCCTTGCCCATCGGCGCTCAGCCGCGTAAGAAAAGGACAGGTTTTAAACGCTTGAGGGAGCCTGTCGCGTGGGGTGGTATAAGTCACTGGTATTGCCGATTGTCCGTTGGATGGATGCAGAGAGTGCGCATGGTCTTGCCATCTGGGCGCTGAAAAACAATCTGGTGCCACGCGAAGATGGCGCGACAGATGCCACGCCAAGTCTTGAAACCGAAGTGTTTGGCCGCAAATTTGCCAATCCGGTCGGGCTTGCTGCCGGGTTTGATAAAAACGGCGAAGTTCCCAATGCTGCCCTTTCTCACGGGTTCGGTTTTGTTGAAATCGGATCGGTCACCCCGCTGCCCCAACCGGGCAATCCCAAACCGCGTCTTTTCCGTCTTTATTCCGACCGTGCGGTGATCAACCGCATGGGGTTCAATAATGACGGGGTTGAGGTGGTGGCTTCGCGCCTGCGCAAACGTGCGCGCCGGGGTGTTTTGGGGGCCAATCTTGGCAAAAACAAATATTCCGAAGATGCGGCCGATGATTACGCCAAAGGGGTCGAAGCACTTGGTCCCTATGCCGATTATCTGGTGGTCAATGTGTCTTCGCCCAATACGCCGGGGCTGCGTGCCTTGCAGGGGCGTGCGCCGCTTGAAAAGCTTTTGAAGGCGGTGCTTAAAGCGCGCAATACATATGCCAAAGGCGTTCCGGTGTTGCTTAAGGTCGCACCGGATTTGACCGATGAAGATAAATCCGACATTGCGGCGGTGGTGATGAAGGTCAAGCTTGAGGGCATGATTGTATCGAACACCACGATTGATCGCCCGGTTGGATTGAATAGCTATGATCAGGATGAAAAGGGCGGTCTTTCCGGCCCGCCTTTGATGGCACCATCGACCAAGGTTCTGGCCGATTTTTACCGCCTGACCGAGGGCAAAATCCCCTTGATCGGGGTGGGCGGGATTGCATCAGGCAAGGATGCCTATGAGAAGATCCTTAATGGTGCGTCGCTTGTGCAGCTTTATTCGTCACTGGTTTATCACGGGATGGAACTTGTCAGTGACATCAAGGAAGACCTTGAACGGCGCCTGCGCAAGGATGGCTTTGCCAATGTGTCTGACGCGGTCGGGGCGGCCTTCCCGGAAATTTCGGGCAAGGGCATTCCGGTTGACGAAGCCCGTGCGGCCAAGGAAGCACAAGCTGCGAAGTCTAAGGGGTGAGCTTGCCTTCCTGATGGATGCCCGCCGAAGCGGGCATGACGGGTAAACGGCACGATGTATGGTTGGGCACTCTTATCCCCGCGCAGGCGGGGACCTCGACCCGCAAGTATAACTGTTAAGCAGAAACGGAAAACGCACATGCCGACCACGCCCTATAAAATGATCAATGGCCTTTCGGAAGTGATCGGCACATATGATGCCGTGATCCTTGATCTTTGGGGGGTGGTGCATGACGGGGTTGATCCGTATCCAAGCTCGATCCCGGCGATGACCGCCTTGAAAAATGCCGGAATCCCGGTGGCCTTGCTTTCGAACGCGCCGCGCCGGTCTTCGGTTGTGACCGCACGGATGGAAGATATGGGCATTGCGCGCGATTTATATGGTCCGGCGGTGGCATCGGGCGAAATCGCCTATGCCCAGCTTGTGAAACGTTCTGACCCTTGGTACGCCAAATTGGGACGCAAGGTCCTGATGGTCGGGCCGGTGCGCGATATGTCGATGTTTGAAGGACAGGATGTCGAAATTGTCAAAACGATTGATGATGCCGACTGGGTTCTGATCACCGGGCCGAACGAAGACCATGATCCGGTGTCAAAATATGAAGACCTTTTGCATGCGCTGAAAGCCCGTGACTTGCCGGTCCTGTGCCCGAACCCGGACCGCGAAGTGATTCGGGGCGGGGAACGCATCATTTGTGCCGGTGCGATTGCCGGACGGTACGAGGAACTCGGCGGCAATGTCCGCTGGGAAGGCAAGCCGTTGGCCAGTGCCTATGATTTTTGCCTGCAGATGTTTGACAAAGGCCCGGATGCCAAATTGCTGGTGGTCGGCGACAGCATTTCGACCGACATTGCCGGATCAAACAATGCCGGACTGGATGTTGCCCTTGTCACCGGGGGTATTCACGCCGCCGAGCTGGATGCCCCGCGTGGGACGCTGCCCGACAAGGGGAAGCTTGATGCGCTTCTGGAGGCGACGGGTCGTCACATTACCTATGCGATGGGGGATTTCTGCTGGTAGGTTATGGCTTATGGTGATTTCAGACGGGCATTTCTGGAAAAGTATAACGATGCGCAGAACAACGCTTAAAGAGCTTGAACAATCCATTGACCGGAAAAAGGCCGAGCTTGGCTATTCCGGGCAGGATTATGTTGTGCGCAATTCCGGAAAATATCGCACCGAAAGCAAGCGTGCTCTTTTGCGCAATATTGCTGCTGCGGCGGCCGAACGTGGAGAAGAACCGCCGTTCAAGGCGAATTACTGAGGCTGATTTTCACGCGATGTCTTGATATCTGATGTGCCCGCTTTCTGATGGAAGGCGGGTTTTTTGTTGTGCGGGTGGTGCTTGTGGGGCGAGATCCCCGCCGTCGCGGGGATGACGGGTGTTTTCCGGCAAAAGGGCTAACCGTCATGCCCGCATAGGCGGGCATCTTGAGGTTGGGGCATGTGCGGTGCATGTTTCCATACTGGCCTACATGGTGGCGGGATGCCAGAATGAGGCGGCGCCACAGGAAGGAAATCCCCCATGCTTAACGATGATATCCGCGATTATGCCAACCGCTCAGTTCTGTGCTGGTTGGCGACCACATCCGGGGACGGGCCGTCGGTCAGCCCCAAGGAAATCTTTGCCTGCTTTGGTGAAGATCGCATCATTATTGCCAATATTGCCTCGCCAAACTCGGTTAAGAATATCCGTGACGAGCCGCGTGTTTGTGTCAGCTTTGTCGATGTGTTTTCGCAGAAAGGCTGGCAGCTTTATGGGGATGCGGTTTTGCTGCGGGCAGGTGATGACGGGTTTGAGGATCGCAAGGCGATCTTGCAAAAGATGGCAGGGGATGCGTTTCGGGTCGCGACCCTTTGGGATGTGACAGTAACCAAGGCCAAGGAAATCATCGCACCGAGTTATCGGTTTAACCCGGATGTGAAAGAGGCCGATATGCGCGAATCTGCCATGCGGACCTATGGTGTGAAACCGGTCGATTAAGTCTTTCGGGTATGCTGGCTGCGGGTCCGGTCTTTGGGGAAGCTTCAAGCTTCCGCCTCGACCTTTTTTTCACGGAAGATGATAAACAGCCCGCTGAGCGTGATGATGGCCGCGCCAACAAACGTCAGGGCATCGGGTGTTTCGCCCCAGAAGATCCAGCCAAGTCCGGTGGCCCAGATCAGTGCTGTGTAATCAAATGGGGCGACTGTCGGGGCCTCGGCAACCCGGAAGGCCTGGGTGATCATGGTCATGCCGGCCGTTCCGAACATGGCAATGGCGATAAACAGCCAGATGTCCTCAGCCCGGATCGGGGTCCAGAAAAAGGTCACGATGGAACCGGTCAGAATGGCGCTGGTGGCGCTGAGATAGAGCAAAAGCGTCCACATGCTGTCGCGGCCATCAACAAAGCGCGCGCTTAACATCAAAAGCGCATAGGTAAAGGCTGTTGCGACCGGCAGGAGCGAGACGAGCTCGAAACTTGCCGCACCGGGGCGGACAATCACCAGCACGCCGACAAACCCGATGCTGACCGCCGCCCAACGCCGCCAGCCGACCTTGGCGATGAAAAGGGCTGAAATTGCGGTGATGAAAAGCGGGGCGACAAAGGCAATGGCGGTGGCTTCGGCCAGTCCCATCAGATGGATGCTGGTAAAGAACAGAACCGTTGCCGTAATCCAGATCAATCCGCGCAGGAAATGCACCCCGACACGATGGGATCGAAGCGCCCGCCGCCCGCCCATTTTAAGGGCCAGCATCACCGCAAAGGGAAGGGCAATCACATTGCGCATGAAAATGATCTGGATCGGCGAATAGTGATCCATCAGGGATTTGGCCAAGCCGTCATTGATGCACAGGAATGCGACCCCGGCACACATCAGAAGAATGCCGGTCAGGTTATGTTGGCGCTGCTGAGGCTTCATATTCACGGACGGCTTTCCCCTGAGATGGCTTATTGCCAATTTTTCTATTCCACGGCGCATGTGTTTGACGTTGAATGCATTCTTTGCATTCTCAGCTTAAATGCAACATGCTTTAAGACAATCGCGGTGTCGAGAGCAGCAAAGAAAAACGCCACCCGGATGAACGGGCAGCGTTTTGCAAACGGATCGAAGATGCGCGGGGCGATCAGATCGCGGTGGCGCGGTTGGCTTCGATGTAAATCTCGCGCAGGCGTTTGGCGATCGGACCGGGGACGCCATCGCCGATTTTCTTGCCATCAATTTCTGCAACCGGGCAGACGAATGCCGATGCCGAGGTCGAAAAGGCCTCTTTCGCGTTCTGGGCTTCTTCAAGGGTGAAGTGGCGTTCTTCGACTTTGAGCTGCAATTCTTCGGCGCATTTCAGAACCGATGCCCGGGTGATGCCGTGCAGGATGTCGGTCGAGAGTTCGCGGGTGACGATGGTGTTATCCTGCGTCACGATATAGGCGTTGTTTGACGATCCTTCGGTGATGAAACCATCGAGCAACATCCATGCATCATCCGCGCCCTTGGTTGCGGCTTCGGTTTTGAGAAGCGACGCATAGAGAAGCTGGGTCGTTTTGATGTCAGACCGGCGCCAGCGGATATCGGGGAAGGTGACAATCTTCTGACCGCGTTCGGCCAGGGCCGATTTGATCAGGGATTTGGACTGGGTGAACATCACGATGGTCGGGGTGGTTTTCGGATCAATCGCGAAATCACGATCACCAGCCGAGCCGCGCGAGACCTGCAGGTAAATCAGGCCTTCGGTGATGTTGTTGAGTTTGACCAGTTCGCGGTGGGCTTCAAGAAGCTGATCGATATCAGGCTTGAATGCGAATTTCAGTTCCGACAGCGAGCGTTCAAGGCGCTTCATATGGCCCATGAAATCAATCAGCTTGCCATCCAGAACCGAGGTCACTTCATACACGCCATCGGCGAACAGGAAGGATCGGTCAAAAATCGAAATCCTGGCTTCGGTTTCCGGCAAAAACTCGCCGTTTACATAAACAGTACGCATGGCAACTTTCCTGAATGGCAAACGGACCTTTTGTGATCCGTAATTGATCTGTATCGCGACGGTTCCTTGGTCTTGCCAGCTTCGTATTCCAAGCGGCGACCTTGTTCCTATTTAGCTACTGCAATATCACAGTGCGAGGCCGGCTGTCGCGGGAAAGCTCTATATCCTGCGTATAAAAGGTGAATTGTTGCTTTGATGGGGTGTTCATATGCGGGGATGTAAGCGTTATACGTGGTTCAGGGAGTGAAAAGTCGCAGATTCTTCGATTTATGAATTGTCGGAAAATTTCCTTTTGACCCTAACATAAGTTGAGGTTCTATCGTCCTGTTCCATGAGATGAAAAACATCATCAGATAATGGAGCCTTGTGATGAACAGCCCCCTGCAAACGATCCCCAATCTTGACGATGGTAACAATCTGTCCGGCCTGCAAAATGTGATTGATGCCAGTTGGGCAAAGCCGGTGCCGATCCCGGTACAGGAAGTTGATCTGGATGCCTATTTCGCGCGGATCGGCTATGACGGCCCGCGTGAAGCAACATTGGAGGTCTTGCAGAATCTGCATGCCCTGCATCCGGCGACCATTCCGTTCGAGGCGATTGATGTGTTTAACGACAAACCGATCAGCATCGCGCCGGAGACTATCGACCAGAAACTGATCCATAACGGGCGGGGTGGATATTGTTTTGAACATAATTCGCTGTTTGGCCGGGTGCTGCGCAGTTTGGGGTTTGACGTCGAAGGATTGGCGGGGCGGGTTTTGTGGGGATACGGCCCGGATGACATGCCGCGTCCGCGCTGCCACATGGCCAACCGGGTGATGATTGACGGCGAAGCCTGGCTTGCCGATGTTGGCCTGGGCGGATGTGTGCCGACCGCCCCCTTGATGCTGGATGTTGCGAGCCCGCAAGTCACACCGCATGATACCTATCGCGTGAGTAAAGGTCCGCACAGCTATCTGATCGAGCTTGAACGCGACGGGGTGTGGAAAGCGGTGCATGAGATCGATTTCGCACCCGTGGCCGATGTCGATTACGAGGTCATGAACTGGTATGCATCCGATCATCCCGAAAGCGGTTTTTGCAAAACCCTGATGGTCGCACGGTCGGCCCCGTTTGCGCGGTTTACCCTGCTTAATAATCGTCTGACCATCCGGTTGGTCACGGGGGAGGAAGAGCAACATACCCTGTCGGTTGGCGATATTTCCCAGACATTAAAAGACATCTTCGGGATTGAGCCGGACCCGGCATGGAAGCGGGCCTTTGCAAGATTGGTCAATCGCAGCTAGGCATGAACCGATGTGCGGTGTTTATCCCGAATGTGATGGATCAAGGGCGGGGAGCTTATGGCTCCCCGCCCCATGATTTTCGGGTCTTGTCTTTGTGGCGTGATCAGGAAGCCTGATCTAGATGCCCCGGATCATTTCGCGCTGGCGGCGATGTCAATCAGATCGGCAACAGCGTCGGGGCGGGAAACCATGACGATGTGGGATGCGCCGTCAATCACAACTGTCTTTTTCGAATGGGCGCGTTCGGCCATGAAGGCCATGGCGGCAGGCGGGATGTTTTTATCTGCCGTGCCGTAGATGTGGAAGGACGGGACGTCTTTCCATGCGGCGTCACCGGATGGCTCGTTCAAGGCAAAGTCGGTAACCGGGCGCTGGGCTGTTGCCATCAGACGGGCTTTGTCGGCGGGCACGTCGGCGGCAAATTGCGCATGGAATTTCGTCGGGTCGATGTAAAGGTCGTGGATTTCATTGCCAAGCGGTACGGGGGCCGCCAATGCTTCGCCCAGTGTGCCGCCGGGGTATTTTGCGGCCAGTTCGGCAATCGTTTCTCCCTTTTCCGGGGCGAAAGAGGCAACATAGACCAGCGATTTGACGTTTGCGGCACCCTTTGCGGCATTGGTGATGACCGGCCCGCCATAGGAATGACCAACCAGAACAACGTCGCCATCGATATTGTCGACAAGTGCGCGGGTATAGGCGGCATCACCGGAAACACTGCGCAGCGGGTTTGCGATGCTGATGACGGGATAGCCTTTGTCCTGGAGGATCGGGGCAACACCATCCCAGCTATCGGAGGCCGCAAACGCGCCATGCACCAGAATAATGGTCGGTTTGGGTGCGGTGTCTGCGGCAAAGACCGGCGATGCGGCAGTTGTCATGCCAAGAACAAAAGCGGCAGTTTTGATCAGGTTTTTCAGGTTAAACATCTCATCTTCCCTTGAATTGTGGGCGCTGGACCGGCCAGCCGTTGTTGCGATGAAATGGTTCTAGTGCCAAATTTTAAATCGCACAATAATAAATCGCTCGCGATTTAATGACGTGCGATCACTTGGGTGTGAGGAATTCGTGACCGACTTGGAGAAGCAAAACCGTGCCAATTGCGATCATCACTGGATATGCCATGTTTGATGACGCTGTTTAATTGCGCACGAATGATGTCTTTTGCAGGGGCGGACGGCGATTTGTGGAGACAGCCCGAAAATATTACCCGTTGTCGCGGGCATTTGCCTCGCGGGTCAGTTCACCAAGATAGACCAGAAGGTCCGCAATACTTTCCGGGGTGAAGGAAAATTCCGGCATGGTCATGCTGTCATGGGAAACCGTGATGCCTTCGGCCAATGCTTCTTCCAGATTTTCAAGCGGCCAGCGTTGGCCGAAACTGGCAAGGGGCGGGGCATCTGTGATGGTCGGGTCGGGCAGGGGATCGCCTTTGAATTTTGTGTGGCAGCGCAAACAGGTTTGTTCGGCAATTGATTGCCCCTGTGTGACGTCGCCATGTTCTTCGCCCTTGCGGTTCATATAGTCGCCAACCCCCCACATGCCTGCGGCGACAAGGCCGGTCACAAGGATGACAAGGCTGATTTTCTGCATGGTGGATCTCCCCGAGGCGGTTGTTTCTTGTTGATATTATCGAACGATAGCAAAGGTTGGTAAGGAATTTCCTAAGCCGGGTTTTACGCGATCAGACCAATGGATAGGGTTATGTAAAGGTTATTGATAATCAGTCTCAATTACTGTAGGTGTCGTGCCACTGCGGGCCCAAACCTGCCGGTGCGTCCTTAAAGGAAAATCTGATTGCCTGGAAATTCATCCTCATTGGCCCTGTTTATGCGCCAGCGTTCTGCGCTTGTGAACTATGCCAGCAACATCATCGGCAGCCGCGTTCTGGCCGAAGATCTGGTACAGGAAGCCTGGCTTCGGTTTGATGCGGCGTCCAAGGGCCGGTTTCTTGATGATGCGACCGGGTATCTATACCGGATCGTGCGCAATCTTGCCCTTGATAGCAAACGGCGTGATGCGCGTGAATATAGCGTAACAAACGCGTCGGACTATGACATCGCGGTGCAGGTATCCGCCGACGAGGCGCCCGATCCTGAAACCGTAATCCTGTATAAAGATGATTACGCCAAGGCGATGGAAGCCTTGGGCGAGCTTCCTGAACGCACGCGCATTGCCTGCGAAATGCACCGGTTTGGCGGGGCGAAACTGCGCGAAATTGCGACCTATCTTGATATTTCTATTCCGCTTGCCCACAAGCTGGTGGCCGATGGTATTGATCATTGCCGGCAACGGTTGGGCGGCTGGCCATGAAGGTAATGCATGACCGATCCGGGTTTTTCAGTGTAGAACAGCTTCGTGCCAAGACCCGTTCGGGTGGCAATCGGGACAAAAATTCGGGTGGGATGGCCTTGGACGCACCGTGTAACGGTGCCAAGCAGGGCGACGTGGCGTGATGACAGGCATAACTGATCCAGTCCAGAAACAGGTGGCACAGGAAGCAACCGATTGGTTGATCCTGTTGCAGGATGATCCTGATAATGCGGAGCTTAGTGCGCAGTTTGCGCAGTGGTGCGGGCAAAGCGATGATCATATCGCGGCCTGGAATGCGACCTGCAAGGCAGCAGACCTGATGGCGCAGGTCAAACCGTTTGATGCCGATGTGAACCAAGGTGGTCAGGCCGACTGGCAACGGTTCCTTGCCAAAACACGTGCCGAGAATAACGCCGAAAAATCCGAAGCAGACGAAACATCCGAGCCAAACAAGGATGCCGCCGGGATCAATCGGGGGGATGGGCCAAACGATCATCCCGATGGGCCGGTGATGTCTGAGGATGCAAAGAGCCTTCACCTGCCAAATGGCACCGTTATTTCCTTGCAAAGCCGTTTTGATCAGCGGGGCAATAAAACATGGCGGGGCATCGGGCTTGGCGGGTTGGCGGTGGCGGCATCGCTTATGGCGGCGATCATTGGTCCCAAAATCGCAACCGAACTGCGTGCCGATCATATAAGCGGCACGGCCGAGATCAAAACGATCACGCTTTCTGATAACAGCACAGTCACCCTTGCCCCGGAAAGTGCGATCACGGTCCGGTTTGATGGCAAGACCCGTTTTGTTGAATTACTTGACGGTGAAGCCTTTTTTGACGTGACCCCAAACCCGGAACAACCGTTTCAGGTTGGCGCAGATACCGTCACGGTAACTGTGCTTGGCACCGGATTTGATGTATCGGATAGCGGCAATGTATCAAAGGTGGGCGTCGAGCACGGGTTGGTTCAGGTGGATAATGCCGATCATGTCCCCGAACTTTCACAAAAACTGACCGCGGGTGAAGCGATACGGGTGGCGCGCGATGGCAGTGTTATCCGCAGCACGACGCCAAAAGGCCAGGTCGCACCATGGCGGAACCATCAATTGATCGCACAGGATCAGCCATTGGCCGTAATTGTCGATCAATTGCGCCGCTATTACAGCGGCACCATCCTGATCACGGATGAAGCCCTTGGGCAGCAAACGGTGACAGGGGTGTATCGTCTTGATGATCCGGTATCGGCGTTGCGCGGTATGGCACGGGCGCAAAATGCGACTGTGCGCGAACTTACCCCGTGGGTTCTGATCGTTTCACCTTCCTGATTTTTTGATCCATCCATCAGTGTTCGAAACCCGCAAGGCCTTTGGGCTTGGCGACGGTTTTCTGCATGCTCAAATCACCGGGTTTCAGGTCTTTTCGGAAAATTTTCGCATTTATTGAAAGTATTTTTGAAAAAAGCCAATCGGCAGCCGTTTTGTTTTGTATGCGCCACTGAGAAGCATTTGCATTCTCAAGTTGGTTGAGGCATATGACAAGAAACGGAGAATAGACGAATGAAGAACGGGGGTGCATCCGCACTGCGAAATCGTGGTCGCGTTGCCGTAATCGCCACTGCCTTGATGATGACGAGTGCCTTGGTGCCGGTGATGTTTGCCACACCTGCGTTCGCACAGGCGGCGAGTGCCACGACGGCCGGGCAGAACGGTATTGAGGGTCAATATGCATTTGATATTCCCGCACAGTCATTGACCAGTGCGCTGGCGCAATTTGGCGTTCAGACCGGTTTGCAGGTGACAGTTGACGGGGCGCTTGCGCGTGATGTACAGGCCGGTGCGGTATCGGGGACCATGCGTGCCGATACGGCACTTGAAACCCTTTTGCAGGGGACCGGGCTTAGTTTTGATGTGACCAGTGATGGCACGGTGGTGATCGAACCTTTGGTAACGGGGGAGGCAGCACAGGGGGAAGTTCTTGACCCGGTGCGGGTTGAAGCCAACGCATCGGATGTAACCGGCCCGAAAGATGCGATTACCGAGAGCTTTGTCGCATCGCGCAGTGTGACGGGATCAAAAACCAATACGCAGGTGCTTGATGATCCAGCCTCGGTTTCGGTGATTACGCAAAAGGAAATGGAAACCCGCAATGTACAGGATATGCAGCAGGCATTGGCCTATACATCGGGGGTTGCCGTTGATGAATACGGTTCTGATGACCGCTTTGACTATGTCCGTATCCGCGGATTTGGTGAAACGACCAATGGCGTTTACCGCGATGGGTTGCCAAATCATGTGCCGGGCTGGACGGTCAGCCGGGTTGAACCTTATGGGCTTCAGCAGATTGATATTTTAAAGGGATCGACATCGACCCTGTTTGGTATGAACGCGCCGGGTGGTCTGGCCAACGGCATTACCAAACGCCCGGAAGATGACGCACGCGGCGAAGTTTTCACGACCTTTGGTGAAAACCATCTGACCACCGGCGGTGATGTGACCGGCCCGGTGGCCGAAGACAGCAAATGGACATACCGTTTGACCGCACTTTGGCAGGATGCGGAACGTGCGCAGGATTATTCCAGAGATGACCGGCTTTATGTCGCACCGGCTTTTACCTATAAGCCAAAGGCCGGAACGGAGCTGACCATTCTGACCGATTACAGCAAGCGCGAAAGCAGCCTTGCCTATGGTGTGCCACGCGGGGTGGATATCGATCCGAATACATTTTTGGGCGAGCCGGATTTTAACAAATTCAACACCGAACAGTATGAATTTGGCTATGATTTCAAACACCTGATCACGGATCGTCTGGAATTCCGCCAGATTGCGCGCTACACCAATGTTGAACTGGAATATCGTCAGGTGGCGGCTGAATCAAGCAGCCCAACGGCTAACCGGACGGCCTATAAAATCGATGGTGAGATGAGCAACTTTGCCATCGACAACCAGTTCGAATACGACCGCAGCTGGGACACAACCGACGCCAAAACGCTGGTCGGGTTTGATTACAACCGCATCGATAACCGTGAAACGGCCAAATACGGCACGGCGACGGGGATCGGGTTTGTTAATCCCGTTTATTGCGGTGTGGGATGTATCAACGCCAACACCCACTGGACGGACTGGGACATCGAACAGAATGCCTATGGTCTGTATGCACAAGAACAGCTTACCCTTGATGATACGTGGATTGTCACGTTGGGCGGGCGCTATGACTATGTGCAAAGTGACACCTATTACGTCAATAACGGCACGACCGAGGAAAACGATCAGCAGTCCTTCACCACACGTGCGGGCCTGACCTATAAGGTGACACCGGATGTGTCGGTTTACGGGAATTATTCTGAATCGTTCCTGCCGGTTTATAACAGCATCACGAGTGTCGAAGGCGAAGTGAAGCCGCAGGAAGGCACGCAATATGAAGTCGGGATCAAATATCAGCCTGAAGCAATCGATGCGATGTTTACCCTTGCGGCGTTTGATCTGACCCAGACCAATGTGCCTTATAACGTCACATCCAATGTCAAAAGCCAGATCGGTGAGATCAATACGCGCGGGATCGAGTTCGAAGGCAAAATGTCGCTGACCGATCAGGTCAATATGACGGTGGCTTATACCTATCTTGATGCTGAAATCGTCAATGACGGCAATGGCACCAATGATGGCAACCGCCCGCAGCAGATCCCGGAACATACGGCATCGGCGTGGGTTGATTATACCGTGCCCGGACAGGGCTGGCGCGGGGATCTGACCTTTGGGTCAGGGGTTCGTTTTGCCGGGCCAAGCTATGGCGACAATGCCAATCAGGTGGACATTGCATCGCACACCGTCTTTGATGCGGCGATCAATTACCGCATTACCGAGAACGTGAATTTTGCGATCAATGCAACCAACCTGTTTGATCGTGAATATGTCACCACAAGTTACAATAGCGTCGACTATTACGGCGATGGCCGCACGGTTCTTGGAACGTTGAAATACAGCTGGTAACACCGGCGATATCAAAGCAAACGGCCGCCCGTTCCAGAGTTGGAAGGGTGGCCGTTTTGCTATTGGAAATCAGCAATCGGTTTTGGCTTATTGAATGCGGGCGGTGGAGTTTTTGCGCAGGTTCCGGTGCAGAAAATCGATAAAGATGCGGACTTTGGCCGACAGGTTATGGCGTTCCGGGTAGACGGCATAAATGTCGGCATCGACATGGGCGTATTGCGGTAGCACGAGTTGCAGGCGGCCTGCTTTGACGTGGCGGGCAATGTCCCATTCCGATCGCATCATGATGCCATGGCCGTTCAAGACCCAGCCCAAGGCGATTTCGCCGTCATTGCTGCTGAGTGTGCCGTGGACTTTGACGGTTTCGGAATGCTGACCGCGTTGAAATTTCCAAACATCATGGACGTCATTGTCCTGTCGCAGAATGATGCAGTTGTGATGGATCAAATCGGCCAAAGTTTTGGGCGTGCCGTGCTTTTCGATATAGGCCGGGGATGCACATAAAAACCGCCGGTTGCCCTGAAGCTTGCGCGCGCGAATGCGGGAATTGGGCAATCCGCCAAACCGGATGCCAAGGTCGATGGCTTCTTCGACCATGTTCATCGGGGCATCGGTCAGCAGCAACTGGGTTTCGACTTCGGGATAGAGATGGCAAAATTCCGAAATTACCGGGGCGACATATTCCCGACCAAACCCGAAGGTGGCATTGATGCGCAACAGCCCGCTTGGCGTTTCGCTTGCCTTTGTTACGCGTTGTTCAAGGTCTTCGATCTCGCGCATGATCTGGATGGCGCTTTGAAAATAGGCCTCGCCTTCGCTGGTCATGCTGATCCGGCGCGTTGTCCGGTTTAACAGCCGCACCCCCAACCGGTCTTCAAGTTTCGCCAACCGTTTGCTGACGGCCGGTGGCGACAGATTGAGTTCGAGTGCGGCGGCCGAAAGATTTCCCTTACGGACCAGAAGGACAAAAAAGCCGAGATCACTGTCAGAAGACATTCTTAACCTGTGCGACATAATGAAATGAATAATCAGAAATTATACTGATTTAATAAAAAATCTACACTGCAAGTGTCATTCGGGCAGTGTTTCAAGAATAACGGTGCGTCCTACAGCACGATTAATCGCCCGAACGACGTCAGGGAAACTCTGGCAGGGTGGTTGAATTGTCCAAGTCTTCGGTCACCTGCCGGAATGCTGATCAAAATGGTCAGCCCATTCATAACCGGGAGGAATACCAATGCGTAAGCTCGCACTTGCGGCGGCCTTGGCCGCGACTTTCTTTGCAACCCCTGCATTTGCCGAATTTCCGGAAAAGACCATCAATTACATCATTCCGTTTAATGCGGGTGGTGAGTCTGATGTGTCCGCACGTTTTCAGCAGGCCTATCTCGAACAGATTTCCGGTCAGCCGGTTGTCATTCAATATATGGCCGGTGCCGGTGGTGCACAGGCATGGTCGCAGCTAAATGGCATGGAAGGTGATGGCTACACCATCATGGGGATCAATCTGCCCCATACCATCCTGCAGCCGATGGAAAAAGATGTCGGGTACGAGACCAAGGACCTGACCTATATCAACTTCTTTCACTACACGCCGAATGCCTTGTTCGTTCCCAAAGACAGCGAATTTAACTCGCTTGGCGATTTGATCGAATATGCAAAAGCCAATCCGGGGATGGTGACGCTGAGCGGGTCCGGGTCGAATTCCGCCAACCATCTTGGTCAGGTTCAGTTTGACCAGCTTGCAGATATCACCACAACCTATGTTCCGTTTAGCGGAACCGGCCCGGCGGTGACGGCAATTCTGGGCAGTCAGACCACGGGTGGCTTTAACTATGTCACATCGGGTGTGAATAACGGCGATGGCATGCGGATGCTTGCCGTGGCCTCGGAAAACCGTGTGAAGGCTTTCCCGGATGTTCCGACATTCAAGGAACTTGGATTTGACATTACCGGCGGTGCATTCCGCGGTGTGGCTGTTCCGAATTCAACCCCGGAACCGATCCGTGAAAAAATCTCGCAGATGGTGACCGAGGTGAACAATAACAGCGAATTCCAGAAAAAGATGGAAGATGCCGGCTTTGTTCTGACCGATATCCCGTACGATTTCATCAATGATTTCGTCGCGGCCAAAGCAGAAGAATACCGCGCAATCGCCGAGACGCTTGGCATCGCCAATCGATAACCGGCGCAAGCGACCAATAAGAAACCTGCGACAATAAAAAAATCGGGATTGGAAAGGTCCATCGTCATGGAGCTCCTTGGCTATTTCGTTAACGCCCTGACGCCTTTGAATATTTTGATGGCGCTTGGCGGCGTGGTTCTTGGCACGGTAATCGGTGCTTTGCCGGGATTGTCGGCAACTATGGCGGTGGCCGTTCTGGTCCCTTTTACATTCACAATGGATCCAGCTACCGGCTTGATCGCACTGGGTGCGATTTATACCGGGGCCATTTATGGCGGGGCCTATGCCGCCATTCTGGTTAATACACCGGGAACGCCATCAGCAATCGCGACCACCTTTGATGGTTTCCCGATGGCCAAACGCGGTGATGGTAGTCTGGCAGTAACACTGGCAACGCTTGCGTCTGTTTTTGGCGGGCTTGTCGGGGGTGTGTTCCTGTTGCTGCTGTCACCGCCGCTGGCCAAGGTTGCCTTGGCCTTCGGGCCACCGGAATATTTCTGGCTGGCGATTTTTGGACTGACCCTTATTTCCGCCCTGTCGGTTGGCAATACGCTTAAAGGATTGCTGGGCGGTTGTGTCGGCCTGATGTTGGCAATGGTCGGGGTGGCCGTGGTTGGCGGGGATATCCGTTTTACCATGGGAACCCATATGTTGCTGGGCGGGTTCGATATTGTTTCCGCATTGATCGGTCTTTACTGCATTCCGGTTTTGATTGATCTGGTGGCAACCCCGGACCCGCATTTAAAGGTCGAACAGGGCAATCGCGGCATTCGCCTGCGCGAAGCATTCGGCATTGCCTGGAGCAGTAAATTCAACGTTCTGCGAAGTTCATTGATCGGGACTGTGATCGGTGTTTTGCCCGGTGCCGGGGGATCGATTGCCGGGTTGGTGTCCTATTCCGAAGCGCGCCGGTCATCCAAACATCCTGAAACCTTTGGCAACGGGGCGCCGGATGGCATCATTGCCACGGAATCAGCCAATAACGCCACGGTTGGCGGCGGCTTTATCCCGACATTGGTGTTGGGTATTCCCGGCACACCGCCAGATGCGGTTATTCTTGGCGCCTTGCTGGTGCAGGGGATCAAGATCGGGCCGACCCTGTTCACCCAACAAGGCGACATTGTTTATACCTTTATTTTTGGCTTGCTGATCGCGACCGCCTTGATGCTGCCGGCGGGGCTTTTGATCGGGCGCTATGCCTATAAATCCATCGCATCCATCCCCAAGACCCTTCTGGTGCCGACCATTGCGTTCTTAACCGTCGTTGGCAGCTTTGCCATCCACAGCAACCTGCATGATGTGCAGATGATGCTGGCGCTTGGCGTGATTGGCTGGCTTTTGAACCGCTGTGGTTTTGCGCCATCACCAATTGTTCTTGGACTTGTACTGGGTCAGATTGCCGAACAGGGGTTTGTTCAATCCTATCTGATTGGCAATGCGACCGGGAACCTGACCGGCATGTTCTTTGGTCGGCCGATCAGTCTGGCGATTGTGGTTCTGGCGGGCTTCACGTTGCTTTATCCGCTGGTGTTTGCCAAGCGTAAGGAAAAAGCCCGGAAACGTGCACTGGATGCGGCACGGAACTTTAATGACAGTGACGGCGCCACGACGTTGCCTGAGGCAGATGCACCAAAACCCGGGTTTGAACCATTTGCGGGTGTTAAAAAACTGATGGCGCAGCCACGCGATGCTGCCGGGATGATGTTGTCGGTATTGTTGATCATTGTTGCTGTCCTGGCCTTTGTCCAGACATCATCGATGTCGCCGATGGGATCGGTGTTCCCAAGCACAATTTCGGTTGCCATCATTGTCCTGTCGATCGTGCTTCTGGGGTTGAATTTCTTGCGCAAACCAGCAGGCAAGGCAGCAGGCCACGGAGCAGTCGAAGAATCATCATCTCGGCGGTATGCCTTGGTGGCCGTCATGGCGATTTGGGTTGCCGGTGTGCCAATTGTCGGGTTTGGTTGTATGGCGGTTCTGGCGTTCTTATTGCTGGCCCGGATATCCTGTTATGAGGCGATGACCCGGAAACAAATTCTTGGTGAGGCCGTTGCCGGCATTGTGATTGTCGGCGGTCTTTACCTTCTTATGGCAGAAGTTCTTCTGATCAGAATGCCAAAGGGGCTTCTGTTCTAGGACCATCGGTCACAAGAAAACTCCTTAACCTGCTAACGAACAGAGACTGAAAATGAAAAACTATCGTATTGCAGCCATCCCCGGCGACGGGATCGGTAAAGAGGTTGTTGCGGCCGGTGTTGAAGTTCTTGACGTGCTTGCCAAGCGCGACGGTGGCTTTACCATGAGCTTTGATCATTTCGACTGGGGTTCGGACTATTACAAAAAGCACGGGCTGATGATGCCAGCCGATGGTCGCGATCAGATACGCGATCATGATGCGATCTATTTTGGTGCAGTTGGTGCGCCCGATGTGCCGGACCATGTTACTCTTTGGGGTTTGCGTCTGGCGATTTGTCAGCCGTTTGATCAATACGCCAATGTCCGCCCGACCCGTATTCTACCGGGCATTGAAAGCCCGCTTCGCAACGTTAAGCAAAGCGAACTTGACTGGGTGATTGTGCGGGAAAATTCCGAAGGCGAATATGCCGGTCAAGGCGGGCGTTCGCATGTGGGTTTGCCCGAAGAAGTCGCAACTGAAGTTTCGATTTTCACCCGTGCCGGTGTCACCCGGATCATGCGGTTTGCCTTTGATATGGCGCTCAGCCGTCCGCGTAAGAAATTGACTGTCGTGACCAAATCAAATGCTCAGCGTAACGGCATGGTCATGTGGGATGAAATTGCCAGCGAAGTCGCACAGGATTACCCGGATGTTGAATGGGACAAGATGCTGGTCGATGCCATGACCATGCGCATGACCCTGCGCCCGGAAACCCTTGATACGATTGTCGCAACCAACTTGCATGCCGATATTTTATCAGACCTTGCCGCGGCCCTTGCCGGGTCGCTTGGCATTGCACCGACCGCCAACCTTAATCCGGAAGGCAAATTCCCGTCCATGTTCGAACCCATTCATGGGTCGGCATTTGATATTACGGGTCAGGGCATTGCCAATCCTGTGGCGACGTTCTGGAGTGCGGTGATGATGCTTGACCATCTGGGCGAGCAGGCAGCGTCCGAACGATTGATGCGGGCGGTTGAACGCGTCACTGCGGATCGTACCCTTCATACGCCTGATCTTGGCGGAACGGCAACGACCCGTCAGGTGACAGATGCCGTGATTGCCGCGATCCAGGGCGATAATGCTTGATCGCGCAGGGTAAAATCACGGCGGGGGAACGCATCATGCAAAACGGGGCAGACCTGTTTGAACTTCAGAACCAGACCGATATCAAACCGTTTCTGGTTGGTCTGTTTGAAGCCGCCATTCGCGCGGCTGATCCCGATATATGCGTTCCCCCGCATTTGCCAGCGCCGCCCAAGGGACGAACGATTGTTATTGGTGCGGGCAAGGCGTCGGCCAAGATGGCCCGTGCGCTTGAACAGCATTGGGAAGGGAGCCTTTCGGGTGTTGTGGTCACCCGCTATGGCCACAGCGTTCGAACAGAGCATATCGAGATTATCGAAGCCGCCCATCCTGTGCCCGATCAGGCCGGTTGGTTGGCAACCCAGCGTATCAAGGATGCGGTGGCGGGATTATCGTCAGATGATCTGGTGATTTGTTTGATTTCTGGGGGCGGATCGGCCTTGCTGGTCGATCCGATTTCGCCGCTTGATCTTGACGGGATGCAGGCGATCAATCGCGATTTGCTGAAATCCGGTGCGTCGATTGACGAGATGAATTGTGTTCGACGGCATGTTTCAAACGTCAAGGGCGGGCGTCTGGCGGCGATGTGTTTCCCGGCAAAGGTTGTCACTTTGGCGATTTCGGATGTGCCGGGTGATCGGTTGCTTGATATTGCCTCTGGTCCGACGGTTGCCGACCCGACATCTTGCCGGGATGCTTTGGCGATCCTTGATCGGTATGGCATTTCGGTTCCGGCCAAAACCCGGACCATGTTGGAAAACGGCGAAAGCGAAAGCATCAAACCCGATGATCCGCGCATGGCAAATTGTCAGGCGGTTTTGATTGCAACGCCACAAATGGCATTGGAAGCAGCGGCCGATATGGTGCGCCAAGCTGGCATTGATGCCCATATTCTTGGCGATGCGATTGAAGGCGAGGCGTCAGAAGCAGGATGCGTCATGGCCGGAATTGCCCGCCAGGTTGCCTGCCGGGGACAACCGTTTAAACCGCCATGCGTTTTATTGTCTGGCGGGGAGACGACGGTTACGATCCTTGGGAATGGCCGGGGTGGGCGGAATGTCGAGTTTCTTTTGGGATTGGCCGTTGCCTTGGACGGTATGGCAAATGTTTATGGTGTTGCCGGGGATACCGACGGGGTCGATGGCATGGAAGAAATCGCTGGTGCGTATTTTGGGCCCGATACGATTTCCCGGGCGGCGGGGCTTGGGATCAAGGCAATTGAAAGTTTGGAAAACAATGACGGGCACAGCTTTTTTGAAGCACTGAATGACCAGATTGTCACAGGCCCGACATTGACCAATGTAAATGATTTTCGCGCAGTATTTATTACCGGGAAACACACCAACACCCCGGTCGGAGGAGACATAAAATGACGAACAAAGCCCACAAGATTGCAGTGATTGCCGGGGATGGCATCGGGACCGAAGTGATGCCCGAAGGTGTGCGCGTTCTGGAAGCAGCGGCCAAGGTTTACGGCATTGATCTGACGTTTGAGACGTTCGAGTTCGGATCATGCGATTATTACCTTAGACACGGTCAGATGATGCCTGATGACTGGAAGGCGCAGGTGGGTAATCACGATGCGATCTTCTTTGGCGCGGTTGGCTGGCCCGATACGGTTCCGGATCATATTTCACTGTGGGGATCGCTTATCCAGTTTCGGCGTGATTTTGACCAGTATGTCAGCCTGCGTCCGGCAAAGCTGATGCCCGGCGTTCGTTCACCGCTTGCCGGGCGCAAGCCGGGCGATATTGATTTCTATGTTGTTCGCGAAAATACCGAAGGTGAATATTCATCGGTCGGCGGAAAAATGTATCCCGGTACGGACCGCGAGATCGTCATTCAGGAAACGATCATGTCGCGGATCGGCGTTGACCGGATTTTGAAATATGCATTCGATCTGGCACAGAAGCGCCCGAAAAAACATCTGACTTCGGCGACAAAATCCAACGGTATTTCCATCACCATGCCCTATTGGGATGAACGGGTGATCGAAATGGCCAAAGAATATCCTGATGTCCGTTGGGACAAGTATCATATTGATATTCTGACCGCGCAGTTCGTGCTGAACCCGGATCGTTTTGATGTGGTTGTCGCATCGAACCTGTTTGGCGATATCCTGTCCGATCTTGGTCCGGCCTGTACCGGAACCATCGGCATTGCGCCATCTGGCAACATCAATCCCGAAGGCAAATTCCCGTCATTGTTTGAGCCGGTTCATGGTTCTGCCCCCGATATCGCGGGCAAGGGCATTGCCAACCCGATTGGTCAAATCTGGGCCGGTGCCATGATGCTTGATCATTTGGGATATACCGCCGCACATGACGGGATTTTGCAGGCGGTGGAAACGGCACTTGCAACAGAAGAGTTCCGCACAGCAGACCTTGGCGGCAAAGCCGATACCGTGACCTGCGGACAGGCAATCGTCGATGCGGTGTTGGCACAGGGCTGATTTTCAGATTTCCCGGCAGGTCGTCCTCCCGCCCGATCTTCTGGCGTCTAGTCAGGAGGTCGGGTTCCTGTTTTCTGAAAACATACCGGCATCTCTTAAACGAAAACGGCCGCCCAACAGGCGGCCGTTTTGCAGATGTGGTTGGAGTTGGCCTTAGCCTATTCGCGGAACTTTTCACGGGCAGGCGCGCCACCACGGCCACGTTTCAGGCTGGGCAGGGCCAGCATGGCCAGAACGAACAGACCGGTCGCCAGTTTAAGATCGGGCGGTGGCATGCCGGCGGCCAGACACAGCGAGACCAGTTGATAATAAATGATCGCACCGACAAACGGGGCAAGAAGCTGTCGAAACACCGATTGTTTGCCAACGACGGCCTCGCCGATCATAAGGGCGGCAAGCCCGTTGATCAGGATGCCAAGGCCCATATTCACATCGGCAAAGCCCTGTGACTGAACCATCAGCGCGCCACTGGTGGCCGAAAATGCACTGGCAAGGCCGACACCGATGATGGTTGATACCCAAACCGAAATGCCTTGTGCCTCGGCCATGGCCGGGTTGGAGCCAACGGCGCGTAATGCCGTTCCCTTTTCGGTTTTAAAGAACCAGTTCAGGGCCAAGAACACACCAGCACCAATGATCCCGGCGATGATGATCTTGCTGACCGGGAAGCCCGGTGTGACAAAGGGTGCCCAGTTGTAAACGCTGTCTGATCCAAAGATCGACAGGTTTGATTTGCCCATGATCCGCAGATTGATGCTGTAGAGCATCGTCATCATCAAGATACCGGCAAGCAGGGTATGAATACGGAACCGCAGGTGAATAAGCGCGGTACAGCACCCGGCCAGAAAACCACACAAAAGGGCGGCAACAATCGCCAAAGCCGGGTTAAAACCCGCTGCAATCATGACACCGCAGACACAACCGCCCAAAGGATAGGCGCCTTCGCTGGTCAGATCAGGGAAATGCAGGGTGCGGAACGGGATCATGATCCCCAAGACGACAAAGGCAAGGATCAAGCTTTGCGATAGGGTGACAGGCACCAGGGCGACATAGCTTGTGAAGGTCGAAGACAAAAATTCCATCATTGGATTACACCCCGGCCCCTAACATCATGGCATCGGTCTTGACCGCAAAATGGTCGACCAGTTTTGCCACCGTGACATTGGCCTTTTCAGCGCCCCCGATTTCCAGTTTGACCCGACCGGCATCGAGCATGATCACCCGGTGACCATAATCAACCGCGTGCTGCATGTTGTGGGTGACCATCAAGGTTGTCAGTTTCAGGGTATCAACCGCACGCACGGTTGCCTGCATCACCAGATCGGCAGTGCGCGGATCAAGGGCAGCGGTATGTTCGTCAAGCAACAACAAATCAGGCGATCCACCAACCGCCATGATCAAGGACAAGGATTGGCGCTGTCCGCCAGATAGCAATTCGACCTTGGTTTCAAGCCGGTTTTCCAGACCCAGACCAAGGGCGGAAAGCCGTTCCTTGTAATCGGCAAGGCGTTTGGCATTCAGCCCGCGCGACAAGGTGCGTTTGGTGCTGCGCAAATCTGCCAGAAGCATGTTTTCGGCAACGGTCATGCTGGCCGCTGTGCCGAGCATCGGGTCCTGAAACACCCGGGCAATCCGGGTGGCGCGGGTATGGACCGGGGTGTCGGTCACGTCATCGCCATTGATCAGGATTTGACCGCTATCAAGGGGCATGGCGCCGGAAACGGCGTTTAGCATGGTGCTTTTGCCCGCCCCGTTCGAGCCAATGACAACACCGAATTCGCCGGTTTTCAGGGTCAGATCAAGATCATCAAGCGCGATTTTTTCATCGGCTTGTCCGGCATAGAATGTTTTTCGTGCAGATCGGATTTCGAGCACCCGTCTTCTCCCAGGGTTTATTCTTATCCACGCAACTGAACCGGTTGCCCGGATTTGTGCGGATACGCGGAGTAAAATTGCGGAAAGATATGAATCTTTCAAGGTTTTACGACAAAGTCAGCCCGTGCAAATCCGGGCAATCCAAAGGACAATCGCTATGAGAGAGAACTCCTGCGTCAAACCCCTTGCGTGGGGGAGTGCCCCACGCTGCGGGTCTTTCCTTGTATTTCACTCTCATAGTGATTGCTGGTCCGGTTACGTGGATAAGAATGAACCCGAAACCATTGGCGCTGGTAAGAATGGTTCCTACCAGCGCCAATGTTTGTTCAAGTCGCGTTCGAATTATTCAACGATGCAACCGCAATCGTTAAAGGATGCCGGAATTTCAACGCCAAAGGCAGCTGCCGCTGATTTTGAAATCATGGGTGCATGCGTTTCATAGGACGGTGCCGATGGTGGGATGTCGGCAGGTGAGGTGCCCTTGAGAATCTGGGCGGCAATTTTACCTGCATTCAAACCAACCTGACCGTAATCGACCGAGAAGCTGGCCGGGACCGTGCCATTGGCAACCGCAGAACTGTCGGAGTTCACAATCGGAACGCCAATCTGGCGGGCGGCTGCGGAAACCGCGGCAATTGCCGGCTGGATCAGGTTTGATGCCGGGGTATAGATGACATCGGCTTTGCCGGCGACAGATGTAATGCGCTGCAAGATGTCATTGACGTTATCAATACCAACGGCCACGACCGAGAAACCGGCAGCCGGTGCGAGTTCTTCGACCTTTTCAAGCAAGGCAACGTCGTTTGCTTCGCCCGGATTGTACGGGATGGCAAGGCGTTTGGCATCGGGCAGAAGTTTGCGGGTAAATTCAAGAACCGCTGCAATGTCCTGCAAATCCGATGCGCCGGTCATGCCTTCGTCACCGGCGTCCCATGACGGGACCAGCTTGGCGGCAACCGGGTCGGTTACGGCGGAAAACACAATCGGAATGCCTGATCCAGCCAAGGCCTGTTTGGCGATCTGGGAAACCGGGGTGGTGACCGTATAGATCAGTTTGGGGTTTTCTGACTGCAGCTTCGTGATCATTTGCGGCACAAGGGATGCGTCAAAGTTGGTGTGGCTTTCGGAATAGGTCACGTCCGTGCCTTCGACAAAGCCGTTGGCGGCCATGGCTTCTTTGAAGCCAACAATCGCGGCATTCAGCTGCGGATGTTCGCCAAAATTGGCGATCCCGACTTTGATGGTGTCGGCAGATGCGCTGCTGATGGATGCGAAAAGGCTGCCTGCCAGGACCAGCCCGGAAAGAAGACCACTTTTGTTCAATTTCATTCTTTGAAACTCCCTGATTCTTTTGGGTCGGTATTGCGTCAAACCGACCTTGATCGCGGATCATGCGTAGTTCCGCGTACTACGTCAATAATATGTATGATCAAAATATGCCGACACCCTTTGCACACCGGGCGCGGGGCATGCTTTGACCAATGGCAAAGCGGCCATAAGTGTTTTGGATATGTGAGGTTTGTCGTCTTGGGCATCGGTTGCCAAGCAGATCAGTGCGGTGCAAAGGCCCGGCTTGAGATCGAGACAGAATTGCCTGACGGGTCTTTAAAATTGGCAAACTGATAGTTATCAGCCTGATGGATCGGGCCGATATCGATGCCGTCGTCGATCAATTTCTGGCGGAAAGCTTCGACATTGCTGACATCGAAAACCAGTTTGATCAAAGACTGGCCTTCTTTCTGGCCCTTGCCGGCGGGATGGAGCATCAGGATCATGCCGCCATCGTTTCGGCGCAGCTCGATGATGCGGTCATCGGGCTTTGTGAAAACCTGATACCCAAAGTAATCAGAATAGAACTGCACCATGGCGTCGATCTTTTTGGCATAAATGATCAGCCGGTTGCACGGTCCGGCGATTAGATTATCCAAAACAATACCTGTCACCGTCTAGCTGCCATCGGCGGTGCGAAATACGGTCAGGCCATTCACAATCACCCGACCATCGGGCAGCAACTTGCCATCATATTCTGTGGTGCCTTGTGGGCCGGGACGTCCGGCGGCAAGGCCATCTACAGCGAATGGGACAAGTGCGCCCAGAAGGGTCGGGCTATCAGGGGTGCCCAGCAGATCGACAAGGCGATCCTGTCCGAGCAATTTGACATCGAAATCGCCGGTGAAGCCATATCGTGCGGCGGCCTGGGCCAGGAATTCACCTGATCCAAGGGCCTCTAGGCCACGGGATTCAATATAAAATTCATCCACCTTGACCGGTGCGCCATTTGCCGCGGCCTTTTGCCACAGAGCATCACCGATCTGACGGCGCGCCATGCGCGGGGCCGTTCCGGTCAGGATATCGTGGAAGCCTTTTTCAATGATCGGTTTGGCATCGGTCCAAGGCAGGCCGGTGCTGCTGCTTTTGACCCGGACGGTGCGCGGTTGGAACAGGCTTGGCAGCCACAGGCCATCATGGCCGTAATCAAGATGGGTTTCACCGTTTTCACCGGGATACAGCACAAAGCTTGCCGATTGCATCGATCCGCGCTTTTCGCGGTTCGCCCCGGTCCATTCCGCTGCCTGCCATGCAATGCGGGCCAGTTCCGGCAACCATTGGATGACAAGGCCGTTCATCAACCAGTGTTTGCGCGTGATCGGTTCATCCCCGGTCAGGAAACTGGCCGAACCATCAAAGGTGACAGGCACATTGCGTTTGGTGTCCCAGCGCAGATAGCCACCGGCATTGCGCATGGTGATGTCGCGCTGGTCGCTTGTGGCTTCGGCCTGCATTTTGGCGCGTTCGGGAAGCTTGATATCAAGATCAAGCTGATCGGCGGTATCTGTGTTACGCACAATGACGCGCACATCATCCATGGTCAGTTCGCGGGCGGTCGAATATCCGCGCAGATCAAGGGAAATGGCGTCATAGACCAGTTCGACCGCGTCGCCATCAATCATACGGGCATCAAGTTCGGTTGCGGAAATACCCGACTGCATCAAAATGGCATCAACGGCTGTGCGGGCATCCTGAACGGAAATCGCTTGGGCGCGGCTGTTGAACGCAATCATTGAAATTGCACAAATTCCAACACTGAACAAAGCATGACGCACACGCATGAACTGATCCCCTGAGCTTTATAATTGGCGAACACGACTTAAACGTATCGTACTATTTACCCCAATTTTGGTGAAGGTAGGGCAAGGAATGACAATTATTATGCAGACTGCCCCTGACACCTGACAGGATGCTGTCAGGAGGGGGCTGTTAGAGATGAAGGTGTTAGGGGGTGTTGGTGCTGACGTCGTTGCGGTACGCAGGGCTTGCGACACCACAGAGAAAAATATCAACAACCCGTGTGACGCGCTGGGTGATTTCCGCGTCGGCATAGTGAGGAGGATTTATCAGCCGCAGCATCTGTTTTTGCCAGCCGCCCGATATCATGGAATCAAACAGTTCGGCGTAATGATCCGGGTCATCGATCACGATACGGCCAAGATCGTGCTGACGTTTCAGGTATCTTGCCAGGCGTGCCCGGGTGCTGTCGGGGCCGACTTTCATGAATTTATCAACTAGCGGTATAAAATGATGGCCTTCTGTGTAGAGAATCTTCGTGAAGCGAACGGCTTCCTCGGATAGTATCTTTTTGGCCAATTTGGTTGCGAAGTCCGTAAGGGCATCACGAGGGGGGAGATCAGTTTCCAGCGAGATGTGTAATTCTGCGGAAAACTCCATGCAGCGTTCGGTCATGACAGCAGCAATAAGACCGTCTTTTCCGCCAAATGCTTCGTAAAGGGTTGTACGAGAGCCACCCGATTGCGAAATAACATCATTAAGTGTGACGCCAGAGAACCCTTTATCAAGCAGAATTTGCCATGCAGCATCCATCATCGCACGCCGACGCGCAGACCCGCGAGAGGATTGATTTTCAAGCTTTTCTGGCGTTTCACTCATGATTTTTGATACTGCTGTTTTCGGCTCTTGATCGTGCAGTGCACAATGTGTACTGTACCGTACAGTATTTCGAAATGCAATGGCAAAGCGCCCTCAAAATGCTTTGCCCGGACTTAGAAGGAAAAGCAATTTGTCCATGCGATCTTGTTTGAAATTTGCTGGTATGGCCGCGCTTGCCGTGATGGTAGCTGCCTGCAGCGAAGAAAATAAAGGCGGAGAACAACAGGCAGCCGCGCCACAGCAGCAGGCAACGCCGGTTGGAACCGTGACCTTGGAGGCACAGACCGTTGGTCTTGTCGAAGAAATGCCCGGTCGCACGATCGCATTCCGACAGGCGGATATTCGTCCGCAGGTCGATGGCATTATCAAAGAACGCAATTTCACCGAGGGCGCGTTTGTTGAAGCTGGTCAGCAGCTTTATATGATTGATCAGGATGTCTATCTGGCGAAAGTTGATGCCGCACAGGCCGAACTTTCCCGTCAGCGTGCATCCCTTGATCAGGCAACCAAAACCCGTTCGCGCTATGACCCTTTGATCAAGTCGCAGGCGGTCAGCCAGCAGACATATGACGACGCGGTTTCCGCCGAAGCACAGGGCAAGGCATCTGTTGCTGCCGCCCGTGCCGAACTGGAACAGGCCCGTATTGATCTGGAATATACCACTGTGACCGCCCCGATTTCAGGGCAGATCGGATCTTCGGATTATTCCGAAGGTGCGCTTGTCACGGCCAATCAAAGCACCAAGCTGACCACGATTACCCAGCTTGATCCGATCTATGTTGATGTGACGCAGGCCGGTGGTCGTTTGATGAAAATCAAGCATGCCATTGCGAATGGCCGCATCAAGGGTGTTGAAGACGGCAATGTCGAAGTGTCGCTGATTGTTGATGCCACCGGCGAAGAATATCCGCACAAGGGAACATTGCAATTTTCAGACGTTACGGTGAATGAAACCACCGGCACCATCCGGTTGCGCGTTGTCTTCCCGAACCCGGATGGCACCCTTTTGCCAGGCATGTTTGTCCGTGGTCAGGTGCGTCAGGGTCGCATTGAAGGGGCGTTCCTTGTCCCGCAGAAAGCGGTGATGCGTCGCCCGGATGGATCGGCTTATGTCTATGTGGTCGGGGATGGCAAAGTCGTTTCCAAAGACATCACGATTGAGCAGTCCCAAGGACAAGATTGGCTGGTTTCGGCTGGTGTTGAAGATGGCGATCAACTGATTGTTGATGGCATCCAGCGCATCGGACCGGGCGCACCTGTTGCTGCCCAGCCTGTTGAAACCGCCAAAGCCGCCGAATAAGGACTTATTCAATGGCAAAATTCTTTATTGACCGTCCCGTATTCGCTTGGGTTGTGGCCTTGGTGATTATGCTGGCGGGGGGACTGTCACTTTGGCAATTGCCAATCGAACAGTATCCGTCCATCGCACCGCCATCTGTTGAAATCTCGGCGAACTATCCGGGGGCATCTGCGCAAACCGTTGAAAACACGGTGACACAGGTGATCGAACAGCAGATGAACGGTCTGGATTATCTGCGTTATATGTCGTCGAATTCTTCGGCAAACGGTCAGGTGTCGATCAAACTGACGTTTGAACCCGAAGCCGATCCGGACATTGCACAGGTTCAGGTTCAGAACAAATTGCAAGCTGCGATGTCGTCACTTCCGACCGAAGTGCAGCAGCAGGGTGTGACCGTTACCAAATCGAGCGGTTCGTTCCTGATGGTTGTCGGCTTTGTGTCGTCTGACGGTTCGATGAACGCAGAAGACCTTTCGGACTTTGTGGTTTCAACTGTTGAAGATCCGCTTGGTCGTGTGAACGGTGTTGGTTCGGTTCAGGTGTTTGGTGCGCAGCATGCAATGCGCATCTGGCTTGATCCGAACAAGATGCTTTCATACAACCTTGCCGTGACCGATATCAGTGCCGCGGTTCAAGCCCAGAATACCGAAGTTACCGCCGGTCAGATTGGCGGTGCGCCGTCCATTCCCGGCCAGCAGATCAACGCGACCATCACCGCCCAAAGCAAATTGCAGACGGTTGACGAGTTTGCCAACATCCTGCTTAAGGTCGAAACCGATGGTTCACAGGTTCGTCTTGGTGACGTTGCCCGCATCGAAATCGGTGGCGAAAGCTATGACGTTGTCGCGCGCTATAATGCGCAGTCTGCAACGGGTATCGGGGTGAACCTTGCAACCGGTTCGAACGCGCTTGATACGGCCGAGGCCATTAAAGCGCGTCTGGCGGAACTCAAGCCGTTCTTCCCGAAGGGCGTGGAAATCGTTTATCCGTATGACACCACCCCGTTCGTCAAAGTGTCGATCGAGGAAGTTGTTCATACCCTGTTTGAAGCAATTGTTCTTGTCTTCCTGGTGATGTTGCTGTTCCTGCAAAACTGGCGTGCGACCCTAATCCCGACGATCGCGGTTCCGGTGGTTTTGCTGGGCACATTCGGCATTCTTGCGGCCTTTGGCTATTCGATCAACACGCTGACCATGTTTGCCATGGTTCTGGCCATCGGCCTTTTGGTTGATGATGCCATCGTTGTGGTCGAAAACGTCGAACGTGTGATGCACGAAGACGGGCTTCCGCCGCGTGAAGCAACCCGCAAATCCATGGATCAGATTACCGGTGCGTTGATTGGTATCGCGCTGGTTCTTTCGGCGGTGTTTGTGCCGATGGCGTTCTTTGCCGGGTCGACAGGGGCGATTTATCGCCAGTTCTCGATCACGATTGTATCTGCAATGGCCTTGTCTGTTGTGGTGGCAATTGTTCTGACACCGGCCCTTTGCGCAACGATGCTTAAACCGACCCATGTCGATCCGCTTACGAAAAGGGGACCATTTGGCTGGTTTAACCGTGGCTTTGATAAAACCAACCGGTTCTATCAGGGCAGCGTTGATCATGTTGTGCATCGCAAATGGCGCTATCTGTTTGTCTATGTGATCCTTGTTGGCGGGCTTGCGGCCTTGTTCATTCGACTGCCGGGTTCGTTCCTGCCAGACGAAGATCAGGGTATCATGTTCTCGATGGTTCAGTTGCCTGCCGGTGCTTCGCAGGAACGTACGGTCGAAGTTCTCAAGAAGCTGGAAACCCACTTCCTTGAGAATGAAAAAGAAAATATCCAGGGTCTGTTCACGGTTGCCGGTTTCTCCTTTGCCGGTAGCGGTCAGAATGCGGGTATTGCCTTTGTGAACATGAAAGACTGGTCGGAACGTACGCGCCCCGATCAGGCCGTCGGTGCCGTGATCGGACGTGCTTATGGTGCGTTTGCCCAAATCCGCGATGCCATGGTCTTTGCCTTTGCCCCGCCTGCGAT
This sequence comes from Thalassospira sp., assembly GCF_040218635.1. GTDB lineage: Bacteria > Pseudomonadota > Alphaproteobacteria > Rhodospirillales > Thalassospiraceae > Thalassospira. The sequence continues at coordinate 228,162 of NZ_JAVJRB010000007.1, forward strand.
TATCGAGTTGGGGACGGCAAACGGCTTTGATCTTCAATTGGTTGATCTTGGCGGCAACGGACATGATGCGTTGATGGCCGCCCGCAACCAGCTTTTGGGCATGGCCGCACAGGACCCGCGTCTTGTCGGTGTGCGTCCGAACGGCCTGGCCGATATGCCGCAGTTTGCCATCAATATCGATCAGGAAAAGGCAAGCGCGCTTGCGATTGATCTGGCCGATGTTAACCGCACGCTGGCAACGGCGTGGGGGTCAAGCTATGTCAATGACTTCATCGAAAACGGCCGTGTGAAACGGGTTTATATGCAGGCAGATGCGAAATACCGCATGATGCCGAAAGACCTTGATTTCTGGTATGTCCGCAACGAACTGGGCGAAATGGTGCCGATTTCGGCCTTTGCCACGACGGAATGGACATATGGCTCGCCGCGACTGGAACGCTTTAACGGTTTGTCGTCCCTGAATATTCAGGGTGCTGCCGCACCGGGCGTTGCATCGGGTGATGCAATGATCGCAATGGAAGAACTTGTTGCCAAGATCCCGGGTGGTTTCGGGCTTGAGTGGCAGGGCGTTTCCTATGAGGAACGCGAAGCAGGGGAACAGGGACCGGCATTGTATGCTTTGTCCATGATCGTCGTCTTCCTGTGTCTTGCGGCGTTGTATGAAAGCTGGGCCATTCCGATCTCGGTCATGATGGTCGTGCCGTTGGGCGTTCTGGGTGCCGTGATCGCAGCCTTGCTGCGTGGGCTTCCCGATGACGTTTACTTCCAGGTTGCGATCCTGACCACGATTGGTCTGTCGGCCAAAAACGCCATCCTGATTGTCGAGTTCGCCCGCGAACTTTACGATCAGGGGATGGGGCTTCTGGAGGCAACTGTTGAAGCCGCACGTCAGCGTCTACGTCCGATCATTATGACGTCGATGGCCTTCACCCTTGGTGTTGTTCCCTTGGCGATCTCGACCGGTGCCGGTGCTGCTGCGCGTGTGGCGGTGGGTACCGGTGTGATGGGCGGTATGATTGCCGCGACCGTGCTTGCGATCTTCTTCGTGCCGCTGTTCTTTGTCTTGATTGTTGGCACCTTTGCCAAAAGCCGTTCCAAACGCGGTGACGTCAAGGCAGCCCACGAACATCCGGCGGAATAACCTGAAACGAACAAGGCCGGTCCAAACTGGACCGGCCTTGTGTGGCATCGCGCCGTGACGGTGCAGATTTAAAAATCTGCGTGATCCCCCGACCCCGCCGTTGCGCGTGCGTAAAAAGGGCCGATGCGAAAGCATCGGCCCTTTTGTTGTGGCCCTATCCAAAAGTGCCGTCAAGAGCCTTTTGAATGGGTCACACAGGGAGGAGGTGGGATTCGACGGGGATTGAGTTGCCAAAAATTCAGTTTTTGCTCATGCCATCAAGGGTCTGACGATGGGCATGCATTTGATGGAAAATTCCATAGCGACGGTCATGATCGGCCTTGGCGGACAGGTCCGGTGCATGGGATGTTTCCTTGCCCGCCATCTTGCGGGCTGCCTTGGCAAGGCCACCATCCGGATCCAGCGCCCCTGCGGCCAGCATGGCGGAGCCCAGCAATACCGGTTCTTCACAATCAGACATCACAACGTGACATCCCGTGACATCGGCATAGAGTTTTACCAAGACCGCACTGGCGGTGTGACCGCCGCTTAGATGAATGTGGGTGATGTCATATCCGGTATCATTTAACGCATCGATGATATGACGTGTGCCATAGGCAATTGCGCAGGCGGTCGCCCAATAAAGTTTCAGGAAGCTTTCTTCGCTTTGATCCAGTGTCAGGCCGGAAATCACGCCAAGGGCTTCCGGATCGGCAAGCGGGGACCGGTTGCCATGGAAATCGGGCAAAACATGAAGGCGCGGGGCAAGATCGGTTGTCCTGGCCATCATCGGCATCAATTTTTCCCCGGCCAGTTTATGGGCATCACGCCCCATGCCATGGGAAAACGGATGCATGGCAACCACATGATCCAGCAAGGCACCCGTGGCCGATTGACCGCCTTCGTTCAGCCAAAGATTTGGCGCAATCGCCCCAAGATACGGACCCCATACGCCTTTGATAAAGCGTGGTTGTTTTGAAAGCGCCATATGACAGGTTGACGTTCCGGCAATCATTGCAAAATGCTGATCCAGATTGCCATCAAGATATTCGCCAAGGGTGCCAAGTGCGCCGGCATGGGCATCAATCAAGCCTGCGCCAACCACACAATTGGTGGTCAGGCCAAGATCAGATGCGCCTTGTTCCGATAGCGGACCAATCAGATCACCAACCGCCAATGCGGTGTCATGCATGTTGATCTTGTCATTGAGATCATCCATGCCGATTGTTGACAGGAAATCCTGATCCCATGGGCAATCATGATGGGCCAGATAGGTCCATTTGCAGGTGACGGTACAGCAAGACCGCGCGTTGCTTTGGGTCGCACGGAAAGACAGGAAATCAGCGAGATCATAGGCCGCGCCCATTTTCTGCCAGGCGCTTTGATGATGGCGTTTCAGCCACATCAGTTTGGGAATTTCCATTTCCGGGGACATGGTGCCGCCAATGAATTCCAGCACCCGTGATCCGCTTAAAGTGCATTCTTCGGCTTCGCGCACGGCGCGGTGATCCATCCAGACAATCACATCCCAGTTATCAGCCCCATTTGGGGTAACACCAAGCGGTCGGTTATCCTGATCACGGATAACAAGCGAACAGGTGGCATCAAAGCCAATCGCGGCAATTTTATCGGGTGCGACACCGGATTTTTTTAAGGAATCGCGTACCGATTGGCAAACCGATTGCCAGATATTTTCCGAATCCTGTTCGACAAAATCGGGTTTCGGACGGTTCATTGCAATCGGGTGGGCGGCACTGCCCAGCAGTTTTCCGCTGGCGTCAAATACGCCTGCACGGGCGCTGCCGGTGCCAACATCCACGCCAATAAAACAAGAATCTTGGGGACTCATGATGGGTATTCCTCCGCTTTCCCCCGGCTGTTGGGACCGTGTCACGTCTGCCGGATGTTCTTTTGTCTGGTCTTTCTGGATGCGAGTTGATCAAAAGTTCATCTATTGGTCAAATGTTCATTTTTGTTGACGCTGAAACATTCCATTCGATAGGTTGTTCAGGGTCTGAACCCAATTGAATGTTTAAAATGGCATCAGAACAATCAAGACATGCAAGGAAATCGCCGCGGCGCGGGGCATTCCCCGTGCAAGGAGATTGACGCAGCAGGTCGCCGATTGTCCTGATGTCCTTCGGATCGGAGGAATTTGCACGGGCTATTGCGTCGCTTCACCTTCCAAGGCAGCGAGCCTTGCTGCGGTAAAGCTCCTGATATCCGCACAAATTCCTCGCGACCATTTCAAGCATTCAATTGGGTTCAGACCCTAACCCCATAAATGAAACAAGCCAGGTTCAACATGGCCCCAGGAAACGAACACGGAAACGATACCGGAAACGGAACCAAAACCTATATCGGACAGGACGCCACGCCCCACACCGTTGCGACGGTCAAAAAGCTGTTTGATCGATGCGCTGTTGTTCTGTTTGACTGTGACGGCGTGCTTGTGAACAGCGAGCCGATCTCGCTTGCGACACTTGTTGATGTACTGGCCCATTTTGGTGCGCCTTTGACATTGCAAGAAGTATCAGACCGCTTTACCGGGCGATCAAGTGCGGCACCGATTGAACATATTCGCGTCGAGTCCGGAAAAGACGTCCGTTCCGAATTCAAGCCGTTCTTCTATAAAAAACTGTTTGCCCGCTATGAAACGGAGCTGACCAAAATCCGCGACATTGACGGGGTTCTGGATGCACTGACCAAGCGGAAAGTTGCCTTTTGCATTTCATCAAGCAGTTCGGTCGAACGGTTGGAAAAGACCATGGACGTGACCGGTCTTGGCCCGTGGTTTGAAGACCGCATTTACAGTGCCGATTTCGTCAAAAACGGCAAACCGGCCCCTGATCTGTTTTTACATGCAGCAGCCGATATGGGCTTTTCCCCCAAACAGGCGATCGTGATTGAGGATTCCGTTGCCGGTGTAACGGCGGCCGTTGCCGCAGGCATGAAATGCATCGGCTTTGTGGGTGGCGGGCATTATGCCGGGGATGAGGTCGTCGCGGCAAACCGGCTTTATGACGCGGGGGCGGACATCGTTCTTGCCGATATGAGTGTTTTGGCCAAGGCCATTTCGCCCTGATCAAAAGCCAAAACCCTGTGCTTGGTGAGTAAGCCCGGCAGGGTGGCTGTATTTAAACGGTAAGCCCGATGATTATCGTTGGGTCAGGAGTTTTTGATAGCGGGTCTGGCTTTGGCTGAGATGGTCGCGCATGGCTTTGCGCGCAACATCATCTTCGCGGGCCGCAATCGCATCAAAAATCTTGCGATGTTCGCCCATGATCATGTGCATATAGGCCTTTTGATCTTCGGCTTCTGGCGGGCGGCGGCGCAATTGTGCACGCGGGATGGTCTTATCGCCGAGATGTTCCAAAAATTCGGCAAAGCGGCGATTGTTGGTGGCGGCGGAAATTGCGCTATGGAATTCAAAGTCGGCCGGTTCGGTGGGATCGCCTTTTTCCAGAGCGGCCTCCATCTTTGCCATTGCCTCATAGATTTTGGCCTGCTGGGCGACGGAGCTTCGCGTGCAGGCAAGGCCTGCAGCCTCGATCTCTACCGCCATGCGCAGTTCAAGAATTTCCAGAACGTCGGACACTTGCGCGTAGTCAACGGCAAAAATCGATTTGTCGTTGCTGCGCGATTCGGGGGCCAAAACAAACACACCGGCCCCTTGGCGCGGTTCAAGAAGGCCGTCGGCTTTTAAGGCGGCAATCGCTTCGCGGATGACGGTGCGGCTGACACCAAACCGTTCGGTCAGGACCGGTTCGGTTGGAAGTTTGCTGCCCGGTTCGCGTTGACCGCTTTCAATTTCCTGACGCAAACTGGCAATGACTTTTTCCGTCAGCGAAACTTTGCGCGGTGTGTTTGATGCGGTCGTCTTGTTCATTTTGCGTGTCCGATAAATCCGGTATAAAACAATCGGATATAAAATTGACCACAGGCGTTAAGGTTTGGTTGGCGCAAGTGGCAGTACCATCTTGAAATAGTCGAACCTGACCGGTGATGTAAAGTCATCATATGATTTTGAACGGAATTGAGGCACCTGCATGTCCAAAAAGGGCGAACCGGAATATCGTTGGAACAGTGGACCTTTTCAGATCGGGATCGTGCCGCAGGGTGGTGCGATATCGCGGATTGACTGGGTGCGCCCGGATGGCAATGGCGTGATTAACCTGTTGCGCCCTGTGAGCGAGCAGGCCTTGAATTCGGGCAATCCATCCAGTCTGGGATGTTTCCCGATGGTGCCCTTTGCCAATCGGTTGGCCTTTTCCGAATTTGATTTTGATGGTCATATCGTCAAGGTTCCGGCGAACCGTCCGCCCAGCCCGCATGCCATTCACGGCTTTGGCCGGGGGGCGGAATGGAAAATCGAACGCCCGACTGTTGATCGTTTGCGCTTTAACCACAAACATGACGATGCCAAAAGCGGCTTTGTCTATGTGGCCTGGCAGGAATTCAAGGTCACTGAAATTGATGTGACGCTTGAAATCGGTGTGCGCCATCTGGGCAGAACGCCGATGCCCTATGGCATTGGCTTGCATCCGTGGTTCCCCGGTGGCGAAGATGCATCGGTTTCCTTTGTCGCGTCTGATTGTTTTGCCACTGACGAAGACATGCTACCGACCCGACGTACGGTGATTGACCTTGGCCGTGATTTTTCAGATGGCAAAATGATCCGCCATCATCATGGACTTGATGTTCATTACACCGGCTGGGAACGCGAAGCGGAGATGATTTGGGATGAAGCAGGCTATAGCCTGCATATGACCGCCAGCGACACGATGTCCAACCTGCAATTTTACATTCCCGAAGACGGTAAAACCTTCTGTGTTGAGCCGGTTACCCATGTGCCAAATGTCCATAATCATCCCGAATTCAAGGAATTTGGCGATCTGGTTGTGCTTGATAACAACCAGACACTGACCGGTAGCATGACATTGACGCCGTCTTTGTTGGCAAAACCCGAAAGCGGGCTTGTTGATGATGACGACATCGCAGTTCCGGCAAAGCGGGATTATTCTTTGGTCGATTGATCTTGGGCCGGGTGTGCGGGGGCTTTACCCGGTTGGTGTTTCCCGATAAAACTTACAAGTAAGTTTTACAAGATAACAAGTTCGGGGCGGGGCATGGCCGAGTTGCTGCTGAAAGTTCAAAAACGCGAAAAGCTTGCGGATCAGCTTTATGGTCAGATCCTTGAACAGATTGTTTCGGGTAATCTGGGCGAGGGGACCAAGCTTCCCTCCGAGAACGAGATTTGCGCATCCTTTGGCGTGTCGCGCCCGGTTGTCCGCGAAGCGTTGCGCAAACTGCAATCCGACGGGTTGGTCTATGCCCGCCAAGGGGTCGGATCGTTTGTTAAAAAACGCCCGCCACAAGGCTTGATCGAGTTTGGCGGGGTCAATGATGTCGCCGGGCTTTTGCGCTGTTTTGAAGCACGCGCTGCGATTGAGGGTACAACCGCACGCATGGCGGCCGAACGGGCCAGCCTGCGCCATCACCGTGATATCGAGAACGCCCTGAAAATGCTGGAAGACGGCATTGGGGCGGGGGATATTGCCGATAAGGCCGATCTTGATTTCCACATGGCCATTGCGCGTGCGAGCGGCAATGAAATTTTCGTCACGATCCTGAATTCCCTGCATGGCGTGATGTCCAAATCAATGAATGTCGCATTGAACATCACGCGCGGCGGATCGGCCGAACGGGGGCAAAAGGTTCTTCGCGAACATCGTCAGATTTATGATGCGATCCTGGGCCGCGATGCCGATAGTGCCGAACTTTTGATGCGCTATCATCTTCATCAGGCCCGCCAGCGCGTCACCGATCACGCCCGCGATATGTGATTTTCAACACCTTCCTGCGCCGTCATCAGGCCAAGGTTTTCCGGCTGTAACGACCGGGAAATAACGGAAAGCCGTGCGCGATTTAACAGCGTTTTGATCGGCCTTTGATATCGTCCCTGTAAAGAAAAATGGCTAATTTTATTGACAAGTGGGGCCGGTGAACGGCAAACCGTTGGGCAGTGAAATTGATCATATGACTTTAAAGGGTGTTGCAATGTCGGGTACGAACGGGGCTGCTTATCAGCCGGAAATTCTCAGTGATGAGACATTTACACTGGCGGAATGTCCGAATTGGGATGCGCAGAATGACCGGCTTTACTGGACCGATATTCTGAACGGTCAGCTTCATGCGCTTGATGTCAAAACCGGCGCGCGTAAAGTCTGGAAGTTCGAAAGTGAGCTTGGCTGTTTTGGTCTGACAGATGCGGGCCGCATCATTGTCGCCCTGCGTAAGGAGATTGTGTATCTCGACCCGGAAACGGACGAACGCACCCCGCTTGCCACCATTGAAGACGGCATTCACAGCCGCACCAACGACGGCAAAATCGGGCCGGATGGCGCGTTCTGGGTCGGCACCATGGATGACAATGCCGATAAGCAGGCGATTGCATCGCTGTATCGCATCACGGCTGATGGCAAGATCGAGAAAAAGGCCACCGGGTTCAAAATATCGAATGGCATTGCATGGTCGCCAGATGGCGCGATGATGTATCATTCGGACTCCCGCGGGCCATGGGTCAATCGCTGGGACTTTGATGTTCAAACCGGCAATATTTCCAACTGCACGCGCTATCTTGATCTTGATGATACGCTGGGTCGCCCGGATGGCGGCGCGGTTGATATGGAAGGGTGTTATTGGTCGGCAGGTGTGTCGGCAGGCAATTTGAACGGTTTTGCCCCGGATGGCACATTGATCACATCCATCCCCATGCCGATGCCCAATCCGACCATGCCGTGTTTTGGCGGGCCGGACATGAAAACGCTGTATGTCACCAGCCATCAGGAAAATTACAGTGCTGAAAAACGCGCCGAGTTTCCGCATGCAGGTAAGCTTGTATCTCTGCGCGTCGAAGTGCCGGGTGTGCCGGTTTCGCGCTTCCGCGAAGCTGGGTGATATCACCGCGAAATCCGGCGGACTTAACCAAAATAAAAGCCATGCGGGAAACTGCATGGCTTTTATCGTAAGGGGTGCTGGTTTGGCGGGGCGGGATCAGCTTTTCAGATTCTTCAGACTTTGCTGATTTCCGCCGTGACCATGCCCAACCCGTCAAAGATGGCTTCGATCTTGCCATGCGGGCTGATGGTCGGAAGCGCGCAGGCACCGGTTGTAATCACATCGCCCGCCTTTAGGCTTTCGCCGCGCTTGCCAAGATATCCGACCAGATATTCAAGGCCGCCGAAAATTTCAGGCCATGCATCGGGATCATCATTGGTGGCAAGGATTTCACCGTCACTTTTGGTGGTGACAGTGCCGCCAATGAAACCAAGATCGCGCCAGTTTTCAATTTCCTGCCCCAGCACGAAATATCCGGTCGAGTTCAGATCGGCGAGCGTTTGAACAGGGTTCTGTTTTACGTCATAGCGTCGATCTGCGATTTCGATGGCCAGATGGATGCTTTCGATATGATCAAGGATATCGCTTGATGTCGCATCGGCGGCCGGGGTGCTTTTCATCACCACGGCAATTTCGGCTTCGATATTGGGGTAATGCAGATCTGCTGTGGTCAGCTTGGCGCCATCGCCAAGAATACGCCCGTCAAGCAACGGCCCGATCAAGGGGCCATCTGCGCCAATCTTTTCCTGTGCAGCCCGTGTCGCCACGGCCAGTTTCCATCCGGCCTGCTTGGCGCCGGTCAGCGCAAGGGTCGCACGTTGAATGTCATAGGCCTGCTCAAAGCTTGTTGGCGCGATATCTTCCGGCAGGGGATCAATCAGCGTGTGATTGAGAAAGGCATCGGCAAGGATGCGGCTGGCGGCGTTAATGTCGGTCATTCCCGGTCTTCTCGATTATGGGTTTAAAGGGGTGATAGGGCGACCCTAACGGGCTTAAAGGCGGAAGTCATCATATCAATTGATCCGATTCGCCCGAATATCGCCCATATTCAAGTCATCATACCAAAGTTCAATCCTGTCATCAGGTCAATAAAACCCTTGTGTTGCGCAGTTTTCTGCGCCCTTGGCGCTGTTTGGGTAATATGTTTGACAAAGTGATATGATGAATTTATAAAATCATCATAGTTGTTTTGACGTATTTGAGATTTGAAGGACGCTTGATGCATTATCTTGAGATGAAAAAGGCCATTGGTGCCGGGTTGCTGTCATTCCCGGTGACGCCTTTTGATGCCCAGGGCGGGCTTGATCTGAACGCTTTCCGCGCGCATGTCGGTTGGTTGGCACAGTTCCCTGCAACGGCGTTGTTTGCCGCAGGCGGGACGGGTGAATTTTTCTCGTTGACCCCGGCTGAGGTCGTTGCCACCGTGCGCGCTGCCAAGGAAGTTGCCGGTGATACACCGATCATTGCCGGTTGTGGTTATGGCACGGCAATGGCGGTTGAACTGGCCAAAGAGTGCGAAGCCGCCGGTGCGGATGGTCTTTTGTTGTTGCCGCAATATCTTGTCGGTGCCGAACAGGAAGGTCTGTTTGCCCGGGTCAAGGCCGTATGCGATGCTGTCAAGATCGGCGTGATTGTTTACAACCGCGATAATTCGATCATCACCGCCGAAACGCTGTCGAAATTGTGTGACGTTTGCCCGAATCTTGTCGGGTTCAAGGATGGTCACGGCAATATCGAAATGGTGACCAAGGTTTGCACCGTGATGGGCGATCGCCTGTCTTATATCGGTGGTATGCCGACGGCAGAAGTCTTTGCCAAGGCCTATAAGGCTGCTGGTGTTACAACTTATTCATCGGCGATTTTCAACTTCCTGCCACAGCAGGCGCTTGATTTTTATGATGCGCTGACGCGTGACGATGATGCGACGATGAACCGGGTTCTGACCGAATTCTTCTATCCGTATCTTGATATCCGTAATCGCGGCAAAGGATACGCCGTTGCCATCGTCAAGGCAGGGATGCGGGTTATCGGACGCGATACCGGTCCGGTGCGCAGTCCGCTGATCGATCTTACAGATCACGAGCACGACATGTTGGCCGAGGTCATCCGCAATGCCTATGGCGATGGTGCATTGCGTGTGGCTTAGTCCGATCACGATATCGGACCTGCCTTTTATCCCGGCAGGTGGTTCTGCCGGGATGGCTATTTGCGACGCCACAATAACAATCGGTGCGCAATGACTATTAGACTAGTTGTTAATCTACCTTAGAATTGTAAATACAACTAACAACCTGTAAGGTTGAATAACAACAACAAGTCCCGATTAGGGAAAATAAGGCTTTAACGCAGTAGACACATCAGTCTCGGGAGGACTCTAAATGAACAATTTTCTTAAAACCACGACCCTGACGATTGCCGCAGCGGCCGTTTCGGTTGCACTGGCATCCGGCGCACAGGCCAAAGAATGGCGTGGCTGGAACATTCATCCGCCAGAATATCCGGTTTCGACCGGCATGGAAGAATTCGCCAAGATCATCAATGAAAAATCCGGCGGCGATCTGGAAGCCAAGGTTTACCATGGCGGCGTTCTGGGCAACCAGCCTGACGCGATTCAGCAGGTTCGTCTTGGTGGTCTGGACTGGGCTGTTTTCAATCTCGGCCCATTGGGTGAAGTTGCACCGGAAGCAAACGTTGTTTCGCTGCCCTTCATCTTTAAAAACGTCGATGCCATGCACAAAGTCATGGACGGTCCTGCCGGTCAGCAGATTGCGGATGGCCTGATCAAAGCCGGCCTGCAGCCGCTTGGCTGGTATGATTCCGGTGCGCGTTCTTTCTATAACACCAAACACCCGATCAACACGCCAGAAGACCTTAAAGGTCTTAAGTTCCGCGTGATGAGCAACGATCTTTATGTTCAGATGGTCGCAGCCCTTGGCGGTAACGCAACGCCGATGGCCTATGGTGAAGTTTACCAGTCGCTGAAAACCGGTGTGATCGATGGTGCGGAAAACAACTATCCGTCCTATGACAGCTCGGGTCACTTTGAAGCTGCCAAATACTACTCGGTTACCCAGCACCTGATCTTGCCGGAATGCCTGTGCATCAACAAAGCCCTTTATGACAGCCTGTCTGCCGACGAAAAGAAAGTCGTTCACGAAGCTGCTGATGCATCGGTTACCGTACAGCGTGCGGCATGGGCAGAACGTGCAGAACAGTCCAAAGAAAAAGTCATTGCTGCTGGCATCGAAGTTAACGAGATTGCCGACAAACAGGCTTTCCAGGACGCGATGCAGCCTGTCTATGACAGCTTTGCCAAAAGCAACCCGGAGCTGGCCGATCTGGTCAAAGCCATCCAGGATGCACAGAAGTAAGACTTAAGCTTTGCAAGGGCGGCGATATAATCGTCGCCCTTCTTTCTGTCAGGGCTTATTCTGTTTTTTTATTGCTGATTAATCATATTCTGGCGGCGCATAGATGTTATCGAGCTTCACCAAATTGATCGACCGTTTCGGCGGCGGGATCGCCGGGGTGCTGAACCTTATTGGCGGTTTGTCACTTGTTGCCCTGATCCCGAGTTTCGCCTGGCTGGTTTTTGGCCGTTATGTTTTGAACGAAACGCCAACCTGGGTCGAACAGGTCTCCTTGATCCTGATTGTTCTGATCACGTTCCCGGTTGCTGCGGCAGGCATGCGCGACAACAGCCATCTTTCCGTTTCATTCTTCCGTGATGCCCTGCCGCCGAAAATTGCCGCAGTGGTTGCCGCGATCAGCTATGCCGCCATGGCGTGGTTTGGTTACTGGATGATGGTTGGCGGGATTGATCTGATGGCGTTTAACTGGGCCAAGAAAATGCCGATCATTCATGTGTCGGATGGGTGGCGGTCATTGCCAATGGCCGTGTGCGGGGCAGGGATCACGTTTTACAGCATCGTGCATATCCTTAAAATCATCACCCGCTGGAAAGCCATTTCCAAAGCCAGTTTTTATCACGATGATTTGCTTAACAAGGACGCTGAATAAATGGGCATGACCATTCTTCTGGGCCTGTTTGCCATTGGTATTATCATTGGTATGCCCGTTGCCATCGCACTTGGCATTGCTGCCCTTGGGGCGTTTTTCTTTGAAGGTTTGCCGACCCTGATTGCGTTTCAACGCATCGGGTCTGGTATCAGCGCCTTTTCCCTTCTGGCCATTCCGTTCTTTATCTTTGCTGGGGAATTGATGCTCCATGGCGGGATTGCCAACCGGCTTGTGCAATTTGCCACCGCCCTTGTCGGCAGTCGCCGTGGCGGCCTTGGCATTGTGAACGTGTTTTCATCCATGCTGTTTGGTGGCATTTCCGGATCGGCTGTGGCTGATACATCTGCCTTGGGTTCGATCCTGATCCCGGTGATGAAAAAGGAAGGCTACCGCGCGGATTATGCGGTCAACGTTACGGTGACGTCATCGATTGCCGGGATCATGATCCCGCCCAGCCACAACATGATCCTTTATGCGGTGGCCGCAGGCGGGGGGATTTCGATTTCCAAGCTGTTTATGGCTGGCGTGGTGCCGGGCATCATGATGTGTCTGTTGCTTGGTCTTGCCACATGGCTTGTCGCGATCAAGCATGGTTATCCGTCGCAACCGTTCCCCGGTTGGGGTGTTGTCTGGCGCACGGCCGTGCGCGCAATTCCGGGATTCTTTACCGCTGTGATCATTGTCGGCGGGGTACTAAGCGGTGTATTCACCGTAACGGAATCCGGTGCAATCGGGGTTGCCTATGCGCTGATCATTACCGGGTTTGTCTACCGGGAACTGAGTTGGGAAGGCTTTATCGCCGCGGTCAAACAATCGGCCAAGACCACGTCACTTGTGATGCTTTTGGTGGGCTGTGCGTCGGCTTATGGTTATATGCTGGCATTTTATCGCGTACCTGATGAGTTGGCCCATGCCATTACATCAATCACCGATAATCCGATCATGGTTCTGCTACTGATCAATGTCATGTTGCTGATTGCCGGCATGATCATGGATATGGCGGCCTTGATCCTGATCTGTACGCCGATTTTCCTGCCGCTGGCGGTTCAGTTTGGCATGGACCCGATCCAGTTCGGCATGGTGTTGATGATGAATTTGGGCCTTGGCCTGTGTACGCCGCCGGTGGGATCGTGCCTGTTTGTCGGCTGTGCCATTGGCGGGGTTAAAATCGAACAGGCGGTTCGGACAATCTGGCCATTTTATCTGGCGATTTTGACCGCCCTTATTCTGACAACCTATATTCCCGCGGTGTCATTGACCTTGCCCAACCTTGTGTTTGGCAGCAATTGATCGCGGTTAAAGACGCATATCAAAGAGGATAAAGATGAAACGTTTGCTGATTACCGGTGCAGCCGGCAACCTTGGGAAAATCTGCCGCGAAGGGCTTAAAGGCTATGCCGATGTCATTCGTCTGTCGGATATTTCGCCGATGGACCCGGCCGGGCCGAACGAAGAAGTCGTGCAGTGCGATTTGTCTGACCGTGCAGCGGTGATTGACCTGACCAAGGATGTTGATGGCATCATCCATCTTGGCGGGATTTCCATCGAGGCGGCATTTGACGATCTGCTTCAGGCCAATCTTGCCGGGACCTACAACATTTATGAAGCCGCCCGCCAAAACGGTGTTGGCCGGATCATGTTTGCCAGTTCCAACCATGCAATTGGCTTCCATGAACGCACCACCAAACTTGATGACACATCCGCACAGCGCCCTGATAGCTTGTATGGCGTGACCAAATGCTACGGCGAAGCGGTGGCAAGCTACTATTACGACAAGTTCGATGTCGAAACCGTCAGTGTGCGCATCGGTTCGTGCTTTGAAAAGCCGCTTAACCGCCGGATGTTGTCCACCTGGATGAGCCCGGGCGATTTTATATCGCTGATGAAGGCGATCTTTGATGCCCCGATGACCGGTCATTTGGTGGTGTATGGTGTCTCGGACAACAAATCCAAATGGTGGAGCAACGATCACGCCGACTTCCTTGGCTGGAAACCAAAAGACAGCTCGGAAAAGTTCCGTGCAGAGATCGAAGCTGCCTTTGGCCCGGAAGACCGCCACGATAAGGCTGTGATTTATCAAGGTGGGCCGTTTGCTTCAAACGGACATTTTGAAGACTGATTTGCCGTGAAATCCGGTTCGATAAAAGGTCCGCTTGATGCGGGCCTTTTGTTTTTGGGTTGACGATAGTGTGTCATCAATTATAACCACACTGAAAATGATAATAGTTATCATTATTGTTAATGCCGGTGTGTGCGTATGACGGTCCGCGACCGTTTGTGGGACGGAATTTATCAACAATATCACGCGCGTCTTTTGCGTCAGGTTCAGAAATATCTGCCGACACGCGAAGAAAGCCATGACGTTTTGCAGGATCTTTACGTGCAATTGCGCCGTCGTGACCTTGACCCCAAAGAAGTTGAAAACCCACCAGCCTATTTGATGCGCATGGCGACCAATCTGGCGATTGACGTTTTGCGCCGGAACAAACGCAATCCGTTGGAATTCACCGATCCCGCCGACATTGCCGAGATGAAGGGCGCAAATGATCATGGCGCGACACCTGAACAAATCAGTTCTGACCGACAGCGTCTTGATATCATTGCTGCCGCGATCAAAGATTTGCCGCCGCGCTGCAGTGAAGCGTTTCTGTTATGTAAGCGCGATCACCTTACCCCGGCAGAAGCTGCGCAAAAGCTTGGCGTCAGTCGTAATATGGTGGAAAAGCATTTGCGAACTGCGTTAAAGCATTGCCGCGAGGTGTTGGCGAGACATGAAAACTAAACATCCTCTTTGGCGTGCGCTGAACGTCATATAAACGGGTGCAAGCCCATTGCTCGACCATTAATCAAAGGCCGGACCGCAAAATTGCCATGACAGAGTTTCGTTATCCGACTGATTGCACATGCGACGAAGACATTGCTGATTTCTGGGCAATCCGGCTGGATGGTGATGGCCTTGGCCAGAATGAACAGTTGGCGTTTGATCAATGGCAGGCCGTATCTCCGAACAATGCAGCCTTGTTGGCACATGCGCGTCAAACCTGGCACAGCATGGAAATAGTCGCGGCAGATCGCCGGACGCAGGCACCTGATGCAAATCCTGCATCATTGGGCGGATCAAACACACCGCGCCGTCCGCTGACGGAAACCGACCTTGCGGGCATTCGCGATGATCTTGAACGTCTTGGTGCCCTTGGCGGCGGGCCGGGGCGTTTTCCGGGAATGCGGCCGAAAAATCGTCGATTCCGGCCAATGCTGGCCTTGGCGACCTGTATGTTGATTGTCGGGCTGTTTGTTCTTGGTGCCGTGCGTCCGGATCCTGATCTGGTGGCGGAAAATTCGATCAGTGCCATATCGCAAATCCATGATTTGTCCGATGGATCCGAGATATGGATGGAGCCGGGAACGCGGGTCAATATCGACTATTCACCAGAATTCCGGCATATCGCGGTTTTGCAAGGCGGCATTTATATCAAGGTTGCCAAGGATGCCGCCCGCCCGTTACGTGTGCGCGTTGGTGATTTGACCGCACAGGCGGTGGGAACGGAATTTGCTGCCTCTAACTGGGCGGGGCATCCACGGGTCGAAGTCCGCGAAGGTGTGGTTGATCTTGCTAACCGGGATGCGCGTCTGGCACGGCTGAGTGCCGGGCAGACCGCATGGCAGGGGCTGCAGGGTGATATGCGCTATGGCGCATATGATATTGATCGGCTCGCGGCATGGCGGAATGGACGCTGGATCGCACAGGACATGCCGCTTGAAGAATTGCTGGCGAAAATTGCTCCATTGATGGACGGTGAAAGCTACGTTCTTGATCCGCTGATGGATGACATCTATGTCACCGGAAGCTTCGATCTTGCCAAACCACAAAGTGCGATTGCCGCATTGCTGGCGGCTTATGGCCTTACGAAGCATTCATTTCCCGGCGGTTTCGAAATTATTTCAAAAAAATAGCAAAAAAGACATCCTCAAAACCTGACCCCATGCGTCATGAGGATAATAGTGAGTTGCATTATTATTTGTGATTTTGGGGTTAAATCGTGAAAAATACGAAAATGACAAAGGCACGTCTGTTGGGGACCAGTGCGCTGGTTGCGGCCGTGTTGGGCGTTTCATTCGGCGTTTCAATGACATCGGCAAATGCGCAGGCAAGCGCAACCGATACACAAGCGATCACCATAGACGCCGGAAATTTGCGCGCGTCTCTGGATCAATTGGCCGCACAGTTCGGTCTGCAACTGATCGTGCAGGGCGATCTTTCGGGGCTTCAGGCACAGTCGATTTCCGGGGAACTCGACGTGACGCAGGCATTATCGGTTTTGCTGGCAGGAAGCGGGCATAGCTTTGAATTTATCACCGATGACAGTGTGCGTGTCTTTCCAATCACAGCACAAGGAACCGAAAGTTCGGTGACGTTGCCAAACGTGGTTGTCAGTGCCACCCGTTCGCGTCGGTCAATCTCGTCCATGTCGCCAACGGTCGTGGTCATTGGCCGCGAACAGATCGAAGCCCAGCTTGCCAAAACCAGTGACGTTACCAACGTCATTCGCAATTCTGTGCCGGGCTTCATGTTTGATGATCAAAGCCTGATTGGCAGTACAGAAACCTTCCGTGGCCGCGATGTTCAGGTTCTTGTTGACGGGATTTCGCGCAACACACCGCTGCGTAATTCAAGCCGTATTCTATCCTTGATCGATGTTGCCCAGATCGAAAGTATCGAAGTCATTCCCGGATCAAATGCCATGAATGGGGACGGCGCAACCGGGGCAACGATCAACATCATCACCAAAACCGGACAAGTTGGTGAAAACACCTTTGTGGTGGATGGTCATGTCAGAAGCTACACGGACGATATCGGCGAAAGTTTCGCACCTTCACTGACATTGTCGGGAAGTGGTGGCGTTGGCGCAGTTGATTTGGCGGGCAGCATCACGGCGTCCAAGACCGGCAATGCCTATGACGGTTATGGTAATCAGGTGCCCTCAGATGCCATGCTGGGACAGGGCGGCTTTGACAATAACGAAGACCTGAACGTCTTTGGCAAGGCTGGTGTAACGGTTACCGAAGGTCATCGCTTGTTCTTCTCGACCGAAGTTGTGCGTTTCCGTCAGGATATCGACTATTTCACGGATCTCACCACTGATCCGGTTTCTGTCAATTATGACAAGGCCTATACCGGACAGCCGCTTGAAGATGAAAGTCAGTATTTCACCGGCGGCTACGAATATGACTTCGGCAGGGTCGGCAAAGGTGATCTGAAGCTGTTTTACAATGACAGCTACAAACAGGCAGCATTGTCTGACTTTGACGCAACCCACAACAACTTCCAGCTTGCACTAGCCAACAATACAAGCGCCCTTGATCCGTTGGGGCAGTCGGTAATTGATACGGTCAAATACGGGCTTAAGCTTTCGACCGATACCAGTCTTGATTCAGTCTATGACGGTATGACCCTGACATGGGGCGGGGATTTGACCTTTGACGATGTCAAATACCGTTCGGTCAGCGGTCGCGATATCGGTGCGCCGATGGAGCAGGATGGCAAAGCTGTATTTGCACAGCTTAGCGCACCGGTAACCCGGTTTGTTGATCTGTCCGGAGGTGTCCGCTACGAAAAGTTCGATCTGACCGTCGATGACTATCTGCGTCCTAACTATCTTTATAACCGGACGACACCGATTGCCGCAGCTCAGTTCACCGGCGGAAATACCAGCTATAACGCCGTGACATATAACGCGTCTGCGGTCGTTCACTGGACCGAGAAGCTTGATACATCTTTTAGCTATAGCGAAGGTTTCTCTGTCCCTGACATTGGCGCCTATACCCGTCGTGCAGGCATTTCCGGTGCACCACTTAACTTCGCAAGCCTCGACGTCGATGCATCCAAGGTCAAAACCTATGAGATCGCAACACGTTATTCCGGTCAGGATTTCCGTACCACCGGTGCTGTCTATATGAGCACCAATGAACGTGGCGACACCTTTGACTCTGCAACCAACAAGCTCAGCCAGCAGAAGGAACGCATCATCGGTGCGGAACTGACGGCGGAATATGATATCAGTGAAGATACCTATATCGGTGCACTGGCATCCTATGTCGAAGGTCGTTACGACAAGGACAAGGACGGCGATCTTGAGGAATGGCTTCCCAATAACCGCATCCCGTCGCCGTTCCGCTTTACCGGATATGTCGACAGTTATGTCTGGGATGATCTGAATATGCGTTTTGACGGGACCTATACCGCACCGCGCAGCAAGATCGATGATGCCAAAATTGACTCCAGCCTCGTCTTTAACCTTTCCGCGCATTATCCGGTGTTGGGCGGGACGGCGCGACTGGGTGTCGAAAACATTTTTGATGCCAGCTATGAAAATCCGGCGGCAAGTGCGCTGCGCGGCTATTCGGTGGCCGGGCATGGTCGAACGATCATGATGGGCTTCCGGCGCGAATTTTAAATCCTATTCCATTTGAATTCAGGCCCGGCGGGAAATCCGCCGGGCCATTGGCATTAAGGGAACAGATGTTCAGATCAAGCACCCATGGAACCGATATCGTTCTGTTTGAAATGATCGATGCGCAAAGCCCCGCTGATGGGGCTGCCTATATCAGGGCGCTTGATGATTTTGCACAACGCAGCGAACCGGCCGTTCTGATCATGCTGGTCAAAGGCATGACGGGGCAGGATCACGAAACCCGCAAACAGGCCGCTGCATGGTTTAAGCAAAACCGCGACCGTCTGGCGGTGTTTGCCAAGGGTGTGATCCGTGTCGAACAAGATCACCATCACGGTGATGGCCATATGCATGATCATGCCGAAGATGTTGAAAACAGCAACTTCGCCCGCATGCTGCCATTTCCAATGAAACATGCGCCAACACTGGATAGCGCATTAGAGATGGCAAAGAATTGGCCGCCTGAATTGGGTGGGCGAAACCAAGAAGCGTGATGGACGAGCATCAGGGGGATTCTTGCTGGCAGGCGCTAAATGTTCATGTTATGTTCTATTCCTTTGAAGCATAAAATCGGGATGTGAAATGATCAAGGGAAGCTGTCTGTGTGGGAATGTCAGGTTCGAGATTTCCGGTGAGCAGTCATCGCTGAGTTATTGTCACTGTTCACGCTGTCGTAAGGCTGCGGGGGTGTTTTCTGCGGTGGTGATTGGCAAGGTCGATGATTTTCATCTGCTCTCAGGTAAAGAGTCGATTGGCCTCTACAAAGGGCCGGATGGAAAGTTTGAACGCAGCTTTTGTAAGGAATGCGGGACGTCGCTTGGCGATATGTCGTCGGAGAAAATCTATGTGGTTGCGGCATCCGCACTGGATGATGATCCGAAAGTTCGCCCGTCGGTTCATATCCATACCGCATCCAAACCCGATTGGTATGAAATCAAAGATGATCTGATCAAGTTTGACGGTGACTATATCCCGTCAAACTGATGCCGACGGAAGGACCCGGCAACACAGGCGTCAGGGGAGCCCACGACGCCTTTGCTCGTTATCGTTTGCGCGCTGCCAGAAGCAGGAAATAACTGGTGCCGATCATTGCGGCGATCAATCCGGTCGGCAATTGGGCGGGATAAAGCAGGTTCCTTGCCAGCCATTCGGCGACCATCATGACATTGACCCCGATCAGAACCGATCCCAGCAAATGCCCGCCCGCAAGGCGGTATCCCGCCACCCGTGCCAGATGCGGGGCCATCAGGCCGACAAAGCTGAGCGGTCCGACAAGAAGCGTTGCCGCCGCGGCCAGAATGGCGGCCAGCAACATCATGGCAAACTGGAATGTCGTGATGCCAAGACCAAGCGATACCGATTGATCCGTGCCAAGGGACGCCAGTTCAAGCGGCCGGCGCAGGGCAATCGCGATGATCAGCAATATACCGGTCACACCTGCGACAATCATCACCTCGTCCATATTGGTGAAATAAGTCGTACCGGCCAACCACGACATCAGCATCGATGTCTGTGTACCGCTGCGGGTCAAGACGATCCGGACAATCGCACCCAGAATGGCGGTTAGCGCCAGACCGTTGAGCAGCATGTAATGCGGCGCATGGGTGAATTTACGGCACAGGGCCAACAGAACGATCAGCGAGATAATACCGCCCGCAGCGCCGATAATCATGAGATCAGCACGCTGGGCAAAGCCGAAAACGGTCAGGGCAAGAATGATCGCAAGGGCGGTGGCAGAACTGACCCCGGTGATTTCCGGGCTGGCCAGCGGGTTGCGCCCAACACGCTGGATCAAGGTACCCGATACAGCCAATGCCGCCCCGCAAATCATTGCGGCAAAGGTTCGCTCAGCCCGGCCGGTGATGATGTCAAAGCTGCTGTCGCTCCAATTAACCGTCCAGCCCAGAACGGCAAACCCGTTACCATCAAGCGATACGTACAGCGAGAACACCAGGCCGATCACAAGAAGGGCGGTCAAAAGAACACTAAGCCCGGTTTTTGATGTGATTTCCTGATCGCTGTGCTGATCTTCGCTTTGGCTGCCGGGCATGATCTTGGCTTTGCGCAAGATCAATATGATGAACGGTGCGCCAAAAAGGGCGGTTGCCGCCCCGGTCGGCAAGACATCGCCACCAAGACCATTGAATTGGCGGACGATGAAATCAATCACCAAAAGCGTGAAGCCACCGGTTAGAACCGAATAGATCATAAGATCGCGCGACCGGGTTAATCCGGCAATGCGCAAGGCAGCGGGAACAGCCAGCCCGATAAAGCCAATCATGCCCGCGGCTGAAATCACCGATGCGGTTATGAAAACTGCAAAACCAAGGATGAGAAGGCGCAGGGCCGTGACCTTGGCCCCCAGTGAGTTTGCCGTATCATCGCCAAGGGCCAAAAGATCAAGCGGGCGGGATAGCAATAATACAGCCGCCATGCCGATCAAGATGCGGGGCAAGACAAACTGCGTGTCTTCCCACCCATTCTGGGCCAGATCACCGGCCCCCCACATAAAGACCGATTGTAGATATTGTTCGTTAAACAGAAGCAAAATCTGCGTGCCTGATTGCAGCAACAGATTGACAATCATCCCCGCCAGGATCAGCCAAAGTGTGGCATTGCCGCGCTTTGCCGCGATCAGATAAACCGCCCCCAGTGCAATCATCCCGCCAGCAAGGGCAAAGGCTTCTTGAAACAGTGCAAGCGATGCAGGCGCAATCAGAATGAAAATGGTCAGGGCAAATTCAACACCGGCCCCGACGCCAAGGGTGGTTGGCGATGCCAACGGATTGCGCAAAACCGTCTGGATTGCTGCCCCGGCCAATGCAAGACCCGCCCCACACAGAAACGCCATCGCAAGACGGGGCAGGGTGCTGTAATGAAACAGGATCTGATCAAAATCGGTTTCATCGGGTGTAAACATCACCTGACCGGCCAATCCATTTTGCAGGAACGGCCAGAAATCAAGGATTAGAACACCCATCGACAGCAGACCAAGGGCTGCTAGCAGAAGGTTGGGAGTCCGATGGAACGTACGGGTCATTGACGGGGGCCGTTTTCAAGGCTTTCGGTCAGAAGTTCGGCAAACCGAAGGGCCGAGGGCACCCCGCCATATGCCCAGACCACAGGCAATTCATAGACCCGTTTATTCCGGACAAAATCCATCACGTTCCACATCGGGGAGTTCCATATCTTTTTCAGAACCACCTCAGGCACCGGGTTGGTATAGACCAGCGTTTCCTTTGCGAACGGGGCAATGATTTCAAGCCCGCCACGGGCAAAGCCCCATTTATTGACCTCACCCTCATAGGCAAGCGGCACATTCATCGCAGTAAGGACGGAACCGGGCATGGATGTTTTGCCATAAATGCCCATGTTGCTTTCATCAAAGAAGTAAACGATGTTTACTTTCTGATCCGGGCCGATCACGGAACGGATACGTGCGCCGTATTCTGCAAGCTTTTCATCAACCTGTTTAAGATAGGCGTCTGCCTGTGCTTCGCGCCCGGTTGCCTTGGCGATTTTGGCAAAGGTTTCGCGTGCGGTGTCAAAGGCCGGGCGTTTTTCGTCAAACAGGTTGAGTTCAAGAACCGGGGCGATTTCCGCAAGCTTGTCATAGGCCATGCCGATATCGGGGATGGTGATGATCAGATCGGGTTTGGCTGCGCGCAGGGCTTCAAGATTGGGCGATGCCCGTTGCCCCAGATCGATAAAGTCGGCAGGCAATTCCGGTTTGGAAACCCAGTCGACATAGTCACCTGCATCGGCAAGGGCGACCGGATCAAGGCCAAGGGTGATCAGGGTTTCGGTAAAGGCCCAGTTGATGGTGGCAACGCGCTTTGCCGGGGCATTTAGCGCCAATGTCCCGCGTTCATGTTCAATGCTGATCGGGTTGGCCATGGCATTCGTTGAGCCAAAACCCACAAGGGCAGCAATCAGGGTAAGAGCGCAAAGGAATGTGCGAAATGGCATCATGAATTTACGATCCGTTGGTGGCAATTACGGCATCGGCAAGCTGTTCGGCGAACCGTGCGCCCGATATCACCCCGCCAAAGGTCCAGCTTGATGCGACTTCATAAACATGACCGTTGCGGGCAAATGGCATCGCCTTCCAGATGGCGGAATTAAACAGCTTTGTCTTTGCGGCCGGTGGAACTGGTTCAACATGGGCAAATTGAACATCGCCAAGTTTCGCCAGGTCGGACACATCGCCATTATGGAAGCCCCAACCATTGACATCCCCGGTCCATGCATTGGCAAATCCCATACGTGCCATGACAGACCCGAACAACGAATTTTTGCCGTGGATGCGGAAATGGGCGTCATCAAGAATGCGGACAATGGCAAATGTTGCGTCATCACCAACCGATGCACGAATGCGTTCACCTGCGGCTTTGATCCGGTCATTGACCGATGCGATGACGGTTTCGGCTGTGTCGGATTTACCGGTGAGTTTGCCAAGATTGCGCAGCAGCGTTTCGGCACGATCAAGGGCGGGTTGATCCGCATTTGTATTATAAATCGAATAGACCAGTGTCGGCGCATATTCCGATAGCTTGTCATAGGCCATCGCGACTTCGGAACTGATCAGGACCGCATCGGGTTTGCTTTCGCGAAGGGCCTCAAAATTTGGTTCGCGGCGGGTGCCAAGATCGGCAAAGTTCGCAGGCAGTTCCGGTTCAACCACCCATAGGCGATAGGCATCGGATTCCGGAATGGCGACCGGATCAATGCCCAATGCCAGAAGGCTTTCGGTCAGCGACCAGTTTGATGCGGCAAAGCGGGTCGGGGTGGTTTCAAAGCTTACCTCACCCATTTCGTGGGTGAATGTTTCAGCATAGGCTGTAACCGGTGCAAAGCCGCCCAGTGCGATCATGCAGATGGCCGACATCCGGCCAAGCGAAAGTTTTTGCATATTTACATTCCTATGCAACATAGCTGACGAAGCGGTTGCTGTCGGGCACCGCGATAACGTTGATTTCGGTTTGGAAAATGTCGCGCAAGACAGGACCTTTCATGAAGTCCTGCGCGGTGCCCTGCCAACAGGTGCGCCCGGCGCGCAGTGCCAGAATATGGTCGGCAAACCGCCCGACCATGTCGATGTCATGCAAAACCGCAATCACGGTCAGATTGATCTGGTCTTTCAGGTCCGCGATCAGATGCAAAATGTCGCGCTGATGACCGACATCAAGGGCGGATGTTGGCTCGTCTAACAACATTACCGGCGCGTCTTGCGCCAACAACATTGAAAGCCACACACGTTGGCGCTCGCCCCCTGAAAGGCTTGCGACCAATCGGTCGGCGAAGCCGGTCACATGGGTCATTTCCATGGCCTGATCGATCTTGGCGTGGTCTTCGGCGCGGTAGCGGCCAAAGGCGCCGCGCCACGGATAGCGGCCAAACGCCACCAGTTCACGCACGCTTAAATGCGGTGGAACAACGGGATTTTGCGGCAGATAGGCAACCTTGCGCGCAAAATCACGTGTGCCGTGATTGCTAAGCACCTGTGTATCAAGGGCGATGCTGCCCGAATGGGCTTTGTTCTTGCGGGCAAGGAGTTTCAGCAGGGTGCTTTTGCCCGATCCGTTATGGCCCACAATCGCGCTAAACGATCCGGTCGGAAAGCTGACCGTGATGTCATCAAGCAGCGTTTTCGGGTTTTTGCCGTCGCTTTTAAAGCTGACATTTGTAAGATCGAACATATGCTGGAAACTCGCAAAACAGGTCATGGGGCACTGCGGTGATCGTAACGCGCTGTGTTGGTTACAGATCGTGGCCTTCCCAATATGAGAATGCCTATCAATTACTTGCAGTAAATGCAACCGAGTTGCGATTGCAAGGTGCAAAATCATCACAGATTGTAATCATCATACAAAATGACTTTTCAGAACGGACCATTCCGGGTAGCAATATGAATTAATGATTTTTGATCCGTCATCGGTGCTTTTGGCATCGACTAAGACGGCACAAGGCAACGCGGAAACCGCGCAAAATATTCAGGGAGAAACCATGGCCAACGTGAAAACCGTATTGCCAAACCTACGTTGCACACTGGGCGAAGGCCCGCATTGGGATGCCAAGGACGGCGTTCTGTATTGGGTCGATATTGTCGGCAAAACGGCTTATGCGCTGCGCCCCAATGACGGGGGATCGCGCAGCTGGACATTTGATCAGCCGGTTGCAGCCATTGTCCCGCGCGAAAATGATGGCCTGATGGTCGCGCTTGCCGACGGGTTGGCGTTTCTTGATCCGGAAAATGGCGAAACCACGCCGTTTGTCGCACCCGATTCCGATTATCCGGGCAATCGATCAAATGAAAGCCGGGTTGATCCGGCCGGGCGTTTTTGGCTGGGCACCATGGAAAACAACATTGGTCCCAACGGCGAGGATTTGCCGGTTACGGTGTCGACCGGAACGTTGAACCGGGTTGGTGCGGATGGGGAAGCCGTGCGGTTTGCATCCGATATCGGGATTTCCAATACGCTTTTATGGTCGGCTGACGGTAAAAAGATGTTCTTTGGCGATACGATCAAAAACACGCTGAATGTCTATGATTTTGACATGGCAACCGGGGTTCCGTCCAATCCGCGCGTGTTCTTTGGCCCGCAGGATCGCGGCAATATGGATGGTTCGGCAATGGATGCCGATGGCTATATCTGGAATGCGCGCTGGGGCGGGGGATGTCTGATCCGCTTTAACCCGGAAGGCAGCGTTGATCGCATCATTGATCTGCCGGTAACCCAGCCGACCAGTTGCGTATTTGGCGGTCCGGATATGAAAACGCTTTATATCACATCCGCCGCAGTCGGGTTGGAAGGCAACGGTAACCCGTTAGAGGGCGCGCTCCTGTCAATGCAGACCGATGTTGCCGGGCAGCCCTGTTATCGGTTTGCCGGTTAAGGACCAAAAAAACGTCTGACCATCGGGCCGTGTGGTTTTAAGGGCGGGAAGACTTTCCCGCCCGACCCCTTGGTGCATTTCCAAAACATCTTGTGATGTGATGTGGCGCAAACGACGTGATCCTGGTGGTCAAAGCCGGGCTTTGATCGGTAATTCGGGTTAAATATGGGCAAATACAGAACCTTGCCTATTTTTGGCCTTGGTTTTCGGTATGTTTGGCGGCACGATTAAGGGCGCAATATAAGCGCCACTGCCAAAATACGAGCAAACCGGGGTCAGAATGAAACCAAATTTCTTCACAAGCGTGTGGGTAAGGACGCTTTGTGCAATCGGCATGATCGGCATATTGTCCGGCTGTGCCGGCCTGCAAACCGACACGACGACGGTGACCGGGTCGGTCAGTTATCGTGAACGGATTGCCCTTTCACCCGATAGCACATTCCTTGTCGTGCGCCTGCTTGATGTTTCGCGGGCAGATGCGCCGTCCGTTGAAATTGCATCCTTGCGCCAGCCGGTCGGCAATCCACCGATGGTGTTTATCCTGCCCTATGACGCAAGCAAGATTGACCCGCGCTTTACCTATGCAATCGAAGCAACAATCGTCACGGAAAATGACGATGTCTTGTTCCGCAATGATCAGATGTATCCGGTCCTGACCCGCGATGCGCCAAGTGATGTTGACATCACGGTCCGCCCGATTACCACCGCACAATCTGACGGTGCCCGTAAAACCGATGGCAGCGATGTTTCGCGCGATGTTGCCGCGATCGAAGCCCGCCTGCCGGATATGCGGGTTATTCCCGGTCAGTATGCCGCAAGTGATCATACGGTGACCTACAAGGCCTATGTATCGCCCGATGGGGAACCGCTTCTGGTTGATGAGCATCGCGATCTTGGCAAATTTGGCACATCGGATGTGAAGCTTTATTACCGCAATGGCCAGTTGTTGCAGTTTTCTGAGAATGCCAAGCGGGTAAATTACGGCGGGGAAAATGACGACAAACCGCTTGAATACAGCCTGAAACTTGAATTCGCCCAAGGCCGCTTTGCCAGCGGCACAAAAACGGTCAATGGCGCGGCAAGTACGCCGGATGAACATGAAATCAGCGGCGCCTTATCGCAAAGCAAAGTCGCACTCAGCCGCATTGATGCGATGTTGGCACAGCTTAACACCAAGCCGATGCCGCTTGCGGGATCAAGAATATTTGTCTGTGACGATCAAAGCCGTTTTTCGGTGTCGTTTGATAATGATGCCGAACGCGCGATTGTTGAATTCCCCGGTCGTGAACCGCTTGCCCTGACCCGTATTTCCACCGGTTCTGGGTATGGATATGGCAATGAAATGTATGAACTGCGCGGCAAGGGCGAAGATGCCATCTGGCAGTCATCACTGGGCAAAACCCATTGCGCGGTTTCGGCAAGCCCGGTCAGTCTTGCCTTGGCCCCCGGTGACTTTCCGGTTGTGACGGTTAATGATCTTAAGGCAGAAGGCAACGGCATCTGGACGCAGTCTTTCGATGAAATGATGCCAGCGATCACAGCCTGTATTTCCCAGAATTCCGGTGATCTTGTGTCGGTGCTTAAAGCATGGCCGATGAACCACGGCATGGTCGGGGTGCGGACGATCAATGGCAATGGCGGGCGCTATGATTGCTTGGTGCCATCCGATGGCATGGGCACCGTCCATACCGAACTGGTCGAGGCGACCACCAATATCCTGCCCGGTGAAGAGGATGTGCGCTTTACCCCGGCAAACGGTGCTTATCCGAACGGTGAATGTTTCAGCCATAAACGGGTCGAGCAGGACGGCGTATTTGTCGGCTGGTTGTCTGAAAATACCTGCTGAAGCGAAGCTTCAGCTCACGGCTTTGAATACAACAAACCCCGCAGCATGCTGCGGGGTTTTGTTTATCAATGTGTCCGGGCACCGGTTGCGCGAAGCAACCCTTGTGACCCGCTTAGAACGTCTTCGTTGCCCAGATTGATCGCCTGGAACCGATGACGATCAAAATGACCGGGCATCAAAAGCCCGTTTGCCGGTTGGGCGTGGAAGCCAAAGCGGGCGTAATAGTCCGGATCACCAACCAGAAGAACCGAACGATGGCCGCTTGATTGTGCGGCGTTGAGTGCGGCATAGACCAGACCCGCCCCGACACCAGACCCGTTATAGGCCTTTTCAACCGCCAACGGACCCAGCAACAGGGCAGGGCCACTGTTACCGGCATTGACATTCCACAACCGAACGGTGCCGATCATGTGTTTGTCGTCAAAGGCAACAAACGCAAGACCGTCCGCCGGAAGCCGATTGCGGCGCAGGATTTCTGACGATTTCCCGAACCGCGCCTGACCCATCACGCGATCAAGCAGCTTTTCGCGTTCAATATGCGAATGCGCGCCTTCGCGATCAATAATGATCATTGGCCTGATCTTTCCCGAACGGGGTCAGATGATATAGGACGCCAGCGGCGAAAAGCCGTTGAACGCCACAGATGCGTAGGTAGTGGTATAGGCACCGGTTGATTCGATCAGAACCTCGTCCCCGATCGTCAGTGCGAGCGGCAGATCATAAGGTTTCTTTTCATATAACACGTCTGCACTGTCACAGGTCGGACCGGCCAGAACACACGGGGCAACATCGCCGCCATCATGAAGGGTCGTAATCGGATAGCGAATGGCTTCGTCCATGGTTTCGGCAAGACCACCGAATTTACCGATATCAAGGTAAACCCAACGCACGGGATCATCGGCATGTTTGCGCGAAATCAGAACGACTTCGGCTTTGATCACGCCCGCATCGCCAACCATGCCGCGGCCCGGTTCGATGATGGTTTCTGGCATGTGATTGCCAAAATGGGTGTGAAGCGCGTCAACGATTGCCGAACCATAGGCTTCGGTTTTCGGCACATCGCGCAGATAACGGGTCGGGAAGCCCCCGCCCATATTGACCATGCGAAGATTGATGCCTTTATCGGCCAGGGTACGGAAGATCATGGAAGCTTCGCCAAGGGCGGTATCCCATGCTTCAAGATTGCACTGCTGCGATCCGACATGGAACGACACGCCATAGGCATCAAGACCCATATGGTGCGCATGCTCAAGCACTTCGAGTGCCATGGATGGTGCGCACCCGAATTTGCGCGACAGCGGCCATTCGGCACCTTCGCCATCGGTCAGGATGCGGCAAAATACGCGCGATGCCGGGGCAGCGCGGGCAATTTTTTCGACTTCTTCGACGCAATCAACGGCGAACAGACGAACGCCAAGGGCATAAGCACGCGCAATGTCGCGTTCTTTTTTAATCGTATTACCAAATGAAATGCGTTCGGACGTTGCACCAGCAGCCATCGCCATTTCAATTTCGGCGACAGAAGCAGTGTCAAAGTTGCTGCCAAGATCGGCAAGCAGGCTCAGAACTTCCGGTGCCGGGTTTGCTTTGACCGCATAGAAAATGCGGCTGTCAGGCAGGGCACGGGTGAAGGTTTCGTAGTTACGCTGAACCACGTCAAGATCGACAACAAGGCACGGGCCTTCTGGTCGGTTCTGAGCAAGAAAATCAATAATACGCTGCGTTGCCATTGGGGCGTTCTCCCATTCCACTATTATGGCAGCTGCAGATACCTGATGCGTTTCGGCGCGGTGGAGGCGCATAACGCGGACTACCTGCGAACTGAATAGTTCCGGCGCCTACCGGAACTTGCGAAGTCTGCCTCGCTATGGAAGGGAGTTTCCCCGTCCGCACGTGGGCAATGATGGTGTGCCTCTTTAGTGTCGGTGGATTTGGACAACCACCTGAGACCAAAAAAGCCCTACACCGTCGTTGCTTTAAGTAAGTCCTACAGGGTTCTTGAAGTAAGACCACCACAGGCACGTGCGACTTTGGGCAAGGCGGGATTTACGCCTGTTCTAATTGCTGCGCAAGTGAAATTTTCATGCGTTTTGTCATGCTACAATCGCAGGATCATCGAAGAAGTCATGCCGCGGCGCAAAAAATGGCTCAAAAGGCCATTTTTTCGGGTTGCAAGAAGTTCAGTTACTGCATTTTGGTATGGGGCATTGCAATTTGTGCATGAATGCAAAGTCAATTGACCGGTTGAAAATGACGCTGTAGCCATGTCCAAGACCTGTGCGCTGTGCCGTGGTCATCGGGGGATTTCGCATGAACTGGCTGATCGCAGTCGTGTTTATCGGTGTTTATATCGGCATGGCGCTTGGCCGTTGGCCGGGGCTTGCGATTAACCGCACGGGCATTGCCGTGTTTGGCGCGGTGGTCCTTTTACTAAGCGGTGCGATCAGCGGTGAAGGCGCCTTGGCGGCGATTGATTTTGCCACCCTTGCTGTTTTGCTGACATTGATGGTGTTGTCCTCGCAATATGCCGCCAGCGGGTTCTTTGACTGGATCGGGCATCGGATTACGAATCTTGGCTGCGGCCCGCGTGGGTTGCTGGCCGGGGTTATTGCGGTTTGCGGTATTTTATCAGCGGTGATGACCAATGATGTGGTGGTGTGGGCGGTAACGCCGGTTTTGATTTCCGGCGTTGTTGCACGCGGGCTTGATCCCAAGCCCTTTGTCATTGCGGTTGCCTGTGCAGCCAATGCCGGATCGGCGGCAACATTGATTGGCAATCCGCAAAACCTGATGATTGCCGAATTTGGTAATCTGGGTTTTGGCAGTTTTCTGATGGTTTGCGGCGTCCCGGCGGCCATGGATCTGGTCACGGTCTATGCCCTGATCCTGCGAAGCCCGATGATGCGCGCCCAGTTGACCGGTGGCGGGGCGACGGCACTCAAGCCCCAAGACGGCATTATGGACCATCCGGTTCTTGATAAGAAAATCCTGACCAAGGCCGTCGTTGCGACGCTTGCGGTGATTGCGATCTTTATCTTTGTCGAAGACCGCGCCCTTTGGTCGCTTTTGGTGGTTGCCATCTTGCTGCTCAGCCGCCGTTTGCCAACCGATCAGGTTCTGGGTCGGGTGGATTGGCATTTGCTTGCGCTGTTTTGCGGATTGTTCATCGTGACCGGCGCGATGTCACAGGACGCGGAAATTGCCAAACTGTTTCGCGATATTCTTGTTGCCTTGCAAATTGACCATTGGGCTGTGCTGGCGGCGGTTTCGCTGGCGGGATCAAACACCATCGGCAATGTGCCGTTGGTCATGATGTTATTGTCACTTGGCCCGGACTGGAGCCAAAGCATGTTGCATGGTCTGGCCGTTTTTAGCACATTGTCGGGAAATTTCCTGATTGTCGGGTCGGTTGCCAATATCATTGCGGTTGAACAGGCGCAAAAAGCCGGAACGGTGATTTCCTTTGCCGAATATGCGCGCCTTGGCGTGCCGATTACATTGATCAGTCTGGCGCTTGCGCTGGGCTGGATGACCTTCATTTCATAGGATTACCAATGACCAAGATCAAAATCACCGCTGGCCCGTTCACCTTTGACGGTGTGCTGGAAACCCGAAAGGCCCCGGAAACCTGCAAGGCCTTTGTTGAACGCATGCCGTTTGAAAGCAAAGCCGTTCATGTCCGCTGGAGCGGCGAGGGAGTCTGGATGCCGCTGGGCGATTATCAGTTTGGCGTTGGCTATGAAAACCACACCAGCTATCCGGCACCGGGCCAGATCATTCTGTATCCCGGCGGGATCAGCGAAACCGAAATTCTGCTGGCTTATGGCGGGGTGCATTTCGCATCAAAAATGGGCCAGCTTGCCGGCAACCATTTCATTACCGTGACCAGCAATCTCGAAGACCTTGAGAAGCTTGGTAAAATGACCCTTTGGGAAGGTGCCCAGCCGATCCGTTTTGAAGTGGCGTGAAGCTTGACCAATGATCCCGGTGGCATGTCTGGTTTGCCGGTCTGCAGTCAAGATGTGATGTGGCACACTGGTCTATTGGATGGCTGTGCTTTAGAACGCGATACCCATTTATCAAGCAGGCGAGCATCGACGTGATAGAGACGATTAATCTGTGGATTCAGGATCATCAGGATCTGGTCTATATCCTGATCTTCACCTATTGCGTCAGCAAAAGCAGCATCTTGCCGGTGTTTGTCGGCATTCTGGTGGTATCGGAAAGCCTGCTTTTGGTGCCATCATTGACCGCGATGATTGCCGGTGGTTTTACCGGGGATATGTTGCGCTTTTGGTTGGGAAGGCGCTACGGCGAGACGATTGTTGCCAAAATGCCAAAATCCTTTGCAGGCTGGATGGGCAAGACCATGCGCCTGTTTGAGCATTACGGTGTCGCCTATATCCTTTTATGCCGTTATCCCAACACCATCCGCATGATTGGCATGTTGCCGGTCGGCATGAGTTCGATGTCGCTGATCCGTTTTCTGCCGCTGAGCATCGTGTCGCTTCTGCTTTGGATCGGGATTTACGTCGCCCTTGGCTACAGCCTTGGCGCGGGTATGTCAGAACTTCTTGAGCATAATCTGATGTTGCTCGGACCGGTCTTGTTGTTGGTCTTTGTCGCGGTCGGATGGTTTGGTCTGCGCCGGATTGACAAGCTTGAAGAACGGGCCTTGAAGGCCACTGAATAAGCAAAACAAAACGGCAGTCTTTAAAGGCTGCCGTTTTTAGTTGGTGCGTGGCGATGCTTATTTAGCGGCAATCGTTTTGCCGTCATATTCAAGCATTTTGCCCTGTTTCCCCTGTTCGAATGTCCGGTGTGGAAATCAAGGTGAACCGATATCTGGTCTGCGGCGTAAGTTTCGGTGACTGAACGCCATGCAATGGCCCGCATGACAGGTATGGAGATAGCTCTATATGGATGCGATTTTGTACTGGATCGAAATCAACGCAACGTTGGTTTATGTGGTTCTGTTTGGCTACTGCCTTTTAAAAAGCGGCGCGCTTCCGCTATTTGCCGGTGTGCTTGTTAGTTCCGAGGTTCTGTTGGCGCTTCCCGTGATCGGTGCGACGTTCTTGGGTGGTTACCTTGGCGATGAAATTCGGTTTGCGTTGGCACGGCGATATGGTGAGGCAATGCAGCGCCGCTGGCCGAGAACAAAGACATGGGTCGCGCGTGGAAACCGCCTGTTAGAAAAATACGGCACGGCATATATCTTTTTATATCGCTACCCCAAAGGGATGCGCACCATTGGGGCTTTGCCGTTGGGCACGGGGCACATGCGCTGGCGCGTCTTTACGTGGCTGAACGCAGCCTCTGCTGCTTTGTGGTGTGCTGTTTTGGTTGGGCTTGGATATGTCTTTGGCAACGTGATCATTGATGCGGTCGAGGACGGGTTTGGTTTTGTCTCGGTCGGGCTGTTGATCGTTTTCGTTGCAATGGGATGGTTTGCGCTGCGCCGAATGGAACGTTTGGATGCTGCGACCAGTCAGTAGCGAGACCTGAGCCCAGAGACGTCCGAATGTAAAAAACGGCAGCCTTTAAAAGGCTGCCGTTTTTAATTGGTGCTTAGGGGCAGGATGCTTATTCAGCGGCAATCGTTTTGCCGTCATGTTCTAGCATCTCGCCCTGTTTGCGTTTGGCAAGGATTTCACGTGCCTTGGCATAGCTTTCATCGTGCCAGAAGATCAGGCACCCGTTACAACCCCGGCCACAGCACCCTTTGGTGCCAACGCGCGGGGTTCTGAACGTGCGTTCTTTTTGGCGGTCATCAAGGGCGGTCTGAAGCGCTTCGCGTTTCGCGTCATAGCGTTCTTCATTGCCTTTGCCCATTTCGATCTTGTGGCCTTCCTGATCAAGTTTCAGGCGCTGCCATTCGTCTTCGGAAAGGGCTTTTTCTTTTCGCACGATGGTCATAGGCGGGAAGGCGTTGCGCAGATATTCCGGGTCTTCCTGTTCAAACAGGGAGAACGGAACGCGGATGCGCGGATGGGTGTTGGCATGAACTGCTTCGCCGACTTTGCCGGTTTTGGCATCGATGAATTCATACATGCGGATGAAAACGGTCTGGCGCGAACGCGGCGGGACAAATTCGATAACGTCGCCCGGCAACATGCGGTTTTTGACCGACATGATAAAGGCGTCGTCTTCGACTTCCAAAATCATCCCTGCAAATTCCCAATCCGACACATTGTTATTGGTGTCATAGCCATGGGCATAATTGGTCAGGCGGCCTTCGTGGAAGGCAAGGGTATAGCCCCGGTTCGGAATGGTCGAAAGTTCCTTCATATAGGTCTCGGCCGACCAGTTTTCCGGATCTTCGTACCAGTCATCAATCGCCATGCGATAGGCACGTGCCACCAAGCCTGCGTAATACGGGCTTTTGCCACGGCCTTCGACCTTAAGGCTATCAACGCCGATTTTCAGGTAATCTTCAAGTTTCGGCATGATGCAAAGATCACGGGAATTGAGGATATAGGAGCCGCGCTCGTCTTCCTGAATTTCCATCAATTCGCCCGGACGCATTTCTTCTTCAAGGAAGAAGTCAAACATCTCAAGGTTTTCTTCGGTCAGTTTGAGTTCCTTGACCGTGCCGTCCTTAAGCTTCATGTGGACTTTGTATTTCCAGCGGCATGAATTGGCACATGCGCCCTGGTTCGCCCCACGTTCGGCCATGAAGTTCGACAAAAGACACCGACCCGAATAGGTCATGCACATCGAACCATGCACGAATGCTTCGATCTTGATATCCATACATTTCGCACGGATTTCGGTCAGTTCCTCGTAAGAAACTTCGCGTCCAAGAACGACGAGCTTGGCGCCGATGCTTTGCCAGAATTTGACGGACTGCCAGGAACAGACGTTTGCCTGTGTCGATACATGCAAATCAAGTTCCGGTGCATGTTCGCGGACAAACATGAACACGCCGGGATCGGCAACGATCAAGCCATCCGGGCGGACTTTGCGCACGGTATCGACATATTCCGGAAGCTTGTCGATGTCCTTGTTGTGCGAAAACAGGTTCAGCGTCAGATAAACGCGAACACCATGTTCGTGGGCAAATTCGATGCCTTCGACAACATCTTGCAACGACATCTGACTTTTAACCCGAAGCGACAAGTCTGGCGTGCCCATATAAACAGCATCAGCGCCATACAGCACAGCGACTTTCAGTTTTTCGAGCGA
The DNA here is from genome assembly GCF_040218635.1 of Thalassospira sp. Classification (GTDB taxonomy): domain Bacteria; phylum Pseudomonadota; class Alphaproteobacteria; order Rhodospirillales; family Thalassospiraceae; genus Thalassospira. The sequence continues at coordinate 262,585 of NZ_JAVJRB010000007.1, forward strand.
GCCTGCGGGCATCAGCAATTCGGAACGGCGCGATTGATTACTCATCACTTGCGGGTCTTTTCTATTGGTCGTCTGCGAAAAATCTCTCATGCCCAAGTCATATGGGCTGGCGCGCTTCATATCATGAGACGCCTTTATTGCCGATTAAAATCGCATATTTCCCCCAACTTGCATAGGGACCCGCATGATCAGCAGCCATGTCATCGGTGCAAGGCACCGTGTGGACACGGATATCAAACGTAAAACACCCCCACAGAATATGCAGGGGTGTTTCAAATGATGATCGATTTCAGTTCGGTCTATTTGACCTTTTTAATCTCGCCCCTTTCGATTTTGGCCCAGTATTGTTTGGCCTCACCACGTACGACCGGCATCAGTAAATACAGGCCGATGATGTTGGGGATCGCCATGGCAAAGATCATGGAATCCGAGAAATCAATCACCGGACCCAGGCTCATGGATGCCCCGACGATGACGCACAGGCAGAAGAACAGTTTGAAAATGATCTCCTTGCCTTTGCCTTCACCCACCAGATAGGTCCAGCCTTTCAGCCCGTAATAGGACCATGACAGCATGGTCGAAAATGCAAATAGAACCACGGCCAATGCAAGGATCAAGGGGAACCACGTAAAGGCCGATGCGAAGGCAGCCGAGGTCAGCTCAACACCGGTCAGACCGGAATTCAATTCACCACTGATGGTGATCACAAGGGCGGTCATGGTGCAGATCACCACCGTATCAATGAACGGTTCCAGAAGGGCGACATAGCCCTCGGTGATTGGTTCTTTGGTCCGGACAGCCGCATGGGCAATTGCGGCCGAACCAATACCGGCTTCGTTGGAGAACGCTGCACGTTTAAAGCCCTGGATCAGCGCACCAACCACACCACCGGCAACACCCGCACCGGTAAAGGCGCCGACAAAGATTTGAGCAAAGGCATCGCCGACCATCGAGATATTGCTGATGATAATGATCAGCCCGGCGGTAACATAAATGATCGCCATCAAAGGCACGATTTTTTCGGTCACTTTGGCGATGGATTTGATCCCGCCAATGATCACGACACCGACAATGATCGCCATGACAAGACCAAACAGCCAACCCGATCCGGCCAAAAAGCTGTTTTCACCACCGGTGACATTGACGACCTGCTGGAAGGCCTGATTGGCCTGGAACATATTGCCTCCGCCAACAGCACCCCCGATGCAGCATATCGAAAACAGAATGGCCAATACCTTGCCCAGTCCCGGTTTACCCTGTTCGGCCAGCCCCTTGGACAGGTAATACATCGGACCACCCGATACCCGGCCATCTTCATATTCGTTGCGGTATTTAACGCCGAGCGTACATTCGGTGAATTTCGATGCCATGCCAAGCAAACCGGCAAGGATCATCCAGAATGTCGCGCCGGCCCCCCCGATGGAAACCGCCACGGCCACACCGGCAATATTGCCAAGCCCGACCGTGCCTGAAAGGGCGGTGGCAAGGGCCTGAAAGTGCGAAACCTCCCCGGCATCTTCGGGGTGGGAATAATCGCCTTTGACCAGTGAAATGGCGTGGCCGAATTTGCGGAATTGCACAAATCCGAAATACAGGGTGAAAATGGTCGCAGCAACCACCAACCAACCGACAATCAGCGGAAAGGCGGTGCCAGCCACCGGGATTGAATAGAATATTGTCCCGGCGATAACGTTGGAAATGGGGGCGATGGCTTGGTTGATTTTTTCGTCGAAACTGGCTTCCTGCGCGGTGGCGACATGCGGCAGAATGGCCGACATCACTGCAACGGCGCTGGCCATTGCTGTCTTTTTCCAGAACATGAAGTTTCTCCGGTTTATCGGTTTATGGTGATTACCTTACGGAACGACCGTGACCGGAACAGGCGATGCCTGAACCAGTGTCAGGGGCAAGCTGCCCAGCAACCGCGCACCCAAGGCGGAGCCGCCCTTACGGCCAAGAATGATCTGCGATGCCTTTTTTTCTATGGCTATCGAGCAGATCAACTCGCCGGAATGGCCGTAACGGACCTCCGAAGTAACCGGAACTTTGAGTTTAGCGAGAGCCTCCAACGCAGGCTTGAGGGTTTCCTCTGCCCGCGATAATTCTTCTGTGCGTCTTTGATGTCGTTCTTCCAGTTCCTTTGTTGAAAGGAAGCTGTAAGGGGACCATTCGAGAACGAAAACCAGATGAACGGCACAGCCCACGGCTGCTGCGCGTTGACCGGCAAATTCTGCGGCACGCTGTGCTGCATCAGTTCCGTCATAGCCCACGAGTATCGGCTGATCTGTCATGTGCTTCTCCTGATCAGAGACTGGGTTGTCAGGTGATTCTCCCACGGCACGTGATGCAATGATTTCACTTGCACCTGATCGCGATGGTCAATGACGGCGGTACGACGGTTTCCCCGATATGCATTCCCCGCCGCCAGTTGAGGCGACACAGATAAAGGATACATAAAAATGAAATATTTTCGCTAAAAAGTTGAATATAGTAGATTTCACTTATCTGTTTGATAGGTGTTTTTCGCCGCGAAACAACATAAATCCCGCTGAAAGACATGTCTGTATTGGGAAAAATTTTGTGATTACATCGAAAAAAAGTACATGCAACCGGCTGTGTTGCCTTCTTGCCCGGTTGGATTGATCGGCATTTCATGAGGACTGGTTAATCAATGGGCACTGTCTGGCGGGTTGCATCATTTGCCTATATTCAAATCAGGCTGATCGATCAAAACAGATCATTATTTTGTGAAAAATACCCTCAGCCTGGGGAATTATGGGTCCAATGACGATAAGGGAACACCTTTTTCAAGGGCCGTTTTCTGCGGTTTTCAGAACGAAATTCCAAGAAATACGATTTTCGGTTCAGCGGTGAATTTTTAATCTTGACCAAATGATCAGGATTGGACATGCTGTTTACGTCAGAGAGAGGCATCTGCACGTGTAATCAACCGGGGATAACCCCGAAACTATAAATGCACGGCAGATTAAATACTGGGAACCGGCATAAGCCGGACGGATACGCCAAGAATGTCGATACGAGAAGACCCAAGGTTGGTCGGGCCCGCGCCCGTCCACGTAACGCCATAAATCCATTCTGATCCCGCCGTGGGGTCAAATGCAGGCCGTTGGTCGATCCGTATTTGCATTCTTGTTTTGTCTCTCGATGACGTCAGGAGAGGACGCCTTTTTGGCAGGGAGACAAAACACATGACCAACTTGCAGGCCAAGCAAGCTCAGAAGTCCGGTGCCGCCCATGGTGCTATCGGCCATAATGACGCAGATGACGGGTTTTCCGATCTGCACCCGGCTTATTCCACGCTACAGGCAATGGCAGAAAGCAATCGTTGCCTGTATTGCTATGATGCGCCGTGCGTTACCGCATGCCCGACATCCATCGATATTCCAGGCTTCATCCGCAAGATCAGCACAAGCAACCCGGATGGCGCGGCAAAAACCATTTTGTCGGCCAACATCATGGGCGGCACCTGTGCCCGTGCATGCCCGACCGAAGTGTTGTGCGAACAGGCCTGTGTGCGCAATGTCGCCGAAGATACCGCCGTTGAAATCGGCAGCCTGCAGCGTTTCGCCGTTGACCATCTGATGGCGCGCGATCTGCCCCATCCGTTCAAACGTGCAGCCGAAACCGGCAAAAGCATTGCCGTGATCGGTGCCGGGCCTGCCGGATTATCGTGCGCGCACCGTGCGGCGATGCTTGGTCACAATGTGACGGTGTTTGAAGCCAAGGCAAAGCCGGGCGGTTTAAACGAATATGGTTTGGCCGCCTATAAGATGACCAATGATTTCGCCCAGCGCGAGGTTGAATTCCTGTTGGGAATTGGCGGTATTCGCATCGAATATAACAAAGCCCTTGGCAAAGACATCTCCATCGCGGCCTTGCAGGATTCCTATGATGCGGTGTTTGTTGGTGTCGGTCTTGGATCGACCAATAATCTTGGCCTTAAAGGCGAAGAATTCCCCGGTGTTGATGACGCGATCAAATTCATCGAACAACTGCGTCAGACCGAACCGAAATCCGACATGCCGGTGGGCAATAACGTGATCGTCATTGGTGGTGGCAATACCGCAATTGATGCCGCGGTTCAGGCCAAACGTCTGGGGGCAGAAGAAGTCACCCTTGTCTATCGTCGTGGTGCGGAAAACATGTCCGCGACCGAGTTCGAACAGGATCTGGCCAAAACCAATGGTGTTGTTGTGCGCTATTGGGCCAAGCCGGTTGCGATCAAGGCCAATGGCAAGCTGATGGGTATGGAGTTCGAAAAAACCGAACTTGATGCCAGTGGCAAACTGGTTGGAACGGGTGAGACCTTTGAAGTGCGTGCCGATCAGATTTTGAAGGCCATCGGACAAAAAATCAAAACCGATGACCTTGCCGGGATGGAGATCACCGGCGGCAAAATCGTTGTCGATAAAACCTATCAAACGACTGCGGCCGGTGTGTTTGCCGGTGGTGACTGCATCAAAAGTGGTGAAGATTTGACCGTGCAATCGGTTGAAGACGGCAAACAGGCCGCCATCGCCATTGATGCGTTCCTTAAATCCACCAGCGCCTGAGCACCAGTCAGAGGGAGAGAGAAAATGGCTGATCTAAGCTGCAAAATTGCCGGGATCGATTCACTAAACCCGTTCTGGCTGGCATCCGCACCGCCGACGGACAAAAAATACAACGTCGTGCGTGCCTTTGAGGCAGGCTGGGGCGGGGTTGTCTGGAAAACCCTTGGCATTGATCCGCCCGTGATCAACGTGTCCTCGCGCTATGGCGCGCACCATGATCAGAATCGCCGTCTTTTGGGCATCAACAATATCGAACTGATTTCTGATCGGCCATTGGCGGTCAATCTTCAGGAAATCCGCGAATGCCGAAAAGAATATCCTGATCACGTCATCATCGGATCAATGATGGCCCCGATCGAAGAAAAAATCTGGAAAGATCTTGCCCAGCAGATCGCCGAAAGCGGTGTGCACGGGATCGAGCTTAACCTTGGCTGCCCGCACGGCATGTGCGAACGCGGCATGGGATCGGCCATCGGGCAGGTCCCGGAAATGGTCGAACAGGTCACCCGCTGGGTCAAGGAAGCGGTCGATATTCCGGTCTTTACCAAACTGACGCCAAACATCACCAACATCCTGTGGTCGGCCGAGGCCGCCTATAAGGGCGGGGCGGATGCGGTGTCATTGATTAACACCGTTAACTCGATCATTTCGGTTGATATCGACAACATGATCCCCGAACCGGTTGTCGATGGCAAAGGCACACATGGCGGGTATTGCGGATCGGCGGTTAAACCGATTGCCCTGAACATGGTGGCTGAAATCGCCCGCACGCCAGAAACCCGGAACCTTGATATTTCCGGCATTGGTGGCATCACCACGTGGAAAGACGCGGTCGAGTTCATGGCGCTGGGATCAAATGCGGTTCAGGTTTGTACCGCTGCGATGATCTATGGTTTCCGCGTGGTGGACGATCTGATCGATGGCATGAGCCAGTGGATGGATGACAAAGGCTATACCAGTGTCGATCAATTCACCCGTGCGGCTGTTCCACAGGTTGCTGACTGGAACGAGCTGAACATGAATTACGATACCAAGGCAGTGATCAACCCTGATAACTGCATTGAGTGCGGCCGTTGCCATATCGCCTGCGAAGATACATCCCATCAGGCCATCACCATGACCAACAAGCCCGAAGGCGGGCGTGTGTTTGAAGTGGTCGATGAGGAATGCGTTGGCTGTAACCTTTGCTATCACATTTGCCCGGTGCCTGATTGTATCACCATGGAGCCGGTCAAAACCGACAAGCCACCCATGACATGGCCGGAACATCCGCTCAATCCGATGAGTCAGGCTGCAGAATAAGCCATCAGCGCCACCAAGGAAGAAGGACGAATTTATGACTGTTCAACCCAGTGTACGTAATCTGTCGATTGACGGGGATCGCCTTTGGGATAGCCTGATGGAAATGGCCAAAATCGGTAAAACGCCAAAGGACGGCGTTTGCCGTTTGGCCCTGACCGATCTTGACCGTGAAAGCCGCGATCTGTTCATCAAATGGTGCGAGGCCGAAGGCTGTTCGATCCGCATTGACAAGATGGGCAATATCTTTGCCCGTCGCGAAGGCAAGAACCCCGATCTGCCGCCAATTGTTATCGGTAGCCACCTTGATAGCCAGCCAACCGGCGGTAAATATGATGGTGTATATGGCGTATTGTCCGGGCTTGAAGTGATCCGAACTCTGAATGAAGCCAAATACGACACCGAAGCCCCGATTGAGGTGGTGTCATGGACCAATGAAGAAGGATCACGCTTTGCCCCGGCAATGGTGTCATCTGGCGTTTTTGCCAAGGTCTTTGACCTGGAATACGGTCATGGACGCGCCGATATTGACGGCAAAACCATGGGCGAAGAACTGAAGCGCATTGGCTATATGGGCCCGGATGAGCCAACCATTGATGCCCATCCGATGGGGGCCTATTTCGAAGCCCATATCGAACAGGGCCCGATCCTTGAAGACGAAGGCAAGGACGTTGGTATTGTCACCGATGCCCAGGGACAGCGGTGGTATGAAATCAAATTCACCGGTGTCGAAGCCCATGCCGGACCGACCCCGATGAAAACCCGCAAGGATGCGCTGCTTGGTGCCGCACGTGTTGTCGATCTGGTCAACAAGATTGGTCTGGATCGATCCCCCTTGGCCTGTGCCACGGTGGGCATGATGCAAATCCATCCCAATTCACGCAACGTGATCCCCGGCGAAGTATTCTTCACGGTCGATTTCCGTCATCCTGATGATGCGGTTCTGGCCGATATGGACAAGGCGTTGCGCGAAGGTGTGGAAAAAATTGCCAGCGATATCGGCCTTGAAACCGAGTTCGAGCAAATTTTCTACTACGCCCCGGTTCCGTTTGATGCGTCTTGCGTCGATGCGGTGCGTAAGGGGGCCGAACTTGGCGGGTTCTCGTCACGTGAAATCGTATCGGGTGCCGGTCATGATGCCTGTTATCTGGCGCAAGTTTGCCCAACTGCCATGATCTTTATCCCGTGTGTCGACGGCATTTCGCACAACGAAATCGAAGAAGTTCACAAACACTGGTCCGATGCCGGTGGCCAGGTTCTTCTAAGTGCTGTTTTGGCCAAGGCCGATGAAACGGTGATGGCAAAGTCCGATTGATCGCAGCTAAATGGACCTCCCGTGGCTGACCATGCAGCCACCCAGGGCGGGGCGGGTTTAACCCGCCCCGCTTTTCATTATCCGGCTGGTGGGCGCGGGGGTGTGGGGGCTTCTTCTGGGGCTAGGTCAACTGCCGCTGTCTGTGGAAGCGCTCAGATGGCTTTCGGTCCATCTTTGCAGCGTGCCATCTTCATCAAGTGTTTCGATCAGAATATTGATGTTTTCGACATGGCGGGCACAGGGGCTGTTGCGCGAAAACAGAAAACGGACTTCGTTTCGGACAATCGGTGGTTCGACCGGTTTGATTTCATTTGCCAGTTTGTCGCGGGAAATATTGGCCATGCCGTCATATCGGCCCAGCATGACATAGTCGGCCCGCCCGCTAAGCAGCACATTGAAAATGCGGTCGCCGGTCGGTGAAAACATCATATCCAGACGGTGTTCGGCATATTTGTCGATGTAATCGCCGTAGCTTCCACCTTGCGGACGGGCACCGCGATAGCCGATCAGGTCATGCATTCCGGTGACTTCAAACTGATTTTCGCGATGCTGGAAAACCATGACATCGTCGGAGATGTAGGGTTCGCTATAGGTGTAAATCCTGTCGCGCTCGGCGGTGAAATACGCACCTGAAATGACGTCAATTTCGCCCTTATCGAGCATCTGGATCGACCGGGACCAGGGAATGTCCAAAAGCAGATCAAGCCGGATGCCGTGATCCATGCTGTATTGTTTCAGGATATCAATCGCAACGCCGCCTTGCCGACCTTCCGGATCAATGTAGGAAATCGGCTCCCAACCACTGGCACCACCGACAGACATGGCACGACAGCCGGTGTTGGCCGTTGTGTTTTCAGTCAATTGGATAACAGGGGACTCTGCGCGTGCCGTGGGGGCAAGCGCGGCAATCAGGCCGCCAGAGATTAAAACAGCAAAACACATTCCGGCGGCGCACTTGGAAAAGGTCGGGCGCGCCATTCTGGACCTCGGACAATAGAAGCTAAGGCTGCCATTAAAGATTTGTCCGTGCGCATGATTGCACAACTATCCGGAAGTGGTGGGTGTGCTATCTTTTAGAAAAGGTTTGGTTGGTTTTTCAGCTAAGCCCAACGCCTTTAAGGATAATTCTAACGACGTTTTCTTTTGCCTCGGCGAATTGTTCTTCGCTTAGTGGCTGGTCATCGTTGAAGATTTCAATCTGACGTCCGAAATCGGCGTAATGCTGGGTGGTGGCAAAGATCATATACATCAATGAATAGGGTTCGATGTCATCCATCTTGCCTTCGGCAATCCAGCCCTTGATCACGACAACGCGGCTATCAAGCCAGTTCTTGACTGTGGTCGAGATATAATCAGATGAAAACTTTGCACCACGGATGATTTCATGGGCCCAAAGACGCGATCCATAGGGCCGGGCACGCGATAAATCCATCTTGGCTTCGATATATCCGCGCAGGATGACGGCCGGGTCGGCACTGTTATCAAACGTCATGGCAGCCTGGAGCCAGTGATCACAGACATCTTCCATGATCCGGCGATAGATCACTTCCTTGGTGCTGAAATAATAATGCACATTGGCCTTCGGAACTTTGGCCATTTCGGCGATGCGGGCGGTGGTCGCACCCTTGAAGCCATAATCGGCAAAAACCTGTTCGGCAGCGGCAAGAATTTGCTCTTCGTTTTCTTGACGAATTGCAGCCTTATGCGCGCCGTTTACTGCGGGTTTTACGCCAGGTTGATGGTCCTGTTTAGCGCCGGTTTTAAATGAGGTCATCCATGCTCTCTGATTTGCGTCATTTATCTTGACCGTTTGGTCAGGTTAAAATAACCTCTACCGTAAATATGCAAAAGAAACTTTTTTATGCGCGTCGTTCTTGATCAAGGTCAAGAGTCGGTTTTGTCCGAAATATCGAACAGCACCGATGAAAGATAAACAGAAAATAGACGCCGTAAACAAAAAACAGGGTCGCTGAAATGGTGTTTGACGGTCGAATATTCGAAACAATTCTCCGGTCGTGTTAAAGCTCTAGTGCATGGGCGTGTCTCATGCTAACGATTTTTGCCTGCCTGCTTGGCAGGCCGTCTCAGACAGTGAATGTGCGACATATTGGTCACCACGCCAAATCGAACATTTAAGGTCGGGACAAAATATCAGATATCGGACGTCAGATGCCCGCATCCGATCCGGTATCAGGGAAGCAATAAAAAGGTACGGGAGACCTTTTATGACAGCCACCACGAAAATCAGCCGACCGAATGACCTTTCGGCATTCTGGATGCCGTTTACGGCCAACCGCCAGTTCAAGCAGACGCCGCGTATGCTGGTCGCTGCCGATGGCATGTATTACACGACCGACGATAACCGCCAGATTCTGGACGGGACCGCAGGCCTTTGGTGCTGTAACGCCGGTCACAAACGTCCAAAAATCGTCGAAGCCGTCAAAGCACAGATGGACGAGCTGGACTATGCGCCTGCTTTCCAGATGGGCCACCCCAAGGCGTTCGAACTGGCCAATCGTTTGGCACAGTTGATGCCGGGCGACCTCAACCATGTTTTCTATACCAACTCTGGTTCTGAATCGGTTGAGACGGCGCTTAAGATCGCACTGGCCTATCACCGCGCACGTGGTGATGGACAGCGGACCCGCCTGATCGGGCGCGAACGCGGCTATCACGGTGTGAACTTTGGCGGCATTTCGGTTGGCGGCATTTCGGGTAACCGCAAAACCTTTGGCCAGATGCTGGGTGGTGTTGACCATATCCGTCATACCTATCTGCCCGAAGAAAACGGTGTCACACGCGGAATGCCTGAACATGGTGCGTTCCTTGCCGATGATCTTGAACGCATTTGCGCGCTGCATGATCCGTCAACGATTGCGGCGGTCATTGTTGAACCGGTTGCAGGGTCGACCGGCGTTCTGATCCCGCCAAAGGGTTATCTTGAACGCCTGCGCGAGATTTGCACCAAGCATGGCATCTTGTTGATCTTTGATGAAGTCATTACAGGTTTTGGTCGCCTTGGCGCGCCGTTTGCCGTGGATTATTTCGGTGTTCAGCCGGATCTGGTCACAACCGCAAAAGGTCTTACCAACGGGACGATTCCGATGGGGGCCGTGTTTGCCACGGATGCCATTCATGATGCCTTCATGACCGGTGCTGAAAACATGATCGAGCTGTTCCACGGTTACACCTATTCGGGCAATCCTGTTGCCTGTGCGGCGGCCATGGCAACGCTTGAGACCTATGAAGAAGAAGGTCTGTATGGCAAGGGCAAGGAACTTGGCCAGTATTGGGAAGATGCGGTGCATAGCCTGATCGACCTGCCATTGGTCAAAGATGTTCGTAACCTTGGCCTGATCGGTGCGATCGAGCTTGAAGGGATCGAAGGATTCCCGACCAAGCGTGCTTTCAATGCCTTCCTCAAGGCATTTGAAAAAGGCATCCTGATCCGGACCACCGGCGATATCATTGCGCTGTCTCCGCCGCTGATCATTGAGAAATCACATATTGATGAGCTGTTTGGAACACTGCGCGAAGTGCTTAAAGAGATCGACTAGGATCAAAGACATTGAACCCTTTGCCCTTGGATGGGCAAAGGGTGCTTGCTTGCAGTTCCGATAAAAACAAAACGGTTCTGCAACGCTTCTGAGGAAACATCTGTTTCGCGATTTTCTGATCGCGTCCCATCTGGGAAATGACCCAAAAAAACAAAGGGTCTTTGGGGCGCGCTTGGGCATAAGTCCGTCAGACCGCATAAGCGGCAAGGGCATAAAATATCAGATCAAGGAGGTATCTCGGATGTCAAAGCTGAGAGGGGGCCTGATTCAAATGAGCCTGAAAGGCTCAACAGATCAGACGCCCGAAGAAATCCGCAAGGCCATGATTGAAGCACACCTGCCTTATATCGAAGAGGCGGGTAAAAAAGGTGTGCAGGTTCTGTGTTTTCAGGAAGTTTTCACGCAACCGTATTTCTGTCCCAGTCAGGACAAGAAATGGTATGCCGCAGCCGAAAAAATCCCCGATGGCCCAACCACGCAACTGATGTGCGAACTGGCGGCCAAATACAAAATGGTCATTGTCGTTCCGATCTATGAGGAAGACATTACCGGGGTTTATTACAACACCGCTGCCGTGATTGACGCCGATGGGACTTATCTTGGGAAATACCGCAAAACCCATATCCCCCATGTTGCCGGTTTCTGGGAGAAGTTCTTCTTCAAACCCGGTGCATCGAACTGGCCGGTGTTTGAAACCCAGTATTGCAAGCTTGGTGTTTACATTTGCTATGACCGCCACTTCCCGGAAGGTTGGCGTGCGCTAGCACTCAATGGTGCGGAATATATCGTCAATCCGTCGGCGACCGTTGCCGGGGTTTCGGAATATATCTGGAAACTTGAACAGCCCGCATCGGCGGTAGCCAATGGTTGCTTTATCGGTGCGATCAACCGGGTCGGGCGCGAAGCCCCATGGGATATCGGCGAGTTTTATGGCCAAAGCTATTTCGTCAATCCACGCGGCGAGATCGAAGCACAGGCATCGCGTGATAATGATGAACTGCTGGTCCATGACATGGATATGTCGATGGTGCGCGAAATCCGCAATAATTGGCAGTTCTTCCGCGACCGCAGGCCTTCGACCTATACGCGCCTGACGGACGGGAATTGATTTCATACGACCGGCAAGCGGGTAAACCTGTTTGCCGTTTTGCTTTGACCGACACGCGGGTTTATTCCGCAATTCCGGCAACGACCGGGTAAATGTCGGCAAGGTTCAGGGCAACGTCCCTGAGGGAAGCTTCCATTGAGTGCGCCAAAAGAGACACTTTTGGTTCCGAGAGAGACATACGATCAGGGGATACCCCATGACGCTAAAAGAAGTCGTCAATAATGTTGCTGCGATGCCCGCATCAAAGAAAGCAGTTGTTGATATTAAAAACCTGTCGCTGACTTTTCAGACGGCTGACGGACCTGTTTATGCGCTTTCCGAAGTTGATCTGACGATTGACGAAGGCGATTTTGTTTCCTTTATCGGCCCGTCGGGCTGCGGGAAAACAACGCTTTTGCGTGTGATTGCCGATCTGGAAAAGGCAACGGACGGCGATATTTCGATCAATGGCGTTTCGCCCGAAGCCGCACGTGAAAACCGTGCGTATGGCTATGTGTTTCAGGCACCCGCCCTTTTGCCGTGGCGCTCCATTGAACGCAACGTGACCTTGCCGCTTGAAATCATGGAGCTTTCCAAGGAAGAGCGCATCAAACGTGCCCATGACGCCTTGAAACTTGTTGAGCTGAACGGGTTTGAAAAGAAGTTCCCATGGCAGTTGTCTGGCGGCATGCAGCAACGGGCCTCCATTGCGCGTGCGCTGTCATTCGATGCCGATTTGTTGTTGATGGATGAACCGTTCGGGGCCCTTGATGAAATTGTCCGTGACCATTTGAATGAACAGCTTTTGAAGCTGTGGGCGCGCACCAACAAGACGGTTGCATTTGTCACCCACTCGATCCCCGAGGCGGTGTATCTTTCAAGCAAAATCGTCGTGATGTCACCGCGTCCGGGCCGGATCATTGATGTGATCGAAACCAACTTCCCCAAAGACCGGACTCTCGATATCCGTGAAACCCCGGAATTTCTTGAAATTGCCCATCGTGTTCGTGAAGGGCTACGTGCGGGGCATGGCAATGACGAGTAACACAGCCAGCCTGACCGGATCGATTGCCGGACCGTCGCTTTGGACCCGTATGATGTCGGGCCAGACGGGGCCGGTGTGTGTCATTATGATTGCGCTTCTGGTCATGTGGTATGTCGGGGCGATTTTCATGAATGCCCCGACCCAGATTGACCGCTATAACCGGGCCGATCAAACCTGGACTACGACGCAGCTGATCGAAGATACGCTGGCACAGGAACGCCCGATCCTGCCAGCCCCCCATCAAGTCGTTCAGGAAATGTATAAGACCATCTTTGCCACCAACATCACGTCAAAGCGGTCCTTGGTCTATCACAGCTGGGTGACGCTTTCCTCGACCCTGCTTGGCTTTGCCAGCGGAACGTTGTTGGGCATTCTGTTGGCGGTCGGCATTGTCCATGTCACGACGCTTGAAAAAAGCCTGATGCCGTGGGTGATTTCATCGCAAACCATTCCGATCCTTGCGATTGCGCCGATGGTGATTGTTGTTCTGGGCGCAATCGGGATCAAGGGACTGATCCCGAAGGCGGTTATTTCGACCTATCTTTGTTTTTTCCCGATCACGATCAGCATGGTCAAGGGGCTCAGGTCCCCGCAGGTCATCCAGCTTGATCTGATGCGGACCTATAATGCCTCGAAATGGCAGACCTTCTGGCAGCTTCGTTTGCCATCTGCCATGCCCTATCTGTTTGCCAGCCTGAAAGTCGCAATTGCGATCAGTCTGGTCGGTGCGATCATTGGCGAATTGCCAACCGGTGCGCAGGCCGGCCTTGGCGCGCGTCTTCTGGCAGGGTCCTATTATGGTCAAACCATTCAAATCTGGTCGGCCCTGTTTACCGCGGCCTTTGTCGCGGCAATGATGGTAATGATTGTCGGTTGGTGCGAACGGCGCGTTCTGGCCCGCATGGGAGTTGGCGCATGACACAGATAAAACTTGATCGATTTTGTCTGGTCGCGGCAATTGCAGCCCTGCTGGCCCTGATCTTCCCGCTGGCGGGTGTTGATCTTGATACCGGCAAACAGGTTGCCTTTGTGGGTGATATCACCGGTCTTGCCAGTGCGATGGCGCTTTGCGTGATCACCGGGGCGGCATTCACATGGATTGGTGTGCGCACGGTTTGGCATGCGGTAATCGTTCTGGCGGTTGCGGTCTTTGGTGCCTGGCAGGCAATTGACGCACTTTATGAATACGGTGTGGCTGGCTATGCCAGCACGGGGTTCTGGTTGTTTATCATCTCGCTTTGGGCCTTTGTCTGGCGCGGGATTGATGTGATTGCCAATTACCGCAGTCTTGAAACGGCCAAACAGCAATCAGCCAATATCTTTGTGCCCGTCGCATTCGGCGTCTGGTTGCTGTTTGTCTGGGAAGTCGTCGTTGCCGGATTTGGCGTGCCACAGGTTCTGTTGCCACCGCCCAGCATGATTGGCGTTCGGTTTGTGACCTCGACCGACATCATGGCGGCTGATTTCTATCAGACCTTTGTGAAGGCGGTTCTCAGCGGCTATGTCATGGGCTGCGGATCGGCCTTTATCGTCGCGATTGCGGTTGACCGTGTGCCGTTCCTGAAACGCGGTCTTTTGCCGCTTGGCAATATGGTCTCGGCCTTGCCGATCATTGGCGTCGCACCGATCATGGTGATGTGGTTTGGCTTTGACTGGCAATCAAAGGCCGCAGTTATCGTGATCATGACCTTTTTCCCGATGCTGGTGAATACCGTGACCGGATTGAACGCGGCAGGGAAACTGGAAAAGGACCTGATGGCGACCTATGCATCGGGCTATTGGTCGACGCTTTTCCGACTGCGGTTGCCAGCGGCGATGCCGTTTGTGTTCAACGCACTTAAAATCAATTCCACGCTTGCGCTGATTGGTGCAATCGTCGCCGAATTTTTCGGCACCCCGATTGTTGGTATGGGTTTCCGCATCTCGACCGAGGTGGGCAGGATGAATATCGACATGGTGTGGGCGGAAATCGCATTGGCAGCCCTTGCGGGGACTGCCTTCTACGGAGCCGTGGCTTATATCGAGAGAAAAGCAACGTCATGGCATCCGTCTTTTAGGGTACGTCGCCATTAAAGGCACAATCAAAGACGGCCCACCGGGAGGACTTGACTACAACCTGAGGAGACATCGACGAATGAATAAATTATTTGCGACTGCATTGGGGTTGGGTTTCGGGCTTTCATCGTTTTCGGCGATGGCAGCAGATGAAGTAACCTTGCAGCTTAAATGGGTCACACAGGCCCAGTTTGCGGGCTATTATGTGGCACTCGACAAAGGCTTCTACGAAGAAGCTGATCTTGACGTAACGATCAATCCGGGTGGCCCGGATGTTGCCCCGCCACAGGTTATTGCCGGTGGTGGTGCAGATGTGGTTGTTGACTGGATGCCGTCTGCTCTGGCATCGCGCGAAAAAGGCGTTCCGTTGGTCAATATCGCACAGCCATTTGCCAAATCGGGCATGATGCTGACCTGCTTGAAGGAAACCGGTGTTGAAAGCCCGGATGACTTCCCGGGCCGGACGCTTGGCGTCTGGTTCTTTGGCAACGAATATCCTTTCTTAAGCTGGATGTCGAAACTTGGCATTCCGACCGATGGTGGGGACAAAGGCGTTACCGTCCTGAAACAGGGCTTTAACGTTGATCCGTTGATCCAGAAACAGGCCGATTGCATTTCGACCATGACCTATAACGAATACTGGCAGGTGATTGATGCCGGTATTTCGGCCGACGACCTTAAGGTCTTCAAATATGAAGATCAGGGTGTCGCAACCCTTGAAGACGGCCTTTATGTTCTTGAAGACAAGCTGAAAGATCCGGCTTTCGTTGACAAGATGGCACGCTTTGTCGATGCCAGCATGAAGGGCTGGATGTGGGCAAAAGAAAACCCGGAAGACGCGGCAATGATCGTTCTTGATAACGATGCCACCGGTGCCCAGACCGAAAAGCATCAGGTTCGCATGATGCAGGAAATCGCCAAGCTGCTGGGTGACAGCGGCAAACTGGACGAAGCAGCCTATCAGCGTACCGTTGACAGCCTGCTGTCTGGTGGTTCCGATCCGGTGATCTCCAAGGAGCCGGAAGGTGCCTGGACCCATGCTGTAACCGACAAGAGCGCGATGTAATCCGATCTTGAACCGTCCGGCGGGCATCTGTTCGCCGGACGGATCTACCTTAAAGCCGACGTTTGAATTTACGCCCTGACGATGTCGGGGAAATTGGCGGAATGCCGGGACTGCCCGCAACTTTTCGCCCCAAAGACAGACAAGGAGCCACCGATGTCCATGGTTATTCGTGGCGGAACCATTGTTACCGCCGATCTGACATATAAATCCGACATTTTGGTCGAAGACGGCAAGATTGCCGCCATCGGGGACAACCTGACCGGGGACAAGGTGATTGACGCCGACGGCTGCTATGTGATGCCCGGCGGGATTGATCCGCACACCCATATGGAAATGCCCTTTATGGGCACCTATTCCGAAGACGATTTTGAAAGCGGCACCAAGGCCGCGGTTGCCGGTGGCACGACCATGGTGGTTGATTTCTGTCTTCCGGCCCCGAACCAGTCGCTGCTTGAAGCATTACAGGCATGGGATAACAAATCGTCCAAGGCGGTTTGTGACTATTCTTTCCACATGGCTGTGACCTGGTGGAGCGAACAGGTCTTTGACGAAATGAAAATTGTCGTCGAAGAAAAAGGCATCAACACATTCAAGCATTTCATGGCCTATAAGGGCGCGCTTATGGTCGATGATGATGAAATGTTTGCATCCTTCTCGCGCTGTTCGGAACTCGGTGCGATGCCGCTTGTTCATGCTGAAAACGGCGATGTGGTTGCGACCTTGCAGCAGAAATTGCTTGCCGAAGGCAATAACGGGCCCGAAGCACATGCCTATTCCCGCCCGGTCGATGTTGAAGGCGAGGCGTGCAACCGTGCGATCATGATTGCCGATATGGCCAATGTGCCGCTTTATATCGTTCATGTATCGTGTGAACCGGCCCACGAAGCCATCCGTCGTGCGCGCGCCAACGGCAAGCGCGTCTTTGGTGAACCTTTGATCCAGCATCTTGTGCTTGATGACAGCGAATATGCCAATGCCGATTGGGATCATGCCGCACGCCGCGTCATGTCCCCGCCATTCCGCAGCAAGCTGCATCAGGATGGCTTGTGGAACGGTCTGGCATCGGGCAGCCTTCAGGTTGTTGCCACCGACCATTGTGCGTTCACCACCGAACAAAAACGCATGGGTGTCGGCGATTTCACCAAAATCCCGAACGGGACGGGTGGCCTTGAAGACCGCATGCCGCTTTTGTGGACCTATGGGGTGAATACCGGCCGTTTGACGATGAATGAATTCGTCGCGGTGACTTCGACCAATATTGCCAAGATCCTGAATGTCTATCCGCGCAAAGGGGCAATCCTTGTCGGGGCGGATGCAGATATTGTGGTCTGGGATCCGAAGGTTTCGAAAACCATCACCGCCAAACATCAGCAATCAGCAATTGATTACAACGTGTTTGAAGGCCACGAAGTCACCGGTCTTCCGCGCTATACCCTCAGCCGTGGCCGCATTGCCGCGGAAGAAGGCGTTGTCATTGCCAAATGTGGTGACGGCGAGTTCATCCGCCGCGAACCCTATCCCGCCGTGAACAAGGCGCTTTCCAAATGGAAAGAAATTACCTCGCCGCGTAAAGTTGAACGCAGCGGTATTCCTGCGGGCGTCTAACACGTTTGGCGGTCTGAAAATGAAAACGGGGCAGCCAATCGCTGCCCCGTTTTGTAATTTGAAGTATGTAGGTCGTTAGCTTAACTCGGACTAAACAGCTTCAACATCACGATGCCAGACAGGATCAGGCAGATGGCGATCAAGCGCCCGATATTGGCAGATTCACCCAGAACCATGATGCCGAAAATCACCGCGCCAACGGCACCAATCCCGGTCCAGATGGCATAGGCCGTGCCCAGCGGAATGGTCCGCATGGCAAGTGCGAGCAGCCAGAAACTGCCCGCCATGGTGACAAGGGTGAAAATGGTCGGAACGGGTTTGGTGAAACCTTCGGAATATTTCAGGCCGGATGCCCAGCAAACTTCCAGAACACCGGCAATGATCAATGCAATCCAGGCCATTAGGGGCCTCCTTGGTATAAGGGGCCGTCCCCGATGGTCTGATGACGAAATCCGGTCGTCCGGTTTCGGGCAAACGTTTTACGCGACGTTGCCATTGTGCTTGTGAAATTTATAGGCGACAAATATCACACAGGCAATTGCGATAAAGGCAACATGGCTATGACTTTTCGTCATTAATCAGAACGGTTTGGATCGCGACGACATCATGACGGCATCATCCGCCCTCACCGACAAAACAAAGCAACCAAAAACCGCCGCACTGATCCTTGCCGGTGGTGAAGGCAGGCGCATGGGCGGGAACAAACCGTTCCGCGAGGTTGGTGGCAAAACGTTGCTGACGCGCGTGATCGACGTCGCCCAAGTGCAATGTGATGATGTGATGATTTCCTCGAACGAGGATGCGGATGTTTTTAAAGCTTACGGCTTGCCGGTCGTTGCCGACAAACCACAAGCCGGGCAGGGACCATTGGGCGGCATTTTGGGCGGGCTTGATGCGTTGCCAGAAGATACCGCTTGGCTTGTGACCTTCCCGGTTGATTGCCCGATTGTGCCGGTCGATATGGTCAAGCGATTACTTAATGCTGTCCAAAACACCAACGTTAAAGCCGCCTTCGCCAGCCACGCGGACCGCGATCATTATCTGTCCAGCATCTGGCACCGGGATGCCGTCAAAGTGATTGGTGAAAAGCTTGCTGCTGATGATCGGCGGGTGCGGGGACCGTTACAGGCGCTTGATGCGCCAAAGGTCGTATTTGACGATCTGGTTTCCGGGCTTGCGCCGTTTACCAACATCAACACACCTGACGAGCTTAAAACCGTTACCGCAGCACTTGCCAGTTTTGTAGGCGTGCCATCGCGAAAATAGAGATCGCGTTAGTTAATGCTGCATGCCCGCCAAGGCGTCCAAGGCTCATAACCTTCAAAGAACCGGGCGAGGAACTGATCAACCTTCTCGCGGTTTTCCGCACGGGCGGCGGGTTCAAGATCCTTGTCATATGCGCCGCAATTCTTTTCAACCGCATCGCCAATGGTTTTCCAGTCGACATCTTCGTTATGGCCGGGAAGTCCGGTGGCAATCGCACACCATCCAACCGCTTCGGCCGTGTCATTAACTGACCGGGCTTCTTCGGCGAGATAGGCCGCGGCACGCATTTCACCGCGCTGGGCAGCAGCACGCAGATACTGATACCGTCCGCTATCGGATTTGGTAAAACGGTTGGCCAGAAGGGTGGCGGCACGCGGATCGCCAAGTTCCCATGCCTGTTCAAGCATGGATTTGGCGGCATCGTTGTTGCCCTGATCGACGGCATCAAGGGCCAGCCACAGCATGGCCTGAGTCTGGTTCTGATCGGCGGCCTGATGATAAAGGCCGCGCACCAGATCACGCGGCGCCTGTTCGGCTTCAAGTTTGCGGGCCATGACAACGCTGGCATCAGGGTTTTGATTGCCTGCCGCCTGTTTCATCATGTCCCAGCCTGCATCTTCATTGGCATCCATGCCCGCCCCATTGATCATTTGGCAGGACAGAAGATATTGCGCGGTGGCGTCCCCTTGGGTGGCAAGGGTGCTGAACGTTTCGGCTGATTTTTCAAATTCACCATGGCGATAGGCGGCAATCGCATCATCCATCATGGATGCGCTGTGTGCAGGCCCCGTAACGATCAGGCCAAGCGCAAGTGTCATTGATGCAATATGCACAAGCTTGCTGCGCTGTTTGGCCTTTGGTGAATTGGTGACTGAAACAACCGGATCTTTCATGAAACTCTGTCTGACATCTTGTTGTGTTCGGGGCAAAAAATGCCGGGACTGACGAAGAAATAAGGGGATGTGTCAGCCCCGGAAGGTTGCTCATGGCAGGGAGGTAATAACGGTTTTGAGCATTCTGTCTTGGCAATAAATCGGTTGGTTTTGAAAATGGATAAACAAAAGCATTTTGAAATTCTGGTGGGATGGCCGGGGATGATAAATCACCCCCGGCACCCCCAGTAGTGAAGCCCGAATTACTGGGCAGCACTCCATTCCGCGATCAGATCGTCATATTTAACGGTCTCACCCTGCGGTTTTTCATTGGCAAGAAGTGCCTTTGGCGCACCCGGCTGGTCGAACCAGTACTGGGCGTCACGTTCTTCGTTCAGCTTCGGTGCACATTCGCCACCGATGCCTGCACGTTCCAGACGCTGCAAGACGCTGTCCATTGCAGTTGCAAGGTTATCCATTGCTTCCTGCGGGGTCCGTTCCCCGGTGACAGCTTCGGCAACGTTCTGCCACCAGAGCTGAGCCAGTTTCGGATAATCCGGAACGTTGGTGCCGGTCGGCGACCACTGAACACGGGCAGGTGAGCGATAGAATTCAACCAGACCACCCCAGTTTGGTGCGATATCGGTCATCGCCTGGGTATCAAGATCAGACTGACGGATTGGCGTCAGGCCGGTCAGGGTCTTTTTCAGCGTGATCGATTTTGCGGTTACGAACTGTGCATAAAGCCATGCAGCTTTGCGGCGCTCAAGCGGGGTGGACTTCATCAGCGTCCAGGAACCCACATCCTGATAACCAAGCTTCATGCCTTCTTCCCAATACGGGCCATGCGGTGACGGCGCCATACGCCATTTCGGCGTACCATCGGCATTCACAACCGGCGTGCCTGCTTTGGCCATATCGGCAGTAAAGGCAGTGTACCAGAAGATCTGCTGCGCAATCTGGCCCTGGGCCGGAACCGGACCAGCTTCGCCGAACGTCATGCCAGCGGCTTCTGGCGGAGCATAAGCTTTGAGCCAGTCAATGTATTTGGTCAGCGCGTAAACAGCCGCCGGGCCGTTTGCGGCACCACCACGGGTGACACTGGAACCAGCCGGTGCACAACCTTCTACACGGATACCCCATTCATCAACCGGAAGGCCGTTCGGGATGCCCTTGTCGCCAGCACCAGCCATCGACAGCCACGCATCGGTAAAGCGCCAACCCAGTGATGGGTCTTTTTTACCGTAATCCATGTGGCCATAGACTTTTTTGCCGTCGATTTCCTTCACGTCATTGGTGAAGAATTCAGCGATGTCTTCATAGGCAGACCAGTTTACCGGAACGCCAAGGTCATAGCCGAATTTGTCTTTGAACTGCTTTTGCAGGTCTTCACGCTGGAACCAGTCATACCGGAACCAGTAAAGGTTCGCGAACTGCTGATCAGGAAGCTGATAAAGCTTGCCATCCGGGCCCGTGGTGAAGGAAAGACCGATGAAGTCGTCCAGATCAAGGGTCGGAGAGGTAACGTCTTTACCTTCGCCAGCCATGAAATCGGTCAGCGGCACAACTGCGTCATAACGCGAATGGGTGCCGATCAGGTCCGAGTCATTGATATACGCGTCATAGATGTTGCGGTTTGACTGCATTTGCGTTTGCAGTTTTTCGATAACATCGCCTTCGCCAATCAGGTCATGGGTCAGGTTAATCCCGGTGATTTCCGAGAAAGCCTTTGCCAGAACTTTTGACTCATATTCATGCGTGGTGATGGTTTCGGACACCACATTGATGTCCATGCCACGAAACGGTTCAGCAGCCTTGATGAACCATTCAAGTTCTGCCATCTGGGCATCTTTATCAATGCTGGATGGCTGGAACTCGCTGTCGATCCACTTCTTGGCTGCATCGGTATATTGGTCTGCCATGGCCGGGTTTGCCAGCACAGCAAGACCAAGAGCGACTGCAACGGCACTGCCTTTAACAATGCTAGAGGCGCCTTTGGCTTTAACGATCATGTCGTTTTCTCCCTGGTCGTCTTCCTTTTTTCGCGTCCGGTCGATCCGGTCATGAGCAGTGGGGGAAGACGGGTACCCACCGCATATGAGTGCAGAAGGAACGGAACCGCTGTAGGACACGGCACCGTTCCTGATGTCTTAGCCCCAGCGCATGACAACAAGCAGCCATACAAGGGCGATGATGGACCCAATCCAAAGGGCGGCATCGGTAAATGCCAGCCATCCCAGATGGATATAGGCTGCACCAAGCAAACTGATAAACAGGCGATCCCCGCGCGTTGTTTCGAGTGGCAAAAAGCCACGGCGCGGAACGGTCGGTGAAACCGCCTGCCAAATTCCCATTCCGATCAAGGTCAGGATGATGCAGCTAAAGAATGCTGCAGTAATCGGGGTCCAGGCCATCCAGGTCATGTTGATATTCCTCCTGTTTTCCGATTACACGCGACCCATCGCGAAACCTTTGGCGATGTAGTTACGAACGAACCAAATCACCAAGGCGCCGGGAACGATTGTCAAAATACCCGCTGCGGCAAGCACACCCCAATCCAGTCCCGAAGCCGAAACCGTACGGGTCATGGTGGCCACGATCGGTTTTGCATCGACCGAGGTCAGCGTTCTGGCCAAAAGAAGTTCCACCCAGCTGAACATAAAGCAGAAGAAGGCGGTAACCCCGATGCCTGAACGGATCAACGGAATGAAGATTGTGGTAAAGAAGCGCGGGAACGAATAGCCGTCGATATAGGCGGTTTCATCGATTTCCTTTGGAATGCCAGACATGAAGCCTTCCAAAATCCAGACCGCAAGCGGCACGTTAAACAGGCAATGTGCAAGGGCCACAGCAATATGGGTGTCAAACAGTCCGACACTTGAATACAGCTGGAAAAACGGCAGCAAGAACACAGCAGGCGGTGCCATACGGTTGGTCAGAAGCCAGAAGAACAGATGCTTGTCGCCGGTAAAGTTAAACCGCGAGAAGGCATAAGCCGCAGGCAAAGCGACAACCAATGAAATGACCACATTGATCCCGACATAGATCATCGAGTTGATATAGCCCGAATACCAGGCCGGATCGGTCAGGATCGTTGCATAGTTTGCCAATGTCGGATTGTCCGGGAACAAGGTCATAGAGCCCAGAATTTCCGTATTGGTTTTGATCGACATGTTGAACAGCCAGTAAATCGGCAGCAACAGGAACACGATATAAAGTAGAAGTCCGATATGACGTTTCTGGAACTGCATTTTATTGTTCCTCCCGCTTTCCGGCGTTCATCACGACGGTATAGAAAACCCAGCAAACCAGCAGAATGATCAGGAAGTAGATCAGCGAGAATGCAGCTGCAGGACCAAGGTCAAACTGACCAACGGCAATGGTGACCAAGAACTGGCTCAGGAATGTTGTGGCTGTTCCCGGCCCGCCACCTGTCAGGACAAATGGTTCGGTATAGATCATGAAGCTGTCCATAAAGCGCAGCAGCACACCAATCACGAGAACCGATTGCATTTTCGGAAGTTGGATAAAGCGGAAAATGGCCCAGCGCGATGCACCGTCAATCTTGGCAGCCTGATAATAGGCATCCGGGATGGAGCGCAAACCGGCATAGCACAGAAGAACAATCAAACTGGTCCAGTGCCAGACATCCATGACCAGAACCGTGACCCACGCATCCATCGGATTTTGGGAATAGTTATAATCAATGCCCATCAGATTGATGACATAGCCACCAAGACCGATGTCGGCACGACCGAAAATCTGCCAGATGGTGCCAACCACATTCCATGGAATAAGCAGGGGCAGGGCAAGCAAGACCATTGATGCCGAAACACCCCAGCCCTTGCGTGGCAAGGTCAATGCCACCGCAATGCCCAGTGGAATTTCGATGAACAGCACGCTGAGTGTAAAGATGATCTGACGCACCAGCGCATCATGCAGGCGGCTGTCTGCCAGAACCTGTTCGAACCATTCGGTCCCTACAAAGAAACGGGTCTGTGGATCGAAAATGTCCTGAACCGAATAGTTCACAACGGTCATCAGCGGAATGATCGCGCTGATGGCGACGATAAAGAAGACCGGCAGGACGAGGAACCAGGCCTTGTTGTTGGTGATTTTGTTCATTTCCCCATTCCCCCCTACGCGACCAACTGACTGTCGGCGTAAAGCTTGGTCCATTCCGGCGCAAAGCGCAGAATTCCGGACTGGCCGATGATTTGTGCATCTTCGCCAAGCTTGACCTTGATTTCCGATGCGCCAAAGCGGGTGGTTGCGATTTTGTATTGGCCAAGGTCCTCGACCTTGATGATGTTGACTTCAACACCATCGCCTTTGGCAACGTCGCCGGTTTCAAGTTTCAGGAATTCCGGTCGAATACCAAGTTCGATCTTCCCGCTTTGTTTGGAAACCGCTTCAAGGTGACGATCGGAAAGACCGATACGCTGCCCGTCAATCCAGGCAGCACCATCATCGATGTTGCAATCCATGATGTTCATGCCCGGACTTCCGATGAAGTACCCAACAAAAGTATGGGCCGGATTTTCAAACAATTCCTGCGGGGTGCCCAACTGCACGACCTTGCCGCCATACATGACAACGACTTTGTCAGCGAAAGTAAGTGCTTCGACCTGATCGTGGGTGACATACACCATCGTCGGGCGCAGCTTGTTGTGAATTTCTTTAAGCTTGCGGCGCAGAACCCATTTCAGATGTGGGTCAATCACGGTCAGCGGTTCGTCAAACAGGATGGCCGAAACATCATCCCGCACCAGACCACGGCCCAGCGAGATCGTCTGTTTTTCATCCGCACCCAGACCGCGTGCCTTTTGCTTAAGCTTACCAGTCAGATCAAGCATCCCGGCGATTTCGCGTACACGGGCATCAACGCGTTTTTCATCGACACCGCGATTGCGCAACGGGAAGGCAAGGTTTTCATACACAGTCATGGTGTCGTAAATCACCGGGAACTGGAAAACCTGTGCGATGTTGCGTTCTTCCGGGGCAAGGCTTGTTACATCCTTGCCATCAAACAGGACCTGACCATGTGACGGGGTCAGAAGGCCGGAAATGATGTTGAGCAGGGTGGTCTTGCCACAGCCCGACGGGCCAAGCAGGGCATACGCACCGCCATCTTCCCAAACATGCTCCATACGGCGCAGGGCATAATCCTCGTCCGTTTTCGGGTCGGGGAAGTAGGAATGCGCAAGGCCTTTAAGATCAATACGTGCCATTTTACTTTTCTATCCTCACGCCGCTTTGCCAGTGGAAAGTTCGACCGGCGGCGCGGCCACGAGTTGTCCGTTTGCGTCAAAAGCAAACAGGCGTGTTGGATCGACATAGAATGCGGTGGCTTCACCCAGACGCGGGTTGTGAACACCTTCTTCCTGAATGACCCAGGACACGTCATTGAAATGCACATGAACGAAGGTTTCCGAACCGGTGATTTCGGCCAGTTCGACCTGTCCTTGCATGGCAATGGTGTCTGTGCCGGTTGGGTCAACCGACAGATGGTTGGCACGAATGCCAAGTGTATATTGACCCGCTGCCAAATCCGAAAGGTGCCCGGCAAGCGGGACCTGATGGCCGCTTTTCATAAAGATCATGCCATCGCGTACTTCGGCCCCGACAAGGTTGATCGGCGGATCGGAAAAGATCAGGCCGGTCTCAACCGATGCCGGGTTGTGATACACCGACGTGGTTGGGCCAAACTGGGTCATCTGACCTTCATGCATCACCGCACATTTCCCGCCCAGAAGCAGGGCTTCCATCGGTTCGGTCGTGGCATAGACAACAATGGTGTCGCGTTTGGCCAAAAGATTGGGAATTTCTTCGCGCAATTCTTCGCGCAATTTGTAATCAAGATTGACCAGCGGTTCATCAAGCAACAGAAGTTTGCAATCCTTGACCATCGCGCGCGCCATTGCGGTACGCTGCTGCTGCCCGCCCGATAATTCCTGTGGCAAGCGGTCAAGAAGATGTTCGATATGCATCAGTTCTGCAGTCTCGCGGACACGCTTTTCGATTTCAGCGGCATCAACGCCCTGAAGTTTCAGCGGGGATGCAATATTGTCATAGACATTCATCGACGGGTAATTGATGAACTGCTGATAGACCATGGCGACATTGCGTTTCTGTACAGCCATGCCGGTAACATCAACATCATCAACAAAAATGCGGCCACGGGTTGGCGGTTCAAGCCCGGCCATGATGCGCATCAGTGTCGTTTTACCGGCCAGGGTCCGCCCCAACAGGACATTGAACGAACCCGGTTCCAGTGTCATGGACACATCATCGATGTGGGTCTCCCCGCCCACGGTCTTGGTTATGTTTTCAAGCGTAAGGGTCATTTTCCACTGTTTCCTTCGCCCGCTTTCACGGTGTTTTTTGATTTCGGTTCGGTTTTGAACCATTGGACAATGGCATTACGCGTCTTATCCGATAAATGCAGGCCGAGTTTGGATCGGCGCCACAAAACGTCTTCGGCCGATTTGGCCCATTCGGCATCTACCAGATAGCGCAATTCACATTCATATACGTCGTCGCCAAAATGCTTGCCAAGCCCTTTGAGATCAGACGCTTCACCAATTATCGTATTGGTGAGTGTGCCGTAGTTTTGCACGTAGCGGTAGATGTGTGATTGTGGAATCCACGGAAATTTATTGTGCATCGCAGTAAGGTAACGTTCGAAATCCGCATCGGGAATATCGCCACCGGGAAGCGGTTTGGTCGCTGTCCAGCGGGTGTCATCATGCCCAAGCAGGGGGCATAGCTTGCTCATCGCGGATTCCGCAAGTTTGCGATAGGTGGTGATCTTGCCGCCATAGATGTTTAGAAGCGGCGCACCATTGTCGGTGCGATCACCACGATCAATTTCAAGAACATAGTCGCGTGTGACCTGTGATGCGTCTTCGCTGCCATCACCATAAAGCGGCCGGACACCGGAATAGGCCCAAACGACATCGTCTGTGGTGATCTTTTTTTCGAAATAGGTGTTGGCAAGCTGGCAAAGATATTCGGTTTCTTCCGAACTGATTGCGACCTTGGCGGGGTCACCTTTGTAGTCGCGATCCGTGGTGCCGATCAGGGTGAAGTTTTGCTCATAGGGAATGGCAAAAACAATCCGCCCGTCCGGGTTCTGGAAGATATAGCAATATTCATGATCAAACAGTTTGGGTACCACAATGTGGCTGCCCTGAACCATACGAATGCCTTGTTTCTTTTTGGCTTCGACCCGGTTTTCCAGAAGTTCGGCACACCATGGACCCGCCGCATTGACCAGTGATCTTGCCCGGATAGTACGCTCGGACCCATCATCGGAATTACGGATCGTGACGTTCCAGACATCATCATCGCGCTTTGCCGAAATGCATTCGGTACGGGTTTCAATACGTGCCCCCATATCACGGGCCGACATTGCGTTCAAAACCACAAGGCGGGCATCCTGAACCCAGCAATCGGAATAGACGAATGCCTTTTCCATGCCGCTGACCAGGGGTTGGCCCGCCGGATGGGTTTTCAGTTTGATGCCTTCGGAACCGGGAAGCTTTTCACGACCACCAAGATGATCATACAGAAACAGTCCAAGACGGATCATCCATGCCGGGCGCAGGCCTTTGACATGGGGCAGAACGAACCGCAAGGGCCAGATGATATGCGGGGCAGCGCGCAGCAGAACTTCGCGTTCAATCAGTGCTTCGCGCACCAGTCGGAATTCATAATGCTCAAGATAGCGCAGGCCGCCATGGATCAGCTTGGTGCTGGCGGATGAGGTTGCGCTGGCAAGGTCGTTCTTTTCACACAAAAAGACCTTAAGCCCACGCCCCGCTGCATCGCGTGCGATACCCGTGCCATTGATGCCACCGCCAATAATGGCGATGTCGTATGTTTCTGAAGTGAGCAACCGTATCCTCCCTGGTGCCCTTATTTGTGACAGATGTTCTCAACTGTCATTCTGTTCTTTCATAAACGTTACGAACGCCCCAAAATAATTGCAAGCGAAAATTATGGCGATTTGAAATTTTCGATAATGAACTGAAATTATAGCAATGTAACAGATTGTTATTGCTGTATCTTTTGTGACCTCCTTGAGGAACACGGTTGGCATGAAGCCGGTGTTTCGGTTCCGATCAGTCCTGTGGAATGCTCAGAATCACTAAAAAATGAAAAAATACGACCGGGGGTTATCAGAAGGTGGCGATAGCGTATCAACGCGATCTTTGCGCGCTTGGAACAGGTCGCGTTGGATCACCGCGCTGCACTTTCTGCCAAAACCGGCGGTTCGGCAGGGGAAAGTTGCAATCTTCTAGCAAAGCTGGGAAAGGGCGCTGTTTGCGATTGCCAAGGGAGAAATATCTCGCAAAGATGTGGCATTACGCACGGAGCAGACTAGATGTTGGGATATCCAATTTTGTCGCTCCCAATCAAGAAATCCGGAGGCACTATAATGGTTTCGCTTAAAGACCCGTCACTTTTCACCCAGCAGGCCTATGTTGGCGGTGAGTGGGTCGATGCCCCAGACGGGAAAACAGAACAGGTCACCAACCCGGCAACCGGCGACGTTATCGGCACAGTGCCGGTTCTGGGCCGTGATGCGGTTGCACATGCCATTGCGGTGGCAGAAAAGGCCCAGAAGCTTTGGAAAAAGCGCACGGCCAAGGAACGCTCGATCATTTTGATGAAATGGTACGACCTGATGATGGAAAATCAGGATGACCTTGGCGCCCTTATGACCGCCGAACAGGGCAAGCCCCTTGCCGAAGCCAAAGGCGAAATCGCCTATGCGTCCAGCTTCCTGCAATGGTTCGCCGAAGAAGGTAAGCGCGTTTATGGCGATGTGATCCCGACCTTTGCCGAAGGCCGCCGTGTAATGGTTCTCAAAGAACCGGTTGGCGTTTGTGCCGCCATCACGCCGTGGAACTTCCCGACTGCCATGATCACCCGCAAAGCGGCCCCGGCCTTGGCCGTTGGCTGTGCGATGGTGGTTAAACCGGCAATGGAAACACCGTTCTCGGCCCTTGCCATGGCGGTTTTGGCCGAACGTGCCGGTTTGCCAAAAGGCTTGCTGTCGATTGTGACCGGTGATGCGGTCGAGATCGGCGCTGAAATGACGCAGAACCCGACCGTCCGCAAACTGACCTTTACCGGATCAACCCCGGTTGGGCGTTTGTTGATGCGTCAATGTGCCGACACGGTTAAGAAAATCAGTCTTGAACTTGGCGGCAATGCGCCGTTCATCGTCTGCGAAGATGCCGATATCGATGCGGCTGTCGAAGGCGCGATTGCCTCGAAATACCGCAATGCCGGTCAGACCTGTGTTTGTGCCAACCGTCTGTTCATCCATGACAAGGTCTATGACGAGTTTGCTGAAAAATACGCTGCCAAGGTTTCCGGAATGACCGTTGGTGATGGCTTTGACGAAGGCGTTGTCATTGGTCCGCTGATCAATGAAAAGGCTGTTGAAAAGGTTGAAAAGCAGATTGCTGATGCGGTTTCCAAGGGCGGGCGCATCCTGACCGGCGGTAAGCGCCATGAAAAAGGCAACTCGTTCTTCCAGCCAACCGTGATTGCGGATGCCAACCGCGACATGATTGTCTTCCGCGAAGAAACCTTTGGCCCGATGGCACCGTTGATCCGGTTCCACAGCGATGACGAAGTGTTGGAAATGGCCAATGATTCCGAGTTCGGCTTGGCATCCTATTTCTATTCACGCGATATCTCGCGCATCTGGAAACTGGCCGAAGGCCTTGAAAGCGGTTTGGTCGGTGTCAATGTCGGCGTGATGGCAACCGAAGTTGCGCCGTTTGGTGGTTTCAAACAATCCGGTGTTGGCCGCGAAGGATCGAAATACGGCATCGAGGATTACCTTGAAGTCAAATATGTCTGCATTGGCGGTGTTGACGAATAATCCGTTAACCATCTGTCAGAACGCAACAAGGGCGCTGCAAATTGCAGCGCCCTTTGTTTTGGTTGACCTAGAAGGTCAGGCTGACTGTCGCCAGATCAGGGGGGGCTTCGATCAGATGTCCAAAATGTTTTTGTTTTTTCGTACACCATTGGCGTCTTTTTCATCGCCAAGAATGGACTGGGATGAGCCCGAAGGAAGCTCAGATTGAAGGTCAGTGAAGACAGCAAACATGCGCGGGTTAAACGCGATCTGTGCCTGCATGCGATCCCGGCGCTCGCCGCTGGTTTCATCGCCGTTCGGGGCTTTGCCCATTTCGGCATTGGCAAGTGTGTTGCCATTCAGCTTCTGTTCAATCGCGTCTGAAATGGCTTTTTCAATCGCTTGACGCTGCGGGGCATCCATTTCAGCCAGCGCATTTTCATCAAGACCCATGCCTTGCAGGATCTTGGCGCGCATTTCTTCGATCTTGCGATCTTCGATCTCTTTCACATAGGTGGTGAAACCGTGTTCGCGGATATAAGCCAGCTCGGCATTTTGTTCCTTGTCTTTTTCAGGAAGCGGCTGGCTGTTTGATGCAATTGTCCTTGCCTGCTCTACGGCGTTTTTGGCGCTATAGGCGGTGTTGGTGACGCTCATCAATGTGTCATACAATCCCATCAAGAGCCCTCCTTGGGAAAAAGATGCCGGTTAAAATTGAAACTCCTGCGTTAAGATGCAAACCCTGTGCCGCTATTAACGGGCAGTTTTTACCCAAGCGGGACTGTCTGGATTGGCGGGCGAAACAGTCACTTTGCGAGAAAAATGCAAAAAATTTTCGAAAACGAATTGTTTTTTGGGTAAATTGTTTTCTAAATAGAGCGATAAAACCATCGGTCCTGCCGCAAAGGCAGGCCGTACCGCATGACTTCATGCAGGGTCGTACGGCAGGAAAACTGCCGGCTCGGGAGGAAAATGAACATGACCGATACGCGTTACATCCTTGCCATTGATCAGGGAACGACAAGCTCACGTGCGATAGTTTTTGATGAAAACGGTCGTTCCGTTTCCGTCGCGCAGCAGGAATTCCCACAGCATTTCCCCAATAGTGGCTGGGTCGAACATGATCCCGAAGATCTTTGGAGTACTGTGGTCGCCGTCTGCAAAGAGGCGCTCGCACGGGTTGATATCAAACAGGTCGCAGCCATTGGCATTACCAACCAACGTGAAACCACGGTTGTGTGGGATCGTAAAACCGGCAAGGCGGTCTATAACGCCATTGTCTGGCAGGACCGCCGCACCGCATCGCTGTGCCATGATCTTAAAAAACGCGATCCGTCGCTTGAAGATGCGGTGAATGCAAGATCGGGTCTTTTGATTGATCCGTATTTTTCCGCCACCAAGGTCGCGTGGATTTTGGATCATGTATCAGGCGCACGTGCCCGGGCAGAGCAGGGCGATCTTGCCTTTGGCACGGTGGACAGTTTCCTGTTGTGGCGTTTGACCGGCGGCAAATCTCATGCGACCGATGCCACCAATGCAGCCCGCACCAACCTTTTCAATATTCGTGAAAATGCTTGGGACGACACACTGTGTGACATCTTCCGCGTACCACGCAATATGCTGCCGGAGGTCAAAGACTGTGCAGCTGATTTCGGTGTTACCGATGCGGACCTGTTTGGCGCAGAAATTCCGGTTCTTGGCATGGCGGGTGATCAGCAGGCGGCGGCATTTGGTCAGTGCTGCTTAAAACCGGGCGATATCAAAAGTACCTATGGTACGGGCTGCTTTGTGATCCTTAATACCGGTGATGAGGCCGTTACATCCCAGCATCGCTTATTAACCACCATTGGCTATCGCTTGAATGGTAAAACCAGCTACGCGATCGAAGGGGCGATTTTTGTTGCGGGTGCGGCAGTGCAATGGTTGCGTGACGGGCTTGGCATTATCAAATCGGCTGCCGAAACCGAAGGTCTGGCCAAATCATTGGATGACAATCACGGGGTTTATCTGGTTCCGGCCTTTACCGGGCTTGGCGCGCCATATTGGGATCCGGATGCCCGTGGGGCGATCTTTGGCCTGACCCGTGATACCGGGCCGCGTGAATTCGTCCGTGCCGCCCTTGAAAGTGTTTGTTACCAGACATTCGATCTGTTTGAAGCCATGGCGGCAGACGGTGTGTCACCAAAAGCCGTTCGGGTGGATGGTGGCATGGTCTCAAACGACTGGCTGTGTCAGATGCTTTCAGACGTTTTGGGCATTTCCGTTGAACGCCCGGAAGTCACCGAAACAACCGCCCTTGGTGCGGCCTATCTTGCCGGTTTGCAGGCCGGTATTTACCGCGATCTCGATCATATTGCTGAAAACTGGCACCTAGATGCCAGCTTCGAGCCCAAGATCGAAGACGGGCGTCGGGCCGGTCTTTTGGCCGGGTGGAAAAACGCTGTGAAGCGGGTTCAAACCGACCCGGGTAATTGATCTGCATAGCAGCCTTGCCCCGGATTTGGGTCGTAAGGCTGGTAAGTCCCTAAATTGCTTTGTAGTATTTCAGGACAGCATCATTGGTGCTGTCCTTTCTTTTTGCACGATAATTCGGGTTTGGGCCCTTATCGTGCCTTGCAGTGCATTATGCCGGGGGAAGCATGCTTGATCTGATCGTCGGAAAAGTTGGACCTGTCTTTTTGACGATCCTGTGTGGTTTCCTTTTAATCTATTTCAAGGTGATTTCCCGCGAAGGCATCCCGTTCCTTGCCAAAATTGCGATGAATGCCTTTATCCCGGCGATGCTGTTTCAGACCTTGTCGAAATCCGATATCAGCGCGCATTTCGATTTGCGCCTGTGGGGAAGCTATTACACCGGCATTCTTTTGAACTTCGCATTGGTGTTTTTTGTTGCCCGCGCATGGCTTAAGGCCAAAACCGACGAGGCCGCCATTACTGCCATGGGCGGGGTGTTTTCCAACATTGTTTTGCTGGGCATTCCCTTGGTTCAGGCGGTGTATGGCGAAGAAGGTCTGGTGCCGCTTTTAATTGTTCTCTCGATCCATCCATTGACCCTGATGGGCCTTACGATCCTGATTGTCGAAGGAACCCGCAGTGGCGATGGTCATTGGCTGCCCAAAGTTCTGCGCAGCGTTGTGCGCGTGGTTAAAAACCCGATCATCATTGCCATTGTTCTGGGTGTTCTGGCCTCGCTTTCGGGTCTTCGCATGCCCGAAATGGTCGATGGCACGTTAGAGCGCTTTAAAACCGCAGGTCCGACCATCGCGTTGTTGCTTGTCGGGGCCGGGCTTTATGGTCAGTCGGTGCGCGGTAATCTAAGTGCCAGCTTGTTGTGCACGGTTGCCAAGATGTTTGTTCAGCCGCTTCTGGTATTTTCGGTCGGGCATTTTATCTTTGACTTGCCGCCGCTTTGGTTGACGATTGTCACATTGGTTGCAGCCCTTCCATCCGGGGCCAATGTCGCGATTTTGGCGGGCAGCTATAATATCTGCATTGATCGGTCATCAACGACCATTCTGATCACGACGATTGTCAGTATATTGACCCTGCCATTGCTGGTTTTGTATGCCGGACCACATTAATCAACGCTAGCTGTTTGCGGCCTCAAGAATACTAGCCATCAACCTGATCTCATCAGTCAGGCTGGGTGTCAGCGGATGCGGAGAACTTGATGTGATCGCATTGGCAAAGGCATCAATTGCTGCCTTTTGACCTTTGTCTTGGCCAAACCAGCTGCGCATGACAATGCGACCATTGATCTGAAGTTTCCGCCAATCCGTGAGCTTGGCATCAAAACCGGGCGCATTGATTTCAAGGATTTCTTTTGCGCAACGCCGATTGGTCAAAAGATAACTTACCTCGCCGGTTGATCCATCACTGAAACGCAGCTGCCAGATGCTGTCCCCGATCTTGCGATCCAACCAGTTGCAGGTAATTTCATTGATATCGCGTTCGATCAGGCTTTGGATCAGATCAATGAAATGACTGATCTCGCCAAGTGTTCGACCGCCTTGACCGGGCTGGTGAAGCCAGTGATTGGCAGGAAGCGGGGAAAACCGAACCCGATAGCGAAAATGTTTCGGCCCATCAGGTAGGCTTGCTCGCAATGCTGTGCTCATCGGGGCATAACGGCGGTTATGGCCAAGCATGAAGACGCTGTTTTCTGGTGTTCGCGCATTTTGGTCGCGAAGCATCTCAAGACCCGCCTGATCAACTGCAATCGGTTTTTCCAGCCAGACATTCTTGCACGACGCAAGTGCCATCGCAGCCAGTTCCGCGTGGCTGTCATGGCGGGTGGTGATCATGACGCTATTTACATTCGGATCATCAATGACATCCCGTGCAGAGGATGTAGCTTTGGCAGAAGGAACCTTCCGCGCCAACGCCATGGCGGAAATACCATTTTGCGAGCAACAAGAAACAATGTCGATATCATCACGCTTGTTCAGGTGGGGCAGTAAACTGCCGCCAAGGTAATTACCAGCACCAATCAGGCCGAGTTTAAGTGCGGTGTTTGACGGGATTAGTGTTTTCTGCGCTGCCTTCTGTTCCGTTGGTTGCGGGGTTGCTGTGTCGTAGCGGACGATGCATGCCAAGTGATCGGGAAGGGGGCCTTTGGTGAAATGATCGGCTATGTCGGTAAATGCGATTTCGCTTGTGATCAGGGCGCTTGGATCAAGCCTGCCATCGGCCATTAGATCAAGGGCGGCTTGCATGTTACGCTTGATCGTCCAGCGGACATGGCCAATCGGGTAATCTTGCCCAAACTCTTCATATCCCGGATCATAGCGCCCCGGTCCATAAGATCGCACTTGCCGGATCGTAACTTCCTTGGCGTAAAGCGGGGAACGCTCGGCATTGATCGCCACATCCCCAACGCAAACAATAAGTGCCCGATCGCGGCATAGCCGTGTCGCAGCATCAATCAGACGGTTTGCACCTTTGGCCGGGGCGCAAATATAAACAGCATCAAATGTATTTTCGGCTAATTCAGATGTTTCGCCAAAACAGGCATGTGCGCCGTTTTGTAGCGCGGTGTTACGGCGAAATGCGTCGGGTTCAATGATTTCGACATGGGCCCCTGCGACGTTTGCAACTTCGCTAACCAGTTGTCCGATCAAGCCAGCACCAATGATTACAACCCGATCCCCAATCGCAGTTTCACCCTGACGCATGGCATGGAGTGCCAAGGCATACAGGGTGGCAAAGGCGGCCTTTTGGTCACTCACTGTCTCGGGTATGGGGCAGGCTAAATTGATCGGAACTGTGTTCCATTCGGCGTGATTGGCATGACCCATGCCCGCAATGGCAACCCTTTGCCCGACAGAAAACCCGTCGGCGTTTTCACCAGTGGCGTGAATGATGCCTGAACCGCAATAGCCCATTGGTAAAGGCTGATGAAGGCGACTATTAACGCGATCAAGTGTGCGCGTTGCACCCTCAGACCCAAGGGTACGCAATGTCAATGCGACAAGGTCCGGGCGTTGCCACGCCTTTTCAATGAGCGATGCGGTGGTTTGTCTGACTTGGGAGAATTCTGTACCCGGACTGATCAGGCTATAGCTGGTGCGGACAAGAATTGCGTTTTTGGTCGGCGACGGAATAGGGCAACCGACGAGGGCGATTTTGCGTTCCCCCGGAAAGCGTAAAAGAGCTTTCATATCCGTCATGATCGTCCCTTGGTCATAATAGGTTGAAGATTGTTGCGACAATTAAACCACATGCCCAGCATGCAGGTCGATCCATGATTGACGTGGGCGCAGTCCACGTTTAGCAAGATGGCAGACTTCAATATGGAACCATAGATCATGCAACAAACTGTCCCGACGCGGCATTGGCGCGACACGATGCTTGGCCTTGCCGCCATCCTGTTTGGCATTTCTGCACCGCTGTTTTTCTTTGGGCGGACGGCCTTGGGTATCGGGTTAGCGCTTTCTTTGATTCTTGCCGTTGCCTCGGCAGACCATGGTGAAGCATGGCGTAAAATGCGCTCCGACATTACTGGGCCAATCGGGCTTGTTGTCGGTTTGGCGCTTGTTGTTTTCCTTGTCTCGGCAAGTCTTTCCGTCGTTCCTGCGAAATCGCTTGGGACGTGGGCGGCACGTTTTTCAATGATTGCCGGTATCTGGTACCTGATGCGGCTTATCGCCCCGAAGGCGCGATTGGCTTGGGATGCCTGTATTTATGCAACCTGGATTCTCGCAGCATATTGTGTGATTTCAATTTTGGTTTATCCGGAGCTTCTTTCTTTGAAAGCGCTGCGTGAACCGGAATTTGATTTTGACATTACACGTCGCCTCAAACCTGTCGGAAGCTTCCTGATTTTTGGCGCAATGATACTCATTTCAGATGTAATTGACCAAAAAGGGATGAGAAAATATGCCTCGTTGGCGGTTGTTATCTCTATCCTGCCAATACTCGAAGTTTCGCAAGGACGGGCCAACGTGGCAGCAATTCTGGCAGCGGCATGTGCTGTTGGTTTTTGCATCATCTTGCTCATTAAACACCGTGCGCTAAAGCTTGGTGTTTTGGTTGGGATAGCAGGGACGATTGGCGTTGCTCTGTTTTGGCTAAGCAGTCTGACGCAGAGCACTATAGAGCTGCGTGATTTCGTCACTTATCTTCCAACGGTGCTTGTCGATGTTCATCGTCAAATGATCTGGCAGTTTACGTTCAGCCATGTTTTTGATCATCCCTTGATTGGTTATGGCATCAATGCAGCACCTTGGGTGCCGGGTGCAAATGATCTGGCAGGCAGTTCAACTCAATCTGTTTTACCTGGGCATCCCCATAGCTGGTTCATGGAGATTTGGCTCGAAACAGGCCTTATTGGGCTTGTTACAATGGTGTCATTGGTCGCGCTGTTAGCGGTAACGGCCATCAAGGATGTGTGTCGCAATGGCATAAACGTGGCTGGCCTCACACTCGCAATGTTGGCGGCTTACTGGTTTGCCGGACTGTTTAACTATTCTTTCTGGACGTCATGGTGGTTTGGCGTCTTCATGCTGTCGCTTTCTTTGGCCTTCTTGCGCCGGGAAATGTTGGTCAAAGAAAACTCATTGCCGGGAAAGTTCAAAGCGCAGACGCGTCGTAAGACCATGATCGTCTGCGCCGAAGACTGGTCTTTTGTTTCTCATCGCATTGGACTTGGACGTGCAGCACTGGTGCGCGGCGATGATGTGGTGGTTGCGTGTAATGTTGGCCCTGTGACGGAAGGCCTTCGCAAAGAAGGTTTCCGGGTGGTCAATCTGCCAATTACGCGTGGTGGCCTAAGCCCGCTCAAATCGCTAAAAACGGTGAAGGCCTTGGCGTGTTTGATCCGGCGCGAAAACCCTGATGTGATCGTCAATGTTGCCATTCAATGCGTGGTCCTGTCGGTGTTTGCCGGGGTTCTGGTCGGGGCGAAACGATCGGTTAATATGGTCACCGGTCTTGGTTTCCTGTTTGTTTCAGGTGGGGCAAAGGTAAAACTGGTCCGCACGATCGTCTCGCTGATCCTGCGGGCCTATGCGCGGTTTGGCTCGGTCAATGTGATTGTGCAAAATCAGGACGATCATGCACTTATGACCAAGCTTGGCTTCAAGCCGGATCGGCTGGCGCTGATCCGGGGATCGGGG
Organism: Thalassospira sp.; assembly: GCF_040218635.1. Lineage (GTDB taxonomy): Bacteria > Pseudomonadota > Alphaproteobacteria > Rhodospirillales > Thalassospiraceae > Thalassospira. The sequence continues at coordinate 299,825 of NZ_JAVJRB010000007.1, forward strand.
GTGGACATTTCAACATTCGCGCCAGCTCAGAAAACCGTGTCAGAACCCAAAACCGCGATTTTTGTTGCCCGTATGCTGTGGTCCAAAGGATTGGCGGAGCTGATCGAAGCATCACGGATCCTGAAATCACGCGGACGCACCTATCGGATCGTTTTGGTCGGGGATGCTGATCTTGCCAATCCTGACAGTGCCACCGAAGCGGACCTTGTCAAATGGCAGCAGGACGGTTTGGTCGAATGGCTTGGCAAGCGAGATGATGTTGCCAAACTGTTGCGCGATGCCGATTTGGCCGTGCTGCCATCTTGGCGCGAAGGCCTGCCCAAGGCGTTGCTAGAAGCCGCCGCATCCGGGCTTGCCATGGTTGCAACCGATGTGCCGGGTTGCCGCGAAATTGTCAGGCCAACCGAAAATGGTCTTTTGGTGCCGCTCCGTGACGGGAATGCTTTGGCCGATGCCATAGAAGAATTGATGGAAGATGATGACAAGCGTGCCAGATTTGGCACAGCAGCCCGCCAACTGGTTGAACGTGAACTGTGCGACAGCGTCATCATCACCCGGACACTGGCCTTTGTGACCGGGGACCAACCGGCAATCCGTCTTCGCACGCTACCATTTCGGGCATGACGGCCTGATTTTTCGGATCACAAGCGGTGAGAGAACGTCAATCAAAGGGCCCGGTTTCGGGCCCTTTTCTTTTTGTTGAAAAATCCCGTTGCACCCGCTTTTTATATTTTGTATACAATATACATGAATTGCATATGGTCCTTTGGACAAAGGGCATTTGAACATTAAAGGCGCAGTCAAATTCACTGCGCAGTATCAGGAGGTTGCTTTCCCATGCAGGTAAACTGGACTGGCGTTTTCCCCGCCGTTGCGACACAGATGAACGAAGACGGTTCTATCGATTTTGATATGACCGCCGAACAGATCGAAGCTTTGATTGATGCGGGCGTTGATGGTTTGGTCATGTTGGGCTCGGTCGGTGAAAACACCGCACTTGAGCCTGATGAAAAGATCGCCGTCCTGAAACTTGCTGTCGAAATCACCAAGGGCCGCATCCCGGTTCTTTCCGGTGTTGCCGAATTCTCGACCCAGGCTGCCATCCGCTACGTCAAGACCTGCGAAGAACTTGGCGCTGATGGCCTGATGTTGCTGCCGGGTATGGTCTATACCGCCGATCCGCGCGAAAATATTGAACATTTCCGCACCGTTGCCGGTGCGACCAAACTCCCGATCATGATCTATAACAATCCCGGTGCGTATCGCATCGATATTAAACCGGAAGAATTCAATCAGCTTGCTGATGTTGAAAATCTGGTCGCGATTAAGGAAAGCTCCGGCGATCCGCGCCGCATCACCGACATTTATAATGCCTGTGGCGACCGCTTTGTTCTGTTCTGTGGCATGGATGACCTTGTCATGGAAACGCAGGTTCTTGGTGCGGTTGGCTGGATTTCCGGTTTCACCGATGCCTTCCCGAAAGAATCAGTCGCCCTTTGGAAACTGCTGTCGGAAGGCAAATACAAAGAGGCCCTGACGATTTATCGCTGGTTTACGCCAATTCTGCACATGGATGTGCATGCCAAACTGGTTCAGTACATCAAACTGGCACAGGAAATGACAGGCGTTGGCAAACCACACGTTCGTGCGCCGCGTCTGGCCCTTGTTGGTGAAGAACTTGAAACCATCAAAGCGACCATTCAGAAAGCCATCGATACGCGCCCGTCGGTCTAACGCCTGACACAAAGCCTGCAATCATCGCTCCCGCCACAAAACCATGATTGCATTGGTAGCGTATTTGATGGAACAGTGAGCTCCTCCGTGAAATATCACGGGGGAGTTTCCTGATATCTTGCAGATCGTTACCGCCAAAAGCCAACGCACCCCCCAAAAAAGTCGAGGCCCGATATGTCCCAAGCAAAACCAAAATCCAAAAGCCAGACACCAACCGCCCATAAGGTCGTTGTCATCGGTGCCGGGATTGTCGGGGTGAATTTGGCACTCGCCCTTCAGGGCAGGGGATATGACGTCACGATTCTGGATCGCGGCGAACCGGGCATGGGGGCGTCTTTTGGTAATGCTGGCGGCATTGCCGTGACGGAATGTGCGCCCATCGCAATGCCCGGAACCATGATGAATGTGCCGGGCTGGTTGATGGACCCGCTTGGTCCCTTATCCGTGCGATGGCGTTATCTGCCCAGAATGATGCCCTGGCTTTTGCGGTTTGTCGCATCAAGTTCCAAAAGCCGGGTTGAACAGATTGCAGTCGAACTGGCAGCCCTTCTTAACCGTGCTTGGGATGACTATGATCCCGTGATCGCAAAGGCGGGGCTTGCCGACGCTGTGTTTAAAAAAGAAGGTGCCATCGCGGTTTACCGCTCGGACGCATCGCGGCGTGGTGCGGATTACGAAATCGATCTTCGCCGTCGCAACGGGATAAAAATCCGTGATCTGACCCGCGATGAAGTCCGCGATCTTGAACCCGATCTTGCACCGATCTTTGCCTGTGGTGTTATGGAAGAAGACTGGGGCCGCGTTCTTGATCCCTATAAAATCGTCATGGGGCTTTATAAATGCTTCCTTGATCAGGGCGGTACGTTTGAAACAGCCAACGTCACCGATTTCGTGTATCGGGACGGCAAACCCCGTGCCGCAATGACGACATCCGGCGACCAGATCACGTTTGACAGTGTTGTTGTTGCCTGCGGGGCATGGTCAAAAACACTGGCGAAACGCCTTGGCTCGCCCGTGCCACTTGATACCGAACGTGGCTATAACACGACCGTGCCCTATCATGATGCCAAACTCTCGCGCATGGTGATCTGTGCCGATGACAGCTTTGTCATGACCCCGATGGAAATGGGCATTCGCGTTGGCGGTGCGGTGGAACTTGGCGGTTTGATCGCTCCACCTAATTATGAGCGCGCCAAGGCCCTGTTTGCCAAGGGCAAGGAAGCACTGCCAAAGCTTAACGCCGAAGGCGGCACGGAATGGATGGGCTTTCGGCCGTCAATGCCGGATTCAAAACCGGTCATTTCCAAAAGTCCGAAACATCAAAATGTCTTCTTCTCATTTGGTCACGGGCATCTTGGCCTGACCATGGCGGCGACAACCGGGCGGTTGATTTCTGATCTTGTCGCGGGATCAGAAACACCGATCAATATGACGCCTTACCGTATCAATCGTTTCTAAGTTTTGACTTTTAAAGTTCAGGTTCCCGATGGCGAAAAACAGTTTCTTTTGTGTAGATGGACATACTTGCGGTAATCCGGTGCGTCTGGTTGCCGGTGGCGGGCCAAAGCTTAAAGGTGCGACCATGCTGCAAAAGCGTGCGCACTTTTTGGCTGATTTTGACTGGATCAGAACCGGTCTGATGTTTGAGCCGCGCGGGCATGACATCATGTCGGGCTCGATCCTGTATGATCCGACATCCGATGATTACGATGTTGCCGTGCTGTTCATTGAAACGTCCGGCTGCCTGCCGATGTGTGGTCACGGCACGATTGGCACGGTGACCATGGCGATTGAAGAAGGTCTGGTAACCCCCAAGGTTCCGGGGCGGTTGTGCCTTGAAACCCCGGCGGGTCTGGTGATTGCCGAATATAAGCAGGTCGGGGATTATGTTGAATCGGTCAAGCTGACCAACGTTCCGTCTTTCCTCTATAAAACCGATATCGAAGTTGATTGCCCGGACCTTGGTCCGATCAAGGTTGATGTTGCCTATGGCGGCAATTTCTATGCAATTGTCGATCCACAGGAAAACTTCTCGGACATGGCAGATTTCACCGCCGGTGATCTGCAACGCATCAGCCCGGAACTCCGCCGTCGTCTGAACGCACAAAATGAATTTATCCATCCGCTGCATCCTGACATTAAGGGATTGTCGCATATTCAATGGACGGGCAAACCGACCCAGCCAAACAGCACCCATCGCAATGCGGTGTTTTATGGTGATAAGGGGATTGATCGATCCCCATGTGGGACCGGCTCATCAGCCCGATTGGCACAGCTTGTCGCCAAAGGTCTTTGGGACCCGGCCGATGAGCTGGTTCATGAGAGCATCATCGGATCTCAATTCCGCGTTTCCGTGGTCGAAAAAACCACAGTCGGTGACTATGACGCGGTGGTGCCCGGGATTGAAGGATGGGCGCGCAAGCACGGCTATAACACCATCTTTATTGACGACCGCGATCCCTATGCGCACGGCTTCATTGTGACCTGATGCGCAGATAATCAGAAGAATGCACAAGGGGGATTCAAGGGGGCTTTATGCCCCCTTTGTCGTATATCGGGTCTGTGGCCAAGATTATACTATATGCAATTATATTGCGACTTGGCTGATGCACGGTTATGACTATTTCCAGACCGATGTTTCGGTTTGAATGAATAGTTTTCCCGGCTGCAATAAGACCGGGTAACACAATAAAAGAGCTGAAATGACTGCATCACCGCGATTTACCCGCCGCACAATCACCGATCAGGTGACCGAAGACCTTCGGGCACGCATTCTATCTGGCGATTTCCCCGCAGGCTTCCAGTTGCGCCAGGATGCCATCGCCGGTGAATATAATGTGTCCCGTATTCCGGTGCGCGAGGCCCTGCAACGACTGGATGCTGAAGGACTTGTTTCTTTTGAGCCCCATAAGGGCGCGATTGTCTCTCATCTTTCGATCGATGAAATCGAAGAACTGTTTGAAGTTCGCAAACTGCTTGAATGTGAATTGCTGCGCTATGCCGTGCCGCGCTTGACCCCGGCGGATCTCAAATCGGTCGAAGATATCCTGCTGGTCTATGATGAAGCTTTCCGGTCAGGTGATGTCTCGAAATGGGGGGAGCTTAACCGCGAATTCCATGATCGATTGTACCGTGCATCGAACCGTCCCAAGACGCTCGAAATTGTTCGCATGATCGGCAACAACACGGTGCGCTTCACCCAGGCACAGCTTGCCCTGTCAGGGGCGACAGACCGGGCCGAACGCGAACATCATCAGATTTTTGAGGCCTGCAAGGCCGGCAATGTCGATGAGGCAGTCGACCTTCTTGCCGACCACATTCAAAGCTCTGCCGATAGCTTGATGGACTGCTTGCGCAAGGCCCGCGAAGAAACCGCGTCCTGAACCGCACAACACATTTGATCAGAAATCATGATCAGAATTAAAGGGATGCACAAGGTGGCATCCCTTTTTGGTTTCTAATCTGAAGTCTAACGGTTGGCGCGATTGCGCTACCCGACACTAAAGCCGCGCCCGACTTCATCGCCACCTTCATGCCAGAACCGGGCCGTGCCACTGTAATGGGCTTGGCCTGTGACCGATGCAATGATGGCCTGATGCGGTCCGCATGTCGTGGTGCTGGCGACCGATCCTTCAAAGCTTGATCCGATGATACTGTCAAACTGTCGGGTTTGGTTTGGTGCGATCAGTCCTTTGGCGTGCTGAATGGCAAGCCTCGCACTGACCCCGGATCCGGTCGGGCTGCGATCTACCTGATTTTTGGCAAACACACATATATTACGTGTTGGATTATCCTCGTATGCATCCTTGCCGTCGGTCAGGATCGCGCCATACAAAAAGGCCAGATCATTATGATCAGGATGCGTAAGCGCGATGCTGGCATTAACCGCCGCACAAATATCCTCGGCAAGGATGGTAAGCTTTCCGACATTCGTTGGGGTGATCTCAAGCCCGAACTGCCCGGCATCAAGGATGGCATAAAATGCCCCGCCATATCCGATATCGGTTTTGAAACGGTGTCCGTCCGAAAGCTGCAATTCAAGATCGGCGGCAAACATAAAGGATGGCACCGAGGCAAAGCGTACTTTGCCCGTCTTGCCATCTTTAACCTCAACCTCTGCCCGCACCATGCCGCACGGGCATTCGATATTGACCTGTGTGATCGGTTCAACCGCCGGGACCAGCCCGTAATCAATCGCATAACGGCCAAGGGCAAGGATCGCATGCCCGCACATGGTGGAATAGCCTTCATTATGAATGAACAGCACCGCAAGATCGGCGCCTGCAAGGCTGGGTTCGACCAGGACGGCGCCATACATATCGTAATGGCCACGTGGCTCGAACATCAGGAACCGGCGCAGATGATCAAGATTGGTTTTGGCATAGCGGCGTTTGGCCAGAATGTCCTTGCCCGGAATGTCGGGATAGCCCGCTGTGACTATGCGCAACGGCTCGCCGCCGGTATGCATATCAATGACCTCAATCGGGCTCGCTTGATCGGGATAGATCAGGGGCATTTGCGAATCATCATTGGGGTTTTTCACGGATTTGTCGTGGGGCAGGTCGGACATTGGCGGTCTCGTCATGAAATTTCACGGATTTAACGATAAGTGATTCTGTCTTTGGCAGGGATATTAAAGGTGGCGGGCGAACATCTTAGCCTGATTATCGCGCAGAGCAATCATGCCGGGCGGGAATTTTGGGTCGAAACGACCCTTGCGGGTCATAAAAGTGAAACCTATATGTGGTTTCGCGCAAAAATTTTGCGTAACAGCATTTCTGTCATTTTTTTGCAAAAAGGTGTTTGACAGTTTTGGGAGTGGGGCCTATAACCCGCCTCCACCGACGGGGTGCGGCGCTGCGGAGCGGCGACGCGGACTTGAGGTTCCGGAGCTACGGTTTCGGTAAAGTTCTTTGACATTGTTGATCAGTAGGAAGGGATGCGCGGGCAGCGTTATGGCGCAAAAGTCTGTGCATCCTGGAGACGACGGACCGATTGGTTTGGATTGAGGCTTCGGCTTTGATTGAGATTAATTGGTTTGTGGTAAC
>NZ_JAVJRB010000001.1:0-138954 GCF_040218635.1 Thalassospira sp.
CATAACGCTGCCCGCGCATCCCTTCCTACTGATCAACAATGTCAAAGAACTTTACCGAAACCGTAGCTCCGTTACCTCAAGTCCGCGTCGCCGCTCCGCAGCGCCGCACCCCGTCGGTGGAGGCGGGTTATAGGGCCCTAATCCAAACCTGTAAATACCTTTTTCCGAAAAAAGTGCATTTAATCCCGTTTTTTACAAAATTCGTTGATTTTCAATAACCTAACCATTTTGCCCCATCCAACCACAACACCCTGACTTTTAGACATGCCGGACCCTTGGTTGAAAAACCGGGCGGATCACAGGGGATTAGGGAATTCAGCCCAGCCAGATCACACGTAATTAATCTCGATAAGGTGCAAGTGATTCGGCCCCTGCCCCCGAATATGGGATAATCTGAGATCAGGGAGCGCCCCGACAGAGCCAAGTCTGTCGGCTCAGACCGATGGCTTGGTGCAATGCCGCATGATCGATGCGGACTTATTATATATGTATCTTCCAGACTCTTTATTCATCTGCCCTTGATAGGTACTTGGCGTGGGCAACAAAATGGTGCAAAAGCGAATATGTGAACCTTTCCTTTACATTATCGCCCGATGATATGGCGAGATATCCATGCCCCCGTATTAAAATGGGCATCAGGGGACCGAAGGAAGATGATGAGACTGCGACAATATCTTATATGTGCTGCTGCAATTGCGGGACTTTCACTTGCCGGGTGTTCGGGGACGAACCTGGTGGGCAATACAGGTTCTCCTAATGGCGATGGCAAAGGTGGTCAGCCGGCTCCGGCCTTTACACAGTTTACCGATATTCCAATGCCATCCAATTCGTCACTCGATATGGATAGAAGCATTATCTTCGGTGCGTCCGATGCATGGCATGGACGACTTGTGCTGAATTCCGGTGGCTCACAGGCGCAGATGTATGATTTTTACGAACGCGAAATGCCAAACTTTGGCTGGAGCAAGGTGACTGTCGTGCGTGCCGATATTTCCGTCATGGTTTATGACCGGGAAAATCGCGTTGCCACCATCAAGCTGAGTGGCGGCTCGTTCGCCGGATCCGTTGTCGATGTGACGGTATCGCCAAAAGGCTGATCCCGATCATCCCGTCAAAACGCAAAAAACAAAAGGGTGCCAAATGGCACCCTTTTTCATGACCAGATTGCGCAGTAACGAGCTGTTTAGCGCGTGCCAAACAGTCGATCACCGGCATCGCCCAAGCCCGGAACGATGTAAGCTTTTTCATTAAGCTTCTCATCGAGACCCGCGGTATAGATCGGAACATCCGGGTGGGCATCCTGGAAGACTTTGACACCTTCCGGGGCAGCAACCAGCGCCATGAAACGGATATCCTTATCCGCAACGCCATATTTATTGAGCGTATCAATGGCAGCCACCGCCGAATTCCCGGTTGCCAGCATCGGATCAACAAGAATGAAGGTCCGGCCTTCGACTTCCGGCAGTTTCACCAGATATTCAACCGGCATATGAGTTTCAGGATCCCGATACAGACCAATATGACCGATACGGGCGGACGGCATCAATTCAATCAGGCCATCGGCCATGCCAGAACCTGCACGCAGGATTGGCACAACAGCAAGTTTACGGCCCTGAATCATCGGTGCCTTCATCGCACAGATCGGGGTCTGAATGTCTTCATAGCTGACGGGGAGTTCACGGGTGATCTCATAGCCCATCAAAAGCGCAATTTCCTTGAGCAACTGGCGGAAGGTTTTGGTCGATGTATCGACTTTGCGCATGTGGCTCAGCTTATGCTGAATCAGCGGGTGATCAAGAATATGGAGATTGGGGAAATCCGCGTGCGTGCTCATGTTTTGCCAGCCATCCTGTCTTGCGTGACAGCCATCAGGATCCTGAGACTGCCTGTAATTTGCGTATAGGGCCTACCGCCTAAAGCCTTTGCCGAGTGATGGCAAGTAGAATGCCGTAAAGCGGGCGCAAAAACAAACCCGATGACGGTAAAATCGACAATTCGACTTACACCGCCAACCACGAACCGCACCGCAGTAAAGCAAAACGGGGCGGCGCATCCCTGCACCGCCCCGTCTTAAAGCATTTTCTTAGGCCGTTCATCTGCACAGCAAAGTGCAGACAGCTTGTAATCAGTTCACTTCGCGGTCATTGGGCTCCGCCCGGACGGTAAAGCCATCAAGGGCGTGGTCTTTTTTGATCTTGGCGGCACCATCACGCGCCTGTTCCGAGGTGGCGTATTTTCCGATGCGGACATAATACCAAGCTGTTTCGTCTTCAGGACCGCGGATCACGACAGCAACCTGAAGGCCTTTTTTGCGCAATTCTTCGGCCCGCTGGCTGGCATTTTCGTGGACCTTGAAGGCGCCAACCTGAACAGAAAACGGTGTGTCAGCCGAAGACGTGCTGTCCGTAATGGTTTCAGCCGCCGACGGTTTGGGTGCCTCGACAGCTTTTGCTGCTGTTTCGGTTTTTGCCGCCTCAGCCGCCTTTGGCTCGTCCGCTTCGGGAGCATCCGTTGCTTCTGCCACCTCAGAAGGCTCCGCCGTGGCAGGTTCGTCGACTGCCGGTGCGTCCGGTGCTGCAGCTGCATTTGAAGTATCGCGAATTTCTGGGGCAGAGATCGCCGGTTTATCGGTGTTGCTATCCGTTGCTGCCATTTCGCTGGCACCTTCGGCGGGCTCATCAGCCGTTTCCGCAGCAGTATCTTCAGCCGCCTCGCCCGCATCATCGCCAAGAGCGGCACTGCGCTGGGCAATCAGATCGCCGACCGGGTCGGAGCTAGTGTCGCTAATGTCCATTTCAGGTTTTGGCGCGTCCGCTTGCGGCATCGGTTCGGTCATCGCAACCGGTTCTTCCGGTGCGGTTGCCAACATTTCAACCGGGGCCTTTTCCTGTGATGCACTTGGCGACGCATCATTGGAATCCATAAACAGGCCTGCTCCCACCAACATCCCGGCAAAGAACAATACCAGCCCAAGCATGCCTGCGCCCGTTACCAGGCCAAGAAGGGTTTTACGATCCATATCAGCTATCCGTGCATTAAAGTTTTGCCGATCCCGTGAATTCGGGCCACCTCGCCCCGAACCATCATGCCCGTCGCGCCCATATATAAAGGCAGGCAGCGGCGCGTCCTTTTGCGGGGCTTCCGGTTCAGAAGCCTGATCTGGAGACGCTGTTAGATCGGGTTTATTGGTTTGGTCTTCGCCAACCATGAACTTGACCATCCTTCACGACATCATTGCTATCGTCATTTTGTAACCGCCAGCACGTTTATAAAACGCTAAAGCCATTCAATCAGGAACAATGTGTCAAGACGACCGGCAGCAATAATCGCCCCGGTATCATGTGTCAGCCTGCAAAATTGTCGCCGAAGAAGAACCTGCCCGGACACAAAGCAGCATCACGGCAAGATAAAGCAGTTTGGGTTTAGTGGGATCGTCATTGGGAGGATCGGGATAAAAAAAGGGGGACTGGTATGTTTTCCGGCATTGTCCCGCACAATAAACCGGATACCAGTCCCCTCGAGTGAGAGAGATCGACCTTCGGGGAGAGAGAGTCCCGAAGATAAATGGTCAACAGGCACGCCATGTCAGCCTGAAGACCGGTCGCAAACGACGTTGCCGTCTGCGTTTGACAAGGACAGTCATAGAGCATCAAAATTTCAATTGCAAACGATTATCACACACATTCGCATAATTTTTTCAGTTAACTTCAACCCACTGCCCGTCAACCCCGCCCAAACCTTGCTACTTAAGCAAGAACTGCACGAGCAAGACACACGATTATTTTCTGCATTTCCCGCAGGTTTTGGACGAATTCCGCAACTAAAAGATTGTTTTCCGAATTAAGCTCTGTTTGGATCAAGGAAACTACTCTTGAGAAGTAGAGGTGTGCGGGAGCGCAGCGCCGAGACAACTGATAAACAAAAAAACGGTTTGCTCTGGAGTGATACATATGACGGGAGACAAAGCCGCAAAGACGGCTATTTCGGAAGGCGCTGCCAGCCTTCTGACGTTACGGCGGATTTTGCTTGTAACGGGGTTACTGGTTTCAGGTGCAGTTACATGGATGCTTCTTTGGACGGGAGACACCTATCGGAACTTTGCTGTTGAAACACTGAACAATTCCGTCAGCGGAACGGTTAATTTCTTTGTCGGATCGCGGGTTGCGACCGACTATGGCGATAAAATCACCCCGATTGCCAATGAATGGTCGCGGCTTGGCAGTCTGGTTAAAAGTTATCAGGAAAATGACCAGACACGCATGAAGGCCGAACTCGACATTCTGTCGAATGCACGCGAAGTGGTTCAGGGGGATCTCAACCTGATCGAGGCCGTTGCCTATGATCAGGAATTCAATCAACTTGCCACATCCCAAGCCAATCTGGGTTCAAGCATTACAGACGATCCGGAAATCAAGGCCTATTTGATGGGCCGCGACAAGGGCGAAGCCCGCAAACCGGCAAGCTTTATGTGGTCGACCCCGGATGGTCGTCCGGTCTTTAGTCTGATCCTGCCCGTTGGCGGGTTCCGTGCCGTCGGCTTCCTTGAAATCATTACCGATCCGCTGCCAACCCTGGCAGGCATTGGCAAGGTTTTGGGGGGCAACTTCCAGATCCTTGATAATTCCGGTGCTGTTCTTTTTGAAAGCCTGGAAGATGGTGCTGCCGAAGAAGGCGGCGTTGCCGTTTCTGAGCCCGATGAAAGTGCCGAAGGCCAAGGCGATGCGGGCTCATCCACAACCGACACGCCCAAAACACCTGCCACGGGAACCCATCGTGCTGCCGTTGACGTCACCATCAGCGATGGACGGGGTGGTGTTTGGGCCGAAGCACGGTTTGACCGTGACATTTCGGATTTTTATGATCAGACCGATAGTTTGAGAACCCTTTCAATTGAAATTCTGGTTGGCGTGTTGCTTGCCGTCTGGATTGCTGGTTGGGTTCTGTTGCGCAGCACGGTGTTTAGAAACCTGCGGGGTTTTGCCCGTGCCATGACATCGATTTCCCAAGGCGACACCAATGTCAATTTGCCAAAGGTTGGCAATGATGAAATCGGGGAAATGAAAAAGGCCCTGATCGCGCTTCGTGAATCCGTGCGTCAGGCCTTGATCTTGCAAAACATGGTTGAAAACACCCCGACCATGACCGCACTGATCTCGCCCGATGGCAAGTTGAGTTACCTTAATGCCAGTGCACAGGAATATGTCGGGGGAACAGTCGGTTCGGTTTCAGAGGACTTCCTGAAACTTGGTGCGGATTTCCAGGCAAAGCTTGCCAATCCGTCCAACCTGCCCTTTAGCGACGTCATCCAGACCGACCGGGATTACCTTGATATTCTGGCAGCCCCGGTACGCGACAAGGACAATGTTTTACTGGGCACCATGTTGGCATGGAATGCGGTCACTGAACGCGAAGAAAGCCGCATTGCCGTATCTGAAATGATGGTCGAGGTTGCCCGTGTGGCGCAATCAGTCACCGAGCAATCCGAAGGTCTGCTGAGCCTTGCCAGTGAATTGACAGGACAGTCGGAAAGTACAGCCGAGCATTCTGGCAGTGCGCTGGATGTTTCGCGAGAAGCTGCGTCAAACACCCAGAACGTTGCCACCGCGGTCGAAGAACTTTCATCCTCGATTGCCGAGATCAACCGTCAGGCATCCGAGGCATCAAGTGTGACCGGACGGGCACAAATGGAGGCCGAGGAAAGTCAGCGCAATATAGGGTCGCTTGAAAAGGCAAGCTCCGAGATCGGGTCGATCATTGATCTGATCAACGATATTGCCCACCGCACCAAGCTTCTGTCCCTTAACGCGACAATTGAAGCCGAACGGGCCGGGCCACTTGGCAAAGGCTTTGCCGTTGTCGCCAACGAAGTCAAATCGCTTGCCGATCAAACGGCAAGTGCGACGGGACAGATTGGCGACCTTACCGCGGCCATTCAGCAAGAAGTACAGAAGGCCGCCCATTCGATCAGCACGGTCGGCGACGTTATTCATCAGGTTAATGACATTCAGTCGACCATCACCCAGTCGGTGGATGAACAGCGCCGGGCAACCAGCGAGATTTCCGAAAATGTTCAGCGTATTGCCGAAGGTGCCGGATCCATGGATCAAATGATCCGGTTCGTGAATGACGGTGCGCAGGGAACCGGGCGGAATGCCCATGACCTGAACACGGCCAGCCATCAGCTTTCGGAAATGGCGCGAAATCTTTCAAATCGCATGCGGGAATTTAGCGAACGCATGAAACTGACCTGATCAAGCCGATCACAACAATCTGAGTACACAAAGGGCGGCATCGATGTGATGCCGCCCTTTGTCGTTTAAGTCGTTTAGCCGAGCAAAGTACTTTCCCGGATCAACTTGCCGCAGATTTCGAGGCGATTTCATACAAGTCGCGCGAGATTTCGGGCTTGGCCAGAATACGGTCCAGTTCTGCCTTCATCATTTTTGCACGGCCCTTATCATATTTCGCCCATTTGCCAAGCGGCGCACAGAGGCGTGCGGCGACCTGCGGGTTGATGTCATCAAGTTCGATCAGACGATCGGCATAGAATTCATAGCCAGATCCATCCCTGGCATGGAAATGACGCGGGTTGCCCATGGCAAAGGCCCCGATCAGGGATCGGACCTTGTTGGGGTTGCGCATGGTAAAGGCCGGATGGCTCATCAAATCTTTGACCCGTGCCAAGGTATCATCACGCGATGACATCGCCTGCAGGGCAAACCATTTATCAAAGACAACCCCGTCCTTGGCAAAGCGTTCTTCGAAATCAGCCAGGGCTTCTTCGCGACCAGCATGATCAAGATGATTAAGCACCGACAAGGCCGCCATCTGATCGGTCATGTTATCCGAAGATTTATATTGCTCCGCTGCAAGGTCGGCATATTCACCCATTCCCGTTGCCACCAGATAGCCAAGGGCGGTCGCGCGAAGAGCACGTTGGCCCGCCGACAGCGCATCAGGGGTAAAGGCCGCGTTTGAGGCATTCTGATGATAGGTATTGGCGAAATCATCGACCAAGCCAAGCCCGATGCGCTTGCGCAAGGCGGTGCGCACCTGATGAATGGCTTCGGGGTTGGCGGGTTTACGCTGTTCAGAAAGGAATTCTTCACCCGGCAGAACAAGGGCATCGGCACGGAACGCTTTATCCAGATCATTGTTCAAAAGCGTTGCCCGCATGGCGGCGATGAAGGCATCGGTACTTTCGCCCAAGCCATCAAGGGCCATATCCGCATCACCGTTGTTTTCTTCCCATGTGGCAATGGCGGCCAGCATCAGGCGCGTTGCATATTTCTGCCCGGCTTCCCAACGGTTAAAGGCGTCCGCATCATTCCCCATCAGGAACAGCAGTTCGTCATCAGGCTGGTCGGTCATGATGTTCACCGGGGCGGAAAAACCACGGTTGAATGACACAACCGGTTTTTCCGACACACCGTCAAAGACGAATTCCTGAGAATCTTTGGTCAACTCAACCGTTTTGGCGACCAGATCAGAACCATCCGCGCCCAAAAGCCCGACTGAAATCGGCATATGAAGGGCATGTTTATCGGGCTGTCCCGGTGTCGGATCGGTTTTCTGCGACACGGTCAGACGGAACTGGTTGGCATCGGCGTCATAGGTTCCCTGCCAGGTCAGTTTTGGCGTGCCTGCTTGTGCATACCAAAGTTTGAGCTGGGTGAAATCCATGTCATTGGCGTCTTCCATGGCCTTGGCAAAGTCATCACAGGTCACGGCCTGCCCGTCATGGCGATCGAAATAAAGATCAATCCCCTTGCGATAGCCATCCGGACCGAGCAGCGTATGCATCATCCGGATCAGCTCGGCACCCTTTTCATAGACCGTGGCGGTATAGAAATTGTTGATTTCCATATAGCTGTCCGGGCGTACCGGATGGGCCAGCGGCCCGCCATCTTCGGGGAATTGCGCCGCGCGCAAAGCAGCAACATCTTTAATCCGCTGAACCGGGCGGGAGCGCTGATCAGCGGAAAATTCCTGATCGCGGAAAACGGTCAGCCCTTCTTTCAGCGACAGCTGGAACCAGTCGCGACAGGTCACCCGGTTGCCCGACCAGTTGTGGAAATATTCATGCGCAACAATGGATTCGATACGCTCATAATCCGTGTCGGTCGCGGTATCGGGCCTGGCCAACACAAATTTGGCATTAAACACATTCAGGCTTTTGTTTTCCATCGCGCCCATATTGAAGTCCGACACGGCAACGATGTTAAACAGATCAAGGTCATATTCCAGACCATAGACCTCTTCATCCCATTTCATCGACCGGATCAGGCTATCCATCGCGTAATCGCAGCGGTCTTCATTGCCATGTTCGACAAAAATACGCAGCGCAACATCGCGGCCCGACATGGTTTTAAAGCTGTCTTGCACAACGGCAAGATCACCTGCCACCAGTGCAAACAGATAAGACGGTTTGGGGAACGGATCTTCCCACACGGCAAAATGACGGCCGCCATCAAGATCACCACTGTCAATCAGGTTGCCGTTTGACAGCAAGACAGGGCAGCTTGCCTTATCGGCATTGATCGTGACGCGATAGGTCGCCATAACGTCCGGGCGATCCTGGAAATAGGTGATGCGTCGGAAACCTTCTGCTTCGCACTGGGTGCAGAACGCGCTTTGCGACACATACAGACCTTCAAGCCGGGTATTGTTGGCGGGTGATATCTGGGTTTCGATTTCGGCGATGAATGTTTCGCCCGGTGCGCGAAACCGCAAACCTTCCTGATCAACGCTAAAATCACTTGATGCCAGACGGCTATCGTTCAACGACACGGAAAGAAGTTTCATGTCTTCGCCATGAAGGAAAACTTCGTCGCCCTTTCCCGTCCCGGATTTAGGATTCGCAGCCATAAAAAGCCGTGATTTGACGTTTGTGACATCCCGTTCAAGATCAAAAATCAACTCGACCTTTTCTACAAAAAAGTCAGGTTCTTTATAGTCTTTACGGTGAATCACGTTCGGCTGTTCAGACATTGCTAAGTCCTTTTTCCCTTGGGCTGCGCGGTTTTGGAACGGATTGTATAAAATCGCCAATATTGCAGCGCAGTGTCGTTTGTCAGAACTGAATTTCGGTCATTCATTTAACTGATAGGATAAATTTCATTTTTCCTCAAATGCGGAGTTTACGCCGCCGATTTTAGTGGGCATACTCCCAAACGGTGGCGCGAGGGGGGCCGAAGTTTCACATTTCGTGGGGCGAGAGTGATCTTTGGTTTCCCTCACTCCTTCTGCCAGTTTCCAAAACAAATATAGCACTGTGCAGTCGGACGCAATTCGGGTCGCATCCCAGATAAAACAAATTATCCCAACATTTCTCACCTTAAAAATTTGTGAGTTCCGATTGATCGGGATAGAATAATTGCGACCTGTCAGGGAACATAACTTCCAGGGGGAAATCGCCAATGTCCGAAACGTTCCAGATTCTGATCGCTGATGACCATCCACTTGTTCGTGGCGCGCTTAAGCAGGCATTATCTACAGAACTGGATAACGTGACAGTCTATGAGGCCGGAAGCCTGTTCGAAGCCGTCGAACAGATTGAAGCCCATAAAGGCGAAATTGACCTTGTCCTGCTTGATCTGCATATGCCGGGCATGAACGGTTTTACCGGGTTATTTACCCTGCGTGCGTCTTATCCCGACCTTCCGGTATCGATTGTATCGGCCAGTCAGGAAATGCCGGTTGTCCGCCGGTCGATTGAATATGGCGCATCGGCGTTTGTGCCAAAATCAGCACCCGTCGATCAGATCGGGCTTGCGGTTAAAACCGTTCTGGATGGTGGCATGTGGATGCCTGACTGGGCGCGCGAAGCCATGGAACATGGTCCGGCCGATGATGTTGCCACCGGATTGGCGGAAAAAATCGGCCAGCTCACCCCACAACAGCTTCGCGTTTTGAACATGCTGACCGAAGGCAAGCTGAACAAACAGATTGCTTATGAGCTTGATGTCACCGAAGCAACGGTAAAGGCCCATGTATCGGCGATCCTGCGCAAATTGTCGGTCCATAGCCGCACACAGGCCGTGATCATTGCCCGCGAATTGCAGTTACAAGAACCGGCAATCGACGTTTGATCGCCTATTCCCTATTCCCTATTCCCTATTCCCTATTCCCTGATCCACAACGCCGTTAAGCTTTAAGCAAATCCGCCGCCGCGGTTTTGATCGCGTTTGATACGCCATCGACCGCGTCATCGTGCTGCATGGCGCGTGCCATCGTAAGCCCGCCAATCAATATCCCCAAAAATGCCCATGCCTTGGCAAGTTGCTGATCCTTGGGGAACTGGCTTAACCCCTTGGCAATCAGGGATGCGATTGTTTGCATTTTCCGATCATATAAAGCGCGCGTTTCATCATCGGCGCGGGCAATTTCGGGTGACAGGCTGGTCATGGCACAGCCACACGCGACATCATCGCGATGGGCCCGGCCCAGATAATAGTCGATAAAGGCATCGGTCCAGCCATCGCCGTAATCACGCTGAAAACGCGGCACGCCATCAATGACTTCATCCAAGCCAAGATCAAGGGCAGCCCGAAACGCACCGTCCTTTGACCCGAAATGGGCATAGAACGCGCCGGATGTTGCATTTGCCGCCTTGGCAATCCCGTCTACCCCGACACCGGCAAAGCCGTTTGCCCGAAAGCCGCGGCTTGCAGCATCAAGAATGTTCCGGCGGGTTTCTTCTTTGCGCGTCTGGTTTTTGACCATGGGATCCTCAAAATATATCGACCGTTATATTTTTAATTGACAGGACACGGATTGTCGATCATTCATTTATATAACGTACGTTATATTTTTAACTTCTTGGACCACGCACATGACATTCGATCCCAACCAAAACCAAACCCTGCCCGCCGCCACCGTCACCCATCCGGACCGACGGACATTCTTGAAACGTGTCAGCACAGGTATCGCACTGGCCGGATCTGCTTTCGTCGCACCATCGATTTTGCACCGCGCATCCGCATCACAAACAGGAACCACCCCCATGTCACAGAAAGCTTTTGTCTATACCGAACTGCAAATTTCCGCCCCGTTCGACCAAGTTCCCTGGCAGGCGATCAATGACACGATCAAAAAGCAGCCCGGGTTCCTTAACAAAACCTGGCTTTCGGGTGTCGGCAACAATTCGGCCGGGGGTATTTATGCCTTTGACACGGTTGAAAATGCGCAAGCGTTCGTGACGGGGTATTTCCCATCCGAAGCCCGCAATTTCGGCGTTGCCCAGACCACCCGCGTGTTTGATGCGGTTGCGACACAAGAAGCCAGTATCGATATGTATTCGGTGCATTACGGCGCGACCCCGAAAGCAAAACCGGGGGCCTATGTTTATACCGAGGTCCAGCTTCATGTTTTGCCATTTGATAATGGTCCGTGGCGTGATTTTAACCCGGTCTTGAAACAGCAACCGGGTTTGCTGTCGAAAACCTGGCTTAGTGGCCTTCATACCGGAACACCGGGCGGTTTTTATGCCTTTGACACGATTGAAAATGCCACGCGCTTTGCCCTTGATTACTTCCCGGGTGAGGCAAAGGCGCTTAACGCGGCCTTCTATACCCGCATCTTTGATGCCACGGTGACCGAAGCCGCCAGCCTTGATATGGCATCACCATTTTACGCGTGATTGCCTGACACCAGCTTGATCAAGCATTAGATCAACCAGCCAAGGCGCATCATCATATAGATGGTGCGCCTTTGGCTTTTGGCATTTGGCGCTTGCTGTTTTTGGCAATGTGTCCGCATTGTTCAGCGTAATTTCCATGCGCGTTCACCGCGGAACATCCCCGCAGCCGCCACGTTAAAGACAGGATGTCATTTGCCGTGCAATCTTGCCCGGCAGCGTAAACCGAAAGCAACTTGCATGAGCGACCCTATCGCGCCAGAGGCCACAGACGTGGCGGGTGTGCCCGCAGAAGACAGCCCGGAAACCGAGCTTGAACGTTCGCGCAGTGCGACGGCCACATCACGTGCGCTGGTCTATCGCCGGGCACGCACGATATCGGTGATTGGAACCTTCGGGGTTTTGACCCTTGGCTGTCTTTATGTGGCGAAAAGCCTTTTGCTGCCGGTGATTATGGCGTTTTTGCTCTCGCTTGTTTTCTCCCCACTCGTACGCACGCTTTCGCGGTTTCACATTCCGCGCAGCATCAGTGCGATTACCATTGTGCTCACGCTAAGCGCATCGGTGATTGCCGGTATTTACGGATTAAGCGGCCCGGTTTCAGGGTGGATTGATCAAGCCCCGCAAATCGAACAGCAACTGCGTCTGCGGCTTGCCGATTTAAGCGAACCGCTTGATAAACTTCGCGATGCGCAGCAAAAGGTAAGCGAGGCAACCGATCAGAACAATGGCAATGAAGACATCCAAAAGGTCGTCGTGACCGAACCCAATCTGATCAGTCAGGCCGCCCAAGGTGCGCCCGGTATGTTGGCGGGGATCGCGATGGTGCTTGTTTTGTTGCTGTTTATCCTTTCGGCCGGTGATCTGGTTTATGAAAAGATGGTTCGTGCCCTTCCGACTTTTGGCGACCGGCGTAAGGGGCTTCGCATTGCCCATGATGTCGAACGCGAAGTCTCGCGCTATCTTGCGACCATATCCGCGATTAATATTGTTCTGGGGCTTGTGGTTGGCATTTCGATGGCCGCCCTTGGCATGCCCAATCCGTTTTTATGGGGGATTGCCGCTGCCGTCCTGAATTATGTGCCGATCCTTGGCGCCTTAACCGGGATTGCCATTGTGGGCATTGTCGCCCTTGTATCCATGCAAACCACCAGTCAGGCCCTGATGGCCCCGGCGGTCTATCTTGCCTGTACCGTACTTGAAGGTCAGATCATCACCCCTGCCCTTGTCGGCAATCGAATTCGCATCAATTCAATCGCGATTGTTCTTGCCGTCGCGTTTTGGGGATGGATGTGGGGGGTGGTTGGCATTCTGGTTGCTGTACCGCTTTTGATCGTCACCCGGGTTATTGCCAATCATGTAGAAGGACTTGGCGGTTTGCGTGAATTGTTGGGCCCGCATGTGCATGGCACTGGCAAAAACGTGCTGACCCGGCCCAAACGGCAGTCGTGATAATCGCAGCCCGCGCAATACGCGCCATCACACCCCATTGCCAAACCCGCACAACGCTGCCACCTTTGACGCATGTCGGATCAGATCGAAATCATTTCCCATGATTGTGCGGGTGTCGAGGCCATCATGGCCCAGACACGCCATTCCTTTGCCAAACACACCCACGAGGCGTTCGGGATTGGCTATATGTATGCCGGTGCGCAAAAATCCGCATCCGGGCGCGGCATGGTCGAAGCCGGGGCTGGCAACATCATTACGGTCAATCCGCGCGAAGTGCATGATGGTCATCCGATTGGTGACGATGCGCGCGGTTGGAACATGCTGTATTTCGAGCCAACCCTGATTGCCGATCTGGCATCCGATATGACCAATGGTGCGCATACGCACTATGAATTCACCAATCCGGTGATTGACAGCCCGCCAGTACGATCCTGTTTCATCACGCTGTTTGATGCCATTGCCAAGGGTAATGAGAATGCGGCCCGCTTGCGGCGGGAAGAAATGCTGTTCTTGTTGCTTCATCACGCGCAAATCAACGCGGGTGCAGGCGCGCACGGACCAAACCCCGACACAGGCAAATCCGTTGCCCATGCCCGGATCAAACGCGCCAAATCATTGATCGATGATTGCCCGAGCATAGCACACGGCCTTCATGATCTTGCCGCCGTGACGGGATTAAGCCGTTTTCAAACCCTGCGCGATTTCACCCGTGCAACGGGCCTTACCCCGCATGCCTATCTGATCCAGCGGCGCATTGATCTTGCACGCGCCATGATCAAGGGCGGTGCGCGTCTTGCCGATATTGCGCAGGATGCGGGATTTTCTGATCAAAGCCACCTTAACCGTCACTTTGTCCGCGCCTTTGGCATCACACCGGGCCGCTATGCCAAGGCCATCAGGGCCTGCTAAACATCCTGCAATTCCGTTCAAGAATGCGCTGCTCCTGCCCCCCTATATTTCGAGCAACAGCACGCAACTGAACGGACCGGACATGATCACTTTTGACTATCTTCTAACCTCGCTCATCGTCGTCGCCCTGCCCGGAACCGGGGTTATCTATACCCTTGCCATTGGGTTGGGACGCGGACGCAAAGCCAGCATATGGGCCGCCCTTGGCTGCACGCTTGGCATCGTCCCGCATATGGCCGCCAGCATCCTTGGCCTAAGCGCGCTTCTCCACACCAGCGCCCTCGCGTTTGAGGCCGTCCGCTATCTCGGGGTGGCGTGGCTGCTTTATATGGCGTGGGGAATGTGGCATGGCACGGGGGCAATGAAAGTCACGGCCAACAACACCCCGACCAGCATTCTTAAAACCCTCCGCGACGGGATTTTGCTCAACCTGCTTAATCCCAAACTATCGCTGTTCTTCCTCGCCTTCCTGCCGCAATTTGTTAGCGCTAACACGCCCGATACAACTGGCGAAATGACGGTGCTTGGTTTGATCTTTATGGGGATGACGTTTGGGGTGTTTGTCATTTATGGGTGTTTTGCTGCCGCCCTTCGACACCGCATTATCGAGCGCCCGAATGTGATGCGATGGTTGGGCAAGGGTTTTGCCGGGGCTTTTGTTGCGATGGGCGCCAAACTAGCACTCACAAAATGAGTGCCGGGCAAAATTATATTGTTCCAATTTTTGGAACATGATATAGTCCAAAATAATTGAAGACCCAAGCACCACAGCATCAGGGAAATCAATGCGTATCATTGCCCGCAAGGTGCTTGTTGAATTCTGGTCAAAGCATCCTGAAACCGAACAACCGCTCAAGGCATGGTTTGATCGAACCCGAAAAGCGCAATGGCAGAACCATCAAGATGTTTTGAATGTCTTTGGCACCGCCAAAAGCATCAATGCCGAGCGGATCAGGTTCAAGATACATGGCAATGACTATCGGCTGATTGTCGCGTTCCGGTTTGACGTCCAGATCGCCTGGATCAAATTCGTCGGCACCCATGCCGATTACGACAAGATTGATGCCAAATCCGTCGATAAGTTTTAGCGACTTTGGCAGGAGCAAAGAAATGCAAACGACCCATGTACTGAAACCCATCAAGACCGAAGCCGACCATGCCGAAGCCATGGAGCTTATCGAACGTCTTTGGAATGCAAGACCCGGCACAGCAGAGGCCGATCAACTCGAAATTCTTGGCATCCTGATTGATCAGTATGAAGCACAACAATTCCCGATTTCCGCACCAGATGCGGTTGAAGCCGTGCTGTTTTATATGGAACAAAATGGGCTGGAACGTGCGGAACTCGGTAAGCTGCTTGGCAGTCGCTCACGCGCCTCAGAATTCCTTAATCACAAGACTAGCTTGTCTCTGACACAAATCAGGAAGCTCAATAAAGTGTGGAACATTCCGGCTGATATACTGATTCAGTCGGTTCAGGAAAGTGCGTAAGGATAGAAAATAAAAGTGTCCCCTTTTTCACATACTGTTAGTTAATCAAGCAGAGCATCTTTGAATTTAGCAATTTCACCTGCTCGACACAGCTCATATTCAGATGAATGCCGCACGTCGTATGGCGAGGGCATCGAAAGTGAAGACATACAAGTGAAATGATCCCTGAATGCAACTCGGTAACATAGATTTTTTTTGCCTGGAACATATTGGTCACACCAGTCAAGAGGGCTTTCTGTTAATTCCCCTTTGTACTTGTTCAGCCAATGATCGACTTCCGGCACAAGATCATCTGATGCTTCCTTTGCCGTCATTCCCTTGAGCGTCGCCATGCTATCCTCAAGCCCACGGGACCGTTCAAACACCAAACGAGGCATGGTAATGAAGAATTCACCTACAACTTGTGGCTTAAGAGCATTCCGCTCTGCAAAGTCAATTGCGTAACCACAATTGTTGGCAACGTGGTTGGCGAGCATTTGGGGGTATTCGGGTGTCTGCCAGTACTTTGCAAGGAACTCATCATTCCTTTCTGGAGAGAACCGCACTTGAGTGCATCCGTCCGCGAAATACTCAATAGCCTCCCTATGTGCCTTTCCCATATCCTCTGGGAGTTCGACCTCCAGCTCGTTCGAGGAACGGCTTACTACATTTCGATAAACGGCTAAGATTTTTGCGTATCTTACGTCGCCCTCGACTGCTTTGCGGAGATACTCTTGCCAGTAAAAATGGTCACTATATGCAGGCCTTGAGTCTGTCGTTAACATACGTATCAGCAAAGCCTTTAAATAGCTTTCAGGGCTGTGATTGCCATCCGGCCGCATCAAGGTTGTACGATTGGACTCAGAAACGTTTGTGAGATGAGCGAGATAGAGACTTTGCAGGTAAGAATGCGCAAATGCGTCATCCTCGAGAAAACAGTGTTCGGCTAACTCTATCGGCAAATCTTGAAATTCTGTTTTAAAGACTACCGACGGTAGCGATGCGCAGTCCGCATTCGGTTGTTCTGCTTGAGCATACTTTCCATCAAAGTCCCAAGTCAGCGTTAACAACCCGATTACAAAGAACAAAAAAGACTTCATCAATTTAAGACGCTCCAAAATTAGATCGTCGGATCAGGACATCATACATAGTTATTCTGCTGCATCCGTGCCCAACCTGTTAAGCGCCCGCGTCATCAACGCCCGCAATTTCGCTGGCCTCAACGGCTTGTTCAGCAACGAGAAGCCCTGCTCCCGGATCAAATCAGCGGTTTCGGTGGAGCGGTCGGCGGTGATGATGACGCCCGGGACGTTAACGGCGTGAACATCGCGCAGGCGGGACAGGACTTCAAGGCCGGTCCGGCCGGAATCAAGGTGGTAATCGGCAAGGATGATGTCCGGGGAAAACGGCGATTTTCCGTCTTCGGGATTGGTCAGAAGGTTTTCGGCGAATGTGCCCGATTGTGCGGTTGCCACGACACATCCCCAGTTATCAAGCATGGCGCGCATGCCATCAAGGATGGTCGGTTCGTTATCAATGCACAGCACCCGTAAACCGCCCAATTCGCCGGCCATGCGGCGTTTGGGTTTCGGCGTGCTTTGCGTATCGGCAACGCCAAGCGGGACTTCAACGGAAAAGACCGTGCCACGACCGGGGCGCGATCGCACCGTGACCGGATGACCAAGCGATTTGCCCAGACGATCAACGATGGCAAGGCCAAGGCCAAGCCCCTTTACATCGGTGGTTTCCGGGCCTTCAAGACGGTGGAATTCGCGGAAGATGATTTTCAGTTTGTCTTCGGGGATGCCCGGCCCGCTATCCCAGACTTCGATATTAAGCTTATCACCGCGCACACGGCAGCCGACCACGGCCCCGCCCGTTCGGGTATAGCGCATGGCATTGGAAATGAAGTTTTGCAGGATACGGCGCAGAAGGCGCGAATCACTATGGACCCAAAGATCGCGCTTATGGACCTTGAAACTAAGATTGGCATTTTCAGCAATCGGGCCAAATTCGGTTTCAAGCGCACCCAGCACATCATTGATGGCAAAATCACGAATGGTGGGTTGCATCGCACCGGCATCAAGCTTGCAGATGTCCAACAGCTCGTTAAGCAGTTCTTCGACACCCTTAAGCGACAGATCAACCTTACCGACCAGATCCATCACATCTTCGGCCAAACCGTGCTTGCCGCCAAGTGCGACGGTAAACAGACGTGCTGCATTAAGCGGTTGCAGCAAATCGTGGCTGGCCGCAGCAAAGAAACGGGTTTTGGTATCATTCGCGGTTTCGGCCTGTTCCTTGGCAATCGACAGTTCGGAGTTCAGGACTTCCAGCGCGTGGGTTCGTTCCGTCACGCGGGCTTCAAGGCCTTCATTGGCTTCTTTCAGCGCCTGTTCGGCGGTTTTACGTTCGGTAATGTCGTGATAAATGCAGAAATAACCCAGAACTTCGCCGGTTTCATCAAAGTGCGGGATATAGGTGCCTTCGGCATAGCGGCCTTCGCGCACACCAAGCACCCCGCGTTCATCATTGCGGTTGCGCGTGATCGCCGGGAATTCGATTTCAAAGCTTTGACGATATCCCTTAAGCACCAGATCAATCATCGGGGCGAGATGGACAAAGCGTTCCTCGCCGACAGCCTCGCGCACCGCCATGCCGTGTGCCTCGACCCGTCTCAGGCCAAACATCTTTTCATACGGACGGTTGGTAAAGCGCAAACGCTGATTTTTATCGGCATAGGCAATCATGACCGGAATATTATCGGTGTAAATCCGGATGTTGCGTTCGCTTTCGCGCAGAGCTTCTTCGGTACGGACACGGGCGGTAATGTCGGCAATGGTCGCGACAAACCCGCCATCAGGCATCGGGTTGGTGCGAATTTCAAGCACCATGCCGTCTGATCTTTTGCGCTCATAGGTATGGGGCAAGCGGCGCATTTGCGGGGCGGCATTACGGCCCAGCAAAATATCGATATTGATCGCCCGCGTGCCGTTGATCCGGCAAATTTGCACCAGATCAGATAGCGGCAAGGTCACCTGAATGTCGTTGGTGGCAACGCCAAGCAGATCAATGAACCGATGGTTCCACGTCGCAAGGCGCAGGTTCTGGTCAAACACCCCGACCCCTTGCGAAATGTTTTCAAGGGTATTGAGCAAAAGATCGCGGTTGAACTTGATCGCCTCGGATGCTTCGTCGAGAAGTTCCATCGCATCGCGGCGCGACACGGCCTTATCGGGCAGCAACAATGCCATCACCACGCGCGATGATGCCGCCCCGACTGCCCCGGATAAGAGATGTTCGGTAAAGTTCGCGGCATCGACATCGGCCAGATCGGATCGTTTGGTCGGATTTTCGCGGTCTTGCAGGTAATTACGAAAGGCACGCTGCGCCCAATGTTTGCCAAGAAACCGCGCGGCCAGATCTTCAAGATCACCAAGGGTGACGCGGCCCGGCCACATGTCACTTCTGACCTTGGTGTTTTTGCGCCAGACATCGACAAAGACCTGTGCCTGTCGGCGCTGGGTAACACCCTGCACGCCCACGGCAGAGCCGACAAACATCAAGATAAAGTTCACACCAAGCGACCAGACCACCCCGTGGGTCAAGGTGTCTTCAATCCCGACGCCAAGCAGGGCCTGCGGGCGCAAAATGGCAATGCCAAACGGCCCGTCGGTGAGGATGGAGGCCGGAAGCAATTCGCCCTGAACAAATGCCGGCAGCAAAAGCGTGTAAACCCACAAGGCAAACCCGGATATCAGGCCAAGCCGAACCCCGGTGCGGTTGATGTTTTTAAGATAGATCGCAGCCAGAACTGCCGGACCAAATTGCGCCATGGCGGCAAAGGACAGCATGCCGATATCGGCCAGCGCATATTTTTCCGACAGAAACCGATAAAACCCGTAGGCCAGAAACAGCAGCACAATGATGGCGGCACGGCGGACTTTCAGCAAAACCTGGCTGACATCGCCCGACATGCGTTTTTGCAGTTTTTCCGACCGCAGCAAAAGCGGCATGACCAGATCGTTACAGACCATGGTCGAGACCGCGACACAGGACACAATCACCATGCCGGTACTGGCCGAAAGCCCGCCAATAAAGGCCAGCACCGCCAGCCAGTTTTGCCCGCCAAGCAGTGGCAGGGTCAGAACAAAGGTATCGGGGTTGACCGTCGGGTCATCGCCAAACATGAACAGACCGGCAATGGCAATCGGTACAACAAAGATATTGATTGCAATCAGATAGGCCGGGAACAGCCACCGCGCACTGACCAGATTACGGCTGTCGTCATTTTCAACAAAGGTGACATGGAACTGGCGCGGCAGGCAGAATATGGCAAAAGCCGCAAGCAAGGTTGCGATGAAGAAATGCGATGTCAGCCATGTATCGGGAATAAACAATTGCCGGACCATCGGATCGGCAAGCGCGCGCTGGTTCATATCGGCAAAGCCGTCAAACATGCCATAGACGACAAAGAACCCGACAAGCAAAAGGGCTGCGAGTTTGACCAGACTTTCAAACGCAACCGCAAGGATCAGGCCATCATGATGTTCGGATGCGTGGATATAACGCACCCCGAACAGGATGGCGAAAACCGCCATCAGGATCGTGACGTAAAATGCCGTATCCTTGGAAAAATGGCCTGCGGAATGGCGGACAACCTGTTCGCCCAACTCGCCAATCAGAACGTCAAAGGACAGTGACACGGCTTTTAGCTGAAGCGAGATGTAAGCCAACACCCCGACAACCGCGATCAGGGCAACAAGGGCGGCCAGACTTTGGCTTTTGCCATAGCGCGAGCCAAGGAAATCGGCAATCGATGTGATATTTTGTTGATGGCAAACGCGGGCGATTTTGGTCATGACGCCAAAACCGACAATCATCACCAAAATCGGACCGATATAAATCGGCAGGAACGCCCAGCCGCGTGTGGCGGCCGTCCCGACCGAGCCAAAGAACGTCCAGCTTGTGCAATAGACCGCCATCGAAAGGGCATAGATCGTTGGCTTAAGCTTTGATCCACGCCATTTTTCAGCATATTTGTCGCCATAATGGGCAATGGCGAACAACAGGCCGATATAGGTCATCGCAACAATAAAGATCAGTCCGCCCTGAAGCATCCGCGTATAGCCCTGTCTATAAGCTTTATTCTGGCCGCCAAATCAGGCGGTTACAATTATCTGTTATCGGGGACTATACCACGGCGGACATATTGTCTAAAACGACGCAAATCCAATTTTGGGTCAGGACCCTAAATTAAAACCTAAGGGAAGCGTGGTTCCAATGCCTTCTGATTACGGCTTTTACGCCGGTATTTTGCGATTTGTTGCCAAGAAAACCGAAACGGACGACCGCGAAATTCGCGTCATGATGGGGCATCTGGCCGGTATTTCGGACGCGATAGAGCAGTCCGGGCGGTTCATGGTCGAACGGGCCAACTGCGAAAGTGCTGCGCGCGCCTTTGCCGGGGTTGCCAAGTTCTTACAAGAACGCATCCTGCCCGAGGCGTTAAATGCCGGGAATGAAGCTGCGGTCGAACAGCTTAAATGGACGATTGAAACGTCCCTGGTTCTCGCAGCAGAACTGGTCAAACGGCCCGCGAATGAAGAACTTAAAGATCAGGACAAATTCACCTTTGATCTGCCAGCGAGCCCCAATGCACCGACTGTGCATTAAGCGCGCAGTAAGCAGCAGTAAACAGCCGTAAACATGCGATAAAATCCCGAAACGGGTTTAGTGATCAGGGTGCCTTGGCACCCTTTTCTTTTGTCTGATGATTGGCGGCCTTATTTGGCGGCCTAATCAGCAACCACGCGCAAATAGGCATCCTGCAACGCGCTCAAAACCGATATATTTGGGGCGGGCGTGCCAAGGTGGATGTGGCGCAGTTCATCCATAAAGCCCTGCCACATGGCCGGTCCGCCTTCTTCCAGCAACTGTGCCCTGATCGACAGTTCTTTTGATACCGGTGTGTGACGACGGCCCCATGCGCCCATCTGCACAAGAATCGGCACCAGTTCAATCGCAGCGCCGGTCAAACTATAGATTGATTTCTGGGCGTGGCTTGGATCGGGGTTTTTGGACAAAAGCCCCTCGGCGACAAGGCGTTTGAGGCGCGCGGAAAGAATGTTTGAAGCAATGCCTTCTTCGGAATTTCCCAACAATTCACGAAAATGGCGGCGATTGCCAAACATGACATCGCGAATGACGATCAGGCTCCATCGATCCCCCAATACTTCCAATGTCAGATTAATCGGGCATCCCGAACGGTGCTGATCCATGTCTCGCGTTCCTTTTTAAGTTCTGATTGCAAAATAGGATCAGTTTTGTCAGAATACAACCGGTTGCAAAACGCAATTGGTTTATGCAAGAAACGTCGGGAGGCTTTAATGCCCATCACATTCTATGGCCATCGCTTTTCCGCCTATTGTCAAAAGGCGCTGGTGGCCTTCTATGAACATGGCGTCGATTACACGCTGCGCGCCATTGATTTTGAAAACCCGGAAATCCTGGCCGAGTTTGAAGATGTCTGGCGCCTTAAGCGCATGCCAGCGATCATTGATGATGGCCGGACATTGGTGGAAAGCACGATCATTATTGAATATATCGATGTGCGCTATAATTCCGGTCATCATCTTATCCCGCAGGATCCCGAGATCGCGCTTGAAACCCGGTTCATGGACCGGTTCTTTGACAACTATGTTTCGACACCGCAAATGACGGTTGTCTTTGACGTTCTCCGCGAACAGCCGGACCGCGACCCATACGGGGTGAATAAGGCGATTGAGCTTCTTGAAACGTCATATGGCTGGTTGAACGACAAAATGGCATCGCGGCACTGGGCGGCGGGCGATGATTTCACCCTGGCCGATTGTGCCGCAGGTCCCGCCCTTTTTTATGCGCACTGGACCCACCCGATTGACCGTAAATACAGCCATCTTCATGCCTATCGCGATCGGCTGATGGACCGCCCGTCCTTTGCGCGCTGCATCGAAGAAGCCCGCCCCTATCGCCATCTTTTCCCGCTTGAGGTAGCCCATATGGATTAGGGCCAATCCAAATGCGCGAACCATCCCCCCAAAAAAACAAAGGCCGACACGCGAACGTGCCGGCCTTTGTCATTGGCGCAGTGCGTCATCCCGATCAGGGTTATGAATTGGCAAACACGTTTGCACGCTGGTTCAGCGCGGTTGCTTCGAATTCCTTGCCGTATGGCGCTGCCTTTTTGGCAAAGTCCATCAGGGATGCATAAATACGACCATTCAGATCGTTTTTACCGGCAATTTCTTCGACGGCTTCTTTGGCGGCACCGGCAAAGGCCGTGATCAGATCATCGTTGAAGTGACGGATCTCGGTCCCTTTGTTCAGGATCGCCTGATAGGACTGCACATTGTTGAATGTGAAATCTGCAAGCGTCTGATCAACATTGGCCTGTGCGGCAACCGCAACGATTTCCTGCAGGTCTTCTGGCAGTTCCGCCAGCTTGTCCTTGTTGATAAAGACTTCGATGCCTGAACCCGGTTCGGCGAATGCCGGGGTGTAGTAATATTTGGCAACCGATGCCAGACCGAATGCATAATCATTCCACGGACCAACCCACTCAGCCGCATCAATCGCACCTGACTGCAAGCTTGGCAGAATGTCGGCTGCTGCCAGAAGCGACGGGGTCGCCCCCAGACGGCGCATGGCTTCGCCACCGATACCGGCATAACGGACTTTCAGGCCCTGAAGGTCTTCAACAGAATTGATTTCCTTGTTGAACCAGCCACCGGCCTGAAGGCCGGTATTGCCTGCCAGGAACGGCTTGACGTTAAACTGTGCATACAGCTCGTCCCAAAGTTCCTGACCACCGCCAAAACGCAGCCAACCCGACAATTCCCAAGCCATCAGACCAAACGGAATGGTGGTAAAGAACGATACAGCCGGGTCTTTGCCAAACCAGTAATACGGGGTGGCGTGTGCCAGATCGGCAACACCCTGTTCGACCGCATCCATACATTCGAGGGCCGGAACCAGCTCACCTGCACCATAGACGGTGATTTTGAGGCGACCGCCCGACATTTTATTCACACGCTGCGCAAACAGTTCACCATTGGCACCAAGGCCCGGTGTGCCTTTTGGCCATGGCATAACCATGCGCCAATTGATGGTTTCATCGGCCTTAACGATGGATGGCGCAGCGGTCGTGGCCGCAAATGCGCCGGCGGCAACGGTGGCACCGCTTAAAAATTGACGACGTTTCATTGTGGGGCTTCCAATTCGATATTGGTAAATTTTTGCGTTAAAAAGTCACGATGGTAATTTCGTAACCAACTTTGAGATCAAAGTTACGTTTTTTGGCGCAGGCAACAATTCATGTTTGCGGGACGCTGCATCGCGCAGCCTGCATAACATCGACATTTCACTGCCAAACATTCACCCGTGGGTTACCGCAAGATCACCGGATGCAACGCAAAAAGGGACCGCCCGACGGCAGTCCCTTTTCATCAACCGAACCCATCAGGTCCGGCATATTGATCCGTTGGAATGGTTTTTCTTAGAAACCCCAGACCTTTGCACGGTGCAGAAGGCCGGTTGCTTCAAATTCCTTGCCATAACGCGCAGCCTTCTTGACCAGATCAAGATAGCTTGCGGCAATACGACCAGACAGATCATTCTGAGCGGCAATTTCATCAACGGCGGCTTTGGAATGTTCCGCCAGTGTCATGATGACTTCATCAGGGAACTGACGCACTTCAACGCCCTTGTCGATCAGCGGCTGATAGGACTGAAGGTTATTGAAGGTGAAGTCTGCAAGGGTGTTTTCCGCAATCGCCTGTGCGGCAAAACGAATGATCGCCTGCAGATCAGGGGTCAGGGAATCAAACTTTTCCTTGGAAACAAAAATCTCAAGACCCGGTCCAGGTTCGTGGAAAGCCGGGGTGTAGTAATATTTGGCAACCTGATACAGACCAAAGGCCAGATCGTTCCACGGGCCAACCCATTCAGCCGCATCAATCGCACCACTTTGCATGGATGGCATGATTTCGCCCGGTGGCATCATGGTAACGTTGGCACCGGCACGGCGCATGGCTTCGCCACCCAAACCGGCATAGCGCATTTTAAGGCCTTTGAGGTCATCAAGCGAATTGATTTCCTTGTTGAACCAGCCACCTGCCTGCATGCCGGAATTCCCGGCATAGAACGGAACAACGTTAAATTCGGAATAGGCTTCTTCCCAAAGCTTCTGACCATCACCAAAACGCAGCCAGCTTGAAAGCTCCCACGCGGTCAGGCCGAACGGAATGGTCGAGAAGAAATTAAGCGCCGGGTTTTTACCCTGCCAGTAATACGGGGTGCCGTGCGCCATTTCGACCACGCCCTGTTCGACCGCATCCATGCATTCGAACGGCGGGACAATCTCGCCACCACCAAAGACAGAGATGTTCAAGCGGCCCGCCGACATTTCCTTGACCATGGCAGCGAACTTTTCCGCATTGGTACCAAGACCCGGTGTGCCCTTTGGCCAGGGCATCACCATGCGCCAATTCAGGCTTTCCTGGGCTGAAACGATGGCCGGTGCTGCGACAGATGCGGCAACCGCACCAGCCCCGAGACCGGCACTTTTAAGGAACTGACGACGCTTCATTGGGATCCCCTATATTTTTCTGGTTTGGTGGTTTTTTGCGCAACCACGCCCTGCGGAGGGGGATTTTGGCGAAAAGGCCGGTCTGTTTCCACTGTTTTTGCCATATCGGGGAAAAAATATTTCCCCGACGTTACGGCATGTTGGCCTTAGCCAAGATAGCGATTGTAGTCCGCGACGAACTGTTCGACCGTTCCGGCCCCCAATGGCGTGTTATAATACTGCTTCCAGTAAGCTGCGAGCCCGTTGATATCATTTGCATCCGTT
The DNA here is from genome assembly GCF_040218635.1 of Thalassospira sp. Taxonomy (GTDB): domain Bacteria; phylum Pseudomonadota; class Alphaproteobacteria; order Rhodospirillales; family Thalassospiraceae; genus Thalassospira. Next base: position 25,362 of record NZ_JAVJRB010000001.1, read on the forward strand.
GGCATCGCAGCCGGGGCACGGTAATAGCGAATTCGGCATAAAGCCGTCGCATAGGCCAGATTGGTTGCCAATTGAGCCGCCTTATCAGGGCTTCCATCGGCCAAAGCTGGCTGAGCGGCCAAAAAACCATCGACTTTGGCCTTCAGTGCTGCACGGCCGGGATAATCAAGATAGTTCACATAGCAATCATTAAGGGTGGCGGGTTCCATCTGGAAAATGCCCATGGCCGGGCCACCGCCGACCTGTTCAATATAGTCCCCCAGATGACTTTCATGGGCCGCTGTCCCCATGATCAGGTTTTCGGCAACGTCTGGTGCCGCCAGATCCAGTGCTGCAAGCACGGGTTTGACGACCAAAGTTCTGAGCTGTCCGGCATTGATAGGCATAAGCCCCTCCATTCAATTCATGGTTTCAACACCGAGTCAGACGCTCCCGATCAGGGTTTGAGAAAAATAAGTCGCAAAAACACAGAAATCCTCGCACTTTCTGCCGTCCCCTGCCCTAACGAGCGCAAAAGCACATACCAACGTATAGTTTATTTAAGAAATCACAGCCCAACGTAAGGTTACAACACCTAGATCATTGTATCGTTTATAAACAGAACACCTTGGGGGACTTTGCATGCATCCGGAACTACGCCGCAGGCTTGAGTTCATTGGCTTTGACGAAGCCAAGGTCAAGCAGCTCAATCGCGCATGGCCGACAATCGAGAAGAACCTTGCACCTGTTCTTGACGAGTTTTACCGCAAAGTCATGGGCCGCCCGGAACTGGCAAAAATCATCGGGGACCCGTCCAATATCGAGCGCCTGAAAAATGCGCAGCGCAAACACTGGGCAAAACTGTTCGAAGGGACTTTCGATGACTCCTTCTATGACGATGTCCGACGCATCGGCAAAGCCCATGAACGCATTGGCCTGACGCCTGAATCCTATGTATCGGCCTATAATTACATGCTGGGCGAAATTGCCGCGATGCTGTTTAAAAACCACCACCGTGATCCACAGGTATCGTTGATGGTGGTGTCATCAATCAATGCCTTGCTGGTCGATGTGGAAATGGCCATTACGGTCTATTACGAAGAAACCCAGAACACCTATAATAACAAACTTGCCGATATGTCCCGCGAGTTCGAGGAAACCATCGGCACAGTGGTTTCTGCGGTCGCCAGTTCGGCAGACGATATGTCGCAGGCATCCAACACCCTGATTTCCAGCATGAGTGAAACCCAGGACGAAGTTCAACGCGCCCGTGGTGCGGCCGAAATTTCCGCCGACAATGCAACGACGGTTGCCGGTGCGGCCGAAGAACTTGATAGTTCCATCCGCGAGATTTCCAGTCAGGTGTCGCGCGCATCGACCATCTCGAACGAGGTCGAAGCATCGGTTAAACAAACATCGGATACGATCGAAACCCTGAGTGCTGCTGCGGATCAAATCGGCACCGTGGTTGATCTGATCGACAAGATCGCAAGCCAGACCAACCTTCTGGCCTTAAACGCAACAATCGAGGCTGCCCGTGCCGGTGAAGCCGGCAAAGGGTTTGCCGTCGTCGCAAGCGAAGTTAAAAACCTTGCCAATCAGACCGCCAAGGCAACCGGTGACATCACCGAACAGATTAATTCCGTACAGCAAAGTACCGGGGCGGCGGTCAATGCCATCCGTTCGGTTGCAAGCCAGATCAGCAACATCGTAGAATCCGTCACTGCAATCTCGGCAGCTGTTGAACAACAGGCCGCCGCAACAACAGAAATCAGCGGCAATATCAACGCGGTTTCTTCGGCCAATCTGGATGTGAACAGCAGCCTTGAAACCGTCAATGGAACGGCATCAAGAACAAGTGCTGTTGCATCCGAAGTGTTTGAAGTTTCCAAAACCCTGAAACAAAACTCGGAACGACTGCGGACAGATGTGGATGCCTTTGTCAGACGATTGACCGCACAATCCTGATTTCCCGATCATCATTCTTTGGGCGCAAGGGTAATGATCCTTGCGCCCTTTTCTGTGTAAGGGCGCGTTTTTGGGCGCGTGGTCTGGCGGGGGAATCTTCAGATCCGGGGTAAGCCTATTGCACCCTTCCCGATTGATCGCGTGAACAGCACGATCTCAGGACAGACATGGCGGCAGACGGCAAAGTAGATTGGCTCGCGATGATTCAATTTAATCATATAATAACATGAATCGATCCTAACGATCACGAGAATCCGACGGGGACATGCCAAAGACACGTTTAAAGGCCGTGGCAAAATTGGCAGGGCTTGAATATCCCGCCAGCCAGGCGGCCTGTCCAATCGTCAGACCATCTTTTTCCATGGCATCCCGCGCAGTGACAAGACGGGTTTCCCGGATAAAATCCTTAATTGTCGTACCATAAGCGTTTTTGAAAATACGCTGCAGGTTGGCAACACTCATTCCCAAAGACAGCGACAGAGTGGTCAGGTTCAAATCATCAAGGATATGATCAGTGATAAATTCACGAATTTCTTGTGCTTTAAAATACTGATCAATCGGATCTGGTTCTTTCTGGGTATTCTCCGTGATCGTTTCGGCCTGCAGGGCACCAAGTGCTTCGGCAAAAATCTCAAGACCACGGCTTTCAGAATAAAGATCCAGAAGCAGCGGGTCGTCTGTGTGCGGATAGATCAGTTGATTCGTCAGCGCCAGTATCCGCCGCGACGGCTGCCAAGAGCGCACGGAAATACCCGATTGAAAGAAATCGGCAATTGCACGATAGCGCGACGGTGATTTTTTCAACTTCTCGACAACCCAGTCCAACCGGGCCGAAATCATGACTTTGCTGATTTCGCTTCCTTTATGGATGTAGCGTCGCACCGTGGATGGCTGTGACACAGACCAGATAAAGCCAACCGGATGGTCGCGTGCGTCCAGATCGACCGGCACGCCATCGAACTCCGCCTGAACACGCCCCTTTAGAACAATGGCAACCTTGACCGCCGCCCCGACTTCATAATCGGCAACGGCGTCCTTCATCTCCATCGTATTGGAGGTATGAATATCAAGGTGTGACCGGGCATCGCTAAAGGACATTCGGCCGCTCATAAGCGACCCGTGTCCTGCCAATAGGCCCCCCATGCTTTTGACACGGGAGCCAAGTTCTTCCAATTCGTTCCTGGTAATAGAATCACGCCGTGTTATCGGCCGCTGCGCTGTTACCACCACAAATCTCTCCTGCCGTTCCGACGTTACGAAGAAGCATTAAGCAATTGCGCAAATGGCCTCAAATGCCTGTGCACAAACACGTTTGACGATTTCGCAAACATGTCCTGCGATTTGGCAAACATCATTCCTGTTGCCTTCCCGCTCCAGATAATAATATTCACAATCATTCGCATTTGCAATCTATTTGATAGGGAATGAACATGCCTCAGTTACACTCGCAAGATACATCTCCCCGGTTCGGGGGGCTGTTCCGCTCCACCCTGCTTGCCGGTGTTGCTTTAACCGTTTTGCCTGTTGCTGCCTTTGCCCAAGACAACCAGACCGATGCGTCCGAGAACGTGCTGCCGCCTGTGGAAGTCACCGCATCCGTACAGTCCGGCCCAAGTCTTCCGGGTGGTGTGGAAATTGATCAGGACGATCTGGACCGCGCCAACCCGCAAACCATCAAAGATGTGTTTGCCAACGAGCCGTCCGTTCAGGTTGGTGGACCAACTGCAATTGCGCAAAAGGTTTATGTTCAGGGCATTGAGAACACCAAACTCAATGTGCAGGTCGATGGCGGAAGGCAGGTTGATTCCACATACCACCATATCGGCACGGCAATCATTGATCCGGGCATGCTGAAATCAGTCGGCGTCGAGGCCGGGATAGCCCCGGCAGACGCAGGTCCGAACGCACTTGGCGGTTCCATGTCATATGAAACCAAAGATGCCCGCGACATCCTTGACGAAAATGATCCGTTCGGTGGCTGGGCAAAAATCCAGTACAACAGCAACACGCAAGGCTTTACCGAATGGCTGACGCTTGCTGGTCAGCACGAAGGCTTTGAAGCACTGGCCTATATTCAGAACAGCAATCAGGGCAACTATGAAGATGGTGACGGCAACGAAGTCACCGGCACTGCTGATGGCAGCGAAAACGGTATGGGTAAATTTGCCTTTACCGGAAATGATGGCGGTCGGTTTGAAGCATTTGCCAGCCACCTTGAAGATGAAGGTGTTCGTCCTGCCCGTCCGAACTTTGGCTCCTTGACCAGTGGGGCTGCCGCCCAATGGATTTCATACAAGGATACCTCGGTTGGCGTCAGTTATGTTGACGAGCAACCATCAGACATGTTGGCACCGGACCTTAGCCTGAATTACAGCAAGACCCATCTCGACGTTCCGGCGCTAAATGGCAACACCCATCTTGAAGCCGAAATTGAAACACTTAACGGTAAAGCCGCCAATACCTTTGATATCGGCACGGGCGATATCACAACCGGTGTTGATTTCTATCACGATGAAGCAACCGGCGGCGGTGACACGGCCCGTCCAGGTGGTCTTGCAGGTCGGTTCACGGAAACATCAACGAATATCGGGCTGTTCACACAAGCGCGTCTGTCGCTGACGGATCGTTGGCGTGTTTCGTTTGGCGGTCGTGGTGACCAGCAATGGTTTGAAGGCATCGACGGATCGGATTTTAGCGAGTTTGGCCTGAGCGGCAACGCCAACACCGAATATGACCTGACGGATGACCTGATGGTTTATGCCGGAATGGGCACGTCATTTGGCGGTCTTCCGATCGGGGAATCAGCGATTTATAACTATTCGGGCATGTGGGACTATACCGGCATCAAGCCATCCCGGTCGCACAATTACAAAGGCGGCGCACGTTACGATATTGGTCAGTTTTCCTTCGACGGAAGCCTGTTCTACAACAAGATTAATGGCTCCCACTCCTTGGAATACGCGACCCGTAACACGACAAGCGAACTGGACACCCGCGGATATAATCTGTCGACAACCTGGAATTATGGTCCCGGCTTCGCGCGTGTTGCCTATAGCCACACCGATGTTGAACAAAATGGCAATGTCCCAAGCAGCAACAACGCCTCCTATCAGGGTGTCCTGATCGGTGACATGGTTAATTTCGAAGTTGGACATCGTTTTGAAGAATTGGGCGCGCAAGTCGGTGCGAATTCCGAACTGGCTTTGTCCAATGATGATCCGGAAAAGAACGGCAACGAGAAGCTTGATACATACTTCGTTGCAAATATGTACGGCGAATGGACCCCGGAGGCCCTGTCACGTTCTGTGACCCTGCGCCTTGATGTTCTCAATATCTTTGACCGCGATTACGTCGCCCGCACAACTCCGGGCTATGACAGCAGTGCGATTGAACCCTATCACGAGCCGGGCCGGACCTTCCTTGTCTCAGCGAAGGTTTCATTCTGATCAGGTTCTTGATCACCAAACTTTCAATCCGTGATGAGTGGCATTTTGTGCCGCTCATTTCGGCGTTTTAGCCAAAACTGCCTGCCTAAACCACAACAGGATCAATCGAGATGAAATTAAACCGTTTTCTGGGCTTCCTCGCCGCGACCGTCATGTGCGCCAGTGCGGCACAAGCTGGTGAAACCATCACACTTACCGATATTGCCGGGCGGGAAGTTACCCTTGAAGTTCCTGTCAAACATATGATTTTGGGCGAAGGGCGTTTCTTGCCATCTATCGGCATTCTTGATCCTGAAAATCCGGTGCGCTGGGTTGCAGGTATGATGGGCGAATTCAAATCGCTCGACCCGGCCTCGTTTGCGCAATATCGCGATAAATTCCCCGAAATTGATGATATCCCGCTGGTTGGCCGCCGAAACGAGGAAACATTTTCTGTCGAAAAGGCGATTACGGTTGAACCGGATGTTGCGATTTTCGGCATGTCGGGCGGCCATGGCCCGGGTTCCACCAGCCACGAGGTCCTGTCTGTTATGGGGGCAGCAGATATTCCGGTGGTGATGATCGATTTCCGGGCCAAACCGTTTGAAAACACGCCCAAAAGCATCCGTCTTCTTGGCAAGCTGATGGGTAAGGAAGAACAGGCGGAAGCCTTTGTGAAATTCTATGAGGAAAATCTTTCAAAGGTGACCTCACGCACCGCACAGATCATCGACAAACCCAGTGTCTTCCTTGAAAGCCGCGTCGGCCTTGCTGAAAACTGCTGCGAAGCCATGGGCATTGAAATGATCGGCAAGTTCGTCACACTCGCCGGTGGCGAGAACATCTTTGCCGATACCATCCCCGGCATCATCAGCCAGGTATCCGTCGAACAGGTGATCGTCACCGACCCCGACATTTACATCACCACAGCCATCGGATCAGCCGGGCTGGATGCGGAAACCAATGCAAGGCGCATTGTCCTTGGCGCAAACACCAGTGCCGATCAGGCACGTTCTTCTTTGGCTCACAGCATGGAACGTACCGGTCTGCCGCTCCTAACGGCGGTAAAGGACAAGCAGGTCTATTCCGTCTGGCATCACATTTATAACAATCCTATCAATGTCTTTGCCCTGCAGGCCATGGCCAAGTGGCTGCATCCCGATATCTATGCCGACCTCGAACCAGATGCCGAACTGGTAACATTTTTTGAACGGTTTCAGGCAGTCGACCTTGATGGTGTCTATTGGGTCGGTCTGAACGACGCACCGTCGCAATAAACCGTGCGCGACGCCATAAATGCAACCCGAGAGAGATCATAAGATGTTTACCACCAAGGGATCGGTCAAAACCGACAAGGCTGCCAAGTATCTTGTCCAGCTCTGCAAGCATTTTGCCCACAAGGTCGAGGTTGATCTGGACGAAACCACCGGCAATGTCGCCTTTCCGATGGGGCCATGCATCATCACCGCCCATGAAGATCGCCTGGCCTTTGCCGGGCAATCGCACAAGCGTGAGGGGATTGAAGCGATGAAGGGGGTTATTGTCGTCCATCTTGACAAGTTCGCCTGGCGCGAAGCCCCGCTTGATTACCAATGGGAGGACGGCGAAGCCTGATCTGTTTCAGGCTACTTCGCCCCACACCTCAACATCCGTTGCATTCTAAGCCTTTGAGCTAGCGAAGGTTATACACCACCGGAATGGTCAGTGTGATGCTGTCTTCAGTCATGGTATCGGGGAATGGCGGGAACTTTTGTACCCGTTCAATCATCCGCTGGGTTTCACGATCAAGCAGTTTCGATCCACTTGATGACAGCATCTTGAACACCTTGACCGTTCCGTCGCGTTCAATCACGACATAGATGCTGTTCTGACCTTCAATCCCGCGACGTTTGGCACGGTCCGGGTATTCGCGGTAGCGATTAAGCATCTGCAGGACCGAGGATTGATAATCAACCATTGCGGCCTTGCTCGCTGCACCACCGCCAGATCCGTTCGAGGCACTTGCCGCCTGACTTTTCGCGACGTCCCCAACCGTGCCTTCGGATTTGGTTGAATTTGTCAGGCCGGTTGCCTGTGTGACCGGTTCTGGCGTCTTTTTGACGGCCTCGACCACTTCGGCAGTTTCAACCTGTTTCACCGGTGGCTTTGGCTTCATACGTACCGGAAGGACTTCGGCCAATTCCGCAACCACAACCGGTTCTGGTTCAGGCACAGGTTCAACAATTTCTTTGACGACCGGTTCGGGAACTGGTTCCGGCTCGGGTTCGACTTCGACGATCTCGGGTTCCGGCTCTGGCTCCGGTTCGGCGATTTCTTCTGGCTCAGGCTCAACAACCGGTTCCGGTTCAATGGCTTTAACCGGTTCTGGTTCTGGATCAGGCTCGATGACTTCTACCGGTTCTTCGGCAGCCTTGCTGTCGACTGAATCCGCACTTTGTTCATCGATTTCAGCTTCCCCGCTGAGCGCGCTTCCTGCACCAAGCGAGATACTGATACTTTGAACCGAACCGGCCCCGCCCCAACCCGAGGGTTGTGGTTCAGGCATGGCAAGAACAATGCCGCCGGTCAGGACAATACCCGTAAGACCCGTAGCGATCAGGAGATCAAGACGCTTTGACATATTATTGCGGTCCCTGCCCCGGTTCCATCGCCGTCATCAACTGGACCTTATCCACACCGAGTTCCTGTAACCGTTTCAGCACGGCGACGACTTTGGCCCCCTCGGTCGCGCGGTCAGCGCGGATTTCGACAGGACGACCGATATAGTCTTCGGGCAACATGGAAGACAGTCTTTCAAGCCCGCCCTTCTGATCATTAATCCCGATCTCGGCCCCTTGGCTAAGCCACAAGACAATCGTGTTTTCCGGGTCTGCTGCGGCGGTCTGACTTGCAGGCGGGTTGACTTCAAAAGGACCCAGCTTTTGCAGGCTGCCGGCAATCATGAAAAAGATCAAAAGCAGGAAGACAATATTGATCAGGGGCAGCATTGGCTCCTGAACCGGTCCGTCTTCGGAAATGACAATGCGACGCTTCATTCAACGAACTCCACATCGGTCACACCACCACGCCCCAACGCATCCATCACATCAATCAGATGTTGCAGGTTCGCACCATTGACCGGGCGCAAGCGAACCGGTGATCCATCATGATCGCGCTTTATGGCCGGAACCAAGCCGGATAGCGACACAGCTTCGCTGTTGATCGACAATCCACCATTCGCATCGACATTGATCGTGATCGGGCGGACATCGCTTTGAGCGGTTGATTTGCCATCGGTAATACTGACCGACATCTCAAAGCCTTTCCAATCGAGAAAGCTTGATGCCAGCATGAAGAAAATCAGCAGAATGAAAACAACATCAATCAGCGGGGTCAGACCGATCATCGGTGTTGAACCGCGATTACGTTCGCGCAATTGCATAAGGCATATTCCGGCGGATGGGTTTCTATTCGGCAGCGTGACGCAGTTCAGCGACGTTGGATGCCCCTAAATCAGCTCTGTGGGACAGTTCCACACGATTGACCACCATGGTGCAAACATCTTCCATAACGGCTGCTGCACGGCTGATAACGCCCTGCATCCACATATGGAAGGCCGTTGCCGGGATCGCGACGACCAAACCAATCGCCGTGGTCAAAAGTGCCAGCCAAATACCGCCCGACAATACCGACGGGTCAATACGGCTTCCGGCACCTTCCATTTTCTGGAAGGCTTCGATCATACCCATGACCGTGCCAAGCAATCCCAGAAGCGGGCTTAGCACGGCAATCGCCGACATAATGCGAAGTCCGCCATTCAGTCCGTCAATTTCTTTGCGCGCACGTGCGGCAATCAGGTCCGATGCAGCTTCGCGTTGATCGGCAGATGTCACCGACAGCGACATCCCCGAAAGACCGATACGGGCCGCAGGATGACGGCGACGCGACATCACATCAGCAGCCTTTGCTTCATTGCCTGCTGACAGATGGCGTTCTACATCTTTGACAAATCCGTCGGCAAAAACGCCACGGCGCAGGAAGCCGACCAGCTTATAGAAGAACAGGATCAACCCGATCAGGGCCATGGCCGCCAGAACCCAGCCGACAATACCGGCACGGTCGACCTGTTCAAGAACAGGCAGCCCGCCAAGCGCATCACCAAAGGAGCTGGTCTGGGTCATTGCGACGGTATCCATCGGAAGACCGGTATCTGGATCAACCATGATCGTCCCGTCCGCAGACAGGGTCCCCGTCGCAGATGCATCAGGTGCAGTTGCGCCATCGGATGGGATCAGGCTTTGCGCATCCTCGGATGCGGCCAACGGATTTACAGGTTCAGGCATTTAACTTTCCGATCAAACAGACGATCCGCACCGGACGTCCTGCTCCGATGCATTTGAAACTGATTTGCATTCCCTACAACAAATAGAATTGCGATGCAATCGCAAGTGCGAAATGACACAGCTTTTTCGTGCATGCCTGTCCCGCTTTGCGCGGGATGCCGATGTATCATCTGAACAAGGTTTTGGGGAAACGGCTTTGCGCCTGATCACGGATCGAAAGACAGGTGAAACGACGGTGCAAAAGCCGGATATGCAAAACCCCCGAAACATTTAAGTTCCAGGGGTTTTGAAATGGTGAGCCCGACAGGATTCGAACCTGTGGCCAACTGATTAAAAGTCAGTTGCTCTACCAACTGAGCTACGGGCCCTCAACGTTGGTGAGCGGCGTTTTAATGGGACTGGCGTCATCGGTCAACCCCCCTTTTTAAGGGAAAGTACACATCCGCAATAAATCCGACCAAAAAGCGTTGAAAACCCGGACTTCGCCCGATCAAAAAAAGTGCCCATGGATATCGGCGGGGCCACCCGAGACAAGGCAGCCTGGACAGGACGATCACATGATGATTGACGGAGGGAAATGCAGATATGCAAAACCCCCGAAACATCTAAGTTTCAGGGGTTTTGAAATGGTGAGCCCGACAGGATTCGAACCTGTGGCCAACTGATTAAAAGTCAGTTGCTCTACCAACTGAGCTACGGGCCCTCAACGTTGGTGAAGCGCGTTTTAATGGCACAGGCGGCGCTGGTCAACACCTCATTTCCATATTTTTCCTCTTTTTAGCGTTTCAGCCCCTAAAACGCGAAAGCCGCCCCATAAAGGGACGGCTTTCGGTTGTAACGGATCGAAAAAGGCGATTACTGGGCGTCTGCCGCAACCTGCATTTTAACGATCTGATCCGGGTCGGCGACGGAGCCATTGGCCCACGGCGCGCCCTTTTTGATCATATCGACATATTCCATGCCTTCGGTCACCTGACCCCAGATGGTGTATTGACCATCAAGGTGCGGTGCCTCGTCAAGGCAGATGAAGAACTGCGAGTCTGCGCTGTTCGGGCTGGCCGAACGGGCCATTGAAACAGCGCCACGACCGTGATGTTCTTTGGAGAATTCAGCGTCAAGTTTCTGACCTGAACCGCCGGTCCCATTGCCTTTCGGGTCACCGGTCTGTGCCATGAAACCATCAATCACGCGATGGAACTTCAGGCCATCATAGAACCCCTCGCGGGTCAGTTCCTTGATGCGGGCAACATGATTCGGCGCAAGATCCGGGCGAAGCTGAATCACAACGCGGCCATCTTTCAGATCAAGATAAAGCGTGTTTTCCAGATCCTGAGCGACAGCGTCGTTTCCAGTGGACATGGTGATAAATCCTAGTACGAGAGCAAATAGTGATAAAAGACGAATAAGACGCATGGCCTGCGTTATTCCTTTTCTTCCGCCAGCTTTTCGTGCAATCGCTTAAGCACGTTGGCTGGCACAAATTCAGTGACGTTACCGCCCAACCGGGCGATTTCTTTGACGAAGCGCGAAGAGACAAACTGCTGCTTTTCCGAAGCCATCAAAAAGACGGTTTCAACTTCCGGGGACAGCCGGGCATTCATGCCTGCCATCTGGAATTCATATTCAAAGTCAGAAACTGCCCGAAGACCACGGATAATCGTACTTGATCCGTTTTCCTGCGCAAACTGCATCAAAAGCGAAGAAAATGGCTTTACCGAGGTGCGGGCAGCAATTTCGCCACCAGCCCCCTTAAGGGCCCCTTCGACCAATGCACAGCGTTCTTCGACACCGAACATGGGCCCTTTGCCGGCGTTGATCGCAACGCCGACAATAAGCTGATCCACAATGCGGGTCGCACGACGAATAATATCCATATGCCCCTGGGTTACCGGATCAAAAGTCCCCGGATAAATCCCGATGCGCGATACAGTAGAAGACATTTCAGTCATAGAACATCCAATTATTCGTCGCGAGTATCGCCATCAGATTCCGGTGCTTCGTCACCGGTTTCGTCGGCACTTGTCTGTGCGGCATCGGTTGCGTTTTCATCAGTGGTCTCGACGCTGCCTTCGGCACCGTCAATCACACCATCTTCGCCTTCACCATCGCCTTCTTCGTCACCCCCAAGGTTGGACAGGCGTTCGACTGCGACGACTTCTTCGTCTTCGGCAGTACGGAACAGCGTCACACCCTGGGTCTTACGACCGGCGATACGGATATCATGTGTTGGCATACGGATGACTTTGCCACCATTGGTGACCATCATCAGTTCGTCGCCTTCTTCAATGACGAAGGATGCGGCAACATTACCATTACGTTCAGACATCTCGATATTGGCAAAGCCCTGACCGCCACGGCCGGTCACGCGGTATTCATAGGCCGAGGTCCGCTTGCCATAGCCGTTTTCAGTCACCGACAGGATCATCTGATCACCGTCAATGATTTCCTGATAACGTTCTTCGCTCAGAAGTTCGAGCGGCAAGTTATCCGCAGTGATTTCGTCACGGCGCAGTTTGCCGGTAATCGAAAGATATTCACTGCGTTCTTCCATCGACACATGGTTACCAAACAGAACCGACATTGCGATGACTTCGTCTTCATCCGCCAAACGGATACCACGTACACCAACCGAATTACGGCCGGTAAACACGCGGACATCGGTCACACGGAAACGAATACATTTACCCTTGCGGGTTGTCAGCAAGATGTCGTCATCATCGGTACAGGTATGAACCGCAATCAGTTTGTCACCACGATCTTCTTCAAGTTTCATGGCGATCTTGCCGTTTGATTTCACATTCACGAAATCAGCAAGACTGTTACGACGGACATTCCCGGTCGAGGTGGTGAACATCACATGCAGGTTCGGCCATTCTTCTTCGTCCGGAAGCGGCAGAACCGTTGTGATAATTTCACCTTCAGAAAGTGGCAGCATGTTCACAAGGGCCTTACCGCGAGACTGCGGGGTTCCCATTGGCAAACGCCAGACTTTCATCTTGTAGACCATGCCTTCGGAACTAAAGAACAGAACCGGGGTGTGGGTATTGGCGACAAACAACTTTGTGACGAAATCTTCGTCACGGGTTGCCATGCCCGAACGGCCTTTACCACCGCGACGCTGTGCGCGATAGGTCGACAGCGGAACACGCTGAATATAGCCAGTGTGTGACACGGTAACCACCATGTCTTCACGGGCAATCAGGTCTTCGATGTCATGTTCGAATTCGGCTTCAAGAATTTCGCTACGGCGTTCATTGGCGAACTCGTTGCGCATTTCAATCAGCTCGTCCTTAAGAATCGTCAACTTACGCTCACGCGAAGCAAGGATATCAAGGAAGTCTTTGATCTTCTCGCCCAATTCGGTCAATTCGCCCGCGATTTTATCACGTTCCAGACCAGTGAGGCGATGCAGACGCAGTTCAAGGATCGCACGCGCCTGGGCTTCGGACAGGCGATACTGCCCGTCGGTTGAGCCCACTTGCAATGGATCGGCAATCAGTTCGATCAGCGGCACAATATCGCCAGCCGCCCAATCGCGCGCCATTAACTGTTCACGGGCAATCGTCGGATCAGCAGCAGCGCGGATCAATTTGATGACTTCATCAATATTGGCCACCGCAATACCAAGACCAACCACGACGTGGGCACGATCACGTGCCTTTTTCAGAAGATGGATGGTACGGCGGGTAATGACTTCTTCGCGGAACTCGACAAAGGCCTGAATGATTTCTTTCAGGTTCATCAGTTCCGGCTTGCCCCGGTTCAGGGCCAGCATATTCACACCAAACGAGGTCTGAAGGGCTGTAAAGCGGAACAGCTGATTGAGAACAACGTCGGAATTGGCATCGCGTTTAAGTTCGATCACCATGCGAACGCCGTTACGGTCCGACTCATCGCGAAGATCAGAGATACCTTCGAGTTTTTTGTCGCGGACAAGATCGGCGATCTTTTCCATCAAGGTCGCCTTGTTCACCTGGAAGGGAACTTCGGTGACAATGATCGCATCACGTTTGGCACGAACTTCTTCGACATGGGTGCGCGCACGCATGACAACCGAACCACGGCCGGTTTTAAACGCCGAATGGATGCCCGAACGTCCCAGAATAAGAGCACCTGTCGGGAAATCCGGTCCATGGACGAATTCCATCAGACCTTCGACGGTGATATCGGGGTCATCGACATAGGCCATGCAGCCATCGATCACTTCGCCAAGGTTATGCGGCGGAATATTGGTCGCCATACCAACGGCGATACCCCCGGCACCATTGACCAGCATGTTTGGAAAACGTGCTGGCAAAACAGATGGTTCGCGGGTGGTTTCGTCATAGTTATCGCGGAAATCGATGGTGTCTTTATCGATATCATCAAGCAGGAAATGCGCGGACTTTGCCATGCGCGCTTCGGTGTAACGCATGGCGGCGGCTTTATCGCCATCCATGGAACCGAAGTTACCCTGCCCGTCAATCAATTGCAGGCGCATGGAGAAACTCTGCGCCATACGGACCATCGCGTCGTAAATCGCGCTGTCGCCATGCGGGTGATATTTACCCATCACGTCCCCGACCACACGGGCCGATTTACGGAACGGTTTGTTATATTCAAACCCGTTTTCATGCATGGCGTACAAAATACGACGATGCACGGGTTTCAAACCATCTCGGACGTCGGGCAGCGCACGGCTAACAATCACGCTCATCGCGTAATCAAGGTAGCTGCGGCGCATTTCTTGTTCTATGGAAACCGGGAAAACATCGCGGCTTTCAGAATTGGTCTCTTTGGTGGACAAAGGCCGTGACCTCTTAAACGCTTGATTAGAAATAATTCAATCGGCGTGACATGCACCATTTTTCAACTACATGCCGGACCAGAAAGGCGGAAAGTATCAGGTTTGTCTCGCACAAACAATATTGACAAATCCCATCCTTCCGCATTGAGCGATAAAGTTCGGATTTTATCGTTAAATTTGACTTTTCTTACTGGTGAGACTTGCTTTTTTCGCCGTGGGGTACTTCCATCACCGGCGCAATCGGATCGTTTTTTGCCCCATTGGCATCCAGTGAAACCGATTTACGCTTGAAGCGCATTTGCGATGCGGCGATTCCGGCCAGAATAACCGCCAGTGCGACCAGCGCATTTGGCTGGGGAACTTCGCCCAGGACAATAAAACTGATCACAACCCCGACGGCCGGCACCAGATAATTGTTAAACACCAAGAAACTGGCGCCTGCGACCGCAATCAATTGCAGGATCAGGAACATCGCAATCCCGGTCGGGAACATCCCGAGATACAGGATCGAAAGTGCGCCTTCCAAATGCCAGTCCATCGTCCAGGGCCGATCAAGGATCAGGGTAAAGGGGATTAACATTGCCGCAGCAAAGGTCAGGATCACGGCAGTTGATCCAATGCGCGGCTGATCGCGCAAATTGCGCGCCACCAGCGATGAAATCGCATAACCCACGGCGGCGACCAGAATGGCAAGCTGGAACAGGAATTCCCCACCCAGCCCCGAAAGCGTTTCCGGCCCAACCAGAACAATCACCCCGATGGTGCCCAGAACAACACCGATGACTTTGCCAAGGCTCAGTTTCTCGTCATGGGTAAAGAAGTGGGCCAGAACCACGGTTGTTAACGGCACGGTCGACATCAGGATTGCGGCCAACCCGGCATCAACGCGGGTTTCACCGTAACTGATTAAAAAGAATGGAATGGCATTGCCAACCAGCGCGACCAAAAAGGTCGAAACCCATGCGCGCCTGCCTTTTGGCATGTCGGATTTGCGAATAAGGGCAAAGCACCACAAAACAAGGGCAGCAAATGTCAGCCGCCCGGCGGCAACCACCAACGGGGAATAGGCATGTACACTGATCTTGATGAAGGTGAACGAACTTCCCCACATCAACGCCAGAATCAGCAGCAATGCATATTCACGAATTCCCGGACGTGTCATCTTCCCAGCCTATTTTTGCCATAGTTGTTGGGCTTTATCACACCCGTGATCAAACCAGTTCACAGCGTTAGAGGCCCGTCGGAAATTAATCAAGAAAATACCACCCCGCGGCCATGGTGAAACATATGTCAGGGTTCAAAATCCACACCGGAACAATCGGCTTTAAGTAACGGCACAACAGTCCGAAAACGGCACCGAAACAGCAAACAGGCAAAGCCGCACGCAGAGCGTCCGCACCCTGCCCTTAAGGCAGATCAATGCGCCAACGTTGTGAAAGTGGAAAAAAGGACAATCTGGACAAGTTTATAGTTGCGAATGATTTGCAATAGCACTACATTGCGCACAACAAATAAAAGACCGGGATACGAGATGATGAGTTACGTGGATCAGGAATTGACGGTTGAAGACATGCTTGCCGATCCGATCGTGCAGACATTAATGCGCTATGATGGCATTTCTGCCAGTGACGTTCGTCACACGATTGAACAGGCAACGCAAAATCGCATTGAAAAGCTGGCAAATGATGACGCCAGATCAAGCCACCATACCCGCCTGCACTGGGCGGCTTCCAACACTACCGGGAACCGGTTACGCCACACCGCGGCTTAACCGGCGGCTCCGGCATGGATATAATTGAATGAGCCTTAGGGCTGCGCGGCGTTTAACGCCCAATCATATTCATATCCGGCAATGTCGAAATCCCCTTCGTTGCCAAGCATTCCTGACAGTTCTGGCCCGGTAAAGCGCAACAGATGCGCCACAAAATCTGCATCGCGTTTGCCGAAATCATCGCGATACCAGTCATACAGACTTGATAAGACAAAGCCGCCTTCCCCGTCGGGGCGGATGGCACGGGGATGATTGATGAAATCCGTTGCGGCCTGATCAAGCTGATCGCCAACCCTATCGGCCTGATAGGCGTCCGCCGCCAATGCAGGACAGCCGACCGAGGCACAGTTGACCGCATAATGAATGCGCGGATCGTTCCAGATCGGGCGCAGGATGCGGTGTTCGATGTCATCCAGGCTAAGCGTTCTGCCCTCCACCGTGATCAGTTTCTTGCCCCACGGACCGGATGAAAAAAGCCCCGGCGAAATATCGATATCGCGGATAGAGGTCACCGGATAATGATCCAGAACCACCTTCACCGTCAGCGCATTATAAAGATTGATCCAATAGGCCAATTGCTGATCGCGGTTAAACTGATCTATCCGCAGATCAACCATGGCTGCGATATGGGCGTTTATAGCGCCTTCGCCGGAACTTTGTTCTGCCTTGGCCGCTGCGTAGTCAAAACTGGTGGCACCGGGCTCAACGACGATCAGATACCGATCCAGCACCGCCTGCCACGCAGAATGATCAATCACGTCGGTACTTTGCGCGTCATGGGCTTGCCAATCTGGCCATAAATCGGCATCAGGTGCCGCATGGCTGATTGCAGGAAAAAACACCAAAAACACAACACAGAGCAACAAACGCATAATCGGGAAACCATCCAATCGGTGACAGATACGATAGTGATACCTGCCAGACCGCCCCATGACCTCATCAAACCGGCGTGATCACAGCCACGGGTCTTCTATACTTTTAACCTTAAGTTGGGTTATAATCACCCTCATGATACAGGCAGGTGCAATACAGGTCATCCCCGGGAGTGGTGGGCAACTTGGCCAAATCATTGCCACGCGCGCCCTGCCCGGCTCCGGGAGCCAGCCGCCGACCAACGGGTCCGGCGGAACGGGTATGTCTGCGCCGCAAACATTGCCTGCCGCAGTTGCCCTTGTCCCGCTTGCAAGTACTGCATCACCCCCACCGCCGCCCACACAGCCATCGGCAAGATCAGGTGGCGCAAGCACCAACAACAGCTCCAGCGGATCTGGCACCACAGGCCAAGCAGCACCGCAACCGGCCCCCGCCCCGCCACCACAGGCAGCCCCAATCAATCGGGCGGCGTCCGTGGTCACGATTATTCAGCAACTTGATCCGCGTGACATTGACGGCCAAGGCCCGTCCGATGACATAGATAACCGCAGCCCGACCCAGCGTCAGCAGCAAGAACGCGAAGACACCCCGGAAAGTGCACGCCAACCGACCGCCAACCCCGCGATTCTGACAGCGAATGAACGCGAAATCGTTCAGGAACTGCGTGCGCGTGATGCCATTGTCCGCACCGAAGAAGAAAGCCATCAGGCCCTTGCCGGTGCCAATGCCGGTATGATCAGCTACAGCTATAGTGCCGGTCCCGACGGGCGGCTTTATGCCACGGGCGGCAAGGTCAGCATCCGGCCGATTTTGGGCCTTGAAGGCGTTGCCGCGATTGCCAATCAGGCCGCTATATCACGCGCCGCATCGGTGCCGGGAAGCTCGGCGGCGGATTTCAATGTTGCCAAGGGGGCATCGCGGAACATTTCGACCATGCTGGCATTGCAGGCCAGTGCGGCAGCGGAAAGTTACCGCATGGTGCTTGGCCTTAATGCCGCGCCCAGCAAGGTTGATCTCAGCGGCTAAGCCCTATTACCGCCAAAACACTACAGACCGGTCATTTCCGCGACGGCGGGACTCTGTTGCTTGTGTCCAAGACAACACTAAAAACAGCGAGATTCCGGCCCTACGCGGTGCTTCGGCCGGAATGACGGCACCAATAAAAAAAGCGGCCCTCCAAGGAGCCGCTTTTTGCATGAGAAATCGCAAGAATGATCAGGCGTAATGCCAGAAAATGTCAAAACCCGGATTAAACACCGTGACCGGACCTTCGCCAGTTTCGATTTTCTCGGCGAATTTGGCGGGCTCGGCACGTTTTTCCAAGGTGATCATATCGCCATTTAGCGGCAGGCCATAGAATTGCGGTCCATGCAGGGAGGCAAAACCTTCAAGCTTATCAAGCCCACCTTCTTGCTCAAACACGTGGGCCAAAAGCTGTACCGTGTTGTTGGCGGTAAAGATACCGGCACAGCCACACGGGCTTTCTTTGCGATCATCGGTATGGGGGGCTGAATCCGTGCCAAGGAAGAACCGCGTATCGCCCGACGTTGCCGCGGCGCGCAGGGCAAGACGGTGCTTTTCACGCTTGGCGACTGGCAGGCAATAGAAATGCGGGTGAATGCCGCCGACCAGAATGGCATTGCGGTTAATGATCAGATGGTGGGTCGTGATGGTCGCACCCAAATTCTTGTCATTGGCTTTGACATATTCAACGCCGTCTTCGGTCGTGATGTGTTCCATGATCACGCGCAATTCCGGCAACCGTTTGCGCAATGGATCAAGAACCCGGTCGATAAACACCGCTTCACGGTCAAAAATATCAATGTCCGCATCGGTGACTTCACCGTGAACACATAACGGAATGCCAAGTTCTGCCATGCGTTCCAATGCGGGCATCGCCTTGTCAAAATCACGCACACCACTATCGGAATTGGTCGTTGCCCCGGCGGGATAGAGCTTAAGCGCGGTGATCACACCGGCCTTGTAGCCTTCCTCGATATCATCGGGATTGCTGCCCTCGGTCAGATACAACGTCATCAGCGGAGTGAAATCATGGCCTGATGGAATGGCGGCGGTAATCCGGTCGCGATAGGCAACCGCATCATCAGTTTTGACAACCGGTGGCACCAGATTGGGCATGATGATCGCGCGGGCAAAATGCGCGGAGGTTTCGCCAATCACACCTTTAAGCATCTCGCCATCACGCAAATGCAAATGCCAGTCATCAGGACGGCGAAGGGTAATGCGGTTTGTCGACATAGGGGCGATCTCCTGGCAACCAATGAACTCGTCTGGGAAATATGGAGCGTTACCTAGCAGATTGGCGAAGGTTTTGGAATATACCTAAAGCTGCTAACTTGACCAGAAGATACCAAAACAAGACTGTCTTGAGTCAAAATCAACCAAAAGGAAGCAAATGAAAGAGCTGAAAGACTTTTTTAGTGGTATCCCGCTTCTTGGTCTAGTCACGTTTGGATTCTTAGCTGGCACACTTTATGGCAGCGAGTTCAGTAGCGAAGACTGGGAAACTCTAGCAGCAGGCTTTCTTGGCCTACTGGGCGGGACATTTGCATTTTTTGCCGCCAAGTCTCAGATCGATCATCAGAAAGAACAAGAAGAAGAAAAAAAGATCAGTCAAGTCAGACGTTTCCTGCAAGAGCTGGAATTCACCCTTCAGACTGTTGATTACACATTACAAGTGATTCAGGACAACAATCATAAAATGAGAGCGGAGGACGGAGAGTTACTCGTTGACTGGTTGGTAACGTTTAACGTTTCTAACACACCTCCAGAAGTTCCGGATCAGTTTGCCGAACCGGCTATGAAAATCAGACGGGATGCCAACATCTTAAGAGCGATCATTAACGCAAAAATAGCAAAAGGAGAACTCGATGAAACGTTCAAAAAACTCGAAGCAGGTCAAGTTCGCCTGATTGACAAAATGCTGAACAACATAACGCAATTAAGAAAGGAGATCATTGATCACCTAAAGCCTTAACCCGCAATGCAGCAATGACGCACACAAGACCTCGCAAGGAAAAAGGAGACAAAGAAAAAGGGGACAGAAAAAGGGGACGGGACAGAAAAAGGGGACAGATTTATTTTTCTGCATCCATCCTGCCCGCCCCTTTTTACATTCTCTTTGCACCTTCTGTCACGCCAGTGAAAGCACTGGCCCCTCAAGCAGGTCCATCAGTTGCCCGAAATATCCGCCTGATCGTGCGGGCGACGTCGGATCAGAGGTGATGACCACCGCCAGGTCCTTTTCCGGATGTGCCGCGATGATCTGGCCGCCATAGCCGCGGGCGATAACGAAGCCGCTTTGGGTCAGGAACCAGCCATAGCCATAATCAAGGCCCGAATAAGGTGACCGGGTGCGGGCTTGTGTTGACTGGTCGATCCAGTTGGCCGGAATGATCTGGTCGCCATCGAACCTGCCTTGGTCCCGCATGAGGGTCGCGATGCGTAACATCGCGCGCGGTGTCATCGCCATCTCGTTCCCGCCGAAATAATAGCCTTGCGGATCCTGTGTCCAAGCCGGAATTTCAATGCCAAGCGGCTGACCAAGGACAGCACGCGCTTGTTCGAGCAGGCTTTTTCCTGGAAAAAAAGGGGACAGATTTATTTTTTCTCCCCAATCCTATCCCCTCCCTTTTACTATAAAAATAAATCTGTCCCCTTTTCCTTATTTTAATCTGTCCCCTTTTCCTTATTTCTACGCCTCCGGGGACAGATTTATTTTTCGGTAGTGTTAGTCGACCAATTCGAGGCATGGCGAGTACGCAAGTCGTAGTTCAACGCAGATACATTGAAGTGTAATCATAAAAATAAACGTGTCCCCTTTTCCTATAACTCCCTTTTCCAAAGGGTGAATCACATTTCGACTATAAATTTCAAGCCTTCCAATTGGGTTCAGACCCTAAATGTCGCCCGTTTGATTTATTTTATGGATTGAGTTTGAACGCTGTTACAGGCCGTTCGGAGCGTTGCGCGTCAAGGTCTAGCAAAGTCTCTTACGTTTCTATCTCGTTGCGCTATGCCGTACCTATTCGCCCCACCCGGTCACGTGGTTGCCGCCATAGACCATCTGCCGGATCATCGGTGACGCGAGCGAAGAGGTGAAGCCATCGGTTGGTTTGCTGGCCTCATTCAGGCGGGTCATCTGATCGTCATTCAGTTTAAGGCTCGCCGCCGCGATATTATCGATTAACTGCGTCACGTTGCGCGCCCCGACGATGGTAGAGGCGACACCTGGACGTGCCATGGCCCAGGCAAGTGCGGCCTGTGCCGGATCGCAGCCGAGCTCGGCAGCAACTTCCCGCAGGGTGTCAAGGATGGTCCAGTTCCGATCCGTGAACTTGCTGTCACCGAACGGGTTCGCGCCGCTCAGTCTGCCTGTTTTGGTGGTATCGTCGCGCTTGTATTTTCCCGTCAGGAAGCCGCCGGCAAGGGGACTCCAAGGCATCACACCCATGCCTCCGTCAAGTGCTGCTGGGAAATGCTCGGCCTCCACGTCCCGCGCTACAAGGGAGTATTCCACCTGCATTGCAATTGGCCCTGGTACTCGGCGCTCGGACGCAATGGTGGCGGCTTTCATCGCCACCCATGCAGGCATGTCGGAGAATGCAAAGTGACGGATTTTTCCAGCACGTACCAGATCGCCCAAAGTTTGCATGATCTCTTCGATCGGCGTGACGCCGTCCCAGATATGCATCCAGTAAAGGTCAATGAAATCAGTGCCTAAACGCTTCAGCGATGCGTCAAGTGCGCGGTGAATATTCTTGGATCCTGCGCCACCAGCATGCGGGTTTCCCGCGCCACCGGCTGTTTTGATTAGGGGGCTTGATGACGCATTAAACCCAAACTTCGTTGCCAACACGACATCGTCGCGAGACTTGGTTTCCTTGATGAATTTGCCGACCAACTCCTCGCTGACACCGCCAGAATAGATGTCAGCTGTGTCGACGAAATTGCCACCTGCCTCCCGATAGGCATTGAAAATCTCGCGAGATGCAGCCTCGTTGGCACCCCACTCGCCGGGGCCGAATGTCATTGTTCCGAGGCAGAGCGGGCTGACGACAAGACCGGAGCGTCCGAGGGCGTGAAAATTTGTGAGGGTCATGGGTTATTCCTTATTTCATAACAATCGTTATGAAAGTATATGGGCGCCTTGATCCGCTGCGTCAATTACTTTAATAGTCATCGTTATGAAACGGCCTCAAACACCGCGCGGCAAGACGGGCCGCCCCTTATCCTTCGACCGGGACGCCGCGCTTGAAAAGGCGATGCTGGCGTTCTGGGAAACGGGTTATCAGACAACGTCGATCAGCGATTTGACGGCTGCGATGGGCATTACTGCCCCCAGCATCTACACTGCGTTCGGTGACAAGAAGCATTTGTTTCTTGAGGCGATGCGGCGATATGCGGGCGATCCGACGGCGCTTGAGAAGGCCTTTGCCTTGGCACCGAGTGCAAAGGCGGCTGTTGCTAAAATGATTGAGGATGCGGCGACCCTCTTCACGGGTGACGCCACCCCGAAGGGATGCCTGCTTGCCAGCGCCGCAGCAACCGGATCGAAAGATGCCGCCGATGTGAGAGAGGCAGCAGCGCAGGAAAGGCGCGCCATCCACGCCATCATAGTGCGACGTATCGAGAGGGACATTGAGGCAGGCGTTCTGCCGCCGGAGACGATGCCGATTGTTTTGGCAGACCTCGCTCTTGCCGTGACGCAGGGTATGTCCGTGCTTGCTCGTGATGGCGCGGATCGGGATGCCTTGCGGGCTGTCGCCCGTGCATCAATGACAGGTTGGCCGAGTTAAACGGGCGCGAGACAGGCGGGCACGTGGCGCATGATCTAAAGCCGCCGCAAACCTGCTATTGTCTGCGCTTTTAACAAGTGTCCGCTTCGGACTGAGTGGAAGCGCATCAGAAAAAAGGGGACAGATTTATTTTTTCGCCCCAATCCTATCCCCTCCCTTTTACATGCTCTTTGCCTCCATCGTCAGGCCAGCGAAAGCACGGGCCCCTCAAGCAAATCCATCAATTGCCCAAAATATCCGCCTGATCGTGCGGGCGAGGTCGGATCAGAAGTGATGGCCACCGCCAAATCCTGTTCGGGATGTGCCGCGATGATCTGGCCGCCATAGCCGCGGGCGATAACGAAGCCGCTTTGGGTCAGGAACCAGCCATAGCCATATTCAAAGCCCGAATAAGGGGATCGGGTGCGGGCTTGGGTTGATTGGTCTATCCAGTCGGCCGGAATGATCTGGTCGCCATCAAACCGGCCTTGATCGCGCATAAGGGTCGCAATACGCAACATCGCGCGCGGTGTCAGCGCCATCTGGTTCCCGCCGAAATAATAGCCTTGCGGATCCCGTGTCCAAGCCGGAATTTCAATGCCAAGCGGCTGACCAAGCACAGCGCGCGCCTGCGCAAGCAGGCTTTTTCCTGTCGCAACCGCAAGCACCGCGCCAAGGATGTGCGTGGTGCCGGTGGAATAGATCATACGCCCGCCGGGTGTTGCGACCATCGGGCGGCGCAGCGCAAAGGACACCCAGTTATCAGACGTGACCCAAGCGCCGTAGTTGCGCCCTGATGTGCCCTCAAGCCCGGCGCGGAGCGTTAACAGATCTTCGATGGTCAGATCCTCCACGCCAGGGGTGGCATTCGACGGAATGATAGACGGCGCTATTTCGCCGATGCTGGCCTCGACCGACGGGATGGCCCCTTTCGCGATTGCATTACCCGTCAGCAGACCGATGATGCTTTTCGAGCAGGACTTGATGTTCGCAACCCGATCGAGGCCCGGCCCGCGCGGCGACTCAGACACGATGACCTCGCCCCCGCGTTGTACCAGGATTGCATGAAGCTGGGACATGTTAGCAATTCGCGAACGGATGTCGGACGGCACCTGTGCGAAGGCCCGGCCCACAAAGGGAACTGCCACCGCGCCCAGAAGGGTCACTGAGAAGGCACGGCGGGTCAGCATCGGAAGTGGTCTGTCGCTGGGCATATCCATCAGTCCTTGAAAGTAAGGATCATATGCGTGCGTGCTCAAAATATTCGCAATCCACATCACCACGGGCTGCGACGCACAACTTTCGAGTTAACCGGCCCGGAAGACAAATCCCTTATTCGGAATTATTTAGTCAACAATGTGACATCAAGCCAAAATCGGACAATACCGTGTAGCAGCGTTGTGTGACCAAAAACGAAAAAGGTCAGGCATTTCTGCCTGACCTTTTCACAATGGGGCGAGTGATGGGGATTGAACCCACGGCCTCCAGTGCCACAAACTGGCGCTCTAACCGACTGAGCTACACCCGCCATCGTGTGGCGCGGTTTATATGGCCCGAGGCCCCCAACGTCAAGCGCATATTTTCACTTTTTTCCGCTGATTCCATCCACAAAGCATAAAGCGCCGATTTTTGCGGTCTTTGGATATTGCCATGCGCAAACCATGATTGATTTGTATCACAATTGCTCCAACCTACCCGTCCGAACATCTTGCATGTGGCGTCATATGGCTTAATTAATTCAATTCAATGACACATCCTGATGATGATCCTTTGGGGCAAACCCATTGGCGGACCGATCATTGAGACTGCCTATATTAAAAAGTATGGGCCACGAATTAGAAAAACAGACGGAGTATCGGAATGAAGTGGGGCATTATCAGCACCGCCAAGATCGGCACGGAGAAAGTTATCCCGGCCATGCAGGAAAGCGATCAGCTGGAAATTCTGGCGATTGCTGGACGCGATCTTGAAAAGACCCGCGAGGTCGCCGAAAATTTGCGTATTCCGCGTGCCTATGGCTCCTACGAGGAGCTGCTGGCTGATCCGTCCATCGAGGCGGTTTACAATCCCCTTCCCAACCATCTTCATGTTGAATGGACAATCAAGGCGCTTGAAGCCGGTAAGCATGTCCTGTGCGAGAAGCCGATTGGACTGGATACCGAAGATGCCAAACGCCTGATCGAAGCCCGCGACAAAAGCGGCAAACAAGTGATCGAGGCCTTTATGGTCCGTCATCACCCACAATGGCTTGAAGCCCGCAAAATCGTTGAAAGTGGTCAGATCGGCACCCTGACGACGGTGCAAAGCATCTTTAGCTATTTCAATGCGGATCCGAACAATGTGCGCAACAAAAAGGACATTGGCGGCGGCGGGTTGCTTGATATCGGCTGTTACTGCATTGTCGGCCCGCGCTTTGTCACCGGCAAGGAACCTGTGCGCGTTGTGTCCTTGATGGATAAAGATCCGAAATTTGGCACCGACCGCCTTGTATCAGGCATGCTTGATTTTGGTTCGGGCCTGCAGGCAAGCTTTGTTTGCGGCACACAATCGGCTGCTGTTCAGCGCGTTCATATTCTGGGCACCGAGGGCCGGATTGAAATTCTGATGCCGTTTAACCCGGTGCCGGAAAATCCGGCAATCATCCGGGTGGCAGGGCAAAAACAGCCCGGCTTTGACGAAGCACGAGAAATCAAATTCCCGATTTGCAACCATTACACCCTGCAGGGTGAGGCTGCGACCGCGATATTCATGGGTGAAAGCCCGATTGACTATCCGATCGAAGATTCGATTTCCAATATGCAGATTCTGGATGCACTGGCCCGCTCGGCCAAGACGGGCAGCTGGGAAATGGTTAAATCCTGATCAGCACGCAAGTTATTTAGATCGAACAATCAAGCCGGGGAAACCCGGCTTTTTCTTTGCCCATAGTTCAAGTTCTTGACCTAAACACCGGCAAAAAGGTCTTGGCGGCGTTTCAGGCGCGGGAACATGAAATCGTTAAATGCCCGAATGCGCGAGGTTGCTTGTAAATCGCGATGCATCAGCATCCATAAATCATTATCAAGCCCGTCAATCGGATCGCCCATTAACTCGATATTATCAAATGCCGCGGCAAGAAAAGCTGGCAACACAGCAAACCCGCCCCCGGCATCAACAAGCCGTGCGACATTCAAAAGCGAATTGCTGCGCATCGCGACATGCGGTCCCGGAAAGTTTTTGTCGCGCCAACGCGCCGCTGCGATGTGGGCAAGGGTTTCATCACATGTGATCCACGGCCCTTGTGCGGGATCATCAGCATGCAGCGGCCCACAAATCACGGATTTAATCGGACCGATCAATCGCCCGACCAGATTATCATTCGGGGCGTTGCTGGGCCGGATTGCAACATCCGCATCATGCCGGTTGAGATCATAGAACCGGTTATCGGTGACGACCTGAAGCGTGATATCAGGAAAGGCCTGTGTGAATGCCGCCAAATCATCGGCCAATACAGCATGTAACAACGTATCGGTCGTGGTCAGCCGAACAATGCCCGATGGCGCAAGATCCTGCCCCGCAAGCTTCCGCGCCAGCACAGCCATTTCCGCTTCCAGATTTTCCGCCGTTTCAATTGCCGCCAATCCAGCAACGGTTGGTTGATAATCACCTTGTTGGCGTTCAAACAGCTTTGTTCCCAGCCGACTTTCGATGTCGGCCATGCGGCGAAACAAGGTCGAATGATGAAGGCCGGTTTGTTTGGCAGCCTGTGTAATGCTGCGCGCCCGCGCAACCGCCAGAACCAGCTTCAAGTCATCCCATTCCAACATTGTTACCCCGCAGACAAACCATGATCGTTGAATTTTACATTCGCATCATTGCACACTTTATGTGGATTAATGCAAATTTACTTCGGATTTATACACATCAATACTGATCCCATCACCAAACGATATTCCAGATGGAGATTGGAAAATGACTGCAAAAATCACCCGAACCGAACTGCAAGACGCGCTTGGCAGTGCCGCCGCCCCGGTTTTGATCGAAGCCCTTCCGGCGCGCTACTATGTCGATGCGCACCTGCCCGGTGCGATCAACATTCCCCACGATGCGATTGATGAGGGCGTCAAAGCGATCCTGCCGGATCTGAGCACCCCGATTGTTGTCTATTGCGCCAGCGGTCCATGCAAGAATTCCGGCATTGCCCAAGCAGCCCTGATCAAACTTGGGTATCAGAATGTCCGTGATTATCACGATGGCAAGCAGGACTGGCTTGATGCGGGCCTGCCGCTTCAGGGGCAAGGTGTGCTTGAAAAGGTTGACGCATAAGACACCATCTACCCTGCCCCATCCCCAAAGCAAAACGGGCCAGCACATCAATGCTGGCCCGTGAACGGGTATTTCTCGCACTGTAACTTGCGATATGGATTACTTGGCAAAGGCCTTTTTCATACGGCTGATAGCTTCTGCCATTTTGGCTTCTTCTTTACAGAAGCAGAACCGAACAAAGTTCCGCACCCCGCCATCTTCGCCCTGATAGAAGGCCGAAACAGGTATCGCGACAACGCCTGCTTCCTTGATCATGATCTGACAAAATTCGACATCATCACAATCATATCCAAGCGGCCGGAAGTCACAGGTGATGAAATAAGTGCCTTGTGAATCGAGCACATCAAACCCGACTTCCTTGAGCCCCTTCATCAGGAAATCACGCTTGGCCTGCATTTCGGCCGTGAAGTTTTCGAAATAGGCATCATCCTTGTTCAGGCCATAAGCGACCCCATGCTGCAATCCCGGTGGCACGGTGAAGACCAAGAACTGATGGGCCTTTTTGATCGGCTCCATCAATCTGGCACAGGCAGTGACATAACCGATTTTCCAGCCGGTCAGCGAAAAGGTCTTGCCCGCCGATCCGATGCGCACGGTGCGATCATGCATGCCCGGAAACGTCATCAGCGGTTTGTGCGTGCGGCCGTCAAAGACAAGATGCTCATAAACTTCATCACACAGCGCAATCACGTCATGCTTGATGCACAGATCGGCAATGAATTGCAGTTCTTCGTCGCCATAAACCTTTGAACATGGATTTTGTGGCGAGTTGATCAGGATCAGCTTGGTTTTTTCCGAAAAGGCCGCAGCCAATTCTTCGCGCGGCAAGTCCCATTTTGGCGGGGTGACGCGGACCAGTTTGGGGATTCCCCCGGCCAGCTTTACGATCGGAAGGTAGCTGTCATAAAGCGGTTCGATCAGGATGACTTCATCGCCCGGTGCGACCAGACCAAGGATGACGTCCGCCAATCCTTCGGTCGCACCGACGGCCACCAGGACTTCTGTTTTGGGATCAACATTAATGCCGTAAAACCGTTTGTTATGGTCGGCAACGGCTTGCAGTAATTCGGGAACACCGGCAAGCGGGGGATACTGATTGGACAGTTCCATCGTTGCGCGGGCCGCCGCTTCGCGAATGTCGGCCGGGCCGTCGGTATCTGGTGCGCCCTGCCCCAGATTGATGGCCTGATGTTTCTGGGCCAGCTCGTTCATCACTTCAAAGATCGTGATCCCGCCCGAAGCGAAAAGAGGATTGCCGACGAATTCGGTCATGAGGCGTCCTTTATATTACATTCAATTACCGGCAAGCCCGGATGGTGGCGCCCGGTTCCTGCCTGATCCTGATTTTAAGCCCGATCGCACTTCACACATTTGCAGCACGACGCAAAAGCCATGGTCGCTATATCAAATGTGCGAGTCTTCTTATCGATATGTCGATTCACCGACGATTTGGCAAATATGCATAGCAAACAGTGCCCTGTCGCGACAAATTCTGTCGCATGACTGCTTTTCCTTGGCAAGCATTCTGCGACCTTGGTCATGCTGCATACATCTATATCGCTTGTGCAGCACACGTTTGCATATTTTTTGAACAGCTTGCCTAAAACTAAGTCACTCACACTCAATAAAATATTAAAAATACTATGGGTTTTGCTGGGTTTTCGCGGCAAGAATCCTTAGAATGCCGTGGCGGACCTGAATTGGCATGGTCCGTGCAATAGTCACTGCGCGAAGCATTATGCTTTCCGAGTTCTACGCAACTCTCGCAAAAAGCAGAGGGCGCTTAATGAAAAAGATCGAAGCCATCATCAAGCCATTCAAGCTTGACGAGGTAAAAGAGGCCCTTCAAGAGATCGGCCTCAAAGGGATTACTGTCACCGAAGCCAAAGGTTTCGGACGTCAGAAAGGTCACACGGAGCTGTATCGCGGCGCCGAATATGTTGTGGACTTTCTGCCGAAGGTAAAGCTGGAAATCGTTGTCGAGGACACGCTTGTCGAGCGTGCGATTGAGGCAATCCAGCAAGCCGCTCATACCGGTCGTATCGGGGATGGTAAAATTTTCGTTTCCTCACTCGAGGACGCGATCCGTATTCGTACCGGTGAACGTGGCAACGACGCGATCTGATCGGTCTTGCCCGTTATTGAACATCGTACGGTCACTAAATAATGAGTTTTAAAGGGTTGCATCATGTCTGACGCTGCTTCTGTACTTAATCTGATCAAAGAAAAAGGCATTCAGTTTGTCGATCTGCGCTTTACCGATTCCAAAGGTAAATGGCAGCACACCGCGCAGGATATCTGCACGATCGACGAAGACGTCTTTGTTGACGGCATCATGTTCGACGGTTCGTCGATCGCCGGCTGGAAAGAAATCAACGAATCTGACATGATCCTGATGCCGGATCCGTCGACCGCTGTTGTTGATCCGTTCACCGCACAGCCAACCCTGATCATCGTTTGCGACGTTATCGAACCGGCAACCGGCCAGGGTTACGAGCGTTGCCCACGTTCGACCGCGAAACGTGCACTTGCATACATGAAATCCGCTGGTATCGGCGACACCGCATATTTCGGTGCAGAACCAGAATTCTTCATGTTTGACGACGTTCGCTGGACGACGGCTGGCGAAAGCATGGCTTATGCCCTTGATTCCGAAGAAGGTCCGTACAACACCGGTACCGAATTCGAAGGCGGCAACCGCGGTCACCGTCCGGGTCCAAAAGGCGGTTACTTCCCGGTACAGCCTGTTGACTCGGCAAACGACATCCGTGCCGAGATGGTTAACTACATCAACGAAATGGGCGTGCGTTGCGAAAAGCACCACCATGAAGTTGCACCGTCGCAGCACGAACTGGGTATCGCTTTTGGCACCCTGATCGAACATGCCGATGCCGTTCAGATCTACAAATATTGCATCCACATGGTTGCGCACCAGTATGGCAAAACCGCAACCTTTATGCCAAAGCCGGTCTTTGGCGACAACGGTTCGGGCATGCATACGCACCAGTCGATCTGGCACGAAGGCAAACCGCTGTTCGCAGGCAACAGCTATGCTGACCTGTCTGACACCGCACTTTACTATATCGGCGGTATCATCAAGCACGCGAAAGCATTGAACGCTTTCACCAACCCGACGACCAACTCTTACAAGCGTCTGGTCCCGGGCTTTGAAGCACCGGTTCTGCTGGCTTATTCTGCGCGTAACCGTTCTGCATCTTGCCGTATCCCTTACACTGCTTCGCCGAAAGGCAAGCGTGTCGAGATCCGCTTCCCGGATGCACTGGCCAACCCGTATCTGGCATTCTCTGCCATGCTGATGGCTGGCCTTGACGGTATCGAGAACAAGATCCACCCGGGCGAAGCAATGGACAAAAACCTCTATGACCTTCCTGCGGAAGAGCTCAAAGATGTCCCGACCGTTTGCCGCTCGCTTCATGAAGCACTCGACAGCCTCAGCGCTGACCGTGACTTCCTGAAGAAAGGTGACGTCATGACCGACGACCTGATCGACGCATATATCGACCTGAAAATGGAAGAAGTCATTCGTTTCGAACAGTCGCCACACCCGGTCGAATTCGACATGTATTACAGCGGTTAATCCTTTCACCCGAAAGGAACACGCGAACGAAAACGCCCGGTCATCACGACCGGGCGTTTTTTCTTTGCCGTAAAGAAGCAACCGTCAGATCCCGACGATAGAAGATCGTAAGGGTCATTCATACAGTCCACTCCTGTCCCGTTCTTGATCTTGCGGCTTTGGCGTACAACATATCAATCTATCGCCCCCTAAATACTGGATACGCAGGAGGGTGCCCACATGGCCGGAAAGAACTTGTCGACGAAGTCTCACGACAAGCGGCTCGAAAAGATCAGGAAACTCTGGCACAGCGGTGACCGCCAAAATGCCGTCAACCAATGTCAGGATATATTGCGGCACAATCCGCAATATGCGCCAGCCCATCTGGTTTATGCTGACTTTCTAAGTAACAACGGGAACGCACAGGAAGCAGCCAAGCACTACCAAGCAGCCTGTAGTTTGTCTGACACAACAGCTGAATGTTTCCTTGGGTTTGCCCACTTCTTAAAACAGGCGGGTCAGCCACAAAACGCGCAGGAAGTTCTTTCTGTTGGGTTCAAGAAATGGCCTCTAAATGTGCAGATGGCCCGAGAACTGGGCGTTGTATTTGCGGAAAATGACCAGCATTTCCATGCCAGACAGGTTTTCGAACACTGTTTGCAACTTAAACCCGATGACTGGATTTGCTGGAACCATCTTGGCTGTAGTTATGCGCAAGACAATCACGCAAAAAAAGCGATTGCGTGCTTTGACAAGAGCCTCGCATTTGCCAGAAAGTCACCCTGGGATCCTCCCAGTAAACAAGACGTAGAAAACATCAGTATCAACAAAGCCAGTGCGCTGATCTATGCCGGTGAAACAAATACCGCACGCCAGATGTTTGAGGCAATTTTGGCTGCGAACCCCAAAAGTCATAGAGCTTGGTCAGACCTCTCAAGCCTAACTAAATGTACCCCTAAACAAATAGCAGAGATGGAAAAACATCTCCAAACGGCGCAACTTTCAGGCAATCAAGTTGCTTTGCGAGATCTTCATTTCGCACTGGGCCGTTCATGGGATAAGGCAAAAGACCCGAAAAAATCCATGGCACATCTGGACGCCGGGAACAAAATTGTCCGTTCTGGATTGCACTATGATTCCGCTGAAGTTTGCGACCGTATTCGTCACACTCCCGAATACTTCCCACCCGAAATTTTCAGTAATCTTGAGGTAAGCGAAAACCAAAGAAAGCTTAACTATCAACCTGTTTTCATTGTCGGTATGCCGCGTTGCGGCTCCACACTCACAGAGCAAATCCTTGCCTCACACCCACAAATTGTCGGCGCAGGGGAAATAACAGCTCTACCGATGATCAAGAAAAACCTGCTGGGTACTGATTTCCCTAGCCGCCCCGAACACCGGTCCCTTGCCCATGCGCCGGAAATTTTAAGCCAGTTGCGTGACTCCTATCTCTCGGAAATATCACGCATCGTGCGTGATCTAAGACCTGACATTGATCCCAAGCAAGGCCAAATTCTGGTTATCGATAAAATGCTGGGAAACTTCGATATGATCGGCTTGATCCTACAAGCCATACCAGAAGCACGGATCATTCATTGTCAGCGCAATCGCATAGACACCTGCATATCATGCTATTCAATGCTGTTTAATTCACCAGTTAACTATTCTTACGACCAGAAAGAACTGGCCGAATTCTACAGTGCTTATGAAGAACAGATGAGATACTGGCACGCGCATGTACCTCCCTCGACCTTAATAAAAAGTCGCTATGAGGAAATGGTCGCCGATACAGAAGTTCAGGCCCGGAGGTTGCTGGAATTCGTCAATGTGCCTTGGCATCCCGGTGTTCTTGATTTTTACAAACAGAAACGCACTGTAAGTACTGCAAGTATGGCTCAGGTCCGGAAGCCAATATATAGCAGTAGCGTGGAACGCTGGCGACCCTATGAACCTTATGTTCAGCCCATGCTTAATGCTTTTGAACAAAACCAGTAAATGCGAACATGTTCTCTAGATCGCCAATCGTTAAGGACAGTAACGGGGAAGCAAGAAAACAAATACGGCATGAAAAAACTTCAAAATGAACAACAGAAAGATCCGAACAATCCTTTGTCGCAAGCATTCCGGCTATTAGACACAGGCAATCTAGCTGCGACAGAGAACGCTTTACGCACAATACAAAAACAATTCCCGGTAACATCCGGGGCGAAGCATCTCGAAGCAAAAATCCTTCAGGCACACGGAAAACTTAGCAAGGCTACGCAAACTTATGAAGCAGCCTGCAATATGGAGGACGCAACCCCGCCTAGTTTTGTTGATTTTGCGGACATGATACAGCGCACGGGCAGCAAGCAACAAGCACGTAACATTTTGAACCTCGGGTTCCGGCGTTTCCCGCAAGCTCCGTTCATGGCTGCAAAGCTCGGTTTGGCGCTGTTTGAGGAAGGACATGCGACACAGTCACGAAAACTCATGGAATATGCCCTAAAGGTGGACAAAAACGACATTGAAATCCTTCAGGCTGCGGGCGCATTTTATCGTGCGACCGGCACCCCAGACGTCGCCCTGAGACATTTCCAGTGTGCTCTTGATCTGGCTGGAAAAATTACAGGTCCCAGAGGCCGGGAAAAGCGGGAAGAACCGTCCCTATTATTGGCAGCAGCAGCCAAAGACAATGGAGACACAAAAGATGCCCGCAAACTGACATCAATCGGGCACTCATTCTGCTGCCGAGTTTGGCAACTTGGCAATATAGACGCCGGATAAACTCGGCGAACCATAGGAGGTTTTCACCCCGCAACGCCGAACAAATGATCGCCTGTCTCTGTAATCAGTCCTGATCAAGGTCCGGTTCGATGTCGCGGGCATACAGGCGATACTGGCCCGATCCGGCTTCCTTGGCTGCGCGCATGGCTTTGTCGGCCCGGCGGAGCTGTTCGTTCATATCACTTAGCCCGGCATCAAAGACAACCACACCCAATGAGCATGTCACGGTTGCCTCAGCGCCATTTTCCAACGATACGGGTTGTGCCATTTCCTTGAGAATGGCATTGGCCGTCTCGATCATATAGTTTTCATCGCCCTTGTTGATGAACAGCAAGCCAAACTGATCGCCCCCAAGGCGCGAAATTTCTTCTGCCCGGCGTGCCGCACGTTTCAAACGTTTGGCGGTTTCAATCAAAACAGCATCACCGGCACTATGGCCCTGCTTGTTGTTCAGTTCGCGCAACCGGTCGAGATCAACAATGAACAATGCGGCGGGTGCCACAGTTCCGCGCAGAACAAGTTCGGACTGAGTCATTTTTTGCAAGAAACGTGCACGATTGGCCAAGCCGGTCAATTCGTCATTATTGGCTTTGTTTTGCAATTCACGGGCAGCCTGCTTTTCCTTGGTGATGTCGCTGATCCACCATAAAACCGATGGTTCGCCTTCGAAATCGATCGGTTCAATGTTGGTTTTGACCCAGATCGCCTCGCTCATGCTGGGTCTGCGAATGCGCAACTCAACGTCGCTTAGCTCACCCAACATATCCATGTCACTTAAGCTTTGCGCACGATAGCGATCAGACAGCAACACCGCATCGGTATTTTCATCATCCTCACCAAGCTTTACAAGCCGCGCAAAGGTTTGGTTATAGAAACTGAACTTCCCGTCGGCGCGATTGGAAATGGCCACCCCGACCGGCGCATGTTCGAGCAACCCTGTCAGGCGTTCTGTGGCGGCAGCAATTTCGGCCTGTGCGTTCTTAAGCGACGTAATATCCACAAGCGACCCGATCGTGCCAACAATCGCCCCGCTTGGACCTTTAAGCCGTGCTGCGGCAAACATCACCGTTCGAACAATATCACCAACCGCAAAACTGATTTCATCACGCGCGTTATCAAATGTGTCGGAAAGCGTTTTTTCCTTGCTGGTAATCACATCGACAAGAGACTTATCGGCAACTTCAGCAAGGTTTTTACCAATTACCTGATCCGGGCTTGACCCGATCAGTTCGGCAAAGGCAGCGTTACAACGGTTAATCACACCGTCTAGGTTCTTAAGGTAAACCGGGGTCGGCAGAACTTCGATCATATGCTGGATAAAGGTTTTATGGTCTGCCAATGAACGGGCGAGTTCTTCGGCCTTGCCAATATCGCGGACAACAAGGGCCACCGCCCCGTCCGGCCCGTCATGTCGACGCCAGGTAAATTTGCGTTTTCCCAAGGCAAAGTCCGTTAAGTCCGCTTTGCCCTTTTTACCTGAAACATATTCAAGTGTTTCACGAACAGCACCCTTGGCATCGCCATTGGCAAAGTCAGCATTCTTGGCAAGGAAAGCCAGGAACTGCTTTACCTCAGTCCCCGCCCGCAAAGTCGAGACACCATCAGCAAAAATGGCTTCTGCCGCCGGATTGGCGTGTAGAATGACCAGCCCATTCTTTTCAATCAGAATGATGCCGTCACGTGAAAGAGCCGCTGTTGCCTTAATACCAGAATTTAACGCCAACGCACCAAACCCGCTAAACTGTCCGGGCTCCATATTTAAGGGTCAATTTTCGTTGCCTCAAATGGTCATATGGGCATGAAAACAACAACTTACAAAATCAGGATTTTGCCGGTGGAATCGGGAGATCGATATAGCCACGGTCGATACAATGTTCAAGTTCCCGGGCAGCAGCCAACAGTTCCTGATAGCATTCGCGTAAGTGTTTTAACTTGGCCAGCTCGTCTTCTGTCGGATGTTGATCCGAACGGTCCGCTGTAAGCTTGAAAGCATATTTCAGGTAATCAGCACGCAACCTTGCCACAGTAATCATCAATGGCACCGCATTTTCCACCGACATATCGGGGATTGCAGGACTGATAATCTCGTGATTGATTTCACGGAGAACATGCTCCATGCCCATCATAAAACGGCTTTTGCTGCGGGTGGGATCCTGCGTCATGACCAATGCTCCTACGCCATAAGGGTCTGAATTCTTATGATAGTATCATCCTAGAAGGTAAAAACAGTTATAACAGTTTATACTTAAGATTACATCAATCAGGTCTGTCTTCTAAAGCCCTTCCCTTCTGTATCCATGATCACGCCTTGCAGGCACGCCCTAACCGCGCTAGAGGATGGGACATCCGTTTTTAAAACACAGGAATTCAATCATGGAAGCACGCGTAAAGTGGCTTGAGAACCTTACTTTCACAGGGACCAGCGGCACGGGCCACGGTGTTGTCATGGATGGCGACAAAGATAATGGTTTTGGCCCAAGCCCGATGGAAATGCTGCTTCTTGGTCTTGCTGGATGTTCATCAATTGACGTTGTCCACATTCTGAAAAAAGGTCGTGAAAACGTCCTTGATGTTGAAACCGACGTCAAAGCCGAACGTGCGGAAACCGATCCCAAGGTCTTCACCAAAATTCACCTGCATTTCAAGGTAAAGGGTGAGAACCTGAACGAGACCAAGCTTGGCCGTGCGGTTGAACTTTCGGCTGAGAAATATTGCTCAGCATCAATCATGCTTTCAAAGGCAGCAGAACTAACCCACAGCTGGGAAATCATTGAATAGGCTTAATGCCTATCGATCCCAAGCCCCGAAAGTGGTCTGAATTCAGACCACTTTTTTTGTTTCTCGCACCAAACGGATGCACGCGGTAACATCGAAACCCGATAAAAGAAACATGCTATAAGACGTTCAACAAACTTAACGACACGGAGCCAGTCCAGATGAGCAATCGAAGAACGATACGGGCCAGCTTGACTTCCCTTATTGTTGGTGCCGCATTGGCGATTACAGGTTGCTCAAAGGAAGACCCGCAATACAGCCCGTCTGGCCATGCCATCAAAGCGCCGTCGGGCGACATGTCGTTCTCTGACTACGTTACATCCACCCGCAGTAAGCTACACGAAGTCCTGTCATCAAAGCGGTTCGCACAAGAAGAAAAACCCTTTGGTGAGTACAATATCGATCAAGTCGTTGATATGCGTGCCCCCTTCGCCATCACACCAGATAAGACATCCTGTGACGCAACAGGCCGTGGTCTTGCCCATGGTGAAAAGGTCGGGTTTCTTATGATCCATGGCCTGACAGATAGTCCGTTCTGGTTAAGTGACGTCCGCGACCATCTGCGCAATCGTTTTCCCTGTGCAACGTTTCACGGCGTCTTGTTGCCTGGGCATGGTACGGTCCCGGGTGATTTGATCGATGTACGTTTAGAAGACTGGTTGGACACGGTGCGGTATGGTGTTGACGCGTTCGGTGCTGACATCAAGCACATTATCCCCATCGGTTATTCCACAGGAGCGACGTTGATCGGGCGCGATTTCGATGCCCGAAAGCAAGATAAGCGCATCAATGGCATGATCATGTTATCGCCCGGATTGGCTGCAAAAAGCGACCAAGCGTGGCTTACCCCTTATGTCCGGCATGTCAAAAAATGGGTAGGTCAAAGCAAAAACAATGATCCGGGAAAATATGGATCTATGGCAATGAATGCGGCGGGTGAGTTTCACCTTCTGACCGAACCTTATCGCGATGGATCGATCAAGAATTTTGATATTCCGGTCTTCCTCGTGATCAGCTCCGATGACCAAACCGTCGATCCACTTGCAGCTGTTGATTTCTTTTGTAAAAAGGTTGATGCGCCGATCAAGCACCTGATCTGGTATCAGGGCGAAAACAATGCGCTTGATGACCATCCGAAATGCGACGATATCGATATTGTCAATTCGGCCAATGACGAAATGCGCACGATCAATCACGCACATACCGCCATTACCATGCATCCCGACAACACGGTTTATGGCCTGAGCGGGGCGGTTCATGATTGCGGTCACTATGATGACGAACAGCAACATGAAGCCTGCGAAGCTGGCGAGAATGTCGTTTACGGCGAACGTAATCTGATTGCATCGGCGACACCGGGAACTTTGCGACGCGGGACCTTTAATCCTGATTTCCCGGCCATGATCGAAAAGATGTCGGCCTTTATTGTCGCATCGCTTGGCATTGCTGCGGACACGACTGCAAAATAATGTTCGATCCCAATAACAGTTACGCCGATGAAATTTTCTATTGATCGTTTCACCGCACCTGACGGCATTTCTCTGCGCTATGGCATCAGCACATATGACGCCCCAAGCGGCTATGTCCTTGTCTTGCAAGGGCGCGGTGAATTTATCGAACGATATGAGGAAACGGCGTCCGATCTTGGTGCGCGTGGTTGGGGCTGTGTGACGTTTGATTTTCGTGGCCAAGGTGGATCATCGCGCGAAGC
The DNA here is from genome assembly GCF_040218635.1 of Thalassospira sp. GTDB lineage: Bacteria > Pseudomonadota > Alphaproteobacteria > Rhodospirillales > Thalassospiraceae > Thalassospira. The sequence goes on from NZ_JAVJRB010000001.1 coordinate 63,418, forward strand.
ACCTGACCACAATATGGGCTATGTCCGCGATCTGGCCCATTACGCCACCGATGCCCGACACGTCATGGATCACATCGAACACAAACACGGCATAGTCTCCGACTTGACTCTTACCCATTCAACCGGTGGTCTGGTCGCAATGGGCATGATGCTGGGTCAAGCTGATCTTTGGAAAAGTGCCTTACTGATAGCGCCGTTTTGCGGGTTGGGTGGGCCTGACTGGTTATCCGTTGCCGCGCAGTTTCTATCAAGCAGTCTGTGCCGCTATGGATTTGATAAGCAGTATCTGCCGGGGCAAAGTTCCCATAGTCCGCTTAAGGATTTTGACCCCGAAAACCTGTTGACCTCCGACCCCATCCGATATGAACGCAATCGTACTTATCTCGGCAATGATCCATCTTTGGTCATAGGGGGCACGTCGGCCGGATGGCTTGATGCCTGTTTTCAAGCACAGGCATCAACCGCGGATAAACTGACAAGCCTTGCCGATACCTTACCCCCGATTACGATGGTTCTTGCCGGTAATGATCAGGTAGTTTCAAACCAGGTAACCGAAGAAATGTTTGGTGGACTTCCCAACATCTCCATCACCGAAATTCCCGAAGCTCGCCATGAGATCTTACAGGAACAAGATATGTTTCGCGCCCAATTCTGGGCCCTGTTTGATGCACATATGGCCCTTCATCACACCTGATGATGAATTTTCTACAACATCTCCAAACGTCAGACCTTAGGCCACGTCTGGCATAGCTTCGAAACGCCTTTTGCGGAAAATGCTTGGCGCAATACCACGGTGGCGTCGGAATTGACGGTTAAAGTGCGACAGGTTTTGAAAACCAGATTCTTCCGCCACACGATAGATTGGCATGTCAGATGATAGTAACAAACTGGCCGCCCGCCCCAACCGCAAGCCCATCACATAATCCTGAATGTTTGATCCCATATGGCGCTGAAAAAACCGGCGTAATGTGCGTTCGCTCATACCTGCATTTTGTGCGATCACGGCACTGCTGACCGGTTCCAGATAACTGCCATGCAGCAGATCAAGCACCTTGCCCAACCGGCTGGCATCATCATGATCCGGAAGGGTCGCATCAAAGCGATCAGATGCCAAGGGTGTAAGCTGCCGTGCATCCAGCAAGGTACGCAAAACTTCGATCAGAAGTAAAAGCTGATCTGCCGGGTCGCCTTGATCAAATTGCGGAGCAAAGGCCGCAACCTTGCGCCCTGTTTGCGGGTCGAACTGTACCCCGCGACGTGCGAGGCGAAGTGCTTTATCAAGGCCTGCAAGTTCCGGCATGGTTTTGCAGACCGCAGTGATCCAGTCTGCTGTAAACCAGAAAACAAAGGCCTGATGTCCTTTGCGCCGCCCTTTTACCTGAAGGGCAGCTTGGTGCGCACGCAATCCACCATGACTGGTCGATGGTGGCGTGGCATTCGAAGAATGCCAAGTGTGGGGCAAATTTGGCCCCAGCAACACAAGGTCATCATCCCCGTAGCTGCCAATATGGTCACCAACATAGCGCTGCCCATGGCTTCCAAGTGTCAGGGTCAGCTCGTACTCGGGGTGAAAATGCCATTCAAACGGGATCGCTTGCAGATTGCGATAAAGCCCCTTCCATGATCGGTCTTCGGCAATTCGGACATGTTCAAACAACAGCTTCATCAGAGATCAACCATGCCTGTACGGTACAATTTTTTATCTATTTTGGCCAAATAGTATCATTCTTTGTCCGTCCTGTCAGTGGGCATCACACGTCCCTGCTGTTTAGAATTCATCCAGTGAAAAAAGACCAACCATCCGGGAGAAACAGCATGTCAATGTTAGCAACAGCGCCAATGTCCAACGCCGCCAACACCCCCAATGCCGACCGTCCCGGCAATGCGTCGGTCAAGGAAGTTCAAGGCGAACAGCTTCGCGATCTGAAAAAAACTTTGCCGCTTCGTGTTTTGTCAGAGGACGATTTTGCCCATTGGCAGAACTATGGCTATGTCGTTGTGCCAAATGCTGTTCCGGTCGAGCAAGTCCGCGCGACGGTTGATCTTCTTTGGGAGTTCACCGAGATGGACCCAAACGACCCGGAAAGCTGGAACCGCCCGCAAATGCGCGATCATGCGATGAAGGAATTGAACAATTCCGGCATGGTCGAGATTTATAACCATCAAACGCTTTGGGATAACCGACAGACGCAACGGGTTTATGATGCGTTTGTTGATATCTGGGATCGAACGGACCTTTGGGTGTCTATTGACCGTGCGAACCTAAATACCCCGAACACGGGCAAACGCGCCTTTGATGGATTTATTCACTGGGATGCTGATACCACCAAGGACCCTTTGCCGATCAATGTACAGGGTGTGTTGTCGCTTGTTGATACCACCGATGACATGGGCGGATTTCAATGTGTGCCGGATTTATTTGCCAATTTCGCAGAATGGCGCAAAACCGCCCCCATCGATCGCGATCCGTTCCGCCCGGATATTGAAAACGTCCCCTACGCGCCCAAACGTATTGCGATGAAGGCAGGCGACCTTGTGATTTTCAACAGCCTGCTGGCCCACGGCATTCGCGCAAACCGATCAGATCAGTCGCGCATTGCGCAATATATCTCGATGGCACCGGCAACGCCCGAAGAACAGGAACTTGTTGATTGGCGGGTTAAAAGCTGGTCCGAACGCCTGCCCGCACGTGGTCATGCTTTCCCCGGAGATCCGCGCAATTGGGAACAAACCCGATATAAGCGTGCTGAACTCACCCCGCTTGGTGAAAAGTTGCTGGGTAAAACTGCTTGGTAAGCCATAGCTGCCTTAAGATACAAAAAAGCGCCCGATCAAAGGGCGCTTTTTCATTGGTACAAGGACTATCGGGATTAGAGCTTGGCAAGCAAGTCAGCCTTGGTCGCATCATCAACAAAGGCTGCATTAATCGCAGTGCGGGTCACATCAATTAATTCAGCATCGCTAAAGCCAAACACATCCTGCGCACGCTGATATTCATCGGCAAGGCTGGTAAAGAAGAACGGCGGATCGTCTGAACCGAGCGTGACCTTTACCCCTGAGTCATAAAATTTGCGCAACGGATGCGATGCGTAATCGGGATAAACAGACAAGGCGATGTTTGAACCCGGACACACTTCCAAGACGATTCCGCGCTTTGCCAATGTTTCGACCAATTTCGGGTCTTCGATGGAACGCACCCCATGGCCGATACGGGTCACAGGCAATTTATCAATAGCGTCCCATACGCTTTGCGGACCCAGCACTTCGCCCGCATGAGTGGTGCATCCCAGTCCGGCATCTGCGGCAATTTTAAATGCCGGGTAGAAGGTTTCCTGCGAGAACATGCTTTCATTGCCACCCATTCCGAAACCAACGATGTACGGATGCGCACAAGCAGCCGTTTCCTCGGCCACCTTCACGGCAACATCCCCGCCAACATGACGAACACAGGTCATGATGATCCGACCAATGATACCCGTTTCTTTGTGAGCGCGATCAATTCCATCGACCACGGCTTCAAGGTGATCGTCATAGGACAGACCGCAATCGAGCGCATGGGTCGGTGAACAAAACAGTTCGACATATAATGTGCCGACCTTGGCCTGCTCTGTCAGATAGAAATGGGTTAGGTCAGAATAATCCTGTTTGGTCCGGATCGCGGCACTGGCCTTATCAAAACTTTTGAGAAACTCGGGAAAATCGCCCCAGATATACCGGTCCTGATCATCATAAATGTCATCTGACAATGTCAGACCATTGCGTTTGGCAAAGGCACGAACCAATGCGGGTGTCATCGCACCTTCAAGATGCAAATGCAGCTCTGCCTTGGGAAGGGTCTGGGTCATTGGGGGCTCCGGTTCTTTGGGTATCTTTTTGTATATAGAAATACCTTCTAACCCGAAGCCCCCATAAGGTCACGCAGCAACCGCTTTTCGTGATGATTTCTGTGCCGATTTTACTTTGGTGTTTTCACTGTTCTCGGCAAGCTTGGCCAGTGGGCCGATATAGGGTTCGAACCGTTGCCATTTTCCAAGAGAATCTTTGAAAATCGGGCGCCGAACCTGGATCATGCTTGCCGTCGCGGCAGCCTTGTCAGCACGGTAAAACTCAAGACATTCCGGGTGCCAATCCAAGCCACAATGGGCGAGATAATCTTTTGCGACGGCTTCCGGGTCTGCCACCAGATCTTCATACGACAGATCATAAAGCATGCCGTTTTGATCCGTTTCAAAAAACGCATCCATCAACTGAACATAGGCTTGGTAGTAATCGGCAAGCTCACCAAGGTCATCGGAAAACCGCATCGGAATGGCAAACGGTGTTGTATATATCGACAAACAGGTCGCCAACGGATGGCGATGGGTATGTAAGATCGGGGCATCGGGAAACACCCGCCTGATCATTTCCACACGGACAAAATTCGCAGGCGTCTTATTGGTGACGAACCGCTTGTCCGGCGCATAATCTTTCAACGCATCAAGATATTGTTTTCTGATTGCCCGTGCTGCTTTTGCATCCATGCGGACCAATTGGTCCGATATTTTACCCGCCCCGACAATGTCCGTTACGGCCTTGGCAAAATCACCGATTTCGCCCGCAGCATACACATCAGGATGCGCGCCCAGAATACGTTCGCTCAAAGTCGTGCCCGACCGTGGCATACCAACGATAAAGATTGGCTTTGGTCCGCTGACATTTTCAGAAATATCGACAGCAGGAACTTGATCACGGGTCGCGTCTGCATCTCTGGCCATTGACGCCAAACCCGCCAATTCATCTATCTCTTGTGCCATATCAATCGGACGAGCCTTGCGGTTGGCCGCATGCCCCTTTTGATAATAATTGAAGGCCTCTTTCATATTTCCTTGGGCTTCTTCGATTTTGGCGCGCGCGAACGCAGCATTGTAAGCATCCTTGAGCGTTATGCCGGTTTTCTCAAGAATCGCATCAAGGAAATCTGCCGCTGTTTCTGGCATTGCTTGCGGACGCAGGAAAGAAACAATCATGTAAGGCTGCGCACTATAATCGGGCTGATCAGCAATAACTGATAAACTCATAGAAACGGCTTTCTCGACTTCTGCTGCAGCGGCATAGCTGGATGCCAAAAACATCCGCATGTCGATATTTTGCGGATGACGTGCGACAAGTTTTTCAAGCAATTCAAACGCCAAGTCATATTGCTCTTGATACAAATGAATCCGCGCCATCAGTTTTTGGGTATCAAAAAACTGGGGACTATGTTCAGGAATAACACTAAGAGCTTCGAGCGCACGGGACAGTTTAGGTGCAACGCAGCGTCCCGGACTTTTGGCCACCTCGCGTTGGAAAATAAGGTTTCCAAGCATGTAAGAAAGCAGATCGTTCCGTGGCGCAGCACGAAGGCGTTGCTCTATTGCCAATTCGACTGAATTAAAGTCATTAGTAATATAGCAATATTGTAATAAATTCTGAGAAACCGCGCCGAACAGCGGGTCGTCTAATGCAATATTGCGAAACAACTTCCGAAGGCGCTGACCAGCATTCTCAGGGATTTTTCCCTGTAGCTCACTGACCGCAGTCATAATCTGAATGTCGGTTCGTTTGGGGTGGATTTTGAGAATCCGTGCACCAATTTTGGCCGCCGTATCAAATTCGGCGGCCGACATTGCCTGTTTCAAATCCCGTGCAATGTCAGGTTTTGACTGCGTCATTCATCCGTCCCTAGATGCGTATTTTTAAACTCACGCCCCTCCCCAGAAACTAGTCGACTATAAGTCACTTAAAACCTGTCGCACAGCACAAATATCTCACTTCAGCGACAAAATCACGAAATTGTGACCAAGGTGCATCCTCAGCAGATCATTCCACTGTCAATTGCAAAGTCCAAGATCCATAATTTCCCTTCTACTGAACAACGCTCATCAAATAGTCATCATGATTTCGGTACCAGGTTATGGGACTTTCTGAACAAAAGTTCTTTGGATGCCAGAACGGCACCGGCAACAATCAGGATACAGCCCACAATCACCACCGGTGTCGCCAGTGCTTTACCAAAACCGATCAATAGACAAGTGCTGAGCAACGGTGCCCCATAGGCAGCCACTCCCAGTATCTGAATGTCACCATGTTTGGTGCCAAAGTCCCAGACAAAGAACGCGGCACCAACAGGCCCCAATCCAAGCCCCAGGATGGCAAGCCACTGGACAATGTCTGGCGATACCCAGATTTCTGTCATCCAGTGCGTCATGAAACCAAGAATGGCCGCACCGGCACAAAACCCGCAAACCGCATTGACCGGGACATGGCGATATCGCCGGTTCAACACCGAATACCCTGACCACAAAACCGAACAAATAACCGCGGCTCCGTATCCCAAAGAAAATGCCGGATCAAACGACAGACTGCGCCCTTTACTGACAAGCAGGATAGCACCGCAAAGGCCAATGGTTCCGCCCAGAACATGGTACCATCGCAATCGTTCTCCGGGCAGAAGGGCCGAAAAAAGAACGATGAAAAGCGGCCACAAATACGCGATCAAACTCGCTTCAACAGCAGGTGCATTGGCCAAGGCCACAAAATAAAAAAAGTGGTAACCAAACAACCCAAACACACCCAGCACCCATGCCCCCAAGGGTTGGCGCAACGCGTTTAGAAGGCTTCCGCCGCGCGCGATGATCCAGATGCAGCTAAAAATACTTGCGATGGAAAAGCACAGGCTTACCAACTGAAAAGGTGGGATGGTCGAAACTTCTGTGGTCAATAGTGCCAAAAGAGACCAAAGAACCACAGCAATTGCGCCGATGACTGTTGCACTTCGTTTTTGGTTCTCGCCCGTGACATCCGTCATCTTGCATATGCCCTTTATTAAAAAGCGCAAAAATGCAGGAGATGGTCGCGACTGTCTTTGCCCAAACTCCGAAAATCGGTTTCAGGCAGCCTCATTTCACAGAATCCACGTTCAGTGGGGGTTAGAGTTTGGCGCCGAGCAACTTACGTGCATCTCGCCGAACAGTAATGGGTGTGCGTCCAAACTGCCGGGAAAAGGCACGCGAAAAAGCACTTTGATCAGAAAAGCCCACTGCATTGGCAAGATCGCCAATTGAAAGCTGGATTTGGCAATCTTGCAAAAGAAACCAGGCCATCTGCAGTCTCTTGGCTGTGAGCCAGCGCATCGGGCTTGTCCCAAGATAACGCTGGAATACAGCGAAAAGACTGCTTTCCGACTGGGCTGCAATACGGGCCATGTCAGATATTGCAATGTCTTCGGTCAGTCTGGTTTCTGCCCAGTCCATCACGCGAACCAGACGGGTAGGAATATCTGATCCTGTCTTCTTCTCGGTTCCAACGGCCTGCCGGCTGTGACCAAGAATCAAACGTATCTGATCCACCAACCCCGGATCGCCAATTGCGTTGGTGAAGGGCATCCCGTCACCGGTGAATTCGGATGCGTCAGATCTAAACCAGCGCCGATCCAGCAAACCCAGCAAACTGCCCTGAGCACCATTTTGAAGTTCAAGGTAGGCTGATGCACGGCCGCGACTTTGCCAAAGCGCCTCGATCCCGGTTTTGTGGGCCAGATCAATATTCACATCAAGAACAAGGAAGCGGTTCAATCCTTCGGCGCGAAATGCGTGTGTTCGTCCTGCTTCGACAAACGCCATGCGTCGGCCACAGACTTCACCTGCCCGACCCTCGACTTCAAGTTCGAGCTTGCCGACATCTGAAATGATGATCTGGTGAAAATCGGCGTGACTATGACTTTCCGCTTCGGCCCGATAGTGTCGCAGGTTGTAGTGCATTTCATCCTCTGAACAACACAACTTGGGCAAAACCATACGATCCCGGCCAGCCCATCAGCAAGCAATATAAGGCATCAGGGCTCAATCACCCAAAACAGAAAACACAAGGAAACCGAATATCCCGAATGCTTAAACCTGCAGCATTTCGGACAGTTCGCGTCCCACCATGCGTTTATAGCTGCTGATGATTTCGCGCCCTTCAGATGCCGGTACGGATATCGCAAGGCGCATAGTCGCCTCGCCCGCATACATGATCAAAAGGCAGCGTGCGGCAAAAGTCGCGCCATCCCCATCATTGTCGCGTAGCCGAAGAATTGTGCGCACCAGTGACTGTGCATTTGCCCGGCTGACTTCAAGTTCCATGTCACGCAAGGTTTTGTCTGCCTGCGTTCCCGTCCAGATGTCGCAAATCACCGGCTCGGCCAGAAACAGGTCGTAATAGGTATCGATCAGCTGATCAAAAGCGGCAATCAGATCGCTTTGCGTTGTCACTTCAGCCAACGCTTCGTCGATGCAATGCTGTGATTCTTCGTTATAGCGTTCTGCCAATGCATGAATAATCGATGCCTTGTCAGGGAAATATTGATAGAGCGACCCGATCGAGACTCCCGCCTTTTCTGCGAGCTCCCCCATCTTCATTGTGTCACTGCCGCTTGCTGAAATCAGCTCGCACGCCGCTTTAAGGATGTTTTCCACCCGATCGCGACTTCTTTGTTGCGTTGGCGCACGGCGCATCTTTTTCGCATTATCCGACAAATACTTAAGCCCTGTTTCCACGTGTGGCTACGACCGCCCAAAGCCGCCGCGCACAAGCTTACGATATAAAAACTCTCTTGACGCATAAAATACGAGGATTTATCACATTTAGCAAATGTGAGGATTATTCATATTACATGCATTCGTTTCAGGAGCCAAAACCATGCAAACCAAAACCCGTTTTCTCGTCCTTGGTGCCACAGCAAAAACCGGTAAACGCGTCGCCGATAAACTGCGATCCCAAGACCATGACGTCCGCGCCGTTTCGCGCAGCACAACGCCTGCGTTTGACTGGACGAAACCCGAAACATGGGATGATGCGTTGCGCGATATTGATGCGATTTACGCAACGTTTCAGCCGGACCTTGCGGTTCCGGGATCCGATGAAATCATCGCTGCTTTTGCAAAAAAGGCGCTCTCGCATGGGGCCAAACGGATTGTGATGCTTTCAGGCCGCGGCGAAGCAGCAGCCCATCGTGCAGAAGATGCCCTGCGTCATTCTGGTGCAGATGCCACAGTTCTAAGGGCCAACTGGTTCTTTCAGAATTTCAGCGAAGACATGTTCCTGCCCTACATCCAGCAAGGAACCCTTGCCCTGCCCGCTGGCGACGTCCCCGAACCCTTCATTGATACCGATGATATTGCCGATTGTGCGGTTGCCTGCCTGCTGGATTCAAAGCATACCGGCAAGACATATGAGCTTTCCGGGCCAGATGCCCTGACCTTTGCCGAGGTCACATCCATCCTGAGCGACGCCACCAACCGCAAGATCGATTTCATTCCGATCACACTTGATGAACTTGATGCCGGGATGGCCAGTGATGGCGTACCAGAAGATTTTCGGGGATTAATCCGCTATCTGTTTTCCGAAGTTCTCGATGGACGGAATAGTGCCCCGACCACAGATGTCGAACAGATTCTAGGACGCAAGCCAAACAGCCTGCGCACCTATGCCCAAGATGTTGCTCGAACCGGCTTATGGAATGTTGATAAAACCGCCTGATACGCTGAGGCGTGCAGCATTTTCATGCAGCACGCCTCTAATCTTCTTGCCTTAACTGATCGCTTAAATGCTTATACCAATCAGCTCATTGGCGGCGTCGATCTGTCTTATTTCCGAACAATGATCAGGTGAACAAAGCCCTGTTTTCTTCAATAATCTGTGGCAAGCGCCGCATTGTGCCGGAAAGGTGCTGTCGCATTTCCGCACTTGCGGCTGTCCCGTCGCCTGATTGAATGGCCTCGATAATTGCCTTGTGTTCTTCAAGGACCGAAACCATCTTGCCGGCGCGCGGCAAATCAAGCGTTCTAACCCGGGCTAAATGGCCGCTATGTGCGGTGATTTGCAAATGCAGGTTGGATTGGTTCACACCGTTAAAAAGGGCCGCATGAAACGTTTCATCAAGCTGCTTGAACAGATCGATCTGTTCAATATCGCCGACAAGCGCTTCTTGCAGTTTAACCATGCCTTTGGCCTTGATCACCGCACCGGAATCATTGGTTTCGGCTAATTGCCGAACCACTTCGCATTCCGCAGCAACGCGAAGAAAATGTTCTTCGCGAATGCGATCAACATCAATCTTTGTCACGACAGTCCGCGACTGAGGATAGGAAACAACCAACCCGCTTTGTTCCAGCCGCAAGATCGCCTCGCGCACAGGGGATTGGCTTACATTAAAACTGTCTGCCAATTCGGCGCGAACAAGCGTCGTCTCAGGTGGAAGTGTCAGTGATATAATCCGGCTTCTGATTTCTTCATATACCAAGGCAGAGGCCGGAACATGCGCATTGGCTTTGATGCCGCTGTCATAGCCCGCGATCAGCCCACCTGTAGATGTTTTCATCTTTATTTGTCTCCTTGGCAGTTTCTTCGGATGCCTGAATTTTCAGGGTCAGAACCCATTGGTGTAAAAGGTCCTGACCCTTAAGTTCACTCATTACATCAATGTATTGGGCAATATCAACGTCAAGCTCGGCGCTGCCGCCAACAGGATGAAGAATATCACCATTGCGATAAAGAACGGGATGGAGGCCCGGGTATATGCCCCGGTTTTGACATCAAGAATGCCGCACACCGTAAACATGATCACGCCCACCGGCGGCGTCAGCCCTCCGAAATTGATCAGCGTGACAATCAGGATCCCCATATGGACGGGGTCGTAACCGGCAGTGACAAGGACCGGCATGACAATCGGTGTCACCAACAAGATGTTGGCCGCCCCCTCAAGAAACATGCCGCTGACCACCAGAACCACCACAACCAAAGTCAGGATAAATACCGGGTCTTCAGTCAGCGTTGTCACAAATTCCGTGATCTGTTGCGGGGCACGTTCGATGGTCATCGCATAGCCAAGGACTGCCGCCATGATGATCAACAACATGACCATACCCAGATCCGACATCGAGCTGGAAATTGCCTCGCAGAGCTTTTTGAAATTAAGCTCCCGATAGACAAACATCCCGACACACAGTGCATAAAACACAAGGAATGCACCGGCTTCGGTTGCCGTAAACAGGCCAAAGCGGAACCCGACGATCAAAATCACCGGAAAGGCCAGTGCCCAAACACTCTCGGAAAAACTCGACCAAAGTTCCTTAGCACTTGGAACCTGTGGAAGATCGGGCTTGTAACCGTTTTTATGCGCAACAAACCATGACGTTCCCATAAGAACGAGTGTCAGGAAAATGCCCGGTAAAATACCGGCAAGGAACAACCGTCCGATCGACACTTCATTGACAAACCCAAACAGGATCAAGCCGATGCTTGGCGGAATGGTCGCCGTGATGACGGAGCCAAAGGCCAAAACAGCGGCTGTTGTCGCCTTTGAGTACCCTTGTTTGATCATGCTTGGGCCAAGCAGACGTGATTCCATCGAGGCATCGGCTACGGCCGACCCGGAAATGCCGCCCATCATGAAACTCAGTACAATCGATACCTGAGCCAATCCACCGGCCATCCAGCCAGTTAACAATCTGGCGAACCGAACCAGTCGAACGGTAATGCCCGTCACATTCATCAGGTTTCCGGCAAGGATAAAGAACGGCACGGCCAAAAGCGGAAAGCTTTGTGTTGCCGTCACCATTTTTTGAATAACCACCGTCGGCGGCATCGCACCACTGACAACAAAGACCGGAATAGATGCCAGCCCAAGCGCAAAGGCCACCGGCATGCCAATCACAAGGAAAACCGTGAACAGAACCGCGATCAGGATCAACATCAGTTTGCCCCCTTCTGTCGGATACGTCGGATAAGCTGCGACACCATGGTGCGCATCATCAAAAGGAGGCCGACAACCATCGAGGCGTGAATATAGGAAGCATTGATCTGGGCTGCGCCCACAAGTCGCGGATGCATCAAAATCATGTTGCCCCAAGCGTAATAAAGAAGAAATCCGAGGAAACCGATGATGACAACAATGTTGAAAATCTCGATCACATCAGCAACACGCGGCGAAACAACTTCCCGCACGATCTGAAGCCCGAAATGACGGTCTTCCTGCATGGCGATATCTGCTGCCAACATGCACAGCCATGCAAAAATTAGCTGAGCCATTTCAACCGACCAGATAATCGGTGATCCCATTGCCCTTGAAACGGATGCAACAGCCACAAGCACGACAACCGTGACAAGCAGCATGCCGCCAAAGACAAACTCAATTCGCTTGAGCATGTATTCTATTCCATCTTGAAATTTGAAATGCGTTGCCACGATTGCGCAGCAACGCACTTTAGAATGCAAGTTGATAAAGGTCGGAAATTAGCGTCCGAGAACCTTATTCACGATCTCGGCTTCGGCTTCGAGATCAAGCAACTTGTAAACCGGCATCACTGCTTTCTTGAAGGGTGCAAGATCGACTTCGCTTACCTCAACACCGCTTGCAGCAACATCTTCAAGCGCCTTGTCACCAAGTTCAATCGTCAGGTTCGACGCATAGCGGCCATCCTCGACCGCCAGGTCACGTACGATTTTCTGGTTTTCCGGGGAAATTTCATCCCAAGCGGTTGCGCCAACAACAAGCGCCGTCACCAGCTGAATATGGCCGGTTTTGGTAACGTTCTTGATCACTTCGTAAAGCTTGGCATTCCAGATTGCGGTTGGTTGGGCTTCGGCCCCATCAATCGTGCCAAGCTGCAACGCGCTGTAAACTTCGCCCCATGCAATCGGGGTCGGCTCAGCACCCATTGCGCGAATGGTTTCGATCCAGACCGGCGCACCGATTGTCCGCATGCGAACACCGGAAAGATCATCCGGGTTCGAAATCGGTTTCTGGGTCAGTGCATGACGCGCGCCCTGATACCAGTTTGATGCAATCATCACGAGGCCGGACTTTTCGCGAAGCTCTTCGCCCCAGCCAAGATAGTCATCCGAAAGGGCGAATTTGTCAGCCTGTTCATAATTATCAAACAGGAACGGCGCCGACATGATGGCAAGCGAGGGAACAAAGCTTGAAAGACGGGCAACATCGGTCACGGTCCCGACAGCAGCACCCGCACGCGCCTGATCAATCATTTCTGTCGTGTCGCCAAGCTGTGAATTGTGGAACACCTCGATGATTACTTCACCGTTGGTTGCCTTTTCCACATCAAGTTTGAATTTTTCAAGTCCCTGCCCCATCGGATCATGCGGTGCCAGAACCGTCCCGATGCGAAGCGTGGTTTCAGCATATACAGGCATCGCCGTCACCAGTGCCCCGGCAAGCACGGCACATAGCCCAAGTGTTTTGACAGTCTGTTTCATTTGGAAGTCCTCCCGTTGGATTGGCTTTTGCCATTAATTGATATTTTAGTTTGTTTGAAACATTACATAGCTCTTGCCGATTCAGTCAATCAGTTTCTGAATCAAATAAAATTCATCTAAATCAATTATTTAATTCTACTCATGCGTTCTTGAACTAGATTTACGGCCTCAACCCACGCGCACTTTCGTGCGATTTACGCCCAAAAAATTGGAAAAGACCGGACTTAACTGTCCTGATTCATCTCGGAGAATGCCGTCGATGATGGTGAGCTGGAGCATGGGTCACACGGCGTCAAAACCGGAACAGCAAGGAAAAAACTGTCCGGTTCAAACCTGATGCAGATGGTTTTGAGGATTGCGCCGTCACATGCCGTTTAGAAAGCAGGCATGCATTTCAGGGTTTAAGATGCAACGACCTTATGCCTCTGGCATTGTCATCATCTCTTGCACGTTAGCAGCGCTACATAAATCCTATGCAACTGATAAATATAAACTTTCAACCCTGAAAATTTTATCATTCCGCCGCCAGCCGATACAAAGTAGCCTGTTGCAAACATGATTTGGTAACGTTCACGTCGCCGTGCCTACGACCGCAAAGAAGGAGAACCAAGTGAGCTATTGTGAAAAGTGTGACTCGGTTCCGGAAATTGCACCGAAAATGGGGACCTTGTATCTGTGGCCGCCCGTTGCCCATACAACGGGTAAAATCCTTGCCGGTGCGAAATCAATCGACCTTGATGTTGAAAAATCAGCGTCTGTTGCAACTCTTTCAATGCGGTATTCCCGACCCGGCCTCCGTGCACTGATCGATGCGCTTGCAAAGGACCTGCTTCCGGAAGAACTGGCAGATACCAAGGCCCTGATCATGGCCGAAGATCAGGTGCCTGAAATTGATGACATTGCCCGAATTACCAGCCTTTCCGCCATCCGTGCTGCAATTGGTGCAGAATGGCTTGGCAGCATGCTGCGCGACAATCGATTGAATTCTGTTTTCCAACCGATCTTTTCGACCCAAGATCTAAGCGCCCCTTTCGCACATGAATGCCTGATTCGCGGCGAGGCGGCCGATGGATCGGTTATCAACCCGGCGCAATTGTTTGAGGCCGCCCAATCCGCGACATTGCTGTTTCAGCTTGACCGTGCGGCACGTGCTGCCAACGTTCGAAACGCAACAAAGGCTGGCGTCACCGGCAATCTGTTTATCAATTTCACGCCCAGCTCGATCTATGATCCGGACTCCTGCCTACGGTCAACGATTGACGTCGTCGAAGAATGCAATATTGACCGGAACAAGATTGTTTTTGAGGTCATTGAAACCGAAAAAGTAAGAAGCACTGCGCATCTGAGCGCTATTTTGGAATCTTACCGTGCTTCAGGTTTCCGGGTGGCATTGGACGATGTTGGATCGGGATATTCGACCCTTAACCTGCTGCCCGAACTGCGCCCGGACATTATCAAGATTGACCGTGAACTGATCGATCACGTTGATCACGACAATTACAAACAGGTGATTGTCAGCAAACTGATCGGACTGGCGAAAGAACTTGATATTGAAGTCATTGCAGAAGGCATTGAACGACAGGAAGAACTGGATTTCCTGATCGACCATAATGTCGATTTCGTTCAAGGATTCTTGCTGGGTCGCCCCGCCAGCAGCCCCTATCGTTCGTCGGAATCCTAAATCAACGCCAACCCGCCAAGAAGTTACTCCCAAGTGGATTAAACGTCCTTCAGGAGCCTTAGCGCATCGTAAATCGCCGCATGGGTATTACGAGCGGATACCGCATCGCCAATCCGGAATAACTGGAACGTTCCATCTGCATTACGCACAACCGACTGCGGCTGACCGGCAATTAGTTGATCATGCGACATCTCGCCGTGATTGGACGCCAAGGCCTTGAGATCAAAATAAAGATCATCAAGGGGAATGGTGCCGTGATTGATCACCACCTGATCGACAGTGCGCTGTTTTGCAATACCGCCATAATCGCTTCCGACATGGGCGATCAAGTGATTGCCGTCTTTTTCGACTGCAGCCAAACGATATGTCACGGTAAATGTGACATCAAGTTTCTGCATCGAGCGCATGTAAGGGACAAGGTTCATTGCCATAACTTCCGGTGCGAAGGACCGATCCGGCGTCATGATTTCCACCTTCGCACCTGATTGCGCAATAAGCTCTGCGGCCTGAAGCCCGGCATGATCGCCGGCATCATCAAATACCAGAACGTTCGTTCCCGGCTTCACGTCACCGGAAATGATATCCCATGACGAAACAACTAGATCGTTACCGCGTGACAAAACTTCGGTATCTGGCAAACCACCGGTCGCAATGATCACGACATCGGGGTTCTCGGCCCTTACGGTTTCAAGTTCTGCCCATGTGTTGAAATGGAAGGTGACGCCATGCAGCGCGCACTGGTTCATCCGCCAGTCGATGATGCTGATCATTTCTTTGCGCCGTTCGCTTTGTGCGGTTAACCGTATCTGCCCGCCCGGCTTGTCTGCGGCTTCAAAGACCACAACATCATGCCCACGCTCGCCCGCAACCCGGGCGGCTTCCAAACCCGCAGGGCCGGTTCCGACGATCACAACCTTTTTGCGGATTTGTGCTTTTGGGATGATATGGGGCATATCAAGTTCGCGGCCTGTCGCCGCATTGTGGATGCAATAGGCCGCACCGCCTTGATAGATACGATCAAGGCAATAGTTGGCCCCGACACAGGGGCGAATTTCATCTTCGCGCTTTTCAATGATCTTGCGAATAAGGTGCGGATCGGTCATGTGCGCACGGGTCATGCCCACCATATCGACCTTGCCCGATGCAATCGCATGGCGTGCGGTTGCAACATCTGGGATTTTCGCCCCATGGAAGGTCGGGAAATCGGTCGCAGCCTTAATTTCACCGGCAAAATCCAGATGCGGTGAGTTTGCCATCCCCTGGATCGGGATCAGATCGGTCAGACCGGCATCCGTATCAATATGGCCGCGGACCACATTGAGAAAATCGATCATGCCACTGTCTTTCAGGCGTTTTGAGATCGACAGACCGTCTTCTTTTGTCAGGCCACCTTCAAGGCACTCATCCCCGGAATAACGCACACCGACAATGAATTCAGATCCAACCCGTTTGCGAATTTCCCGAAGGACATCAAAAGTAAACTGAAGCCTGTTATCCATCCCGCCGCCATAGGAACCATCAAGTTCGTTGGTCAAAGGCGACCAGAACTGATCCATCAAATGGCCATAGGCCTGAAGTTCGATCCCGTCCATGCCACCGGCCTTCATCCGTTCGGCCGCATCGGCATAGTCCATAATGATCCGCTCGATATCCCAGTCTTCCATCTTTTTGGGAAAGGCACGATGGGATGCTTCGCGCTTATGGGACGGGGAGACAACCGGCAGCCAGAATTCCTTATCCCACCGCGTGCGACGCCCAAGATGGGTTAACTGGATCATGACCGCCGCACCCTGTTCGTGAATGGCGTCCGTCATATCCTTCATCCACGGCACAACCTCGTCCTTATAGACAAGCAGGTTGTTGAAAACCGGCGGGCTGTCCTTTGACACTGCAGCAGATCCCGCCGTCATGGTCATCGCCACACCACCCTTGGCCCGTTCAACATGATAGGCGCGATACCGTTCCTTAGGCATGCCGTCTTCTGGATAAGCCGGTTCATGGGATGTCATGATAATCCGGTTACGCAGGGTCAAATGTTTAAGTTGATAGGGCTGAAGAATGGGATCGTTGGACATGTGCGGGGCTCCGGTTTCGAACTCTCTTTCATCAACCATATGGATAAATGTACAGTTATGTCAATTTTAAGTTCATTGATGTATATTTATGGTACAGTCATGTGTGCGTCACTTGTTGTGCACCCCGCAGTTTGCTATGGACTGAAGCCATGGAAGAACAATTACAGAATACTGGCTGGCGCGGTTCAGCGGAAATCTGGCTGAATGCTGCCTATGACGCATTGCTTGAAACCGGCGTGGATGGGGTAAAAATCCAGTCGCTGGCCAAGCGGCTTAATCTGTCACGGACAAGTTTCTACTGGTTTTTCAAGGACCGTAAGGAACTGCTTGATGCGTTGATCACGCAATGGCGCGCGAAAAATACCGGCAACCTCATCAAACAGACAGAGGCCTATGCCGAAACCGTGACCGAGGCGATGCTCAATGTCACCGATTGCTGGTTAAAGCCCGAATTGTTTGACGCCAAATTTGAATTCGCCATTCGCGGTTGGTCGGTCCGGTCCCCGGCATTGCGTAAAGAAATCCAGATTGCGGACGAGCAACGTCTGGATGCACTTAAACAGATGTTTATCCGGTTTGGTCAGGATGAACGTTTGGCCGACACCCGGGCGCGCACAATTTATCTGGTGCAGATTGGCTATATCTCGATGCAGACCAGTGAAGAAACTTCAGTCCGTCTGCAGCGCATACCGCAATATGTTGAAGTCTTTACCGGTCAGGCACCAGACCAACGTGAACTTGACCGCTTCTTTGCCCGACACCAACAGTAGTATCCGAAATTGGATCTAGGCTGCGATCTCGCGGTATTTTGCCGGTGTAATGCCGGTCATATTGCGAAAACGGGTGGTCAGATGGGCCTGACTTGAAAATCCGGTTGCCACGGCAATTTCCGCAACCGAGTCAGCCCCCAGACGCAACATGTGCATCGCCCGTTCAATCCGACGGCGCAGAACGAATTTATGCGGGGCTTCCCCAACTGTTTTGCGAAACATCCGGGCAAAGTGATAGGCCGAGAGATCAGCAATATCAGCAAGCTCTTCAATCGTAAGCGGCTGATCAAGATTGGCATCGACATAGTCAAACATCCGGCGCTTGATCACCGGGGATAACCCGCCACGTACCTTGAACCCCAAATCCCGGCGTGTGGAATAGCTGCGTAGCATATGGCCCATCAAAAGCTGCCCGGCATTGGACATTGCCATCCGATCGGCCGGAACATCCCAATCAAGGGGCAGCATGGCACTGCGCACCGTTTGTTCGATCAACGGATCAAGGAAAAACGTTTTCTCAGGGACTTCAACGCTGTTGGGTTCAATGTCAAACGCCTCGACCACCGCACGTTCCCATGCTGTGTGCGGGATATAAAGGTGAAACAGTTCGACCTCACCCTGCACGACCCAGTCAGACGTCATATGGGCAGGCATCAAACAAACCCGTCCCGGCCCGCCACCGGTTAACGGATCCGCACCAATTTTGCGCTGAATACCCGTGCCGCCATTAACATACAGACTAATCGTGTGGTGATCAGGATCGGTATAACGCGTCAAGACATCTGCCTCGCGTCGCCAATGGGCTACCGAAATGCTGTCACCGAAATCGCCCGCGCGCAGCAAATTTGCATCCCCAATCAGCTGATTGAAGACTTCAAATTTCTGATAGCGCCCGTTGGGTTGGAATTTGGCAGGGGGCGCCGATGCGAATTGCGGATCAAACATCAATGGTTCCTGATTTATCGATCCTGATCATCGCACCAAGCTTAAAACTTGCAAAGCCCGTTGAACGCAGCCCTGCCCTGTTTTGCGCAAGAATGTGAAAAACACCGCAAGAAGGTGAAAGCCCTGCGATCTGCTTTGTGGCTTAATCGGGCTTAACAGATACGCCCCATGTATCGCTTGATCGCCACGCCCTCGCGCCACCAACGTTGCGGGCCTTATCGAAAGCCCTTAAATTTAATGACCGCCCTTTTGTTTCTTATTGTCACCGCCTGCTGGGGATTTACCTGGTATGCCATCAAACTTCAGATCGGGACGATCCCGGTTGAAATGTCGATCTTTTACCGCTTTGCCCTTGCGGCAGTGGTTCTTTGCGGGTTCTTGCTGATCACGCGCAAATGGCGTCCGGTTCCCTGGCGGGCCCATCCGTGGATTGTTCTTTTGGGTTGCGGCCTTTTTGGCATCAACTTCATCCTGATGTATTCCGCCACCGCCTACATCGCAAGCGGCATTGTCGCGGTGATCTTTACCACATCGACCATTTTTAACGCGCTGGGCAATTGGGCGTTTTATGGCAACCGACCGGGAATGCGTTTTGTCTTTGGCGCGGCCTTTGGACTTGGCGGGATTGCCTGTTTGTTTGCCAATCAGATATATGCCCTGTCACATAATCCCCATGCGATTACCGGCATGTTGTTTGCCCTGTGCGGTACGGCGGTGTTTAGCTGTGGCAACATGGTTTCGGTCAAACTTCACGCCATGGGCATTCCCAACCGTGATGCGGTTGCACGTGGCATGGTCTATGGCACAGTGTTGCTGTTCATCTTTGCCAGTTTGCGCGGGCAGACACCGGTCATGCCGACCGAACCGCTTTATATCGGTGGGCTCATCTATCTGGCCATTCCGGGATCGGTGATTGCGTTTTTGGCCTATCTCGCACTGGTCAACCGCGTTGGTGCCGGACGGGCCGCCTATGTCACCGTTCTGTTCCCGGTGGTTGCCCTGACGGTTTCGACTTTTCTGGAAGGGTATGTCTGGACGCCGATCGGGGCGAGTGGCCTTGCGATGATCTTGCTTGGCAACATCACGATTTTTGCCAAGCTGCCGAGATTTGCCCGACCAAGTGTCAAACCGGCTGCCGCGGATTAATCCGTCACCGCCTTTACAAACAGCCTTTACAGATACCAGCACATTGATGTCCGAAAGTGGCGAGCAGCGATTTTGTTGCTCGCCTAATCTTTGTCCGTCACCAATTTCAGGCGGATGGATAAGGCCATGCTGCCCACCGAAATCACGCCCCCACGCTTTGCGCTTGAAGAAACCGAATATTCCGGCAAGTCTGTTGGCAAATGCGCCACCACGCACAGCCCCATCACGCGCCGCTCTGGCCGTGCCCCTAAGGACAGCCCCCAAATGCCCCTAAAACCCGATCTTACACTGCCTGAACTGAAAATCGATGGCACAAGTTGGCTGATGCTTTTGATCCTTTCGGTTCTGTGGGGCGGATCGTTTTTCTTTACGGAAATTGCGCTAACGGACTTGCCACCCTTTACCCTTGTTTTGTGCCGGGTGACGATTGCGTCGCTGATCCTGTGGTGGGTGGTGTTGCTGCGCCATATTCCGATCCCGCGTGATCCGAAATTCTGGGGGGCGATTGTCATCATGGGGGCGTTTAACAATCTGGTGCCGTTCTCCCTGATTGTCTGGGGGCAAACCCATATCGCCAGCGGTCTTGCCGCGATCTTGAACGCCACCACCCCGCTTTTCACCATTATCATTGCCCATATCGCAACCGACACGGAAAAGCTGAACCTGCGCAAAGCAATTGGTGTTTTGATCGGATTTGCCGGGGTCGTGATCATTATTGGTCTGCCCGGTTCTGGTGCGACTGGCGCATCAGATAGCAGCCCTCTCGACGCGCCATCGTCACTGGCATTCCTTGCCCCGTTCGCCATTTTGCTGGCCACGTTCTGCTACGGCTGTACGGGCGTATTTGGCAAACGTTTTGGCGGCATGAACCCAATCCTGACCGCAGCGGGCATGACCAGTGCATCCAGTTTCATGCTGATCCCGCTTGCCGGTTTTATCGACAAACCTTGGGAACTTCCGATCCCATCCACCGATACAATCTTTGCGGTCTTTGGTATCGCAGCACTCAGCACCGCGCTTGCCTATATCCTGTATTTCGCGATCCTCAAACGGGCCGGGGCAAGCAACCTTTTGCTCGTTACCTTCCTGATACCGGTCAGTGCGATCTTGCTGGGTGTCGGGTTTCTGGGTGAAACGTTGTTACCGCAGCACATCGCCGGGATGGGCGTGATCGGGGTTGGCTTGGCGGTGATTGATGGGCGGCTCCTTGCGCGTCGTTAAGTAGCGCCATCTTCGACACAGACAACAGCCAACCCCTGTTTCAGCTCCCCCGGGGGCATAGAAATAAAATAGCCGATAAAACACTTAGCTATTGATCTAACTTTTGATCGCGATTATAGTTAGCCACATGGATAACTATAATGAACCACTCGACACCATTTTTCACGCGCTGGCCGACCCGACCCGCAGGGCGGTGGTCCAGCATTTGGTGAAAGGCCCGGCATCTGTGAAAGAACTGGCAGCGCCATACGACATGGCCCTGCCGTCCTTCATGAAGCATATCAGCGTGCTGGAACAGGCAGGACTGATTGCCTCGCAAAAACAGGGCCGCGTGCGCACCTGCACGTTTAATCCCGATAAATTGACCGCAGCAGAGAAATGGTTCGATGACCAACGCGCCATCTGGGCGAGCCGCTTTGACAATCTCGACGATCTACTGACATCTCTTCAGGGAGAAACCGATGAAACCTGATCTGCGTTTTAACTTCATCGCCGATATGCAAAAAAGCACGCTGACCGTCCGCCGCGAATTTGCCGCCAAACGGCAACTGGTGTGGGATTGCTATACCAAGAGCGAACTTCTCGACCAATGGTACGCACCCAAGCCGCTAACGACGAAAACCAAGTCATTCGATTTCTGCGAAGGCGGTCACTGGCACTTTGCCATGATCGACCCGAATAGCACGCATTATTGGAGCCGGACGGATTACGAAACGATCACCCCGATTGACGGGTATACCGGTTATGACGGCTTCACCGACGAGACCGGGGTCATTAACCCTGACCTGCCGCGCTCTCACATTGACATGACCTTCACCGATCAGGGCGCGCATACGCTTACCGAGACAGTGGTTTCTTACAACTCGCCCGAAGACCTGCAAACGGTCATTGACATGGGCATGGAAGAAGGCATGGCCTCGACCCTTGAACGGCTTGACGAGTTGCTGATCAAATTGACGGCTTAAACTACCGTCCAAAATGCAAACAGGACCGGAACTGTCCGGTCCTGTTTCTGTTTCATGCAGCAAAATATCCGGCGCTTTTCATATCCGTGATTAGCCCCACCTCATCTGGTTTCCAGCCCAATGATTCTTGCGTCATGGCGCTCGATGCCCGGCAGTCAATTGCCGCGAAATGGGTAAACCAGGTAAAGTAATCTTTGGCCTGCTCCATCGTCAGGGATTTAAGCGGTACGCCCAAGCCTTCGCTGATTGCATGGGCGATATCGGCAAAGGCAATCGCACCTTCACCGACCGCATGATAAACCCTATTTAGCGCGCCCTGTTCAATTGCAAGCCGATAGGCCTTTGCCGCATCAAGTCGATGCACCGCCGCCCAATGGTTTTCGCCGTCATCAATGCAGGCTGCAAAACCCTTTTCACGGGCCAGATTGATCAGGATCGGAATAAACCCATGATCACCAGCCCCGTGAACCGACGGCGGCAAGCGCATAAGTGATGCATTCACCCCCTGTGCTGCAATTTTCGCGACGGCTTCATCAGATGCCTTGCGCGGCGTATCTTCCCCGACCGTGTCAGTTTCAACAACTGGACGCTCAGCGTGCAATAATGCGATCCCCGATGTCACAATGAACGGGCGGTTCGACCCCACCAAGACCGATCCCATCGCCTCAATCGCAAGACGGTCTTTTTCGCAATTTTCGGCAAATTTCGAGAAATCGTGATTAAACCCAGTATGGATGACCGCGTCGCAAGACGCCGCCCCGCTTTTAAGGCTTTCAAGGTCCTCAAGATCACCTCGAAAAACCGTCGCACCCGTTTTGGCAAGCTTTTGGTCCGATGCATCAGACCGCACCAGACCAAGCACCGAATGCCCATGATCCAGAAGTTCACGCACCACCGCAGAACCAACAAACCCTGTCGAACCGGTTACAAAAATACGCATGCTTACTCCATCCTGACATTTGGAAAACAACCGGGAAACACAACCGTCCCGTTTCAAGCAAGATATCGTCTGTTATCTGGATGATCTATACGTTACACTCCATTATTCATTTTCAATCGTCCAATTACGCAGGCTTCCCCCATGGATCCGCTTTCCGATATTTTGTCTTTGATCCGGCCCGATAATTACCTGTCTGCCGGGTTTGATATCGCAGCCCCTTGGGCGATCCAGTTCCCCGATCAGGGGCAAAACATCAAAACCGCTGCCGTGGTCAAAGGCGAATGCTGGCTTGCTGTGGACAGCGTCGCCGATCCCGTACACCTGAAAACCGGGGATTGCGTGCTTTTGCCGCATGGCAAGGCATTTCTGATGGGAAGCAGCCTTGACGCGCCAGCGATGGAAGCCGGGAAAACCTTCAAACCCACCGGGTTTGGCCAAATCCGCACACTGAACGGCGGCGGTGATTGTTTGGTTGCGAGCAGTCGCTTTGGCCTTAAAGGCCCGCAGGCCGATTTGCTGCTTAAAATGCTGCCGCCCCTTGTCGTCATTCGTGACCGGACGGAAAGTACGGGACTTCGCTATTGCATTGAACGCACCATGGCCGAAATGCGCAAAAACGATCCGGGCAGCAAACTCATCCTGCAACATCTCGCCCACATGATGCTAATTCAGGCGTTGCGGATGTACCTAAATGAAGACGCCAAGGGGGTTGGCTGGTTCTTCGCCCTTGCCGACCCGCAAATCAGCACCGCCATCTCCGCCATCCACGCCGCTCCAGCGCGGAACTGGACTGTGGAACGCCTCGCCCAAACCGCGGCTATGTCCCGTTCTGCCTTTGCGGCCCGATTCAAGGACAAGGTCGGCCAAAGCCCGATGACCTATCTAACCCACTGGCGGATGTTGCTCGCTGGTGAAAAGCTGCTCAATTCCCGTGAACCGATCTCGCAAATCTCGCTGTCACTGGGATATGAGTCCGAAAGCGCGTTCAGTACGGCCTTCAAACGGGTGATGGGCTGTGCACCGCGAGGGTATTCGAAAGCAGTAGACTGCATCCCGCACTCGTCCCCTGTGCCATCCTAATTGCAGCGTTAAGCTATAGCCAGCGAGCGAATTTGAAAAAGATCGGACGATCAAACACACCATACGCATTATGCGCATAGCTTTTGACTTTATCGGCTTTTATGCGCATAATGCGTATGACAATGATGAAAAGGGGGCCATGGATAGCAGGGAAATACTCAAACGGCTGAAAGATGATGGCTGGGAAATCGTTCGCACCAAAGGCAGCCACCATCAGCTAACGCATCCGAAAAACCGGGCCGCGTGACAGTGCCTCATCCCAAGCGGGATCTCCCAAAAGGCACCGTCAAAAGCATTGAAAGGCAATCGGGTATAAAGCTGCTGTAAATGGCTTTCCGGTTCCTTACGGGAAATGGAAAACAGGATCACAACAGAATGAAACAGACCTATTGGGGTTTGGTACATACCGACAATGATGACGGCTTCGGGATTTCCTTTCCGGATTTTCCGGGCTGTGTGTCCGCAGCAGATATCATGACGGAACTGGTCGAGTCCGGTACCGAAGCCCTTAACTTCCATATCGAAGGCATGCACGCGGACGGCGAAGAAATTCCCGCCCCTTCGGCAGCAGTCGGCCTTGAAGATGGTGCCATCGGGATTGTCGCGATTACCGCGACCATTCCGGGGAAAAAGCGTCGTATCAACCTGACACTTGATGCCAATCTGATTGACTTAATCGAAGCGAAATACGGCAAGCGGGCGGTTTCGAGTTTTCTTGAAGAGGCTGGGCGCAAGGCGCTTTAAGGGTAGAAGTTGAAAAGGGGACTGTCCCCTTTTTAGTCCCGATGGTCGACTGATGCCAAGGAAGAGAAGATAGAGGCCTTTCAGACCTTACCCCTCAAGCATCTGTTCATAAACCACCCAGTTCGAAGCCTTGCCGATCTGATCGTAAAGGCGCCGCGCCGTCGCATTGTCATCTGCCGTGATCCAAGTCAGCTTGAACCATCTTTGCATGCGAGCGATGTATTCCAGCCGTTCCATCAGGGCCTGTGCGGCGCCTGCGCGGCGGGCTTGGGGCGCAACAAAAAGATCGTCAAGCTGGCCGAACCAGGCACCGGTCAGGGTTTCGGGCACAGCACGATATTGCGCGAACCCCACGACCTGATTGCCATTCACCGCCAGCAGGCATTCCATCGGCCCTTTGGGCTCCATGATCCATGACCAGGTTGTCTCAAGCACCGCGTCGGACGGCTCACAGCCATAAAACGCCATATAGTCGCGAAACAGACCGGACCAGGCGTCACGGTCGGCTTTTGCGGCTGGGCGTATATCGATCATCGGCGTCATCAGTTTTCAAACTCCCAGCCGATGCGATAAAGGTTCGTTCCTTCGGCCTTGGCGGTGTACATCGCCTGATCGGCGATATGGATAAGTGTATCGAGCGTTCGGGCATGTTCGGGATAGATCGCAATACCAAGGCTGGCCCCAACCCAATACGTCCCCTGGCCCAGTTCCGTTGGCGTGGAAACAGCAACAAGGATCTTCTCGGCGATATTATGGATCTCGGCGTCGGTTTCCAGGTCCTCAAGGATGACTGTAAATTCATCACCGCCAATTCGCGCCACCGTATCAGACGCCCTGAGCGCATTGATCAATCGCTGTCCGGTATTGATCAGAACGCGATCCCCGGCGGCGTGGCCGAGTTCATCATTGATCTGTTTGAAACCGTCCAGATCGATAAAGATCACGGCGACCTTTTTCTTATGACGTTTGGCGCGGTCAATGGCCTTTGATAGACGATCCTCGAAAATGGTCCTGTTGGGCAAACGGGTTAAGGCATCGTGGAAGGCGAGTTCGCGAATTTGATCGGCTTCTTCGCGTTCCTCGGTAATGTCGCGAACGACCCCCATCATTTTGACAGTTTTGCCAGTTTCGTCCTTGGTGACGTTGCCGGTTTCGCGCAGCCATCGGATGGTGCCATCCGGCCAGACAACACGGTATTCTTCATCGTGATTTTCGCCGGTTTCAATGCAGCGAATTTCGCCTTCGCGAACGCGTTCCCTGTCGTCCGGATGCACGGCATCACAAAACAGCGAATAGGTCGGTATCACCTCGCCCGGCTTGTAGCCGAACATGCCATAAATCGCGTCAGACCAGTAAAGCTCGTCCGTATCCACGCGCCAGTCCCACGTCCCGATGCGTGCAAAATACTGGCTTTGTTTAAAGCGTTGCTCTTCCTCGGTCGCGTCTGGCCGAACGCGCGACAGATCATGCACGACCAGCACACTTTCGCGCTGCCCTGGGAGCTGCAAAAACCGAACATCAACCGGGAAAGTGGCGCCGTTTGATCGGATTGCGTCGGTGCGGTATTCATCTGCCTGCTGTTCATCAGGACGTTCAGGGGCATCAGAAAGCAAGTCGTTAAGACAGCGCCCCGCAATCTCCTCCTCAGTCCGGTCAAACATCTCAGCTGCGGCGATGTTAATGTTTCTGACCGATCCATCGGCGCCAAGCACCAGAACACCGTCGGAGACGTTTGCCAATACCGCATCGAGAATCTCCAATCGCGCCCGTTCCCGCCTGCGCACATGAGCAGCATAAGCCAGCGCAACAACCGCAATGACTGCAAGGGACACAGAAATGGACAAAGGGAGGGCGTCAGACATCTGTGGACGTGGGTTTCCCGAAACAAGGTTGTGGTTTTGAATGTAGCTATACGTAAGCAGGAACGAAAGATAGCAGAAACAATAAGGCGATTAATTGATTCACATCTAGAGATTAGGACTTTTCCAGAGACCAGGGCAGGAGGGATAAGGAAACAGACAAAAAGCCCGCAAAGCAGGCCGTTTGGTCAGACGGCCTCACCCGCTGTTTGCGTTTCTTTGAAAAACGGGGACGAAAAACGGGGACAGATTTATTTTTGAAAAACGGGGACAGATTTATTTTAGGGACACAACATCAAATCACCGCTCAGACAAAATGTCGGAGGGAATTGTAAAAATCAACCTTTGGGCTGCTTTTTATCCTTGGGCTTCGCCCGGCGGACCATCGCACGATGTGCGATGTCGCTCGAAAGCTGCGTGCCTCGCTTTCTCGTGAACTAGGGGGTTAAAGCCCTCTCCGAGGGAGCCAATTAAAAACCCCCTCAGGCGGAGCCATGAGGGGGTTTTTAATTGGTAGCCGAGGAGGGACTTGAACCCCCGACACGCGGATTATGATTCCGCTGCTCTAACCAGCTGAGCTACTCGGCCACAGGATATTCTGTGCTGTTCTGCGACGTGCGGAACGAGGCGGTTTTTAAGTCAGGGAGCCGCCCCCGTCAAGCGCCTTTTTGACGATTTTGACAAAAAAGATATCTACAAAACCCATGGGCGAGGAACTTTGCCCCTCGCCCACCGTAATCGTTGATCAATCAGTGATCCATCACGGATCAGGCGGCAGTCGCCGCACCGCTAAGAAGTTCTTCGCGAGTGATCCAGCCACCGCCAAGGACGCGCTCGCCCTGATAGAACACACCCGCCTGCCCCGGCGCGATGCCAAACTGGGCATCGTGAAGCTCGATCCGGGCTTCGCCGGCGGCTTCGGGGTAAACGGTTGCGGTCGTTGGCTGCATGGCCGAACGCAGTTTGACTTCGACCTCGACACCGTTTTCATCAACATGATCGCCATCAAGCCAGTTGAGGTCTTTGACATAGACCAGCTTCTTGGCCAAGGCCGCCTTGGGCCCAACCACGACCTGACGTTTTTCCGGCACCAGTTTGACGACATAAAGCGGTTCTGCCGTGCCACCAATATTCAAACCACGGCGCTGACCGACTGTGTAATGGATCAGGCCCCGGTGATCGCCCATGACGTTGCCATCAACGTCAACAATCTGGCCGGGTTCACCGGCCTCGGGACGCAGGCGTTCAACCAGACGGGCATATTTGCCATCCGGGACAAAACAGATGTCCTGACTGTCGGGCTTATCGGCAACTTCCAGACCGAATTTTGCGGCCAAGGCACGGGTTTCGGCCTTGCTCATCAAATGGCCGAGCGGAAAGCGCAGGAAATCAAGCTGTTCCTGTTTGGTGGTAAACAGGAAATAGCTTTGATCGCGGTTGGGATCAGCCGCCCGGTGCAATTCGGCCCGACCATTCGCGCCCAGTTTCCGCTGCACATAATGGCCGGTCGCCATGCAATCCGCGCCAAGATCATGCGAGGTTTCCAGCAAATCACGGAATTTGACCGTCTGATTGCATTTCACGCACGGGATCGGGGTTTCGCCGCGCATATAGCTGTCGGCAAAATCATCGATCACTTCTTCGCGGAAACGTGATTCGTAATCAAGCACGTAATAGGGAATGTCGATATCCTCGGCCACTTTGCGCGCATCATAGATGTCACGCCCGGCACAACAGGATTTCGCACGGGTCGGGGCATTGGCCCCCATATCATAAAGCTGAAGCGTGATGCCCACCACGTCATAGCCTTCTGATTTCAGAAGGGCGGCAACGGCGGAACTATCGACCCCACCCGACATGGCAACAACCACACGGGTATCTTCGGGGGCCTTATCAAAGCCAAGACTGTTCATTTTTTCCCACCCATCCGCGGGTCAAGGCCGCAGCGACAAGAAGTTCGATCTCAATAGCCAACGGGCGGCACAAAGCAACCCGCGACGGTTTATTCGGGCTTATATAGGGGCAGACGCGACGAATTGCACGAATTTCGTGATCACGCCCCTATTTTGCCAGATCAAGCCCCATCTGCCAGAAATCGGCTTCAAGGCGGCTTGCCATGGCAAAGGTTTGGGCAAGGCCATCCATCCGGTCATGCCCGCCGCGTTTGGCAGCGGTCTGTTCCAACAGATCAATTTCGGCCTTTGCCACGTCCTGAAATTCATCAGACGCATACATTTCAATCCATGCCCGATATGGATTGCCGTCAAGCACAGTATCAGAACTTGCCATCAAGCGGTTTGCAATCTCGGCATAGCCAACCATACAGGGCATCAAGGCAACCTGAAGATCAACCACATCGCCCTGAAGCCCGCGATCCAGCACATAGCGGGTATAGGCCACACATGCGCGTGCTTCGGGCTGTGCGATAATATCGGCCTCGGACAGCCCCCATTCTTTGCAAAAATCAAGATGCAGGCTCATTTCCATATCAAGGATCGCATGCACAGTTGCCGAAAACTGGCGCATGGCGGGCAGATCTTCGGCCTTATAGACCGCCAAAGCATAGGCGCGCGCAAACTGGATCAGAAACAAATAGTCCTGAATAAGGTAATGCTTGAACGATGCCTGTGGCAGGGTTCCTTTGCCAAGCTGTGTAATGAAATCATGGCAGACATAGCTTTGCCATGCATCACTTTCACGGGCGCGCAATTTGCCAAACAGGCTGTCGGCCGGGATGATATCGGTGAATGTCTTGGTCTGGCCCATGGTTGGTCCCTGCCCTGTTTTTGCGGTCATCTTGGTTCAAACAAAAACGGACCAGCCCACATGATGCAGGCTGGTCCGGTATTCGTAATTTGGGTGCATGTCGCATGGCGTGCGAACGCCCCCATAAAATCAGTCTTCGCGTTCGTCGATCCAAGCCATCTGGATGGCTTCGAGAATCTTTTCATTCGACTTCTCGGGATCGTCTTCGAAACCTTCAAGCGCACAAATCCATTTGTGCAGATCGGTATAACGAAGGTTGAGGTTATCCTTTTCAGGATGGGCTTCCTCAAGCTCGATCGCGATGTCATTAACATCTGTCCAACGCATATCAGTCTCCTTTGGTGCCGGGGCGTGCGGGTGCCCACCCGGTCAAAACAAAGTCAAACTTACTTGTCGACCATCATGTTACGGGTCGCCGACGGCAGCTTGACGCGCAGGCCATCAAGCTCGTCGCTCATGATGATCTGGCAGCCAAGACGCGATGTCTCGGTCAGGCCAAATGCAAGGTCAAGCATGTCTTCTTCATCTTCGGACGGTTCGTCAAGTTTATCGAACCAGTCTTCGTCCAGAACAACATGGCAGGTCGAGCAAGCCAGTGAACCTTCGCAAGCACCTTCAAGGTCAACGCCATTTTTATGGGCGGCTTCCAGAACGGACAGGCCGTCGGCGACTTCGAATTCCTTTTCGGTGCCATCGGGCTCAACAAAAACGATCTTAGGCATCTGTGCCTTTCTCCTCGGTAATACTTTTTGTTCGATCTCTGTTTAACGCCTTGCCTGTGACAAGACGCCGTGTCCGACCTGACCTTTGGCGGTTGAACGGGACAATCGCCGCAAGTGGCCGGTTTGTCAATTAGGCCGGGTCGCTTTTAATTCACTTCGTCGACATTTTGTCCGGCAAGCGCCTGACGTATCCGACTATCCATTCGGCTTTCGGCAAACGGGCGCGATGCATTTTCAAGTGCTTCGGCGGCCTCATTCACCACATCACGGTCATCACCCGCCATTGCTGCTTCAAGTTTGGCAATCGCATCGGCAATGTTTTTATCATCTTCTGGCGTCAACAATGCGCGGTCCGCATCCATTGCTGCGCGCACCGCCAGAATGTTGCGGCGTGCCTCTACCCGGGCTTCGGTCAGAAGGCGCACGATCATATCATCCCGGGCATGAACCATGCTTTCGCGCAGCATATTGGCCATATCGATTTCGTTAATGCCGTAGGTCGGCTTAACCGCGACTTCCTGCTCAACCCCGGTGGTTTCTTCGCGGGCCGACACGGTTAACAAACCATCCGCATCAACATTGAACTGCACGCGAATGCGCGCGGCCCCTGCTGCCATCGATGGAATGCCCGTCAGTGCAAAACGGGCAAGTGATCGGCATTGATCAACCATTTCACGTTCGCCCTGCACCACATGGATCATCATGGCCGACTGACCATCCTGATAGGTGGTGAATTCCTGTGCCTTGCTCACCGGGATCGGGGTGTTGCGGTCAATGACCTTTTCAACAATCCCGCCCATGGTTTCCAGACCAAGCGACAAGGGCGTCACATCCAGAAGAAGGTTATCAGACCCACCAGTAAGTGCTTCGGCCTGAAGGGCGGCACCAAGGGCGACAACTTCGTCCGGGTCGATATCAGAAAGCGGTTCTTGTTCAAACAGATCGGCCACGGCCTTGCGCACGGCAGGTACACGGGTTGACCCGCCGACCAGAACAACGCCTTTGACGTCTTCTGGCAACACATCTGCATCATCAAGAACCTGTTCGGTAATCGCGGCCGTGCGCGCAACAAGTTTGGCGATCATGGCTTCAAACGCATCACGGGTCACCGTGTGGTTTGTGCTTTTGCCATTAAGATCAACCGCAATTTTGACCGCATCCTGATCGGTCAGGCCTTCTTTGACTTTCCGTGCGGTTTTCAAAATACGTTTGGCATCAGATGCATCAAGTGCATCGGTCGCCCCGCCGTCTTTACGCTCGGCCAGAAGATGTTCGGCAATGGCGTGATCGAAATCATCGCCACCAAGGGCAGCATCACCGCCGGTTGCCTTAACCTGGAAAACGCCCTTTTGCATTTTCAGCAACGAGATATCGAACGTCCCACCGCCAAGGTCATAAACGGCGTAAAGCCCCTCTGCCCCGTTATCAAGGCCATAGGCCAAAGCCGCCGCCGTCGGTTCATTGACCAGACGCAGGACTTCGATCCCGGCCAGTTTGGCGGCATCCTTGGTTGCGGTGCGCGCACCATCATCGAAATAGGCCGGAACCGTAATCACGGCCTTTTCAACCGGCTGATCAAGGCTTTCTTCGGCCCGGGTACGCAAAGCGCGCAGAATATCGGCCGATACTTCAACCGGGGTCAAAACACGGTTCCCGACATTCAGGCGCACCATCATCGGTTCGCCATTATCGGTTTCGGATTTTTCCGGGACTTCGACATCATAGGGAAGCGTGCCTGCGACCCGTTTCACATCTTCAAGGCCACGGCCCATCAGGCGCTTGACCGAAGACACAACGCGGTTCGCATCGGTATTGATATGATCGCGTGCGGCTTCACCAACAACGGGTGCGTCGTCGCCGTAATAGACAACAGACGGGACAATCGCATTGCCGCCGGATTTATCGCGCAGGACTTCGGGTTTTTCTTCGCGGGAAATCGCAACAACCGAGTTGGTGGTCCCCAGGTCGATCCCAACGGCAATCTGGCGCTCGTCTTCATGAGGAAGCGGCGTTTCACCCGGTTCGTGGATTTTAAGCAGGGCCATGAATTCTATCCGTTATTTTTAAGGGCAGTGTGCCCCTATATGATCAGGCAGCGGCAAGGCGCGACTTCTTCGCGCGCGCTTCCTCGGTCATTTTCATCAGGTATCTCAGACGGGTGGTCAGTTTTTTGGCGGCGTCAAAGGCATTCGCTGCCAGCGCATCACCAAGATCCGTTTCACAGGCACGCGCCTGTTTGCGGGTATCCTTGATCATCGCATCAATCGTGCCTTTGTCTGCGGCATCATGAAGCGCTTCGCGCATTTCCATCGCTTCCATCAGAAGTTCAGGATCATTCACAGTGTGGCCTTCGCCACCCTCGGGTTCGATGCCGGACAGGCGCAGCATATAATGCGCCCGTGAAACCGGATTTTTAAGCGTCTCGAAAGCCTCGTTCAGGCTGGCGGCCTGTTGCGATGACAGGGCCTGTTCACGGCCTGATTTCGATGCAAAGCGATCCGGATGAAGCAATTGCTGTTGTTTGAGATAGGTTGCTTCTACCGCGTCAATATCAACGACAAAGGAAGGTTCCAGACCAAACCGTTTGAAATGGTCAAGCTGTCCGGGTGCCTGAATGGCGTTGCAGGTATCGCAAAACAGCGCGCTTGCGTCTACCGGGCCCTTACAGGACCAGCAAACCTTGTGTGCCGGATGGTCTGTATTGCTCACGCTATGCACTTCCGAGGATTAAAGACAAAAACAAATCAGGCGAAAAGCGGTCAGCGTTAATGCGCAAACCACCATTTTTCAGCGATGGCCCCGGCGATTAAACCGGGGCCATTACCAAACAGAAAGCAGGGAAAGCCCGGCCCGATCAGACGTGGAAGGATTCACCGCACCCGCAACGACCCTTTTCGTTGGGATTGCGGAACACGAAACCTTCTTCCATCGTATTGACCTCGTAATCCATTTCCGTTCCAAGCACGAACATCATGGCTTTTGGGTCGATCAGGAGTTTCACGCCGTCATTCAGCTCGACTACTTCTTCGAAGCCACTGGCATCGTCAGCGTATTCAAGCGTGTAAGACAGGCCCGAACACCCTTTACTGCGCACACCAAGCCGAATGCCGTGCGAAGGTTTCCCACGACTATCGAGCAGCGCCTTGATGTGATCAAGCGCAACCGGTGTGACAGAAATCGGTGACGGTAGAGCCATTGTATTCTCCCAAATTTCCGAAAACGAAGTGGGTGTGACACTGCTTATTCAGCAGCGTCAGCCGCGACGTTTTTGGATTTGTAGTCGCTGATCGCTGCTTTAATGGCGTCTTCTGCCAAGATAGAGCAGTGAATTTTAACCGGCGGAAGTGCAAGTTCTTCAGCAATCTGCGAGTTTTTGATCGCACCTGCTTCGTCAAGCGACTTGCCTTTAACCCATTCGGTGATCAGCGAGCTCGACGCAATCGCCGAACCGCAACCAAAGGTCTTGAACTTTGCATCTTCAATGATCCCTTCCGGGGTCACTTTGATCTGCAGCTTCATGACGTCGCCACAGGCCGGTGCACCGACAAGACCGGTTCCGACGAACGATTCATTTTTGTCCATCGAACCAACGTTACGCGGGTTTTCGTAATGGTCGATCAGTTTTTCGCTATAAGCCATGATAGGAATCCTTCCTAAAAGTCTTTTAAGTCTCTCTCACGAGACGAATTACGTCGATAAGTCGTCGTCAGTCGTTCTTAGTGCTCAGCCCACTCGATCGACTTGATGTCGATGCCTTCCTGGGCCATTTCCCAAAGCGGGCTCATCTCACGCAGGCGCTCGACAGCAACACTGATTGACTCAATTGCTTCGTCGAGTTCTTCCTTCGTGGTGTAACGGCCAATACCGATACGCAGCGAAGTGTGTGCGAGCTCTTCGTCAACACCCAGCGCACGTAGCACGTAAGACGGCTCAAGCGATGCCGACGTACAAGCAGAACCGGACGAAACCGCAATGTTCTTGATGTCCATCTGAAGGCTTTCGCCTTCGACATAGGCAAAGGAAACATTGAGGTTGCCCGAAACGCGCGCTTCTTCATCCCCGTTAAGGTAGATGTCAGCCAAACGGTCCCGGAACTTCTGCAACGTGTAATCGCGAAGTTTGGTGATACGGGCATTTTCTTCTGCCATTTCGTTTGACAGAATATCACATGCCTTACCAAGACCCACGATCAGCGGGGTCGGCAACGTCCCTGAACGCATGCCACGTTCCTGACCACCACCGGTGATCTGGGCGATAACGCGCACACGCGGACGACGGCGAACGAACAATGCGCCAATGCCCTTCGGACCATAGATTTTGTGGCCGGAAATCGACATCAGATCAATGTTCATGTCTTCAACATCAAGGTCAATCTTGCCAACGGCCTGTGCACAATCTGTGTGGAAGAACACTTTGCGTTCACGGCAGATAGCACCGATTTCCTTGAGCGGCTGGATCACACCGATTTCATTGTTTACGCCCATGACGGAAACAAGTGCGGTTTCATCCGTGATCGTTGCCTTAAGTTCTTCAAGATCGACCAGGCCGTTTTCCTTAACGCCAAGATAGGTCACTTTGTAACCTTCCTGTTCAAGGTGACGGGCGCTGTCGAGCACGCATTTATGCTCGGTTACGATCGTGATCATGTGCGGCTTCTTTTTGCCGTAGAACTTCATCACACCCTTAAGTGCAAGGTTGTTCGACTCAGTCGCACCTGATGTAAAGATGACTTCCTTGGCACTGGCACCAATGATTTTGGCAACCTGTCCACGCGCGACTTCAACCGCATCTTCGGCTTCCCAGCCAAAGCTGTGATTACGCGAATGCGGGTTACCGAATTTCTCGGTGAAATACGGCAGCATCGCATCGACGACACGCTGGTCGGTCGGCGTGGTCGCCTGATAGTCTAGATAGATCGGCTTTGCTTTAAGCTCGTTCATAATTAAAGGCTTCCTCACTCACTCTCTTGTCAGGCAGCGTGACGCGCTTTCTTACGCGCTGCATTACCCCTCATCCGGCTCCAAACTCGGATAAACGTATCGATATCGTCGTCGGTCGTTTCCAGTCCCAGACTGACCCTGATGGCCGATCCGGTGTCGGAAACTCCCATTTCCTTAAGCACGTGGCTTTCACGTACCTTGCCTGACGAGCAGGCTGATCCCGAACTGATTGCAACACCTGCCAAATCCAATGCCATAACCTGAGTTTCCCCAGGCATTCCCGGCAAGATCAGGCAACTTGTATTCACCAGTCGCTCCGTTCCCTTACCAGCAATCAAAAGCTCAGGAGCTTCTGACGCCAATTCTGTTTCAAGGCGATCACGCATTCCTGCGATAGTCGCCATCTGCGCCATTTTGGCTTCGGCCCGCCGGGCAGCGGCGGCAAAGCCTGCAATACCCAGAACGTTTTCCGTGCCACCACGGCGATATTTTTCCTGTCCGCCACCCCGGATCTGCGGCACCAGCATCACACCGGGCGCAATCGCCAAGGCACCTGTTCCTTTGGGTCCGCCGACCTTATGTGCCGAAACCGACACCATATCAACCAGCAAGCGCCCCATATCCACCGGCATCCGTCCCAGCGCCTGTACGGCGTCACAATGGACTTTTGCCCCATATTCCCGTGCCAGCAAACCAACCTTTGACACCGGCTGTATCACACCGGTTTCATTATTGGCCAGCATGACCGAAACCAGAACCTTTTGCCCGGCATCCGATGCGTCTTTAAGCATCTTTTCCAAAGCAGCCAGATCAATCACGCCATTACCGTCAACCGGGATACGTTTGGCATCCACCCGTCCTTCGATGACCGAAGGATGTTCAGTTGCACTGGTAAAGACAGTGACATCTTCCAAACCGTTCAGCGCCAGACTGTTTGCCTCGGTCCCGCCGCTGGTGAAAATGATCCGCTCAGCATCACCACCGACCAGTTCGGCAATCGTTCGGCGTGCATGATCAACAATCTTGCGGGCTGCACGGCCACTTCCGTGAACTGATGACGGGTTACCTGTGACATCCATCGCAGCGATCATGGCCTGCCGTGCTTCGATGCACAGCGGCGCGCTTGCGTTGTAGTCGAGATAAACCTGTTCGGCCATCAGTTTGTATTCATCCTTATTCTCATCTGCACTCGATATAGAGCAGCATTTACTGTGCCGCAACCTGTGACGGCTCTTCTATTTGCGTTGTTTTCGCTGGGAATGCGCGTAGCGTCCCGGCAACATTGCGATCCACCACATCGGCAAGACTTACAGATGCCAGATAAAGGTAAATCTGATTGCCAAGTTCTTCCCACAATTCATGGGTTTGGCAGCGCCCCTGATTGGCCTTACAGCCTTTCGGTGAACCGGATTTACAACGGGTTGCACGGATCGGCTCATCGACAGCCAAAATGACATCGGCGACACGGGTTTCAACGGCCGTACGGGCCAGAAGATATCCTCCACCCGGACCGCGCACGGAACGAACCAGTCCACCTTTGCGCAATTTGCCAAACAACTGCTCAAGATAAGACAACGAAATTTCCTGACGGTCCGCAATATCGGCAAGCGCGACCGGTCGGTCCTTACTGCTTTCAGCGAGATCGACCATCGCCATGACGGCATAGCGGCCTTTTGTACTCAGCTTCACGGTGCGTCCTCCTGCCTTGCTGTCCTGGTCATACTGGTTTGCATACCTGACAGCGGGCTGTTCATTGTTGTCGCGCGATGCGCGCCAAACTTATTTAGATGATGCAACGATGCGCGGTTTATCCGGCGCCACGTCGCCTGCCGATTTCCCGGCAGCTCCTGCTTTTTCGGCTTCAAGTACGCCGACCTGTTCACGCAGGATTTTGACTTCACGGCCAAGTTCTTCAAGTGCACGGGCCACCGGATCAGGCAGATCGCCGATCGGCGTGCCGTAAGCACAAAAACGATCATCAGCCTCGCGGCGAACGATTCTGGCCGGGATACCGACCACAGTAGCGCCTTCGGGTACTTCGGACAGCACAACCGCATTGCCGCCAACACGGGCATTTTTGCGCACGGTGAACGGACCAAGGATTTGTGCGCCGGACCCGACAATCACACCGTCTTCAAGACTGGGGTGACGTTTAAGGCCGCGCTGACCTTCACTATTTACACTGGGTGACGTCCCGCCAAGGGTTACGCCCTGATACAAGGTGACGTCATCGCCAATCTCGGCGGTTTCACCAATCACGACACCCATGCCATGGTCGATAAATAACCGTTTGCCGATCTTGGCACCGGGATGAATTTCAATGCCGGTCAACCAGCGCATGATCTGCGACAGGAAGCGGGCCGTAATGCGAAAACCGCGCCCCCAAAGCCAGTGCGTGCCGCGATATCCCATGATTGCGTGAAACGCCGGATAACAAAGCGCGATCTCCAAACGGGAACGTGCCGCAGGGTCGCGGGCAATCATCGCGTCGATTTCCTGACGAATTAGCTTGAACATGGGGCGGTCCACTGTGTAATTAGTACCTTCGATTCCCGGCAGCCACGCCTAAGCCCGACCTTACGCACAACGCAAGAACGGGTGAAAACGGCACCAACGGGTTAGCCGGAATATAGGATAACCGAGTAACTTGGTCAAGTATTTGCCCAAAGCAATTTATGCGCAAACACGAAAAAACATACAAAAACACTCGGATATTTTTGTTACACACATCATTCCATTCGTGGACAGGAGCAGTCTGATCCATGCCTGAGGTCATTTTTAACGGCCCCGAAGGCCGCCTTGAAGGTCGCTACCACCATAACGGCGCTGACGATTCGCCCATCGCACTGATCCTCCATCCGAACCCGCAACAGGGCGGCACAATGAACAACAAGTTGTGTTTCAACTTGTTCAACATGTTCAAGAGTCGCGGATATTCGGTCATGCGCTTTAACTTCCGCGGTGTTGGTCGCTCGCAGGGCGTTTACGATCAGGGAATCGGCGAACTGTCCGATGCCGCATCCGCGCTCGACTGGATGCAGACCTATAACGCCAATGCGCGTGCAACCTGGGTTGCCGGTTATTCGTTCGGTTCCTGGATCGGCATGCAGCTTTTGATGCGCCGTCCGGAAATTGACGGGTTTATTTCGATTGCGGCCCCCGCCAGTGAATATGACTTCACCTTCCTGGCACCCTGCCCGTCGTCTGGCATCCTGATCCACGGATCACAGGACACCAACATTCCGATTGCGTCGGTCAACAAGCTTTCTGACAAGCTCAATTCCCAGAAGGGCATTGAAGTTGACATGTGCACCATCACTGATGCCGATCATTATTTTGCCAAACAGCAAGATGACGTGATCAAACATACTGCTTCATATCTCGATAAGCGCGGCGCGTAACCGCCTGCCACGCCTACGCGATCATGAGATACCAAAGAACGAAGGCCGCCTTTTCAGGCGGCCTTTTTCGGTATGTAAAGCTTACCCCCACAACAGGGCTCGGGCACGCCAGTAGTTCCGGGAAAGCTAAGTGGTAGTTCGCGCAGATGACGGACGGCGAGATAGCCAAAACATTCCGCCTCGACCGCATCCCCGTCCCAATCAAGATCATCAACAGAACGCACCGGCACACCCAGCCGGGCATTTAGCGTTTTCATGACATAGTCATTGTGCCGACCTCCACCACAGACAAACCAGCTTTGCGGCGCGGCCGGAAGATGGTTCACACCGGCAACAATGGCCGCAACGCTACAATTGGCCAGTGTCGCCGCCCCGTCGGACACATTCAGCTTTGCCTGGCCGACAAGTCCATCAATGCGGGTAGCCATATCTTCGCGATCAAGGGATTTGGGTGGGACACGGTCGAAATACGGGTCTTCAAGGAATTTGACCTCGACCATCGGGTCCCCATTACCGGATGCTGCCGTCGCACCATTCAAATCCACCGGGTTTCCGGTATGGCGCAACATCCAGTCATCAAGTCGCGCATTACCCGGACCACAATCAAAGGCAAGCAATTCGTCATTGGCATCGATATAGGTGACATTCGACACCCCGCCGATGTTAAGCACCGCAACCGGTAGCTCAACCCCGGCACTTTTCATCAACGCGGCATGATAGACAGGGGCCAGTGGCGCGCCTTCGCCGCCTGCCGCAACATCGGCCAATCGGAAATCGGCCACCACCGGAATACCTGTTTTGTCAGCCAACATATCAGGCGTTCCGATCTGGCGCGTCAGGCCAGATGCCGGTTCATGAAACACCGTCTGACCATGAAAACCGATCACACCGATTTCGCCCGCCAAAGTGCCGGATTTTTCAAGCAGCATGTTAACGGCATCAACATGGACCTGTGTCAGATCATCTGCCACGACATGTTCGGTATTGGTCGCTCTGCGATTACCAAAGCATGCCCGCATCCGTTCGCGTAATTCCGGGGCATAGGGCACGAAAACCGCATGATCCAGACGGCGAACTTCAACGCCATCGGTTTCAATCAAGGCCGCATCAACACCATCAAGTGATGTGCCGCTCATCATGCCGATTGCCTTGATCCAGCCTTGTGTCATGTCATTCTCCGCGTGGCATTTTGTCGTTGTGGCGTGCAGCTTAGATCGAATTTCTGGCGAAATCGTTACGACGATACCAGAACTGCGTCCCGATCCGTTGCCCAGCGGATGTTTTCTGTGCTAGATCATCGCCTCCGCACCTATTGGCGGCTCGATTTTTCTATCACAACCAACATAGCGCAAAAACCATGACTGAACTGAAGTCTGATTTTCTCCGCGTCATGAATGACCGCGGTTATATCCACCAATGCACTGATCTTGAGGGCCTTGACGCCTATGCAAGCGACAATACGGTGGTGTGCTATGTGGGCTATGATTGCACTGCAGACAGCTTGCATGTCGGATCGCTCGTATCGATCATGATGCTGCGCTGGCTGCAGAAAACCGGCCATAAACCGATTGTCCTGATGGGCGGCGGCACCACCCGTGTTGGCGACCCGACGGGTCGTGACGATGCCCGCCCGGTTTTGACCGATGAAATCATTGCTGCCAACATGGCCGGCATCAAAAAAGTATTTCAGCAGTTCCTGACATTTGGCGATGGCCCGACCGATGCGGTCATGGTCAACAATGCCGACTGGCTGGACAAACTGAACTATATTGAATTCCTGCGTGATTTCGGTCGCCATTTCTCGGTCAACCGGATGCTGGCATTTGATTCGGTCAAGCTACGGCTGGAACGCGAACAGTCGCTGAGCTTCCTTGAATTCAACTACATGATCCTGCAGGCCTATGACTTTGTTGAACTGAACCGCAATTACGCCTGCACCCTGCAGATGGGCGGATCGGATCAGTGGGGCAACATTGTTAATGGTGTTGAATTGGGACGTCGCGTTGACGAGAAATCATTGTTCGGCCTGACCACCCCACTAATGACCACCGCCTCAGGTGCGAAGATGGGTAAAACGGCCTCTGGTGCTGTTTGGTTGAACGAAGAACGCCTGTCGTCCTATGACTACTACCAGTTCTGGCGCAACACCGAAGATGCCGACGTGATCAAATTCATGCGTCTGTTTACCGAAATGTCGCTCGAACAGATCGCAGAATACGAAAAGCTTGAAGGATCAGACATCAACGAGGCGAAAAAGGTTCTCGCCCTTGAAGCTGTCACCCTTTGCCGTGGGAAAGAATCCGCCCTGACAGCGGCTGAAACCGCACGCAAAACCTTTGAAGAAGGTGTTCTGGCTGACGACCTCCCGACGGTTGAAGTCGCCAAGGCCGAACTGGATGCAGGTATTCCTGCCTTTGATTTGTTCCGTCGTGCGGACCTTGCCAAATCGGGTGGCGATGCACGCCGTCTGATCAAGGGTGGTGGTGCCAAAATCAATGACGAAAAAGTCAGCGATGAAAATGCCAACATCACCGCAGATGCGCTAAATTCAGATGGTGTCATCAAGGTTTCGGCAGGCAAAAAGCGCCACGTTCTGATCAAGCCTGTCTGATATTTACTCAGCAACCGAACCAAATACAAAAGCCCCGCAGCATATGCTTGCGGGGCTTTTTGTTTACTGGCTTTAACCCGGTTCTGCCCCGGTAATCAGATTTCGGAACACACCCGGCACAAATGTCGACAATGGATTGACAGTAATATCAGGGTTTTCAAGATCGCCTTCAACCGTGTAGGTCGGGGCGAATATGCCCCCACCTTCCTCGCCGACCAAAAGATCGCCAAGGATCGGAATAACACCGAGTGCGGAGTTCAGCGCGTAAATCGGCACAATTGATCCCGACAGTCGGATTTCGGATTTCGCCAGATCAATCGATCCATTCGCTGTCACTCCGACTGCCGTTCCGTTTGCCGATATTTTCGAAAGCGACAGCACATCATTGGCATAGGTGAAACCACCATTTAGCTCGTCAAATGATATCCCGTTGCCCTGCAAAACGTCGCCAAGCCCTGTTAAGGATGCAGCACCAAGAACCCGGGCGGCAACCGGGGCATTGACGACGCGGAAGTCATCAATATTCACCGTTCCGGTAAAGGGTTGAGCTAAATCAGCGTCATCGACCGTTCCTTCGACCGTCAGAATACCGCCCAAAAGATTTTCATACATATCAACCGCACGCAGGAATTTTCCAGCATCTTCGCTGGTCAGTTTGACCTTGCGCGTGACGAAATCTTCGCGGGTTACCTGGGCAAACACATTGGCCCGATCACCCAACGAACCATTCAAAACAAGACGATCCCATTCCTGCCCGACTGTATGGATCGATCCTTTGACATCGCCCAGAAGTTCGCCATTGGCCATCACCATCTGTTCAATATTCAAAAAGATTTCCGTCGTGCCGCCAGAACGTGTTGCGCTTTGACCAATGCCACCACTATTGGGGCTTTGTTTTTGTTTGGGCTGCGTGTTTCCGACTGTATCGTCAGAAACAATCCACGGGGTGGCAATAAGCTGACGAGCCGAGATTTCGATTTCCTGATTTGCGCGGTCCTGACTGAACGTGATTTTGCCATCACTCAGAAGCGGCTCATCCCCCTTCAAAAGGAACCTGTCAGAAGCCAACGTAACCATCAGGTTGAGGTTTTCCGCCTGATCAGATGCCGATTGCGTCGGATCAGTTTGTTTCGAGGCGTCCTTATCGACAAAATAGCGTAGATCGAATTGTGACCCGCGCAGATCAACTGTCAGCTTGTCATCGTCCGCCAAACGAACGGTGCCGCTGACATCGGTGTTGTCACGAAACGTCGCAGTGTCGATTTCAAAGACCCATTTATCGGCCATCGGGTTATCGCCGCGCCAAGTTCCCCGGCCTTCTGCCGCAAGTTCCGGTGCGATGGCCGCAAAGGATTTAAGGGTTCCACCGCCATCATATTGAACGGCCAGATCAAACGTGGCTTTTGCGTCGGGACCGGGTTCCTTTTGATAATCAACGCCATCAAACGGAAGTGCAATTGTCACTGCCTTAAGATCAACATCCCCGACAAGCTCCACCTGATCGGATTTGACCTTGATATCGACCTTACCCTTGGCCATTCCAGTCAAATAAGGAGATGCATCAAGCTCCACCGTCGGAAGAACACCCAGATCAAGATCACCGGACAGGGTATAGTGGCTGCGAATAGCAGCATTGGTTTCAAAGTTTTCAACCCAATTTATCTTGGTCTTCCCATTGCCGATTGCGGCAACACCGTTTAAATCGAGCCCCTTTGTATTGACCTGTAATTCGAACGTGCCATCCGTTACATCAAGGTCGCGAAATGCGTTGGTAATGCTGGCATTTTCAATCCTTGATGCGGCGGCGACTTCGACATCTTCGAAACGAACCGCGCGCAATAACGGGAAGTAAAGCCGCACACGCGTTGCTTGCTCGCCGCTAATCTGGGCCGGATCAATGCCCAGACGTGTCGCAAAGCCAAGCGGTTCTGCTTCAATCAGTTCAAGCGCCTTACGCGCACTGCCATGTGCGACAACTTCGATGTCAGCCGCTGGCACAGGATCATTCAGTCTTGTAAATTCGATGCTGGCATCAGTAACAGTCAAACCATCGGCATTGCCGCGATCAACATAGATTTTAAAGCTGTCCGCATCAAATTCGGCCCGTCCCCCAGCATCCAACACACTTGGCATATCGCCAAGATAATGCACCGTCACG
Organism: Thalassospira sp.; assembly: GCF_040218635.1. GTDB lineage: Bacteria > Pseudomonadota > Alphaproteobacteria > Rhodospirillales > Thalassospiraceae > Thalassospira. Next base: position 106,714 of record NZ_JAVJRB010000001.1, read on the forward strand.
CCCGACATGGTCATTTGACCACCCAGCGCGTCCAGAGCAATCCCGTCTTCATCATCCTGATGAAGTTCCGTATGCATGCTGGCCTGATGCACAATGCCTTCTGACAGGTTGGTGACAACCCAGTCGCGGGCATCAACGCCAAGGGATTCAGGCCATAAATGCTTCAGATCGTTGGTTTGGACATCGGTTGCAAAGGCATCAAGATTGACGCTCCATTTCCCGAATGGGTCAAGCACAACGCCCTGCAGCTTTGCCGAGGCATCCCCAACATTCAAGACCACGTCATCAAGGTTAAACCGGCCTGGCACATAACTTGTGACAATCTTCCCGTCCCGAACACGGTAGGTCGCACGCATTTCAGAGGGCAGCGATATGATCCCGCTTCCGACGACAAGGTCGGTCGACGCAAAAAGCAGTTCGCCGTCCGTGTCATATTTTGCCTTAAGCTTCCCTGATACAGGAAGATATGCGTCGCGAAGATTTTCAAAAACATCGGAAATACTGACCAGATCAGAAAGCTCCACCTCACCCACATCAGCTTCAAGGTCGATCTCGCCGGTCTGGATACTGTAATCACCGGTCACACTGACACGGGTGGATAATGCCCCGGCACTTACCTGCAAGGATGCTTCTGCGCCAATGCCCAATGGCTTTCTCGACAACAGGATATCGGCCTGCGGTGCGGCCCAAACAACGCCAAGCTTTTCATCGCGCACCTGCAGATCGGCATTCACGACCCCAAAGCTTTCGAAATAGGCTGCTGCAGGAAAATCGGTTCGTTCGCCAGACAGAATGGCGATCACATCGCGTAAAACATCACTGCCCGATTGCTCAACAGCGCCGTTTTGTTCCAACGGCGCAGAATCGTTAGATTGGTTGATAGCAGGTTGAGATATGTCGTCAGAGCCATCGGCAACTACCGCCGTTTCACCTATAGTGCTTGACGGGAGTTCGATGGTTACCGATGAACCACGTCCCTTGTCATAGACCAGTTCGTCCGGATTGGACGGCGTGTCATCTTCTTCGCCAAGTGCCAGTATGCCCGACAGACCATCTGCATCAAGTGCGGCTTCATCGGCGACATAGCCAATATCGATTTTGCCATCCGCACTGCGCTCCAATCGGATACGTGGCCCGATCAGGTTCATTTCGCGAAGTGCAAGAACGCCTTCAAACAGGGCCTTACTGGAAAACACAACATCGGCTTCGGGGATGTGAAGCAGTTCGCGGTCATTGGCACCAATGATGGTAACGTCGCGCAGGCCGACATCAAACTTTTCCGCCCAACCGCGCCAGCGCAGAACAAGATCGCCAACAGACAGCTTGTTCTCGCCCATCGATTTATTCAAATGATCGACGATATAGGGGGTTAAGCGGTGCAAAGACACGGGCTCTTGCGACAACCGCCAGATTGTGACCGCTGCAAATACGCCAACAAACAGAATGACAGCTGATAAAATCAGCGCCAGCCATCCAGCAAAGGTTTTAACGAGGCGCACTCTGTATACCCTGTCTTGTCGGTGTCATATGCCGCATTATGAACAATCTGCGCAGTCTGGTGTACTTGTCTAGCATTTACAGACAACAAGCATGGTTAAATGTACCAGACTGTTATCAATCAAATCGCTTTTTGTCTGACCATAGAAAAGCTAAACAGGTACATGCCACCCTGTTGATCAGGACATCAAACTTCTGACAGAGATTATGCAATCAGGTACAGATCTGTGCATAGCCCGGTTCGTTACCTTTTCGCAATACAAGGAACGCAAAAAGTGTCTCTTTCCTGGATTTCGCAAGGACTGCCCCAACCGCACGCCCCTGAACATGTTGCCAATGCAATGGAACGTTGGCATGCCTTGGGCGACCGCCCGGCATTTGAAAGCATTGCATCGAAAATTGGCGATATTGCGTCGAATACCCAAAGCAAATCCGTTCTGGAAGCTCTTTTTGGCAACAGCCCCTATCTGACCAATCTGTGTCTTCGTGATCCTGATGTGGTCTGTGATGTGTTTGATAACGGCCTTGATCAGGCATTTGCCAATGCCCTGAACCCGGTTCGCATCAGTGCCGATGCCCGCAACCTTGATCAACCAACCACCATGACCACCGTGCGCCGGGCAAAACGCCGGGCAGCACTGGTTATAGCGATTGCTGATATCTGCCTCGCTTGGCCGCTTGATAAAATCACCTCGGCCATCAGTGAAACCGCCGAACTCACCCTTGATTTCACCATGGCCCATTGTCTTTCTGCTATGGCACGTCTTCGCAAATGTGACTTGCCCAATCCGGAAAACCCGTTGGAAGGATCTGGTATATTTTCGATTGGCATGGGCAAACTGGGTGCGGGTGAGCTGAACTATTCATCCGATATTGATCTGATCTTCCTTTATGATCAGGAAGTCGTCACCTATCTTGATCCGGACCGCATTCAGCAGGATCTGGTCCGTATGGTGCGCGACATCACCCGCGTTATGGAAGAACGCACGGGTGATGGATATGTGTTCAGGACAGACTTGCGCCTGCGCCCGGACCCATCATCTACACCGCCGATTTTATCGATGCTGGCCGCTGAAACATATTACGAGACTGTCGGCCAAAACTGGGAACGTGCGGCCATGATCAAGGCCCGCATCGTTGGCGGTGACCGGATTGCCGGCGATCAGTTTCTGGAAATCCTGCGGCCATTTGTCTGGCGCAAACATCTTGATTTTCTTGCCATTCAGGACATTCATTCGATTAAACGTCAGATCAATGCACACAAGGGCGGCAGCAAGATCAACATTCCCGGCCACAATATCAAACTGGGCCGGGGCGGCATTCGCGAGATTGAATTTTTTGCCCAGACGCAGCAGCTTATCTGGGGCGGGCGCGAAGTCGCCCTTCGCGGTAAGGCAACCTGTGACACATTGCGCGCTTTGACCGAATTCGGACAGGTTTCCGAAAAAGTACGCGACGAAATGCTACACGCTTATGAATTTTTGCGCACCGTCGAACACCGTTTGCAAATGATCAATGATCAACAAACCCAGACCCTGCCTGATACGGATGAAGGCCTGACGGCCCTTGCGACCTTCCTTGGCTATGACGCCGTTGACGGGTTCAAGGCTGATTTGTTGCTTCATCTGCGCCATGTCGAAAACAACTATGCCGAATTGTTCGAAGATGACACCCCGCTTACCGGACGCGCAGGCAATCTTGTCTTCACCGGCACCGAAGATGACCCGGACACGTTGGCAAACCTCCGTGAAATGGGATTTGAGAATGCTGAAAACGTCTCGATCACGGTACGGGGATGGCATCATGGCCGTTACCGCGCCACACGTTCACGCCGTGCGCGCGAAATCCTGACCGAATTGATGCCAACCCTCTTGGATGCATTGGGCAAAACCACCAACCCGGACATGGCATTTCGGTCCTTTGACGAGTTTCTCAAAGGTCTTCCGGCCGGGGTTCAGGTTTTCTCACTTTTCACGGCCCACCCTGAGCTTCTTGAACTGCTTGCCCAAATTGCCGGTACTGCGCCACGAATAGCAAAATATATCGGGCGGAATGCCGCCGTTCTTGACTACGTTCTGATGGCAGGCTTTCACGAAGAACTGCCTGATGCCGATGCCATGATGGCCGAGCTGGATGCACGCCTTGCCCGTGAAGACATGGTTGAAGATTGGCTTGATACTGCGCGGCGCTGGGCCAATGACCAAAAATTCCAGATTGATGTTCAAACCATCCAGAACCGCCATACCCCGCATCAGGCTGGCCGGGCCTTGGCCGATGTCGCAGACGTTGCCATTCGGGCCCTGTTCCCGCGCATTGCCGAAGATTTCGCTGACAAACACGGCACGTTCGAAGATGGCGGTTTGGCTGTCTTTGCCCTTGGCAAACATGGTGGTCAGGAACTTTCCCCCGGGTCTGATCTTGATATGGTGTTCATCTATGATGTTGCGGAACATGCCGAAGAATCTGATGGTCAAAGGCCGCTTTCGCCCGGTCACTATTTCATTCGGTTAAGTCAGCGTTACATCAATGCCCTGTCGGCCCCGACGGCAGAGGGAATTTTGTTTGAAACCGACCTTCGCCTGCGCCCCAGCGGAGCAAAAGGCCCACTGGCAACCCATTTCAAAAGTTTCGAGGCCTACCAGACCAACGACGCATGGACGTGGGAGCATATGGCGCTAACCCGGATACGTCCGGTGTATGGCCCCAAAGCATTGTGTGAGAAGGTCCTTGCAACAACCAATGCCGTTCTGTGCAAGCAACGCGACCCCGATCAGTTGGTTCGCGAAGTTTTTGATATGCGCAATCGTATGGATGCCGGCAAAGGCGACAACCATCCATGGGCCATCAAGATGCGCCGGGGTGGACTGGTTGATCTGGAATTCATTGCGCAATATCTGCAACTGCGCCACGCCCATAAATATCCGGATATCCTGTCGCCAACCACCCGCGAAGTATTTAAAAACCTTGGTGCCAAAGGGATTTTGGACAACGAAGAAGCCGAGTTTCTTGGCAATGCCGGGTCGTTCTGGTTGGCATTGCAGGCCATGCTGCGCTTAACGACAGAAGGGCCGTTTTCCCCGGAAAGTGCGAGTACCGATTTGCAAAAAATGTTGGCCAGTGCTGGAAAATGTGATGATTTCGCAAGCTTGCAGGACAAGATCGAAACGACCGCAACCCGGATCAAGAACATCTATGATCGGGTGATTGCCGAACCGGCGCAAAAAGTTACGCCACCAGAAGACACACAATAAACCCAAAATGATCCACCCACCCTTGCCATCCCTATAAGGGTTTGTATCTTCATGATCAGGCACCCTTGGCATCGTCGGGACCGGCGATGAATTGGGTCGCAAATCAAAACGAACGAACAAAGGATAGAACATGACGCTTGATGTAGGTGACAAGGCCCCGGATTTCGAACTGCCAACCGATGGGGGTGGCAGTGTGAAACTTTCTGATCTGGCGGGCAAACCGGTGGTGATCTATTTCTATCCCAAGGACATGACGCCGGGCTGCACGACGGAATCTTGTGAATTCCGAGATGCTGAACCTGATTTCAGCGCGGTTGACGCCCAGATTATCGGCATTTCAAAAGACAGTGCTGCCCGCCATGACAAGTTTAAGGCCAAACATGACCTGAATTTCATTCTCGCATCTGATGAGAATGGCACCACCTGCGAAGATTATGGCGTGTGGAAAGAAAAAAGCATGTATGGACGGAAATTCATGGGCATTGAACGCTGCACCTTCGTCATTGATGGTAACGGCGTGATCCAGAAAGCTTGGCATAAAGTTAAGGTCAAAGGCCACGTTGCCGAAGTCCTGGAAGCTGTCCGCGCACTTTAAAACCCTGCTCTTTTATCCGAACAAGGCCCGGCATTTTCCTGCCGGGCCTTGTTTTTTTGTGCCTTGAAAACCCTTTCAAATCAGTTTTCTGGCCAAGCACCCGCAGATTGATTGTGTTGCCTTACCTTGTTTCTCAGGATAAAAATCCGGATATGGGAGTATTAGGTGGAGCTGTTTTCCACCTATTGGGAGAAAACACACCGGCACGCCGGCAAAGCGGATAATCCAATGAACAAGAATGTTATCGATCTCGACGATCAGATGCTTGCAGACTTTCGTGACGAAGCAAATGACATCATCAATTCAATTGACGTCCATCTGCAAAATGCACGCGGCAAAAGCGACCCGGCCCATTTGACCGCGATCCAGCGCGAAGTTTTCAATCTCCGCTATAAGGGAAAATCGGTTGCCGCCCCGCTGATCAATCTGACCAGCCACCGACTGGCCGATTATGTCACCACCTGCAAGGAACTGAACGAAGGGTCGATCGACGACATTCAGGCATTTGTCGATAAAATTCAGAGCCTTTTGAGTGGCGACATGACAGCCGGTGGCACCGATACCGCCGAGTTCGTCCGTGAACTGCCCTCCAAACGCGCACCGGACATTGACCCGAACTGGTTGAAAAAAACCAATGTCGAAGCATTGTTGGTGATCCCGCAACGCTCCATGGCCACCATTCTTGAACGTGAATTGGCCGCCTGTGGTTATCGAAGCTCGGTCACGCAAACATCGTTTGAGGCGATTGAACTTGCTGTGCGCACCCGCCCGGACTTTATCATTGTTGCTAAAACCATTGATGAGTTGGGCGGTGTTGATTTGGCAAATGCCCTGCAAGCCATGCCCAAGACACGCGGTATTCCAACCGCCGTTCTGACATCAGATGCGCCAAACCATCCGTCCTTGCAGGACCTGCCATGCCGAACCGCGATCATTCGCAAAGGCAACGCATTTGGCGAAGATCTGGCAGAAGCATTGGCCCGTTTCAACATCACCTGATCGCGCCAAATCGTTGACCAAACAAATGTCTTAAAGGGCGGCGTTGCAGATCATTGCAAGGCCGCCTTTTTCTTTGCCCATTGACCCGATGCCAAGCAGATGTCAGACAAAGCCAACAACGTGTTGACACTTACATTCGCACCCCAACCACAGCCGGACGATCATGACCAAACTCACCCTCGCCGAAGCCGCCAAACGCGCCCTTCTGACCGCCGATGCCACCGAAAAGGCCGACGTCACGGCTGAAATGGCCGCACTTTGGCGCAATGGCGAGATCACGGAAGTCGGCGCAACCGATATGCCAGATCGTCCCGGCCGCCCGGAAAAACCCGAACTTCTCGCCCCCAATAAAATGCCGAAACGCAAAAAAGGCAGCGTTCAGGGACGGATCGGGCTTTTGCATGCATTGGCCCATATCGAATTGAACGCCATCGATCTGGCTTGGGATTTATGTGTCCGCTTTCCCGAAGCAAACATGCCGCGCCATTTCCACGACGCATGGGTTCAGGTTGCCGATGATGAAGCCCGTCATTTCAAAATGATCAATAAGCGCTTGGGTGAAATGGGGGCGGCTTATGGGGATCTGCCTGCCCATGATGGTTTGTGGCAAACATCGATGGATACGGCATATGACATTTTGCCGCGCCTTGCCGTCGTCCCGATGGTGTTTGAGGCCCGCGGCCTTGATGCCACCCCGCCAACCATTGAACGGCTGCTCTCGCACGGCGATACCGAAAGTGCACGTATTTTAAAAATCATCGCCCATGATGAAATTGCCCATGTCGCAGCCGGTCGTAAATATTACGAATATATCTGTGACCAGCGCGGCCTGCCCTACTACACCACATGGCATGATATGCTGCGCATGCATTTCCGTGGATCGTTAAAGCCGCCCTTCAATGCTGAAGCGCGCTATGAAGCCGGAATGCCGCCGGATTATTATCAGGACTATGTGCTTGAGCTTCCAGACGTCGGCTTTGACAGCTAGGGTCAAAAATGAGCAACCCCTGACCCAAGATTGATTCAGAGCAAGGCTTTCAACTTGAAATCTCCCTATCCTGTTTGAACGAATTTGACAGGCCCCTGCCAAGCGGGCCTTAATTCTTCCTTCAGGAGGTCAGATCATGCCTGCCACTATGAAAGCCGCTTTGGTGCGGGAATTCGGCAAACCCTTGTCGATAGAAGAAGTTAACGTCCCCAAAGTCGCACCGGGAAAAATCCTTGTCAAGATTGAGGCGTCCGGGGTTTGTCACACTGACCTGCACGCCGCCGAAGGCGATTGGCCGGTAAAGCCCAATCCCCCCTTTATCCCCGGCCATGAAGGTGTCGGCTTTGTTGCCGAAGTCGGCGAAGGTGTAAAATCTGTCAAGGAAGGCGATCGCGTTGGCGTGCCATGGTTGCATTCTGCATGTGGCCATTGCCACCATTGCATTACCGGCTGGGAAACACTTTGTGGTGAACAGATAAATACCGGCTATTCCGTTAATGGCGGCTTTGCCGAATATGTTCTGGCCGACCCGAACTATGTCGGTCACCTGCCCAAGGCGCTTGAGTTTGGCAATGCCGCACCAGTTCTATGCGCCGGGGTAACGGTCTATAAGGGCCTTAAGGAAACTGAATGCAAACCCGGTGAAACCGTGGTGATTTCGGGTATTGGCGGGCTGGGACACATGGCTGTGCAATATGCCAAAGCCATGGGCATGAAAGTTATCGCCGTTGACATCGCACAGGAAAAACTTGATCTGGCAAAAAGTCTTGGTGCCGACTGGGTGTTGAACGCGCGCGAAACGGATGTGGTCTCAGAAGTGCAAAAACAGATGGGGGGTGCCAACGGGGTTCTGGTCACCGCTGTTTCAAATGCAGCTTTCAAACAAGGCGTTGGCATGCTGGGCCGTGGCGGCACCATGTCACTTGTCGGATTGCCACCCGGAACGTTTGAACTTGATATTTTTGACACGGTTCTGTGTGGCAAAACCATTCGCGGATCCATTGTCGGAACCCGTGCGGATTTGCAGGAATCACTGGAATTTGCCGGCGATGGCAAGGTGCATTCGCATTACACAACCGAACCAATGGAAAACATCAATTCGATTTTTGACCGGATGCGGAACGGCAAAATTGATGGCCGTATCGTGATGTCAATCTAAGCTTTACCCATAGACAGGAAGGACTGCGGTTGCGTTGTCCTTCCTGTTGTTCAGGGCATTACGCCGCCTTTGACAAAATGCCAGCTTCATGATCGAGAAGCCATTTTTTACGGTCCAGTCCACCGGCATAGCCCGTCAAGGTACCATTTGATCCAATCACACGGTGGCAGGGCACGATGATGGAAACAGGATTAAGCGCATTGGCGCGCGCCACCGCCCGCACCGCTTTTGGATTGCCAAGATCATTGGCAAGTCCGGCGTAGGAAACGCTTTTACCATTGGGGATCATGATCAAGGCATCCCAAACCGATTTCTGAAAATCGGTTCCGATCATATTAAGATCAGCTATGGGAAGTGACATAACGTCACCTGCGAAATAGGCATCAAGCCACGCCGTGATGGATTTCGGGGCTTCTCCCCCCTCGATCCATTCAAGTTTCTTAAAGCGCCGCGTCTGAATGGTTTTCAGGCGGTCGTCATTATCTTCGAAATCAAGATGCACCAGTTTTCGATCAATCGTGGCAAGTGACAGTTTTCCAATCGGACTTGCATGGCGCACAACGTTGATTTTAACGGTCATCATCATTCTCCTTCAAGGGCAGACCAAAGATATTGCGCGGCATAAGCCCGCCATGGTCGCCAACGTTCCGAGTGATCATCAAGTGCCTTGGCCTTATCCGGGCCGCCGCCCATGGCAGATGCCTTCAGAATGCCCAAATCCGCCGCAGGAAAGGCATCCGGGTCGCCAAGCCCGCGCAGACCAAAGTAATTAAGCGTCCACGGCCCAATTCCCTTGATCGCGGTCATGGCCGAAATGAGATCTTCACCAGCTTTCTGATCGCAGTCAGGCTGAGCAAACAGATCAATCACATCGCTTAACGTCTGCGCCCGGCGTGTCGTCAGGCCGACGGGCATCAATTCCTGTCCCACCAGTCGTTCGGGTTCTGGAAACAGGTGTGTAACGCCGGTTTCGGGCACCAGATCACTTGGTAAGGCCTCGCCAAATTTTGCGACGATCCGTCCGGCCAATGTTCGGGCCGCAGCAACCGATACCTGTTGCCCAAGAACAGCACGCATTGCCAGTTCAAACCGGTCCCAACATCCCGGCACACGAAGGCCGGGGCGTTTTTCAACCAAGGGCGACAGAAGAATATCATCGGAAAATTGTGCAGTGATCGATGGAACATCCGCGTCCAGATCAAACAGGCGACGCACCCGCCCGCCGATCTCAAGCACGGCTTCACGGGCGGGACCGCGCAAGATCACATCCACCCCGCTTTGATCCGGACTGAAATGACATATCATCAGACCAACCCCGCCCCCGATCCGAAAACCACGGGCATAGATGCGGTCGCGCACGGTCTCCAGCCCCGGAATGGCGCGTGCCCGGAAGAATGCCAAAAGATACTCGGCATCAAACGGCTGACGCGCGCGCAGACGTAAAATCAGATCATCGTTGCGCGGGGCAAAAGGATCATCGGGTTTGGATGTTTTTTGTATCTTGGGTTTGATCCCGCGACGAAAGGCCGTCGGGGCCTGATCATAGGCAAGTTTCATCGCATCATTGAACCGCCGTAAACTGCCAAACCCGGCGATATCGGCGATTTCTGTCATGGTCAGGTTGCTATCGACAATCAGCTGACGCGCGCGCAACAACCGCCGTGCCTTGGCATGTTCTTGCGGCGTTACACCTGTATGTTCCTTGAATATCCGGCGCAGATGACGATCCCCCACCCCAAGCCGATCCGCCAGATCGGCAATGGAGCCACCTTCAAGTGCGCCTTCGTCAATCAGGCGCACAGCGCGGGCAACAGTTGCATGAACCCCTGCACTTGCCGGACTGCCCGGTGCGGCTTCGGGGCGGCATCGCAGGCACGGGCGAAACCCGTGGGCGATGGCAGATTCTGCGCTGGGATAAAATTCGACATTCACGCGTTTGGGCGTGACGGCCGGGCATATCGGACGACAGAAAATCCCGGTGGTCAAAACCGCAGTATAAAACCGCCCGTCAAATCGACGGTCCCGGGTTTTCAGGGCCTGATAGCATATGTCGTTATTAAGCTGTTCCATGTCCGGCAGTTTAGCAGAACGATTAAATAAAACTCGCCAGATTCGGACTCAGACGTCAAAGCGGGATTCTGCCCTAGTTCAGCGGAATGTCGTTGCCCGATTTTCCATCCTGATACAAATCAGACAGACGGTCATATTCATCTGATATTGCACGCGCACGCTCCCGGAATGCCGACTGATTGCCTTCTGGCAACTCGCCAACCATCGCCATCATGGAATGGCTATCCCAAAATGCGTTGGATTTGTTGTATTCGCCGTCCTTAAGGGTGAAGACCTCCCCCATGATTTTCAGATCATGGGGTATGGCAAAGGCATCGCGCGAATCTTCATAGGAAAAGAAATAATAGAAATTATCAAACCCGGCCCAGGTGATCGCCGACAGACACATCGAACATGGCTCATGCGTCGACAGGAAAATCAATTCCGACGTTGCTGGGCGCTGATCAGCAGGAATTTCATAAAACCGCTTTAAGCAATGCACTTCGCCATGCCACAGGGGATTTTCGGTTTCGTTATTGGTTTCCGCAATCACCAGCGAATGATCAGACTTGCGCAAGATCGCGGCACCAAACAGCTTATTGCCACCTTTAACCCCAGCCCGTGTTTTGGGCAAAATATCGTCTTCTAAAACGGAGAACAATTTGCCCAATAGTTTCTGGTTAGCAGTTGCGTCTGACATATTGGCGGCCCCTGATGAAGGTAAGTGTGCGATGTCGCTATTTCACCGTGGCGGAGCCGCCATGCCAACTCATTTCTCGTAAAGCATGCTACGAAACAGCCTATCGAATGCCTTTACAATCAGATACCGCGTATAATCCCGTCATTGTCGGGAAGCTGGCGATGCTCCGGCGCGACAGGTAAATAGAAATCTCGGTCCAGCAAAGTCGTAACCGCAATCAACCTTTCGGATTTGGCATCCCGAACCTTTGTGATCAAGGCATGATCAACAGGTGACATCTGACGGATTTTTGTAACCTCGAAAATTGGACCGTTCGGAGTAGCAAGTTTGAACTGGTCGCCTATTGCGACCGGACCAAGAGAGTGTTGGGCCATTTGGGACTTCACCTGACATTAGACGTTTGCTCGGCGCTCTTCCTACCAGTAACCAGCGATGAATTGGTAATTTGTTATTGCTTGGTAGGCATAGCTTAAAGGCACCATGGCAAAACTATTCGTCAATTGTGTGACAGAAACGGAAATTTTTTAGGCATCCCGCATTTTTCTGCGGGTTTCAGCACCTTCAATTTACCTGCGAACAGTATTCCAAAAGCAAAACACCCCGCCCAAAATTGACGGGGTGTTTTAAATTTCAAATGGTTAGGATCAGAACCGAGGTTTGATCAATCGATATCTTCGATCTCGCCAGCCGATCCGGTGACCTTTGCTGCCAAAGCAGCCGCCATAAAGGCATCCAGATCGCCGTTCAGAACACCTTGGGTATCCGATGTTTCTGTTCCGGTCCGCAGATCCTTGATCATCTGATAAGGCTGCAAGACGTACGATCTGATCTGATGGCCCCAACCGATATCGGTTTTATTGTCTTCAACTGCCTGTGCTTCGGCTTCGCGCTTTTTCAGCTCGGCCTCATACAAACGCGCTTTGAGCATCTTCATCGCCGTTTCGCGGTTTTTATGCTGTGATCGGTCGTTCTGACACTGGGCAACAATCCCGGTCGGGATATGGGTCATACGTACCGCAGAATCGGTACGGTTAACGTGCTGACCACCCGCACCTGATGCCCGGTAGGTATCAACACGAAGATCCTTATCAAGGATTTCGATATTGATATCGTCATCAATCACCGGATAGACCCAGACGGATGAGAAGCTGGTATGGCGACGGGCAGAACTGTCATAGGGCGAAATACGCACCAGACGATGCACGCCGACTTCGTTCTTAAGCCAGCCATAAGCATTATGGCCCGAGACTTTATAGGTCACCGATTTGATACCGGCTTCTTCGCCATTGCTTTCTTCAAGCATTTCAAGCTTGTATTTCTTGGACTCTGCCCAACGATAATACATGCGTGCCATCATGCTTGCCCAATCCTGTGCTTCGGTACCACCGGCACCAGCATGGATTTCAAGATAAGCATCATTGGCGTCTGCTTCACCAGAAAGCAGGCTTTCGAGTTCACGCTGCGCTGCAATCGCCTGGATGCTTCGCAACCCGTCTTCGGCTTCCTTGACCGTATCGTCGTCGCCCTCGGATTCGCCAAGTTCGATCAGTTCGATATTGTCATCAAGCTCTTGAGCGAGCTTTTTATAGCCATTAATTGCATCATCAAGCTGGGTACGTTCACGCATGACTTTCTGCGCATTGGCGGCATTGTCCCAAAGGGTCGGGTCTTCGGCCAGTGCGTTCAGTTCGTCAAGGCGTCTAAGTGCGTTATCCCAGTCAAAGATGCCTCCTCAGCAGTGCCATCGACTGCTTGATTTCATCGACCAATGCCTGTGCTTCAGCGCGCATTGATGTCTCCGTTATTCATCTGAAATTCGTTTGGCCACATGGTGTAGTGGCAACCTCGGCGCCGCTTATAACAGCTTTTGCCGCAGTTGAAACCCCTGCAACATTGCAAAAACCCGGCGCAATTTCTGCGCCGGGTTTGATATCGCTTTTATCGGTGGGTCTTTAACAAGATTAGTAAATTCCACCCGGTCCTGAAACAGCGCCACCGCTGTTTTCTGCACTTCCGCCGCCGCTATAGCCGCCATCAATGACATTCTCATTTGATGCCGGAATGGTACCGGGTTTGAAGGCTTCCCAAATGACACCCTGATCCCCCGGACGGGCCGGAAGACCTGTTCTGGATTCAACCCGAACCATCCGAATACCCGGAGGTGTCCGGAACGGAATGGCCTTGGTTCCTTCAAGCGCACCACGCATGAACTCTTTCCAGATCGGGGCTGCGGCACTGGCACCTTGTTCCTTGTCACCAAGGGATCGGTTATCATCAAAGCCAACATAAACACCAACCGCCAAATCCGGCGAGAACCCGGCAAACCATGCATCCCGCGAATCATTGGTTGTGCCGGTTTTGCCCGCCAACGGATAACCAAGTTCGGCAATGCTACGGCCGGTCCCGCGTTCAATCACACCTTCAAGGATGTGAACCATCTGAAACGCGCTGGACGGATCGGTCAGTTGTTCACGGGTATCGGGAAGGTCCGGCGGCATCTGATTGCGGAAAGTCACATCCTGACATTGTGCGCATTCACGTTCATCGCGACGGTAAATCACGTTGCCACGACGGTCCTGAATACGGTCAATCAGGGTCGGGGTGATTTTCTTGCCGCCATTCACCAGTTCGGCATAGGCCGCAGTTAACCGCATGACGGTCGTTTCAGCCGCACCAAGCGACATTGACAGAACTTCTGGCAACTCATCAACAATGCCAAAACGTTCTGCATAATCGGCAACGACAGGCATGCCAATGGTCTGAGCCAAACGCACGGTCATCAGGTTTCGCGACTTTTCAATCCCAAGGCGCATGGTCGAAGGACCATAGAACTGACCGCTATAGTTGCCCGGTTTCCATTTACCAAGTCCCGGTCCCTGATCGATCACAAACGGTGCATCAAGAACCAAGGTTGACGGGGTAAATCCTTCATCCAGGGCCGCAAGATAAACAAACGGCTTGAATGCCGATCCCGGCTGACGACGGGCCTGTGTTGCCCGGTTGAATTTCGACAACGCATGCGAGAAACCACCCGCCATCGCCAAAACACGTCCCGTATGCGGATCCATGGCGACCAAGGCCCCGTTCACATTGGGGATTTGGCGCAATCCATAGGTATTTGGCGGAAGCTTTTCACCATCAAGTTCGGCAAAATGTTTAACGTAAATAACATCGCCCGCTTTGATCACATCAGACGGGCGACCAACGACCGCCCCCAATGTCTGTCCCTTTTGCCACGGACGCGCCCAAGTCAGGAAGCGCAGTGGAATGCGCCCCTCCTCACCCGACAGAAGGCCAAGTTTGGCTTCGTTGGCATCAGTTGACATGACAACAGCACGTTCCCACGGAACGTCACTTGGCGTTTCGATTTCGCGCAAGGCCTGCTGCCAGTTTCCGTCAAGCTCAATCGTCGTGATCGGACCGCGCCAGCCATGGCGGCGGTCATACTCGACCAATCCATCAAACAGGGCCTTGTCGGCTACTGTCTGCATATGGGGATCAACGGTGGCACGCACGGAAAGACCACCATCATAAAGCATACCTTCGCCGTAACGCTCGACCAACTGACGGCGGACTTCCTCGGCAAAGAAATCAGCCTGATAGGTATCAACAGATTGACGGGATTTGCCTTCAAGCGGGGCGGACCAAGCTGTTTGTGCTTCGGCTTCGGTGATGTATTTTTCTTCAAGCATCCGGCCAATCACCCAGTTACGGCGTGATTTGGCTTCGTCATGGTTGCGGACCGGATGATAATTCGATGGTGCCTTCGGCAGGGCAGCAAGATATGCGGCCTCTTCGACATTCAGCTCATCAAGCGATTTGTCGAAATAGCGCAAGGCTGCTGCGGCAACGCCATAGCTGCCACTGCCGAGATAAATCTCGTTCAGATACAGCTCAAGGATATGCTCCTTGGAAAAGGCACGCTCAATACGGAAGGACAGGATCGCTTCCTTGATCTTGCGCTCATAGGAAACTTCGTTGGTCAGAAGGAAGTTTTTGGCGACCTGCTGGGTGATGGTTGATGCACCAACCGGACGACGCCCCGTCCCCAAATTGACAACGTTGGTTACAGCCGCGCGCAGAACCGAAGCAAAATCAATCCCCGGATGGGAGAAGAAGTTTTTATCTTCGGCGGCAACAAAAGCATCCACCACCTTATGCGGGATGGCGGTATAGGGAACGAACACCCGTTTTTCACGCGCATATTCAGCAATCAACGCCCCGTCAGACGCATGAACGCGAGTCATGACCTCTGGCTCGTAATTTTCAAGCTGGGTGTAATCGGGTAGATCCTGCCCAAAATGCCAGAAAATAGCGATAACACCGGCGCCGCCAGCAATCCCCATCAGAAACAGAAAGCCAAAAATACTTAGTAAAATTCGCATGTAAGCAGGTCTTTTTCGTTTTGTTGGCCTGATGTCAGGGACTTACCCCAAGAACCGCGCATCTTCATGCACAACCATCAGGAATGCAATGTCCCAGCAGATATCCGGTCAGATATGACCGCACCCTCGCACTTAGCCCTAGTATAGCGGCAAAAAAGTGACAAGGTTGTGATAGCACGCACGCAGGAGGCTTTTTTGTTTCAACATCACACCAAACCGCTATCTGTTTTGCGTGATATCAAATGATCGCCGTCGCTGCGTATGTCACACCGCGCAGACACCTTCTTAGCACACCTTCATATTAGAATTTGTGTTTCTCGAAGTAGATATCAATCGCCCGCAAGACCGCCTCGGCGATCTTTTTGCGATGTGCCGGGCTTTGCAAAAGCTTGGCATCGGTTGCGTTTGACAAATATCCCATTTCAAACAGGGCTGATGGAATATCAGGTGCCTTAAGCACGGCAAACCCGGCAAAGCGATGGGTTCTGCGTTGTAATTCGATGCTTTGTGCCAACTGGCTGACCATGTTGGCCGCCAAAGTCGCCGACAGGTTCATGGTTTCGCGTTGGGCAAGATCAATCAGAATGCTTTGAACCAATGAATTTTCATCTGAAAGATCAATCCCGGCAATCACGTCTGATTTGTTTTCTTTCGATGCCAGCGCTGCGGCCTCTTTATCTGATGCGTTTTCAGACAGGGTATAAACCGAACCCCCGCGATGTTTCGGGTTACCGATTGAATCGGCATGCAGTGAAATAAACAAATCAGCGTCATTTTTACGCGCAATTTCAACGCGCTGCCGCAATTTCAGGAAAACGTCCTTGTCGCGTGTCAGAATCACGCGGTAGCGCCCGGTCGCCGTCAATGTATCGGCAAGTTGGCGGGCAGCCGCCAATGTCAGGTCTTTTTCATAGACATTGCCAACCCCGATGGCACCGGGATCAACCCCGCCATGCCCCGCATCAATGGCGATCAGGGGTTTCTCATCCCCGCCGCGTCCTGACGTCACAGCGACATCAACGCTTTGTTCGGTCACACTGGTGTCGTTTCGACTGCGTGCAGAATAGGCCACCATGCTTTCGCGCGACGCATTGAGAAACGCATCGCGTGACGACGATTTTAAATCCACGACCAATCGATTGGGCTTCCCGTCTGATGATGGCAAGGAGAAGATTTTTGAAACCAGCGACGGTTCGGCAACATCCAGGACAACACGGAAAGTCCCCGGTTTAAACAGGCCATAGCGCAAGCCCGAAATCAGGCCACCACCGGATGTCACCTTGCCCGGAGGGGCGCTCCAGTCGATTTCAGGCATATCAATGATAATGCGATACGGATCGGGCAGCAGGAAATATGTAAATTCAACATCCCGATCAAGATCGATCACAAACCGTGTGTAATCGGGATAAACGCCAAGACGTGCGCCAAGAACTTTGGCAGCTTGTGCATTGGCGTTTGACGCAACCAGCTGCGCTGAAAACAGCAGCAAAAACAATAACCCTGCCATTTTAAACAGCGTTTGAAAGCGCCGTGACAACGTTACATTTCGCACAATGGAATGTGGTTTTGCATGCGGTGAATTCATGTGTCGTGTTTGCGCCTATATACCCTGCCAAAGGATGTGATACCCGCTTATAGCAATGCGTTGGTTAACGGGCAATTGACCAAACAAAGAACTTAACAGTCGCAACCTTTGCCGCGTCACGATCCATTCACAGTCGCCCGACAGGTGAAAAACTTTGCTTTTTCATAGATTTGCCCAAAATTAATCGCCAAAGGTGAAATCGCGCAGAAACCTTCGCGTTTTTATCCGGTCACGTCAGAAAGTCGTCATCCGGTGTAACAAAACTGTTTGTAGCAGGAGAATAAACCGGATATGTTGCACCCGAGATTCCTATGCTTTGTGGTAAGTACACAAAACGCCACCAGGCTGAGGACGCGACTAGTACAGTTCTCTAGGTCGGTGTCTCGGTGACGCGGCAATTCCCGCTCCCGATAGAGCCCTCCTGAAAAAGGCTGTCTTGGCGCGCTCGAGAATTACGCAAGCTATTTTGTTTCAACACCAAAACCAGGTCCGAACCGGAAGAGCAGCCGCCACGCGATGAACCATATACATTCAGGACATATCGCGATCTTTATGGACGGCGCCTCCGGTCACGCCGGTTTGTTTGCATACCAGCGCAATAATGCGCGTAGCATAGAACTGGCGGGGCCTCCAGGAACAGGTTCCGAATGGTCAAACGCATGCTTATCGATGCGACGCACGCGGAAGAAAGCCGTGTCGTCGTTATTAACGGAAATCGCCTAGAAGAATACGACGTCGAGACTTCGACGAAAAAACAAATAAAGGGAAACATCTATCTCGCGAAAGTGACGCGGGTAGAACCATCTCTGCAGGCGGCTTTTGTTGATTATGGTGGAAACCGTCACGGTTTCCTCGCCTTTAGCGAAATTCATTCTGATTATTACCAAATCCCGGTTGCTGACCGCGAAGCCCTGACGCAGGGGCATAACAAGGTAAAAGACGCCGAAATCGTCGAAGACAATATCGACGGTGGCGACGATAATCAGAAGAAAGAAAAGAAACCCACCCGTTCACGTTCCCGCCGCAAACCGCGCGCAAAGGACAAGGACGAAACCGTCGAAACCACCGACGGTGAGGCTGTTGCGGCCGAAGGTGCTGCATCTGCAGACGCCCCGGCAACCGATGCGACAACCGACGCAAGCGGACCTTCTGATGAAGAAGATTCCAAACCGCGCCGCCGCCGCACGCGCAACCGTCGCAAAAAATCCGACGAAACAGAAACATCTGCAGCAGACGCATCCGCAACCGAAGCCCCGGCTTCAGGTAACGATGCGGACAGCGGTTCGAACGGCGATGACACCCCGACCGGCGGCAATGCCGCAATGTCGGCAGAAGTTGCTGAACTGAGCGTCGATGTGAATGCAGATGACGACGACGACGCGGCAACCTCTTTGGAAGCCGAATCGGATGTAAGTCCTGTTGCCAAAGAAGACATTGAAGATTTTGGCGGCGATGATTCCGACGAGTTTGTCGAAACACACAGCCGTCAGCTTCAGAAACGCTATAAAATTCAGGAAGTGATCAAACGCCGCCAGATCATTCTGGTTCAGGTCGTTAAAGAAGAGCGCGGGAACAAGGGTGCTGCCCTTTCGACCTTCCTGTCGCTGGCTGGTCGTTATTGCGTTCTGATGCCGAACACCCCGCGTGGTGGTGGCATTTCGCGCAAGATTACCAATGCCCAGGATCGCAAACGTCTGAAATCGATTTTGGCCGATCTGGAAATTCCGGACGGCATGGCAGTGATCGTTCGTACCGCAGGGTCCGAACGTACCAAAGCCGAAATCAAACGCGATTTCGATTACCTGATGCGCCTGTGGGATCGTATCCGCGAAACCACGCTTCAGAGTCAGGCCCCTTGCCTGATTTATGAAGAAGCCGATTTGATCAAACGATCCATCCGCGATCTGTATGCACGTGATGTTGATGAAGTTCTGGTCGAAGGTGACGAAGGTTACCGGATTGCCAAAGACTTCATGAAAATGTTGATGCCTTCGCATGCAAAGCGCGTACAGCCTTATAAAGATCAGGGCGTTCCGCTGTTCCACCGTTTCCAGGTGGAAAGTCAGCTTGATGCGATGCTTAACCCGACCGTCCAACTTAAATCCGGTGGTTATATCGTCATCAACCCGACCGAAGCATTGGTCGCAATTGACGTTAACTCCGGCCGTTCGACCCGTGAACGCAACATCGAAGAAACCGCTTACAAGACCAACCTTGAAGCCGCCGAAGAACTGGCCCGCCAGCTTCGTCTGCGTGACCTTGCCGGTCTGATCGTTGTCGACTTTATCGACATGGAAGATCACCGCAATCAGGCATCGGTTGAGCGCAAGCTTAAAGAAGCAATGCGCAATGACCGTGCCCGTCTGCAGATTGGTCGCATCAGCCCGTTTGGTCTGCTGGAAATGTCGCGCCAACGCCTGCGTCCGTCGCTGGTGGAAAGCGCGTTTGAAGTTTGCGCGCATTGCCGTGGTGTTGGCCTTGTGCGTTCGATCGAAAGTGCAGCTCTTCATCTTCTGCGTGTTCTTGAAGAAGAAGGCATGCGCCGCCGTTCCGGTGCTCTGACCGTCCATGTTGCAAGTGAAGTTGCGCTTTATATCCTGAACCGCAAGCGTGAAACGCTGGCCGAAATCGAACAACGTTATGGCTTTACCGTCATGATCTTTGGCGATGACAGCCTGATTTCGCCTGATCACCGCATTGAACGCTCCCGCGCGAAAAAAGGTGACGAGCTTGACGAAACGCCTTCGGCTGTTCTCAACACCGACAGTGTATCGCTGACCGCGATTGAAAATCCGGTTGATGCGGATGAAGACGAAGAAGAAGACGAAGAAGAAGTCGCAGCCACAGTAACCGGTGATGACGAAAAGCAGGGTGGCAAACGTCGCCGTCGCCGTCGCCGTCGTGGCCGTAATGACGACCGGGAAGAACGCACCGAACAACAGCAGGAAGCATCACCCAATGATGCCGAAGATGCTGATGGTTCGGACGAAGAAAACCCGGATGACGATGACGAAGAAAGCCAGCGCAAGCGCCGCCGTCGCGGCAAACGTGGTGGTCGTCGCCGTTCACGTCGCCCGGATTTTGAGACCAATCGTACCCGTTCGCCAAACGATGATCCGGCACTGACGGCTGCACGCCGTAACCGTGATCACGAAGCACCGGACGGTTCAGCAGAAGACGTATCTGTTGATGCTGATAGCGAAGGTCAGGATGCCGACAGTTTCGATCAGGAAGGCGTTCGTATCGGCCGTAGCCGCAGTACGACAGCCCCGGCACCGGCCCGTCCGCGCCGTGATCGCAATGATAACCGTCGTAACCGCCGTGATCGCAATGCACGTCCAGCCAATAAGGACGGCAGCACGGACCGTGGGGATGTGAAAAACATTCCGATCCAGTCCGGCCCGGCACCGGAAGCTGCTGTTGACAGCAAATCTGAAACCAGCGCGCCTGCACCTGCAAGCGCACCGGCTGAAGTAAGCGCATCCAATGTGTCAACGGCACCCGACAAAGCCCCGCAGGAAACTGCACCGGCACCAAAGGCCGAGGCACCAGTAGAAAAACCTGCTGCGCCGAAGCCTGCTGAACCGGTTAAAGCTGAAGCACCGGCACCGACACCTGCTCCTACGCCTGCCCCGGAAGCTGCACCTGCTGCAGAACCGAAAAAGGACGAGAAACAGGAACCGAAGAAACGCGGTTGGTGGAGCCTTGGTCGTTAAGGCCAACATCCAGACCAAATAAAAAGGGCTGCCCGGTTAATCGGGCAGCCCTTTTCGTAACAATCCCACAGTTCAGATCAGCGTTTCCAGTTCTGAAGCGCCTTGACCGCATCGATCATGGTTGCTTCGCTGTGCGCAAAGGAAAATCTTACATATCCTTTGCCGCGCATCCGGTCGAAATCCGTACCCGGTGTGGTGGCAACACCGGTTTCATCCAGCATCTGACGACAAAACGCTTCGCTGTCCTTGGTCAATTCGCGGACATCGGCATAAAGATAAAACGCACCATCCGCCGGGGCGAACTTGGTAAAGCCTGCCTTTGGCAGTCCCTCAAGCAGGATTTCGCGATTACGGGCATAGGCAGCAATATTGGCCTGAAGTTCGTCTTCGCAGTCAAAGGCCGCAACGGCGGCAATCTGTGACAATGCCGGGGCCGAGATAAACAGGTTCTGCTGCAAACACTCCACCGCCCGCATCAGATCCGGCGGTATAATTGCCCAGCCCAGACGCCAACCGGTCATGGAAAAGTATTTCGAGAAACTGTTGATGATGATGGCGTCATCACCGAACTCAAGGGCGGTGCATTCGGCAACGTCGCCAAACGAAATGCCCTGATAAATCTCGTCACTGATCAGGCGAATGCCGTTGTCGCGGCAATAGGTTGCCAGTTCGCGGTAGGTTTCAACGTCAATCATGCTACCCGCCGGGTTTGACGGGCTGGCAACGATCAAACCATCAACCGGCTCATCAAGATCACGCAGCATCTGAACGGTCGGTTGATAATGGGTTTCAGGACCGGCTGGCAAATTGACCGTATCAATGCCAAGGGCACTTAGAATGTTGTGATAGGCCGGATATCCAGGTGCAGCCATCGCGACACGATCCCCGGCATCAAAGGCCGCAAGAAATGCCAGCACAAAGATCGAAGATGAACCACTGGCGACACAAACCCGGCTCGGGTCCACAGACACACCGAACTTGGTTTTATAGTGCCCTGCAATGGCTTCACGCAGCGGATCAATGCCCATGGCATTGGTATAGCCGATCAAGTCGGTTTCAAGCGCCTTGGCGGCGGCTTCACGGACCCTGCGCGGTGCGGGAGTTCCCGGTTGGCCGACTTCAAGGTGATAAACGGCTTTGCCTTCATTCTCACGTGCATTGGCAGCACGCATCACGTCCATGACAATAAAAGGCGAAATCGCACCACGAAGGGATTGTTTCAAAGCCATCTGTGAGGTCCTGAATTTTGTTTAACTAAAAAACAGGGCAGGACCAATAACGCCCTGCCCCGTTCGTTTCGTCGATCTATTATCGAACGCCAGCCATACCGCCACCAGCCGGATCAGCAATAAACTGACAGCTTTCTGGATGGGGTGGCGTACCTTCAAGGCAGCGGATGATGTTCACCGATGACGCACCTTGGGAATTAAGCGCAATCCCCGATGCCGCCCCGGCACCGATCAAATCTTCTGCCATGGTGGCAATCTGTTTGGTGGCCCCGGCCGGTGTCCCGGTTCCGGCAATACCGTAATAATATTCCCAAACAAACGGGTTCACCATCAATGCCGGCCCGATCAACGGGGTCGCGGCCTGTGCCGCGTCCCCGGCGGCAAGGTTAAGACCAAATGCATCCGCACCAAGCCCGGCACCAAACGGTGTGTTCATCGTTGTCACACAGGCAACAGCATTTGCCGCACGGTCGATAATCACAAAACCACTCCGCCCCGAAAGCGCCTGTCCGGCATGGTCGCCAGACGTGATATCGGCAAGATAACGGTTCAGGATATCGGCCAGTTCATCGCCCTGTGTGATTACGGACGCACCAGATGCCGAACGCGGCGGATAGGCAAGGTAAAGTGTTTCATTGCCAACTTTGACTTCGGTCGCGGTCTTCCATTCCGGGCGATAGGTCCGCATGTCATCAGCGGTAAGTGTCCCGCCGGCCTGTGTCACCGCATTGGCAATATCAGCGCCAAGCGCACCGCTATAGAAATCCCCCGGTCCTTTGACCCGCAAAGACGTCAAAAGGGCTGCCAGATTGACCGACCGAATACGGTCGCCGACCTGAAGCATCTTGCCGTCGGGCATAAAGGTTTTACGCAAAGCCGGGCTTGCTTCGATACGTGCACGGTTGGCTTCGATATCATTTACCAGTGACCGCGAAACCGGAACCCCCAAACGGGAATATTGTTCAGCCGCACTCAGAAGCGACCGCCATTCCAGACGACCATAACGCGCGCTTAGCGCATAAAGGCCGCGTGGCACAGTTGGAATGGTTGTTGGTGTTTGACCTGCGCGGGTCGAAGTGCCCGGACGTGGCCAGAAATCAAGAACCTCGACCTTTTTTGATGCCCGGTCATGCACCATGCAAACACCGCCACCGCCAATTCCGGCAACAGACGGTTTGGTTACAGTCATCGTGGCATAAAGCGATACAGCCGCATCCGCCGCCGTGCCGCCAGCCGACAAAACATCGCGGGCAATCCGCACAGAACGGGGTTCATCGCCGACAACGCCACCGAAATATCCGGTAACCGCCCCTATTTGACCAAGATTCTCTGTATTAGTACTACTGCAGGCAGCAAGTCCGGCAGTCATTGCGATTGCACACGCGATCCGCCATGATGGCTTACGCGTCGGCATTGAACCGACATCAGTCGAACGAAAATATGGAACGCACATTTTGCTCAGACGCATTATTACTCTCACTGCCATTTTCCTTGTCGTCCTGCCTAGCACGGTTTTCGCGCAGGGTCGTTCTTTTATCCGCGATACCGAGATCGAAGACACCCTTCGACTTTATGCCACGCCAATCTTCAAGGCGGCGGGACTCGATCCGAATGGTGTGTCCGTTTATATCGTTTCTGACAACAGCTTGAACGCATTTGTTGCCGGCGGCCAAAAGCTTTTTATCAATACTGGGCTCTTGTTAAAAGCAGAGACTCCAGAACAGGTCATTGGCGTGATGGCCCACGAAACCGGTCACATTACCGGCGGGCACCTTTCGCGCATCCATGATCAACTGCGCAATGCGTCGGCAATTTCCATTCTTTCGACGATTGCCGGGGTTGCCGCCGGGGTTGCCGCCGGGCGATCTGATGTCGGGACTGCGGCAATTTTGGGTGGTCAAAACATCGCAACCCGTAATTTCCTTGCCTATTCGCGGACACAGGAAAGCAGTGCTGATCAGGCGGGCGTAAAATACCTGACCGAAGCGGGCATTTCATCGCGGGGTGTTCTGGAATTTATGAAAACCCTTGAAGGTCAGGAATTGCTCAGCACAGCAAGTCAGGACCCGTATATGCGCAGTCACCCACTGACAACCGAACGTGTCGAATTTTTGCAAAACTATGTTGCCAATTCGCCGTTGAAGGACACCAAAGTCAGCCCGGAGCTTTATGAACGTCACGCACGTATGCGGGCCAAACTTTATGCGTTTACAAACCAACTGCGAAACACACTGCGGACCTATCCTGAAAGCGACACCAGCATCGCTGCGCGCTATGCCCGCGCAATCGCCTATTACCAGAATTCCGAACTTGATCCGGCACTTGAGATTATCGAATCCCTGATCGCCGAAGAACCGTCCAATCCATTTTTCGAAGAACTCAAAGGGCAGGTATTGCTTGAATTTGGTCGGGCCAATGATGCGATTGCGCCGCTGGAAAAATCAACCGAGCTTGCAAATGGTGCGCCCCTTATCCGTCTTCTTCTGGCCCATGCCATGATTGAAACGGGAAAAGACGAGTATCTTGAACCTGCGAAAAAGAATTTGCTCGGTGTTCTTTCACGTGAACGCGGCAATGCATCCGCATGGCGTTTCCGCGCCATTGTTGAAAACCGTTTGGGCAACGAGGGCGAAGCATCCTTGTCACAGGCCGAATACAGTCTTTTGACCGGCGACAGACAAGCTGCGAGTTACCACGCGGTGCAGGCTGATCGAAAACTTGAAAAAGGTACTGCGGCCTGGCTGCGTTCCCAAGACATTCTGCAGGCGACCAATCCGGACGGCATTCCGGGTAAGGACAAGGACGAACCGCAGTGATCCCTTGGCTGTGGCGTGGTGTGAAACAGGTTTCTTTCAAAAGTAAAACCACACCACACCGACCGGGTTTGAACTGGCGTTTGGTTCTGTTGACCTTCTGCACCTTGCAGCTTACCGGGTGCTCGCTTCCCGGTGCCGGGGTTGATGTTGGTGGGGATTTAAAACTTTTATATGCCCCCTTCTCGCTCAAAACACCGCCACGTTATTGGTATGTCAGCCAACAAGCAGGTCCAGCAGCCTCAATTGAGCACACCAATGCCGATCCAGATCCGTCACCGTTGTCTTGGCAGGACAAGGACGGCAGGATCGCCTTGGCCGCACGCCCGGGGCTTGGCGATTTTGACATCGGCCGACGCACGAATGTGGTTGTCCTTGCATCACCCTACCTTTCCTTTGACTGGCAATTTAACAGCACAGCCCAAATCGGTGATGTCGAGCTGATCCTTGGCTTTCGTCGGCAAAACCAAGGAAGCTGGTCAGAAAGTGATCTGGGATCAGGAAAACCTTCGATTGATCAAACCGTGCGTATTCCTGTCGGAAAACAGTCTGTTCGTTACGGCGAATGGCAGCGGGAATATTTCGACTTATCAACACTCTATCGCCGCTATTGGCCCGACGCCAAAGGTGATGAAATTCGACTAGTATGGGTTGGGATCGTATCTGGAACGGAGAACCAAGCTTCTGTGAGTGGGATCACCTATCTGACGCATATTTTACTTTCCCGTTAGCGCTCTGATCACGTATCACATAATCATGACCTTCACCGTCGGTGATAAGATTCAATGACAAAAGGACGCTCCATGAACTCCCAGATCGTTAAACGCACTCTTGGCAGTAGCGCAATCGCAGCAACCATGCTGTTTTGCGCACCACTGGCGCAAGCTGATGAAATGTTGAGCGCCGGTCAGAAAACCGAGGTCGAAAGCGTCATCGAAGAATATCTGATGAAAAATCCGGATGTCCTTTTACGCGCCATTCAAAATGTTCAAGCCTGGCAGGCCAGCGAGCAAGCCCGTGAGCAGTCAGCATCCATCGCCCCGGTTTGGGATGCACTGGTTGCCGATAGCTCTGTTCCATCGATTGGCCCGGTTGACGCGCCTGTCACCGTGATCGAATTTTTTGATTATCATTGTGGTTACTGCAAAAGCGCCTTTGACGGTGTGATGGAAATTGCCAAAGAACATGACGGCAAAGTCCGCACCATCTTTGTCGAATTCCCCATCCTGCGCGAAGAAAGTGCTGATGCGGCCCGGGCTGCCCTTGCCGCTGCCAAGCAAGGAAAATACATGGAAATCCATGAAGCCTTCATGAGTAACCGTGGCCTTCTTGATGAAGAACGCATCAATGATCTTGCTACGAGTGCCGGTGTGGATGTCGCAAAGATGCGCGAAGATATGAAATCGCCCGAAATCAATGGCATGCTTGCGCAATATTCCGCAATGGCCCGTTCTGTCGGCATCAGCGGCACACCCGCCTTCCTGATCAATGGAACGATGGTTTCCGGTGCCGATATGGACCGCGTGAATTCATTGGTTCTCTCAGGGCTCGAAGACGCTTCATGATTTGCGACGGGTTTGACGCCGCTGACTACTTTTGCAGTCATCCCGTTTCGTCAACCAAACAAACAATGCATTAATGAACAAAGGGCCGTTTCGAATGTGAAACGGCCCTTTGTTTTAAATGATCATCGCGTTTAAACGACTCCTAGATGATCCCGGCCAAAGGCGAGGATGGATCAGCATATTGTTTCTTGGGCATCCGTCCTGCCAGGAACGATTCACGTCCGGCAATGATGGCATGCTTCATCGCGCGCGCCATACGGATCGGGTCCTTTGCCCCGGCGATTGCGGTATTCATCAGAACCCCGTCACAGCCAAGCTCCATCGCAACGGCGGCATCTGATGCGGTGCCGACACCGGCATCGACCAGAACCGGAACATTGGCATTCTGTTTGATCAGCGCGATGTTGATCGGGTTAAGAATACCCATGCCCGACCCAATCAACGACCCCAACGGCATGATTGCGCAGCACCCCATATCTTCAAGCATCTTGGCCTGAATCGGATCATCGCTGCAGTAAACCATGACATCAAAGCCATCCTTGATCAGGGCTTCGGCCGCGATCAGCGTTTCTGGCATATTGGGATAAAGTGTCGCCTGATCACCCAGAACTTCAAGTTTCACCAAATTCCAGCCCCCTGCTTCACGGGCCAGACGCAAAGTCCGCACAGCGTCATCAGCGGTAAAGCAACCTGCTGTATTGGGCAGATAGGTGTATTTCTTGGGATCAACATAATCGACCAGCATCGGCTGATCTGGATCGGTCAAATTCACCCGACGCACCGCAACGGTAACGATTTCCGCACCGGATGCTTCAATCGCAACACGGGTTTCGTCGAAATCTTTGTATTTCCCGGTTCCGACCAGCAAACGTGACGAAAACTTTTTGCCTGCAACAACAAAGCCATCATCACCCTGCGCAGCGGCAAGATCAGCTTCCTGTGAACCGCCCCCGATGAAATGAACGATTTCAAATTTATCGCCATCACAAAGAAGCGTTTCGCCATATACTGTTTTAGGAACAATTTCGAGATTGCGTTCTACGGCAACCTTGGTCGCGGCAATGCCAAGTTCGCCAAGCAGTTCCGCAACATTAGCTGCATTTTCGATATTGCGGTCTTCACCGTTGATCGTAAGGCGCATCTTTTTCGTTCAATCCCTATCGTATTAAAATCTTCATGATTGCCGCGCAGTATGCGCAGCAGGTGGCCTTGAAGCAAGCGGTCTTGCGCCGCTTTTTTGCCTTAAGCCGCCGAAAGTCATTTGAAAGACAAAAGTCGGTCGACAATTGGCTTTGCAACCCTGTTCTGCGAAGACCATTGCAAAGTTGCGTCAGGCTTTGGGCATGTTATAAACGCAATACCAATATGTTGAGCATCTTAGATCAGATGCGGCACTTCACCGGGAGTATGGTGAACTGCATCTGAACCTACTGAGATGTTTCAAACGGATGTCTGGGATGGAATGACCTTGAACCTGATCAAAGGCCACTGTGATCTATCGACACAAAACTTTATCAGTCAGTCATCTGCCATAAAGACAACAAAGAAGGTGACTTGGTTGACTTGTTTTGGGAAACCCGACAAGAAGATTCTGGCATTCTTTGCAATGCTGGGGCATATACGCACATATCGGTTGCGATCCTCGATGCAATTTGGGCATCAGATTTGCCGATGATCGAGGTCCATCTGTCCAATATTCAAAAACGGGATACGTTTAGACACCATTCAAACGTCTCGAAAGCTGCAAACGGTATGATCTATGGCTTTGGCTCCCAGAGTTATATACACGCCCTGGATGCCATGCGCAGATTGATCCACACACCATCACAAAAGATATCGAAATGAGCAAGTTCAACATCGACAATGACGCCATTCGCCAGCTCGCCGAGCTGCTGGACGACACCAATCTGACCGAAATTGAAGTTGCCGCTGGTGACAACCGTATCCGCGTTGCCCGTCAGGGCCTTGTGGCCGCACCTGTTGCAGCCCCTGCTGCTGCGGCTCCGGTTGCGGCACCTGCTGCTGCACCCGTTGATGCGGGTTCCCATCCGGGCGCTGTAAAATCCCCGATGGTCGGTGTCGTTTACTTTGCACCGGAACCAGGTGCAGCACCTTTCATCTCGGTCGGTTCGACCGTTACGGAAGGCCAGACCCTGATGCTGATCGAAGCGATGAAAACCTTCAACCCGATCCGCGCGCCGAAATCCGGTAAAGTGGCTCAGATTGTCGCCACCGACGGGCATCCGGTCGAATATGACGAAACGCTGATCATTATTGAATAAGCCGGGGTAAGAACCGCATGTTCGACAAAATCCTGATTGCCAATCGCGGCGAAATCGCGCTCCGTATTCAGCGCGCCTGCCGTGAAATGGGCATCAAAACTGTCGCGGTGCACTCCACCGCGGATGCAGATGCAATGCATGTTCGTCTTGCCGACGAATCGGTTTGCATCGGTCCGCCCGCATCCAAAGACAGTTATCTTAATATTCCTGCCATTCTTTCGGCTGCTGAAATCACCGGGGCAAACGCCATTCATCCGGGATATGGTTTCCTGTCGGAAAGTGCAGACTTCGCGTCAATGGTTGAAGAACACGGCTTTGCCTTTATCGGCCCGACGCCAGAGCATATCCGCACAATGGGTGACAAGATCACCGCAAAACAGACTGTGGAAAAGCTTGGCATTCCGGTTGTTCCGGGTTCTGACGGTGAAATCACCACCGTTGAAGAAGCCAAAAAATGCGCCAAAGAAATCGGCTATCCGATCCTGATCAAGGCATCGGGTGGTGGTGGCGGTCGCGGCATGAAAGTCGTAGAACGCGACGAGGACCTTACCGAAGCATTTTCCATGACCCGCAAAGAAGCATTGCAGAACTTTGGCAATGCTGCGGTCTATATGGAAAAGTACCTTGGTAAACCGCGTCATATCGAATTACAGGTCATTGGCGACACGCATGGCAATGCCGTTCATTTATTTGAACGCGATTGCTCATTGCAGCGTCGTCACCAGAAGGTGCTTGAAGAAGCCCCCTCGCCGACCCTGACACCGGAAGAACGTAATCGTATCGGTACGACCGTTGCCAATGCCATGATCGGCATGGGCTATCGCAATGCCGGCACCATCGAATTCCTGTATGAAAATGGCGAGTTCTATTTCATCGAAATGAACACCCGCCTGCAGGTTGAACACCCGGTCACCGAAATGATTTCGGGTGTTGACCTTGTGCGGGAGCAGATCCGTGTTGCGGCAGGCCTTGAATTGTCATTCAAACAGGAAGACCTTGAAATTCATGGTCATGCGATTGAATGCCGCATCAATGCCGAAGACCCGGAAACATTCGTTCCGTCCCCGGGCAAGATCAAGGAATATCATGCTCCTGGTGGTCTGGGCGTGCGCGTTGATAGTGGTATTTATACCGGCTATTCGATCCCACCCTATTACGACAGCATGATTGCCAAGCTGATTGTGCATGGTCGTGATCGTGAAGAATGCATGATGCGCCTGCGCCGTGCATTGGCCGAATATGCGATTGGTGGCATTAAAACCACCATTCCGCTGCATCAGAAGCTTCTTGCCAACCCGGACATCCAAAAGGGGGATTACGACATCCACTGGCTGGAAAAGTTCATGGGCATGAAATAAGCGACCTTTGCTTATTATGATTTCAAACGGGAACCTTCGGGTTCCCGTTTTTTATTTCGGACTTCGCTGACATCAGATCACGCTATCAGGATGACGAAACTCTTACATTTCATCGCACTGCCATCAAAAAGTTAATCAAAACGAGGTATTCTAGAGTTCTGATTAAATTCTGATCTTGTCTGGATGGGCAGAGTTGCTCATATGTAAGCAGACCTCAGACAACAGGATTGAAACAATTATCTCTGCGATCATGTCCAACCAGTTGACCCCAGATCTGTTGATCCGAGCATATTCCGTCGGCCTGTTCCCCATGGCTGAAAGCCATGATGATCCAACCCTTTACTGGATCGACCCGGAATGGCGTGGCGTATTGCCGCTAGACGGATTTCACGTGCCCCGCAGCCTGAAAAAGGCTGTGAGGAAAGGCACATATAAAATCCATGTTGACCGTGCATTTCCCGATGTTATCCGCGCCTGTGCGGAACCGTCGGATAACCGCGACGACACATGGATCAATGACAATATTCTTGATGCCTATTGCGCCCTTCACAAGATGGGCTGTGCCCATTCAATCGAGGCATGGCTTGACGGTGAACTGGTTGGCGGGTTGTATGGTGTGAGCCTTGGTAAGGCGTTCTTTGGTGAAAGTATGTTTTCACGGGCGACAAACGCCTCAAAAATCGCCCTTGTCCATCTGGTTGCCCTGATGCGTCAGGGCGGCTTTAGTTTACTTGATACCCAGTTTGTGAATGATCATCTCAAACAGTTTGGCGTAGTTGAAATTCCGCGCGAACGCTATCGCAATGAACTGGCCAAGGCACTGGCAGGACGGGCTAATCTCCCGTTTGAGGTTGAACCGGAAATCCTTGAACAAGTCCTTTCAAGCGGTGATAGTTAATCATCCCAACTGCCTCACACATCCCCATTCAAACGAGCCATCACATGCAGATCCGTCTTGCGACGAAGAACGACATTCCCGCTATCCTTGAAATTGTCGCGCCGATTTTGCGGGCTGGCGACACCTATGCCATAGACAGCAACCTGAGCGATGATGACATTATCGCATATTGGATGGAGAAGGAAAAAGTCACACTGGTCGCCGAAGAAGCCGGTGAAATTGTTGGCACCTATTATATCCGGCAGAACCAAGGTGGCGGCGGATCGCATGTCTGTAACTGCGGTTACATGACCTCCCCCAAGGCAAGCGGCCGGGGGGTTGCCCGGAAAATGTGCGAAGATTCATTGATCCGCGCCAAGGAACTTGGTTATCGCGCCATGCAATTCAATTTCGTAATCGCCAGCAACGCCGCCGCGGTTCATCTTTGGCCGAAACTTGGCTTTGAGATTGTCGGTCGCCTTCCGGATGCCTTCATGCACCCCACATTGGGCGAAACCGATGCATTGGTGATGTATCGCAAGCTTTAAAAGCTCACAGGACACCAAGACAAAGTACGGCGTCATGCGATGTACTCGTTTCTTGATTTTATACGATATACAACCGAAAGCGCTCTAGCATACTAATGAACATATCTGCATACTTTTCGCGTCAAATATTAAGTTACTCATATCCAAAATATTGTAAAAAAACTTTCGCCAAAGCCTCTTCGTCAAAGGTCCGACATCGTCAACACAGTTCTGGCCACTGATTTTGATGGGGTTAACTACAAAGCCCACTAATTGCTGAACTCTTATACTCGGCTGATCGCAACCGAGCCAATGTGGAATGCACCAATCACTCGCCTTCCCGCCAATTGAGCGCTCAACACCTTACTGCTTACATTCTCGAATTATGCATAAGCCAATTCAATATATTCGCAAAATTGTAGTCCCAATTATACTCGAAAATTCAAATTAAATCATTTCCAATTCTTGAGTGAATTACATTCGAGAACTTAAAGGCATAGTATCAATCGCGCCCTTTATCTCTGATCATATGTCCCGTCCTGAAATACGTTGTCACCCATAGGAGACGACAATGTCTAGTTCAGGCACAGAGCGACGTAAGCGCACACAACGTGATTACAATATGGGCTTTAAATTATCGGTTGTTGATCAGGTTGAAAAAGGCGA
>NZ_JAVJRB010000003.1:0-148751 GCF_040218635.1 Thalassospira sp.
CATAACGCTGCCCGCGCATCCCTTCCTACTGATCAACAATGTCAAAGAACTTTACCGAAACCGTAGCTCCGTTACCTCAAGTCCGCGTCGCCGCTCCGCAGCGCCGCACCCCGTCGGTGGAGGCGGGTTATAGGGCCCTAACATCGACCTGTAAATACCTTTTTCTGAAAAAAGTGCAGAAAAACACAAAAAACTGCATTTCGTTTGAAATGGCCTGTTTCTGCTAAAAATCACACATCGCCCGTTGGTTGATCATCCCGTGCGGACACTAAATCACACACCCTTCATTGATGCGAAAAGCATCCTGTTTCTGCCAATCAGATTTCAAGGCGTTTGAGATATTGGGCCTCACAAGAATGCTCAGGGCGCCACGGTAAAAAGCGATACATATATAGTAGTGCCACGAACCCGATCAGACAGAGCGATAAGCCTTACCAAGCCCGCCCTAAGACCTGCCGCAAAATCACGACTTATATATATGTGCTCAATCCGGCTTCAAAACGCGGCACGAACGCACGTCGTGTAACCTTACAAATCCCGCCGCATTTCACGCTTCACCCAAAGAAAATATGGATCGGTTTTCATTTGCCTTCTTGTTGCCACGGTCGGCTGGCATTTCAGCCCCGCCCATCATGATTAAAAGCCGATCACCCCTTCAACGGTTCGTAAAGGAAATCGCGCCATTATGGTCGGATGGTAGTGGCTTTTGCCCATGTGAATTGGCATTTCACATCGATCAAACTTTTCGGTATAAGGTTTGAGCCGATGTTGCCAAAAGAGCGACGGGCTGAGTGAACTGAGTATTGGTTTCTAGGGGAGTTCTACGGCAATGGCCGGAAGAGACTTGGTATCTATTGCTAGCGTTATGGCAATTCTGGGGGGGACGACAGGATACTTGTTATCCGATCATTATTCCAACGCCACAGATACAGCCCTTTCTGCCAGTGCTGCTGAGAGCTATGTTATGGAAGGTAACGTCGCGAACGTTACCGAGACGGCAAGCATTCCTGAACAAGAACCCCGCCGAGAGACGGTTGTTCTTGAACAGGGTTCCAACCTGATGGCGACCCTGACGGCGACCGGCCTTCAGCGCACGAGCGCCTTTAACGCAATTGAAGCACTGCGCGATGTTTATAATCCGCGCAAGCTGCGTGCAGGTCAGGAATTCGATCTTGTTTATTCAGCCGATCCGCAAGAAACCGACGAGCTTTTAGAAGAACTCAGCTTCCAGCCAGACCCGGAAACCATTGTCTCGGTTTCACGTACCGAAGACGGGTATCAGGCATCATCAGACAAAATTGAACTGACCACGTCGCGCAATGTTGCCGCGGGCACCATTGAACAAAGCCTGTTCCTAGCGGCGGAGCGCACCGGCGTTCCTTTGCCGGTCCTGATGGAAATGATCGAACTTTATTCCTATGAAGTCGACTTCCAGCGTGACATTCAGCCGGGCGACAGTTTTGAAGTCATGTATCAGGAACTTAAGAACGATGCTGGCGAGCGCGTGCGCTATGGCGATATTTTATATGCCAGCATGACGCTCAGCGGTCATGAGGTCCGGCTTTATTCCTATGTCGATAGCAACGGTGACGCCGACTTCTATAACCAGAAGGGTGAGTCTTATCGTCGTGCCCTGATGCGGACCCCGATCAATGGCGCACGCCTGTCATCGGGCTACGGCAAGCGCAAGCATCCGATCCTTGGTTATACCAAAATGCACAAAGGCATCGATTTTGCTGCCCCACGTGGCACACCGATCTTTGCAGCCGGTAACGGCACAATCGATAAAATCGGTCGCAATGGCGGTTACGGCAACTATATCCGCATTCGCCACAACGATTCTTATGATACCGCCTATGCCCACATGAAGGGCTTTGCCAAAGGTCTGAAACAGGGATCACGGGTTAAGCAGGGTGACATTATCGGTTATGTCGGAACAACGGGCCGTTCAACCGGACCGCACCTGCATTACGAGATCCTGAAAAATAATGCGCAGGTCAACCCGATCCGGGTCAAAATGCCCAGCGGCAAGACGCTTGAAGGCAAGGAGCTTAAAACATTCCTTGCAGGGGCAGATATCCTGCGCAAGCAATATGCCGAGCTGTCGCTTGATAACAGAAAGATCGCCAGCGCCGAGTAAGGCCATGGTTGATACAGATGAAAAGCCCGCCTGAACATTCGGCGGGCTTTTTTGATGCCTGCGGGCGGGCGTATTGTCTTACCAGAAGAAGGTTCGGCCGCGTGTCTTAGAAGTGCCTGACCGCAGGTCGCACAGACAGCAAAAAGCCCCAGACCATAAGGCTGAGGCTTTGTTCGTCTTCAGGATATCTCAAAGTCACCCTCAGGCGGCATCCTGATCAAATTGCAGTTTGGCCAACCGACCATAAAGTGGTGAGCTTTCCATCAATTCCTGATGGGTGCCAATCGCCACCAGCTTCCCATCATCAATCACGGCAATCCGGTCTGCATGCAGAACCGTTGCCAGACGATGGGCAATCACCAATGTCGTGCGTTCTGCCATGATGGTTTCAAGTGCCTTTTGCACCACCTGTTCGCTTTCGGCATCCAGGGCACTGGTTGCTTCATCAAGCAGCAAGATTGAAGGATTGCGCAAGATGGCACGGGCAATGGCAATGCGTTGGCGTTGCCCCCCGGACAGGCGCACACCCTTTTCACCCAAGAAGGTGGCAAAACCATCGGGCAGACGGTCAAGAAACTCGCTGGCATGTGCGGCATCCGCAGCAGCCCGGACATCTGCATCACTGGCATCGGGGCGACCGTAGCGGATGTTTTCCCATGCACTGGCGGCAAAGATCACCGGGTCCTGTGCGACCAGACCAATGCGTTCACGCACATCCACCGGATCCGCCATCCGGATATCGACCCCATCAACCCGAATGACACCACTTGCCGGATCATAGAACCGCAGCAGCAACTGAAACACGGTGGTCTTGCCCGCACCCGATGGCCCGACAAGGGCAACCGTTTCGCCGGGCTTGACCGAAAGGCTTAGTCCTTCGAGTGCTGAGCGATCCGGTCGGGCCGGATAGTGGAAGGTAACGTCTTCAAAGCTGACATTGCCCTGATGCGGGATCGGCAAGGCAACCGGGTTTTGTGGCGCCCTGATTTCAGGTTCGGTGCCAAGCAGGGCAACCAAGCGTTCCGCCGCCCCGGCTGCACGCTGCAAATCACCGATCACTTCACTGATTGCGCCAACCGATCCGGCAACCACGACAGCATAAAAAACGAAGGCCGAAAGTTCGCCCGCCGAAATCGTGCCATCAAGAACGTCATGACCGCCAATCCAAAGGATCGTCCCCACGGCCCCAAACACCATCACAATCACAATGGCGGTTAGAAGTGCGCGGGCTGAAATCCGGGAAACAGCCGTTTTGAAGGCCCCTTCGACATGGCCGCTAAAACGCGTGCTTTCGATTTCTTCGTGGGTATATGCCTGAACCGTGCGCAGCGCATTGAGCGTTTCTTCAGAAAAGGCACTTACATCGGCAATGCGATCTTGCGATTCGCGCGACAAGCGGCGGACCCGACGGCCATAGCCAATGATCGGCACCACCACCAATGGCACAACCAGCAAAACAAGCGCTGTCAGCTTCGGGCTTGTGATCGCAAGCATGGTCAAACCGCCGACAAACATCAGCGCATTGCGCAGCGCAATGGAGACGCTTGATCCGATAACAGATTGTAGCAAGGTGGTATCGGTGGTCAGACGCGACAGGACTTCGCCGGTGCGGGTGACTTCGTAAAATGACGAATCAAGTCGAATGATATGGCGATACACCGCGGACCGGATATCGGCAACAACCCGTTCCCCGATCCATGAAACCAGGAAAAACCGCATATAGCTTGCCCCGGCCAGAAGCAAGGTTACCGCAAACAGAACGAACAATGCGCGATCAAGCAGCGCCCCGTCCCCATCGGCAAACCCGTCATCGACAAGCATGCGCAAGCCGTTGCCAAGGGCAAGAACGGTTCCCGATGCAACGATCAGTGCAATCAGGGCACCAAACAGCTGCAAACGATATTTTGTGACAAACGGGATGATTGCCCGCAACGAGGACAAATCCCGACTTGTTTCACGATCGATCAGTTTTGCTGAAGCAGTAGGTATACGCGCCAAGGCACCTTATCCGTATGCGATGGGAACCACAAAGCCGATTGAATATCAGCCGAGATCAAGCTTGTTTCCGGTTTTGACGGCAAGATCGGCAGAAAGCTGATCATTGAGCGTCGTCGACCCACGGGTCGAGGTCCAGGTTTCATTATCTTCGTCAAAATCATAGTGACTTGCACCACTCACCGGCGAAGAAAGCCATACCTGACGGTTCGGACCATGCTTATTGATGATGAATTGTTCACCCGAATCGAGTTCGATTGTCAGGATTCCGGACTCCAGATCGACATCAATATCGTCGCCCAGCGCGTCATCAATGATATCAGAGAGACTTTCGATGGTTTCATCTGCAATCTGATGGAAGCGGGTTTCCTCAAGGGCCACAGTCTTATTCTCCGTCTGTCATCGGGGGAATCCTGCCCCCGGCAAGGCGATAATCAATTGTTGGCGCACCATACTATATAAAGAGTGCTGTGCAAGTATGCATAAGAACCCCCATGCGAGAAAAGCTTGAAACCTCGGCTTGCGACTGCTAAACGACCGCGAGATCGCTACTGCACTCCCTTCTTTTGACGTTAATCGGATAATTCCCGGTTACAGGGGTTGCGCGAGCCGATTTTTTACACTATACACCGCGCTTCAAATTCCGGAGTGATTAGGCGATGAAAAAAGATATCCATCCCGATTACCATGAAATCACCGTTCAGATGACTGACGGCACGACCTTCACCACGCAGTCGACCTGGGGTAAACCGGGCGATGTGATGAAGCTCGACATCGATCCAAAAAGCCACCCGGCTTGGACTGGTGTACACCGTCTTCTCGACAGCGGCGGGCAGCTTGCGAAATTCAAAAAGCGCTTCGCTGGTTTCAATATCGGCAACTAATCAAAGAACACATCATGTGTTCTGTGGGATCAGCGCCCGCCGCATCTTCTTGATGCTGCGGGCGTTTTTCTTTGTCAAAACCGTTGATTGACAGTCACCGCACGGCAAAAAACCGCGGATATCATAACGTCTGGTCTGCCATGCACCATATCTGATGGTTATTCAGACATTTTTTTGCCATAATCACATCTGTTAGGATAGGGTAGCCTGTTTCCGCTGCCCCTTTTTGCTTGTCAATACCACCAGGGTTATAGATGAACCAAGTGGCTGCGCGTAACCAGGTAAGCTATGAGGTCTACGTTAAAGACCGTTCCGGCCGTTGGCAAATCCACGGCCACTTTACCGGTGCGCAAAAAAAGCAGGCTGAAGAAGAAGCAAAGCAGGTCGAGCGGGCGAATCACGTTTCCGGGGTGAAAGTGATTCGTGAGGTTTACAATCACGAAACCAACAGTTCCGACGAATACGTGATCTATGAGACCCGCGGCCAAGGAAAACTTGAAAGCAGCACCCCAAAAAGCAACCGCCCCGCAGCCAAAGCCAAGGCCCCGGCGAAACGCCCTGAACCCTCCCCTGCTTCTGCGCCATCCTATGACACGGCTGCGAAAAGTGGTTCGGATGCGGACGAGGCGGCACCAAAGACAGCCCCGGCAGCCGTGCAACCGCGCAGTGCGTCGTCAGAAGGACAAAGCATTGTCGGTCTGGCGCTTAAGATGATGATTGCCTTTTGTGTGGCCATTGCCATTGGCCTAGCGGTCATGCTTTTGTCCGCCAAGGGTCTCGAATTCCTGCCAAGCATGGGCGTCAATATCAGTCAGGGCTTCTTTGACAAGGCCAACTTTATCTCCTTTACGGTCGGGTTCCTTGCCAGTGTCGTCCCGATGTTGATGAATTTAACGCAAAAATTCAAAGGCCGTTCACGGTCCCCGTCGGCATCAAGGACCAGTTCGCGCCAGCCGCGCACGAAGGCATCCCGACCGGCTCAATCTGGCGGCACCAACAGTGCGGGTCAAACATCGGCATCGCGCAAGTCAGCAGCCGAAATGGCGGCTGAAATGCTTAATGAGGGTTCTTCTGACGCGACAGAATCAGACGAAACCCAAAAGAATGACGATACGACAGCCGACGATAACGAAGATCAGACAATTGACGACACGCCCGAAAAACCTTTGGTCGAAAACAAAGAAATGCGCGCAACCCGCGAGCAGATGAAGTCATTTATCTCGGGTTCCATGCAGGCGATCAAACGCACGGTTCCGACATTGGACGCCTATCACAAATTTGGCGTCAATCTGTACGTTGCTGGTGCGTGTGATGCCTGCAGCGAAACCAATTCGCTTGATCAGAAGGATTGCCGGACGGTCTTGCGTGATTGCATCTCCGCCCTTGGTGCCAACAAAAGCATGGCCGATACGTTCTGCAAGAATGTCGACAACTATATCCTTGAGCCAAAATACAAGGATATGTACGGCGCCGGACGCAAATCGATGGATGCCTATATCAAGGACGAGAAAAGCATCACCACATCGGTTTCAAAAGCCATTGCCGACTGGACCGAAAAGCCTGCAGGTGGCCCACAGGCAGGACCCGGCAAGAAACTTCATGCCCTGATGTTTACCGACATTGTCAATTCAACCGCCAAAACCCAGGAATTGGGCGATCATGGTGCGCAACAGATGGTTCATATCCATAACCAGATCGTGCGTACGGCCCTGATCAATAACTATGGCAAGGAAGTCAAACATATGGGGGATGGCATCATGGCTGTGTTCCCGTCTTCTGCGAGTTCGGTCGAAGCGGCGATTGAAATCCAGAAAAACATGGCTTCGCACAATGCCAGTCAGGACATGAAATTCCAGATCCGTATCGGGATCAATGCCGGTGAAGCCATTGCCGAAGAAAATGACCTGTTCGGCAGCGTCGTGCAGCTTGCTGCGCGTGTTTGCGCACAGGCGGGTGGCGATGAAACACTGGTGTCCGAGAACGTCAAGAATACTTATAGCGGCAGCCGTGCGGCGTTTGTGTCCCAGGGCACACGCACGATGAAGGGCTTTAGCGATCCGATTGAAGTCTTTCAGGTTCAATCGCGCACGTGACCTAAAGCGTCTTTCGACCTTTCACCTGCCAAACCAGTTTCCCCAATAAAAAGCCTGACAGTAATACGGTTGAGACCGTCATAGGGTGCCAAAGCATATTGCTGTTTGGGGAAATCAAGCTGCCTTAAGCGTTGCAGCGTGCCGCGACCTGAAGTTCCATTCTAGCCGCCCGCATATAAAGCGCATAGGCACGCCCCATAAGGTCAAGCAGTGGCGGCGAAAGGAATTGACAGTCCTTGTGCCGGTCTTCAATGCACAGGCGCAGGTCGACCATCAGATCGTCAACATCAACCGCCTCTTCCCAAGGAATTTCGCCCTTTTCCACCGCACGCACAGCCAGTAACCATGCCATCGCCCGAATGAGGCGCGTGGTCATCCGCATTTCTTCTATGCATTGCGCAAGTGCTTCGCGGCTATGGAGATTCTTGTTCCGCTGACTTCTATGAGCGGTAAGGTAATTGCGTGCTTCTACGAGCAAGGCGAAGGC
This sequence comes from Thalassospira sp., assembly GCF_040218635.1. Taxonomy (GTDB): domain Bacteria; phylum Pseudomonadota; class Alphaproteobacteria; order Rhodospirillales; family Thalassospiraceae; genus Thalassospira. The sequence continues at coordinate 7,600 of NZ_JAVJRB010000003.1, forward strand.
CTCGTCATATGTCCGTGAAAAATGAACAACTGCAAAATTACTGTGATACGACGCCTCTTCCGAGGCTGGTGGATGCTCGTATGTCATCCAAAACATATTGGAAACAGGGTTGGCGGCTTCAAGGCAGCGCGCCCCAAATAGAAAGACCGCCCACTTTCGGGGCGGCCTTACCTCAACCTGCTAAACTTGCCGGACTTTTTGATTTTGTTCTTCTTGTGGAGCGAACTTTAGCCAGCGGTTCATAAGCGGTCAAGGCTATTAATTGCACAATTGTGACAATACGTATTAACACGTACTGATTTACGCGTTTAACAGCCGAAATATTCCTAAATCCCCGCCACAAACCGCTTTCAAACCATTACGATATCAACACAAATAAAAAGAACCGCCCAAAAAAGGGCGGCTCAAGTTTAACAGGGAGGCATCGAAACATCACGTTCGACAAGGGGGTCAACAGATGACCCTCTAATCAACATATAATACGGGAAGTTTAAATTTCAATTAACCCCAGGTCTAAAATATCTATCCTCAAGTCTAGTAATTGGATCAACTGGTAAGCACCGTTTCGTCCCTTAGCGTTACTGCGCCGTAAGGTCCATGCACCCTTTGCGGATCGAATTGGCATCACCGCAATCAACATAACAAAACTCAGGAAGACCTCATCGCTTGGGCACAACCTTTAAATCTTGAACAATGCCTCTGCCCCGGCGACCGCGCCTTCGCGATGTGCCAGCGCGTCTTCAACATGTTTGATTTCTGCCTCAAGAGCTGCGCGATAGTCTTTCAGGCTATCGACCGACATGCCTTCAAGATTACGCGGCAAGCCAAACTCTGCTGCCTTTTTCAGACCGTCATCATCGTCATTCACACTCATCATCCTTTCCCCGACAACAAACATCCCCAATTTGGGCCCAAGCCCGATTGGTTGATCGTCTAGTTTAACCGATAGCCGTTTGCGGCTATTAGATAGGTATAGAATTTACTGTTCGCCACAGAGGTCGTCATGTCCAATCAAGATTTACCCGCGCAAATGCACGTCATCGAAATTCGAAAAGACGCGGAGAAACCTTATCTCGCACTTGGCACAGCCGATATCCCGGAATTCGGGTCTGAGGATGTTTTGGTGCGTATCCGGGCCGCCGGTGTGAACCGGCCGGATTTGATGCAGGTCGCGGGCATGTATCCACCGCCGCCTGGCGCATCGGAAATCCCCGGACTGGAATTGGCCGGCGAGATTATAAAACTTGGCGCAGACGTTAAGGACTGGAAGATCGGTGACCCAGTCTGTGCATTGGTCACCGGGGGTGCATATGCCGAATTTGCCAGCGTCCCCGCCGCGCAGTGCCTGCCGGTCCCCAAGGGTTTCAGCATGATCGAAGCCGCATCCTTACCCGAAACGTATTTTACGGTCTGGCATAATGTTTTTGATAAAGCCCAACTCAAAGCTGGCGAGACATTTCTGGTTCACGGCGGCACGTCGGGCATTGGCACAACCGCCATCCAGCTTGCCAAGGCATTTGGGGCGCGCGTGATTGCCACGGCCGGCACAGATGAAAAATGCCAAGCCTGTCTTGATCTGGGTGCGGATGTCGCAATCAACTACAAAACGCAGGACTTTGTCGAAGAAGTCAAAACCGCAACCGATGGCAAAGGGGCGAATGTCATCCTTGATATGGTTGCAGGTGATTATGTCAGTCGAAATTTCAAGGCCGCCGCGTTCGAGGCCCGCATCCTGATTATTGCGTTTTTGCGCGGCCCAAAGGCCGAAACCAATTTCACGCCATTGCTGCTAAAACGCCTGACCCTGATGGGGTCCACCTTGCGCGCACAGCCGGTTGCCAATAAGGGGGCGATTGCTGATGCCCTTCGTCAACAGGTCTGGCCATTGATCGAGGATCAAAAAATCCGTCCTGTGGTCTATAAAACCCTCTCCCTTGGCGATGCGGCAAAAGCACACGACATATTGAAGGGTGGCGCGCACATCGGAAAAGTGATACTGGAAGTCGCATGATCGTTTATGGATGCCGGTCTGACGAATTTAACTGACCAATCCATGGCAACATGACTATGATTGCGGATCGAAAAGAAATATTCTTTCCATTCGTCCGCAACAGATTGTTGCATTTACCCGCACATTGATCGAAAAGAACGCAATGGCGGGTCCGACGATGCGCAGCAACACTCGTGGTTGCCTTTGCTGCATTGCCGGACCACCAAAAGAGATTATATTCTGGGACAGATATTCCCGCGCTTTTTGGGCCTAGCCCAACGCCGGTCTCCAGAGAGAAAGAAAGAAACAGGAGGAACTATGGCACAGCCCCTCATGCCCAAAGCAACCGCCGTATGGCTTATCGACAATACCGGCTTGTCGTTCCGGCAAATTGCTGCTTTTACCGAGCTGCATGAGCTTGAAATCCAGGCAATCGCCGATGGCGATGTTGGCCAGGGTATTGTCGGCCTTGATCCGGTCGCCAATAGTCAGCTGACCAAGGATGAAATTGCGCGCTGTGAAAAAGACCCGCGTGAATTGCTGAAAATGGCGAAATCCGATCTGCCGCGCCCGCGCTCGCAGTCCAAAGGTGCCCGCTATACCCCGGTATCCAAGCGCCAGGATCGCCCGAACGCGATTGCTTGGCTGCTGAAGCATCACCCGGAACTTTCCGATGCACAGGTTTGCAAGCTGATCGGGACCACCAAGGACACCATCGGCAAAATCCGTGACCGGACCCATTGGAACTCGGCAAACCTGACACCGCGTAACCCGGTGACCATGGGCCTTTGCACCGAGCTTGATCTTGAAAAACAGGTCGTGATCGCGCGTTCCAAAAACCCGGAAAAAATTGCCAAAAATGTCGAGCCGGATCCGCTTCCAGAAGAGTTGCAGATCAATCCGGAACCAGATTATCCGGGTAAAAAGGCCAACGAGAAGAAGTCAGAACCGAAAACTTCCGACTATATGGAAGCTGCCGAAAACCTCTTCCGTTCCTAATCCAATTCAAAAGGTCGCCCGATGGGCGGCCTTTTTCTTTGGGCAGTGGTCAAGAAGCGCGTTAAGTTTGTTTCACAGGAATGCCGCAAAACCGTAACGCAACCGACATGCGCCCTGCATACCATTCGCCTGAACTCAGACGAACAACACCGAAGAAACGTTTCCATGCAAAAACGTCCGACCGAACGCCAAGCGGGTATTGTTGAACTTGTCCGCGCCGATGGTTTCCGCACCATTGAACAACTCGCCGAACGCTTTGACGTAACCCCACAAACCATCCGCCGCGATGTCAGCGCGTTATGTGACGAAGGATTGCTCCGTCGTCGCCATGGCGGGGTTGAACCGGCCCTTGAACACGAAAACATTGCCTATCGGGCACGCAAAGTTCTTAACGTAAATGAAAAGCGTAAGATCGCAGCCCTTGTCGCGCGTGAAATCCCCAACGGGGCATCGCTGTTCTTTTCAATCGGCACAACGCCAGAACTGGTGGCCAGTGCACTGCTGCAGCATCGTGATTTGCGGATATTTACCAACAATCTCAATGTCGCCTATGTCGCAGCCACCAATGACAGCTTTGAAGTCACCCTGATTGGCGGACGCTTGCGCAACCGGGATCGTGATGTTTTGGGCCCGGATGTCGAAGCGTTCTTTAACAGCTATAAGGTCGATTACGGCATCTTTGGCGTGGGCGGCATTGATCCCGACGGCAGCCTGCTTGATTTTGACGAACAAGAAGTCCGCGCCAGATCCGCCATCCTGAACAATGCCCGTCAGTCTTATCTCGTCGCCGATCACACCAAGTTTGGCCGCAACGCCGTTGTCAGAGGCGGATCGGTCAGCGATGTCAGCGCGTTCTTTACAGACGTTTCACCGCCCGCCCCTATCCATCAAATGATCACGAAGGCCGGTGTTGCGTTGCATATGCCAGAACCCAATACAGAGTTTCCGACATTTATCATCCCCGAACAGGACACGTGATCAGGGGCCTGATGCCTCCGGATTCCGCATAGCGTTCTGACAAAAAGGCACCCGTCAGGTAAAACCGTGACGGGTGCCTTTTTAAGGTTAATCGGAAAGTCTGGAGGTCAAAGCGTGAAGGTTATTTGGCGTAACCGATTTCCTTCAACGCCTCGGCGATTTCGGGCAAAATGGCCGGATCATCAATTGTTGCGGGTGTGTTGTAATTTTCACCATCGGCAATCGACCGCATGGTTTTGCGCAGGATTTTACCCGACCGGGTTTTGGGCAGGCGATCAACCACAGTTGCCTTCTTAAAGGCTGCAACCGGGCCAATCTGATCACGGACCATCGCAACGATTTCGGCCAGAATGGCTTCATACGGACGGGTCACACCCGATTTCAGCACAACAAACCCAAGCGGCAATTGCCCCTTAAGATCATCATGCACGCCGATCACTGCACATTCGGCCACATCCTGATGTCCTGACAGGACTTCTTCCATCGCCCCGGTCGACAGGCGGTGCCCCGCGACATTGATGATGTCGTCAGTACGCGACATGACATAGATATAGCCATCCTCATCGATAAAACCGGCATCCCCCGTGGCATAGAATCCCGGAAATTCATCAAGATAGGATGATTTAAACCGATCATCGTTCTGCCAAAGTGTGGGTAAGGTTCCCGGCGGCAATGGAAGTTTGGCTGCAAGGGCCCCGATCTTTCCGCGTTCAAGCGGCTTTCCGACCTCATCAAGAACCTGAACATCCCAGCCACACGCCGCAACCGTTGGTGAACCATACTTGATCGGCAATAATTCAATCCCGCGCGGATTGGCACAGATCGACCAGCCGGTTTCGGTTTGCCACCAGTGGTCAATGACCGGAACGCCCAAGCTTTTTTCCGCCCATTGCAATGTATCAGGGTCCGAACGTTCCCCCGCCAAATAAAGCGCCTCAAAGCAACTAAGATCATAATTGCCCATAAGGCTCGCATTCGGATCATCACGCTTGATCGCGCGAAATGCCGTTGGTGCCGTGAACAACACTTTGACTTTATGCTGTGAAATCACCCGCCAAAACGCCCCCGCATCGGGTGTTCCAACCGGCTTTCCTTCATACATCACGGTCGTACAGCCCGCCAGAAGCGGCGCATAAACGATATAGGAATGCCCAACCACCCAGCCGACATCCGATGCCGCCCAATAGACGTCACCGGCTTTGACATCATAGATGTTGGTCATCGACCATTGCAGGGCAACCATATGCCCGCCATTGTCGCGCACGACCCCTTTGGGCTGTCCTGTCGTTCCGGACGTATACAAAACATAAAGCGGATCGGTCGCGGCAACCGGCACACAGTCAGACGGTGCCGCCTTGGCACATTCAACGACCCAGTCGTAATCACGTCCTTCGATCAGCGCCGCATCGCATTGCGGACGCGCAAATAAAATCACGCTTGATGGTTTGTGGTCTGCCAGCTCAATCGCACGATCAAGCAACGGCTTGTATTCAATCACCCGTGATCCTTCGACACCGCAACTGGCAGACAGGATCAGCTTGGGTTTGGCATCATTGATACGGGTCGCCAATTCGTTCGACGCAAAGCCACCAAACACCACAGAATGAATAGCCCCGATCCGCGCACAGGCCAGCATCGCCATCGCGGCCTGCGGGATCATTGGCATATAGATGATGACAACGTCGCCTTTGCTCACACCATGGGCATGCAAGGCACCAGCAAGCCGGGCGACATCATCGCGCAATTGGGTATAGGTGAACGTTTCAACCGTTTCCGTGACCGGGCTGTCGTAAATCAGGGCTGCCTGATCGCCGCGGCCGTTTTCGATATGGCGGTCCAGCGCATTATAGCAGGTATTGACCTCGCCACCGACGAACCAGCGGTAAAATGGCGCGTTACTGTCATCAAGAACACGGTCCCATTTGCGATACCATGAAAGGTCTTCTGCGGCCTCTGCCCAAAAGCCTTCCTTATCTGCAATCGAACGATCATAGATTTCCTGATAGCGACCGGTCATTGGTAAAACTTCCTCCCGCGACATTGGATCTTTTGCCCAAATAGAGCGCGTCTGTATGATGTCAAATAAATCGGCATCATGATACCGATTTATTTTAGCAATACCCCTTAGACATTGGTAGACGTCTGTAATCCCCGGGTTTTTGCGGATTACAATTACTCAAAACATACCGCTTACATGATCGCTTTGGTGCGTGCATGCGTATGTTTCATATCTGGGGAGTCACAGAGGAATTGGAAGAACAGACATAAAATTGCCGCCTCACGCGTGGGCTACAATCGGAGGCGGCAAAAGCAAGAGTATGGAAATCTATGAGGTCGTCAAACCGTCAGCATGGGGAATCGCGTGTTTTTTATCACACGTTTATCCATGCCCGGACGGCTAATGGGTTATTCGGTTTATCTCGTCTTTGATTTCAAGCTTGCGACGTTTAATGTCTGCGACTAGGGAATCATCGGGCGCCGGACGGCGCGTCTCGAGGTGGAGTTCCTGCTCAAGTGCAGCATGTTTGGCAGTAAGAGCTTCGATATGACCTTGAACGCTCATTCGCCTACTCCTTATATCTGACATTGCCCACAGGAAGATGGTATTAATTTCGTAACATGATTTCCAGTGTTTCAATCACCGACGTGATCGAGAACACAGTCGAACAAGGAACGGCATGACGCAAAAAGATCGACTTATCATTGGCATAACCGGTGCATCCGGTGTGATTTACGGCATACGTTTTTTACAATTGCTGAAAAACACGCCAATCGAGACTCATCTGGTCCTTTCCAAGGCAGCAGAGCGCACCATCGCGTATGAGACCGATTTTAAAATCCGCGAAATCAAGGAGATGGCTGACATCCTCCATGACAATGCCGACATCGGTGCCCCGATTGCATCGGGATCCTTTCGCGCCCGCGGTATGGTGATTGCCCCCTGTTCTATGAAGTCTCTGGCCGAGGTTGCCAGCGGAGTCGCAGACAATCTGATCGCGCGCGCGGCCGATGTGATGCTCAAAGAACGCCGCCGTCTTGTCCTGATGGCGCGTGAAACCCCGCTGCATGCCGGACATATCCGCAACATGGCGCAAGCCACAGAAAATGGCGCGATTATCGCCCCACCCGTTCCGGCATTTTACGCCCGTCCAACATCGATTGATGAAATGGTGACACAAAGCTGCGGCCGGATTCTTGATCTGTTTGACATTGATTTGCCCGAAACCGCACGCTGGGGCGATGAAGATGCCGCCAATCACATCCCGGTCACAGGTGTGCCTAAAAACCGCGATTAAAGCCCCGTCAACGCGATCAGGGTTTTAAGGGCGGCATCACATTCATTCTGGCTCAGATCAAACCGGGTTGGCGAAAGATAGGCATGTGCGCCGGCATACGGGTCATCACAGGGGATCGGCTGAACAGCGGTACATAATATGTGTTGTTCAATGCGTTCGGCCTGTAATTCGTCGGTCTTGACCCGTTGACGTAATTCCTGCGCACTGTCGGACGGCGCATCGCGCAGAAACCTGCGCGTCGTCCGCAGTGGCACAATCACGTTATCGCGCCAATCGCGCACGGTTTCTTCAAGTGACGATATGCTGTGCGGGGCCAGGCCCTTCTGGCCAAGGAAGAACATGAACAGCAGCATATTGACGTCCAGACCACAGCGATCCTGAAGATCCAGACACAGCTTGGCCACACCGCTTCGCCCATACATCTCGACCGTAAAAGTCCAGACTTCGTCCTGATTCATGCCCAACCCGTTCATTTATCTGGTTTGCTCAGACGGTCTTTGCTGTTCGGACTTTCTTGGGCGGGGTTCCAAGATAGGCCCCCAACCCCTTGGCTGTTGAAACCATGGTGCCCTTTGTATCGACAAGCCGTGGTCCGACAATAACATCTTTCATCGCCACATCGATCACCTTGCGTTTTGACCAGGCAACCACCCGGTCAAATTTCTGCTGCGCAATCAGATCAACCGCATGCACGCCAAAGGCCGATGCTATCACGCGGTCCCGCGGGGATGGAATGCCACCGCGTTGAACATGGCCCAAAACCGTCACCCGTGTTTCCCAGCCGGTCCGCGCCCCCAATTCTTCGGCCAACCAATGACCAATCCCGCCATAGCGGATTTTTTGCCCGTCATTGCCTTGGGTCACGGCACTGCCATCATCGCGCTTTACGGCCTCTGCCACGATGACCAAGGCATGATTGCGCCCGCGTTTACGGATATTGAGACAATGTTCGCTGAGCGCATCCAGATCATAATCCATTTCCGGGATCAATATGGCATCCGCCCCACCGGCCACCCCGGCAAACAGGGCGATATGCCCGGCATCGCGTCCCATGACTTCCAATATCATGATGCGGTCATGCGAAGCCGCCGTGGGCTGCAACCGATCAAGGGCCTCGACCGCGACATTCACCGCCGTGGTAAAGCCCACCGAATATTCGGTCTGTGCCAGATCATTATCAATGGTCTTGGGAATGCCCACCAGATTGATCCCGCCCATCTGGGCCAGCCGATGCAAGATCGCCATGCTGCCATCCCCGCCAACGCCGATCAGGGCATCAAGGCCAAGCTTGCGATATCCCTCAATCACTTCGTTGGAACGATCAGCGAAGCTACCATCGGGCATCGGATAATCAAACGGATCCCCTTTGTTGATCGTTCCCAATATGGTGCCACCAAGCCGCAGCATCCCGTCATTGTTCACCTGATCATTCAGATCAATCGCCTGTGGCGGGTCTTGCATCAGGCCATGTGTGCCCTGGCGAATACCAACAACGTCCCAGCCATAGCCAAGAACGGCCCGGCGCACGACGGCAAGAATAACCGCATTCAATCCCGCGCAGTCACCACCACTGGTCAAAATCCCGATCCGCATGCGTTTCCTTCCCGATATGGTTATCATTGTTATAAATCATATGGGTTGCCCATCTGATATCTGTTAATATCAAGATCACTTCGCGTTGGTTATTAAGCTGGATCAAAAATGGACGAAATCAATCAGATCGAGATTGAAAAAAGACTTCATTCTTTACGCGAGGAACACCGCGACCTTGATGTCGCTATCGGACAAATGGTGTTGGCCCCACACCACGATCAACTGCGTCTGGGCCGCATGAAAAAGCGTAAACTCGCCCTCAAAGACGAAATCCTGTATATCGAGTCGCAACTGGTTCCCGACATCATCGCCTGATTTCGGGCGCGATCTTGGGCCATTGCTTTCGCAACGCACACATATTTTCATAAAATTCCGGCCGTCCAACCATCGGATCATACCGAACAATCAATCGCGCGCATCTGGCACGTGATTTCGGATTTTTGACTTAAATCCGGATGTGTCTGGCATTGTGTGTGGGGATGAGATCGGGAGCCGATTTTGGGAAAGAGTGCCCTGCAAGGTGGGGCCTTGCAATGATGGGACAATGATAAGCTGACCGATCAAATCCCGTACGGGATGCGATCAATTTGTGCGAAATACATTTCCTTTTGCGCCCGCAAGGCCGAATCCGCTGCGTTCAATGCTGATATAGCGGTATCGCCACCGACAGCCTGATACATGCCAAAGACCGGAACAACAGTGATTTCTTTGTCTTTATGGGTATAGGGATGCTGGTTAAGCCAACGGGTGATGGCATCAATACGCTGCAAGATATCGTCGCGATCCACATTATACATCAAGGCAACAAAGTCATTGCAGCCAAGATATCCAAGATGATGCGGCGCCATGACGAAATCGCCAATAATACTCCGCACGTAATTGAACAGCCCGTCTTTGCATTCCTGACCATAGCGCTGCAAAATATCTTCGATATTTGACAACTCACAAATCAAGATCGTCCGGTTGGTCCGATCAGTCCCCAAAAGAGACGCTTCGTTTTCAAGAATCTGCATGAATGCCGGGCGGCTCAGCGCACCGGTAAACGGATCGCGGCCTTCGGTACGGGAAAGTTGTGCCAAACGTTTCTTCAGATCAGCCGAACTATCGGTAAGATTATTGATCCGCACCATCAAGCGGCCAATTGCCTGTTCCACCGCTGGCGTCACCTGATCATCGGGGATGCCCAATACATTGGCGATATCAGGCGTATGAAAATGCACGTCTTCCACAGGTTCCGGAAGGTTTTCGGTATCAATATCAACTTGATGCTGCTGATTTGGCCCACGACGACGTCCGGCGTCCTTGCCATAGGCAAAAACACCGTACTGACTTGATGGATATCTTCCATCCCCTCCCCCCATAGAGGGTGTCATTGAAGTGGGTCGCGTGACTTTCATGTCTGACCTTCCGTGCTACCTGCACAGTTATATGAGCTATTGGTAAAGAATACATCAAAAGGGCAATCAGTTCACCCCCATTTTCAATCCGCAGTAAGAATAGCCACTCCATACGTTTGAATAGTCGAATTTGCTTGATTAGGCAGGCCTGAGATATACAAGTTTCAACCGATCTGCAATGGCATAAGCAAGCTTGCATGCCAGGCCCTGCTGCATATAATGCGGCCCTTCACGAAACCGCCCGAAACGGAGCCGCCAATATGAGCGATCAAACACCGGTCATCGGCATTATCATGGGAAGCCAGTCTGACTGGGAAACCATGAAAAACGCAGCAGATGTCCTTGATGCGCTGAACGTCGCGTATGAGACCAGAATTGTCTCGGCCCATCGCACACCTGATCGCCTGTATGATTATGCCAAATCGGCAAAGTCGCGCGGCCTTAAGGTCATCATTGCCGGTGCGGGCGGTGCGGCCCATCTTCCGGGCATGGCTGCGGCCATGACCCCGCTTCCGGTTTTGGGCGTTCCGGTTCAAAGCCGCACTCTTAAAGGTCTTGATAGCCTGCTTTCCATCGTTCAGATGCCCGGTGGCGTTCCGGTCGGGACCCTTGCCATTGGTTCAGCGGGTGCAAAGAATGCCGGTTTGATGGCGGCTGGTATCATGGCGCTGATGGATGACGATCTTGCCACGCGCCTTGATGACTGGCGCGCAGCCCAGACCGCATCGGTCGCAGACGAACCGGTTGATCCGGCACCGTGATCTGCAAACAGACGCGCCCCATCGGGCGCGTTTTTGTTTGTCCCAAACAAGTTTTATCGTTGCCTGAATTAAGGTAATGCTTTCCCGGCGGAAAGATTTTTGATCGAGGAATACATGACGCAGGATTTCGACACGCGCATCATTGCACCGGGCAGCACGATTGGCATTATGGGCAATGGCCAACTCGGCCGCATGGCCGCCTTCTGTGCCGCAGAGCTTGGCTATAAGGTTCATGTCTTCGGCCCCGGTGCCGATAGCCCGACCGAACAGGTATCTGCCAAGGCAACCATTGCCGATTACAGCGATCTCGATGCCCTGCGGGCCTTTGCCCAAGATGTCGATGTCGTGACGTTTGAATTTGAAAACGTCCCCCATGACAGCGTGAAGCTTCTCTCGGAACTCGTACCGGTACGGCCGGGCTGGAAATGCCTGCATATTTCGCAAAACCGCCTGCGCGAAAAAACCTTCTGCAATGATCATGGCATCGGAACTGCCCCGTTTGAAGCCGTGCGCTCCTTGGCTGATCTTGAAGCCGCCGTTGCCAAACTGGGCCGTCCATCGGTTCTTAAAACCACCGAAATGGGTTATGACGGCAAAGGTCAGGTCAAAATCACCGCCGAGACCGATCTTGCGCAAGCATGGGCAGAAATGAAGGATGCCGAAGCCATCCTTGAAGGATTTATTTCCTTTGAACGCGAAATATCCGTGATCGTTGCCCGCGGCGTAAAAGGCGACACCGCCTGCTTCTGCCCGGTTGAAAACGTCCACACCAATCACATTCTGGATGTGACGGTTGCCCCGGCTGAAATCGCAGATAATCTGACCAAAAAAGCCGAAGACATGGCGATCAAGCTTGTTAGTGCCATGGAATTTGTCGGTCTGTTGGCGGTCGAGATGTTTGTCACCACTGATGGCACTATTCTGGTCAATGAAGTCGCCCCGCGCCCGCATAATTCAGGGCACTGGACGATTGATGCCTGCATCACCAGCCAGTTCGAACAGTTCATCCGTGCAGTCTGTGGCCTGCCCTTGGGCGATCCCGCCCACCATTCCAGGGCCCGGATGAAGAACCTTCTGGGCGATGACATCAATGACTGGCAGGCAATTTTGACCGAGCCAAATGCCAAACTGCACCTCTATGGCAAGGCCGAAGCAAAACCCGGCCGCAAAATGGGCCATGTCACATGGGTCTTGCCAAAATAACCCGACAGAATTTGCGATCATACGCATGACAGAAGCCCCGGATGCCAAACCTATCCGGGGCTTTTTCGTATGACATTCATAGCGTTACGACCAAACACCATCGAATGGCATTTTATGCCCAGTCGATTGGCATCGGGTTTGCTGTTGTAGGGACAGGAAACTCTTTATGGACGGAACGAGATGAAGAAACTTCTGATCCTTCTTTCACTGGCCCTTGGCCTGAACGCCATCGAAAGCCAGATGAACCATGCCAATGCGGCACCCGGTGCTGCTGGCTTCCCCGATGTTGTCGAAGGCGACAAGCTTCGCTTTGGCAATATGATTGTCGAGCTGTTTGGCATTCGTGCGCCAAAACCCGGCATGATCTGCCGGGCCGGAAATGTCGAATTTAAATGCGGTGCCGCCGCAACACAGGCGCTTGATCGCATCATTGATAACTATGCGATTAAATGTCAGCAGGTATCGGACGTTCAGCTTTTCCCGATGCTGACCGAATGCACCATTGGCCGGAACGATCTGAACCGCCTGATCCTGCGGGCCGGTTGGGCGATGGTCGATATGGTAAGCTGCGATAGCCATCCAAGTTGCGAAACCTATTTGCGTGATCAGGACTTTGCCAAGGAAAACCGCAAAGGCATCTGGATGGGCACACCCCCGTCTGAACTGGTTGCCCTTGCCGCCAAACCGACGCGTCAGGAAATCCAGTCAGATGATGATGCTCTTGATCGCGAAGACAAGGCGCTTGAAAAGGCCCCGACCCATCTGTTTGGCAAAGCCTTCAACATTGATCTGGCCGAAGAAACCAAACGGGCCAATGCACCGGACCGTTCTCTTTTAAGCTTCCTCGAAAACACGTTCTGACCCGAAAGGTCGCCGAGTTTCCAAACCAGAGCATACAAAAAAACGCCACCGCATATCATGCCGGTGGCGTTTTCTACTAAACATCCAATGTCAGACGGCGGACCTATCCACCAAACTGGCGGCGCATACGCCCGGCGGTCGGGATACAGCGCGAAAGCTTCGCCCCGAGTTTGAAGGGCGCTGCGGCAAACTTGCCAACCTGCCCGAACTTGGCGGTGATTTTCGGGATCTGCAGCACATTGCTGATCCGGCGATCCAAAAATGCCCAGCTATCGGCATGGCCGTCGGATTTATCATCAAGCCAGAAGGCCAATGTCGATCCATACACACCGGCAAGCAACATCCGCTTGGTGTACCAATTATGGTCGGTCGATGTATCCCCGGCGGCAACCCACATCTTGTCCACCGTGCCATGGGTCAGTTTAAGACCAATAGCAACATTTTGCGGCAAGGCAAGATTGGCCAAGGCCGCACGGACGGCATCTTTTTGATCTTCGACCAGATCAAGGCGGGTCTTGACCGCAGTTGCAATCCGCTGACGAATTTTCATGTCATCAAGCCCCTTTTCATCAAGGGCTGCGACCATTTTACGATCCACCAGTTCAACATAGGTAATGATCGCCTGACGAATGCCGTCGGGCAGCAAACGGTCAACTTCACCGGGTGCAAGGTCAAGATCCTCCGCACCGGCCAAAAGCGACTGTTTCGTCCAGCCATCAAACGGCACATGTTCAAGGGCGGCTTCAACCAGAGCTTGGCGCTGGGCATCCAGACGGCTCATGCTTTCGGACACGGTCATATCAGGCCTCCTCATCACTTATGGTGGCGTCATCGGCATCTGTATCGTTGGCATCTTCTGATACGTCTGACTGCCTAAAGGTCGTCTCGGGCGGGTACTCACGCAATTCTTCGTTAAACCCAAGAAGCGTCATGTCTTCCATACGTTCGGGATACATGACTCCGATCAAATGATCATATTCATGTTGAACCACGCGGGCATGGAACCCACCGGCAAGGCGTTCGACTTCCTCGCCCTTCTCATTTAACCCGCGATAACGGATTTTGTTCCAACGCGGCACCACACCCTGAAGCCCCGGAATGGACAAACAGCCTTCCCATCCATCGACGATTTCATCGCCAATCGGTTCAATTTCCGGGTTGATCAGAACGCTCAGCGGAATTTCACCGTCATCCGGGTCATCGCTTTTGCGAAAGACCGGCACGAAAAAGACCATGATCGCCTTTGACTGAAACACCTGTGGTGCCGCAAGGCCAACACCACCGGCATCCTTCATGGTGTCCTTCATGTCAGCAATCAGACGCTGAATTTCAGGATCAAGCGGGTCTTCAACCCGGCCTGCGACATGGCGCAAAACCGGGTGGCCCATCCGGGCAATTTTAAGGATCGACATATCCCTATATCCAACCAAAACCGCCCTTCTGTAAAGACCCTATGCGGAAATCCCTAGTGGCCAGAGAACACCAATGTCTGGATCGGCCACAGCAATGCCTGAACACGCAACAGCAAGGCATGCACGATCCCGACGGTCTGTACCATATGCAGGAACAGCCATTCGCCGGTTCCAATATCCGGATCGTCAAGCTGATCATGGGTATTGGTGTACGCATTGGCGATACACTGGCTACCCCATGGCACATCTTTGACCTGTTCTGGATAAAGCGGGACCATTTTAGCCAAAAACGTACCCGGTGTGCTGCGTTCAGAGATATCAAGCAATCTGTCGGTCGGGCGGAACTGACCGGCCGCAATGACCGGCTGCACACTTGTTACCAGCATCGGGATAACTTCAAACGGAAGCGACGCACAGGCCATTTCGGCAAGAACCCCGGCTTTGACAACCTGTGCAGACACCTGCTGGAACCCGGCCTGAAACACAACTTCGTCAGGCTTTTTGGGAATCAAGATACCGGCCGGACGCAACAGCGGGTTCACAACATCACCAATCTGCAGGGCAAATTGTTGCACCTCGCCATCCACACCGGCCCGGACAACCGTTTTTGACAGGGCAACTTCGGCCGAACGTAAAGATGCCTCTGCACTGGCAAGCTGTGCAGGCAACAATGTGTCCAGTTTGGTTTGGACCGCTGTCATATTCGCCCGTGCGGCATTGACCCCGCCCTGGCGCGTTGTCAGGGAAACTTCGAGTCTTTCGACCTCACGCCGGGAAACAGCGTTGGTTCCGCGCGACAGAAGGTCTGACTTGACGTTCAATTCATCGCGAACCTGCGCATAGGCACCTTGTGCTTCTTCAAGATTACCGGCAGCGACCGCAAGATCAGCTTCGGCTACGGCCATCTGCGCACGGATTTGTGCGACTTCCTGCGTGGCCATTTCGACCGCTTCGGTTTCGGTACGATCATCAAGGCGGAACAAGGGTTGCCCTGATGTCACCTGATCATCATTGCCGGTATAAATCTCGACCACCCGGCCGTTCTTTTCCGGAAGGATTGTCAGCGTTCTATAGAACGACGCGACATTCTGGCTGGATGGATGGAAATAGAATATCAGCGTGATCAGCGAAATCGTCAGGATCGCACAGGCAACAATGCCGTAGCGCAACTCATACCAGACGGAAAACAGTGTGATTTCCTTGCCAAGACGTTTGCCCTGCCGAAAACGGCGGAACAGGTAATCCGGCAGGATGGTGAAAATTGAACACAGAAGAAGCTCAAACATCTTTATGGTTCTCCTGCGCGGTCGTCTTGCCTGTTTCAGCACCCGTGTTGGTGGTTTCAACGCTCATGTTCGTGGTTTCCGTGGCAACAGCGCCGTCGGTTGCCATTGTTGGCAAGACCGAGTCGCTTATCGCACCTCTTTGACGTGCCATCGCCTTGACCGCGTCGGCAATCGCATTGATCGGGGTATAAAAGTCAGGCACCTGAACAACCGCAATCACCAATGCCGCCAACCAGAACAGGTTGTTATGGGTAAACAGCGCAAGAAGGGTCAGGATACTGATCAGCTGAAGCTGCGTGTGATTGGCGTGATGGGCCAGTCTTTCCGGCAGCGCATGCAGGCTTAGATACAGCGCGCCAACACCAAACACCGCCAGCACAACGAACCAGACAATAATCGTAAACAGGACATCTGACTGTCCGGGTCCGGTAATGAAGAACGGCGCATGTGCGATTGCCGCCTCCCGCAGAGAGCTTTCCATATCCAAATCCCACCTTTTGTATGGCTAAAATGCAATAAGCCAATTTTGTCAAAGCACTATACCCAACTTTTTACCGAGTTTTTACCCAATTAATTCACCTCGTGATAGCAATCACAAAAACGACATTGGAAATTGACGCATTCAGGGTCTGAATATAGCGGTTCTGACGCGACTTTTTGCGTGGGCGTTTGCTTTGATCGGTGGAATGAACGCCCAAGGCGAACATCCTCTTCCCTCTTTTCTTTTTGGCCGGTTTGCACTATATACAGGCCACGGTCATGTTGACCGTAGATCCAACCGGAGGGCATTCCGCTTCTCCGGGTGTTTTTGTTTTTTTGAAAGGAGCGTGGTTTCCGTGCAGGTAATCGTTCGCGACAACAATGTCGATCAGGCTCTGAAAGCCCTTAAGAAAAAGATGCAGCGTGAGGGCATTTTCCGTGAGATGAAACTCCGTCGTCACTTTGAAAAGCCGTCGGAGAAGAAAGCTCGCGAAGGGGCGGAAGCAGTCCGTCGTTCCCGCAAGCTGGAGCGTAAGCGCATCGAGCGTGAAGGCTTCTAGTCTTCTTTTTCACTTTCGGGGTTCCTCGAACGTGATACTGCATGGTCGAATTTAGCTTGCTAAGTTCGGACCCGTGCACCAAACCCGCCTCGGAGCAATCCAGGCGGGTTTGGTTTATCTGCTTTCTGCTTTCCGCCTTCCCACCCTGCCCAAACTCAAATTTATCGAACATGATAAATGTCATGGCGAAAAATCCTGAAACCCGTTAAACGCGTGTCGCGTATCTGTCATCGACAACACATTCGATGGCAACGGCTGGGGAAAATTAAATGCCTGCATTACGATCACGGGTTCAGATCACGGTCCGCATTCTATGCGTGATCGCCCTGATGCTTGTTGGCGTCTCGCACAAGCTGGCATCCTTTGGCCCGATACCCGATAGCGATCTGGCAAGCTTTGCCCTGCCCGATGGTACTCTTCCCGTCCTGTGTCTGAGCGGTCAGATCAGCGACCCGGACAATAATGCCGGTTTGCTCGACTCTTGCGAATTCTGTCGCATTGCATCGGCGGTTATCCTGCCCGATAACCCGTCAATTCCCGAACGCATTGAATTCGCCACACGTGTATTTGCCCACCTGCCCAAGCGGCTTGAACATCGGCTGAACACCCGTGACACGCCAAACATCCCGCGTGCCCCGCCCTTTATCGTCTGATCTGCCGTCCTTTCATCGCAGTCAATGCGCGCCATTCCCGCGTGCCTGCGGTGTTTTGCATATCCGATCATAAAAGGTTCTTTCTGATGAAACAGAATGCTTCGCCCGCGCGCGAAACCACCACCGATCCAGGATCCCGCAGCCTGTCGCGCAAGTTTTACAACGCCGCATGGCGCTGGCATTTTTATGCCGGGCTTTATGTTGTTCCCTTCCTGCTCATGCTGGCGATTACCGGCCTTCTGATGATGTATTTCAATGTCATTGAAACCCGGTTTGGCGACCGCATCCTTGCATCCGACGGCACCCGCCAAAGCCTTGAGATACAGGCAGAAGCCGCACGTGCCTCCTTACCCGATGCGACGGTTAGCCAATATATCGCCCCGATCGAAGACGATCTTGCCACCATGTTTCTGGTCGATAGTGGCGGCAAGCAGCATGTTGTCACACTTGATCCTGTCACCACCGAAATCCGCAAAACCATTGTGACCGATGACAGCTGGTTTTACTGGGCAAGTGGCATTCACGGCGAACTTCTGATCGGTGATCTTGGCGATCGGTTGATTGAAATTGCTGCCGGCCTTGCCATCGTTCTGATCGTCACCGGGCTTTATATGTGGTGGCCACGCGACGGCAAAGGATTGCGATCCGTTTTATGGCCGGACTTCCGTGCAACCCGCCGGACGTTCTGGAAAGAACTCCATGTCACCAGCGGGTTTTACATCTCGGTCATTCTGTTCTTTTTCCTGATCACCGGCCTGTCATGGGCGGGCATCTGGGGTGGACAGTTTGTTCAGGCCTGGAGCACTTTTCCCGCTGAAAAATGGGATAATGTCCCGCTGTCTGATGACATTCATGCCGATATGAACCACGGCGCACTTCATGATGCCCCCTGGGGGCTGGAGCAAACCCCGATGCCTGCATCCGGATCGGATGTCGGCATGACCGGTCTTGCCGATGGCACACCGGTTAATCTTGATACAGTCACGGCCTTTGCCCACAGCATCGGCTTTAGTGGCCAGTTCCGCGTCAATCTGCCGCGCGGCGAAAACGGCGTTTACACCCTTTCCGCCGACACCATGAGCGGCGATAGCGTCATGCCGACCGGGGATCGCACCATCCATATCGATCAATATAGCGGCAAGGTTCTTGCCGAAGTCGGCTTTGCCGATTATTCGCTGGGTGCCAAAAGCATGGCGGTCGGAACCGCCCTTCATCAGGGGGATCTCGGCTGGTGGAACGTGATTGCCAATACCCTGTTTTGCCTGACGGTGATTTTCCTGTGCATCAGCGGCATTGTCATGTGGTGGCTGCGCCGCCCGTCCAACAGCCCCATCCGCCTGTCCCCACCGCCAATGCCCAAAAACCTGCCGCTTTGGAAGGGGGCCGTGTTTGTGATGTTAGCGCTATCATTGGCCTTCCCGCTGACCGGCATTACGCTGGTAACGGTGCTGGCGATTGATGTTTTGATTGTCTCGAACGTGCCGGTTCTCAAACGCGCATTTGGCTAAGACAAAAGCACCCCCGCCCGGATATATTCGGGCGGGGGTCACCATTTTACGCTGCCTTGCAGATCGAATTTCCACCATCAACAATCATGGCTGTTCCCGTCACAAAGCTGGCAGCATCTGATGCCAAAAACATTGCCGCCTTGGCGATTTCAACCGGATCAGCAATCCGCCCCAAAGCATGGAACTTTTCAACCATCGCACGGGTTTCAGGATCAGAGGTAAAGCTTGCCGCCATTGGTGTATCCGTACCGCCAGGCACCAATGCATTCACCCGAACATTTGCCCCGCCATATTCCACGGCCAAACACTGCGCCATGCCAAGCAGTCCCATCTTGCTGGCGGCATAGGCCGTCATGCCGGGCATTCCGATGGTATGCCCCACAAAGGTCGAGGTAAAAATCACCGATCCACCGCCCCGCTTGGCAATCTCGGGCAGTTGATACTTTGCGCCAAACATCGCCGATGTCAGATTGGCACGCAGCGTCTTGTCCCAGTCATCAACCGAAATATCATCAAGCGACCCAAGTGTTCCCAACCGTCCAGCATTGTTAAAGCCGACATCAAGCCCGCCATATTCCCCGACGGCGGCATTGACCAGCGCCTTGGCATAAGCTTCGTCACAAACATCGCCCGCCAGTGCAAAGGCTTCTCCACCGGCACCAACGATTTCAGTAACAACCTGATCAAGCCGGTCCGCACCACGTGCGCCGAGCACAAGCTTGGCCCCCTCGGATGCAAACAATTTGGCAGACGCCGCACCGATGCCGCTGCTGGCCCCGGTGATGATGATAATCTTGTCTTGAAGTAACATGATGTCTTCCAATCCATCTGGCACCGGCTCACAGAAGCGCGGTGCAATTAACGATGAAGGAAGATTACGTCGGGGCCCAAATCCCTGCTCGCCAGTTTCGGACCTGACATTTTATGTATTTAAAAACAGTAAGTTGAAATATTTCAAACCAGACAAAACTGACCTAACGGATACCAACCCTATTTGCCCGAAACCCAACCTTGAACCTGATCCAGCATGGTCGGCTCATAACCGATGGGTTCGGGCATCGGTTCAGACCGGACAATGATCCCTGACTGGGTCCGATAGACCGTATAGACCATGTCCGGATCGATATCGGTAAAGGTCGAGCTGCCATATTCGGCATCAACAAAGAAATTCCACTGTGCAAGATAGTTCGCAAGATCAAGCACATCCCCCACCCCCAGATCATAGGCAAGATGCGGGCGGGTGTTTTCCGCCTCGATATCGCCGTAGCGCCCTTCAAACCGGACCAACTGATACCGGGCATCCATGCCCATCACATTGGCCCAAGGTTTCAGCTTGATAAACTCCGCATCAATCCGCCACTGATCGCCGTAGATCTCATAGGTGCCATTCACACCCTGATCTTCTGACACCAGATGGGCGGTAAAAACATCCTCGGACACGGGCTCAAAATACATCGCGGCAATCGGCTTTTCAGCCGTCAGGCGCACATAGGTCAGGATCGTCAGCCCCATCGATGCGACCAGCGCGACCGACAGAATAAACACCAAAGAAAACGAGACCTTTACCAACCGAAACATGAAAATTTCCCAAAAATTTTCAGAAATAATATTTCCAAAATTTGGCGAAAAAATTAGCGAAACTTACTTCTCAGAACATTTCTTTTTTCCTCTAACCTTTGTTAGAGAATGCACCAACTCTTTTGAATGCCCCGCAATTTCTTCCGATTGCCCGCATAATGCGAGGTTAAAATTTCTAATCCAGCGATCATTAACAATCGACATACCATGGGTCTCATCCCCAAATGTAGAAGTGAACAAGACCACCCGCTTTGAAATAGGCAAATAAAATCCAACCCCCGGCTCTCCCAAAGTGGAACTGTCTCTAGTCGTTAATTTAACAACCGGGTTACTCGTGATCACGAATGCCTTCTTGGCGTTAGAAATGCGCCCAACACCAATACTTAGCTTACTCAACCAATCAGAAACTTGCGGATCCATTCTACGCATTATGCCTACGCGAATATTTTGCTTAACCCTCTCCTGCGCCACCTCGTCAGACAACCAATCCTCAATCTCATCGTCAAATTTGTCAGATTTCTGTCTAAGACGAGAAATCGCACGATCACGATAAGCTAAAAACTGATCTTGAATCAGCTGTTGACCAAAAGACTGAGGTGTTCGCTTCCACTGAGTATATATATACACAGCACATAAGGTTCGCTCTTCATCACTGAGCATAAGGTTTTCCCCTGCTTCAGATCGCTGGATTATCTTCGCGAACAAAGGGGCGATCAAATTCTCCAATGCTTCAAATTCATCCTCCAAACTGACGTCCTTCTCTCCGCTCTTTAGCTGCTCTGCGTGCAAATGGTTCTGGAAAAAAATACTCTCTGGCAGCCGCTCCTGCGGGCAAGGAAGCCCACTCGCATTGCGGAACCACCAGAGTTTATTTCGTTCGTTTGCAAAGTTCCTCAACAGCATACGGGGAACGAAATGGTGCGCCTTCTTGGCAACCATCTATTACTCCTTCTCTCACAATAAAAACGTCGCATATTTCAAGATGGTACATCCTAAATGAAAAAAGGCGGCCCCAACGGAGCCGCCTTTCGTTTTTCAAACCAGATGGCTTGATCAGCTATCAAGATGCGTGACGATTTCTTCGCACATCTTTTTGGCATCCCCAAACAGCATCATGGTGTTGTCTTTAAAGAACAACTCGTTCTGAATACCGGCATAGCCTGCCGACATACCACGTTTGATGAACAGCACCGTTTTGGCTTTTTCGACCTCAAGGATCGGCATGCCGAAGATCGGGCTTGCCGGGTCGGTTTTCGCCGCCGGGTTGGTGATGTCGTTCGCGCCAATGACAAAGGCAACGTCGGCGGATCCGAAATCACGGTTGATTTCATCCATTTCCAGAACGTCGTCATAAGGCACATTGGCCTCGGCCAACAGCACGTTCATATGGCCCGGCATACGTCCGGCCACCGGATGGATGGCATAGCGGACCTTGACACCTTCGGCCTTAAGGATATCGGCCATTTCACGCAAGGCGTGCTGTGCCTGTGCCACGGCCATGCCATAGCCCGGAACGATAATGACGCTTGATGCGTTTTTCATAATAAAGGACGCATCATCGGCCGAGCCGGATTTGACCGGACGGTCATTGTCGCCACCCGCGGCGGCGGCACTTTCGCCTTCGGCACCGAAACCACCAAAGATGACGTTAAAGATCGACCGGTTCATGCCCTTACACATGATGTAAGACAGGATCGCACCCGACGCACCCACCAGCGCACCGGTAATGATCAGAGCATTGTTCTGAAGCGTAAAGCCGATGCCACATGCTGCCCACCCGGAATAGGAATTCAGCATGGAAACAACAACAGGCATATCCGCCCCGCCAATCGGAATGATCAGCGTGATGCCCAGAACAAGCGCAAGCGCAACCAAGATCCAGAACGCCGTATGGCTTTCGGTTGCCACCATAATCACGGCAAAGACGACAATCCCAATCGCAATCGCAAGGTTAAGCATATGCTGACCGGGAAAACGAACGGGCGTTCCCGAAACAATGCCCTGCAACTTGCCAAAGGCAACAAGCGATCCGGTAAAGGTAATCGCACCAATCGCAACGCCGAGACCCATTTCAATCAGGCTGGCGGCCCCGATGTTGCCTGCCGTGCCAAGGCCATAGGCCCCCGGCGAATAAAGTGCCGCACCGGCAACAAACACCGCCGCCAGACCGACAAGCGAGTGAAAGGCCGCCACAAGCTGTGGCAATGCGGTCATTTTGATCTTGAGCGCAATGATCGTACCGATCGATCCACCGATCAAAATACCGACAATGATGGTTGTGTATGACAGAACCGACGGGGATGCCAGCGTGGTAAAGATGGCGATTGCCATACCAACCATGCCAAGGATATTCCCGTTCCGGGCTGACTCAGGTGACGAAAGTCCGCGCAACGACAAGATGAAGCAGACCGAAGCCACCAGATACAGGAAAGCCGATAGGTTTTCCGACATTGTGTGTTCCCCCTACTTCTTTTTCTTGAACATTTGCAGCATGCGCTGGGCGACGATAAAGCCGCCAAAGATATTGACCGAAGCCAATATCACCGCCATGAAGCCCATCATTTTGGAGAAATTCATCTCCACCGGACCTGCTGCAAGAAGCGCACCGACAATAATCACCGATGAAATGGCGTTGGTTACCGCCATCAAGGGTGAATGAAGGGCCGGGGTGACTTTCCACACGACGTAATAGCCAACAAAGCAGGCCAGTACGAACACGGTAAGTCCAATGACCGTCGGGCTGACACCCGATGATTGAACCACAACGGTTGCCGTATTTGCCGCGTCATTGGCACCATTGGCCAGACTATCGGCAAGCTGGGCGGCCTTTTCAGCCAGACCAAGCGCAGCATCGCGCAGTTCATTTGCATTCTGGGCTACGGATTGATCAGCCATTTGCGATCTCCTCCCCACCGAATTTAGGATGAACGACCTTTCCGTCATGGGTCAGACGGGTTTCCTTGATGATTTGATCTTCGCCATCAAACACCAAACCACCTTTGTCCTTATCGACAGAAAGGGTGATGAAGTTCAAAAGGTTCTTGGCATACATCGCCGTCGCATCGGTTGCCACCGAACTGGTGATGTTTTCCGACCCAATAAGCTTAACACCATTGGCGGTGATAACTGTTTCGCCCAGTTTGACACCGGCAACGTTGCCACCGCGTTCAGCCGCCAGATCAATGATCACGGAACCCGGTTTCATGCCGGCAACCATGTCGGCTGTGACAATTTCTGGTGCCGGACGCCCCGGAATAAGGGCCGTGGTGATCACGATATCGGTTTTTGACAGAACGTCTTTAAGCTTATCGGCCTGCTTTTTCTTGTAATCGTCCGACATTTCCTTGGCATAGCCACCGGACGTTTCGGCATCGGATGCAGCGTCATCTTCGACTTCAATAAAGGTCCCGCCAAGCGACTGAACCTGTTCTTTTACCGCCGGGCGCACATCAAATGCCGATACCACGGCACCAAGGCGCTTGGCGGTTGCAATTGCCTGAAGACCGGCAACACCGGCCCCGACCACAACAATACGTGCCGGTGCCAAAGTCCCGGCAGCGGTCATCATCATCGGGTAAATGCGGCCAAATTCATGCGCAGCATCCAGAACCGCGCGATAGCCCGCAAGGTTGGATTGCGACGACAGCACATCCATCGATTGCGCCCGCGAAATACGCGGCATCAATTCCATGGAATAGCCATCAACACCCGCCGCTGCCATGGCTTCGATCAGTTCTTTACGATCAAATGGCTCAAGCAGGGCCACAACAGCGGCCCCCTTTTTATAGGCGGTTAATTCGTTGGTTTTGCCATCAATGACGGGTGGGCGCACCTTGAAGATGACATCGGCATCCTTCACGGTGGTTTTCATTGTTTTGGCAATGGTTGCCCCGGCATCGACAAATCGATCGTCGGGTATGGCAGCATCTATTCCGGCACCAGCTTCAATTGCAACGTCAAACCCCAGAGCAATCAATTTCTTGACGGTATCTGGTGTGACAGCAACGCGCTTCTCTCCGGGCCATATTTCTTTTGGAACGGCCAGTTTCATCGCGTTCGACCTCCTTCCCTAATGTATTTGGTAAGCACGGTAATTGTTGTTTTTATTCCAGTAACCGGTTCCAGAACGTCGAACGCGTTCCTTTCGGACCGATCACAAGCACCCTTGCCAGAAAAGAAAAAGGCGGTTCTTCCAGCAAATGCAGAAGAAACCGCCCACTTTCCCACCACGCATTCCAAAGCCGTAAAGCCTTGGTGACATGTCAGGTCCCACCCGTCATTGCTGCTCAGGACAAACAATCAATGACGCCCCGCCATGTCTGCGTTGAAAGCAAGATGCGATTTCCAACCGACAACCACAATATCAAAAACCAACAAAAAACCTGTTTAACTTTAATTCAGTTAATTACATTGAAAATCCGGAATGCGCGGAAAACCGCACACTTTATTTCCACGCTGGAACAGGTCTTTATCCTCACCAGTATGTAATAGGTCTTTGATTTACGGTAGTTTCCCCTATTTTTACCCCGCGCAGTAAGTGAACATTATCTTACAAAAAAACGCATAAGTCTGCATCAATCACCGTGATAACAGTCTTTACGAAACGCAAGCGGACGCAAAAAGTTCGCAAATTTTTTGCCGGCCTTTTTTAAATAGTCGGGATTTTGCGGTGAAATTGACGCTCTATGGCGTGAAAAAGCGCAAACAGCGTACCCGATTCCATGCCTTGAAAGCCGAATCGCGGTGCGATGGCACCCTACATTTCGCCAAATCAGGCGTCAGGGCGTTCCAACCCGACAAGATCAAGGGCTTCTTTTTGACGTGCGGCAAGCTTGTCGACGTCAAAATCCCCGACCAGATCATGGAACAGGCGATACCAGTTCACATGCGCATCAAGGCGCAAGAACACCGCCCCCAGCCCCACCGCAGCACGATCCACCAGAACAAACTCACGCGGCGGCTTGACCCCGCCCACCCGTCGAAGTTCCCGATGCACCTTCCCGGCGACTTCCGCGCCATAGGCAACCGAATTGGTTTCGCCCATCTTGCGTTCCCGATCATCAAGGATCGGGCCATACACAAAACTGGCCCAGATATTAAGAACATCAATCAGTTCGCGTGACGGGTTTTCAAACCCCCAACTTTCATAGGCAGAAACCGCCTTTTCATCGTCATTATCACGCAGCGCCTCATACAGCGTGATCACCGCATTGACGAAATCGGGTTTGAAAATCCGGATGCAGCCAAAATCCAGAAGATTGACCGAATGATCATCGCGCAACGTGTAATTGCCCAAATGCGGATCGCCATGAATAACCCCGCAGCGATAAAACGGCACATACCACGCCCGAAACATATTAAGCGCAACCGTATTGCGCGCATCCTGATCCGGGTCGCTATCTAGGAAATGCTGAAATTTTTGCCCGCTCTGCCATGTCATGGTCAAAAGCCGGCTGGTGGTGAGTTCATCCACCGGTTCGGGCACATGCACCGCACTTTCATCGGCCAACATATGGCGATAAAGCCGCATATGTTTGGCTTCCCGCGCATAATCAAGTTCTTCGCGCAGGCGGGCAGAAAGTTCTTCCTGAATGTTTTGCGCATCAATCGCGCTGTCATAGCGCTTATAGATCGCAAAGGCCGCACGAAGCTGTTTGAGATCGGCCTCAACCGTTGCCGACATATCGGGATATTGCAGCTTACAGGCCACTTCATCCCCATTGGGCAAGGTTGCCTTATGGACCTGACCAAGGGATGCGGCGGCCACCGCATCGTGGCTAAATTCCGTGAAGTTTGACTGCCACCCCGCCCCCAGTTCGCTACGCATGCGGCGTTTGACAAACAACCAGCCCATGCTGGGCGCATCGGCCTGAAGGGTTGCCAAGGCTTGGGTATATTCCTTGGGCAGGGCATCGGGGATGGTCGATAGGATTTGGGCGACCTTCATCAGCGGGCCTTTAAGCCCGCCAAGGGCAGATGTCAGTTCGGCGGCGTATTTCGCATGATCGATTTCGCCGCCGAACACTTTTCCCGTGGCAAGACGCGCGGCCAGCTTACTGGCCGACGCCCCCACCTTTGCATAACGACGAACCCGTCCGCCAAATCTGTTTTCTTCTGACCGGGCGGTATAGTTATCGTCGTTATCACTCATATCAGGAAAGCTCCTCCAGCTCGTCGATCATGCCCTTGATCATATTCAGACCCCGTTGCCAGAAGGCCGGGTCAGATGCATCAAGTCCGAACGGTGCCAGAAGTTCCTGGTGACGCTTGGTGCCGCCAGCTTTCAGCATATCAAGATACTTCTGCTGGAAGCCGTCTTCAGCCCCTTGGTAAACATCGTATAGCGAGTTCACAAGGCAATCGCCAAAGGCATAGGCATACACATAGAACGGCGAATGGATGAAGTGCGGAATGTAGGACCAGTAATATTTGTACTCGTCCTCATACCGGATGGCATCGCCCAGACTTTCATGCTGTACGGCAATCCAGATGTCGCAGATCTCATCAACCGTCAATTCACCTTCGCGGCGCTTGTCATGAACGCGTTTCTCGAACTCGAAGAACGCAATCTGACGCACAACGGTGTTGAGCATATCTTCGACCTTACCGGCCAGCATGATGCGTTTCATCTTCGGATCACTTTCCGAACGCAGCATCGACTGGAAGGTCAGCATTTCCCCAAACACAGATGCGGTTTCCGCCAGTGTCAGCGGCGTATCAGACAGGAAATATCCCTGCTCGCCCGCCAAGACCTGATGCACCCCATGGCCAAGTTCATGGGCCAGCGTCATCACATCACGGGTTTTACCGTGATAGTTCAAAAGCAAATAAGGGTGTGCCGATGGCACGGTCGGATGGGCAAAGGCGCCCGATGACTTGCCTGCACGCGGCGGGACATCGATCCACGGATTATCAAAGAATTTCTGACCAACATCGGCCAGTTCCGGTGAAAATTCACCATACGCCTTCAATACGGTCGAACGTGCGGTATCCCAATCAATCTGACGATCATCATCATCAGGAAGCGGCGCATTGCGGTCCCAGTAATCAAGCTGATCAACACCGAACCATTTGGCTTTCAAACGGTAATAACGGTGCGACAGATCGGCGTGACTGTTTTGAACAGCCGTGTTCAGCGCTTCGACGACTTCGTCTTCGACCTGATTGGACAGGTTGCGCGATGACACCGGGGTGGCAAATTTGCGCAGGCGATCATCGATTTCCTTGTCTTTGGCAAGGGTGTTGGTCACGTGTGCCAGAAGTTTGATGTTCTTGCCCAACACATCACCGATGGATTTGGCGGCCTTTTTGCGATCCTCGACCTTGTTCGACGACAGCATATTGGCTGCATCGGACATGGTCAGGTCTTTGCCATCAATCGGGAAACGCAACTCGGCCATGGTCTGATCAAACAAACGCACCCATGCGGCCGACCCGGCAACGCGGCGTTCGTGCAGAACCTGTTCGACTTCATCAGACAGCTGATGGGGGCGGAACGCACGGTTTTCATCAAGCCACGGGCGATAACGGCGAAGTTCCCCGGATTCTGCATATTTCGCATCAAGGGATGCGTCTTCGATCCGGTTAATCTCAAGCCCGAAGAACAGCGACAGGCTTGAAATGCTGGTCATTTCTTCCTGAACCGACTGATAGAACTGTCCGATGGCAGCGTCCGAACTATCGCCTGCATACAGCAACTGGGCAAAGGAGCCGATCTTGCCGCAAATTTCGCTGATGGCTTCATATTCGACAATCGCAGCGGCAAGTTCATCCCCCGAAAGGTCATTGAGCTTACCCTGATAGTTTTTCTGGAACGCTTGGCTGCGAGCTTTGGCATCATCAAGATCGCGCCGGATGGTCGGGTCTTTTGGATCGTTATAGAGATCCGTCAGATCCCAGGTCGGCAAATTCTTGTTGATCGCGTTCATTTGTCCTCCAGACAGTCTAAGTCCATATGCATTCGCATGGTCGCTCTAAGGCAATCCCGATACCGATATATAGCGGCTCATCCCAAGATCACCAGCCCTGATCACACATGCGGTTTTTCACCATACCTGTGATCATATCTTTACTGGCCATGTGAACAACAGCAAAGCATCAAGAATATGTTCCAAAGACGCCATAACGGTTCAAAAGCTGTGAAATTTTGGCCCAAATCCGGAGATATTTGGCAAAAGCGGGCATCTTGGTAAAAGAATTGTCATTTTCCGGCTGCGAAACACCCCAATCCCTGCTAACAAAATCATCTTGGAATATTCATTTATTTTCGATCTGATGCCGGAGACTTCCGGTACAATGATTCAGGTGAACCAAACCAAATCAGGACAGCGCAAAGATTGTCCGACCATGGGAAAAACAACAAGGCAAGGGGATGTCATGACAAATTTGCAAAGTTATGCCGATTGGCAAAACTTGCCCGAGATGTTTTTTGCTCAGGCAAAGAAATATGGCGATGCGCCGTTTCTTTGGACCAAAAGCAATGAAACAGATGAATTTGTCCCAACCACCTGGCAAGAAACCGCTGATCAGGTTCGGGCATTGGCGCGTGCGCTTTATGACATCGGGGTGCGCCCGGGTGATCGGGTTTTGCTGGTCTCGGAAAACCGCACGGAATGGAGCATCGCCGACCTTGCTGTCATGTGTGTCGGCGCAATGACGGTTCCGGCCTATACCACCAATACCGAACGCGACCATCTGCACGCCATTGAAGACAGTGGTGCGGCAATCGCCATCATCTCGACCAAGAAACTGGCCCAGCCGTTTTTGCATGCTGCCCTTGATAGCGGGCGCTGCCGTCATGCCATCATGATGGAAGAATGGGGTCAAAGCTTTGTCGGGGATATCACCATTTCGCGCTGGGATGATCTGATCGCCAAGGGGCGTGGTCTTTCCGATGATGTGGATAACTGGGTTGCCGGCATCAAACGTGATGATCTTGCCTGTCTGATCTATACATCGGGTACGGGTGGCTCGCCCAAGGGTGTGATGCTCAGCCACGGGGCGATCATTTCAAACTGCATGGGGGCGTTTGATATCATCGAAACCCTTGGCATTGATGATGAAATCTTCCTGTCCTTCCTGCCGCTTTCGCATTCTTATGAACATACAGCCGGGTTGTATTTCCCGATCAGTATTGGCGCGCAAATCTATTACGCCGAAAGCCTTGATAGACTGGCGGCCAATCTGGCCGAAGTCCGCCCGACCATCATGACCGCCGTGCCGCGCCTGTATGAAATGCTCTATCAGCGCATGAGCCGCATGGTCGAAAAAGAAGGCGGGATCAAACAAAAGCTGTTTGACCTGACCCTGCGCCTTGGCCGCAAAAATTACGAAGGTCAGCGTCTCAGCTTTGTCGAGAAACTCCAGAACCTTGCCTGTGAACTGCTGTTGCGCCGCAAATTGCGCCAACGTTTTGGCGGGCGCATCAAGGCGATGGTGTCAGGTGGCGGACCGCTGAATTATGAATTGGGCGTTCTGTTTGTGTCCTGTGGCATTCGTATTTTACAAGGATACGGCCAAACCGAATTTGCCCCCGTTGTTTCGTGCAACCGGGCCGAAAACAACAAACTGCGCACGGTTGGCCCGCCGATGGTCGGGGCAGAAGTCAAAATCGCCGAAGACGGTGAAATCCTTCTGCGCGGTGAAAGCATGATGAAGGGCTATTGGAACCTGCCCGACGTTACGGCGGCAACCATTGTCGATGGATGGCTTCATACCGGTGATATCGGCCAGTTCGATGAACAGGGCAGTGTGATGATCACGGACCGGAAGAAAGACATCATTGTCAATTCCGGCGGGGATAACATTTCACCCCAGCGGATCGAAGGCCTGATGACACTGGAAACCGAGATTTCCCAAGCAATGGTGTCGGGTGATGCCATGCCTTATCTGGTTGCGGTCCTCTGGCCGGACGAAGATTTCATGCGTGAATTTGCCCGCGACAATTCGATTGATAACAATATCGAAGACCTCGCCAAGAATGACGAATTCCGCAAAATCATCCGTGCGGCGATTGATCGGGTAAACACGCGCCTGTCGACAATTGAAAAAGTGCGCAGCTTCATGTTTGCCGAGGCACCCTTTGGCATTGATAACGAAATGCTGACCCCGTCGATGAAAATCCGCCGTCACAAAATCCGCGAAGCTTATGGCACGCAGCTTGATGGCCTCTATCAGCGTAAGCGCAAAGGCCAGTAATCAACGCGATGCCTGAAAATAAAAGTGAAGCACGCCAAACTCTTACCCTGATCCGGGGCCTTCCCGGTTCAGGGAAGTCAACCTTGGCAAAACATCTGGCCAAGGCCACAGGTGCAACACATCTTGAAGCCGACATGTTCATGGTCGACCGTCAGGGGTTCTATGAGTTTGATCCAAGGCGCCTGAATGCGACCCATACCAAGTGCCAGACCGCGTGCCGCGAAGCGCTTGAGGATGGTGAAAGTGCTGTTGTTTCAAACACTTTCACACGTTTCTGGGAACTGCAAAGCTATATCGAAATCGCCGAAGAACTTGGCATTCCACTTCAGATCATAGAATGCCACGGCAAATTCCGCAGCATTCATCAGGTCCCAGACGAAACGCTTGCCGATATGCGCGATCGCTGGGAAGAACTTCCGGTCAAATACCGCTAGTTACCGCTAATCACGGCTAATTACTGTGCGACCGAGAACACCTGTTTGAGGATATCTGTCGTCCAGCGGGTCGGATCACTTCGAATGTCTGCTTCCTGCACGGCGATATAATGGAACAATCCATCCATTGCCTCGTTCGTTGCATGATCGGTAAGCGATGCTTCCAAATCCGGGACAAACGGCAATGTGTCATATTGTCCGACCATCTGATCATAAAGTGACAGCGCACCCGTATCGGCCAATGCGTCGGTCAGAACCGGGCGCAGGCGTGCTTCGATATCCGAACCTGAAACCCGGCGCAGATAACTGGTGGCGGCATCATCCGGGCCATTAAGGATGCCCTTGGCATCTTCAAGAGTCATCTGGCTTACCGCATTGATCAGAATATCGCCCGCATCACTCATGGTTTGTTCGGCCGCACGGTTCATGCGCAATTCAATTTCATCGGCATAACTGCCAAGCCCGGCCGCACTCAGCAATTTTTGCGCACTCTTAACCGTCTCGGGCAACGGAATATGCGCCACCGGATCGGCGTTAAAGCCATCTTTCGCGCCAAGCTGGGCGGTCACGGCTTCCACCCCGACATCAAGGGCCTGTTTCAGCCCCTTCTCGACCGTGTCTGACGACAAACCGGACAAGGCCGAACTTCCACTGCCGCCCGTGCCGGATGACGCACCAGTGCCCGATGAATTGACCGCATCGCCCAATGCTTGCTTTGCCTTGTCAAAAAACGATTGCGCATGTGCCGATGGCAACACCGTAACGGACAACAGGCCGGTTGCGATTGCGATGACACCAAAGCGACGCACAGAAGGGAAGCTTACGATCTGCATGTGAAGTCCTGCTGGTTGTGGGGTGTGGAAAACAGAATGGCGAACAATCATGGCCCGAACAAGACAAAACCCCGGTCGAAACCGGGGTTTTGCATCAATAGGTATCGCGGTTGATTATTCGCTAACTTCGACCTTTTTACCATTCAGCAAAAGATCGGATCCTTCGGCAGACACAGGGATTTTATCCCCGTCATTTATCCCGCCTTCAAGGATCTGCATCGCCAGCGGGTTTTGCAAATATCGCTGGATCACGCGTTTAAGCGGACGGGCACCGTAAACCGGGTCATAGCCTTTTGAGGCCAACCAGTCCTTGGCCGCATCATCAAGATCAAGTTCAATCTTGCGATCAAACAGAAGTTTTTCCAGACGACCAAGCTGGATATCAACAATCTTGCCCATCTGCGCGCGAGCCAATCGATGGAACAGGATCACTTCATCCAGACGGTTGAGGAATTCCGGACGGAACGATGCCCGGACAATTTCCATCACCTGACCGCGCAACTCGCCGCTATCGTGACCCGGTTCCTGATTGGCAAGAATTTCACCACCAAGGTTCGAGGTCAGAATAATCAGCGTGTTGCGGAAATCGACAACCCGGCCCTGCCCGTCGGTCAAGCGACCTTCGTCAAGAACCTGCAACAAAATGTTGAACACATCCGGATGTGCCTTTTCGACCTCGTCAAACAGGACCACCTGATAAGGGCGACGACGGACTGCCTCGGTCAAAGACCCACCTTCTTCGTAGCCGACATAGCCCGGAGGTGCGCCGATCAGACGCGCAACCGCATGTTTTTCCATGAATTCGGACATATCAATCCGAACCATCGCCTGTTCATCATCAAACAGGAACTGCGCAAGTGCCTTGGTCAGTTCTGTCTTACCAACCCCGGTCGGGCCAAGGAACAGGAACGAACCGATCGGTCGGTTCGGATCCTGAAGCCCCGCACGGGCACGGCGCACCGCATTGGAAATGGACCGCACGGCATCGTCCTGGCCGACAACCCGTTTGCGCAGGATGTCTTCCATTTCAAGCAGCTTTTCGCGCTCACCTTCCAACATCTTGTCGACAGGAATCCCGGTCCAGCGCGACACGATGGATGCGATATGCTTTTCCGTAACCGCCTCTTCCTTCATCCCGTCAGCCTGATCGTTTTCAGCCTTTTCAAGCAAACGCTCAAGAGCCGGGATTTCTTCGTATTGAAGCTGTCCGGCACGTTCAAGTTTGCCATCGCGCATCGCACGTTCAAGTTCGCTGCGCGACTGATCAAGCTGTTCCTTGATATGGGTCGATGCGGCTAGTTCGGTTTTCTGGGCTTCCCATTTTGCGGTCAGAAGGGTCGATTTGCCTTCAAGCTCGATCAGCTCCTTGTCCAACCGGCCAAGGCGGTCTTTCGATGCAGTATCGTCTTCTTTCTTAAGCGCTTCGCGTTCGATCTTGAGCTGAATGATCCGGCGGTCAAGTTCATCAATTTCTTCCGGCTTGGAATCAAGTTCCATGCGCAGACGCGATGATGCCTCATCCATCAGATCAATCGCCTTATCCGGCAAGAACCGATCAGTGATGTAACGGTTTGACAAGGTCGCCGCCGCAACAAGTGCGGCATCGGCAATCCGGACCCCGTGATGAAGCTCGTACTTATCCTTGATCCCGCGCAGGATCGATACCGTGTCACTTACAGATGGCTCAGACACAAATACCGGCTGGAACCGCCGGGCAAGGGCTGCGTCCTTTTCGATATGCTTGCGATATTCATCGAGCGTCGTCGCACCAATACAATGCAACTCACCACGCGCCAAGGCGGGTTTAAGAAGGTTGGAGGCATCCATCGACCCTTCTGCCGCCCCTGCCCCGACAAGGGTGTGAAGCTCATCAATAAACAGAATGACCTGGCCTGCTTCGGATTCAATTTCGCTGAGCACAGCTTTCAAGCGTTCTTCGAACTCGCCACGGAATTTTGCCCCGGCAATCAACGCGCCAAGGTCAAGCGACAGAAGCTTCTTTTCCTTCAGCGTCTCGGGAACATCGCCCTTGATGATCCGCAAGGCCAGACCTTCGGCGATGGCGGTTTTACCAACGCCGGGTTCCCCGATCATCACCGGATTGTTCTTGGTCCGGCGCGACAGAACCTGCACCGCACGACGGATTTCTTCATCACGGCCAATCACCGGGTCAAGCTTGCCGTCGCGGGCGGCTTCGGTCAGATCACGGGCATATTTTTTCAATGCGTCATACTGGCTTTCCGCACCGGAACTGTCCGCAGTACGCCCTTTGCGGATATCATTGATCGCCCCGTTCAGGCCTTGCGCGGTCACACCGGCATCGGCCAGCACCTTGCCCGCAATTGATTTGGGATCAAGTGCAATGGTCAAAAGCAGCCGTTCAGCCGTGACATAACTGTCACCGGCCTTCTTGGCGACTTCCTGTGCCTGATCGATCAGGCGGGCAAATTCCGATGAAAGATAAATCTGACCATTGCCGCCAGAAACCTTTGGCAATTTCGCCAGTTCCTGTGCGCAGCGTTCCTGTGCAAGCTTTGGCTTGCCCCCGGATGCCTTGATCAGATTGGCCGCCAAACCTTCTTCGTCGTCCAGAAGGACCTTCAGAAGATGGATCGGGACAAATTGTTGATGGTTTTCACGCAGTGCGAGCGATTGCGCCGACTGGAGAAATCCTTTGGACCGATCGGTAAACTTTTCAAATTCCATTCCTGTCACTCCTTGAGCCAACAGATTTTATGCAATGTGGACCTTCTTGGAAGCATCCACGACCTTGTCGTTATTACCTATTTTCAAATTATAGATTATTCCGACATCGACAACATTGATATGTATCAGTCTACCCCGTTTGCAACCAGATACCCCTACAAAAGTTGCAAGAATTAATTGTGCGCCGCAGCACGGTTTTCTGGCATTATTCCAGCTTGCACCCGACGCGTATGAAATATCCAGCGCGATCAGGGTTGCCCTTGGCAAAACAACGTTTTAACGTCTGCGATGACGGCATGCATTTCGCCCCGCACCAACAGCATGCCCACGCGCCACACAGGAAACCAGAAAATGACGGTCGAGCTAAAAGCCATAAAACGCTATCCGGTCAAGGGACTGCGCGGCGTGGATATGCCAAGCGCAAAAATCACCGCCCATCGCATGCTTACGGATGACCGCCGCTTTGTCATTGCCAGCCAATCGGCGGTTGGTCAGGACGGCGTTCATGAATGGGTCCGCAAAAGCAATTTCCTGCAATTGGTCAACACCCCGAAACTGACCGAACTTGGCACGGAATATGATGAAGCCACCTGCACGCTGACGGTTCTGCGCAACAACCGCGCGATCTGCAAAGGCAAGCTGGATGAGTCTATGGGCCGCACCGTGATTGAGGATTTCCTCAAAGCGTTTCTGAAAAACGATGTTGCCGGCACCCCAAAAATCTATGCCGTTCCCGACACCCAGTTTGGCGATATGAAGGAGCCGTATATTTCGGTTCTGAATTTGGCCTCGATCCGTGATTTTGGCGAACGTATCGTTCAGGCCGAAATTGATCCCATGCGTTTCCGCGGCAACCTGTTGATTGACGGGCTGGCACCGTGGAAAGAACTGGAATGGGAAGAAGGTCAGATCATATTGATCAATGATGCGAAATTCCGGGTCATTCACCCCATCACGCGCTGCAAAGCCACTAGCATCAATCCCGATACGGCTGTCTCGGATATCAATGTGCCGCTTATGCTGCGCAAGGGGGTCAATCATCTCTATATGGGCGTGTATGTCGAAGCCCTTGACGATACCGTCCTGACACCTGGCGACAGCATCACGATTGCCTAAAACCGCCGATCAGATTGCACTTGCCAGATATGGTATTTCTGGCAAGTGCGCGGCACCTCATCGCAAATGATTTCAGTCTGAACTGAAGGTCGGGGCGTGTACGGCCATGCCGGTGAATAATTCGTCGTGATACCAGTCAATCCGGTGGGCCCGGATCGGTGGGCAGCCTTTGCGGAACAGAATTTGTTCTTCTTTCGGGAAACGCGCAACTTCGGCCGACCGCAGGATCGGTTGATTGTCACGTGATCGCAAATGCACCGGACGGGTTGTGTCACCACTTCCCCCCGTATCTTCAAATCGCGACATCGCGGTCAGGCCCGAAACCCAATCAAGATTAAATGCACCATCCTGACTAAGTACGGAAATCGCATCAACACGGCCAACAACGTTTTCCCAGTTAAGACAAACATCCATCAGGCCACTGACCCCGCTAAAGCCCGGCCAGACAATCATGCCATCGCCAAATCCGCCACCAAGAAGGCGTTCAAACAGCGGCATACGCCCGACATGCTCGATCCCGTCAAGCAACACTAAGAATTCCGGATCACCGGACTTCCACCCACGTTGATTGATCAGGTTCATCATCCCGGCAAGCATCACACGGCTAAAGGATGGCTGAACGTCCGGCGTGTCCCCACCAAGCTGACCAATGACAAATATTGAAACTCCGCCACTGGTAATGTCCTCAATCGTGAAACTGCTTTTGCTCAACAGACGCGAAATTTGCGGATTATCAAATTCCTCCGTTGCCAACCGGCAGGCTTCGATAATCTTCATCCGCTGATCTTCGGTCATATCAAGGATGTTAAGGGCAACTTCGGAAATACGCCCGTCTGCCGATTCAATCCCCATCAGATCTTCGAGGATTTTATAGAAACGGTGCGACGGCATGATCAGGTTACGCCGAACCTCGCCAAGATTGCGGTTTTCCTTGTCGCTTGTCTGGATCGTGAAAACGATAAAGCCCTGCAAAAGTGTCCGCGCAACACGGACTTCCTTTTCATCAAGATCCTTGACAAACATCGGCGCCAAAAGCGTATCTGCGATCAACGCTGTATCCGTGATCAGCGCTTCACCCTTCTGGCGAATAAAATCAAACGGATTGAATTGCTGAGACTCAACACCGGTCTGGCCATGCGGATCAATGACGATCAACCTTTGGCCCATCTTGGTCCGGCGGTCATGAATGGCGCGAAAAATGCTGCCATGGCGCTCATATACAAACAGGTTCCCCGGATGCATCAGCGCATTTGGTTCTGCCGATGCGCGGTAATATTCCTGGGGCGTGGTGGCAAAGGTCAAAACACGCTTGAGCCCCGCAGCGCCCAGCAACCTTTTCTCATCGCCCCAACGGCCCAGCACAAAAGGCGGATTGTTTTCAAGCAGCTTGCGCCCCGTCAGGTCTTCAAGCTTGGCCCACTGGCCTTCCGTTTTGGCCTTGGCAGCCTGTGCCGGGGTCATTGATTGCTTTGACTTCGAAGGAGAAGGAGATTTGGCTTTGTTTACCGCAAGGACGACCAACGGCAAGAACATCGGGATGATGAAACACACCCCGCCAAGCAGGGCCAGTTCATAGTCGCCATTGAACAATCCGAGGGCAATAACCATTCCGCCAAGTGCCCATAACACCACCATGACGATCCGAAAAAAGCCAGCTCCCATCAAAGAACCCCCAATATTGCAGCCGTTCCGTAAATTGCAATCAAACTGCTTCTATTGATAACTTCACGGAATTGTTTGTTATTTTGGGGTCAAGACCCCTTAAATCAATTGATACCAACAATAATCAACGGTTGCACGCCTTATTAAGGTTTATAATTTTACCGGTTTGTTCTGTAAAAGATACAGAGTTTTGCGCGTGACCATTCCCAAACGACAACACCCCCGCAAGTCATCGACTTGCAGGGGTGTTTGTCATGTAAAAACATCATTTCTGAATGGATCAGGCCGAAACGGGTTCGGACCCTTCATCAGATGACGCTGTTTCTTCGTCATCCCGGCCCGCAGCGCGGCTACGTCCGCGGCGTGCTGTTGGGTGACGGCCCCGTGTCCGGGTCGTACTGCTTGATGCGCGGCGGGTTTTCTTTTCGCCGTCATCCCCCTGATCCGCACTATCCGCATCCGAAGATGCCGGTGCAGCAGGTTCCGCAGCAACAGGCGCAGGTGCAGCAGCAGGTGCGTCATCGCTGACCGCATTTACAGGTGCATTGCTTGCTGCCGGGGCAGAAGTGTTATGATCGGCATCATCCGAACGGCGTGGGCGACCACGACCGGCAGGACGGCCTTCCGTACGACGGGCACGCGGTGCGCGTCTTGGTCGATCATCACCACCGGCGGCAGATGTGCCTTCGGTGTTTTCGCCAGCTGTATTTTCCGCATCATTCGAAGTCGGGGCACCATCTGCCGCAGCATTTGCTGCGTTTTCGGTGTTGTCACTTCGCTGATCGTCGCCCTGATTTGGCTGGGCTTCGTTGCGGTCATCACGGCCGTTGCGATTGTTGTTGCGGTTACGGTTGTTGTTATTGTCACCGACCCGCTCGTCGCGACGCTGATTTTCCCACTCCTGCGCAGCCTGAAGGATGCGATGGTAGTGTTCAGCGTGCTGGTAATAGTTTTCCGCCAAAACAGGATCGTCAGTGCAATCCTTGGCCAGCGAAACATATTTTTCATGGACCTGTTGCGCGTTCCCACGAACACGGCCATCCGGCCCATTACTGTCAAAATTCTGAAATTTTGGATTTACTGGACGTTTAGTAGGCTGTTGCCGTCCGCGCGGACGTTTATTGTTATTTCTCATATCAACATGACTTTGGTGTTGAAGGACAATCCGGTGACATCATCGGCCCCGGAACCACTCCGTCTGAAAAACATATTTCCCGCTAAACAGCACCGATTAAACGGCATCCGTACAAATCTGCCGAGAACCATTGAAGGAACGGAGATTGCTGACTGTTTACTGGGGAACACGGCGCTTTCATAAGCGCGTCGGGCACCCGGCCCGTTCAAACCAACCTATATGGCTTGTTCGGTTATTCCAACTGTTTTTTTCACTGCCATTCGCTTTTTTTGCGTCCGTGAGTCCCGAACGATCAAATTACGCAGCGCCCGACAGAACAGCGGGTTTTCTTTGCCGCGACGCAGCGAACAATACCGCCAAGGTCTTCACGGTATTCGACCCCGACAAATCCGGCCTCGATCAACAGTTGCCCGACATCTTTTTCCTGACCGCGCCCGATCTCAAAGATCACAAAACCGGCCGGCTTTGCCAGACTGAACGCGACCTGTGCCAATATCCGATAGGCCGCAAGCCCGTCGCCTTCATCAGTTAAGGCCTGACGCGGATCAAACTTTTGCACCTCGGCGGATAAAGTTTTCATCTCATCGGCGGTGATATAGGGCGGATTTGACATCACAAGATCAAACCCCGCTTCACGTTCCGCATCGCTTAGGGCGCTGTCCCAGTCCGAAACGCGAAATTCTGTCTGCTGAGCAAGATCCAAACTACGCGCATTTTCCCGTGCGCAGGCAATTGCCCCTTCGCTGATATCAAGACCAAGCCCGGTTGCACCGGGAAGGTCGCCAATCGCGGATAACAACAAACACCCGGTCCCCGTGCCAAAATCAATGATGCTGGGCGCATCTGCATCTTCAAGGAAATCAATCGCCCATTCGACAAGCGTTTCGCTATCGGGGCGTGGTTCAAGCGTTTCAGGGGAAAGTTTGAACGTATGCCGCCAAAAATCCCGTTCCCCCAAAATACGACCAACCGGCTCATGACCAGCCCGGCGCGCGATCATATCCTTAAAGATTGCGGCTTTGTCTGGAGCAACTTCTTCTTCGGGCCATGCTGTAATCCGACCACCATCAACACCGGCGGCACGGGACAGCAAAATACGCGCATCCATACGCGCATTTTCAATCCCGGCATCGCTCAGCTCAGCAACGCCTTGCGCCATTAAGGCACCAAGTGTTGATGGACTGTTGGCATCAATGATCAACGGATCGGTCTGCATGTCCTAGCCTTCGATCTCGGCAAGTTTCTGTGCCTGTTCTTCGGCAATCAGGGCATCAAACATTTCATCAACGGCAGGACCACCGGCCATAAAATCATCCAGACGATAAAGCGTCAGGTTGATACGGTGATCTGATACGCGCCCTTGCGGGAAATTATAAGTGCGAATGCGCTCGGACCGATCGCCCGATCCGACCTGTGATTTACGGTCTGCCGCCCGCGCAGTGTCCTTGCTTTCGCGTTCCTGATCATACAGACGCGACAGCAGCATCTTCATCGCTTTTTCTTTGTTCTTGTGCTGGGATTTGGCTTCCTGACTGGCGGCAACCACACCGGTCGGAATATGCGTGATCCGCACCGCACTATCGGTGGTGTTAACGTGCTGACCACCAGCCCCCTGGGATCGATAGGTATCAATACGCAAATCTTTGGGATCAATGCGAATGTCAACTTCTTCAGCTTCGGGCAACACCGCAACCGTCGCAGCCGACGTATGAATGCGTCCGCCACCTTCGGTGACCGGCACACGCTGCACACGATGCACGCCACTTTCAAATTTCAAACGCGCAAACACATCCGTTCCCGATACGTTGACGATCACTTCCTTATACCCGCCAAGATCGTTCTCGCTGGCATCCATCTGCTCGAACTTCCAGCCGCGCCCTTCGGCGTACCGCTGATACATGCGATACAGGTCGGCGGCAAAAAGGGCGGCTTCTTCGCCACCGGTCCCGGCACGAATTTCAAGAATGGCGTTTTTGGTATCGGCACTGTCCTTGGGGATCAGCATCAGTTTCATCTGACGCTCTGCCTCGGGCAGCTTTTCCTGAATTTCGTATTTCTCAGCTTCGGCCATTTCGCGCATGTCACGATCGCCCGCCGGATCTGCCAGAATTTCTTCGGCTTCGGCAAGATCGTTCAGGAGCCGTTTATAGGCTTCGATGACCTCGACAATCGGTGCCAGTTCAGCATGCTCGCGCGACATTTTGACAAAACCGTCGCCGTCCAGCTCGCCACTTGAAAGAAGGGCATTGAGCTCGTCGAACCGGCGAACGACACCGTCAAGCTTACCAAGGTCCAGACTCACTCTTTATTCTCCTGCTTCGGATCGTTTGGGGTATTTGCACCCCCAACCGGTTTTTCATCAAGTTCAAACAGACGCGCCAACAGTTTCTGGGCCTTGACCCATTCAATGGTGCCTGCACCATCTGTTGTCGTCGCCAAATCTTTCAGGGCCTGGGTCGGTGTATGCAACAACCGATTAATCAAAAGCCTGGTTGCCTTTTCCGCATCGCCCTGACTTTCCCGAAGGGCATCTTCGCG
Organism: Thalassospira sp.; assembly: GCF_040218635.1. Lineage (GTDB taxonomy): Bacteria > Pseudomonadota > Alphaproteobacteria > Rhodospirillales > Thalassospiraceae > Thalassospira. The sequence continues at coordinate 48,776 of NZ_JAVJRB010000003.1, forward strand.
CACGGTTTCAAACCGTTTGCGCAAATCGGCAATGGCGGGAACCGCAGCACGCTGCGCACGATCACGGACAAAACCGTCAAGCTCCGCCTCGATCAGTGCCCAGGCTTCATCGGCCTTTTCTTCGCGCCCACCCCGGCCTTCGGCCGCGATCTTTTCCAGATCTTCGATCCGGTAAAAGAACACTTCGTCAATTTCATCGACCTGCGGATCAATATCACCGGGCACGGCCGTATCAATCATCAGGACCGGACGATACCGGCGGCGTTTGACCGCTGCCAATGCCCGATCCTTATCAATCATATAACGCCGTGATCCACCAGCGGTCAGAACCAGATCGGCCTCGGCCAAAAGCCGATCCAGATCATCCATTTCCGACCAATGACAATCCAGACGCCGTGCGACCAATCTTGCCCGTGCTGCCAGTCGATCCGTGACCAGAATGCGACCTATGCCGCGCTCGGCAAGGGATGCTGCAATCAGTTCGCCCATATCGCCCGCCCCGGCAAGCAATAAGGTGCAATTGGCAAGATCACCATGCAGATCGCGGGCAACCGACTGTGCGGCAGCGGCAATCGAAACCGCCCCCTGTCCGATCCCGGTTTGACTGCGGACCTTTTTGGCAATGGCATAAGCGGTCTGATAGACCAGTTCCAACTCACGCCCGACAAGATCATGACGCCGCGCAATCCTGTGCGCGTCTTTGACCTGACCAAATACTTCAGGTTCGCCAATCACCATACTGTCAAGCGATGCCGCCACGGCAAACATATGGCGCAGGGCATCCCGGCCTGATCGGATATAAAGTTCACTTGCCAGTTGATCCCGATCGACATCCGCCCAAAGCGACATCAGATCAATCAACCGTTCGCGGCCACGTTCGGCCTCGGACGCCAGCAGATGAATTTCGGTGCGGTTACAGGTCGAAACGACGACCGCCTGCCCCAGACGGGCCTGTTCAATCGCGGCCAGAAACTGCGGCAGTCGGGCTTCATCAATGAACAGACGGTCGCGTGTGTCTTCGCTGGAGCGCCGATGATTGGTGCCGATCACCATAAGGCGATCTAGCGGCCAGTCTCCGGCATCATCATGCGAAATCGCGTCTGTCACACCATTCTCACTTTTTGCCGATCACATCCGCAAGCTGATCAAGGGCAACTTCTTGCTGTTCACCGCTGTCAAGATCACGCAGCTGGGCAACGCCCTTGGCCAATTCATCATCACCAAGGATGACGGCCTTATAGGCATTTGCCTTATCGGCACGTTTCATGCGTTTTTTCATATTACCGGAATAGCCAAGCTCGACCGCAACACCCGCTTCGCGCAGGGTCTGTGCAAGGGTGCGACATCTGGCTTCTGCGGCATCACCCATCGGGATCAGTGCAACCGGTCGTGCACCAGCCGGTGCTTCGCCAACCATCAATGCCAAACGTTCAACACCTGCAGCCCAACCAACCCCGGCCGTCTGCGGACCACCCATGGTCGAAATCAGGCCGTCATACCGGCCACCGGCCATCACGGTTCCCTGTGCACCAAGGGTGTTGGTCGTGAATTCAAAGCAGGTATGGCAATAGTAATCCAGACCCCGCACCAGACGCGGGTTCAGTTCGTAACTGATCCCGATATCGCCCAGACCTTCGGTCAGGCCCTTAAAGAATTCTTTGCTGTTTTCATTGAGGTAGTCGGCAAACAGCGGCGCATTGGCCACCAATTCGCGATCACCGTCATCCTTGGAATCAAGGATACGCAGCGGGTTCTTTTCCAGACGTGCGCGGCTGTCTTCCGACAGCTTGTCGAAATGCCCTTTGAAATAATCCACCAGCACATCGCGATACGCCAAGCGGCTTTCCGGATCGCCAAGGGTATTAAGTTCAAGCGTGATGCTGTCCCAAAGGCCAAGGCGTTTAAGAATATGCGCACCATAGCCGATCATTTCGATATCACCGGCGACCTGTTCAACGCCAAGCAACTCGGCACCGATTTGGTGGAACTGACGCTGGCGGCCCTTTTGTGGGCGCTCATAGCGGAACATCGGGCCATAATAGCTGACCTTGACCGGCGACATCTGCTGCATCCCGTTCGAGATATAGGCACGTGCAACACCGGCGGTTCCTTCTGGACGCAGGGTAATCTGTTCGCCACCACGGTCTTCGAATGTGTACATTTCCTTGGTCACGACATCGGATGTATCGCCAAGGGTCCGGGCAAAGACGTCGGTAAACTCAAAGATCGGCGTGGTCATGCGATGATAGCCATACAACTCGCCGATTTCGCGTGCAGTATTCGCGATGTAATCCTGCAACCGGTTCTGCTCAGGCAGAAGGTCATGCGTACCACGGACGGGTTGAAGCGATGCCACTTTGGGTCTCCGATCTAACTTGAATTCCAGATATTTACGCGACGTGCAATCGGCGCAAACTCATGTGAACATGAAAATAGCTTTCCGCCGGTGTGGCGGAAAGCCAAAATTGATCAATTCAGCCTTGCTACTCTGCTGCGGTTTGCTTGGCGGCTTCTTCGGCTTCGATCTTTGCCGCACGTTCTTCGACCAGTTCAACGATATGGTCGACCATTTTTTCCGTGCTGATATTGTGATCCGGACGACCGGAAATATACATCTTGTGGTTTCCACCGCCGCCACCGGTCAGACCGATATCGGTTTCACGCGCTTCACCCGGACCATTGACGATACAGCCAATAATCGACAGCGAAATCGGGGTCGAAATATGCGCCAGCCGTTGTTCAAGCTCGGCAACCGTTTCCACCACGTTAAAGCCCTGACGTGCACAGGACGGGCAGGAAATGATCTGAACGCCACGGGTGCGAAGACCCAGTGATTTCAAAATGTCATACCCGACATGGATTTCTTCAACCGGATCAGCCGACAGCGACACGCGCAGCGTATCACCAATACCGGCCCACAGAAGATTGCCCATGCCAATCGATGACTTGACCGTACCACCGCGCAGACCACCGGCCTCGGTAATGCCAAGATGCAGCGGATAGTCGCAGGCTTCTGCCAGCCCGTAATAGGCAGCAACCGCAAGAAACACATCAGACGCCTTGACCGAAATCTTGAACTCGCGGAAATCCTGATCTTCGAGAATTTTGGCGTGGTTCAGCGCACTTTCGACCATCGCTTCCGGGCACGGTTCGCCGTAGCGTTCCAGAAGTTCTTTTTCAAGCGATCCGGCATTCACACCGATCCGCATCGAACATCCATGATCCTTGGCGGCCTTGACCACTTCGCGCACCCGTTCGGTTGATCCGATATTACCCGGATTGATCCGAAGACAAGCAGCACCTGATTCGGCGGCTTCGATGGCGCGTTTGTAATGGAAATGAATGTCGGCAACGATCGGGACATTCACCTGTTTGATGATGTCTTTCAGCGCAAGACTGGATTCCTGATCCGGGCAGGATACACGAACGATGTCAGCACCGGCTTCTTCCAACCGATGGATCTGCGCAACTGTCGCGTTCACATCGGTGGTCAGGGTGTTGGTCATCGACTGTACCGAGATCGGTGCATCACCACCGACTTCCACATTACCAACGCGGATTTTACGGCTTTTTCGGCGTTCAATGTCGCGATATGGGCGGACGCTCATTTCGGGTTCCAAAATGTTCAAAATGTCTTGCAGGAGTATATAGCTTATCAAACGCGGATTAGAAACCGTTGGGTGACAGATTTTCCGCCAGATTTTGCATAGCTGTCACGAAAAAGGCGACCCGAACGGGCCGCCTTTGACTTTTAAACCGCCACCACGCCCGCAAAACGGGCCTGGAAATTATTGAACGGTCGGCTGTTCGGCCTGTGTCAGATCATCAACATTCAGCGAGAAATCCGAAATTACCGCACCGTAATTGCCAACGGGTTTGGCTTCCGCACCATCAATGCTGTAGGTCAATGCCCCGGCATTACCGACTTCAAGTTTCAACCCGTCGCGATTCGGTACGCGATAGGTATCGCCTGCCGTCAACATCCGGGTCAGAAGAACATTGCCATCTGACTCGCGAATACGAACCCAACTGGTTTCGACCGCTGAAATCATCACACGACTGTCAACATTCACCGCCCCAAAGACCCGTGCACCACCTGCATCATCAACTTCAGGTGCCGCTGGAACAGAAGCAACTTCTGCAGCTGGCGCTGGCGCAGCAGCGGGAACGTCCGCTGATGGCTGCGCTGCAGGTGCTTCGGTCACTTCGGTGGTCACTGGCTCTGCAGCTTCCGGGACTGCCTCGGTCACAACCGGCTCAGGAGCCTCTGCTACTTCGGCAACTTCAGGAACCGGCTTCACCGCAGGCTGCGTTGCAGCCGTGGTGTCCTCGACAGGATTGGCTGATGTCTCGGGTGCTTGCGCAATCTCGGGTTCCGCCGCATCAGACGCAGTCTGTGCTGTGGTCGCCGGTTCTGCTTCAGCAGCCTGTGCTTCTGCCGCGTTTTCAAGGTTACGCGGCTCTGTCTGATCAGACGCAACCGTCGTTGAATAGCTTGCCAGACGTTCGGGCAGCGGATCGACCAGATCGGCAATCGTCTTACCCTGGCTGGAAAGATAGTACCAACCACCATAAGCACCAAGACCCAGCATCACCGCAATCAACAGCACCGCCCCACCAGGAACACGGCTTTCTTGTACCGGTTTCGGGAAAGACAGATGGCTGCGCACTGCTGGCGAGTTGCTTTCTTCTCGGTAACGACGGGCGATTTCTGCACCGTCCAAACCAAGATGTGCGGCATACGCCTTTACAAAGCCAAGACCATAAGGACCATTCGGTAGAAGCGAATAGTCACTATTCTCGATGGCTTCGATATAAATTTTTCGAATACGGAGCATCTGACAAACGTCTTCGACTGTTTGCCCTAATCCATTTCGGGTCGCCTTTAACAGGCTTCCAACTTTGGCGTGTCCGCCATCGGATTGATTATTTTCTGCGTCCATAACGACATCATTTGATGGCCGATCCCCGGACAAAGGCCTGAAACGCAGGCGTCCTCGAGCATCGTCACCCAAATGATCTTCCTTTCGCTTTTTGATCGCCAACTCCGCACCCCCACGTTACGATCTAGCAATAAAAGTAGCAGATATCCCCACCAAAAGCGATTGTTTTTAAAGTTTTACACCATGATCTATTGCGAAAGCCTTAAGACGCGACCGCAGAGATTTGGTTGAATTGTCCATTATCGTCAGGACATATCGCTCAACTTCAGCTTTACACATACTTCTGACCATTTCCTTTACAGGACCGACAGAAGCAGGAGCCATCGATAAACGCTTTATTCCCAACCCGATAAGGGCCATCGCTTCTAGCGGACGCCCGGCCATTTCGCCACAAATGGTTAAGCGTACATTCCGCTGATCACACAATGTCACCAATTGCCGCATAAAAGCAAACACACTTGGTGACAACGTATCATATCGTCCTTCGATCCGCGGGTTTCCGCGGTCGGCTGCAAACATAAATTGCAGCAAATCATTGGTCCCGACCGACAGGAAATCCACACGTTCAAGCAAGGCCGGTGCCTGCCAGATCAAAGCCGGCACTTCAAGCATCGCGCCGACTTCAACCTTGCGCGGGACAAACCCGCGTGCAGCTTCACGTTTAAGCTGCAGGTCAAGCAAGGCTTTTGCCTGATCAAACTCGGCAACTTCGGCGATCATCGGGAACATGATGTAAAGATCACGGTCATGCCCCGCACGGATCAATGCACGCAACTGATGCACAAGAACCGCCGGACGATCCAAAGTAATGCGGATCGACCGCCACCCCATTGCCGGGTTCTCTTCAGTCATATCCTCCCAATAGGGCAGCAATTTGTCACCGCCGACATCAAGAGTACGAAAAACAACAGGTCGGCCTTCGGCCTGTTCGAAAATCCGGTCATAAAGCTTTGTCTGATCGGTGATATCTGGCATGGCCGATCGCACCATGAACGGGATTTCGGTGCGATAAAGCCCGATACCATCCGCACCACTTTCAACAACATGGGGCACATCGATCAGAAGCCCGGCATTGACGTTAAGCGAAATATCCAAACCATCGGTCGTGCGCGACGGCATGTCGCGCATCTGCGCATACAGCACTTTCCGCTCTGCGCGTGCCTTCAAGGCCCCGTCAATGACCGATTTCACATCATCGGTCGGGCGGACAAACAACTGGGTATTGTCGGCATCAACAATCAGCAAATCGCCCGTTTCGACCTTGTCCAGAACACCCTTGACCCCGCCAAGTACCGGGATATCAAGCGCACGGGCAACAATCGCCACATGCGAGGTGTGTGATCCTTCTTCAAGGGCAAGACCACGCAAACGCGTATGGTCGTAATCCAGAAGTTCGGCCGGGCCGATATTGCGCGCCACCAGAATAATATCATCGGGCAGCTCGCCAAATGCCGGGGATTGATATTGCCCTGAAAGATGCTGCAACAAACGGTTCGCCAGATCTTCAAGATCATGCAACCGTTCGCGCAAATACGGATCAGACACCTGCGCCATACGGGCACGTGTATCGTCATGCACCTTCTGTACGGCAGCTTCGGCGGTAAGCCCGGTATGAACCGCTTCGGTAATCCGGTTCAACCAGCCGGTATCCTGGGCAATCATCCGGTACGCTTCAAGGATGTCGCCCGGATCGTCCGCCTCATCAATCCCGTCAATGTCAGAAACCGCTTCAAGCATCTTATCAAGATGGTTTTGCAGCCCGTGCATTGCTTCGCGCAAGCGCGTCAGTTCTTCTTCCGGATCATCGGAAACCATCCGGTCAATGACAATGCGCGGCTCGTGCAGCACGGCCAGACCTTTGCCAATCCCCGGTGCAAGACGCGCCCCGCCAAGACGCAAGGGAAGCAACGCAATCCCGTCGGTCTGGATCAACTCATCCCGGCTGACAAGCTCACCCCCGGCGACCATTTCGGCCAGCACCATGGTGACGTTTTCAAGCGCTTCCTGCTCGTCTTCGGAATAAAGCCGTTCGGTCCGGTTCTGGACCGCAAGAACACCAATAATCCGGCCACCGCGCAAGATCGGCACACCGATCATGGAATGATAGATTTCCTCGCCGGTTTCCGGACGATAGGCAAAGTTCGGATGGCGCTGCGCATCTTTCAGGTTCAAGGGACGCGCATGCGCCGCAACGAAACCGACAATCCCCTCGCCGACCCGAAGGCGGGTCATGTGGACGGCCTCTTTGGACAGACCACATGTCGCAAAAAGCTCAAGCACCTCGCCCGCCCGCATGACATAGACCGAGCAGACCTCAGCCACCATATCAGCAGCAATGATGGTCACGATCTTGCCAAGACGTTCCTCGGCAGTTCCCGGCCCAGCCATGACGTCTCGGACGCGCTTTAAAAGGCGTCGCGGACCAGAGACTGCGGCGGACGGAATGCTCATTTGGCTTAGATGTCTCTCTTGACCAGGGATTGAACGGCCTGTTCGACCAACTCTTGAAGGATTTCGGCTACCGGTTGTTCTTTCTTTACCATACCAACCGACTGCCCTGCCATAACCGATCCGCTTTCAACGTCACCATCGATCACGGCACGGCGCAATGCACCCGCCCAGAAATGTTCGATTTCAAGCTGCGCTTCGCCCTGATCAAGTTCACCAGAACGGAACTTCTCAATGACGGTGCGCTGTTTTTCACGGAACTCGTCGCTGCCTTTGTTGGCAAGGGCGCGCACCGGAATAACCGGGAAACGTTCATCAAGCTGCACAGTCGTCACCGCATCGCGTGCGCTGGCACGGATGAAGGCCTTTTTGAAATCAGGATGGGCAATACATTCTTGCGCACAAACAAGACGCGTTCCGATCTGAACCCCGGCTGCCCCCTGTTCAAGCAATCCGGTAATTGCTTCGCCGCGGCCAATGCCGCCCGCGCAGAAAACCGGAATGTCGGAAATGTTTGGCAGGATTTCCTGAACCAGAACTGTTAGCGAAACCGGGCCGATATGACCGCCTGCTTCGCTGCCTTCAATCACAAGCGCATCGGCACCCGAACGGATCAGTTTCTTGGCAAGAACCAGTGCCGGGGCAAAACAAACGACCTTGGCAAATTCCTTGGCCTGTTTGATCGATGCCGAAGACGGAAGACCGCCTGCCAGAACCACATGACCAACATTGTGCTCGCGGCAAACTTCGATCAGATCATCAAGCATCGGATGCATGGTAATCAGGTTAACGCCAAACGGCTTCTTGGTCATTTCCTTGGTCGCGGCAATTTCCGCAGACAGCAGGTCCGGGGTCATCGACCCGCAGGCAATAACACCAAAACCACCCGCATTGGAGACAGCCGAAACAAGGTGACGTTCAGACACCCACGACATTGCCCCGGCCATGATCGCATAATCGGTTCCAAGGAAATCCTTGCCCGCAGCCCATAGCTTTTCCAGGCGCGCGTGTGCTGCGTCAAATTTCGGATCGCTCATATTCTTTGTACCCCAAAGCAGAAATGCAGGGAACGCGAGGTTCCCTGCCATTTCATTACAAAGGCCGAAACACGTTCGCTTCAACCAGTATGTATTATTACACGTAATTTAACAGTGGCTTAATCGCGTCAAAGCGATTGCCATGTCGAATTATTCGTCATCAAGACCGTATGCGGTGTGCAGGGCACGAACCGCAAGTTCGGTATATTCTTCGGCGATCAGAACACTGACCTTGATTTCCGAAGTCGAGATGACCTGAATGTTGATGCCCTTTTCAGCAAGGGTCTCAAACATTTTGCGCGCAACGCCAACGTGGGAGCGCATGCCAACGCCAATGATCGACACTTTGGTCACATCAGAGGTGCTGAGAAGCTCCTGATAGGCGATCTGCCCTTTGTTTTTCTCGATAACCTGAAGCGCACGCTGGAATTCACCCCGCGGAACGGTAAAGGTCATGTCCGTGCTTTTGCCGTCTTCCGAGACGTTCTGCACTATCATGTCGACATTGATATTAGCATCAGCCAACGGGCTGAAAATAGAAGCGGCAATCCCCGGTTTATCGGCAACTTTCACCAAGGTAATCTTGGCTTCGTCACGACTATAGGCGATCCCACTGACGACTTCCTGTTCCACGATCTCGTCCTCGTCTACAACAAGTGTTCCTTCTGCGTCGCTAAAGGTCGAACGGACCTGCACCCGGACGCGATGGTTCATGGCCATCTCGACAGAACGGGTTTGCAGGACCTTCGCACCAAGCGAAGCGAGTTCCAGCATTTCTTCGTAGGTAATCTTGTCGATCTTGCGTGCCTTGGGCACAATGCGGGGATCGGTGGTGTAAACACCTTCGACATCGGTATAGATATCGCAACGATCCGCATTCAGTGCCGCCGCAAGTGCAACCGCAGACGTATCCGAACCACCACGACCAAGTGTCGTGATCCGGTTATCCGGTGCAATGCCCTGGAAACCGGCCACACAAACGACTTCTCCGCCATTCATGCGTTTATCAAGTTCGGTCGTATCGATGTCCTTGATACGTGCCTTGGCATGTGCGCCGTCGGTCTTAAGCGGGATTTGCCATCCAAGCCATGACCGTGCAGGCACGTCCATGCTTTGCAGCGCCATCGCCAGAAGGCCGACGGTAACCTGTTCACCCGATGATACGATGACGTCATATTCACGTGCATCATACATCGGCGAAACTTCATGCGCCCAGCCAACCAGTTCATTGGTTTTGCCCGACATGGCAGAAACGACAACAGCAACCTGATTGCCTGCATCCACCTCGGTTTTGACCCGACGCGCGACGTTCTTGATTTTTTCAACATCGGCGACCGAAGTGCCGCCAAATTTCATGACAATACGGGCCATGAAGTATCCCCGCTAAGCTCGCCGTCTATCGGCTATCCGAAAATGACGGTATGTGATCCGGTCCCGAAACAGGGGTGCATGCCAACAAACGGCGCTTCTCCTGATCCGGGCGGCGTTATCAATACTTCCATAATCATTGCGAAACAAGCATCAACGCAGCCGATAAATTGCGTGAAGGCACTTTTTTCCATCCAAATATGTCTCAAACCACGTGCGGGATGCAAATTCGGTGAAATATTCGACGAATATTACCCAATAACCCTGATGATCCATACGGTTTGCGCAAGGCACATCAGCCCCGGACAATCGCACATCCATGCCCACCAAATGCCCGTATTTAACAGCAGAGTATTGCCTTGATGACCCGCCCCGCGTAAACAGGGCAACGCACAGCAAACTTGATTTAACGCCTTCGGAGCCTGCCCATGTCGGATGCATCCGCCAAAACCAGCCGTACCGCCAATGCCGAGGAAATTGCACGTTTTTCTGCGATGGCGGAAAAATGGTGGGACCCCAATGGCGTGATGAAGCCGCTGCATAAATTCAATCCGGTCCGTTTGGCCCTTCTGCGCGACAATATCTGCGCCCATGTCGGACGCGATCCCAACACCATCGAACCGCTGAAAGATATCGAGATCATTGATATCGGTTGTGGTGCGGGTTTGCTGTCCGAACCGCTTGCCCGTATGGGGGCAAAAATGACGTCGATCGATGCTGCCGAAAACAACATCGAAGTCGCCAAGGTCCATGCCGAACAATCGGGCCTTGAAATCGATTATCGCTGCGCAACACCGGAAATGCTGGCCGATGAAGGCAAGCAGTTTGATATCGTGCTCAATATGGAAGTCATCGAGCATGTTGATGACCCGCAATTTTTCATGCAGGCCTGCGCATCGGTTTTAAAACCCGGTGGATTGATGTTTGTCGCAACGCTTAACCGCACGATCAAATCACTGGCACTGGCAAAAATTGGTGCGGAATACATTCTGCGCTGGCTGCCTGCCGGCACCCATGACTGGCGCAAATTTGTCAAACCGTCGGAAATGTCGGGATTCTTGCGAGGTGCAGGACTTGAAATGACCGATATCACCGGGGTTGCCTATAACCCGATCAATGACAAATGGTCCCCGGCACCGCGTGATCTTGACGTCAATTATATGGTCATTGCCCGTAAACCGGACGTAGCATAACGCAGCGTAACGCACCCTCGCCTGCTTAACGCTGCACCACCCGATTGCGGCCTGCCCGTTTGGCTTCATACATTGCCTTGTCTGCTTCATTTACCAAGCTATCAAGTGCAACAGGCGCATCAAGTTCACGGCAGATCATACCGATGCTGACAGAGCTATGAAGGCGGATTTCATTTCGCGTTTCGATGCTGCTTTCTTCCACGGCCTTGCGAATACGCTGCGCTAATCCTTGTGCATCTGCGGGGGCGATATTGGGCACAAGAATTGCAAATTCTTCGCCGCCCAACCGCGCAAACAGATCCCCAGCGCGTAAACTTCGCTGAATGACGCGCGACACCTCGACCAGAACTCTGTCGCCGGATGCATGACCATGATCGTCATTGATCCTTTTGAAGTGATCAAGATCCATCACCATAACCGTCAAGCGCCCTTTTTCCTCGGCAATGCGATCCACCATTTCCTGCCCCAACGGCATGAAAGCCCCACGGGTTAGAATGCCGGTCAGGAAATCATGATTGGCGGCATGGTCCAGACGTTCAACAAGTGCGGTTCGCGCCCGATCAATTGACGCCACCGTCAGCGGCCCAAGTACGAGCATGGCAAGACCGATCCGGATCGACATGACTCCGTAATAGGGATCATCCCCCTCGGGAAGATTGACCAGAAAATCAAGCTCCAGCTCCACCATCAGCCAAAGCGACGTCAGCATCATCAAAAGCGCAACCAGATTGATCCTGTAATTAAGCGCGCACCACAAAAGAGCCGGAAGGGGAAAAACAATCGCACCCGGCCCCCCGACAAAGCCAACCATGACCAGACTTACACCCAGTGAAACCACAGGCAAACTGCCACGCAACTGCCGCCAGTCCCCCTTGACGGTTTCCATCAGCCCAAGGCAGCTTTTTTGAATGGTTGGCCAGCGCGTCACGGTCAGGGCAAAAGGAAGGATGATGACGTAATTGGCAAATTCGGTACTCGTCCAGAACAAGAACGTCATACCCGGATCAGACTTGAACAGAACAATCGCAATCACGATCCCGACAAGCCCGGACCCGAAGGCTGCCGCAAGCCCCACCAGACACAGGTAAAGAATCCCTTCCGGTCGGCGCAACTTTCGATCTTGTGCGTCCCAACGCCGAATAAGCACCAACCCGACCGCAACACCGACCATATTCGCCAATGTCAGCCAGGCCGCCTTGTTGATGTCGCTGCCGGTTAAAAGGTCTGCACAGATAAATCCGGCAATTGCGCCCAACCATCCGATCGGGGAATTCATTGTTGGCACACGGACAAAGGCCGCCAGCAACAAGGCGTTGGCGGGCCATAACACGGCAAGAAGCCCGTCGGGGCGCGTCAATATGCCAAACAGGGCGGCGGCAAAAACAAGTATTGCGACGCCAATTGCCCCGATCAGATATGGCACATATCCAATGAATGCTGCCCGTGATGTCACGGCATTCCCCCCGATGTATCCCCGTTACCCTAACCGATAGTGTAGTCGATTTTACGCATAAACAAACGAAGCAAACCAGCCTTACGGCCACTTACCAACCAAAGTCTGATCAAAAATGCGTGTGGACTGGATTACATGAAGACAGACGGGATCAAAGCTTCGCGCCACAGGCCCTGATCAGTTTTTCTTGGTCTTATCATCCCACGGAAGCGCATGCACATCGATGCCCTCATCAACCAGTTCGGCGGTTTCTTTCAGGGATGCTTCGCCGTAAATACCGCGCTTTTTTGTTTCACCGTAATGGATTTTGCGGGCTTCTTCGGCAAACTTGTTCCCGACATTCTCGCAATTGCTTTCGACCTGCTTGCGAATTTCGCTAATGGCGGCTTTGGTGGCCTCGGCAACCGCGACCTGGCGTTGCTTTTCGGCGGCATCTTCTTTCTGGCGGGTGGTGCGTAAACGCGGCGCCATCAATGCCTTGCCAACATTTGACGTCCCGCATACAGGGCACGACAAATCCCCGCTGGCGGCCTGCACGTCATATGTCGCGCCGTCTTTGAACCAGCCTTCAAATTCGTGATCATGTTCGCATTTAAGCTGAAATAGAATCATGATGGTATCTATGGAACCAAACTAATCGCATGACGATAAGATATCTGTGATGTGACCTGCTATGGTGCGCATCCCCGTCACAGGTGAACCTTCAATAAACAAGATTTATAACAATGTCATCCCAATTGCCATCCAACTGGATCACACAACACTGCCCTGCCCCGACAAAGGGTCGCAACCGCGCACTTGATCTGGCATGCGGCAAAGGACGCAACAGTTTTTGGCTGGCAAAACAAGGATGGTCCGTGACCGGTCTGGATCGTGATTTGTCGCAAACAAATATGGCCGATCATCCCGATATTACATGGCAGGAAGCCGACCTTGAAACCGGTTCCTGGCCACTAGGCAGCCAATCGTTTGACCTTGTTATTGTCGCCAACTATCTGCACCGACCGCTCTTTCCATACCTTCGCGATGCAGTTCGCTCTGGCGGCACCTTGATCTATGAAACCTTCATGGTCGGCAACGAAGCCTATGGCCGCCCCAGATCGCCTGATTTTCTTCTATACCCGGATGAATTGCGTCAGGCATTTGCAGGTTGGGACATTTGCGCGTTCAAACAGGGCCCAATCCACCCGGATGGCAGCACCCGGCCCACCGCTGTAAAACAGTCAATTGCCGCAAAGAAACCATCGCAATAAAACTGTAACAAATTGATTTTGCACAAAATAAATACAATCTTCACAAACGCCGCTTGTCGTTTCTGGCATTTTTCCTGCTGCGGTTTCCGCTTTAGGCATTTTGAGAGAGAAAAAGCCATGAACGATAAATACGAAATCATTGAAGATCGTGACGATATTCCGTCCAACCCGACCAACAATCCACGCATTGACGATCTGATCAATGCGCGCTTTTCCCGACGCGGCTTTTTCAAGGGCCTGATGGCGACCTCTGCTGTTGTTGGTGCCGGCATTGCAACTCGTGGCGTTGCAAAGGCACAATCCGCATCGACGCTTACCTTTAAATCCATCCCGCAGAAAATCACCGAAACCCACGCTGTCGCCGAAGGCTATCAGGCCGACGTGCTTATCCGCTGGGGCGACAAGGTCGTTTCTGACGCACCGGCATTTGTTCCGGGTCAGGTTGATGCAACCGCGCAAAACAAACAGTTTGGCTATAACTGCGACTATGTCGGCTATATGCCGCTTCCGGTTGGCTCGAACAGCTCCGACCATGGTCTTTTGTGCATCAGCCACGAATATACCAATGCCGAACTGATGTGGCCGGGCCTCAAAGACTCCATGGGCGCATCTCAGGAACAGGCGCTGCATGAAATTGCCGCCCACGGTCATTCCATCGTTGAAATCAAAAAGACCGGCGGCAAATGGAACATCATCGAAGATTCGAAATATGCCCGTCGTATTTCGGCCCTTGATACCGAAATGGCAATCACCGGTCCGGCAGCAGGCCATGACCGCCTGAAAACCAGCTCGGACGCTTCCGGTACCCGCGTTATCGGCACGCTTAACAACTGTGCCGGTGGTAAAACCCCGTGGGGTACGGTCCTGATTTCCGAAGAAAACTTCAACGGTTACTTCGGCGGCGACATCGCCAAAACCGGCGAAGAACGCAACTACAAACGCCTCGGCATCGAACCGGACAGCTGGTATTCCTGGGTTAAATATTTCGACCGCTTCAATGTCGAAAAAGAACCGAATGAACCCAACAAATTCGGCTGGATGGTTGAAATCGATCCTTATGATCCGACCTCGATGCCGAAAAAACGCACATCCCTTGGCCGTTTCAAGCACGAAGGTGCGACCGTCATCATCAACAAGGACAACTCCGTTGTTGCCTATTCCGGTGATGATCAGCGTTTCGATTATCTCTATAAGTTCGTTGCAACCAACAAATACAATCCGAATGACCGCGCAGCCAACATGGACATTCTGGATGACGGCACGCTCTATGTTGCCAAATTCCACGAAGACGGCACCCTTGACTGGATGCCGCTGATCTTTGGCCAAGGCCCGCTGACCACTGAAAACGACTTCACCAGTCAGGCCGATATCCTGATTGAAACCCGACGTGCCGCCGACCTTCTGGGCGCAACCCAGATGGACCGCCCGGAAGATGTCGAACCGAACCCGGTCAATGGCAAGGTCTATGTCATGCTGACCAACAATTCCAAGCGCAAGGAAGGCAACGCACCGAACCCGCGTGCTGCCAACCCGCATGGCCATGTGCTTGAACTCACCCCTCCGGGTGGGCGTGGTCAGGATGCCGATCACACGGCTGATCGCTTTACCTGGGATATCATGCTTGCTGCGGGCAACCCGTCCAACGCCGATGACAAGGCGGTTTACCATCCGGCAGCCGAATCCTGGTTGTCCTGCCCGGACAATATGGCGATTGACCATCGTGGCCGTCTCTGGATTTCATCGGATGGCGCACAGGGATCAGACATTCCTGATGGCATGTGGGCAACCGATGTCGATGGTCCGGGTCGGGCCCTTACCAAATTCTTCTTTGCCTGCCCGGTTGGGGCGGAAATGTGCGGTCCGGAATTCACCCCGGATGGAACCACCCTGTTCCTCGCTGTTCAGCATCCGGCAGACGGTTCTTCCTATGATGCGCCAAGCACCCGCTGGCCGGACTTCCAGGCAACCTTGCCGCCGCGCCCGTCGGTCGTGGCCGTCACCAAATCTGATGGCGGCGAAATCGCCGGTTAACAGATAAAATAACCGCTCAAAAAGAAACCCACCGGCATCTGAGTGCCGGTGGGTTTTTTCTGCTTAGGCATCCCGTTACTTGATCGGGGCGGCCATATCATAGGTCCCGTCATTGTCCGTGATCGCCATCCAGCTTTTGGCGGATGCCGCCTTGCTTTCCAGACCGGACCAATTGCCCTCGGCCGTGTTGATATTGCCCGAAATGTCCGTCGTCCAGAACCCGACCACCGTCGGTGTGATGTTGAGATAAAGCTCGCCATCAACAATCCGCCACAGGTTCGGGTTGGCTGGAACCTTGCCGCCCTTTGCCACGCCAAAGGCACAGTGACCATCATATTTCGGGGCATATTTTGCCGGATCGGCCAAAAACATGTCGCGGTTTTCTTCTGATGCAAAGGCCCAGGTCGCACCGTTATAATCCGCTGTGATATCCGCCCGTCCGGGGACGGCATGGGGTTGGTCCATGCCGACATCCTTTTGCGGTAAATTGAAATAGGCCACCGCGTCATAACCGCTGATCGCAAAGCCGGTTTCATCGACATATTGCTCGCCGGCCAAGGCCGCACCCGTCATCGCGACCAGAACGGCTGATCCCAGAAGAATTCGTTTAAACATCACCCTTGCATCTCCAGTTGAATTTCCTTGATGGGCAAAGATTGACCGATCCCCTTGGAAAATCGAAATGACGTTGCGACACTGTTTCGTGAGGACGCGTGAGCACCCCGGACCACAATCAACACAATTTCGATAAATCAGCATTATTTACCGCTTGACCTAAACTTAACTTGAGGAATTACCAAAGAGACACACCACGAAAACAAACCCCGTTATGAAAGGGAACGCCATGACTGAAGCATTTTTGGAACATGTCAATTTTACTGTTTCTGACCCGGCCAAGACCGCCCAGCATCTCCATGACTGGTTTGGCTGGAATATCCGGTGGCAAGGTCCGTCGATCTATGATGGCGTGACCTATCATGTCGGCGGCAGCAACAGTTACGTTGCCCTGTATTCTCCGGGCACCCCGAACAAAGGGGCGGAAAGCTCCTATCAAACCCGTGGCGGCATGAACCACATTGCCGTGGTCGTCGATGATCTTGATGCGACCGAACAAAAAATCAAAGAATCCGGCTATCAAACCGGCAACCACGCCGATTATGAACCCGGTCGCCGGTTCTATTTCCGCGATGAAAACAACATTGAATTTGAAGTGGTCAGTTACACCTGACCACCTCGGCAAATCGCCTGCCCCCGCCCCAAGCCAGTTTTACTGGCAGGGCTTATAGGTTTGGCCGTTTTGAAGCGATGGCACCATGCGGCGGATTTCATCCACCCGTTCCAGATCGATCTCGGCGGTGATAAAGCCGGGATCGGTCCCGCCATCGGCCAGAATCTCACCCCACGGATCAATGATCAGCGAATGGCCAAATGTCTGCCGGTTGCCCGGATGCTCCCCGCATTGGGCCGCGGCAATCACGAAACATCCGTTTTCAATCGCGCGTGCTTTTAACAAGGTATGCCAATGGGCCAGTCCGGTTGTGCGGGTAAAGGCCGCCGGTACGCTTAATATCTTTGCCCCGGCCTTGGCGTAATCGCGAAACAGATGGGGGAACCGCACATCATAACAAATCGAAATCCCGATCTTGCCAAAGTCTGTCTCGGCCAGTCTGGCAGCATCACCGGGACGGAATGTTTTGCTTTCGCGGTAACTTTCGCCATTGGCCAGATCGACATCAAACATATGGATTTTGTCATATGATATGATGATTTTGCCATCCGGCCCGATGACAAAGCAACGATTGGCCACCCGGTCTTCGTCGCTTGCTTTTACATGCAACGATCCGACAATCAGGGTTGATTGCAGTTCTTTTGCCAGATCACAAAAGAATGTCAGGCCGGGATGGTCTTTTTCCAGAAAGGCCGCTGCACGGACTTTATCCCCGCCAAATGACATCATCGACACGTTTTCAGGGAATGCGATCAATCTTGCCCCGGCCGCATGGGCATCACGGGCATAGGTCGCCGCGCGCGCAAGATTGTCTGACATCACATCACGGGAATTGACCTGCACACAGGCAGCAATGAAACGGGTCATGACGCATTCTCCTTTTTATCCTTATCTTCTTTATGATGGCGATCACGGCGCGAGGCGGCAATAGGCATTTGGCATAACGGACCGCCTTGCCCAACCCTGTGCTACCCTGTGCAACCTTCCCCAACCCTGCCCCACCTTGCCCAACCCTGTTCAACCTTGTTCAACCTTCTGCAACCTCGCCCAACCTTCCCCAACCTTGCCCATCTTTGTTCAACCTCGCCCAACCCTGCCAACCTTGCGCAACCTCACCCAACCTCGCCCAACTTTGTGCAACCTTGCCCGACCTTGCCCGACCCTGACCGACCCTGACCGACCCTGCTCAACTTCGCCCAACACGGACTAGTTATTCAGTGAAATTGAATAATAAGCCGCTTTATTCACATTTATTGAACAAACAAAATCACGGAAATTGCCCCTTTCGCTGCATCGAATTAGTGTATACAGTATTCCGTACACCTAAGAAGGATTGAAGATGGAACCTCTTTCCGGTCGAAAAAGTCTGACTGACGAAGTGCATGACCGCCTGGTTGATGCCTTGTGTTCCGGTGCTCTCCCTCCCGGGACACCTTTGCGTCAGGAAGCCTTGGCCGAGGAACTCAATGTCTCGCGGCAACCCGTGTTGCAAGCTCTGGGGCTGCTGCGTCGTGACGGACTGGTCGAACCTATGGGGCGGCGCGGTTATCGCGTTACCCAGGTGGACACAAATCTGGTCCGTCACGTTTATGACCTTCGAGAAGCCTTTGACGGGCTCGCTGCCCGTCTTGCGGCACATTCCTTGGATTCTGACCGGGAATCGGCACTGCGGGCTGCCATTCAACAGGGACACCACGCCCTGAGCAGCGGCGACACCGCGGTACTTGTTGCAGCCGATGTCGCATTTCATCAAACGATCTATCGCCTGTCGGGCAATCCCCTATTGCCTGAGGCATCTGCAGCCGTCTGGCTGCAAATCCGGCGTGTTATGCATGCCTATCTTCAGAGCGGGTCTTCCCGTAACCCGATCTGGACGGAACATGAAGCCATCGCCGACGCAATTTGTGCCGGCGATGGCCTTCTTGCCCAACAGCTTGCCATTGGCCATAGCCAAAATGCCAAGCAGCGCCTGATATCGAAAATGAAGGATCGCCAAACACAATCAAATTAACCGCCCGTAATCGGGCATCAGCCGCAAAATAAAAAACAACAATGTGCGGTCCGGAGGAAACGTCATGAAACTCAACGAAACGGCCCTTGCCGAATTTCGCGAGAAGGGCTTTGTCTTTCTACCTGAATTGTTTTCCCGTGATGAAGCCGCCCTGCTTCTGGCCGAAGCCCGCCAGATCTATGCATCGGACCGTGAAGAAGTCTGGCGCGAGACATCCGGCGTTGCCCGCACCGCCTTTGCCGCACACACCTATAACGAAGCCCACCGCCGTCTGGGCGCCCATCCCCGCCTGATCGAACCTGTTGAACAGTTTTTGGACGAGCAGGTCTATATGCATCAATACAAGATCAACGCCAAAGCGGCCTTTGATGGCGCTGTCTGGCAATGGCATCAGGATTACGGCACCTGGCAGCGCGACGACGAAATGCCCGAACCGCGCGCCTTTAACATCGCCCTGTTTCTTGAAGACGTCACCCCGGCCAACGGCCCGCTTTTATTCATTCCCAAAAGCCATAAGGCAGGCGTTCTTAAGGCCGGTCACGATCTTGAAACCACATCCTATCCGCTTTGGACACTGGATCGGGAAACCGTGACCGAACTGGCAAAAGATGGCGGCTGCGAAGCCCCGGTTGGTCCGGCCGGATCGGTTGTGATGTTCCATGGCAATCTGGTTCATGCCAGCCCGCCCAATATCAGCCCGTTTGATCGAACGATTGTCTATCTCAGCCTGTGCGCCGTTTCCAACCACATCCGGGCGTTTAATCGCAAACCATGGATCGCACACCGCGATTTCACACCGATCACACCGCTTGCCGATGACTGCCTTGATGAGTTGGTCGCCAAGCGGTCCGCTGCATAAACCTGCCGCTGGAGACATAGATGAATCTCGACGCAAAACTGCGCAAACGTGCCGATGATGGCAATCCGGTCCGGGTTGGCATCATTGGTGCGGGTAAATTCGGATCGATGTTTTTAAGTCAGGCCGGGCATCATCCGGGCTATCACGTGCTGGGCGTTGCCGATCTTAGCATTGATCGCGCCAAATCCGCCTTGCGCCGGGTTGGCTGGACCGATGATCAGTTCGCGGCAACAAATGCCGCCAATGCGTATCAGGACGGCACGACCTGGATCACCGAAGACGCAGATGCCCTGATCGAAGCGGACGGGCTTGAAGTCATCATTGATGCCACCGGAAGTCCGGCGGCGGGCATTCGCTTTGCGTTGAAGGCGATTGAACATGGCCGTCATATCGTCATGGTCAATGTCGAGGCCGATGTTCTTGCCGGACCACTTTTGGCCAAACGGGCCGAGGCCGCCGGTCTTGTCTATTCCATGGCCTATGGCGATCAGCCTGCCCTGATTTCGGAAATGGTCGATTGGGCACGTGCGGTTGGCCTGCCGGTTACCTGTGCGGGCAAGGGCACAAAATACCTTCCGATCTATCACCACGTCACCCCGGATGATGTCTGGCATCATTATGGCCTGACACCCGATCAGGCCAAGGCGGGTGGCATGAACCCGCAGATTTTCAACAGCTTCCTTGATGGCACCAAATCAGCCATCGAAATGGCCGCGGTATCAAACGCCTGCGACCTTGTACCGCAAGATTGCGGACTGCAGTTCCCGGCATGCGGCGTCGATGATTTACCGCGTCTTTTATGCCCACGCGAAAGTGGCGGCATCCTTGATCGCAAAGGCACGGTCGAAGTTGTTTCAAGTCTTGAACGAGATACCCGCCCGGTGTTTCGTGATTTGCGCTGGGGTGTGTATGTCACCTTTGAAGCGCCAAGCGACTATGTCGCACGGTGCTTTAATGAATATGGCCTGCTCACCGATCCAAGCGGGCAATATTCAACCATGTATAAGCCGTACCATTTGATCGGCTTGGAGCTTGGTATTTCGGTTGCCTCGGCCGCCCTTCGCGGTGAAGCCACCGGATCACCGCGCGCATGGTCGGGTGATGCGGTCGCCACTGCCAAACGTGCGCTAAAAGTCGGTGAAATGCTGGATGGTGAAGGTGGCTATACGGTGTATGGCAAGCTTACCCCTGCCCACACATCACGTTCGCGCAACGCACTTCCCATCGGGCTTGCCCATCATTTGAAAATCAAACGTGCGGTTGGCGTTGATCAGACCCTGACATGGGATGATGTCGAGTTTGATCTCAATGACCCGGCAATCGCATTTCGCAAGGAAATGGAAAAGACCTTTTCCTGACAATCTCCCCCGCGCCACCACCACCAAAAAACCCCGGCCAATCAGCCGGGGTTTTTTATCATCATACAATTAGCGCTAACCAGATTAATCAGGCGGACAGTTTTGCGCTCAGCTTGTCGGCGGCTTCAAGCGCCATCAACTCGTCACAGCCACCGATATGTTCGTCATTGATGAAAATCTGCGGCACGGTATGACGGCCATTGGCACGGTCCATCATTTCCTTTTTGCGCTTTGGTTCCATCATCACGTCAATCAGTTGGTACTTGGCACCCTTCTCTTCGAGAAGCTTGCGTGCGCGTTTGCAATACGGGCACCATTCGGTCGCGTAAACTTCAACTTTTGCCATTTGGCGAATGTCCTTCTTCTATGCGCCATTCGTGCTCAATCCCCCGGCAATCCGGGACTTCAGCATCAAAAACGGCGTGAAAATCAGTCTGGATGACGGTTCTATATCAGAAATTTTGCAATGCGTCATCGCACGACACGCGCAACCGTGATCACAGATACGTGCATGGCACCAGATCGCTTTAAAATCGCGGCACAGGCATTGGCGGTTGCCCCGGTGGTCAGCACATCATCAATCAAAACCACCCGCGCCCCGGAAAGCCCCAGTTTATCTGCACGTTTCGGATCAATCGCAAAAGCACCGCCAACTTCGCGTTTGCGCGATGATGGCCCCAAGCCCCCAAGACTGCGGGTATTGCGCGCACGCCTAAGTATTCTTCCATCCCACGGCACGCCGGTTTGCACGGACAGTTTTGCCGCCAACAACCCCGACTGATTATAGCGGCGGGTTAAAAGACGCCTGCGATGTAACGGCACCGGGATAATTAAATCCGCCTGCCCCCAAATCCCGTAGCCCGCCTGAAACACCCACCGGGTCAAAAGCGGGGTTAAATCCGTTCGGTCCGCATGTTTGAACCGCAACAAATAATCCCGGCTGTGATCATCATAAATCAGGGCCGCACGTGCCTGATCAAATCCGGGCCTTTTTTGATGACAGTTGCCACACAGGGTTTGATCAACATTCTGGTCTGCAACGATGTTAGCGCTAACATCAAGTTCGAACGGATAGCCGCAACAGGCACAATGTGGTGCGGTGATAAACCGCAATCCCGCCCAGCATTCAGCGCACACCGCATGCGGACTGTCGGTAATCGCACCACATCCCCCACAGCGGGGCGGGAGGATTGCATCAATCCCGATCCGTGTCGCGCTACGTAAAAATGCGATCATCAAACGGTATTCCCATGCCCTGCGCCAAACAGACACAGCGTAGCACACGCCCTGATTGAACTACCTATAATTAAACAACGGATTGGCACGAAGAACACTGCTTGCAAGTTCGATGAAGCTTCTGACCTTTGCCGGGGCATGGCGGCCTTCGGGATGGACCAGATGGATCGGCACGGGATCTGGTGCATGATCGTCAAGCACGGTCTGAAGTGTGCCGCCCGCAATGAAGGGTGCTGCCTGATAAGACAGCATCCGGACAATTCCCCAACCATCCAAAGCCGCATTACGTGCCGCTTCGATTGAATTGGTTTGCCATCTGGCACTTGGGGAAACCTGAATGCTGCGCCCGCCCGCGACTGTCGATTTGAACTGCCAGTCCAGACTTGCTGATGATCCGGTCGCGGCAATCATCCGGTGACCATTCAGATCATTGGGGGTTTCCGGCATCCCGTGATTGGCGAAATAGTCTGGCGACCCGCAAATAACCTGATGCACCTCACCGACACGCACCGCACTTAGCGACGAGTCCGCCAAATGGCCAATGCGCACGGCAAGGTCGATCCCCTCTTCGACAATATTGACAACACGATCAAACAGCATCAATCGCGCACTCATATCCGGGTATTGATCAAGATAGCGCCCGACAATTGGCGCAACATGCATCTGACCGAACTGCACAGGAGCGGTAACCGTCAGCATGCCACTTGGCTTGGCATAGGCCCCGCCTGCAGCTGCCTCAACCTCCTGCAAGTCAGCCAAAAGACGCTTGCACTCGGTATAATAACGCGCCCCGGGTTCCGTCAGCGTGACCGAACGGGTTGTCCGGGTCAGCAGGCGGGCACCGGTTACATCCTCCAGAAACGCAACGGCGCGTGTGACCGCAGGCGGGCTATGGCGCAATTCACGCGCGGCCCCGGCAAAGCTGCGTGCTTCGACGACGCGGACAAAAATCTTCATGGCTTGAAATCGGTCCATCGCACAGCACCCTGCCGTTCAACATTATTCCACTATACGAAATAATATATTCCTGAAAAACCATATTCATCAAAATAAGGGGAACAATCATGATGGGAGCATCACAGCAACGTCTTCCGTGGAAGGACCCAGACCATGAAACTACATTATTTCCCGCTTTCCGGTCATGCCCATCGCGCCCATTTGTTTCTGAGCCTTCTTGGTGTTGACCATCAAGTCATTAATGTCGATCTGGCAAATGGTGCGCACAAATCCACTGAATTTCTAAAGCTGAATCCCCTTGGGCAAGTCCCGGTTCTTGAAGATGGTGATGTCGTGATTTCGGATTCCATTGCCATCATGACCTATATTGCCAAGAAGCTGGGGGCGACCAACTGGCTGCCCGAGGACGCCGAAAGTGCGGCAAAAGTTCAAAAGTGGCTTTCGGTCGCGGCCGGGCAGATTGCCTATGGCGTTTGTGCGGCCCGCCTGATCACGGTGTTTAACGCGCCGTTCCATGCAGATGAGGTCATCGCGCGCGCCCACACCATTCTTGTGCAAATTGAAAGTCAGCTTTCGGGCAATGACTGGATCGCCCTTGATCACCCGACCGTCGCCGATATTGCCCTTTACAGCTACATCGCCAATGCGCCCGAAGGCAATATTGACCTTGCCCCCTATGGCAATGTGCGCGCATGGCTGAACCGGGTTGAAGCCCTTCCCGGTTTTGTTCCGTTCGAGCAAACAGTCGCCGGTCTCCGCACCGCGATTTGATGGGCAGGGTCGGTCTTTCACTGTGTTTACCCCCTGTTCAAACGCAATGTTCCCCCTAAACCCCTGACCGGCCCTTTCCCTTTTTCTCGGCTGTTGCAAAGGAAACTGTCATGAACACGCGCATTGTATCACCCTCAACAATCCCGTCTTCCAGTCCGGTTGCATTCACCCCGTCAGGTGCGGACAATTCCGGCCCGTGGCATGAGGGTGAAATCCATATGCAACAGCTTGCCGGGGTCGAAACAAAGATGGCAGAAGTCGGCAAGCGTGTTCTGCGCGATCATCTGCTTGATCAGCATCGCCAGTTTTATCCGCAACTGCCCTTTGCCGTGTTTGGCGCGGTTGATGACAATGGGGATGTCTGGGCGACATTGCGGGCCAATCATCCCGGTTTCTTACAATCACCCGACCCTTATCAGCTTTCAGTCAACCTTCCGCGCGATGCAACTGATCCGGCCGATGCCGGTGTGGGGGATGGCAAGGCAATCGGTATGCTCGGGATTGAGTTACAGTCACGGCGGCGCAACCGCCTGAATGGTCGGATCATGCGCCAGTCCGATGATGGTTTCTCCATCCGGGTCGGGCACAGTTTTGGCAATTGCCCACAATATATCCGGTTGCGTGATTTCGAATTCGTCGGCAACCCATTGGCCCCGATATCTTCGCAGCCTGAAATATCAACGGAACTGGATGATCGGGCACGCGCCATGATCGCGCAGGCCGATACCTTTTTTGTTGCGACCTATGTTGATCGCAGCGATGAAAACCGGGAAGTCGATGTGTCCCACCGCGGGGGCAAAGCAGGCTTTGTTCATGTCGATGCAGATGGCACCCTGACCATTCCCGATTTTGCCGGAAACCTGTTTTTCAACACACTGGGAAATATCCTGTCCAATCCAAAGGCCGGACTGGTGTTTACCGATTTTACCACCGGCGATGTTCTTCAGATCAGCGGTGATGCCGAGGTCATTGTTGATGGACCGGAAATTGAAGCCTTTCTGGGGGCTGAACGTTTATGGCGCGTCTTCCCGCGCAAGGTGGTTTTTCGCAAAGCCGCCTTACCAGTTCGCTGGCGCGATCAAACCAATGGCGCATCGCCCAACAGTCTTTTGACCGGCGACTGGGAAACTGCGGAACGCAAACTTTCGGCAATGAAGGTTGCGACGATTTGGCGGAAGTTCCAGATCGCCCGGATTGTGAAAGAAAACAAAATAATCAAATCCTTCCATCTCGAACCAGTCGATGAAGATGGTATCTTACCCCACAAAGCTGGCCAGCATCTGCCAATCCGTGTGTATGTTCCTGGTAGCGACAAACCATTGATCCGAACCTATACGCTGTCAAACGGTCCATCCGATAACAGCTATCGCATCAGTGTAAAAAAAGAGGGCTTGGTTTCAGGTCACCTGCATAATCATCTTCGCGTCGGTGATATCATCGAAGCCCGTGCGCCGGCGGGCGACTTTTCGATAGATGCCCAAGAAAAGCGCCCGGCAGTCCTTATTGCAGGCGGGATCGGTATCACGCCGATGATCTCAATGCTACGTCACGTCGTTTATGAAGGTCTGCGCACACGCAGCTTCCGCCCAACCTGGTTGTTTTACGCCGCACGCAATATCAAAGATCAGGCCTTCAATAATGAACTCATTGAGTTGGTAAATACGGCACAAGGCAACATTCGTATCGTCCGCATTCTGACCGATCCGACCGATGCAGAACCGCGAAAGAACTATGAAGCATCAGGGCATATCGATATGAATTTGCTGCGGTCCTTGCTGCCATTTGATGACTTTGATTTTTATCTTTGTGGCCCGCCCCCTTTCATGCAGGCACTGTATGATGGCCTGCGCGGACTTAATATTTCTAATGCCCGCATCCATGCAGAGGCCTTTGGCCCGGCATCGCTTACCCGCAGCCAAGATACTCATGATGATTTGCCCGAACTGCCCCCCGCAAGCAGCAAGCCAGTGAAAGTCGAATTTGCGCCGTCAAACCAGTCCGCGGTTTGGCAACCGGATGCGGACAAAACACTGTTGGAGCTTGCCGAGGAGATAGGCCTTGCGCCCGAGGCAAGCTGTCGGGGTGGTAATTGCGGCACATGCCGAACCAAGATCACGCAAGGCCGTGTTACCTATAAAAACCGGCCCGGCGCAACGGTTGGCGATGACGAAGCCCTGATGTGCTGTGCTATCCCGGCCGAAACAGAAGACGAGGACGACGTGTCGCTTATATTGGCCATTTAGCAGAACCAAGGTTTTTTGTTCTTGCATTGCAAGGGCGGGAGCAACGCTCTATCTAGGTCGTAACATTTGAAACGACTTTGCCGGAGCATCCCGCCCGATGGCCGATCCGATCACTGTCTTTGATCGACAGATTTTAAAGCTGCGCCGTGATCGCGCGGCAACCCGCGCACAGGATTTCAATTTCCTGTTTGCCGAAACCGCCGAACGGCTTGCCGACCGGCTTGATGACACCACCCGTTCATTCCCAATCGCGGTTGATCTTGGCTGTCATAGTGGTGAATTGGGCCAGATCATTGGCAAACGCGGCGAGATCGAACAGCTTTATCAAGCCGATATTTCGCAGCGTTATGCCAAGGCAGCACAGGCCAATAACGCCAGTAACACCAATGGCACGATTGTCGCGGATGAAGAATTCCTGCCCTTTGCTGAAGGGTCGCTTGATCTGATCCTGTCCAACCTGTCGCTTCATTGGGTCAATGATTTGCCCGGCATGTTGCTACAAGCCCGCCGTGCGCTTAAATCCGACGGGTTGTTGCTGGCCTGTATGTTGGGCGGTGAAACGCTTAAGGACCTTCGCGAAGCCCTGATGACGGCAGAGGCCGAAGAAGAAGGCGGTGTATCGCCGCGTGTTTCGCCGTTTGTCGATGTGAAGGATGCCGGGGCCTTGCTTCAACGGAGCGGCTTTGCCCTTCCGGTTGTCGATGCCGATGATCTTTTGATCGATTACCCCGATGCCCTGAAACTGATGCGTGATCTTTCGGGCATGGGCGAAAGCAACCTTGTTGCCAAACGATCCAAAAAATTCACCAAACGCAGCACATTGGCACGCGCGGCGGCGATTTATCACGAACGCCACGCCCGCCCTGATGGCCGCATTCATGCCAAGTTTCAGATCATCTATCTGACCGCATGGGCCCCGGATGAAAGTCAGCCAAAACCCCTGCGCCGTGGCACAGGTCAGGTCAGCCTTGTTGATTTTTTGGGTGATAATGAAAATGGGCCCTAAGTTAGTTAATTAGAGAATAGGTTGAAGGTGACTAACATCCTTATTCCATGCGTCATTATCATCATAGGCAACCTACTTTCTGGTCCTCCGGGCACCAATAGCTGGGAACGTGTTACAGCTGTTTTCGGCTGGGCATGGGCTATTTCCATGTCTGTTTGGCTAGTATTTTTCGTTCTAGAGATAAATCCGGATTTGGAAGATGCACTTTTGCAAGTCTGGCTATTCTCAATGATACAGGCCTTGACGCCCGACTGTGAAAAAATCCTACAGCCGTTCAGAAAATTTTTGAGAAACAAAAAGAATAAGTAGCTTTCTGGCTTGCACAGATACACGCCTTACTCAACTTTCACCATCTCGCGGATTTTGATCGCCTTTTCAAAATGATCAAGTTGATGGGTTTCGATCCACCAGGTGGCAGCTTCCATCAGTAGGGCCGGATTATCATTGCGATTGGCAAAGAACGCATAGAATGACAGGCCGACATTCGGGCCTTTTTGCGCAACTTTCTGATCGCAAACGGCAATGATTTTATCGCGCAGGCTTTGGCGCATGATGGCTCCTGAATATGATCATTTGTCGTGAGGGGTTGATGTATGAACGCTTTGCCGCGAAATTGGCACTCTGATCATGTTTCTCCCCTGACAGGTCCTGTCAGGACAGTTTTCCGAAAGGTTTGATATGCAGCTTCCCCAACCCCTGATCCATGGCAAGCTGATCAAGCGTTACAAACGTTTTCTGGCCGATGTTGAACTTGATAACGGGGAGGTCATTACAGCCCATTGTGCCAATCCGGGTGGAATGATCGGACTTAAGGAACCCGGTATTGATGTCTGGCTTTCCACATCGGACAATCCAAAACGCAAACTGAAATTCAGTTGGGAGCTGTGCCAGATCGGTGATGCGTGGATCGGGATTAACACAGCCCATCCCAATGCGATTGTCGAAGAAGCGATCCTGAACGGCAAGGTGCCCGAACTTAAGGGCTACGAAACCCTGAAACGTGAAGTCAAATACGGCAAGAATTCGCGCATTGATATTTTGCTGTCCGATCCGAAACGCGGGCTTTGCTATGTCGAAGTTAAGAACGTGCATTTGAAACGCGATGAAGATGCGCCGGGCTTGGCCGAGTTCCCCGATGCGGTCACCGCACGCGGGGCAAAGCATCTTGATGAAATGGCCGATATGGTCGCCGAGGGTCATCGTGCGGTGATGTTTTATCTGATCCAGCGGACTGATTGTGACCGATTTACCCTTTCGACCGATATCGACCCGCATTACGGGGAACGGTTCCAATCGGCACGGGCAAACGGGGTGGAAGCGATTGCCTATGACTGTTCGATTGATACCAGCGCGGTCACGGTGCGAAGCGCACGCCCGATTATCGAACCATAAGCAGACAACATGGCGCATATCAGCCAATCCTTGCCAATTCCGGCATCTGGCTTTATGTCATTGGACGATAAACCGCATTGATACATAGCCTGGCTTAAGGAGATTTTCGGGTGGCGAACGGAACAGTCAAACTTCACGGACCCGAAGCATTTGAAGGCATGCGCGCCGCCGGGCGGCTGGCAGCGGAAGTGCTTGATATGATTACCCCGCACGTTGTGCCGGGTGTCACCACGGGCGAACTTGATCGCCTGTGTGATGAATATATCCGTGATCATAATGCGATTTCGGCCTGCTTGGGCTATCGCGGTTTTCCCAAATCAATCTGCACATCCATCAATCATGTGGTCTGTCACGGCATTCCCGGCGACAAGAAGCTTGGCAATGGCGACATCATGAATATTGACGTCACGGTCATTCTTGATGGCTGGTATGGCGATACATCACGGATGTATATTGCGGGCACGCCAAAGGTTATGGCGCAGCGTCTTGTCGATGTGACTTATGAGTCGCTTTGGCGCGGGATCAATGCGGTTAAGCCCGGTGCGACCCTTGGCGATATTGGTCATGCCATTCAGTCCTATGCCGAAAGCGAACGGTTTTCGGTTGTGCGTGATTTCTGTGGTCACGGCCTTGGTCAGGTGTTCCATGATGCGCCGAATATCTTGCATTACGGCAAGCCGGGCGAAGGGCTTGTTCTGGAACCGGGGATGATCTTTACGATTGAACCCATGATCAACCAGGGCACCTATGCGTGTAAAATTTTGCCCGATGGCTGGACAGCTGTGACGCGAGACCGCAAACTGTCGGCACAGTTTGAACATTCGCTGGCCGTGACGGAAGACGGGTTTGAAGTTTTCACCCGATCCCCGGCCGGTCTGGACAAACCGCCCTATGACATCAGCGCGGCAGCCGAATAAGGCAAAAAAACGGAGGAAGCAGATTTGAGCGAGACAGAAGATCGCAAGCCTGCTTCCACTTCCCCGGCTGACATCAATCCGGCTGAAATCAATGACGGCACACGGGTCTTTTTCAATCAGACCCGCGATCCTGCCTCTTCTGACACCACGCCCGCTTTAACGCCAGATGAGGCTTCGCAAAATGCAGCTTCGTCCGCAATGACTGCCGCTGGCAAAACCACAAATCCGTCGAAAACAGCAAAGCCGCATTATCACGGCCACCGCCAACGGTTGCGCGAACGGTTTGTCAAAGGCGGGCCAACTGCGCTGGCCGATTACGAATTGCTTGAACTGATGTTGTGCATGGCCATGCCGCGCGGCGACGTCAAACCATTGGCAAAATCGTTGATTGCGCAATTTGGCAGCTTTGCCAATGTGCTATCAGCCCGGGCGGAAGACCTGCAAACTGCCAAGGGGCTTGGCGAAGCCGGCATTGCCGCGATCAAGATCGCCGAGGCCAGCGCACAACACCTATCGCGTGAACGGGCGATGGAATTGCCGGTGATTGCCAGTTGGGAACAGTTGATTGACTATTGCCGGGTGCGGATCGGGCATCTTAAGACCGAAGAATTGCATTTGCTGTTTTTGGACCGCAAGAACCGCCTGATCGCCGATGAATGCCATCAACGCGGCACGGTCGATCATACCCCGGTCTATCCCCGCGAAGTGATCAAACGTGCGCTGGAGCTTCATGCCAGTGCAATCATTCTCGTTCATAACCACCCCAGCGGCGATGCCACCCCGTCACAGGGGGATATCGAAATGACCCGTAAAATCATTGATGCGGCCAAGGCAATGGACATGAGCGTTCATGACCACATCATCATCAGCCAGGCGGGATATAATTCGTTCAAGAGTCTTGGTTTGATCTGACCAAGGCTGCTTTCAACATTGCCCCGCACAAAAGAAATCACGGACCAGCATAATCCCGCAGGGTGCTGGTCCGTGCCGATGACAGGGTTGCCATCGAAAGGTCGAGGGTAATCGGCGTCCCGATGCGCGATCAGAAGGTATAGACCAGGACGATACCGCCGCTTAGGACATAGTCTTCGTCAATCAACGGACTGTCGGAATATTCGGCTGGCAGGAATTCGACCCCGCTGGTGCCGACGATGGCGAAAGAATCGGTGAGCGGATAGATGATGCTTAGATCAAGATGGGGGATGAAAGCAGCGTCAGGTGCATAAAAGGCCCGGTCACTGCGCACTTCGTTACGGCGAACGCCAACATTGTGATCCGTCAGGTCCTTGCTTTGCCAGGTGACACCACCGCCAAAATTGAAGTTGGCCTTGCCCCAGTCCGTCGGGACGTAATAGCCGACATCAACCTCGTGCCCGCCATAGGCATCATTCACATCGGTCAGATAACTTGCCTGCAACTCACCACGCCACAAGCGCAATGATCCGCCAACACCAAGCTCATAGGCCATATCACGGTCTTTAAGCCCGTTCAGATATGGTGAGTCACCGGAATCAAACGGCTCCATGCGAAGATTGCCAATCAAGGACACACTGGCGAAATCGTTTGTCCAGACTTTGGCATCAATACCATCAATACCGATATGCAAACGTTCTGCGTCATAGGCCAGCATCGGCAAGGCATCGAGATCGGTCGAATCTGCCCCGCGATACGGGTTGCTGCTAATGCTGCCCCAAGCCCCGATTTGCCAATCCCCGCCCAACCATGGTTTGAGGGCATCTTCTTCCTGAGGATTAACCTGTTCGCGGATCAACTCACGTTGTCCGGGATTTGCTGTCTGGGCATAGGCCGACCCAGACGACAGAACCATAAACAGGGCTGCGGAACATATACCAAGCCCGGCAACCAACATCACAACGTCATACCGACGCAAATAATCACGTAACAACATTATGTCTAAACACCCCTAGTTTGTTTGATGGCCAGACCATGCCGTACAAAAACGGGGGTGGCGTCCGATGCTACAGGCTCGAACGTGAAAAGGATCGATCAGGCGTATGAATGCGCATTCGCACGCGCTAGATCGTTATTTTTTCGAGATTTTGCTGCCGATATGCGCTTGGCGTCTTGCCGGTGATTTTTTTGAAGGCAAGATTGAAGGTGGATTTGGAATTAAAGCCGACACTGGTGGCAATATCGAGGACCGTTCGTTCGGGGTGCTCGACCAAAAGGCGCGATGCCTCGCGCGTCCGGGCTTCATTGATGAAGTCGAAAAACTTCTTATCGAGATGCTGGTTCAAAACATAGGACAGCTGGTTTGGCGTTGCCCCGACGGCGCTGGCAAGCTTTGGCAATGACAGCAACGGATCAAACAGCAAATCTGTCTCGTCAACAATCCTGTTCAGGCGATCCCGGATACGCGCAACATCTTCTTCATCAATAAAGGGTTTTGTGGTGTCCGAAGACGTGAATGCATCCGCATTTTCAAGAGAAACGCTAGGGTCTTTTTCCTCGACCGTGCCGTCATCACCTTGCTGCCATTCAGCCTGCACAAACAGGGTCGGCGTGGACGCCATCAGATGACACAGACGGAAGAACACCAGAACAAAGCTTCCCTGCACGAATGTGGTCAACCAAGTGCCATCCGCAACAAAGACATCAATCAGTGACGCGAGCGTGAATATGACAAAGATCGTCGTAATGCCGATCAGAATTTCCAGCGTCCAGCGCCGCAAAGCGTTCTGATCCGCGCCAAGCTGTTCTTTTGCCTGAAGCAGATAACCCAATGCGACTTTCCAGATTTTGGGCATGTAAATGAAAAGCTGGACGTAAAGAGCGGCAAACACGGCCACAATCAGAACCGTCAGTGGCAAGTGCTGATCAAGCGCACTATCGATATCGATGCCATCCTGCCGGATTATGTCGGGCACAAATTGCGCAAACAAAATCCAGACAACGACGGACATCGCAACAAAGACCGGTCCGAGGGGGGCGAAATGAAGGATCGGTTTTTCGACAGGGCGGTCGGCAATTTCACGGAAATAAAGATAAATCGACGGCACAAAGGCAAAAACCGCTGCCATGAAGAGTGGCGCAAGGAGCAAAACCAGCCGGGCATCAAGGATAACATCCGTGATGTCTTCGATGAAGCTCAGGCAGGCTGCACCGGCAAACACCATCAGCCAGCGATTTGCCCGGAATGCACGCTTCCCCTCGTGACGGAGCAACAACATCAGGAAGGCCGCCTGCCCCAACCCGACAACAGCAATAATCATCAGGGTTATCTTCGATGTTTCTATCATTGTCCTGTCATGTCCGGTGCGGATGTCATGCGGGCGTATGTGCCGCCGGGAAGATGATCGAATGGGTCGAATGTATTTAGGGTCAGGACCTGTTAATTGTCCGTGGCTGTCTGGCGAAGCCATCTGCGTGATAACCCGTAGCCCGGAGAAATTCAATTCTCAACGGCTAAATGTCATATTCTGGAAAAGGTTGATCAGCGCGAAATGATGAACTGTTCGATATCGACTTCATCGCACTGGTCCGGGCGCAGGTATTTGCGGCCATATTCGATATAGGTGCCACTGACCAGAAACAGTTCGAACAAATCATTGTCGATTTGTCCTTTGTCGCGCATATCGCCAAGGATGGAGATACATTCAGATAGAAGCTTGGGCCGTTTATAAGGCCGGTCAACGGCTGTCAGGGCCTCGAATATATCGGCAATCACCATGACTTTTTCGAGCACGCCCATATCATCCCCGGTCAGGCCATGCGGGTAACCGGACCCATCCATTTTTTCATGGTGGTTGCCGGCAATCTGCGGGATGCGCTGCAATTCGCGTGGATAGGGCAGTTGTGCGAGCATGTCCTGTGTGATGACAACATGGTCATTGATCACCTGACGTTCTTCCGATGTCAGGGTGCCATGCGAGACAGACAGATTATAAAGCTCGCCCCGGTTAAAGCCCTGATAAATGTGGTCTTCGCGGTCCATCAAAATCGTTTCGACACCCGGTTCGCGCATGGTGGCAAGTTCGCCGTCGCTCAGCCGTTCATTTTCCGCCCATGAAAGCCCAACCGTGCGGTCAAAATGGCGGGTCCAGGTCAATTCGGCGATGTCATGCAGGGCAAAGATCGTATCGGTATCAATTTCGGCATCGCCAATATTGGCATCGGCGACCATGGCGAACTGGCTTTCAAGTTCAGCCACCTGTTTGTTGAAATCGGCTTCGCATTGATCCGGGTCTTCCCCGGCAAGTTTGCGTTTAAGCATCGCAATTTCAGCATCACGGCGCAGGACTTCAAACCGGGTTCGTATTTCGTGAATGCGGTTATGGATGGTTTCAAGCTTGGTCGCCTTTTCCATCACATGATCAGGCGTTACGATCTTGCCGCAATCATGAAGCCATGCGGCCAGATCAAGTTCATACCATTCCATATCGGTCAGATAGAAATTGGAAAACGGCCCGCGTTTGTCATCCACCGCGGCCTGAGCCAGCATCCGGGCAATGACCGGCACGCGGGAACAATGATCTGCTGTATGGGGGGATTTGGCATCAATCGCGTGACCAAGAACACGCACGAAGCTTTCCATCAAATCGCGCTGTGCGATCAGGAGACTGCTGTTTTCAATGGCAACCGCAGCCTGACTGGCCAGCGCATTAATGATTGGTTCTATTGATTTATCAAACGCAATCACATTGCCCTGATCATCCTGCGCATTGATCAGTTGCAAAACGCCGATCACGGTTCCGCGGGTATTTCGAAGCGGCACGGTGAGGAAGGATTTCGACCGATAGCCGGTCTTGGCATCAAAGGCGCGCGTTCCTGAAAAATCAAACCCCTCGGCGCAATAGGCATCTTCGATATTGATCGACTTGCCGCTGAGTGCCACATAGGTCGCGATGTTCCGGTAATTGGGCCGTCCTTCTTCGTCATAAAGCGGCAAGGGCGGGAAAGGTTTTTCGGCTTCGCGACCGGTAACAAAGAAGGTGTTGAGCGTATCATTCATCAGGATACGGAAATGCAGTTCGCTTTCCTCGTTATTGACAAGGTAAAGCGATCCACCATCTGCGTTGGTGAATTTTCGGGCTGCGAGAAGGATTTTCTCGTTAAGTTCTTCACGCCCCTGCTCGGCAGAAAGCGCAATACCAAGATCCACCAACTGCGCAAGATAGTTCGCATCTGTGTTGTGGCTGTCGGTCACTTCTTCTTGTTGACTCTTAGCCTCGTCGCGGTCACGCGCCATTAATTTTCTGCCCACTCAACGAACGGATCGTCTGCATCCCATCAATTATGCAATGTCCAATTACACTACATATCTTATGTAAGTTGCTATAATTCTAACAGATCACAAGTTTATCTCTGGTAAAAATGATGTCACATCCCTGCCATAACCGTCTGCAGGGTTGCTAAATCCCCCGGAATGGACTATCCGACGCGGTGAAAGCGTGCCGGCCTGATGATCGTGCAATTGATCACGCATTCCGATCATTCGGATCATTCTCTGGCACCCAACCATCTTGCCCGGAGGCGACCGCATGATCCCCCGTTATTCCCGTCCACAGATGACTGCAATCTGGGAACCGGCGAACAAATTCCGTATCTGGTTCGAAATCGAAGCTCACGCTGCTGATAAACTGGCTGAACTTGGTGTTATCCCGACTGAGTCTGCAAAGCTCGTTTGGGAAAAAGGTGACAAACCTTATACCCAGGACCGCATCGACCGCATTGACGGTATCGAAGCCGAAGTCAAACATGACGTGATTGCGTTTCTGACCGAACTTTCCGAACAGGTTGGCGAAGAAGCCCGGTTTGTCCATCAGGGCATGACCAGCTCGGACGTGCTTGATACCTGCTTTAACGTGCAGCTTGCCCAGGCAACCGACATCCTGCTTGACGATATGGACAAGCTTCTGGCCGCGCTTAAAAAGCGCGCCTATGAAACCAAAGACGTCCCGTGCATGGGCCGTTCACACGGCATCCACGCCGAACCGGTGACCTTTGGTCTGAAGCTTGCGACCTTCTACGCAGAATTCAAACGTAACCGCGACCGTCTGGTTGTGGCCCGTGACGAAATCGCGACCTGTGCGATTTCCGGCGCGGTTGGCACATTTGCCAATATCGATCCAAGCGTTGAAGAGCATGTCAGTGCGAAACTTGGCCTGAAACCGGAACCGGTTTCGACCCAGGTGATCCCGCGTGACCGTCATGCGGCTTATTTCGCGACCCTTGGTGTCATCGCATCGTCGATCGAACATCTGGCAACCGAAATTCGCCATCTGCAACGCACCGAAGTGCGCGAAGTTGAAGAATTTTTCTCCAAGGGGCAGAAAGGCTCCTCGGCGATGCCACACAAACGCAACCCGGTTCTGACCGAAAACCTGACCGGCCTTGCCCGTCTGGTGCGTTCGATGGCCATTCCGGCAATGGAAAACGTTGCCCTGTGGCATGAACGCGACATTTCGCACAGCTCGGTCGAACGTAACATCGGTCCTGATGCGACCGTGACGCTTGATTTTGCTTTGATGCGTTTGTCCAATGTGGTTGAGAACCTTGTGATCTATCCGGAACGCATGGATGAAATCCTTAACCAGATGGGTGGTCTGGTCTTCTCGCAGCGGGTTCTTCTGACCCTGACCCAGTATGGTGTGTCGCGCGAAGATTCTTATCGCATCGTTCAGCGTAATGCGATGAAGGTCTGGAACCGTGAAGGCGATCTTCTGTCGCTTCTGAAAACCGACGAAGACGTTACGGCGAAAATCCCGATGGATAAGCTCGAAGCATTGTTTGACCTTGGTTATCACACCAAGCATGTCGACACGATCTTTGCCCGCGTGTTTACCGACTAACGGCCACACGGACCAAAATCAAAATCCCCGGTTTGCAATCAGCGTCCGGGGATTTTTTTTGTTCTGAACAATGACTAGCCCTGTCAAAAAACCTGCCGTTCGACCAGATCGCGGGCCTCATCCAGCAACCAGTCGCGAAACAGCCGCACCTGACTACGCAGTTCACGGTTTTTCGGATGCACAAGATAATAGCCCAGCGGCACGGTCAAAACATGTTCAGGGAACAGGTGGACAAGCTTGCCCTCATTGACATCTTCTTCGGCCAGTAACGGATTTGCGATCACCACACCCTGATTGTGAATGGCGGCTTCGATCACCATTGCGGTTTGGTCAATATCGATATGTTTAAGAGTTTGCGTTTCTTCGCGCGTGACACCGGCATAGGTCGCCAGCCAATCGGCCCACCAATGATGTTTGGTGTCATTGATCAAGGTTGCCCGCACCAAATCAGGCGGCGTTTTCAGGCCAAGCTGATCGCGATAGGACGGGGCGCAAAATACCGCCGCCTGCCCGCGATATAACAGAACCGCTTCAAGCCCATCGTCATTGCCGTTGAAATAACGTACCGCGATGTCGAGCCCGTCATGTTCAAAATTCGGCTTTTCTTCGGTTGATCCGACATGAAGGGCAGTTGTCGGATGCATGATCAGGAATTTGGCCATGCGCGGTGAAAACCATTTCGCGGCAAAGCTGGGCGGCATGGCGAAATGAACTGACGTATCGTTACGTCGGCGCAGATACCCACTGGCATCGGCGATCTGCTGTAATGCCGGGCCAATCCGCGCGGCATAGGCCAGCCCATCCGCCGTCGGATAGACCTGCCGGGTTGCACGGGTAAACAAATCCACCCCCAACCATTCTTCAAGTTTGCGAATTTGCTGCCCCACCGCACCGGGCGTGACATTCAGTTCGTCGGCCGCCAGCGAGAAGCTGTTCAAGCGCAAGGCGGCCTCAAAAGCCGGTAGGGATTTAAGCGGCGGATAAGACACCATGATGCAATTTTTCTATATCATATGGCAGATAGCATGATTTGTAGAATACTCTGTAGCGGCATAAAATTCCATCAAATACCTCTTGATGGATCAACTGCCATGCAGAAGAATGCCTATCTTGTCTTTGGTCTTCTTGCCCTTGTCTGGGGTCTGACATTTCTGTTCAACAAGACATCCAGCACCCTGATTTCCCCCGAACAGGTTGTGGTCGTGCGCGTGGTGATTGGCTTTATCCCCGTCTTTGCGGTCGCAATGATCCGGCGCAAACTGCGCTGGGCACATCTGCGTCATATTCATCATTTTGTCGTCATGTCGCTGCTTGCCGCGTCGGTTTATTATATCAGCTTTGCCCGTGGCATCGCCCTTCTGCCGACCAGTGTGGCCGGAATGCTTTCAGGGGCAATCCCGATGTTTTCCTTTGTCGGAGCAGCCATCTTTCTGCGCAGTGAGCCGATCAACCGCCGGTCGATTGGCGGGCTTTTATTTGGCTTTGCCGGGGTAATGTTGATTGCCCAGCCTTGGAACACCAGTGTGTCGGTGAGTGATTTGGCGGGAATTGGCTATATCGCCTTTGGATCGGCCTGTGTTGGCCTGTCCTTTGTCTATGCCCGCCGGTTCTTAAGCCCGCTTGGCATTTCATCGCTTGCGCTGTGTACCTATCAGCTTGGTTTGGCATCGATCATGATGCTGACTTTCACCGATATGACCAATGCCGATGCGATTTTTAATGATTGGAAAATCGCGACTGGTCTGATCGTTGGTCTTGGCCTGTTTGGCACCGGAATCGCCTTTATTTGCTATTACCATGTGGTGGAAAAACTGGGTGCGGTCAAAGCTGCGAGTGTGACCTATATCCCGCCGGTGATTGGCTTGATCACGGGGATCCTGATCCTTGGGGAAACGGTCACGGTTCTTCACGTGGTCGCAATGACCATCATCCTGAGCGGTGTTTTCATCATGCAATCGGGCAGAACACCCGCAAACCCGACAGATACCCGGGCCCACAACCGGCCCGAACCTGCCTGAGGCCTCCCCTTGGCTTGATGGCGACGCCCCCGGATTTTCCGGGGGCGCTTTTTATGGTTCATGGTTTGACGGCGGCTTTCACAAAGGCCGTAATCAACGGGTGTGCAACGCCGCGCAAGCCTGATCGTTCGGGCTGAAACGCAGTTCCGATGAAAAACGGATGATCTTTTAATTCGACCGCACGGGGATCCCCATCGCGATCCCACGCCGATATCACCAGATCCCGCCCATCAAGTATCCCGGCATATTCACGGTTAAAACCGTAACTGCAGCGATAGGTTTCGCTGATGTTATCAGCCCCGTAACGGGTTTGGATCAGGCTTCCCTGCACAAGATCAATCCCGCCATCCTGATCAATCAGCGCACAGGTCAATGGGGCAATCAACGGCATTTGCGCGTCCGGGTCGATTTCGGCGTTCGCCGCATTGGAAAGCCCAAGAACGTTATGTGCATATTCCAAGATGGCATGCTGATAGCCGCCACAAGTTCCCAGAAACGGAACCTTGTTTTCACGGGCATAGCGAATGGCGGCAAGGGCACCGTCCAGGCTTTGATACGGGCTTGCCGGAACGCACCAGATGGCGTCATAGCGCCCCAGAACCACATTCGCATCAACGCCATCAAGGGTGGTTGTTGCAATCCAGTCGAACGTTATGGGCGAAGCAATTTGAATCCCGGCGATTTCAAGGGCCTTGGGGATGGCCTGATGGGCGGTAACATCGGGGTTATAATCGCCGATCAGCGCAATATGAATGGTCATGAGAATTCCTCGTTTCAGATGGCATTACGAGGGAAAGCACCCCTGATTTAACAACAAAAAACGGCCCGTGAAATCACGAGCCGGGATTTGAGCTTAAACAGAGCTGCCTTTGACGAACGTACTACAGATTTCCGGTACGCGCCATATCTTCAAGCGCCATTTTGACCGCCTGTGCACGGTTCGACACATTCAGCTTCCGATAGATGTTTTTCAGATGATATTTGACCGTGATTTCGCGCAGATCAAGATGACGGGCGATGTCCTTGTTCGGACGCCCTTCTGACAAAAGTGCCAGAACTTCACGTTCACGCGGTGTCAGACGAGCAAAATCACCTTCATTGCCAAACCCACCGACCATGCGGCTGTCGCCATCGCCACCACCGCCCATGCCGTCGCCAAGATCATTCAGGATCGAGGATGGCAGATATTTATCCCCGGCCAGAACCAGCTGAACAGCATTTGCCAAGGCCTGCCCGCGCAGGGTCTTGGGTATAAAGCCGTGTGCGCCGGCTTCAATCGCGTGGCGCACATCTTCGCTGCGATAGGTGCCCGACAGCAAAACAACAAAGGTCGAGGATGCAACCTTGTCCAATGCACGTTTCAGACCTTCTAGGCCATTCATGCCCGGCATCCGCAGATCAAGCATAACCAGATCGAATGTGTTGTTTTCCACGATCAGGTCCAGTGCCGGATCCAAAGCACCAGCTTCAGCAACTTCACAATCGTCGAAATATTGTTGGAATAGCAGTGATAGTGCCTCACGAACCAAATCGTGATCGTCCGCCAAAAGGATACGCAATGCTGTTGCCCTTCTTCTACCTAATCAGCATCTTCACCTACATGGAGAAGATTACCACACCAAAAGGTTGCACCCACTTTTGTTTATTTTCAGAGTGCAAGATACGGGAGCCCCTAATGGTTTGCAAACTAGAAGTTTTTAGCAGACAACAGCATCCTGTCCATCAGGTCAAGACTTCGGCCCGCGCGACCGGACGTAGTTCTTCAAGTTTTGCGTTCAATGCCGAGACGGTAACATCGATATTCTTGCGTCCGAAATCGGCCAGCAAAAGCGCAACAACCCCGTTTTCGCGCGGGTTGGCAACGACTTTGCCGATGATTTCGTTCGTATAATCCTGACTTTCATCGGGCGTCATTCCCATCTGCTGCCCGGCCCAGTTTGCCAGCATTTTATAAAGATGCGTCTCAACACGAAATTCCTGTTCAAGATCAAAGCTGTATTTGGCTTCGAACCCGCGTTCCCGATCATTAAAGCTGTTCATGGCATTCCCTCCTGTATGGTGTCGCCCTATTGGGCACATCGATGATGGCAAGATTGCGTATCCTCATCTAATTGTATTTGAGGACAGGCAGCCGCATTTTCATCCCTTGGCCTGATACTTTTGAATTTGACAAATCCCCCACCAACACGCTTTGATCTGGCTCATGTGTACTGTCATTATTTTACGCCGTCCCGACCATGAATGGCCGGTGATCATTGGCGCCAATCGAGACGAAATGAATAACCGACCGTGGAAATCCCCGGCGCGTCATTGGGCTGACCGGCCTGATGCGATTGCCGGTCTGGATGAAACGGCTGGTGGCACCTGGCTTGGTGTGAACGAAGACGGGGTTGTTGCCGCGGTTTTGAACCGGTTTGGCACCCTTGGCCCGGAAGAGGGCAAAAGATCACGTGGGGAGCTTCCGCTTGAGGCGCTTGACCATGCCGATGCGATTGATGCGGCACAGGCACTGGCCGAACTTGATGGCAATGCCTATCGCCCGTTTAACATGGTGATTGCCGACAATCGGGATGCCTATTGG
The DNA here is from genome assembly GCF_040218635.1 of Thalassospira sp. Lineage (GTDB taxonomy): Bacteria > Pseudomonadota > Alphaproteobacteria > Rhodospirillales > Thalassospiraceae > Thalassospira. The sequence continues at coordinate 89,891 of NZ_JAVJRB010000003.1, forward strand.
TTGGCCAATCGTGGAACCGGACGTATCGAGATCACCGACATCCCCGAAGGTCTGTCGATCTTAACGGCCCATGATTTAAACGATATTGAAAACAGCGAGCGCACCAAACGAAACCTGCCGCGTTTCATCAGCGCACCGGCCCCCAATCCCGAAGCCGATGACTGGTTTGCATGGCAGGCGCTGCTTGCCGATACCGGGATCAAGTCGCCAGATCCCGATCATCACGACATGCGTGCCGATGCCATGTTGGTCCGCAGCAATATCGGTTTTGAAACGGTTTGCTCATCGCTGATCGGGCTGCCTGCGATTCCGACAAGCAAACATGAACTTCCGCGTCGCCCGGTCTGGTTATTTGCCGATGGACAACCCGACACCACACCATTCCACCCGGTTGATGTTTAAACGGGTCCGTTCGGAAAAAAGACGTCCCCCCAACCGGTTGCAGCGCAAAATCGACCATCGCGGCACCCGATTGCAGACGGTTGCAATTTTTGATTATCAAGATTGCGTAAATAGAGCTTAAGCGACAATTGAGTTTCTCGCCAAGCACTGCTATATGGGGGGCGCGAATTTCAGGGTGCCTGTGCTGTTGCAGCGCAGGCCTAGATGTGAAAGATCCCGCCAATGTCCAGAAAGCAACCCATTTACGAGGGTAAAGCCAAGGTTCTTTACGAAGGTACCGAACCCGGCACGATCATTCAGTATTTCAAGGATGACGCCACTGCGTTTAACGCTCAGAAGCGCGGCACCATCGCCGGCAAGGGCGTGCTGAATAACATGATCACCGAATTCGTCATGACCCGTCTGGCAGAAATCGGCATCCCGACCCACTTCATTCGCCGCATTAACATGCGCGAACAGCTTTGCAAAAAATGCGAAATTGTCCCGATTGAAGTCGTGGTCCGTAACATCGTTGCTGGCTCCATGGCAAAACGCCTTGGTCTGGAAGAAGGCGAACGCCTTCCGCGTCCGATCGTCGAATTTTACTACAAAGACGACGCATTGGGCGACCCGCTGGTTTCTGACGAACATATCCTTGCTCTGGGGTGGGCAACCGCCGACGAGCTTGAAGAAATTGTTGGCATGACGCTGCGTGTGAATGACTATCTTTGTGGTCTGATGCGCGGCATTGGCATTAAACTGGTCGACTTCAAACTTGAATTCGGTCGCGTTTGGGAAGGCGACTTCCCGCAGTTGGTTCTGGCCGATGAATTCAGCCCGGATAACTGCCGCCTTTGGGATGCCGTGACCAACGAAAAGATGGACAAGGACCGCTTCCGTCGCGATCTTGGCGGCGTCGAAGAGGCCTATCAGGAAGTTGCACGCCGTCTTGGTGTCCTGCCTGAATCCGCCGAAATAGAGTCGCTGAACAAAGACGTGACCAAATAACACCCCAAGGCCGCGCTCGCGCGGCCTTTTCTTATGGCTGTCCGATGATCACGTCATCGGACAGCGTCTTGTTTGCAAACATTCTTCGCGCGAATGCCGCGCATGCGAACTTAAAGGAGCTTCTCGTGAAAGCACGTGTTCATGTCACCCTGAAGAACGGTGTTCTTGACCCGCAAGGCAAAGCCGTTCACCACGCCCTTCAGGGCCTGGGATTTGATGGCGTCAATGACGTCCGTCAGGGCAAGTTCATTGAACTGGAACTGGACGGTACCGATGCCGCAAAGGCAAAGGCCGAGGTCACCGAAATGTGCGAGAAGCTTCTCGCCAACACCGTGATCGAAGACTACACCATCGAGCTGGCTTAACTGCCCCGCCAAGGCCCTGCTTTTGCAAGCCTTGACGTATCGAGATTGCGTTAACGGACACTAACCGAGAGACGGTATTTCATGAAATCCGCTGTCATCCTCTTCCCCGGCATCAACCGGGAGAATGACGCCATTGCAGCCCTAGAACAGGCCACCGGCACCAAACCGACCGTGGTCTGGCATGGCGAAACCGAGCTGCCCAACGTCGACATCATCATGGTCCCCGGTGGTTTTTCCTATGGCGACTATCTGCGCTGCGGGGCGATGGCTGCCAAATCGCCGATCATGCGCGCCGTTGCTGACCGCGCCAAGGCCGGTGTGACCATTTTAGGTGTGTGTAACGGCTTCCAGATTTTGACAGAAGCAGGTCTTCTGCCCGGTGCGCTGATGCGCAATGCCAGCCTGAAATTCATCTGCAAAAACACGCATCTGAAAATCGAAAACACCACCAGCCGCTTTACCAACCAGTATGGCATGGGCGATGTGGTCGATTATCCGGTTGCCCATCATGACGGCAATTACTTTGCCGATGCAGACACGCTTGACCGTATTGAAGGCGAAGGCCGTGTTGTTCTGCGCTATTGCGATGTGAACGGTGACGTCGATCCGGCAACCAACCTGAACGGGTCACAGCGCAACATTGCGGGCATCATCAACGAAGCAGGCAATGTTCTTGGCATGATGCCTCATCCGGAAAATGCCATCGATCCGCTGCATGGCGGTATTGATGGTCGCGGTCTGTTCAAAAGCATGGTGGAGGCCGTATCGTGAGCACCAACGAATTCAACAGCACACCGATCACGCCTGAACTGGTCAAGGAACACGGACTGAACGAGGAAGAGTACAAGCTCGTCCTCGAAATCATGGGCCGTGAACCCAACATCAACGAACTTGGCATTTTTTCGGTTATGTGGTCCGAGCATTGCTCCTACAAATCATCGAAAAAGTGGCTCAAAACGCTTCCGACCAAGGCCGACTGGGTTATTCAGGGCCCGGGTGAAAATGCCGGTGTGATTGACATCGGCGATGGTCAGGCTGCCATTTTCAAAATGGAAAGCCACAACCACCCGTCCTTTATCGAACCCTATCAGGGGGCTGCAACCGGTGTTGGCGGCATCATGCGTGATGTCTTCACCATGGGTGCCCGCCCGATTGCAAACCTGAATGCGCTGCGCTTTGGCGCGCCTGAGCACCCGAAAACCCGCCATTTGCTGAGTGGTGTTGTCGAAGGTATCGGCGGTTATGGCAACTGCATGGGCGTTCCGACCATCGGTGGCGAAACCAATTTCCATGCGTCCTATAACGGCAATATCCTGGTCAATGCGATGACCGTGGGTCTGGCGGATGTGGATAATATCTTCTATTCAGCGGCGGCTGGCATCGGCAATCCGGTTGTGTATGTCGGATCGAAAACCGGCCGTGACGGCATCCATGGTGCCACCATGGCATCGGCCGAGTTTGATGATGACAGTGACGAAAAGCGCCCGACCGTTCAGGTCGGCGATCCGTTCACGGAGAAACTTCTGCTTGAAGCCTGCCTTGAATTGATGGCAACCGACATGATCGTCGCCATTCAGGACATGGGGGCGGCTGGCCTGACGTCATCGTCGTTCGAGATGGCCTCAAAAGGCGGCGTTGGTGTTGAGCTGTGGCTTGATAAAGTGCCGATGCGCGAAGAAGGCATGACGCCCTATGAGCTGATGCTTTCAGAATCGCAGGAACGCATGTTGATGGTCCTGAAACCCGGTTGTGAAGACGCCGCCAAGGCGATCTTTGACAAATGGGAACTCGACTTTGCGGTGATCGGGACACTGACCGATACCAAACGCATGGTTCTGAAATGGCACGGTGAAACGGCTGGTGATCTTCCGATTGATCCGCTGGCTGAAGCATCGCCGGAATATGATCGTCCGTGGGAAGTTACCCCGAAACAGGATCGCATTGATCCGGCAAGTCTTTCGGGCAAGGTTGCACATATCGATGCGCTTAAGACCCTGATTGCCTCGCCTGATCTGGCATCTCGTCGCTGGATCTGGGAACAGTATGACCATCTGGTCATGGGCAACACGATTGTCCGTCCGGGTGGTGATGCCGGTGTGGTCCGCGTTCAAGGTACCAACAAAGGCATTGCCGCGACCACCGACTGTACCCCGCGCTATGTCATGGCCGATCCGGTCGAAGGCGGCAAACAGGCCGTTGCAGAAGCATATCGCAACCTGATCGCAACCGGTGCAAAGCCGCTTGCCATTACGGACAATATGAACTTCGGTAATCCTGAACGCCCGCGCATCATGGGCCAGTTTGTTGGCGCCTGTCAGGGTATTGGCGAAGCCTGTATTGCACTGGACTTCCCGGTCGTCTCGGGCAACGTGTCACTTTACAACGAAACCAATGGCGTTGGCATCATGCCGACCCCGGCCATTGGCGGCGTTGGTGTTATTTCCGATCTGGGTCATCATGCCACCATCGCGCTGAAGCGTGATGACAGTGCATTGATCATGATTGGTGCTGCGACCGGTGAGCTTGGTCAGTCGCTGTATCTCAAGACCATCGAAGGGCGCGAAGAAGGTGCCCCGCCGCCGGTCGATCTGAATGCGGAAAAACGTGCCGGTACGCTGGTGCGTGAACTGATCGAGCTTGGTGTTGTCAAAACCTGCCACGACATCGCCGATGGCGGTCTTCTGGTCACGGTTGCCGAGATGTGCCTTGCAGGCAATATCGGTGCCGACATCAACCTGCCAGAACAGGGCAGCGAAGCCGCATGGCTGTTTGGCGAAGATCAGGGCCGCTATGTGATTGCGACACGCGATCCCGATCAGGTTCTTAATGCTGCTGCCAGTGCCAATGTTGCTGCTGTCATCATCGGTCAGGCCGGTGGTGATGCGGTAAGCATCGAAGGCGAGAGCAAAGTCAGCGTTTCGGAACTGCGCGATCTGAACGAAGGCTGGATGCCATCCTTCATGGCCGAAGCCGTTCAGTAAGCCGTAGCGACTTCAAAGACAAAACCCCGCCGGAGCAATCTTGGCGGGGTTTTGTTTTAAATGCCCGCCGCCAGTTGATGCAGGGCGCTGCCTGTTGGCCCGTCCGCGGGCAACAATGTCTCGATGGCAAGTTCGGACAATGAAACTTCAACCGGCGTCCCAAACACCGTGGTCGTGCTGATAAATCGCATGATCCCCAAATCGGTCTGCAGAACAAGCGGCACGACAAGCCCCGACAGGGCACCACCATTCGTATCCGGAGTGCTGGCACTCGCCCCGTCATTCGGCATGCGGTAATGACTGGCTTCATCATAAAGACCACGTAAGGTGGCATCTGCCGTCACATCAATCTGACGCCGCAATCGATCCAACAAATGATCGCGCCATTCGGTAAAATTAACCACGCGCCGTGCTAACCCGCCGGGATGCAAACTTAACCGCAGTAGATTGACCGGGGCACGTAACAATTCCGGATCAACGTCCGCCAGCAACATTGGCACGATGCGGTTCGATGCCACCATGTTCCAGTGACGGTCCATTGCCAGTGCCGGATAGGGTTCGTGTGCTGACAGTATCTGTTCAACAGCCACGCGAATGCCCGCTGATTGATCATCATTAAAATCGTGTTCGGCGTAGATCGGGGCAAAGCCACCAGCGACCAAAAGGCTGTTGCGGTCACGCAAAGGGACATCAAGACAATCGGCAAGATGCAGGACCATGTCGCGGCTGGGTTTTGACCGCCCGGTTTCAAGAAAACTAAGATGCCGGGTCGAAATCTCTGCCTCGCTGGCGAGATTCAACTGACTTAGACGACGCTGCTTTCGCCATGTTTTCAAGGCGGCCGCAAACTGATCGTGGTTTACCTGTCTCATTGCATTTCCCGTTTAAACTGCAAAACAGGTTACCACCAAACAATCTGTCAAAACATTACCTGTGACGTAATCGCCGTGATTACCTGAATGCGGCAAATTGCCGATATCACCACCAACGAAAAGGGAAACGTGATGTCTGCAAATACCAACGTAAAAACACTCAGAACCATCTTGATGATGGATGCCGCAACCTGCTTGGTCTTTGGCCTGTTGCTTTGCCTTGGTACCGTGCCATTGGCAGGATGGCTGGGCTTGCCCACCGACCTTCTGTTTTATGCCGGTCTGATCCTGTTCCCCTGTGCTGCCCTGATGTATTTCACAGGCAAACAGGCACAACCAAATCGGTACTGGGTCTGGTTGATTGTTGTTGGGAATGTCGGATGGGTCGTCGCAAGTTTTGGCCTTCTCGCCCTTCCGACCATCAATCCGACCATGCTGGGAAACGCCTTTGTCATCGTCCAAGCCATTGCGGTGATTGTTTTGGCGAGTATCGAGTATCGCCAGCTTGCCACGACAGCGAAAATCATGACGGCGTAGTCACATGCCAAACACACAAAACCCCGCCATCTGTGTGGCGGGGTTTGCTTGTATCAAAGTGATAAAAGGTCTTTTTACGTAAGGCGTTACTTAAAGCTGATTTTCGGGAACAGGCTTTTCTTTTTGGGCTCCGTCGCCGGGCCGACCTGTTCGTCAATTGCTGCTGCAATCTTGTCGGCGATTGCGCCATAGGCCTTGGCATGTTCGCCGTCGGGCTCGGTGCACACAATCGGTTTGCCTTCATCAGCCCCCAGTCGGATTTTAAGATCCAGCGGGATTTCACCAAGGAACGGCACGCCCAGCTCATCTGCCGCCTTGTGCGCCCCGCCATGATCAAAGATGTGATCGACATGACCGCATTCGGGACATTTGTAATAGGACATGTTTTCGATCAGGCCAAAGACCGGCACATTGACCTTGCGGAACATATTCAGCCCTTTGCGGGCATCCAGAAGGGCGATGTCTTGCGGGGTGGAGACAATCACCGCCCCGGTGACCGGAACGCGCTGGGCCATGGAAAGCTGAATATCGCCTGTGCCGGGTGGCATATCGACAACCAGAACATCCAGATCGCCCCAATCGGTATCACGCAGAAGCTGTTCTAGTGCCCCCATCGCCATGGGGCCGCGCCAGATCACGGGCTGTTCTTCATCCACCATAAAACCGATCGACATGACGCGCATGCCAAAGGCCGATGGCGGGATCATTTTACCCTGAGTGCCCGACGGGGTCGGTTTGGCATCGCGAAGGCCCATCATGCGCGGGAGACTCGGGCCATAAATGTCTGCATCAAGCAAACCGACCTTAAGTCCCTTGGCGACCAGCGACAGTGCAAGATTAACCGAGGTGGTTGATTTCCCCACCCCGCCTTTGCCCGAAGCAACGGTTATGATGCTGCGCACGGTCGGCAGTTCAAGCGGTTTTTGCGATGCACCCTGCGGGCGCTGACCTGTTTGATGCGGTTTTGCAGCCGCGGGTTGTTGCGGGTTTGGCGTGTTTGCAGCTTTGGGTCGTTCTGCGGTCAAGGCCACACGGGCCGTTGTGACCCCGTTCACAGAAGCCACAGCCTTTTCAGCGGCTTGGCGCAAGTCTTCGAGTGCCGGTCCCTGAGCGGGATCGACAGCAATCATGACATTGACGGCTTCATCATTGATATCAATACCTTGCACCATACCCTTGGCTGTGATTGATTTGCCATCGACCGGGTCGATTACCCCTTCAAGGGCGGCGACAATCTGTTCACGGTTCGGGGAAGTCATATTGCGGTCTCCAAATTTTGGCTTAAGTCCGTGATCACACAGAACTTGCAGGCGCGTAACATTGTTTTGCAAGGCAAGCTGTCATATAAGGCCTAGGGTCTGGACTCACGAATAGGATTGTAATGGCAACAGCAAGAATTGCGAAATACTAGGAAAAGCCCATAGAGCGGGCAGGTATCCCGGTCAAGGAGTTTGACGCAAGTGTTGGCAATTCATGCGGTTGTTGTTCGGATTGATCGGGTTAAATTGTCGCGAGGCATTGAAAGATAAAAATCTTCCTGCTGCCTTGCACAGCCTTTTCGCAACAATTCGATCAGCCCTTTCAAACATATTCGTGAGGCCAGACTCTGGTACTCGGTAAGTAAAGATAAACACCGAACGGCAAGAAGAGGAAGACACTCGATGCCATGGAATTCACAAGGGGGCGGTGGCCCCTGGGGCAGCGGCGGAAACAACGGCGGTGGCCAAAACCCGTGGGGACAGCGTCCTCAGGGTGGAGGTGGCGGCGGAAACACGCCCCCCGATTTTGACGAAATGATTCGTAAAGGCCAGGAACGCCTGAAACGGCTGTTCCCCGGTGGTGGCGGTTATAAGGGCTTTGTCCTGATCGGTATCGCTGTGATCGGGTTGTGGCTTTTGACCGGCTTCTACCGTGTTCAGCCAGGTGAGCAGGGCGTAACGCTTCTGTTTGGCAAATGGGTTGGCACCACCGGTCCGGGTCTGAACTATTTCCTTCCGGCCCCGATTGGCGAGGTGATCAAGCCGAACGTGGAGCGGACCAACCAGATTGAAGTTGGCTTCCGCGGCGCGGGCACAGTTGGCAACGGCAATGGCACACGCGATGTGCCAGAAGAAAGCCTGATGCTGACCGGTGACCAGAACATCATCGACATTGATTATGTTGTGCAGTGGCGTATCAGCGACGCAGGATCATTCCTGTTTAATGTCCGCGACCCGCAAAACACCATCAAGCTTGCAGCTGAAAGCTCGATCCGCGAAGTCATCGGTAAAACCAGTCTGGAAGAAGCCCTGACGGTTGGCCGTGTTCGGGTTGAGGAGCAGACACGTGTGCTGCTTCAGTCGATCATGGATGGTTATGAGTCGGGCGTTTTCATTGCTGAAGTGAAAATGCAGAAGGTTGACCCGCCACGCGAAGTCATCGACGCATTCAACGATGTGCAGCGTGCCCGTCAGGACCGTGATCGTTCCCAGAACGAAGCACTGGCCTATCGCAATGACATCATCCCGCGTGCAAAAGGTGAAGCAGAACGAACCATTCTGCAGGCCCGCGCATACAAGGATCGCGTGACCAAGGAAGCACAGGGTGAAGCTGAACGCTTTACCTCGATCTATAATTCCTATCTGACCGCGAAAGATGTCACGACACGTCGCCTGTATCTTGAAACCATGCAGGAAATCCTGAGCAAATCCGAGAAGGTCATCATTGACCAGAACGGTCAGGGTGGTGGCGTTGTGCCGTATCTTCCGCTGCCAGAAATTCAGAAACGCGCGAATGCAGGAGGCAACAACTAATGGCAAGTCCTAAACTTATTGCCGCAGGCGTCGTTGTTGTTATCGCCGCTGTGGTTGGTTCAATGTGCGTCTTTACCGTACGTCAGGACCAGCAAGCACTTGTTCTTCAGTTCGGTAATCCTGTTCATGCGGTTTCCGAACCGGGTCTGCATTTCAAACTGCCGATCCAGAATGTGGAATATTACGAGCGCCGCATTCTTGAACTTGACCCGCCGGTCCAACAGGTTCTTCTGTCGGATCAGAAACGTGTCAATGTGGACAGCTTTGCCCGCTGGAAAATCATCGACCCGCTTATTTTCCGTCAACGTGCAACCAACTCGACGAACTTTGTTCAGTTGTTTGGCCAGCGTCTGAATTCGGTTATCCGTGGTGAACTGGCACAGGCTCCGCTTGTGGCTCTTCTGTCGGACAACCGGGCACAGATCATGGAAAAGATCCAGGCAACCTTGGTCGAACCGGCCACGGAATTTGGTGTTGAGCTGATCGATGTGCGTATCGGTCGTACCGATCTGCCAGAGGAAACGTCGCAGGCGGTGTATAACCGTATGCGTTCTTCACGTATTGCCGAAGCTGCACAGCTTCGCGCAGAGGGTGAAGAGCTCAAGGCGAAAATCCAGGCAGAAGCAGACCGTGAACGGGTTGGTATTCTTGCTGAGGCGAACCGTCAGGCCGAAGTTCTCAGTGGTGAAGGCGACGCCGAGCGAAACGTCGTACTGGGTAAAGCCTATGGCACCGATGCGAATTTCTTTGAATTCTATCGGACGCTAGAATCCTACAAATCCGCGCTTTCGAATGGCTCGACCATGGTGCTTTCACCAGACAGCGAGTTTTTCCAATACTTTAATAAGTCGGCTCCTAACACAAGCCGCTAGACAAAACACAAGGGCGACCGGCATATTAGCGCGGTCGCCCTTTTTGTTTTCATAAATATGTTCTGCCGGTGCATCGCATCTGACAGGATAAAGAAACCCCGGATACGTCCACGCCCATGAAGGAACTTGCTACAGCCATACTTCTGGCGATTGCGCTGGAAGGCATGCTTTATACGCTGTTCCCCGGCGGTGCAAAACGGGTGATGGAACTGGTTCAGGAAATACCTGAATCGCAATTGCGCATTGGCGGGTTGATTGCAGCGGTCGTTGCGATTGGTGCGATCTGGGCAGTCCGTATCTGGCTGTAAGCTCAGGAAAAACAGCCAGACATGAGCTTTTTGCCATGATGCTGCGCTAAGAATTCCTTCTTTTTCCCAAGAGCTGCCCAAATTCTGCCAAAGTCGCGCTTAATTTGTTTAATTAAGCGACGGGTAAAATAACAATCCCATCGCGCGCTGCATAAGTAGAATTACAAATACCGTGAACGCGGCAACGAACAGGATCAAACACATGCTACAAGCATTATACAACCCGGTGCGAATGAAAGTGACGTCTGCACTGGTGATTGTTCTCCTTGGCGTGACCAGTGTTTCGCACATCGCGAATGCCCGCCCCGCTCCTGAAAGTTTCGCAGACCTGGCTGAACGGCTCCTGCCCAGTGTTGTGAATATCTCTACCAGCCAGATGGTCGCTGAACGTCAGGGACCGGATTTCCAGTTCCCTCCGGGATCGCCATTTGAAGACCTGTTCCGTGATTTCATGGATCGCAACGGTCAAGGCGGCGAGCAAGGTGGTCCAGCCCCGCAGAAGCGTCGTGCGACCGCCCTTGGTTCGGGCTTTATCATTTCGGCTGACGGCTACATCGTGACCAACAACCACGTGATTGATGGTGCCGATGAAATCAGTGTCCGCTTCCATGATGGTGAAACCCTTGATGCTGAACTGATTGGCCGCGATCCGAAAACCGACGTTGCGTTGCTTAAAGTTGATCCCAAAGACAATGACCTGCCATTTGTCAAATGGGGTGATTCAGACAGCGCACGTATCGGCGACTGGGCGATGGCAATCGGGAACCCGTTCGGTCTTGGCGGCACGGTGACGGCTGGTATCGTATCGGCGCGTAATCGCGACATCAATCAGGGTCCGTATGACGATTTCATTCAGACCGACGCATCGATCAACCGGGGCAATTCCGGTGGCCCGCTGTTTAACCTTGATGGCGACGTCATCGGTATCAACAGCGCGATCTATTCGCCGTCAGGTGGCTCGGTCGGGATTGGCTTTGCCATTCCGTCAGGCATCGCCCAAAGCGTTGTCGATCAGTTGAAAGAATATGGTCGCACCCGTCGTGGCTGGCTTGGTGTTCATATCCAGACTGTTACCGAAGATATAGCAGACTCGGTCGGCCTTGACAGTTCAACCGGCGCCATGGTTGCCGGCGTGTCGGACGAAAGCCCGGCCAAGGATGCCGGCATCAAACAAGGCGATGTGATCCTTAGCTTTGATGGTAAGGAAGTCGAAAGCATGCGTCGCCTGCCGCGTATCGTTGCAGAAACCAAAATCGGCAAAGATGTTGATGTTGTGATCTGGCGCGATGGCAAGAAACAGACCGTTCAGGTCGAACTTGGCGAGCTTGAAGAAGAAGTCGTTGCCGCAAGTGCAGCCCCATCCGAAAGTGGCGAAGCCCCGGTAATCGCCGAGGCTGAACTTCCGGCTCTTGGGATGAAGGTTGCCAATGTTGATGATGCCCTTCGTCAGCGTTACAACCTTGCCGAAGGCACGGAAGGTGTGATTGTCACCGATGTTGCCAGCGACAGCTATGCCGCTGAAAAAGGGGTGCGTCCGGGTGATATCATCATCGAAGCATCGCACAGCTCGGTTACCAATGTCGAAGACGTCACCAATGCGGTCAAGTCCGCCCTTGAAGACGACAAACGCACCATCTTGATGTTGATCGAAACATCGGCTGGCCCGCGTTACTTCGGCCTGACACTTGCGCAAGAAGAATAAGCCAACCGGCTTTGATCTCTGATGAAAAAAGGGCGACCTGCATATGGCAGGCCGCCCTTTTTCTTTGAACCGTTATGACACGATATCAGGAAACGAAATCGGACTTTGCATAGCCCTGCAAATACAGCAATGCGGTCAGATCGCCGTGATTGATGCAAATGCGTGCCTGTTCCTGAACAGATGGTTTGGCGTGAAACGCAACCCCGGTTCCGGCAATCGAGATCATCTGAAGATCATTGGCACCATCGCCAACTGCAATCGCATCACCCGATGTGATGCCCTGCTCAGACGACAGGTTTTCTAGCGCGTCCACCTTGGCCTGACGATCAAGAACCGGCTTTTGCACCTTGCCGGTCAGCTTGCCATCTGCTTCGATCAAAACATTGGCCTGATCATAATCAAAGCCAAGCTCGGCCCGAACAGCCCCGGTAAAGAAATCAAACCCGCCTGATACAAGGGCGGCAAAGGCACCATTAGCCTTCATCGTCGCGACAAGTGTTTTCGCACCACCGGTATATTCAACGGTTTTCCAGGCTTCTTTGAGCATATCGGTCGACATGCCTTCTAAAAGCCCGACACGTTCATCAAGGGCGGCTTCGAAATCAAGCTCGCCATTCATGGCACGCGCAGTAATCGCCGCCACCCGTTCCTTGACCCCGGCAAACTCGGCCAATTCGTCAAGTGTTTCGCCGGTGACCATGGTGCTGTCCATATCGGCAATCAACAATTTCTTGCGACGTGCTGCGGCCTTTTGGGTCACGGCATCGACCGGCAATTCCGCCTCGGCCAGCGTGGTATCTGCAATATCAAGGGTGATGCCATCAAAGCTTAGATCGCATGCTTCGCCATCTGCAAGCCAGGTCACATCACCAACCAGTGCCCCGGCCCCCGTCAGGGCAATCGCCGCACGATCAATCACGTCTTTTGTCAGTGCATTCGAATTGGGGACGGCAATCAGTGTCAGTACCAATTTCATGGTCTGCAGGCTCCTTGGCGGAAAGGGCGTTGAACGGATTTGGGTTCTTTATCCGAATTGCGCCCGGCAAAGACAAGGAGTTTGTTAGGGTCTGGACTCATTCACATAACCGTCCTGATGAAACTTGTTATTTTGCATTCAATTCTATAAAATGAATTCAAATTGAAGTCGCCCTTGCCAGAATGAGGTAATAATCATGGGTATGATCACAGTCAGGAAAATTCCTGATGAAGTACATAACGCCTTAAAAGCAAGGGCCAAACGTCATAACCGCAGTGCTGAAGCCGAAGTGCGCGCCATTCTGGAAGAAGCTACGCGACCGGAAGAACGCCTGCAGATGGGGGACGCCCTGATGGCTTTGGGCCGCGAGGCCGGACTGACGGATGAAGATTTTGCCACCCTTGAACAAATCCGCGACAAGACCCCGGCAGAACCGATGGGGTTTGAATGATCCTTCTCGATACCAATGTCATTTCCGAGGCGATGAAACCCCATCCTGAGCCGACCGTAAAAGCATGGCTTAATGCCCAATCGGTCGAAACACTTTATCTGTCGAGCATTTCATTGGCAGAATTGCTGTTTGGCATTGCCGCCCTGCCCGACGGTCGGCGCAAGGACGCGCTTGGCAATGTTCTGGATGGTCTGATGCACCTGTTCGACGGACGTGTTCTTTCGTTCGATCCGGCGGCTGCCCGCCATTATGCCGAACTGGCTGCAAAAGCCCGGGCTGCAGGACGGGGCCTGCCTGTTCCAGATGGCTATATTGCTGCCATTGCCGTCTCACAGGGCTTTTCGGTCGCAACACGCGATATTGCCCCGTTCAAAGCTGCAAATGTCCGTGTCATCAATCCGTGGGACTGGGCAGAATAAACCGGCACCGGCACCTGAATGACGGTTTCCGCAACACCGTAAATGTAGTATTGTTGCTACATTCAGGAGGTCGCTCATGAGCATCACAACGATCACAAGCCGTGATTTCAATCAGGATACCAGCGGGGCGAAAAAGGCGTCAAAGGGCGGTCCGGTCATTATTACGGACCGGGGCAAGCCGTCGCATGTTCTGCTGTCCATAGAAGACTATCAGCAATTGACAGGCTCCCTGCCCTCTATTGTTGATCTTCTTGCCATGCCCGGAACAGATGCCATCACGTTTGAGCCGCAACCAGCACAGGTCACCCTGAAACCGGCTGATCTGTCGTAATGTACATCCTTGATACAAATGTTATTTCGGAATTGCGCCGGGCGGGACAGGGCATGGCAGATGATAACGTTGTAAGCTGGGCAAGTTCCGTCGAAACGACAAGCTTGTATGTCTCTGTCGTGAGCATTCTGGAAATCGAAACCGGTATTCTGCAGATCGCGCGACGCGACAAGGATCAGGCAACCGTTTTGCGCCGCTGGTTTGAAGGTCACGTTTTAAAGGCGTTTGAAAACAGAATTCTCCCGATCAATGAGGCTGTCGCCCGACAATGTGCGCAGTTGCATGTTCCCGATCCAAAATCAGAACGTGACGCACTCATTGCTGCAACCGCCTTGGTTCATGGTATGACGATTGTTACACGAAACACTCGTGACTTTGATCCGTCAGGTGTCAGACTGCTTGATCCTTGGCAGCCCGGAAAAACTGAATAGACACTGATTGATATGATGCCAACGACTTCTCAAACCATGACTGCCCCTGTCCTGATCGTCGCGGGCCCGACTGCGAGTGGTAAGTCCGCCCTTGCGCTTGATATGGCCGATGCGTTTGACGGTGTGGTGATTAATGCTGATAGCATGCAGGTCTATGAAGAACTGCGCGTGTTAAGTGCCCGCCCCGATGATTCGGAAACTGCGCGGGTGCCGCACCGGCTTTACGGGGTTCTTTCGGGTCGCGAAGCCTGTTCTGCTGGCAAGTGGCGCGACATGGCGATGGCCGAGATTGCCGAGTGTCACGCCAAGGGCAAACTGCCGATCATTACGGGTGGTACCGGCATGTATTTAAATGCCCTGACCAATGGCATTGCGCCGATCCCCGATGTGCCTGCCCGGATTCGCGATCTGGTCAGTGCCGAGTTGGCAGAATTGGGGCACGCAGCGTTCTTTGCCAAACTGACCCGGGATGACCCGGAAACAGCGGCAACACTGGATGGCACAAACACCCAGCGTTTGATTCGCGCCGCCGAGGTTTTTGCCCATACCGGCCGCGGATTGGCAAGTTGGCACAGCGAACCGGTCATAACCCCGCCCGAAAACATGAAATTCAAGAAACTTTGTTACATGCCCCCGCGCGACATTTTATATGACCGCTGCAACAGGCGTTTTGATCTGATGATCGAGCAGGGTGCAATTGATGAAGTGGCCGGGTTGATTGCCCTTGATCTACCGCCGAGCGCCCCGGTTATGAAGGCTGTCGGGGTCCGGGAGCTTGCCGCCCACCTTGCCGGTGAGATGGATCTTGAGACCGCAAAAGAGAAATCGCAGCGCGAAACCAGACGCTATGCCAAGCGTCAATTAACGTGGTTTCGCCATCAAATGACCGACAAGGAAATCATCGACGCGCAATATTCGGAAAGTTTGGCAGCAAAAATGCGTCATGATATTAACCAATTTCTGTTGACCACGCCAAAGTGAGGCGATAGGTTGGCGCTTCCCCCGCCTAAATGGCGGAAAACCGCCGTTTCGGCGGATTTTTCAACTCCAATTCAAGGATAATTGGATCATGTTTCAACCACGCGGTTATCACGCGACACGTTGTTGTCGCTAAGTAAAGAGGCTCGAAAATCATGGTAGAACGTATTTTGAACGGTTCGGAAGTCGTGTTGCAGGCCCTTGTAGATCAGGGTGTGGAAGTCGTGTTTGGCTATCCAGGCGGCGCTGTCCTACCGCTATATGACGAGATTTTTAAACAAAACCGAATTCGTCACGTTCTCGTCCGCCATGAACAGGCTGCTGTCCACGCTGCTGAAGGTTACGCCCGCTCGACCGGTAAGGTCGGCGTTGTGCTGGTAACCAGCGGCCCCGGTGCGACAAATGCAGTTACCGGCCTTACCGACGCGTTGATGGACTCGATTCCAGTTGTCTGCCTGACAGGTCAGGTGCCGACCCATTTGATCGGCAATGATGCATTCCAGGAAGCCGACACCACCGGCATTACCCGCCCTTGCACCAAGCATAACTATCTGGTGAAGGACAGCGACAAGCTTGCGCGTACAATGCATGAAGCATTCCACGTCGCATCAAGCGGTCGTCCGGGTCCGGTTGTTATTGACCTGCCAAAAGATATTCTGGTTGGCAAGGCGCCATACCTTGAACCGTCACAGGTTCAGCACCGGACCTATAACCCGGTGGTTAAAGGCGATCGCGGCCAGATCGAAGAAGCCCTTAAAATGTTGGCATCGGCCGAAAAGCCGATCCTGTATTGCGGCGGCGGTGTGATCAATTCCGGCGAACAGGCATGTAAATTGTTGGCCGACTTCACCCGCACCACCGGTATTCCGATCACGCTGACCCTGATGGGGCTTGGTGCGTATCCGGCATCCGACAAACAGCATCTTGGTATGCTGGGCATGCACGGCACGTATGAAGCCAACATGGCGATGCATGATTGCGATGTCATGTTCGCAATTGGCGCGCGCTTTGATGACCGCGTAACAGGCAATCTTGATTTCTTCTCGCCGGGATCGCAGAAAGTTCAGGTCGATATTGATCAAAGCTCGATCAATAAAAACGTGCCGGTCGATGTCGGGATTGTTGGCGATGTTGGGCATGTTCTTGAAGACATGATCAAAATCTGGAAAGCCAAACAGTACAAGGTTGATGCAAAAGCGCTTGATGGTTGGTGGAAAGAGATTGAGGGCTGGCGTGAAAAACGCTGCCTGTCCTACAAACAGCCAAAAGACGTGATCAAGCCGCAGCACGTTATTCGCCGCGTCCATGAATTGACCCGTGATCGCAAAACCTACATCACCACGGACGTTGGTCAGCATCAGATGTGGGCCGCCCAGCATTTCGGGTTTGAACATCCTTATGAATGGATGACCTCAGGTGGTCTTGGCACCATGGGCTATGGCATGCCAGCCGCCCTTGGTGTGCAGGTTGCCCACCCGGAAGCAACGGTTGTCTGCTTTACCGGTGATGCGTCGATCATGATGAACATTCAGGAATGCGCGACGCTTAAACAGTATCGCCTGCCGGTTAAAACCGTGATCCTGAACAACCGTTACATGGGCATGGTTCGCCAGTGGCAGCAGCTTCTGCACGGGTCGCGCTATTCCGAAAGCTATAGCGAAACCCTGCCTGACTTCGTCAAACTGGCCGAGGCATTCGGCTTTACCGGGTTGACCTGCAAAGATCCGGCTGATCTTGATGATACCATCAAGCAGATGCTGGAAATTGACGGTCCGGTGATTTTGGATGTCGCCGTCGACGACAAGGAAAACTGCTATCCGATGATCCCGTCGGGCAAGCCGCATAATGAAATGCTGCTTGGGCAGGAAACCAACGGCGACGAAGCCATTGATTCCGATGAAGGGATGGTTCTGGTCTGATCCGCAGCGAGAGCGCGTGCGAGACGATATCATCAAAACCATAAATTAAAAGCCGGTTCGGGTGGCGACCTGATGTTGCCCCCGCCCCTGCTCTAGCGGAGCGAGACCGTGAAAGAAACCGAAATTTCGAAACACACAATATCCGTTCTGGTGGATAACGAATCAGGCGTCCTTGCCCGTGTTATCGGGCTGTTCTCTGGTCGTGGCTATAACATTGAAAGCCTGACCGTGGCAGAAGTCGACGCCGATGCCCACCAGTCGCGCATCACTGTCGTTACCTCGGGAACCCCGATGGTCATCGAACAGATCAAGGCACAGCTTTCGCGCCTTGTCCCGGTTCACAAGGTCAGCGATTTGACCTTGGCGGGGCCATGTGTCGAACGTGAACTTGCCTTGGTCAAAGTGATCGCAACGGGCGAACAGCGTGTTGAGTCCCTGCGCATTGCCGATATCTTCAAGGCCCGCGCAGTCGATGCGACCAATAATTCCTTCGTTTATGAAATCATCGGCAGCCCCGAAAAGATTGATGCCTTCATTAAATTGATGGCGCCGCTGGGGCTTTCGGAGATTTCGCGTACTGGTGTGGCTGCGATTTCACGCGGCACGCTAACGATGTGAGTTTGCCCTGTCCGGTGATCCGCATCGGGCATGGCATTGGGGTTTCATCCCCGAAATAATTATTACCATCCACCACGCATAAAATTCAGCGTGGTCCAACGTCCAGAGGTATCGAAAGATGCGTGTTTATTACGACCGCGATGCAGATGTTAATCTGATCAAAACCAAAAAAGTTGCCATCATCGGTTACGGTTCGCAGGGTCATGCCCATGCGCTTAACCTTCATGATTCCGGCGTTAAAGAAGTTGTTGTTGGCCTGCGTGAAGGTTCTTCTTCGCGTAAGAAAGCTGAAAACGCCGGTCTGAAAGCCATGACCCCGGCTGAAGCCGCAGCATGGGCCGACGTTGTCATGATCCTGACACCGGATGAACACCAGGCAGCAATCTATGCAAACGAACTGCGTGACAACCTGAAACAGGGTGCTGCACTTCTGTTCGCACACGGTTTGAACGTTCATTTCGGCCTGATCGAGCCACGCGCTGATCTTGACGTCATGATGATCGCACCAAAGGGTCCTGGCCACACGGTTCGTTCCGAATATAAACGTGGCGGCGGCGTTCCTTGCCTCGTCGCAATCGAACAGAACGCTTCGGGCAATGCCCTTGAAGTGGCGCTGTCTTATGCTTCGGCAATTGGTGGCGGCCGTTCGGGCGTGATCGAAACCAGCTTCCGTGAAGAATGTGAAACCGATCTGTTCGGCGAACAGGCTGTTCTGTGTGGTGGTCTTACCCAGCTGATCAAATACGGCTTCGAGACCCTGACCGAAGCTGGTTATGCTCCGGAAATGGCATATTTCGAGTGCCTGCACGAAGTGAAACTGATTGTCGATCTGATGTATGAAGGCGGTATGGCCAACATGCGTTACTCGATCTCCAACACCGCAGAATACGGCGACTATGTCACCGGCCCGCGTGTTATTGATCCGTCGGTCAAAGAACGCATGAAAGAAGTTCTTGCCGACATTCAGGAAGGCAAATTCGTTCGTGACTTCGTTCAGGAAATGCATTGCGGTGAGCCGATGTTCAAAGCAACGCGTCGCCTGAATGCAGAACACCCGATCGAAGAAGTTGGCACCAAACTGCGCGCCATGATGCCGTGGATTGCTGCAAACCAGCTTGTCGACAAAGAAAAGAACTAAGCTTTTCGCTTGGATGCTTTTACGCAAACGGCCGTCCCGATGGGGCGGCCGTTTTGCTATTTGGCACCCTGTTTCATTTGCCGCACGGGAAACCGAAGCTCTGTAACCACCCAGATCAATACACACAGGATCGAAACGCTTGATCCAAGGGTGACAACAGCAGCCCACCCGCCGATGCCATAGGCCACCGCCGAACTGGCCGACCCACAGGCCCCGCCAAGGAAGTAACTGGCCATATAGCCCGTGGTGAGGCGGCTTCGTGCTTCGGGGGTTAGGCGATAGACCTCGCTTTGATTTGAGATATGAGCACCCTGAATTCCAAGGTCGAGCAACACCACCCCGATCGCAAAGGCAACCAGCGACCATTGCCCATAATACAGCAACGTCCAACTAAACACCGTGGTCATCAGAAACCCACCAGTGCTTAGCCGTGCCCAGCCCTTATCGGCCAGCCTTCCGGCAATGCGGGCAGCGAGGATACCAATCGCGCCGATCAGGCCATATAGGCCAATGACAGCTTCGGACATCTCATATTGGCGCACCAACATGAAGGCCATCGACGTCCAGAAGATGCCAAACACAGCATATTGCAGTCCGCCAATCAGGCTTCGGCGGCGCAGGACCGCTTCGTCACGAAACAGATGCAGGATGGAAACATAAAGCGTTCTGTAACTGGTGTGCGAAGTTGGCGGGATATGGGGAATAATCCGGTAACAGGCGACGGAATAAAACGCCATCAAGACCGATGCGACGATGAAAACCGACCGCCATCCGGCCAATTCCGCCATGATGCCCGAAAATGTGCGGGCCAGAAGGATCCCCAGTAACAAGCCACTCATCACCGCCCCGACCGCAGCCCCGCGTTTATCATCGCTGGCAAGGTGGGCGGCCAAGGGCACCAATATCTGTGCAGTTACACAAGTGATGCCGACCGTGATGCTAAAAGCAACCAACATCAAAAATGACGGCGCCAATCCAATGGCCAGCAACCCCAAGGCCGTCAGGGCGGATGTGATGGTAAGTAACTTGCGCCGTTCATGATGATCGCCAAGGGGCACCACCGTAATCAGACCGGTCAGATAGCCAAGCTGTGCGACCGTCACCAGCAAACCGGCACTGGTTTCACTCAACCCATATTCACGGGCAAGCAGTTCAAGCAAGGGCTGCACATAATACAAACTGGCAACGGACAGGCCGCTTCCGACCGCCATAAAGGCCAGAAGACCGGTCGTCAAAGTGGGCTTGGCATTCATAGCGGAAGGGCTCTGAGCTGGTTGGTGGTATCCCAAGATACCCGCCAAATCAGATGGTTACAATCAGATCACTGGCACAGGTGCGTTGCAGATACGGCAACGATGCAATGTCATATGCAAGGCAGCTATACTCAAACCATCCTTGATCTTTGTGCTTTGCACTGGATTTCACAGCACGATCTGTTTAATTCTGGCCTTTAAAACTTTAAACCAGATATGAGCATTTCGGAATGTCGGACACTATTGATATCGCCCCAGAAGTCGCAGAAGCCCTTGCTGCTGGCAAGCCGGTTGTCGCCCTTGAATCAACCATCATTTCCCATGGCATGCCCTATCCCCAAAACCTTGAAACAGCGCGCGCTGTTGAACAGGATGTGCGTGATAATGGCGCCATTCCGGCGACGATCGCGGTTATTGGCGGGCGTTGTAAAATCGGCCTGCTGCCCGAAGAACTTGAATATTTCGCCAAGGGCAGTGATATCCTGAAACTGTCACGCCGCGACATTCCATATTGCATTGCCAAAAAACGCGACGGCGCAACCACGGTTTCAGCCACCATGATCTTGGCGGAAAAAGCCGGTATTCGCGTCTTTGCCACCGGCGGGATTGGCGGTGTTCACCGTGATCTTGCCGGTAACTATGATGTATCGGCCGATCTGACCGAACTTGGCAAAACCAGCGTTGCTGTGGTCTGTGCCGGGGCCAAGGCGATCCTTGATATTCCCAAAACGCTTGAGCATCTTGAAACGCTTGGTGTTCCGGTTATTGCCTATGGCACCGATGAATTCCCGGCATTCTATTCCATCGAAAGCGGCCAGAAATCCCCGCTTCGCCTTGATAGCCCGGATGAAATCGCGGCATTCCTGAAATCGAAATGGGAATTTGGACTTGAAGGCGGTGTTGTTATTGGCAATCCGCCGGAAGCCGACAAGGCATTGGCCCGCGAGGCCATCGAAGGTGCGATTGATGACGCACTGGCCGCCGCCAAAACCCAGAACATCCTTGGCCGCGACGTTACGCCGTTCCTGCTTGAACGTGTGACCAAGCTGACCGAAGGCAAAAGCCTTGAAGCCAATATCGCCCTTGTCCGCAACAATGCGCGCCTTGGAGCAAAGATTGCGGTTGCGATGGCGGGCTAACCAGCGCCCAACGCGCACGAAACAAGACGGTAAACCAAAACAGGCTGGCAGTGATGTGCCAGCCTGTTTTGCATTTAACTTTTCAGAATGCCTTTGCCTTCAAACCCCGGCTTGATCTTGGCATCGTCAATTGGCGTGCCCCATTGGGTCACACAGGGCAAAACACCCGCCCAGACATCCCAATCGTAATCTTCATCATCATCCACCGGATCGCCGGTTCTGACCTTTGCCGAGACTTCTTTTAAGTCAAAGCCAAGGAACATGGTTGCCTTGAGTTCCTGCTTGTTGGGTTCGCGAATGGTTTCCCACCGGCCCGGTTCAAGCTTTTCAACAAACAGGCGGGAATGTTCCATTTTGCCGTCTTCATCAGATACCAGTTCGCCCTTGCCGTAAATCACGACAGACCGATAGTTGGCCGAATGATGAAAGGCCGAACGCGCCATCACCAAACCATCGAGATGGGTAATGCAAAGGCAGGCTTCTGCCCCCTCGGCAATCGCGGCCAAGATCCGGTTTTTCGACGCACCATGGATATAAATCCGCTCCCCCACCCGCCAATGGGCGGTCGGGATCATGGCCGGGCGTCCATTCACCACCGTGCCAACATGGCAAATCAGCGCGTCATCAATAATGCCGTGAACAAGTTTCCGGTCATAGGATGCGCGTTTGGGGCCACGCACAATTTTGGTATCGGGGTAAACTTCATACTGATCGGATGCGGGTTGTTCCGGCTTTGCGATGGTTTCAGACATGGCGTTCTCGTTTCATAAGTCTTGTGGTGGCTTTGATCGCACAGATTGCGCGGCTTTCGCGCCTGGTTGCCCCATCATGGTTAGAATTGGACTTTTCAAAAGGTCCATTATAATAAAAATGATAGAACCAATTATTTGATCAGGCTTGCCATGTCGCGCAGTGACTACAGCTGGATTTATCCAAGCCAAACCAATGATGGTAACGAAGCAGGATCGTTAAGCGCCTATCGCCGTTTGTATCACGGGATCAGGGCGGCAATCCTTGATGGACGCCTGCATCCGGGTGAACGCCTTCCGGCCAGCCGGGATTTGGCAAAGTCGTTGGGGATTTCACGCAACACGGTGGTCACCAGCTTCGATCTTTTGACATCCGAAGGTTATCTTGAAACCCGTGTCGGTGCCGGAAGCTTTGTTGCGGGGTCGCTTCCTGATCGCGACATGCATGCAGACCCCGACCGGAAGTCGCCAACATCAAAAACGGCCAGTGACCGCCCCTTGCGGCTTAGCCAAAGTGTCAAACGCATGCTGGAATATCAGCGACGTTTTCCACGGTTTCGCGTCGCGCGCCCGTTTAACCCGGCCACCCCGGACCTTGATGGCTTTCCATTTGATCTTTGGGCACGGTTGTTGCGCCGGTCCTGGCGGGCGCCTGATATTGATCTGACCATTCCCGACGATCCGCTTGGCCTGCCTTTGTTGCGGGGTGAAATCGCCAAATGGCTGCGTCAATCGCGCGGAGTCAATTGCCATGCCGATCAGGTGATGGTGGTATCGGGCGCGCAACAAGCACTTGATCTGATTGCCCGCGCACTTGTCGATCCCGGCGATATCATTGCCACCGAAGACCCCGGATATGAAGGCATTCGCGGCGTTTTGGCATCAAGCGGTGCGATGGTTCACCCGATCCCGGTCGATACGGAAGGTTTATGCGTTGATGGGCTTTCCCAAACCCGATCACCGGCCCGGATTGTTGTAACCACCCCGTCGCGGAATTATCCGCTGGGAACCACGCTTTCGCTTGCCCGACGCCTGTCACTCTTGCAATGGGCGACATCCAATGATGCGTGGATTGTCGAAGACGATTACGACAGCGAGTATCGTTATGACGGCCCGCCACTTTCATCGCTGCAGGGGTTGGATAGTGATAACCGGGTGATCTATGTCGGGACTTTTTCCCGTGTGATGTTTCCCGGTATCCGGCTTGGATATCTTGTGTTGCCGCCGACCCTGATCCCGGCATTTCGCGGCATGCGGGGATTTGCTGACGGGGTTCCGGCCCCCACCGCCCAAGCTGCCCTTGGGACATTCTTTGCCGAAGGGCATTTTGGCAGCCATGTCCGCAAGATGCGCCTGCGCTACGGCGAACGGCGCGCACACCTTAAATCCCTGATTTCCGAAACAGCCGGGGATATTTTATCGGTCATGCCATCGGATGGCGGGTTGCATCTGTGTGCCCGTTTAATCGCCGGGCATGACGATATCACCCTTCAGGAAAAGATGGTTAAGGCCGGGCTCGATTGTCGGGCACTTTCATCCTACTACCATGATAAATCACCCGAAAACCGCGAAAACCTGCCGCAAGGATTGGTGCTTGGATTTGCCGGTTGGAAAAAAAATGCACTTTCTGAAAGTTTCGGTGAACTGATCGAGATCATTAACCGTAGCAATTAATGTACCCCAAGCCAGAGAGAGCGCCACGGCGTCCCCCTTCCTAAAGTCGCGACGCTCTCTCCCCTAGGGTCCAACCGCCAAGTTTTACTCCCCCACGAACATCAGGAATGCAGATGACTGAACGCCCGATCGCAATCATGTGGTTTCGAAATGATCTGCGTCTGGCCGACAATCCGGCATTGATGGCAGCGGTAAAATGGGCCGATCAAAATAATGGCGTGGTCTTGCCGGTCTTTATCCTTGATCGCGTTATTTCCGATCAACTTGGCGGCGCAACCCGCTGGTGGCTTGAAAAAAGCCTTATCGCCCTTACAAACAGCCTGTCCGCGATCCGCAAGAATGAAGCAGGTCCGATGGCAACTTTGCGGCTGTTCACGGGTAATGCGGGCAACATCCTTGAAAACATTGCAGATCAGAACCCTGTTAAAGCCGTGTTTTGGAACCGGTTATATGACAGGCCATCAACCAGCCGCGATACCGAGATCAAAACCACACTGCAGGATCGTGGTCTGACTTGTGAAAGCTTTAAGGCCAATCTTTTGTTTGAACCGTGGGAGGTTAAAACCGGGGCCGGTACAGACTTTAAAGTCTACAGCCCGTTCTGGCGTGCCTGTCAAAAGCAACCTTCGCCGCGGGTGCCGCTTAAGGCACCTGAAAGCCTTGTCATCAGCGACATAAAGATAGACGGCGAAGTCGGACTGGATGCCCTTGACCTTGCCCCAAAACCATTTAACTGGGCAACCGGCTTTGACGAACGGTTTACCCCCGGCGAACAGGGGGCGAAGGATCAGTTGTTTGATTTTATAGATGATCGATTGTCCGATTATGCCGATCTGCGCGATCGCCCGGATCACCGGGTAACCTCGGAACTTTCCCCGCATTTGCGGTTTGGCGAAATAAGCCCTTATCAGGTGTGGCACACCGCCAGTCATTTTGCCGATGCCAATCCGGGCAAGGGGAAAACCGCCGCCAAATTCATGTCCGAACTGGGCTGGCGCGAGTTTGCCCACCATATCCTGTTTCATGCCAAAGACCTGCGTAGTGTTCCGTTGAACGCAAGTTTCAAACATTTCCCATGGTCGGAAAATGAAATTGCCCTTGAACGTTGGCAGCGCGGGCAAACCGGCTTTCCGATTGTCGATGCCGGCATGCGCGAACTTTGGCATACCGGCTATATGCACAATCGGGTGCGGATGATTGTCGGATCCATTCTGGTGAAGCACCTTTTGATCCATTGGCGCGATGGCTTGGCGTGGTTTGATGATACGCTTGTCGATGCCTGCCCGGCCAATAATGCCTTTTCATGGCAATGGATCGGCGGGTGTGGTGCCGATGCGGCCCCCTATTTCCGGATATTCAATCCCGTCCTTCAGGGCGAAAAATTTGATCCCGACGGCGACTATGTCCGCCAATGGGTGCCGGAACTGCGCGACATGCCTGAAAAATTCATCCACAAACCGTGGGATGCCGGCCCCTTGATCCTGAAGGCCGCTGGCGTCACGTTGGGCGACACCTACCCCGAACCCCTGATCGGACTGAAAGAAGGCCGTGAGCGCGCCCTGATCGCCTATCAGGACATGAAGCAGGGTGCCAGTTAAGCAAACACCCTGATCGGCTGTTACTTCCAGAATATTTTCTGATCGCCAAACAGCTTGGCGGCTTCTTCAAGTCCCAGAAGCTTATGATCAGCGCGTGCGCCAAACCAACCTGACACCAGCCCCACCGCAATCATGCCGTCTTTTGACAATTGCGGGGAAAGCGCCATCAGGCGCGCCTCTGCAACGGCGGCATCCTGAAGCTGCCCAAGAATTTCCTGCATATCGGTTAGTTTTGAGCGGAATTTTTTGACTTTCTTGCTGCCATAGACCGCGCCAAAGAAGTCCGTGCCATATCGCATCTGTTTCACATCCAGACGCAAGGCATGAAGTTGCGGGATGCTCAGCGATGCGATTTCACCGCTTCGTTTGGTCACGCGTTTATAGGACCGATCCAGAAGCGGTGCGGCCATCTCGGACACCGGTGCGGCCATGGCTTTCATTTGTTCGGCACTTGCCCCGGATGCCCAGCGCGAATAACTCGCCCACGCCCCAAGGAGTAAAAGCAACTGCCCATATTCCGGTTGATCCAGCATGGTGCGCGCCGTTGCCAAGGCATCTGCCCGTTGCTTTTGCGCTGCCACCCGCAATTCGGCAATACCGGCATGGTCGGGAAAACGTTCTTCGATCATGGGTAAGGTTTCGCCAAGAAACACGTCCCAATCACGCAACCCGTCGAGCCCTTTGGTGCAAACCTTAAGCAAGCGGCGCAGCAAAACAGCTTCGCCCGTCGGCAGGTTTTTCTTAAATAGATTCAAGGCAACGCGCAGGCGGCGCATGCCAACCCGCATTTGATGGCACCCTTCAACGTCAAGATCCTGACGCACGCAGACTTCGTTGCTCAGGATCATGCGCAGGCCTTGGGCCAACACCGCACGAAAGGCGGTTTCTGACGACATATCATTGGTCAGCGCCACCGGGGCTGCCCGAAAGGCACCTGAGGTTTTACCAAGATAAAGGTCGCGCCCCCTTGATGCCTTTGACCGCATGCTTAAAAGCATCGGAACCGTGCGTTGCAGTTCAAGTGCAAGGTCAAACAAGGCCGCCGGATGGCCTTTTTTAAGTTCGAACTCGACTTCGGAAAGCGGGGTTTCCTTATCCCCCGCCCGAACGACACCTAGGTCAATCGCCATTTCCATGACTGCATCGCGATAGGTCAAATCGACCGCACTGCGTTTAAGATCACTTTCAAAAATGCGTTCGATCTTTTTCTTCTTCACGAACTTGTTCAGGAGTTTTTTGACATCCTTGTCGGTGAACTTATCAAGATCAATTTCACCTTCTTCCAACTCGACTGTCCATTCATCGCGCGCAGGCAGGGCTTCGCGCAGCCCATTGGACGTCTTGACCGTTTGCTCCCACCCCTGCGTCCCCTTTTTGCGCAGGCGCACAGCAATGCCTTTGCCCGCCAGTGAAAGCTTGGGCGTGTCATGATAGATCGAGACAAGATGGGTCGTGATCAAACGACGGCCTTCCTTGACCTCGCGCAGAACCGGCGCATTTTTTAAACGCGCAACGTGTTTTGGATCGATGCGAAGTTTCAGTTCGATCTCGATCTGCTTCTCGGCCATGTTTGTCCCCTAGGCGTCTTTGTTCGGTATGGTGCGGATGCCATCATCATACGGTCCAGTCCGAAAACGTCTTTTGCTGCGGTACGCAGAAAGGGTAGCGGACTGTAAAATTTTCGCAACAAAAGCGCCAAACTCTTTTCCAATCAAGTGCTAAACGACAAAGAAGCGCTTTGCTCAACGTACTGTTTTCATTTGAAAATGATTTCACAGGCAGAGGTTCATTTAACCTATATCGATCGTCAAATTCATCGGATTTGAATGCGCACCACCAATTGCACATGGAACCCAACACCAAAAGAGCGACGATTCTACGCGTGTAACCGACTGCAAAAACAGCAGACCTTGTTGATTGTTTGCATAATCGCGACCGCCAGATAAAGTGGCCGAGACAACATTGGATTATAGGTTCTCAATGCAGATCAAAGTCTTGACTGTCATCATAATGCTGGGAGCCACATCGTGGCTTGGCGGTTGCGCAACACGACCTGACGTTACGTATAAAGGCTGGATGGCTGAACAAACACCCCCCAGCCGTCCCTACACACAGAACAAGACGGTTAAAATTGACTTGAACTGGTCACGTATCGGGCCTTTTTCGCGATATGATACCTGGCTTAGATCCAGCGTGTTTGAAGGCCGATTTGACGTATATGGCGCGCAGACCTGTGTTGGTAAGTTCGTGCGCAATGACGGGATGTTACCGGCCAATGGCTGGTGGGAAATTGCCTGTCCGGATAACAGCTTTGCTGGCGGCACCTTCCGTCTGACCCAAGAGGGCAATATCAATGCGACGGGTGCCGATGTAACCGGCGAACAGGTTACCTTTGATCTACCGATATCCAATTGATCAGCAATGTAAACCAATGACCAAAAGCAAAAAGACCCGGCCAATGGCCGGGTCTTTTTTGTCTTGGGAAAGATGGTGCCCAGAGGCGGGTTCGAACCACCGACACGCGGATTTTCAGTCCACTGCTCTACCAACTGAGCTATCTGGGCATCTTTTCTTTCGTCTCTGTTTCCAGAGTGTTCCTTGCGGAACGAGCGGGGTTATACAAACTCCACCGGACCTTGTCCAGACTCAAATCGCATTTTTTTTGCGATTAAAATTCTTCTTCATCTTCAAGGTCTTCCAGATACTCTGGCGGCTCGGTTGCCGGAATTGCGTAACTTTCATTCAACCATTTACCAAGGTCGCGATCAGCACATCGTTTCGAGCAGAACGGCTTATATTTTTCATCCGCTGGCTTGCCACAAACAGCGCAGTCGGAGATTGCTGTTTTCGTTATCTTTTTTTCGATCATTCTATTTCTTCTCCAACCGATAGGCGTCGTCATCAAGGTTCGGGTCCGCGATAATTTCCGGCGCAACCCCGAATGCATTTGCCAGAATCTGGACCGCATCCATGCGCTGCGCAAGTCTTTCGGCCATGCTTGGTGCAATGTAAAGCACCATCGCACCGACCTTGCCAGTGCGGCATTCTGCAATCATTGCCCGTATGATGGCATTCAGGGATGTTTCTTGCGAAGGCGTGTGGTGCGCCTGTTTGCTTAGAACACGGGCCAAAAGCGATTCGCCCGCCCGCTGACGGCTAAATTCATACAGGCCAAGGCGTGTAAAGCCACCGATCTGAACCGCACCGTCAAGCTCCGCCCCGAAAGCCGTTCGGATGGCGTCTTCAAACTTGTCACGGCCATTTCGGGTTTGCATCCGCAACGGATCAATCACAATCAACCCGCCGATATTGCGCAAGCGGATTTGATGAACAATTTCAGCCGCGGCCCGAAGGTTGACTTCAATCGCGCGGGCCTCGCTATCGCGTCCGGCATCCGCACCGCCCGCATTGACATCAATCGCACAAAGTGCGGTTGCAGGATCAATGGCAATCCAGCCACCGCCAGCAAGATCAACACGGCTTTGCAATGCCTCGCCTATGGCCTCTTCAATCCCCTGATCGTCAAACAGAAGCTGGCTGCCAGTGTGGCGCGTCAAATGAGCATCCGAGGCCCCACGGGCCTTTAAAACGCCGCGCAGCTGCACAAATTGGTCCGTGCCATCAACAATGCACTCATCCCCATGCATCAAATGGCGTTCGATCATTTGATCAAGGTCTGATTGTGCCTTGCAGACCAAGGTCGGTTTGGCCGGACTGGCAAGGGCTGTGACAGCCTTTTGCCATTGCGCCCTAAGCAAACGATACTCGCCGGCAATGGCATCTTGCGCCCAATCAAGGGCTGTACTGCGAAGCATGATGCCATCCCCGTCAACCTGCAGGGATTTCAACATCCCTGTCAGTTCTGCACGTTGTTCGGCGTCTTTGAGTTTACGGGGGAGTTCGATCAGTTTGCCACCGGGACGCAGGATCATGCCCACACCTTCAATCGCGATCCGCCCGGTAAGTTTTACGCCCTTGTCTTCAAAGCCAAGGCGGGAAACCTGAACCAGCACCCATTGTCCTTCATGCACAGGGCCGGGATA
Organism: Thalassospira sp.; assembly: GCF_040218635.1. Taxonomy (GTDB): domain Bacteria; phylum Pseudomonadota; class Alphaproteobacteria; order Rhodospirillales; family Thalassospiraceae; genus Thalassospira. The sequence continues at coordinate 119,426 of NZ_JAVJRB010000003.1, forward strand.
ACGATCAAACGGCAGCAAGCCATCGGAAATGCCATCAAGGGCAACCATGGCTGCCGCCATTTCAGGCATGATTTTACGAATGCGTCCAAGATGGAGATCAAAACGCGCCGGTCCACCCCGATCAATCCAAAGACGGCTTAAACGGTCATTTTCAACAAGGGCCACCCTGCGTTCAAGCGCAACGGCATCAATCAGCAGGCGGCCAGTATGGTTTCCGCCAACTGACATGATCAGACCTCTTTGGGGTGATATCCAAGACCGCGTAAAAGACCATCAACTTCGCACAGCGACAATCCGACGACATTGGAATAGGAACCGGAAATGGCCTTTACAAAGGTAGCACCATAGCCCTGAATGGCATAGGCCCCTGCTTTGCCGCGCCATTCATCGTGGGATAAATAGCGACTTAGGTCTTCGGCACCCAACGAGCGGAATTTAACCTGCGTTTCAATCACACGCGATCGTTCCGTGCCATCGGGCGCGATCAGACACATTCCACCATAAACACGGTGGCGGCGCCCTGAAAGCAGGCTGAGGAATTTGCGGGCTTCTTTTTCATCCGATGCCTTGCCGATTGCCCGGCTGCCACAGGCAACGACAGTATCAGCAGCAAGCACAAAAGCCCCGCCATTGGTTTTCGCAATGGCACGGGCTTTTTCTTCTGCAAGGCGCAACGCAAGTCGACGCGGACTTTCGTCAGCCTTGGGCGTTTCATCGATATCCGCAGGAACAACCTGATCTGGCACAATTCCGATCTGCGCAAGCAGCTCAAGACGGCGCGGCGATGCAGATGCCAATATCAGTTTCGACAAAGCGCAGGCTCCCGGATGTCGGATCTTTAACCATGATAAGCATGTGGAAAACGCACATGCCTACTTTAAACAGCGATTTCGTTCCTTGGGCGCAAAGGTAAACCGCACACCAGACAAGGTCAATTTACGCTGTGAAAGGTTTCAGATTACTTGAAACGGAAGGTGATACGACCCTTGGTCAGGTCATAAGGGGTCATTTCGACGCTGACACGGTCCCCTGCGAGAACACGAATACGGTTCTTACGCATTTTGCCCGAAGTATGAGCAAGGATTTCGTGGTCATTGTCCAGCTTCACGCGAAACATCGCATTGGGCAGAAGTTCAACGACAGTGCCCTGAAACTCGATAACGTCTTCTTTAGCCATGTGACTCCTAGCTTTCGTATTGCAATATCAAAATACCGGTGGGGCGCAAACTGCTCTGAACCGCGCAAAAGGTCAAGTCCTTTCGCGCAACGGCCCGGCGGCCCAGCACTGCAACAAAGACATGACAGCACCATTTCAACCACCAACGAACCCAATAACCTCAAAGACCGTCATCAATCACGCCTCCTTACCCCTTTGCCCATCGCGATAATCGACCTATTGTTTACAGCCTTGTCGCGCCCCTACCCCAAAGGAAATCAACATCATGCGCCCCAAAGACCATCCTGAAATCCGTCTTGCCCAAAGGGATGATGCCCAAGCAATTCACGCCATGCTGTTTGAAATCGCCGTGACAACCGGCTCGGAAGACAAATTCAAAAGCACACCTGCCGATATCGCCCGTGACGGGTTTGGCGATCAGCCTTTGTTTGAAGCCATGATCGTAACCGATGACCAAAAGCCGATTGCGGTCTGCCTTTATTTTCCAAGCTATTCAACATTTCGCGGTCAGGCCGGGCTTTATGTTCAGGATCTTTATGTCGCGCCATCGCATCGCGGGGGCGGCTTTGCCCGCAAACTGGTCGCACATGTTGCAAAACGCGCACAAGAAACCGGCAAAGCCTATATCCGGCTTTCGGTCGATGCCAACAACCTGATCGGGCAGCGCTTTTATGAGAAGCTTGGCATGCGTCCTGCTGATGATGAGCGGATTTTTGTTCTTGATGGCCCGGCATTTAGCACACTTGCAGGCGAATAACCGATTGCCCGTCAAACCTTGGGGGCGGGTCCGACCGGGAAACGATCCAGAATGCGTTTTTTGATCTGATCGCGGACCTGACGATAGGCTTCAAGGCGGGTTTCGCGGGATCCTTCGATCATGGTTGCATCAAAGGTATTCCAGAATTCGACATCACAGGCCATCGTGCGGGTCATTTCCACGGCACGGTGCTGGGCTTCCGGTGACATGGTAATGATCAAATCAAAGAACCCGTCTTCAAGTTGATCGAACGTCTTGGACCGATAGGTCGAAATATCCAACCCGATTTCGTCCATCACGGCGACGGCAAAACCATCCACTTCGCCTGTGCGAACGCCGCAACTTTCAACATAAACACGTGTCCCGTGATAATGCCGCATCAAGGTGGCTGCCATCACGGAACGAACGGCATTGTAACTACAGGCGAAAAGAACTGAGCCGGGGAGTTCTTCTGCCACTGCGCCTTAACCCCGAATGTGAAGAACACAAATCAGCGTAAACAGGCGACGCGCAGTATTTTCGTCAATCGTCACCTTCTCGGCCAGAAGTTCGCGCAGTTGTTCGGACCCTTCGTTATGAAGGCCGCGGCGGGCCATATCGATGGTTTCGATCTGAGATGCGCTGGCCTTCTTGATCGCGTCATAGTAGCTCTCGCAGATCATGAAATAGTCTTTCACAATCCGGCGGAACGGCGACAAGGGCACAGGAATGGTTGTCAGGTTTTCGCTGTCATCATCGCCACGCACATCCATATAGATGCGGTTTTCTTCGATGCGCATGTGAACCGAATAAGGCCCTTCGAACCCGCCAGCAGGTTCAAAATGGTTATCCTCAAGCAGGTCATAAATTGCGACCGCCTGTTCATGTTCGACTTCGGGGCGGCGACGTACCTTGTACTTTTCGTCAAGATAGATACCGGCGATACACTGATTTGGTGCCATGGCTCTCTCCCTGCGGTCCCGTTACGCGCTGCACTGCAACAGCTTACATCTGGTTTGACCGGATCGCTACTGAAAGTCCATGTGCTTGCAGACCTTCACTTTCTGCTAGCGCAATTGCAGCTGGCCCAATTTTGGCAAGGCTTTCGGGCGTGCACTTGATCAGCGATGAACGCTTGATAAAGTCCAGAACCCCAAGACCGGAAGAAAACCGTGCCGAACGGGCCGTTGGCAATACGTGGTTCGGCCCGGCGACATAATCACCAATGGCCTCTGGCGTGTAACGACCCAGGAAGATCGCACCGGCATGATGAATTTCTTCTGCCAATGCATCGGGGTCATCAACCGCCAGCTCAAGATGTTCCGGGGCGATCCGATCCACAAGGGCCGGAGCCTGCGACAGATCTTCGACCAAAACAATTGCACCAAAGTCGCGCCAGCTTGCCCCGGCAATTTCCGCACGCGGCAAGGTTTCAAGATGCTTATCAATAGCAGCCTGAACCCGATTGGCAAAATCGGCGTCATCCGTGATCAGGATAGACTGCGCAACCGGGTCATGTTCTGCCTGCGACAGAAGATCTGCTGCGACCCAGCTTGGGTCATTGCTGCCATCGGCAACCACAAGAATTTCGGACGGACCGGCAATCATATCAATGCCGACCTGTCCAAACACGCGACGTTTGGCTGCGGCAACAAAGGCATTACCCGGACCGACGATCTTATCAACCGGTTTAATGGTTTCCGTGCCATAGGCAAGGGCGGCAACTGCCTGCGCCCCACCAATGCGGTAAATCTCGTCCACACCGGCGATACGGGCTGCTGCCAGCACCAGCGGGTTCATTTTATTGTCCGGCGTCGGCACAACCATGACAAGGCGCTCAACACCGGCAACCTTGGCCGGAATCGCATTCATCAGCACCGATGACGGATAAGACGCCAAACCACCGGGCACATAAAGCCCTGCTGCCGAAACTGCACGCCAGCGCCAGCCAAGCTCGACCCCAGTTGCATCGGTGTAGCGTTCATCGGCCGGCATCTGTTTGGCGTGATACGCCCCGATACGTTCAGCGGCCAGTTCAAGCGACTTTAAAAGTTCGGGCTCGATCTGTGTCATCGCGGCGTCGATTTCGGCCTTGGACACAGCCATGCCTGATGCATCAATATTCAGGCGATCAAACCGGTTGGTATATTCGCAAACGGCAACATCGCCGCGTTTCCGGACATCGGCAATGATATCAGCAACCGCGGCATCAACATCGGCATCCGATTCGCGCTTCATGCCCAGAAGTTTGACAAACTCTTCTTCAAACCCGGCATCGGTAATCGAAAGTTTAAGCGGCATTGAGCACCTCGGAGAAACGGTCGATCCATGGCTGCACATCGGTCGGACGGGTTTTCAGCGCCGTACGGTTGACGATCAGGCGCGAGGTTACATCCGCAACATGTTCGATCTCGCGCAGGCCATTGGCCTTAAGCGTATTGCCCGTGGAAACAAGATCAACAATGCGGCGGCACAGACCAAGGGTCGGGGCCAGTTCCATTGCCCCGTTCAGCTTGATGCATTCAGCCTGCACCCCACGTTTGGCAAAATGGGTCCGGGTGATGTTGGGGTATTTGGTTGCAACGCGCACATGCGACCACCGCGACGGATCATCACCGTCAACCATTTCATCGGGCTCAGCAACCGCAATACGGCAATGGCCAATGTTAAGATCCAGCGGCGCGTAAATATCCGGATAGTCAAATTCCATCAGGACATCATTGCCACAGACACCAATATGGGCCGCGCCAAAGGCAACAAAGGTCGCAACGTCAAAGCTGCGCACACGGATAATGTCGATATGCGGATGATTGGTGGTGAACCGAAGAGCACGGGATTTCGGGTCATCAAATGCCGCTTCCGGTTCGATCCCTGCGGATCGTACCAATGGCATTACTTCGTCAAGAATGCGCCCCTTTGGCAGGGCCAGCACCAGCTTTTCGTCACTCATCAATCAGTCGCCTTACGCGTTTGTCTGTCGTCTGGATCGGGTTTCGATCCCTGGATAACCGTTAGACGGGAACCCGGACACGTTCGATCTGCGCCCCACAGGCGCCAAGTTTTTCTTCAAGTCGCTCATAGCCGCGATCAAGGTGGTAGACACGGTTAATAACCGTCTCGCCCTCGGCTGCCAAGCCCGCAAGCACCATCGAAACCGATGCGCGCAAATCCGTTGCCATCACTTCGGCACCCGAAAGCTTTGCACTGCCGCGCACAATTGCTGAGCGGCCATGGACATTGACATCCGCACCCATGCGGCTCAATTCCGGCACATGCATGAAACGGTTTTCAAAAATCGTTTCGGTAATCATGGATGCCCCATTGGCCACCGACATCAGCGCCATGAACTGCGCCTGCATATCGGTCGGGAAACCCGGATAAGGTTCCGTCATCACATCAACACCCTTAAGCGTCGCGCGATTGCCGCTCACCTTCATGCCGTCTTTTGTTTCTTCGATCTCTACACCTGCTTTGCGCATCGCATCGACAAGGCTTTCGATCAGCTCGATCCGCGTACCGGTAATTTCAATCTCGCCACCCGTGATTGCCGCGGCAATCGCATAGGTGCCGGTTTCGATACGATCTGGCACGACGGAATATTCCGCACCATGCAAGCGTGGCTTACCGGTTACTTTCAACGTATCGGTCCCGATGCCTTCGATCTCGGCCCCCATCGCAACCAGACAATGCGCCAGATCGGAAACTTCGGGTTCGCGCGCCGCATTGGCAATGGTCACAACACCGTCGGCCAAGGACGCCGCCATCAGGGCATTTTCGGTCGCCCCCACAGAAACCTGCGGGAACAGAATATGTCCACCTTTCAGGCCTTCTGGTGCGCGGGCTTCGATATAGCCTTCGGTCAAATGGATTTCAGCCCCCATGGCTTCTAACGCCTTAAGATGCAGGTCAACCGGACGGTTGCCAATTGCACAGCCACCGGGCAGAGACACACGGGCCACACCGCACCGCGCGACAATCGGACCAAGGACCAGAACCGATGCCCGCATTTTGCGAACCAGATCATAGGGCGCAGTTGTGGAGGTGATTTCCTTGGCGGTCATTTCCAGAACACGGCCCGTATGCCCGCCATTGGGGGCATGCCCGTTCAGATGCAACGCCACACCGTGTTGGGCCAGCAAGTTCGCCATCGATGTGATGTCTGCCAGATGCGGCAAGTTGGAAAGGGTTAGCGTTTCATCTGTCAGCAAGGCTGCTGCCATCAGCGGAAGGGCCGCATTTTTGGCACCGCCAATTGCAATTTTACCCTGCAACCGGCGACCACCGGAAATCTTGATCTTGTCCATTCAATCCTCTTTGTGCTGCGCTTGGCACGCAGCAAAACCTTATCTTGGCGTATCACAGCCTGAATTATTGCTATGCCTTTATCACAGGCGCGGCAATGTGACACCTTTTTGGCCCATATATTTCCCTGCACGATCCGCATAGGAGGTATCGCATTCGCTTTCGGCTTTCAGGAAAATAAACTGGCAGGCCCCTTCATTGGCATAGATGCGTGCTGGAAGCGGTGTCGTGTTCGAGAATTCCAGTGTCACATGCCCTTCCCATTCCGGTTCAAGCGGGGTGACATTGACGATGATGCCACAACGGGCATAGGTCGACTTCCCAAGGCAGATTACCAGCGTGTCGCGCGGAATGCGGAAATATTCCACCGTGCGCGCCAGGGCAAAACTGTTGGGCGGGATCACACAACAATCCGTCTTGCGATTGACGAACCCTTCATCAGAAAAGTCCTTGGGATCGACGATGGCCGAGTCGACATTGGTGAAAATCTTGAACTCGTCAGAAACACGGGCGTCATAGCCATAAGAACTGACACCATAGGAAATCACGCCATCACGTTTAAAGCCGTCAACAAACGGCTCAATCATGGCCTTTTCCTGCGCCATCTGGCGTATCCAGTGATCCGGTCTTACTGACATATTGCCACCCCTGTTTTAAGAAAAAGTCCCGACACCAACTCGTACCATCGGTTTTACCCGTGCCAAGCCCCCGAGATCAACCAAACGATGCGTAAACGCAGTTATTCAAACGAACCGGTAAAATTCTCAGGTCCAATGAAGTTAAACTTCAGACGAAATTTCTCGCCCGCCGACCCTAGAAAACCCGCCCTATTCGTCCGACGTCCGATCCGGGGCAGTCTCGGATTGCGCATCCTTGCGTGAACGTTGCTGTTGTTTGCGCTTGGCCAGATTGGCCCGCAGGGCTTCGGCTTCGCGCTTTAAGCGTTCTTCATTCACGGCTGGACGGGCGTCTGATTTCTTTGCTGTCATAATCTGATTTGGCTTTGTGGTTCAAATGCAGGGGCTGTTATAAAACAGCACGCGAAAAATTACAGCCGATCTTGACGAAAACAGGGCAAAAAGCGCCGATGTGCGATCAATCGAAAAACTTCGCATATTTCTGACTTGACCAATTACTGATCCGTGGCCTATAACCCGCCCGCACCGCAAAGGGCATATGCTGCCGTAGCTCAGGGGTAGAGCACTCCCTTGGTAAGGGAGAGGTCGAGAGTTCAATTCTCTCCGGCAGCACCATCACCTTGCGGTTAGCCCGAATATCGGGCTGCCGTAGCTCAGGGGTAGAGCACTCCCTTGGTAAGGGAGAGGTCGAGAGTTCAATTCTCTCCGGCAGCACCATTTTTCCCCCGTCATTAAATCCATATTGCTTGCAATGAACCAGCGCCTTTTGGGGCGTTATCGCTGCTTTACGTGTTCATTTGATTGAAAACAGAATTTAACGCGCAATCAAAAACCGCAGCGAAAATACTGTCGGGTCAACACCAAGAGACTTTCGGCACAGGATTGCCAAAATGATCGGGTAACCGGCAACGGACAGGGCTGCAACTGTTACCCCGCCCATCATACCGATTTGCAACATGCCAATCGCAAGCCCTGCCATGGTTACAGCAGCCCACACAGTGACAATCTTGGTCATGGCACGATGAATGCCTGTCATATTCAGCAATGCGACGCTAGGCCCACATGCGGCTTGAACAGCATAGGCGGCCAGCATCATGCGCAAATAGGGCACTGCCCCTGAATAATCATCGCCAAACAGCGAAAGCAGTACTGGCGCAAAGACAAAGAACATCCCGCAAACCGGAACCGCTACCAACAACGAAAATCCAGTTGCACGGGTAACCAGTGATTGCAGCTCGTGCTTGTCTTCTTTGGCCATCGCCTTGGCAAGAAAGGGTGAGACAACCGAATTCACCGCCGTAAGCGCAAAGGCAACAAGCATGGAAAGACGGATAACCGCGCCAAGCTCGCCCGCATCAAATGCTGAAAGCAAGACACCCGCCAAAATGACCGGTGACTGGTTTAAAAGTGCGATGGAAAGCTGAGAGAAAAGCACATTAAGGCCCAACTGCAACCACAGCCGAATGTCGCTCATTCTTGGATGGAAGGGGCCAGACCAGTTGATATGCCGCCCCATGATCACCAAAATGACTGTTGATAGCATCGCCACCGCGAGTGCCACAGCGTACGAACCAACAACAGTTAAAAGTGACAGATCACCATGGATCCAGAAATAAAGCGTTAGAAGGCAGATACCGAATACGAGTGGCCTTACCACCGCCTCACCGACGACAGCACGTGACACATTGGCATCAGCCCGAATGGCCCCTTGAAGCACGGACATGACGACCGCCAGAGGCAAACATACACCCGCAGCAAGGCCAATTTCGATACTGTAGTTTCTGAAACTGATAAGGATGGTCGCAAGAACAGCACCGCCAACGACCGATAACACCCCCGCAAACAGCAAAACAAATCGCTGCATCCCGCTCACGATCTGGCGCTGCCCCTCTTCGCGATATTTGGGCAGGAAACGGACAATTGCGGTGTCCATCCCGAACGTGACGATAGGTGCGGCTGAGATAATCAACCCGAGTATCACGGAAAAGAAGCCAAAAAGATCCTTACCGCCATAGCGTGAGATAAACACGCTGGCCAGAAACATCATGCCCGCCGAAAACGCATTGGCGAACAGCACGAAGATCGCGGCAAATTTCAAATCCGTTTACCCGTAAAAAGACCGGTACCATTCAACAAAATTGCCAATACCGGTTTCAATCGACGTTGCCGGTGTGAACCCAACAGCATCGGTCAGCGCATCAACATCGGCATAGGTTGCCGGAACGTCACCATCCTGCATTGGCAGCATGTTCTTTTCCGCAGTCTGACCCAAGGCTTTTTCAATCGTCTCGATCATATACATCAGTTCAACCGGGTTGTTATTCCCGATATTGAACACCCGATACGGGGCAGAACTGGTCGCAGGGTCCGGTTTGGCTGGATTCCAGTTGGCATTCGGTTCCGCAACGGTCGAGATACAGCGATAGACGCCCTCGACGATGTCATCGATATAGGTGAAATCACGCCGCATTTTGCCTTTGTTAAAGACATTGATCGGCTTGCCTTCAAGGATCGCCTTGGTAAACAGGAATAACGCCATATCCGGGCGTCCCCAAGGACCGTACACCGTAAAGAACCGAAGCCCTGTGGTCGGCAAACGGTACAGATGACTATAGGTGTGCGCCATCAATTCGTTGGCCTTTTTCGACGCGGCATACAGGCTGATCGGATGATCGACATTGTGATGAACCGAAAACGGCATTTCGGTATTCATACCATAGACAGAGCTGCTTGATGCATAGACCAGATGCTTCACGCCGTTATGGCGGCACCCTTCAAGAATATTGGTGAAACCAACAAGGTTTGCATCAACATAAGCATGCGGGTTTTCAATCGAATAGCGCACACCGGCCTGTGCCGCCAGATTGACGACATAGGTTGGTTTTTCCGTCGCAAACAGGTCAGCAATACCTTCGCGGTTTTCAAGATCCATACGGATGAACTTAAAGCCAGGCTTGCCGTCCAATCGTGCCAGCCGCGCTTCTTTCAGGGTAACGTCGTAATAGTCATTGACGTTATCAAGCCCGATAACCGTCGATCCCTGTTCCAATAATTTAAGGCAAAGGTGCGATCCGATAAAACCGGCAGCACCGGTGACAAGCACCTTTTCATTGGCGGGAATAACGAAGTCGAGCATGAGTATTCAAATTCCTGATTGAAATGAAAGCAGCGATCATCACTATACCGCCTGAATTTGGCATTCCTGATAGCAGTATGCTCCCCATTGCGCAAGCCATCAGCCGCCCCAATATCACGGCTATTCCAAGACAAGACTCATATGCGTTTTTCTGTTATCCTTGAGCTTGTTGATACTTGTTGTAAAAACGTGGAACACTACACGCACAAATGATTTCAGCTGGTCAAACCATTGCCAACCCAAATAGCGGCGGATTGGGCGTTATCCTGAATGTTCGGGAAATCGCACAAACTGCTGATGGGCGCGTTTTGGCCGAATATGAAGCTGTTGAAGTTCAGCGCCAGACAGCCGATGGCAAAACACTCTCCCCTTATGCCATTGCGGGTGAACAAAGCGATAGCGCACGCACGCGCCTTGTTGACCCACGAACTCTGACCGAGGCACAGGCCGTTGCCGGTGGCATCAGCCGCGCCGAATATCGGCAAGCAGTTGAAACCACCGAAGATGACAACAACAGCACAGGCGGCACATCAAGCCCCGCGAACCTTGTCCCGGCAGAAAAGGCCGTCGTATCGCAGCTTCAGGCACGCGATTCTGCCGTTCGACAGGAAGAACAGGCACATGCAGCTGCTGCGGGTCCTTATGGATCGGCACCGCAATACACTTATCAGATTGGCCCGGATGGCAATGCCTATGCTATTGGGGGTCATGTCGATGTAAGCGTATCGGTTTCGGGGAGTGCAGCGGATCGTGATCGTGCTTTGGCAACGTTGCAGAATGCCGCACTTGCGCCAAATGCACCATCAGGTGCAGATATGGCAGCCTTCCGCAAAGCCAGCCTGTTACGCGCCACAGACAAGGGTGACGAGGCTCCAACTACTCAGCAAGAATCCATCATTGAAAATTCCCGATCTGGCAGCGACGCGCGGCAAGGCATTTCGATCTCTGTGTGAGATCCCCCTCGCGAAACGCTTACTAGCCTCCTATATACTATGCAATAAGTGAGAAGAATTTTACTCTCGGGCCATATCACCTATCCGATCGCATAGTTGCAACATTCAGAAACTATCCTGCCGTTTGACAGGACCCCGGTTTTGTTGAATGCTGCGCTCGCGTCCGGGGGGGACGCTTGAATTGACAATCTAAAATCGCGCGAAACCGTGTCTTGACTACGGGGTGCGTTTCCGGAGCCAATCATCAGATGTCAGAGCTTCGGACAAAAACGGGTACGGCATAAAAATGAATATCCTGCTAGCAGACGACCATGACCTCGTCAGAGACGGGATCACTTCCTTCCTCAAACTCGCAGCGCCGGAAGTTGAAGTCGCGCAGGCGAAAGATTTCGCAGAGGCACTGGCTGTTGTCGATAGCGAAACAGTCGTTGAACTGACGATCCTTGATTTGAATATGCCCGGTATGAACGGGTTATCTGGTCTGACCGTCATGCGTCAAAAACACCCTGAAATCCCGGTGGTCATTCTTTCCGGATCGGTCAAACGCAGCGATGTCTTGAATGCGCTGGAACATGGTGCATCTGGCTATCTGCCCAAGACACTGTCGGGTAAGTCGCTGATCAACGCCTTGCGCCTTATCCTTTCTGGCGAAAAATACATTCCATCGGCTTTGCTTGAAGATGACGGATCGCGCATGCGGCCGGGCGAAATTGATCTCGATGGCCTTGCACCGGACAATCCCCTGCGTCAGTTGACCAATCGTGAACGCGAAGTCCTTGGTCTTTTGACCAAAGGCCTTTCCAACAAAGAAATCGCCAAACAGCTCACCGTGCGTGAGATCACTGTTAAGGTTCACTTGACCGGCATTTTCAAAAAGCTGGGTGCAGCAAACCGTACCCAAGCCGTCAAAATTGCCATGCAGCTCGGTTGGGAAGCATAATCCCCCAAACGACACTGCACCTAAAGATTCAAAGCCCGGCACATGCCGGGCTTTGTGCTTTTTTGGGTCAGGATGAGCTAAACGCTGTCGTCTTTAGAATGATCACAAGTCCGAGCTATTTCTTTACCCTGCACAGACTTCAGAGAGTTCATCCAATATCGCCAGAAGTTCTTTGAGGTTAAGTGGCTTGGACAGCACCATGACCGGCGCATCAGCACCATCGTCATCATCATCGACCGGGCGTTCGGCATCCCCCGGATGACCGGTCATAACAATGACAGGCAAAGCCGGGTTTCTACTGCGCAACGCCTTGACCAAAGAGTTTCCATCCATCTGAGGCATGCGAATATCGGTTATCAGGATATCCGGCTGAACCACACCGGCAATTGCCAGTGCATCTTCCCCGTCACTTGCCGCCGATACGCTATAGCCTTGCGCTTCAAGGTAACCTGATATGATTTCCATCGCATCAATTTCGTCATCGACAACAAGAACACGGATGTTCCGTCGGGCTTCGCAACTAGCCCCCATGATAAGAGAACTTCCTTCATCTGGCATGAGTTCAGGAATGTCGGGTTTCTCATCGGGTCCGACAGACGTTATCGGCAGCGTGACTTCAAAGCACGCCCCGTCGCCTTCATTGCGGACATCGATCTTTCCGCCCATCGCTTCGACAATGCCAAAACTGACCGAAAGGCCAAGCCCTGTTCCCTTACCCACGTCCTTGGTCGTGAAGAAAGGGTGGAACAAAAGGTCAATGGCAGCTTCCGGTACACCACCGCCATTATCATTGACCGCAAGCTTCAAGGACTTCAGGCCTTCATCGACCATCGCACTCACGCGAATAAGACCGCCGATATTGCCGTCATCGCCGTTTTCATTGATCGCATCACGGGCATTGGTCAACATATTCACAAGAACCTGTTCAAGCTGGACCTGCCGACCATTGACCAAACATGGCTGTGCTGGTGGAACAACATCAATCACGATCCCGGACAAACGGCAGTCATGTTCGATCATATCCACTGATCTTTCGACCGCCTTCATCGGATCAAACGGTATAAAATCCTCATCATCCGGGCGGCTATAAATCTGTAGATGCTTGATGATTTCTGACATGCGTTCGGTCTGACTGCTGATCAAGGACAGCCTTTCGCGTTGAAATGCCGGTTTTACGGCGTCAAGATCGTATTGCAGCGAACAGGTATCGGCCGCCATGCGGATCACATTAAGCGGCTGGTTCATTTCATGTGCGACCGATGCTGCCATTTCACCAAGGGTGGCCAGTTTCGAGGTTTGAACGAGCTGACGTTCGATTTTACGTTTTTCGGTGACATCTTCGGCCAGCATCAGCATCGCTGGCGCACCTTCGTGGGTGAATGCAATCGCCGATACTTCTAACTCGACATTTTCCCCGTCCGGGCGCTGACAGATAATGGTGAAATCAGCACGTCCACCATATCCCTTCCGATACCGCACAATATATTCATCAAGCGTTTCGCGGCTTGATGGATGGACCATCTCCATAAAAGAACGCCCAACCAAGGCGGCACTGTCTTCTGCGCCAAGGATCGAAAGCCCCTGCTGGTTGATATAAACAATCTCATCCCCGCTCAGGATCGAAATCAGTTCCGGTGCCAGTTCAACCAACTTCCGGTAACGTTCTTCGCTTTCCTTAAGCGCACGTTCCGCACGCGAACGTTCAATCGCATAACGGATGGACCGGCGAATGGTCCGACCATCAGGGAATTCCTTAGTCAGGTAATCTTCTGCGCCATGCTGAAGCGCATCAAAGGCAAGTTCTTCATCCTTGTGGCCGGTCAGGACAACGACAGGCGCGGTATTGGCACAGCTGCGCACCTTACTGATCGTCGTAACGCCAGATGAATCAGGCAGGGTCAAATCCAACAGCACGACGTCAAACTGGGCGTCCGGACCGTCCCCATTCAACACCGCCATTGCCGAGGCAAGGTCAGATCGATGTTCAATATCAAACGGCTCGCCGGTTTCTTCAAGAAGCGTTCGAACCAGAAACGCATCCCCCGGATTATCTTCAACAAGAAGAATTCGAAACCGTTGTTCGGCCATTGTGATTTTTCCAATCGTCAGAGTAACGGGTTTCCAATCAAAAATTTGAATTTGAAAACCCGTTGATTCTGCATAGTTTCAGGGATGCTAGCAATCCTGCACATCAATCAAAAGACGGCCTTTAACCTGCCCTTTGAGTATTTTTTCACCCCAAGGCAAAATATCACCCAAGGCAACCTTTGTCGTGGCGGCACTCAGATGTTCTTTCGGGAGCTCTTTGGCCAGACGCTGCCATGCCCGAATGCGGGTTTCATAGGGACACATGACCGAATCAATGCCAATGAGCCGCACGCCGCGCAACAGGAACGGAATAACTGTTCCGGGCAAATCAGGACCACCCGCGAGGCCACAGGCCGATACAACCCCGTGATATTTCATTTCCGACAGAACATGGGCAAGTGTTGTGCTGCCAACACTGTCAACTGCCCCGACCCAGCGTTCGGCCAAAAGCGGTTTACTTGTGTCGGTCAACTCATTCCGATCAATGATTGAACTCGCCCCGAGTTCACGCAAATAGGCATGGGTTTCTTCGCGCCCGGTCGACGCCGCAACCCGGTAACCGAGTGCCGATAGAATGGAAACAGCGACTGATCCAACACCACCTGCGGCACCGGTAACAAGAACCTCGCCATCCTGATCAGGGGAAACCCCCTGTTCTTCCAATGCCATCACGGCGAGCATTGATGTGAAACCGGCCGTACCAATTGCCATCGCCTGCGCAGCATCAAGCCCGTCTGGCAAAGGGACAAGCCAATCGGCCTTCACACGGGCCAGTTGCCCATATCCACCCCAATGGGCTTCACCAACCCGCCATCCGGTCAGAACAACGTCATCACCGGGTTTATAGCGGTCATCATTTGACGAGATAACTTCACCAGAAAAATCGACACCGGGCACATGGGGGTATGTTCGAACAAGACGCCCCAGACCATTCAGGATCATGCCGTCTTTGTAGTTCAGCGTTGACCATTTCACCCGAACAAGAACATCACCATCGGGCAGATCACTGACGGTCAGATCTTCGAAACGCGCGGTAACGTTTTTATCTTTCTGGTTTAACACCAGTGCGCGGAATGCTTCATTCATGATCATCCTCCCGATCTATGCAAATTATAGATCAAGACTACGGCGCACCTATAGGCCCGTCAAATCCAGACTTGGTCAAAGCAAAGCCTATGATACCTAGTTGCTCAACGGTGCGTTTTCCGGAATCACGTTGCCGTCAGTTCCACCGAGCATCACAATCCCGATCACGGCAATAACAAGAATGCCAAGATAAAGGTAAATGCGCCGCGACTGTTTTCCCGCTGTCGCCTCATTCTGAACCACGTCTTCCTGAACAGAGGACGGCAAACTCCGATATGAAAGCCATCCCAAAAGCGGCACGATCAAAAGATCATCTAACCACCCGATACCGACAAGAACATCCGGCAGGAGATCAACCGGACTGATCAGATAAATCAGACCGGCAAACAGCAAGAGTTTGGACTTCAACGCAACATCACTGCGCACCAACGTTCGCAGCAGATTTGGAACAATCATCCAGGCTGATTTCGCCATGCCACCCTCATCGTTGGTTAGAACTCTGTCACTATGGAGCCAGCGTTTCAAAAACGTCTTCTGCTGGCGCATGACCTAGAACATTGGTCTGATGCCAAAGTGCATAAAACAGAAGATGCCAGCATGCCGCCCCTTCTCTTTTACCTACCGTATTAAACAGTTTTTCGACTTGTGCCGGTTCGGCGATTTCAAGAATGCCTGCCTGATTGGCAACCAACGGACCAAGGCGTTTGCCCTGCCCTGCAATCCATTCCCCCACAGGAACCGTAAAGCCGCGTTTTTTGGCAAATGGTTGCGCCATCGGAAGACAGCGTTCCAACCAACTGCGCAGCAAGAACTTGCCAACACCTTTACGAACTTTAAGGCGATCGGGCAAATGATAGGCAAATTCTGCGACCTTCGGATCAAGGAACGGTGTTCGTCCCTCAAGCCCGTGGGCCATCAACATCCGATCTAACTTGATCAGAAGATCATTGGGAAGCCAATCCGAACAATCCACCGCCTGTGCGACCGCAAGGCGCGAGCGTTTTCCACGATTTTCACGGCTTTCCGATGCCGAAATCCCGTCGCGCCATCCCTCAAGGATACCGGGGCGCAGGACGTCAATCTTATCAAACGTTCCCTTGGACCGCATAACACGTCCGCCAAGCAATAATGGCCGCATCACGGACCGATAACGCCCGTATCCACCAAATAGCTCATCCCCACCTTCGCCACACAAAACGACTTTAAAATCACGTGCCGCTTCGGCTGCCAATTTGTAGGTCGGAAGGATGGCGTAATCGGCAACCGGGTCATCCATCTTTGCCGCAACTTCGGGCAACAAGGTCCAGAAATCGCGTTCGGAAAACATGATTTCAACGTGATTTGCGTTGCACGCCTTGGCAACTTCGCGGGCAATCTCGCGTTCGTCATGCACACTTGATGCTTCAAATGCGGCGGTATAAGCCGTTACTGGCCGCTCGTTCAAGCGGTCCATCATGCCCAGAAGGGATGCACTATCGACCCCACCTGAAAGAAACATGGCATAATCAACATCAGATCGCTGATGAAGACGCACGGATTCTTCAAACACCCGGTCCCAATCCGCCAACGCGCTTTCAAGATTGTTGCCAACAACACCGGCATCACTCAACACCTGACGGCGGCGGCGATCAATGATCCGTCCGTTTTTCAAAACAATGGTCTCGCCCGGAAGCAACCGCTTGATACCATCAAAAATCATGTCGCTGCCGGTTGTGAATTGGACCTGCAGCAATTCAGAACGGGCATCTTCACGAACTTCCCGGCCGACAAGGCCGGCTGCCACCAGCGCCTGCGCCTCGGATGCAAAGGCGAAGAATTCCGGGGTTTCGACGTAGTAAAGTTGCTTGATCCCGAACGGATCACGGCACAGCACAACCTGATTTTCAATCACGTCATGAATGGCAAAGGCATACATGCCGCGCAGTTGATCAAACCCGTCAATATTGCTCCGCGCATACAGCCTTAATGCGGTTTCGCTGTCTGACCTGGTTTTAAAACTGGCTTCGCACAGACTGTTGCGCAGTTCAATATAATTATAGATTTCGCCATTGGCGATCAGGGCACTGCCGTTTTCATGGTAAAGTGGCTGATCGCCTGTATCGAGATCAATAATCGCCAGCCGAGTCTGAATGAAACCAACCGGACCTTTGACATAACGCCCATCCCCGTCCGGGCCCCGATGACCAAGCGCATCGCGCAGACGATCCAGAATTTCGGGATCAAGGGTTTGCTTGTCCTTGGCGATATAACCGGCAATTCCGCACATTAACGCGCAACCTCGTCAAAGAAAGCCTTGTATTTGGCAACCACAACGTTCTCGGTAAAATTCGCCTCGAACGTTGTATGCCCGTTTGCCGACAATGTGTCTGAAAGCGCTTTGTCGTCAAGGACTGTCCGTAAATCAGATGCCAGCGCAGAAACATCTTCAAGTGCCGATAACAATCCGTTTTCACCTTGTTCAATCAATTGAACCGGTCCTTGGCTTGCCTGTGCCACGACAGGTTTTCCCTGCGCCCAAGCCTCAATCACCATATTGCCCAGTGGCTCATGGCGCGAAGAAGCACAAAACACATCGCAGGTCGCAAACAGATCGGCAACGTCACGACGCCAACCAAGCAACCGGACCCGGTCCGCAACCCCGCATTCACCCGACAATTTCAAAAGATCGTCTTTCAAACCCCCGGCACCGGCGATCCAAAGATATGCACCAGGCACATCAACCAATGCACGGATCAGGGTGTCAAACCCCTTATTTTCATGCAACCGGCCAAGACCAAGGATCAAGGGCGCATCGTTGGGGGTGTTGAATTCTGAACGATCAATCGGGTTACCGCGGTTGGCATCAACAAAGTTCGGCAAGTAATGCGTCTTATCGGCAGCCCAACCTTCGCGCACCAGATAATCGCAAATATCACGTGTATTGCCGATCAAATGGTCGCAATCACGAAAGTTTTTAAGTTTGTAATACCCACCCAGCCGGGCAACTTTGGTGAAATCACCCGACGGGGTCATTCGGCTGGCCCGGTTCATCCAGCTTAGAACAATGCGTGGTTTGTGCTTTTTGATCTGCTGACGCAATCCCCACGGGGTTCGAAGGTCAAGACGTCCCCCAAAGGGCAACTCGTCAAATGACACACCATTTGCCGCAAGAACAGAATTTCGACCTTCATTCGGGCGAACAACGCAATGCTGATCCATGCCTGCACGCTGAAACCCGCATGCCAGACGCACAAAGAACTCCTCAGCACCGCCAAACGGACTTCCGGCCATGGTTTGCAGCAACATGGTCATCGATCATTTCCCGTTTGGACAGCGTCACTCATCATCGTAACGTGCCTTCAAATAGGAAAGCATCGGGAACAGGGCTGCAAACAAAGCAATCAAAAAGCCCATCCCCCCTTCTTTGTATCCTTTGCGTGAGACAAAGCAGCGCCAAAAGCGAGAAAAGATACGGCGAAAGTTATGTGCGAACGTGCCGATATTTCCGTTTTCGCGTAAATCGGCCGCGCGTGCACTGGAATAGCTGTCTAGCCTGCGGATCATGTCGGAGATGTTTCGGTCAACGAAATGCACCAAGGCACCATCAAGCTTGGGCCCCTGACGTCCGGTCATCTTAACCGCTGGGTGAACCCGCTGTGGGCCCCATACTTTGCAACCTTTACGAAAAAGCCGCCAAACAGCCGACGTCCCGAACGATGCGCCCCACCCATAGCGCACCAGCCGTTCACCGACATAGTTATCCACAGGGATCAAATATCTGTCATAGGTGCCACTATTTACAGCTTCGCGGATAGAGGCTGCAAGCGCCTCATTAATGTGCTCATCCGCATCCAGTTCAAATATCCATTCACCGGTTGCTTCTTCAATCCCTTTATTGCGACGATGGCCTTCTATATCCCAACTGCCGACAACCGTTTTTGCGCCAAATTCTTTTGCGATCTCTTCAGTACGATCTGTGCACTTATCACAAACGACGACGATTTCATCTGCGAAACTTACCTTTTCAAGGCACGCCGCCAAACGCGCTTCCTCGTTATGGGCGCAAAGAACAACGGAGATACGTGGCATGGGTTCAGTCATGATTTTTTTCCTGCAGGCGGTAACTGGTAACCAGCTCTGTCGCAGCTTCGACGACTTTGACAACAGGTAAGGTTTCCATCAGGTTCTCTTTGGAAAAACGGCTCTCACGGTTTTCCATGATCGTATCAAAAGACCAGTCAGTTCGCACAGCCCGCCCCCACCGCGAATATGGTCGATAATGCTCGTCGCGTGATGGCCCAAACAGCCCAAGCGTTGGGCATCCTGATGCAGCTGCCATATGCATCAGTCCTGAGTCATTACCAAGATAAAGGTCAGCCCGCTCAAGGCAGGCCATAACCGTCAACAGGCTCTCGCTTCCAAATATTTCTGATCTGCGGTCTTCTGGAAGTGACTGTATTATGTTTTCGGCCATATCACGCTCATTAGGCGCACCGACGAGCAAAACATGTGCACCGTCAAGAACTGCGCCCTTTTCTGTCAGTTGGGAAATCGTCTCGACAAACCGTTCAGGATGCCAGGTTTTTCCAACCCAGTTTGAAGTAGGCCCAACAATCAAAAGCCGCTTGTCTGTCGCAGGCAAAATCAAATCGGCCCGTTCCCGATTTTTCTTATTGATCCAGACCTTTGGGTATGGTGGCGGCGTGACACCTATTACCTGTCCAAGCTGATCGACCCGATGAACACTGTCATCATTCCCCGACAGAACAACACGCTTCCACCCCGGCAACACATAGGCCGTCGCACTTCCGCGCAGGTCGACGATGATGTCCCACCAATTAAAGACCACCGACTTCCAAAGCTTCCACCAATGCCCGCCACGCTTTTGTTTGGGCATCTCTATGATGCGTTCAAGGTTCGGTACGGCCTGAAAGATTGGTGCCGCAACCGGCCCACATGCCACCGTTACGCGTATCCCCGGATAGGTTTCGACATAATGGCGCAGGACCGATGTCGACAGGACGGCATCCCCCAACCGGTTTGACGTGATGAACAAAAGGCGCACGGTTTACAGTTTCTCCAGTTCACCAGCAACGTGGATCCATTCGCGGCGATCATTGCGTGCGGCTTCGGACTGCGTGGCAAAGAAGGCCCGGTCGGTCAAAAGCTGACTGGTGATATTGCCAAATGCGGCTTCGTCGGGAACGATATAGCCGGTCTTGCCATCTTCAACGCGGTTCTTGGCAATACCGCCATAAGACACAACCGGTGTTGCCGCCCCAAGGGCATCCACAATCCATTGCCCGACATGGTCCGTTCCGTATTTACCGTGATGCAAGAAGGCACGCGCATTGGCGACCGTTTCGGCCATATCGGCTTCTGGCATCGGATGAAGAACCCGCACACCCTTGTCGATGGCAGAACGCACCAGATCAACAATATCGTCAGACACCTGATCATTTTCACCAGCAAGTGCCATGAACAGATCATGGGCATAAACTTCAAGCTTGGCATTGGGTGCCTTGGGCGCGACGTAAGCTTCCCAAATACGGACAATCTGGGCAATCCCGGTTGCAGTATTGGCAACCGTCACCGCAACTTCATCACGTGATTCAAATGCCCAATGCATGTTTGAGGCCATGGTAAAGGATGCTGTTGCACCCGGCTTGACCACAATCGGCTTTTTAACCAGATCGGCGTCAAATCCCTTGGCCTGACCATCATCGGTGAAGACGACCTGTACTTTCTTTTCCTGAAGAACAAGCCGGATGTCATCAGCATTAAGGCGTTCTGGATCGCCATCAAACCATAGAATTATCGTTGCATCGTCCGGTACGGATGAGTGTTGCAATAATTCCGGATCGCGCCAGACAATCACGGTATTGGCCGCATCGCCACCAAAAGGCGGCAATTCAGCATCAAGCTGTCGCCATGCCACACCGTGCATATCCTTGTCGATGCCACCATTACGGCGGGCCTCAACCTTGTGACCACGGGCAACAAGGGACTCAGCCAACGAAATGAATGCGCGTTGGCAGGTTCCCAGCGGGCGGGCTTCGCGATCCTTGGGATCGAAGCCGATAGAATGATCAAGCATCAAGATTTTCATAAGTTTGGTTCTATCTGTTCGCAGGCGTTTTATGAAGGGTTTTCTTACATATAGATTGGACTTTGGACCTTGAGAGACCCCTTGCGAAATTTATGCATTTGCCCCACATTCCGCTCAAATGAATCCGACAGACCGGAGCCCACAAAATTATGAGCAAGACTTTTTACACCCTGCTGCCCGACCGTGCGGTGATCCGTGTGAGCGGACCGGACCGCGTCAGCTTTTTGCAAGGGTTGGTATCAAACAACATCGAAACCATCACCGCCGATAAATCCGGCTATGGTGCGCTTTTGACCCCACAAGGAAAATTTCTGTTTGATTTCTTTGTCTACCAACAGGATGAAGACAGTCTTCTGATCGAATGCGAACGCGGCGAAAATGGCGAACGGGCTGCTGAACTTTTCAAAAAACTTCGGATGTATAAGCTCCGTGCCAAAGTCGAACTTACCGATGTGACCGAAAGTTACGATGTCATTGCCGTCTTTGGCGACGAGGCACTGAGCACACTGTCACTTGACTTAGCACCGGGCACAACCGGACATCTTGCCGAAGGTATCAAGGCGGTTGATCCACGTTTATCGGCCATCGGGGCGCGTGTTTTACTGCCTAAAAACAGCTTGGCTGAAATGGCCGCGATCGGGGCGAGCGAAAGCGACGTTGAAGCCTATCATCAACTGCGCGTTTCACTTGGCCTGCCCAATGGCAGCGAAGAACTTGAAATTGAAAAATCCATCCTGCTTGAAAACGGCTTTGAAGAACTGGGCGGCGTTGATTTCAAGAAGGGCTGCTATATGGGACAGGAACTGACCGCGCGCACCAAATATCGTGGTCTTGTCCGCAAGCGCCTGTTGCCGATCAAAATCGATGGCAGCGCACCGGAAGCCGGAACCGCCATTATGAATGGCGACAAGGAAGCGGGCATCATTCGATCCATTCACGGTGACCATGGCCTTGCCCTGATCCGGTTGGAACGCATCAGTGACGATGCCGATTTACGGGCGGGCGATGCCAAAATCACCGTTGTCGTACCCGACTGGGTCAGTTTACCTGCGACCGCAGCTTAAGGGCAGCGCCCCCAAATTCACATCCGGCGAAAGATCGCACGATGAAACGAGTCCCGATTTGGGGCTCGTTTCACATTGAAACCTGTTCGAAAGGGTAGTTAGCCCCTATGTTATGGGAAGAAGAGAACAGGAACCTGCAATGAAACTGCGCAATGCCGCACCCTATCTGGTCGTAATGGTCATTGCCCTATTGGCGGGCTCATTATCAAACAGTGCATCCGCCCAACAAAGACCAACCGGTTTAAGCGATACCCCGGTTGCAGACATGTCGATTGCAGATGCCAACAAGGAACTTGCGACAATCACGCAGGCCTATAATCGCAAAGGCAATCAGGTCAAACAAATGGCCTTGGGCACATTGTTGCGGTTCTATTCCGGGAAAATTGTTCCCTGCGGCGCGATTGTAACCAATGTCCGTGATTGCCTTGAAAATGAATGGTCGGATTTAAAAAATTATCCGGGTCATTTTCTTGGCCCCAATGAAACCCGCGCCCTTAATCCAACCATCGCGCAAGCCCGCATGACAGAAGAAAACTATTTCGATGCGGTTGAACGCCTGAACATGCTCCTTCGTGCGGTGCGCTATGAAAGCACATTGAAGCCCGATGAAAGCTACCGGGCACATCTTCATGCAGTCTTGACCCATCTGACCGACTTGCAGGAAGAAGAATTCCACACAGCCGTTCTTTACGAAAAGATTTTCAAAATTGGCGGGATCATCTTACTCCTGCTTGGTCTTTCTGTCGGCGGCATGTTGATCATGAAACATCTTGCCCACCGCGCCGACCCATCATCGCAAAACGTCAAAAAATAACGACGGCAAGTTCCCCTGCCGCCGTTGGATAATTTTTAGATCAATGCAACGTTGCGCGTGGCAACGGGTGTTGTGTCTGGCCTATTCGTGCTTACGGTTCAATGCGGCCTGTGCCGCCGCCAGACGGGCAATCGGCACGCGGTACGGCGAACAGGACACATAATCCAACCCTTGCGCTTCGCAGAACGCGATGGATGCCGGATCACCGCCATGCTCCCCACAGATACCAAGTTTGATATCACTGCGGGTTGCACGGCCACGTTCGGCTGCAATACTGACCAGCTCGCCAACCCCTTCCTGATCAAGCGACACGAACGGATCACCTGCAAAAATATCCTTGGAGATATATGTATCAAGGAAGCGCGACGCATCATCACGCGACAGACCAAAGGTGGTCTGGGTCAAATCGTTGGTGCCAAAGCTAAAGAATTCTGCTTCTTCGGCAATGTCCCCTGCCCGCAATGCTGCACGTGGCAATTCGATCATGGTGCCAACAAGGAAACTCAGTTTGGCTGATTTTTCGGCCTCAACATCCGAAGCAACCTTAATGATCGCAGCTTTCAGGATTTCAAGTTCCTTCTTGCCGACAATCAACGGGATCATGATTTCCGGAATGACCGGATCACCGCCATCCTTTGAAACTTCAATCGCGGCTTCAAAGATCGCACGCGCCTGCATTTCATAGATTTCAGGATAGCTGATGCCAAGACGACATCCACGATGCCCCAGCATCGGGTTGGCTTCGGCAAGGTCAAGCAGGCGACGTTTGACAATCACCTCGGACACACCGGCAGCCTTGGCGACTTCGGCAATTTCGGCATCACCGTGTGGCAGGAATTCATGCAATGGCGGATCGAGCAGACGGATGGTAACCGGAAGCCCCTTCATGATGCGGAACAGGTCAATAAAATCCTGACGCTGATAGGGCAACAGTTTATCAAGGGCGGTCCGACGGCCCTGTTCGGTTTCTGCCAAAATCATTTCGCGCATGGAAATGATCCGTGCCGGATCAAAGAACATATGTTCGGTCCGGCAAAGACCAATGCCTTCTGCGCCAAAGCCGCGTGCGGTTGCCGCATCATCCGGGGTTTCCGCATTGGTCCGGACTTTAAGCCGACGCACAGCATCGGCCCATTCCATCAACTGCGAAAAATCACCTGACAGATCAGGCTTAAGGGTCGCGACTTCGCCCAGCATGACTTCACCGGTGCTGCCATCAAGGGTGATGACGTCGCCTTCTTTTAAGGTCACACCACCGGAAATCATGGTTTTGTTGGCGTAATCGATCTTGACCTGACCGGCACCGCAAACGCATGGGGTTCCCATACCGCGTGCCACCACCGCCGCATGACTGGTCATGCCGCCACGTGAGGTCAGGATACCTTCGGCGGCATGCATGCCGGCAATATCTTCGGGGCTGGTTTCAATCCGCACCAGAATGACTTTGCGGCCTTTATTACTGGCCCATTCTTCTGCTGATTCGGCTGAAAACACGATCTGGCCGGATGCCGCACCGGGGGATGCAGGAAGTCCCATACCAACAACCTTGCGGGCGGCATCGGGATCAAGGGTCGGGTGCAGCAATTGATCAAGCTGTGCCGGATCAACACGGCGCAGGGCATCTTCCTGTGAAATCACGCCATCGCGGCACATCTCAACAGCAATGCGCAAGGCGGCCTTGGCGGTCCGTTTGCCCGCACGAGTCTGAAGCATATAAAGCTTGCCCGATTCAACGGTGAATTCCATGTCCTGCATATCGCGGTAATGGGATTCAAGCCGATCGCGGATTTCGCAAAGCTCGCCAAAGACTTTTGGCAACGCTTCTTCCATCGAGGTCAGGTCAGAACCGGATTCTTCACGTTCGATTTTGGTCAGAGGTGCCGGTGTGCGGATGCCCGCAACAACGTCTTCGCCCTGTGCGTTGATCAGATATTCGCCGTAAAAACGATCTTCGCCGGTTGATGGATTGCGCGAGAAACAAACACCCGTCGCACAGTCATCGCCCATATTGCCAAAGACCATCGCCTGCACGTTTACAGCCGTGCCCCAGCTTGCCGGGATGCTGTGCAAACGACGGTAAGTATTGGCACGTGCATTCATCCAGCTGCCAAATACGGCACCAATCGCGCCCCAAAGCTGTTCGCGCGGATCTTGCGGGAAAGGTGCATCAAGTTCGCTTTGGACTTTTTTCTTAAAGCCCTGAACGATTTGTGCCCAGTCATCGGCATCCATTTCGGTATCAAGGGAATAGCCCTTGTCTTCCTTGTGAATCTCAAGGATTTCTTCGAAATGATAATGCTCAACCCCCAGCACCACATCGCCATACATCTGAATGAAACGGCGGTAGCTATCATAGGCAAAACGACGGTCACCTGAAACGGTTGCCAGTGCTTCGACTGTTTCGTCATTCAGGCCAAGATTAAGAACCGTATCCATCATGCCGGGCATGGAGGCGCGTGCGCCGGAACGAACAGACACCAAAAGGGGATCTTTGGCATCGCCAAATTTGCGCCCGACCAGCTTTTCAACCGCGGCCAGCGCCTTTTCGACTTCGGAATTCAGACCATCCGGGTAAGCGCGGTCGTTGTCATAAAACGCCGTGCAGACTTCGGTTGTAAGGGTAAAGCCGGGCGGAACGGGAAGTCCGAGATTGCTCATCTCGGCAAGGTTCGCACCCTTGCCGCCCAAAAGTTCACGCATATCCGAACGGCCTTCGGCGCTACCGCCACCGAAACCGTACACCCATTTGGTCATCTTGCCTTTTCCTCATCTGGTCAAGGCCCTTATGGGCCTCCCCGGATGGGGAAAGCCCCGCAACCTTGACCTGTTTTATGACTCGATCTTTGAGAAGTCCGCAATGTCATGCAAGGCGGTGCGAATTTGCGCCAGCAATTTAAGCCGGTTGGCACGTTCGTCTGCCTTATCACTATTTACGGTGACCTTTTCAAAGAATGCATCAACCGGTTCACGCAACCGCGCAAATTCGGTCATCGCCGCGGCATAATCCTCACCCCGCAAACGTGGCAAGGCCTTATGCCGGACATCAATGAGCGCCTCATACAGCTTGCGTTCTTCGTCCACACTCAGAAGATCAGCGGAAACGTCCGCGTCAAAGGACGTATCGTCCTTTTTCTCTTCGATGCGCAGGATGTTCGATGCACGCTTGTAGCCAGCCATAAGGTTGACGCCGCTTTCGCCCGAAACAAAATCGGAAAGCGCATCAACACGGGCCAGCAGGCGGACAAGATCGTCTTCGCCATCCAATGCAAACACAGCCGACACCAGATCATGGCGCACGCCCTGTTCACGCAGATGGACTTTCAGACGGTCGGCAAAGAAGGCCAGAAGGTCTTCGACTGCCTCGTCACGACGAATGGTTGCCGGGTATTGGGAAACGGCAAATGCGAAGATGCGCCGAAGCTTTACCCGCAAACCATTTTCCAGAACCAGACGGATGACACCCAAAGCCGCACGACGCAGCGCAAACGGATCTTTTGAACCGGTTGGCTTTTCATCAATGGAAAAGAACCCGGCAAGGGTATCAAGCTTCTCTGCCAATGCGACTGCAACCGACACAGGTGCCGTCGGGCACATATCTGACGGACCAGCCGGTGCATAATGCTCGGCAATGGCATTGGCGACTTCCGGGGCTTCGCCGTCATTTTCGGCGTAGTATTTCCCCATCAGCCCCTGAAGTTCGGTGAATTCAAACACCATCTGCGACACCAGATCGGCTTTGCCGATTTCTGCGGCGCGATCGGCCAGTTTGACATCACAATTCGGGATATCTGTCGACAGCTCACGTGCAAGACCGCGAAGGCGCAACACACGTTCTGCAAGCGATCCCAGCTTGGCATGGAAGACAATCGTATCAAGTTTCGGCAGGCGCGATTGCAGCGTCACTTTCCGATCCTGATCCCAGAAGAACTTGGCATCATGCAGGCGTGCGCGCAAAACGCGTTCGTTCCCGGCGATAATTTTGGCGTTGTTATCCGCCGTTTCCATGTTCGAAATT
This sequence comes from Thalassospira sp., assembly GCF_040218635.1. GTDB lineage: Bacteria > Pseudomonadota > Alphaproteobacteria > Rhodospirillales > Thalassospiraceae > Thalassospira. The sequence continues at coordinate 146,463 of NZ_JAVJRB010000003.1, forward strand.
GTGATGAATCGCGCAGCAAGCTTGCCGCTTTTATCTTCAACCACAAAATATTTCTGATGTTCACGCATCGAGGTTTCAAGAACTTCGCGCGGGATGTCCATGAACAGGTCATCGACCTTGCCCATAACCGGCACAGGCCATTCAACCAGACCACAAACTTCTTCAAGAAGACCGTTATCTTCAAGAAGTTCGAACCCTTCGGCCGCAGCCAGCTTTTTCGCCCCGTCAAGGATAACCTGTTTGCGCTCTTCCCGGTCAAGCATGACCTTGGCAGCGCGCAGTTTTTCCTTGTATTGGGCACCATTGGCGACACTGAATTCAGCAGGTGCTAGGAAACGATGACCGCTGGTGGTGTTTCCGGCGATGACCGGACCATAGGAAACCGGGATCACCGTGCCATCAAACAGGCACAGAATGCGGTCAAGCTGACGTACCCAGCGGACTTTTTCGGTTCCCCAACGCATCGATTTTGGCCATGGCAATTTGGCCATCGCGTCTTCGACGATTTCCTTGATGACTTCGGATGCCGCACGGCCTTTTTGTTCGACAATCGCAAACAGGAAGGTGCCTTTTGGCATTTCGCGCTTTTCGCACTGATCAAGGGTGACACCATTGCCTGCCAAAAAACCGTTGATTGCCTTTTCAGGTGCATCGGCGCGCGGACCGCGGCGTTCTTCGCGCAGGTCCGGCTGTTTTTCAGGCAGGCCATCAATAATCAGGGTCAGGCGACGCGGGGTCACCAATGCTTCGACTTTGTCAAATGCAAGGTCAGCAGCCTTAAGACCATCCGAGATCAGTTTGGACAGATCATCAGATGCACGGGCCTGCATACGGGCCGGAATTTCTTCGGAAAACAGTTCAAGCAGCAATTCGGCCATGACTTATGCCTCCTCTTTCAGATGGCCACGCGACCGCAGCCACGCCTCGCAGCAGGATTTCGACATGTCACGAACACGACCGATATAGGCCGCACGTTCGGTGACAGAAATCACGCCGCGCGCATCAAGAAGGTTAAAGATATGGCTGGCTTTCATCGCCTGCTCATACGCCGGAAGCGCCAAACCGCGTTCAATATTGACCGCACATTCGGCCTGGGCATCTTTAAAGTGCGCAAACAGCATATCGGTGTTTGCGACTTCAAAGTTATAGGTCGACTGTTCCACTTCATTTTGCAGGAACACGTCGCCATAGGTCACACCGCGACCATTATAATCAAGGTCATAGACGTTCTCGACACCCTGAATATACATCGCCAGACGTTCCAAACCATAGGTCAGCTCGACCGGAACCGGGTTACATTCAAAGCCACCAACCTGCTGGAAATAGGTGAACTGGGTGACTTCCATGCCATCAAGCCACACTTCCCAGCCAAGGCCCCATGCACCAAGGGTCGGGCTTTCCCAGTCATCCTCGACAAAGCGGATGTCATGGGCCAGCGGATCAATGCCCAAATGGCGCAACGACCCAAGATACAGCTCCTGAGAGTTGCTTGGCGACGGTTTCAGCAGAACCTGAAACTGGTAATAGTGCTGCAAGCGGTTCGGGTTTTCACCATACCGACCATCGGTCGGGCGACGAGAAGGCTGAACATAGGCTGCATTCCAGCTTTCCGGGCCGAGTGCCCGCAAGGTTGTCGCGGTATGGAACGTACCGGCACCGACTTCCAAGTCATAAGGCTGCAGGATTACACAACCCTGATCGGCCCAATAGCTTTGCAGTCGAAGAATGATTTCCTGGAATGAAGGGGGACGTTGCGACCCGTCGAGCGCCATGGCGCGAACTCTCTATTACTGTTGTCTATGAATTTAGAGCGGCAAGCTACCGCCCTGCCCCCTCGCGGTCAAGAAGGCAAAAGCCCTGAGACGCGTTGAATTTGCAACCCTTGTATCCCCGTCAACCGTATCATATCGCATTGCAGCAATACTCATCGGTGATTGATGCCGGAATTCCAAGCAAAATCAGCAAACCTTGATCCAAAGTCGAACACCGCGTGAGTAAACGGTATTCGATCAGATTAATGCTAGGGTCAGGACCTATTAATTTGATTGGAATGGCAGGCGTTATATTTGTGAAATACAAGGATAAAGCCTGCAGCGCGGGGTAATCTCCCGGGCAAAGGGTTTAACGCAGGAGTTTGCAAATATAACGCCTGTCCTACGGATCACCCGGATTTGTACGGGCTACTTTGTCGCAAAACCTTGAAAGATGCATATCTTCCTGCGGTCTTGCTTCGCGTATCCGCACAAATCCGGGTGACCATTCAAACCAAATTAATAGGTCCTGACCCTA
>NZ_JAVJRB010000006.1:0-16104 GCF_040218635.1 Thalassospira sp.
TCATACGCCGTTCTTCTCGAACTACCGTCCTCAGTTCTACTTCCGTACGACTGACGTCACCGGTTCGATCGAGCTGCCAGAAGGCACCGAAATGGTCATGCCGGGTGACAACGTTCAGATGACCGCAACCCTCATTGCACCTATTGCAATGGACGAAGGTCTGCGTTTCGCAATCCGTGAAGGCGGTCGTACCGTCGGCGCGGGCGTTGTTGCCAAGATCCTTGAGTAATTTTTGAGATTTTGCACGATTGAGTGCTTGATCTTGGATGTGCGGGCGGCTATAACCCGCCCGCACACCCTGCCGCCCGGGCAGGGATGAGCCAGAAAGAAGATAAAGTTTTCAACTTTCTGTCGATCTTGTAGGAGTGTAGCTCAGTTGGTAGAGCATCGGTCTCCAAAACCGAGTGCCGGGGGTTCGAGTCCCTCCTCTCCTGCCAATTTTTTCCGGGTTGTGAAACAAAGTATTAGAAAGCGGTGTAACCCCAACAATGGCTAAAACGTCGCCAGCACAATTCGTACAGCAGGTCCGCACCGAGGCAAAGAAAGTCTCGTGGCCGTCCCGTAAGGAAACGACTGTTTCTACCATTATGGTCTTCGTAATGGTGGCTCTTGCGTCGATTTTCTTCTTTGTTGTCGATCAGCTCCTCGCATGGGGTGTCAAGCTGGTCTTTGGTGTTGGGGGTTAAGGTCATGGCGCATCGCTGGTACGTTTTGCACGTTCACTCCGGTTTTGAGAAAAAGGTCGCCCAGTCGATCCGCGAGCAGTCCATCAAGAAAGGTCTTGAGGGCGAAATCGAAGAGGTCCTGGTTCCGACGGAAGAAACTGTCGAGGTGCGTCGCGGCACCAAGGTCAATGCCGAGCGGAAGTTTTTCCCGGGCTATGTCCTGCTGAAGATGGATCTCACTGACGAAAGCTGGCATCTGGTCAAAAATACCGCCAAAGTTACCGATTTCCTTGGTAGCCGTGGTAAGCCGATGCCGATTTCCGAAAAGGAAGCTCAGCACATTCTGCATCAGGTGCAGGAAGGGGTTGATCGTCCGAAACCGACCATCGCTTTCGAGGTTGGTGAGGAAGTACGCGTTTCCGACGGCCCGTTTGCATCGTTTAACGGTGTTGTCGAAGGTGTTGATGAAGAACGAGCACGCCTTAAGGTGTCTGTTTCGATCTTCGGTCGTTCAACGCCGGTCGAGCTGGAATACGCCCAGGTCGAGAAGCTTTAAAAAACGATCTTGTAAAATGATGTCCCGGTCTGCTATACGCAGGCCGGACTTTAAAGCGCGGGAGGTCAGCCATGACCGGACCGCGCGCTTCTGTAAGAGGTACTCTAATGGCGAAAAAAATCGACGGCTATCTTAAGCTGCAGATTCCCGCCGGCAAAGCCAATCCGTCACCGCCTGTCGGTCCGGCTCTTGGTCAGCGCGGCGTGAATATCATGGAATTCTGCAAAGCATTTAACGCTGCTACCCAGCAGATGGAACCAGGTATGCCGATTCCGGTCGTCATCACCGTTTATTCCGACCGTTCATTCAGCTTTGTTACCAAAACCCCGCCAGCATCCTACTTCCTGAAAAAGGCAGCAGGCATTGCAAAAGGTTCCGGCACCACCGGTAAAGGTTTTGTTGGTAAAGTTACCAAAGCACAGGTCAAAGAAATCGCAGAAGCCAAAATGGTTGACCTCAACGCATTTGACGTTGAAGGCGCGATGGCAATGATCGAGGGCTCTGCCCGTGCGATGGGTCTCGAGGTTGTGGAGTAAGACGATGGCCAAGACTGGTAAACGCCTTGCCCAGGCCTATGAGGGCATCGACCGTAACACCCAGTACGAGCTGACAGCTGCTGTCAAACTCGTCAAAGAAGGTGCAAAAGCCAAATTCGATGAAACCATCGAAATGGCAATGAACCTTGGTGTTGATCCGCGTCACGCTGACCAGATGGTCCGTGGTGTTGTTTCTCTTCCGCATGGTACCGGTAAAACCATGCGCGTTGCAGTCTTCGCAAAAGACGCCAAAGCAGAAGAAGCACTCAAAGCTGGTGCAGACACTGTTGGTGCAGAAGATCTGATGGAAGCAATGCAGAAAGGCGATCTGAACTATGATCGCGTTATTGCAACCCCGGACATGATGGCTGTTGTCGGTCGTCTCGGTAAGGTTCTCGGCCCACGTGGCCTGATGCCGAACCCGAAACTCGGCACCGTAACCATGGATGTTGCTACCGCAGTTTCCGACGCAAAAGCTGGCCAGGTCCAGTTCCGTGCGGAGAAAACCGGTATCGTACATGCAGGTATCGGCAAAGCTTCGTTCAGCGAAGATCAGATCATCGAAAATGCAAAAGCATTTGTCGCTGCGATTGTAAAAGCAAAACCGGCTGGCGCAAAAGGTATCTACCTTCAGCGTGCGGCGATCAGCTCCACCATGGGTGCTGGCGTCAAATTGTCGATTGCTGACATCGCGTCGAAATAAGAATTTTTCGAATTCTGACCGGTCTTCGGATCGGTCAGGACCGGAGGGGGCTTTATGCCCTCTCTACCTGTCTGTCCCAGACTGCAGGTGAGTGAGATTAATCGCTCTTAATTTCCTGCATAGGCAGAGGTTCCGGTTCTTGGTTTTCCCCGTATGGGGCTCACAAAAGGCTTGGACATCTGGCAAACGGATGGGCGTCACAGACCAGTTCGAAAGGATTGGTCGCGTCTGTGAACCTCTTTATGGGGTTCAGGGCAATAAGCAATGTCGGAGACTAAAAGTGAACCGCGAAGAAAAACAACAGTTCGTAGCAGAAATGCGCGAAGTGTTCGGAGCAGCGGAAGGCGTAATCGTTACCCAGTATAAAGGGCTGACGGTTGCACAAATTACCGCTCTTCGTGCACAGATGCGTGAATCTGGTGCGGGCTTCAAGGTCACCAAAAACCGGCTTACGCGACTTGCTCTTGAAGGCACTAAATTTGCTGGTCTTGCAGACTACTTTACCGGCCCGGTTGCAATCGGCTATTCAGCTGATCCAGCATCGGTCGCAAAAGTAGCCTCCGAGTTCGCAAAAACCAACGACAAGCTCGTTATTGTTGCTGGTGCCATTGGCGAACAGATTCTGGACGAACAGGGCGTTAAAGCTCTGGCAGAACTGCCGTCGCTGGACGAACTTCGTGCGAAACTGGTTGGTATGATCCAGACCCCGGCACAGCGTATTGCTACGCTGACTTCCAAGCCGGCGGCTCAGATCGCCCAGGTGCTGAAGGCACACGCCGAAAAAGGCGAAGCCGCGTAAACCAAATTATCCAGATATCTTTGATATCTAAGTTCAAGCCTAGGAGACTACTACAATGGCCGATCTCAATCAGATTGTTGAAGATCTTTCCGCTCTTACCGTTCTGGAAGCTGCAGAGCTTTCCAAATTGCTCGAAGAAAAATGGGGCGTTTCTGCCGCTGCTCCGGTTGCTGTAGCTGCTGCTGGTGGCGTTGCTGCCGCTGCTGCTGAAGAGCAGACCGAATTTGACGTTATTCTGACCGCCGCTGGCGAAAAGAAAATCAACGTCATTAAAGAAGTACGTGGCATCACCGGTCTTGGCCTCAAAGAAGCCAAAGACCTGGTCGAAGGCGCACCGAAAGCTGTTAAAGAAGGCGCGTCGAAAGACGAAGCTGCTGAAATCAAGAAGAAACTTGAAGAAGCAGGCGCAACCGTCGAACTTAAATAATCGACGGCTTCTTGCCAAGGTCTGGGTCGGCGTCCTTCGGGCGCCGGCCCATCCGTCTCTGTGCACCGGGCAATTGTGTTTCGGGTGATGCAGCGACGCGAACAGGAATTTAACGGTTGACGCTGCCAAAGGTAATCGTACATAACGGTAGGCTGTTTAGGTCAAAGGTTATCTTTGACGGCGTCGACAGCCGAGGGATCAGTGATCTCATTCAAGTTGGATGTCACATAACATCCACGGTCATAATCAAGTGAACGCCCGCCCCGTACGGGGCTCGGGCGTCGTCGTGCTGTATGCGTTTTGCGTAAATCGGGAACGGTACAGGATGAAGACGAACGAGTTCGGACGGTGTGGGGAGGCGCGATTAAAGGAACGATGATGGATAAGTCCTTTACTGGTCGAAAGCGCATCCGCAAAAGCTTTGGACGGATCAGCGAAGTCGCTCCGCTCCCGAACCTCATTGAGGTTCAAAAGAATTCCTACGATAAGTTTTTGCAGACCGGAACGCCGCAGGAGCAGCGGAATGATGCAGGTCTTCAGGAAGTCTTCAAGAGCGTCTTTCCGATTAAAGATTTTTCGGAACGCGCAACTCTTGAATTCGTGTCGTACGAACTTGAGCAGCCGAAATACGATACAGAAGAGTGTCGCCAGCGGGGCATGACTTTTGCCGCACCGCTGCGTGTAACACTGCGTCTGGTTGTCTGGGATATCGACGAGGACACGGGTGCCCGTTCGATCCGCGATATCAAAGAACAAGACGTCTATATGGGCGACATGCCGCTTATGACCGAACACGGTACTTTTATCGTGAACGGCACCGAGCGTGTGATCGTTTCTCAGATGCACCGTTCGCCGGGCGTCTTCTTCGACCATGACAAAGGGAAGAGCCACAGCTCTGGCAAATATCTGTTTGCTGCGCGTGTTATTCCTTATCGTGGTTCGTGGCTCGATTTTGAATTCGACGCAAAAGACATTCTTTATGTCCGTATCGACCGTCGCCGCAAATTGCCGGCGACCACGCTGCTTATGGCTCTTGAAAATCTTGAGTCTGAACAGCTGCGTGCACAGCGTGCCGAAGAAGGGCGCTCTGTCGATCCGTCGGAAATCGAGGGTCTTACCCCGGAAGAAATTCTCAACTACTACTATGAGTCGGCAGAATACCGCCGGACCAAAGATGGTTGGGTTACCGAATTCAATGCAGACCGTTATATCGGCCAGAAGCTGGTTCACGATCTTGTTGATGCAAGCAACGGCGACGTTTTTGCAGCAGCAGGTTCGAAAATTACCAAGCGTTCTGCTGCCAAGATCACCGAAGACGGTGTCAAAGAGATCCTCGTACCGGAAGAGCAGCTTAACGGCTGGTTCATGGCCGATGATCTTATTGACGGCGAAACCGGTGAAATTCTGGCAGAAGCCGGTCACGAACTGACCGAAGAAGTGTTCGAACAGCTGAAAGAATGGAATGTCGATTCCGTTCGTCTGCTGATGATCGATCACAACAAGGTTGGTCCGTATCTGCGCAACACCATCGCACTGGACAAGAACAGCAACCGCGAAGAAGCCCTTGTGGATATCTATCGCGTTATGCGCCCTGGCGAGCCGCCGACCCTTGAGGGTGCGGAAGCTATGTTCAAAGGCCTGTTCTTCGATTCAGAACGTTACGATCTCTCGGCTGTTGGCCGGGTGAAGATGAATGCACGTCTTAATCTTGAATGTGCAGACACCGTTCGTATCTTGCGTCGTGAAGACATTATGGAAGTCGTTCGTGTTCTCATCGACCTGAAAGACGGTCGCGGCGAAATCGACGACATCGATCACCTTGGTAACCGTCGCTTGCGTTCGGTTGGCGAGTTGATGGAAAACCAGTTCCGTGTTGGTCTTTTGCGTATGGAACGTGCGATCCGCGAGCGTATGAGCTCGGTCGAGATCGACAACGTCATGCCGCATGACCTGATCAATGCAAAGCCGGTTGCGGCTGCTGTTCGTGAATTCTTCGGCTCTTCGCAGCTGTCGCAGTTTATGGATCAGACCAACCCGCTTTCGGAAATCACCCACAAACGTCGTCTTTCGGCGCTTGGACCAGGTGGTTTGACCCGTGAGCGTGCAGGCTTTGAAGTTCGTGACGTTCATCCGACCCACTATGGTCGTATCTGCCCGGTTGAAACGCCGGAAGGTCCGAACATTGGTCTGATCAACTCGCTGGCAACCTTCGCCCGTGTCAACCAGTACGGCTTCATCGAAAGCCCGTATCGTAAGGTTGTCGACGGCAACGTGACCCCGGAAGTGATCTATCTTTCGGCGATCGAAGAAGGTCGTTATGTTATCGCACAGGCCAACGAACCGTTGACTGAAGGCTTTAACTTCGCGAACGAACTGATCAATACACGTAAAGCCGGTGACCACTATATGGCCCGCTCCGAAGAGATCGACCTTATGGACGTCTCGCCGAAGCAGCTGGTATCGGTCGCATCCGCGCTCATTCCGTTCCTTGAGAACGATGACGCGAACCGCGCACTGATGGGGTCGAACATGCAGCGTCAGGCGGTTCCGTTGATCCGCTCTGAAGCACCGTATGTCGGGACCGGTATGGAAGTTCCAGTGGCACGTGATTCGGGTGCAACCCTGATCGCACGCCGTGATGGTGTTGTGGAATCTGTTGATGCGACCCGTATGGTTATTCGCGCAACCGGTGACATTGCCGCCTCGGAATCGGGTGTGGATATCTACACCCTGCTGAAATATCAGCGTTCCAACCAAGGCAGCTGCATTAACCAGCGTCCGCTGGTTAAAGTTGGCGATGTTGTTGAAAAAGGCGACATCATTTCGGATGGTCCGTGTACCGATATGGGTGAACTTGCCCTCGGCCGTAACGTGCTTGTCGCGTTCATGCCGTGGAATGGTTACAACTTCGAGGATTCCATCCTTCTGTCCGAGCGTATCGCACGTGATGACGTTTACACCTCGATCCACATCGAGGAATTCGAAGTCATGGCCCGCGATACCAAGCTGGGTCAGGAAGAAATCACCCGTGATATTCCGAACGTCGGTGAAGAAGCCCTTAAAAACCTCGACGAGGCGGGCATTGTTTACATCGGTGCGGAAATCAAACCGGGCGATATCCTTGTCGGTAAGGTAACGCCGAAGGGCGAAAGCCCGATGACACCGGAAGAAAAACTTCTGCGTGCCATCTTCGGTGAAAAAGCATCTGACGTCCGTGATACGTCGCTGCGTGTCCCACCGGGACAGTTCGGTACCATTGTTGAAGTCCGCGTGTTCTCACGTCGTGGCGTCGACAAGGACGAACGTGCCCTGGCAATCGAACGTTCGGAAATCGAACGTCTCGCAAAGGACCGTGATGACGAACGCGCCATTCTTGAGCGCAACTTCTATGGTCGTTTGAAAAACCTTCTGCTTGGCCAGTCGCTTGTTGATGGTCCTAAGGCCCTCTCGGGCGAGATCACCGAAGACAGCCTTTCGGGTGTTGCACGTGGTCTTTGGCGCCAGATTGCAGTTGCTGATGACGCTGTCATGTCTGATATCGAAGCTCTGAAAAAACAGTTCGAAGAATCGATCGCTGTTCTTCAGGCCCGTTTCGATGACAAAGTTAACAAGCTGCAGGCTGGTGACGAATTGCCGCCGGGCGTGATGAAGATGGTTAAAGTCTTCGTTGCCGTTAAACGTAAAATGCAGCCGGGCGATAAGATGGCTGGCCGTCACGGGAACAAGGGTGTCGTATCGCGCATTATGCCGGTTGAAGACATGCCGCACCTCGAAGACGGTACGCCGGTCGATATCGTTCTGAACCCGCTTGGTGTTCCATCGCGTATGAACGTTGGCCAGATCCTTGAAACCCACCTTGGTTGGGCGTCACGTGGTCTTGGCGAACAGATCGGCGAACTTGTCGATGCTGTTGCTGACGGTCGTGGTCAGATGGAAGATCTGCGCAGCAAGCTTAATGATGTCTATGAAGGCGACGAATACATCGCTGGCATCAAAGAGCTTTCTGATGGTGATGTCATCGAGCTTGGCAACAACCTGCGTCGCGGCGTCCCGATGGCCACTCCGGTCTTCGACGGTGCACGTGAGCCTGATGTTGTTCGTATGCTTGAGAAAGCCGGCCTTGATGGTTCTGGCCAGGTCGACCTTTATGATGGTCGTACGGGTGAGAAATTCCATCGCAAGGTGACTGTTGGGTATATTTATATGCTCAAACTGCACCACTTGGTCGACGACAAGATCCACGCACGTTCGATTGGTCCGTACTCACTTGTTACCCAGCAGCCGCTGGGTGGTAAGGCGCAGTTCGGTGGCCAGCGTTTCGGGGAGATGGAAGTATGGGCACTCGAAGCTTACGGTGCTGCATACACGCTTCAGGAAATGCTTACGGTTAAATCGGATGACGTTTCGGGCCGTACCAAGGTTTACGAAGCTATCGTTCGTGGCGAAGACACCTTCGAGGCTGGCATTCCGGAGTCGTTTAACGTTCTCGTTAAAGAACTCCGTTCGCTTGGTCTCAATGTCGAGCTTGAGCAGAACGACTTTTAAGTGTTTGGCAGATCGGGATGTCCAACCGGACATCCCGGTCGCCATGACGCATCTTTCGGCCTGAAATTGGCGAAACCCGGCGAGACCGGGCATAGCGGGAGAGCCTTTATGAACGAGTTGATGAAGATCTTCGGGCAGCCGCAGGGCACCCAGAGCTTCGATCAGATCCGGATCCAGATTGCCAGCCCGGAGCGTATTCGCTCCTGGTCCTTTGGTGAAATCAAGAAACCGGAGACCATCAACTACCGGACCTTTAAGCCGGAACGCGACGGTTTGTTCTGTGCGCGCATTTTTGGTCCGGTGAAGGATTACGAATGCTTGTGCGGCAAGTACAAGCGTATGAAGTATCGCGGCATTATCTGTGAAAAATGCGGCGTCGAAGTGACTCTGGCCAAAGTACGTCGTGAACGTATGGGCCATATCGAACTGGCGGCACCTGTTGCCCATATCTGGTTCATGAAGTCACTGCCGAGCCGTCTTGGTTTGCTGCTCGACATGACGCTCAAGGATCTTGAGCGCATTCTGTACTTCGAAAACTATGTGGTGATCGAACCGGGCCTTACCCCGCTTAAAATGGGTGAGCTCCTGTCCGAAGACCAGTATATGACTGCCCAGGAAGAATATGGCGAAGACAGCTTCCGTGCCGGTATCGGCGCAGAAGCCATCCGCGATATGCTTGCGGCAATCGATCTTGATGAAGAACGCGAAACCGCGAAAATCGACCTCAAGGAAACCAATTCCGAAGCCAAGCGTAAGAAGCTGGTCAAGCGTCTCAAACTGATTGAGGCCTTCCAGGAATCTGGAGCACGCCCGGAATGGATGATCCTTGAAGTGATTCCGGTTATTCCGCCAGAGCTGCGCCCGCTGGTGCCGCTTGATGGTGGCCGTTTTGCGACCTCTGATTTGAACGACCTTTACCGTCGTGTGATCAACCGTAACAACCGTCTGAAGCGCCTGATCGAGCTTCGTGCGCCTGATATCATCGTGCGTAACGAAAAACGTATGCTTCAGGAATCGGTTGATGCGCTGTTTGACAACGGTCGTCGCGGTCGTCCGATCACTGGAGCCAACAAGCGTCCGCTCAAATCGATGTCGGATATGCTTAAAGGTAAGCAGGGTCGTTTCCGTCAGAACCTTTTGGGTAAACGCGTCGACTATTCCGGTCGTTCCGTTATTACCGTGGGTCCGAACCTGAAACTGCATCAGTGCGGTCTGCCAAAGAAAATGGCACTCGAACTGTTCAAGCCGTTCGTTTATGCGAAGCTGGAACTGTACGGGATGGCAACCACGATCAAAGCTGCAAAGCGTATGGTGGAAAAAGAGCGTGCCGAAGTCTGGGATATCCTTGAACAGGTTATCCGTGAACACCCGGTCATGCTTAACCGCGCACCGACCTTGCACCGTCTTGGTATTCAGGCCTTCGAACCTACCCTGATTGAAGGTAAGGCTATCCAGCTTCACCCGCTCGTTTGCACTGCGTTTAACGCAGACTTCGATGGTGACCAAATGGCTGTTCACGTCCCGCTGTCGCTTGAAGCTCAGCTTGAAGCACGTACCTTGATGATGTCGACCAACAACATCCTTTCACCGGCATCGGGTAAACCGATTATCGTGCCGTCGCAGGATATTGTTCTGGGTCTGTATTACATCTCGATGGAACGTGATGGTCAGCCGGGCGAGGGGATGTCATTTGTAAACATCGCCGAGATCGAGCAGGCACTGGATGAAGGTGTTGTTAACCTGCACTCCAAGGTTAATGCCCGTTACCACACGGTTGATGCCGATAATGAACCGATCACGGTTCGTGTCGCGACGACCCCGGGCCGCATGTTGCTGTCGGAACTTCTGCCGCGTCATCCGCGCATTCCGTTCTCGACCATCAACAAGCTGCTGACCAAAAAAGACGTCTCGAACGTTATCGATGTCGTCTACCGTCACTGTGGCCAGAAAGAGACTGTTATCTTTGCTGACCGCATGATGGGCCTTGGTTTTAACTGGGCATGTAAAGCCGGTATTTCGTTTGGTAAGGATGACATGATCATTCCGGATGCCAAAGAACCACTGGTTGGCGGCACCCATGACAAGGTCAAGGAATACGAGCAGCAATACCAGGATGGTCTCATCACCCGTGGTGAGAAATACAACAAGGTTGTTGATGCTTGGTCACAGTGCACCGATGACGTTTCCGAAGCGATGATGAAAGTCATTTCGGCGACGGCTGAAGGTGACAATGTGAACTCGGTTTACATGATGGCGCACTCCGGTGCCCGTGGTTCTGCCGCTCAGATGCGTCAGCTTGCTGCTATGCGCGGCCTGATGGCGAAACCTGATGGCTCGATCATTGAAACGCCGATTATTTCGAACTTTAAAGAAGGCCTGACCGTGCAGGAGTACTTCAACTCCACACACGGCGCGCGTAAAGGTCTTGCCGATACCGCACTGAAAACGGCGAACTCGGGTTACCTGACCCGTCGTCTGGTGGACGTGGCCCAGGATTGCATCATCACTCAGCATGATTGCGGTACTGATCGTGGCCTCGACATCGCAGCAGTTGTCGATTCCGGTGAAGTTATCGAAACCCTGTCTGATCGTATCCTCGGTCGTTTCACTGCTGACGAGATTGTTAATCCGTCGACCGGTGAAATCATCGTGCCGAAGAATGCGATGGTCGAAGAAGATCACCTTGATGTGATCGAAAAGGCCGGCGTTGAAATGTCGCGGATTCGCTCCGTTCTGACCTGTGACGCGGAAACCGGTGTTTGTGGCCATTGCTATGGTCGTGACCTGGCCCGTGGTACGACAGTCAATATCGGCGAAGCTGTTGGTGTTATTGCCGCACAGTCAATCGGTGAGCCGGGTACTCAGCTTACGATGCGTACGTTCCACATTGGTGGTGCGGCACAGCGTGGTGCAGAGGTTTCCGGTGTCGAAGCGAATTTCGATGCGACTGTTAAGTTGAAAAACCGCGCAGTTGTTGAAAACTCGTCGGGCGTGAATATCGTCATGGCGCGTAACCTCGAAATTCTCCTGATCGACAAAACCGGTCGTGAACGTGCGAAATATCGCGTCCCTTACGGTGCCAAACTTCTGACTGATGAAGGCGCACAGGTAACACGTGGCCAGAAACTGGCCGAGTGGGATCCGTACACCTTGCCGATCATCACCGAGAAAGAAGGCTATGTGAACTATGTCGACCTTCTTGAGAACGTAACCATTCGCGAAGTCTATGACGAAGCGACCGGTATTGCGGCCAAGACGGTTATCGACTGGAAGAGCATGCCCAAGGCGTCCGACCTTAAGCCGCGCGTTACCTTGCGTAACGAATCGGGTGAGGTCATCAACCTGGATAATGGTCTTGAAGCCCGTTACTTCCTGTCGGTTGACGCTATTCTCTCGATCGAGAACGGTCAGAAAGTCGCTGCGGGTGACGTGCTTGCACGTATTCCGCGTGAAGGTTCGAAAACCCGTGACATCACCGGTGGTCTGCCGCGTGTTGCCGAGCTGTTCGAAGCCCGTAAACCGAAAGAACACGCAATTATCTCGGACATTCCGGGTCGCGTCGAATTCGGCAAGGACTATAAGAACAAGCGTCGCGTTATCGTTCATCCGCTCGAAGACTCCGGGCTGACTGAACCGGTTGAATACATGATCCCGAAAGGCAAACACCTTGCCGTTCAGGAAGGGGACTTCGTTGAAAAAGGCGATCAGCTCCTTGATGGTTCACCAGTTCCGCACGATATCTTGCGTGTTATGGGCGTTCCGGCACTGGCCGACTACCTGGTCAACGAGATCCAGGAAGTTTACCGACTGCAGGGCGTGAAGATTAACGACAAGCACATTGAAGTCATCGTTCGTCAGATGCTCCAGAAAGTGGAAATCACCAAACCGGGTGACACCACACTTCTGGTTGGCGAAATTATTGACCGCGTTGATTTCGATGCTGAAAACGACCGCGCTGTTAAAGAAGGCGGCGAACTGGCAGAAGGCGCTCCGGTCCTCCAGGGGATCACGAAAGCTTCGCTCCAGACGCATTCCTTCATCTCGGCCGCATCGTTCCAGGAAACCACGCGCGTTCTTACCGAAGCAGCTGTTTCGGGCAAAACCGATACTCTTATCGGTCTGAAAGAGAACGTCATCGTGGGTCGTTTGATCCCGGCAGGTACCGGTGCGGTGATGAACCGCTTCCGTGCACTGGCCGCCGAACGCGACAAAACGGTACAGATCGAAGCAGAAGAAGAAATTGGCGACAACTTCGGCCCGCAAGCCGATGGCGACGCTCCTTCACTGCCGGCAGGCGAATAACCTCGTCGCGCCAGATAGTTAAAGAATCAGAGGCGAACCGGAAATCTTATCGACGCACCGGTTCGTCTCGGCGTTTGAAGCGCCAACTCGAAGGTCCACATGGTTTTGCTTGACGCAAACGGGGGCCGTCACTAGTATGCGCCCACCAAATCTAGGGGGGTGTAACTGTGTCGGTGCCGTTTTGTGCGGTAGCGGGCGGTTTTCGCCCCCCATCGCTTGAGTGCGACTCTGACGGCCGTCGAGGCAGGAACTCCTGCATTTTATGGGCGTCCTCGCGTGTTTTCGTACTTGTACGAAGGCGCGTGGTCGCTCGTCGTGCGTCGATAAGAGCAGCGCCCTCGTGGCGTCCGTTGAAGTACAAAGGGAAAATTAATGCCCACTATTAACCAGTTGATCCGCAAGTCGCGATCACCGCGCACGCAGCGCGATATGGTTCCGGCACTGGAAGCATGCCCGCAGAAACGCGGCGTTTGCACCCGTGTTTATACCACCACCCCGAAGAAGCCGAACTCGGCACTTCGTAAGGTTGCTCGTGTTCGTTTGACCAACGGCTACGAAGTAACGTCTTACATTCCGGGTGAAGGCCATAACCTTCAGGAACACTCTGTCGTGATGATTCGCGGCGGCCGTGTGAAGGATTTGCCAGGTGTGCGTTACCACATCATTCGCGGTACCCTCGATACACAGGGTGTCAAAGACCGTAAACAGCGTCGTTCGAAATACGGCGCGAAGCGTCCGAAATAAGGAGCAGCTCAGATGTCACGTCGTCACGCTGCTGAAAAGCGCGAAGTATTACCTGATGCCAAATATGGCGATAAGGTTCTCACTAAATTCATGAATGGTCTGATGCTCGACGGTAAAAAATCCGCCGCAGAAAAGATCGTTTACGGTGCTTTGGAAGTTATGGAAGGCAAGGGTGCAGACCCTGTAGCCCAGTTCCATGAAGCCATGGACAATGTGAAGCCGAACGTTGAAGTTCGTTCGCGTCGTGTTGGTGGTGCTACCTACCAGGTTCCGGTTGAAGTTCGTTCCGAGCGTCGTCAGGCACTGGCCATTCGTTGGTTGGTCGAAGCTTCGCGCAAACGTTCTGAAACGACCATGGTTGGTCGTCTCGCTGGTGAATTGATGGACGCCGCCAATAACCGTGGTTCGGCCGTCAAGAAACGCGAAGACACCCATCGTATGGCCGAAGCTAACAAAGCATTCGCTCATTACCGCTGGTAATTCTGACCTCAAGATCAAGAGTCGATTATGGTACAACGTACTCCGATCTCTCGGTATCGTAACATCGGCATCATGGCTCACATTGATGCTGGTAAAACTACGACCACCGAGCGAATTCTTTTCTACACCGGCAAGTCCTACAAAATCGGCGAAGTCCATGACGGCGCCGCGACGATGGACTGGATGGAACAGGAACAGGAACGTGGCATTACGATTACGTCTGCTGCGACGACCTGCTTCTGGAAAGATAATCGCATTAACATCATCGATACCCCGGGCCACGTTGACTTCACGATTGAAGTTGAACGTTCGCTCCGTGTTCTCGATGGTGCATGCGCAGTGTTTGACGCCGTTTCCGGCGTCGAGCCGCAGACCGAAACCGTATGGCGCCAGGCTGACAAGTACCACGTACCGCGTATGTGCTTTGTCAACAAAATGGACCGTACCGGTGCAGACTTCTTCCGTTGTGTTGAAATGATGAAAGAACGTCTCGGTGCCAATGTTGCTGTTATGCAGCTGCCGATTGGTTCCGAAATGGAATTCGAAGGTGTTGTCGATCTGGTGAAAAACCAGGAGATCGTCTGGAAAGACGAGAATCTCGGCGCAGAATTCGAATACCGTGACATTCGTGATTCGCTCAAAGACCAGGCTGCTGAATATCGTGAAGCCCTGATTGAACAGGCAATCGATTTCGACGAAGCCGCAATGGAAGCTTACCTTGAAGGCGAAATGCCGTCTGAGGAACTTCTCAAGAAGTGCCTTCGTAAAGGTACGCTGAAAGGCGAACTGGTTCCGGTCCTTCTTGGTACTGCGTTCAAGAATAAAGGCGTTCAGCCGCTTCTTGATGCGGTCATCGATTACATGCCGGCTCCGGATGACATCGACGACGTGCGCGGCATCAAGCCGGGCACCGAAGATGAGCCGGATTCACGTCCGCTTAACGACGATGCACCTTTCTCGGGTCTTGCGTTCAAAATCATGAGTGACCCGTTTGTCGGTTCGCTTACCTTTGTTCGTATTTATTCGGGTGTACTCGAAGCTGGTTCCTACGTTCTCAACTCTGTTAAAGAGAAAAAAGAACGTATCGGCCGTATGCTTCTTATGCATTCAAACAACCGCGAAGAAATCAAATACGCATGCTCGGGCGACATCGTTGCTCTGGTTGGCATGAAGGATACCACCACTGGTGACACCCTTTGTGATCCTGCCAAGCCGATCATTCTTGAGCGTATGGAATTCCCGGATCCTGTTATCGAGATCGCTGTTGAGCCGAAATCGAAAGCTGACCAGGAGAAAATGGGTCTCGCTCTTGCGCGTCTTGCACAGGAAGATCCGTCGTTCCGCGTTAAATCTGACCACGAATCCGGCCAGACCATCATCTCCGGTATGGGCGAGCTTCACCTCGACATTCTTGTCGATCGTATGAAGCGTGAATTCAAAGTTGAAGCAAACGTCGGCGCGCCGCAGGTTGCTTACCGTGAAACGATCTCGAAAGAGATCGACGTTGACTACACCCACAAAAAACAGTCGGGTGGTTCGGGTCAGTTCGCGCGTATCAAACTCACCTTTACACCGGGTGAACCGGGTACGGGCTTCAGCTTCACCGATAGTGTTGTTGGCGGTAACGTTCCTAAAGAATACATCCCGGGTGTTGCCAAAGGTCTCGAAAGTTCCCTTCCGAACGGCGTGATCGCAGGCTTCCCGGTAACTGACTTGTCGATCAAGCTGACCGACGGTGCCTACCACGACGTCGACTCGAGCGTCATGGCCTTCGAAATCGCTGCTCGCGCAGCATTCCGCGAAGGTCTTGCCAAAGCTGCTCCTAAGCTGCTCGAGCCGATCATGAAAGTCGAAGTAGTGACCCCGGAAGAGTATATGGGCGACATCATTGGCGATCTGAACAGCCGTCGCGGCCAGGTCCGCGATATGGACTCCCGTGGGATTGCACGCGTTGTTAACGCGTTCGTTCCGCTGGCGAACATGTTCGGTTACGTCAACACACTGCGCTCCATGTCTCAGGGCCGTGCCCAGTTCGTGATGCAGTTCGATCACTATGCCGATGTCCCGCAGGCAGTTGCGGACGAAGTTAAAGCCAAATCGGCTGGCTGATGCCAAGCCAGAATAAACGGAGTTAGAAATGGCTAAAGAAAAGTTTGCCCGTACAAAACCACACGTTAACGTTGGCACCATCGGCCACGTTGACCATGGTAAAACCACGCTGACCGCAGCGATCACCAAAGTTCTGGCAGAAGCCGGCGGTGCATCGTTCCAGGATTACAGCATGATCGACAAAGCACCGGAAGAGAAAGCTCGTGGTATCACGATCTCGACCGCGCACGTCGAATAT